>CAVYYE010000001.1:0-76644 GCA_963772655.1 uncultured delta proteobacterium
GCCGCACCCTCGTGCAGCACCGCGCGACGAGCGGGCGCGAGTTGCTCGTACACCACGGTGCGCAAGCGATCGTGAAGGAGTCGCGCGCCGCCGTCCGAGGTGGCCTCGATGATCTGACGGCGATGCAACTCGAAGAACTCGTCGCGGTGGTCGTTCTCGAGCACCGCCAGGCTGCCGGCATCCACCGTGCCTCCGAGCACGGCGATCAGCTCCGCGAGCTGGCGGACCGATGGTGCGAGCGGATCGATCCGGCGCATCACCAGCTCGTGCACCGAGTGTGGCGTCGGTAGTCGTTCGAGTCGATCGGTCGCGGGGACGCGGATCCGCACCGTCGGCAGCACCACCTCGCGCTCGAGGGGCAGCTCGGCCACGACCAGCCGGAGGTACTCGGCGGCGAGATACGGGTTGCCCTCGGCACGGCTCGAGATCCACTCGATCACCGACGCGGGCGGCTCGCCGACACCGAGCATGTCGGCGACCAGCTCGCGGAGGTCGCGATCCGGCAGCGGACCGAGGGCGATCCGATGGGGGCGACCTAGCTCCCGCAACACGTCGTCTGCTCGGTGTGCATCGCGCTCGTCGGTCCGCATCGTGGCGAGCACCATGACCGCCCGGCGCTCGAGCCAGCTGCCCGCGAGCACGCGCAACACCCCGAGCGTGAGCTCGTCGGCCCATTGCAGATCGTCGAACCACAGCAGCGTCGGTCGCGTGGCGGCGACCGCGGCCACCAGATCCGCGATCGCGATCACGACCTGGTCGGCGGATGGGCGATCGTCGCGCGCGGCGGTCGAGTGCGCGACCGCGAACACGTGATGGAGCTTCGGGAGCAGGCTGCGGTGGCGCGTGATCGCGGCGGCCGCCGGTGACGCCGGATCGATCCGCGCCCGGTCCCAGACGTGCTCGAAGAGCGCACCCCAGCTCGCGAGCGGCGCCCGCAGTGCTCCACCGGGACGTTCGCCGACCACCGGGATCACCGCGAAGTCGTGTACCGCGAGCCGCGCGACCTCCGCGGCGAGGTGGGTCTTCCCGATCCCGCTCTCGCCTTCGATCACGCACGCGACGCCGAGGCCCCGGCGCGCTCGCGCGAGCGACGTGGTCAGCTGCTGGAGGGCATCGCGCCGTCCCGATAGACACGGACGATACAGCCGCGATGCGGTCGGAGGACGCACGCTGGCGGCGCGGTCGGGTTCGAGGATCGTCGCGATCCACGCGCGCACGTCCTCGGCGTGACCGATGCGGTCGCGCGCCCGGGGCTGCAGCATCGCCATCGTCAGGGCGTCGAGCGCGGACGGAACTCCATCGACGTAGGCCGATGGCGGTTTCGCGTCGCGCGCCGGCGGCGTCCCGACGAGGAGCTCGAACAGGATGCAGCCGAGCGAGTACAGATCGGTGCGCGCGTCGACCAGCTCGTTGGTGCGTTGTTCGGGTGCCATGTACGCCTCGGTGCCGGCGATCGCGTCGGCCTCCGCGACCGCCCGCGTGCCACCGCGGGCGTACTGCCGCGCCAGCCCCAGATCGACGATCACGGGGGCGCCGTCGGGACGCAGGAACAGGTTGTCGGGCTTGAGATCGCGGTGGACGATGCCGCCGTCGTGGAGCGCCGCGAGCGGCGCACACAATGCCGACACCAGCTCGAGGATCGGACGCAGGGTGTCCAGTGTCCACGCGCGGCGGGTGGTACGCCGCACGTAGTCGGCCAGCGACTCGCCGGTCAACAGCTCCATCGCGAACCAGGGACGCGCGTGGTCGATGCCGTCGTCGTAGACCTCGACGATGCCGTGGTGGCGCACGCGTCGTAGCGCGTGGAGCTCGGCGCGCAGGCTCGAGAGCGCGAGCTCGGTGGGTCGGTGGATCGTCTTGACCGCGACTTCCGAGCCATCGGGGGCAAGCGCTCGATAGACCACACCACTGCCTCCCGCCCCGAGCAGCGGCCCGACGGCATAAGGACCGAGTCGATGGGGAACCCCGATCTCGGTCCCCGCAACCGGTGATGTTTCCATTCACGCCCCCTTCACTTCACGCCCACATCCAACGGTAACACCGCACTGCGGGCGCGTGGCCACGGAACGTGGAATCATCGCGTCATGGCGCTTGGTCCGATACGGCTCCAGATCGCGACATCGGGAATCGCGACTCCGCGCGACGTCGTCCTCGAGCCCGAGCACGCCGTGATCGTGGGACGTAGTCCCGAACGATCCACGAGAGAGGCCACGGTCGCGATTCCGTCACCGAACGTGTCGGGCTCGCACGTGAAGGTCGAACACCGTGGCGATCGTGCGGAGGTGACCGACCTCGGGAGTCGCAACGGAACGTGGCTCGAGCTTCCACCGCGCTGCAGCGTGACGGTGCCACTCGACGGTGTCGACGAGCTCGCGTTACACCTGGCACCAGGGTTCGGTGCCAAGCCGCTTGGCGAGCCGCCGGTGGATGCGCGGTGGACGTCGGAGGATGACTACGCGGTCGCGCTCCAGCGTGCACTCGCAGACTGGTTCGCGATCGGTGGGGAGCCGGCTCGCATCGCGCTCGCGACGACCTCGGAGCACGCCGATCGGGTGGGGCGGATGCCGCTCGCGACGGGGCACGACCTCGTGATCGAACCGCTCCACACCACCGGTCCGAGCTGGCTCGAAGCGCTCGCGATCGCGGAGCGCTACGTGGCGCGCCAGAACGTGTTGTTCGAGACCGAGCAGAGCCTCCGCGACGATGGTTGGATCGTGGCGTCGTCGGCGTTGCGCGCTGCGGTGGCACAGGTGGTCGACACGGCCGCCAGCGGATCGCGGGTCCTGCTGCTCACCGGAGAGTCCGGCACTGGAAAAGAGGGCCTCGCGCGATGCTTTCATCGGCGCACCGGTCGGGCGGGACCGTTCATCGCTCGCAACTGCGCGCTCCTCGGCCGCGAGCTCGCGCGGACCGAGCTGTTTGGCGCGGAGAAAGGGGCGTTCACCGGGAGCGTGCAGCGCATCGTCGGTGCGGTCGAGAGTGCCAATGAAGGGACGCTGTTCCTCGACGAGCTCGGCGAGCTCCCACGCGACGTCCAGCCGATGCTGCTGCGGTTTCTCGATCACGGCGAGTACGAGCGCCTCGGGCGCGGCGGAGTGGCGGCGCGTGCCGATGTTCGCATCGTGTGCGCGACCAATACCGATCTCCGGCAGGCGGCGCTCGCCGATCGGTTCCGGACCGACCTGTGGTTCCGGCTGTCCGTCCACGTGATCGACGTGCCACCGCTTCGGGAGCGCTTCGAGGACGTGGTGGCGTACCTCCGGGCACGACCACACGCCGGGTTCGGCTCGGTGTACGAGGCGTTGGGAGAGGAGACGATCGCGATGCTCGCCGCGCATCCCTGGCCGGGGAACTTCCGCGAGCTGGTCGGGTTCGCGGCACGGGTCGAGCTCGCGAGTCCGCACGCCGCGATCGCGCCCGAGCTCGCGCGTCGTGCGCTGTCGGAGGGCTCCCTGGTGCCGATCGAGCCACGGCCGGGGCCGACGCCCGGACCCGAGCGCGCGGTGCCCGACCAGGCCACCCAGGCGGCACACGCATTCGTGGCCGATCGCGGCAGCCATCCGGCCACCTGGGACGACGTCAAGGACTTCGTCGAGAACTACTTGAAGCCCGTGTTGTTCGCGGACCTTGCCGGCGCGTCCGAGCTCGCCTCGCTCGCCGACGTCGAGGTTCGAGCGGCCGCCGATCGGGTGCGCTCCGATCGCGGGACAGCCACCAAGCAGCTGCGTCGGTACTTCGATCGCTATCGTAGAATCGATTCCTAGATCGCGATCCCGATCTCCGCCGGTCGCCGAGCCAACTACCGAACATTCGCGGCCGTGGCTGCTGGCACGCCACGTGATCCGCCCGATGCCATGGGTTACACCGAGGCGGAGGGCAAGCCAGAGCTCGGGGAGCTGATCGACGAGATCAAGGCGATTCGCCTCGATGACGACAGCGCGTTCCGGGGCACGCTTCGGCGGATTCGAGCGTATCTCGAGCTCGACAACCTGCTCGTGTTTTGTCCGCAGGAGCGGCTTCGGGGGTGGGGAATCGAGCGCATCGAGGCGGATGGGTTCGAGGACTTGGCGCGAGTGATCGAGCGCGTGATCGGCTATCTCCGTCAGGCTCCCTATCGGTTCTGGTTCTTCGATCCGATGTATCCCGAGAGCGATCAACGCGACCGTGTCGTCGACACGATCGAGCTCGTCGGGAACGGGACCTACCGGTCGTCGGAGGTGTTTCGCGAGGTGATCGCGCCCCTACGCCTTGTCGAGCATCGCGAGGTCCGCGTGCTGGTGTGCAACGGGTCGCAGGTGCTGGCCTGGATCGGGGCGTTCCAGCGCACACCCCTCACGCCGGAACAGCGGGAAAGGTTCGGCGCCCTCCTGCCGGCACTTCATCGTCGGCTGCTCGCGGAGCGAGCGATCCGCGAACGCGATCGCGATCGCGCCACGCTATCGGCCGCCCTCGATCGCATCGCGCAACCAGCGTTCGTCGTGGGGGCGAGCGGAGACTTGCTGGCCATGAACCATCGCGGTCGTGATCGGCTCGATCGTCATCGCGCGAGCGTCTTGCGGGAGCTCGATACCGCCCGGCGCGGACATGTCGAGCGTCACGTGTTGCGCGGAATCGAGACCCCGACACTTCTCGTTGTCGGCCCCGAGGCCGAAGACCGACGGATCGAGGAGTGCATACAACGCGCACGTCGACACTGGGGGCTCTCGACGCGCCAGCTCGAGGTATTGCGCTTGCTCGCACGCGGCGACTCCGAACCGACGATCGCCAATCAGCTCGACATCAGCCAACGAGCGGTCGATCTCCACCTGGCTGTCCTACTGGAACGGGCACAGGCTCGTAGTGTGACGACGCTGGTCCACTCGCTCCTGGCGCTCGTTGCCACATGACGTGCGCGGGTCGATGTAGCCATCGTGCCCACATCGCGGCGCGAGCGAGCTCGGAAAGGGAACCTACGATGCCTCTGGTTGGCCAGTGATAGCCACGTTAGGTGTGGAACCGCCAGAAACTTCGGCTGTCATGAGTGCTCCGAGTACGACACTTAGCGAGGTCGCCAGCTGCAGTCTTCGTCAGTTGCGGAGCTCATGGTCAGATTGGCTGTCGCGCCTCCAAGTCGGGAGACCAGTAGCAGCTCGCTGTTGCCACTGCGATTCGAGCCGAAGATCACTGACTCGCTGTCGGGGCTCCAACAGGCAGCGCGATCAATGGAGGACGACGAGTTCGATAGGTTCGTGATCACACCATCCAAGTCCACGGAGAAGACTTCGAAGTCAACATCGGTGCCGCCAGTCACGCTGAGATGCATTCCATCAGGTGACCATGAGAGGTCACCGGCTTCGGAGCTGCTCGTGGTATTCGTGATGTTGTGGGGATTCGTTCCGTCGGGACTGACGACGAATACGTCGTTGTTCGTGAAGGTGATGCGATGGGAGAACGCGATCTGCGAGCCGTCTGGACTCCATACCGGAAGACGGTCGACGCCGCCGCTGATCGGCAATGGGTTGGAACCATCAGCGTCCATGACTTGAACGATGTCGTTACTCACGAACGCGATCTGTGACCCGTCGGGGGACCAAGCTGGACCCGATGCACTTCCGAGTTGTGTGAGAGGCTTCAGGTTGGAGCCATCCGTGTCGACAACGTAGAGCTCCGAGGCGCCACTTCGTTCGCTCGAGAAGACCAGTTTCGAGCCATCCGGCGACCATGCGAAATCGGCGGCGTCACCCTGGGAGACGTCGTGCGCGTCGCTGCCATCGGGCTGCATCACGAATAGCTCGATCGTGCCGTTGCGGTTGCTGTGGAAGGCAATGCGCTCACCCGTCGGGTCCCACTGCGGCGAGTCATCGTTGGCGTCGCTGAGCGTGAGGTTGGTCTGCAGACTTCCATCCGGGGCCATTCGATAGATTTCGCTGTTGCCATCGCGATTCGATACGAACACCACGTAGTCGATGCGGGTCGCGGCGCACCCTGCGGTCGGGTCGCAGACTCCTTCGCATCGCGTGACCTCGAAGTTGTTGCCAGTCGAGTTGCACGAGAGCTCGTCGTTGCCTCGACAAGCGACAACCTCATTTGGGGTGCAGTCGACGGCGATGCACTCGTTTGGCGATCCCCCCAAGGTCCCTTCGACGTCACAAAACGGGAACTGGGGATCGTTGCAAATGCCGTCTGCACACGAGCGAGGGTTCGGAGTCGTACATGCCGACAAGCCAACCAGCAACGCCAGACGCCGCCCGAACATGGAGAGATGTTGGAGGAACATGCAACTCGTGTCGAGCGAACCCGTCACGGGTTGCGTCAGATGTCGCCCTATCGACCACATCGCGAAACGAGCCGCAACAGCGTACGATCGTTGACGATGCTGACCCGCTTAGCGCTGACAGTTGCCGTCGTTGCTTCGTCGTGGCGAGTCGCGAGAGCCGATACCGAGCTCAAGAACGACGGCTTCACCGACGGGGCATTGTGGGCTTTCAGGCCGGCTTCGCCGCTGGCGAGATCGGAGCCTCGCGGTTCGTCGCTCCGGAAGCAGGGCGCACGCTCCTCAAGGTGCAGCTGCTCTACGGCGGTGCCACGGCCAACCGCACGGTGACGCTACGCGTGTTCGACGATAGCGCTGGCACGGACACGCCGGGGTCGGAGCTGTACTCCGGTGACTTCCAGCTCACGGGATCGAACAGCAGCATCCAGGAGATCGCGACGACCGACGTGACGGTCACGCTGCCGCAGCAGTTCCGCGTCGGCATCGAGTTCCAGGATGCCGGCCTCCCGTCGATCGCCCGCGATGATGACGGCACGATCGACGCCGCGAAGAACTACATCAAGGCCAACGGCCTCGGCTGGGTGAAGTCGCAGACGCTCGGCCTGACGGGCGACTGGATCATCCGCGCGTTCGTCAGCGACGGCGCGGGTGGCGGCGGCGACGCCGGCAACCCCAACAACCCCGACGGCGGCGTGCCGCCGATGGGAGGCCCGTGCTCGGCGAACCCCGATTGTCCCGACGGGCAGTTCTGCGACACCGCGGTGGGCTCGTGCACGTTCGAGTGTCGGTTCGACGAGGATTGCGGGGGCGGGACGTGCAACACCCTCGGCCAGTGCGTCGGCGGCGGGGGCAGCGGCGGTGGGTGCTGCCAGACCGACGGCGGTGGTGGCGAGACCGGCGCGCTGCTCGGTGTCGGCGTGCTCGGGATGCTCGTGTTGCGCCGGCGCCGCGGACAGCGCGCATGAAGCTGCCCTTCGCCCTGCTCGCGGTCGCGGCGCTCGCCGCACCGGCGCGTGCGTCGACGGTGATCGATCTGTCGCCGGCCGCGCTCGAGGCGGGGGCGGATCGCATCGTCGAGGGCGAGGTGGTGGCGAGCGAGGCCCGGTACACGCTCGACGGAAAGGCGATCGAGACCCACGCGACGGTGGCGATCGACGCCACGCGGAAGGGCACACCGGTCGCGCGCGGCTCGACCGTGGAGGTCGTGGTCGAGGGCGGGACGATCGGGAACGCGCAGCAGATCGTGTTCGGCATGCCGTCGGTGCGGGTTGGCGAGCGGGCGCGCTGGCACCTGCGGGCGCGTGGCGACGGGACGTATCGCGTGTACGGGTGGGCGCAGGGCAAGTGGCCGGCCCACGACATCGAGGGACGCGTGCAGTTCGTGCGCGCACCGCTCGAGGCCGAAGGCGTGCACGCGCGCGGCGAGCGGTTCGCGACCAACGGGATGGTGTGGCCGGCGAACAAGATGCCGGTGCCGTACCTGATCCAGAACGCGGGAAGCGAGGACCTGCCGATCGCCGACGTGGTGGCGGCGTTCGACGCG
Source organism: uncultured delta proteobacterium (assembly GCA_963772655.1). Taxonomy (GTDB): domain Bacteria; phylum Myxococcota_A; class Polyangia; order Haliangiales; family Haliangiaceae; genus JABFXX01. The sequence goes on from CAVYYE010000001.1 coordinate 7,797, forward strand.
GCGTTCGCGACCTGGCAGGCCGTGCCGACGTCGAGCCTGACGTTCACCAACGCCGGCATGACGGACCTCGGTCAGGCGATCGACGGCAACAACGTGATGCTGTTCGTCGAGTCGGGGTGGACGTTCGGCAGCGAGGCCGCGGCGGCGACCAGCCTGTTCATCATCGACGGCCAGCAGACCGCGGACATCGCGGTCAACGGCGAGAACTTTCCGTGGGCGGTCGCGCCGGCGGGCCCGGCGATCAACAGCAACATCCTCGACCTGCAGGCGGTGCTGACGCACGAGATCGGCCACTTCAGTGGACTCGGCCACACGCAGCGTGCGTTCGACACCATGTACTTCTCGTGGGATCCGTGGCCCGGACAGCGCACGCTCTCGATCGACGACAAGCTCGGCCTCAGCTCGATCTATCCGGTGATGGGCGACGAGTGCGCGACCGACGCGACGTGTGCGGCAGGCGAGACCTGCACGCAATACCCGCTCGGCAAGCTGTGCGAGGGCACGCCGGATCCGGTCGGCGCGCCGTGTAACTACGACAAGGTCGAGTGCGACTCGTTCTGCCTGTTCACCGCGCTCGATCTGTCGACGGGGTATTGCTCGAAGTTCTGCGAGACCGACCGCGATTGTCCGCTCACCCACCACTGCGCGAACGCCTCGGCGGGCTCGATGACGGTCAAGGCGTGCTTCGAGGGGGCGCAGCCTCCACCGTGTACGGCGGATTCATGTCCGACGGGGCAGCACTGCGACGTGGCAGCCGGCGGCTGCACGTTCGAGTGCCGGGAGGCCGCCGATTGTGGGAGTGGGATGGCGTGCGACGACACGGGGTTCTGCGTCGAGAGCACGGGCGGTGGCGGCGGGTGTCGCGCCGGCGCGTCCGGCGAGCACGGCACGGGGATGGCGCTGGTGCTCGCGGTACTCGGGTTGTTCGGGCTCGGCGTGCTCGGTGCGCGCCGTCGCACCGTCTAGCGCTTGTCGACCTTCTCGAACCACTCCTGCACGGCCGCATAGCCGTTGAGCGCCGCGATGCCGCCCGAGCGGAACCCCTCGCGCGCCCGGGTGGCGAGCCTGCGCGCGCGGGGTCGATCGTCGTTCGCCGCCCACAGCGCCTTGGCGAGGATGAACTGCGCCATCGCGAGCTGCACGCGATCCTTGGTCTTCGACTTGGTCAGCATCGCGAGTGCACGTTCGCCGTCGACCACGCCCTTGGCCGGCTCGCCGAGCTCCTCGTAACAGTCCGCGGTGCCGACGAGCGACAGCGCGACGTACGTGTGGTTCGGCGAGATGTGCTCGAAGATCGCGAGCGAGCGCTGGTAGTAGGGAAGCGCCGCCTTGAAGTCCTCGCGGCCGTTCGCGCTGATCGCGAGGCTGTAGTACAGCATTCCGACCTGCTCGTGGTTGGCGCCCAGGATCGGCTCGAGAACCGCGAGCGCCTCCTTGTGATACTTCGTGGCCTCGTCCCAGTGGCCCATCGCCTGCGCGAGCGCGCCGAGGCTCGACACGTTGCGCGCCGTCGTGGGGTGCGACGGGCCGAGCGTGCGGCGATCGATCTCGATCGCCTTCTCGAACGCGCGCTTGGCCTCGACCACGTTGCCGGCTCGGAGATAGGCACCACCGAGTCCGTTGTAGGCCTCCGCGAAGGTCGTGTCGTTGTTGGTGTTGGGACTGTCGGTCGTGTCGTTGCCGATGACCTTGCCGATGACGACGTCGGCGCGGTCGACCTTGTCGTCGGCCGTGCGGAGCTCGATCGCTCGCTCGTAGCGCTTGATCGCCGTGGTGTAATCGCTCTTCAGGATCGACACCGATGCCAGGTAGTACTCGAGCGCCGCGAGCATCTTCGGGCCTCCACCGGCACGGTCGATCGCCATCCGCACGATCGGCTCGAACCCGAGCGCCTCGTCGGGCCGCTGGGTACCGACGACCGCGATCCGCGTGAGCCAGACGTTGGCGAACAACTGGTCGAGCTTGTTCCGCGACGCCAGCTCGAGGACGTGCTGGAGCAAGCGATCGGCCTCCCTGGCGTGTCCGGCACCCGCCTCGGCCTGCCCGAGCCGAAACTCGATCTCGGCGATGAACGGTTCGTAGCCGATGCGCTTCGCACGGGCGAGCAGGTCGCGTCCGAGCGCCATGGCATTCGCGTAGTGCTGGGTCTCGACGTTGGCTTCGAGCGTGGCGCGTGCGGCACGCAGCGGCGCGAGTTGCGCGGACTGCACTCGGCTGGCGGGAATCGAGGCGCTCTTCATGTCGACGCACGCACGCGAGTCGGGCAACGCGTGCGTCGCGCTGACGGCGTGATCGGCGATCGCGGGGTCGGTGGTCCGGAGCAGGTGGGTAAGCGCACTGAGGTCGTCGAGGCGGTGGGTCAGACACTCCATGCGGAGGTCGAAGAGCGATTCGGACTGCGTGTGATCGACCTCGGTCGCACGACACACGCTCGCGCGGTGCTTGCGCCAGTCGGCGATGTAGCGATCGAGGTCGGTCTTGACGCGCTGGGCGGTGTCGCGGGCGTGCGCGCGATGGCTCGCGAGGAGCGCGGCGGTGACGTCGCCCTCGACCGCGGGATCCCAGATCCCGGCGAACCGCTCGGGATCGGGGGCGCACGGATCGGCCGCCGCGCGACCACCGAGTAACCACACCGCGCCCAGCGTGATCGCCACGGCGCCGAGCGCGGCACCCGCGGTCCATGCCCACACCCGCCGCTTGCGCGGTGCCGGCGGCTGCAGCTCCTCGAGCAGCGCCACCATGCTCGGGAACCGGTCGTCGGGGTCGGGGCGGAGGCCGCGCAGGATCGCGTCGACCACGCGCCGGGGGACGTCGGCGCGTTCGGGGGGCGGCGTGACCTTGCCCTCGATCACCGCGGCGGCGAGGGTGATGTAGCTCTCCGTGGGGAACGGGTGGGTTCCGTACAGCGCCTCGTACAGCGCGATGCAGAACGCGAACTGATCGGCGCGCGCGTCGAGCTCGATCTTCTTGTGCTGCTCGGGCGCCATGTAGAGCGGCGTTCCGAACAGCGCCCCGACGGTGGTGAGCCGGGCGTGCAATCCCGACGTCGACATCCCGCCCGACGGTGATGACGACGACAGCTCGTCGGTATCGCGACCCGGGGTCGGCGTGGTGTCACCGGTGCGGGTCGGTCGCGCGAGGCCGAAGTCGATCACGCGGATCCGACCGTCGAAGCCGACCAGCACGTTGTCGGGCTTGAAGTCGCGGTGGACGAGGCCGGCCTGGTGACCGGCGGCGAGCCCGCTTCCTGCCTTGGTGTAAGCCTCGATGATCTCGTCGGCGGATCGCTCGACCTGCCAGCTGCGCAGGGTCTGACCGGCGACGTACTCCATCGCGATGTAGACCCGGTCGTCGATCTCCCCGGCGTCGTAGACGGTGACGACGTGCGGGTGAGATAGCTGCGCCATCGCGCGTGCCTCGCGCTGGAGACGCTCGGCCTCCTTGACCCGCCGGCGCCCGGTCAGGCCGTGGGTCCGCAGCACCTTGATCGCGACCTTGCGATCGAGCTGCGGGTCGTACGCCGCGACCACCACGCCCATCCCGCCCTGGCCCAGGATGTCGAGGATGTCGAACCGGCCGAGCTTGCTCCGCTCGTGCATGCCGGTCGGGAGGGGGCCACTCTTGCGCTGGTTCTCCGGGAGCGACGGCTCCGGCACCTCCGGAATCGGAAGCGTATCGCCCACCTCGAACCGCGGTTCGGTGTCGGCCGCAGCGACTGCGTGGCGCAACTTGTCGGTGTCCTGAGGCATTCCCCGAGCCGTTAGTACGAGGATCGCATAGGGTCGGGATCACCGGCTACGGCGGTGAGGACCCCGCCGGCAATTGTTTGAATCTGCATCGGTTGGAGCCACGTGTAGGTGGACGCAAATCCGAAATCGACCTGACGGTCCCCTCATACGTCTCCTATACTGAAAGGAGACGCTGGTCCGCGCACATGCAAGCCGCTGCACGTCGCCAAAGGAAACGGGTCTCCGCCTCCACGATGTGGCTCGTCGCGGTCGGGGTGGCGGTGGTCGTGCACGGTACCGTCCTCGGGGCGGCCGGTTCCTTGGGGTGGGTCCGCGAGAGTTTCGCAGCGGTCACGCAGCAACCGAACATCGACGATACCGCCGAGCTCGAGACCACGTGCTCCGGCGACGTGATCCTCGCGACCACGGCACGCGCCGCGATGTGCCTCGCACCGTGGAGCGAGGATCGACCCGAGTGCGCCGACGGCGTGCAGATGATGATGTGGATGGATCTGTCGGCGTGTCGCGGCTCGCCCGACGACGCTGCACCGGTGGCGATGGCGATGCTGCAACCCAAGCAGCTCGAGAAGCTGAAGCCGATCGATCCCGAGCCCCTGCTCGAAGAGCTGAAGCCCGAGGACATGCCCAAGCCGCCACCGCCGCAGCCGCAGCTCCAACCGCAACCGCCGCCACCACCGCCACCGCCGCCGGCGCCGAAGCCGCGCCGGCCGCAGCAGGTCGTCGAGGTCGCCAAGCCCACCGAGGAGCAGGCGCCCGACAACGCGCGGCTGCTCGCCGAGTACAACACCCGCGTCGAGAAGCAGAAGGTCGCCCGCGGATCGCGCGACGAACCGATGGTCGCCAAGAGCAAGCCCGAGGAGCTGACGGCGAAGCAGAAGCCCAAGGACGAGGTCTCGATCAAGAAGCTCGAGGACGATCGGGGGAAGAACGCGCGTGCGCCCAAGGTCCCCGGCACGCTCGCGATGCGTCCACCCGGGGCGCCGAATCCCGCGAAGGCACCGCAACAGGAGATGCATCGTGGCGAGCGCGGCGAACGTCAGCCGATCGTGGCCGACGGCTTCATCCCGCGACGCGGCGACGGGGCGATCGAGCAGCTGCGCCGCGACCCCGGCGAGCTGACGCGCGGGCAGGGTGGGGCCGGAGGCGGCTCGCCCCAGATCCCCAACCTGCGCCCGACCAAGGAGCAGCTCGAGCGGATCGTCGGTGGCGGTTCGGTCGATCACCTCGACGACGTCGAGAACGGCGACGAGACCGCACTCAACGCGCGCCGCTGGGTGTACGCGAGCTTCTTCAACCGCCTCAAGCGGCAGGTCGCGCAGAACTGGAACCCGCAGGACGTGTGGCGGCGGATCGATCCCGACGGCACGCACAACGGGTTCAAGACCCGCGTCACCGAGGTGCGGGTCACGCTGTCGCGCAGGGGCAAGCTGGTCAAGATCGTCGTGACCAACCCGTCGGGTGTCACCGAGCTCGACAACGAGGCGGTCAGCGCGTTCCACAAGGCGCAGCCGTTCCCGAACCCGCCCGACGGTCTGGTCAGCAAGGACGGCTCGATCTCGTTCGCGTTCTCGTTCTACTTCGAGATCGGCGAGCCCCACACCGCGTGGCGCGTGCTGCGCCAGTGACGCGGCCCACCGCGCGATGACATAGTCGCGAGCATGTCGCCGCGGGTGCGCGCCGCCGTGATCAGCGTGGTGCTCGTCGGCGCCACGCTATCGCCGTTGGTCCGCGATCCGGTGGACGACGGGTTCCCGCTGTCGACCTATCCGATGTTCGCGACCGAGCGCCCGACGCGGCTGCGCATGAGCTACGCGCTCGGCGTCACCACGTCCGGCGAGCGCCGGTATCTCCGGCCGTTCCTCGTCGGCAGCACCGAGGTCCTGCAAGCGTTCACGATCGTCGCGCTCGCCGTGCACGACGGTCCACGCGCGCAGCGCCGGTTGTGCACCGAGATCGCGAACCGCGTCGCGGCGTCCGGCGACACCGAGCTCGCAACGATCCGGATCGTCACCGGCAGTCACGACGCGCTCGACGTGCTCCTTCACGACAAGCTCGGCCACGAGGTCGAGCGCGTGCGGTGCCGCGTGCCGCCTCGCGGAGGTGCGCGATGACGAAGCGGAGCTCGATCGCCGACCGGATCGCGTCGTGGTGGTTCGCTCCGGCACCGCCCGAGCGACTCGCGATGCTGCGGATCGCGATCGGCGCGTTCGCGTTCGGCTGGGTGTGGGTGCGGTTCGGCGAGATCCAGCGGGTCTCCCAGCTGAGCGCCGGGTTCCATCCGGTCGGCGTCGTCCGGTTCCTCGACACACCGCTGTCTCCGGGCACGATGACCGCGATCGCCGTCGCGACGCTGGTCCTGCTCGCCGCGTTCGCCCTCGGGTTCGCTTACCGGATCGTCGCGCCGATCGCCGCGCTCGGTCTGTTGTGGACGCTGTCGTATCGCAACTCGTGGGCGATGCCGTTTCACACCGAGAACCTGCTCGTGTTGCACGTGATCGCGCTGTCGGTCGTGCCCGCTGCCGATGCGTGGGCGGTGTGGCCCCGCCGGTCGGGCGTGGGCGCGGGCGCGGGCGCGGGGTACGGCTGGGCGATCAAGCTCTTGGTCGCACTCACCGCCGCGACCTACCTGCTCGCCGGCGTCGCGAAGCTGCGGATCGCGGGTCTGGCGTGGCTCGATGGCGAACAGCTGCGCAACCAGATCGCGATCGACAACCTCCGCAAGCTCCTGCTCGGCAGCGCCACCGCGCCGCTCGCGACCCCGTTCCTCGAGCACCCCGGCGCGCTGACCGGGTTCTCGATCCTGACCATCGTGCTCGAGCTCGGCGCGCCGGTCGCGCTGCTCGGCGGGCGGATCGCCCGGGTGTGGGCGCTCGGCGTGTGGGGCTTCCACGTCGGCGTGATCCTGCTCATGAACATCTGGTTTCCGTACCCGGCGCTCGGCTTCGCCTACCTCCCGATCCTCGCGGTCGAACGGCCGGTCGTGTGGTGGATCGCGCGGCGGAAACGGCGACGGGAATCCCGGGAATCGAATCACCCGGCGGCCGGTTGACGGTGGCCAGGCACGAGCCCCTTGCCAGCGTAACTACGTTTGTAGTAATCCTACGAGATACGTCGTAGCATGCCTACCCCCGATCTCAGCCCCGGCGAGCTCCGCGTCATGAAGGCGCTGTGGCGCCTCGAGCGCGCCAACGTCGCCGAGGTCCGGGCCGAGCTCGCACACCACGGCCACGAGCTCGCCTACACCACGGTGATGACCCTGTTGTCGCGGCTCGCCGCCAAGGGCGCGGTCACCGTCGACAAGGAGCGCGAACCGTTCGTGTACCGCGCGGCTCACCGGCGCGAGAGCGTGCTCCGCGATCGCCTGCGCGCGTTCGTGCGGGAGGTGTTCGACGGCAAGGCCGACTCGCTGGTGCTCAACCTGGTCGAGGACGAGTCGCTGTCCCGCGACGAGCTCCACGCGATCGAGCGCCGGATCTCGGAGGCGGCCAACGCCGAGCCGGGGTCCGACACCAAGCCGCCCGAGCCTGCACGCAAGCGCAAGGGGAAGAAGCGGTCGTGACGTCGGTGATCGAGGCGGCGGCAACCGCCAGGTCGATGTTCGGCATGCTGGGCATGATGGCGTTGCAGGGCAGCCTGCTCGCGGTGCTCGCACTCGTGGTGCTCCGCGGCCGGGCGAAGCCGGCGTTTCACGCGGCGGTGTGGACCGTGGTGATCGTGAAGTTCGTGCTGCCGTGGGGACCGGCGCTGGCGTGGTCGCTGTCCGACCTGCTCGCCGGATTGCGCGGTCATCCGGGCGGAGGACCGATCGTCGTCGGTGCGCCCGCCGGTAGCGCGCCGCTCTCCGGCTACGGTGCCTCGAATGCGTGGCTGGCACTGGCCGCGCTGTGGGCCGCGGGAGCCGCGGTCGTGATCGTTCGCGCGATCGCGCGTTCGCGTCGCGTGCGTGCGGCGGCCCGGAGCGCCCCCGACGCGCCGGCCGATGCGCGAGCCCTACTCGCCGACCTCGGCGCGCGACGCGTGCGACTCGCGGTCGGTGCGCCGACGATCGGCCCGCATGTCGTCGGCGTGTTCCGCCCGATCATCGTGGTGCCGTCGTCGCTGCTCGCCGCCGACGCGCGCGAGCTCCTGCGCGCGGCGCTGCTCCACGAGCTCGCCCACGTGCGCCGATTCGATGTCGCCGGTCGACTGCTCCAGGTGATCGCGCGCGCCGCGTTCTGGTGGTTTCCGATCGTCGCGCTCGCGAGCCGGCGTCTCGATCGCGCTCGCGAGGCGGCGTGCGACGCGCGCGCGCTCGAGGATGGCGCGGTACCGGCCCACGTGTACGCCGGGTTGCTGCTCCAGATGGCGCGGCTACGTCCGGCCCCGGCGGCGTCGCTCGCCGCCACCGCCCTCGACGATCGGATCGCCGGCGTGCTCGCCGGTCCGATGCGAGCCCGGATCGGGCTCGTGCACGGTGGCGCGCTCGTCGTGTGGGTGGCGATCTCCCTCGGTGGTGCGCGGGATGCCGAGGCGCGACGGGTCGAGACCTGCGTGTACACGCCGGCACTCGCCGAGGCGCTGCGTCAGGCCCACCCGGAGGCCGATGTCGACAACGACGGCGTGCTGTCGCACGACGAGGCGTGCGAGCTCCAGGCGAGCCTGCGCCGCACGGTCGAGTCCGAGGCCGCAACAGCCCGATGGCGAGGCGGCGGTGTCGACGTTCGACGAGGCCTCGGTCGAGCTGCTCGCCGAGCCGCTGTGTTGCAGTTCCACCGCCGCTGAGGGATTCTCCCACCGGCAGCCGCCGAAGCGAGTTGCCGGATTCGAGGAGTGATCGACATGAGGCTGAACAAGCTCGTACTGCCCGTGCTCGCCGCCGTCACCGCGACGGTCGGGTGCCAACAGGACACCCGCAACCTCGAGCGCAAACTCGACGTGATCCTCCAGAAGCTCGACCGCATGCCGGCCCCGGGTGCAGCGCGGGCCCCGCAACAGCGGCGTCAGCGCCCCCAGCCCGATCGCGCCAAGACCTACGCCGTCCCGATCGCCGGCGATCCTTCGATCGGTCCGGCCGACGCGAAGATCACGCTGGTCAAGGCCTACGACTACGCGTGTCCGTATTGCGAGAAGGTCGGCAGCACGATGACCGACCTGCAGCACAAGTACGGTAACGATCTGCGCATCGTCTACAAGCAGCTCGTCGTCCACCCGCGCAACGCGATGGCCGGTGCTCTCGCGTTCTGCGCCGCCGCCAAGCAGGGCAAGGCACACGAGATGGACGAGCTGTTGTGGGAGAAGGGCTTCAAGCAGCGCCAGTTCGACATGTCCGACGTGCCGGCCGCGGCCGGTGCCGAGAAGGGGCAGGTGCAGAAGTGCTGGGACACGCCGAACGGCTGCGCTCACGTGGTCGGCTTCGCACAGGAGCTCCAGCTCGACGTCGATCAGTTCAAGACCGACATGAAGGGGCCATGCGTCCAGCACGTGCAGCAGGACATGAAGACGCTGTCGCAGTTCGGCGTCGCCGCGACCCCCGGATTCTTCATCAATGGCCGGTTCCTCTCGGGCGCCATGCCGATCGAGAACTTCGTCGCCCTGATCGACGAGGAGATGAAGAAGGCCAACGAGCGGATCCAGCAAGGAACGCCGCAAGCGCGGTACTACCAGCAGTGGGTCCTCGACAAGGGCCTCAAATCGCTGCAATGATCTGGACCTACCTCCTTGCGAGGCGAGCTGTTGGGGCCAATGATTGGCCTCCCAGGAGTCATCCGAATGCCTGAACTGAACAAGCTTGTATTGCCGTTGATCGCCGTCGCTGCCACCGCGACAGCGGGATGTCAGCAGGACACCCGGAACATCGAGCGCAAGCTCGACCTGATCATCCAGAAGCTCGATCGGATGCCGGCCGGAGCGCGGGCCCCGCAACAGCGGCGGCAGCGACCACAGCCCGATCGCGCCAAGACCTACGCCGTTTCGATCGAAGGCGATCCGTTCATCGGCCCTGCCGACGCCAAGGTCACACTCGTCGAAGCCGCGGACTATGGTTGACCGTACTGCGAGAAGGTCCGTGCGACCTTGAAGGATCTCGATCAAGAAGTATGGCGACGACCTCCGGGTCGTTCACAAGCAGCTGGTCGTCCACCCGCGCAACGCGATGGCGGGTGCGCTCGCATTCTGTGCGGCCAGCAAGCAGGGCAAGGGCTTCGAGATGGACGAGCTCTTGTGGGAGAAGGGCTTCAAGCAGCGCCAGTTCGACATGTCCGACGTGCCGGCCGCGGCCGGTGCCGAGAAGGGGCAGGCGCAGAAGTGCTGGGACACGCCGAATGGCTGCGCCCACGTGGTCGGCTTCGCACAGGAGCTCCAGCTCAACGTCGATCAGTTCAAGGCCGACATGAAGGGGCCATGCGTCCAGCACGTGCAGCAGGACATGAAGACGCTGTCGCAGTTCGGCGTCGCCGCGACCCCCGGATTCTTCATCAATGGCCGGTTCCTCTCGGGCGCCATGCCGATCGAGAACTTCGTGACGCTGATCGACGAGGAGCTGAAGAAGGCCAACGAGCGGATCCAGCAGGGGACGCCGCAGGCGCAGTACTACCAGCAGTGGGTCATGGACAAGGGACTCAAGTCGCTGCGCTGATGCTCGCGCCACGGTCGGCGCGCATGGCTGACGTGCGAAACGACCACGACTCGCAGGCCGCGGCTTTCCGCAGCCTGCTACGGTGACCGGGTGTCCCGGTTTACCGCTCGTGGTGCCGCGCCGATCCCCGAGCGCGACTGGGTCAACATCCACTGGCTCGCGCGCCTGCGCTGGGCCGAGATCGCGGGCCAGGCGGCCACCGTGCTCGTCGGGCAGTTCCTGCTCGAGGGTGCGCTGCCGATCTTGCCGCTGTTCTTGGTGATCGGTCTCGGGCTGGTCTCGAACCTCGGTCTCGAGCTGTACTTCTTCGGCGATCGCCGGCCAGCCAACGATGCGTTGAAGCCGACGATGCCGAGTCGCACCGTCCGCGAGTGGCACCTCGGGCTCGTGATGATGCTCGACGTCGCCATCCTGACCGGCCTCTTGTACCTGACCGGTGGACCGCACAACCCGTTCGGCCTGCTCTACGTCGTCCAGATCGCGCTCGCCACGGTGCTCCTCCGCGCGGGCTGGGCGTGGCTGATCAGCGCGCTGTCGTTCGCCGGGTACGGCCTTCTGCTCGTGTTCCACCAGCCGCTGGTGATCCCCGAGGACAACCAGGCGATCGGCGAGTGGGTGGCGCTCGGAGTGGCGTCGGCGTTCGTCGTCCATTTCCTCCAGCGCATCCACGCGGCGCTCGCCGAGCGCGATACCGAGCTGGCCGGCGCCCGCAACCTCGCCGCGCGGCAGGAGCGGCTCGCGTCGCTCGCCACGATGGCGGCCGGCGCGGCGCACGAGCTGTCGACGCCGCTGGGCACGGTGGCGCTCGCCTCGAAGGAGCTCGAGCGCGCACTCACCAAGGCCGAGATGGGTGACCTCGCGGCCGACGCCCAGCTGATCCGACACGAGGTCGGGCGGTGCCGCGCGATCCTCGAGCAGATGGCCCAGGGCGCCGGCACGGTGGGCGAGGGCGTCACGCCGTGCAGCGTCGGCGAGCTGCTCGACGAGGTGATGGTCGGGATCCGGCCGGCCCCGACCGTCCATCGCGATATCCCCGACGATCTCGCCACCGAGCAGTTGCGGTTGCCGCCGCGCGCGGTCGCCCAGGCGTTGCGCTCGCTGGTCACCAACGCCCAGGACGCGTCGCCCTCGTCGACGGCCGTCGTCGTGACGGCCCGGCGTGACGAGGCGATGCTGGCACTCGGGATCCGCGATCGCGGCGCCGGCATGCCGTCGGAGGTGATGGATCGGATCGGCGAGCCGTTCTTCACGACCAAGGCGCCCGGTCGCGGCATGGGACTCGGGTTGTTTCTGGCTCGCGCGGTGATCGAGGGTGTCGGCGGGACCCTTCAGATCGACTCGACGGAGGGCGCCGGGACCGAAGTTCGGGTACACCTACCGACGGACGTTGCCCGCGACACCTCGTCGCAGCCCACCCCTGAAGCGGTCTCGACCGCAGTAGTATCTAAGCCGGCATAGTCATGACTGTTGTTGAGCAAAAGACGTCGATTTTGATTGTCGATGACGACGAGGTCTACCGGAACCGGTTGGCCCGGGCGTTCGTCGACCGCGGGTACGACGTGCGGACCGCGCACGATTACGACTCCGCCGTCGCCGCCGCCACTGCCGAGTCGCCCGAGCTCGCGGTGCTCGATCTCAAGATGCCCGGGAAGAGCGGCCTCGAGCTCGTCAAGACGCTCCACGAGATCGATCCGGCGACCAAGGCCCTGATCCTCACCGGCTACGGCAGCATCGCCACGGCGATCGACGCCGTCCGCCTGGGCGCGACCTACTACCTGTCGAAGCCGGCCGACGCCGACGACATCATCTCCGCGTTCGCGCGCGGCGAGGCTCCGCCGCTCGATCCACCGGCGCCGCCGTCCGGATCGGGCGACGAATACCGCGCCCCGTCGCTGGCGCGCGCCGAGTGGGAGCACATCAACCGCGTCCTGTCCGATGCCGGTGGGAACATCTCCGAGGCCGCGCGGCGGCTCGGCATCCATCGCCGCAGCCTCCAGCGCAAGCTGCAGAAGTACCCGCCGTCGAAGTAGTCGCGGTCCAACGAACGTGCTGTGATCGCTCGTCATGGCGAGTACGCCGGCCAGCGAGTCCTCCGTACGCACGCGCGTTGCGGCATGGCTTCTCACCGCGCACGTGGTCGCGGCGATCGCGATCGGTGCGCTCGAGGGTCTGCGGCTCCACGATCCCTCGCTCGCGCTCGTGCTGGCACCCGCGTTCGGGCTGGTCGGGCTCGCCGCCGCGATCGCGTGTGCGAGCACCGAGTGGCTGGCGGCTCGCCCGCGAATCGCGAACCGGCGTGGCGGCGCACTGTACGGTGCGCTGATCGTCGCGGCACCGAGCCTGCTCGTCACCGTGCCGGTGTTCCGGACGCTGTTCTACGGCGCCTACGCGCAGACGCTGCCGCTCGCGGGCGTGTTGCCGTATCTCGGCCCGGTGATCGCCTGGCTCGGCCTCGCGGTGGCAGTCGCGATCGGTCGCCGGCTCGCCGCGGGCGATCTGATGTCGCGCACGTTCCCGATCCTCGCGAGCGCCGGACTGGTCGGCGGCGTGATGTGGGTCCGCCGCAAGCTCGGCGGTGGCTACCTCGACGCGCAGCTCGGCGCCACGTTGGTCGTGATCGTGACCGCGGGCGTGCTGGTGCGGCTCGCTCGTCGCGACGTCCGGATGCCGGTGATCGCGGCCGGCGTGCTCGTGGCGATCACGCTCGGCACCGGCACGGCGGCGCTGACCACCGGGTTGTCGGCGGAGGCCGATCGCCGCGCCGTCGTGATGGCGCGCGGTCCGGGCTACGACATCGTGCGGCTGTTGCGCGGTGTGTTCGATCGCGATCGCGACGGGTCGTCGCCGATGCTCGGCGGGGGCGATTGCGACGACGGCGACGCCGACATCCATCCCGGGGCGTTCGACAAGCCGGGCGACGGCATCGATCAAGATTGCGACGGTGAAGATGCGGTGATCGTGGCCCCCCCGAAGAAGCCGGTCACCGAGGCCAAGGGCTTTCACTGGAAGCTCGCGCCCGCCGAGCTGCGCGAGCGCACCAAGGGAATGAACATCCTGCTGGTCACGGTCGACGCGCTTCGCTACGACATGATCGCGCCCGGCGCGCCCGGCCGCGACGACTTCCCGCACATCGAGAAGCTCCTCGACCGCTCGATCCTGTTCACGCACGCGATCGCGCCCGCTGCCGGCACCGACATCTCGCTGACCACGCTGCTCACCGGCCGGTTCGATCCGTTCCAGCGCATCGAGACCTCGCTCGGCGAGGCGCTCTCCGCGAGCGGCCGGATGACGTCGAGCGCGATCCCCGAGGAGGTGCTCCGCTACGTCGGCGAGGTCATGCTGTCGCGCGGCATCCACGTCGACCGGATCCGTACCGACGGCGAGAAGCAGGACGTCGGCGACCGGATCACCTCCGAGGAGACCACCCGGTCCACCGTCGCCGCGATCGATCGCGCGAACGCGGCGGGTCAGCCGTTCTTCGCGTGGGCGCACTACTTCGACGTCCACGAGCACCACCAGATCGTGCCGCCGCCCGAGTTGCTCTCGCAGGTGCAGCCCGGGGCGTCCGATGTCGCGCATCGCTATCGCGCGATGTTGCGCGCGGTCGACCACGGGATCGGTGACCTGCTCGACGCGGTCGCCAAGCGCGGCCTCGCCGACTCGACGATCGTGGTGTTCGCATCCGATCACGGCGAGTCGCTCAAGGAGGATCCGCGCCTGCTCGAGACCCACGGTCGCGTCACGTACGCGCCGCTCGTCCACGTTCCGCTCGCGTTCCATATCCCGAAGGTCGACGCCGGCCGTCGCACCGATCCGGTCACCCTGGTCGATCTCGCGCCGACCTTGCTCTCGCTGATCGACACGCCGCACGCGATGGGCGAGATCGATGGCATCGACCTCGTCCCGGCGTTGCTCGACGGCCCGCCCGCGATGCGTCCACCCGCCGATCGCGCGATCGTGATCCACGAGGAGTGGCAGTGGTCGGTGGTGGAGTGGCCCTACCAGTGCATCGTCAACCCGTCCGACAACCTCGTCGAGCTCTACGACCTCGGCAAGGATCCGGGCGAGCACCACGACCTCGCAGCCCAGCTACCCGACGTCACGCGTCGTCTGCGGTCGCGCTACGGGGAGGTGCCTCGCGTGCGCGTCGACCGAAAGCCTGCTGCACGAGCCTGGCGAGAACGCCAAGCGCGACCGCCGCAGCACCGTGAGCGACCATGAGCGTGACCGGGCTCGTCCACGCGGTGTAGCGCGGCACCACCGGTGCTTGCTCGGCGCCGAACACCGCGGGCCACGCACCGGTCACCGTCAGACATGCCGCGAGCGCGGCGATCGGCAGTGCGAGCTGGCCGCCGAGCACGCGCGCGAGCGTGGCGCGACCGAGTCCGACCCAGGTCGCCGCGACGGCGAGGGCGAGCGCGGGGAGCCAGGTGATCGCCATCGCCCGCCCGTCGCCTCCGTAGATCCAGCCGTTCGAGAGCGATGGCTCGCCGCGCACCACGAGCAGCGTGCCGACACCCGCGACGAACCACCACGGCGCCAACCACCAGCGGCGACCGGCCCACACGGTGACGCCGAGTCCCAGACCGAGCACGAACAGCGCGAGCACGCCGCGCGTCAGATCGATCCGCGGCACCGCCTGGTTGTCGTCGAGGGGCGCCGCGAGCGCCGCCGCGAGCGGACGGCCGCGCGACTCGCGCGACAGCGTGGCCCCGGTCGAGTCCGCGATCGCGCGCGCGATGTCGACCACGTGCACCAGCGGCCCGGTACCGCGTACGACGCCGGGACCGGCGATGCACGCGGCGACGTGGCGGACGGCGAGCTCGGTGCCGCCGTGACCGCCCGCCGGTTCGTGACCGTGATCCGACAGCAAGAACCACCGCGCGTCCGGATCCGCGACGATCAACCTCCCGACGATCGCGTCGGCCTGACCGGCCGCGAGTCCGTACAGCGCGCCGACCCCGTGGCGATGGCCGGCCGTGTCGACCCGCAGGATGTGGACGAACACCAGGGGCGCCGACCCCGCGACCGCGTAGCGCGCGGCCGCCTCCCACTCGGTCTTCCAGCGCTCGGGTTCGGCATCGTCGGTGTCACCGGCGCCGACCGAGGGTAGCGTGCGCTGAAAGCCGAGCGAGCGCACGATCCATCCATGGTTCTCGGCGACGGCCGTCGAGCCGGCGATCTGCGCCGGGATGCCGCGGCGCTCGCCGGTCGCGCCGAGTGGAGGATCGAGCGGATGGCCGTAGACGCCGCCGCGCCCACCGCCGCGATGCACGATGCCGGTCTGCTGCTGGGTCAGCCCGGTCCACAGCGCGACCTCGACCGGCAACGACACCGTCGGAAACCCGACGTCGACCTCGAGCGATAGACCGCGCTTGCAGGTCGCCGTCCAGTTCGGCATCGCGGGCGTCACGAGCTCCGACAGGCCATCGATCAACACGACGCGCGTGCGCGGCGTCTTCGGCAGGCCGACCGGCACGCTGCCGCCGGCGACCGGAAGCTCCGGCGCCGCACCCGTCGGCGCATCCCAGTACGTGACGTCGAACAGCAGCCGGCGGCGCAGCTGCGGCAACCACCACGTGGCGGCGACGAGCGCGACGACGGTGGCGATGCGCAGCACCACCAAGCGGCGAGAGGTCGACATCACGTCAGTCCACCGAGGTATCGGGAAGGATCGCACCGGGCGACGCGTCGACCAGCGGCGGCAGCACGCCGAGCGGCATCCGCCACGGCAGGTCCGCGAGTCGCTCGACCGGAAGCAGCCGCAGCACCGACGGCAGCACGATGCCGTCGGTGACGAGGGGCATGTGATAGAACTGCGCGCGCACGTAGAGGTGCTTGACGGTCTTGGCGGCGGGTGGCCACAGATCGTACTCGGGCGGGACCCGATCGATCGTCAGCGTGTCCTTCCGGAACTTGCGCTCGAACGACTCGGTGCCGAGGATCGTGTCCTCGCCGATCGTGATCATGCGGTGTCGCGGCGACGCGCGGAGCCAGGTCGCGAAGTCATCCTCGAAGCCGTACAGCGCGTCGACCATGGTGATGTGATCGAGGGTCGGCTCGTCGAGCCACGCGTGGAGTGTGCGGAACGCTCCCGAGTGGCCGATCGCGGCCGTCAGCGCGGCGCCGCGGGTGGCGCCGGTGGCGTCCTCGGCCAGCCGGATCACCTCGCCGAGGTCGGGATAGTTGATCGGGATCTTCTGCGCGATCGGTGCCTCGGGTGCGATGAACATCGCGTTGAGCCCGGACATCGCGAACTGTTCCGGCAGCTGGTGGCCGACCCACGCCGTATCGGCGTCGTCGAAGTAGCCGTGTACGTAGAGGATCGTCGCGCCGGTGTCGGCGTGGTAGCCGGCCGGGATCCACACGTGGATCGGACCGCGCGGTCCGTCGATGCGGACGTGCGTGCCGGCGGCCACGGCCTCCGCGATCGGCGGCGGCACGGGGTCCGGAGGGGCGGGCGTGGTCGCGGCGGTCTGGTCGGCGAGGGCGAACCCGAGCCACACGAGCGCGGCCCCTCCGAGGCCGGCAGCGATCGCGAGGCGGGCGCGGCGCACGTGACGATCCTAGCAAACCCCCGTGAAGTGCGCGATTCGTGGGGCGTCACGCTCGGTTACACGGCCGTGCCCGTGATCGGCCGACTCGTTGTCGGTTTTCGTTGCGAGGTACACGATCGACACCCATCTTGATCGCGAATCACCGAAAGGACCCACATCTCGAACAGCCCCTGTTGCCGCCGCTGCCGCGAGCCGTTGGACGAATACCACCTGGTGTCCCGGACCTGCGCGGCGTGCGACCGCACGTGTTGGGAGAGTTTCGAGCGCAGCGGCGCTGGGGGGTGGTTCTTCGTGGGGTTCGTCGCCGTGTGGATCGGGCTCGGGGTCGCCATGAGGTATGGCGTCCTGGACCTTGGCTTCATCACGGGTGATCCGGACATGGACTTCGGGATCGTGGGCGCACTGCTGTCGACCGGCGTGGGGGCGGCTGTTCTCGGGATCCGTTGCGCGATCCATCTTGACGCGTTCGATCGAGGCCTCGATCGAACGACATCGATGCCCGCGATGCGACTCGTCGATCGCGCCGACGATCGGTAGACCCGCGACCGGTTTTCGTTGCGACGTGTGCGATCGACACCCACGTTGATCGGCGAATCACCGAAAGGATCCCCATGGCCACATGTCCCCGCTGCGTCGCGAGCCCCGAAGGTTGCCGCCGATGCGGCGAGCGGCTGTGCATGGAGCACCTCCCGCTGTCGATGACCTGCGTGGCGTGCGACCTCGCGTACTACGACAGTCGCGATCGCATCCACCCGGGAGCGTGGTGGCTGGCCGGCTTCTCCGCGGTGTGGTTCGCGTTCGCGTTCGCGATGCACTGCGGCGACTTCCCGACCCGCGTGGCGGGAGGCTTCCGCTCGTTCACCACGGGCGTGCCGGCGATCGACTTCACGATCATGAGCGCGTTTCTCTCGGTGTTCGCCGGACGTGCCGTGCTCGGGATCCGTCGCGCGATCCATCGCCGGGCGTTCGATCGAGGTCGCGATGACGCCCTACCGCCGATGCGACTCGTCGAACGCGCTAGCTCTGGCCGCCGCGCAGGACCTTGAGGTTCGAGCGGACGCGCGCCCGTTCGGCGGGACCGAGCGCGGCGCGGAGGAGGGCAGAGCCCGGGGACGCGCGGAGCCCGGCCTCGCACGTCGCGACCGCGGCGTCGTGCAATCCGAGCGCCTCGAGGATCAGCGCCTTCTCGTAGTACAGGTCCTCGACCATCCAGGCGTCGTCATCGGTGAGCGTGCGGAACGCCGCCTCGATCGCGCGCAGCGACTCGCGGTGGCGGCCGAGATCGCCGAGCACGGCGCCGCGCCAGTACGAGGTCTCGGCGCGATGCGGCGCGCGGGCATGCGCCATCTCGGCCGCGGCGAGCGCGGCGAGATCGTCGCCCGCGGCCGACGCGACCTGGCACTTCACGAGCCAGCCATCGACACTGTCCGGTCGCAGGGTCAGTGCCTGGTTGACCGCCGTGTTGGCCTCGGGCAGGACGGTGTCGTCGCCGGCGCCGAGCAAGGCTCGCGCGCTCTCGAGCAATCGATCGAACTCCGTGGTTGGTTCGTGCGAGCGCACCGAGTTCAACCTAACACGCCGATCCGGCCGGTGCTAACGAACCTAACCGAGGTAGGCCGCCAGCACGGGCGAGCGCCGCCGCGCGAGCAGGCCGTCGACCATGGTCTGGATCTGCGTGCGGATCTTGTCGGCCAGCTTGTTGACCAGCAGCCGATCGTCGGCCGCCTCGGGACCGAGGTTCGAGAGGTCGAGCGGCTCGCCGAACTCGACGTACCACTTGCTCGGCAGCGGCAACAGGCCCGCCGGACCGAGCCACGGGAACGTCGGCGTCACGGGGATCCACGGGATGCCGATGTTGCGCGCGAACCATGTCACCTTGCCGAGCATGGGTGCGGCTTCCTCTGCACCGACCACCGCGACCGGGATGATCGGCGATCCGGTACGCAGCGCGAGCTTGATGAACCCACCGCGACCGAACCGCTGCAGGCGGTAGCGATCCTTCCACAGCTTGCCCATCCCCTTCTCGCCCTCGGGGAACACCGCGACCAGCTCGTCGTGACGAAGCAGCCGCTCGGCGTTCTCGGGATCGGCACGCACGCCCCCGATGCGGTTCATGATCGGCCCGAGGAACGGCAGGTGAAACACCGTGTCCTCGACCAGCGGGCGAACGTCGCGACGCGACGGGTGATCGCGGCGGACCGCGTGCATCACCATCGCGCTGTCGTAGGGCAACGAGCCGGCGTGGTTGGCGACCAAGAGGGCGCGGCCCTTGCTCGGCACGTTCGAGAGTCCGAGCGCCTCGACGCGGAACCACCGCGAGTACAAGAACTCGAACAGCCACTCCCAGCGCGCGGTGGCCCGCGGATCGTGGCCGAAGTCGTCGACCACGTCGGAGCGACCCCACATCGCGAGCGCGCGCCAGCGCCGCCAGATCCCCTCGAGCGGGAGCCGGCGGCGGAGGTCGATCGGGAACGCCGGCGTGCGGTGCTGCTCGAGCCGGCGCTCGAGCTCGCGAACCTCGGCCTCGTTGTCGCGGTAGAACGACGAGCTGCGATTCGAGCCGCCGAACTCGGGCGGCACCGTGGCCTCGTAGCCGAGATAGGTGTCGTCGATCGAGTCGAAGTCGCGGCGCTCGGGCCACGCGGTGGCGTCGGGAACCCGCGGGTCCGCGTCGCCGTACCAGTCGTCGTCTTCTTCGCTCATGTCAGGCCTGCGCCCTCGCGACGTCGGTCGCGCCGTCCTCGGGGGCGATGCCGAGGAAGTCGAGGATCGTGCGCTTGATCGAGAACCGCGCCTGGAAGCCGAGCTCGCGCCTCGCGCGCGCACCGTCGGCGACACACAGATACAGCAGGAAGTCGAGGAAGCTCGGCGGCGAGCCGACGAGCTGGGTCGCCCACAGCAGCTTGGTGAGCGGGCGCGCGATCAGCTGCGGCATCGGCACCGGCACGCGGCCGAGCAGGGCGAGTACCGTGGTGTAGGGCAAGACGCCCTTGCCGACGATGTTGAACGCGCCGGTGGCGTGCGAGTCGACCGCGCGCTCGAGCGCCCACGCGGCATCCTGCTCGTGGACGAACTGCATCAGCGGATCGTGGCCCATCATCACGGGCGCGACCGGCCGCGAGAAGAACCGCGTGTACATGTTCGACACCGTCGGACCGAGGATCGGCGCGAATCGCAGGATCGCGACCTCGACGCCCGGATACTCCTTGGCGAACCGGGCCACGTGCTTCTCGGCGCGGAGCTTGTCGTTGACGAACCGTGAATCGCGGTGGCCGCGGAGCTCGGAGTCCTCGGTGAGGAAGTTGGGGTTCTTCGAGTGCGCGCCGTAGACCAGCGTGGTCGACACCATCACGAGCCGGCGCGGTGTGGTGCCGGCGTTGCCGGCGCACGCGTTGACCACGTGCATGGTGCCGACGTCCTCGAGCTCGTGCGCCCACTCGGTGGCGTGGGTGGGATGGGAGAGGAACGCGCCGTGGACGAACGTGTCGACGCGGTGGCGTTCGAGCAGGGTGGCGAGCTCGCCGTCGACCGTGGGATGGGTGAGGTCGAGGTTGACGAACTCGATCTTGCTGTTGATGGTCGGACCGCGAGCGGACAAGAACGGCGGAGGCTGGACGTCGAGCGCCAGGACCTTGGCGTAGCGCGGGTCTTCTTCGAGCCGGCGCAGCAGCTGGCCGCCGAGGTACGTGCACGCCCCGGTGACCGCGACGACGCGCCCGGCGTCATCGGTATGGGGAGGCGTCGTCGGCATGGCGGCTTGCGCCTTATAGCGCAGGATCCGGCGCGATCAGAGGGGTGTGGTACTTCGCGATCTATGGAACCCGTGATCGCGGTGTTACCCCCACAGGTGATCGACCAGATCGCGGCCGGAGAGGTGATCGAGCGCCCGGCCTCCGTGGTCAAGGAGCTGGTCGACAACGCGATCGATGCCGGGGGCAAGACGATCTCGGTCGAGGTCGCCGGCGGTGGACGGGCGCTGATCCGGGTCACCGATGACGGCTGCGGGATGAGCCCGGAGAACGCGATGCTCGCGTTCGAGCGTCACGCGACATCGAAGCTCCGCGAGGTCGACGATCTGTGGGGCATCGCGAGCATGGGGTTCCGGGGCGAGGCACTGCCGTCGATCGCCAGCGTGGCGCGGGTCGTCCTGACGACCCGCCGCAAGGCGGATCTCGCGGCCACCCGGATCGCGATCGAGGGCGGGACGCGGGTCGGGGTCACCGAGGTCGGCGCGCCGGTCGGCACCACCGTCGAGGTCACCGACCTGCTCTACAACGTGCCGGCGCGGCTCAAGTTCCTCAAGGGCGAGGCCACCGAGGCCTCGCACGTCACCGATCTGGTCGCCAAGGTCGGGATGTCGCATCCCTCGCTGCACCTCCGGCTCAAGTACCTCGTCGGCAGCGGGTCGCGCACCGCGCTCGAGTTGCCTCCCGATCGCGATGGCTTCGCGCGCGTCCGCGCGGTGCTGGGGGCGAGGATCGCGTCGCGCATGGTGCCGGCGGCCGGGCAGGAGGGCGGCGTGAAGGTCACCGCGTACCTCGGCTCGCCCGAGCTCGCGCAGGCCACCGCGCGCGGCGTGCAGCTGTTCGTCGGCCGGCGCGCGGTGCGCGATCGCGGCGTGTTGCACGCGCTCGCGATGGGGTACGGCGAGCTGGTGCCGCGCGGTCGCTATCCGGTGGCCGTGATCCTGCTCGAGGTGATGCCGGGCGCGGTCGACGTCAACGTGCATCCCCAGAAGTCCGAGGTCCGGTTCGCCGATCCGGCCGCGATCGCGGCGGCGGTTCGTCACGTCGTGCAGGCCGGTGTCGCGGAGGCCGGATGGCGCGCCGACGTCGCGGCGCCGATCCAGATGACGGCGATCTCGAGTAGCGCGCCCCCCGCGCTGCCGTTCGACGGTCCCGCCACGCCGCTCGCGCAGCGGTATGCCCGCGAGCTCCGCGCCCGCACGGGCCTCGGAACGACGCGCCCGGGACGCGCCGCCCAGCCGACGCTCGGCCTCGGCGCGGTGGCAGATACCGGGAGCCAGCGCGCGTGGGTCACCGGCGTGCATCGTCACAACGAGGCGAAGCGCGCGGCCGAGGCGCGTGCGATGGCGCAGTACGCGCGGGCGCGGCGCACCGGCGAGGCCGGTCTCGAGACCGCCGCCAACGGCAACGCCGCGGAGACGGTGCTCGACGCGGTGTCGACGTCGAACACGCCCGGCACCTCGGCGGCCGAGGCGCCTCGCTTCGCGGCGGGCTCCGGTCCCGTCGGCGAGCCGCAGCGCGGGTACTTCTCGCAGCTCCGGTACCTCGGCCAGCTCGATCTGACGTATCTGGTCTGCGAGACGCGTGGCGAGCTGGTCCTGATCGATCAGCACGCGGCGCACGAGCGCGTCGAGCTCGCGCGGTTGATCGCGCGCCACAACATCACTGCCGCGGCGGGGGCCGAGGGCGGCGAGCCGGTGCGCGGTCCCGAGCCCGCGGTGCAGAAGCTGCTGTTCCCGATGACGATCGATGCGACGCCGCCCCAGCTCGAGCTGGTCGGTCGGCTCGGTTCGCTGCTCGCCGAGGTCGGCTACGAGGCCGAGCCGTTCGGCAAGGGCACGCTCGCGATCAAGGCGGTGCCCGCCGGGATTCGCCACGGCGATCCGGCGCAGCTACTTCGCAAGCTGCTCGACGAGTGGGCGCGCGAGGGCACGCCGACCGACGAGGAACGTCTCGTCGACGTGCTCGCCGAGATCGCGTGTCACTCGGTCGTGCGCGCCGGCGATCGCCTCGCACCCGGCGAGGCCGAGGCGCTGCTCGGTGCGCTCGACGGCATCGATCCCGAGACCCCCGCGCCGCACGGTCGATCGCTGCTGCTGCGCGTGCCGCTCGCCGAGATCAACCGCCGGTTCGGCCGCTAGTTCGCGAGCCCGAGCCCGAGCCCGATCGAGATCGAGCCGAAGCCGCACGTACGAACACTTGTTCGTACGGCTCCGAAACCCTCACGGCGCCGGCGCCGTGTTTCGACACCATCGGACGCGCCGGCTTCGTCGACGTCGAGCTGTGTGGCGACACCGGTGAGGCGTTCGATCACCACGGTCGGCGGTTGATCGTGGTCGGACGCAAGCCCACGAACTGAGGCGGGTTTCCCGCGGGTGTCGTGGTATGCAGCGTCCGCGGTGAAAGACTTCGATCCCGACGCAGCGGCGACGCCGGATTCCGGCATGTTCTGCCTCCCGCACACGCCCGACGACGCCAAGGTCGTGCTGGTGCCCGTACCGTGGGAGGTCACGACCTCGTACCGGACCGGCACCGCGAACGGACCGGCGGCGATCCTCGAAGCATCCAAGCAGATCGATCTGTACGACATCGAGATCGGGCGGCCGTGGATGGCGGGCATCGCGATGGCCGACGAGGATGCGCGCGTCCGGCAATGGAACATCGAGGGGCGGGCGCTCGCCGAGCCGGTGATCGCGGCAGGTGGTCTGAGTGACGGACCCTCGCGCGAAGCGCAGCGCGACGCGGTCACGAAGGTCGACGTGCTCGGCGAGCAACTCAATGCGTGGGTGCGCGAGCAGGTGTTGCACTGGATCGACGCCGACAAGCTGGTCGGTATCGTCGGCGGCGATCACTCGGTGCCGTACGGTGCGATCGCGGCGATCGCGGATCGCCACCCCGGCGTCGGTATCCTCCACGTCGACGCACACGCCGACCTGCGCCAGGCCTACGAAGGCTTCACCTGGTCGCACGCGTCGATCATGTACAACGTGGTGTCGCGGCTCCCCGACGTCGCGCGCATCGTGCAGGTCGGGATCCGCGATCTGTGCGAGGCGGAGTTCGAGCTGATCCGTACCTCCGATCGCCGGGTGGTCACGCACTACGACGTCGAGCTGGCGGCGCGGCGGATGGGCGGCGAGAACTGGGCGACCCAGTGCGAGCGGATCGTCGATGCCCTGCCGGCCGAGGTCTACGTGTCGTTCGACATCGACGGCCTCGATCCGTCGCTGTGTCCCCACACCGGAACGCCGGTGCCGGGCGGGTTGTCGTTCGCGGAAGCGCAGTTCCTGATCGGCGCGGTCGTGCGCAGCGGTCGCCGGATCGTCGGCTTCGATCTCGACGAGGTCGCGCCCGGCCCCGACGGCGACGAGTGGGATGCCAACGTCGCGATGCGGATCCTCTACAAGATGATCGGCTGGGCGCTCAAGTCGCAGGGCATCACGCACTAGAGGAGCGGTGTCACGACGCTCCGGGGGACACGTGATCGCGATCGTTCTTGGGTGACGATCGAACAAAACATTGTCGTCAAGTCTCGACAATGTTTCATGTTCGCGGACAGCACGATCGGGTGACTCGCGCGTTTGCACTGCCCATGCGCCACACCCTGTTCGTCCTCCTCGTCGGTTCGACCCTGTTCAGTTGTTCCAAGAAGTCGGAGGTCTCGCAGGGCGCCGAAACCGAGGCGTTGCGCGATACCGCCACACCCACGCCGACCGAGCGTGCACCGGCCCCGTCGGGGGCGGTCGCGGCCGGCTCCGGAGACGCCGCGGGTGACCGGGGCGTGGCCACGGCCGAGAGCATGACCACGCCCGACAAGGCCGCGCTGGACGACGACGTGCGCGGCCCCGAAGCGTCGCCCGCTCGGCCGGACATGCCGGCGAAGAAGCTGACGCCGGGAGCCAACGGCGTGCGCGCCGGCGAGTGGGACGACAACGCGAACTACCGCGACTACCAGAAGTGGATCGCCGGCACGCCGCGCAACCTCGCGCGCCTCGACACCCGCGATCGTCAGTTCCTGGTGGTCCAGGACAAGGACGGCAAGCCGGTGCCGAACTGCAAGATCTCGCTGCACGCGGGCAGCCGCGATGTCTCGCTGGTGACCATGGCCTCGGGGCGCGCGCTGTGGTTCCCGCACGCGTACGGCGCGACCGGCAAGACCAAGGCGGTCGCGCAGTGCGGCCAGGATCAGGTGAGCGCCACGATCGATGGCCAGCTCGATACCGTCACCAAGTTCGTGCTCGATCGCCAGCGCGAGCTACCGGCACGTCGCACGATCGACCTCGCGTTCGTGCTCGACACCACCGGCTCGATGTCGGAGGAGATCGACGCGGTCAAGCACACGATCCGCACGGTTGCCGACAAGCTGTCGACCGCTCAGACCGACGTCCGGATCGGGCTCGTCGAGTACAAGGATCGCAGCGACAGCGTGGTGACCAGGACCTATCCGTTCTCGTCGAACCTGCGCTCGTTCGCCCACAAGATCGACGGCATCGTCGCGAGCGGCGGTGGTGACCTCCCCGAGGACATGCAACGCGGTGTCGGCGAGGCGATCGACAAGCTGCAGTGGAAGTCGGACGCGGTGACCCGCATGGTCGTCGTGATCGCCGATGCGCCGCCGCACCTCGACTACCAGGACGAGACGTCGTTCGCCGACTCGGCGAAGCGGGCGGCCGCGCGCGGCATCAAGCTGTTCACGGTGTCGGCCTCGGGCATGAACCACACCGGTCAGCTCGTGATGCGGCAGATGGCGCAGTTCACCGGTGCCAGCAACATGTTCGTGCTGCGCGGTGGCGCGGGGCCGCAGTCGGTCGGCGCCGGCGATCCCGAGTCGAGCTGTGGCGGCACGCAGGTGCAGTACTCGAGCGGCAAGCTCGATCGGCTGATCGTCACCAAGGTGCGGCAGGAGCTGGCGTCGGTGGATGCCGACCCGCTGCGGATCGCGGGGCGCGGCAAGGACGAGAGCAGCAAGCCGTGCAGCGACCGGATCGTGATGGCCTACTGAGCCTTGGTGGCACACGCCGCGTCGGGCGCCCAGTAGGTATCGGGTGCCGGCGGTGGCGAGACCGGGACCGCTCGTAGGTCGGTCTTGCACAGGCGGAGGTTGGTGCGTGCGCCGGTGTCGCGCAGGATCTGGTCGACGTCGAAGCTCGGGATGTACGCGCGGCCACCGGCGAGCACCCAGTCGCCGACGATGCTCGAGGAGGGCGGCCCGACCCACAGCAGGGCGCCGGTCTCGGCATCCCAGGTCGCGATCGCCGACAGCTCCTCGGTGACCTGGTACTCGGCGGACACGCGCTTGCCATCCGGGGAGGGCTGGATGGTCGAGCCGTCGCCGAGCTGGATCTGGGAGCGGACGTCGTGGAAGGCCATGCCCGCCGTCGACAGCCGGACGTCGAGCGCGCCGCTTCCGTCGAGCCGGATCCGGGACAGCCGCGGTGCGTGGTGGTTGGTGATCGTCCACAGCTCCTCGTTCACGATCGTGGCATCGCGCGTTCCGACCGGCACCGCGACGGCGCGCCCGGTCGCGAGCTCCCACACCGCGACGGTGCTATCGGCGCGCGAGATCAGGTAGCCGCCGATCACGGTGAGGTCGCCGAGCCGGAGCTGCTTGGTGGTGCCGAGAGCGATCCGGGCGCGCTTGTCGGCGACGACCTCGCGCTTGGAGCCGTCCTCGATCACGATCGAGGGAGTGCCGTCGGGCACCACGTGGGCACGCGCGGTCGACGGGACAGGGAGCCGCCAGAGCTCGTGGTCGTCCGCCACGCGCACGACGACCAGCTCGGTCGCATCGCCGGTGGTCACGGTGTGGATCCCGAACTTGGAGCGCGCGTCGGTGACCAGCTCGGGCGGGCGCGTGCGTGGGGCGATCTTCGGATCGGGGGACACCAGGTAGGTCCCGTTCGAGGTCTCGATCTCGACGGTGTCGAGCGCGGTCCACGTCATCGTGCGGACCTCGCCGTCGGGCTTCCACGTGCGCAGGATCTTGCCGGTCGGGAGCGCGGCGAGCTGGATCTGATCGGCGTCGAGATCGAACGAGGCGACGTACGCGGTGGTCGGTGACTCGACCGGAATCTCGGCGGTCGGGACCTGCTGCCGCTTGCCCGACGCGTCGATCCGGTAGATCTCGCGATCGATCACGTACACGCCGTCTGCACCGTCGGAGACCGCGCGCGCCCGCGGTCCGACGGCCCCGCCGTCGACGACGTGTGCGCCGACCGCGTCGCCCCACACCAGGCAGGCATCGGCCTCTGCCGCGACCAGCGGCCGGAGCTGTCGGATCGGGAGCTCGCGCGTGGTCGAGTGGCGGTAGCCCTCGGGCGGCGCCGCCGCGAGTCCGACGGGGACCTCTTGCTCGTCGACGAGCAGGCGCGCGCCACCGTCGAGCACGATCGTCGCGTGACGCTCGCTGCCGACGCGCGGCAAGCACCGATCGGGCGGCTCCGACGGCACCATGCGATCGATCAGCGCGTAGCGCAGCTGGTCGTGCGAGAGCGAGAGCGCCTGCCAGTCGGCACCCTCGGTGGTCAGCACGGCACCTCCGGGCACGATGCGCGGCGGCGGACCGAGCACGCTGGTGCGCGGGATGATCGAGAGCGACGCGCCGAACCGCAGCTGCGGCACGCCGTCGGCGCCCTCGGGCAGTGGGCGACCGGGACGGTGGTAGGTCCACGCGATGTCCTCGCCTTCGTCGCGACCCTCGAGATCGTCGGGCGCCTCGGGCAGCTTGCCTTCGCCGCGAAGCTCGCCGCGGCCGAGGTCCCACAGGTAGATGGTGTCGCCGACCGCGATCAGCCGATCGCTTCCGACGAACGCGAGCTGCAGTTTGCCGGCGCCGGCGACGTTGGAGAGGATGTCGGTCGACTTGCCGGCGGAGTCGACGAGCCGCACGTGGTTCCCGCACCCGATCGCGATCTCGCCGCCGATCGCGACCGCGAGCGAGCCCGTGCATCCGGCGACGTCGAGCGCGCGCGCGCCGGTGCCGAACACCGAGAGCTTGTCGCCGACGCGACGCACGGCCACCGTCGAATCGTCGGCCGCGAACGCCATCGAGCTGCGGCGGAGCTCGTCGGCGCCCGACCACTCCGCGAGCACCTTGCCGTCGGCGAGGGCGCGCAGCTGGAGCCGCGTGCCGGGCTTGAGGACGTAGAGATCGTTGTCGGCGATCAAGAAGCCGCACGGTACGTCGGTGCGATCGCAGCGCGCCGCGACGACGTAGCGGCCGCCGGGCGAGATCGCCGCGATCCGTCCGAACCGTGCCGCGCCGTCGCCACCGTCGTAGGGCAGTCGCGCGAGCTCGCGTCCGGTGGTGGCGTCCCACGCCGCGATCGAGCCGGGCTCGGTGGCGACGAACCGCGTGCCGTCGCTCGACCGCGCGACCAGGCCGACGTCGCGACCCAGCGCCATCGCCAGGCGCTGGTGGCCCTTCCAGATCAGCCCACCCTCGGTGATCGCGAGCTGGCGCGCGTCGTTCGCCTCGGGGCTCTCGCGCCGTCGCGCGAGCACCCGCAGCACGGCGAGCTCCTCGGCGGTGTGCCCGGTCGCCGCGTACTGGCGCGCGCGCACGAGCAGCGACTGGGCGACCGCCGCATCGCGCTGCTTGGCGGCCTCCGCCGCGTTCGACGTCGCACGGGCGGCTTCCTCTTCCGCGCGCGTTCGTTCCGCGGTGATCCGGCGCAGGCTCCAGCCGCCATAGGCCAGCAGGATCGCGAGCGCGACACCGACCACCGCGACCACGCGGCGGTTGCGCGCCACCCACCGGCGCAGCCGCTCGCGCCGGGTATAGGTCTTGGCGCCGACCAGGTGACCGAGCTCGAACTTGTGGAGGTCCTCGGTCAGCTGCTTGGCGGTCGCGTAGCGCTTGTCCGGATCGTGGGCCATCGCCTTGCCGACGATCGCGGCGAGATCCTCGGGGATCGCGGGTTCGCGCTCGCGCAGCGGCACGACGTCACCCGACACCACCTTGATCAGGATGTCGTCGAGCGACTTGCCCGTATAGGGCGGCACGCCGCAGCCGAGGAAGTACAGCATCGCGCCGAGGGCGTAGACGTCGGACCGCTCGTCGACCACGGCACCCGCGGTGGCTTGCTCCGGCGACATGAACGCCGGCGTGCCGAGTACCGCACCGTCGATGGTCTCGGTCGACTCCGCGCTCTCGCGATACGGGCCCGTCGACTCCGCCTCCTCGACCCGCAGGTCCTTGGCGAGCCCCCAGTCGATCAGCACGGTCTCGCCGTACTTGCCGACCAGCACGTTCTGCGGCTTGAGATCGCGGTGGATGATCTTGTGCTCGTGCGCGTACGCCATCGCGTCGCACACCGCGATCACGCGCGGCAGCAGCGCGAGCCGATCGTCGAGCGACTTCGCCCCCGCCAGCGCATCGGCGAGCGACTCGCCGTCGACCAGCTTCATCGAGTAGAACGGCGCGGTGCCGGTCTCCGGATCGGTCGACTGACCGGCGTCGTAGATCGGAACGATCGCCGGGTGCTGCAGCCGCGCGGTGATCAGGGCCTCCCGGACGAACCGGCGTTGCGCGGGGTCGGAGTTGTCGAGCAGCTCCTTCACCGCGACCGGGCGATCGAGGTAGCGGTCGCGCGCGCGGAACACGCGACCGAGACCGCCGCGCCCGACCTCGCTGACGATCTGGTAGCGCACGCGATCGAGCATCGGCAGCGACAGCGAGGCCGACGGATCGATCGGCCGAGCATCGCGTGCCGCACTCGATTCCGGAGACGGCGAGGGCGGCGACTTGTCCGGAGACGGCGTCGCGGGAGCGGCGATCGTGTCCTCGGTGCCGAACGGCGCCGGCGGTCTGCCGCGCGCGGTCCGGTTGCCGGCCTCCTCGTCGCTCACGTCGCCAGGATACGCGAGACCACCGCCCGATCGCGGCGCACGAACGGTCCCAAATGCCCGCACCCGATGCGCTAGGATGCCGGCGTGCCGATCGCGCTTTCCATGCTGGTCACGGCCTGGTGTGGGCTCATCGCGTGGATCGCCCTGCTCGCACACGGGCGCGGACGCAACGGGTTCGGGTGGGGCGCCGCCGCGCTCGGGGGCAGTCTGATCGGCTTCGGGATCGGGTTCGTGATCGCGGGTGCCATGTTCCACGACGCGGACATCACGGCCGGGGTGTTCTCGCTCGGGGCGATCCTCGTGGTGCCGCTGATCGGGATGGTGGTTCCGATCGTGTGGATCGCGCTCATCCTTCGAAACGCGCCGATGCGGGTGTCGGAGGACGGCCCCTGGGAGGTCTCGTTCCTGTCGCGCGGCGACGGACGGATCGAGGTCGCCGGCGATGCGGTCTCGTTGGCGTGGGACGGTCAGACTCGCGGCCTCGAGCTCGGCGATCTCACGTGCGTCGAGGCAGACGGCGAGTGTGTCCGCCTGACGCTCGATGGCGAGGAGCTCGTGGCGATGCCGATGGGGCGACCGGCGACGGCGGCGGGTCGTCGGATCCAGAGCCTGGTGATCGCGAAGCGGCTGCGTGCCGCGATCGTTCCTCGAGCGTAGCGGCGCATCGAAGTCGCGCGTGGTCGACGGCGGCCCGCAGTCGCGCCAGAATGGGACGGTGCCGGGGCCGCTGCTCGTCGTGATCGTCGGTCCGACCGGCGCCGGGAAGACCGGGCTGGCGATCCGCCTCGCGGAGCGCGTCGGCGGCGAGGTGGTCTCGGCCGACTCGCAGCAGGTCTACACCGGCATGGACATCGGCACCGGCAAGGTCACCGCCGAGGAGCGTGCTCGCGTCGTCCACCACGCCCTCGACGTGGTCCGGCCGGACGAGGAGATGACCGCGCAGGTGTGGCTCGAGCACGCCGAGCGCGCGATCGTCGACTGCACCGCGCGCGGCAAGCCGGTGATCGTGTGCGGTGGCACAGGGCTCTACGTCCGCACGTTGCTGCTCGGGCTGTTCGAGGGGCCGCCCGCCGATCCGGAGATCCGCGCCGAGCTCGCCGAGGTCGCGCGCGAGCGCGGGGTCGGCACCCTCCACGAAGAGCTGGCGCGGGTCGATCCGCAGGCGGCCGCGAAGATCGATCGCAACGACGAGAAGCGCATCATCCGGGCGCTCGAGGTGTTCCGGATCACCGACGAACCGATGAGCGCACACCAGGCGCGGCACGATCACAAGACGATGCCGCACCGCTATCCCTCGCGGATGATCGGCCTCGCTCCCGAGCGCGCCGAGCTGTACCGCCGGATCGACGCGCGGGTCGACCACATGGTGGAGGCCGGGCTCGAAGCCGAGGTCGAGTCGCTACGCGCGGCCGGCTACACCCCACCGCTGCGTTCGCAACAGGCGATCGGCTACGCCGAGATCCACGACAGCATCGACGGCAAGGTCACGCGGGAACGGGCGATCGAGCTGATCAAGCGCAACTCGCGACACTACGCGCGCCGCCAGCTGTCGTGGTACCGCGGCGATACCTCGGTCGCCTGGTACGCCGACCCCGACGCCATCGATCTCGACGACCTCGCCGCCAGCTTCACTCGCTGACGGAGACGTAGCGGTTGTTGTTCTGGCTGCCATCCTCGCTGGCCCACGGGACCACGCCGTCGCCCCCGGCTCGATTCGAGATCGATCGTGTGATCGCCGTGGACGAGCCGCCTCCGGGAGCTATTCCAACACCTCGAAATCGCTTCGCTCGCGCGGACCTTGACCCGACGGATTCCAAGCGGTACCTAGCTCCTTCGCATGCTCGAGCCCACTCCGCTCACCGACCGCATGATCCTCGAGTTCGAGCGGCCGATCATCGATCTCGAGCGCAAGATCAGCGAGCTCCGAGGGCTGTCGACCGAGACCGTCGACTTCTCCTCCGAGATTCGCAAGCTCGAGCAGAAGGCGCGCAAGCTCCAGAAGGAAGTCTTCGCCGACCTGACCGCGCAACAGAAGGTCCAGCTCGCTCGCCATCCCGCGCGGCCGTACATGATGGACTACGTCGGCCTGCTCATGGACGACTTCGTCGAGCTCCACGGCGATCGCAGCTTCCACGACGACCCGGCGATCATCGGCGGGATGGCCCAGTTCGACGAGTGGGAGGTCCTGGTGCTCGGCCACCAGAAGGGCCGCAACACCAAGGACAACGTCCACCGCAACTTCGGCATGGCGCGCCCCGAGGGCTATCGCAAGGCGACGCGCCTGATGCGACTGGCGTCGCGCTATCGCCGACCGATCATCTGCTTCATCGACACGCCCGGTGCGTATCCCGGGCTCGGCGCCGAGGAGCGTGGTCAGGCCGAGGCGATCGCGAAGGCGCTGCAGGTGATGGCGAGCCTCGAGTGCCCGATGCTGTCGGTGGTGATCGGGGAGGGCGGCTCCGGCGGCGCGCTCGCCCTCGGCGTCACCGATCGGATCTTGATGCTCGAGTACTCGATCTACTCGGTGATCTCGCCCGAGGGGTGCGCGTCGATCCTGTGGCGCGACCCGGCGAAGATCGGCGACGCCGCGACCCAGCTCAAGCTGACGGCGCCCGACCTCGTGCAACTCAACATCTGCGACGAGATCATCCCCGAGGCTGCGGGCGGTGCGCATCGCAACGCCGCGGTCACGGCCGCCAAGCTGCGGGCGTCGCTCAAGCACCACCTTCGGGAGCTCGTCGATCTGCCGACCGCCGAGCTGGTCGAGCGTCGTTACCAGAAGTTCCGCAAGATGGGCGCCTTCGTCGAGCAGCCCACGTAGGACGCGGAGATGATCTACGAGTACGCCCTGATCTCGGTCGTGATCGCGAGCGGCTGGTGGGGCTACTACTTCCTGCGTCATCGCCCGCACGGCACGTCGCTGTTCGGGATGATGCAGGTGGCGACGGCGGCGTTCGCGGGCCTCGGCCTGATCGATCGCGCGTACGACGTGCCGCCGCTCGGCGTGTTCGGTGCGATCGGGCTCGGCGCCGGCATCTGCCTGTTGATCCTGGGGCCGCTCGTTCGCGGTGCCGCGCGCCGGTTCGCCGCCGCCGAACGGATCGGGGTCGCGACCCGGCTCCTCGATATCGCCGAGGTGCTGGCCCCCGGCTCGGGCGTGGCCGAGGAGAAGGCGTTGCTCGGCGCGATGAAGGAGATCCGCGAGGGGCGCGTCGAGCAGACGGTCGACGCCTTGACCGCGGCGAAGGACCACGCGCCCGCCGACGCCCAGCTCGCGATCGACGAGCGCATCGCGATGCTGTACCTCGCCGCGTATCGCTGGCGCGACGCGATCGCCTACGCCGAATCGCATCTGATCCCCGCGATCGAGCGACCCGCCCCGGGGGACGACGAGCCTCCGGACACGCCGCAGGTATCGCTACGCGACGTGCTCGGCATCGCACCGCCGGTGTGGATCGAGTTGCTGGGGGCGTACGGCCGCACCGGCGATCTCGATCAGGCCGCGCGCATGATGCAGCGCCTCGAGGACGCGTGCCGCGGACGCGACGAGAGCTCGATGTGGCTCCACCGCGGGCGGATGATGTTCCTCGCGCTCGCCGGTCGTCCCGACTCGGTGCGCCTGCTGGTCGACCGCAAGCGTGCGCGCCACATGAGCGCCGCCGCGCGCACCTACTGGGTGGCCGTCGCTCTCCAGCACCACGGCGATCGCGAGGCCGCGTCCGAGGCGTTCCAGCGCGCCCGTTCGCGATCGCGCGGGCGGCCGCGCCATCTGATCGACGAGGCGCTCGCCGAGCTCCCCGAATCGGCGCCGGTCGAGCTGTCGCCGCAGGCCGGCGAGGTGGTGGCGGCCGTCGAGGCTGCGCCGCTGCCGGCACCGATCGAGGTGCCGCAACTCTCGCGCCCGGTGGCGACGTGGGGGCTGGTGGTGTCGTTGATCGCCGTCGCGATCGCGGTGTCGACGCTGGTCGGCCCGTCGAGCGATCCCGGCGTGCTGCTTCGTGCCGGCGCGATGGTGCGCGGGCGGATCGCCGACGGCGAGTGGTGGCGGTTGGTGTCGTGCGCGTTCGTGCACGTCGGTCCGGTCCACCTGATCGTCAACCTGATCGGCTTGTACTTCCTCGGCCGTGTGCTCGAGGAGCTGTTCGGACACGCCCGCACCCTCGCGATCTACGGAGCCGCCGGGATCGCGGGCGCGCTCGCGAGCTACCTGCAATCACCGGCGACCATGTCGGCGGGAGCCTCGGGCGCGATCTTCGGCGTGCTCGGGGCGATCTTCATCGAGCTCACGCTGCACCGGCATCGCTATCGCGCGGCGTGGAAGCGCGGGTTGTGGGGCGGATTGGTCGTGGTCACGCTGGCGCAGGCCGGCATCGGGTTTCTCTACCCGGTGATCGATCAGTGGGCGCACGGCGCCGGACTCATCACCGGCCTCGTGCTCGGTGCGGCGCTGTCGCCGAACGTGCGGTGGGCTCGCGTCGGGCTGTATGTCTCGCGGCTGATCGCGGTCGCGTTCGTGGGGGTGGTCGCGGTCGCCGCCGTGATGGTGGCTCGCACCTCGGTCGCCGATAGCTTCGAGCGCGGACCTCTCGTCCACTACACGGTGCGCGATGTCGCGGTCACCGCGCCCGCCGGGTGGTCGTCCGACGGCGAGCTCGTCGATCCCGACAACCTCGTCATCATCACGATCGTGCGCCGGCCGACGTTCGATTTCGCGAGCGAGCTCGCGGCGTGGGAGACCGTCGGTGACAAGGACGCCAAGTCCCACGGGTTCGATACCGTCGACCCGGCGAGCCACGACGCCCTGTCGCTGCCCGCGGGCTGGCAAGGTATCGAGCGAATCGGCTCGCTCGAGGATCCGCTCGGCCAGGACCAGCACTGGCGCATCGTGGAGTGCGGCCGGATGATGGGCGGCGACGCGATCCTCGTGACGGTGCTCGTTCCCGACACCATCGCGCGTGCGGCCCCGAAGCTGTTCGAGGGCATCATCGCCTCGATCACTCCACGCTGAGGCTCGCGAGCTCGCAGGGGCCGAAACTTGCCCGGCCGTGGTCGGTGCGTACGCTCGATGCATGCGTCTTGCCGTCGCCGTGCTCGCTGCCGCGACCCTGGTTCCGATCGCCGCGCGGGCCGCGTCCGCCGATGCGTGCCTCGACGAGCTCGCCGCCCGCAAGGTCAGCTGGAAACACGCGAGCCGGCCGGGCATCGCGCACGCCGTCGAGATCACCGGTCCGCTCGGTGGCGTGACCTACGAGTCGTGGGGACAGCCGCTGGTGATCGACTGCTCGCTCGCCGTGTCGCTCGACGAGGCCGGGCGCTACATCCTCGGGCTCGGCTTCGATCGCGCTCGGTTCTCGTCGGCGTACTCGCGCCGCAACGTGCGCGGCACCAACCGGCCGAGCAAGCATAGCTTCGGACTCGCGATCGATGTCCACGCGTTCTCCAACGCCGACGACACGCTGCGCATCGACCGCGACTACGAGCAGGGGCTCGGCGACGACATCGACTGCGTCGGCAAGCCGCTCACCGAGGCCGGCGCCACGCTCAAGATCCTGCAGTGTCAGCTGGTTCGCTCGGGGCTGTTCTATCTGGTGCTGTCTCCCGACTACGACGACGCTCATCACGATCACTTCCACCTCGAGGCGCGTCCTTGGAGCGAGCGCGAGGGATTGCGTTCGCCAACGCCCGCGATCCACTGATCCGCAGCGCGACGTAGAGCACCACCAGCGACCACACGAGCCACACGGCCGCCCAGAACCACAGTGCCCAGTGGTCGACGGTCCCGAACGTCACCCGCGCCATCGTGTGGGCGTCCGACTCCGCCGGAACGCCGTTGACGATCTGGATCGGGCGGAACAGCACGCGGATGTCGAGCAACGCGTTGACGCACGACTGTGCCGCGATGAAGTGCGCGACCGCGATCCGCCAGCGCGGTGGGAGCAGGATCGCCGCTGCCGCGATGGTCGCGGCCATGAGGCCGATCGCCCACAGCCCGAAGTTGTCCCCCTCGGGGGTGGCGATCACCAGGATGTTGGTGATCGCGAGGAGCCCGGCGAGCACGAGGAGGGCGATCCTCGTCGAGCGGGCGGTGTGCGATGCGATCAGGAGCACCGCGCCCCACAGCGCCGTGCCCATGTACCCCGCAGGTGCGATGAACGCGAGCGCGGTCGGTCCGGCTTGCCCCTTGGCGTGCGCGAGCCCGCTGGTGTCGCGGTAGATCACCACGCGGTCGAGCCCGTTGCCGGTCACGAGCATCAGCAGGCCGTGCGACATCTCGTGGAGCCAGGTGGCGAGCAGCTTGAACGGGTAGAGCAGCACGCCGGCGTGCGGCAGGTTCCACAACAGCAACGACAACAGCAGCGCGATCGCGACCGCGCGCAATTCGCCGCGATCCGCGTGTCTGCTCACTCGGGATCTTCCTCTTTCGAGGAAGCCGACGTCTCGGTGGGCGGGTTCGAGGGAGCCGACGACGTCTCGGCGGGCGGCTTTTCGGCGGGCGGTTTCGACGGAGCCGACGACGTCTCGGCGGGCGGCTGTTCGGCGGGCGGTTTCGACGGAGCCGACGACGTCTCGGCGGGCGGCTGTTCGGCGGGCGGTTTCGACGGAGACGGCTTCTCGCCGGTGCGTGCGCCCTCGGCCTTCTCGGACGGTGGCTTCGTTGGATTCTTGGGAGGCTGCGCCGCCGGCTCGAACATGCCGTCGAACAGCGTGCTGGTGCGCGTACGCAACGCGCTACCGAGCTTGACGATGTCGCGCGGGTCGAACAACGTGCGCAGCGCGGTACTCGGACGCGAGGCGGCCGACCACACGTCGGACAGACGGGCCTGCGAGGCCCGGCTACACACCCACCCGATCGCCGCACCACAGAGCGCGCCCGGCACCAGACCGGTCACGGCGATCCAGAACCACCCCATCCGATCGAGCGGCAAGTGCCCGTGCGGGATCGTGGCGATCACCAAGAGGCCGGCGCCCGCGATCGCGTGCGCTCGCACGGCGACGTAGATCGCACGGCCTCGACCGCGTTCGACGGTGACCGATGCCGCGAGCCGGCCGATGCCGCCGGCCGTGAACACCGCGGCGAGGCCGGCGAACACGGTGGTCAGCCACATGATCTGCATCATCCCGACCGCCGGATCGCCGATCCCGAGCTGCGCCAGCACCCATACTCCCGCGGACAGGGTGGGCACCTCGAGCACGCACCCGATCAGAAACCCCTTGGTGAACGCCCAGCGCACGGTCGGGCGCGCCTGGGTGGGCCGCGATCTCCGGGTTGGCGCCGCCACGGCTCCCGATCGGGGATTCTCCTTGGAAGATCTTGCGCTTGCGCTGGACGATCGCTGCGTCTCCATCACCGCGACCTAGGAAGGCGAGGCCCTCCACAACCGTAGCATGTTCGACCCGATACCCGCGTCGTCCCCACGTCACGCACCGGTCGCACCCTATAATCGAACCCCGTCATGGCCAGCCAACAACCCCGCGCCTACGCTGCTGCTCACTTCGCACTCGAGCTCGACGGCAAGGAAGAGATCGGACTGTTCAAGTCGATCGAGGGCGGCAGCATCAAGACCGACGTCATGACCTACCAGAACGGCACCAACTTCGATCGCTGGCGCCAGCTGGGGAAGCCGAAGTTCGAGGACATCAAGATCCAGGTCGGGATGTCGATGTCGAAGCCCTTCTATAGCTGGCTCGATGACTTCTTCCAGAGGCAGGGCTCGCGGAAGACCGGGGCGATCGTCGCCGCCGATTTCTATTACGTCGAGCGCGCGCGTCGCGAGTTCTCGCAGGCGCTGATCAAGGAGCTCACGTTCCCCAAGCTCGACGGCCAGGACAAGAACCCGGTCTACATGAACGTGTCGATCGCGGTCGAGGACATGGTGTTCAAGAAGGGTGGGGGCAAGGAGCTCCAGAAACCCACCGGTTTCGAGAAGCAGAAGCAATGGACCGCGAACAACTTCCGGTTCCGGCTCGACGGCTTCGAGGATCAGTGCAAGCGAGTCAGCAAGGTCGATTCGTTCACCGTCAAGCAGAACATCATCGAGTATCACACGGGTGGCTTTCGGGCGCCGATCAAGTGCTCGAGTCAGGTCGAGTACCCGTCGATCACGTTCTACGTGCCCGAGGCCGACTCGCAGAAGTTCGTCGACCACTTCAAGAAGCGCGGTGTCGATGGCGAGGTACCGGGACGGCTGACCGGCTCGATCACCACGTTCGACAGCGGTGGCAAGGACCTGTTCGAGATCTCGTTCGAGGGTGCCGACATCTCCAACGTGCAGCCCGACAAGCTCGACGCCGGTAGCGACAACATCAAGCAGGTGAAGATCGACATCTACATCGAGAAGATGTCGTTCAAGTATCTCGGCTAACCGCCGCTAGTCGTCGCGCAGGAACTTCGGCTGGTCGACATCCTCGCCGGGGGCGGTCTCGGCACGCACCGCGACGGGCTGGGTCGATGCCCGAAGCTCGGCGCGCACGATGTCGAGCGGTGCGCTCGGTCGGCTCGGCGCGCGTACGGACGGCTTGCTCGGCCGCATCGCGGGCTTGCTCGGCCGTGCGATCGGAGCACTCGCCTCGTCGGTGCTCTCGGGGTTGGCTTCCGGGACCGGCCCACGCGTTCGCACGAGCCGCGCCTGCGGCAGCTGGTGCGGCTGGTCGACGAGCGTGGCTGCGGCGCCGAGGAACTTCACGAGCCGGAGGTGCACGTAGATCCACCCGACGAGCACGCCGATCGCGAACGCCATCACGATCAGCGCGGACAGAAGCCCCAGCACGACACTGAGGTACTTGCCGAGCACCTGGTAGGCGATATCGAGCGTCATCAGGCCGGCGACCAGTCGGCCGACCGTGATCGCCGCGTTCTGCAGGGCGAAGTGCTCGTTCTCGATCGCGGTGTCTCGGATCGATCCGACGATCGAGACCAGGCCGACCGTGTAGCAGATGTCCTTCACGACGATCCACCACCGCAGGGAGTCGAGGTCATCGGAGACCTTGACCAGCTCGTCGAGAGAGCGCTCGGGCGAGCTCGCCAGGTGGAGGAACGCCGTCAGCAGGTGACTGGACCACCACAGCGTGGCGACCACGATCCCGAACCCGGCGATCGCCAGGATCGGGGAACGGAGCGACATCCCGGACTGCCGGAAGTCGGGGACCGTGAGCACCGCACCCGCGAGCATCGTGGCCGCGGATCCCAGCGCCATCCACTGCATGTAGCGCAGCCACTCGACCGCCGAGACGGTGTCTTCGAGGCCGGACGCACGCAGCAACTCGAACGTCACCACGATCGACAGGGCGAACTGCAGGAGCATCAGCAGAACGCCGATGCGAACGAGTCTCAGCCCGCGCGCGTACCGGGGTAGGCGGATGGCGTCTTCCACCCGCCAAAGATATCGAAACGCGCGCCGTGGTCCAGCGCTACTCGCGCCGGCTGGCTGCGTGGAGGGTCTGCCAGCGCTCGATCGCCTCGGACTTCGCCGCGTTGAGCAGCTCGGCCACGATCTCGATCTCCTCTTCATCCTGGGCGAACGCCGTGATCGGCGTCAGCACGAACGCGAGCACGTCGAGCGCATTCCGCGGATCCGGCTGGTAGGTGCTGCTGTACAGCGTCTCGCCCATGGCTAAACCCTCGCCTCGACGGATCCTGGTCGCAAGTTTTCGGTCGCGCGATCCAGCAGGCGTCGGGGGCGGTATGGTTGCCGGCATGCCTCGCTCGAAGGTCGCGGTCCTCCGCGTCCGCCCGGAATCCATCCTCGAAGATCTCGATCGGTTGCACGACCTCGCGGGGGTCGAGCAGGCGCTGAAACCCGGTGCGCCGACGATCCTCAAGGACAACATCTCGTGGCACTTCCCGTTCCCCGGCGCCAACACCACGCCGTGGCAGCTCGAGGGCACCGTCCGCGCCCTCCGCAAGCGCGGCTACGACGATCTGGTGTGCGTGCAGAACAAGACCGTCGTCACCGACGCGTTCAAGGGCGAGGACCTCAACGGCTACCTGCCCGTGTTCAAGCGCTACGGGATCCCGGTCCGCTACAACTTCAAGCCCGAGGACATGAGCTGGTCGGTCTACCAGCCGAAGGCGAACATGCGCGTCCTCGACACGATCTTCCCCGAGGGGATCCAGATCCCCGACGCGTTCCACGGCGCCAACATCGTTCATCTCCCGACGACGAAGTGTCACATCTACACCACCACGACCGGCGCGATGAAGAACGCGTTCGGCGGCCTGCTCAACACCAAGCGGCACTACACGCACTCGTGGATCCACGAGACGCTGGTCGACCTGCTCGCGATCCAGAAGGAGATCCACGCCGGGCTGTTCGCCGTGATGGACGGCACCACCGCTGGTGACGGGCCCGGGCCGCGCACGATGCGGCCGGTGATCAAGGACGTGATGCTGGCGTCGTCCGATCAGGTGGCGATCGACGCGGTGGCGGCACAGATGATGGGGTTCGACCCGATGTCGATCCCGTACATCAAGCTGGCCGACGAGGACGAGCTCGGCCACGGCCGCCGCGAGGACATCGAGGTCGTGGGCGACACCGAGCTCGCCGACGAGCGGTGGGGGTTCTCGGTCGGCGACAACGGTGCGTCGCTGGTCGGTGACGTGATGTGGTTCGGTCCGCTCAAGCGGTTCCAGAAGCTGTTCTTCCACACGCCGCTGGTGAACCTGTTCGTGATGGGCTCGGAGGCCTATCACGACTACTACCGGTGGCCGCTGCGCGATCGTCGCGTGTTCGAGCAATGGCGCGAGGGCACGAGCTGGGGGCAGCTGTTCGACTACTACCAGTCGCACGGCACCCTGGCGCAAAATGATGCGGTCGCGACCGGATAGGCGCAGGGTACGACGCGGGTAGGGTCCGGCTCGCTCGGGGGCGTTGTGACGTAACGTGGATCAGCGTGTCGCGAACCGAGCTCCGTGTACTGGTGGTGGACGACGACGAAGCGGTGCTTCGCGGGGTCCACCGCGTGCTGCAGCGCGCCGG
Organism: uncultured delta proteobacterium; assembly: GCA_963772655.1. Lineage (GTDB taxonomy): Bacteria > Myxococcota_A > Polyangia > Haliangiales > Haliangiaceae > JABFXX01. The sequence continues at coordinate 48,285 of CAVYYE010000001.1, forward strand.
GCACCGCGTGACGGCATGCGCGAGCATCGATCAGGCACGCGCCGCGATCGTCGACGGGACGTTCGATGTGGTGGTGGTGGATCGGTGGCTGAACGACGGCACCGGCGAGGCGGTCGTCGAGCTCCTGAAGAGCGCACATCCCGAAACCCGGGTCGTGTACATGAGCGGCGACGAGGTCCACGCCGAGCCGGGCGCGGTGGTGCTGCAGAAGCCCGTCCCCACCGACGTGCTGCTCGGTGCGGTCGAAGGCGATCTCGGCCGCCGCGACGCACGGGCCGAGTCCGCGAACAGCTCTTAGCGAGGGTTGTCGTCGTCGATCAACGCTCGCAAGCGATCGACGGCCTGCGCGTGGAGCCGACTGGCCCACGACTTCGAGATCCCGAGCTCGACGCCGGCCTCGAGGAGGTTCTTGCCCTCGTAGTAGTGCTTGGTGACCAGCGCGCGCTCGCGCTCCGGGAGCCGGTCGAGGGCTTCGCGCAGCCGGCCGGCGAGCTTGATCGTGTCGAGCCGCTCGCCGGGTGCCGCGGTGTCGGCGACCGGTTCGAAGCCCTTGTCCTCGCGCAGGGTGTCGAGCGAGGTCAGGTACATGGTCCGGATCGCGGACATCGCCTGCTTGAGCTGGGCGAGCGCCTCGGCGCCCTCGGGGGCCGGAGCGCCGCGGCTCGCGGCGCCGGCATCGCGCTCGAGTCGATTCTCGAGGTACTCGCTCGCGGCGCGCAGCGCGATCAGCTTCGCCCACACGCGCTTGGGAAGCGTCGTGTTCTTGCGCAGCCCGTCGACGATCGAGCCCTTGACCCGGTACCACGCGAACGTCGAGAACGAGGCGCCGCGCGACGGGTCGTAGCGGCTGGCCGCCTCGGCGAGCCCGGCGTTGCCGAGCGAGACCAGCTCGTCGAATTCGACGTGCTGCTTGACGCGCGGGTAGATCATCGCGGCGGCCTTTCGCGAAAGATCGGCGTGCTCTTCGATCAGTCGTGCCCGCTCCACCGCGTCCACGAGGCGAACGTACAATAAACTCGGGCGATGGGCGTGTTCACCCGCCTCTCGGATCGCGACGTGTCGCGGCTCGCCACCGAATTCGATCTCGGTCGCGTGACGGCGCACCGGACCATCGCGGCCGGGACGATCAATTCGAACTTCTGCGTCGACACCACCACCGGCCGGTGGTTCGTGCGCGTCAACGAGGGCAAGTCCGAGGACGACGTCGCGTGGGAGGCGCGGCTCGTCGAGGCACTCGCCGCCGGTGGCGTGCCGACCCCGGTGCCGCGCACCGCGCGCGATGGCCGCCGCTATGCCGCGCACGCGGGATTAGGCGGCACCAAGTGGGTGTCCGCGTTTCCGTGGACCCCCGGACATCATCTCGCCCCCGACGAGGTCACGCCCGAGACCGCGCACCGGCTCGGCGACGCGCTCGCCACGCTCCACGCGGTCGGCCTCGAGCTGCCACCGGCGTGGCGGCGGACCAGCATCTACGACCACGCTCACCTGGTCGCACGGTTCGCCAGCTTCGAGGGATCGACCGATCCCGTGCTGGCCCCGGCGATCGCGGTGATCCGGGACGAGCTCGCCGGCCTCGAGGCCGCACGCGCCACCCGCGAGGCGGCGACCCGCGGGATCATCCACGGCGACTTGTTCCGCGACAACGTGTTGTGGGACGGCGGGGCGGTCGCGGCGATCCTCGATTTCGAACAGGCTTCGGGCGGCAGCCTGGCGTACGACCTCGCGGTGTGCCTCAACGACTGGTGCTGGGCTCCACGGGGGACTGCCGGGGCGTTCCAGCGCGAGCTCGTCGCGGCCCTCTGCACGGGCTACCGAGAACGCCGAGCGTTACCGCCGGCGGATCGTGCGGCGCTGCTTATCGAAGTCCGTGCGGCGGCGGTCCGGTTCACGATCACGCGCATCACGGATGTCTATTTGGCAAACGTGACCAACCCCGAGAAGGACTTCCGTGCCTTTCTGGCGCGCGTGGAAGCTTGGGCAGGCCCAGCACTTGGCCAACTTTCCGCGCTGTTGTAGCGTCTGCGCGCTGGCCTTGTTCGTGCACCGCCAGCATCTCGCGCATGCGCCGTCTGGCTTGTCTTTTCGTTGTGTTCGGTCTCGTTGCCTGTGCCAAGAAAGGGCACTACGTCATGGGCACGCACATTCCGTTCACGAATGCGAACGAGAGTGTGCTCAAGGCCTGCGAGCAGTACCGGCTCGCCGTCGAACGCGGGGATGTCGATGCCCTGATGCTCATGGCCAACAAGCAGTACTGGGAAGACAGCGGTACGCCGTCGGGCAGCGACGACTACGGCTACGAGGGCCTGCGCAACGTCCTCCTGACCCGCCTGGTCAAGGCATCCGACATCCGCTACTCGATCCGCTACATCGCGGTTCACCAGCAGTGCAAGGGTGACCTCCAGCCGGGCTGCCGCGCCGCCGTCGACATCCTGATCGACGCCAGCTACACGATCACCAACGCGTACGGCAAGCCGTCGCGTCCCGACAAGCGCGACCAGAACCAGCTCGTGCTCGAGTGGGACGGCCATCGCTGGCAGTTCCTGTCGGGCATGTAGGCAGTTCTTGTCGGGGATGTAAGAAGCGGTCCCGGGAGAGCGAGTACTTGCTCGGGCATGTCGCGGATGCACGCGGCCGTGCAAATGAAGCCGCTAGCGCGATGACGTCCAAAGACGATGCGCGGCCACGTGCAGCTGCCCGTTCTTCATGGTGGGTCGCGATCAGCCGTGACGTAACATCACGGACGGAAGGCTAGTCGGTCCCCGGGACCGCATGTACGAGCATCGCGATCGCCCGGCGCGATCGCAAGAGGCCCCCCGAAGCTTTTCTGGGCTATGGCGTGGTCAGAGGTGGCGACGTCGCGCAGCACCCGGTGCGCTCGTCGAACGCGACCCGGTCGAGCCAGTCCTTCGCGAGCAGGTGATCGCCGCTGGTCATGTCGGAGCCCGACAGCACGGCGGTGGCGAGCCCGAGGCGCGAGACGTCGTGGGTGCGGTACGCGGCGATCGCGAGCTTGCGGGCGGCGTTCTTGACGAACGCGATGTTGGGGAGCTCGTAGCGTAGCGAGGTCGCGAGCTCGTCGGCCGCGCTCCTGAAGTCGCGCGCGTTCAAGAGCTGCAGGCCGTGCAGGTAGTGAGCGAGGCCGAGGGTCGGCTCGGCGGCGACCGCGGCCGCGGTGATGTCGAGCGGCGTGGCCTCGAGGTCACGCGGCGGGAAGAAGTAGGCGCGCAGGGCATCGCCGGCCGGACCGGTATGGGCGAGCGAGAATCGCCATCGCGTCGAGGCTGCGGCGCTCGGTGTCGTCGAGCGGCATCGTGCGGGCGAACGCCAGCAGCCGCGCGGCGCCGGCCAGATCGCCGCGGGCGACGGCGTCGCGCGCCAGGTAGCGAAACGCGCGCTCGCGCACCGACACCGTGACGTTGCGGTCGTCGACCGCGAGCTGCAGCCAGTCGCCGACCGCCTCGTCGCGATCGATCTGGTGGCCCGGGTCGGTGTCGTCGACGTAGAGCAGGTTGGCGAGTGCGAGCCGGTAGCGCGGATCGCCGAGCGAGTCCTGGCAGACCTCGCGCATCAGCGCGACCGCACCGTCGAGGTCGCCGCGTCCCGCCAGCTCTGCGGCGCGGGCCGAGCGCTTGGCGATCGCGTGCGCGCACGGCCTGGCGAACACGCTGGTGCGCCGGAACCGTTCCTTCTGCGCCTCGACCATCGCGTCGCGAACGTCGATGGTCTCGAGCATCGCGCGCCACTCCTTCTCGAGCTCGTCGCGCGACACGCCGTACGCTCCCTCGAAGTCGCCGCCGCTGCGATACAGCTCGCGCAGCTTGGCGGCCCCGTAGCGATCGAGCAGGAACTTGATGAACGAGCCGGCGGTCGTGTAGCCCTGCGCCGACGACACCGAGAAGAACTGCAACGAGAACAGCGTGTCGAGCGAGGGTAGCGAGCCCAGCTTCTGGATCACGCGGACCAGCTCGTGCGGGCTGGGACGGTCGTAGTTGCCGGGCCAGTCGACCGCGACCGCGAGGCCCTCGATCAGCCCGGGCACCGCGAGCATCGGGATCCCGAGCACGCGACGCGAGGCGACGTGGAACACCGGATCGCCGAACTCGGCGGCGATCGCGTGGGCGATCTCGTGGCGCAGGCTGTGATGCGGGAACGTGCGGTGGTCGAGATAGATCTCGCCGCGCCACGGCTTCGCCATCTCGACGTCGCGCGATCCGTGCAGCCGCGCCTTCTGATCGCGGCTGGCGAACAAGAACGACACCAGCTTGTGATCCGGCTCGACCCCGAGCGTGGCGACCACCTGCGAGTAGCGGAACTCGTGATCCTCGACGATCAGCGGCAGGTCCTCGACGATCGCCGGTGTCGGCGAGTAGTAGATGACGAAGTGTGGGGTCTCGATCCGGGCGCCCAGGTCGGCCTCGAGATCGTCGGCATCGACGGCGAACCCGAGCGTGCCGCCGTTGCAGCGCAGCGCCAGGGCGGCGAGGGCGGCGATGCCGGTGATCGCGATCGCGCCGCGGCGACGGCCGGCGGGGCGGGGTGCCTTGCGAACGCGCCAGCTGCCGACGTCGAACCACCAGGCGACGGCGGCGACCGCGGCGATCACCCACGCCAGCTGCTCGAGCCGCGACCACAACAGCGGCATCTCGAGCTGCACGTTCTCGTCGTACATGTTGCCGGGGAAGTACCCGAGCAACGCGTTGTAGGTGTAGACGGGGGGCGTGGCGTAGAACCGGTAGAGCGCCGCGCCGGCCACGAACACGGCCGGAACCTGCGCGAGGATCGCCGGGCCGATCCGGCGCGGGCCGACCAGCGCACCGATCGCGAACCCGATCGCGCCACCGAGCACCGCGCTGGCGAGCGGCATCGCGAGGTAGCTCGAGATGCCGAACCACCAGTCGCAGGTGGGCACCACGATCCCGCGGAACGCGGCGATCACGCCGGGCACGAGGGCGACGGCCACGGCCAGCCCGGACGCGCCGAGCGCGCCCGCAAACACTGCGCGTCCCGGAGCCGGGGTGTTCTCGGGGGGGTGCTTCGCGAGCTCGCGGGCGAGGGCACACCCGAGGTCGGCGCCGGCGATCGACGAGAACATCGCGACCACCACGGACAGCTCGAGACCGAGCACGCCGAACAGGGGAAACAGCCCGAGTCCGAGCCCGAGGCCGATCGCGAGCGCGACCCAGCCCCAGAGTCGCCCGACCGCCACGAACACGGCCGCGACCGCCACGATCGCACCGGCCCCGATCGCGAGCGCCGGCGCGAGAACCGCCAGCAGGCCGGCGACCACGGCGGCGATGCCGACCCCGATCCACTGCCGCTTGCGCGCGCGGGGCCGCGGCAGCCTGATCATCCTCCGGATCGCGCTAGCGATCGCTCCGCGCACGGTCATCGGCCGATCCTGCTATGGTGGGCCGTGGCCGAGGACCCGGGCCCCGACAAGGGCGAACCGCCGGAGCGCCGCGTCGACGTGCGCAGCCCGATCGAGCTCAAGGTCGAGTACAAACGGCTCAACACGTTCTTTGCCGACTACACCAAGAACATCTCGCGCGGAGGCACCTTCATCAAGACAAGCCGTCCGCTACCGATCGGAACCGAGTTCTTGTTCAAGTTATTCGTCCCCGGACGCGATGAACCGCTGACCATCCATGGAGAGGTCCAGCGCATCGTCGACTCGTCGGACGACACCGAGGCCGGGATGGCGATCAAGTTCGTATACCGCGAGGGCGATCCGCAGGTCGAGATCGCACGCATCGTCGAATCCTTGATGACCGCGAGCTTCGGTCCCAAGCTGTCGGCCCGGCTGATGGCACAACGCGTTTCCAAGAGTGGGAGTTAGCGTGGCATCCGGCCGGTTCTTCCGCTACCTCGCCCCGAATCTGATCACGCTGTCGTCGATGATCTTCGGGTTGGTGTCGCTGTGGGCGTCGCATAGCGACCGGCCCGCACTCGCCGCGTGGATGATCATCTATGCGGTGCTGACCGACCGACTCGACGGTCTGGTCGCCCGCGCGGTCAAGGGCACGTCCGAGCTCGGGATGCAGCTCGACTCGTTCGCTGACTTCTTGAACTTCGGCATCGCACCGGCCTACCTCGTGCTGGTCTACCTGTCGGGGCGTCACGATCTCGCCTATTACGATGGCGGTGCCGCCCACACCTGGCTGTTCGTCGCGTGCGGCGGCTACATGCTGTGCGCCGTGTTCCGGCTCGCCCGCTACAACGTGCTGAGCGACGACCAGATCCCGACGAAGATGTTCTTCGGGTTCCCGACCACGCTGTCGGGAGGGTTGATCGCGATCTGGTTCTTGCTGCTGCTCAAGTACGACCCGCACATGCGTCTGCAGCCGTTCGGCGGGCCCAAGCTGTTCGGCGACGACCTCGAGACCCCGACGTGGGTGTGGACGTACTTCCCGATCTTCGTGGTCGTGATGGGCTATCTGATGGCGTCGCGGCTGCCGATGCCCAAGGTCGGGATGACCAAGAACAAGGCGGTCAGCGTGTTGCTGCTCGCCTTGCTCGCGATCGGCTACGCGTGCGGCTTCGCGATGGTGTTTCCGGAGATCTGCTTCTGGATGCCGACCGTGTGGAGCATCATGTTTCTGGTGTGGGGACAGGCATCGGCGCGGGCGCGCGCGATGTATCCGCCGCCGCTGTTCCCGAAGAACGAACCGGATCATCCGTTGATCCGTCCGCAGGCCGATCTCGAGGACCTCGTGCTCGACGAGAGCGCGCCGAACGAGCGGCCCCCCGCGGATTGATCTAGACTAGTTCCGAGTGGCGGGTCAGGAGTACGAAAAACCCAACCTCGAAGATGCGGCCTGCGAGATCGCACGGCTCGAGGGCGAGCTCGACGCCTATCTATTTGCAGTGTCCCACGACCTGCGATTCCCCCTGCGAGTGATCGAGGGCTACGTGCGCGCGCTCGAGGAGGACTATCCCGAGCAGCTCGATGCGCCCGCACGTCGCTACCTGCGCTCGATCCGGGGTGGCGTATCGCGGCTCGAGTCGATGATCGAGCGGCTGCGCGAGCTCTCCGAGATCGCGCGGACGCCGATGGTACTGGCGACCGTCGACGTCACCGATGCGGCACGCCGGATCGCCGACGAGCTCGGCGCCAGGCACGGCCGCCGGCTCGCCCCGGTGATCGCCGAGGGCGTGACGGTCAAAGGCGATCGGCGGCTGCTCGAGACCGCCCTCGAACAGCTCCTCGACAACGCCTGGAAGTTCACCGGGCCGCGTGACCACCCCGAGATCGAACTCGGCCGGCGTGCCGACGGCACGTTGTTCGTGCGCGACAACGGGGTCGGGTTCGATCCATCGGCACCGCGGCTGTTCGCACCGTTTCGCCGGTTGCATCGTCCCGAGGAGTTCCCCGGCGACGGCATCGGACTGGCGATCGTACAGCGCGTGATCACGCGTCACCGCGGCCGGGTGTGGGCAGAAGGCGCGGTGGACGAAGGCGCCACGCTGTGTTTCACGGTGCCTTGAGCCGGGCGATCTCGGCGAGCGCCTCGAGGATCGCCGAAAGGTCGGGGGTGCGCAGGATCAGGTCGCGAGCTCCCGCACGCCGCGCGAGATCGCGATCGGATAGCTCGACGTACGAGTTGGTGAGCAACAGGATCGGGGTGTCGCGGAGCGCGGGATCGCGGCGGATCGCGCGACACAGCTCGAAGCCATCGAGCCCGGGCATCAGCACGTCGGACACCACCACGTCGGGACGGTGCTCGGCGATCAGGGCGAGGGCCTCGGTACCGTCGGCGGCAGCCATCACGCGATAGCCGCTCGCGGTCAGCCGGACCACGACCAGCTTGCGCTGGACCTCGTCGTCGTCGGCGACCACGATCCGCAGGGTCACGATTCCCCGCGCGCGGTACGGGCTCTGCGGGCGAGGCAGTTCGCGAGCCGGCCGGGGAGGGCACGGGTATCGATCGGCTTGGCGACGTAGGCGTCGCAACCGGCGGCCAGCGCGTTCGCCTCGTCACCCTTCATCGCACTGGCCGTGACCGCGACGATCGTGCGGTCGCGGTGGCGCGGGTCGGCGCGCAGGCGGCGCACGAGCTCGAGGCCGTCGATGCCGGGGAGCCGGATGTCGACCAGGATCAAGCACGGCGCGTAGGTCTCGAGCAATTCGAGCGCGAGCTCGGCGGAGGCGACGGTGCGCACCGCGTAGCCGTTCGCGGAGAGCAGCACGGTCAGTAGCTTGAGATTGAGCGGCGCGTCGTCGACGATCAGCGCCGCGACAGGTGCCTCGTTCATGCGGCTCCCCGCGTGGGCAACAGCGCCTCGAGCTCCGAGATCACGCGCGAGTTGCCGTCGCGTCCCTTCGCGACGACCGCGTCGGCGGAGCGCCGCAGCGACAGGCGCTCCTCGTGCGTGAGGTCCTTGCTCGTCCACACGATCACCGGAACGCCGCGCCCGGCCGGATCGGCGCGTAACCGATCCAAAAACTCGAAGCCGCCGAGCGTCGGCATGATCAAGTCCAGGACGATCGCCGACGGTGCCTCCGGACCGACGGCGGTCGCCTTCTCGAGACCGGCCACACTGTTCTGTTCGCACACCGCCTCGAACCCGAGCCGCCGGAGCATCGCGCCGATCACCTTGAGCGAGGTCGGATCGTCGTCCACCACGAGCACCCGTCGGTTACAGCCGGCCCGGATTCCGGCCCGTGCCAGCGATGCGAGCAACGCGCGTTGATCGAGTGGCTTGGCCAGGATGTCATGGACCGCGAAGCCGGCGACGGCGCCGTGTTCGGCGACCACCGTGACCAGCACGACGGGCACGTGCTGGTTGGGCGTCGTGCGCAACGCCTCGAGGACCTCGATGCCGGTCATGTCGGGGAGCAGTAGGTCGAGGGTGATGGCGTCGTAGGTGCGCGCGGACAGGCACGCGATCGCATCGTTGCCGTTGCCGACCGCCTCGACCGCGTAGCCGGCGGTCTCGAGCGCGGCCGACAGTTGCTCGCGATCGCGTGGATCGTCCTCGACCACGAGGATCGTCGATCGGGCGCCGGCACGCGGCATCGAACGCGCCGGCGGCGGGCTCGGGCCGATGGGCGCAGCGGTCTCGCGCGGGAGCTCGGCGAAGAACACGCTGCCCTTGCCGATCTCGCTGATAACGCCGACCCGTCCGCCCTGCGCCTCGACCAGCCGCTTGGTCAGCGCGAGTCCGAGGCCAGTGCCGGTCCCCTGGCGCGCGCCGTGTTCGGTCTGCTGGAACTCGACGAACAGCCGCGGCGTGTCGGCCTCCGAGATCCCCGGACCGGTGTCCTCGACCTCGAGTCGGAACGATGGACGATCGCCGATCGAGGCCGGCATCGCGCGAACGGTGATCCGGCCGCCGTCGGGCGTGAACTTGAGCGCGTTCGACAGGTAGTTGTAGAGGACCTGCTTGAGTCGCCCGGTGTCGAGCGTGACCTCGTCGATCGCGTCGTCGATCTCGACCGCGATGTCGAGCCGCTTCCGCGCCACCTGGGTGCGCAGGATCGCGAGCACCTCGCGCGCCGCCGTCGACAGCCGGGTTGCGGCGGGCGTGAACTCGAGCTTGCCAGCCTCGACCTTGGACAGGTCGAGCACGTCGTTGATCAGCTGGAGTAGGTGACGTCCGCTGGTCACGATGTCTCCGACGAACTCCTTGGCCTGGTCGGAGTCGAGCGGGATCGCCCCGTCCACCATCATCTCGGAGAATCCGATGATCGCGTTGAGTGGCGTGCGGAGCTCGTGGGACATGTTGGCGAGGAACTGCGACTTGTACGCGCTCGCACGGGCGAGCTCCGCGGCCTTCTGTTCGATGCCGCGACGTGCGACCAGGAGTGCGGCCGCCTGGTGCTGAGTCTCGGCGAGCAGCGCGCGGGTGGCCGAACGGCCACGAGCCCCATCGAGCGCGGCGGCGAACAGATCGCGGATCGCGCTCACGAGCTCTTCCTCTCGCGGTCTCCATTCGAGTGCCGCGAGCTCGACGACACCGATCGTGCGCTCGGCGACCGCCAGCGGCACGAGCACCAGCATGTGGGCATCGCCATCGGTCAGGCCCGAGCGGATCGGTAGCCGGCCGGGTGGAGCGCGCATCACGGTAAGCTCGGAGCGCGTCGCGGCTTCACCGACGAGTCCCTCTCCAAGACAGAAGCTCGGAGTCCCGTCCATCGGTACGCCGTATCCCGCGAGGGGCCGCAACACCGAGTCGTCCTCGACGACGTAGACGATGCCCAGCGGTGCGCCCAGATGGCGAGCGATGAACGCGATCGCGCGCTGGGCGACCTCGTCGGGGTCGAGCTCCCCGCGCAACGCGTCGGCGAGTCCGACCTGTCCGGCCTTGATCCAGTCCGTACGATCGCGATCGTCGAGCAGTTGTCGAAGGTGCTCGGCCATCTGGTTGGCGTCGCGCGCCACCAAGCCGAGCTCGTCGTCGCGCGAGATCGGGATCGGCGTGTCGAGGCTCCCGGCGCCGAACCGCTGGAACCCGAGGGCGAGATCGCCGAGCCCTCGCGACACTCGGCGACTCACCCACACCGATAGCAGCAGGACGAGCCCGAGCCCGATCGTGGACACCGTCAACCGCTGGCGGGCGCTGGTGCGTTCCGCCGCGACGACATCGGCAAACGCCGCGGCGAGCGTATCCTCGTCGACCGCGGCGGCACGGGCCAGTAGATCGGAGGCCCTCGCTTGTTCGCGTTGCATCGCCTCGGCGTCGTGGACGATCGCGTCGCCAGCCTCACCGGCGATCATCCTCCGCGTGACGTTGTCGGCGCGGCGATAGTAGGCGTCCACGGCGGCTCGCGCCGGGACGGCGAGCGACGGGTCGAGGATCGGGCGGTCCGCGTCGAGTGTGGCCAGCAACTGATTCTCGAGGCGACGGGCCTCGTCGACCAGCTCGACGTCGCTGGCGTCGGCGGCGTTCTGGAGCTGGCGGCTGATGCGTTCGAACGCGGTTTCGAGCCGGTTTCCGAGACCGAGTTTGGGCACGAACTTCGATCGGATGGTGTCGATCTGGTTGGTCACGCGATGATCGGCGAGGGCACCCAGACCGAGGATCGCCGCGAGCGCCAACGCCGAGACCAGCGCGGTGGCAAAGATCTGTGTGCGGAGCGTCCGCCGTGCCTGGATGTAGACGCGCTTCATCGAATCTCCACGGCCCGGACGCGCGACCCCCTGAGGTCGACGTCGGCCGAGACATAGCCGATCGCACCGCTGTGCCTGCCGACGTACACGAGCACGGCGTCGTCGCCGTCGACCTCGGGGGGCGGGACGCCGCGCCCGCTGAACACCATCTGGTTCCAGTACGCGCGAACGGCTTCGACCGACCGGCCGAGGATCTGGCGCGAGAACCGCTTGCGAACCGCCGCCGACTTGGGCTGATCCACGGGTGCGATGGGGCGGTCGCTGGTCCAGTGCGTGCGCTTCTTGAGGAACGCCTCCGCGACCGTGCGACGATCGAGCGTGCGGACGTCGTTGTGCCGGTTGACGATCACCGTGAACCCGGGCTCGGCGGACGGTGATCCGGCAAGGCCGATCGTGAAGCCGAGGATGATCGCGAGCACGAGTGGCGCGCGCATCAGAAGTACACCGTGGTCTTGGCGACGAACAGCAGCCAGTTGTGGGCCAGGCTGTCGGGCGAGGTCCCCGGATTGAGTGCGCGCGACAGATCGGCGGTGCCGCGGAAGTGGTGGCCTTCGAGCTTGAGGATCCAGTACGGATTGAGATCGATGCGCAGCGCGGCGGCGACGTCGATCGACTTCGCGCTCGAGCGATCCGAGACCCCGGCGTTCGGGTAGTACATCCCGTAGTACACGCTCGGTTGGAAACGCCGGGTCGCGCGATACGACGCCATCCCGTACGCGCGCTCGTTGGTCGCCTTCGATTCGCGCATCGGATCCGAGCTCTCGACGCGCGTGTACCAGCGTGCGTACTCGGCGGCGAACGTGAAGTCGTCGACCGCGTACTCGAGCGAACCCATCGCGAGCGTCGCCGGCACGTCGGCGCTCACGTGCACCGGCATGTCGGGATCGGACGTATCGAGAAGCTCGGTCTCGAGTCGCAACCGCTGCAGGCTGCCTCCGATCCGCAGCCCCTCGATCGGCGTCTCCCACAACAGGCGGCCACCGACCACGTACGGGATCGTCAGCGAGAGCAGGCCGAGCGTACTGCCCGGCGGTTGCGGATCGCCGACCTCGAGGAAGATCGTACCGGCATACGCACGGTAGTCGAACGCGCCCGCGTGCTCGGTCGGCCGGTAGCCGTACAGCTCGAGCCCGGTCTGCGCGAGCAAGAAGTCGCGATCCTGCGCCGGATACACCGCTTGTGGCAGCAGGGCGGTCGGGCGGGCCGCGTCGATGTCGCTGATGTCGTTGTAGAGACCGAACGGCAGCTTCAGGCGGCCGGCGCGCACGCCGAGCCAGTCACGCCAACGGTAGTCGAGGTATGCCCAGTCCACCTTCGCGCTGTAGTTGCCGATCGGGCCGAGGTCGCGTGCGAACAGCTGGACACCGAATCGCAAACGATCGGTGAGCTCGCGTTGCGCGTTGAGCCCGGCCTCGAAGAACTCGAAGCTGCCGCGCTCGGAATTCGCGAGGAAGTTGACGTCGGAGGATTTCAGATAGCCTTGACTGACGAACGCGTGGAACTGGAGTCCGTCGTCGGCACGAGCCGGCAACCCCGACAAGCCCAGCGTCAGCACCACGATCGCCACCCTCGTCTGCTTCACCCACCCAAACTACCCGCGGCATCGGCAGTTCATCCTCGCCATCACGTGGGTCTCACGGTGACCCTCACCTACATCGTACCGGTGATGACGACCACTACCGCGCGGCGTCATCACGCGCGATCACCCTCGTGCGGACAGATGTTATTGGGCCATCCGTGGAATCCGCGTCATCATGATATGTGATGCGATGGTATTCGATCGCAGGGGTGGTGATTCTGGGGTGTACCTCGTCGGAGAGTCCCTCTCCGTCGACGTCCGCACCGGCTGTGCCGCGTTCTGCGGCACCCACACAGACGACCGAGAGCAAGACCGAGACGACATCCGCGATCACGTGTCGTGATCCGGTGCTCGTGATCGAGAACGGCGTCGAACACGGCAAGCAGTGCCCCAAGGCGCTCGACCCCAAGTTCACGATCGTCGATCTGCGTGACGAGTGGACGCCGCGTTTGTTCGCGCCCGGTCCCGAGGGCAGCACGCCCGCCTATCGCTCGACCTATCTCGCGCTCGCCGCCGAGAAGGACGAGCACGGCAAGCCTTTGCCGGCGTCCGACGCGCTCGAAGAGCTCTACGGCATCGTGCCGTCGCTGGCGGTCGTGCGCGCTCGGTTCGGGCAACGCGCGCGCTATCGCTGTCACACGCAGATCGACTCGTCGCCGATCGCCAACCTCGCGCGTCCCTACGGACAGGAGCACGAGGCGATCGTGAAGTTCGCCGACTACTCGCGGCGTGCGATGGGAGCGCGACTCGAGAAGGCGCGCGTCGCCCGCAAGCTGCCCGACTACACCGCGCTCGCGGCCGATCCCGAGCTCGGGCCGATCTATCAGAAGTGGAAGACCGCCCAGGACCTCTACGATGGCGTCGTCGCCGCGCAGAAGCACCTCGTGTGCGAGGGCTTCATGTCGCCCAAGCAGGTCGACGGTCAGTTCACGTGGCGCACCGGTCACGCGCTCGAGCTGTTCCAGCGCCGCAACTTCCTGCTCCCCGATGCGCGGCTCGATACCGAGACCCGCAAGGTCATCACCACCGATCCGCACGAGCTCGACTACCGGTTCGCGCTCCGCATCCTGCGCGAGCGCGTGGTCGATGCCACGGGCCTGATCGAGGACGGCACTGCCGGTGACGGTCCGACGCCGATCATGAATCGCATGCTCGATCCCGAGGCGATGCGCGGTGCGCGTGGCCACGAGGCGCCGATGCCGAACGCCGCGCCGGATCTGGTCTCTGCCGCCACCGACACCGCCGCGCGTCAGCTCGGGTGGACCGACGCGTCCGCGACCGCGGCGTTCCTCACCCGCCACCCCGGCGGGATGCGCGTCGCGCTGGCGTTGCCGCCGATGCCGGCCTATCACTCGACCCACATGGATCTCCACGCGGTCATCGATCGCGGCGATGTCTGGTACGACCCGGTTCCCGTCATGCGCGTGGTCGCGCACCGGCCCAACCTCGTACTCTACGTCAACGATAATGGGACGAAGCGGCCGCTCGTGCGCTGGCCGACCACGATCGGTGGATGGTCCGAGGTCCGGATCGGTAACCGCGTCGTCAAGAAGTGGAAGGAGTCCGACGTCGGTCCGCGCGTGTGGAAGGACCTCTACGCGGCGCCGACCTGGCTACCGCCCACCAGCACGCCCGACAGCGATCTCATGAAGTGGACGCTCAAGGGCTGGCAGCTCAAGACGTCGATCCTCGGGCCGGGGCCGCACGGGGCGTTCGGGATGATGTTGCTGCCGCATAACTACGTCTACAAGGACGCGGCGGGCCGCGAGCACTACGGCGACAACGGCATCGGCACTCACGGCTCGGCGACGGTGATGTCGATCGTGTACGGACACAGCCATGGCTGCCACCGCATGTTCAACCAGCTCGCCGTGCGGCTCGGGGACTTCTTGCTCGCGCACCGCAACCACGTGGTCAAGGGCGACGTGAAGGAGTACTACCGGCGGTTGGTTCGCTACAAAGGCCGCCACATGATCAAGGTCAACACGCGCGGCTACGACTACCAGTTCACGCCGCCCGTGCCGGTCGAGGTCACCAAGGGCAACATTCGCTCGCGGCGCAAGATCCCGCCGATGAACTCGGCGCCCGCCGGGACCTGAGTCGAAGCCGAAGCCGAGGCCGAAGCCGAAGCCGAAGCCGAAGCCGAAGCCGAAGCCGAAGCCGAGGCCGAAGCCGAAGCCGAAGCCGAAGCGGAGCCGAAGCCGAGGCCGAGCAGAATGCGCCTCCGCGGCCGGGCGGTGGGGCCTCGCCTCTTGCGCTGGCGCGCGCACCGGGCCCCGCCACGCGCGTGAACGACGGCGCCCGATCGATCGGCCGCCGCGCGGTTGCACGCCTCGTCGATCGCGAGGCGTCGGTGCCGCGCGTGGCATGGCCCGTGCGCGCGCTGCGCGCTTCGCGGCTCGAGGCCCCACCGCCCAGGCCGCTCCGGGGGGCCGTTGAAAGGAACCACGACCATGAACACCAACATCCACTCCAACTTCGTCGCACTCGATGTTTCGTATCGGCTGATCGAAGCGCTGTCGACGATCGTCCCCGTGATCGCGCGACAGGATCGCGACCTCGCGGATCAGATTCGCCGCGCCGCGACCAGCGTCAGCTTGAACCTGGCGGAGGGAAGCTGCTCGCAGAAGGGCAACCGGCACAAACACTTCTCGATCGCGCACGGAAGCGCGAGCGAGGTGAAGGCCGGCCTGTGTGTCGCCAAGGCATGGGGCTGGATCGATGGCAGCGATCACGCGCTCGGCGTTCTCGACCGACTACTTGCCTTGCTCTGGCGACTGACGCATTAGGTCGGGGCGCGGTTTGGTTGCACCTGTTCGATCACGCCAGATCTGCCAGTCGCATCAACTCGGCGCGCATCGCCTCGGGCGGCGCGTGCCAGCGCCGGCCATGGCCGGGCAACACCCACGAGAACCGGTGCTCCGCGAGTCGCGCCATCGATCGCTTCTGCTCGGTCCACGACCACCAGCACACGTCGCGGCCGGCCTCGAGCCCGTCCTGCTCGTCGGTCGCCCACACGTGATCGCCGGTGAACGCGAGCTCGCGATGCAGCAGCACGCAACTGCCGCGCGTGTGGCCGGGCACCGGCACGATCACGAGGTCGTCGGCGAGCCGGATCGGCGCCGTGCCCTCGACCTGCCGCTCGACCTCGATCCGGCGCGCGTCGGCGGCGTGGATGATCCGCTCGCAGCCAAACCGCGCGCGATACGCCGCGTGATCCGCCACGTCGTCCTGGTGCGAGAGCCACAGGATCGCCACCCCTCCGAGCTCGTCGAGCCGGTACATCAGGCGGCTCGATCGCCGGGGCGAGTCGACCAGCACGTTGCCGCCCGGCCGGCGGATCAGATACGACGCCGCGCCGAACGAGCTCTCCGCCGCGAACCCGCAGAAGTAGACCTCGCCATCGATCCGCTCGGGCAGGGCGCGCACCGCCGCCGCCGTGTCGATCTTGCGGGTCATCCCGATCGAGCTGGTGGGGCAGGTGACCAGCGCCATCAGCGCCCGGTGCCGCTCGCCATCGTCGGCCGGCTGGCGGCACACCCGCGACTGCCCGTAGCGATCCGTGCGGTCGAACGTGGCCGGTGCCAGCTGGCGGCACAGATCGCAGTCGATGCAGCTCGTGTCCACGAACAGCTCGCCGTCGACCCCGTCGGGCACCCGATCTGCCAGCCGCGCCATGATCGACCGTACCGCTTGACGGACGGCGAGGCTCGGGCTACCCAAGCAGGTCTCGGGGGTTTAGCTCAGCGGGAGAGCATCGGCTTTGCAAGCCGAGGGTCAAGGGTTCGATCCCCTTAACCTCCACGAAGTTAGGGAACGCGATGGCCTCTAGGAACCACCTAGGAACCAGGAGGCGCTTCGAGGCGTCCCCACATGAGACGAGGGCCACAGAGAGTGGGTGCGAGTCGAGCCAGATTCGACGTCAGTCCGCGATCGTAGCGTTGAGGGATGGTGGTCTCGAAGCACAGCGATCTGGAGATGTGTCGCGATGCACGGAGTGGATTCTCGCGCGCACGGTTGCCCTCTACTTCAGGATGCCGGGTGGAAACCCCGGTGATGCGTAGGTCGGGTGCGCTGGTCAAGATCGCGGACGTTGGCTTCGTGTTGTCAGCAAGCCACGTATTGAAGTTCGCGAAGGATGCAACCGTTAGCCTTCTGTTGGCGCCTATGGTCGATGGCTCTCGCTTCGTTCCCGTGCACGAGGCCACCATCGCGCTCACCATAGACGAACACGATCTCGACATCGGCGCGATTCGGCTGTCTCAAGAAGCCACCGAGCAACTTGGTCGGCTCAAGAAGTTTCTCCGACTGTCGGAGCTTGATCTGCGACTCGAATCGTCTCCCCCAAGGCCGACACTTCGTTGCCGGGTACCCGATTCAACTCGTTCAAGCAGACCACGCCGCGAAGGAGATTGAGATCGGACAGTTTTGCTACTGGACGTACCTCGTTGAGTCGAACCAGGGCAAGCCCGGAGTCTCAGTCTCCTGCGGGTTCGCATCTCCGTCGGTCTGGGATCGGAACGATGTGCCTCATCAAGTGCCTCACCTCGGTGGGGTTAGTGGCTGCGGTATCTGGCGACTCTGGCCGAATGATCGATTTGACCTCCTCAAGGATTGGTCCCCCGAATGGATCCGCCTCGTAGGCATTGAACATGCCGTGGTCGACAACAAAGAGATTCGTGGAACGTTGATCCCTCATGTCGTCGGATTGATCGGCGACAAGTTCCCGGATCTACGCCATCGATCCAGCTGGCGCACTGATTAACAGCGCTACGCAACCACGAGTTGATGTGGCCGAAGAACGCTCCATGCTGACGGATCCCTTTCTCTCCGTGTTTTGGCTGGAAACACTCGCTCGGCTCGCCGAGGACTCATGGGCGAGAACCGATGAAGAGCTGGGTTGGCTGATCGCTCGTTGCGTCGCGAATTACCCGATCGTGATCCGCGCGTAGCTCCACGTGACCTACTCGGTGAGTTTGTAGGCGTCAGAGTAAGGCTTCGGCGTGCAGTTAAGTCCGCCGAGGTCCTGATCGTGGCACCAGGCGTATTGTGCAGGTTTGCATGCGCTCCCGTCTGGTTGTGGACCCTTCGTCATGATGACGAGCTGATCAACGTAGCTGCACTCGGTCTTCGTTCGAGCGCATACGGCAACACCGCACCACCATCCATGTGGCACTCCGACACGTTCCTTGACGACCCCGTAGAGCAGGAAGAGCCAACTTCGATTCAGGTCAACCTGACCATTCATCGCCTTGATGCGTGGCAAGTCGGAGATGTCATCGGTATTGACCGACTTGGCCTTCGCCTCGCTTAGCTCTCAATTGCGTCACGCATCTTCAAGACGAGTGTTCGAGGTCATCGATGCGCTGCCGGTACCCGCCTTTCATCATCCCGATTTGATTGCCACATCAGAGAGAACGTCGCGAGCGCAACTGCCATCATCGAGATTCCACACGCCGCCGTCACCAGCTTCATCTGAAGATCCTGAACAAACGCGATGCGTGTTCTCGGTGCGAACCGTTCCGCGGTTCCAATTAGTCGACTCGCTCGATGTTAGCGTAGCGAATGTGGTCACCATCGATCCGCCAAGCTCGCGCGTGCTTCACACGCGGGTTGGCGTTGAACATTTCATCCGCACGATCCCTCGCTTCATCAGTGTTGTCGTGCTCTGTCGTGACGTCGAAGCGTTCGCTCTCCGCTACCGGCTCTCCCATGTTCCATGGGGTTCCTCTCGATGAAGATGATCTGGCACCTGCCACTTGAATGCCATCACCCGATGGTATCAGAGGCGTAGCGCTCGCTCATTCGAGCTTGGAGGTCACCCGTGGCTTGCGCGTGAACTAGTTGAAGTCCATGGACGGGTCATTGTCAGCAGTGATCAGTGATTCGATCGTAGCGTCTCGCATGTCAGCAAGCTGTGGCCTGAGCGACTCTGGCATGTAGTGCGCGAATTGGTCGAACGCGAAAGAAGCGGGCGCGACGAATCCGGTCGGCTTCCCGGAGATGCTTGGTCTTCTCGTGCGCCTCAGCGAGACGCTGCGCCATGCGGTACTCGTTTGCGAGGGCAAGCTTCGCCAGACCCATCTGCCATTCATTCAGCTCCACGACAGCTATTTGAAGCTTTGCGAGTTGGATGCTCAGTTGTTCGAGATCAGGTTCCTTCGGCATTCCGCAGTGTAAAACTACGGTCTGACACAGGGACCCAACCGAGCGTAAGTCAGTTTAGGTCCCCGGTTCGGATCCTTCGCTTGGTTGAGGCGCCTACTCTCATTCTCCTATCCAGCAGCGCTA
Source organism: uncultured delta proteobacterium (assembly GCA_963772655.1). Lineage (GTDB taxonomy): Bacteria > Myxococcota_A > Polyangia > Haliangiales > Haliangiaceae > JABFXX01. The sequence continues at coordinate 67,266 of CAVYYE010000001.1, forward strand.
GAGCTTGCTTGCGCTCTTCAGCTTCTTCGCTGCCGCGATGACAAGGTCGGGTCTTGGTCGTTGCGTCGCGTCAACCGTTGCCTTGAGGAGAGTCTTCATGCGCGTCTTGTCCTGCTTTCTTCCAGGAATCGATGACGAGGTAGATTGATCGCTGCGCCTTCTCAGACTTGGCGTACGTCGCCAGCTGAGTAGTGTAACCCTTAACCAGTTTTCCATTCTTCGACAGCTTCAACTCCACGACGCATTTTGCCTTCGATCCAGCGCTCACCTTGAAATCTACCGGTCCTCTGCCAGCGTTCGACTCGGGCGAGAGATCGAGATCGTTGGACTTGCAGTACGACGATGCGATGGAGAAGAACAACCTCTGAGCATACTTCTCCGGTCGGGGCCTTCCGTTCACGAAGAGCAACTCATTGACGCCGTTGTTTGCCAACAGCTCAGCAAAGTGCTCGCAGATCCTTAGTGCTGTCTGGTGCACGTGATCGAGTGATGGTTTGCGGCGCTTCTCTAGCTTGAGAGGCGCGGCTCTTACGGTCTTCGATCCACGCCCATCGAATGCGCGAAGCCGGATCAGTCTCAAAGTCGTAGGAGGGCTTGGAGCTAGCCTTGTAGCGCTTGATGAGGTCTTCCAGTGCATCAGGATGGCGAAAAGCACGTTTCGAAATCGTGCTCTTGTGAACTTCTCGAATCTTCCAGCCGGTCCCGATGAGGCTATTCAGCTCCTCGCGCACGGCCTGGTTGTGGACGCACACTTGCCCAATCGTCCGAAATCGTCGAGGGCGATCGGTAGGTCTCGGAGCACGTCCTGAGGAACCATCCAAGAGCGGCTTCTTGTTACGGGGTTCTCTCGGAACCTTGTATGACTGCTTCTTGGTTGTGTAAGTCGACTTGCAGGGGATGCTCAGCGTCCTGCAAATCCGAACGGTAAACGCAGCCAAGCGATCAGCGAGCAGACCGCTGATCATGTCGCTAATTCGATCGGGAACGACTCCCTCTTCAAAGAGTCCCGACAGTTCAAAGATCTCGGGGTCGCTCACACCTGCATCTAAGATCTCTTTGGCGGAATCGATGAGTTGCTCCGCGATCCGGCGACCCATTCCCGATCCAGCTGTTCCCAAGACGGAGTAGCCGAGGCAGGTCTCTTTCAACTCGGGGAACGCAAGGCGCCTGGGCATCCTTCCACATCTTGTCTCCACGGACCCTCGAGCGCTCCAACAACTTCAGGACTCCGTTGAAGTGCTTGACGATGTCGTCTCGCGATCCCTTGAGCTCGGGACACTTCGTCTTCGCCAACATCGCCGGGTCGATGAAGACCTGCGCATCAAGATCAAGACACACGTCGAAGACACCGAGTCTTGCGAGCTGTTTGTGCGTCTTTTTGAATGCAGTCGAAACGGTGATCGTCACAGGGTGCTTCCTTGGGATGTCTCGCCCCAGCCGTGAACTCAATGCCCGCATCGATGGCCACGCCTGTATCCTTTCAGCTCCGACGAGCACGCACGCTTGATGCGTCGCGTATGTCGTGCAGATCCAGCGTATGCGTGTTGCGCTGACTGATCTACATTCGCTGCCCAAGTGAAGCTGCGTGCAGCGAATTGCTGCACTGGCGAGCAGAACCGCGTGTGCTCGCAAGCTCCACGCTGTCGCGCACTGGTTTGGGCCTTCGTAGTGAGTGAGCCTAGTGCGCGTGGCCACAGTAGTCGGCGAAGAATGTGGGCATGTCTGTGCATCCACTAGCGATAAGACTCGTAGAAGAAGTAGCCGAGAAGCTCCATGACGTCTGGCGAACGATTCGCGAAGAAGAAGAGGAGGACTCTGCCCATCCCCATCTGAAGCCCTGGAACGACAAGGAGCCAGGGGAACGACTGACAAGACTGCTATCAGGCCGCGAAAGTCATTGCGATGTATCGACAGAGACCAGGCGCGACAGAGGAAGAGATTGCGCAAACAATCCACGAGGGGATGAGGGAGGCTTGGCTAGCGATGAGCTTGAACCGCTCCCGGACTACTTGGCTGGAACGTGGGAGTTCAACAAACGTTCAACCAAGGAGCGACGTCAGCAGGCCCAAAGTGTGCTGCCCATATTGCGAGAGTTTGCGGCTTGGAAAGAGTAGGGAGCCCCGCCAGCATTTGCCGATAGGAACGGAAGCAACGCCTCTGTTTGACGAGCAGCTCCCTACTCGAAGCACTCGTAGAGCTTCTTCATCGTACGAAGACGCTCCTTCGCAGGCACCCACTTCTCCAGCAAGTCAGTCGTAACCTTCTCGCCATAGGCGTCAGCGTCTTCCTTGGTGCCTGCCATCGCTCTCTTCCAGCCGGAAAGGACACCCGGAACGCGGAAGAGGACGGGCATTAGGTCGAGCATCATCTCGGTCATCGCGTCGAGTCCGCAGTGTGCGCGCATCTTGGTGTCATACGGGTAGCGGCGTTTGCACGTACAAATCGCCGTAGTCGTCTTCTTGATGCCCCGTCTCCATGCGTTCGCGAAGTCCTTACCGCTAAGTGACGTCTGCGACTCCGCGCGTTTCATGATTCGCAGCGTCTCGCGCGCAAGCAGTTCCTGGCGCCTATCGTTCCGCTCGTCAGCCTGAGCGGACGCAGAAAGCACCGCGATCCCCAACAACACCACCACAATCATCGCATCGCTCGATCCTACATCCTCTTCGTGGTGGCTCAGGTAGGGATGGGTTAGGGCGTCGATCTGAACGCGGTGAGCCGCGAGCCGAGGTTAGAAGAGAAATAATCCCTTCACTCGTGTTCTATGCCGATCTGACAACTGGATCAAAGCAAATCTTGTTCCGTCGCGCAATGGAGGATAACAGTAGCTTATGGCGTCCTTTAAACGGCAGATAACAGTGCGGCTCACATCGGATGATTTTGAGGCATTCCGACGAGTTGCGGCGAAGTTGGGTATGACCGTCTCGACCTACCTGCGCGTCGCTGCACTGCGTGGTCTGCGAATGGAAACCGACTTAACAATCATGTAGGCAATAATATGAAGACACTGAATAATCCAGTATACGGCATCCTAGGTGGCGGCAGGCTCCAGCGGTACTGCCAAGCACTCCGTGAAAACGGCATGAGCGAGCCCGAGATCAAACGCGCCGCCGATCGATACGAAGCCAAGCTCAACGAAGAGTCCGCTCGTGCCAAGGAAGACCAGGTGAATACCGAGGGTCTGACTTCGGAGCAATTGGCGACCCTAAACTTCGAACGAAGCTTCCAGAATCTACCGTCGCTACAGCCTGCAAAGACAGACGAGGCAGATCTTCACCGCGAGCTAACTTCGGACCAGATCGCGACCCTCAATCTAGAGAGGGCTTGCGACGGGCTTGGGCCGATCAGTGCCGACGAGCTTGCTCGCGAGAACATAGGCGGGCGATGTCTCGCGATTTAGATGCACCCGAGGTTGCCCCGAAGGGCATGAGCAAGATGCGGATTGCCGAGGAGAACCTGCGGCGTGCGGTGAGTGGAGAACCTCCACGAGTCGAACGCGACGAGAGTGAAGGCAGCAAGTAGCCATGCGTAAGAAGAATGGCAAGAAGGCATCCGAGACGCCGCAAGATCTCCGAGATCAGATCGAGGCTGCTCGCGACAAACTCGATCAACTCGACCGCCAGCTGATCGCCGTCATCAAGTCGACCCGCAAGAAGGGCAAGCTCTCTCGATGGATCTCGAATTGGTTCAGCAAGCCCGATGACTCTTCTCTGAAGCCAAAGAAGCGCGACGTCAGCCCAAAGACTCGTGGAGGCAGACGAACAAGCAAGAAGTGATGTTCGCTTCGCGAGACCCCCATAACTCGCGGACCCCCCAGTTTGTGAAGTTACTGTGCCCTATGTATCCAGCGACCTTTCTATCTATAGGATCTTTGCCAACGCATCTGAGTTTGAATCCGTCAACACGGTTGTGTTACCGGAGAAGCTTCCAACAACGCAGCACATCAAGCTGTGGCTGGAATCCCGGTGGGGTGTCCGCGCTTCGCTTGAGCGCATCTGGCGAGTGTTCTGTCACTTCTCCCAAGAGCGTGCTGATCACGCGAAGTGGAACGCAGATCTTGAGCGATTCGTGGCGAGGCGATGTGGGTGATCAGACGTGCGAAACTAGCGCTCGAAACAAATGCGAATCTCCGAATTCAACGGCGAGACCGACAAGACTCCGACGACGATCAAATGCTCGTGGTTGGATCTTGTCTCGGTGCTTTCTTCGCCCGAGACCAGCACGTGCACGAGTGCTGACTGCGCTCGAAGTAAGTGCCCGTGCAAACGCTCGGTGGGCGCATGGTCTCCAGCTGCATACGCAGACGGAGCATCTCGCTGCAAAGCCAACGTGCTCGAAGTCTCCTCGCTCGTGTTGGATCTGGATCACCTGACCGAACATGCACTAGCCGAATCGCTTGCTAGCCTGGGTTTGTATCGCCGGATCATTCACGCGTCGCATTCAGACCGAGTCGGCGATCGTTGTGTCCGTGTGGTACTTGCGCTCTCGAAGCCCGTGAGCGGAACAGACTGGCCTCGCTTCTGGAATGCCGCGATCGATGAGTTGGGTGTGCCCGTGATCGTCACGCCTGCGATGCCTCGCGTTTGTACTTCCTTCCTTCTCGACCAGCGACGCGACGTATTTCTTCGAGTCTCACGAGGGCATCGAGTTGGACGTAGCTGCAATGCTTGCGCGAGCGCCTACGGCCTCATCTGTGAGCGTGCCGCAGTCGGGAAACATCTATGGTCCGGCTTCCGCTGCGCTGCTACAGCGTGCACGCCAGCGACTCCAGGAGCACGGTCCGGCGATCGAAGGGCAGGGAGGCAATGCGCACAGTCGTGCAGCGTGGGGCATCCTGGTTAACGATTACGCGCTCACTGAAGCCGAGGCTCGTGAGCTAGCGATCGAGTGGAACGCGACGTGCGTTCCGCCGTGGGACGAAGATGATCTCTTCGCTGGACCGATGCGATCTCACCAGAGCTGGACAAGTGCCCACGGTGCGGCACGCGATGCATTTGAAGCGAGCGCTCCACTGCATGCAGCCCTACTTGGTAGCGCACGTGGAATCGTGCGCCCCGAGATTCTCATCACCACGAATCAGCAAGACGTGGTGAACCAAGCCGAGCGAGCTCTCTCGAGTCTCGGAGTGGTGTACGTGCGAGGCCGTACTCTCGTTCACGTGGTTCGTGATCGAAGCGCACCCGGATGGCTAAGACGGCCGGATGGAACCCCTGTCATCGAGACGATTCCAGCCGAGCGCTTGCGTGAGCTGCTCGGGGCTTCGGCTCGATGGATGAAGATCAACCAACGTAACGAGCGCGTTTCGGCGATGGTTCCTACATGGGTCGTGGAGACGCTGCTCGCGCGTGGGCAGTGGGACTTTCCGGTGATCGAGGGTGTTACCGATTCGCCGTGCTGCGACCGGATGGAACGGTGCAAGAGCGCTGGGATACGACGCAACCACGCGCATGATCTTTGATCCGTGCGGAGTAGCCTATCCGCCGGTTCCCGCGCACCCTACGCAAGCCGATGCGGCTCAAGCGCTCGATGAGCTGCTACAGCCGTTCTGTGATTTTCCATTCGTCGCTCCATCGGATCGAAGTGCGGTAGCGGCGTTGATCCTGTCGATCGTTGCGCGAACCGCGATCAATGGATGCGTGCCGATGTTCTCTTCGGGGGCACCAACTCCAGGATCGGGAAAGGGTCTAGTGATCGATGCGGCTGCGATGATTGCGACGGGACGAGCTGCCCCGAAGATGGCTCCATGCGAGAGCGACGATGAGATCCGCAAGCGTCTACTCGCGATCGCGATCGAGTCACCTCAACTAGTGACCATCGATAACGTCGAAGGTGCGATCGGTTCGCCGTCCCTCGCGATGGCTCTGACGGCTGGCGAGATCAGCGATCGCGTGCTGGGATCCTCGAAAACGGTCACTGTCTCGCTGCGCTCTGTTTGGACGCTGACAGGCAACAACGTCGTGCTTCGCGGAGACCTTGGACGTCGCGTTGTCCCCATCGGTATCGATCCGCTCGTGGAGCATCCCGAGGATCGCCAGGGTTTCAGATATCCCAACCTACTCGCTCACCTTCGAGACCAGCGACCACGCCTGATCGTTTCAGCAATTACGGTGTTGCGTGCCTTCTTCGCAGCCGGTTGCCCTCGACACGAGAAACCAGAAAAGGGCTCGTTTGAGAGCTGGGATCGCGTAGTACGTGGCGCACTCATCTGGGTTGGTGCAGCGGATCCGCTCGCCGGAGTAGAACGAATTCGCGAGCAAGGCGATGAGGATCTAGAGAACCTGCGCACCCTGGTGCAGTCTTGGGAAACGCTCTTCGGCAACGAAGACGTGCTGCTCAGTAAGGTGATCGCAGAGACCACACGAGTGTGCATCTCCAGCGATGATCACGCGACGACACGATTTGCGCTTCGCGATGCGCTTACTCGCATCGCGAATCGAAATGGACCGATCGACCCGATTGCGCTTGGCTATGCGCTGCGCAAGATCAAGGGACGTATCGTCAGTGGGCGATCTCTGCAGTCCGGGAAGCACACCAAGCACGGAACACCATGGCGAGTAACTCGGATTTCCCCGTCGGAAAACCCGATTTCTGAGCCTGCGGTAGAGACCAGAGGTGACGATGGTGACGACGGTGACGATGTTTCCCATCCATCCAGATCTTCTTCTTCATTCCCAATAGGGTTGGAAAGATCGTCACCATCGTCATCTTCCGGGGCTAAGTACCTGGTGAAACAAGGTGACGATGCTCCGGCGTCCCGAATCGAGGCCGAGTTAGCGAAGCGTGGTTTTCATGTGTCGCAAGAGGAATTGCCTCACTCGTGAAGTCGCATCCGTTGCAGGAAGTTTTCATCCTTTTCAACCAACCTTGAAAGTTTCGCTGAGTAGATCCAGTGCCCATGCAACCTCACCCATATCGACAGATCGAGATCGCAAAGGCGATCGCATCGGGTGAGTCACGTGCTTCGATCGCTCGTCGATTCGCACAGCAGTGGGGGATCACTAAGAGAGCGGTCTTCTACATGATTGCAAAGACGATCCGTCGCATGAACGTGAAGACACCTGCGCCGAAGGTGAAAATGCCTTTGGAGGATGAGTCGCTGGTGATGATGCTCATGCTTCGCGATGCAATGAAATCGGGTGAACCGCGTGGGGAGATCGTGCGTCGCTTTGCCGACGCTTGGGCCATGCATCCATGTTCTGTCGATCGCCTGATCACCAGAGCGATCCAAACGAACCACGAACAGATCCAGTCTGAGCTTCGAGGGGCTCGCGCTCTTCTAGAGCTTCGCCTCTCGGAAAAACTGTCTAGAGCGAGACAGGCTGGAGACTTCGAGTCAGAATGAAGATGTACCGACGGCTGACAGAGCTGATCGGGCCGGTTGGAGAAACTGAAAGTTGAAAGATCGCTCGGTCGCTCCCTACTATCGTGTGGTCAGGCCATGACACGAAAGGATGCAGCGAAACGCGCTTGGATTCGGCGACACTTGGGGGACTCAACGTCTGATGCTGAGCTTCTGAGCGCGTTCGCTGCAGCTTTCAAGATCCGCAACGAAGCGAAAGCAGCTAGCGAGCTGAAGCGGATCATCGCCGCAGATCAGGCGATCGAAGAAGAGTTTGCCGAGTCCAGCTGGGCAAGGCACATCGCGTTGGGCCAAGCACTCATGGTCGAAATGCGTGCTGCGAACGCTCATGGCCCTGCAGCGCAGATGTGGAAGGCGATCAGCCAAGCCAAGGGCTTCGAGGCCGCTCAGAAAGTAGAAGTAGAGGTTTCGGGACCCGATCCCAGCGTGATCCGCCAGCGCATTGCTCAGCTATTGAAAGACCAGCGCATCAACGAGATGGCTCACCAAGTAGGAGCGATCGACACGAACGCGATCGAAACGCGTGATCCCGATCCTCTCGACGTCGGAGATCGATTTCGCCCGGCTGCGCTCCTCGCTCGCTCCAGTCAACCCGAGCAAGCCGAACCTAGCGAACCTAGCGAACCTAGCGAAGAGGCCACTGGTGCTCGCGAGAACCTTCTGGCAGAAGCCATCGCCGGGACACGTGCCGTCTAGGCCCCCCTGGTTTGCGTATGCGCATGTTTTCGTCGTCGGCGGTATCCAGGGAGGTGACGAGTCGCGAAGCCGTCGGCGCGAGCTGGTGGATGCCTCAAACGGTCAACTCAGCTTAAAATCCTCGCGTGACGAAGAAGGAACGGATCGCAATTCCTAAAGACGTGTCGGCACAAGTTTTGTTCGATTCTGATCGTACGTGCTGCGTGTGTCGGGTGAGTAGACAGGTGCAGATCCATCATCTCGACGAAGATCCCTCGAACAACGCGATCGAGAATCTCGCGGTTCTTTGTCTGCTCTGCCACGATGACACCCAGATCCGTGGTGGGTTTACCCGGAAGCTAAATGCTGGGCTCGTTCGCAACTACCGTGACGCCTGGATCTCAACGGTGCGGCTGAAGCTGCAGCCTGAAGCGATCGACGCGAGTAGACGCATTCTGGAGGCTGAGGCGCTTCAGGAGTTCATGGAGATTTCTTTGGCTTGGCGCGATGCCCTGAGTGACTCGTTTGTCAACGCTGCGGAATACCCCGAATACGATCGATGGGTTGTGGCGTTGGGTTGCATCCCGCATTGCTACAACGCGTCCAGCTACCGCCTCTTGGAGTCACTGTTCAACCAAGGTCTAAAAGCTTGTTCGAGGTGTTTGATCGCATCGTGGTCCAGTGTCGAGATGTCTTGGCATTGGAGACACGTACGGTCTTGTTGCGGTTGAGACGCAGCCTCGATTCCCAGCGGACCCTCTTCTTGGCGTTGGAGCAGCACGTGAGTTCCGCGCTCCGTGATTTGTACTTTCACTACTTGCCCGAGAGCGTGCTGAAGGAACTTGAGTGGTTCGTCAACCATTGCAGGGCTCGTCAGACGGCAACATTGGGTGACGAGAAAGCTTCAGGAAGAAGCACCATGGGAAGACGATGAACGATCGAAACGAAGACCACGACGCTGATAGCGACGGCGATGACGGCGACACATGAGCGTTCTTGATGTCGAGCCTAGCTCGGCCGGTTCCTACAACCGGTTCCTAGTGCCTCATGAGTTTACGCGTACCGACGACAAAGCGAGTAGTAGCCCCAGGATGAGGACCAGCGGTGCACCAGGATCGACTTGTCTGGATCAATCATTAAATAGACAAATCACACGAAATAATCACCGGTTAGCGTGTGATTTGACGTTGATCGCCGGAGCTTCCAGGGCGCATATGGAGGGATATGCAGCCTAACCAAGATTATGTCAGTGACACCGTTGTCGCCGAGAGACTCGGTCTATCCCGAGCGACGTTGCAGAAGTGGCGACTCCACGGAAACGGTCCAAGATTCGTCCGATTCGGCCGA
>CAVYYE010000002.1:0-2680648 GCA_963772655.1 uncultured delta proteobacterium
GTCCGGGAAGCACACCAAGCACGGAACACCATGGCGAGTAACTCGGATTTCCTCGTCGGAAAACCTGATTTCTGAGCCTGCGGCAGAGACCAGAGGTGACGATGGTGACGACGGTGACGATGTTTCCCATCCATCCAGATCTTCTTCTTCATTCCCAATAGGGTTGGAAAGATCTGCCGCCACGATCATCAGATCTTCCGGGCTAAGTACCTGGTGAAACAAGGTGACGATGCTCCGCCGTCCCGAATCGAGACCGAGTTAGCGAAGCGTGGTCTTCATGTGTCGCAAGAGGAATTGCCTCGCTCGTGAAGTCGCATCCGTTGCAGGAAGTTTTCATCCTTTTCAACCAACCTTGAAAGTTTCGCTGAAGAGATCCAGTGCCCATGCAACCTCACCCATATCGACAGATCGAGATCGCAAAGGCGATCGCATCGGTGAGTCATGTGTTTTCGATCGCTCGTCGATTCGCACAGCAGTGGGGGATCACTAAGAGAGCGGTCTTCTACATGATTGCAAAGACGATCCGCCGCATGAACGCGAAGACACCTGCGCCGAAGGTGAAAATGCCTTCGGAGGATGAGTCGCTGGTGATGATGCTCATGCTTCGCGATGCAATGAAATCGGGTGAACCGCGTGGGGAGATCCGCGTGTTGCTTGCCGACGCTTGGGCGAAGATGTATCGACGTTCCGTCGATCGCCTGATCACCAGAGCGATCCAGGCGAACCACGAACAGATCCAGTCTGAGCTTCGAGGGGCTCGCGCTCTTCTGAGAGCTTTCCGCCTCTCGGAAAAGCTGTCTAGAGCGAGGCAGGCTGGAGACTTCTGAAGCAGCAATGAAGACGTACCGACGGCTGACAGAGCTGATCGGACCGGTTGGAGACAACTGAAAGTTGAAGGATCGCTCGAACGCGCCCTATGCTGTCTTGTGGTCATGCCATGACACGGAAAGACGCAGCGAAACGCGCTTGGGTAAGACAGCATCTGGGGGACTCCACCTCCGACGCTGAGCTTCTGAGCGCGTTCGCTGCAGCTTTCAAGATCCGCAACGAAGCGAAAGCGGCTAGCGAGCTGGAAGGCATTATCGCCGCAGATCAAGCGATCGAAGATGAGTTTGCCGAGTCCAGCTGGGTAAGACACATCGCCTTGGGCCAAGCACTCATGGCTGAGATGCGCGCTGAACGCTCATGGTCCTGCAGCGCAAATGTGGAAGGCGATCAGCCAAGCCAAGGGCTTCGAGGCCGCTCAGAAAGTGGAAGTAGAGGTTTCCGGACCCGATCCCAGCGTGATCCGCCAGCGCATTGCTCAGCTATTGAAAGACCAGCGCATCAACGAGATGGCTCACCAGAGGGAGCCATTGACACGAACGCGATCGAAATGCGTGAGCCCGATCCTCTCGACGTCGGAGATTGATTTCGTCCGGCTGCGCTCCTCTGCTCGCTCCAGTCAACCCGAGCAAGCCGAACCTAGCGAACCTAGCGAACCTAGCGAAGAGGCCACTGGTGCTCGCGAGAACCTTCTGGCAGAAGCCATCGCCGGGACACGTGCCGTCTGAGGCCCCCCTGGTTTGCGTATGCGCATGTTTTCGTCGTCGGCGGTATCCAGGGAGGTGACGAGTCGCGAAGCCGTCGGCGCGAGCTGGTGGATGCCTCAAACGGTCATGCTTAGAATCCTCGCGTGACGAAGAAGGAACGGATCGCAATTCCTGAAGACGTGTCGGCACAAGTTTTGTTGATTTTGATCGTACGTGCTGCGTGTGTCGGGTGAGTAGACAGGTGCATATTCATCATCTCGACGAGGAGCCATCGAACAACGCGATCGAGAATCTCGCGGTTCTTTGTCTGCTCTGCCACGATGACACCCAGATCCGTGGTGGGTTTACCCGGAAGCTAAATGCTGGGCTCGTTCGCAACTACCGTGACGCCTGGATCTCAACGGTGCGGCTAAAGCTGCAGCCTGAAGCGATCGACGCGAGTAGACGCATTCTGGAGGCTGAGGCGCTTCAGGAGTTCATGGAGATTTCTTTGGCTTGGCGCGATGCCCTGAGTGACTCGTTTGTCAACGCTGCGGAATACCCCGAATACGATTGATGGGTTGTGGCGTTGGGTTGCATCCCGCATTGCTACAACGCGTCCAGCTACCGCCTCTTGGAGTCACTGTTCAACCAAGGTCTAGAAAGCTTGTTCGAGGTGTTTGATTGCATCGTGGTCCAGTGTCGAGATGTCTTGGCATTGGAGACACGTACGATTCTGTTGCGGTTGAGACGCAGCCTCGATTCCCAGCGGACCCTCTTCTTGGCGTTGGAGCAGCACGTGAGTTCCGCGCTCCGGCGGTTTGTACTTTCACGACTTGCCCGAGAGCGTGCTGAAGGAACTTGAGTGGTTCGTCAACCATTGCAGGGCTCGTCAGACGGCAACATTGGGTGACGAGAAGCTTCAGGAAGAAGCACCATGGGAAGACGATGACGATCGAAACGAAGACCACGACGCTGATAGCGACGGCGATGACGGCGACACATGAGCGTTCTCGATGTCAGAGCCTAGCTCGCCGGTTCCTACTACCGGTTCCTAGTGCTTCATGGGTTTACGCGTACCGACGACAAAGCGAGCAGTAACCCCAGGATCGACTAGCCGAGGGTGCACTAGGAATGGACTTCTTGCTCAATAACCAAATGGACAAATCACCAGAAATAAGCACTAGTTAGCATGTGAATTTGACCTTGATCGCCGGAGCTTCCAGGGCGCATATGGAGGGATATGCTGCCTAACCAAGATTATGTCAGTGACACCGTCGTCGCCGGGAGAGACTCGGTCTATCCCGAGCGACCCTGCAGAAGTGGCGACTCCACGGAAACGGTCCAAGATTCGTCCGATTTGGCCGAGCGATTCGCTATCGGCTTGCCGATGTCGAAGCACTCGGCGAGTGCCCAAGCCATCGGTGAGGGAGGCCCAGCGTGATCACCAAAGCGGACAAGAAGCGCATCATCGCGAATCTCGAAGCGCTCCTTGAAGCGCATCGAGAAGCGGGCAACATGGATCAAGCCGTCGCGATCTTTGCTCGCATCCGCCAACTCCACAACCTTCTCCCCCAGGAGGACTTGCAAGAAGATGAGCCAACGTGGCGCCTTAAGCGTTGGTAGCTTCCTCGATCTTCAAGCGCGAACGTAGTGCATCGTCGATCCTCGCAGCGTCCGCTCTCAAGGTCTCGAACTGAGCTGATCACGTACCGTTCATGGACGTCACGTGAACCGATGGAATGGTTGGTGAGCGCTCGCTGGGGGTGAGATCGCTGATGCCGCTATCGCTCGCCACGCTGGTGAAAGTCCGACGAAGATCGTGGAGACCTGGGAGAAACAGAACCCGTTTACCTGTGACCTTGTACGACTTGTCAGGTCGCGTTCCCCCAGGGACGGCGAACGTGTCGGGACGTCGCTCCTTGGTCTCCGGCGTCGCGATGGTCTTGTTCCCAACACGCGAGCGGGCAGGGAAGACCCATCCCTGATCGCCTCCACTGTCACCAAAGATCACTGCGTTCTCCTTCGCGTCTGCGCCTGAAGGATCTCGACAACGGTTGGACCGAGCGGAATCACAAATGGCGTGGTCTTCGAGCGAGGCGCAAGCAAGGCGTGCGGAGGCAAGCTGACGTCTCCGATCCGCTTCGGCTTGTCAGTCAGGTTGACGTGCTCCCAACGCATGTTGGTTATGTTTCGAATCGCGCATGCCTGTGAACATCGTCACGAGCTGAAGGTCCCTTCGGATCGGAGAGAGCAACTGCACTCGACGCAGCCATTCCGGCAAGTCTTCGTCCAGCACCCGATCGCGTTGAGGTGCATCGCGACCCTCCAAACGGAACATCTTCTGCACCCCAAAAGCCTTGCCGATCGGGTTTTCTGCGGTGAACGAAGTCCGACGAAGACGCCGAGCGACGTTCCAGAGCGCTGACAGCTCCGCGAGTAGACGGTTGGTCTGGGTCTTGTGCTTGCGTCCGTTCTCTTTGATTCCTTGGACCCTTTCAACGGTCAAATCTGCGAGGGGACGATCGTGAGCCACTTCGAGAGCAACCGCGGTACGTCGTATTCGACCGTCTCGATCGAGCGCTCGCTCTTGTGGTTGTCGCGAAGCTCGCCAACGTAGAGGGCGAGGGCTTGGCGCAAGCGTCAGCGCTCCATCGCGCTCGATGATCGCAGCCTTCTTGTCCGCGTTGTGGTCGATCCCTTTTCCCATGTCGCTGAGAATTTCGCGTGCACGTTGTCTCGCGAGAGCGACGGTCCAGGGACGTCGATCGGTGCGCATCGATCCTGCTACGCCGATCTTGACCTTGCTCTTCTTGTTCTTCCCGCAACCCACGCGTAGACCACGAAGGTCTTCTGTCCTGTCTTGCCAACCACCAAGCCGAAGCCCTTCAAGTCTTCATCCCAGTAGTACGCTTGCGCTGCACCGTTCGTGGGTAGGGCGAGTTTTGGGAGACTCTTCTCAGTCAGCTTTTCGGTGGCCAGGTTGTGCTCCGAGGGTGATCCGAGGAACCGTTAGGAACCGGTCTAGGAACCAAGAAGCGTACAGCACCATCCTGATCGGTCCAACGAAGCCGTTGCTCTACCGTCGAGAAATGCGAGCTAGTAAACTCGTTGGTCATACTCGGTAACCCATCGTCTGTTCGTGTACCTCCAGTTTGCAAGCCGAGGGTCAAGGGTTCGATCCCCTTAACCTCCACCAAGGCAGACGAACGAAACGGACCGCGGTCAACGCGATCGTTCTCGAGCTCCGACTCGGTGTGGCCGGGGACCGCTTTGCCAGTCGGTCCCCGCATCGGTAGGGTTCCCCCATGAGCTGGGAGGAGCAGTTCTATCTGCCCGAACCGATCGCCTGCTATTCCGCCGATGACATCGCCGGTCGCATCCGACGGATGGTGCCGCCTCGCGCGACAGCATCGGCGACCGTCGATGGCGGTGTCATCACGGTGAAGGTGCGCTTCGAGATCTCCCTGGTCGACGAGGTCGCGGCGATGCTCGGCTCGAGTCCGCAGAACTGGCTCGGCTACGACTGGCGCGCCGAGCTCGATCCTCCGCGCGATCCCATGCAGAGCTACTACGAGATTGTCATCGAGCTCGTCGAGATGGACCATCACGAGCTTCGCGTTGCATCGAGCGACGCGGACAATCGCGCTGCATGGCCGCTGGCGTTCGCGCTGGCGGGTCGGCTCGCCGAAGAATACGAGGCTACGGACGATCCACCGCGCTCGTCGCCGGGTGTGGACGAGCTCAACTGACTCCGCGATCGCGTGGCGCGACGGCAAGCGGGGTTGATCGACGATGCTCGCACGTGGCGTCGACGTTCGGCGCCCGGTGTTGGAATCTCAGCGTCGCGCCGTCGAGTGAGCCGTTACTGAGATGGACGGGGACGGCGACGGCCCGTACCGCGGCGGCCAAGTAGAAGTCGAGTGCGTCACCAGAGTAGGGGGAACCGCCTCGCTGACCCGTCCGACGCGTAGTTGCCTCCACTTCGCGGCAACGTTGGCTTGGTAAACGTGCATGCTTGTAGAGGACGACCTCCCGATGCTCGACAACGACGTCGCTGTCCCTCTCATCCGCACCGGCGCTTGCGCTGGCCACCTGACTTCCAACACGGAACTCGGTGTTGCTTGGAGAATTCAGTGAGGGGTGTGGCAATCGCACTGGCTGCGGTTGCGCTGACCGCCTGTGGTGATAACGGCTCTTCCCGTTGTTACGTCGAGATCTACAGTGACGTGTTTGGTGGCTCGACCAACCGCACCACGGCTGAGTGTGACGCCGCACTCCGTTTTGTCGCGCGGGACAGTCCCACGGTCACACCATCTCAGGACTCGGTCGACAGATACTTCGAGCGTTGGTCTCGTGTTGTCGCTGCCGAGCCGATCCTGGCTGGCCGAGGCCCGCAAAGGTATCGAACCCGAACGAACGAGCTCGTTGCCGAGATCACGACGAGGAATCCCGCCGTGATCTCGGCCTTCGCATCAGGCCCGGTCGGGATAGATATTCCACCAACTGGAGACACGAAGTTCGATCAGCTAATGAGCGAGCTCGTACGACCGCAGCTGCTGCAAAACGCACAGGAGCATGACGGCAGCTTTCGTTTCGCGATCGCATCGTCGGCGGAACTCAACGAGGAGTTGCTACATACTCGGCTCCTCGAAGTCTCGTCATCTTTGCCCGATCCCTATCAGGCGTACCAAGACGATGGCATCTGGACATGGCAGGGACTTGGTCCAGGACCAGGTGACGACGATGCGACTGCGCAGATCGACTTCTCGTTCGGATGGGGTGACTGTTTCGTGTCCTGTGAGGGCATGCACGACCTGCGGGCGATCGTTCCACCGTCTGGACCCGCGACCGTCTATGACATGGGCGGCGATCCACTGCCGCCAAACCTCGTGTTGAGCCCGACGACGCTTCCTCCTCCGTGAGTCGTGCTCGCGAGTCATGGTCTCGAGAGCTCGGCGCGGAACGTCGGCTCGAGGCGCTTGCTCTCTGCGATGCATTCGTCGAGGACGCGTAGTACGAGGTTTCGTACGCGCGGATCGAGTGGGAGTCTGCTCACCTCGGCGCGACGGGCTGCATCACATCGGCCGCTCAGTAGACGCATGGCGACTTGTGGTCGGCGGATGACGTCCGGATGCGCTTTCGCCACATCGATGACGAACCGCGATCGTGATACGGCGACGAAGTCCGAGTCGAGAGACTGGTTGTAGAGCCGATCGGCGATGCGGCGATCCGCATCGGCGGCGAGCGTCAGGATGGCTTCGTGCGTGTTGAATCTCGCCCCCGAACCCGAGCCACCCTCGTTCGCGATCTCGACGGCCCGCTTGGCGAGCACCGGGTCCCGCACGGCGGCGATCAGGGAAAGAACACCGAGCACCGATGGTTGCCGCGGATCGGAGATCGCCCGCAGGTCGATCGCGCGCGCCCGTGCGAGGAACCGCTTCTTGACCCACGTGACGAAGCGTCCACGCAGGTTCGGCGGCACGTAGCGGATATAGGTCGAGAGAACGAACGCGGCCCGGTCGCTGACCGATGGATCGTTGCTCTGCGCCATGCGGAGGATCACCGTCAACTGCAGGCTGAGGTCGGAAAGGCCGAACGAACGATCGTAGACGGCGACCTGCTCCGCGGCCGTCAGACGAGACCATCCGTGCGCCAGTACATCGCGGACCTCCGTCGGGCCCCACGCCACCGGGATGAGGCTGCCGCCCGTGGGAACGATCCAGGTCGGGCAGCGGTTGGAGTCCAGTTCGATGTCCATCGACCGACCTTCGACGACCACGCATCGATCGGCGCGTCCCCCATCGCGGTCGATGATGAAGCAGAACGGAACGGAATGATCGGGCGGGGCCGTGCGCGAAACACGGAGCTTCGGCCGTTGCCCGTTGCACACCACCGAGAACGCGAGCTTTGGAACGGGGACGTTGTCGAGGCGGTCTCGGATCGTCGCGTCGAGTGGGTATCCCGCCGTGGCGCTGAGGATCGCACTGAGGTCCGCCGAGGACGCGTTCTTACCCGCGTACGTGCGCAGGTAGGTCCGGATCGCGCGCTGAAAGCCGGCCGGACCGAGTTGTTGCTCGAGGTCATCGACCAAGTGCCGACCGAGACTGGTCTGGAAGTAGCGCGCGAGCTCGGCTCTTGACTCGACCGCCGTCGAGGGCGGGCGGATCGTGTCGGGCTCTGAATCGGACTGCCAGGAAGCCCGACGCTGTTCGAGCTCGGTCTTGCTGAGCGGTGGATTGGGAGGCGGCGCGGGGAGTCGGAGCTTGCCGGTCATCCACGACGCGAAGCTCTCGCTCAACCAGATGTCATCCCACCACGCCTGGGTGACCAGATCCCCGAACCATTGATGCGAGAGCTCGTGTTCCATGACGCCGACCCAGCTCGACGGCCGGTTCAGGAGGGACGCTGCGAAGGTCACCATGCCGGCGTTCTCCATCGCGTCCCAGTGGCTGTCGGTGCGGGGGACGGCCACGAAGTCGAGCTTCTTGTAAGGGTAGGGGATGTCGGTCCACGCCTCGATGGCGTCGAGGATCTTCGACGGCCATCCTTTCGCCCACGCCGCATCGGGTGCTTGGTCGTGCAGTGCGACGATGCGGGTGTGGATCCCGCGAGGCGACGTCCCCGTGTCCACGATCGCGAACGGGCCGATGGCAAACGCGACCAGGTAGGACGGTAGCGGTGGGGTCGGGGCGAACGTGATGCGTTTGCGGTCGTGCCCGATCGGGGTCTCGGTGAGCACCGGGGTGTTGCTGACCGCGGTGTCGCTGTTCGCGATCTCGAGCGTGAGTTGCCATGGCACCTTGCGATCGGGTTCGTCGATACACGGGAACACGCGCCTCGCATCCATGGGCTCGAAGTGCGTGAACGTGTACCGACGGCCGGTGACGACCTGCGAGAAGGCGCCGATCGCGTCCGGGGGTTCCGCGAGCCACTTCGAGATGTCGACGACGCCGTGATCGCGAACGCGACCGCGATACTCGATGGTGAGCGTCCACGGGCCGATCTCGAATGGTGCCGGAGCTGTCAGCGCGATGGTTTCGTGCTCGGGCTGTGGGGTCACGGCGAGCGACAGCGTGTGGCCGGCATGGCTCGCGGTCGCACGCCGAACGTCGAGATCGAGCGCGTGCAGCCAGATCACCGGAGCTCGCTCGGTCACTTCGCCCGCGATCTCCATCGTGCCGTCGAAGTACAGCTCGTCGGGGTGGCCCGCGCGCCGCCTGTCGACGAACGAGAGGGAGGCCCGATGTGAGGTCGGTACGAAGTGTCGTGGCAGTCGGAATGCAGGCGGCGCTGGGGCAGCGGGTGGCGGCGGGGCGCCGGTGTTCTTTGCCGTGGTCGGCATGACCGGCGCGTGATGCGCCGGGCTGGAACACGCCACGATCGCTCCCAGCACCGCCACCGCCCACGACTTCATTGGTGAAGCGTACATCGGACTTCGATCCAATGGAGTTGGATGAAGTCGCCATCGGCTAGCCAGAGTGCTATCCAGTCGGCACACGGATCGCGATTGGTGGAGTGGTGTATGGGGAATCGAAACCGCAAGGCGACGACGGTCGAGATGGACCGCATCCGACGAGCAATGCGGGACGCGTATTCAGATCTCACTCCGGTCTTTGGGGGCCACGGCGCGTATGGCGGGCATCGAGCCCCACGAGATCACGAGCGCTCCAACGGAAGTAGTCGGAACAAGTGACGGCCTGGGATCTCGGCGAAGACGAGCTGCGACGCACCATCGGGTGGGATGTGGACGCTCGCTATGCGTACGCGATCAACAAGATCCGCGAGCACGGGGAGCTGTGGACGTTGAAGTCCGAGGATGGCTGGGTCGTCAGCAGCAACTCGGCGGGCGAAGCAGGGATCCCGATCTGGCCGCACGCGCAGCTCGCGAAGCTCGAAGCGACCGGGTCGTGGTCGGACGCGGAGCCAGACCGCGTCGATCTGATGGGGGATTGGCTCACGGATGCGCGAGCGTCGTGGTTTGAAGAGAACGACGCCCGTGTCTCGGTGTTTCTGGTCGGCACCTCGTCGATGGACGTCGATTTCGATCACCTGGTGGAATTGCTACGTGGCGAGCGTCGCAGTCGGTACTCGGTCAACCGGTCGAGCGGAGTAGCGCGCGCGCCCAAGCGCCGGACTCGTGAGACGAAGGATCTCGTCTCGTATCTCCAGCAGAAGGATGTCGACCTGGTCCTCGATCGCATTCCTGCCGAGTTTCGAGTACGGATTCAGAATGTGTTCCTGCGACGCAGCTCCGACGCGAAGACCCTCGGTTGTGTGACCAGCCGCGGCCGGCGAGAGATCGAGCTCGCGACGAAGTTGCCGATCCGGGTGAGTCTGCGCGGATATTTGCACGGCAGGCAATCCGCCGCCGAGTTCGGTGCTCCAGCACGAGGACAATGGCCGCCGTGGGCGGTGCGCCGGTTTCTGCTGTACGACGTTTTGCTGCACGAGATCGGGCACCTTCAGGTGGTCGAGCCCACGGCCTCGCGGATGGAGCGGAAGTTCGCTTCGGAGACGCGAGCGCAGGAGTTTGCCGACGAGCTACGGCGCACTCTGTACTCGGACCACTTCGAGCACCGCGATCCGATCCACAACGCGCCCACCGCGGCCGAGCTATCCACGCTCGAGGTCTGGAGCCGGTTGGACAAGCGGCTTCGGGCACAGGTCGCGAACGACGTGTTGTTTCCGCGTCGGATGCAGAACGCCGACATGGCGGTGTTCGAACCCCTGACCGTCGAACAGCGCTCGTTCCTGTTGTCGGTGTTCGGGGCTCGGGCGCGGCGTGGCGTGGCTAGGTTCTGGGTTTGGGCCTCGATCCGGGCACCCTGCAGAGCAAGATGAAGAAGCTCGGGATACGGCGCGACGCGTTCGGCTAGCTCGAGGGCGCTGGGCCGACCGGCTACAACAGGACGACGCTACCGCACGGGAACGACGCGTCGACGATCGGGTCGGCGGAGTTCTTGAGGTCGTCGCACGCCTGACCGAGCAGGTGCAGCGTGGTGCCGTTGGCATCGACCTCCCAGTCGGTGCCGCACGTCAGCATGTTGCCGTTGAGCGTGACCGTGCCGTCGCACTGGGTCGCGGGGTCGACGTTGCCGCCGGTCAGCATCAGGTCGCATGACAGCACGCCGTTGATGATCGTGTTGAACGCGTCGGCGAGGCTCTGCGGGTTGTCGGCGACGTAGAACGGCGAGCAGTTCGCGCAGCCGGGGGTCTGCCCGGTCGGCTTGCCCGTACCGGCGTTCGCCATGTCCTGCAGGAACTGGGTGTTGAGCCCCGCGAGGCCGACGATGAACAGCTGGACGCCCGCGTTGTACGCGTTGGTCGCCGCCGTGATCGACGGGCCGCGGTTCTGGGTGTTGCTGTTGCAGCTGTTGGGCTCGCCATCGGTCGCGAGCAGGATGATCGGAGGCGAACCGGCGGGCGGCGGGTTGGCCGCGAAGTCGGCGGCCACCTGATCGATCGCCGGCGCGGTCGGCGTGTTGCCGTTGTTCGGCGGATTGCTGGCGGTCAGCGTCTGCATCGCGCTGGCGTTGTTGAGCGCGCGCGCGACGCTGAAGCCCGCGAGGTTGAGACACGGCGTCTGATCCGCCGCGTACAGCGCCTCGCCGAAGTACACCTGTCCCTCCGTCGTAGTGACCGCACCGTTGGCGCCGAACAGACCACTCTCCATCGCCTGGTAGCGCGTCATGCCGCCGAAGTTGTTGTCCATCGAACCGCTGCGATCGAGCACCAGCGTGATCGACGGCGTCGTCTTCTCCGGCGTGAAGTGGACGGCGGGACAGTTCGCATCGACGCCGGGGTCGCTGCCCTGCACGCACTGCCCGTCGTCGGAGCAGAAGAAGCCGCTATCGCATTCGTTGCCGCCCGGCGTGCACACGGCATCGCACGTTCCACCCGACGTGCAGTGGAAACCGATCGGGCACGTGTTCGCTCCGTTCGGATCGCACGACTGCTCGCACTCGGGTGGTGGCGGGACTTGGTTATCGCAAACGCTCTGCCCATTGGTGTGGCTGCCACAGGCGGCGACGACGACGAGAATCACCAGCTTCCAACTCGCGCGCATTCTCCATGATAGGCCGATTTGTGCTTGGAATCCCAGGCGATCCCGTCGGCGGTGGGGTAGCGATCGGTTTCGTCGAGGAGCACATGCGCGTACCCCGGCTCCTCACCACCGCTCACGATGCAGACGTCGAACGCGGTGTTCCGTGATTGCACACCTCAGATGGTCGTCGTTAGGTCGCGTTTGTACTCGCGGTGTCGACGGGACACGTTCGCTGCAGCGCTGTCAGGTATGTCAGGAACATGAGGGTGAGTTTTCGTTGCCCCGACCTCGACGAGAGTACTCGGAGATGTGGTCGTTCAGGATCCGCCGGTGGGGCGGCCCGTGTGGTCTCGCATGCGGCGAGCGAGCTCGAGCAGGATCGGCACCGCGATCGGTGCGTGCATGGCAAGCCGCTGTCCGACCCGCTGGATCTCCATCGCCGCCTGGTCTCCGAGCTCGCGACGATCGCGCCGACCGTCGACGACGATCGAGCCCGCGAACTTCACATCGGCGAGTAGCGGACCGAACAGCGAGACCAGTGCGAGCGCGAGATCGAGCACCAACTCGGGCGCGTCGGATCCGCAACGCAGCTCGGCCGGAACGACGTGGTCGGGATCGGGAACGCGAACCGGCAGCATCCGTCCGCGTGGTCCGAGCAGGTCGAAGCCACGGCGTACCTGCCGGTAGCGAACCCCCGCGCGTTCGAGTGCCGAGAGGACCAGGGGCAGCGACACCGGCTCGGACGTGCGTTCGAGGTCAGGTCGCGGGGTTTGCTCGCGATAGGGATCGCCGTTGGGGGTGCCGATCGCGCGGAGCGGCCGTTCGCCGTGGCGGAGCAAACGTCGCGTCCGGAACCACGCCCACATACTCCAGTCTGACACGACGACGTCGCCGGCACAGCCCGAACCCACCCGCGTGCGCCCCGTCGCGAGTCGGCGATGTTCTCGGCTCGCGCGTCCGCGACATACAATCGCCGGATGATGCGATCGACGCGCGCGACGGTGCTCGCGCTGGTGTGCGCGGCGTGCGCGGCGTGTTCCTCCTCGCCTCCCGCTCCACCGGCACACGCGACGCACGCGACCCGCGCGGAGCCGGCCGCGCCGACGCCGACGCGCGATGCGGGTCCCCCGGTGTCACCCACGACATCGTGCCCTCCCGCGTTCGGTTCGACGGCGCGCTGCACGCCGGCCCCACCGCGAAGCGTCGTCGAGCAGCAGCGGACCGACGTCGGCCAGGGTCCGGGTTCCGCCGAGCGGGTCGCGTCCCTCGAGTGGCCCCGGTGCAGCTATCCCGAGGGCACGTGCCGGTGTCAGCAGGGACCGACGACGTGCGCGGGTGGCGCGGCGTTGCGTCCGCCGCCACCGGGTTGGCAACCACCGCCGTTTCGCTGGGTGTGCACGCCGGCCGTACGTGCGGACGGATGTCCCGGCGTTCCTCCGCGTGCAGGCGATCCGTGCACGGTCGCGCATGGCTGTAGCTACTGCATCACCCGGTACGACTGCGCGCACGGCAGATGGTCGACCCCGATCGTCGGGCCGCCACCACCATGATCGATCTCGGCGAGACGCCTGCGTGCTCTCGCACCCTACACGAGCACTTCGGACGCGACGCGAGGTGTGTGCGACCCAACGAAGATCTAGCCGATTGATTTCATTGCTCGTTCGGCGCTTATTGGAACGATGCAACGCAGTGCTTCCATCGGGGTGGCGGGGAAGCTCGGCGACGAGCCGTGGGGCGCGACCCTCGCGTCGATCGCGCGCCGCCAACTCACCGGTCAGCTCCACCTTCGCTCCGAAGCACGCGTCTACCGGATCGCGTTCGTCAACGGTCGCATCGTCGCGGCATCGTCACCTCTCGCTGTCGATTCGATCGTTCGCATCGCGCTGACGTCGCACCTGATCACGTCGAGCCAGACCTCGCTGGTCGCCAAGCAGGTCGCGCTCGCCCCCGGCCGCGACGAAGTCGACGTGGTCGCCGCGACCGTGCGGTTATCGGTCGATCAGGTCGCGATGCTTCGCCGGCGCACCGCACTCGTGCGCACCGCGCGAACGTTCGCGGCCGAGACCGGCGAGTACGCGTTCGCGTCCGAGATCACGCTGCCGAGCGTTCCCGGGATCGACGTCGACGTGCGCACGGTGATCTCGCGCGGCGCGCACATGCACCTCGGTGACTATCGGCTGTCGACCGATCTGCGAAGGCTCGGCACCCGATTCCGGCTGGTCCCGCGCTGCGAGATCGCCGCGTACGAGCTCGGGCTCGAGCTGTCGCCGGTGGTCGAGGCGTTGCGCGATGGCGTCAGCTTCGCCGAGCTCGACGCGCGCCATCGCAGCCTCGAGCCGCGCGCGATCCAGGCCGCGATCTACGCGCTGGTGATCGGCGGTGCAGCGGAAGTGATCGAGAACCGGCGAGCGCCATCCGTCGAATCGATCGTCGAGCTCGCGTCGCGGACCCGCACCACCGACTGGCGACCGACGCCGCGCAAGCAAACGTCGCCGCCACCGTCGAACCGGACGCCGGCCCAGCAGGCCGACGATGCGTTCCAGCGCGGCATCCGTGCGCTGCGCTGCGACGACATCGCGAGCGCGGTCGAGGAGCTCACGCGGGCGACCTCGTGGATGCCGCGGGATGTCGACTACGCCGCGATGCTGGCGTGGGCGAAGTTCTGCGCCGCGCCCGACAAGTCGATGATCGCTGCCGACACCCGGCGCGTGCTCGAGCGCGCGATCCTGAAGTCGCGGGATCCGATGACGGCGCGGTTCTACCTCGGGAGGGTCGAACGCATGTGTGGCCGGCTGGGCCAGGCGATGCACCACTTCCGCGAGGTGCTCGAGATCGAGCCCGGCAACGCCGACGCCGCCGCCGAGATCCGGATGCTCGAGTACCGCGCCGCCTCCGGCCGTCGTCGCTAGCTCGCGATCGCTACTTCGCTCGCGGCGACGTGGCGATCGGCGATCGTGCGGACCAGCCGACGGGCATCGCGCCCGACGCCGTGGATCATCCCCGACGACAGCGAGTGCAGGAAGTGCAGGCCGAGGAAGTACAGCCCGGGCGCTTCCTCGACGACACCGCTGCGATGCCGCGGGCGACCGCCGTCCTCGAAGATCGGCAGGTCGATCCACGAGAACGCGGGGTGAAACCCGCTGCACCAGATCACGTTGGCGACGTCGAGCACCCGGCCGTCGTCGATCCGTGGCTTGCCATCCTCGGTCCCGATCGTGCGGCCGACCCGGACGACGCCCATCCTGCGGAGGTCCTTGGGCAGCACGCGGATCAGCGGACCGGCGCCGAGCAACTTCGGCCGCAGCTTGCGACCGAGCGGGTTGCCGACGCTGAGCACGCGCATGAACAGCACGCGGAGCACGAGGCGAACGCCGATCATCCGGCCGAACAGCCCGGCGATCCGGAACGGCAACTTGCCGGTCGACGGACCCGACATCCAGACCTCGTGATCGGGCGACAGCTCCTTCGCGAGCTCGGCGGCCGAGTTGCCGGCGCCGACGAGCAGCACCGGACCGTCGGCGAGCTGCGACGGACTGCGATAGTCGGCCGAGTGCAGCTGGACGATGTCGCTCGACAGCTCGCTCGCGAGCTCGGGGATGACCGGACGCTGGTACTGCGCCATCGCGACGACGACTTGCGTGGCCTCGATGCGACGTCCGTCGACGGTGTCGACGACGTAGCCGCCGTCTTGCCGCGACAGTCGCTCGACGCGGACGCCGGTCACGACCGGCAACGAGAACCGCTCGGCGTATCCCTCGAGGTAGTCCGCCATCTCGTCCTTGGTCGGGAACGAGTCCGGCGGCGCCGGAAACGGCAGACCGTCGAGGGCATCGTAGCGCGCCGGCGTGAACAGCCGCAGCGAGTCCCAGCGATGGCGCCAGGCGTCACCGATCCGTTCGTTGGCATCGAGGATGACGAACCGGAGGCCGCGGCGGGCAAGGTGGTAGCCCACCGACAGACCCGACTGCCCGGCACCGATCACGACGACGTCGTAGCGACCCTCGAGCGTGGTCTGCGGAGGCGGCCCGGCCAGCTTGGCGTAGGTGGAGCCCGCTTCGACGAACACGGGCGGTTCTGGTGAGCGTGGGTGTTGATCGATGGTGTCCATGTCGACACCGTAGGTTCGGGGAGCCGCCGCCGCTTCGGCGAGATTTCCCATTTTGTCGATCACGCGCGATGGGTGGTTCTACCCATCGCGCTCAGACCAGGTCGTTCTCGTAGGCGAACGCCGTCGCGGCGGCCCGGGTCGACACCTCCAGCTTGTGGAAGATATTGCTGACGTGGCGATCGATCGTCCGCTCGCTGAGGCACAGCTCGCCCGCGATCGTCTTGTTGGTCTTGCCGCGCGCCACCAGGCGCAGGACCTCGAGCTCGCGCGGCGACAGGCCGGCCGGGTTCTCGGTCGAGGCGGGCAGCGGGGCGGCGTCGAGTGCGGCGAGGTCGGGAGCCGCGCCCAGGTCCTCGAACACCTGTCGCGCGGTGTGTCGCTCGAGCTCCGCGCCGTCGCGATCGCCAAGTGATTCGTAGGCCCGTGCGAGCAGCACGCGGATCCGCGCCGCGAGGTACGGTGCACCGAGCGATTGCCAGCACGAGAACGCGTGACCCAGCGGCTCGACGGCCGCGCCCGGATCGCCCTCGGCCAGCGACACGGCACCCCGCGCCTGCGCGGCGAGCGCGCCGAGGATCTCGGTGTCGAACCGGTGCGCGAGCTGCTCGAGCTCGGTGGCGGCGGTGCGCGCATCGTCGATCTCTTTGGCGGCGAGCAGGATCTCGACGCACGCCGGCAGGAACTGCGGTCGTCGCCACGCGACCGAGGTCGTCGCCAGCACGCGGCGGATCGCGCTGACCGCATCTGCGGTCCGGCCCTGTGCGAGACGGAGCAGGGCGAGTCCGGGTTGTGGCTCGCGACCGACCTGGCTGGCGTGCCGGTACGCCTCCTCGGCCTCGGGCAGCTCGCCGCGCAGGCGGTGGAGCTCGGCGCGTTCGTAGCACGCGTCGCCGAGTGCCTGCGGGTCCTTGGTGGTCACGCGCTCGCACGCACGCTTCGCCTCCTCCAACGCCTCGGTCCAGTTACCCGACATCTGCAGGATCTGCGAGCGATGGACCAGGCACGCGCCCGCGAACGATGCGAGTTGTGGCTCGCCGTCGCACCAGGTCGCCAGCGCCGACGTCCACTCGCGCGAGCGGTCGAGCGCCATCGCCTGCTGGCAGCTCGCGATCGCGCTGCAGTAGACCAAGCCGGTGACCAGCGGCGACAGCTCACCCGAGGCCACCGCGATCATCGACTCGTCGATCACGGCCATCCCGCGCTCGATGTCGCCGCGGCGCAAGAGCGCGCGTCCCTGGAACTGGCGCGCGAACGCGACCAGATCCGCCTCGCCGAACTGCTCGCCGATCGCGACGGCCTGCGCGGCGACGTCGTGCGCGGTGTCGAAGTCGCCGGCCCCGAGGTGGCGCGCGACCATCGGCAGGAGCAGGTAGCCGCGCTCGACGCAGTCACCGTCGACGCGATCGAGCGACCGCTGCGCACGGGTCAGCCAGCCGGCGCCGCGTCCCGCCTCGCCCATCGCCATCAGGCGCAACGCAACCCAGAATCCCCAGCGCGCGGCGCGTGCATGCGCTGCCGTCTCGTCGCAGTAACGGTAGAGCTGCTCGACCCGCTCGAGACACTCGTCATCCCGTCCGCTGAGCGCGGCCGCCCATGCCAGGAGCTCGACGTCGTCGGGTTCGAGCGGCGCGTCTCGATCGGCGCGTGACAGCGCCTCGAACGCGTCTGCCCACTCGTGCTGCCGGTAGCAGAGACGCCCTCGCTCCAACGCTTCGCTCGTGGCTGGCCGTTCGCCGCCCATGACCACAGCCTACCAAGCACACGGCTCGCAGACGCTCGGCATCGTCACCGGATCGGCCATACTCGCAGCATGGATGCGACCGGTTGGGATGAACGCTACGCGGCGACGGAGCTCGTGTGGAGCGCGGAGCCCAACCGGTTCGTCGCCGAGGAGCTGGCGTCGCTTCCGCCCGGTCGCGCGCTCGATCTGGCCTGCGGCGAGGGTCGCAACGCGATCTGGTTGGCCGAGCACGGCTGGAAGGCACGCGGCGTCGACTTCTCGCAGGTCGCGCTCGACAAGGCGGCCAAGCTCGCCGAGCGACGCGGTGTCTCCCTCGATCTCGAGCGCGCGGACCTGACGCGCTACGTTCCGACGCCCCGCGGGTACGACCTCGTGCTCGTCGCCTACCTTCACGTTCCGTGGTCCGAGCTGTCCGCGATCCTCGAGCGCGCGGCCGATGCGGTCGCACCGGGAGGGACGTTGTTCCTGGTCGGTCACGACCTCGATAACCTCGCGCGGGGATTCGGCGGTCCGCAGGATCCTGCCGTCCTCTATTCGGCCGCGCAGGTCGCGGGTGCCCTGCGCGGTCTCGTGATCGACAAGGCGACTCAGGTCGAGCGCTCGGTCGCGAAGCCCGACGGACCGCGCATCGCGATCGATAACCTCGTCCGCGCGCACCGCCCGTCCGAATAGCTCGGGGGATGCCGGATGCTTCGCTGGCTGACTGGCGACGACCACGACGTGGGCGTCGCGGAGTCGACGGACATCACCGGCAACCCCCGGTCGAAATCGTTCCCGCACGCGACAACCGCGCGAGAACACGATCGCGCGCGTTGGTCCCGACCGTGCAACTGGTCGGACCATGCTTCGTTATCTCCCGTTCGTCATCGTGGTCTCCGGCTGCATGCTGCCCGAAGATGCCGAGCCGATGGATCCGCCGTCGGTGTGTGGCAACGGTGTTCGCGAGCTCGACGAGGCGTGCGACGACGGCAACACGCTCGACGGCGATAGCTGCTCGTCGAGCTGCGAGCGCGTCGACCAGTACACCGTGCACTGGCACACCACCGGCTCCACCGGCGAGCACTCGTGTCCCGCGGGGTTCGATACCGCCCGCGTGATCATCCAGCAGGATCTCGACGGCGAGCCGCTGACCGTCACCGCACCGTGCCTCGACGGAGCGACCCGGATCCAGCTGCCCCAGAACCGCGACTACCTGGTCTCGGTCGCGTTCGAGAGCTCGGCGACGGGCGAGGTCTACGGTCAGACCCTGCCGCAGCCGCTCGTCGAGGTCACCGACACCACCATGTACGAGAACCAGGGCTTCTTGCGGCTACGCTGGGACGTGCTGACGGCCGACGGTCAGCCGCGCAGCTGCCCCGACGACATGACCGCGACGTTGACCCGGACCACCGACAACGGCACGACGACGATCACCATTCCCCTGAGCTGCGCCGACCACGTCGCGCTGTCGGAGCCGATCTTCGGAGCCACCTACGATCTCGAGGTGACGATGACGGGGACCGACGTCGACGTGAAGATTCCCGGCGTCGTGATCGAGCCGCGCAGTGCGCTCACCGAGCTCGGGCCGATCGCGATCGTGCCGTGATGCGCTAGCGGCGCCGCCGCCGTCGCACGGCGACCAGCCCGAGGAGCGCGAGCGCGGTCGCGGAACCACCGGTGCCGCCGGTCGAGCAACCACCGGTGTCCTCTTCGGGATCGTCGGCGAACGGGTTGTCGGCATCGTCGTCGGCCTTGCCGAGGCAGAACAGGTCGGCCTTGAAGCACTGCGGCTTGCCGACGGAGACGTCGACCACCGGATCGCTGACGGCCTTCGACAGCACGCTCTCGTCACCGCCGCACGTGTCCGAGGGTTTCGCCCCGCCGCCGAGGCCGGACAGGAACGCGTCGCGGAAAGCGACCGTCGCCACGGAGTTCTCCCACGTGCGATCGATGCCGTCCCAGTCGCCGGCGCGGGCGAGGAATCCGCAGGCCGCGAACGGACCGGGCAGAAACCGGCGCTGACAGATCGGCGTCTGATGCGTGTTGTCGTGCGGTCCGTGCGTGTTGTGATCGGGGCAGCTGTAGCTCGAGAGGCGTCCGACGACTCCCGCCGCCCGGAGCGCGGCCGCGACCTCACCCATCACCGCATCGGTTTCCTTGCGGGCGCACGCGATCGCGTCGTCCTGGATGTCGGGGCTGAGCTTGGTGCCGTCGCAGAAATCGGACATCGAGAACCACGCGTGCTGCGGGTTCGGCATCCCGTGATGCGCGCAGTTGTCCTGGATGGTGTGGAGCGCGCGACCGAGCGCGGCGCCGACGTTGCCGGCACGTTCCTCGGTGGCTCGCACGGCGAGCGACGCGATGGCGGCGCGGAGATCCTGGCCGAGTCCGTAGAGACGACCGGCGGTGGCGTCCGCGGCTTGACACGCGGTCTGCCCGTCGTCGATCTGGGCGTGCGCGCGGAGGTCGTCCCACTCGCGCGAATCGGTGTCGTAGTCCTCGGTCGCGGCACGCTGGCAGAAGTCGCGGGGCAGGCCGGCGTCGAGGCAGCTCTGCTTGGTGATATCCGCGTGCTTGCCCGGCTTGAGCGCGTACGCACTGGTACTGGCGAAGAGAACGACAGCCAAAGGTACCGCGCGACGAAGCATGCCCGCGGGGGAGCATGCGACGTGCCATCCAGCCGGTGCGTGCATTCGACGAGTTGCGTCACTTCGGGACGGAACACTCGTCGCCGGCTATTCGACCAGCCAGGCCACGCATCACGCAGCGGCGTGATCGGTGGCCGGTCCGTGAGGTGCGCTCGGCATGGTCGGCGCGGTCGTCACCGTCGCGGCAGGAGTCTCTTCGGTCGCCGCCTCGGCCTCGGCTTCCTCCTCCTTCTCGTGGATCGTCTTGATCGCCTTCGGCGACAACGTGAGCTGGATGAAGTCGTACGCATCCATCCGGTCCTGCGGGTGCAGGTCGGCCTCGTTGAGCTTGGTCACGAGCGTGTCGACCATGTCGAACAGGCGCAGGTACGTACGACCGTTCGGGTCGCCGATGATCAGGCTCGGCGCCAACCAGGCCGCGGCACGCGCGAACGTGGTCCGCTTGACCGCGGTGAAGCGAGCGGGCTGGACGAGCGCCGGGAAGGCCGTGGCGAGCGCCCATGCCGACTTGCGGTGCAGGGCACGCGTGAGCGTCCCGACCCAGGCGTCGAACGGCGCGGTGAGATCACCTTCCTCGGTGAGGAGTCTGTGGAGCGCACGTACCATCTGTCCCGCATTGGCGCTGTCGATGCGATCCATGCCGCGTGTCTGTGCCTTGGTCACGAGATCGGTGGACTCGACGATGCGGAGCATGTCGGCGACGATCACGTCGGCTTGTCCGGCTTCGAGATGCTTGGCGAGACGCTCGGGGGCGAGCAGCTCCTGCGCCTTCTTCATCACCGGATCGCGATGGCGCTTGAGGGCACTACGCGCTCCGGCACCCCGGTGCTTCTTCATCCAGCCCTTGCCGGCGAAGCCCTCGGGAAACAGCGACGAGAAGTACGAGATCTGATCCGCGAGCGCGACCGGCTTCTGATCGTTGCCGATGCGCTTGGCCGCGCGCTGGCGGCCGATCACGCGGTTGAGCTCGGCGAGCACGCGCGCGCTCTCGTCGACGGGACGGTCGACCGGCTCGAGGAACTTGAAGTAGCCGTTCTTGAACACGCGCAGCTGACCGTCCTGGAACTGATATCCGCGCTTGTCACCGCGTTCCCACGCGA
This sequence comes from uncultured delta proteobacterium, assembly GCA_963772655.1. Classification (GTDB taxonomy): domain Bacteria; phylum Myxococcota_A; class Polyangia; order Haliangiales; family Haliangiaceae; genus JABFXX01. Next base: position 21,136 of record CAVYYE010000002.1, read on the forward strand.
GAATCGCGAGTCCCCAGTCGGGCTGGGTGGTGTGCTGGAAGAGGGTGTTGTCGTTGGACGTCGTGGTGGGCGTGGTCGGGTTCATCGAGGCTCCTTGATTCGGGGTGACAGAGGTAGGAAACGCCGCACTGCAGCGTTGGCCGCTCCGTCCCGAACACGCGTAAGGCAGGTCGCACTGCTCAAGGGCCAAACGGTCGCCCCTAAATTGTAACCACGATCCGTGCCGACGCAAGCCGTCTGTAAAAACAGCATGTTGCGTCACGCCTGGGGGCGAATCGCCTAGGGAGGGGTCGCGAAGCGCTGGATCTGCTCGGTCGGTAAACCACCGAGGGCGACGTCCAGACAGGTCGCGCGGCGTCGATTCGAGATGCAGGACGACAGCCTATAGTAGGTGCCGTCGACCGAGACGAAGACGCTGCCGGCGCGCCACTCGATCTGACGGATCAGGACCTGGTGGAACGCGGGCGCGATCCGGTCGGGACGACGGATGCGACGCGGCGAGACGAACCGCAAGGTGCGGCCGCCGCCGGGCTCGATCCACGATCCCCGTTCGAGGAACCACGCGATGCGACGCCGATCGAAGCGGGCCGGGAGAGACGGCTCCCGGGCGAACGTAGTGGTTGGCAAGAACCGGCACGGGCACCGGCATCGGCCGCCGGTACTTGAGACACGGGCCGGGTGGGCAAGCCGTGGCGGGGGTCTCCAGCGCGATCACGCAGGCGAGGCAGAGCCACAAGACGATCCGCACGAAGGGTTGTAACGGGCCGTGGCGACGATCGATCTGCCGCCCGGGAACGCTGATGGCCCGATGATATCGCCGTGATGTCGGCCTTCCGCGCCGAGCTGCGTACAACGCATACGAGTGGCCGTCGGGAGGACTCATGGATCGGATCGCGCTTGGCTTCATCTTCGTGCTTGCGGCATGTGCATCGAACAGTGGTGACGACACGGGACCCAACCCGGATGGCAACACCACGATGGGCTCCGACTCGGGCAACAACGGCGACGTCCAGCCGCGAGCCGGCGCCTGGAGCTACACCGACGCGCCGGTGTCGAGCACGTGTCCCAACAACGTGCCCACCGAGGAGGCGGGCTCGTTCGTGATCGATCAGGTGACCGCGTCCGGGTTTCGCGTGGTGCCGGGCGACGGCACCGATCCGTTTCCGTGCACGCTCGGTGGTGGCGGCAACTTCGACTGTCCGGATCGCGTGAAGACGGTCGAGGATCTACGTCCGAGCCTCGACGCGGTGATCACCGTCCACGCCTCGGCGAGCGGCTCGTTCTCGAGCGCGACCGCGGGTACCGGCGAGCAACACGCCGATGCGACGTGTGCCGGTACGCAATGCAACGCGGCGGGCAACGTGTTCCCGTGCGCCGCGAGCGTGACGTTCACGATCCAGGCGCAGTAGCGGCCTAGTGGTCGGCGTCGGGGTGGTGCGAAATCTGGACGAGCGAATCGGGGCGCGGCTCCGACGGGATCGACTGCGCGGTACGGAAGCGATCGACGGATGACGAGCGATGGACGCATCCGATCGTGCACAGCGGCGCGCAGTCCTTGATCGTGTGGAACTCGCGCTCGATATCCTCGACGGTGTAGTCGGCGAGCGGGGTGGCCGGGTAGCCGCGCTGCTGCGAGCAGTAGTGCACGAGCCCGTCCTCGCAGACGTACAGGTAGCGTGCGCCGGCGCGGCACGCCCAGTCGTTGGGCTGGCCCTCGATCAGGTTGTGCTGGAACTTGTTGATGCGCGTGTACACGCCGGCGGCGAGCCGCACGACCTCTTCGTAGATCTCGCGCTCGCGCGGTGACAGCGGCACGAGCGTGCCGGAGCCGTCGTGGATGATGCCGATCGAGGTCGAGAACCCGAGCTCCTTGGCGCGGCGGGCGATCGCGAGCGCGTCCTCGGGATCCTTGCAGCCGCCACCGATGACCGAGTTGATGTTGACCTGAAACTCGGCGTACTCGACGAGGTTCTGCAGCTTGCCATCGAGGACACGGAGGCTCTTCTTGGAGACCTCGTCGGGCTGAACGTTGTCGATGCTGATCTGGAGGTACTGGAGGCCCGCCTTGTTGAGACGCTGGATCCGATCCGGCTGCAGGAAGTACCCGTTGGTGATCATGCCGGCGATCATCCGGCGCTCGCGGATGCCGGCGATGATGGCGTCGACATCCGGGTGCAACATCGGCTCGCCGCCCGACAGCGTCACGATCTCGGTTCGGAGATCGGACAGCTTGTCGAGCCACGCGAGCACGTTGGTGAGCGGTACCGGCTCCGACACCTTGTCGTATTCGTTGCAGTAGCCGCACGCGAGGTTGCAGCGACGCATCGGAACGATCTGCGCGAGGATCGGGTGATAGCGATCGAACACGGCGCGCGTGCCGATGCCGATGCCGTGCAGCAGGGACTCGAGCTTCATGGCCGAGCCTATGTACTTGATTCGAGGCTGCTTGGACAGCCCTTGTTTGCGAGTTGCCGGCGGGTGGTAGTGGCGTCACGACGCGGACGGCGGTGCACGCGCCCAGGAACACGTTTCGGTCGAGCATTTCTGGTGGAGCTCGCCGCGATCGGCGGCGAACGATGAGACGACGAGGACGATCACGGTCGATCGTCGTGATTGCTCGACGACGACCGTGTCGTCGCGTGCGGCACCTGAGGTCGCGTAGTTACGAGCGTCCAAAAAGCCATCGGATCGTCGGCCGGATCGTCTAGGCTGCGGCCCGTGGAAGCTCCAGCGGCAGCCTGTGCGTTTTGCAACAAGCCTCTCGGTCCGAGCGAGGTGCTCTACACCCCGGATGCCCGTGTCGTGTGTGCGGCGTGCAACGCCAAGGTCGAGCTCGCCGTCACCGAGGTGCGCGCGGGTCACAACATCCGCAACGCGAGCATCTCGTCGCTCGTGATGGCCGCGATCAGCTTCATCTTCAATCCGTTCTGGGTGATGACGATCGCCTCGATGATCGCGGGCATCGGATCGCTGACCGCGATCAGTCGCAAGGGCGACGAGCGGTTCACCCGTCACGCCGACAAGGGCGCCGTGTACGCGTGCTCGATCATCGCGCTCGTGCTCGACGCGATCGTCATCGTGATCACGATACTCGCGTTCGCGGCCGCGACCTCGGCCGAGAACAGCTTCTGAGCCGATTGACTCGCCGCGTTGGCGCGTCGTGCACCAAAACGACAACGGAAACACCTTCGTGATCGCGGAGGCCGCGACCGAGGACGAGGCGCGGAGACTCGTCGCGGGGTGCGAGGCACACGGACACGAGCAGACGTATTTCGTCGAGCGCGTTCCCGTCCGGTAGACTGCGGCAATGGCGAACACCGCGCTGGTGACCGGCGCGAACCGCGGGATCGGCCAGCAGGTCGCTCGCGTGCTGGCGACCGATGGGTGGGACGTGCTGGTCGGCGCGCGCGATCGCAAGAAGGGCGACGTGGCGGCGAAGCGGTTGCGCGAGCAGACCGGCGGGCGCCTGCGGGCGGTCGAGCTCGATGTCACGAGCGATGCTTCGGTGGCGACGGCGGCGCAGAAGCTTCGCGACGGTGCGATCCGGATCGATGCGCTCGTCAACAACGCCGGGATCTACGGAAGGTCACGCGGCGCCGATCGGATCTCGCTCGTGATCGAGACCAACTTCTTCGGGCCGCTGCGCGTGTCGCTGGCGATGCTGCCGCTGTTGCGAGACGGCGCGACGATCACGAACGTCACCAGTGGCCTCGGCGCGCTATCCAACCTCGACACCGCGCATCGCCGGCTGCTCGCGGATCCGGCGCTGATGCGCGACGACCTGGTCGCGGCGATGCACGACTTCGTACGCGATGACGGTAACGGCTGGGGAACGGATGCCTACGGCGTTTCGAAAGCGGCGCTCAACGCGCTCAGCCGGGTCCTCGCCTGCGAGCTCGCGGATCGAAACATCCGGGTCAACTCGACGTGTCCCGGATGGGTGCGCACCGATATGGGTGGTCGCGGCGCGCCGCGCTCGGTGGAGCAGGGCGCCGCGAGCGTGCTCTATGGTGTGACCGCGACCGAGAGCGGATACGTGTTCCGCGACGGTGCGCGCATCGCGCCGTGATCACGCGGCCGTCGCGTGCGCGGCGGGCTCGACGGCATTCCGCTGCCGTGGCGCGAGGCGACCGAGCGATTGCCGATCTAGGCGCGCGAGAGCACGACGTCTCCGAACCGCTCGCGCAGGCGCGCGATCGCGCCGGCATCGCCGAGCTTGCCGACATCGAGCTCGGCCGGCACGAAGTGCGGCGAGGCGGCGAGCGCGTCGAGGCCGGCCGCGGTGACCTTGCGGTTGTTGCCGATCCGGAGGTGGGTGACGTGCTGGAGACCGGGCCACGCGGCGAGCGTGCGGAGACCATCGTCGGTGAGCTTGTTGCTCGATAGATCGAGGGTGACGAGGCGATCGAGTGGGGAGGAGGCGAGGGCCTCGATCGCGGCATCGGAGAGCGAGCAGCCGTTGGCCGCGAGATGGACCAGACGTCGGGTGCTCGGCGCGACGACCAGCGCATGCCAGCGTTCGTCGCCCATGCTGGTGGTGCCGATATCGAGACGCGAGAACGCCTCGGCGAGCTCGACGAGGCCGGGCCACGGCCCGAGTTGCTTGGCGCTCGCGAGATCGAGCGTGCGTAGCGCCGGCGAGGGCTGCGGGAACAGCGTCTGCATCGCCGCGGGCGGCGTCGACTGCGGAACCCCGAACGCGACGAGTCGTGGCAGTGCCTCCCACGACGCGAGGATCCCGAGGTGCTCGCCGAGCGCGTTGTTGCCGGCAAGCGCGAGTCGCACGAGCGAACGCATCGCGGGGGCATCGCGCAGCGCCTCGAGTGTGCCGGGATCACCGATCCGGCATCGCCGGAGATCCAGAGCGACGAGCTCGGATAGGTGCTCGGCGGCGAACAGCGTGCGCGCACCCTCGTCGCCGACCTGGCTGTTCTCGACCGCGAGCTCGCGGAGCTGACCGGGCGCGAACGGCGGCGGCGCGACGTGATCGGAGAAGTAGCTCGGGAGATCGGTCTCGAGGTTCGCCAGCATCCGTGCGCCGGCGATGCCGAGGTCGCACCCCGAGAGATCGAGTGACCGCAACAGCGGCATGCCCCAGGCGAGCACGTTGGCCACCGAGTTGGCGGCGAACCAGCCGTCGGGACTGACCTCGAGCACGCGAAATTCGCGAGGCTCGGACAGGTCGCGCTCCGCCTCCCACAGGCCTTCATCGACCAGGAGCTCGACACCCTCGATCGGCTCGCGGCTACGTAGCTCGGGCCAGCGCGTCGCGATGTCCTGTGGAGCCATCGCGACCGAGCGCAAGAAGCCGTCGGTGAAACGTGCGTTCCACAGTCGATCGATCGGCACGCGACTGCCGGGTGGCGGCGGATCGGGATCCCCCAACCATGCCCGTGCGTGGCGAGCCTGCAGTCGGTGCGTGCTGGCCAGCATCGGGGCGTAGCGCTCGTCGAGCGGATCGAGCTGGGACAGCGCGCATTGTTGCGAGATGAACGTGCCCCGCGGATCGCCGGCATCGATCAACAGGTCTGCATAGACGCCGCGCAGCGATCGATCGTCGGGGGCGGCGAGGATCTGGCCGAGGAGCTCGACCATCGTGGCGGTCGGTGCGACCGGCGTCGTCGCGACGGGCGGGGGCGGTGTGACACGTGCGGTGATCGTCGGAGCGGGTTTCTCGGCGGCGGGCTTCTTGGCGGCGGGCTTCTTGGCGGCGGGTTTCTTGACGGCGGGTCTCTTGACGGCGGGTTTCTTGGCGGCGGGTTTCTTTGCCGGCTTCTTGGCAGCAGGTTTGTTCGCCGACTTCGTGGGCTTCGCCTTCGCGCGTGCCTTGGCCATGGCGCGGAGTATCGCTCAGTCGTCGAGGTAGTTCTCGGCTGGCGCGATGATCGATCAGAATCAGAACTGGCCGACCACGGCCGCGCCGTGATCGAACGGAACGATCGCGAGGTCGCGGCGCGCGAGGCGCGGGATCGTGAGCCCGCTGGCGAGCCCGACCAGCCCGCCGACCACGACGTCGGACAGGTAGTGCTTGTCGGCCGCGATCCGCAGGTACTCGGTGGTCAGCGACAGCGTGATGCCGGTGGCCCACACGTATGGCTCGGTCTTGTAGTGCCGCCAGTGGCAGATCATCCCGGCACCCGCGGTCACGGCGAACGCGAGCTCGCTGTGTCCGGACCAGAACGAGAGGTTGTCCTCGGTCGAGCCCTGCGATGCAGGATCGAAGTGCGCGTACGGTCGCTGTCGGCCGACGCCGAACTTGACCGCCTGCGTGACCAGCTGGCTGACCACCACGGCCTCGAACACGGGCAACGTGTCGTCGATCAACCGGCTCCAGCTCGTGTCGCTGTTCGACAGGATCAGCAAGCCAAAGCCGACGACGGGCTCGACGACGAATGCCGTGATCGAGCTCAGCGTGTTCGCACGACTCGTGTTGTCCCACACCAGCGAGTTGCGGACGGAGCGATCGAACGCGGGCGGCTCGCACCACCGGCAGCTCGACGGGATCAGGCTGTCCTTGAGCACGGTGTTCGATGCCAGGAACGCGAGCCCGATCGAGGTGTCGATCGCGAGGTGGAGCACGCGTTTGTGACCGCGCGTGCCGCTGTACCAGTGCTCGGGTCGGGCGTCGGCCACGTGCGCGCACGCGACGATCGCGAGTACGACCATCGAGCGCGAAACCCACCGCAGGCGCATGCGATCCATCAACGACGTGATCGTCACGATGCCATGCTCGTTCGCGTTCGACGAGCGTTTGGTCGACGACAATGGGTGTGCAATTCGTGCACACGCGCGCATCAGAATCGTCCTCCGATCTGGAGCAAGCGCGGCGTGGCCGTGCCGTCATCTGCCGGTCGCGAGAACACCAGCCAGTCGGTGGCTTGTCAGATCATCGCGTGCTGGCGGTGGGTGTCTCACGCCCGGTCAGTTGTCGCGGCCGTACTCGATGTAGTTGGCGTCACCGCCACCGTCGATCGTGTCGTCGCCGTCGGCACCGAGGATCTCGTCGTAGCCGCGGTAGCTCTTGATCACGTCGGCGCCCGCGCGTCCCCAGATCACGTTGGGGCGGTCGTCGCCGAACAGGTGATCGGGGCCGTCGCTCGCCTCGAGGACCTCGAGGTCGGCGCCCTGGCCGCGCTTGAACGTGGTCCACGCGGAGTCCTTCGATCCGCACAGGTCCATGTTGGCGGCCATCCCCCACCATCGAGACTTGTTCGCGGATGCGACCGGTCCGCCGAGCTGCGCGAAGATCGCGTGGTGGCCGCTGCGCGCGAAGCCGGCGATGTCGAAGCCAGACCCGCCGATGTAGCGATGGCCTCCACACACGTAGTCCGCGACCAGCTGGTCGTCGCCGGGGCCGCCGTCGAGGCGATCGGCACCGTCGTGGTAGTTGGCAACTTCGGGTCGGTTGCCGTTCTTCCACACGTTGCCCTTGTGGTGTGACTCGCTGAGGAGCGCATCGTCGCCGCCGCGACCCTCGAGCCAGTCGATACCGTCGGGGCCGGTGAACAGGACGTCCTGCCCGGGGCCGCCGATCAGGTGGTCGTTGCCGGGACCGCCACTGACGTGGGTCTCGAGCTCGCGCGGGAAGTTGCCGCGTAGCTCGATGATGTCGTCGCCGGCATCGCCGTACGCGACGATGTAGTGGAACGGCGTCGGGCGGTGCGGCTGGGCGGCGATGAAGGCCGCGACGTCGCAGTGCACCCGGTTGCCGGGCTGCGCGACGCATCCGGTGCCGGCCTGGAGTGGGGTCGCGCTGTTCGCGATCACGTTGACGATCTGACCGTCTCCCACGATCTCGTAGTTGTCGTTGCCGGCCGACCCGAGCACCACCACGCCGACATCGACCAGTCGCCCCTGGAGCACCGCTCCCTCGACGAACACCATCGAGCTCGGCGTGGCGCCGCCGGGAACCGGGCCCGTCGCGTCCTGGATGTCGTCATCGCCGAACCCTCCGACTGCCTTCCGACCCGCGCCGCGAATCCGATCCTTGAACGAGCTGCCGATCACCTCGTCGATGCCATGCAGTTGCTCGTTGCCGCCGTCGCCGTTCGCGCATCCACCGCCGTTCGCGCCGGTGCACGCGTTGCCGAGGTTGATCAGCATCCCGGTGAACGCGCTCGGCGTGCCGTCGTCCTTGAATTCGATCTGGCCGGGCGGCAGGGCGGTGACGAAGCTCGCGATGTCGTAGCCGTCGCCACCCACGAACATGTCGTTGCCGGTGTCGCCGCGAAGGAAATCGGCGCCCGGTCCGCCGTCGAGACGATCGGTGCCGTGGCCGCCGATCAACGTGTCGTCGCCGTCCTCGCCCCAGAGCTTGTCGTCGAGGATGTCGCCGAACAGAATGTCGTTGCCGGGACCGCCGTGGATGCGGTCGCTGCCGCCGCGCCCGTGCACGATGTCGTTGCCGGTGCCGGCGTAGATCAGGTCGCGCCCGTTGCCACCGTCGATGTAGTCGGCGCCACCGAACCCGCAGATCAGATCGTCGCCGCCGTTGCCGAAGATCTGGTCGTCCCCGTTGGTCCCGAAGATCACGTCGGGGCCGTTGGTTCCGACGAAGCGGTGGCCGTTGTTGCCGCTCGCCTTGATCGTCGGCTTCGCGGTCTTGCACGGGTCGTTGCCGTACTTGCCGTACACCGACCCGATGTCGGTGACCTCGTCCTCCCCGACGGTGCATGAAGTCCACAGGGTGAGGAGGACAGTCGTGAGCAGTACGCGGGACGGCATGCATCACTGCGCTACAACAACCGTGCCCGTCGGGAGCGCGCGCAGATTCGCGAGGTAACGCCTCTCGGCCTGAGGTCGCGATTCACCGACCGCACATTGGATGTTGCGGTCGGTCCCCGACGCGTCGCTCTGCCAAGGGCGTTCGGTGTTGCGATCGCCGATGCGGGCCTCGGCGGCGATGAGCCCGAGCTCGGTGTCGGTGATCGGCAACGTGATCCAGCTGCGGTGGGTCCACGCGTGATCCACGCCGGATCAACGCGCGGCCGGCTGTGGTCCGAGCAGATCCTCGAGAAAGAACGCCGCGAGCTCGTGGCGACCGGCCAGGCCGGCCTTGCGGTAGACCGAGCGGGCCTGTTGCCGAACGGTGGTTTCGCCGACCTCGCGTACGGTCGCGATCTCCTTGTGGCCGAGCCCCTTGAGCAGCAACAGGGTGACTCCCTTTTCGGCCGGCGTTAGCTTCCAGCGATCGAGCTGGGCGTCGATCGCATCGCTCAGACCATCGATCAGGGTCCGCGCCTCGCGTGCCCACCGCGCCGCTTCCTCGCGACTCGATGCGAGGTCGGCGCGCAAGTCCTGCGCCTCCTGGACGAGCTCGCGCAGGTGCCTCACGAGCGCGATCACCCCGGCGGCACCGAACGCGGTGGCGAGCATTTCGATCGCGAGGTGGAACGGCGTCGAGCCGGCGATCAGCTCGCTCCCCAGATCGATGGCCATCAGCACCACGACCGCGGCGAGCGCGACGGTTGCGACGATGGCGGGGGCGAGACGAGGTCGATCGTTTGTCGCAGGCATGACGGGTAAGTCCTGGATTCGCGACGCCTCTCACATCCGTGCAATGGCACCGGCGCCGATGCAGAGGCATCGAGAGAGTTGATTGCGTTTCTCGTGCCGAACTGGAGGACTCATGCCTGCGACCCCTCGTCCCTCTCGCCGTTTCATCGTCGCGCTCACCGCCGCGGTGGCATCGACCACCCTCGCGATCGGCGTCACCGCTACCACCCTGCTCGGCTGGGTAGGTCCAGGTGGCGACGCGACTCCTTCGCCGGCGGCCCCGACCGAGCCACCCATCGTGTACGTGCCGGGGCCGGCGGCCCCCAATCCGATCCTCGTCGCGCGTGCACCGGATCGGGAGGACGACGACGAGCACGAATACGAGCGCGAGCGAGAGCACGAGCACGAGCACGAGCACGACTACGCGCGCACGCGCCACCACGCGGATGACGACGATGGCGACGACGACTGACCGCGCCTTCGAGTGGCGATTGCTCGCGCTCGCCACGATCGCGGGGACCTACCTGCTCGCGTGGTGGGGAATTGCGGGCGGTTTGCTCGGTGCGCAGGCACGGGCACCGTCGCCGACGACCACCCTGGCGCCGGTCACCCCGACGCTCGTGGTGCCTCGCGTCGTCCCGGCCGGTGGGACGTGGCGCGTGGTTCGCACGCCACCGCGGCGAGTCCGCACGCGGAGCTCGTGATGTGGTGGACGTTTCGCGCGATGAACACCGACGTCTCGGTCTCCGTACCGGTGGTCTCGGAGCGCGCCGGTCGTCACGCGGCGAACCAGGTGGCCGCGGTGTTCGCGGACGCCGAGCGTCGGTTCAGCCGGTTTCGCGACGACAGCGAGCTCGCCGTTCTCAATCGCGCGACCGCACCGATCCGGGTCTCGCGCGAGCTCGCCGGCGCGTTGCGGGCGGCCCGCGAGCACGTGGCGGCGACCGGTGGCGCGTTCGATCCCGCGAGCGGCGGTGCGTTGCGCGCGGCCGGATACGACCGCTCGTTCGAGCTCGGGCTCGATCGCGAGGTCGCGGCATCGCCGGTTCCGATCGCGCGGTTCGACGCGATCGAGATCGGCGACGACGACACCGTGTCGCGGCCTCCCCACGTTCACCTCGACCTGGGTGGGTTCGTCAAGGGGCGCACCGTCGACCGCGCAGCGCGCGAGGTTCCGGAGGTCGAGTTGATCGACGCCGGTGGTGATGTCGTCGTGCGTGGTTCGTGGCCCGTCGAGATCGAGGATCCGTTCGACGCGACACGCACGATCGCGACGCTTCGCATTCGCGATCGAGCGATCGCGACCTCGGCTCCCAATCGCCGACGCTGGCGCTCGGGCTCTAGTGTCGCGCACCACGTGATCGATCCGCGCACCGGCGCACCGGCGATCAGCGATCTGGCGCAGGTCACGGTCGTGGCGGCGACCGCCGAGACCGCCGACGTCGTGGCGACCGCGGCACTCGTGCTCGGGACCCGCGACGGTGCCCGACTGCTCCGCGAACACGCGCTGGCCGGCGTGCTGGTATCGACCGCGGGAGAGCTCGAGGTGGTCGGAGACCTGGAGGTAGATCATGCGTGACGTGCTGCGAGGAATCGCGATCGGGATCGCGATCCTCCTGGTCGGCGGTGCGATCGCATCGCGCACGGGTTGGATCGTCACCGAGGTTCCGCGCGCCGCGTCGACCGCGCCGTGGTCGATCGCGCGCGCGACCGGGTTCGCGGCGTTTGCGGCTCTCGCCCTCGACGTGATCGCCGGACTGACGCTCTCGACGCGTGTCGGTGGCCGGCGGCTCGCACGCGGTGCGCTGGTCGAGCTCCACGGGTGGCTGAGCCCGCTCGCGATCGCGCTCGTGCTCGGTCACGCCCTCGTGTTGCTCGCGGATGGCTACATCCGGTTCGATGCACTCGACGTGCTGGTGCCGTTCGCGTCGCCGTTTCGGCCGGTCGCGGTCGGCCTGGGGGTGATCGCCGGGTATCTCGCGCTCGCCGTCCACGCGAGCTTCGCGTTGCGGCGGAGGATCGGGACGGCGTGGTGGCGCCGCTTGCACTACCTGTCGTTCGTGGCGTTCGTCGCGGCGGCCGTTCACGGCGTGGCAGCGGGCACGGATCGGGCGCAACCGTGGGCGATCGCCATCTACAGCCTGCCGATCGCGGTGGTGCTCGGACTGCTCGCGATCCGGATCCGGCGTGTGGTCGCTCAGCCGTAGTGGAACGCGGATAGCCGGACTCGACCGAACGTGCCGTCGAACGCGAGCGTGCCGCGATCGTCGCCTGCCGCGCCCGCGACGACCATGAGCGGCAACAGGTGCTCCTCGCGCGGGTGTGCGGCACGGGCCGACGGCGCCTTCGCCCAGTCGGTCAGTAGCTGGTCGCGTTCGGGGGCCGGGGCCGTCGCGGCGGCGCGCAGCCACGTGGCGAACGCATCGGCGTCGGCGAGCGCGGCGCTGACGTCGCGACCGTGCATCACGGCGCCGAACGTTCGCATGTTGTGATACGGCATCCCGCTGCCGATCACGAACACGCCCTCGTCGCGCAACGGTGCGAGCGCGCGACCGAGCGCGATGTGACGCGCGGGATCGAGATCGCCGAGTAGCGAGAGCTGCACGGTCGGGATGTCGGCATCGGGATACGCGAGCTTGAGCGGGACGAACGTGCCGTGGTCGAACCCGCGCGCGTCGTCGGCCGCGGTCTTCCACCCGGCACCTTCGAGGAGCTCGCGGACGCGCGCCGCGACCGTCGGCTCGCCGGGCGCCGGCCACGTGATCTCGTACGTGCTCGGTGGGAAGCCGTAGTAGTCGTAGAGCATGGGCGGGTTCGGCGAGGTCATCACCGTGGGGACCCGCTCCTCCCAGTGCGCCGAGATCGCGAGCACCGCGCGCGGCTTCTCCGGCGGCAGGTCGGAGAGACCCTCGAGGTAGCTCGCGAGCGGTTTCATCTCCGCGGGGTCGAACATGTCCATCCACGGCCACGGACCACCGCCGTGAGGAAGGTAGACGACAGGCATCCGGGGCATCGGGGAAAGCATGCCCGAGATCGCCCGCAACGCCTCGTCGCCCTTGGGGTTCTGGCACTGGCATCGATCGCGACATCGATGTCGCGGTTGGTAATGTCCGGGTCATCTCGCGGCCCCAAACCCCATGGATTCGCGTGATCCGGCGTGGCGCGTGCCTTGGTTATGGACCCCCCATGCACGTCCGTCTCGCTGTGCTCGGTTCCGTCGCGATCTCGCTCGTCCTGGCCGGCGACTCGCCACCGGCCAAGGCCTGTGGGTGTCTGTCGCCACCGGCGGTCACCGAAGGCGAATACGCGGTGAACCAGAGCGCCGAGCAGATCATCTTCGAGGTCGAGCCCGGCTGGGTCACCGCGCACGTGTTGATCCGCTACGCGGGCGACCCCGCACAGTTCGCGTGGCTGGTTCCGGTGCCGGAGGTTCCCGAGCTCTCGATCTCGCCATCGTCGGCATTCGGTCTGATCGATCGCGCGACCGCACCCGACGTCGGCGCCACCCTCGAGAACATCTGCCCGACGCCGGAGTGGCAGTGCGAGTACGCCAGCGACAGTTGTGGCGCTGACAAGGCGCCGGTGTCGCTGGCCGATGCAGGGGCCGGGGCCCTCGACGCCGGACCCAACGGAGAGCCACCGGTCACCGTGCTCGACGAGCAGGTGGTCGGCGACTACCAGACCGTGACGTTCCGCGCGAGCGAGGCAGCCGCCGCGACCCAGTGGCTTCGCGACAACGGCTTCATCGTCAACGCGACCACGTCGATCTACATGGAGTCGTACGTCCAGGCGAACATGGTGTTCGTCGCCGCCAAGTTGGTTCCGGGGGCGGGCGCCGACGCGATCAAGCCGCTGCGGATGAAGTACCGCGCCGCGTACCCGATGGTGCCGCTCGTGCTCACGGCGGTGGCGGCGCAACCCAACCTCACGGTGACGTCGTACGTGTACAGCGACACGCCGTTCCGCCCGATGGGGCACCCGGTGGTCACCATCGATCCGGATCGGCTCGCGATCGATCCGCGCGGCCGCGGGAACTACCCGATGGTACTCGCGCGCACGATCGACGAAGCCGGCGGTGACGGGTTCGCGATCGAGTACCGCGGCGGAGCCCCGCGGCCGACGTTCGGGACGATGGGGTTCTGTTGCGGCAACGACTTCGATACCTGCGGGCTCGAGAACGACGGCCAGTGCCAGTGTCCCGGAGACGCGTTCGACAACGCCGACTGCTCGCAGGTCGGCGACCTGGTCGACGGCGTGGCGCTCGTCGACGACCTCGCGAACCGCCACACCACGATGACCCGTCTCACCACGCGGGTCTCGCCCGAGGACATGACCTTCGATCCGACGTTCGAGCCCGATCGCGACGCGACGCTCACCGGTCGGATGTCGGTGCACGGCCAGCAACCGAGCCTCGCGAGTTGCAGCAGCCAGGTCATCGATCACGCCGCGTTCGATGCCATCCAGCAGTTGCAGGGGTGCGCCGCCGTGTACTGCGGACCCGGCGGTGGCTGTGCGGTGACCGCCGAGGGGGCGGGCTGCCAGTGCGATGCCGACCACGTCGCGCAGGAGTTCGTCGACCTCGACGGACAGAGCTCGGTGACCTGCGTCCCGCGCACCCCGACGTGTGACCTCCGCGCCGGCGGCGACGTGCTGCCGGACGCGTGCGCGGGCGTGTCGTGCGGCGCGGGTCGCTGCATCGATCGCAACGGCATTCCGGTGTGCGAGTGCGACGACGACACTGCCGCGACCGTGCGCGTAGGCTCGGCCCCTTCGTGCTTCCCGATCCTGGCTGCGAGTGGGACGCCGGGCGCGACCGACTTCAGCGAACCGCTTCGTCAACTCGACGTCTGTGCGCCCGCGACTCCATCGTGTGGTGACAACGGCTGGCTCGTGCACGTCGACGGCGGGCGTCCGGGCGTCGATTGCGGCGGTACGAAGCCGACGTTCTGGGACCTGCTCCCCAAGCGGTCGACCTGCGGATCGTTCGGGTGCGGCGGGTGTCAGGCCGACGGGGCGATGCCGCTCGGTGCGCTCGCCGGCGGGTGGATCGTCCTCGGGTTGATGCTCCTCCGGCGGCGGAGTCGGTGATGGCTCGCGTGATCGTGCACGCGCTCGCGACCGCGACGGCAATCGCGGTCGTGGGCTGCGGGCCTTCCGATCGCGACGACCGGGTCGTGCCGCGCGCGACCTCGATCGCGCCCACGCCGATCTCCGCCGCCGCACCTTCTACCGTCGCGTCTCCTGTCGGCGCGACCTCGTCGACGCTGGCGCGTCTCCCGCGCGCGCCGGGAACCTTCGCGCCCAGCCTGGTCACGGTCGAGCGCACCGTGGGGCCGACCGACGTCAGCGACGGCACCATGCTGTCCGACGTCGACAGCTGCGCGACCTGTCATCCCGACGTGGCGAACCAGTGGAATGCCAGCGCGCACTCGTTCGCGTCGTTCGGTAACCCGATCTATCGGGTCAACGTCGAGCGCGTACGCGCGGATCTCGGTAAGCCCGCGAGTCGGCACTGCGGTGGCTGTCACGATTTCCCGCTGCTGGTCGACGGCCTGATGACGTCGGATGCACCGATCCCGCCGGCGGATCTGCGGTCGCACTCGGGCGTCACCTGCCGGCTGTGTCACGGCGTGCAGTCGACGACGCTCGACGGCAACGGCAGCTACGCGTGGAGCGCGGATCGCATCGATGCACCGCGGCTCGACGATCCGGCGTCGATCGAGCGCCACAAGAAGCAGGTGACGGTCCACACCGATACCGAGCTGTGCGTCGGTTGCCACCGCGGCTTCCTGTCTCCCGACATGGACCTGCCGGTCCACCTCGGAGGGGTCGACGAGCCCGGGATGTGGCGAAGCTCCGCGTACACCGGAAACGGCACCGCGCAGATCGACCACGTGAAGCAGGCGACCTGCCTCGATTGCCACATGGAGCGCGTGCCGGCCTCGCGCGACGAGCTCGGCGCGAAGCACCACACGGTGGCATCGCACCGCTTCCTCGGCGGGCACACCTGGATGGCGGCGATGCGTGGCGACCGCGAGCAGTTGCGGCTGACGCGCGGCAAGCTCGTCGGCGTTGCCTCGATCGACATCGCCGGGGCGCGTACCGTGGACCGCAAGGGTCACCGCGGGGCGTGGGTGCTGCCCGCCGACGGTGCGGCCGCCGTCCCGGGCACGCGGCTCGAGCTCGACGTCGTGATCCGGAACCTGCTCGCCGGGCATCGGTTCCCGGGTGGGCTCCTCGATCTGCAGGACACCTGGATCGAGGTCGAGGTCGTGGATCGGCACGGGCGCCGGATCGCGTCGTCGGGTCTCGCGCACGCCACCGATCCGAAAGACCTGGACGCGCACGTCCTCCGCACCTTGGTCGTCGACGCGAAAGGGCGCGTGCTCGACGAGCACGAGATCGCGAAGTTTCGTACCCAGGTGGTCACGGGCACGCTGGCGCCACGCGAGGCACAGGCCGTGCGGTACGCGTTCGACGTGCCGGCGCTCGCCCCCGATCGGCTCCCGCTGACAGTGACCGCGCGCTTGCGCCATCGCAGCCGTTCGCTCGCGATGCAGGCCGCGGCCTGCGAGGCCTCGCACACTCCCGACGGTCGCGCGTTCGCGGCCGGTGCGATCGGAGCACGCGACGTGGTCCTCGACCCGTGTCGGCCGCAACCGATCACGCAGATCGCGGCGACCCGGATCGAGGTGGGGCGGGGCGCGCACCGGACCCCGCACGAGCGCGCCGATTGGGAACGCATCTACGAGCACGGGATGGCGTTGGTCGCGAGCCTGGTGACGGAGCTCGACGAGTCGCGCACCGTGCTCGGCGTCGCACTCGCGCGTGCGCCGGATGCCCGCGCGCGCGCGATGGTCGAGGCCCAGCTCGGTCGCGTGGCGGCTCGACAGAACCGGATCGCGGACGCCGTCGCGCATGTCGCGCGTGCGCGTCGCGAGCTCGCTTCGATCGGCGTGACGACATCGCCACCGGTGTTCGACGCGATCCTCGCCGACGCGTACCTGCGCGCCGATCGCTGGTCCGACGCGATCGCTCCGGCGAAGGCGTGTACCGAGCGCGCACCGGAGAGCGCGGCAGCCTGGGCGGTGTACGCGCGCGTGCTGGTCGCCGCCGGCGAGCACCGCACCGCGCTCGCCGCGACCTCGCACGGGCTCGCGCTGGCGCCGCGTGATCCGGGCTTGCTGCGTTCGCAGGCGACCGCGCTCGCGGCGCTCGACGATCCGCGCGCGGCCGCGGCGCAGCAAGCGTACGTGCGGTTTCGCGCGCCCGATCGCGCGCCCGGGCTGCGGATCCGGTGCGCGGCGCAGAGCGCGCGATGCGCGCGGGAGCGCAACCCGGTCCCCACGATCGTGCTGCATCGCTAGGTTGCACGGCGGCAACTCGATTCGCCACTACCGCGGCTCGGCGCCATTCCGTAGGATGACGCGCGCCATGAGAAATGCCGTCATGTTCGCGTTCGCGTTCGCGTTCGCGTTCACGAGCGTGGCGGCCTGCGGGTCGCCGGGAAGCGACGCGCCGAGCACCGACGCGGCCCCCCATGCCGATGGCCCGGCGACCGATACCGCGACCGATGCGGATGCCGCACGGGGCTTCGGCGAGCTGTCGGGGATGTGTGGCGTGCTGATGGAGGCAGACCTGACGAGCGCGTCGCCCGAGCTCGTACGCGACACGTTCACGTTCGCCCGCGCGTTCGTCGATCCCGACGACCGGACCCTCCTCACTCCCGGAGGAAAGCGCCTCGCCGAGACTCCGAACGCGGGTGGTAGCTCCGGTCTCTCGGAGGTGTTCGCGTTCGAGGAGCTCGCGCGCTGCGAGACCGCGGAGCTGCTCAAGACCGAGACCGAGATCGCGTACGACCAGGCCGGCAAGATCACCGATCTCGAGGTCGCTCTCGACGGTCACAAGATCGGCGTCAGCGTGACGCGCGCCGTGGCCTTCCCGTTCGGCGATCCGTACACGTCCGACGAGGCCACCGCACTACTGACCAAGAAGCTCGGCGACATCCAACTGTCGACCGCCAACGTGTCGGCGGCCGATCGCTGGGACAAGCAGATCCTCGCGATCCTGGCGTGGGACGCGCAGGCCGCGGACACGGTCGCGGATGCGTGGGCGGCACTCGACACCAGCCTGCAGGCGGATACCATCGTCATCGTGACCACCACCGACGGCGACGACACCTTCATCTACACGAACCAGTAATGCGCGCGCTCGCGATCGCGATCGTCGCCGCGCTGTCGGGACTGGTCCCGGCATGCGCCTCGACGCCGGCGTGTCCGGTGGCGCCACGCCCGAGCACGCCGACGGCGCCATTTCTGTGGAAGGTCACGTCCCAGGACGGCGACGGCGCCGTGGTGTGGCTGTACGGGACGATCCACAACGGCGGCATGGAAGCCGTCGCTCCTGGCGCGCTCGCCGCGCTCGATAGCTCGCCGCGGTTCGTCTCGGAGCTCGGCGACACCGAGGGCGACCGCGAGAAGACGGCCAAGCTCGCCCGGATCGAGCACGGCAAGGGACTCGACTCGCTGTTGCCCGCGGACGACTGGTACGACCTGCGCGACGTCATGCGCGGTTCGATGAAGGAGGCGGATCTGGCGCGCGCGCGACCGTGGTACGCGATGGCCCGGTTGTCGGCCACGCTCGCGCCACCTCCGAGACCGACGATGGACTTCGGCCTCGCGAAGCGCGCGCGGGAAGCGGGCAAGCCGGTCGATGCGCTCGAGTCGTGGGAGGTCCAGCTCGCCGCGCTCGCCGACACGGTCACCGTCGCCGATCTCCAGGAGGCACTTCACGCACGCAAGACGCTGGCATGTGACCTCGCGAAGCTGCGCGCGGTGTACCTCTCGGGGGACCTCGAGACCATGACCGCGATGGTCGTGATCCCGCAGACCCGCAAGCTCGTCGTCGAGCGCTCGCGTGCGTGGCTACCCGAGATCGAGTCGTACTTCGCGACCGGCGGCGCGTTCGTCGCGGTCGGGCTCGCGCACCTCGCCGGCGACGACGGGATCCCGAAGCTGCTCGCCGCGAAGGGCTACGCGGTCGAGCGCGCCGCGCCGCCGGTCAGATAGCGTCACTTCGGGTCGCAGAGCACCGAGCTCAGGCACGTCTCGTCGAGCACGACCGGCTGCTTGCGCGCGATCTCGGCCTCTCGCTTCTTGCGCTCCTCGATCGCGACGCGCTGGCGCTCCGCGGCATCGGCACGTTCGACCAGCGCCACGACCTCGGGCTTGGTCGCGGGCGTTGCCGTGGCCGCACTCGTCGCGGCGGCGCTCGGCTGCGGGCGACCCTCGATCGGCATCGGTGCGGGCGGGGGCGCCGCGCTGCCGTTCTTCTGCGGGTTGCCGCCGAACATGTGCCAGCCGTCGAGCGACTTGTCGGCGACGTCGAGCGCGATCACGTAGCCATCGGTGGTCGACGCGTACAGCCAACCCTTCGCGACGATCGGCTCGGCGGTGACGGTATGGCCGAGATCGTAGGACCACAGCGTGAACCCGGTGTCGACGTCGAGGCCGAACACCTTGCCGTCGCGCGACGACACCACCAAGGTCGAGCCGGCGAGCGCCACCGAGCCGAGCACGCGGCCCTGCCGCTGGGTGCGGTAGCGGCGGTTCCAGATCGTGTCGCCGGTCTTGGCGTCGCTCGCGACCACGTCGGGCCCCAGCGCCACGTAGTGGATGCCGTGATCGACCACCGGGCGCGAGCCCTCGAACGCCCACACCGTCGCGGGTTGCGCGTTCGTGCCCGGCACGTCATAGGCCGAGCTGCCCGGCGCGATCCAGTGCTCGCGGAGCACCTGCCCGGTGGCGGTCGCGACCACGACCTGTTGCTCCTTGCCACCGTTTCGCCGGGTCACGAACAGCTCGTCGCCGGCGATCCACGGTGCGGTCGTCGCGTGCAGGCGTTGCGCCCATCGCAGCTTGCCCGTGCGGTGATCGAAGCGATAGGTCGTGCCGGCGAGCGTCGACGCGTACACCGAGTCGCCGGAGATCACCGGGGTCGCGAGCAGCTCGCCATCGATCGCGCGCGACCACACCGGGGCACCTGCCGTCACCGTGAACGCCGACAGCCGGAACCCGGTGTCACCGTTCTTGACCGGGTGCGCGGCGTACACCAGGCCGTCGGTCACCGCGACCTGCGCGAGCGTCGGATCGCCGAGATAGCGATGCCAACGCCTCTTGCCGGTGCGCGCGTCGAGTGCGAACAGCGTGCAGCTCTCGGTGTTGAACAACACGTCGTCGCCCTCGATCACCGCGGCGGTCGGTCCGTTGTCCTCGAGGTTGGTGGTCGCCCACTCGACGCGGCCGGTGGTGGCGGCGAGCGCGTAGAAGCTGACCGACTGGAAGCCACCCGACACGTAGACGCGGTCGTGGCCGTACGCCACCGCGGGGAGCGCTCGTGCGTCGGGAATCCTCGTCACCCAGCCGCGGCGGTCGTCGCCGAACGAGAACCCGATCGCACCGCCGGACGGCGGTACCGGCACGTGGACCTTCACGATCGCGCGATCGGCCGCGAGATCGAACGGCACGGCGGGGCGGCGCGGCGCACGTGTGGCGTCGGAGACCGCGGGCGGACCCGCGAGATCGATGCCGGGCGCGGGGTGCGGGCGATCCGGAACCGCGGGGACGACACGCGGGATCGCCGCCGGTGGATCGACTTGCCTGGGGGCTTGGTCGCGGGGCGAGCCGCAGGCAACCACGAACAACAGCAGGGAGAGTCTCACTGGTCGTGCTCCTGGATCTGGGCGCGTCGCGCTCCCGGCGACACCGGAGGTGCGGGCTGGAAGGTGAACGGGTAGGTGACGAGCACGTTGCCGCCGCCGTCGACGGACGGGAACGCGATGTCCTCGATCGCGTGTGCGACGCAGGTATCGAGATCCTTGTCGACGCCGATGGCCTTGGCCTCGGTGACAGCTCCGATCGTCGAGATCGTGAACTTCACCGTCACGGTGCCGGCCGCCAGCGGTTTCTGGAGTCGCGTGCGTTCGTAGCAGTGGCGGATCTGGTTGGTCCGGCGGCGGATGTAGCGACGGATGATCGTCTTGTCGAGATCGCCGATCACGATCGGCTGTGCGATGTGGACGACCGGGATCGAGGGTCGTCTCCAGCCCGACGGCGTCATGCCGTGGCCGATCGAGCCGGGGCCGGTCGAGCCGTAGCCGATCGAGCCGTAGCCGATCGAGCCGTAGCCCCGGCCGACGCCGTAACCGACACCCGTCACGGTCTGGGAGCCGGGATGGACCCGGCGCACGGCGTCCGGAACCTCGACCGGTACGACCACGCGCCTGGGCGCACCGCCGGCGGTGACGCGTGCGTCGTCGACGGCGACCATCGCCGTGTATCGCGTGACGAGGTGATGCGAGAGCGCGAGATCCACGATCGCCTGGCGCGCCGCCGCGTCGGGCCGGCGGATCAGGCGGCGTGACAGCTCCGCGATCCGTGCCCGCGCCCAGATCGTCGCGATCGCGGGATGGACCGCGCGCTCGGGGAGCGTGACTGGCACCGTGAACGCGACGGGCCGGCCCGCTTGCTTGCCGGTCACCGTCAACGAGCCGGTACCGCCGGCGCCGTAGTGACCCGACAGCACGAGTGGCTGGCCGACGAACAGGTCGGGAATCGCGTGCGGGGTGAGGTCGGTCACCGCGACACCGCGCCAGTGCAACTCGAGGTCGGTGAGCACCGGTGCATCGAGTCGGCGGGCGAACGTCGCGACCGCTGTCGTGGTGTCCTCGTCGGGACGTACGAACTGCACGGCACCGCGCCCCGTCGCGGCCAACTCCTCGAGGAGATAGCGGTTGACCGCGGTGCCGACGCCGAACGCGAACAGACGCGACACCCCGATGCGCTCGCCGACCTCGTGCAAGATCTCGTCTTCGTTGCCGACATAGCCGTCGGTGACGAACGCGAGCATGCGGAGCCGCAGCGGATCGTGTGGAACCGCGAGCGCGGCGGAGATGCCGGTGATCATCTCGGTGCCGCCACCGGCGTCGAGACCGGCGAGCCAGCGCAGCACGAGGTCGATGTTGTGGCGCTTCGCGGCGATCGGCCCCCGGCCTAGCGCGCTCGTGGTGTCCGAGAAGCGGACGATCTGGAAGGTGTCCTCGGGCCGCAGGGTCCACAACATGCGGCGGATGAGCTCCTTCGCCTTGCGCAACGGCGCGCCCCGCATCGACGACGACGTGTCGAGCACGAAGATCAGCTCGCGCGGTGTGATCGACTCTTCGGTCACGGTCGCCGGCGGCTGCAGCATCAACATGAAGCTGCCGGGTCCGCCGTCCTTGTGCCCGAGTACCCCGACCTTGGGCGCCCGACCGGCGATGCGGTAGCTGAGGACGAAGTCCTTGTTCGGGATCGTGTCGTCCGACCGGATCGCGACTTGCGCGCGGGCTCGCGAGCCCGGCACGCGGCGGATCGCGATGCGGTGCGACGGCGAGCGGATGTCCTCGATCGGAACGCCGGCGTCGAGATCGACGGCGAGCGAGATGTCGTGGGAGCTCCGGAGCCCCGGTGGCAGCGTCGGCGGTTGCAGGGCGGCGGCCTTGGCCTTCCACGCCGCCGGTAGGTAGCGCGGTCCCGCCACCATCGGGAACACCACGGTGTAGCCACCGTCCTCGTACGCGAGCCGCTGCACGTAGCCGAGGTGGACCTCCACGGTGGCCCCCGGCTCCAGGTTGGCGACCGACTGCGTGAACAGGTTCGGGCGCTCCTGCGTGAGCAACGCCGCGACCAGGCCGCGACGACGAGCCGCGCGGTAGATCCGCGTGGCGTCCTCGCGTTTCCGGATCGTTCCGCGGATCGTGCGCCCTCCGACGTCGATCGACAGGCGCTCGACGGCGGCGGCGGCCGGCAGCGGGAACAGGTAGACCGCTTCGATCTTGGAGGTCGACGGGTTGTGGAAGCGCTGGACGACCTCGACGTCCGCGACCGGACCGTCGATGGTGAGGTGAACGTCGGTATGCGCGAGCGGGATGTCGACGAGTTGATCGCCGTCGCGCGTGACCAACCGTCCCTCGCCCGACAGGTGGGGTGGGTCGCCGCCGGCATGGGCCAGTCCGGCGCTCGCGCAGATCACGATCAGCCAAGCAACGCGCATGGTGCTCTCCCGCCGGCGCGGCCCACGTGGACCGTGCCGACTGTTCCTCCGACACCACCGCGCGAGATCGGTTGCGTCGAAGTTGGGAGGCGCGCGTTTTACGCCAGCTTGGCGGTCATCGTGATCGGGACTGCCGACAGGGCGCGCGAGATCGGGCAGCCCTTCTTCGCGTTGTTCGCGAGCTCCTCGAACTTCTCGGCGGACGCGTTCGGGACCTTGCCCTGAACCTCGAGGGCGATGCCGACGATCGTCCACCCGGGCTCCTGCTTCTCCATCGACACGGTCGCGACGGTCGTCAGCTCGGTGGGCTCGAGGCTCGCGTTGGTGAGCTGGAAAGCGAGGGCCATGGTGAAGCAGCCGGCGTGCGCGGCCGCGATCAGCTCCTCGGGGTTGGTGCCGGCCTTGCCGTCCTCGGCGACGAACCGCGAGTTCGCGCTGTAGGGCTGCTCCTTGAATGCACCCGAGAGGGTGGTGAGCGTGCCGGTGCCTTTGGGTCCATTGCCGTGCCAGACGGCGGTGCTGTTGCGCTTGAGCATACCTACTCGTACACCCCTCTCCCACACCGCGATATCGCCAGACGGCGAGATCTGGGTCTCCACGTCTGCACCAGCCGGCCGACTCGTGAGGGCATGGGAGACGTCAATGTCAGGCGGTCGCAGGCCATCCTCCGGATGCCCGTGGACATGGTCGACGCGGTGATGATCCTCCACGACGGGGATCGATCCGACATCATCCTGTTCGTCCCTCCCGCCGAGTCCGTCTGGCACGTCGTGTGGAGCGGTCGCGCGTTCGTGCCGGTGATGCGCGAGGCGTCGACCTGCCTGGTGGCGTGCGACGCGATCGCCTGCCTCGGGGTCGCGGCCGATCGCGCACCGAGCCCGGACCTCGATCCCACGATCGCGCAGCCGGCGAAGGTCACGCTGCGCAACGGCATGGTGCTGGAGGGCGTGATGCACTGGATCGCGCCGGAAGGTAGCCAGCGGACGATCGACTACCTCAACTGCGAGGTCACGTTCCTCGTGCTTCATACCGAGGAGCGCGTGTGGCTGATCGCCAAGTCGCACATCGCGATGGTGCGGGAGCTGTGATGCTGACCATCCCAGATCTCCTCCGGTTCGCGGCGGCGCAGAAGGCGTCGGACCTCCACCTGTCGGCGGGCGAGCAGCCGGTGTTGCGCGTTCACGGCGAGATGGTGCGCGTCGACGTGCCGTCCCTGACCAAGGAAGACGCGCATCGCCTGATCTTCGACATCATGAACGACCAGCAGCGGCGCGTGTTCCAGGACACGCTCGAGGCCGACTTCGCGTTCGCGCTCGACGACACGCATCGGTTTCGCGTCAACGTGTTCGTGCAGAACCGTGGCGAGGCCGCGGTGCTGCGCACCATCCCGCACAAGATCCCGAAGTTCGACGAGCTCGGCTTGCCGCCGGTGCTTCGCAACCTGTGCGACGAAGAGAAGGGGCTCGTCCTCGTCACCGGCCCGACCGGTAGCGGTAAGTCGACCACGCTGGCGGCGATGATCGATTACCTCAACGACACGATGGCCGGACACATCCTCACGCTCGAGGATCCGATCGAGTTCGTTCACAAGTCGCGCAAGTCGCTCGTCAACCAACGCGAGGTCGGCTCGCAGACCCAGTCGTTCACCAACGCGCTCCGCGCCGCACTCCGCGAGGACCCCGACGTGATCCTGGTCGGCGAGCTGCGCGATCTCGAGACCATCTCGCTCGCGTTGACCGCGGCGGAAACCGGCCACCTGGTGTTCGGTACGGTCCACACGTCGAGCGCTCCCAAGACGGTCGATCGTCTGATCGACGTGTTCCCGTCGGTCCAGCAGGGCCAGGTGCGCACGATGTTGAGCGAGTCGCTCCTCGGCGTGTGCACGCAGATGCTGCTCCCGAAGGTCGGCGGCGGGAGGTGCGCGGCGCTCGAGATCCTGATCGCCACTCCGGCGGTGCGAAACCTGATCCGCGAGAACAAGACCCACCAGATCCCGTCGGCGATGCAGGTCGGCGGCAAGGTCGGTATGCAGACGATGGAGGCCGCAGTGATGGATCTGATCCACAAGAAGCTCGTGAGCCCCGACGACGCGCGAGCCCGGATGCCCGACATCATGGCCGCGATCGAGCGCCAGGCGGTGTCGCGATGAGCGTCGTCGGTCCTGCCCACTGGGATCCGACCATGCGGGGGCTCCTCGATCACATGGTCAAGGTCGACGCCTCCGATCTCTATCTCACCGCGGATAGCCCCCCGGTGTTCCGGATCGAGGGCGTCGGTTATCCCGCGCGGACCTCGCTCGCCGGCGACACCATCGCCGCGATGGCCGACACGCTGATGACGCCGGACCAGCGCCGCGAGTTCACCGAGAAACTCGAGATGAACCTCGCGCTCGCCAACGACACCGGTGGGCGGTTCCGCGTCAACATGTTCCGTCAGCGCGGCAGCGTCGGCCTGGTGATTCGCCTCGTGCGCACCAAGATCAAGTCGCTCGCGGAGCTCGGGCACCCGCCGATCCTGGCCAACCTGATGACCAGCAAGCGCGGCCTGATCCTCGTCGTCGGCGGCACCGGTAGCGGTAAGTCGACCACGCTGGCCGGCATGATCGACGAGCGCAACCGCACCGCGACCGGTCACATCATCACGATCGAGGATCCGGTCGAGTTCGTGCACGAGCACCAGCGGTGCATCGTCACCCAACGCGAGGTGGGTATCGATACGCTGAGCTATCGCGACGCGCTGAAGAACACGCTGCGTCAGGCACCCGACGTCATCCTGATCGGTGAGATCCGCGATGCCCAGACCATGGAGCACGCGATCGAGTTCGCCGAGACCGGTCACCTGTGCCTCGCCACCCTGCACGCCAACAATGCAAACCAGGCGATCGAGCGCGTGCTCAACTTCTTCCCCCCCGAGCGGCAGCACGAGATCCGGCTCCAGCTGTCGCTCAACCTCCGCGCGATCGTGTCGCAGCGTCTGATCCCGTCGGTGACTGGCGGCCGGTCCGCGGCACTCGAGGTGATGCTCGACACGCCGCGGATCAAGGACCTCGTCAAGAAGGGCGAGATCGAGGCGCTCAAGGACGCGATGGAGCAGGGGCGAAACGAGGGTTGTTGCACCTTCGATCAGGCGCTGTTCGACCTCGTCATGCTCGGGCGGATCGACGAGTCCGAGGCGCTCAAGACCAGCGACAGCCCCAATAACCTGCGTTTGCGGATCGAGCGGTACCGGCGCACCGGTGGAGAGGCGGAGGCGTCGCAGTTGCGGCTGGTGCAGCCGGAGCCACCACCCGCTCCGGCCCGCCCGGCGCACGCGCCACCGATGCCGGGCCACGCGGGCTCGAGCTCGTCGATGCTGGCGTCGCCGTATCGCCGCTAGAGTGGTGGTGGCGGTGGCGTGAACAGCTCGATCGCGTCGTTCGCCGGGGCGCCACCGATGATCGCGATCTGACCGTCGGATAGCGCGATCGCGGTGGCCCCGGAGCGTGCGAGACATCGTATCGTTGCCACCGGCGCGAGGGTGGTCGCGTCGAACACGTCGGCGCTCTCGATCGGATCGCCGTTTTCGTCGACGCCTCCCGCGACCACCAGGAACCGATCGGTGGCGGCGACCGCGGCGTTCGCGCGCGCGACCGACAGCGTGGCAGGCCGGGTGGAGGTGCCGTCGACCGGGGACACCGCGAGGAGATCGTGCGTCGGGCCGACCCCGGCGAACACGATGCGCCCGTCGGGGAGTGCGGCGGCCGTGGCCTCGGCTTCGGCAGAGTCGGTGAGGGTGTCGAACACGTCGTCACGTAGCCGGACGATCGGATCGCCCGCGAACAATGCGAACGTGCCGCCCACGGTGGTCGCGGCGCCGGTCGAGGGCAGGGTGCCGATATCGGCGCGCGCCGTCGGCACACCGAAGTCGAGGTCGATGGGTGGGGCGCCGGTGATCACGTACTTCTCGAGGTTGAGCGTGACACCGAGTGCGCTCGTGCGCGCGATGTCGCTGTTGTCCTCGAGCACCTCGTACCTTCCGTCGGGGGCGACCGTGGTGTCGAACCGCCAGGTCGAGCCGGTGGGATCGCCGGCGGCGTTGGTGCCGCCGAACAAGTAGACGTGGTTGTTCGATCCGGTGATCACGGTCTGGAACGAGCGCGCCTCGGGCATCGCGAGCCCGGGGGTCAACGTGTGATCGAACGCGTTGTAGACGAAGATGTCGTCGGTGCGGGCGCCGGTGTCGTCCTCGCCGCCGGCGATCGCGAAGCCGTACGACAGTGGCGAGCCGCCGACGCCGATCCGGGTGGTCGGCAGCGAGGCAGGAGCACGCTCGATCGTGAGGGGTGGGGCGATGAAGATCGCGATGTGGGCGTCGATCGCGGAGATCGCGAACGGCGGGGACGTGCCGGTGGCGACCAGCGCGTCGTTGGCATCGAGCCCTTCGACGATCAACTGACCGCCGTTGCCGGTGGCTTCGACATCGAGCGACACGTCGAAGCCGTGATCGGTACGATCGGCGATCGCGACGGTAAGAGGATCGGTGAGCGTGACCCTCAGCGTCTGCACCCCGTCGAGCACCGTCGAGCCGGGAGCGGTGACGAGCTCGAGATCGATCGTACCGGTGCTGCCCTGGCAGGCCGCGGCACCCAGGGCACTCACGACCAGCCCCCAGCCGAGCGCGCGGCAGATCACGCGACGAGCTCCTCGAGCTGGGACGCGCTGGCACCGGTGATCCGTAGGGTCTTGCGCCGCGACGACGCGCCCGCGATCACCTCGACCGCACCGCGCGAGATCCCGAGCGACTTCGCGATCAGCTCGATCACCGCGGCGTTGGCCTCGCCGTCGACCGGTGGAGAGGTGACGGCGATCTTGATCCGGCCGTCGTGACGCGGACCGATCTTCGCCCGCGATGCCCGTGGCTGGACTAGCACGTCGATCGTGAACGAATCGCCGGGCATGCGCGCTACTTGCCTCCGCGACCGAGCTCTCGTGCGCGCTTCGTCGCGGTCTCGACCGCGTTGATCAGGGTGGTGCGAAGGCCACCCTGCTCGAGCGTATGGAGCCCGGCGATCGCGGTGCCGCCGGGGGAGGTCACCATGTCCTTGAGGTGACCGACGTGCTCGGTGGTTTCGAGCAGCATCTTGGCCGAGCCCATCACGGTCTGCGCGGCGAGGCGCTGCGCGTTGCGGCGCGACAGGCCGACCTTGACGCCGGCGTCGGCGAGCGCCTCGAGAATCAGGAAGATGTAGGCCGGCCCCGAACCGGACAGTCCGGTGACCGCGTCGAGGTGGGTTTCCTCGAGCACCACCGTGATCCCGACCGCATCGAACATCGCGCGCGCGGTCTCGAGGTCGGCCTGCCCGGCATGCTTGCCGGCGGCGATCGCCGTGGCACCGGCACCGACCAGCGCCGGCGTGTTGGGCATCGCGCGCACGACGCGTACGCCCTCACTCACGCTCGCTTCGATGGTCTCGGTATCGACTCCCGCACACACCGACACCAGCAGCGTCCCCGACTTGAGCTGGTCGCCGACCTCGCGGAGCACCTTGTCGACGATCTGCGGTTTGACCGCGAGCAGGCACAGCCCGCAGTCGCGCGCGACCGACTTGTTGTCGGTCGTGACGTCGATGCCGTAGGTCGCGACCAGCTCGTCGAGCCGCTCCTTGCGGGGCGCGGAGGCACGGATGCGGTCGGGCGCGACGTGCTTGCCACGAACCAGGCCACGGATCAGTGCCTCGGCCATGTTGCCGGCACCGATCACTCCGATCGAATGGGACGCGAGGATCGACATGACCCTGTCATTGGTAGCACGCCCACCCGCGCCGTGAGCTAGCGGGCACCCAGCGGTAGGTAGACCGCGGAAGCGAAGGCGGGCGAGTAGCCTTCGCGAGCGGGCACCCAGCGGTAGGTAGACCGCGGAAGCGAAGGCGGGCGAGTAGCCTTCGCGAGCGGGCACCCAGCGGTAGGTAGACCGCGGAAGCGAAGGCGGGCGACGAAGCGAATCAGGCGTAGCGCAACCACGCCGCGATGTCGCCCAGCGCACAGACCTCGTCGATCGCGCCGGCCTCGATCGCGGCCTTCGGCATGCCGTAGATCACCGAGGTCTCGCTGTCCTGCGCGCAGGTCTTGCCCTGGGCCTGCTTGATCGCGAGCGCACCAGCTGCGCCGTCCTTGCCCATCCCGGTCATCACGATCGCGAGCGATCGCCGGCCGTAGACGCGCGCGGCCGATTGCATCGTGACGTCGGCGGCGGGCCGGCACCCGTTGACCAGGGGGCCGTCGCGCAGCACGCAGGCGCCGGTATCGTCGAACTCGAGGTGGCGGTCGCCGGGGGCGATCAGCACCGCGCCCGCCGTCGGGCGATCACCGGTCTGGGCCTCGCGCACGCTGACCCGACTCAGCGCGTGGAGTCGTTCGGCCAGCGCCGTCGTGAACCCGGCGGGCATGTGCTGGACGATGACGACCGCGGGCCGCAGTCCGGACGGCAGCGCCGGCACGACCTCGGTGAGCGCGGCGGGACCGCCTGTCGACACCGCGATCACGCACAGCCGAGGCAGCGCGCCGGGCAGGGTGGTGCGCGGGATGATGCCCGAGTTGCGTCCGACCGGCCCGGCCGAGGGCATCGCGGGGGCCACGGGGCGCGGACGTGCCGAGGCCGCGGCGATCAGCTTGGCCGACAGCTCCTCGGCGATCTTCGACAGGTCGATCGAGACTTCGCCGGCCGGCTTGGTCACGAAGTCGACCGCGCCGGCGGCCAGCGCGTCGAACGTCTCGCGCGCGCCCTGCTTGGTGTGCGCCGAGAACATGACGACCGGCGTCGGCCGTTGCTGCATGAGCGTGCGCACCGTTTCGGCGCCGTTCATGCCCGGCATGTTGAAGTCCATCGTGATGACGTCGGGGTGGAGCTTGGCGACCTGGGCGAGCGCGTCGTTGCCATCCTTGGCCTGCCCCACGATGTCGAACGGGCCGTTCGCGAGCGTCTTGCTGATCGCCGCCCGCATGAACAGCGAGTCGTCGACGATCAACACGCGGATACGCCTGCCCGACGGGAGGGTGGTCATTCGGTCGGCTCCTTGATCGCTTCCACGACGTAGCCGGTCACCGGCTCCGCCACACCCTTGAGCTGTAGGCCGGTGACCTCGCGGACTGTCGCGAGATCGCCGAGCGCGTCGCGCGTCGACCGGCTGACCAGAACGCCGCCGGGCGGGCATCGCGCCTCGTAGCGGTTCGCCTGGTTCACGGTGTCTCCGATCACCGTGTAGTCGCGGCGGAACACGCGCGAACCGAGGTCGCCGCGCACCACCGGACCGGTGTTGATGCCGATCCGCATCCCGAGCTGGATCGCGCTCGAGCGGTTGAACACCTCGAGCGCGCGCTGCATCGCGAGTCCGGCGCGCACCGCGCGAACCGGGGCGGGCTCCTGGCCACGCTCCTCCTCGAAGATCGCCATGATCGCGTCGCCGATGAACTTGTCGATGTCTCCGTCGTGGTCGTGGACGACCGGGCACATCATGTCGAAGTAGTCGTTGAGCAGGTTGATCAGCTCGGCCGGTGACAGCTTGGCGGACATCGGCGTGAACCCGACGAGGTCGGAGAACATCACGCTCAGGACCTGCTCGTCGGCCCGGAACGCGTGCAGCGTGCCCTGCGTGGCTCGCTCCTCGGCGGCTTCACGCGCGCCCTTCGAGATGAACAGCGCGGAGGCTTCCTTGTACGCAATCAACCGGCGCTCGGCGAGCGTGCGCTCGACCAGCGCGATGCACTTGTCCTGGGAGAACGGCTTGACCAGGTATGCCGCGGCGCCGGCCGCGCGCATCTGCGCCATGTCGCGCTTGGAGTCGCGCGCGGTCAGCATGATCACCGGGATCTGTCGGAGGTCGGGATCGCGGCGCAGCGCGTGGACCAGCTCGAACCCGGTCATGTTCGGCATCTCGTAGTCGCTCACGATCAACGCCGGACGGATCGCCATGGTCTTGTCGAGCGCGACCTTGCCGTCCTCGGCGGTCACCACCGCGAAGCCCTGGCGCGCCAGACAGTCGGCGACGTAGTGACGCTGGGCCGGCGAGTCGTCGACCACGAGCACGCGCTCGCGTGCGCCGGGGAGGGTGCCGCGAACCAGCGCGCGGACGCGGGTCTGCAGCTCCTCCGGGATCACCGGCTTGACCAGGTAATCGTCGGCACCGGCGTCGAATCCACGTTCGAGATCCGTGGCCTCGCCGAGCGAGCTGCAGATCAAGACCGGCACGTGCGCGGTCGCGGGATCGTCCTTGATCGCCTTGCACACGCCGTAGCCGTCGAGTTGCGGCATCTCGACGTCGGTGATCACGAGGTCGGGCTGGAACGCGCGGATCATGGCCAGCGCCTCCATGCCGTCGTGCGCGCTCTTCACCTCGTAGCCGTCGTCCTCGAGGATCGGCACGGTGTGGCGGTGGATCATCGGCGAGTCGTCGGCCAGCACGATCAGGCGCTTCGCGCGCGTGGTCTGGCCGAGCACGTCGAGCACCTGGGCGTCGGTGAACGGCACCTGGAGGTAGCCGTCGGCCTCGACGTCGCGCGCCGCGCCGCGATCGGCGGGCGATAGCCCGACCACCACGATCGCGATCGGATCGGGACGCTTGCGGAGCATCGCGACCGTGTCCGCCAGCGAGCGGTCGGGTAAGCGGCGCGGCAGGATCGCCGCCCGCGGCACGAACTGTCCGAACGCGTCCTCGAGCTCGGCGACCGAGGTCACCGACGCGATCACGTGGCCGAGCGGCTCGAGCGGCCGCTTGGCGAGCTCCGGCAACACCGGTTCGTCGGACACGATCGCGATGTTCATGCGTCGCTACCCCCACTGTCGTCATCGCCCCCACCATGCCCGAGCAACTTCCGGACCGCGCGCAACAGCAAGGTGCGGTCGTGCGGCTTGGTGATGTACTCGTCGACACCGGCATCGAACCCGCGCACGCGATCGATCCGCTCGCCCATCGAGGTCACCATGATGATCGGGACCTCGGCGTACTCCGGCATCGCGCGCAGCTCCCGGGTCAGCTCGTAGCCATCCATGCGTGGCATCATCACGTCGGTCGAGATCAGATCGAACCGCCGCGACTTGGCGAGCTCGAGCCCGTGCTGACCGTCGACGGCGAGCGTCACCACGTAGCCCGCGTCGGCCAGGATGCGTCGCAGTGACTCCCGCACGATATCGGAGTCCTCGACCAGCAGGACGTGCGATGCCGACCCCGCCGATCGCGATACGGTTCGCGGAGTGTGGCGCTCCGCGTGCACCACCACCACCGGTTGGGTGAGAGCGCGCTGGACGATCGCCGGCACGTCGAGAATCAGCGCCACTCGATCGCCGAGCAGCGTGGCACCGGCGACGCACGGGACGTTGCCGAGCAGGTTGCCGAGCGACTTGATCACGATCTCGCGTTTACCGATCAAGTGCTCGCACACCAGCGCGTACACCGTACCGCCTTGCTCGACCAGCACGAGCGGGACCTCGGCATCGATGCCGCCGGTGTCGAGCTCCAGCACCGCGTCGAGGCGGATCACCGGCACGTGCTTGCCGCGCACCACCACGACCTCGCGGTCGCCGACCAGCTCGATGGCTGTGGCGGGGACCGACAGCACGCGCTGGACGACATCGAGCGGGATCGCGAAGGTCTCGCCGCCCACGCGTGCGACCACGACCTGGATGATCGCGAGGGTGAGTGGAAGCTTGAGCACGAAGGCACTCCCTTGACCGGTGGTTGATTCGACGTCGATCGTGCCCTTGAGCCGGGTCACGATCGTCTGCCGCACGACGTCCATGCCGACGCCGCGCCCCGAGACCTCGGTGACCTGCGCCGCGGTCGAGAACCCGGCGCGGAAGATCAGCTCGAACGCCTCGCGATCCGACATCGCCTCGGCCTCGGCCTCGGTGATCAGCTCGCGCTCGATCGCCTTGGCCTTGAGCTTGGCGGGATCGAGACCACGACCGTCGTCGCCCACGCGGATCTCGACCTGGTTGCCGCGGTGCGCGGCCGATAGCGTCACCGTGCCCTCGGGTTGCTTGCCGGCGGCGACACGGAGGTCCGGCTTCTCGATTCCATGATCGATCGAGTTTCGGACCAGATGCATGAGCGGCTCGTCGAGCGCCTCGACCAGGAGCTTGTCGAGCTCGGTGTCCTCGCCGATCAGCTCGAGCCGCGCCCGTTTGCCGAGGTTTGCGGTCAGATCGCGCACCGTGCGGACGTGCTTCTTGAACACGCCGGTCACCGGGACCATGCGCAGCCGCATCACCTGCTCTCGCAGCTCGCCCGAGATCGTGTCGAGGCGATCGGTGCCGTGGCCGAGATCCGTGGTGAGGTCGCCGAGCACGCGCTCGACCCGCGAGAGCTCCTCGCCGACGTCGTCGAGGCCGCGCGCGCCGGTCGCGACGCCGCCGCCGTTCGCGGCGCGTCGGGTCGCGGCCCGCAGCGCGCCGACACTGGTCTCCGAGCGCGATAGCTCCCCGGTCACCGAGGCGAGCGAGGCCACCGCGCCGCGCAGCTCGTCGCGACCGAGCACGAGCTCGCCGACCAGGTTGAGCAGGCGATCGAGCTTCTCGAAGTCGACGCGGATCGTCGACCGTGCGCGCTCGTGATGTTCGCTGACGGGCGCTGCGACCCGCGGCATGGCGACCGGCTCGTGTGGCTCGCCGGCAACGGGCGCGCTCGGGTTGCGGAGCCGCGCGATCACGGGCGTGGGATCGAACGCGATCGGCTGGCGCGCGCGTGCGAGCTCGAGCATGGCGCGGAGCGCGTCGAGCGCGGCGAGCAGTGCGTCGATCACGCCGCCGTCGACCGCGCGTCCGGCGTCACGGATCTGGCCGACCAGATCCTCGGCGGCGTGCGCGAGGTGGTTGATCGGCTGGAGCCCGACCATCGCGCTCGAACCCTTGACGGTGTGGAGGTCGCGAAACACGTCGCGCAGTAGCTCGATGTCGTCGGGACGTCGCTCGATGTCGATCAGCTTGCCGGACAGGGCGTCGAGTCGCTCGGTCGCCTCGTCGAAGAACAGCTCGACCATGTCGTCGTCGACCGCCGGTGTCCACACGAACGCCGCCGGGACGTCCGGAGTTGCCGCCGGGGCGGGCGGCGCTGCCGGCGGGACGAAGCGCGGTGGCGTGATCGGTCCGGAGGTGTCGCGGCCGAGCGCGGCTTCGAGCGCGGCCGCGGTGTCGGCGAGCGGGAGATCCTCGACCCGCGCACCCGACTTGTCGGGGTGCGCGAGCTGAACGAACGCCGCCTGCAGGAGCGCCACCGCGTCGTGGATCGCCGCGCGCGCGGCCGGGTTGTCGCTCGCGCGATCGAAGCCACGCTCGATCGCCATCGCGAGCTTCCCGACCGCCTCGGCACCGATCCCGAGGCAGGACAGCGCGATCCGGAACGCGATGTGACCGTAGCGTTCGAGATCGGGCTCGTCGCGCGCGATCACGTCGACCAGCTGCTGCGCGTCGCGGCCGGACGCCTCGACGAAACGGTCCCACAAGGTCGCCGTCATCGATCGTCCTCGTCGAGATCGTGGCGGCTCAGCCAGCGGCGGGAGCCGGTGCGGGTGGCGTGGAGCTCGAGCTCGACGTGGGCGGCGCGGGCCGCGGCGCGCGCGCGACGCAGCACGGGCGCGAGGTCATCGTCGAGCAGGTCGGCGTCGAGATCGACGATCAGGCGCTGGAGTCCGGCGATCGCGAGCTTCGCCGCGAGCTCGCTGGTGACGTCGCGAACGCTGGGCTGACCCCGGAGCTCGAGCCGCTGGACGCCCGCGGGTGGTCGCGCGGTCGGCGCCGGCGCGATCGGTCCGGACGACCGGGGACCCGCCGGCATCGGAGGCACCGCGATCCGCGCCGTCGACACGCCTGGAATCGCCACCGGGACCCCGGTCGCGGGCGTGTGGATCGCGGCGCGCGAACCGTCACCCTCGCGGCGGCGCACGTAGTACACCGCCTCGCCCGCGCGCTGGGGCTCGAGCTCCGCCACGTCGCGCATCGACTCGCTGTACCCGACGAACACGAAGCCACCGGGATTGGTCGCATGTACCAATCGCTCGATCGCGTGCTTGCGGGCGGTCGGCGTGAAGTAGATGAGGACGTTGCGACACCACACGAGATCGCAGTTCCGGATCTTCGAGGTCAATGGCGACGCCAGGTTCGCGCGTTCGAACCGCACGAGCGCCGCGACCTCCGGTGCGACGCGCACGCGATCG
Source organism: uncultured delta proteobacterium (assembly GCA_963772655.1). GTDB lineage: Bacteria > Myxococcota_A > Polyangia > Haliangiales > Haliangiaceae > JABFXX01. Next base: position 55,902 of record CAVYYE010000002.1, read on the forward strand.
CCGTCGAGCACGAAGGCCTCTCGCCAGTCGTCCGGGATGTCGTTCCACGCGTTCGCCGGATAGCTCGCGGTGGCCGCGAGCTCGAGTGCATCGGCCGAGACATCGGTCGCGAGGATCGAGATCGTCGCACGGGGCAACTCGCGCGACAGGATCGCGGCGAGCGTGTAGGGCTCCTCGCCGGCCGCGCAGCCCGCGCTCCACACCTGCACCCTGCGCTTGCCGGCGCCGCGCCAAACAGGAACGACGTGCTCGACGAGCGCGGCGATCTGCGAACGGTGACGGAACAGCCGGCTCTCGCCCACGCGCACCGTCTCGATCAGCTCGTCGAGCTCGCTCTGACCTCGACGACTCGCGATCAGATCCACGTACTCGGCGGCCGGAATCTCGAGCTTGGCGATCCGCATCGCGGCGCGGGCCTCGACGACCCACGCCGGGAGCTCGAGCCCGGCATGGGCGGCGAGCTGGTGCGCGATCGCGGCGACCATCTCCGGTGCGAGGCCCACGGACTAGCCCTCGCGCTTGTTGTCGATCGGTGCGGACCGGCCGTTGGTCGGTTTCGCGAGCAGCGGCTGTGATTTCGAGCCGCCGTCGATCTCGGGCTTGGGGGCGGCCTGCCGCGTGCCGCCGACCTTGGAGCCATCGAGGTTGAAGCCGCCGATCGACTCCTCGAGCTCGAAGGCGAGCTCGTGCAGGCGCTCGGCCTGTACCACCGATTCCTCGGAGCCGTGCAAGGCCTCACCCGCGAGCCCGCGCACCGCATCCATGTTGCGCGCGATCTCGTCGGACACCACGGCCTGTTCGTGGACGGCGGCGGCGGTGTCCTTGACCACGGTGATCAACATGCCGAGTCCGGTCAGCGTCGAGGTCACGAGCTCGGAACCGCCGACCACCTCGCGCGTGCCGACGTCCATCGAGGCGATCGCCGCCTGGGTCTGTTCCTTGACGGTCTGGATCAGCGCCTCGATGTCCTTGGCCGATTGTCCGACCCGGCGGGCGAGGGAGCTGACCTCGTCGGCGACGACCGCGAAGCCGCGACCCTGCTCGCCGGCATGCGCGGCCTCGATCGACGCGTTGAGCGCGAGCATCGACGTCTGCTCGCTGATCTGGCGGATCACCTCGACGATGTTGCCGATCCGTTTGCTGCTCTCGCCGAGCTCGCGCATCTTGGCGGCGGCGTCGTCGACCGCGGCGCGGATCTGGTCCATGCGCCGGACCGCCGAGTTGACCTGGGTCGACGACTGCTCGGCGACATCGGTCGCTTGCTGCGCGTTGCCGGCGACCTGCTGGATCGATGCCGACAGCTCGGTCACCGCGGTGGTCGAGCTCTCGACCTTGAGCGTCTGGTCCTTGAGGCCGCTCAGCATCTGCCGCGACGCCGCGCTGATCTCCGCGCTCGACGCGCCGACCTGGAACGCTGCCGATTGCACGCCGCTCGCCAGGTGGTGAACTCGCGCGAACACCTGGTTGATGTTCTCGGCGAGGTCGGCGGTCTCGTCGCGCGAACGCACGACGATGCGCTGGGTCAGATCGGTCTCGCCGGCGAGGAGCTCGCGCGATTGCTTCACCATCTGCTTGATCGGGCTGGTGACCCAGAACCCCATGAGGAACGCGATCACCAGCGACGCTCCGATCCCGACGAAGATCTCGGTCCACGGCGTGATCGCCGGGTGCACGAAGCCGTATCGACTACGGATGATGTAGAGCTTGCCGAGCACGCCGGTGTCGTTCTTCTTGTAGCCCTCGAGCTCTTCCACCCAGAAGTCGAAGTCACCGGAGGTGATCGGATCGGCGTTCTTGCCGGCCGGCAACCGCACGACGTCGCGCTCGTCGTCGCCGACCACGACATGGACCACGCGATCGGGTTGGAGCGCGCGAGCGAGCTCCGCCCGGTCGGCCTTCGGCCATGCCGCGGCGAGGATCTGCTGGCCGTCGATCAACACCGGGCGCCATTGCCGCTGCGCGTCGTCGTCGGTCTGTTCGGACCACTCGTTCATGTAGCGCTCGAGCTTGACGCCCATGATCATCCCGGCGACCACGCGATCGCCGACCCGCACCGGGACGCCCGAGACCTGGTAGGGCTCGCCGTGCAGCATGTGGATGTTGTTGGCGAAGATGCTCCCGCCGCGCACCTTCTCGACCACGGCGAGCTCGGGCAGGTCCTCCTCCGTGATCGGCGTGTGCGGTGCCGCCCACAACAGCTTGTTGTTGGCGGAGAACAGCGCGAACACGTCGGGCTTGAGGCCGTTCTTGCCGGCGACGTGCTCCTCGAGGCGCTGCATGATCTGCGCGGCGGTCAGCCTCGGCTCGTCGTCCCCGCCACCCGGCGTCGCGGGCTCCGGGGTCTTGAACGACGCCACGAGGTCGTCGTCGTCGGCGAGGATCTCGAGCATGCCGGTCATCGAGCGCCCGACGCGTTCGATGTAGCCCTGGAACCGGCGCGCACCCTTCGCGAGGTAGTTGCCGCGCGAGCGCATCCGCGTCTCCTGCCGGAACACGTAGGTGCTGCCGCCGATCAGGAACGTGGCGAGCGCCAGGGACCCGATCAGGAACTTGAGAAACATCGGGAATCGGAATCCGCGCTTCACGACTGACCTCCGTGCTCGTCGCGATCCTCGGGGTCGCGCTTGGCGAGGGCGCGCAACGGCTCCGCCCCCAGGATCGCGTTGGCGTCGAGCACGCGCACCGTGCCGGTCGACGTCGCGGCGATGCCCTCGAGCAACTGGGCGACCTCGGGATCGAGGTTGCCCGGTGGGGGCTCGAGCTCGGTCTCGAGGACGCGCAGGTCGCGCAATCGATCGACGACGATCCCGGCGGTTCCCTCGCCGCCGTGGATCACCACGATCCGGCTGTCCTCGCCGACCTCGGTGCGCGCGAGCCCGAGCAACACGCCGAGATCGATCGCGGGCACGATGTCACCGCGCAGGCTGAACACGCCGGCGAGGCAGGGGGGCGTCAACACGACCCGCGTGATCGGCTGGATCGGCAAGGTCTCGCGCACCTCGTCGATCGGTAGGGCCAGCTCCTGGCCGCGTAGCTCGAAGCACACCAGCCGCAGCGGAGCCTTCGATTCCACGGACTCTCCACCCGAGGTCATGCGCGGTGGAGCTTATCCCTTATCCGATGTTGAAGTCTTCTCGGGGATCCGAAGACCCGTTGCCGGAGGCGAATCGCCCCAGCGTGTAGCGGTCGAAGATCTCGTGCGGCGACTTGCCGGTCAGCCACTCGGCGTACAGCTTGCCGACGATCGGCGCCATCATGAAACCGTGGCCGACGAAGCCGCACGCGAGGAAGAAGTCGGGGTGGCCGGGCGGCGTGCCGAGGATCGGGTTGCCGTCGGGTGACTGGTCATACGGTCCGGCCCACTGCCGGAGGATCTTGATCTCGCCGAGGATCGGCATCAGCCGGACCAGGCGGCGCGCGTAGGTCGACAGGAACTCGAGCGTCGATCCCATCGCGTAGGACGGCTCGTGCCCCGGGATGGTGACGCCACCGACGATCTCGCCACGCATCGACTGGCTGAAGTACAGCCCGCTGTGCAGCTCGCTGACCATCGGCTTGAGGAACGGCTTGAGTGGCTCCGACGAACAGATCTCGTGACGGATCGGATAGGTCGGCAGCTCGACGTCGATCATCCGGGCGAGCTGCGGCGACCACGCCCCGGTCGCGTTGATCACGCGGCGCGCGCGCAACGTTCCTCGCGGCGTCTCGACGACGTAGCCGCCCGCCGCGTCGGCGCGGAGCTCCGTGACCGGCGTCTGCGTGTAGATCCGCACGCCCATCGCGGCCGCCTGGCGCGCGTAGCCCCAGAGGAACGGCCACGGGAACAGGATCCCGTCGGTCGGGTTGTACGCCGCGGCGAGGATCCCGGCGGTGTTGATCTGCGGGACGATCGACCGGATGCCCTCGGGGTCGATCATCTTCGTATCGACACCGCACCGGTTCTGGATCGCGACGTTGGCCTCGAGGCGCGCGACCTCGGCGGCGTTGCGCGCGACGAACAGATACCCGCCCTGGCGGAACCACACGTTGACGCCGATATCGACCGCGAACCGGCGGCACAGCTCGACCGACTCCTGCATCAGCCGGACGTTGATCTCGGTCGACCACTGCTGGCGCACGCCGCCGCCGTTGCGTCCCGAAGCGCCCTCCGCGAGGTACCCGCGCTCGATCACGACCACGTTCGTGAGGTCGAGCTTCGCGAGGTGATACGCGATCGAGAGTCCGATCACACCCCCGCCGATGATCGCGATCTCGGCCGAGTCCGGCATCGGGCGCTCGTTTTCGAGCGTCGCGGGTAGCTTGATCTCGCCGCTGACGTCGGCGCGGCTCTCGTCTTCTTCCTGTTCGATCCCCGGCTGCATCTAGTCGCCTTCGTCGTCGTCGAACCGATGGGCGCTCGGATCGCGGGCGAGCAGACGGATCGGGGTCGGTGCGAGCGGTGGCCGCGACGTGAACGGGGGGATGCTCTCCGGCGCGGCGCGGGTCAGGCGCGCGAGCTGTGTGGCGACCGCGGCCAGGCACTCCTTGCCCTGACACGGTCCGGTCCCGAAGCCGGTGTAGCGCTTGACCTCCTCGATCTCGCGATAGCCGCGCTCGACACTGTGCTCGAGGTCCGCGAGCGTCATGTCCTCGCAACGGCACAGCACGATCTTGCCCGCCACGGCTGGACGATATCACGCGAGCGATGCGGCGACGTTCGCGCCCACGCGCGCACCATCGGCCGCCGCCGCGGTCGGTCCGCGATACCCGGTGACATCACCGCACGCCCACACTCCCGGGGTCGACGTGCGGCCCTCGTCATCGACCTCGATCCGGAACCCACCGGCCGGTGGATCGAGCACGACCTTGCATCCCTGCTGGCGCGCACCCTCGCTCGCCGGTGCCGGGATGCCGGCGACCGCGACGATGTCGCACTCGAGCTTGCCGCGGGCGGTCTCGACGTGACTCACCCAGCCGCGCCCGCGGGTCTGCAGCACCTCGGCGAGTGCGACCCGCGAGACCTCGGCACCGGCATCGTCGAGCGCGTCGGCGAGCGCCGCTGCGTCGTCGGCGAGCTCGGCGACCTCGACGATGCAGATCTTGTCGCCGGCGAGGATGCCGTGATCGACGAGCAGCCGACCGACGGCACGCGCCGCGATCACGCCCGGGCGATCGTTGTCGACGAACGGGAGGTTCACCGCGTAGCCTCCGGTCGCCCAGATCCACGAGCGCGCGAACACGCGATACAGCCGCTCGGGATGGGAGATCGCGAGCACGCCACCCTGGTCCTCCGGGAAGTACCCGATCGCGGTCGAGCGTTCGAGTACGCGCACGCCGGCCTGGACCGCGGCGGCGAGTGCGGTCTCCGCGGTGGTGCGGCCGGTTCGCGGATCGGCGCGCATGCTGCCACCCGGTCGGAGCTGATCGTCGACGAGCACGACGCGCTTGCCCGCACGCGCGGTGGCGGTCGCCGCCTCGAGTCCCGCCGGGCCACCTCCGATCACGCAGACGTCGACATCGAACTGCTTGACCTGCGGTAGCCCGTCTTCCGACGGACGATCCGGGAGCTTGCCCAGCCCCGAGAGCTGGCGGACGACCTTGTTGGCGAGCCGGTTGAGCACCGAAGAGCCGGTCATCAGCGTGTGGTGATCGAGCCCGCGCGAGAACAAGAAGTCGACCGCACCGAGCAGATCGACCTGCGCGGACGGGAACGCGTTCTGACCTTCGATCACCGCGCCCGGCGTGCACGGCGACTGACACGCCCGCATGTTCGGTACGCCCGAGAGTCGGACGAGACATCCACTGCAGTGACCTTCGAGACAGAAGAACGTGCGCGGACGGTGATACTTCAGCGATCGCGACAGCACGCGCGTCCCACTCGCGAGGGCTGCCGCGGCGATGCTCTCGTCGGTGAACGCGCGGATCTTCGCATCGGCGATCGTGAGCTCGACAGCCTCGCCTCGAACGGCGTCGAGTTCCGGAAGCCGCCGCGCCACAGATCACGAATAACACGAGCCCAAATCGGGATCACCGCGTTGCGATAGGTTGATCGACACGATACCGTCGGTGCGAAAGGGAACCTGGATGGCGACACCAACAAGGCCGTGCCCGTATTGCGGCGCGGCGGTGCTGATGAACGCACCGGCGTGCGGGACGTGTGGGCGACCGATGCCTCCCGTGCAGGGAGGTGCACCCGCACCTCAACCGGCGAAGACGATGTTCGGTCATGCCGCACCGGTGATTCCACGCGGACCAGCGGCGCCGGCGTCGCCCGCGGGAGGCGGGTTCGCTCCTCCGCAACAACAGGGCTTCCCGCCGCAGCAACCCGCGCAGCCCGCGCAGCCACCGCATCAACAGCAGCCGGCCAAGACGGTGATGGGGCAACCATCGCCCGTGCAACAGCCGGGAGGGTTCCCACAGCAGCCGGGACAGCCACCCGGGTTCGGTCAACCTCCAGGACAACCGCCGGCGCCCCAAGCGCCGCCGAGCTTCGGTCAACCGCCGCAAGGGCAACCCAACTTCGGTCAGCCGCCGGGGCAGCCCGGTTTCGGTCAGCCGCCGGGGCAGCCCGGTTTCGGTCAGCCGCCGGGGCCGCAACCCGGCTTCGGTGCACCACCGCAGCAACCGGGGTTCCCGCCGCAGCAACCGCCGGGACAACCCGGCTTCGGCGGACCGCCGCCGGGTAACCCCGGTTTCGGTCCGCCGCCCGGACAGCCGCCGATGGGGCAGCCGATGGGTGGCCCACCGATGGGGCAACCGCCGATGGGTCAGCCTCCGATGGGGCAACCGCCGATGGGTGGCCCTCCCGGTGGTCCCGGATTCCCGCCGCAACAGCCTGGCTATCCGCCGGCCGGTGGCTTCGGTGGTCCACAACCCGGCATGCCGGGCATGATGGGCGGATTGCCCGGCTCGCCGCCGGGCACGATCCTCGGCATTCCGGTCGGCCGTCTGACCGACGTCAACCTGCAGCGCAAGCTGCTGTTCCTCGCGGGCTTCGCGCTCGTGTTGTCGATCATCGTTCCGACGTCGATCAGCCCGCTGGTGTTCCCGTTCACCGGTGGCAATCCGCTGTGGCAGATGGTGCTGTTCCCGGCGATCGCGGGTGCCGGCTACCTGCTCGTCGCCGCGGCCCCCGCCGACCTCCGGCAGAAGATCCCACCGGCGGTGATCCAGTGGATCCCGTTCGGCGTGTCGCTCTGGGGACTGCTCACGTACGGAGAGATCTTCTTCGGCGAGTTCCTCGGCGTCTTTGCCTACTTCCTGCTGGTGTTCGGTCTGCTGTCGCGGATCATGAAGCCGAACGATTCGACGGCGCGCGTGGTGATCGCGATCGGCGCGATCATGATGATCCTGCCGTTCATTCACTCGCTGTCGCCGGCGTTCGCTTTCGTGGGTGGTCCACTGATCATCATCGACGCGCTGCTGAAGTTCCTGGTGGCCGCGCTCGGCGTGTTCTGCGTGCTGTTCGTCGTGCCGCCGCAGAAGCTGCCGCCGGCACTCCAAGCGATCGATGCGCTGGGGCCACTGATCTGCGCGGTCTTGCTGGTGTGGATCCCGCTACACCTGATCCTGTTCAGCCTCAGCTTCATCGTCCACGTCGACGCGCTCGGCGGCATCCTGTTGCTGGCGCGGGCGCTGCTCTACATGATCGCGTTCCTCGGCGTGCTGCTCACCGCGGCGCCGAGCGTCTACGAGGCGATCTTCGCCGAGAAGGTGACGCGGCGGACTCCGCTCGCGACGCTCTTGCTGTGCCTCCCGACCCTCGGTCTCTACGGCGTCTACTGGCTGGTGGAGACCAAGGAGGATCTCAAGCAGCGGACCGGCATGAACGACCTGCCGACCGGCTGGTGGCTCGCGGTTCCGATCCTGAACATCTTCTTCCTCTGGAAGTGGTCGTTCGCGGTCGAGAAGGGATGCGGCATCAAACAGCTCAACGCCTTCTTGTTCACGTGGCTGATCGCGCCGTACGGGATGTGGGTGATCCAGACCAAGTTCAACGAGCTCGAGGGCATCCGACCCGCCGCACCGGCGGGTGGAGGCTATCCGCCGCAAGGTGGAGGAGGCTACCCGCCGCAGGGTGGAGGCTATCCGCCGCAGGGCGGAGGCTATCCGCCGCAGGGCGGAGGCTATCCGCCGCAGGGTGGTGGAGGCTATCCGCCGCAGGGTGGTGGAGGCTATCCGCCGCCAGGTGGTGGAGGCTATCCGCCGCCAGGCGGAGGGTATCCGCCGCCGGCAGCGTGATTGTCATCGCACTCGTCGCGCTTATGTAACGACGCCCGCCTCGCGCGGGCGTTCGTGGTTTCGGGCCGCGTGCGCCGCGGGGCATTACCGACTACGATCGTGCGATGCGCGAGCGCGGCCTCGAGTTCAAGGTCGGGTTGCTGATCCTGATCTCGACGGTGATCCTGCTCGGCTTCATCTTCGTGCTCGGCAACTTCTCGTTGCGTTCGGGCTTCACGATCCAGGTCGACTTCAACTACATCGGCTCGCTACAGCCCGGAGCACCGGTGAAGGTGTCGGGGATCAAGGTCGGCAAGGTGAAGGACGTCGAGTTCCTCGGCGGCAAGATGGATCCCGCGATCCACGAGCGCGTGCAGGTTCGCGTGACCGCGTGGATCGAATCGCGCGTCAACGACAGCATCCGGCGCGACGCCGAGTACTTCATCAACACCGCCGGCGTGCTCGGCGAGCAGTACCTCGAGATCGTGCCCGGCCGTGACTGGGACCATCCGCCGATCGCGCCCGACACGATCGTTCACGACGATCACTTCGTGCACGATCCGCCGCGCACCGATCTCGTGGTCGCGCGGCTCTACGAGGTGCTCGAAGGCGTGTCCGACGTGCTGCGCGACGATCGCGACGCGATCAAGCACCTGCTCACCAACGGGGCGTCCGCGGTCGCCGAGGTCAACACGCTCCTGGTCGACAATCGCAAGCAGCTGTCCGAGCTGATCGGCAACGGCGCCGAGCTCGCGCACGAGGCCAAGACCACGCTCGCCAAGGTCAACAGCGGGCTCGGCGATGGTCGCCCGATCGCGAACCTGGTGTCCGATGCCGACAAGACGCTGGTCACCGCGCGTTCGACGATGACCCAGCTCACGCCACCCGCAGTCGCCTTGATGACCGACGCCACACGTGTCACCGGACTGATCGACGAGCGTCGCGTCGATCGCGCGATCAACGCGGCGGACAAGGCAGCGCAAGCGGCCGGAAAAGCGGGTGGACTGATCGACAACGTCGACGGGCTGGTCACCGACCTGCGCGCGGGCAAGGGCACCGCCGGTGCGCTCCTCGCGCGCGACGAGCTCTACAGCGACCTCCGCGAGCTGATCCGCGATCTCAAGCGCAATCCCTGGAAGTTCTTCTGGAAGGAATAGCGTGGCGAGCGCACGCCAGCGAGCCACGAAGCGACCAAGTGCCGTCGGAGCACGCGAGACGCTCGGCGAGCACCTGACCGGACAGCGCGCGCGCCGCGTCGGGACGGTCGTGCTGGTCGCGCTGGCGGCGGCGATCGGGTTGTTCGTGTTCGTGCTCGACGACGTCGCGTGGGGATCGCGCGTGCGGATCGCGGTGTACTTCCATCACACCGGAGGCCTGCGCGAGGGCGCGCCGGTGATCGTCGCGGGCCGCTCGATCGGCAAGGTCACCGCGATCGAGCCGGCCGGGCACACCGAGAACACGCCCCTGCACGGCGACGAGGGCATCGTCGTGACGATGGATCTGTCCGCGCACGCGGCCGATCGCGTGCCGCGCGGTGGCGACGTGTTCATCGCCGGACGCGGCCCGCTGTCGGCGCGGTTTCTCGAGATCGGACCCTCGCCCACACCCGAAGGACCGTCGCTCGCCGACGATGCGGGCCCGATGCGTGGCAGCGATCCGCCCACGCTCGACCGCGCACTCCAGCGAACCTGGGACAACCTGGTCACCGCGAAGCAGTTCGCCGACGAGGTCGCCCCCGAGTTCCGCGCACTCACCGCTCGCCTCGGCGAGCTAACGGACACGCTCGACAGCCTGGTGCCTCGCAACGCGGGGGCGATGTCACTGCGCGGCGAGCTCGACGGGCTCCTCGACGAGGTCGCGCACCTTCGCCAGGCGCTCGGCGGCGAGGACGGCATCGCACGGCTCGGCGCCACGGTCGCGCGCGCGCGGGAGACCATCGGTCAGGCGCGCCGGATGCTCGACACGCTGTCGGGCAAGGCCGCCGAGCTCGCGGCGGCGATCGACGGCGTGCGCGGTCGACTCGGCAAGCGCGGCCCGGCGGCGGTCGATACCGTGAAGCACGCGATCGCGCGGCTGCGCGCGGCGCTCGACAAGATCGATCCGCTGCTCGCGAAGATCGAGGACATCAACCAGCGGATCCAGCGAGGGGAGGGCTCGCTCGGCCGGCTCGCGAAGGATCCCGAGTTCCCCGAGGATGCCAAGGAGCTCGGCAAGATCCTCAAGCGCCAGCCGTGGCGGATCTTCATGCGCCCGAAGCAGAACTAACGGGGTCAGACACAAGTTGCACAAGTTTGTTGGGGGGGCAGACCCCCGAACTTGTGCAACTTGTGTCTGACCCCGTTACAGCACGAACCGCAGGATCCACACGGCAGCGATCCCGCCGAGCAGCCAGATCGGCCGCTTGCCACGGAGCAGCATGTCCGCGCGACCGACAGCCACGATCGCCACGAGTGCGAGCATGCCGAGCACGACGACCGGCGCGAGCGGGTGGTAGTCGAGCGCGCTTCCGAAGTGCCCGCCGCCCATCGCGACGGTGGCGTGGGTCATCCCGCAGAACGGGCAATCGATCCCGGTCGCGAACTTGAACGGACACCCGGGGCCGTCGTCGAGGACCGCGGCCTTCCAGGAGTCGGGGCCGATCGCCCCGATCACGAGACCTGCGACCATCATCCCGCCCCAGATCAGCGCGGCGATCCGCGCGCCGATGGCGGAATACGAACGGGCTCGCGGTTCCTGCGAGCCCGTCGTCATGCTGGCGTCCACCGTCGTCAGTGGATGGTCGCCATCACGAACAGCATCATCAGGCCTGCGAACATCAGCAGGCACGAACCGATGATGCCGCACACGCGGCCGGCGACCACCGTGCCGCGCTGGTCGGCGGGCGTCTGCCCCATGTCCATGCGGCGCATCTCTTCGTTCCCCATCGCCCACGCGATCGGGCCGATCGCGCTGCACACGACGAGCGACAGGATGCCGAGCGTCAGCACGGTGCCGGCGCGCGACGGAAAAATCCAACGCGGGTATTGCTGCTGCGGCATCATGCCGCCCATCCGCTGCAGCGCTTCCTGCGTGGAGGCGAGCTGCGCGGAGAGCTGCGCGATGCGCTGCTTGTCTTTGATCTGCTCCGAATTCGCCGTGTCGAGATCGCGCTGGAGCGTCTCGAGCCGGGCGTGGGTGGCAGCTAGGTCGTCGCGGTACATGGTCGGGTCAGGTCAGAAGTGGGAGTGGCGGGCCAGCGAGGACCACCACACGATGCTGAGCAGGAATCCGAGGATCGAGATCACGATGCCCGCGATCGCGAGCCCTTCACCCGTCACGCTGCCACCGGACTTCTTGCACTCGCTGTAGCCGATGCAGCTGAAGATCAGCCCGAGGATCGAGCAGAAGAACGAGAGCACGAACCCCGCGATCGCCATACCCGACGTGCGGGTCGCGATCGGCGCGTAGTACGCCGGATCCTGACCGTAGGCCATCGGTGGCGCGTACGGATTCGGCGGCGGAGCGCCGGCGCCCGGAGGCACCAGAAGGTTGGTCGCGCACTGCGAGCAGAACGCGGCGTTGGGCTGGTTGGCGGCACCACACGTGGGGCAGTTCATTGACGGTCCTCCAAGAGCTGGATATTGAAACCTAATCCCTCGGGACGCAACCGAGGATTTGCCGGCATCTGGAGATCGTTTCCCACATCCATCCGGACGAACCTGGCAAACCGAGGTCGCACGGGTAGATCGATGCGTGCTGGCCCCTCTCGGGGTTCACGGATCCGCGTTAGAAGCCCGGGGTTTCCATCGGCCCGGCCGATCGCCCGTGGATGAACTGCTGCACGATCGGATCCTCGGAGGTCCGGAGCTCGGCAGGCGTTGCCACCACGTGTACGACGCCCTGATACAACAGCGCGACCCGATCGGCGATTCCAAAGATCGACGGCGGATCGTGCGAGACCACGACCATCGTCATCCCACCGGTGGCGAGCTCGCGGATCAGGCGGTCGATGCGCCGGGCGCTCACCGGGTCGAGCCCGGTGGTCGGCTCGTCGAACAGCACCACCTCGGGATCGAGCGCGAGCGTGCGGGCGATCGCGGCGCGCTTGCGCATGCCGTCGGACAGCTCGGCCGGGTAGCGCTCGGCGTACGCGCCCATGTAGACCTTCGCGAGCCGCTTGCGGGCCTCGACCAGTGCGGCGCGGTGGCTGATCCGCTGGTGCTTGCGCAGCGGCAGCGCGACGTTCTCCTCGAGTGTCATCGAGTCGAACAGGGTCGAGCTCTGGAACACCATGCCGATCCGTTTGCGCAGCGGTGGCATCGCGGGCTCGGGCAGGTCGTCGATCCGCCGGCCGTCGAACCAGATCTCGCCCTCGTCGATCCCGAGCAGCCCGATCAGGTGCTTGATCGTGACCGACTTGCCGACGCCCGAGGTGCCGATGATGAACATCACCTCGCCGCGATCGATCGCGAGGCTCATCCCGCGGAGCACCGGCTTGCCCGAGAACGCCTTCTTGACGTTCTTGAACTCGATCAGTGGCCCGGTCGCGGTGCTCACAGATCACCTCCCGTGAGCCACAGCGCCGCCGCCGAGATCACGCAATCGAGCACGATCACCGCGAACGAGCTCCCGATCACCGCGGCCGTGGTCGCCCAGCCGACGCCCTCGGAGCTGCCGCGGGCGCGCAACCCGCAGAACCCGGCGACCACCGGGATCGCCGCGCCGTACGACAGCGCCTTGACCACGAACAGGATCACGTGGCGCGGCCGCACGAACGAGAGGTCGAAGAACGTGTTGGGGTTGACACCGAACGAGTGCTGCGCGGTCAGCCCACCGGCCGCGTACATGACCGCGCTGCCGAGCGTGGCGAGCACGAGCGTCATGATCAGGCAGGCGACGAACCGCGGCACGATCAGGTAGTCGATCGGCAACACGCCGCTCATCCGCAGCGCGTCGATCTGCTCGGTCACCTTCATCGACCCGATCTCGGCGGCGATTCCGGCGCCGACCCGGGTCGCGAGCATCATCGCGGTCAGCGTCGGGCCGAAGTCGGACACGGTGAGCCGCAGGAACTGGCTGCCGACCTGCGAGTAGTCGCCGGTGACGCGACCGAGCTGGAGACACGCCTGGTAGGTCATCACCATCCCGATGAAGCCGAGCGTGACGACGATGAACACCACCGAGCGGTTGCCGATCGAGTGGAGCTGGCGCGCGAGCTCGCCGCGGGCGCGACCGACCCGGTAGGTCCGGGTGTTCCGGTTGCGGAACCCGAACAGTCCGCGCAACAGGCCGGTCACCGTCGACACGTACACGCGCCACAGCTCGACGCCGGCGCCGACGAAGTCGATCACCGCGGATCCGATCCGTTCGATGAAGCGCCGCATGTCAGCCGGTGAGGTAGGTGAGGAAGAAGTCGAGCAACATGATCGACACCGCCGCCGCGACCACCGCGGCGTTGACGGCGCGCCCGACCCCGACGGCACCACCGCGCACGGTGATGCCGTAGTAGCAGGACGTGGTGGAGATCGCGGCGCCGAACACGATCGACTTGTAGATGCCGTGGAGGAAGTCGAACGGCTTCAGGTTGTCGGCGAACGAGTGGTACATCGACGAGAAGTCGATGCCGAGCATCGCGCGGCCGATCACCGAGGCGCCGAGCAGCGCGACGAGATCGCCGATCACCGTGAGCGCGACCAGCATCACGATCATCGCGATCACGCGCGGGACGATCAGGAACCGCACCGGATCGATCGCGAGCGCGCGCAGACCGTCGAGCTGCTCGGTGACGGTCATCGTCGACAGCTCGGCGGTGTTGTTGGAGCCGACCCGCCCCGAGAACATCAGCGCGATCAGGATCGGTCCGATCTCGCGGAGCACCGCGTATCCGGCACCCCAGCCGGCGAGCCCGGTGGCGCCGAACTTGGCGACGAACGGCGCGGCCTGCAGCATCATCAGCGCGCCGGCGAAGAACGCGGTCAGCGCGACGATCGCGACCGAGCGGTTGCCCATCTTGTAGAGGTTCTTGACCAGCTCGCGGAGGTCGAACCAGGCACCCCCGACGGCGCCGCTCCGGCGAAACTTCGGGATGAGGCCGCGCAGCACCTGGCCGGTCAGGAGCACCATGCCCCCGACGTCCTGCGCGATCCGGATCGCACCGGCACCGAGCGCGGTGATCACGCGCGGGCCTCCGGTTCCCCGGTGTTTTCTTCTTCTTCTTCTTCGGTCGGCGGCGGCCCCTGATCGAGCGGTCCCTCGAGCTCGCCGCGCACGAACTGGCGCACCAGGGGGTCGGGCGCGTCGGCGATCGTCTTGGCGGGACCGCGGTACGTGATCTGGCCGTGGTAGAGGAACGCGATCTCGTCGACGAAGCTCGCCAGCGCCACGACGTCCGACGATACCGCGAGCACCGTGGCGCCGGTCCGCACCTGGTCCGCGCCGAGCAGGTCGTAGATCTTCTGGGTCGTCACCGGATCGAGGCCCGCGCTCGGTTCGTCGTAGATCACGAGCTCGGCGTCGGCCACGGTCGCGCGCGCGATGCCGACCCGCTTCTTCATGCCGCCCGACAGCTCCGCGGTCAGCTTGCCCTCGCTGCCGGCGAGGCCGACGGCGCGCAGGCGATCTGCCACGCGCGTCGCGATCTCTTCGGGCGCGAGCTCGCCGCGTTGCTCGAGCGGGAACGCGACGTTGCCCTCGACGGTGAGGAAGTCGAACAGCGCGTAGTTCTGGAACAGCATGCCGATCCGGCGGCGCAACGGACCGAGCTCGGCCTCGCGCTTGTCGCCGAGCACCTCGCCGAGTACCTCGATCGTGCCGGCGTCGGGGATCTCGAGCCCGCACACCAGCTTGCACAGCACGCTCTTGCCCGACGCGGCGGGACCGATCAGTCCGAGTCGAGTTCCGGCGGCGACCTCGAGCGAGACGTCGTCGAGCACGGTGTGGTGGCCGTACCGCTTGTGCACGTTCGCGATCCGGATCGCCGGCGCCGCGTCGGTCATCGGCACAGCTTCCCGGCCGGCGTCCCGGCGATCTCGCGTCGCAGGTACTTCGAATCGGGCTCGAGCTCGCGCATCGCCGCGATCGCCTTGCACGCGCCCGCGCGATCGCCGCCGGCCTCGAGTGTGACCGCGAGCTCGTAGAGCGCGTCGTCCTTGAGGATCGACGCGGGGTAGTCCTCGGGCAACCGCCGGAACGCCGCGGCGGCTCCCGCGAGGTCGTGGAGGTCGTCGCGCAGCACCTGGCCGAGCAGAAGCTGCGCGTCGTCGAGCCAGATCGAGAAGTACGAGCCGGCGCCCAGTGCGACCTCGCGCGTGGCGAGCAGTCCACGCAGGCGTTCGACGCAGCCCCGAAAATCGCCGATCGCGCGCGAGATCCGGGCGGCGTTCCAGCGCGCGTCGTCGCGCAGGCCGCTCGCGGGGTACTCGCGATAGATGCGGTCGTACAGCGCGCGGGCGCCCTCGGGGTTCGCGAGCTCGTGCTCGGTGAGATCGGCGAGCGACCACAACAGGTTGTCGGCGACGCCGGTGCCGGCGAGCTCGGACAACAGCTTCGCGAACTGATCCGCGAGCGCGCGCGGGGCACGGCCGCGACCGTCGGTGAGCAGCGTGCGCAGCGCGTCGCCGGCCGGAGCCTCGTCGGGCCAGTCGGTGATCACGCGCCACAGCGCGGTCCACGCGGCCTTGGTGTCGTGCGCGCGCAGCATCAGCTCGCCGGCGCGATACACGGCGATCGCCGAGGTCGCGTTGTCGTCGGCCACGCGCCCCGGAATCGCGAGATACGTCGCGATCGCCCGTGGCGTACGACCGGCATGCTCGAGGACCTCGGCCTCACCGAGCAGGGCGTCGGAGCACGCCGCTCTCGCGCGCCGCTTCGGGCGCAGCTTGCCGCACTTGTCTTGCGCCGCGCGATACGCCGCGATCGCGCCGTCGGTGTCTCCCTCGTCGGCGCGGTGCTCTGCGACCTTGAGCTCGTCGAGCGTCTGCGGCGCCGAACACGCCGCGAGCACGATCGCGAGGAGCACGCGGGTCACAATTCCGCGGCGATCTCCGCGATCACCTTCGCTGCGCGCAAAACGCCGTCGCGGTCGACGTCCAGGTGCGTGACCGCACGGACCCGCGTACCGGCGGTCCCGAGCAGCACGCCGCGCTCGCGCGCCTTGTCGCACAGCGCGATGGCATTGCCACCCGCACGCGGGGCGAGCTCGATCATCACGATGTTGGTCTGGACGTTCGCCGGGTCGATCTGGATGCCCGGTGCACCGACCAGGGCCTCGGCGAGTGCCCGCGCGTTCGCGTGATCGTCGGCGAGTCGCGCGCGGTGATGCTCGATCGCGTGGAGTCCGGCGGCCGCGAGGATGCCGGCCTGTCGCATGCCGCCGCCGTGCATCTTGCGGAACCGATGGCAGCGCTTGATCAGGTCTCGCGTACCGGCGACCACCGAGCCGACCGGGGCGCCGAGGCCCTTGGACAGGCACACCGAGATGGTGTCGAACCCGGCGGCGAGCGCGCGCTCGGTCTGGCCGGTCGCGATCGCCGCGTTCCACAGCCGGGCGCCATCGAGGTGAGTCGCCATGCCGAGGTCGTGCGCCGTCTTGGTGACGTCGGCGAGCACGGCGAGGTCCCAGCACAGGCCGCCGCCCGAGTTGTGGGTGTTCTCGACCGCGACCACGCGCGTCGGCGAGCCGTACGGGTCGTCGTCGTACGCCGCGCGGACGTCCGCCCCGGTGAACCGGTAGCTGGCGATCATCGAGGTCTGCGCGCCGACGTTGGCCGCGAGCCCGCCGGACTCGTGCCCCCAGCAGTGCGCGTCGTAGCCGACGATCACCGAGTCACCGGGGGACGTGTGCGCACGCAGCGCGATCTGGTTCGCCATCGTGCCGCTCGGCACGAACAGGGCGGCCTCGGTGCCGAGCAACGCCGCGACGCGCTCCTCGAGGCGGTTCACCGTGACGTCATCACCGAACACGTCGTCGCCGACCTCGGCGGTGGCCATCGCCTCGCGCATCGCGCGGGTCGGTCGGGTCACGGTATCGCTGCGAAGATCGACCGGGGTCGCCATCCGCGGAGTCTAGCGTGATGCCGACTTGTCGTGCGCGTCGCGGTCGGTCTGCGTGTCGGAGCCGTGCTTCGACTTGTCGTGATCCGGTTTGCGCTCGGGCTCGTCGTGGCGCGGCTGCTTCTTCGGAGGAGGCGGAGGCGAGCCGAGCTCGTGGCGGACCTTCTGCTCGAGACGCTGCAGCATCCCGACCTCGCGCCACAGCGGGCGGTCGACGATGTCGATCGCGAACTTGATGTTGGGCCGGCCGTCACCGCCCGGGATCGTGATGATCTCGAGCGAGCCGTGATAGGCCGTGCCGTCGTCGGTGACCTCGAACAGCACGTAGCCAGCCTCGGCATCCTTGTCGAGCACCTTGGCATGCTCGTCGACGGCCAGGAACCGCACCACCGTCGACCACACGGCCTTTCGCTGGTAGCCGAGTGTGCGGCCCTCGGACCGTGCGTGTGCGGCACCCGGGAACGCGGGGACCGCGGGCAGGGCGAGCAACAGGCACAGCAGCAAGCGGCGCATGCCGCATGGTCGCCACCTCGCCCGGCGGTCGCCAGTTTTTGGGTCGCGGCGCGAGTTCGCGCTATTTCAATTGCCAGAGCACGAACGCGAACGCCTGCGCCAGGTTGTCGATGCGCTCGCGGGTCGACGTGCCGATGCCGTGGCCGGCGGTCGCGGAGGTCTCGAGCAAGATCGGTGCGTCGCCGGCCTGTGCCGCCTGCAGGGCAGCGGTGAACTTGCGCGATTGCCACGGCGACACCCGCGGATCGTTGTCGCCGGTCGACATCAAGATCGCGGGGTAGCGGGTGTGCGGCGTGACGTGGTGGTAGGGCGAGTACGCGTACAGCGCGGCGAACTGCGCCGGGTCCTTGACCGTTCCGTACTCGGTCACGTTGTACGCGCCGTTGGGCGACAGCTCGGTCCGCAGCATGTCGTAGATGCCGACCGACGACACCACCGCCTTCACGTGATCGGGATGCTGGGTGACGATCGCGCCCATGAGCAGGCCGCCGTTGGAGCCGCCGATGATCGCCAGCTTGTCGCGGCTCGTGTACTTGCGCTCGACGAGCGTGGTCAACACGGCATCGAAGTCGTCGAACACGTGCTGCTTCTGGGTCAGCATGCCGGCGCGGTGCCAGGCATCACCGAACTCGGCGCCGCCGCGGAGGTTGGTGCGCACCACGCACACGCCGCGAGACAGCAGGGGGGCGTACGCGAACAGCGGTCGTGGCGTCTCGCTCGAGCTGTAGCCGCCGTACCCGGACGCCAGGCAACGCGTCGATCCGTCGCGCGGCGCCTTGCGCGGCCACAACACGGTGAACGGAACCTTGGTGCCGTCCTTCGACGTCGCCGTGTCCCGGATCGCCTCGACTCCCGACAGGTCGACGGGCGGCTCGGGCGACATCGCCTCGATCGTCGTCGTCGTGCCACGCCGGCTATCGAACCGGTACATCGTGGTCGGCGTGGTGTACGACGCCGCCGACACCAGCACGCCGCCCGGCACCGCGATCGGCTTGGCGTTGGCCGACACCGGCGGCAACGCGGGTGCCTTGGCCGGTTTGCCGGCGAGCGTGAACGCGCGCAGCGCCTCGGGGCCGCCGGTCTGGTAGGTCAGGTAGATCCGACCGGCGCTCTCGACGACGCCGCGGTCGTCGTAATAGTCGGACACGATCGCGTCGGCCGCCTCGGGCACGACGACCCTGGCCTTCGCGAGCGTGCCGCGCGCCGGGATCCGTAGCACCTTGCCGCGCGGTGCACCGGCGATCGAGATCGCCCACAGATCCGGCGACGAGCCGAACCCGACGTGGACCACGCCGTCCCTCCAGTCGGTGAGCTGACGCCAGGTCTTCCCGACGTGCAGGTAGTGCTGGAACACGTTGCCGTCGCCCTTCTGGATCTTCGCGAGCACGCGACCGCGGCGGTCGGACTCGAGGAGGATCTCGGCGATCTTGGGGAAGTCCTTGCCGAGCTCGTAGTGATCCTTCGCGACCGGCGTGCCGAGGGTGTGAAACCACACCTGCATCCAGAAGTCGCGTTCGTCGTCGGGCTTCTCGCCGGCGGAGGGATAGCGCGTGTAGTAGAAACTCTTGCTGTCGGAGGTCCACGCGACGCTGCCACCGCCGGTGCCGCGCTGCACGTTCGGGATCACGTCGCCGACCTCGCGCCCCGTGGTGTCGAAGATGTGGAGGTCGCCGGCTTCGCTGCCGTTCACGGACAACGACACCGCGACCCGCTTGCCGTCGGGCGACGGCACGAACCAGTCGATCGCGCGATGCGGATTGCCACCCGCGGTGGGATCGAGGATCAGCTTCGCGTCGGCGACCTTCGTCGGATCGTCGAACACGATCAGCTCGGCCTGCTGGCGATCGGGTCGCTTGCGCGCGGCGAAGTAGCGGCGGCCGGCGAGCACCGTGCTCCGGTACGTGGTGATCGGTGCGTCGAGGATCGCCGCGACCTCGGTGCGCAGCGCGCCGACGTCGGGCAGCTTGTCGAGGATGCCGCGCGCGTAGGTGTTCTGGCCGTCGCTCCACGCCTTGACGTCCGGTCCGTTGCCCTCGAGCCAGCGATACGGATCGTCGACGGTGACGCCGTGATAGGTGTCGCGGACGTTGGCGATCCGCGCGACCGGCGGTCCTGCCTTCGGTGGCGGCATCGCGCGTGCGGGATGGGCGGGCGCTTCCCCGGGAGGTGCCGGATGCGCGACCACGTGATCGCCGGCGCCACCACCACTCCCACCGCACGCCGCGACCACCACGAAGAGGAAACGCTTCATGCGCCGAGTCGTAGCACCGCCGCGGAGCTAGTCGGGCATCTCGCCGGCGAGGATCTGTGCGGGCGCGTGCTCGAACAGCCGCACGGTCGTGGCATGGCCGTGCTTCTTGTCGATCCAGGCCAGCCCTTGGGCGGCCTGCTGGACGTCCCCGACCGAATGCGCGTCGGTCGCGACGCACGCCGCCAAGCCGAGCTCCACGAGGTGGCGGGCCTGCTTGGCCTCGCGGCGACCGTGGAACCCGGCGAGCGCGGGCAGATCGATCGCGAACGCGCACACTCTGCGCAACGACCGGGCGAGCTCGTCGTTGCCCCACAACGCCTCGTAACGCTCGGGGTGGGCGAGCACCGGAACCTTGCCGCTCCGGCCGAGCTGGAACAGCTGGTCGGCGAGGTTGGGCGGCATGAGCGGCGGGGGGATCTCGACGAGAAAGGCCGACGTCCCGCGGTAGTGGGGGATCGCGTTTGTCTTCAAGCGGTTGTGGAATACATCATCCCACATGTTCTCGGCCGCGAGTCTCAGCGTCGGGTGCTGGGGCGTCCGGAGCTTGTCGAGGATCGCGTAGGTCTCCTCGATCGCTGACCACTCCGGCAGATACTGATTGGCCTTCTGGTGCGGGGTCACGCACTGCTCGGTGACCCCGATCGCGGCGAGCGCGTCCAACATCGCCAGAGCGGTGTCGCGGTCCGGCGCCCCGTCATCCAGACCGAAAAGCACGTGGCTATGGAGATCGACGTATCCCATCCCGCTGGCACCGCCTAGCGTTGCACAACATCGCGTTGCTGCGAGGGATCCCGCGTGATATTGATCGGAAGGTCCGCGATCGGGGCGCGTCCCGGCGGACAAAGGACGTCCATGGCCCAGCCCGAGAAGCGCGAAAATTCGGTGTTGTTCTCGCTGCGAGAGCTACGCCAGATCGAGGAGAACCGTGTCCAGGAAGAAGAGCACGCTCTTCGGACGGCGGAAGAGGAGCGAGTCCGAGCGGCAGAAGAAGCCGAGCGGGCGCGGAGGGAAGCGGAGGAAGCGAAGGTTCGCGCCGAGCGCGACGCCCAGCTCGCCATCGAGCAAGCCCGCGAGAACGCCGAGCGCGAGGCGCGCATGCGCGTCGAGCAGGCGGAGGCCGCCGAGCGCCAGCGCCAGCAGGCCGCGCTCGAGCAACAGCGTCTCCAGCAGGAGATGGAGTTGCGGCGCGCCGAGGTCGCGAAGAAGCGTCCGACCTGGATGCTCGCCGTCACGGCGATCGCCAGCGTCGGCGTGATCATCGCGATCGTCCTGACGATCCGGGCTCTCAGCAGCGAGGACACTGCGAAACAGGGCCAGGAAGCGGCCGAGAAGCGCGCGCGCGAAGCCGAGCGGCTCGCCCAGGAAGCCCAGGACAAGGTCGAGCGACTGCAGCACGACCTCGAGGACATGGACAAGAAGGTCGGCGCCGCCGTCGACAGCGTCGTCGCGGCGCAGAACGACGCCGATCGCGCCTCCGCCAAGGCTCGCCTCCAGCAGCTCCGCAAGGAGAAGGCAGAGATGGAGGCGCGCATCGCCAAGGCGAAGGCCGCCGCGGCGCTCGCCAAGCGTAAGCGTGGTGCCCACATCAGCGCCGAGTGCCAGAACAACCCACTGGCCAAGGGCTGCATGTAGCGCCGACCGGGAGACGAAGAAGAAGACAGCGCGGCGACCCGAGTGGTCGCCGTTTTTGGTTTCGGGTCAGGCAACGTCGATGCCGACGCGGTGTCTTCGCGTGATCGCGCACGCATCGAACCGCCGCACGTCTCGATCGCGATTTCGATCTAAACGCTGATCGGTCGGCAATCGCGATCGCGGCTCCGTGTCTCGTCCGCATGCAGCCACGGTTCGAAGGGTCGTTGATGACGTCACTCGCGGAGCTCCGCCAGATCGAGCAGCAGCGGATGAGCGAGGAGCAGGAGGCGGTGATCCGCGAGGCCGAGCTGCTCCGCCAGGCGCGAGAGGCCGCCGAGGCGGCGGCGCGCCAACAGGCCGAGGCCGCGATTCGCGAACAGCACGAGCGAGCGCTCGCACTCGAACGTGCCCGGTTCGAGGCCGAACGCGAGGCGCGGCTGCGGGTCGAGGCGGCCGAGCGTGCGGAACGCGAGCGACAGCAACAGGCGCTCGAGCGCGAGCGGGAGCTGCAGGAGCTCGAAGTGCGACGCATGGAGGTCGAGAAGAAGCGACCGCGCTGGATGGTCGCAGTCACGATCCTCGCCGTCGCCGCGGCGTGCGTGCTCGCGGTGTTCACGGTGCAGGCGCTGGCGGCGAGCGAACAGGCGAACGATGCGCGCACCGCGGCCGAGCACCTCAACGAACAGAAGGCCGAGGAGGCGAGGCAGATGCGCGCGGCGCTCGATCGTCTCGAGTCCAACCTGCACGAGCTCGACGGCCAGCTGGTCGCGGCGCTCGATCGCGTCGACAAGTTGCAGGACCAGGCCGAGCTCGAGCGGGCCGCGGCCGAGATCAAACGACTCCGCGAGCAACGCGTGCGCGACGCGCATCGCAAGGCCGAGCTGTTGCGCCTGCGTCTCCTCCAACAGCGTCTCCACGGCGTGCACCAGGTGTGCGCGTCGGCGGTGTGCAAGGACACGAAGTAGCGCGATCAGTGGGCATCGCAGCTGGCGAGCGCGACCCGGAGCGCCGCGGCGCCCGCCTTGCAGCCGGCCACGATCGCGATGGTGTCGCGCTTCTCGCGCGGCAAGGTTTGCCACGCCTGCCACGAGGTCTCGAACTGCTTCGACAGCAGCGCGCGCTGGGGACCGAGGCTGTCGCACTTCGCGAGCCGATCGGCCAGCGCCTTGTACACCCCGCACTCTGCCGGCAGATCGCCGACCGGGGCGGGCGGAGGATCGGGCGGCAACGGACGCGCGACCGCCGCGTCGTGGGCGTGCGGGGGCGATCGTCGCGACGAGCCGCACCCGAGCAGGGCGCTGGCGAGCACGCAGGAGATCACGCGCGAGGTCATCACTTGGTGCGCGCGAGCCGCTGGTATGCGGCGCCGAGCGCGTCCACCAGGCGCTCGAGATCGGTCACCGTCTCGCGCCGCGACCCCATCAGCGGATCGCCGACCACGAGCACGGCCTCGACCCGGCCGTTCGACAGCGCTGGGCCGGCGACCGGCTCGGTCGCATCGCCGAGCAGGCTCGTGATCCGCTCCTGGATCTTGTTGTGCGGCGCCTCGATCGAGATCTCCTTCGAATCGTACGCGGCCTTGATGAGCGACGGGCTCGTCACCGGCAGCATGAACGCCTCGACGGCCGCGAGGTGTTCTCCGTGGCCGCGCTGCCCCATCGCGATCCCGTCGACGATCTTGAGCAGCATCGCCGAGTGCCATCGCTGGGCCGTGTAGTTGATCACGATGCGCTCGACCGCGGCCGCGCTGAACGCGTGGTCGATCTCCTGGAGCGTGGCATCGAGTGCCTCGAGCGGTCGCGCGGCCGCCATCAACCCGGAGTCCGGGCGGCCACGGAACATCCGCGACACCGTGCGTGCGGGTCGCGGATCGAACTCGTCGACCTTGACCGCGCCGATATCGGCGATCGACGGCGGCTGTTGCGGCGGCGGCGCGTCTTCCTGGGTTTCCTCCGTCGATTCGCCGTCGAGGCTCTCGAGCGGGCCGTAGACCGAGGCGATCAGCCGTTCGATCAGGATCGCCGGTGTGACCGCGAGCTTGATCGGGGTGCTGAGGGCGTGGCGCAGCGCGGCCGCCAGGATCGGGGTCGGGTCGCGTGCACACACGACCAACGTGCCCTCGCGGGCGCGACCGACGGGCAGCACCACCCAGCGGCGGGCGAGCGGCGCCGGCATCAGCTCGTGCGTGTCGTGGTGGCGCGATTCGAGGTGGCGCTGGAGCGCGGCGGGAAATCCGGTCTGCTCCGACAGCGCGAGCGCGCCCTCGTCGGGATCGAGCAGGGTGCGCTTGATCAGGAGCGACACCAGACGCTGCTTGGGGTTGGCGGCCTGATCTCGGATCGCCTGCATCAGCTGCGTCGAGTCGATGCTCTCCCGGAGTAGGAGAATCTCGCCGATGCGAGGCCGGTCGCTCATCCAAGCTGGATACTAGATCCGGCCGGCGGCAACGGCTAGCCGGTCAAACGAGCATGTCGAGGTGGAGGTCGACGAACGCGGTTGGCGCCGGCTGGGTCCGGCGCTGGGCGAGCTCCCCGAGGTACGCGAGCACCTGCGGATGAGTCATGATCACCTCGCGGAACGTGGTCGCGGACATGCGCAGCGCGAGCACGCGGGTCACCGAGCGGACGTTGGCCGTCGAGCCCCCGCCGGCGAGGAGAGAGAGCTCGCCGAACACGTCGCCGGTGGTCAGCGCGGCGAGCGGAGACTCGCCGTCGCGCCACACCTCGACCTTGCCGGCGACCACGAGGTAGAGCCCGTCGGCGCGCTCGCCCTGGGTGATCAGGATGGTGTCGCGCACGACCTCGACCAGCTCGAAGCGGCGCGACAGCGCGCGCCGTTCCGCGGCGGTGAACGGCTGGAACAGCTCGCTGGTCCGGGTGATCCGATCGATCAAGCGGTCGCGCACGAACCGCAGCAACACGGTGACGATCTCCGGATGATCGACCGCGGCATCGCGAATCACCTCGCGATCGATCTCGAGCAGCTCGACGTGGGTGGCGGCACGGATCGTCGCGGAGCGGGGCAGGTCGGTGACCAGGGCGATCTCGCCGACGAAGGCACTCGGCCCGAGCCGGGCGAGCTCGGTCCCGGCGGTCTCGACCACGACCTCGCCCTCGCTGATCACGAACAGCTGTCGCCCGGTCTCGCCTTCGTGCAACAGCTCGTCGCCGGGCGATAGCTCGAGCAGTCGCATCCGGGCGATCAGCCGCTCGAGCGCGAGTGGCGAAACATCGGGGAACAGCGGTGTGGTGAGCAGTGCGCGGCGTGCAGCTGGTCCGGGAAGGCGCTCGGTCGACGCGGGCTCGTCGACGAGCTCGAGATCGTCGAGCTCGATCTCGAGATCGATCGGCTCGCCGAGCGGCAGCACGTTGACGCCGGACGGCGTGCCGTCGGCGCGGAGCACGGGTGCGGTGCCGGGGATCAGTTTCGATAGATCGATCGAGTCGAGCCCCCCATCGGGTTCGATCCGGATCGCGGGTGCACTCGGCTCGACCACGTCGATCGGAATCGCGCCGGAGCCCGGATCGGGTGCGGGCGGTGGCGCGAGCGTGCGGCGACGACGCGGTGTCGGCGGCACCCAGCTCGCGAGCCGTGCCTGGGTCGCCGAGTGATCGGGATCGAGCTGGAGGATCAGCTTGCACACCGCGATCGCCTGGACGAGGAATCCGGCGAGCGCGTACTTCTCGGCAGTGCGTTCGAATGCGGTCACCGCCGCGGCGCGGTCACCGGCGCGCCGGTGGGTCTCGGCGAGTCGCTTCGACCACTGCGGGTCGGCGGGCTCGGCGTCCTCGAGCTGGCGGTAGAGCTCGATCGCACGAGATAGCTTGCCGCGTGCGACTGCCTCGACGGCTTCGTCGCGGACGACGCCGATGTCGATCATCACGACACGCCTCGCTCGCGCGACTCCGGCCTCACCTCCCTCCAACACCTCCCCCGACGGCCGGTGTCGCCTCGCTCGTCGATCGCGCGCGCCATACCGTCACGATCGCACAGATCGTGGGGGTGCCGGTCAGTGCGTGGTGAGCATGATCGCCTGCTCGAGCTCGCTGCGCGTGTCGGCGACCGCGAACCGCCACCGCGAACCGACCTTGGACATGCAGCGCGCG
This sequence comes from uncultured delta proteobacterium, assembly GCA_963772655.1. GTDB lineage: Bacteria > Myxococcota_A > Polyangia > Haliangiales > Haliangiaceae > JABFXX01. Next base: position 81,633 of record CAVYYE010000002.1, read on the forward strand.
ACGCCACGCGGGAGCTCGCCGTCGACGCGGACCGACGACACGTTCCCCATCGGCTCGACGGTGACATGCAGCGTGGCCGAGGTCGCGACACGGCGGCGTGCGGGAACGCGAAGCCAGCAGTACTCGACGTCGCGCACCTTGTCGTAGAGGCTGCGGCCGTTGGCGTGTGCACGCTCGCTCTCGATCACCGGACGTACGCTGGGCGTATCGGCGACGCGCGGATGACGCGCGGATCGCGGCTTGAGCGGGTCGTACCCCTCACCGTAGTTCCGCTTGTGGACGTGCGCGCGCTTGTTCGGGGTGGCGTGCGGGTTGGCGAGAGCCGTGCTCGTCGAGGCGGCGAGCACGGCGAGACCGACGAGGATGGGCTTCATGATGCCCCTCGCCTAGAGCAGCCGACGTGCCACACGCGCGATGCTCGCGGTTCGTAGTGACTGCGGGGAGTTGGCTCCCCAGCTGGGGACAGGCTGCCTCGGGTTCGACGTGCCCGGCAGTGGCAGCTCGACTAGTCGGCGGGTGTTTGCTCGGGCTCGGCGTCGGCAGGGGTGGAGTCGGGGCTCGGGGCTGCCTCGGCCTCGCCGACGGCATCGGTATCGGCGGCGTCGTCGGCCTCGGCGTTGTCGTCGGCCTCGGCGTCGCCATCGGTGTCGTCGTTCGGGGGCAGGGCGCCGATCAACGCGAGCCCCTCCTCGAGGTAGGCGGCGAACCGCTTGCGATCGAGGTCGTTCTGGCGTGCCGACCGGTGCGCCGCCACGAGCGCCTCGCGCGTCTCGCGCAGCTCCTCGGCGAGTGCTTCGTTATCGGCGATGGCGGAGGCGAGGCGCGCGTTCGCGGTCTCGTGATCGGCGGTCAGGCGCGCGAGCGACTCCTTGACCTCGGCGAGCTCGCGCTGCAGTTGCTTGTGCGTCTCGCGCAAGTTCGCCACGGTCTGGTCGACCAGCTTCTCGCGCTCCGCGGCACTCTGCTTGGCCTGCTCGAGTGCGGTGCCGAGCCGGTCGCGCTCGCCGGTGAGCTTCGCCATCTCGGAGGCATGGCTGCGGGCAGCGGCGGTCTGGCTGGCCACGTGTTCCTCGCGAAGCTGGCCGAGCTCGCGCGCGTGTTTGTCGTCGCGCTCGGCGAGCGCGTGGTTCATTTCGGCCTGCAGGGCCGCGAGCTGATCGGTCAGCCGGCTGTTCTCCTCGGCCAGCGTGCGCGCCTCGAGCGCCTTGGGCTCGAGCTCGCCGCGCAACACGGCGATCGATTTCTCGTGGCTCTCGCGTAGCTGCGCGAGCTGCTCTTCCTGCGCGCGCTGCAGGCGGCCGGTCGTGCTCGCGAGCGTCTCCTCGGCCGCGGCGACCGCCGCCTTGCGCTCGTCCTCGAGGCGGGCGAGCTCGTCCCCGTGGTGGCTCTCGAGGTCCGTGCGCTCGGTCTCCCAGCGCGACGTCGACTCGGCAAGCTCGGTGACCAGCTGTTCGACGCGTGCCTCGGCACCCGCGCGTAGCTCCTGCTCGCGGTCGCGTTCGTGGGCGAGCGCGTCCGCGGCCTCGGTGGCCTCGTCGAGTCTCCGCTCGATCCCCTCGGTACGCGCGCGGTAGCCGTGTAGCTCGTCGATCGCGGCGCTCTGTGCGCGCAGCTCGGCGCCCAGCTTCTCGTACTTGCCGACGAGCACCAGTCGAGTCTCGGCCTCGCTGGCGAGCTCGTCATCCTTGTTGGCGAGCTCGCGCTGGGCCTCGGCGAGCTGGCGCTGGAGGCGCGAGAGCTGGCGGCGCAGTGCGAGCTCGGTGTCGGCGGCCTCGGTTTGTGGCGTCGGCGAGCTGACCGGGGGCGCGCCGCGACGCCGCATGAGCGAATTCGTCGGTCGTGGTTTCCGTACGGGAGTCTTGTCGTAGACGCGATCGACCCGGAACGACGATGCCGATCCGTCGTCGGGTTCGCGGCGCGTATCCCGCCCGGGCCCCTGCTTCTTGGTCACGGCTCTACGTTAGCTTCGATTCGCGCGGTCGCGCTACCGGTTCACCGAGCCCATCACCGCGGCAGGATAGCGCTCGCCCGCGGCGACCCCGTGCGGGGCGATCTGGTCGATCCGTGCCAGCTCGTCGGGCGTCAGCTGGACCACCATCGCGCCGAGGTTGTCCTCGAGGTAGCGCCGGCGCTTGGTGCCCGGAATCGGGACGATGTCGTTCCCGCGCGACAGCACCCATGCGAGGGCGAGCTGCGCCGGCGACACGCGCTTGGCCGCGGCGACCTCGCGGAGGTGCGCCACCAGCTCCAGGTTCTTGGTGAAGTTGTCGCCCTGAAAGCGTGGGTTGTGCCGGCGCCAGTCGTCCTCGGCGAGGTCCGAAGGTGACGTGATGTCGCCGGTGAGAAACCCGCGGCCGAGCGGGCTGTACGCCACGAACCCGACGCCGAGGTCGCGACACGCGGCGAGCAGTCCGTCCTCCGGATCGCGCGACCACAGCGAGTACTCGGTCTGCAGCGCGGTGATCGGGTGGATCTTGCAGGCGCGCCGCAAGGTCTCCACGCTGGTCTCGCTGAGGCCGAGGTAGCGGACCTTGCCGGCCTCGACGAGCCGCGCCATCGCACCGACCGTGTCCTCGATCGGCGTGTTCGGATCGACGCGGTGCAGGTAGTAGATGTCGATGGTGTCGATGCCGAGGCGCTGCAGGCTGGCGTCGCACGCTCGGGCGACGTACGCGGGGCTGCCATCGATCCGGCGTTTCGATGGCTCCGGCGAACCGACGATGCCGAACTTGGTCGCGAGCACGACGCGGTCGCGCTTGCCACGCAGCCACTTCCCGAGGAGCTGCTCGTTGGTGTGCGGGCCGTAGGCATCGGCCGTGTCGAACAGCGTGACGCCGAGCTCCAGCGCGCGATCGAGCGTCGCGAGCGATTCGGCCTCGTCGCGCGGGCCGTAGAACGCCGACATCCCCATGCAGCCGAGACCGATCGGACCGACCTCCGGACCCTCGCGACCGATTCTTCGAGTGTGCATGGCGGCACCCTAGCGCGTTCGATCGCGGCGGGATCCCGTTCGGGCATGCATCCTCGCCATCCGGATCATCACTGCACGCCGGGAGATGCGATGCCGGTCAGCGTCGGGGTCGTCGTGCTGTGGATGAAGCCGGCACCGCCGCCGCCGCCGCCGCCGCCCGCGCCGACGCTGCCGTCGATGCCGGGAGACCCCGCCGCGCCGAGTGATCCGGATCCGCCATCCCCGCCGCCGGGCGTGCCGTTCTTGCCGCCGCTGCCCGCGGCCGGCGGGATCGCATCGCCGCCTGGATTCCCACCAGCTGCGCCCGACGAGCCTTCGCCGCCGCCACCCCCGTTCGCGAACACGATGCCGGGGAGCTCGACCGTCGGGGCGTCGAACACGATCACGCCTCCGGATCCTCCACCACCACCGCCTCGAGTCACCGTCGTCGCCCCGTCGCCGCTGGATCCCGAGGCGTTGACCGTTCCGTCGACACGGATCTTGGTCTTCGCGATCAACAGCAGGGCGCCGCCGCCGTTTCCGGCCGCCCCGCCACCGTTGCCGCCGGTAGCTCCCGAGCACCCACCGCGGAGCTCGCCGGCGCCGAGCGTCACGGCCGCACCCGCACCACCACCGGCGTTCTGGTTGCCGTCTTTTCCACCATCACCGCCGGTCGCCGCGAGCGAGCCACCCTGGCCTCCGCCGCCACCCTGCGCGGTCGTACCGGCGTTACACGTGCCGATCGCGCGGCCCGCCCCCTGGTTGCCTCCGTGCCGGCTCGACGCGTCGAGGTTGCTGCCGTTCGACACGGTGATCGCACCCTCGGTCGCGATCAGGACCAACGGTTTCCCCGATCCGATCGCGCGGACCTCGTTGGTGATCGTGATCGACGTCGCGGCGACCACGCACAACCCGGCCGCCATCGTTCCGGTGTCGGCGCAGATGCCGCCGCCGGTGTCGAGGTTCGTGGCGTCGATGATGCGCGCCGCGCTCGGCAGAGTGGTCAGGCACACCTCGATGTAGCCGCCGAAACAGTTGGGATTCGAATTCCCGTCCGGATCCACGGTGGCATCTGGTCCGTCTGTCTGCGCGTCGACACCCGGCGTGTCGTCACCCGACGGGGCGTCGGGCGCGGTGTACGAACAGGCTGCCATCACGACCATGCATGGAAGCCAGCGCACGTCCCCATGGTACGGCAGCAGGGCGTGGATGGAGAAGGCAATCGTCGCCCGGCGATCGCTCTTAGGCTCAGCGTTCGGCCGTCACGACCTGTCGCTTGCCGGACGGTGACAGTGGGATGTCATCGACGTAGTCGATCTCGAAACCAACGCCGGGAAGGTACTTCGCGGCGAACTCGTGGACGGCACGCTCGGAGGCGTCCGGCATCCTGGTGCCTCCATTGGGCACGACCCGCATCGTCACGCTGCCGTCGCCACGCTGGATCACCTGGAACAGCCGCGCGACATGATCGAGCACGCCGAACAGGATGTTGAACACCAGGCCGCCGACCGGGTTGCCGTCGGCGTCGTGCAGCGTGTCGGTGGTGCGGCCCTCGATCGGTCCGATCCGCGCGAGCGTCCGCCCGCACGCGCACGGCGTATCGGGACGCGCGACTGCGAGGTCACCGTTGACGTACCGGATCATCGGGTTCGCGAGGTTGTGGAGATCGGTGATCACGACCTCGCCGGTCTCGCCCGGCTTCGCCGGTCGGGTGGTGCCGTCGGGCTCGCGCACGATCAACTCGACGATCATGGTCTCCATCGATACGTGGAGACCGTCGTGCTGTTCGCACTCGGCACCGATCAGCATGACCTCGCGGCTGCCGTAGGTCTCGAACGTCGGCCCGAACGCGGCCTCGATCGCCGCGCGGTCGTGCGGCCACAGGCGCTCGGCGCCGACGATCACCGGGAAGTCGTGCCACGTGCGTAGGCCATGCTCCGTGACGAACCGGGCGAGTGCCGCGGCACCCGAGGTGTAGGCCACCATCACCTGCGGATCGAAGCGGCGGAGCTCCGCGACCGCCTCGGATAGCGCGGCGTCGCTTCGGGGGATGCAGTCGACGTAGTGATCGCGCTTGAGCAGGTGGTCGAGCTCGACCTTGCGCCGGTGCAGCCAGCTCGGAGACTCGGGCGCGGCACCCCAGTAGTGAAACGCCCGCATGCCGATCCGGTAGCCGGCCCAACCGTAGCCACGCCATCGGGTGGCATCGCGCCACACCCGCGACTCGGCGTTGTAGCGAACGACGACCGGCTCGCCAGTGGTGCCACTGGTCGACTTCTGGATCACCCACGGGGGCGTGTCGGCCGTGCGCGTCTCCATGGTCGCGCGGACGGTGGCGCGATCGAGCAGCGGCAGACGCTGCAGGTCGGAGAGCGACTCGATCGCATCGGGCGTGATGCCGCGATCGTCGAGTACCGTGCGGTAGTACGAGGTGTGGTGGTAGGCGTGGTCGACCAGGCGCCGCAGTAGCTTGATCTGGTGGTCGTGGAGATCGGCGAGCGGCCAGCGCTCGGACTCCTCGAGATCCTGGAACAGGGGAACCGTGGCCCGACCACGCACCGACTCGTACGCGGGAAACAGGACACGTGACAGCATGGTTCCGTACAGATCGAGCACGACGAAACTTGATGCACGCCTCGTGCTCGCGCCACCTCGGGTTACACGCAAAACGATCTCGTCACCGCGCGCCGGGGAGGGAGCCGCAGAAACCACGGGCTCCCGCAGCGGCTGCGCACTCGGGTCGCGTATACGCGTAGTTTGCGGCTGTCAGCGGACGTCGTGGGCCGAACGCGTGGAATGTGGATTGCTCGGTCTTTGCCACGGGCATGGCAGAGCTCAGCAAGCGCGAGCGCCTGGCAGCGCTGCTCGATCGAACGGGCGCGCTCGAGGCGGCTATGCGAGCGCGCCGGGCCCTGCCGGTACCATCGCTCGCGGTCGTGACCTTCCACCGGATCGCCGAGCTGTCCGACGACGATCCGTTCGATCCCGGTGTGCTCGATGCCACGCCCGAGCAGTTTCGCCGGCACGTCGAGGTCCTCGCCCGGTTCGGTACGCCGATCGGGATCGACGCGCTGGTCGCCGCGCTCGACGGCCACCCGCTGCCGCCGAATCCGTTCATGGTCACGTTCGACGACGGGTACAAGAGCTGTCGCGAGATCGCGCTTCCGATCCTGCGCGAGCTCGGCGTGCCGGCGACGTTCTTCGTCTCCACCGGCTACCCCGACGGTGGACGGTTGTACTGGTGGGATCACCTGTCGGTGATCGTGCGCCGTGCACGCCGGCGGTTCGTCGAGCTGTCCTACCCGCACGCCTTGCATCTCGACGCGAACGAGCCGGATGTCGTGCGCCGGCTCTGCGACCTGGTCAAGGACACGTTCGGTCTCGATCTGTCGCGGTTCTTGTCCGACGTTCCGGACAGCCTTCGATGTCGAGTGGAGCCCGGAGCTCGAACGCGAGCTCGCGGGAGGCCTGATCATGACCTGGGACGACATCCGCGCCCTCGACGCGGCAGGGATGGATGTCGAGTCACACACCCGGCGCCACCGCGTGCTCGAGACGCTGGAACGCTCCGACTTGCGTGCCGAGCTCGTCGGATCGCGTCGCGATCTCGAACACAACCTCGGTCGGCCGATCCGCGCGATCTCGTATCCCGTCGGTAGGTTGCCTCCGACGCGGGTGCGACGCGCCGTCGCACAGGCCGGGTATCGCGTCGCGTTCACGAACGACGGTGGAGTGAACCGCGTGTGGCCGCGATGGCTCGGATCGCTCGATCCGTTCTCGCTGCGGCGTCAGTCGAGCGAGTGCTCGCAGTCCGACGCGATGTTCCTGAGCCAGCTCGCCGTGCCCGCGCTCGGGTACTGAATGTGGAACGTGGCTTGCTCCACTTCGGATCGATGTACTCATCCGTTGTCGATCTACCGAGCATCCGACAGCTACCCGACTGGCAACGCTGGCGGACCTTGACGGCGAAGGAACCGCCGTATCTCGCGCCGGAGTTCTTCACGCTCGCCGCGCGATTCGCCGACGGGAAGCCCGTCGTCGTCGAGGCGTGGGAAGACGACGAGCACATGATCGGGGCGTTGCCTCTGGTTCGAAAAGGTGATCGGTTGGGTGCGCTGCGGTGTGACTTCACGCCCGGCTACGACTACGCGGGGAGCGAGCAGGGCGTCGAGTTGATCTGGCAGGCGCTGCGCGAGGACACGAGCTGGAACGAGCTCGACATCGCCAAGCTACCGCGCGATTCGATGCTCGCATCGCATCTGCCGGCGCTCGCGACCAAGGACGGGTTCCCGGTCACGATCAAGCTCGACTCGCGTCACCCGTACTTCGCGCTCGACGACTTCGAAGCGGCGATGTCGCCCAAGTTTCGCACCAACCTGCGGCGGTGCGATCGCAAGGCGGGCGGGGTGGAGCTCGAGCGGATCGCGGTGCCCGATCGCGCCGCGTTCGACGAGGCGCTCGCGATCGAGGCGATGGCCTGGAAGGGCGCCGCCGGTACCAGCATCGAAGCCGATCCCGATGCGGTCCATTTCTATCGCGTGCTGTCGCGCCTGCTCGGTCGGCGCGGGTTCGGTCAGCTCTACTTCCTGCGCTCCGAGGGGCGCCGCATCGCGATGCTGTTCGCACTCGAGGACGGGCACACGCTGTACGCGCTCAAGATCGGATACGACCCCGCCGTCTCCAACCTCAGCCCGGGTCACCTGATCGTGTGGAAGGTGGCGGCCGACGCGGCGGCGCGTGGGCTGAAGGTGCTCGACTTCGTCGGACGCGACGACGGCTGGAAGCGCAAGTGGACCGACCGCGTGCACGAGCACGTCGAGATCAAGCTGTTCCGGCCCAACGCGATCGGGCTCGCGCGCTACGCGTCTCACAACCTCCTCAAGCCGCACCTGCCGCCGGCGCTCCGCAACGGCATCGGCGAGGTGCTACCGCGCAGCTGCCAGAAGACCAACATCATCGGCGCGCACTCGATCGTCGAGCGCCTGCGGGGCAGGGTGACCGACGGGCTCGGCATCAAGTCGGGCATCAAGAGCGCGGTGCGGCAGGCGTTCGAGCCGTGGGCGAAGGCCGGCACCAAGATCACGCCCGATCCGCTCGGCAAGCCGTCGGCGTTCGCGCCGGGGAGCTGGGTGCGGGTCAAACCGGCCGCCGATCTGCGGGTGGCGCTCGACGAGCACGACAAGACGCGCGGCCTGCTATTCACGCAGGCGCAGTGGGACACCGCCGGCGAGGTGTTCCAGGTCTCCCATCGGGTGCGGCGGATGCGCGACGACCACGGGACGTTCCGGCCGATCTCGCGCACCGTCTTGCTCGAGGGTGTCGATTGCGCGGGGCACAGCGCCGAACCCGCCGGCTGCGGCCGGCACTGCCCGATGATGTATCGCGACGAGTGGCTCGAGCCCGCCGAGGCGCCACCGCGTGGGCCGACGCCGGCGAGCACGGCGCGCCACGTCCGGGTCAAGAACCTCGAGGACATCCGTGCCGGCCTCGATTTGTGGGGCAAGCAAGACGGGCTGACCTTCATGCCCGAGATGGCGGCCTACGCGGGCAAGCGGTTCGCGATCGCCAACAAGATCACCAGCGTGTTCGAATACGACCGGTGGGTCGACACCAAGGCCCCGGCGGTCTACGTCCTCGAGGGCCTGCACTGCGCGGGCGAGCTGCTCGAGGCGAAGGGCCCGTGTGACCGCAAGTGCTCGCTGCTCTGGCACGAGGACTGGCTGGTGATCGAGCCCTGACTCTTCCCGTGGCCGGAGCAGGTGTGCTAGAAAACTCGCCTTCCGGTGCCATAGCCAAGTGGTAAGGCAGTGGTCTGCAAAACCACCATTCCCCGGTTCAAATCCGGGTGGCACCTCCAAGTTCTCAGCCGTTGGCTCTACGTTCTGGGCCGGATCAGCGGCACGCACGCCCGGCGAGCTACTTGCTCGTTCGCTCGGGTAGGCCCGCGTGCGGCTCGTCTTGCAGACCGCCGCGTCTGCGCCCGCACGCGACGATTACCCGAGCGTGATCGCGCACGCCCCCGACGGCACCGCTATTCACCCAGGACTGCGCCGGAGGCTTCGTCGATGGTCGCCGCGATATCGACGAGCTCGGGAAGACTGCGCTCGAGGCTCGAGATGCGAGGGAACCGAACCCGTCGCGGCGCGAAGAGATCGGCGACGCCCATACGAAACTCGAACCCGTGCTTGCCTGGTCGAGACATCGTCGTGCGAACGAGCCGACGAGTTGCTCGAAGCGACGCGCCGAGGTGGTCGAGGCTGTCGCGGGCACCGCGAATCGCCGCGGCGGTCTTCGGCGAAGCAAAGCGCGAACGAAAGTACCGGTCGACGACCGGGTGGTTGGTGGCGAATGTTGGGAGGTTCTCGGCACCCGGGGGGATGATGTCCATCGGGGGAACGGATGTACCGAGAAAGAACTCGGCTCGTCCGTTCGGGCGTCTCAGCCGGCCCGTTCGCTTCACCGAAACCACGTTCGAGTGCGAGGACACCTCGAACGTGTAGCCGTTGATCTCGGCGGTGACGGAAATGGCGCCTCTCGTGTCGTCGTCATCCGGGAGCATCTCGACTTGCCATCCCATCCGGCTCGCGAGCTTGGACAGCCGCGACTTGTGCCAGCGCACGAGCAGCCGCTGCAACCCCCAGAACCCGAAGCCAAACGCGGCCGCCAACACCAGGCCCCAGACGATGTGGACATGAGCGACCGGCTTGGACGAGTCCGCGATGACCAAGATCCCGCCGCCGATCCGGAGCATGAGGAAACTATACCGTCTGTCGCGACGACCCTCATCGAGTCGTCGGGCAAGCCGTGCGCTCGACGATCACAGTGTTGCGCCGAACGATACGCCACTGCTCGTCGTGAACCTCCACCCGACACCGGTTCGTAGCCATGCCGGGGAGGCGGGATGCACCGTGGCGTACCAACGGCCGCTCGCGGACGTGAAGCGGATGCCCCACGCGATGTCGATGTCGCGATCGAGTTGATCGTCCTTGCCCCACGCGACGTCGAGGCCTACCGGCAACGCGAACCGCGCGGTGATCGGCGCGTGAAAGCCACCGTGTGCAACGTAGAGTCGCGACGCGTGCCAGCGTCGATCCGGATCGCCGGGTTCGCCGCGCGTCGTGAGGAGACGCGCGCCGGCACCGAGCTCGAGGAAGTCTCCAAGCCGCAGACGTGCGCCGACACCACCGCCGACGAGCGTGCCGTCGAGGGACGCTCGTGCATCGGCCATCGCACCGAGCGAGACGATCGAACGAATCCGCGCTCCGCGCGTGAACAGGGGGGCCCCGGTCGTCAGCGAGTGAGCGCTCGCTGGCCAGTACGGAGGTTCGTCGGGGGGCGATGGCGTCGTCGCAGCATCGAGCGCAGCCTCGGCGACGGCGGTCGCAGCGGCCGCCTCGGGATACGAATGCCGTCTCGGCGGACCGCCCTTGGGCACGCTGCGAAGCGCGGACGCGACGAGGACGATCGGGACCACGACGACGATCAACGCGGTGGTTCCGATGATCGCGCCCGTCGTCGCGAGTCGGTCGAACCCTCGAACCTCGACCTTCGCGACGTCGCGCCACGAGTATCCGTGCCCCTCGATCCACGCACCGGTGTCATCGACGCGCAGATCGGTCACCGGGATCCAGTCCGAACAACTTCCGTCGGCATCGCAGAAACGGAGCTTGCTGTCGGGACCGATGCGCACGTCATCGGCGTCGAACGCGGCAGGGTGGTTGCCCGCATGGAGCGTGGCGAGCGTGGCGGGCGTGGCGGGCGTGGCGGTGTCGTGGACGGTCCTCGTCGTCGTACACGCGATGGCGAACAGGGTTGCGACGAGGACGTAGCGCATCGGGCCACCGTCCATTCCACGACCGTGCCACCACGATCGTGAACGTGCCGATTGCGGTGTTGTCGACGACAACGGACGGGTGTGTGGCGCGCGCGCCACGTCGAGCCCTCGACAGAAATCCGCTTCAGCGACGGACCTCGCACGCCCTAACCGGCCGTTTGGGCGGAGGGGACGGAGTAAACTCTGTCAACTTTGGACAACGCGTCGACCACTTCGCGCATCACCTTGGCTTCGTCCGGCGCGAGAGTGCGCTGTCTGATCGCAGAGCCTCGTTGCCGCGTCATGTCGAGCGCCGCTGCTACCCGCGCGATCGAGATTCCGAGCTCGCACGCTGCGTGAACGGCGATTCGTTTGCTGCTGGATGCGGGGCCCTTCGCATAGCGACGCCGCATCGCGTTCAGTGAGACGTTGCAGCGCTCGGCCACGGTCTGGAGGAGGGCAGGGATCGGCGGCGGTACGTGGGCTTCTGGCCGGATGACGAGCGGGCCCGTTGGCTGCTCGTCGAGCACGGGCGTGCTGACCTCGAGCGCACCTGGTCTTGGAGGCGCCAGGCGGGCCGTGTGGGGCATGGCGCCGGCTTCGGCCGGTGCTCCGGAAAGTTGTCAGAATTTACTCCGTCGTTTCGCCAACCTCCCCCTCCCCCCCCAGTTCGCGTACACTCGTGTCGTGATCACCGCATCGATGCCATACCCCATCGGGTCCGCCGGCGTGCCGTGGGGAGCTGCGGAGCGCGAGCAGTGGCGCTCGCGCCAGTCCCGCAAGCGGAGCTACGCCGACGACGTCCTCGCCAGGATCGACCGGCTGCGCGCGCGGTTCGACGTCGTGCAATACGGCGAGCTCGACTACGCACCCGATCGCTATCCACTGTTCGCGCTACGAAGTCGTGACCGACGCGACGACCGGCCGATCGCGCTGGTCACCGGCGGCGTGCACGGCTACGAGACCAGCGGGGTGCACGGGGCGCTGCAGTTCGTCGAGCGCCACGCCGACGAGTACGCCGGGCGCATCGACCTCGTGGTGTTGCCGTGCGTGAGCCCGTGGGGCTACGAACGCATCCATCGCTGGAACCCGTTCGCGGTCGATCCGAATCGCTCGTTCCGGGGCGACAGTCCGGCGGCGGAGTCGGCGTCGGTGATCCGGTTCGTCGCTCCGTGGAAACAGCGCGTGCTCGTGCATGTCGACTTGCACGAGACCACCGACTCCGACGAGACCGAGTTCCGGCCCGCCCTGGCGGCACGCGATGGCAAGCCGCACGAGCCGGGCGAGATCCCCGATGGCTTCTACGTCGTCGACGACACCGAGAATCCGCAACCCGCATTCCAGCAGGCGATCATCGCCGCGGTCGCCGAGGTCACGCACATCGCGCCGGCCGACGCCGACGGCAAGATCATCGGATCCCCGGTCGTCGCCCCGGGCGTCATCGAGTACCCGCTCGTGGAGCTCGGTCTGTGTGCCGGCGTCACCGCTGCCCGCTACAAGACCACCACGGAGGTCTACCCCGATAGCCCGCGCGCGACGGCCGCGCAGTGCAACGATGCACAGGTGGCGGCGGTGCGCGCGGCGATCGAGTTCGCCCTCGCGGGCTAGCTCGTTCCATTCCCGGATCGGTTATCACGATACGGATGAAGAACTTCGTCGCCCCGTCGCCCGACCTCGGCAGCGCTCGTGTTCGCATGTTTCGCACCCGCGACGACGAGCGGACGCTCGCCGCGCTGAAGGCGGTCACGCCGCCGTTGGAGGACGATGTCGTGGCGGAGCTCGTCGCTCTGGCCTTCGCGTTCCCCACGACGATGGCGCACCCCCTCGGCAAGAACATCCGCAAGGCTGCCAGGAAGCTGGTCGACAAACACGTGGAGCAGGCTGCGCGGTTCGCCGCGGTGTTCAAGAACGTCGGCATGCGGACGCACGAATACGATGCGCGGATCCGCCAGCTCGACGATCCGCTGCGCATCGAGATCGCGAAGGCGATCGCGTTTCATGGCTGGGTCGGCGTGTCGGTGCCGTTCGAGGAAGACGCGGCGTTTCGGGGCGCCATCCTCGACATCGCGGTGGCGCGCGCGAAGCGGGACAAAGAGTCCACGATCGAGCTGGGCGAGATCTACACCGAGTGGCATGGCAGCCACGGCAGCGCCACGACCACGGACCTCCATCGTCTCCCCGACGAGCTGCCCGACGAGCTCGCCCGGCGGCGCAAGCAATACGCGTTCAACGGGCTCGGCATCCATGGCGGTTCGTTGACCGATCTGCCGGAGGCGTTCGTCCAGGCCAGGCCCTGGCTCGTGCACCTGTCCCTCGACTTCAACCCGCTCGTCGAGGTGCCGGAGGTGATCTTCGAATTGTCCAACCTCGAAGTGCTCGAGCTCGCCGGGACCGCGCTGACGGACATCCCTGCGTCCATCGCGAAGCTCCGCAAGCTGCGGCGTCTCGATCTCGGCAACGGCAAACGGATGCCCGCGATCCCGGCAGCGGTGTGTCAGCTCGATCAACTCCGCGAGCTGCGGATCGGTAACGGCTCGATCAAGCTGGTCCCCGAGGAGATCGCGGGCATGAAGTCGCTCGAGGTCCTCGAGATGCAGTCGACGAGGATCTCCCGGCTGCCGGCCTCGATCGCCACGCTGCCGAAATTGAAGAGGGTCGAAGCCCGGTGGTCGAAGCTGAACCCGCAGAAGACCCGCGCGATCTTGCCGCGTGGGTGCAAGCTCGAGCTGTGAACCGGATCTCGCCCTGCGTCTCTGTGTGGTGCAGGTTCCGTCGAGCCTGGGTCATGTCATAGTCGACAACGGTGCGATGGTTGGCAATCGGATTGGTGTTGGCTGGCTGCCTAGGTCAGTGCGACGCAGCGCCCTCGACGGTGGCGGGTGCTCCGCGTACGCCACCCGACGACCAGTTCGAGACCGGCGGCGGCCACTCGACGCGCGTGTTGCGCTGGCATTGCGTGGATGGACAACGCGTGCTGATGCATCGTTCCTGCGGCGAGGGCATGTGCCTGTCACCGTGCGGTGATTGGAAGATCGAGAAGCATCCGTGCGGGAGTCCAGAGACCGAGCTCGAGCGCACGTACGACATCGAAGGGCTTCGATCCCCGATGGCGAGGGGTGGCGCTGAGCTCGTTCGTCGTGTGCTACTGCGGAATCTCGGCGAAGAAGTTGCCGAGCACGGAGCGCTGCCAGTGCACGCTACCGTCGGCGTCGACCAGCTCGATGGTGTAGGACATCAGCGCGTCCGGCGGAAGGTAGCCGAGCGAGCATGCGAGTGGTGCGTTCGCCGTGCTCCGGTGGCAGTCGGCCACGTGTGGGAGATCCCAGCCGTCGGTGGAATACCAGAGCTTCGCGCTGGCCGCGTCGTCGAACAACTGCATCCGCAGCGCGCCATCGGTGTCGCGCTGGAACGAAGCGGGGAAGCTCGCGGTCGGCAGGATCGCGCTGTGGACGAACGCGCGCATGTTGTCGAGCACGCCGCTCTCGAACACGGCGCCGGCGTGCTCGAGCTGGAACAGCTCGTCGAGGACCGGCACCAGCACCCGTCGCTCCTCGACACCGGTACCACCCTCCCAGGTGATCTCCTCGACGAGTAGCGAGAACTCGGTGTTGGTGATCGTGGTGCCACCGGGCGAGGCCGGATCGGTGAAGTCATCCAGCAGCGCGACCAGCGCCGGCGAGCTCGGTGCATCCTGCGTGGTGGCTGCGGCCGCGAGATCGAGCGAGAAGTCGAGGTGGCCTTGACCACCGTAGATGCCGAGCTCGCGTGGGTTGTTGATCCAGACGTCCGTGCCGTCCGGCCCGAATAGATGCATCGCGTAGACCACACGGCCGGTCGCCGGGGCGTTCGGCAGCCGCGCGCGGTAGATGCCATCACGCGGCGCCAGGGTCGCGCCGGCGGACGACGTCCAGCCATCGAAGCTGTAGGCGATGTCGACCCGCGAGTACGACACGCCGCGCGGGTCCATCGCGACCGCGAGATCGTCGCTCGGCGAGCGCGAGAACGTCACGCCGGGGGCTTGCCGGAGGCTGACGGCCAACCCGTCGACACGGAAGCGCAGGGCGCGCACGATCGTGGTGTAGGCGATGTCGCTCGGGACATTCCCTGCGGCGCGCAGGCCGCCCGCGGCGACGATACCGAGGATCGCGTCGTCCGCGGACAACCCGGAAGCGGCGGCGGCGAACCCGTTGGCTTCGCCGATGGTGATCGCGGTGCCGCCATCGCTGGCGGGTGCGGTGAGCGCCGCGAGAGCGCCGACGCTATCGGCGCGGGCGCCTCGCGACGCGCCCACGACGAGGAGGAAGGTGATGATGGCTGAACCAGGGCGCATGCTCGGACACGGAGCAACGCGCGTGCCGAGTGGCGACCGCGAGTAGCGCGATGGTCGATGCAAATCCGCGCTCCATCCGGTGAACGCGCGGGTGATCGATCACGACGTGTTTCCCCGCGTGATGCGATTCGCAACGAGAACGGTTCAGGGACGCGGGTTCATCGCGCAGCCCCGTCGGCGTGACGCCGGCTCGCGAATCGCGGGTACCATCGGCGCGATGCGTAGCGTGGTGCTGGTAGCGATGGTCGTCGGGCTCGTCGCGACATCGAAAGGTGCTGGCGCCACGCCCTGGGGCAAGCGCTGCAAGGCGAGGCTCGCGAAGGCAGCGGTGCGCGTGAAAGCGATCGGCCGCGCGAACATCACGATCGCGCCGCCGCCGAAACCACGCGCGGACAAGCGTGCCGATCTCGACGCGTTCGGGCAGGTGTCGTTCGCGATCGTCGCGGGCGATCACACGTTCACGGCCTCGATCGGAAGTGACCATTCCGGGCATCGCTATCGGGGGCGGCGTGGCATTCACAGCAAGCGCTACGAGGAGTGGCACTCGCCGTATACCGACTCGTTGAACGGCGATCCCCCGAATCGTGCAGAGCAACCGATGCTCGAGGAGTTTCATCATCGCGTCGCGGTGGGCGTCATCCGCGCGGAGTTACGCATCGACGTCGCCGTGAAAGGAAAGCGGCACCGTGCTCCGGGCTCTCGCAGTCGACCGGCCTACACGGGTCAGCAGAAGCTGTTCGCCGACACGTTGCGACCGGTCCTCGCCGCCTGCTGGGCCGACGTGTCACCGGACGAGGCCGACCCGAGCCTCGCGTGGACGACGAAGTGTCTGACCGATCTCTCGCGCGCCCATGCCGCCCTGGTCAAACGCGACCCGATCTTCGGCAACGGGACATGCGCTCGCGAACCGTTCGACGTCAGCTGCGGCCACGTCGATGGCGCCGAGCCGACGTGGAACGCGCTCACCACGCTTGCCGGCGGTCCGGTATCGCGGCCCACGTGGACGGTCGATGGCGCCAAGCGCCGGAGCTACGCCAATGGAGGTGCCTTGATCTGGGGGAGCGCCAAGCTCACGACCGGGCAGTTCGCCGAGCTGTCATCCGCATTCGAGAAGCCGCTCGAGCGATGCTGGAAATTGTTGCGGAAGAACATGTACCTGCCGTGACGTGTCGCGCTCCCGGACCGACCCGATCACCACCGGCGTTTTTCTGAGCGGCGCATGCACGGTCCTCGTTACAATGCGGAAATGCGCGCGTGGGTGTTCGTGGTCCTCGGCGGGTGCTACGCGCCACAGGCCGCACCCGGCGCGCCGTGCGGTACGGGGGATCAGTGCCCGAGTGGCCTCGAGTGCGTCCAGGGCGTCTGCGAGCTACCGGGCACGCTGCCCACGGATGCGACCGGTGACTCGACGCCGCCATCGGACACGGCGATCGACGCCGGGGTGTCGCCCGATGCCCCGGCCGACGCACCGCCCGCGACGTTGATCGCGCACTGGGCCTTCGACGACGATCCGACCGACGGCGCGGCCGACTCGACCGACAACGGGCACATCGCGGACTGCGCCGACCATTGCCCGACGCTAGTCACCGGCCGCATCGGCATGGCCTACCATTTCGACTCGTCGGTCCCGCAGTACCTTGTCGTGCCGGACGCGGTCGACTTCCGCGGCCCGGTCACGATCGCACTCTGGTTCCGCACCCCCGACGTTTCGAAGGCGATCTCGATGTTCGCCAAACCCGTCGGTACGGGCTCGGACAACTCCTGGCAGCTCGAGAATCGATTCGAGCAAGGCGTCGTTCTCGGGGGGCTCGGTCCACTACCTCTATAGCCCCGACACGGTCTCGACCGGGGTCTGGCACCACGCCGCCGGGACGTGGGACGGCACGACCAAGCGCCTGTACCTCGACGGGGTCGAGGTGGCCCATGTCGACTCGATGCAGAGCTACGACACGCACGACATCTTCCTCGGGGCCGACCAGAACGGCGGGTCCCTCGCACTGCCGTGGGCCGGCGATCTCGACGACCTCCGCGTCTACGACGGTGCGTTGACCACGACCGAGATCGCGGCGCTCGCGCAGCCGTAACCCGGTACGTCGCGCCACGTTAGGTCGTGGCTGCGAAACTCGCCGAGACATCGGGTCTGGGGGTCGACACCCGACCGGGACGCCTTAGACTTTGACGGTGATCCGGATCCTGCTCGTACTCTCGCTCGCCATCGTCGCGGTGGTCGCGGCGCGGAGCGCGTTCGATCAGGTCGAGTCGGCCGATCACGTCGGGATGGTGGAGGCGCTGGATGAAGCGGCGGTGGTGCCAGCCGAGCTATCGGTGACGCCCGTCGTGCAGCCCCTTCGGGGTTATGCCTATGCCGCGCCCGAGAGTCCGGCATCCGCACCCGATGCCACGCAGGTGTTCCGGCCCCCCGAGGGCGAGTCGTTCGTCGTAGCGCGCTCGTAACCGGAACTCTTCTTCCTCGGAGGTGGCATGTCTTCCATCGTCGTGCCGGCATGGGCCTGGGCCGTGCTGGCTGTGTTCGTTCTCGGAGCCGTCGCGATCGATCTGTTCGCGCATCGCGGAGATGGCGTCGATTCGCGCCGGCGCGCCCTGATGTGGAGCATCGTGTGGATCGGCGTCGCGATCGGGTTCGGGGTGTTCGTGTGGGAACGGTTCGGCTCCGAAGCGGGCGAGCAGTTTTTCGCCGCCTACCTGCTCGAGAAGAGCCTGTCGGTCGACAACCTGTTCGTGTTCCTGATCGTGTTCGGTGCGCTGAGCATCCCGGCAGCGGAACAGCGGCGCGTTCTGACCTGGGGCATCTTCGGAGCGGTCGTCACCCGTGGCGTGTTGATCTTCGCCGGCGCGGCCGCGGTGCATCGCTGGCACGCGCTCACCTTCGTGTTCGGCGGCATCTTGGTGATCTCGGCGTTCCGTCTGCTGCGCTCCAAGAAGTCGGAGGAAGACAGCCGTTTGCTGCGCTGGATCGAGCGTCGCGTGCCGTGGACACCGAAGCTCCACGGACACAAGTTCGTGGTCCGCGACGAGGGCCGGTGGGTCGCCACGCCGCTGTTGCTCGCGCTGGTCGCGATCGAGCTCACCGACATCGTGTTCGCGGTGGACTCCGTGCCGGCCGCGTTCGCGGTTACCGAGGAGCCGTTCCTGATCTACAGCTCGAACCTGTTCGCGATCCTCGGGTTGCGCGCGCTCTATATCGTGCTCGCGCAGGCGCTGGCCGAGCTCAGGTACCTGCGCCATGGCCTCGCCACGATCCTCGCGTTCGCCGGTGGAAAGCTGCTCGCGGCACCATGGATCAAGATCCCGCCGTTGCTCTCGGTGGGGATCATCGCCCTCTGCCTCGCGGTGGCGGTGGTCGCCAGCCTCGTCCCCCGGTGGCGAGATCGGGAAACCGGGGCGCGCGCGGTGTCGCAACCGAACTGACCGGTTGGCGTGAGCACGTTGTCCTCCCACGTCTGATCGAGGCGTATCATGGAGAGAGTGGCTCGCCTCGCGTTCTCGGTGCTGCCGCTCTGCGCGTGCTCGCTCGCGTCGGAGGGCATCGTCATCGACCGAATCCAGCCATCATCGGGGCTCGACACGGAGGACGTCGCGGTTCAGATCGAGGGAACCGGGTTTCGGTGGCCGATCCGCAGCGATCTCGACGACGGAACGACCACCGTCGGCAACATCACCGTCTCGATCGGTAACCTGCCGCTCGCGAACATGACCTGGCAGAGCGATCAGTTGATCGAAGGCGTGGTCGCTGCCGGTCTCGCCCCCGGGTTCTACGACGTCACGATCGCCCTCGGCGAGCGGACCGCCTCGATCGCGAACGGCTACGAGGTCACCACCGTCGCGCCGCTCGGACCGTGGGGGACGCCAACCCCTGTCGACGTCATGATGCCCGGCGCCGACGATCCGACACTCACCGATGACCTGCTCGAGCTCTACTTCAATGCGAACGGCGACGTCTACGTCACGACACGGTCGTCGCTCGCCGATGCGTGGAGCACGCCCGCGGTGGTTGCCCCGCTGTCGGATGCGAACGAGACCACGCCGGAGGTTTCGTACGACGGCCTGACGATCCTCGTCGCGAGCGATCGCGCCGGCACGCTGGGGAGCACGGACATCTGGATGGCGTCCCGCGCGACCCGCAACGATGCCTTCAATACACCGACGAACGTGACCGAGCTCAACTCGACCAGCCAGGATGCGTCGTCGGTGATGACTCCCGATGGACTGAACATCGTGATGACCTCGCAGCGTGGCGGAACCGGCGGTTCGGATGTCTACACGAGCACGCGTGCGTCGACCTCCGATCCGTGGTCGGCACCGATCGAGCAGACCGCGCTCGACACCCCCGGGCACGAGGGCAGCCCGTTTCTGACCGCCGACGGCCTCACGGTCTACTTCGACTCGGACCGCAGCGGGAACAACGATCTCTACTACTCGCAGCGCGCTTCGGTGAGCGATCCGTTCCCCGCGCCGATACCTTTGACCGACATCAACACGGCTGCAGGCGAAGAGGACCCGTGGGTCTCCGCTGACGGTCGGCATCTGTTCTTCTACAGTGATCGCGATGGCACGCCCGGGTTGTGGGAGTCCGCGCGTTGATCCGCGCTGTCAGTGATCTTCGCGCCTACATCGTCCCTTTTTGTCTACCGCGACGTTCGCTACGATAATCACGTGCGTCCACTCGTCGGCCTACTGTGTATCGCGGGCCTGGTGGGCTGTCGGATCGGGTTCGACGAACGACTGATCGGCGATGGAGGCGTGCCCGATGGCGACGCGTCGGTCCAGTCGTTCATGATCGGCGGAACGGCGTCGGGGCTGACTGGTCCGGGGTTGGTGCTGCAGAACAACGGCACCGACGATCTCGAGGTGCCTGCCGACGGCGAGTTTTCCTTCGCGACGCCGATCCTCGATGGCCAGACCTACGCGATCACGGTGCGCTCGCAGCCCGCCAGCGAGTCGTGCTCGGTCAGCAACGCGCAGGGCACGGTGGCGGGCGCACCGATCACTGACGTCGAGGTCACGTGCTTCGGGGCCGGCGTGTGCCCGCCGACGCTGACGTTCACCTCGAACGGCAGCTTCACGCTGCCCACCGGATGCACCGGCTTCACGGTCGACGTGACGGGTGGTGGCGGGGCCGGTGTGGCGAAGGCCAAGGGGATCGCGGCCTCCGCCGGTGGTGCGGGCGGGCAGGCGATCGCGACGTTCGCCGGTGAAACGCCGGGGACGACGTACGACATCGTGATCGGACGAGGGGGTGTCTGCGGCACGCGGACCGATACCCTCGGAGGCTACACCGGCGGTGGTGGCGGCAAGTCGAGCGGCTTCGGCGATGGCACGGCGGGCGCCGGCACGACCTCTCCTCCGGGCGGTGCTGGCGGTGCCGGTTCGATCGGTGGTCAGCCCGGAGGTGCCGGTGGCAATGGAGGTTTCGGTGGTGGTGGTGGTGGCGGTGGCGGGGACGTCGTGACCGGTAGCAGTGGCGGTGGCGCGACGACGTTCCGACTCGGCTCCACCGACTACGTGGTCGCCGGTGGCGGGGGCGCCGCCGGAGCGAGCGATCAGAACGGTGATATCGGTGGTGCAGGTGGCGCGGCGTGCAACGGTACCAACGGCGTCGACGGGCAGGGGGCGATCGCGGGCACGCGTTCCGGTGGCGGTGGTGGCGGCGGTGCGTGCTTCTGCCTGAACGGCTGCGACGGCGCGCCGACCTCGACCGGGGGCGCGGCTGGCGTCGCCGGCGACGTCACCGCCTGCACGGCGGCGCAGAACGGCGGCGCCGGTCGGGTCGTGATCACGTTCCCGTGAGCGACAACCTCAGATGCGGCCGAACGCCGAAACCGAGACGATCGGGAGGACCTTCGGCTGCCCGGAGAGTGGTGCGCCCGCCCCGCCGGTGGCCTCGACGCCGTAGTTGTCGCGCAGGTAGGTGAGGCTGAGCGAACCGCCGAGGTAGAAGCCGTTCTCTTCGAACGGGTTGTCTTGCTCCGCGTAGTGGAACGCCGCCGGCGACACCGCGATCCGGATGTGATCACCCCCGGCCGAGGCGGTGAGACCAGCACTGGCCAGCGACGTGCCATCGCCCGTGAAGCTGTGCTCGCCGCGCACGCGCGCGCCGAGGTCGAACGGGCCGGCATGCGTGATCCGAGCCTGGACGAGTCCGCCCGCCATTCCGAGCGTGGGATCGCAGCCGCTACCGAGCTCGCCGAGATCGATGCAAAACCGCGGCAAGAAGCTCGCGCTCGCACCGACATCGACGCCGCCGAGGCCGACGGTGGTCTCGATGCCGAACCCGAACGGCGCCGAGCCGAGCCCGATGCCGCCGCGGATCGCGACCTGGCCGGCATCGAGCGTGCCGGGTTCGAACGGCGAGTGGATGTCTGCGGGGTTGGTCGTGGTGTCGGCGGCGGCCACGGTCGGAGCTACGACGAGTGAGAGGGCGAGCCAGGGTGCGCGCATGGCTGCACCGTGACGCCACCGGCGTGGACCTCCAATGGCAACGCGCGGCAGGTCGCGGACCAGCTCGGCCGCGACCGGCTCAGAGCTCGCCGGTGTAGTAGCGCACGCCGACCAGGAACGACAGGTTGTCGCCGGGCGAGCTCGAAACGTCGGTTCCGATCGTGCCCTGAACATCGAGCTCGCGCAGGACGTTGTAGACGGCGGTCAGCGAGAGCGGTGTCGTGTCCGCGCCGATGAAGCGTGTCGCGGAGTGGTGGAGGGCGAACTGTGCGAGCACGGTGTCGAGCTCCAGGTACAGCGTACCAGTCGGCTGCACGCCGACCCCGAGCGGCACGCTCAGATCGATCGGCTTGGTCGAGCTCGCGTCGTCGGCGAGTGCGATCTGCAACTGCTGGTTGCCCGGCGATCCCGTGATGATCGCGAGCCAGTCGAGTGCGTTGTACTGGACGTGCACGCCGACCCGCAGCGCGTCGGCGGTCGAGCCATTCAGATCGTAGCCCCCGCGCACTCGCGCGATCGCCTCGAGCGTGCCACCGAGCGCACCGCGCAGCAGCTTGTAGCCGACATCGACGTCGAGGGTGCCCGCCGCCTCGAGCGTGTGTGCCGTGAACGTGTACGGCACCTGGACATCGAGATCGTCGGTGATGCCGTAACCGGCGATCGGCGTGACGGCGACCGTGCTGAGGTCGTGGTTGCCGGCGCTGTCGCCGCCGAGCATGGCGACGCCGGCCGGCAGCGTCAGCGGCCGTTCGATCACCGCGCGCGGATAACGTTCGGTGGGCGACTCGGCGGTGGTCGTCGCTGTCGTTGTCGTCGCGGGATCTTCGGACGTGTTGGCCCGGGTCGTCTCGTTGGCAGCGAGCTGCGACGGCTCGGCATTGCCCTGCCGCGGCGGTCGTGGCGCGTCGGCGACAGCGGGCTCCACGGCAACGGCGGACGAGAACAACGCCGGAAGGATCGAGAGACGTGATGTCGTCATGGCGGCGAGTATCACGGGGCGCCGGTTTCTTGAATGTTGCTCCAGGGTATCGCGTTGACGTCCTCGCTCGAGCCACGGCGCCGCCGGAGCGAGGGGGCGTGATCACGTTCCCCTCGCGTTCGGTTCTCGCTAGGCTCGAGAGGTGGGTACGCCGTTTCGAGATTCGTTCGAGACCTGTCCTCGCTGTCGGGTCGAGCTCGTAGACGCGCGAGACGCCCGCGGCTGTCCGCGCTGTCGCGGCATCTGGATCCAGCACGCGGTGCTCACCGAGATGATCGTCGAGATGCTGCCCCCGCTATCCCGCACGCTGGGTCGGCTCCAGCTCGCTGTCATGCAGCGCTCGGGCGAGGCGCTCGCGTGCCCGACCTGTAGCGAACCGATGACACCGACGTCGATCCACCGAGTAGAGCTCGACAGCTGCGGCAAGGGACACGGCGTGTGGTTCGATGTCGACGAGCTCCGGATCGCGCTACTTCGGGTCGCGGATCCGAACAACCCGTCGATCGTCGAGGCGATCGAGACTCCACCTCGGCGACGGGTTCCGATCCCGAGAGCACCGGGCCAGCCACCCGGACCGCCACCGACGGCCGAGCGGTCAGCGCCGCGTCTGGTGTTCTACGTATCGCCCCCCGAGGAGGCGCCGTACGAGCTGGCGGTCCAGCGACACGTGCTCAAGCTCGGGAAGCTGGAGACGTCCCATATCCGCCTCGTAGACGAGGCCGTGTCGCGCATGCACGCGGTGATCGAGGCTACCGACGAGGGGGTCTCGATCATCGATCTCGGATCGGCGAAGGGCACGCTGGTCAACGGAGCGCGCGTCAACCGAAGCGAGCTCGCGGCAGGAGATGTGTTGCAGCTCGCCGGTACGACGCTCGAGCTGCGATCGATCACACCGGGGATCGGAGCGCGATCAACGTGACCTCGGTCGGGTCGGAGCCTTCGCACCCCTCCGCCCCTGGACGCCCCGACCACACCACGACGACGTTGGCGTCGGGGACATAGGTCGCGGCCTGCAGGTGCTCGAGTACCACACCCGTCCCGAGCTCCGTGTTCTTGCGCAGCACGCGGGCATGACCATCGAGCATCACGAGTCCGAACCGGGCGCGGGCGAACGAGCCCTTGTCCTTGCCATCGCTACCGCGCAGACGAGTGGCGGATTCGGTCTTCGGCGTCACGAAGCCGAGCTCGCGCAGCATCGCTTGTAGCTTGGCGGCCCGCTTGTCGACGGCGGATCGCGACCTGCGAAGGATGACACCGCCGTTGGCGTCGCACTCGGGGCTGGTCTCGCGCCAGTGCACCAACGGCGTGGACGCGATCTTCTTGGTGGTCGCGAGGTCGTAGATCTCGAGGTCGGTCGTGAACGTGCAGGCACCCCAGCTGGCCTCCGTGCGCGTGACGGCGACGAGCTTGCGACCCGGTGCGTACGCGACACCACCACCGATTCCCGTGCGCGTGAGCGTGACGTTGCCCGGACGCTTGGCACGCACTGCCTGGATCTCGGCGCGGGGGAGGAGCGGCGCGAGCTCGGAGTCGGTCGTGACCTGGACATAGGTGGCGACCGGTCGTGACGCGAGCCACGGCGCGAGTGCCGCGACCGCCGCGTCGTCCTCGCCGAGGAGCTGCCGCGCCGATGCGAGGTTGTATGCGGGGATGTTCCAGGCCGGGTCCGCGGCGATAGCCTTCGCGAACCCTGCGGCGGCGGCCTTGTAGCGCTTCTTGCGGTAGTCGCCGTACGCGGCCGTGTTCGCGAGCCGCGCGTCGAGCTGGCCGAACGTCCACGTGTACGCGTGCGTCATCATGCACGAGTAGTCCTCGACCTCGACCTCCACGCGCCTGGCCTTGCGATCGACCTTGGTCTTGTTGATCGAGACCGCCTCGCCGAGCCGGGCGCGCTGCTTACCCTTGGCGACGTGGAGGCCATTTTGGCCGACGACGAGTGTGTAGCCGTTGCCGAGCGACGCGCGCGTGACCGGGGCGGCGACGGCGACCGACGCCGAGAGCGTGACGGCGAGAATCGCGATCCCGATCCGGGGTGCCATGTGATGGGTAACGATCGCCAGGCCCTCGCTATTGCAGCGCTGGGTACTGGCGACTAAGGCCAGCCCTCGGGGATGGGGAGGTCATGGGTGAAGTCATGGGTGAAGGTGTCGAGGTAGCTCTCGCGCTCGCCGCACGCGCGGTCTCAGTGCTTCGTCCAGGCCTTCAGCTGCGTGTTCTCGTAGTCCCGCATCGCCGCGACGTCGGAGCCCGCTTCGCCCTCGAGCGCCGCGATCGCCTGCTTCTCGAGCTCGATCGCCTTGGCCTTGTGGCCGTCCGCGAACGCCAGGTCGGCGAGGACCGCGAGCGGCTCGGACTTCCACTTGTTCGGCATCTGCAGTCGTTCGATCTCGGCGAGCGATCGCCTTAGCACCTCGCGACCCTTCGAGACGTCTCCGGTGTCCTGCAGGCAGTAGCCGAGGTTGGTCAGCTGCATCGCGTGCTCGTTCTCGCCGTGGCCACTCTGCTCGAGGAGCTTCACCGCGCGGGTGTAGTGCGGGAGCGCGTCCTTGCACTTGTCGGCGGCGCGCGCGAGGTCGCCGAGGCCTTCCTCGATCGCGATGAAGTGTGGCGCGTCCTCGGGGAGCACGCCGGTGAGCGCGTCTCGCGCCGACTCGTAGCGTCGCTTGGCGTCGTCGGGATGTCCCTCCAGGAGCGCGAGGTGCGCGATCGTCATGTAGGTGGCGCCGACCATCGGATGACGCTCGCCGAACGCGTGGATGAAGATGCTCAGTGCCCGGTCGAGATGCGTGCGCGCGTCGTCGTAGCGCTCGAGCTGGAGCTCGGCGGCGCCGAGGTCGTGCAGTGTCTTGCCGACCTCGGGGTGATCGGGCCCGTACTGGCTCTCGTCGATCGCGAGGGCGCGGACCAACGTGGTGCGCGCCGCCTCGCGATCGATCTGGATCTGCGCCGCCGCGAGCTGTCCGAGCGCGGTGGACAGATCGGCCCGCGCGCTGCGGTCGCGCAACGCGCGCGCTTCGAGCCCGGGCAACACGCGCATGGTCTCCGCGATCGCTTCCTTGGCGCGACCGGCCTGGCCGAGCGCGTCGGCGCGATGGAGCGCGACCCGTTCGGCAGCACCATCGACGTGCCCGCGCGCCTGCACCGCGTCGGCCGCGTCGAGTAGCCCGAGGGCATCGCGCGGGTGGCCGAGATCGACGGCGATGGTCGCTTCCTCCAGCAGGGCGTCGAACAGCAGCGGGTCGTCGGCCGCGCGGCCGGCCTCGTGTGCGGCACGCGCGAGATGCGTGCGAGCGGCGGGCACCTTGCCGGCTTCGCGCTCGATCCGCCCCGCGGTGAGGAGCGCCGAGGCGAGGTCCCGCGGGTTCGGAGGCTGCTGGCCCTCGGCAAGCGCGAGCATGTCGGCGACGCCGGCCTGGGCCTGGCGCGTGCGACCGGACCGCATCATCGCGTCGAGCGTCGCGATCTTGGTGTGCAGCGCGGGATCGATCGGGCCCGCGGTCGTTCCGGCGCAGGCCTGTGGCTGCGGCAGTTGGGTCGCGGCCCGCACGGCGTGATCGACGACCGAAGGATCGGCATCGGTCCACAGTGCGACCTGGGCGCGGAGGTCCTGGAGCTGACCGTCGAGACAGCCGATCCGCAATTCGCGCTGCGGCTTGTCGATCGTGCACGCGGCCTTGCGGCCGAGCTTCCAGCGCTCGACCCATTCGTCGACCACGTGCGCCGCCGACGCGCTCGCGACACTGGCCGCCGGGCGGATGCGCAGGAAGTTGCCGACCTGGGCGACCCGCGCGTACGGGTTCCACACCTGATCGACGAGCGAGGCGCCATCGTCGCAATCGTTACCGGTCGGACGGGTCGCGAGTAGCGCGGCGAAGCCGGCGATCGCGACGCCCGCACCCGCGACGGCGATCACCTTTCGCCGGCGCGACGCCGTTCCGGCGCGGAGCTCGGCGAGGAGCTCGGCCATGCCCGCGAACCGGGTGTCGGGATCGAGCGAGTGCGCGCGATCGATGGCGGCGCGGACGCGACGCGACGGCTTGCCGATCGCGTGCGCGGGCTCGAGCGCCCGGTACAGCGAGACCGCGAACGCGAACTGATCGGCACGCGCATCGATCGGCGCGCCGAACCGCTGTTCGGGTGCCATGTACGCGGGCGTGCCAGCCATGTTCGAATTGGGCGAGCCCTCGGCGAGCGCCGGCGACGAGGTCGACGCGCGGTCCTTGTGACGTGCGAGGCCGAAGTCACCCACGCGCGCGCGGCCCGAGTGGTCGACGAGCACGTTGCTCGGCTTGAAGTCGCGGTGGATGAGGCCGGCGCGATGGGCCGCGAGCAGACCCTCACCGGCTTGCACGAACATCGCGACGATCTCGCGCCACGGGCGCGGACGCTGCTCGAGCCACGCGGCGAGCGTGTCGCCGGGAACCAGCTCCATCACGACGTAGACCTGGTTCTCGATCGTGCCGACCTCGTGCACGGCGACCACGTGGGGATGCGCGAGACGCGCCATCGCCTGTGCCTCGGCGATCAGCCGGACGCCGGCGGCCGACCCCGCACGGCGATCGCGGACCACCTTGATCGCGACGTGGCGATCGAGATCCGGATCGTGCGCCTCGTAGACGATGCCCATCCCGCCGCGGCCGAGCTCGCGCACGATCGTGAAGTGCGCGATCGTCGTGGGTTTCGAACGCGACGGGCGGTTCGTCGCAGTCGTCCTGCGCTACTTCTAGCCCGTCCATCACCATCGCGGTCGCGCAGTCTAGCGACTGCTCGGGTCGCTACAAGCGATAACTCGTGTCAGCAACACGACCTGCAAGGTCTGGATGTGCGCTTACAGATGCTTCGCGACTAACGTCCGACGCAAGCATTCTGCCAGTTGCAGTATCCCGACTGGCACTCGCTGCTCTCGTAGCAATACGAGCCGTTGGTCAGGTTGTGGTCGTAGACGGCCCGGCAGTGTTCGGTGTGGTCCGGCCCGCGCGCGCAGTTGTCGGAGGCGCACTGGCTATCGAAGTCGCACTCCGTGCCGTTGGGTCGTTTGTCCTCACTCAGTCTCAGGCAGGTCCAGAGGATCGCGCCCACGATTACGAAGAACGTGCCGATCGCGCTGCCCACCTTCTTCCAGAACCCGCGTTTGCGCTTTGGTGGCGTCGGGGAGACGGCATGCTTCGTTGGCGGTCGTTCGATCGCGGTTCGAAGCTGGAGCGCTCTGCCGATCGCGATCTCGATCGGAGGCATGCTTGGAGCGTCGATGGTGGGCTGGAGCTCCGCGACCCTCATGACGTCGGGCATCCAGCGACCGGTCGCCACCACCGCGATCTGGCCGTTCAGGTTCCGCCGCACGGTGACCCGTGATGCCGAGTCGATCGTGACGGCACAGGTGTCGTACAGAGGCGTCAGCTCGGGAGCGGGCCCGAACCGGACGCTGTCGTCGACGAGCTGGCTACCCGCCACCGTGACGAGGAACTGAACGTCGGGAACGGGATCGGGATTCGGCGCCGGCGTTTCGGGCTGGTGTCGGCGTGGCTTGGGGATCTCGCCGGGATCGAGCGCGTCGGGATACGTCTGGCCCTTGCTGCGCGCCTCGTCGAGCGCGGGGCGTAACAGCGCATCGATCGCGTCCCATCGCTCGTCGTCGAGCAGACGTCCGTCTGGCCCGCGGCGGCGGTGCTGCGTCGCGCCGTCCTTCCAGCGTCCCATGCCGATCACTGTCATCGCGTGATCGCGGACGACGATCTTGCCGGCCGCGTCGGCCGTGACCTGCCACAGATACGGCTTGCTCGGTGGTGGTCCCCACGGCACGAACACCGTCTCCCCGACCTGCTGCTTCGACGTGACCTTGAACAACAGCTGCACCCACGGCTCCACCATCACTCCCAACGGTAGCCGAGCGGCGGTTCGATCCGCGCGGTGACGGATGGTTTTGTGGTTTGGGCGCGGGAGTGACCGTGGGACGGGTCCCCGACCATCACCACCAAGCTGCTCGAGGCGAGCCTCGCTTCCGGCAAGATGAATCCCGAGCTGATCCTCGACACGATCGGGGTCGATACGATCGCGCAGTACGCACCCACCGAAGTGATGTGGACGTGCTTCGTCGCGGCGCGGGAGCAGTCGACGAACCAGCCCGTCGCCACGGCCCCGAAACCGACGATCGAAGTCGTCGAGGAAGAGGCCGCGACGATCCACGTCGAGTTCGAAGACGAGCCCGCGAAGACGGCGGGCATGACCGCGAAGCCCGGCTGACGAGCAGGTCGCGATCAGTTCGCGAGCCCGGCGATCTTCTGGTCGTACTCGGCCTGCGTGATCTTGCCGGCCTTGAGCTCCTCGTTGAGCGTGGAGATCTTGCCTTCGGTCTCCTGTTTCTTCGCCTCGATCGCCTTCTTGTTGCTGGCGAACGCCGCCTTGCCTTCCTTCTGCGCCTCCTTCATCGCCTTGCGCAGGTCCTTGAGGTCGGCGGGCTGACCGAGCTCGAAGTAGCGATTCGTGAGCTTGCCGATCGCCCACGTCGCCGCGAACGATGACGACGCGCCGAACATCCAACCGACGACGGGCACGAACTTGACGACGTTGGACATCGCGATCCGTGCGCCGGTGCCGAGGCCGAGACCGGCGAGCAGCATCTTGGCCTGGTCCTTGTCGAGCTTCTGATCCCAGTACTGCCCGACGTCGCGTACGAGCTTGACCTGCAGACCGACGACGGCGATGTCGGTCACGATCGCCACACCGGGTACCGGAAACGCACCGAGGACCGCGCTCATGATCGAGTACTTCAGCGTGTCCTGCTCGATCTCCTGCTTGCGCTTCGCCGGATCCGAGATCGGCTTGATGTGACTCGGTAGGACCGTGTCCTTGGTCTCGGCGAACAGCCGCTTGGTCAGGGAGGCCTTCTGCTCGCTGACGTCGAGCTTGGCACGCAACGTGTCGAGCAGCTCGATCTCCTCGGAGCTCGCGTGGCCGTCCGCATGAACGAGGGCGTATGCCGATTCCCACAAGCAGTCACGCGCCGTCGGCGATTTGATCTCCGCGAGTGCGGCTTCGAGATCGATGTTGTCCGCCAGCATGCCCTCGAGGTCGTCGGATCCCGGATACGCCTCGATCGCCGCCTCGAGGGCCGCCGTCTCTTCCTCCGTCACCTTGCCGTCGGCCTTGGCGACCGTCACCAGCACCCGCATGCATGCAGTTCCTTCGTTCTCGGTGATCTCCATCCTGTCCTCCTTGAGGGCAACCTACCGAGATCTCCGCGCGCGTTGGCCGCGAGTCCCTCGAATCTCGCCACGACCTCCGAGGTCCGGAGTCGTCAAACGCCGAGAGACGCACCTCGGCGCCGCGCGACGAAGGTCACGGTGGCCGCCCGAAAGCGTTTGTCGCGAAGCGAGGCCGGACGGGTGATATCTTGAGAAGGTGAGGCTTCTCGGGTTCCTCCTCCTGATCTCGGCCTGCCAGTACACCGCGCCGTCCAACACGACGGGGGATGCGCCGGGCGCCGATGCGACCGACGCGCCGGTCGATGTCCCACCGCCGACCGCGTGTACCGCTGCATCCCGCGAATGCGTGAACGCGGACACCTTGCGGGTGTGTCCGGCGGCGGGCGAGACCTCGGTCGACACGGCGTGCCCGTGGGGGTGCCTCGATGCGGATGGCACGGCCGACTGCGGCCTGTTGCAGCCCGTCGGTGGCGGGGTCGTTCCCGGCGATCTCGCCCCGACCGGGGACGACGTCACGCTGGCAACGGGAAACGACATCGACAGCGACGGAACCATCACCGGCATCACGGCCGGCTTCACGGCGACCACGAACAACGGTGTCACGGTGTTCCGGTTCAAGAGCTTGACCATCAGCGGCACGATCGTGCTCGCCGGAAAGCAGCCGATCGCGCTCGTGGCGGACGGCCCGATCACCGTCGACGGGATCCTCGATGCGCGCGGTGCCTGCGTAGCGGGTGTGAGCCGAACCGGCGGCCCGGGAGGCGGTGCGGGAGGTGCGGACGGTCAAAGCGCGGTCGGGCCCGGAGGCGGCGCCGGCAACTCGGGCAACGCCGAAGGTGGTGGAGGAGGTGGCCATGGCGCCGGGGGTGGTACCGGGAACAGCAACCAGGCGGGCGGCGCCGCGTTCGGCGACGCGACGATCACGACGCTGGCGGGCGGCGGCGGCGGCGGCGGCGGCGAGAAGTCGGAGGGCGGGGGTGGCGGCGGCGCGATCCAGCTCGTCTCCAACACGTCGATCACGATCAACGCGACCGGCGGGATCAACGCGGGTGGTTGTGGGGCGAAGGGAGCTCCCGGTGGCTCCAACGATGCCGGTGGCGGCGGAGGAGCCGGTGGGACGATCGTGTTCGAGGCACCGACGGTGACGATCGCGGGTGCGCTGGCGGTCAACGGCGGCTCCGGCAGCGACGAGAACAGTGACGGCGAGGCCGGAAAGCTCGATCGCACGCGGGCGACGGCCAGCGGTGGCGACGGCGGTGCCGGCAACGTACCCGGCGGAGGCCCGGGTGGCACCGACGAAGGCGGCGGTGGCGGCATCGGCCGGATCCGCGTGAACACGCGAAGCGGTACCGCGACCGTCATGGATACCGCGGTGTTGAGTCCCTCGTTCACGGACACGGCGACCACGGCAACCCAGGGCGTCGCGACCGTCGAGTAGCTAGCCGAGCTCGCCGCTCAGAAACTCGATCTGTCGCCGGATCGAGGCTTCGGTCTCGCCGAGCACGTACTTGGCGACGCGTCCGCCGATCAGCGGGATCGCGACGTGGGCCGAGAACTCCTCGGAGTAGTCGCAGCCGCCATCGTCGGCCGGCGCCAACGTCAAGCGTCCGCGCAATTCGACACGTTTCTGACCGATGATCTCCACGGTCCAGTCGGCGAACTTCGCCGGTTCGGTCGTGGTCCAGTGCTGGGTATCGATCAGGTGGTTGGTCGGCGAGAACACCTTCTTCATGAACCCGGGGAGGTTGCGATCGACGTCGCGCTCGATCCGGATCGAGAGTTTCGGTTCTCGCTCGACCGAGATCACGACGTTGCGTTCGCCGAGCGTCTCGGCGCGACGCTTCAGGACCTCGGGGTCGGTGAGTCGGGCGAACATCGTGTCGACGTCGCGATCGAAGTGCTGGCGGATGGTGGCGTCCACACGCGCAGCATGCCCCGCGGCGCGAGCGCCTACCAGACCTGCACGCGATCGTCGGGCGCGAGATACAGCTTCTGACCGGCCTTGACGTCGAACGCCGGGTACCACGGGTCGAGATTGCGCACGGTGTCGGCGCGGTACTCGGCAGGTGCGTGGCCGTCGGTGAGGACCCGGCGGCGCAGCGCGGGCTCGCGGTACTTGTTGCGCCAACTCTGCGCGAAGCTGAGGAAGAACTGCTGGTCGCCGGTCAGTCCATCGACGGTGGGTGCGTCCTTGCCGCCGTAGGCCTGGCGGTAGGCGTCGTACGCGACGGCGAGGCCGGCGACGTCGGCGATGTTCTCGCTGAGCGTGAGCTGGCCGTTGATCGACACGTCGGGGAACGGGTGGTACCCGTTGTACTCCTTCACGAGCTTCTTCGACGCCGCCTTGAAGTGAGCGAGGTCGTTCGCGGTCCACCAGTTCGCGAGCTTGCCGGTGGCGTCGAACTGCGCGCCCTGGTCGTCGAAGCTGTGGCTGATCTCGTGGCCGATGATCGCACCGATCGCGCCGTAGTCCATGACAGCGGGCCGCGCGGGATCGAAGAACGGTGGCTGCAGGATCGCGGCGGGGAAGTTGAGCGCGTTCATCGCCGGCAGGTTCACCGCGTTGACGAGCTGCGGATTCATCATCCACTCGTGGCGATCGACCGGCGCGCCCAGCTTGGCGAGGTTGCGGTGCAGCTCGAACAGCTCGGCCCGTTTCGCGTTGCCGAACGCGTCGCCCCGGACGACCTCGAGACCCGAGTAGTCGCGCCAGTGGTCGGGATAGCCGACGCCGACGATCAGCGCGGCGAGCTTGGCCTTGGCCTTCTGCTTGGTCGCGGGCGTCATCCACGACAGCGCGTCGATCCGGCGACGGAACGCCGCGATCAGTTGATCGACCATCTTCGCGACCCGCTGCTTCGCGGTGGCCGGGAAGTACTTCTCGACGTAGAGCTTGCCGACCGCCTCGCCGAGCGCCTCGCTGGTCGCGGCGACCCCGCGCTTCCAGCGCGCGGCCTGCGTCGGGATGCCGGCGAGCACCGTGCCGTAGAACGCGAAGTTCTCGTCGGCGAACGCCTTCGGCAACAGCGGCGATGCGGCATCGAGCGCGTGGACGAGAAGGAGCTCCTTCCACGTGCGAAGCGGTGTTGCCCGGACCGCGGCCGCGATGCCCCTGACCGCCTCGGGCTGCCACACCACGAACTTGTCGACCTTGCCGAGCCCGGCCGCGTCGAAGAACGTGGCCCAGTCGAGACCCGGCGCCTTGCGGGCGAAGTCCTTTCGCGACCAGTGGTTGTTGCCCTTGTGCACGTCGACGTTCTCGGTTCGGCTGGCGTGCGAGCGCGCGATCCGGGTCTCGAGTGCGAGCACGCGCTTCGCGATCGCCTTGGCGTCGCGATGGCCGGCGAGCGAGAGCAGCTTGGCGAGGTGCGCCTCGTACTTGGCGCGGAACCCGGCCATGCGCTTGGATCGATCGAGGTAGTAGTCGCGCTCGGGCATGCCGAGCCCGCCCTGCAACAGGTACGGCACGTAGCTCGACGGGTCGTCGAGATCCTGCACCACCCACAGCCCGAAGATGTTCGGGGTCTCGAAGTCGGTGTTGTTGAACGCGTCGACGTCGGCCCGCACGCTCGCACCGAGCGCATGTGCGAGTGCCTTGGCGTTCTTGATCGCCGCGATCCGATCGAGGTCGGGCTGGAGCGGTGCGAGTCCCTTGGACTCGATCGCGGCCTCGTCCATGAACGTCGCGTAGTAGGTGCCGACCTTGCCGGTGTCGTGCTGGATCAGCTCGGCGGTGCGCTTCGCGGTCAGCTCGACCAGCTTCGCGCCGGCGCCCCAGCTCGAACGATCGGAGGGAATCTCGGTGGTCTCGAACCAACCGCCGTTGGCGTACATGAAGAAGTCGTCGCCGGGCTCGGCGTCGCGATCCATGCCGGCACGGTCGATCCCGGCGGTAGGGGCGGGTGCCGGTGTGGTCGGCGTCGGCGTTGGCGTGGTTGCCGTCGGTGCTGGTGCCGATGGAGGTGCCGTCGGAGGAACGGGCGCGGGCTCGTGCGCGGAGCCACATGCAAAACCGAGCAGGATCAGGGCGCGTCGCATCGCGGCACCGTACACGATTCGTCGACGATCGTGTCGCGGGTGGTACCGGTCACGGCCGGCGTGGTGGTGGGGGTGCGCTGATCGGAAACACGTCGACGCGGCGCGCGCGATCGAGCGCGAACGAGCACGACGACGCGCGACCCGAACGCGTGCTGCGACACACGTCGTGGGTCGGCGCGAAGCTGAACTGCGCGACATCGGCCGCGCCGGTCGGCGTGAACGTCAGCACGACCGGTCCCGCCGGCAGGTTCGCCGCGCACTGCGCCTCGTTGTCGCCTCCGCGATTCGAGGTGACCTCGCAGTCGATGCCAGCCGGGCGCGAGACCACGCGACCGGTCACCGAGCCCACACCGTGCAACGTGACGACGAGGCGGTGTTGTCCCGCGGGCGGCGTCGCGACGGGTGACGCCGGTGCGGTGGCCGGTGCGGTCGAGGTAGGAGCGGGTCCGGTCGACGCGGGTGCAGGCCCGGCGTCGATCACGGGCGCGGGTTTGGGCGCGGGAGGCGCGGGCGCGGGCTTCGGCGTCGTGGTCGCGCAACCCGAAACGAAGAGGACGATCCAGCTCCGATGCATGAAGGCGTGAAACGTACCTCGCGCGTGTTCGGGTCTACGGGGTTCGCGTCGTCGTGTAACAGCTTGCACATCGTGTCCCGCGCCTGCACGTCGGGGACTTCCAGACGATTTCGCCTGCCACGCGAGAGCGACGTGAAATCGCGCGGATGGGCTGGCAGGGGTCTTGCTCGACGTGCGCCCATGCAGTCGACGGTGGAAGCCCAGCCAGTCACGGATCGCGAGCTCGAAGAAGTGTTGCTCAGCCTCGAGGCCGATCTGTTCGGTTCCCGGAAGTCGCGGCGGGAGCGCGAAGACGCGACCATCGTGAAGCCTCGCGAGGCGAACGAGTCGAGCCAGTCGTGAACCAGGTTTGCTGCGCCAGGAACACGAACTCGCGCTCGCGCGGTGTCGACAGCATGTGAGCGTCAGCGGACGTCGAGCGACGAAGGATCGATCGTCAGGTCGTCACGGAGATACGGGAACCGCTTGGTCGCGAACACCCGCTCGCAACCCTTGACGATGCCGAGTGCGATCAGCGCCATCAGCACCCACTGATCGATCAACAGCGGGAGGCCCGGGTAGATGATGCCGCGCATCGACCAGTAGCCGGGGATCGCCCACAGCCCGAACACGATCGCCATCCCGGCGATCACGCCGAGGAACCGCAACCGCGACTCGCGGCGGTCGGCGAGCCGAGCGTCGACGTCGCGCATGAGCTCGCACACGTTGACATCGCCGAGGTCGAGCGTGTCGTCGTGACTGCACGCAGCGCACTTACCGGAGGATGCCTGGCGGGCACCGCAGTCGATACACACCCAGTTCATGGTCTCCCGGACGAGTCCAGGCGGGGGATGTCGCGACGTCACGGGCGGTGCGTACAACCCGGGTCGCGCTGGACGCGTTGCTCGTCGTGGGGATCGTGGATGAAGGCGACGCAGCCGCCATCGATGCAACGCGGCGGGTCGTGGATCTGATTCGCGCACCCATCGTCGCACTCGTCCACGGACGCCGAGGCGTACCACTTCTGCGACACCGCGCCTTCGCTGCACGAGTTCATGCAGTCCCCGTCGGCGGCGCACGCCCACTTGGCGGGGGAGGTGGGCGATGCCGAGCCTGCCGAGCCCGTCGCCGGGTGCACGGGCGTTGCCGGCTGCGTCGCGGGTTGCGCTTCCGGTGTTCCACGACACCCGAACAACATGACCGTCATGAAAACGAGGTGGAGCGTCATCTATTCACCTGGACCGATGACACCCAGCTCATGTCTGCCCGGACGAGGTTCGACGGAACGTGTCGCGAAGAGACTGCTGGAGGCGTGGTGGGTGTCGTGGAGACGTCGAACCAGCCTGCGGCGGACTTGCTGACAGGTCACGGCACGAAGGTCGTGCACGACCCGGCATCGCAGGTCACCTCGATCGTTCCATCGACCTCGGTGCGGCCGTCCTCGGCGGCCGTCGGCAGCGAAGCGCAACCGCAGCCCGGGTAACCGGCAGCGCATGCGGTCTCGGCGGAGTCGAAGGCGGCGATGCTGGTGTTCGCGAGCCCGATCGCGATCATCGTTCCGCAGCAGCTGACCATGTGCTGCGCGATCGCGCAGTCGCTCGGGGCCACGCAGCGCTTGTCGAGCAGCGGGAACTCGGTGGCGTCCGACTCGCACGTCAACTCGAAGTCGGCGCCGGGCGGTGCGTCCGGCGGGCTCGAGCCGTGGGACGCGCAGGCGGTGAGACCGAGCAGGATCGCGAGCACCGAAGAACGCACACCGGTCCCGGGTGCATGTGGCGTACCCGGATCGGTGTCGAGGAGCGAAACGGAGTTACGGCGCTCGCGCCTCAGTTTTCTGGCGGCTCACGCCATCGCGGGCTGCAAGATCGAGAACGCGGCGCCCTGCAGGTCGGCGAGGGTGGCGAACCGTCCGACCGAGGGGATGTCCATCGGCGGAACTCCTCGCGAATGTCGGCGCACGATAGTCGTGTCGTTTGGGGAAGAGAGGCGACGCGGGCGTCCATCGGCGCTACCCCGCGCGAGCTTCGACGCGCTCGGCAGTCTCCACGTCACCCAGGCGTGCGACGACGAACGCGTACAGGCCGAGCGCGTCGAACGTGCGGCGCATCCCGAAGCGCCAGCCGACCTGCTCGAAGTGATCGGCTTCGATCTCGGCGAGCGTCTCGCCCCAGTACTGCGAGTCGATCGGGACCAGCCCGTCGTTGGCTCCGGCGGCCCGGCGCAGGTACGCGTGTACGGGCGCGATCGCGAGCGGGACCGAGGTCGCGGCATCGCGGATTCCCCCGACCACGCACGCATAGCGAACGTCCGGCGCGTCGGGGATCTCGGCGTTGAAGCGCTCCAGCGCCGCGGGCGTCAGCCAGTCGAGAGCGGCGAGCGGGATGCCGAGGGCTCCGATCGCCTTGCGCGCGAGCCCGAGCGGGCCGTTGCTGGCGAGATCGGCGAGGGGCGTTCCGCGATGCGGCGTACCGATGGTGACCAGCGATCGAACCTTGCGTCCGAGCTCGTAGCGGGCGAGGGCGTAACGTGCATCGAGCCCCCCGAGACTGTGCGCGATGACGTCGACGCGGTCGTGCGGAAGCGCGTCGATCTTGTCGGCGAGGATGCGAGCTCGTTCGGGGACCGACGCGGCGGGTGGCAGCCGCACCGCGTGGGCATGGCATCCGAGCTTCTCGAGGTGCGCGACGATGCCGCGGAAATAGTGCAGCTTGACGCCCGGGAGTCCGACTCGATCGAATCCGAACAGCCCGTGGACGAGCACGACGGGGAGCGGCGGACCTCGTGGTTCGACACCAGGAAGCGGCGAGACGCCTTCGAGCTCGCCGGGCTCGACGACGATGCGCCGGCGGCGTGCACGCACGACCAGCGCGATCGCGATCGCCGCGGCTACCAGCAGCGCGAGCAGCACGAACGCGACGGCGCTCACCCACGAAGTCTGTCACGCCACCGGATTCGCGAACAGCGCGGATCTCGCGTGAGGTCCCATCACTCGAACAACGATCGCTTCGCGACGCGGCGCTGGCGATCGATCGCCGGCCCGAGCTCGGCGAGGAAGCGCTGCTTCAGCTTGGCCTCGAGCTTGACGCCCGCACGCACGACGATCGACGACAACGCGTCGGGTGGCAACGCCGCGAGCGCCGCGCCGAGACCTTCGGGCTCGCGTTCACCGTAGAGTCGGCCGTGCCAGGTCGCGACGAGTGCGCCGTCGCGGTTCAGCGCGAGCTCCCACGCCATCGGTTCGCCGGGAACGAACAACGGTCGTAGCACGAGCGCGGGAGCTCGCGATGCGACGAACCAGCGCCAGCACGCGGCGAGGTCGGACTCGAAGCGGTCGAGCACGAGGGTCTCGGGCACGAACGGCAACGCGGAGCACCACGCGAGTAGTGCGTCGAGCGTCAGTTGCTGGTAGTTGCCGGCGCTCTGGAGAAAGTGGGTGTTCGACACCGAGAACGTGCGTGCGCGGAGCTTCGCCGAGATCGATCGGTAGGGCGGGACCACGCCGAGATGGTCGAGCTCGCGATCGATCGAGCGCGCGAGCTCGTCGACGGCGGCGATCGGGATCCCGTCGATGTTTCGCACGCACGCGAGGTTGGCGTGGCCGAGAAACGCGACCATCGCACTCCGCGCCTTGTTCGCGGGAGGCATCCGGAAGCGAACGGTCTCGACCGTGCGCCAGGCGCGGAGCTCGGGATGATAGTTGCCGGCGGCGCCGACGCTCGCGGCCGCGACGAATCCACGCCGGAACGTCGGTTCGGCGATCACGGCTTCGAGCCCGTCGAGCCACTTGCTTCCGTGGGCGCGAAGCAGCGACTTGGTGCGGTTCGCGATCTTCGCGGTCTGCTTCGCGAGCTGGAGCTGGATGAATTCTCCGCGCGGATCGCCGGCGGCGAGGAGCGCATCGGCGAGTACCGCGCGCGGGGCATCGGATGCCGGATCGGCGTAGACGGATTCGACCAGGCCCGCGATCACGTCGGGCGCGGGGGCCGCGTCGGCGAGCACCGTTTCGAGCGCGGCGAGCTCGCGATCGAGCGTGTCGTCGATCGCGGGATGGTCGGGCAACTTCGTCGTCCGGACGCCGTCCAGGATCATCGGCTTGCTGCCGCGCGCGTTCCCGCGGTGCCGCAGGAGATCGGCGGTCGCCGGATCGCCCCACGCGAGTAGCTTGCGAAACGCGGAGCGCCAGAACGCGAATCCGGCGTTGGACAGGTAGCGGTCGGCCTCCCACAGCGCGTGCAGCGCGAGCGCGATCCTTGGATCCGGTTCGAACGCGAGCAGTGGTGCCAGCCGCGCCTTCGCCGCCCGGGGATGCACCGGCCACTCGGCGGCGAGCAGCGTCGGGAGGTTGCTCGCGTCGGCGGTGGTCGCGAGCGCGATCCATGCCGCTTCCCGCTCCGCGATCTTCGACGGTAGGGACTCGATGGGGAGTCGGGCAGACGCGCGAGCCGCGAGCTTCGCGATCCGCGGCGTTGGCGATGCCACCCAGGCCGCGACCAGCGCATCCACGGCGCGAGCGGTGGCGCCACCGGCGAGTGCCTTCGCTGCCTCGCGCAGCTGCTCGATCGCATCAGGCGATGGCCGCGACTTGTTCGCCATCGACCCGAGGCTATCGCGGACATCGCGTGCGACCGAGTCGTTCCGGGTAACATCGGCCGCGATGGGTGTGTTGCCGTGGATCGCGATCATCGTCGGCGGCCTCGTGGTCGTGATCTATCTGCTATGGTTGTGGATCAGTCCGCGACGCGCACTCCGCAAGGCGACCTCGGTGCCGATCGCCGAGGTTGGCGAGGGAGCGCGAGTCAAGATCCGCGGCACCGTCCGCGTGGTGAGCGAGGCGCTGGTCGCGCCGGCCAGTGAGCGCCCGTGTGTCGCCTGGCACCTGATCGCGCAACAGTCGGGTAGCACCGACGGCAGCGCCGGAGACAGCGTCATGCAGATCGTCGACGAGAAGCGCGGCCAACCGTTCTACGTCGAGGACGGTACCGGTCGAGCGCTGGTCCACCCCGGCGACGCGTTCAACCTGCTGATCGAGAAAGATGGCGAGCTCCACAACATTGCGGGCAGCTCGGGCGTGGCCGGTGTGGAGCAGCGGCTGCGCGACGACTACGGCATCGCGTTGAAGAAGAAGGGAAGGGTGTTCTCGATCAAGTTCCGCGAGGGCGTGATCGAGGAGGGCGAGACCGTCGCGGTGATCGCGAATGCGACATGGGAGGCCGCGGCGGAAGGCTCGCCCGATGGCTATCGCTCGCCACCGAAGGTGCTCGTCATGCGCGATCGTGGCAAGCCGGGCACCGAGGTGATCATCAGCGACGATCCGTCGACGACGGAGCGATGATCACGGCATCGCGGTCGCCGCCGGCGAGAACGTGCCGCCGCTGCCCAGACTGCCCTCGAACAGCACGTACCCCGCACTGCCGCCACCGCCACCACCGCCGCCCGGACCCGATCCTCCGCCGCCACCGTCCGCGGTCGCGTCGCCGCTACCGGCACCGCCACTGCCGCCGCCACCTCCACCCGTACCCGCGTTGCCACCCGAGCTCTGGCTGGTCGACGCCGTACCGTCGCGTCCGGGTCCGGCGTTGTTGTTGGTGCCGGAACCACCGGCGCCGCTGCCGCCGTTCGCGGCGACGGTTCCGGTCACGGTGATGGTCGGTGCGTCGAGTCCGATCAGACCACCGGAGCCGCCACCACCGCCACCTTGCGATCCACCGTTGGGTGCCGAGCCGCCGGCGCCGCCGGCATCGACGACACCGTCGATCGTGATCTGCGTACCGGCGATCAGGTAGACCGCGCCACCACCCGCGCCCGCGTTGCCCGGACTACCCGTCGTGCCGTCGCCGCCACGACCACCCGCACAGCCGGCGCGCACGCTGGTCGGCGTGATCGCGGCCGCGGCGGTACCACCCTTGGCATCGCCACCGCTCAGGTTGTTGTCGTTGGTATCGCCGGTGCCGCCGGTGCCGCCGGTCCCTTGGTACGAGCCTCCGGCTCCACCGCCACCGCCTCCACCGTCGTTTTCCGCGGCGGTGGGTGCGGCACACGTCGCGGCCGAAACGCCGGCGCCGGACGGCTGACCGCGGTGACTCGCGACCGACAGGGTTCCCTGGATCGTCAGGGTGTCGGAAGCGACCACGACGAGCGGACGATCGCCTCGCGCGGTGAAGTCCGCGCCGTTCGCGATCGAGACCGTGGTTCCGGCGAGCACGCAGTTGCCATCGATCACCTCGGTGCAGGCCCCGCTACCGGTATCGAACGTGCCGTCGAGGACGAGCGGGGCGGTCGGTGCCGTGCTCAGGCATAGCTTGCCGAAGCCGGCACCGAAACACTGCGGCGCATCGACCAAGGGATCGACGGCCGTGTCGACGGTGCCGTCGGTCGGTGGCTGGTCGGGCGGCCCGTCTTGCACGGAGGACGGAGCGGGAGGCGAGTAGCCGCATGCGACCAGACCGACGAGAACGACAGCGCGCACGGCGCGATGATAGCTCCACCACGGCGCGGCCGTGCGGCAACTGTCCGCTCGAGACGCGTGGGTGCGGGTGGGAGACGCGGCGACAGCGGATTTGTCAGCGTCCACACCTCGCTATCCGCCCCGATGAGCTCACGCGCGCCGCGGCGGGCGGCCGTATAGCTTGCGAAGCTCGTCCTTGGCCTTCGCCAGCGCGCACCGTCGCGAGGCCGGCAAGTTCCGCCCGGCGCGGTTCTCGTAGAACACCAACATCGACATCGCGGAGCGAAACGGTGTGGCCTTGCGTCGCGTGCTGCGCTCGGCCGAGCGCTCGAGCGACCGCGCGATCTCGATCGGGGTCCGCGTGAACACTCCGGGCTCGAGGTCGAGCGCGCTACTGTGCGCGGTGACCTGCTGGGACCAGCGTCGGGTCGTGCGGCGGTTCGGCATTCGGTGATCTCCTGGATCCATTGGATGCACGTGGGAGACCGCGATCGCCGCGCTCAACAACCGGACCTCTCGGGGTATTCCGGAAACCGGATCTGGCCGAGGCGATTGTAATCCTTACGTTGATCGCATGACCTATCGCGACGACCTCGGTGCCGCTCTCGCCCGCAACCACGACCTCGAGCGACAGGTGCGCGAGCTCCAGCGAAAGCTCGTCGAAGATCGCGTGCCACGACCGGTTCCTCCACCACCTCGCGCCAAGAGGTCTCCTCCCGCACCCGCGGTGAAGCGTGCGTCGGAGTCCACGATCACGTTCGTTCGTCCGGCTCGGTTGTTTCCGCTCGTGCCCGCCGCGCTTCGTTATCCGTCCGTGGCGCTGGGCTGGCTCCGGAAGTGGCTCGTGCCCTTCGTGCGCGTTCCCGCGCTTCCGTCGTCGGACATCCTGGTGCTCGATCTCCTGCGCTTGCTCGTGACCGCCGTGTGGGTCCCGGTCTCGCTGCTCGGTCGGCTCGTCATCTTCCTGGTGTCGGCCCTGTGGTTCGTCGTCCTGGTGCCGGTGATCGCGGTCGGTACTGCCGCGATGAGCGCCTGCTTGTTGCCGGCGATCTTGGTCCTCAGCGTGCGCCGTGCTCGTCCGGGCAAGACGCTGGTGGGCCTGAAGTGGGGCACGACGACCTCCGACGAGGACGTCCACAGTCTCGTCCTCTGTGCGTTGATGCTGATGGTGGGGTGGGCCGTCTTTCTGCCGTTGTTGTTGTTGTAGCGGTGCATCGTGCCGTCGCGTTGCAAGCGAATTCGGACGGCGCCCGAACGCAACGCGGACCTCGTCGACGACGATGTCGTGCAACCGGTGCGCGGTCGTCGCGAAGGGTAGCGGTCAACTAGCGACCGGCACGGGGGATCGATCTCGCGCGCCGTGGAACGCCGCGTGCAATTCGATCCGGGTATGACGGAAACGCTGTCGCTCTGGGACGACATCCGGCGGATCGTCGACGAGCTCGAGGTTCAGGTTCACCTCGGGGGAATGCAAGCGCGTGACCGCTGGCTCGCGCTCCAGCCCCGGTTGACGGCGCTCGAGAAGCGGATCGCTCACGCGGGCGGCAAGCTCGACGACCTGGTGACGAAGGAGGCCAAGGAGCTACGTTCCGATCTTCACACGCTTCGCGAGGACATCGTCACGCGCGCGCGGGGCGACTACGCGACTGGCTGGTGAGCTTCAGCGCGTTCGCTCGCGATGGATCGTGACGGCCGCGTCGGACGGAAACGGCCGGCGAAACCGGAGCTGATCGCGGAGCTCGCGCCAGCCGCCACTGCCTCCGACGTCGCAGGCCTCGACCGCCGCGACCAGTAGGCTGGCGGGAAACGTTCGCTCCGCGGTCCACTCGATCCGGGCATCCGACTTCCACGGCAGCGCGCCGAGCTCGGCCACGAACGTCCAGAATCGCGTCCACGCGTAGCGCGCGTCGGCATCGAGCTCCTCGAACCGGCGCTCCATGACGTACGCGGCATCGACGATCGCCACGGTGTCGCTCGAGCGGCAGCCCGGCACCAGCACGTGGAGCAGGTCGCCCTCGACGATCTCGCCGGGGCGCGGCCACGGCCACCCCGTCGGGCGGACGAACCGCGCGGTGCTGTGGCGCAGGCTGTCCGGTAGCTGCAGGTAGTGGCCGCGCGCGACCTCGACCTCTTCGAGGGCTCGCATCTCGGCGACGATCGTCTCGAGACGCTCGAGCTCGGCCGCGGTGCGCAGCGAGGGCAGTCGCACGTGGGTGAGCTGGTGGCGCAGCGGTTGGGACTGGAGGACGTCGAGCAACTGCGGTGCCTCGACGTAGCTCTCCGATTCGTCGTCGAGGTCGTCGAAGTCCGGCTCGTAGCCAGAGATCCTCGGCATCGGTTCGTTGCGCGACAGGTCGACTCGGCGCAGCGACGGCAGCGCCCACGGAGCCGGGATGTCGCGGATCTGCGCGGTCACGCGTTCGAATAGCTGGACGTCGAGCTCGGTGACACCGTCGAGCTGGTTGTCGCCGGCGTGGATCGATGCCAACGGATCGTGGCCGGTGACGCGCAGGCTTTGGAGGTTTCGATGCGGGAAGCTGTCGAACACGGGCGTGCCCGGGAACCGATAGCAGTCGCGCTCGACATCGAGACGCGCGAGTGCCGGCGTCGCCGCGACGAATGCCGTCA
This sequence comes from uncultured delta proteobacterium, assembly GCA_963772655.1. GTDB lineage: Bacteria > Myxococcota_A > Polyangia > Haliangiales > Haliangiaceae > JABFXX01. Next base: position 125,030 of record CAVYYE010000002.1, read on the forward strand.
CGCTGTCCGGATCCACCGGACCTTCGTCCCACGCGGTCACGGCGAGCTGCACGAGCCAACGATGCTCGATGGCTGCGAGCGCCGCGAGCACCCGGCCGACGTGCGCGATGCCGCCCCGGATCGTGACCCGCCGCAGGTACGGCGCGAGCGGGCTGCCGAGGATCGCGGTCAGGCGCTCGGCGTGCTGCGGATCGGCGTCGTCGAGCACGAGGTCCTCGACGAACCCGAGCCGGAACGAGTCCCCGATCCACGGGGCGTGCGGATCCGACGGCACCAGCTTGCCGAGCCATCCGGTGAGAAGCGAGGTCCGTCGCGTCACCAGCTCCAGCGTGCGCCGGGTCTCGAGCTCGAGATCGAGCGCGATCAGCTCACCGCGCGGATCGCCCTCGGCCTGGAGCTCGTCGGCATAGACGGCGAGCGTCTCGCGATCCCACGCGGTCGCGAGCTCGGCCTCCAGAGTCTCCCGTCGGGTCACACCGCGATGGTCGCACGCTTGCGGGGGAGCATCCGCGCCGCGATACTCCCCGAACATGCGCAACGGTTGGGTCGTGGTTCTCGGGTTGGTCGCAGCCTGCAAGGGCTCGTCCGGCACCGCGGCCACGCCGATGACCTGCGCGACGCTGGTGACGCCCGCCGAGGTGCAGGCGCAGTGTGGGAGCACGCCGACGATCACCGAGAACCCTGGCGAGGGCCAGACCACCCAGCTGGGCGAACAGCTGATCATCAACAAGTGCTGGCTCGGCGTCGATTTCGGCGACGGCACGTCGATCGCGCTCGACGTGAGTCGGATGACGGGAAAGAACCCGGCCGACATCGTGGCGACGAACCTCGAGTATCGGCGCACGCAGGGGGCGCGCGAGCTCCCCGGCTTCGTCGGCTACATGCAGGTCCGCGAGCCGCCCGAAGGCACCTCGATCGCCAGGGTGATCGAGGTGCTGGTCGCGCGCGGCAGTCGGATCGTCAAGCTCTCCACGTTCGAACGTGATGGCCGATGGGCCTGCAACGAGACGGGCATGGCCGCGCTGATGACGCTGATCGCGCCGCGCGTCGATGCGCTTCACTGAGCACGCCAACCGGACCCGCGATACGATGGGTCATGGTGATTCCGAAGCAGCGCCGACCGCGACGACGGAGGTGCTGCGACCCGTCGCATTCGATCTCGTACGTTCGATTCACACCGGGCTCGCGGGGTGGCGCCGGCAGCGGAAGCCCGGGTTCGTCGTCGATCAGCCGGTAGCCGTCCTTCAGGCGATCGGCGATGAAGCTCTCGGCCGCGCGTCGCGCCTCGCGCTCGTTCGCGAACTCGCGGCGCATCTCGTCGAGCGCCTTCGGCTTGCCGTAGCGCACGACGTAGCTCGCGCCGACGACCTCGATCTCCCACAGCCGCTTGGCGCCGGCGCGGCCTTTCTCGTAGCGAGGCACGTGGCGATGGTACGGCGAATCTCAGCGCGCGCGGCGCTTCGCGGCGGGCTTGGCACGCTTGGCGAGCTTGTCGCGCAGCTTGCCGAGACGGGCGAGGTGCTCGTCGAGATCGGGATCGCAGAGCACCTCCTCGAGTAGCTCGGGGTAGCGCTCGAAGTACGCGCGTGCGGCCTTGGCATATTCGCCCTTCTCGGCGAACGGCGCGATCATGCGCGCGGCGCGCGAGCCGCGCACGTTCCCGAGCTGGGTCAGGAGCTCGAGCCGCTGGTACTTGCTGGTCGACTTCGCGGCGAGCGTGCGCTCGTAGAGCGGCAGCACCGCGATGCCGAGTCGATCGAGGAGCGTGTGCCCGAGTCGGACGCCACCGCGCTCGTGCAGACGATCGAGGAGCGCGAGGTCGCGGACGAGCTGCGGCAGCGTGCGCAGGCCGAAATGCGGATGCGACGAGGTCTTGCCGTCGAGAAGATCGCGCGCGATGTCCTCGATCCGCGCGGTCGTCCCCGCGGCGACCGCGAGCGGTGCACGGATCTCGAGCGGCGTGTCGTCCCACACATCGTCGACCGTGGCGGCGGCCCGGGCGCGCGCTTCGTCGGTCGAGCGTGCCAGGGTCGCGCGCAGGTACGAGGCGGCGGTTCCCTTCGCGTGAGACACCGACGCGTCCTGGGCGCTCGAGCCGTCGAGCGGACTCGCCAGGACGCGGATCGCGAGCTCGCTCTCGTCGCCCGGATCGTCGTAGTCGGTGCGCAGCCGCCACATCGCGGCGATCGTGCGGATCACGAACGGCGCGCCGGCGTGACGCACCAACAGCTCGACGAGCTCCTCGACCGCACCGTCGCTGCGCGCGCCGAGCAGCGTCGTGATCGCCGCGGCGTCCTCGATCGTCGAGGGGACGGCATCCTCGGGGTTCCACGCGAGCGCGCGCGCGATCACTTCGCGCCCCACCTCGTCGGAGCTATCGCGTCCGCGCTCCCACGCTGGAGCGAACCGCGCGATCGTGGCCGCGACGTGCGCCCGCAACGCAGCGTCGTCGCGTCCCCACGCCGGACGAAGTCCCCAGGTCTCCTCGTCGGCCAGTGCGGAGCGTCCGGCCTCGGTCCATGCGAGCTCGTCGTTCACCCGCCGACGTTCACATAACTCGCGGCTCGGTTCACGACAGGTGGCGCAGCTTGTCGGGATTGCGGATCGCGTACAGGGCGACCACGCGATCGCCGGCGATCTCGAATGCCACCGTCTCGACGCCCTCGCGGGAATGCAGCACGAAGCCCGGCAGGCCGTTGATCTGCACGCGCTCGATCGCGTCGAGCGGCGGGCGCTTGGACGACACGCCCGCGACGAACCGCAGGATCCGGTCCTTGCCGTAGATCGGGTTGATCGCCGCGGTGCGCTTGCCACCGCCATCGCTGTAGAACACGGCGTCATCGGCGAGCAGGCGCGCGAACGCATCGAGGTCGCCGGTCGTCATCGCCGCCTGGAACGCGTCGGCGAGCCGGGTGCGGGTGTCGTCATCGGTCGGGAACCGCGGCTTGCCGTCGCGCACGTGATCGCGGGCGCGCGCGGCGAGCTGACGACACGCGGCTTCATTGCGACCGAGGATCCCGGCGATCGCCGCGTAGTCCATGTCGAACACGTCGTGGAGCAAGAACGCGGCTCGCTCGAGCGGAGACAGGCGCTCGAGTGCGAGCAACAGCGCGAGCGACACGTCTTCGGTGGTGGGCTCGTCGGGGGCGCTCACCATCGGCTCGGGCAGCCACGTCCCGACGTAAGTCTCGCGGCGGGCGGCGGCCGACTTCATGCGATCGAGGCAGAGCCGCGACACCACGCGTGCGAGGTAGGCGCGTGGCTGTGCCACGGCATCGCGATCGACATCCGACCAGCGCAGGAACGCGTCCTGGACGACGTCCTCGGCCTCGGCCACCGAGCCGAGCATGCGGTAGGCGAGACCGATCAGAAACGAGCGATGGAGCTCGAAGTCACTCATGTCACCCCGACCGATGCCATCGCATGGCCCGGGACGATCGACGTGCCGTCGACCTCGATCCGCTGGCACGCGTGGCCGTAGCCGATCGCGTACTTGAACGTCGGGTAGAGCTGCGACGCGACGAGGGTGAGGCCGAGGCTGATCACCGCGCGCGGACCGTAGCGGCGTTCGATGGTTTCGCGGAGCTCGTCGGCGATCGGATCGCGAGCGAGCACCGCACGCGCGAACCGCGATCCCAGCCGCATCGTGTCGGTCATGTGCTCGTCGTCGCGCAACAACTTCGCGATCGTGGCGCCGGGCACGCCCTCGCGCAACGCCATCGTCACCACGAGCTGGGTGCATGGTCCACAATCGGCGACCAGCCCACCGGTGATCGCGACGGCGTAGTGGAGGTCGGTCGGAACGTCGCGGCGAAACCGGCTCACGTTCGCCGCGCGTGCAAACGCGAGGAACGCGCGCAGGTCGGTGTCGAGCACGTGCCGCATGTACGAGGCGTCGTAGCCGAACTGCTTCTCGAACGCGGCGAGCCGCCGGCGGATGATCCATTTCAGCATGCCCGTTAGACGAGCCAGCCGGCTCGTTCGTGACATGGGCGGGATCAGGCCCGGGCTCAGGCCGGGTTCAGGGACGCACGACGTCGGTCGCGACGATCCAGAACCTCGGGGTTTCGCCGAGATGCGCCTCGCTACAGAAGCCCGCGATCGCCGAGCGCGGTGTACGCCGCCGCTACTGGCAGACCTTGCCGCCCACCATCGTCATGTTGTTGATCGTGACCATGAGGTCGCCGGAACACGCGAGCGTGGCCGGACACGTGCCGGTGCACGTCGCGGCCGGGCAGATCTGATTCCCCGAAGTGGTGTCCTGACAGATCACGCCGCAGAAGTTCTGCGGGTTCTGTCCGTTCTGATCGGTGACCGTGAGCAGACACGACGCGAGGCCCGGGCCGGCGTAGCCCTGCGCGCAGGTGTCGCCCGCACCCTGCGTGCACGTCTTCGAGCACCACGGGTTGGTGCCGTTCTGCAGCGACAGGCAGGTGAAGCCCGCCGGACAATCGCCCTGCGGGTTGTTCGCGTCGGGCGTGCACGTGGTGCCGATGCCGGCGGTGTTGGTCGGCGGCGCGTCGGCCGGCGGTGGATTGACCGACCCGTCGACGGGTGGCGCGTCGTCGTCACCTCCGTTGTTCCCACCACTACCTCCACCACCGCAGCCGAAACAGACGAGCAGGATCGCAGACAGGAGGAACCTCATCGCCGCGGACGGTACTCGGAAAGCCGCGGCACGGGGTTCACGCTCGCTATCAGCCGCTCGCAGCGACCGAGGCGTCGGATAGGGTCTACAGACCGGCCGAGGCGTCCTCGATCCAGCTACCCATCGGACCACCGTAGGCCCCGATATCCGCGGGAGATCCATCGGGATCCGTGACCTCGGAGGCGTGGCAGCCGGTGTCGTGGCCGGGGGAATCGGGGTGTAGATGGTAGTCACCGTTGCCCACGAAGCGCGGCTCCGCGATCACGTTGCCGTCGACCCCGATCGTGAAGCGGGGACCGACGTCATAGATGTCGTCCTGGATCGCGCCGTCGTTCCAGAACACGTTGCACGCGATGTGACCGGTCTGGATGTACTGGAACAGCACGCCGAGGTTCGAACCGACGATGATGTTGTCGTAGATGTCGAGGTACGCGGCCTGGTTGCCGATCGCGAGCTCCGCGTTGTCGACGAACACGTTGTTGGCGACCAGCGTGCGATCCTGGAAGTGGTTCGCGACGAACCCGATCCGGTTGTGCACGAACACGTTGTTGCGAAGCACCGACACCCCACGCCAGTAGAACATCGCGCCGACGTCGTTATCTTCGAACACGTTGTTGATGACGAGGGGAGGGGCGTCGTTCGTGGGGTCGTACCAGTTGTCACCGCCGAGATAGACCGCGGCGCGATACCAGTTACCGGAGCACGCGAACGGATCGTCGGGACGTGCGCAACCCGCGGCCTGCGCGACGCCGCGCAACGTGAAGCCGGCGACGACACTGCCGGGCGCGCTGCTGAGATCGATCAGGTTGATCGCGGCGCCCTCGGCATCGAGCGTCGTGTGCTTCGCTCCGGCACCGAGCAGACACACGCCGGCGCGTAGCTTCACGGCCTCGTGATAGGTGCCCCCCGCGACGCGCACCGTGTCGCCGGGTTCGGCGGCATCGATCGCCGCCTGGATCGTCGGGTAGTCGCGCGGCACGTCGCGCCGATACGGAGCGGCGAGCGTGCACGGCGACTTCATCGAGTGGGTGTGGATGACCTGCCCGTTGTCATCGGTGACGGTCGCGACGAACACGTCGGTCGCGTCTCCGGTCAGCACGATCGGACTGCCATCGGAGATCGTCGTGTCCTCGATCGGAACCTGGTCGGCGGTCAGCCGCGTGACCGTGACGTGCCAGCCGGGCTGGAGACCATCGATCGTGCGTGCGACCGGAGTCGGGGCAGGTGGCGTCGGATCGGTGGGAGCGGGCGGTGTGGGGGCGGGTGGGAGCGACGGTGGTTCTGCACATGCCATCACGAACAGGATCGGGACCCAACGCATGCCGGTAACACGTCGCAAGTCGCGTGCCGCGGTCGCGCTCGGTGGTTTCGCGGACATCGCATCGGCGACACCGCAGAAAGTTGAGACTCCGACGATCGCGATGACGAAGGTCAGCCGTCCCGCCGCTCGCGGTATGACGCGGGTGTCATGCCCGTCCACCGGCGAAACGCGCGCGTGAAGTTCGGGAGCTCGGTGTAGCCCAAGCGCGACGCGATCTCTCCGATCGCGAGACCGCGATGGTCGAGCAGGAGCAGCGCACGCTGGCGGCGCAGGTTCTCGCGGATCGCCGAGAACGTGGTGTGCTCGTCGGCGAGTCGGCGCTTGAGGGTGCGCGACGACAGGTGGAGCTCGCGGGCGACGTCGTCGAGCGACGCGGTGGGGTGGGTCGCGAGCAGCGCGCGTGTCCGTCCGGCGACACCCTCGGCGATCGCCTCGAGCTCGCGCTCGCACTGCTGGCGCGCCAGCTCGGTCGCGGTCGCATCGGCGGTGATCAGCGGACGATCGAGGATGGCGGCGTCGAACACCATGCGGTGAACTGGCTGGTCGAAGCGCAGTCGGCCGGCGACGGGCAGGGTCTGCACGAACGCCGGCGCCGGAAACGCGCAGTCGCCGATGCCATCGATCATCTCCCCGGTGAGCTGGCGACCGAGTTGCCAGAACCCGGCGATCAGCCCGAGCACCGCGAGCTCGCGGATCCCGCCGAGCGGCGTGCGCTCCTCGATCACGATCGACGCCCGCGCGCCTTCGACCACCAGCGAGAGTCCGATCGCCGAGGTCCGCGTGCTCGCGAACCGGCACGCGAGCTCGAGCGCATCGCGCGCGGTGTTGGCGGTCATCGCGGCGAACCCCAGAAAGCCGTGCGACGACACCCTCATCGCGAGCCCGAGGTGGATGCCGAGCGCGGGCTCGCCGGTCAGCTCGTACGCGCGCAACGCGATCGCCTCGCACACCCGAAGCGGGACGCGTGTCGCCGGATCGGACAGCGCTGCGAACGTGACGGGGAGCCCGTCGAGCAAGGTGTCCGGCGAGACCTTCCAGCGCCCCGCCAGGACGACGAGGTCGCGGATGTTGGCACCGGGCAGATCGTACACCTGGCCCGAAATGATAACCGCTCGGCACCACCGGACCTAGGGCGTTTCGCGCGCCGAGATCATGGTGAGTCCATGGAGATCGTTCGCCGCGATATCGATCTGAGTTTCGATCCCGAGGCCATCCCGCACGACTGGTACGGCGGTGACACCTACTCGACGACGTTGATGGGTGCGCTGTCGCTGCTGTTCCCCGAGGGCGAGCAGTTCTTCGTGCAATCGGTCAAGCAGCACCGCGACTGCATCACCGATCCCGAGCTCCAGCGACAGGTCGCCGGCTTCATCGGACAGGAGGCGATGCACGGTCGCGAGCACCGGCTGTTCAACGAGCTGCTCGTCGCTCACGGTCACGCCGAGGCGCCGCGCGTCGAGGCCCGCTTGCGCCGGGTCCTGCAGATCGTGCGGCGTACGCTGTCGCCGACGTCGCAACTCGCGGTGACCTGCGCGCTCGAGCACTTCACCGCGATGCTCGCCGAGCAACTGCTGCGCGATCCGGCGCTGCGCGACGAGATCGATCCACGCGTGCGCCCGCTGTGGGTGTGGCACGCGCTCGAGGAGGTCGAGCACAAGACCGTCGCGTTCGACGTCTATCGTGCGGCCGGTGGAGGCTACGCGCGCCGGGTGGCGATCATGATGCTGACGACGGCGGTGTTCTTGATCGTGCAGACCACGGTTCACGCGCGGCTCCTCGCTCGGCGTCGGATCCTGCACAAGCCGTGGCGATGGGCACGTGGCATCGCGCGCCTGTGGATCTGGCCGGGGTTCTTCGTGCGCCTCGTTCCCGTATATCTGGCGTACTACCTCCCGCGGTTTCACCCCGCGCGCCGCGATACCGATGCGCTCCTCGCGCACTGGCGTGAGGAGCTGTTCGGCCCGGGTGGGGTACTCGCTGCTGCGTCGTGACGCAGCAGTCTGCGGCGACCGCCGTGTACTCGCCGTCCTCGAAGTCGTCGGAGGAATCGAACCGCGTCTCGCACGTCCCATGACCGGGAGCACGCGATCGATCCACGCATGATCGATCGCGAGCGCATGCTCGGTGTCGAGCGCGAAACGTTCGCACGATCACTCGCAATGTTCGCGCCAGTTTCGGCGCACGCGTGAGCACGCATACGAACGTGTTGTCGTCGGTTGTCGTCGCATGCGCGTGACAACTGCGTGGAGCACCAATGATGTGGGAGCGATGCGAGAATCAAGTCGAAACGCGCTTTGTAATGCAGGTGCGTCGGTCTAAGGTGCGTGCCCGTCTGCATCCAGTATTCGGGAAACTTTGAGCTCAAAGCAGTCCGGACGGACATGCATCTGATATAGTCCCCAGCTCATGATTGTTCATCCGTGATAGGGAGATCTGATGATTCGTAGTGGTAGCCCAGTCCGTAAAATCGAAGAGGAAAGCACTGATAACATTAAGGAAGGCCTCGATTCGACGACCTCCGCACGTCTGGAACGAATCTGGAATCGTGCGTACTCGGCCAAGAATCAGCAGGACTTGAAGCGGCTCTATGCGGACTGGGCCAACACGTACGACGCGGATCACGACGCGATCGGTTTCGTAGGACACGTGAACACGGCGCGAATGCTCTCGCGCTACGTCGGATTCAACGAAGTCGCGCCGGTGCTCGATGCCGGTGCCGGCACGGGCGCGGCGGGAGTGGAGCTCGCGAAGCTCGGATACAAGAACCTCACGGCCGTCGACCTGTCGGCGGAGATGCTCGAACAGGCGGAGTCCAAGCAGGTCTACCAGAACGTCGTGCAGGCGGATCTCTCGCAGCCGCTCGATGCATTCCCCGCCAGCCACTTCGCGGCGGCGGTTCTGGTCGGCGTGTTCTCGTACGGCCAGGCGCCCGCATACGCGCTCGACGAGATGGTGCGCGTGGTCAAGCCGGGCGGCGTCGTGGTGTTCACGATGCGCGACGACTTCTACGAGAGCAACGCGATGAACGTGCGCTCGCGGATCGATCGACTGACCGAGATCAACGCGTGGCAGCTGGCCGAGGTCAGCGAGCCCGATCTGTATCTCCCCAAGAAGGATCCCGACGCCAAGTACCGCGTGTGGTGCTTCCGCGTGCTTCCCACCAAGGTGGGCGACGTTCCCGATAACTTCGCGGAGGCCGTGCGCGAGGCGTTCACGTCGTCATCCAAGATCAAGCGCATCGATCACTGCCACATCTGGGACTCGATGGCATCGCGGCTCTACAACCGCTACATCGAGTGCCCCGAGTACTACCTGGTGGACTGCGAGGAAGAGATCCTTCGCACCAACGCCGACGACATCGCGGGCTCCGAGCGCCTACTGGTCGAGCTCGGCTGCGGCTCGGCGCGCAAGGTTCGCAACATCCTCGACGCCGTGCTGCGCGCGCGTCCCGACAAGACGGTCAACTACATCCCGATCGACCTGTCGATCGGTGCGCTGGTGTCCACCAAGGCCGAAGTCGAAGAGGCGTACGGCCCCAAGGTCAACGTGGATCCGCGTCAGGGCCACTTCAACGACGTCCTCGATTCGATCCCGAGGGATGCCGCGAAGCTGATGTTCTTCTTCGGCGGTTCGCTCGGCAACATCGAGAACCTCGCGGACACGGTGGCGTTCCTCAAGTCGATCCGCGACCTGATGACGCCGCGCGATCGATTCATCGTCGGAATGGATCTCCATAAGGACGAGAAGATCCTCCGCGCTGCCTACGAGGCCGGGCCGAGCAATCGGTCGTTCTTCCTCAACATGATCCGCCGGATCAATAACGACCTCGGCGCGAATTTCGATCTCGCGAGCTTCGTGCAGGACTCGACGTACGATCAGACGCCCTCGTACAAGGGAATCGAGGATCGCTGCGTCAACCTCAAGCTGGTCACGGCGCGGACGCAGAAGGCGTTCATCACCAAGCTCGACCTCGAGGTCACGCTCGATGCCGGCGACGCCATCCAGGTCGGGTGCTCGCGCAAGTTCCGCGAGCAGGATATCGGCACGCTCGCCAGCCTCGCCGGCCTCAAGCTCCGCCGCCAGTGGTTCGACAACCGTCACTACTACTCGGTGAACGAGCTGCTGCGCGACGACGCGACGCCCTAACCGAGGAACGGCTTGATCGAGCTCGAGGACGTCACCAAGACGTTTCGCGATCCGGAGGGCAAGGAGGTCGTCGCCGTGGGCGGCGTCTCCTTGACCGTTGCCGAGGGCGAGACGGTGGCGCTGATCGGGACCAGCGGTTGTGGCAAGACCACGACGATGAAGCTGGTCAATCGGCTGATCGAGCCGACGTCCGGCCACATCAAGGTCGAGGGCAAGGACGTCGCGGACTGGGATGTCATCAAGCTCCGGCGCAGCATCGGCTACGTGATCCAGAAGGGCGGGCTGTTTCCGCACCACACGATCGCGAGCAACGTCGGCCTGCTGTGCAAGCTCGAGGGCTGGCCCGCTCCCAAGACCGAGAGTCGCGTCGACGAGCTGCTGTCACTCGTCAACCTCGAGCCCGAGAAGTACGCGAGCCGATATCCGCGCGAGCTGTCCGGCGGTCAGCGGCAACGCGTCGGCGTCGCCCGGGCTCTCGCGCTCGATCCACCGGTGATCCTGATGGACGAGCCGTTCGGCGCGCTCGATCCGATCACGCGCGATCAGATCCATGACGAGTTCCTCCAGCTCAAGCAGCGCGTGAAGAAGACGATCCTGTTCGTCACGCACGACATGGCGGAGGCGTTCAAGCTTGCCGAGCGCGTGGTGCTGATGGATGCCGGCAAGATCATCCAGGTCGGCACCGAGGAGGACTACCGCGAGCGACCGGCCAACCAGTTCGTGGCGGACTTCCTCAAGAGCCACATGCACGGTGCCGTTCATGCGTAGATGGCTACAGACCCGCGGGTGGGTGGTCGCGGCGCTGATCGTGATCGTCGCGTTGGCGAACGGCAGCAAGGCGAGCCCCGGCGTCGACAAGGTGCCGCAGGTGGGTGCGCAGCCGGCCAAGGTCGGCAAGCCCGGAACGATCGCGATCGGCAGCAAGAACTTCACGGAGAACCGGCTGCTCGGCGAGATCATGGCGCAGCTGATCGAGGCGCGGACCAACCTCACCGTCGAGCGGAAGCTCAACCTCGGCGGCACCACGGTGGTGTTCTCGGCGTTGCGCGACGGCCAGGTCGACCTCTACCCCGAGTACACGGGGACCGGGTGGGCGATCCATCTCAAGATCCAGCAGCACGTCAGCGATCCGCTGCGCGCGTACCTTCGAGTCGCCGCCGAGTTCCGCACGCGCTTCAACATCACGTGGCTGTGGCCGTTCGGTTTCTCGAACAGCTTCGCGCTCGCGATGGGCGAGGCACGCGCGAAGGAGCTCGGCATCCGCTCGATCTCGGACCTCAAGGCGCACGAGTCCGATCTCAAGGCCGGCGTCAGCCACGAGTTCCTCAACCGCGACGATGGTTATCCCGGGCTCGCGAAGGCCTACGGGCTCGAGCTCGGCGAGGTCCGCGGCATGGAGCACGGGCTCGCGTACGCAGCGATCCTGAGCGGCCAGATCGACGTCGTCGACACGTGGACCACCGACGGCAAGCTGCTCCGCTACAAGATCCGGATCCTCGACGACGACAAGGGCTTCTTCCCGCCCTACGACTGCGCTCCGATCGTTCGCACGCAGACCTTGCTCGAGCACCCGGAGCTGTCCGAGGTGCTCAACCGGCTGGCGTTCAAGATCGACGACGACAAGATGCGGAAGCTCAACTACCGCGTCGAGGAGGAGGGCGGTTCGTTCGAGCAAGTCGCGAGCGACTTCCTGCGCTCGGAAGGGTTGCTATCGGGCAAAGGCAAGCACGCCGCGGAGGTCGAGCCCGATCAGGGCTTCTTCGGGATGATGTGGGAGCGGCGTGGCGAGACGATGCGGCTGGTCGTCGAGCACCTGTGGCTGACGGCGGTCGCCGTGTTCCTCGCGGTGATCGTGGCCTTGCCGCTCGGCATCCTGCTCACCCGCAAGGCGCGGCTCGCGCCGTGGGTGTTCGGCATCGCGGGCGTGATCCAGACGATCCCGAGCCTCGCGCTACTGGCGTTCATGATCCCGTTCCCCGGACTCGGTCTCGGCGCTCGGTCCGCGATCGCGGCACTGTTCCTCTACGCGCTGCTGCCGATCATCCGCAACACGTACACCGGGATCAAAGGTGTCGATCCCGACCTGCTCGAGGCGGCGCGGGCGATGGGCCTGCGCGACGGTCAGATCCTGCGCCTGGTCGAGCTACCGCTCGCGACCCGCACGATCATGGCGGGTATTCGCACGGCCACGGTGATCAGCATCGGCGTCGCGACGCTCGGCGCGTTCATCGGTGCCGGTGGTCTCGGTGATCCGATCGTCACCGGGCTGCAGCTCAACGATTCGAACCTGATCCTGTCGGGCGCGGTGCCGGCCGCGGTGCTCGCGCTGATCGTCGACTTCGGCCTCGGGCTCGCCGAGCACCTGCTCGCGCCCAAGGGCATGGGCTGACGGACCCGGCCAGCGAACCTGCCGGGGACGGCAGGCGTCGGTGCAACCCGTTGTCATCACGGCATTCCCGGGCGGTCCGCGACGTGCACGAACCACGCTCGCGATGTTGGAAGAAACCGAGGACACCGAATTCACCGTGGTCGAGGATGTCGAGGTCACCACGTTCGATCCCGCCCCGCTGGGGCTGCGCGCCGGCAACAAGCGGCGCGGCTGGATCGAGGCGGTGTCGACGCTCATCCGTGCACCGATCTCTCGCGACCGCCGCCAGGACCGCGTGTCGTCACCGGGGCTGCCGGCGCCGCGTCGTCGAGCGCCGCAGGCGCGAATGGTCACCGCGCCGGCAGAGGATGCCGCGCTGGTCGACGACATTCCCGCGCTCGCCCGGATCGAGCCGCAGATCACCGATGTCGCCCCGCCCCCACGACAGGTGTTCTCGTCCGTCCCCGCGCCCGCGATGGCCGCTGCGGGCGTCGGCTGGATGGTTCCGGCGCTGCCCGCCGTCGCGCTGCCGTACCGTCCGATGCAGCTCGGCATCGATCCCGCGCACCGCAGACTGCTCGCGCGGATCGTCACGCGCGTCGTTGCCCCGGCGGTGTTCATCGTCCTCGCGATCGGTGCGATGGCTCGCGTGATCGACAATCCCGGCGCCGCGAGTGCCTCGCTCGACGACGTTCGTCCGACCGTCACCCAGCGGGTCGAGGTGCACGCGACGCAGCCCGCACCCGAGCCGGCCGTCGAAGCGCCGGTCGCCCAACCGCCGGTCGTCCCATCTGCCTCGGAGCCTACGCCCGAGGTCGACGTCCCCGCACCGGCCGCACCCGCGATCACCGCCGAGGCGGCACCGTCGATGGTGCTCGAGCAGACCCCCGCACCGGCGCCGGCGACCGTTCATCACACGTCGCGCACGCATGCCGCTCACCCGGCGCGTGCGCGCATGCATCGCCGCGTGGTGGGTCGCGGACACCGGCGCGTCCGTCTCGACGCCGGCGACACCTCCAGCGCGCTCGGACGGATGCGTCCCGGTCGCGCCTTCTAGTTACACTCGAGCCGGGTGGCTCGCGACCTGGTCTATACGATCGTGATCGACGAGCCGGGTTCGACCCGGTTCACGATGATGGCGCGCATGCTCGTCGGGTCGTTGCGCGCATGCGGATACGCTGGTGACATCCTCGTACTCACCCGCGCGGATGTTCCGTGCATGGTGTCGCGACGACCGGGCGTCGTCGAGCGGGCTCTGCAAACCGCCGATCCAGACGTGCCGTGTCGTGCGGGGCGCGGCGCGACACGTTGGAAGGTGAGGGCGCGCCGCCTGATCGATGCGGCGGCCTATCGCCGCGTGCTGTACCTCGATTGTGACTGTCTGGTCGTCGGCGAGCTCGGTCCGTTGCTCGACGGTGTGTGGCGCCTCGGGTATCAGCCGGAGTACGGCGCGCGCGTCGGAGAGCCCCACTTCAACGGGTACCTCGACGACGACGAGCTCACCACCGATCGCTGGGGCGCGAATGCGGGCACCTTCGCGATCGCCGGTGCCGATTTCGATCGCAGGTTGGAGGCATGGGAGCGCTTGCTGCCGACCCCGCCGCGACGACCGCAGGCGACCGAGGGCAGCGATCAGGACGCGTGGAATCGCATCGTGCTCGACGACCCCGAGGCGCACGCGTTCCCCGAGGGGATGATCCGGCTGCCGAACGTCGAGCGCCGTCCACCGCCTGCGGGTGTCGCGCCGCGCGTGATCCACTTCGCCGGTAGCGATCCCGCGCGGCGGCTGCGCGACATGCGCGCACACTACCTCGCGCTCGTGCCGCGTTGACCCGGCGTCGCGCTCATGCCACGTCGAGCGCGGCGCGGTACGCCGCTTCGAACAGCTCGTCGTCGACGAAGATCGAGGCGTGTCCCGGATCGGGGATGGTCTTGCCGCGGAACGAGGCGCACAGGTTGACGGCCGCGTACGGTGGATCGTTGGCGCGCAGGGCGTCGAGGTAGCGTCCACCGCCGGCCGCGACGTCGCGCAACACGAACGGGCTCCACAGCCCGACGCCGTCGATCGTCGGCAACGGCAACGCGCGATCGAGTGCGGTCAAGAACGCCGTGCCGACGGTGGTCGGGGCGATCGTGCCGACCGCGTCCCGCACCAGCTGCTGGCAAGCGTCGATGTAGAACGGCAGCAACGTGGAGTCGCGAGTGAACGCGCACGCGCAGTTGTTGATGCGGGGCGAGACCACGATCGCGCCATCGGCACCCGGTTCGACCCACAGCTCGCGGGCCAAGCGATCTCCTTCGGGAACCGCGAACCGCTGGGGCGCGATCACGGCGATGTCGGCATCGAGCCAGATCGCGCGGTCGGCGCCAGCGGTGAGCGTCTCGCGTGCGAGTAGCAGACGCCCGAGGTCCGTCATCAACTGCATCGAGTGTCCGGCGCGCATGCGGTAACGCTCGGGGATCGCGTCGAACAGCTCGTCGCCGAGGAACCGGTAGTCGTAACCTGCATCGGTTGCCCACGCCTCGACGGAGGCGAGGCACCTCGCGACCCAGTCAGGGACCTGCGTCGTTCGGTACGATTGCAAAACGACCGTTGTTGCCACCGGTCCTCAGACGTTACGATACCGCGTGGCTCGCCGGCGATCGGTCGCTCGTCTTCTGTGGGCGGTGACGCTCGCCTCGGGTTGTGGCCGGGTCGGGTTCGACGAGCGGGTCCAGACCGGTCCGAGCGCTTCGTTCGCGACATCGCTCGAGGTTTCGGTCGAGTGCGGCGTCGTGGAACCGATGCCGCGCGAGCTCCAGGTCACCAACACCGGTGATGCAGAGCTCTTGATCTCGAACGCTACCGCCGGCGGTGGCTTCGTGGTGATGACACCGTTCCCGATCTCGATCCCCCCCGCTGGCACCACCACGATTTCGATCCGGCCACCCGCTGCGGTGATCGGCACCGACCGCTCCGGCGACCAGCACACCGGCACGCTCGAGCTGGCGACCAACGAGGACACGCCACCGCCGAAGGTCTCGCTGTCGGCCACGGTGGTCGGGGCCAACCTCGAGATCACGGACGGGAGCGGCAACGCGGCGCAGTTCATGTTCAGCGAGTCCAGCGGGGTATGTCCCGCGCCACAAACGGCGGTGATCGTGAACTCCGGCGATCTCGAGGCCACGCTGGCCATCAGTGACCAGAGCGGGCTCGCCGTGTCGGGGTTCACCGGTGGAACCATCACCGGTGGAGCGGGGCAGTCGATCCTCGTCCGACCGGTCACCGCCGGACCGTGCGCGTACAGTGGACAGGTCACCTACGTCGTCACGGGCGCCGTATGCACCGAGACGCCGCTCGTGCTCGAGGGCGCGGTCGCGATCACGGGTGCCTCGACGTGTGCGTGTAGCTGATGGCCACGTCTCGTTGCATCGTCCTGGTTCCGTATCTCACGCACGTCGAGCCCGCGTGCGAACGCGGCTTGCGCGAGCTCGAGCGTCGCGGGCTCGAGGTGAGGCGGTATCCGTCGACGGCCGCGGTCGATCGTACGCGCTGCGATGCCGCGACAGCGGCCCTGCGCGAGGGCTACGACGAGCTGTTCTGGATCGACTCCGACATCGTGTTCGAGCCCGACGACGTCGGCCGGTTGCGCTGCCACGATCGCGCGATCTGTGGCGGCGTGTATGCCAAGAAAGGGATTCGCGATCTCGCCGTGCACGTGTTGCCGGGTACGCGCGAGCTCGCGATGGGCGAGGGCGGTGGGCTGGTCGAGGTGCGCTACGTCGGTGCCGGCTTCCTGTACACACGACGGGACGTCTACGCCGACATCGAGCGCACGTTCTCGCTGCCGACGTGCAATACGCGGTTCGGTACTCCCACGGTGCCGTACTTCCTTCCGATGGTCGTGCTCGACGAAGACAGCCCCGGCGGCTACTGGTACCTCGGCGAGGACTACGCGTTCTGCGAACGTGCGCGGCAGGCGGGGCACACGATCGTCGTCGACACGCAGATCCGGCTCGGTCACGTGGGGACGTACACCTACGGCTGGGAGGATGCCGGGCAGGCGATCACGCGCGTGACCGGCGCCCGGTTCGAGCTGGGACGCAAGCCCTGAGGCTCGAGGCCGGGCTTGATCGCGCCCCCCAACTGGCTCACGCTGATCTCATGAGGATCGCCGCGTGCGCCGCCGCCATCGCCGCGATCTTCATGGTCGCTCGGGGGGACGCGTACGCACAGCCCAGCCCCGCGGCCGAGAAGCTGTTCCGCGACGGCCGCAAGCTGCTCGCGAGCGGCGACATCGATCGCGCGTGCGAGGCGTTCGCCGCCAGCACGCGTCTCGAGCCCTCGATCGGCGCGTTGCTCAACCTCGGAGACTGTCGCGAGAAGCAGGGCAAGACGGCGACGGCATGGGCCGCGTTCGTCGAGGCCGGCAACCTCGCGAAGCGGCGGTCGGACAAGCGCCGCAACGAGGCGGAGCGGCGCGCGTCGAAGCTCGAGGAACGACTGTCGTACCTCACCATCCGCGTGCCGACGCCGGGCGTGCATGTCACCCGCGATGGCAAGCCGGTGGACGCCGGCACGTTCGGAGTCGCGCTTCCGATCGATCCCGGCCCGCACGAGCTCGCCGCCGAGGGCGGTGGACGCAGCTGGCACCGCGACATCGTGATCGGGCCGACCAACGATTGGCAATCGGTCGTGGTCGAGCTCGAGGCGGAGGAGACGCCGACGACGCCCGCACCCACACCCGCTCCGAGCACGATCGACGACACGCCCCAGGCGCCACGCCCCGAGGCGCCACATCGGTTCACGTCGCTTCGCATCGGTGCGCTGGTGGTCGGCGTCGCCGGACTCGGCGGTCTGGCGGGGAGCATCGTGCTCGGACTGCAGGCGCGCTCGCTCGATGACGAAGCGCACACCGCGTGTCCGAGTGGCGAGCCGTGTCGCGATCCGGCGGCGGTCGCCAAGAGCAAGGACGCGGTGTCCAAGGCGAAGCTCGCGACGATCGTCGGCGGCGTCGGGGCAGCGGCGGTGGCGGCGGGTGTGGTGATGTGGATCGTGGGCAAGCCGACACCGGTGGAACGCCAAGCGCACGCTGTCCCCGTGGTGTCGAGCTCGGGCGTCGGGTTCGCGATCGTGGGGGCGTTCTGATGATCGGCGCGGTCCTCGGCAACTACCGGCTGATCGAGCAGATCGGCGACGGGGGGATGGGCAAGGTGTTCCTCGCCGAGCACACGTTGCTCGGGAGACGCGCCGCGATCAAGATCCTGCATCCCGAGCACGCCGTTCGTCAGGACATCGTGCAGCGGTTCTTCAACGAGGCGCGCGTCGCGTCGAGCATCCAGGATCCGGGCATCGTCGAGGTGTTCGACTTCGGGATCGAGGATGGCAACGCGTACATCGTGATGGAGTATCTGGACGGCGAGTCGCTCGTGCAGCGCCTCGAGCGCGTCGGCTGCGTGGCGCCCGCCGATGCACTGCGGCTGATCTACCAGATCGCGATGTCACTCCATCACGCCCACGCGCGCGGCGTGGTCCACCGCGATCTCAAACCCGACAACGTGGTCGTCGTGGTCGATCCCGCGGTGCCCGGCGGCGAGCGCACCAAGGTGCTCGACTTCGGGATCGCGAAGCTGGCCGATCCGACCTCGAGCGGCGTGCGTACGGAGACCGGCACGTTGATCGGTACGCCGGTGTACATGTCGCCGGAGCAGTGCCGCGGTACCGCGACCGGAGTCGACCACCGCTCCGACATCTACTCGCTGGGCTGCGTGCTGTTCCACCTGATCTGCGGTCGCCCGCCGTTCGAGGGAGAGGGTGCGGGCAGCTTGATCGTGATGCACGTGCGCGACGAGCCACCGGTGCCGAGCTCGCTGGCTCCGGTGTCCCCCGAGATCGACACGATCATCCTGCGCTGCCTCGCCAAGGATCCGGCGGACCGGTTCCAGACCATGCACGAGCTCGCCGAGGCGGTCGATCGGTTGCTGCGCGTCGAGAGTCCCGGACGGGGCGCGGCGTTCGAAACCTCGGTGCCGCGACCGGCGACGTTCGTGAAGTATCCGACCACGTTGTCGACGGCCTCCGGCGAGACCGTTCGTCTTCAGGCCGGCCCCGAACCCGTGACGCCGGCGCCGGCGCCGCCACGTCGCGCGCGGGGCATCGCGGTCGCGATCGGCTCGGTGCTCCTGATCGGTGCGGCGGTGGCCGCGATCGTGGTGATGACGGCTCCGCCGGAGCCGGCGATCGCTACGACGCCCACCACGACGCCGACCCCCGCGACCTCGCCGGCTGCGACCGCATTACCGACGCCGCCACCGGCGACCACGACGCCGTCATCCGCAGCGACACCGGAACGACCTCCACCGGCAAGACCGGCTGGCGACGAGGTCGCCGAGGATCGAACGGGATCCGGATCGGCCGAGGCCGGATCGGCCGAGGCTGACTCCGCCGACACGGAGACCGCGACCGAGACCAAGCCCACGACCCGGCATCGAGCCACGCACCGGCCGCATCCGCGCGTCCACCGGCCGGCGGCCGACGATCCGTACGCCGAGCGTTGATCGCTCGTCAGCGCAGGCAGTCGATCACGATCTTGCCGCCGATGCCGACCTCGCCGGCGGTCCCGCGGTCCGGATCGGTGTCGTTGCCGGGCGTCTGACGGTTGCCGGCGATCAGCATCGGCGAGGTGGTCTCCATCGCCGCGAAGCCCGATCCACCACCACCACCACCGGCGTCGCTGTTGGCTCCGTTGCCACCGTTGCCGCCGAACCAGCCACCACCCCCGCCACCACCACCGTCGCCGTTACCCTGGCTACCACCCGGACTTCCCTGCAGGGGGGCCGCTCCGGTGGTCTGGGTACCGCCCGCTCCGTTGCCGTTCTGGCCGGCATCGCCACCGCCCGCACCGGCGAGCGTGACGCCGCCGCTGCCGCCGCCCGATCCACCACCACCACCGGCGATCACGAGCGCGTTCGCCGGATCGATCGACGTGCGAAACACGCCGGAGAACCCGCCGCCACCACCGCCGCGCTGACTGCTCGCGCTGCCGCCGTCGCCGCCGCCGGGCGTGCCGCCAGCGCCGGGGGCGTTGGTCGCGGCCGCGCCGGGCGCACCGACGACGACCACGAGCGACTCGCCGGCGGTGACCGCGAGCTCCGCGCTCGCGAACCCACCGGCCGCGGCGCCGTTATTGCCCTGGCCGTTGCCGCCGCCCGCGCCCCACGCCTTGATCTGGATCGCGGTGCAGTGCGCGGGCACGTCGTACGTCGACATCCCCGGATCGAACGTCGTGTCGCAACGCGCGACGCAGGCATCGCCACACGCGATCATCGAGCCGCAGTCGAAGTCGCACGTGAGATCGACGCACGTCGCGGTTCCACCGCTGGGGGCCGAGCACGCGTTGGTGCATGCTCCGCACGTCATCGGCGACGACAGGTCGGTCTCGCAACCGTCGATCGGGTCGCCGTTGCAGTCCTCGAAGCCGGTCGGACAGGTGCCGTCGGCGAGGGGAATCTCGTCGATCCCGAGGAGCGCCTGGCACCCGCCGAACACGACGAGGAGGACCAGCAGACGAACGCCGCGCGTCACCCGTTCAGGGTACGGCGCCCGCGCGCGAGCGGTCAACGATGTCGGCGGAACCGCGCGCGATCAGCTGGCCTTGGGAAGCTGCTTGACCCAGACATCCTGCTGCGGGAACGGGATCGTGACGCCGTTGGCGTCGAGTTGCTCCTTGACCTTGCGGAGCACGTCGAACCGCAGGGCCCAGTAGTCCTCGAACTTGCACCACGGGCGCACGACGAAATCGACGCTGCTCGAGTTGAGGTTGGAGACCGCGACGGTCGGTGCCGGCTCCTTCAGCACGCGCGGGTCGGCGGCCAGCACGTCTTCGATCACCTTCTTGGCCTTGCCGAGGTCGTCACCGTAGCTGACACCGATCTCGAGGTCGATGCGGCGCGTGCCCTTGGCGGACAGGTTGATGATGTTGCCGTTCGTGGCCTGACCGTTCGGCATGATCACGCTGCGGTTGTCGGGTGTGATGAGCAGGGTGGTGAAGATGTCGATCTTCTCGACCGTGCCGGCCACCCCGCCGATCTCGACGAAGTCGCCGACCTTGAACGGCTTGAAGATGATCACCATGACGCCCGCGGCGAAGTTCGCGAGCGAGCCCTGCAGAGCGAGACCGACGGCGAGGCCGGCGGCGCCGAGTACCGCGATTGCCGCCGTGGTCTCGATCCCGACGCGCTCGAGCGAGATGATCACGACCACCGTCAACATGAACGCGTAGACCATCGAGCAGATGAAGCGCTGGAGGCCACGTTCGAGCCGGCCCTCCGTCACCCGTTCGAGCGCGCGCCGCAAGAAGCGAGCGATCGCGCGACCGATCAGGAACACCACGAGCGCCGTGATCAGCTTGATGCCGAACGGGACGAGGTATTCGGTGGTCAGGAACTGGAGGTAGTCCAGGCTGAATTCGAATTTCATCGCTGGATTGAAGACTGAAACCCGATACGAAGGGGAGTCCGCGACAGCGATTTCGC
Source organism: uncultured delta proteobacterium (assembly GCA_963772655.1). Classification (GTDB taxonomy): domain Bacteria; phylum Myxococcota_A; class Polyangia; order Haliangiales; family Haliangiaceae; genus JABFXX01. The sequence goes on from CAVYYE010000002.1 coordinate 146,027, forward strand.
GCGCGAGCTCACGACGCGCGCGGCGGTCGGACCGGCGAGGTCAAGAGCCGCGTGGAGGTCAGGCCGAAGGTCCGGCGCAGGATCGCGTCGAGCCAGCACGTCGGCAGCACGCGGAACAGCGCGATCACGGCGAGGAACCGGCGCGGGGCAACGTACCGGGCGCGCGGCCGACGGGCGAGGATCGCGCGCTCGATCGCGCGCACCACGGGAGTGGTGGTGCCGGCCATGCGATCGAACGTCGCCTCGAGCTCCGAGGTGCGGTCGTAGATCGCCGCGTAGCGACTGTCGGGTCGGTGCGCGACGGTCGCCTCCGACACCGTGCGTGCCGCGAACCCGGTGCGGATCGTTCCGGGCTCGACGATCGCGACGCGGATGCCGAACGGTGCGAGCTCCATGCGGAGCGCGTCCGACAGCGCCTCGACGGCGTACTTGCTGGCGTGATAGGCGCCGAGCATCGGCGCCGGGATCCGGCCGCTGACGCTGCTGACGTTGACGATCCTCCCGGTGCCGCGCGCGATCATCGAGGGCAGGACCGCGCGGGTCAGGGACATCAGACCGAACACGTTGGTCTCGAACTGTGCGCGGAGGTCGCGATCGGTGAGCTCGGCGAGCGCACCGGCGGTGGCGAACCCGGCGTTGTTGACCAGCGCGTCGAGTCCGCGCCCCTCGGTGAGCTCCGCGACCTGTCCGGTCGCCGCCGCGATCGAAGCGGGGTCGTCGAGATCGAGCACGAGCGGCGTGATCGTACCGGGCGCCGCCGCGGCGGCGAGCCGTTCGAGGGCGGGCCGCCGGCGGGCCGCGGCGATCACGTGGTGACCGGCGCGGGCGAGGGCGAGGGCGGTGTCGTGACCGATGCCGGAGCTGGCACCGGTGATGAGGATCGTCAGTGATTTCTGCATGGTGGACCTCTTGGATTTCACATACGGAGTCGTATGTGGCATTGAGATCTCACATACGAAGTGGTATGTCAATGCTCGATGTCGAGCCGCCGTCGCAACCAGCGCCACGCGCCGCGAAGTCGCTCCGAAACCAAGCAGGCGACCCGCGCGCGCCTGGTCGAGGCCGCGATCGAACAGTTCGCCGCCCACGGTTTCGACGTCAGCCTCGACGCGATCTGCGCCAGCGCGGACCTCACGCGCGGAGCGTTCTACGTGCACTTCGCCGACCGCGAGGCGCTGATCGCGGCCGCGATGCACGAGGTGCTCGGGGGCTTCGTCACCGCGTTGACCGGAACCACCGGCGCGACCGTGGCCGACGCCGCGCGGCTGTTCTTCACCGCCGTCGCGGAGGGCTCGCCGCTGGTCCACGGTGCGCGCGGGCTCCGGTTCTTCCAGTTGCTCGAGGCGTGTCACCGCTCGGAGGCTCTCGGCGAGACCTACCGCGGTCTGTTGCTCGCCGCGCGCGATCGACTGGCGCAGATGATCGCCGGCGATCAAGCAGGGGGCCGGATCCGCCGCGATGTCGCACCGACCGCACTCGCGGATCTGCTCCTCGTCGTCGGGCTCGGCCTCGTCACGCGCAACGATCTCGCACTCCCGCTCGACGTGTCCGCACTGGCCACCGCCTCGCTCGCAGTGCTGGCGCCGGCGCCGTAGGGCGGGTATCACTGGCGCATGCAGCGCTTCCTCGTCGCGAGCTCTCTCGCCGCCGCCATCGTCGCTGTCGGCGCGTGCAGCTCGTCGTCGTCGTCGAGCGCCACCGACACCCGGGTCGAACGCACCGACCTGATCCGTCGCGGCGACACGCCGCTCACGTTGATCGGTCCCACGCTCGATGTCGGCGCACCGATGCCCGATGTCGTCGTTGCCGACGCCAAGCTCGCGCCGATCCATCTCGGATCGCTGCGCGGCAAGGTGATCGTGCTGTCGGTCGTGCCATCGATCGACACCCGCGTTTGCGAGAACCAGACCCACCACGTGAATGCCGCGGTCGATCGGATGCCGCCGGGCGTCGTGGTCTACACGATCAGTCGCGACCTGCCGTTCGCGCAGCAGCGTTTCGCCGAGGAGGCGCTCGTGCCCAACCTCCAGTTCGGCTCCGACTACAAGGGAGGCGCGTTCGGACGAGCGTTCGGTCTCGACGTCAAGGAGACGGGGCTGCTCGCGCGCAGCGTGTGGGTGATCGGCAAGGACGGGAAGATCGCCTACCGCGAGATCGTCCCCGATCAGGGCACCGAACCGGATATCGAGAAGTTGGTGGCCGCCGTCGAGCGCGTCGCGGGATAGCGGTCGCTGGCGTCGCGACGTACCATGCCGCGCATGGGAGTGACGTTTCTGTCCGAAGAGTGGTTCGCGAAGGTCGACGAATTGATCGCCGCTGCCGGCGATCTCCAGATCCCCGAGGCGATGCGCGACGCGAAGGTCAACATCGTGGTGACGTCGCCGGGTGGTGACGTCCAGCTGTACATGCAGGATGGGCTGTTCCAGCGCGGTCACCAGGCCGCGTTCGCGACCAAGTTGACCCTCGGCGAGGAGCTCGCGCGAAAGATCTTCGTCGACGGTGACACCGCGGCGGGAGTGCAGGCGTTTCTCGAAGGCAAGATCACCGTCGAGGGCGATCTCGCGGCGGTGGTGGCGATGCAGACCGTCGAGCCGAGTGAGCCGCAAAAGCAGTTGACGCGCCGGATCGCCGAGATCACGACGTGACAGCCAGCGGGGCGCCGCTGAAACGACGCCGTGTGCCACGCTCGCGAACCCGCCGATCCGGAAACGGTTCGCAAAGCTCGCCCGGGACCCGTTGCACGGGCGTGAGTCGCTCGCTACCGTTCGCGCGATGCACGTTCGCTATCTGATCGTCGCCGTCGCACTGTGCAGTTGCGTCAAGAAGTCGACCTACGAGAAGGCGCTCGCGGACAATCGCAAGCTCGAATCCGAGCTGGCCGATGCCCGCAAGCACTCGAGCGACACCGAGAAGACGCTGGGTGACAAGATCGCCGACCTCCAGGCCCAGCTCGGTCAGCTCGACGAGGCCTCGCGCAAGCGCCTGAGCAAGGTCCAGGGCGAGAAGGCAGCCACGGAGGCCGAGCTCGCCGAGCTGCGCCGGCAGAAGGAGGCGGCGGAGAAGCGGATCGCGGCCTACAAGGCCCTGCAGGCCAAGTTCCGCGCACTGGTCGACACCGGCAAGCTCCAGGTAGTGTTCCGCAACGGCCAGATGACGCTCAAGTTGCCGTCGGGGATCCTGTTCCCGAGCGCGTCGGCCGATCTCACCAAGGACGGCAAGGCGGCGCTCGCCGACGTGGTCAAGGTGCTCTTGCAGTTCAAGGATCGTCGCTTCGTCGTCGCGGGTCACACCGACAACAAGCCGATCCGGACCCGCAAGTTCAAGAACAACTGGTACCTGTCGACGGCGCGCGCGAACAGCGTCGTGCAGTTCATGATCGAGCAGAACTTCCCGGCCAAGAACCTGGCGGCCGCCGGGTACGCGCAGTTCGACCCGGTGGCGTCCAATAACGACGAGGCCGGGCGCGAGCGCAACCGCCGGATCGAGATCATCCTGGTCCCGAACCTCGAAGAGCTCCCGAGTCTGACCGGCAACCAGCCGTAGCAGAACGCCGGTCCCACACCGAACGTCTGCTACCGTAGTCGCGCTTGACGTTCCTGCTCTCGCTCGCGTACGCGTTCGCGCTGGCGCTGCTGCTCGGCCGTCTGTTGACGCGGCTCGCGATGCCGCGCGCGACCGCGTACCTGATGGTCGGCATCCTGGTCGGCCAGCCGGTGCTCGGCTCGATCCCGGGTTTCGATCCGTTGATCGTCGAGGGGCCCGGGCTCGCGATGATCGTGGACTTCACGCTCGGGCTGATCCTGTTCGGGATCGGCCGGCGGTTTCGGTTCCAGCAGTTGCGGCGAAACCTCGGTCGCATCCTCGGGATCGCGGCGACCGAGATCGTCGTCACGTTCGCACTGGTCACGGGATCCTCGCTGGCCGTCGGCGCCTCGGTCAACGTGGCCGTGCTGCTCGGCATCATCGGCGTCGCGACCGCGCCGGCGGCGACCATCCTCGTGATCCGCGAGTACGAGTCCGAGGGGCCGATCACCGATCTGTCGGTGCTCCTGATCGGCATCAACAACCTGGTGTCGGTGATCGCGTTCATCATCGCGGTCGGGCTGATGCTCCCGGACCGGGTGGGTAGCGAACAGCCGCACGTGCTGTTCTCGATCGCGATGCCGATCGGGATCGGGTTCGCGGTCGGGCTCGTGGTCAGCGTGTGGGACGCGCGGATCGAGAAGCTCGTCGACCGCCAGCTCCTCGGGATCGCCTCGATCGCGGCGATGGTCGGCATGGCGGAGGCCTACGGGTTCAACGCGTTGCTAGCCTGCCTGGTCGCCGGCATCGTGGTGGTCAACGCGTCGCCGCGAGAGACCGCGCTGTTCGACGCGATCCGCGAGATCGATTATCCGCTGTACGTCGTGTTCTTCGTGCTCGCGGGCACGCGTCTCCACACCGATCACCTCGTCAACCTCGGCGCGATCGGGATCGCCTACGTGGTCGCGCGGACGGTCGGCAAGTTGCTCGGAACCACGATCGCGGGACGGTGGTTCCAGCTCGGTGGTCGCGGCCGGCAGTGGCTCGGGTTCGCGTTGCTCGCGCAGGCGGGCGTCGCGATCGGGCTATCGCACGCGCTCGCGAAGCTATGGCCGGACGTCGGAAGCGCGATCGAGACCACCGTGCTGGCGGGTGTCGTGGTGTTCGAGATCGTGGGCCCCCCGGTGGTGCGCACCGCGCTGGTTCGGGCCGGCGAGGTCAAGGTGATGACGCTGCTGGTGCGACGTGCGCCGGTCGGGTTGTTCGAAGGCGCGCACCAGGTCGTCGACCACTTTCGCCGCGCGATCGGGCTCCCCGCGTGGCGCAAGCTCGCCGACCCGACCGACATCCCGATCACGCAGCTGATGCGCAAGAACGTCGAGACCATCCCGACCAGCGCCAAGCTCGACGAGGTGCTGCGTCACCTCGCCGGAACGCGCTACGACCGGCTGCTCGTGGTGACGCCCGAGGGCAGCCTGGCGGGCGTCGTCAACTACGCCGATGTCGGGGCTGTCGTCGTCGACGAGACGCTCGCACAGCTGGTGACCGCGAGCGACATCGCGACCTCGACGCCCGTCACCCTCGATCGCGAGGCGACCGTGTCGTCGGCCATGGAGCTGTTGCAGCGCCACCCCGACATGAGTTTCCTGCCCGTGGTCGATCGCGACGATTCCAACCGGCTACTCGGGATCGTGCGCCAGAACGACGTGCTCGGGACCTTCCGCAAGATGAAGTGACGCCGCTACTCTTGTCTCGTGATCGAATTCGCCGGCGTCTCGAAGCTGTACGGCGACCGACGGGTGGTGAAGTCGGTCAGTCTCGCGATCGAACGTGGGGAGCTGGTGGCGCTGCTCGGGGAGTCGGGCAGCGGCAAGACGACGCTGCTCAAGATGGTCAACCGGTTGATCGATCCGGACGAGGGGACGGTGAGCGTCGATGGCCGCGACGTCCAGTCCTCGGATCCCGTCGCGCTGCGGCGCCGGATCGGCTACGTGATCCAGCACATCGGCCTGCTACCCCACCTCGACGTCGGTGACAACGTCGCGCTGGTGCCGCGCCTGGTCGGGTGGCAACCGGCCGACGTGCGCGCGCGGGTCGACGAGCTCCTCGACCTCGTCGGGCTGCCGCCGGCGACCTATCGCGAGCGGTTCCCCGAGCAGCTGTCGGGCGGCCAGCGCCAGCGCGTCGGTGTCGCGCGCGCGCTCGCGGCCAAGCCCCACGTGCTGCTCCTCGACGAGCCGTTCGGGGCGCTCGATCCGATCACGCGTGCCGGCCTGCAGCGCGAGCTCCGCCGGATCCACGACGAGCTCGAGCTCACCACGGTGATCGTGACCCACGACATGGTCGAGGCCCTGACGCTCGCCGATCGGATCTGCGTGCTGCGCGACGGCACGCTGCTCCAGGTCGCCACGCCCGCGACGCTGATGACCGCGCCGGCCGACGACTACGTCGCGGAGCTGGTCGCGATGGCGCGGCGACAGGGCGAACAGTTGCTCGCGTTGCAGCAGGAGTCCGCATGAACGAGCTGGTCAGCGGACTGCCGCCGCTACTCGCGGATCACCTCGAGCTCTCCCTGATCGCGCTGGTCGCCGCCGCCGCGATCAGCCTCCCGCTCGCGATCGCGATCGCGAATCGCCCGCGTCTCGCGTTCGCGACCGTGACCCTGGCGAGCGTGATCCAGACCATCCCCGGACTCGCGCTGCTCGCGTTGATGGTGCCCGTGCTCGCGGCCACCGGGTGGTTGTCGCCGTTCGGCTTCCCGCCGGCGGTGATCGCGCTGACGCTGTACGCGATCTTGCCGATCCTGCGCAACGCGGTCACCGGTCTGCGCGGGGTCGATCCGGCGGCGACCGAGGCCGCGCGCGGGATGGGCATGACGCCGTGGCAGGTCGTGCGGCGGGTCCAGCTCCCGCTCGCCGCACCCGTGATCGCGGCGGGGATCCGGACGGCGACGGTGTGGACCGTCGGTGCGGCAACGCTGGCGACCCCGGTCGGGCAATCGTGCCTCGGCAACTACATCTTCACGGGGCTGCAGACTCGCAACTTCGAGATGTTGCTCGTCGGTGTGATCGCGGCGGCGGCGCTCGCGGTGATCCTCGACGGGCTCCTCGCGGCCACCGAGCACGCCCTCGCGAGCCGGCGCCGCAAGCGCGTGTGGATCCCGATCGGTGGCTTCGCGGCGCTCTCGATCGCGATCTTGTGGGTGTTGCCGCCGCTGGTCGCGCGAGGCGCGGGGACCGCGCACGCGATCGACGAGCGCGCCGGTCCGGAGCGGGTCACGCACGTCCGGATCGCGGGCAAGACGTTCACCGAGCAGTACATCCTCGTCGAGGTGATGCGCGCACGACTCGCGAGCACCGGTCTCGAGGTCGACGTCGCGAGCGGGCTGGGCTCGACGGTGATCCTCGACGCGCTGGTCGCAGGAGACATCGACGCCTACGTCGACTACTCGGGGACGCTGTGGACGAACTCGCTCCATCGCGGGGGCGGCGCCAAGCGATGGAAGGCGCTCGCCGAGGTCGAGGGCTGGCTGGCACGCGAACACGGGGTGCGTAGCCTCGGGTCGCTGGGGTTCGAGAACACCTACGCGCTCGCGGTCCGGCGCGACACGGCGACCAAGTACCACCTGAAGACGCTCGCCGATCTCGCGCGCATCGCACCGCGGCTCGCGATCGGCGGCGACTACGAGTTCTTCGGCCGCGCCGAGTGGACAGCACTACGACGCGCGTACGGCCTGGCGTTCGCGAGGCAGACCACGTTCGATCCGTCGCTGCTCTACGACGCGGTGTCGCGCGGCGAGGTCGATGCGATCTCGGCGTTCTCGACCGATGGACGGATCGCGGCGTTCGACCTGGTCGTGCTCGAGGATCCCGCGCACGCGTTGCCGCCGTACGACGCGATGATGCTGCTCGGCCCGCGGGTCGCGGACGACCGGCGCGTCGCGTGCGCGCTGTCGGGGATCCGGATCTCCGCCGACGCCATGCGCCGCGCCAACGCGATGGTCGATCGCGAGCACGCGTCCCCGACCGCGGCGGCGGCCAAGCTCCTCGCGGAGCTTCCGGCGGTGCATTGCCCCCAGGCTTGGTGAGCGAGCCGTCCGCGTCTTCTGCTCGGTGCGCGTTCTACAACGACCGCTTCACCGTGGAGCGGTTCGCACACGCCGACCAACCACGCCTAGACCCGGGTGGCGAGCCACAGGTGCATGCGGTTGCGCGCGTCGGGCATCATCTCGACGAGTCGCCACCCGGCACTGGCCAGCATCTCGGCGATCGCCGCCGGTGGGTGCTTGTAGCAGTGCTCGGTCACGATCGGCTCGCTGCGCTCGAGCTCGATCGGCGTGCCGGCGACCTTCACGATCTGGCGCTTGCGGCTGACCAGGTGCATCTCGATCCGCGAGCGCGAGGGATCCCACACCGCGCGATGCTCGAACGCGTCGAGGTCGAACGTCGCCGCATGCGTGCGGTTGACGTGCGCGAGCACGTTGAGGTCGAACGCGGCGGTCACGCCGTCGGAGTCGTCGTACGCCCGCAACAGCGAGCGCGCGTTGGTGTTGGAATCGGCTCCGAGGAGCAGCATCCCGTTCGGTCCCGCGATGTCGGCGAGGCGCGCCAGGAACTTCTCGGCGGACGCCGGCTCGAAGTTGCCGATCGTCGAGCCCGGGAAGAACACCAGCGTGCGCGCGGGCTCGCGCGACGGGCGCGGCAGCTGGAGCGGCCGCATGTAATCGCCGCGACACGGCTGAACCTCGAGGCCCGGGAAGTCGCCACGCATCGAGCGCGCGGTCTGTTCGAGCTGCTCGTGGCTGACGTCGATCGGTACGTAGCCGAGGGGACGCTCGAGGCTCGCGAGCAGCATGCGCGTCTTGACGCCTTCGCCGCTGCCGGGCTCGATCACGCGCGCGTCGGGACCGACGGTCTCGGCGATCGCGGGAAGGTGGGTCTCGAGCAGGGACAGCTCGCTCCGCGTCAGGTAGTAGTCCTCGACCGTGCAGATCTGCTCGAACAGCGTCGCGCCGCGCGCGTCGTAGAGCAGCCGGTAGGGTAGGTGCTTCGGCTTGTCACGCAACCCCGCGAGGACGTCGTCGATCCGGGACGAGCTCTTGGAGGCGGTGTCGGCGGCTGGGTTCGTCGTGATCATCGCGGCCTTCTCTCTCTAAGGGTCCATCACCAATCGCGCGCCCGACATCTGCCAGCGCGCCGCCGGCGGGAAGAAGTTGCGGTACGACGCCCGGACGTGTCCGCGCGGCGTGAAGCACGAGCCGCCGCGCAGCACTTGCTGCCCGGACATGAACTTGCCGTTGTACTCGCCGAGCGCGCCCGCGAGCGGTCGGAACCCGGGGTAGGGCGAGTAGCTGCTCGCCGTCCATTCCCAGACGTCGCCGAACAGCTGGCCGAGCTCGTCGCCCGGCTGGTGCGCGGGGTGGAGGCGCCCGTCGTCGGCGAAGTTGCCGCGCTCGGGCGAGGCGCCGCGCGTCGCGAGCTCCCACTCGGCCTCGGTCGGAAGCCGCGCCCCGAAGTATCGCGCGATCGCATCGGCTTCGTAGTAGCTGAGGTGGCAGGCCGGCCGTGCCGGATCGATCGCACGCACGCCGGCCAGCTCGTAGGTGTGGTCGCCATCCCAGTACAGGGGCGCGGTCCATCCCTCGGCCTGGACCGTGGCCCAGCCATCCGAGAGCCACCACCGGTGATCGCGATAGCCGCCATCGACGATGAACGCCTGGACGTCGGCGTTGCTGAGCGGGCGCGACGCGAGCTGGAACGGACGCACGATCACGTCGTGCGCGGGGCGCTCGTTGTCGAACGCGAACCCGGTGGCGGGGGCACCGATCCGCACCACGCCCCCGTCGAACGTCGTCCAGCTGCGCTCGCCCGGGACGACCTCACTCGCCGCACGCGGGAGGTCCTCGCGATAGGCCGGGCGCAGCGGCTGGGTGCCGAGCACGTACTTGATGTCGGTGAGGATCAGCTCCTGGTGTTGTTGCTCGTGATGGAGGCCGAGCTCGAGACGCGCGAGCGCGGGCTGGTCGAGCAGGTGCTCGACCAGTGCGCGTCCGATCCGCCGATCGACATCGGCGCGGTACGCGTGGACGCGATCGAGTGACGGGCGCGTCAGCATCCCGCGCCGCGGCCGTTCGACCCGCGGCCCGATCGCCTCGTAGTAGCTGTTGAACAGAAAGCCGAACGCGGGGTCGAACGGCGTGTCGTCCACACTGCCGAGCACCAGCGTCTCGAAGAACCAGGTGGTGTGCGCGAGGTGCCACTTCGTCGGGCTCGCCTCGGTCATTGGTTGGACCAGCTGATCCTCGATCGTCAGCGGTGCACACAACTCGATCGTCCGCGAACGGACGGCGCGATAGCGCTCGAGCAGCTGTTCAGTCTGCATCGTCGTCATCGAGGGGGTGGTTTGAACACAAAACGCGGGCAATGAGAAACCCGAAGTGGCACGCGATGTTCGAAACTGTCCGCCGAACCGCAACGGCGTTACATCGCCGATCGCGCGTCGGCGGCCTACCTCTTGCTGGGTGTCCGCTCGCGAAGTCGTTGCCGCGCTGCGGCAGCCGCCTGTTCGAGTTGCGGCATCACACGTGCAGCGACGTGGGGCGGCATGTTGTGCCGCGAACCGACCGCACACAACGGCTCCGCGAGCGCCGCGATATCGATCGGCCCGATCTCGGCATCCAGCGCCGCGAGGCGAGGACCCAACGGTCGCGGGAGTAGTGCGAGCGCGAGTCGCGCTTCCGTCGCGCCACCGACACATTCGAACGGGGTGTGCTCGGCGAGCCCGAACAACTGACGTAGCCAGCGATCGTTCTCGGGACGCTCGCCGAGGTTGTCGTGGAACGTCGCCTCGACCACCCGAGCGGGCAGGTGGGCCGACATTTGCAACCAGACATAGACACACTTCGCGCACGACCCGCACCACGGCTTGCGCAGGTTGCACGAGTGCGTGCGTGACGCGAGGTCGGCGTCGCGGGCGAGCAGCTCGAAGATCACCTCGTCGTGAATCGGCTGCAGCACGCTGAAGTAGTGCACGTTCGATAGCAGCTCTTCGCGCACGTAGGTATCGAGCAGCTGCTCGGCCTCCCAGCCCTTGCCCCACTGGTGGTTCACGGGCTCGCCGTTCCACACCAGGTTGCTGGTGTTGGCGCTGGTCTCGTGCGCGACCACCAGGCCGCGATATCCGCGCGCGAGCGCGAGCGGCAACGCGGCGAACACCGAGGCCGGCGTTTCGGCCGCGAGGATCGATTTCACGCCGAGCTCGGGCCGGAGCTGGATCGCGGGGGTGTCCATGAAGTCGTCGAGGATCCACTGGCGCTCCGCGCGAACGCGCGGCGTGGCGTTGCCGATGTCGTCGAGGAGCGCGTGCTGGTGCGCCGCCGCGCCGTAGATCGAGTGGGCGTAGCCGAGGGTGGCGAAGGGGAGCTCCGCGCGCTCGAGCAGCTTGAGCGCGACCAGGCTGTCCTTGCCGCCGCCGCAGAACGCGAGCATCTCGACCTCGCCCTCGGGGACGGGAACGGGCGTGGCGGCCGCGCGACCGGCCGGGAAATCGACGAATTCCGGTCCGCGATAGTCGGGGAGCTGGTGCTCCCAGCGCCACTGCGCCCACACGTGACGGAACACCGTGTTCCAGACCTCCACGAAGCGCGGCGTCGCGAACTTCGCGTACGGCCCGAGCTCGATGGTCTCGGGCCGCAGGCTGCACACGGCGTTGATCTGGAACATCGCGATGTGGAACGCGAGTCGATCGACGAGCTCGGCCCCGTGGCGACGGGCGACCTCGTCGAGATCGAGGTTCTCGTACCAGATCGTGAAGTGGAATCGCAGGTCGTTGTTTGCCCGCTCGTCGGTGTCGCGTAGACCCGCGGTGACCCCGATGTGATCGCGCGCGCGCCGGATCTCGTGCAGCCGCATCACCCTCATGGTGGCGGACCTTAGCCCGTTACGACCCGTCGATCACTCGTCGAGCTCCCCTCGGTACCTCGGATCGAGGTGGCGTGCGGGGACGACGCGCGAGAGCTCGAGGATCGCGCTGTCGTCCTCGGGGTGCGGATCGCGGGCCCGCGCCTCGAGGAACAGCTCGTGCGCGCGGCGATAGCGGCCGAACGAGGTCAACGGATCGCCCTTGGCCTTGTAGATGTGGCCTTCCTCCCACAGCAGCAGCGCGAGCCCCCGGATCTTGTCGGCGCGACCCAGCATGTCGGCCAGGCTCCGGCTGTCGACGACATCGACGAGCCCTCGCGGCAACCCCAGCTCCTCGTAGATCGAGTCCGCCGATTCGAGCGCGCGGTCGAGCTCGCCCGCCTTGCGCAGGCCCGCGAGCCTCGCGAGCGCCTCCGCGACCTGCCGGATCGTGCGCATCAGGAAGTCCTCGCGGAACATGGCTCTCACCCTAAGGCTCGGAGCGTTCGCCGCAAGCCGTCATGACGATCCGGTCGCACAGTGATCCCGCCATCGCGACACAGGCCTCCCAAACGATCGTATTGTTTGAGGTGCAAACGACGTAACGAGGGTAGATGCCTTATCAACCGATCGAGAGTTACGGGCTCATCGGCGACCTCTACACGGTCGCGCTCGTCGGGCTCAACGGGTCCATCGACATGTTGTCGTTCCCCAATTTCGACTCGCCGACCGTGTTCGCGGCGATGCTCGACGATGCCAAGGGAGGGCGCTTCCAGATCTCTCCCGAGCTCGATGAATCGCAGCTACGCACGAAACAGATGTACCTCCCGGACACCAATGTCCTGGTGACGCAGCATCTGTCGGATACCGGCGTCAGCGAGATCATCGACTTCATGCCGGTCGAGGCGTTCGCGCAGGCCCACAACCTGGTTCGCATCGTCAAGACGATCCGCGGCGAGGTCAGCTACCACATGACGTGTGCGCCGCGGTTCGACTACGCGCGCGCCGAGCACATGTTCGAGCTGCGCAGCAACAACCGCGAGGCGATCTTCGATTCCAAGGGTAAGGACAAGACGGCGCTGCGCCTGCGGTCGAGCGTCGACCTCACGCAGAGCAACGGCGATGCCCACGCGAGCTTCACGCTGCGCGCCGGCGAGACCGCGGCGTTCGTGCTCGAGGAGGCCGAGGAGGGCGATGCCCCCGAGACCGACATCGTCGGGTTCTGTCAGCGCGAGTTCGCGGAGACCTGCGCATTCTGGCGGCGCTGGATCGGGCGTAGCGCCTACCGCGGTCGCTGGCACGACATGATCAATCGCTCGGCGCTCACGCTCAAGCTGATGACCTCGCAGGAGTACGGATCGCTGGTCGCGGCGGCGACGTTCGGGCTTCCCGAGACGCTCGGTGGCGTTCGCAACTGGGACTATCGCTACACCTGGATCCGCGATTCGTCGTTCGCCCTCTACGCGCTGCTGCGGTTGGGGTTCACCGACGAGGCGCGCGCGTTCATGCGGTGGCTGATCGAGCGCTGCCGCGAGGGCCACGGCACGCTGCAGATCATGTACGGCATCGATGGCCGTCACGAGCTTCCCGAGGAGAACCTCTCGCACCTCGAGGGCTACATGAAGTCGTCGCCGGTGCGGATCGGCAACGCGGCGTACTCGCAGATCCAGCTCGACATCTACGGCGAGCTGATGGATGCCGTGTACCTCTACGACAAGTACTGCGAGCCGGTGTCGTACGAGCTGTGGGAGCACCTCGAGCGGCTCGTCGAATGGGTGCGCGCACACTGGCGCGACAAGGACGAGGGGATCTGGGAGGTTCGTGGCGGCGCGCAGGAGTTCTTGTACTCGCGCGTGCTGTGCTGGGTCGCGATCGATCGCGGGGTCCGGCTCGCGCTCAAGCGGTCGCTGCCTGCCGACCTCGACGCGTGGACCCGCACGCGCAACGAGATCTATCGCGAGATCCACACGGTGTTCTGGGACAGCAAGCGGCAAGCATTCGTCCAGCACCGCGGATCGCAATCGCTCGACGCGGCATGTCTGCTGATGCCGCTGGTGCGGTTCATCGGACCGACCGATCCACGCTGGATCTCGACGCTCGATGCGATCGACGGCGAGCTGGTCGACGACATGCTGGTCTACCGCTACCTCGTCGACAAGGCGGCGCACGACGGGCTGACCGGCGAGGAGGGCACGTTCAGCATGTGCTCGTTCTGGTACGTCGAGTGCCTGGCGCGAGCCGGTCGGATCGACGAGGCGCGACTCGCGTTCGAGAAGATGCTGGGCTACGCGAACCACGTCGGGCTGTACGCCGAGGAGCTCGGGCCGCGGGGCCAGCACCTCGGGAACTTCCCGCAGGCGTTCACCCACCTCGGGTTGATCAGCGCGGCGTTCCAGCTCGATCGCGCGCTATCGCACGCCGGCTGGCGCGCCTAGCTCCGTTGTCGCCCGACCCCTGCCGCTGGGTGGCCGCTCGCGGGGTCTACTGCCAGCGCGCTTCGATCTGGGGAAGCGCCTCGAGCGGCCGGTTGTCGCCGGCCTCCCAGACCAGCTCGCCTTTCTTGCGGCGCACCAGAAACTTGAACGAGCCCTTGGTGCCCGGCGGGATCGTGACCGTCGTGTGCCAGCGATCGCCGTCGCGCTCCATCGGGCACGCGTCCTCGGGATCCCAGTTGCCGAGCTCCTCGTGGTCGCCACACACGAGCACCTCGTCACCCGGTGACAGCTCGACGCCACGCAGGACGATCTTGGTCTCGTAGGTATGGTCCGAGGCGGTCTTCGACCGCGACTTGCGGGTGAGCCGGGTCGGCGGCTTGGCCGGCTCGGGCTCGGGCTCGGGCTCGGGAGCGGGGGCCGGCGCGGAGACCACCTTGATCGCGGGCTCGGGCTCCGGCTCGGGTGCGGGCTTGGCCGGCTCCGGACTCGGGCGCGGGCTTGGCCGGCGCGGGTTCGGGTGCGGGCGCGGCTGCGGCAGCCGGCGAAGTTCCCAGCAGGTAGTCGAGCCGCTCCTCGACCTTCTCGATCCGATCGCCCACGCGCTGCAGCGCCGAGCGGAACGTCGCGAGCTGCGCGTCGTCGTAGCTCGCTTGATCGGGCAGCGACGCCGCCTGGCAGGCCGCTTCGAAGATCGTCTGCGCCGAGTAGAAGTCGTACCGCAATCGCAATGCCGCGACGAGGTCGTCCTTGGCCAGCTTCATGGAGGCGAACGTTACGACGTTGCCCGGTCCGTGTCTCGTCTCGGGCTCAGCGACCGTCGTTGGTCGCTCGCCACCTGCCGCGGTCGAGCGCGAGCCGCTCCCAGGCGCCGTCGCGGTAGCGCAAGACGCGGTTCACCGTACCGAGGTGTCCGTCGGCGACCCACGCTCCGGATCGCCACGCCGGCTTGCTGGCGATCGTGGTGCGACCCGGACCGAAGTGGAAGTGCCCGTGGACCAAGGTATCGACATCGTCGAGCAGCGGCGTCACGCGGCCGGGAAACGGCGGCCGCCACAGCCGGTCCTCGACCGCACCCCACGCGCCGACGAACCAGCCGGGGCCCCAGCGGTACGCCGAGATCAACGGGGGCACGACGGCATACGCACGGTTCTCGATCGCCAGCACGTGCCGTCCCCAGCGCTCGTACGGTCCGTAGACGAACGGGCGGTCGTCGAACCGGTGGCCGTGGATCACCAGCACGCGCTCGCCGGCGTGGCCTTCGAACCGGTGGCACCAGGTTTCGGGGGCCAGGGCGTGGGCGCCTGGCGGTGCGTCGTGGTTGCCCTCGACGATCACGACGGTCCGACCCTCGGCGCGCCACCCGGCGCACAGCGCCACGAGCTCCGCAAACACGTCGCGCTCGGCCGTGCTCGGCAGGCCGCGATGGGCGTCGACGATGTCCCCGTTGAGGATCACCAGCTCGGCGTCTCCGGCTGCCGCCGCCAGGTGCGCGATCAGCTCGTGGTGCGATCGCGTGCATACCGTCCACCCGAGGTGGAGGTCGGACACCACGAGCGCGTGACGGATTCGCGTCACAGCGTCGACAGATCGATCCGGGCCTGCCAGATGTCGGTGGGGCCGAGGATCGCGCGCACCCACGGCTGGTCCTCGAGCGTCGTGCTCGAGTACCAGGTGACGAGGACGCGATCGTCATCGATCCGCGCGACTCCGGCATACGCGGTGTCACCGGTCGAGGGCAGCACCGCGTGCTCGACGATGTCGAGTGGACCACCCTCGGGCCCGATCAGCTCGTAGAGCGCGGTGCGCTTCTTGTTCTCGACGCCGAGGATGTGCTTGCGCGCGACCACGAACAGACGATCGCGGTTCATGAACGCGACCGGGCCATCGAGGCGTACACCGTCGAGGATCTGCGGGCATCGGAAGGCGTCGTAGGGTGGGTCGGACCAGCACACCGCGGTGCGGAGGCGTCCCTTGCTGCCGAACAGCTCGTCGTCGGTGCCATCCATGCGCACCAGCGCGAGCATGGTCTCGCCGGGCATCACGAACAGCTCGGTCTCGAGCGGCGTGTCCTCCTCGACGCCGTAGATCAGAGGACCCATCGTCCACGCGAGGCCGTCGGTCGACGAGAACAGGCGCACGCTCTTGTCGCCGTCCTCGTAGGCGGCGTTGTAGTAGGTGCCCGCGTGCTCGATGATCCGCCAGAAGCTCCACGTCGTCGGTCCGATCGGTGCGAGCGGCGTCCACGTCTTGCCGTCGTCGGAGGACTGCGTGCCGACCGCGATCGTATCGACGAACGAATCGCGATCCGAGACCACCGGGAGCCGGGTCAACGCCTTGATCGCGAGCCGGTCGTCGGGGAGCACGTAGAAGTGCGGGTCGCGGAGGTCGCGGTCGTCGATCGCGGGCATGATCGCGAGCAGCTCCCAGTGCTCTCCGTGATCGTCGGAGCGAGAGATCCTGAGGGAGCTGTTGGGTCCGAGGACCTGGCTCTCCGCGGTGCGGTGCACCAGGTAGGTCGCACCGTGATAGGCGATCAGGTCGGTGTTCTCGTTATGTACGCAGATCTCGGTCCGGCAATCGTCCGAGGTCGCGTTGAACCCGTCGACGATGATCTCGGCATCCTCGACCAGCTCGCGGTTGTCACCGCACGCCGCGATCGCGATCACGAGCCACACCCACTTCATCCCCCAGTAGGTGCCACGCCGGATCGGTAGCTGTCCACCGCGATCGTGAGCCCGGCGATGGACCGTGAGGGACGCACGTCGTAGCCGCCGTAATCGGCGTTCAGTTCGCGAGACCCGGGTTCGCGACGATCAGAACGCGATCGTGATGGCGCGTTCGCCGGGCGCCGTCGGCGTGAATCGGTAGGTCACCAGCTCGCCGTCCTGCGTCAGCGTGCCATCGCCGGGCAGCGCGGACGCCGCCTGGAACCCGGGTGGTGCGTGCGCGTAGACCCGATACTCGAACGGCACCGCGGCGGCGGTGCCCGCATCGACCCGGAGCCGGATCGTGAGCGTGCGACTGGCCGGGTTCCAGATCTCGTCGATCAGATCGGTCGCTCCCTGCGTGAAGTGACGGTTGTGGCCGAGGAACTGGGGATGGTCGGTGGCCTCGCGGAGCGCGATCACCGCGTGGTCGTGGGCATCGACGGTGACGTCGAGGTGACCCCGCACCGTGCCGAGGAACGTCCCGGTCCAGAACTCCTGCGCCAGGTAGTCCTTGTCGGGCGATAGCCCCCACGCTCCGAGATCGATCGAGTACGAGCGCGGTCCGTCGGCGAGCTCGACCGCCGGCTCGGCGTCGAGGTCGTAGTTGCGGCCCCAGTCGAGCAGGCCGACCACCATCCACTTGGCGGAGCTGCCGGCGGACGTGCCGTCGATCGGCAGCCGGTACTGCTCCGGGTACTGCCGGGTGAACAGGTCCATCGGACGCGCGGTCGCGGGATAGATCGGCAGCAGCTTGCGCCAGGTGTTGATCTGGTCGGCATCGAGCGTGCGCAGATCCTCGCCGAACTTCACGATCGATCCGGAGAGGCCGATGAACGAGGCGAACGTGGTGGCCTCGGTGGGCGTCACGGTGGCTCCGCCGGGCGGCGTACGGAAGAACAGCAGATCGTTGTGGGTGACCCACACGCGGTCGTGGAAGTAGTAGCGGCGCGCGCCGCTGACCACCGTGGTCTTGAAGCTGGTCGTGCCGTCGAACGGATCGAACGGATCGGGCTGCTCCCACACCGGCGCGTTGTCGAGCGTGAGGCGCATGCCGTCGGCGATCCCGAAGTTGAGGCCGTACATCGCGATCCCGAGCAGGAACACGTCGGGGCCGAGCGCGTCGCGGATCGTGGTCAGCGCGTTCCGGTAGGCCTCGATGCTCGACAGCTCGGGGTGTGCGCGCGCGCGGTACGGCACCGCGAGGTAGGCGAAGTCGAGCTTGACCCAGCCGCTGTCGAGGTCGTCGCGGTAGTAGCGCATCAGGTCGCCGAGCCAACCGAGCACCTCGTCGTTCGACAGGTCGAGGACGCGCTGGTCGCCGAGCTTGATGAACGCGTCCTGCGGACGGGCGAGCCAGTCGGGGTGTGCGGTGGCGAGGTCGGAGCCCTCGTCGACCACCAGCGCCTGCGTCCAGTACCCGGGGATCAAGCCGGTGTCCTCGATGTTCTGGGACAGTGCGGGGAGTCCCGACGGGAACCGCGCCGGGTTGGCGTCCCAATCACCCGACGAGCGCTCGTAGCCGTCGTCGATCTGGAAGTAGTCGATGCCGTACGGCTCGAACTCGCGCGCCATCACCGCGAGGTTCTCGTTCATGATGCTCTCGTCGATGTCGGTCCCGAGACCGCCGTTGCTGCCACCGCTCCAGCTGTTCCAGCCGTTGGGGGTCGGGCGGCCTCCGCCGCGCCGGGTCCACGGCACGATGTCGAGCCAGGCCGCGATCGCATCGGCGTAGTCCTCGAGCCCGGTGAACGGATCGGGCGCGAGCGGATCGAGATACACCGGCTCGAACGTCAGCGCCTGCCCGGGGGCGAGCTGCTTGCCGGCGAACTCGACCGCGAGGTCGGCCGCGAACGTGGCGAAGCCGTGGCGATCGGTGGAGCGATCGTACGGTGGGTCGTCGCCCGCGGAGGTCCCGAAGAACGGCATCGCGCGCTCGACCGTGAGCGCTCCGGCGACCCACGACCGCGCGCCGTCGAGATCGACGACGGCGTGGTTCCAGTTGGCGATCACGTTGCCGCGCGGGACGATCGGCAGCGCGTTGATCAACGGATCGGCCGGCTCGTCGGCGTAGTGCAGGGTGGAGGCCGCCTCGCGGAACATGTCGGTGCCGTCGTCGAGCACGCGGTGGCGGTTGGTCTGGCGGCCGACGAACAGACCGCCGCCATCGGTGTCCTCGGTGATCATCGGCGTCACGCGGAGCACGGTGACGGTCGCGTCCGCGGTGTTGGTGATGTCGACCAGCGCGATCGCGGTGTCGTGTGCGGTGTCGGCGTAGATCCGCCACGTCCACGCGATGCCGGCGTCCTCGCACGTCCGCTCGATCCCGCGTGCGGATCCGAAGTAGCCGGTGTCGCGGAGCCGTGGGGCGGGCTGCCAGGAACCGGCGCAGTCGGTGGTCGACAGCGTGCGTTCGCTGCCGTCGTCGAGCAAGACCTCGGCGCGTCCCCGTCGCACGTACACGGTGCCCTCGGAGTCGGCGATGTCGACGTGCCCGTCGTCGAACGGGGTCACGACGATCGCGCCAGGGCGGGGCAGGTCGCCGGGGGCCGGTTCGCGGTTGTCTCCGCACGCAAAGCCGACGGCCCCCACCACGGCCGCGAGGCCGACGATTTCTGATGAGAGAATCATCGGTGAGGAAGTCATCACAGGCGCGTCGGACGGTCAAGGCGCGTGCCTCTCGCACCACGCTCGATCGCCACGCGCTGCGATACGAAGCGGATGGTTCGCGTCCTAGGGTGTACAGGACTGGAGTCCCGAGTGAACGAGAACGCTTGCCGCGAACCTATGCGAGCGCACACGCTCCGGGGACGAGAACCAGATGCGCCCACGTGGGCGCGGCCGATCGGATCCACGGGGACGAGAACCAGACGCGCCCACGTGGGCGCGGCCGATCGGATCCACGTGGACGCTCGAGCATCCCCGGGCGGTTGGCAGAGCGCGCGGCGTGCTCCTGGCTTTGTGGACCGCGCCGGTTGGCAACGTGTCGTTCGGGCCGACCCTTGCCCGGCGCGCAGTCCTCGCCTCGCGGCCCACAAGCGTCAGTCGCGCTGATGGGAGCGCTCCGCGGAGCGTGGCGAGAAAGAACCAGGTTCTCGTGAAGAAGATAGGAATGCGGCCCTGCTGGGAACAGCGCGTGGCGAGCTCCTGGCTTTGTGGACCGCGCCGGTTGGCAGCGGTGTCGTTCGGGCCGACTCTTGCCCGGCGCGCAGTCCTCGCCGCGCGGACGATACGAGCGCACGCGCTCCGGGGACGACAACCGGACGCGCCCACGTGGGCGCGTCAATGGATTCAGGTCAACGCTCGAGCATCTCCGGGCGGTTGGCAGAACGCGCGGCGAGCTCCTGGCTTTGTGGACCGCGCCGTTGGCATCGCGGCGTTCGGGCCGACTCTTGCCCGGCGCGCAGTCCTCGCCGCGCGGCCCACAAGCGCCAGTCGCCTGATGCGAGCGCACACGCTACGGGGACGAGAACTAGGTTCTCGTGAAGAAGATCGGAATGCGGCCCTGGGAACAGCGCGCGGCGTGCTCCTGGCTTGGTGGACCGCGCCGGTTGGCATCGCGGCGTTCGGGCCGACTCTTGCCCGGCACGCAGTCCTCGGCGCGGACGATACGAGCGCACGCGCTCCGGGGACGACAACCGGACGCGCCCACGTGGGCGCGTCTGGTTCAGGTCAACGCTCGAGCATGTCCGGGCGGTTGGCAGAACGCGCGGCGAGCTCCTGGCTTTGTGGATCGCGCCGGTTGGCATCGCGGCGTTCGGGCCGACCCTTGCCCGGCGCGCAGCCCTCGACGCGCGGCCCACAAGCGCCAGTCGCCTGATGCGAAGGCCGGCGCTCCGGCGGACGAGAACTGTGTTCTCGAGAGGAGAGAAGAGGAGTGCCGTGGAGATCGATCGTTTGCATGATCATCAGTGGTCGAATTCGGTCGTGCCGTGTCGTTTCTGCTTGACGGATCTTGCGGCGTGAACGCGCATCGATCGACGTCGTGGTGCTGACGTGCGGCGAGCAGCGTCCTGCTCGATCGTGCTCGCGTGAAAAGGGCGGCGGGCGTTTCTCGACGAGAAAATGCGAGAACGTCGCGCTCGTGCGAGTTGAGGGCGTCGAGAAACCGCGTGCTACAGAAGTGACCTCTAGCAAGGAGCGTGGTGATGGAGTCGACGAACACGTGCGATGCCGAGATGGGGGCTCGGAGGATCGCGAACCAAGATCGGTGTGATGACAACGAGTGCTCTACCGAGGCACAGCCGAGCTGGCGCGAGATCGATCGCAAACTCGGTGGGCTCGCGCGACAGCGGTGTGCGCTCGATGCCGAGGAAGCGCGCTGGCTGCGCGCCGCGGCGCGGTGTCGGATCTGGC
Source organism: uncultured delta proteobacterium (assembly GCA_963772655.1). Lineage (GTDB taxonomy): Bacteria > Myxococcota_A > Polyangia > Haliangiales > Haliangiaceae > JABFXX01. The sequence continues at coordinate 166,943 of CAVYYE010000002.1, forward strand.
AGCAGGTCGGTTGTTCGAGCTTGCTCGACTACCTCGAGCGCAGACTCGGCTACGGACCGCGCGCCGCGCAGGATCGCGTCCGGGTCGCGTTCGCGCTGGAAGAATTGCCCGTACTCGCGGCGGAGCTCGAGCGCGGCATGCCGTACACGGCGGTGCGCGAGCTAAGCCGCGTCGCGACGAGCGATACCGAACGCGACTGGATCGAGGCCTGCCGCGGCAAGAACGTCCACGAGATCGAGCGGGCCGTCGCGGGCCACAAGCCCGGATCGCGTCCGAGCGATCCGGGCGAACCGGATCTCGCTGGGAGACCACTGTCGCTCGAGGACATCCGTCCCGCCACGCGGGCGGCGTGGCGTGAAGCACGAGCCAAACTGCAGGTCGAGCGCGGCGCGCACGTGTCCGACGACGAGCTGCTCGCGGTGCTGTGTGGCGTCTATCTCGAAGGTGCAGCGGTGGACGAGGACGACCAGCACGCGGGTCGCGCCAAGTACCAGGTCGCGGTGACGCTCTGCGGACGTTGTGGACAAGGCTCGCGCGAGGGCGCCGGCCGGACGTTCCCACTCGACGCCGCCGACACCGAGCGCGCGCTGTGCGACGCGCAGCACGTCGGTTCGCTCGACGGCGCACCCGCACGCGCCACCCAGGACATCGCACCGCGGGTCCGTCGGTTCGTCGTGAGGCGCGATCGCGGGATGTGTCGCGTGCCCGGCTGTCGGTCCGCTGCCAACCTCGAGCTCCATCACATCGTGCCGCGCTCGCGTGGTGGGTCGCACGAGGCGCCCAACCTGATCCAGCTCTGCGATGGCTGCCACACCGCCCATCACCGCGGGCTGATCGACATCGCCGGCACGTCGGACGCTCTCGTCGTGAAGCGCCGCCACGCCTTCGAGCCCGACGAGCCCGCGCCGATCGATGACCCCTACCGGGGCGTCGATCCGATCGACCGCGCCCACGTGGGCGCCGGCACCATCGATCGCACCCACGTGGGCGCACGACACCGACCCGGCGTGTTCGATCGCGTCGCCGCGCGGACCCAAGCGCTCGACGCACTCGTGACGCTCGGCTTCAAGCGACACGAGGCGCGAACGTACGTCGACAGCGCGCTCGCCGAGCTCGGTCGCCATGGCTCGACGGAACTCGAGACGCTGTTGCGAACGGCGCTGCGCTGCGTTCCGCGGAAGTAGGTCCAACCCACTGTTCTGATCTTCCTGTTCCGTCGTCCCCGGAGCGTGTGCGCTCGCATCAGGCGAGTCGCTTGTGGGCCGCGCGGCGAGGGCTGCGCGCCGGGCAAGAGTCGGCCCGAACGACACGTTGCCAACCGGCGCGGTCCACAACGCCAGGAGCACGCCGCGCGGTCTGCCAACCGTTCGGGGATGCTCGAGCGTTTTGCGTGGATCCGCCCGATCGCGTCCACGTGGGCGCGTCCGGTTCGCGCGGTAGGAATCAAGACTGTTGTCGCGTGAACTAGGAAGCAGCGGCGGCGTTCTCCGGGTTCAGCGTTACGACCTCAGGCCGCGACCACGCACGCGTTTCGCGTGACCAGCGCTCCGGGTGTCGGCGACGGGCGCGTTCATAGACGCAGCGACGATCGCTTAGGATCTCGACGTCGGCGCCAGCATGTCGGTCGGCGGGTGTCACAAAGCCGATGCCGCTGTGCTGATGCTCGTGGTTGTACCAGTGCACGAACGAAGCGACCCAGCATCGGGCGTCGTCGAGCGTGGCGAAGCCGTCGACCGGATAGCCCGGGCGATACTTGACGGTGCGGAACAGCGCCTCGGCGAAGGGATTGTCGTCGGAGACGCGGGGCCGACTGAACGAAGGCACGACACCGAGGCGCTGCAGCGTAGCGAGCATCGTCGCCCCCTTCATGGGCCCGCCGTTGTCGGAGTGGAGCACCCACCCGTCGAGCGACCGGTCATCATCGTTACGAACGCGCTCGATGAGCACCGCAGCGAGCTCGCTCGACTCCGTCTTGTGAACGTCCCAGCCCAGAATCTTGCGACTCCAGACGTCGACGATCAGGTACAGGAAGAAGAACTGACCACGAACGTGGCTGCGCAAGTACGTGATGTCCCACGACGCGACCTGCCACGGGCCGTCGGCGAGGTGTTCGCGTGGACGCTTCGACGGCGGCCTGGCGCGAGAGCGGCGGTGCTGCAGCTTCTCGTCGTGCAGCACGCGGTAGAACGTCGACTCTGACGCGACGTACGTGCCGCGGTCGGCGAGGAGCGGCACGATCTGCTTCGGCCCTGTTACGAAACGCGGTGCTGTACGGAATCACAAGATCCTGATGCCCAGCGCGAGGTGACTACGAGCGACAACTATCCTGGCGCATAGGGATCCGGCCGGACGCCGTCGACGATACCCCAGACGTCCGCCTCGGAGTCACCTCGCATCGGCCCGGACCGTTCGATCGCGTTGCTGCACGAACGCAGGCCCTCGATGCGCTCACGACTCTCGGGTTCAAACGCGCCGAGGCGCGCACGTACGTGGATACGGCCATCGGGCGACTCGGCGATCGCGCCGCGAACCTCGAGCTGTTGCTACGGACCGCGTTGCGCTGCGTTCCTCGCAAGTGACGTCGCACCCGCGTACTCCGACTCTTCTCCCCGAGAACTTTGTTCTCGTCCCCGGAGCGTCGGCGTTCACATCAGGCGACTGGCGCTTGTGGGCCGCGCGGCGAGGACTGCGCGCCGAGCAAGGGTCGGCCCCAACGCCGCGATGCCAACCGGCGCGGTCCACAAAGCCAGGAGCACGCCGCGCGTTCTGCCAATCGCCCGGGGATGGCGTTTACGTGAACCAGACGCGCCCACGTGGGCGCGGCCGATCGGATCTCTCTCGTCCGTGGAGCGTGTGCGCTCGCATCAGGCGAGTCGCTTGTGGGCCGCGCGGCGAGGACTGCGCGCCGGGCAAGAGCTGGCTCGAACGCCGCGATGCCAACCGGCGCGGTCCACAACGCCAGGAGCAAGCCGCGCGTTCTGCCAACCGCCCGGGGATGCTCGATCGTTGACGCGGATCCGCCCGATCGCGCCCGCGTGGGCGCGTCTGGTTCTCGTCCCCGGAGCGTGTGCGTATCGTCCGCGCGGCGAGGACTGCGCGCCGGGCAAGGGTCGGCCCGAACGCCGCGATGCCAACCGGCGCGGTCCACAACGCCAGGAGCACGCCGCGCGTTCTGCCAACCGTCCGGGGATGCTCGAGCGTTGACGTGGATCCGCCCGATCGCGCCCACGTGGGCGCGTCTGGTTCTCGTCCCCGAAGCGTGTGCGCTCGTATCGTCCGCGCGGCGAGGACTGCGCGCCGGGCAAGAGCCGGCCCGAACGCCGCGATGCCAACCGGCGCGGTCCACAACGCCAGGAGCACGCCGCGCGTTCTGCCAACCGTCCGGGGATGCTCGAGCGTTGACGTGGATCCGCCCGCTCGCGCCCGCGTGGGCGCGAGCACCATCGGTTACACGGCACCGACCGGGTGTGTGCGATCGAGTCGCCGCCGAACGCAAACGCTCGACCCTACGAAGTCCGAACGTACGTCGACAGTGCGGTCCACCAGCCAGGATCACGCCTCAGCCGCCCACGTGGGCGCCGAATCCGGGATCCGCTTGCTCGCCTAGGCGTGTGTGCGGCCTTCGTACTGCCGACGGTGATCCACCGTGCCGGCGAACCGCACCGATCCGATCGGCGGGCGCTGACCGAGCGGCGCGCCGAGCGCCATGATGTTCTCGTACTCGGCCACCGAGATCCGCTCGCGGCTCGCCAGCATCTCGGAGATGTTGGCGCGCGCGATCATGTCCGCGGCGCGCGGCGTCACCACGCCCGAGAAGAACTCGCTCGTGCAGCCGCTGCCGTACGAGAACAGCCCGATCCGGCGGTTCGCCAGCTCGGCGGCCTGCGCGTCGAGTAGTCCCGCCAGCCCCAGATACAGCGAGCCGGTGTAGATGTTGCCGACCCGCGCGCACAGCGGCAGCGACGGCTCGACCTGCGTGCGGAAGCTCGCGAGCGCGGCGGCCTCCGCGGCTTCGTTCCACGGGAGCCCGGCGTCCTCGACGTCGCACGTGCGGACGCGGACGTGCGCCTTGCGCGCCATCTTGCAGAACGGCACGTGGTAGCAGATCCGCGCGAGCTTCTCGCTCACGCCCTCGGTGCCGTGCACGAGCTCGCACGCGACGGCGCGATCGCGCCAGCCGCGATACGCGGTGGCTACCGCATCGAGGTAGCACTCGATCGAGTAGTGACCGTCGACCTGCGCCTCGCGCTGACCGAGCGGCCGCCAGAAGTCGTGGACGTGTGCGCTGGCCGCGCCCGACATGCCGAGGTCGAGCTCGAGCAGCGACGGGTTCTCGCGGATCACCATCGCGACCGCGCCGGCACCCTGGGTGGGCTCGCCGGCGGTGTTGACGCCGTAGCGCGCGATGTCGGAGCAGATCACGAGCGCGCTGCGACCGGCGGCGGCGCCCGAGGCGATCCACTCGAGCGCGGCCATCACGCCGGCGGTGCCGCCGTAGCACGCGTGCTGGGTGTCGTAGACCCGCATCGCGCGCGGGAGGCCGAGCAGGCCGTGGACGAACGACGCCACCGGCTTGGAGTGATCGACGCCGGTCTCGGTGCCGACCACGAGCAGGCCGAGCTCGTCGCGGACGCCTTCGGCGGCGGCGAGCGCGCGGGTCGCGGCCTCGGTGGCGAGCGAGACGGTGTCCTCGCCGGGTTCGGCGACCGCCATCTCGAGGGCGCCCAGTCCCTGCGTGTACTTCGCGGGATCGACACCGCGCGCGTGCGCGAGGTCTTCGAGGTCGACGTAGCGGCGCGGAACGGCAACGCCGAGGGCTTCGATTCCAACTCTGATCTTCATGGTTATTTTCCTCTCCTCTCACACCGCGTGGGGGACGAGCACGAGCCGACCGGCGACCTGGCGGTCCTCCAGTCGGTCGTGCGCGAGCGCCGCGTCGCGCAGCGGAAGCACTTCGGTAACGAATGGCGACAACTGGCCGCCGTGGACCAGCGCGAGCGCGGTCTCGAGCTCGAGCTTGCTGGTGGCGTAGGCGCCGACGATCTCGAGCTCCTTGACGATCACGAGACCGGGGTTGAGATCGATGGTGCCGGATTCGAGGTTGCCGACGACGACCACGCGGCCGCCGGGCGCCATCGACTTCAGCGTGTGCGCGAACGTCGCGCTGCCGACGATCTCGACCGCGACGTCGACGCCGTGGCCGCCGGTGATCTGCTTGACGGCCGGGGCGAACGCGAGGTCCGGGGAGACCACGACGTGATCGGCACCGGCGGCGCGCAGCGCGGCGACCTTGTTCTCGCTCGAGGTCACGGCGATCACGTGCGCACCGTCGAGCCGTGCCAGCTGCACGGTCTGCAGGCCGACGCCACCGCTCGCACCGGTGATCAGCACGGTCTCGCCGCGCTGGACCCGGCCGCGCGTGCGCACGACGTGAACCGCGGTGCCGGTCGTGCAGCACACGGTGGCCGCGACCTCCCACGGCATCTCGGCGGGCACGCGCCCGATGCCGGCGATCGGCGCGACCATCAGCTGCGCGTAGCCGCCGGCGAGCTCCTCGCCGAAGAACCGCGCGTCGCGCTTGCACAGGCTGCCGCGTCCGGCGCGGCAGGTCGGGCAGTCGCCGCACGACAGACGTTGCAACGTGGCGGCGCGGTCACCGGGTTTCCACGTGGTGACGCCGGGGCCGACCGCGATCACCTCGCCGGCGACCTCGTGGCCGAGGATCGCGGGCACCGACGTGCGCGGGAGGTTGCCGCGCCGGTTGATCACGTCGTGGTAGCAGACGCCGCAGGCGCACACGCGGATCAACACCTCGCCGCGACCGGGCGTGGGATCGGGCAGCGAGCGCATCGCGAAGTGGGTCGCGGGTCCGAAGTTCTCGAGGACGATGGCTTCCATGGTGCTCCTGTCAGCCGACCAGGTCGGCTCGCAGATTGTCGGGATCGAGGCGGTGGATCGCGGCCAGTGCGTGGGCCGGTGGAGTGTGGAGAGATTCGACGGTCGCGGCGTCGCGGAACTCGAACCCGGTGCGCTCGCGGATCGCGTCGTGCGAGGTCTCGGTGCCGAGCCCCTCGAGCACGGCGCCGTCGCGGCCGACCGTGAACACGGCGAGATCGGTGAGGAGGCGCGTGCGGCGCGCATCGTCGATCGTGCTGCGTACCGCGACGCGACGGACCAGGTTGCGCGGGCCCTGGCGTGGCACCACCAGCACCGGTCGCTTGCACCACCGGCGGAGCGAGCATGCGCCGACCACGCCGGGCAGCTTGACGCGCGGTGCGGTGAGCGAGCCGATCGCGCTCAGGTTGGTGCGTCCCGCGGCATCGACCTCGGCGGCACCGAAGAACACGGTGTCGAGGCGGCCGCGGCGCGCGTGATCGAACAGCTCGGGGATCGAGATCTCGGCGACGCGCCCGTCGAGGTACGCGAGGTCCTCGCTCGAGCGATGCAGCCGTTCGACGCGCGGATCGAGGGCGCCGACGCACGCGAGATAGGTGAGGCGCGGCGCGTGGGTCGCACGCGCGACCGCGATCGCCAGCACGGCCAGTGGCGAGGCGACGCCGGTCGCGACCACGGAGTCATCCGCGATCTCCTGCGCCATGCGCCAGATCAGACGATCCGCGGTCTCGACCGTGGCGGTCGTTGTTGTTCGACTTCGCTCCCGCGGTCGACCTCCCGGCTGGGTGCCCGCTCGCGAAGTCATGCTGCGCCTCGGCGGATCCGGCGCGGTGTCAACGACAGATCGATCCACGCCGCGGCACGACCGGCGCGCGCCGCGGCGAGGTAGTCGAGGAGGGCATCCTCGTCGTGCGGGTACACGCCGGCGCATCCGGTCGGCCACGCACCTCGCGGCGCCAGCGCCACGCGCTCGACCTGGAAGCCGGGCAGGGTGACGCGCGACAGCGATCGTACGCGGGTCTCGGCGGTCGCGATCACGCGCCGCGCGGCACCGGCGACCAGCAGGTCGGTGGTCGGATCTTCGATGAACAGGTTGCCGGCGTCGTCGGCGGCGTGCGCGTGGATCAGCGCGAAGTCGGGGTGGAACGCGCGCTCGACCGGTACCGCGACGCCGGTGAACGGATCGGTCGCGTACGTCGGCGGCTCGAGCGTGGTGAGCTCGGAGACGTCGGCGTCGGGTGCGGGCATGAACGGCAGGCCCATCGCGGCGGCACGCAGCCGCTGGACGATGCGATAGCCGTCGTGCTCGGCCCAGGCGATCTCGCCGCGCTCGATGGCGCGCTTGAGCGACGGCATCGGGTGCAGCTTGTTGGCGAGCGTGAGTCCGGCGAACAACAGCTCGACCCGCATCGCGCGACCGGTGGCGACGAGCAGCTCGGCGGGGAGCGGGTTGGGCAGCGAGATCACGCGGAGGTCGTTGCGGCGTGCGCGGATCAGCGCGGCGATCAACGCGATCGGTGCGCGGCCGAGCATGAACCCACCCGGCGCGATCCACGCGCCATCGGGTACCGCGGCGGCGGCCTCGTCGAGGCTCGTCCACCGCGTCACGCGGCACCGCCTACGGCACGAGACCGTTGAAGAACAGATCGATGATGCCGTGGGTGAGCTGCTCGGGTGTCAGCCGCCCGTCGGGCCGGTACCACTTGTAGGTCCACAGTACGTTGGCGAGCAGACCGAACGCGGCGATCGTCGGGTTGATCTCCCGGATCTGGCCGCGCGCCATCGCCTCGCGTAACGAGTCCTCGAGGAACCGCACGTAGCGCTTCTTGCGCGTGTTGATCTGACGCTTCACCTCGGGGGTCAGCGTGTGGTGATCGTGGAGGATGATCGTGACCTCTTTCGCGGACTCGATCGTCACCAGCTCGAGGTTGTAGGCCATCGTTGCCTTGAGGCGCTCGAGCGGATCGGAGATGTCGGCGACCCGCGAGAGGACACGCTCCTCGAACAGGTCCATGCCGTAGTTCATGATCGCGAGGAGCAGCGCTTCCTTGGTCTCGACGTGGTGGTAGAGCCCTGCCTTCGTCAGACCGCAAGCCGTCGCGATCTCCTGCATGCTCGTCGCGTCGTATCCCTTGCGGTAGATCAGACGCGCGGCGTGCTCGAGGATGTCTCGAACACGTCGCTCGCTGGAGACCCTCGATATCACGGAGCTTTTGTAGCACGGGATCGGTGCATTCTTGGAACTGCATTGTTGACCTACCGACCGGTCGGTAAACCTAGTAAGGTACGTGACTCGCCGTGTCAACTCTCTGCGCTATTTTCCGGATCCCCCACGCACCGAGTCGGTGTTGGCTCTTCAACCCCGTTAACGCGTTGCGTTAGTCTCGAACGATGCGCGATCGCTCCCACGTACCCCTCGCACCCGAACAGCCACGCGATGCGTGCGGCGTCGGGTTCGTCGCGGACATCGAAGGTCGTCGGTCGCACACGATCGTCGACGACGGACTCGAGGTCCTCAGCCGACTCTCGCACCGCGCGGCCGTGGGCGCCGATCCCGAGACCGGCGACGGCGCCGGCATCCTGCTCCAGCTTCCCGAGGAGTTCTTGCTCGCGGAGGCGACCCGTCTCGGGTTCCCACCCAAGAGCGGTCGCCGGTTCGCGGTCGGTCAGGTGTTCCTGCCGCCGGATCCGGAAGCGCGCGCGGCGTGCGAGGAGATCGTCGAACAGATCATCGCGCAGGAGGGGCAGCGGTTTCTCGGCTGGCGCGACGTGCCGATCGACACCGCGCACGTCGGCACCACCGCACGCGAGGTGATGCCGGTGTTCCGCCAGGTGTTCGTGCGCATGCGGCGCGTGCCACCGAGCGCGTGGGAACGTACGCTGTTCGTGATCCGCCGGCTCGCCGAGCTCCGCGTGCGCGAGCGCGCCGTCGATCCGGACGGCTTCTTCCACGTCGCCAGCCTGTCGACCGAGACCATCGTCTACAAGGGGCTACTGCTGCCGCGCCAGCTGCCGCGGTTCTACCCCGACCTCCGCGAGCCCACCGTCGTGAGCGCGATCGCCGTCGTGCACTCGCGGTTCTCGACCAACACGTTCCCGACCTGGGATCTCGCGCAGCCGTTCCGCTACGTCGCCCACAACGGCGAGATCAACACGCTTCGCGGCAACGTCAACTGGATGCAGGCGCGGCGCAGCCAGCTCAACAGCGGCAAGTTCCAGGGCGGGATCGAGCGGCTGTTCCCGATCATCGTGCCGGGCAAGTCCGACTCGGCGCAGTTCGACAACATGGTCGAGCTGCTGACGCTCGGCGGTCGCGCGCTACCGCACTCGATGATGATGATGATCCCCGAGGCCGAGGGGAACCTGATCGACGAGGATCGCAAGGCGTTCTATCGCTACGCGTCCGAGCTGGTCGAGCCGTGGGACGGTCCCGCGGCGATCGTGTTCTCCGACGGGCAGCTGGTCGGGGCCACGCTCGATCGCAATGGCCTCCGGCCCGCGCGATGGACGATCACCACCGAGGGCAAGGTGATCCTGGCGTCGGAGACCGGCGTGATCGACGTGCCACCCGAGCGCGTCAAGGCGAAGGGCCGCCTGCAGCCCGGGATGATGTTCGTGGTCGATACCGAGGAGGGCCGGATCGTCGACGACGACGAGCTCAAGCGCGATGTCGCGAGCCGGTTCCCCTACAAGCGATGGCTGGCCAAGAACATGTTCGACCTCGCGGAGTGCGATCCGGTACCGCCGGCGCAGCGCGTGACGGGTGACGGGCTGGCGCGGCTGCAGCGCGCACACGGTTACACCGACGAGGACATCGAGCTGATCGTGTTGCCGATGGCGATCGACGGCAAGGAGCCGATCGGTTCGATGGGGCACGACACGCCGCTCGCGTGTCTGTCGGATCGCGCGCCCAACCTGTCGGCGTACTTCCACCAGCAGTTCGCGCAGGTCACCAACCCGCCGATCGATCCGATCCGCGAGAAGGCGGTGATGTCGATCGAGACCACGATGGGTCCCGACGGCAACACCTTCGAGGAGACGCCCGAGCAGTGCCACCAGGTCCGGTTGCGCGGCCCGGTGATCGATAACGCCGAGTTCGCGAAGATCTGCGCGCTGACCAAGGGCGTGTTCGAACCGGTCACGCTGAGCCTGCTGTGGCCGATCTCCGAAGGGCCCGAGGGCCTCGCCACCGCGATCGCCAAGCTGCGCCGCGCCGCCGAGCTCGCGATCGACGACGGCTGCAACGTCCTGATCCTCAGCGACCGGGGCGTCGACGCCAAGCACGCCGCGATCCCGGCACCGCTGGCGCTGTCGGCGGTGCAGCAGCACCTGGTGCGCGAGGGCACGCGCATGCAGGCCGGCCTCGTCGTCGAGACCGCCGATGCGCGCGAGGTCCACGACTTCGCGCTCCTGATCGGGTACGGCGCCGCGGCGGTCAATCCGTACCTCGCGCTCGATACCATCGCCGACCTCGCGGACAAGGGGCCGGATCGAGGGCACCGCCGAGGACGCGATCGCGCGCTACATCCACGCCGTCGGCGAGGGAATCCTCAAGGTGATGTCGAAGATGGGGATCTCGACGATCCACAGCTATCGCGGCGCCCAGATCTTCGAGGCGGTCGGGCTCGATCCGACGATGGTCGAGCGCCACTTCACCGGGACGCCGTCGCGGATCGGTGGCATCGGCCTCGAGGGTCTCGCTCGCGAAGCGCTGGTCCGGCACGATCGCGGCTTCGGAGTCGCCGCGCAGGCGCTGGTCACCCCCGACCAGCTTCCGATCGGCGGGCAGTACGCGTGGCGGCGTCGCGGGGCATTGCACAAGTGGAACCCCGACACGATCGCGACGCTGCAGGATGCGGTGCGCACCAACAACGCGGCGCGGTTCGTCGAGTTCGAGCGGCTGTGCGACGACGAAGACGCGCAGGTCGTGACGTTGCGCGGGCTGCTCGAGATCGCGGACGAGTCGATCACGCCGATTCCCCTAGCGGACGTCGAGCCCGCGAGCGAGATCCTCAAGCGATTCGTCACCGGCGCGATGTCGTTCGGATCGATCAGCCCCGAGGCCCACGAGACGCTCGCGATCGCGATGAACCGACTGGGTGGAAAGTCGAACTCGGGGGAAGGCGGCGAGGAGCCGCACCGGTTCGTTCCCGATGACAATGGCGACCTGCGGCGCAGCGCGATCAAGCAGATCGCGTCCGGGCGGTTCGGCGTGACGACGCACTACCTGGTCAACGCCGAGGATCTCCAGATCAAGATCGCGCAGGGCGCCAAGCCCGGCGAGGGCGGGCAGCTGCCGGGGATCAAGGTGGACGAGCGGATCGCGCGCGTGCGCTGCTCGACGCCGGGCGTCACCCTGATCTCGCCGCCGCCGCACCACGACATCTACTCGATCGAGGATCTCGCGCAGCTCATCTACGACCTCACGTGTGTCAACCCGAGCGCGCGGGTCAGCGTCAAGTTGGTCAGCGAGGTCGGCGTCGGCACGATCGCCGCCGGCGTCGCCAAGGCACGCGCGGGTTGCGTCGTGATCGCCGGGATGTCGGGCGGCACCGGCGCGGCGCCCCTGTCGAGCCTCAAGCACGCCGGCGTGCCGTGGGAGCTCGGCCTGGCCGAGACCCAGCAGGTGCTGGTCGCCAATCACCTGCGCGATCGCATCCGGGTCCAGGTCGACGGTGGGATGCGGACGTCGCGCGACGTGATCGTCGCCGGGCTACTCGGCGCCGAGGAGTTCGGGATGGCCACGGCGTCGCTGATCGCGACGGGCTGCGTGATGTTGCGCAAGTGCCATCTCAACACGTGCTCGGTCGGCATCGCGACGCAGAACCCCGAGCTGCGCGAGCGTTATACCGGCACCCCGGAGGACGTGGTCGCGTACTTCACGTTCGTCGCGGAGCGCGTGCGCGAGCACCTTTCACGTCTCGGTGCCCGCACGTTCGACGACATCGTCGGTCGGGTCGAGCTGTTGCGCGCCCGCCGGGTCGCGGATCCGAAGATCGGGCGGATCGATCTGTCGGCGGTGCTGGCGGTGCCGGGCCCGGGACCTCGCCGGTTCGTGAAGGCGCGCCCGTGGGACGTCTCGGTGCACCTCGATCGCGAGCTGTTGCGCCGTCACCTCGCGGCCGAGGGCAAGCCGATCGAGGTCGCGATGCCGATCGACAACTCGCAGCGCGCGGTCGGAGCGCTGCTGTCGGGCGAGCTCGCGAAGAAGCACGGTGCGCGCGGCCTCGTCGACGGGTCGATCCGCGTGCGCTTCACCGGTTCGGCGGGTCAGAGCTTCGGAGCGTTCCTGTCACCCGGCGTGCAGCTCGAGCTGTGCGGCGATGCCAACGACTACATCGGCAAGGGCTTGTCGGGTGGCCGTATCGTCGTGTACCCGCCGCCGACCGCGCGATTCGCGGCGGAGCAGAACGTGATCGTCGGCAACGTCGCGCTGTACGGCGCGACCTCGGGCGATCTGTTCGCGTCGGGGCTCGCCGGCGAGCGGTTCTGCGTGCGCAATTCGGGAGCGCGCGCCGTCGTCGAAGGCGTCGGCGATCACGGCTGCGAGTACATGACCGGCGGTGTCGTGGTCGTGCTCGGCCCGACGGGGCGCAACTTCGCCGCCGGCATGTCGGGTGGCACCGCCTACGTTCTCGATTCCAATCAGGTGCTGCGGTCGCGCACCAACCTCGCGATGGTCGAGCTCGAGACCGTCGTCGACGAGAGCGATCTGTGGTTGCTCTACGGGTTGATCGAGGATCACGTGCGCTTCACCGGGAGCTCGCTCGGTCGCCGCGTGCTCGACAACTGGGAGCACCTGGTATCGCGGTTCGTCAAGGTGATGCCGATCGAGTACAAGCGCGTGCTGCAGGCACGACGCGCCGCGATCCGCCCACCCGGGATGCGGGTCGTTCACGATCGCGGACCGACGACGCCACCGTCGGGGATCAAGAGCACCGCGGGAGGCGCGTGATGGGCAAGCCGACCGGGTTCTTGGAATGGAAGCGCATCTTGCCGCGACGTCGACCCGTGGCGGAGCGGATCCGCGACTGGCACGAGGTCGAGGCCGAGGCCGGGCTGCTCGAGCTCGACGCGCTGCGCATGCAGGCCGGGCGCTGCATGGACTGCGGCGTGCCGTTCTGCACCCAGGGCTGTCCGCTCGGCAATCCGATCCCCGAGTTCGCGGACCTGGTGTTTCGGGGGCGGTGGCGCGATGCCCACGATCGGCTCGCCGCCACGAACGACTTCCCCGAGTTCACCGGACGGTTGTGCCCGGCGCCGTGCGAGGGCTCGTGCGTGCTCGCGATCGACAGCGGGCCGGTCACGATCGAGGCGATCGAGAAGGCGATCTCCGAGCGCGCGTTCGCCGAGGGTTGGGTGGTGCCGCCGCCGTCGCGCACGCGCACCGGCAAGCGAATCGCGATCGTCGGTTCCGGGCCGGCCGGTCTCGCGGCGGCGAGCCAGCTCGATCGCGCGGGCCACACCGCCATCGTCTACGACTCGGCGCCGCGCCCCGGCGGTCTGCTGCGCTACGGCATCCCCGACTTCAAGATCGAGAAGCACGTCGTCGAGCGGCGGATCGCGTTGCTCGAGGCACAGGGTGTCCAGTTCCGGTGTGGCGTCGTGGTCGGCGTCGACCCGACGTGGGACGACCTGGTCGCCGAGCACGATGCGGTGGTGATCGCGATCGGTGCTCAGCGGCCGCGCGATCTCGCGATCCCCGGGCGCGTGTTGCCCGGTGTGCTGCTCGCGATGGACTACCTGATCGACGAGAACGATGCGGTCGCCACGGGCACCGTCGCCACCCACGACGTCAGTGGGAAGCGGGTGGTGATCCTCGGCGGTGGCGATACCGGGTCGGATTGCCTCGGCACGGCGCACCGCCAGAAGGCGGCGCACGTCACGCAGATCGAGCTGATGCCGGCACCGCCGGAGAGCCGCGCGCCCGACAACCCGTGGCCCGAGTGGCCGCTGGTGTTCCGCACGTCGAGCTCGCAGGAGGAGGGCGGGGACCGCACCTACGCGTTCCGTACCACGCGCCTGAGCGGCGACGGCAAGCTCGAGAAGCTGTACGGGATCGACGTCGAGCGCGACGGCGATCGTTTGGTGGACGTCGGTGACGAGATCGAGATGCCGGTCGATACCCTGATCCTCGCGCTCGGATTCCTCGGACCCGACGTGGCGCCGCTGGTCGAGCAGCTCGACATCGCGCTCGACGCGCGGGGCAACATCGCCACCGACGCGCGCGGGGCGACCAGCGTGCCGAACGTGTACTGCGCGGGCGATGCTCATCGCGGTGCATCGCTGATCGTGTGGGCGATCGCCGAGGGTCGCGAGGTGGCGCGCAGCATCGACGCCGAGCTGCGGCGCGGGATGTCGATCGTGCCCGCGGTCGGTCTCGACATGTCGCGCGGTCAGGCGCGATAGATCGCCGCCGCGATCTCGATCCCGGCGCCGGCGGTCACGAACAACAGCGTTTGTCCCATCCGTCCCTCGGGGCCGTGCAACGGGCCGGCGGCCTCGAGTGCGGCGAGCGGGCCCGCGGTGTGTGCGCGTTCGAACGCCGCCGGCAACGCGGGGAGTCGATCGGGTGCGAGGCCGAGCGCACTCGCCACACCGGTCGCGAACGACCGCGGATACGGACTCGCGACGAGCAGGTCGATGTCGCGGATCGAGAGCTCGGCATCCTCGAGCAGGCGACGGGCGACGGCGGTACCGTGCTCGATGCAGCGCCCGGCAAACGCCGGTGCCTCGCGGACCTCGAGGACGTTGCGCCCGCGACGCAGCCTCCCGGCGCGCGGATCCCACCGCATCATGACCTCGAACATGCCGGCGTCGCAGGGGAAGCTCTCGAACCGGAACCTCTGGAACCCGCGATCGGGCGTGCCGCGTCCGAGCAACAGAGCACCGCCCGCGGGCGCGAACGGGAACCCGCGCGTGGTCTTGGGTGACGGGTCGGCATCGGCCGCGACCACGAGACCGAGGTGCGCCGCCGCATCGTCGCCACCGACGAAGCCGTCGACCAGGTGCGCTGCCGCGAGCACGCCGCAGCCGCCGGCGAGGAGATCGAACGAGAACGTTCCGTGCGCGTTCGGTCGGGGAGGGTGGCCCGGGTTGGCGCCGACGTCCTCCTGGATGATCGAGGCCAGCGCCGGTTCGGCGAGACCGTGATCCTTGTACAGCCCGACGTTGACGATGAGGTCGAGCTCGCCGGCGTAGTGGTGGCCTCGCGCGAGGGCGCTGCGGGCGGCTTCGTCGGACAGATGCCGTGCACCCATCGAGCGGCGAAGGCCGCGGGGGTGTGACGTCGCGACGGCTTCAATGGAGGCGCCCATGACTGTCCTCGAGTTGATCGACCTCGAACACGACCACGCCGACCTCGAGGCCGGAGGCCACCGATAGGAGCAGCACCTTCTCCCCGCGATGCAGCTGGCCATCGTCGAGTAGCCGATGGAGCGCGACGAACAGCGTCGTCGACGCCGTGTTGCCGTATTCGTCCACGGTGATCGCCAGGTGCTTGGGTTTGCCGCCGAGACGCTCGGCCAGCACCTTCTCGCCGGCACGCAACGCGCGCACCGAGGTCTGGTGCGGGATCAACCAGTCGATGTCGTCGAGCGCGAGCTCGGCGCGCTCGAGCACCTGCTGGATCAGCGGGGGGCCGTCTGCCATCGCGACGTCGTGGATCGCCCGTGCCCGCGTGTACATCTTCGCGCCGGGCAGGTTCGACGCGGGGAGTCCGAGGCACAGCCGACTGTGGTCGGCGAGCGTGGTGAACCCGGCGAGCAGGATCCCGCCACCCTTTTCCTCATTGGCATCGGCACTCGCATCGACGCGGTCGACGATCACGGCGGCGCCGGCATCGCCGAGAGTCAGCGATGCGAGCTGCGGGCTGAGGATGTGGCGGATGCTGCGAGCCGCGTTGGCGCCGAGCCCGGTGATGTGCTCGCCGCTGACCACGATGCCGCGCCGGATCGCGCCGCGACGGATGAAGTCGTGGAGCACGAACACGCCGGTCAGCATGCCGGCGCACGCGTTCGAGAGATCGAAGTGGATCGCGTGGTCGGCGCCGATCGCCTGCTTGACGGCGAGGCTGAGCGGCGGTTCGTGGCGGTAGATGGCATCGGCGTCGTGACGCGTGATGCTGGCGTCGATCACCATGTCGAGGTCGGCGCCGGTGTAGCGCGACCGCGCGAGGCAATCGCGAGCGGCCTCGACCGCGAGCGTCAGCGAGTCTTCGCCGTTGGAGCACACCCGGCGCTCGCGGATCCCGGTCAGCCGCTCGAGATCGATCCGGGTCTTGTGGCGTGTGGTCGCCATCAGATCGCGCGTGGTGAGGCGGCGCTCGGGGAGTCGTTGCCCGATGCTCTCGAACCGCGCGCGGTACCCCGCGCCGGGTGACGGCTTCGGCTCGAGGAGCATCCACGGCACGGTCACGACGCGACGTCCTTTGCATGCATCGTGGTCGCGATGCGCTCGAGCTTCTCGGCGCGTGCCGCCAGCTTGGCGTTCATCGCCTCGAAGCCGATCCGTGCCTGCGGCTCGAGCAGGCGTCGCGCGATCGACGAGAGCAGCCCCTCGAAGCGTTCGACCTGGAGGAACCGCACGCGGTGCTCGTCGAGCGGTTCGATCCGGAACCAGTGCTCGCCGCTGGCCAGCCACGATCCGCCGAGGCTCCCCCGCCAGTGCAGCTCGCGCTCCTCGTCGCGCGACAGCACCGTCGCCTGGAACGCCAGCTGGTGGATCCCCATCGGGGGCCGCACGCGAACGGAGACCTTGCCTCCGACCTCGAGCGAACCCGAGGCGTCGCGAATGAACGGATTCCATTCGTGGTAGCTCGCGAGATCGGTGAGCACCCGCCACACGGTGGTGGCGGAGGCTTCGACCTCGATCGATGCGCGCACCTCGATCATCGGTGCCTCCCGTGGTTGCCGAGCATCCCGCGCTTGAGCGCCGAGGTCGGTGGGTGCTTTCCGAGCCAGATCGCGAACAGCGACTGCGCGAAGTGCTCGCCCTTCAGCGTGCCCTTGCGGGCGTAGTTGATATCGACCTGGACGCCCTTATCGGGCTGGTAGATGAAGCGCAGCGTGTCGCCCTTCTTGAACTTCGGGGTCCACGCGTCGAGCTGGTCCATCTCCCGCTGGATCAGCGGCAACGCGATCACGGCGTTGTGCTGGAACCCCTCGTGCCAGGCCTTGAGGATGTCGCTCCGACCGACGTTGCGGACGAACTTGAGGACCAGGATCTTGGTCTGCTTGGAGCGGATGATCGAGGTGGCATCCGACGACGGAGACTCGAGGTAGAGCCCCGCGACGTAGACATCCACCTTGAACATGGTGGCCTCGCGCAACCCCATGCCGTTGAGCACCAGGCGCGTCTTGCCGACGGATAACGTGTCGGGCATCGTGACGCCCGCCTTCTCGCCGGCCGTGGCGGTGGCGGGATGGGCGAGGGCGGTGCCGAGGATCAGGCCGAGGATGACGAGGAGCCGCATGGGTAAAGGCGGAGCAACATCCGCGCCGCGCCGATGGCGGTGGTACGCCCGAAAACCCCGCATCGACTGCGCCACTCCCACCCACATCGACCCGCGAACGGTGTTTGCGACCCGCGACCGTGCGTCACGGGGCACAATTGCTACGGTGAAACCTTCGATGTCGAGCTTCACCCACCACGGCCGCCGGATCGCCTATCGCGAGCACGGCGCCGGGCCACGGGCCGTCGTACTGACCCACGGGTTGCTCATGGATCGTCGGATGTACACGCATCTCGCGCCGGTGCTGGCCGATCGCGGTCACCGCGTGATCACCGTGGACATGCTCGGTCACGGCGAGTCGGATCAGCCGCACGACATGACGTCGTACTCGATGCCGCGGTTCGGTGCCGACGTGGTCGCGCTGCTCGATCACCTCGAGCTCCCCCAGGCGGTGATCGGCGGGACCTCGCTGGGTGCCAACGTCGCGCTCGAAGTCGCGGTCGCCGCACCGGAGCGGGTGCGCGCGCTGGTGCTCGAGATGCCCGTACTCGAGAACGCACTCCCCGCCGCGGCGGCGGCGTTCGTGCCGCTCGCCCTCGCGTTGCGTGCGAGCCACCGCACGATGGGCGTGGTCGCCGCGATCACGCGGCTGATCCCGCGCACCCACTACCTCGTCGACATCCTGATCGACTTCATCCGGCGCGATCCTCGCGCGTCGCTGGCCGTGCTCGACGGCCTGATCTTCGGGCGCGTGGCCCCGCCGATCGAGAAGCGCCGCGCGCTGTCGCACCCGACCCTGGTGATCGGACACCCGTCGGATCCGATCCATCCGTTCAGCGATGCCGATCGGATCGCGCGCGAGCTCGCGAACGCGCGACTGGTCACCGCGAAGTCGATCTGGGAATGGCGCGTACGCCCGCGCCGGCTCGACGAGGAGCTCCTCGGGTTTCTCGACGAGGTGTGGGCGCTGCGCGCCGTGGCTTAGTTGCGCCCGCGCAGAAACCGTCGACCGCGATACAGCCGGGTCATCTCGGCCTGCATCGCGATCTCGACCTCGCGATAGCAACGGTCGACGATCGCGGGATCGTCGGCGGCATCGACCGGGAGCTCCGGCCACGAGAGCGGCGGCAGGAACACCTGCGTGGTCTGCGCGGGCAGGGGGAGGTACGGCACGAACCCGAACGTGACGACCCCACGGGATCGCGAGGATCAGGGGTAGTACCTCGGTGCGCGCCCATCGATGCGCGTGGGTCAGACGCGCGAGGCGATCGCCGCGCGCGAGCACGATCATCTGTTCGTGCGTTCCGGCGGTCACGACGGGAACGATCGGCACGCGCTCGTGGAGTGCGAGCTTGATGAAGCCGTGACGGTTTCCGAGCACGACCTTGTCGCGATCGCGGAACGGACGAAACGTGTCGAGGTCCGATCCCGGGTAGACCAGCACGCAGTGCCCGGCGGCGAGGGCGTGATGTGCGCTGTCGTGACCCGCACGCAGTGCTCCCAGGCGGCGCGCGTAGCGGCGCAGCGTTTCGTCCTCGAACAGGAAGTCGTGGGCGAGCGAGTACATCGCGCGCTCGGGACCGAACCGGTCGTGGATCGCGAGCCCGGTGAAGAACGCCTCGCTCGGCAGCAGGCCACCGCTGTGGTTTCCGACCAGCAGCACGGGACCGGCGGGAACGTTGTCGACGCCCTCGACCTCGAACCGGAAGTAGTGCTCACCGAGCCACCGGAACAGATCGCAGACCAGCGTCACGAACTCGGGATCTCTCGCATGGACGTCGTCGGCGGTCGCGCAGCCGGCTCGTCCCCGGGACCGCTGCAACGCATATCTTGCGAACCGCGCGACCAGCCGTGGTGGGTCGATCAAGATCCGGCGGTCGGCCGGAGGGATCAGGCGGCGCGCACGTGCCCACCATTCCGCGGCTTCCGCGCGCATCGTCGCGACGCGTTCCACCGGAGCACTGCGTAACAGGTCCGCGGCATGGAGCTGGTCGATCATGTTGCTTAGGACGTTCACGCACCGTGCCGGCACGGGCGATGCACCGGGTCAGGGCATGACGGCTACATCGATCCGCAGTCACATGCGTGCCGACCACGAGCAGCTCGCGGTCTGGCTCGAAGACTTGACCGCTGCCTACAAGACCGGCGATCGCGACGCGGCCGCCGGGGCCTACGGCAAGTTCGAGAAGCGGCTCGCCGAGCACCTCGCGCTCGAGGAAGACGTGTTGTTCCCGGAGCTGGAGCGCAGCGAGCCCGAGGAGGTCGCGGCGCTCAGGAACGAGCACACCGCGATCCGGTCCAAGCTGTTCGAGCTCGGCGTCGGCGTCGACCTCCACGTCACGCGGCTGTCCGCGATCGAATCGCTGGTAACGATGCTGCGCACGCACGCCGCACGCGAGGACGGGATGCTCTACGAGTGGGCCGACCGGGTGTTCTCCGATCCCGAGCGCTGGATCCAGCTCGACAGCTACTTCACGCACGGCCGTTCGCCGGCACCCCCGGTGCTGTGATGGCCCCGACGTCGAGCCTGATCGAGCTTGCCGAACGCAGCGTGGCGACGTTCGCCGATCGTCCGTTGTTCGGAGAGCGTCGCGATGGCGCCTGGCAGTGGATGACCTACGCCGCGTGGCAGCGCGACGTCGATCGCTTGCGTGCGGCGCTAGCGGCACTCGGGGTCGAACGAGGTGATCGCGTCGCCATCATCTCGAGCAACGGGTCGGCCTGGGCCACGGCGGCCTACGCCAGCTACGGCCTCGGCGCGGCCTTCGTCGCGATGTACGAAGCCCAGCGACCGAGCGACTGGGAGCTGATCCTTCGCGACTGCGGCGCCTCCGTCGTGTTCTGCCGTACGCCCGAGATCGCCGATGCCGTCACCACCATGCAGCTCGCTCTCCCGGAGCTGCGGCACGTGCTCGTGATCGACGCGCCCGAATCGGATCCGCGGTCGGTCGCGGCCCTGCTCGCACGCGAGGCCGCACCGGTCCCCGCGATCCATCCCTCGCCCGACGACGTCGCCAACTTCACGTACACCTCGGGCACCACCGGTACGCCGAAGGGAGTGTTGCTCACGCACGGGAACCTCGCGAGCAACGTGGCCGCCACGATCTCGGCATTCCCGCTCGGGTCGACGGATCGCTCGGTGTCGTTCCTGCCGTGGGCCCATGTCTACGGTCAGGTCTGCGAGCTCCATATCCTGATCGCGGCCGGGGCATCGACCGCGTTCAACACCAACACCGAGCACCTGCTCGAAGACCTCCGCGAGGTCCATCCGACGCTGCTCGTCGCGGTGCCGCGGATCTTCAACAAGCTCCACGCCGCCGTGCGTTCGCAGATCGATCACAAGCCGAGGTTGATCCGCGCGGTGTTCGATCGCGGGCTCGACGCGTCGATCCGCCGCCATCGCGGCGAGCAGTTGACGCTGGGCTCGCGCTTCGTGTGCTGGCTCGCCGGCTTCCTGTTCGGGGCGATCCGCAACAAGCTCGGAGGCCACCTCAAGTACGCGATCAGCGGCAGCGCCACGCTGTCGCACGAGGTCGCGGAGTTCATCGACGGGATCGGGATCGAGGTCTACGAGGGCTATGGCCTGTCGGAGACGTCGCCGATCGTCGCATTCAACCGACCGGGGCACCGCAAGATCGGTAGTGTCGGGATTCCGATCCAGGACGTGCAGATCGAGCTCGACATGTCGCGGGGCGACGTTCCCGGTGAGGGCGAGATCATCGTGCACGGCCCCAACGTGATGAAGGGCTACCACGATCGCCCCGAAGAGAACGCCAAGGTGTTCACGCGGGATGGTGGCCTGCGCACCGGCGACATCGGGTGGCTCGACGACGATGGCTACCTGTTCATCAGCGGCCGGATCAAGGAGCAGTACAAGCTCGAGAACGGCAAGTACGTGATGCCGTCACCGCTCGAGGAGCGGCTCGCACTATCGCCGTACGTCACCCACGTGATGCTGCATGGCGCCAACCACCCGTACAACGTGGCATTGGTCTCGATCGACATCGCGACTGTCACCGAGTGGGCGGGCGACCGCGGTTTCGAAGTCGCCCAGCCGACCGCCGATCCGCGCGTGCGCGCCTTGATCCAGGGCGAGATCGATCGACTGTCGGTCGGGTTCCGCGGGTTCGAACGGCCGCGTGCGGTCGCGCTGATCGACGAGCCGTTCACGGTCGAGAACGGCCTGTTGACGCCGACCCTCAAGGTCAAGCGCCGCGAGGCGCTGGCACGGTTCGGCGCGGCCCTCGAGCAGCTGTACGAAATCGCGCCACCTCTCGCCGCGCCACCCCCCGCGTTGCAACCTTCGCTCGTCGGGTAAGTGCTTCTGTAAGTGCCTGGGTAAGTAGGACTTGGGGCAGGCGAGGCTCGCGGGATTGGGTTACGCTGGAAGGGATGGAGCGAGTGTTCGTGCCGGTCCGCGTCGGCGTGATGATGGTGTCGAACGCACCCACCACGCTCGACGAGGTGACCGGGAAGTTGGTGGTGACACGTCTCGCAGACGCCGGGCACGACGTCACGGGACTCGAGTTGATTCCCGACGACTACGAGCGCGTGCGGGCGCAGCTCGAGGGCTGGATTCGAGATGCCGAGGTCGATGTCGTGATCGCGATCGCGGGCATCGATACGGAATCGACCCAGTCGGCGCTGGCGCCGCTGATCTCCAAGCCGCTCCACGGGTTCTCGGACCTGTTCCGCATGTTGACGTACGACGAGATCGGGACCGGCGCGATGCTGGTCGACGTGGTGGCCGCGCAGTGCGGAGCCACGTTCGTGTTCGTGCTACCGGCGTCGAAGGGCGCGGTCGGTACCGCTCTCGATCGGATCTTGTTGCCGCAGCTCGATCACCGTACGCGCCCGCGCAACCTGGTGATGAAGATGGCGCGGCATCGCATCGAGACGCCCGACACCGACGTCGGGGTGCCTCCACCTCCGTTGCGGACCGGTCGCGGCACGAGCGGTCCGCCACCGGTGCCCCGCAAGCGAACGCCGAGCACTCACGGTACGCCACCGTTGCCGGTGCCCGTGGTGGCGCGCGCGTCGGATCCGGATATCGCGGAGATCGATCCGGGCGCACCGCTCGACTCCGGCGAGCAACCCGCGTTCGATCCGGTCGCGGCCAAGTCCTCGTACGAGGAAGCGCTCGAGGCGTCGATCGAGCGTGCGATCGAGGCGACCGGTACGCCGCTCAAGGCCGAGGCGCTCGACGACGATCACCCGTCCACGGTCGCCGCACGCGAGCACGCTCTGAAGTCTCCGTCCGATCAGGCCGCCGCCTGGGTCGCCGCGGTCGAGGCTGCCGCGAGCAAGGTCGTCCAGCGTGCCACCGCCGAGCGCGAGCGCGACCCCGGCGAAGCCGAGATGAAGGCCGAGGCTCCGGCAACCGCGGAAGAGGTCGAGCCCGACGCGAAGCCCGAACCGGCCGAGATCGAGGCCGAGGCCGAGGCGAGGCCGAGATCGAAGCGAACCCGAAGCGATCGAAGCGAGCGGCCGAGGCGGCCGACGAAGCAACCGACGCCGAGACGACGGACGAGGAACCCGCCGAGACGACGGACGAGGAACCCGCGGAGGCAGCCCTCGAGGCGAAGTCCGAGGTCACGCCGACCGCGTCGAAGTTCGACACCAGCGAGTCCGACGAGTCCGACGAGCCCGACGAGCCCGACGAAGCCGAGGCCGCCGGCGCCGAGGGCGAACCGGTCGACGAGCTGGAGCCGGTCGAACCCGCAGCGATCCTCGACGCGCGTCCCGCGGCGCGCGTGGTCGACGACGAGCCGCGCGGCCAGATCCAGAAGGCCACCGGCACGCGGACCACCAAGCCCGACCACCCGGTGGTCGATGAGGATGCGGTGATCGTCGCCGCCGAGCTCGTCGAGAAGACGGCGGCCGCGGTGCCGCGCAAACGACGTACGAAGACCATGCCTCCACCGGTGCCCAAGCGTGCCGGCCTGCCGGGGCTTCCCAAGCCGCGTGCCGACCTCCCGAAGCCACGCTCCGCCGAGCCCGACCTCCCGGTGTTCCCCGCCCGCGAACAGCCGCATGCACCCGCGAGCAGCCGCGTATGGGTGGCGATCGGCGGACTCGCCGTGGTGGCCGCGGCCGTGATGATCGTGCTCGCGCTCGGACGGCACCGCGGGACGATCGATGCCGCCCCCGATCCCGCGGGGCCTCGTTCGACCGAGCCGCCTGCACCGAACACGGAGCCCGATCCGGCGACGGCGCTCACCACCACGCCGGTGACACCACCACCGACCACCATGCCGGCGGTCGACCCCGGGGATATCGAGATGGATCCCGCGGTGGCGCGGAAGCCAGAGGTTCACCACCACCACCACACCGACACGCCCGCGCACGCGAACGACGACGTCACCCCGGAGGCCGACGATCCCGGGACCGATGAAGCCGACCTGACGAAGGCACCCGAGAATCCGACGTCCTCCGGCGACACCTGCGATCAGGTGTCCTGCATCCTGAACAAGTACGCGAAGCCGTGTTGCGCGAAGTTCAAGCCGGCCGATGCGGCGGGCAGTGCAGCCGGCAGCGCGGCGGGCAGCGCGACCGGCTCGGCACCGCCACCGCCGGCACCGCCCGTGGATCCCGACGCGCCGCCGGCCACGCTCGATCGCGCGCAGATCCGCTCCGGGGTCGAGCAGTACCGTCCGCAGATCATCCTGTGCGGCGAGCAGCACCCGGCGAAGGGGACCGTGAAGGTCGCGGTGACGGTCCGTCCCGACGGCAGCGTGGCATCCGCGACCGTGACGGCGTCGCCGGATCCGGCACTCGGTACGTGCGTGGTCGCGGCGCTGCGCAAGGCGACGTTCGCGAAGACGCAGAACGGTGGCTCGTTCGCCTACCCGTTCGTGTTCTGACCGGTCAGTCGCAGTCGATCACGTCGAACGTGCCGCTCGCCGCGAGCGGCGTGATCGCGCCCGAGGCGTCATCCTCGGTCGCGAACATCAGGTTCCCCGTGATGCGGTCGGCGAACGTGTCGATCGTGACCTCGGTCGGCGCGCCGTTGATCAGCGTGCCGCTGGAACCGACCCGGATCAGCGACACCGGCACGTCGGCCTGGACCGAGGCTTCGCGCGCGATCAGCATCGTCAGATACGTGCCCTTGTGGAGCGTGCTGCCGAGCGTGGTCTGGCACGAGACGTCGCGCGTTCCGATCACGATCAGGGTGTTGGCCGGATCGGAGTCGCGGATCGCGGCACCGGCGGTCGGCGTGATCACGTCGGTGCCGACCGTGAACGTGATGTCGCCGTCGATCGGCTCGGCGTCGGTGGCGCCGCAGGCGGCGAGGCCGAACCCGAGGATGACGGCGAGACGCATCCCCCAAAGCTTCGCCCGGCCGGCCCGCGATTGCCAGCCTCGGGCTGGCTCAGCGAGGCGGGACCGCGTATCCGCGGTTGGGGAACGGGTTGGCGGTGTCGCGCCGACCGAGCTCGGCGGGCGTCCACACGGCCCCGCGCTCCGAGAAGATCGCGAACCCGATCACGCCGACGTTGCGATCCCCGGAGGTGTGGGCGGCGTACGAATCGGCGACCTTGCCGAACCGGAACGCGGCGACGTCGCTATCCGACGTGCGGAACCCATCGATGATCAGCGTGTCGTGGGGATCGACGAGGTAGCCGCGGCGGTTGGGATCGGCCGGCTTGCCGTCGATCACGTCGAGTCCGTCGACCGAGGCCACGATCTCGAACCGCGCGGTGGTGCCGTTGCGGACCGCGATCCGATAGCGCGCGCCGTCCTGCCCGACGATCAACGCGCGGCCTTGCGCCATGTAGCCGGGCAGGGTGCGCCCGGCCTCGTCGATCAGCGCGATGCCGATCGAGCCGTCGCCCGCGTAGATCTCGAGTGGCTGCGGCGTCGTGCCGAGGTAGGCCGCGTGTGCCTGGACGCCCTGGGCGTCGTTGTAGTGCAGCGCGACCTCCGCCCACGGGCTGTCCGAAGCTCGGACGAAGGGCGAGAACGTGATCGGCGCGTTGACCTGCTCGCCCCACGACGTGCCGAGGCCCGGCCGTTCGGTGGGCGCCGGTTCGCCACCACCGCGATCGATCGCGATGTTCTCGGCGCCCGGTGCGACCGCGCCCGAGCTCGCCATCGGCGTGGCGGGAGCCGGTTCGGGTCCGTAGTACGCGCCTCCACCGCCCGAGGTCGCGACCGACTTGGGGGCCCCCATGGAGCCACCGCATGCGGCGGCGGTAGCAGCGATCAGGGCAAACGGGATCCATCGGGGTCCGCGGACCCCCTGCGTGAGCGTCATCGTCGATCCTTTTCGGTGGTCGGTTAGTGGCCCCAGTGGAGGCCGAGCTCGAAGAACATGCTGACGTCGGTACGCGACGGCTTGGTCGCCTTGGTGCACGGACCACCACACACCGCGGGGACGTCCATGTCGGGCCCGGCCGCGATCAGCGTGCGGAAGTCCATGAAGTAGCCGATGTGACGGCGGCGCATCGTCTTGTCGTTGCGCTTGCCGAAGCCGTCGAGCTCGAATCCGACGGCGAGCTCGCCGCTCGGACGATCGTAGACGCCGCCCTGGCGCCAGCTGATGTGCTCGTAGCCGGCACCGACCTCGCCCCAGAAGTCCGCGCCGAGGCCCTTGCCGTGCTTGTCGTTGTCGGTGTGTGCGAACGAGTACCGCAACGCTGCACCGAGTCGCGTGCTGCGACCCCGGCGATCGAGCGTCTCCTGGTAACCGTCGCCGACCCGGAAGTAATCGAACAGGCCGCGGAACGTGACGTCGCCGATCCGGTAGCCGAGGCCCGCCGAGAGGCCCATCGAGAACCCGTCGGCATCGCCGACATCGCTGCCGCCGATCAGCCAGCCGAGACGACCCTCGACGCGCGTCGGTGTCGGCGTGTCGGGCTCGGCGTAGGCGGAGCCATCCGTGGCGACGACGTTGGCGTGCGCGGAGGTCGCCAGGGCGGCGGAGGCGGAAGCTGCAAGGATCAGGGTGAGGGGAAGCTTCGAAGGGGTCATCGCCATTGCACGGACCCAACGCCACTCGAACCCCGACGCTTACAGGCCGTTTTTCACCACGGCCACAAGCTCCACGTGAAGTACCCGCCAGCCAACAGGATCGCGGTGATCGCCCACGCCCCGAACAGCTGGAGTGTCCGATCTTGCCACCTGCGCGGGAACATCCGGACCGCGAGGGCTCCGACCAGCGCACCCGAGGCCGCGCCGCCGAGGCCCCACAGCAGGAGCCCCCAGTAGACCATCGTCACACCCGTGACCTTCGACCACGTGAGCTCGCCGGTCAGCGGCACGTAGCGCAACACCGGCCACTGTCCCCACTCCGCGGCGGCGTACGCGAACGCGCCGCCGATGATCGCGCAGGTCGCGATCACGTACGCTCGCTCGGCGCGCGGCATCATCGCGACTTGGCTCCCGGGTGGCAACGCGTGCACGACGTGCCGGTGACCTTGAAGGCGACCGTGCCGTCGTGGCACTTCGCGGTCGCGCACGTCGCCTTCGCGGGGCGTGGCGAGCTCGAGCACGCTCGGCGCTGATAGATCCGTGTGGCACTGCGTGCACGGTGCCCCGGTCGCGAGATGCGGAGCATGCAGGAACGTGGTGCGCACCGACCACGGCGCCGTGCGACGTGCCTGTTCGCGACGCTCGGCGAGTCCGCGCACGTGGCAACGTTCGCACGCGGTGAGCTGCGGGTCCGGGCCACCGGTGACCGCGTGACATCCCTCGGTGGCGCACGCGCCGTGACCACGCGGCGGTCGGAGCTGGGTGCGCGTGGTGGTCAGCGAGTGGCAGGTCCCGCAATCGCCGGCGTGCTTGCGATGATCGAGGTTGGCGCCGAACTCGGAAGTGTCGGATGGCAAGCGATCGGCGACCAGCGGACGCCACGGCTCGGTGCCCTCGTGGCACGCGTTGCAGATCTTCGGTCGCCGCAGCTCGAAGTCGTCGGCGTGGCAGTCCGCCGACGCGCACGCCGCATGGCCGGCGATCTCGATCTGTCCCGACTTCGAGAGCGGATGACAGCTGGCGCACGCCGGCTTGGTGGTGCTGGTCTTCCAGCTCGCATCGTGCGCGGCGTGCGAGTACTGCTTCGCGGGTCTCCAGACCTCGAACTTGCCGGTCGGAACGTCGCGATGACAGCGCGTGCACGACGCGGTATCTCCGAACGCGGCCTTGCCGTCGTGGCACCCGCCGATCGTGCACGTCTTCACGGTCGGTCGTGGCAACGAGTCGACCGCCGCCGATGCGATCGCGGCGTGGCACGTCTCGCACGTACCCGCGACACCGCGGGTCGCGTGCTTGTCGTGGGAGAACGTCGAGCGCACGTAGATCGTGCCATCGCCGCGTGCGAGGTGCGGTCGGTCGAGTCGTGTCTTGTCGGTGGACGGAGGATGACAGCGTTCGCACTCGCCGATCGCGAACGTGTCGGTGCCCTTGCGGTCGCCATGGCAACCGATGCAGCGCGTGTGGGCGCGAACACCACGCCGCGGCTTGCCAGCCGTGTGACACCGCGCGCACGCGATCTGGGCGTGGCGATCGTGTCGAAGCCGGATCGCTCGATCGACCGTGTGGTCGTGCTCGACCGCGAGGGCCTTGCGCCAGCTCGCCACCGGCGTGCGCTCGCGCGGCACCAGCGCGGTCTCGGCGTGACACGGGTTGCACAGCGCGAGCTGGTCGGTGGCGATCGGCTCGCGGAGCCGGGTGCGCGCGGCGACGCCGGTGTGGCAACCCTGAAAGCACGTCTGATGCGACGGCGGTCTCGCGATGCGCCCGCTTGCCAGCGCGTGACAACGCGTGCACGCGATGTCGGGGGCGGCGGCCGCGTGCGCGGCATGGTCGAACCCGACGGCGTGCGCTCGGCGCGGTGGCGCGTCGTCGGCGCGCGCGATCCACGCGACCAGCGTGATCGCAGCAGCCCCTAACACGATCGCCGCTCTCATCAATACGTCCCCGTGACGCTGAGGCGCAGGCTCTTGTAGCCACTGATCTCGGGCGCGGTCGCCAGCTGGCTCGACACGTCGTAAGACGCGAACAGCCGGAGCTGGCGGCTCACCCACGCATCGACCGTGATCCGGCCGCCGCCGCGGAGGTCTCGCTCGGGGACGGCCTCGGCCATCGGATTCGGTTCGGCGTACAGCACCGTGTAGCGCGTGTTGCGAACGTAGATCTCGACCCCGGCGGAGAACCGCCGTGCACCGAGGGTCATCTTCAGGCTGGTGCCGCCCTCCGTGAAGCCGCGCTCGCCGAGGATGTTGTCCTTCGGATCGGGAATCGGCGACACCTCACCGAGGACGTCGACGGTGCGGTCGCTCTGGTTCGGGGCGTCGCGCACGGTCTGGCGCGACAGGATCGAGAACCCGAGTGCGGCCTGGCGGCGCAGGCGGATCTCGACACCACCTCCGGCTTCGAAGTACGCGGCAGTGGACGACTGCGCCTTCTCGTTCTTGATCAGCAGCGGGGATGCCACCGCGACCCGCGCGAGCAAGTCGATGTTCTCCCGGATCAGGGTGCCGGCGCGCGCCGACGCGAGCAGCTGCGGGAGCACCGGGCCGAGATCGAGATAGCGGCGTGCGGCGAGGTTGTCGCCGTCCTTCTGCGGGCGCGCGAACGCCGGATCCCACACCCAGTCGCTGTCGAATCGCCGCATCACGTCGAACACGAAGTTGGTGACCTCCTTGTAGCGCGTCCGGACCTCGATCCGCTGGTTCGCCATCTTGCGGTTGACGCCGCGGACCTGTGCGATCACGGCGACATCGCGGCGCGGTCGCCAGTCGACCTGGGCGAGCTCGGTGTCGATCGCGTCCTGTTCGGTGACGCTCGACTCCGACAGCGTGAGGGCCTCGCCCGACACCGCGATCGGTACGGCGTCGGTGAGGCCGCGCAGATCGAGGCGCAGCGATCCGCCGGCAACGGACGGTCGCGCGTTGTCCTGGATGCGCGTGTAGTCGGAGTGGCGTTGTCCGAAGTACAGCGACGAGGTGATCGTCGGGCCCTCGTACGCGAAGTCGATCCCGTCGACGTGCAGGATCCACGGTCCGTAGATGAACTGGTTGCCCGCGCGGACTCGCAGCTTCGACAAGCCCCACCGTTTCGGAAGGAAGTCGTGGATCTCGGCCCACCCCGTACGTACCTCGCCGCCGGAGCGCTCGAACCACGTCGCGATCGGTGACGTCACCGGCTTGTCCTGGCCGGTCGGGTTATCGCGCGACGTGATCTCGCGCGCGGCCTGGAACCGCAACGCGAAGTAGGTCTCGAGGCTGGAGATCCCGACGCCGCGCGTGCTGAGGAACCCCTCGCCGAAACCGTACGAACGCAACGTCGCGTAGTCGACGCCACCGGTGACGGTGTTGCCGTGCAGCGTCGGGAGGTCGCTCCCGCGCGCGCCGTCGACCTGGTAGCCCATGGTCAGCGAGAACGACACCGGCGCGGTGACGTCGCGCAGACCCTCGAGGTCCTCGATCGCCTCGGGCGAGGTCGCACTCACCTTCGGTGCGGCGGGCATCGGCGATCGCGGCTTGGCGCTCGACGTCGCGGGGTTCGCGGCGGCACTCGGCGTGGCCGTGGCAACCGCTCGCCGCATCCGCAGGTCGTGCGGGCCGGGTAGGTGATCGAGGTGGAGATCGACGATCGGCTCGGCCGCGGCGTCGCGCGCCGATGCGAGCACGAGCATGGCCAGACCGCCGATCAGTCGCGCCGTCACGGCCACCGCCTTCGCGGTGTCGCCATCCTCACGTGGCAGTCGACGCAGAACGCCTGGCGATCGTGACAGGTGATGCACGGACGCACGTTGAGGCGCGCGAGCTGGGCGTGGTTGTCGACGAACGAGCCGAACTGGCCGTGCGAGCGCGGCCGCTGCGAGTGGCACGCCGTGCAGAACTCGACGACGTGACAGGTCGCGCACCGCGTGCGATCGGCGACCGCCTCGGGTCCGTGGTCGAGCTCGCGCCAGGTGATCCGGTGATCGGCGGGCTCCATCCGCTGGTGGCACTCGTCGCACGCGTTCTGGGCGTTGCCGGACATCTGCACGTGGCATCCGGCGCATCGCTTCGCGCTACGGGCGGCCGCCTCGGCGTGATCGCGGCGGAACGCGAGCGTGTGGTCGAGCGGTCGCTCGGTCGCCGGGAGGTGGCTGCGCGGTGCGAGCTGGGTGAGCGTCGCGATCTTGTCGCTGTGGCAGGTCTCGCAGATTCGCATCCGCATCTCGTAGCGAACGCGATCGCTGTCGTCGTGACAGCCGACGCAGCTCTCGACCCGCGGCGCCGGGTTGTCGTCGTATCCCTTGGCCTTGGCCGAGCCCTTGTGGCAGTCCTCGCACCGGATCGTCCGACCCTTGATGTCGTGCCGGTGCTGGTCGTGCTGGAACGTGAGGTCGTTCTTGATCAGGCGGTGGCGGACCCGCGGGCGGCGCCGGCCGCGGTGACAGCCCTTGCAATCGGTCATCGCGGGCGCGTTGGCGAGTCCGACCTCGGTCGCGTGACAGCGCGCGCAGGTCTCGTGGTTCGGACGGACATGCGTTCCGTCGCCCTTCGTGTGGCAATCGGTGCAGGCGACGTGGAACCCGACCCGATTCTCCATCAGCGACGCGTCCATGTGCCGCGCGTGCGAGAACGCGGGCGCCAGCGACTGCCACGGATCGCGGACGGGGAACGGCTTCAGCGGTGCGGCGAGCACCGGCTGGGTGGTGATGTGATCGTGGCAGACGGCGCACACCGGGCCGGGCTTCGAGACGAACGCCTTGCGGTGGCAACGGGCGTCATCGCACGGCTGGTGATCGTTCGAGCCCGGACGGCGGTCACCGCGGTGGCAGGTCGTGCACGCGATCTTGGCGTGCACCGCGTGGTCCAGCCGCGTCGGATCGCTCGGTGGGAGCGGTGCGTCGGCAACACGCCGCGGAGTGCACGCGGGGAGCTGGAAGGCCAGCAGTGTCAGAACGACCAGCCGGAACATGTCCCTCGACGGACGCTATCACGGGGCGTCGTCGAGCGCGGCGTCGCGATCCCGGTCGTCGAGGTGCGGTCGATCCGGGGTCAGGGTGCGTTCGCCTCGGGCAACCAGATCGGGCTCGTCGGGGCGCCACCACAGCACGGCCAGATCGGGCGCGTAGCTCACGATCACGCGCTCCCCGGGCAGATCGGCCGGGATCATCCGCGGCGCGACGTGGACGATCGCCTCGCCACCCTCGGTGAGGTTGCGACGGATCGCCGGCCACAGCGCCGGGAAGAAGCCGCGCGGGGCGCGCCGCCACATCGCCACGTCGTCGACCGCGACCGCCTCCGGGAGCGGGGCGTTGCAGGTGACGAGGTCGGCGTTCACACCGTCGATCGTGTCGACACCGACGTGCTTGATCTGGATCCGGTCGGCCCCCGAGAGCTGGGTGCCGAGGCGGGCCAGCTGCGCCGCCCGGGGGTTGAGATCGATCCCGATCATGGCATCGGCGAGG
The DNA here is from genome assembly GCA_963772655.1 of uncultured delta proteobacterium. Classification (GTDB taxonomy): domain Bacteria; phylum Myxococcota_A; class Polyangia; order Haliangiales; family Haliangiaceae; genus JABFXX01. Next base: position 198,697 of record CAVYYE010000002.1, read on the forward strand.
TTGGGTCGCGCGAGCTGAGCGAACGCCGAGCCCGCGCCGAGATCGAGCCAGCGCCGCCGGCGCCTGGTCCCGAGCGCCCCCACGAGGTGAAGACTCGAGTCGTCGGGCCAGCTCACCCGCTCGACGGCATCGGGCGCTCGAAAGTGATCGCACACCATCAGCGACGGACCGATCGGCAGCACCGCCTGGGGTGCCTGGACCGACGTTCCGTCGGAGATCACGAGCTTGGCCGCGATCAGATCGTCGAGCGGCAGGTTGTTCGCGTGCGCGACCGTCAGGGGAATCCCGCCGACGAACAGCGTCAGCGCGACCGCCGCCGGAACGGGCTCGCGGGAGATCCGAGCGGGAAGCACCGTCGGGATCGCGGAGATCCGGTCGGTTCCGATCCACCCCTCGAGCCCGCGTGGAGACAGGCCGGCGGAACGAAGCTGCGCGCCGAGTGCACGGATGTTCATGGAGTCGGGAGGGCCCGCAGATACTTTCGCGCGAGATCGAACTCGGCGTCGAGTACCGCACGCATCCGGAGGACCCGCTCGAGGAGCGCGCGCTTGCCGGCCGGGCTCGCGGCGCGCGGGTCGATCCCGAGCGTCGCGCCGTAGAACGCGAGCTCGGCCTGCCGGGGCCCGGTGGTCGCGGCGGCGCGCAGGGTCGCGAACGGGAGGGTGCCGCTCGCCGCTCGTGCGAGCTGCTCGTACCACAGGTTGCCGCGCCGGCCGGCGAGGTAGTCGACGGCGAGGCGATCGCGCGGCTCGCCGATCCGATCGGCCTCGCCCACGATCCACAGGCTCGTGTAGACCTTGTACAGCTCGCTGCCATCGGGGTCACCGAGCCCGCGATGGAACACGTCGAGTGCCTCGCGATAGCGGTCGACCTCGATCAGGAACGCGACGGCACCACTCGCGGTGGTCGATCCGGTGTCGTAGTCGATCGACTTCGCGATCAGATCGATCGCGCGGTCGTGATCGCCGAGCCACCACATCACGCGCCCGCTATCGAGCAAACGCTCGGCGGCGATCGCGCGCGGCAGCTCCTGGGTATCGCCGATCGAGGCCCACGCACGCAGCGCCTCGAGGTACCGCTTGGTCGCGAGGCGTGGCTTGCCGGCCTCGCGGAGCGCATCGGCGGCCAGGCGTTCGAGCTTGGCGCGCCGGTAACGATCGCCGGCGGTCTCGTCGCCGAGCATCGCGATGCCGGCGGCGGCCCACCGCTGGGCATCGCTGTAGTGAGCGACCTGGACGTCGATCGTGGTCAGCGTCTCGTAGGCATCCGACGATGGCCCGCGCTCGAGTGATGCGGTGAGGGCACGGCGTCCATCGTCGATGAAGCCCTGGCTCGCGAGCCCCTTGCCGAGCGCCGATTCGGCGATCGCGCGGGTCTGCTGCCACACGCCGCTCGGGTGTTGCTTGGCGGCGACGTTGGTGAACCGCACGACGTCTTGCCACGCCGAGCGCGCCGCGGACGGCCGGCCGCTAGCGGCGAGCCGTGCGATCCGGTCGCCGTAGAGCTTCCCGAGTCGGATCGCGATCGTGGTGTCGAGGTCGGAGGTCGACCGCAACGCGCGCTCGTAGAGCTGGATCGCCTGGTCGACCCGGCCGAGCGCGTGCGCGTCGCTCCCAGCGGCGGCGAGGAGCCGCGGATCGTCGGCATCGCGCGAGAGCCCGTCGATGCACAGCGCGAGCGCGGCGCCGCGATCCGGTGCGTGGTCGTCGGTCCGCAGCAGGTCGGCGAGTGCGCCGTAGGCCTCGGCGCTCGTCGGGTGCTCGGCGATCACCTCCGCGCGCGCGTAGACCTGGCGATCGGTGCCGATGCCACGCAGCTTGTCGAGCTGTGTATGGAGCTCGCGACTCCGGTGCGCGCGCGCGAGCACGTTCGCGATCCGGTGGGCGGTCGACAGGATGTCGTGATGTGCGCGAACCAGCTCGAGGGTGACGCCGTTCTTGCTCGGGCACCCCGGATCGCCGGCCTTGCACGGCGGCGGCGAGCGTCGATAGCGCTCGAGCAGCTGGCTGACCGCGACCTGACGATCGATCAGCAGACCGACGTAGCGATCGACCACCCACGGCAACGGCAATCGCAGGGCGGCGGGCTGGAGCAACGCGATCTGTTGCGAGCGCACGGCGTCGCGTCCGTTCTGGGCGATCGCGAGGTCGTCCGCGAACGCGAGGATCTCGTCGAGCTCGCCGAGGTAGTCCTTGCGATGCGCCGGATCGATCTCGGCCAGCACGATCAGGGTCTGGGTCGCGGGTTCGAGCGAACCGGCCTTCGCGAACACACCTCGGAGGTCGCGGAGCACGTCGACGTGCGCCTGGAGGCCGCGCCCGATCGCGGTCGGATCGTCCTGCCATAGCGAGGTCAGCTCGCCGAGCAGATCCGACGCATCGACCACGCGCTCGTCGCGCACGGCATCCGCGATCCGCCGCACGACCGCGCGAGCGATGTCGCCGCGCAACCGGTCGCGCGACGGACCGACCGGCATCACCCACAACCGATCCGTCGCTGCCTCGCGGTCGGCTTCATCGCGCAGCTCGACCGGCGCATCGGGCCACGCGGGATGTCGGACGGTGGGAGCACACGCCGTCACGAGCGTGAACACGAGGACGGTCAGGCGACGATCCATACCAGACTAACAGTAGCATCCCGTGGCGTTGCCATCGTGTATGGTGCGAGACGTGACCCCCACCGGAATCGTGGTTCAGAAGTACGGCGGCTCCTCGGTCGCCGATGCCGAGAAGATCAAGCTGGTTGCCAAGCGGATCGCCCGCACCAAGGCGGCGGGCAAGAAGGTGGTGGTGGTGGTGTCGGCGATGGGGAAAACCACCAACCAGCTGATCGACAAGGCCAAGGCCATCAGCCCGTCGCCCTCGCGGCGAGAGCTCGACATGCTGCTGACCTGCGGCGAGCGCGAGTCGATGGCGCTGCTGTCGATGGCCTGCGCGGAAGAGGGGCTCGAGTCGATCTCGTTCACCGGATCGCAGGCCGGCATCCTGACCAACGATCGTCACTCGGGCGCGCGGATCGTCGAGGTCCGCCCGTTCCGGATCGAGGACGAGCTCGATCGCGGCAAGGTCGTGATCGTCGCCGGGTTCCAGGGCGTGTCGTACAAGCGCGAGGTCACGACGCTCGGACGCGGCGGCTCCGATACCACGGCGGTGGCGCTCGCCGGCGCGCTGCGCGCCGACTACTGCGAGATCTGCTCGGACGTCGACGGCGTGTACACCGCCGATCCGCGCGTGGTCGAGGCGGCGCGGCTCCTCGAGGCGATCAGCCACGACGAGATGCTCGAGCTGGCCGCGCAGGGTGCCAAGGTGCTGCACGATGCCTCGGTCGAGTTCGCGCGCAAGAGCGGTATCGCTCTGTACGCGCGCGCCACCAACAAGGATGGCGGAGGCACGCGCGTCGACTTCACGCCCGATCGCGATCGTCAGGTCGCCGCGGTCAGCGGGCAGAGTCAGTTGATCCGGATCCGCGTGTCGGGTGGCGCCGCCGTCGAGCACTGCCTGCAGATCATCGAGACCGCCTCGATCCCGCTCACCCACCTCGACCTCGAGGGCACCGAGCTGCGCGTGTGGTTCACGATCGCCGACGTCCCCGACTGGGGCGAGGTGCGCAAGCGCCTCGACAACGTGCTCGGCGAGCAGGTCGAGTTCGGCGAGGAGGGCGCGGTCACGATCGTCGGCCACGGCATCGGGTCCAACCCGAACGTGATCAACAAGGCGCGGCAGTCGGCGTTCGGTGCCGGTGTGCCGCTCAACGCCGTCAGCGTGTCGCCCCTGCGAGTCACGCTGTGGTGCGATCGCCCGCACGTCGACAATCTCGTGCGGGCATTGCACAAGACGTTCGTCGAGTAACCCCACTCGCGATGGCCGAGCATTCTCCGATCGCTCGCTACCTCCCGCACCTCGGACGCGTCGGACGCGCCGGGCGCTGGCGGCGTGCCGCGCGTGCGCGACCGCGGGTGTGGGCGCACCGCGGAGCATCGGCGTTGGCGCCCGAGAACACGATGGCCGCGTTCGAGCTCGCCCGCACCGCCGGTGCCGACGGGCTCGAGTTCGACGTTCGTCTCGACGGTGTCGGCCGCGCGGTCGTCTACCACGACGCCACGCTCGAGCGCCTGCTCGATCGCCCCGAGCGACTCGACGAGCTCGGTCCCGCCGACATCGCGGCGCTCAGGGTCGGTGGCGAGCCTGTCCCGCTGTTGTCCGAGGTGCTCGACGAGTTCGACCTCGAGCTCGATGTCGAGATCAAGTCCGAGCGGGTAGGGCGCGCGGGCGCGCTGGTCGACGCGGTGGCCGGCGCACTCGCGGAGCATCGCCGGCTCGAACGGGTGATGGTGTCGTCGTTCGATCCGGCGGTGCTCGTGCAGATGCACCGCCGGCTCCCCGACCTCGCGCTGGCGTTCCTGTTCCATGCCGGGCAGGGGCTCGCGCTGCGGCGCGGCTGGGTCGGTCGCTGGATCGGCGCCAGCCTCGTTCACCCGGAGCACAAGCTATGCACCGGGGATCGGGTCAAGGCGTGGCACACCGCCGGATTGCCGGTCAACACGTGGACCGTCGACGATCCGGACGAGCTGCGCCGGCTCGCGGACATCGGTGTCGACGGCGTGTTCGCGAATGATCCGGGCAAGGCCCTCGCCGTGCTCGCGGAGAAACCGGCGGGTTAGTCGAACTTGGTGTCGGCGATCAGCTTGCTCGAGCAGCGCCTTGTCGTCGTCGCCGTCGAGCACGAACACCTTGGTGCCGGCCCGTCGGATCGCGTGCGTGCGATCGTCCTTCGGGAACCGCGCCTTCCACGACTTCGCGTAGGCCTGCTCGAACTGGCGCGCGTCGGCGGGCGTGTCCCAGATCGTGGCGATGAAACCGACGCGATCTCCGGACGGCCGCTCGACGACGACGTAGCGATCCCCATCCCATCCCTCCGACGCCTGGTCGGCGACATCGGGGGCCCACATCGAGAAGTACACGTTCCATCCCAGCTCGCCGAGCACATCGGTGGCGAGCTGCTTGCCCTCGAGCGGCGGCAGCGTGACCGCGGTCGGCACGTCGCGTTTCGGATACAGCTTGGTGTCGGGGTGCAGCGCCTGCTCCGTCGACGCCGGCGGGTGCGCGTACAGATCGTCGACCGCCTTCCAGCCGCCATGGTCGTAGGCGGCGAGCACCAGGGCGGCTCCCTGCGTGTACGACGAGAACAGCGGGCGCACGATGATCGGCGGCAGGTTGCCGACCTCGCGCATCGCCTTCTCGAACTCGTTGTTGCCGCCGAGCTGCGAGGCCTGCTGCTTCATCATGTCGGCGTACGCGGACGGATCGAGCTTGGCGAACATCGCGATCTGCATGCGGGCGGCCTTCATCACCTTCGGTACGTCGGTCATCCCGACCGTCTTGGTGACGCCGTAGAGCAACATCGCGACCGTGGCGTCGCCCTCGACGAGGAACTGCCGCGCGATCTGCGCGTCCTGGTCATGCTCGAGCGCCTTGTCCTCGAGAAGCTTGCCGAGTCCGAAGTTCTGGTCCTGCAGCGCGTGGGTCAGCTCGTGGGCCGACATCGTGTCGAGCACGAGCTCGGAGTCGGGCACCATCACGACGAAGAACTTCTTGGCGTGCGGGTCGTAGTAGGCCGCGGCCTGCGAGGTCATCGTGCGCTCGTAGGCGGTCGCGAGGTCGATGCGCTTCTTCAGCAGGCCGAGGTGGAGGTACGCATCGGTCAGGTCGCCAGACTTGTCCGGAGGCAGCTCCTTGGCGATCTCGCGGCGCAGGAACGCCTGGAAGTCGGCGGTCGACTGGTAGGCGGTGGGAACCGGGTGCGTGAACGGCAGCTCGCGCAACTTCGCGAGTGCCGGCTCGATGGCATCGACCCGCTGCAGCGCCTTCTCGGCCCGCTGCTTCGCCACGGTGTCGGTGCCGGACCCCGAGTCTGCACTCGAGCCCGAACCCGATCCCGCGCTCGAGCCCGAACCCGAGTCCGTGCCCGACCCCGAGCCCGAGCTCGCGCCGGATCCGGTCGTCGTCGCCGCGCGGTCGCTCTTGCACCCAGCGACGACGAGGGCGAAGGCGAATAACAGCTGCGCGCCGGTCATGCCGGCGAGGCTAGGGGCTATGCGTGCGCGAGGCCAGCGTTTTCGGACGTCGCAGGCGCCGAAGCCACGAAGACGAAGTCAGGTGACAAGGGTCAGGCGAGGTTCTTCTTGCGCTCGCCGAGATGCGTCTCGAGCTTGTCGAGCTCCTCGGACAGCTTCGCGTACGCATCGCCGCGGTAGTCGCCCCGGTTGCCGGCGTCGCGCAACGCGCTCGCGGCCTTCTCCATCGCAGCGACATCGTCGGTCGCACGTTGTCGTACGGCATCGTGCATCTCGTGGAACCTCTCGAAGAAGTCCCGGAGCATGTCACCGCGTCGCAGCGGCGTGACCTGTCCGAGCTTCCCCATCGCCATGCGCTCGAAGTAGATCGAGGTCTTGAACAACGGGCCGGCGACCTTGTGGGTCATGATCACGAGGTACAGGGACAGGATCACGACCAGCCCGACGCCAGCCCCCACCATCTTGTAGACCAGCTCGCGGTCCTCGGATTCGTAGTCACCCGTGATGCTCTCGATGTCCTCCGAGTCGAGCATCATGTCGGTCTTGTTGTTGAGGTCCTGGAGGTCCTTCTCAATCGACTGCGTCGACTGGTGGCGCTGGTCGTAGATCATGAAGCCGAGCGAGCCGGCGATCAGTCCCGACAGCAACGTGACGACGAGGATGTAGCGAAGCTGCAGCTTCTTGTCGATCAGGTAGTTCGAGAGCTTGCGCTTGTAGCGCTGGCTCGCGCCCGGACCGAGGCCGGCGGCGGACGGGTCACTCAATGGACTTCTCCTTCCGCTCGAGCAGTGCGCGCAGCTCGCCGACCGCGGGATGGTCGCCAGCGCCCGCGGCCTCCGCCGCGGCGATCACCTTCTCGAGACGCTCGATGTCGGCCTTTTCGAGGTTCACGACACCGGAGTGGGCGTGTTTGAAGTGCTCGTAGAAGTCGACCAGCTGGTCGCCCCTGCGCAGGTTGTAGACCTTGTCGAATCGCCCGTCTTTCATCTTCGCGAAGTACAGCTGGACCTTGAACAACGGCCCGGCCACCCGGTGCGTCATCTTGATGCCGTAGATCGCGAGCCCGAGCACCAGCACCACGCCGGCACCGATCAGGGTGTAGAGGATGCGCAGGCGACCGGCCTCGAGACGCTTCATCGTCGACGCGCTGTCGAGCTCGCACGTCCAGTGATCGATCACGCGCTTGCCGAAGTCCTTGGGGACGGGCGGCACCACGATCACCGGATCGGGGAACTGCATGTCGTCGAGCGTGACGCTGATCTTGGGATGGCGTTCGCCGTCACCCTCGTCGTTCTTGGCGCCGCCGGTATCGCTCGCCGACTTGCCCGAGCCGGCATCGGTGTCTTTCGCGCCCGGAGTGGGAGGAGGCTCGTCGTCCTCGTCGAGCTTCATCGGCACCGGCGGCGCGGGAGGCGCTTCCTCGTGGGGCGCTTCGATCGCCGGGACCTTCGGGCAGCGGCCGCGCTCGCTCGTGATCGCGACCTTGGTGGTCTCGTTCGCGACCACCATGATCCACAGTCCGAGCCCCGTCATCAGCAGGGTCGACAGCACGACCATGAACAGCGTGAACCGGAGCTGATACCTCTTGTTGAGCAAGAGGTTCTTCCAGCTGCGTTTGTAGGTCCGCTGCGCCATGGTCGGTCTCTAGGGCACCTTGCTCCGGATCGTCGGAACAATCTTCTTGGCGATCAAGTCCTCGATCACGGCCTCGACGCAATCGCTCTTACCGAGCTCGATGTCGCGTGCCGATGCCCCGCCCTGAACCCGCGCCCCACCATTGAGGAACCCGAACGCTGACTTGTTCGGAAAGTCTGCGAGCAACATGCTGATCTTACAGGAGACCGTCGCCGAGCTCCCAGATTTCGACACCGAGAGGGTGTTGAGCGTCCCGAACACGTAGAACCCAGCCGTCTTCCGGCGGTTGAGGTCGGCCTGGCTCGGCAAGCGGCCACCGGGCCAGGTTTGCTTGTATTTCGGAGCGACGCGGGAAAGCGTCGACTTGGCGGTGCGGTCCATCACGTTGCGAAACTTGGAGTCGCCGCTATTCCCGGTCTTGATCGACATCGTTCCGACGTTGATATAGACGCTGTTCGCGTTCGACGGCCTCGACGAGGTGCTCGCGGCTCCGAGCTGCGAGAGCGCGGCCTCGGCTTTCGCCGACACGAATGGCTCCGGATCGTTCTTCGCCTTGTTGAGCGCGCTGATCGCCTGACGTTTGAGGCTGGCCGACGGGTTTCCGCTCTGGACGGTGCGTCCGATCGCGGTGGCGGCGAGGCCGCGGATGTTCTTGATCTCCGAACGATCGAGCAAGCGGCGCGCGAGCGCGGGGATGGCGCGCGGCGACTTCTGGTTGGCGAGACCGAGCACGGCCGAGATCCGCACACGATCGGAGCTCGCGGTGAGGTCGCGGATCAGATCGTCGATCTTGTCCGCGTGCGCGACACCGAGCAGCATCACAGTGATCGCGACCACGCTGAAGGCGCGAACCCGAGCGAGAGCCATGCGTGAGGAACCGGCACCCATGCAGATCAGTTGTGAGACGTCGTGTAACGCTGACGCTTCACCGTCTTACTAACGTACCGAGGATCGCTCGTCGCCTGCAAGGTAGTCGCGGGCTAGCTCAACGTAGTGCGACGCACCGTATTCGATCTGCTCCCGTTCGGCGGGATCGATCGGACGCTTCACGCGCGCTGGCGAGCCGAGGACCAAGCTACCTGGTGGGATAACGGTACCCGGTGTGACGAGGGCACCTGCACCGACGAAGCTGCCCCGACCGATCGTGCAGCCATCGAGCAGGATCGCGCCCATCCCGATCAGGCACGAATCCTCGACGGTGCACGCGTGGATGATCGCCGCGTGACCGATCGTGCAGTCGTTGCCGATCGTGGTGCCGAACTTGCCCGACGTCACGTGGACGACGGCACCGTCCTGGAGGTTGGTGCGCGCGCCGATCCGGATCGGCATCACGTCGCCGCGGATCACGGCCGCGTACCAGATCGATGATTCGTCACCGATCACGACGTCGCCGATCACGGCGCAGGTCTCGGCGAGGAACACGTCGCGCCCGATCGCGGGACGCTTGTCACCCAACGTGCGGAGCACCGTCACTTCATGCGGCGCGCGGCCTGCTCGGTGGCCGCGTACAGCTCCTCGAGCACGGCCGACCGGTCGTCCGCGTCGGGCTTGAGCGGCGCCGCGTACGACACCACGCCACGGCAGTCGATCACGAAGAAGTGGATGCGCTTGGCATCGGTGATCGAGATCTTGCCGAACGTCTGGTAGTCGGTGGCGAGCAGGGGAACGTCGTACTTGTGCTGCGCGCGCTTGAGCAGCTCGACCGTCTGCGGGACGGGGCGCTCGGGGGACGACGCGACACCGACCACGCTCAGGCCGGGCAGCTTGCTGTCCTTCGCCCACTCCGCGATCTTGGAGAACGCGCGCGCGCACGACACGCACTTGTCGGCGACGAACCACCCCATGATCGTCGTCTTGCCGCGCGACGACAGGTCCGCGATCTTGTCGTCGTCGACCCGATACAACGTGGTGAGTGGCATCGGCTTGCCGACGAACCGCTTGCGCAGCACGTCCGCGCGCGAGGGCAGGTTGGCTTCGAGGGTGAGCAGGGTGTCGTCGCGGCGTACCTCGATCGCGACGACCTGACCGGGGACGTGGTTCTGGATCGCGTCGACGAGGCTGTCGCAGTTCGGGATCGGAGTCTTGTCGAGCCGGACGATCACGTCGGCGCGACGCAGGCCGGCCGCCGAGGCACCGCTGTCCTGGGTCACCGAGTCGATCACGCAGCGTCCGCCGGTGTCCGACATCCCGATTCCGAGAAACGCCGGGTTGCTGACGTCGTCGTCGGCCCGCGCCGGCGCGCCGAAGATCGACACGACCGCCAGTCCGAGCAACACGTTCGCAAACACCTGCACGAGGCCTCGAATCTAGCGAAGCCTGTTCGGGCGGGCCAGAACCTTCGGACAGTACGTGGATGTAGGACGATGTAGGTAACCGTAGTTCTAGGTGAGATTTTTGACTCCATCAACCTACGCGTTCGACAATATCTTCGTGAAGCGGCGTCCCCTCCGAGATCTCGCCCATATCCTCGACGATAGCGGCCCCCAACGGATCCCCGTCTCGCGTCAGGCAAACCGATCTCACGACCGGGCGATCGTCGATAAGCGCATCCATACCCGCTTCGACAAGGCGTTCTTGGTCATGGTCGGCAGCGAGCTCTACGGTGACTGCTACGCGATCGCGCGCAACGTCTCCGCCGGGGGAATCCTCGTCGAGATGAGCTACGCGCCGCCGCTCGGAACGGTGGTCACGGTGCACTTCCAGTATCCGCGTCCCGACGATCTGCTCGACGAGATCGTGGTGCGGGCGGAGGTCAAGCATCACCACTATCTGAACTTCGGCTCACTCGGTGAAACTGCCACCTCGACGCGCGCGATCGGCCTGCGGTTCCTCGAGTTCGTCGACGCCGGCGAGCGCGTCAGCCCGGCGCGGATGCATTAGGGGACGAGACCGGGAATCGCCCCGGGGCTCGTGACGTTGTACAAGTGACCTCGATGCGTGTGCTCGTCTGGACCGTGTTGATCGCGCTGCTCGCGACCAGCTCTGCCGATGCCGACCGCCGGCGACGGAAACCCGCGACGACCGCCAAGGCGAAGAAGGACAAGAAGTCCAAGAAGGACGAGAAGCCGGCGCCCGCGCCGCGCGCGCCCGGACCGCACGACGCCGAGGTCAAGAAGCTGCTCGACAGCATCGTCACCGCGACGGGAACCGAGCGCGATCGACTGGTCAAAAAGCTCGACGCGCTCGCCGGCAAGGCGGTCCCCGCGATCGGCGAGTGGCTCCAGCGGGAGCACGAATTCGACGACGCCTTGCGCCGCAAGGTGCTCGAGGACATCCACGCCGACGTGCCCGACAAGAAGGGTCGGTTCACGCCGACCCGTGTCACCAAGAAGGAGCAGCAGGCCGACGAACAGGTCGACTGGTTGGCGTCGCTCGACAAGGCCGACCCGCACGATGGCGCCACCGGCGAGGTCTACGCCGACGTCGCCGCGATCCGCGCGCTCGCCGCATCCAAGAAGGTCGAGGCCGCGCAGGTGATCTTCGACACCGCGTTCGGCGACACCATGCTGTATCGCGACGAGTGCGGGCGCTACCTCCGCAAGATGGAGCCGTACTCGATCCCGGCGCTCACGTTCGAATCGAAGAGCCGTAAGCGCGATCGTCATCGCTACGCGAACTGGCAGCTCGAGCGCCTCGACCGTCAGGAGCCGGAGAAGGCACTGTCCGCCGCCACGGGTGACGAGCAATTGCAGGCCGCGATCCTCGGCGTGTTCCTCGAGACCCACCACCGCGAGGCGGTGCACGCCGTGTGGGCGTACGTCGACAACAACTCGCCGCTGGTTCGTGCCGCCGCGCGCCGTACCTGGATGGGCTACATCACCGGACCGGCGCCCCGGCCGGCGCCGCGCCACAAGCTCAAGCTCCCGGGCGGGAAGCTGACCAAGAAACCCAAGCCGCTGTGGCTGACCTACCGCGAGCTCGCCGACAACGAGCTTCGCAAGGCGGCCAACGAGCTGCTCCACGAGGACTACAAGATCGCGGAGCAGGGCATCGGCGACGACGATCCCAAGGTCCGGATCGAACCGATCGATCAGGTCGAGGTCACCAAGCGGCTGTTCGCGTACTTCGACGGCGAGCGCGCCAAGCACGATGCCGCGCAATGGCAGGCCGCGAAGGCGAAGTCCGACAAGGGAGACCTCGCCGGCGCGGCGACGATGCTCGACCAGCTCGTCGCCCAGACGCCCGATCGCAAGGAGCGCACGCAGATGGCGGCGATCTACGCCAGCTACGGCAAGCAGCTCGAGAACGCGTCGAAGTGGAGCGAGGCCGCCGCCGCGTACTCCAAGGCGTACGGCCTCGATCCCCAGCAGTCGTCGCTCGCGGCGCATCACTACGCGCTCGGCAAGGCACTCGAGACCAAGGGCAAGGATGGCGGTCCCGACTACCGTGCGGCGGTCGCTCTCGATCCCAGCTACGCACCGGCGCGCCAGGCGGCCGACCGCATCGAGTCCGCGCACTCGCGGCCGATCTGGATGTTGTACGCGGCGGTCGGTGCGGGGCTCCTGGCGATGCTACTGTTCGGAGCGGCCATGCTGAGACGTCGCGCGTCGTGACTACATCGGGGCGGTTGATCGTCGTCGAGGGAATCGACGGTGCGGGTACGACCACGCAGGTCAAGCGGCTGGTCGAGCACCTCGACGCGGCCGGACGCCTGGCGCACGCCACGCGCGAGCCCAGCGACGGTCCGATCGGACGGCTGATCCGCGAGATGCTGACCGGCGGGCACGCGCTGCCGCCCGCCGCCGATGGCAGCGCGACCGCGATCTCGCAGAACACGTTCGGCCTGCTGTTCGCCGCCGATCGTCTCGATCACCTGCAGCGCGAGGTCGAGCCGAAGCTCGAGGCGGGCACGATCGTGGTGTCGGATCGCTGGTACCACTCGTCGCTCGCCTACCAGGGCACCGGTGCCGAGCGCGACTGGATCGCCACGCTCAACGCGCGGGCGCGGCGCCCCGATCTGACGATCTATCTCGAGGTGCGGGCCGAGATCGCGGCCCAGCGCCGCCACGCCGCCGGCCGCGTGCAGGAGCTGTTCGAAGACCTGCCGATGCAGCAAGAGGTCGCCGCCGGCTACCAGGCCACGATCTCGGAGCTGCGCGCGCAGGGCGAGCGGATCGAGGTGATCGACGGCGAGGCGCCGCCCGATGCGGTGTTCGATCACATCGTCAAGCTGGCCACCGCGCCATAAACTTGCCCCACGATGCTTCGCGACATCAGGGTTTTCTCCATGCGCGCGCTCCTGCTGTCGATGGTGCTAGTTCCGGTCACCGCGTGTGGTCCCAAGCCCGCCACCCAGCCGAGCGCGTTCAACGAGGATCTGCCCACGCAACCCGTCGCCGCCGAGCCCGCGCCTGCGCCGGCGCCGGTCGAACGTGTCGAGGCGCCTCCCGGCAAGGGGCTGCGGAGCGGCACGATCGCGCGCGATCACCTGATCGCCGTGCTCGACGCCGGACCCGGTAGCTTCCTGCGCCAGTTCGAGGTCATCCCGAAGAAGGACGCCAGCGATCGATTCGTCGGCTGGGAGCTCGTGCAGCTGCTCGATCACCAGAGCCCGCTCGTCGATGTCGACCTCGTCGCCGGCGACGTGCTGCTCGCGGTCAACGGCAAGCCGATCTCGCGACCCGATCAGCTCCAGGCGGTGTGGGATTCACTGCGGACCGCCAACGAGATCACGGCGCAGCTGTGGCGCGGTGACGCAAAACTCACGCTGGCGTTCGCGATCGAGCCGAAGCTGTAGCGCCGACGATCGCTGCTACTATCCGGCCTGCATGGCCTCCGCGGCACAGCTGCTCGAGCTGGGGAACCGGTACTGGGCGCTCGGCTTACCCGCGGCGGCGCGCAGCGTGCTCGACCGCGCGCTGCAGGTTGCCGACGACGCCGAGCCCGCACTGCGCCTGACCGAGATCGCGATGGCGCAGGGCGACGTGCATGCAGCGCGCACGTTCGCGGCCGAGGCGGCAAAGCGCCAGCCCGGCCCGGCGACCAAGATCCTGCTGGCGCGGGCGCAGCTCGCGGCCGGCGAGCTCAGTGCGGCGCGGATGGCGCTCGCGCAGGCCCTCGATTCGCCCAAGCTCGCACCGTGGGATCGCGCGCGCGCACACCTCGAGCTGTCGCGTGCGGCGGCGGCGCAGAGCGATCCGTCGGGCGCCGCGGCACAGGCGGGGGCCGCGTTCGAAGCGGCGGTGGCCGCCGCCCGCGAGGTCACGCCCGAGGCGGTGGCACTGATCGAGGAGATCTGTGCGGCGACCGTCGCCACAGGTCGCGGTGCCGATGCGGCGAAGGGGCTCGAGGCGGTGGCGGACTCGCGCGGCAAGCGGGTGTGCGAGGCGGCGCTGCTCGCGGCGCGCCAGGCGGCTGGCGATCCGGCGATCACGCACGACGCGGTCGATGCGGCGCTGGCGGCGACGGCGGTGCCCCGCGACGCTTCTCCCGATTCTCCAGACGACAAGATCCCGGCGCACGCGCTCCGGTTGCGCCGGATCGAGCGCCGCGTTCGCAGACACGGCGTCGCCGAGCGCGCGGAGCTCGTCCAGGAGCTCGAGGCCTTGATCGAGGTCGGCATCACCACCGACGAGCTGTCGACCGCCGACCGCGCGCGGCTGTGGTTCTTGCTCGGCTCGGTGTGCGCCGAGGACGCGGCGTCTCGCGACCGCGCGGAGGATGCGTATCGCAAGGGGCTCGCGTACCAGCCTGGCAACATGGCGGCCGCGTGCCAGCTCGCACTGCTGGTGCTCGATCGCGGCGATCAGGTGGCGGCACTCGCCGAGATCGAGCGCGCGCTGCGCATCGACGCCAGCCACGGCCTCGCGTGGCGCAGCGCCGCGCGCATGATCGACGCGCAGGGACTCGGCGTCACCGGCATCGTTCAGCGCTTGCTCGACGCCGCGAACCCGGGCGCCGGAAGCGCCGCGGGCGGCGTGGCACCGCGGCTGGTGACGGCGACGGCCGAGGTCGCGCGCCACGACGTGCTCGCCGGCGTGTACGCGCACGGTCACCGGGTGAAGAACCTGCTCGGCATCATCGGATCGCGAACCCGTAGCGCGCGCAAGAGTGCCGAGCGCGCGGCCGAGACCGATCTGAAGGAACGCCTCGCCGGTCTCGAGACGGACGTCACCGCGCTCTACGAGGAGTGGGCGCAGTACCTGCGATCGATGCAGGCACCGACGCCGACGGTCGAGCTGGTACCGCTGTCGCCGCTGCTGCACGAGGTCGTGGTGTCGGCGCAGGCGCGCACGCAGCAGGTTCCGATCGCACTCGAGACCCAGGCCGGGCTCCCCGACGTCCGCGGCGATCGCATGCTCTTGCGCGAAGCGCTGCTCAACGTCGTGTCCAACGGCGCCGAGGCGTGCGCGCACGAGGCGAGCGGCGAAGTCAACGTTCGCGTGCGTGCGATTCCGGCACCTGCCGGCGGCACGGCACCGATCGTCGAGATCGTGATCGCCGATACCGGGCCGGGGATTCCGCGCGAGCACCTCGGCCGTCTGTTCGTGCCCGGGTTCACGACCAAGGAGACCGGGTCGGGTGTCGGGCTCGCGATCGCCGAGCGCGCGGTCGCGGCTCACCACGGGCGGATCACCGTCGACTCGCATACATCGGCCGACGGCGATGGCACGCACGGCACGACGATCACGATCACGTTGCCGACCGATACCGGCGGGTTGGCGATGCTGACCTGGCCTGCGGGGAAGTCATGACCATCGGGACGATCGTGTGCGTCGACGACCAGGCGGAGGTCCGCCGCCTGCTCGGCGACGTGTTCCGTGCCCGCGGCAGCAACGTGGTCGGGTTCGACGACGGCGAGGATGCGATCAAGTACCTCGAGAGCAACGACGCCGATCTCGTCGTGCTCGACCTCGACCTCGGCGCGAACCGTCGGAGCGGCATCGAGATCTGCGGGTCGATCCGCGCGCGGCTGCCCGAGCTCCCGATCATCATCCTCACCGGGCACGGCACGATCGACGACGCGGTCGCGGCGGTGAAGGCCGGTGCGGTCGACTTCATCACCAAGGATCCGTATCTCGAGGACAAGCTCGAGATCTCGGTCGAGAAGGTCGAGCGCATTCTCCAACACGCGCTCGATCGGCGCCGGCTCGAACAGGAGAACAAGGCGCTGCGCGCCACCAACGAGCGGTTGCGCAAGGCCTCGCCGAGGCGCTGGCAGATCGTCGGCGACTCGGCGGCGATGCAGACCGTGATGACCAAGATCGAGCGCGTGGCACCGGTGCCACGGCCGGTGCTGGTGCTCGGTCCGCGCGGTACCGGCAAGGAGCTGGTGGCGCGCGCGATCCACACGCTGAGTCCGCGCGCGAGCGAGCCGTACATCACGATCAACTGCGCCGCGGTCGCCGAGAGTCTGCTCGAGAGCGAGCTGTTCGGACACGAGGAGGGCGCGTTCACCGGCGCGACCAAGCAGAAGGAAGGCAAGTTCGAGCTCGCCGACGGCGGCACGTTGTTCCTCGACGAGATCGGCAACATGTCGCTCGAGTTCCAGGCCAAGATCCTGCGCGTCCTCGAGTACCAGCGGTTCGAGCGCGTCGCCGGCAGCGAATCGATCCAGGTCAACGTGCGCGTGATCGCCGCGACCAACGCCGATCTCAAGACCGCGATGGCCGAGGGCAAGTTCCGCGCAGACCTCTACGACCGGCTCGCGTTCGAGGTCATCACGTTGCCGCCGCTGGTGCAGCGCCTCGAGGACGTGCCGTCGCTCGCCGCGCATTTCCTCGTACGGTTCCGCCAGGAGCTTGCGGGTCTCGCAGTGAAAGAGATCAGCGCGGGCGCGCTCGATCGGCTCGCGCAGTACGAGTATCCCGGCAACGTGCGCGAGCTGAAGAACATCGTCGAGCGCGCGTGCTACATGGCGCAGGGCGAGGTGCTGACCGCGGCCGACGTCGACGCCGCGCTGCCACCGGAGGCCAGCGCCGCCGCGCAGCTCGGTGGCGACTTCCACGACGACCCGCGCTTGCCGCTCGACGAGCGCGTCGACAACTACGAAGCGTATCTGTGTCGCGATGCGCTCGAACGCACGCGGTTCAAGCAGAAGGAAGCCGCGACACTGCTCGGCATCACTTACGACCAATTCCGCCAGCGCTACCGCAAGTACGGCCTCGGCAAGGAATAGAGGTACATTTAGACCGCGATGGGCATCTTCGGACGGATCAAGCGAGGCATCTCGAGCAAGGCCAACTCGGCGCTCGACAAGGCGATCGATCCGGAGAAAGAGCTCGAGATGGCGATCCTCGAGCTCGAGGAAGGCCGCAAGAAGGCGCTCCAGGAGCTGGTGACCTACAAGGCGACGGCCAAGACGCTCGACAACGACATCGAGAAGTACAAGACGAAGGCCGCCGAGTGGGAGAAACGGGCGATGATCGCGGTGCGCGCGGGCGACGACGAAGCCGCGAAGATCGCGCTCAAGGAGAAGAAGGCGGCCGAGCAGGAGGTCGCCAAGATCACGCACGACAAGCACGAGGCCGCGAGCTACGCGATCCAGCTCAACAAGAGCCGCAAGGAGTTCGAGGTCAAGCTGCAGATGCTCAAGCTCCGCAAGGGCACGCTCGCCACCCAGATCGCGTCGGCGCGATCGGCGGGCGGCGACGCGTTCGGCCACGACTCGAGCGTGTGGGACAAGTTCAAGCGCGCCGAGGAGCGGATCGACGCGGAGGCGATCGAGACCGAGGTCGACGCCGCGATGCGCGGCGAGGAGCTCGAGGCCGCGAGCTTCGATCAAAAGCTGGCGGAGGCGACGCGCGATAACCCGGGCTTGCTCGGGCCCGGCGCCGACGAGGATCCGCTGGCCGCGCTCAAGGCGAAGATGGCCGAGCAGAAGGCCGCCAAGCAGAAGGCGCTCGCCGCGGCCACCGAATCCAAGCCGGCGAAGTCCGACGACAACACGGCCGAGAAGGCGGACGACAAGAAACCGAAGGCCTCCGGCAAGCCGGTGGACACGACCGCCGACAAGGACGCGGAGTGATGGTCACGATCAGCAGCCGCGGATCCGGTGGTAACGGATCCGCGACGGACGCGCGCGCGATCGATGACGAAGCACTGTCGACACGGCTGCGCGATCTCGCGCTGGTCGACCTCGACGCGCTCGCCGCCGGCAACTCCGCGCTGGTCGCGGCGTTCGCCGATGACATCGCACACGCGCTCGGCGAGGTGCGCACGCGGATCGCCGCGTTGCGCGCACAGCTCGGTGGCCCCGAGCCACTCGGCGTGCTCGACGCCACCGTGGGTCAGCGTGCGTCCGATACCGCGACCGCCGGAGCCGGGCGCGCGCGCGAGCGACTTACCTCACAGGCCGAGGCGGCACGCACCCTCGCGCGTCTCGCCGATCTCGCCGCACGGCTGATTCCCAAGCTGTTCGAGGCGGATCGCCGACGCTAGGCCACGGGGACCCAAAGCCTGACTCGGTCCTGTTGTCCAACCGAGGGTCCCCTTATAGTCCCCCGTGATGGCGAAGATCGTCGGTGACGAGGATCCCGACCTCGCGGGAGCACGCGAAGGCGACCCACAAGCCTTCGGTCGCCTCGTGCGACGCCATCAGAAACGCGTGTACGCAGCAGCTCTCCATATCCTCGGCAATCACAGCGACGCCGATGACGTCACGCAAGAAGCGTTCGTACGCGCGTATCGCGGGCTCGCGACCTTCGACGGACGCGCCGACTTCTTCACGTGGCTGTATCGGATCGCGATCAACACCTCGCTCAACGCGCTGCGCTCCGGCAAGCGCGGTGCGGCGCTGGCATCGCGCGGGCAGGCGGAGTCCGCACACGTCGGTGGTCGACCGGAGGCGCTGGGCCAAGTCGGGCAAAGCCCCGCACAGAAGGCGCAACACGCGAGCGACCTCGCACGCGTTCTCGCGGCCATCGCGCAGCTGTCACCGCCGCTTCGCGTCACGCTCGTGCTCGCCACGGTCGAGGCGCTACCGCACAAGCAGATCGCCGAGATCCTGGACATTCCCGAGGGCACGGTGGCCTGGCGCGTCAACGAAGCACGCCGTCTCTTGAAGCTCCGGCTCGCCGCGGAGAGCCAACCCTCCAACCCGGCAGTAGCGAAATAGATGTATGGGCGCTTCCTCTAACAACGACGACACCGCCGTCGACGACCTGGTCCGCGCCGCGATGAAAACGCTGGACGCTGAGGTCCCCTCGGGGTATTTCGATGACCTTCCAAATCGGACGCTGGCGCGTCTGGAGGGTAACAGCAGCATGGAAAGCACGTCGGGAAGCTCCGGGAACGCGATTCCAGTGTCGACGAACATGCCGGCGTCGGCGCCATCCGCGCCGGCGAGCGCACCGACGCCGAGCGACACCTCCGCGGCGCCACCGGCGCGCGACGAGGACTCGGGGCTTCACGACATCCGCAACCTCGCGAGCTCCGCGCGCATGCGCCTGTCGTCGCGTCGTCTCGGCACCAACCCACCACCGGTCGACGAGGACGTGCTCGCGGCGTCGTCGGGAAGCTGGAAGGCCGTCGCGCTGCCCGAGCCCGCGAAGATGGTGTCGCTCCCCGAGCTCGAGACGCTGCCCTCGAAGGCGGACATCAAGGCACAGATCAAGGCGGAGAAGGCGGCCGCCAAGGCCCGCAAGTCGCGTCCGTCGGGCGAGATGCTGCCGGCTCCGGTCGAGGCCGCACCTGCTGCCGCACCCGCCGAGGCATCGCTGCCGTCGATCTCGGCGGCCGCGTCGACGCCCGCCGTCGCCGAGGCGCCGCTGCACCTCGAAGAGGACATCCCGTCGCTCGCCACCGGAAGCGCCAAGGGCGCGGTGGCTCCCGCGATGCCGATGATCGGCTCGCGGATCGCGGGGGCGCACGCCCCGAAAAAGAGCCGCGCCGCGCTGTACGGCGCGCTCGGCGTCGGTCTGGCCGCGGCCGCCGGCGTGATCATCTACGTCCAGACCCAGAAGGGCTCGACCTCGTCCGCCGACGAGGAGTTGGCGGCCGATCGCGCGGCCGAGGGTGTCGCCGCCTCGACGCCGGCCGCTGCACCGCCGGCCAAGCCGACCGTGGAGTCGATCGCGACGGCCGACGATCAGGGCGCGGACACGGCCGATACCGCGGCCGCCGGTAGTGCCGAGCCCGAGCCCGCAGTCGAGGACGTGCCGGCCGCCGCGCCGGAAGAGGCCAAGCCGGTCAAGAAGGCGGCGCCTCGTCACCACGTGCGCAAGCCGCAGAAGCACGTCCTCGAGGTCAAGGATCCGGGCAACGGCATCGCTCCGAAGAAGAAGGACGAGGTCAAGAAGCCCGAGGCGAAGGGTTCGAACGAGCCGTCCGAGTCGTTCGACGACCTGCTCAAGGAAGCCGGGTATCAGAAGGTCGAGCACAAGAAGAAGCTCGCCAAGAAGTCGCTGACCGGCTCCGACTTCAAGACCGGGATGGATGCCATCCGCGCGAAGGCGCGTGCCTGCTACAACGGGACGCAGGGCCTCGCGAACATCAAGCTCACGATCGCGCCGTCCGGCAAGGTCGCCAAGGTCGCGGTCACGGGCCCGTTTGCCGGCACGCCGGTCGCGGGGTGCGTGACGGCCGCGGTCCGAGGCGCCACGTTCCCGGCGTGGGACGGCGGCCCGCAGTCATTCCGGTACAGCT
The DNA here is from genome assembly GCA_963772655.1 of uncultured delta proteobacterium. Taxonomy (GTDB): domain Bacteria; phylum Myxococcota_A; class Polyangia; order Haliangiales; family Haliangiaceae; genus JABFXX01. The sequence continues at coordinate 218,990 of CAVYYE010000002.1, forward strand.
TCCTGCTGTCCGAGTAGTGACGGGCGCTCGTACGCCCGCACGCACCGGTTGACCGACCGTTGACCGTTGACCGTGGGCGAGCGCCGCGTATAGGGTCGCCCTTCGCGCATGCGGAAGGTCACGACGGGACGCTACTTCGAGGACTTCGGCGTCGGCCAGCACCTGGTCCACCCGATCCCGCGCACGCTTCACGGCGGCGATATCTCGACCTATATGGCGCTCACCGCGGAGCGTCCGCCACTGGCATCGTCCACCGAGCTCGCGCGGTCGTTCGGATTCCAGCGCGAGCTGATTCCGGACCTGCTCGTGTTCCACATCGTGTTCGGCAAGTCGGTGCCGGACATCTCGCACAACGCCACCGCCAACCTCGGCTACGCCGACGTCCGGTTCCTGCGACCGGTCTATCCCGGTGACACGCTGGTCGCCGAGAGCGAGGTGATCGGGCTGCGCGAGGTGTCGTCGGGCGCGGCCGGCGTGGTCTACGTCCGCACGCGCGGCACCAACCAGCGCGGTCAGGAAGTGATGTCGTTCGTGCGCTGGGTCATGGTGCCCAAGCGCGACAAGACCCAGGCCTGCGGCGTCAACTCGGTTCCCCAGATCCCGTCGACGGTGACGGCGGATCGACTGCCGGTCCCCGACGTGATGAACCTGCAGCGGTTCCCCGATCTCGCGTGGGCCTTCGGTTCGACCGCGCGGTGGGATGACTACGAGGCCGGCGAGCGTCTCGACCATCCCGGCGCGATGACGATCGAGGAGGCGGATCACGTCCAGGCGACGCGCCTCTACCACAACACCGCTCAGGTCCACTTCGATCAGCTCGCGATGAACAGCTCGAAGCTCGGACGCCGGATCGTGTACGGCGGGCACGTGATCAGCGTGTCGATGGCGCTGGCCCAGAACGGCCTCAACACCGCGCTCCGGCTCAGCGCGTGGAATGGCGGCACCCACGTCGCTCCCACGTTCGCCGGCGACACGCTGCGCGCGTTCAGCCACGTGGTCGAGCGCGCCGAGTTGCCCGGGCGTTCCGACGTCGGCGCGCTGCGGATCCGGATGACCACGGTCAAGAACGTTCCCGCCGCCGAGGTCCCGAACGTCGAGCCGCTGCTGTCGGGAACCAAGGGGCCGATCGTCCTCGAGCTCGACTACTGGGCACTGCTGCCGCGGCGGTGATCTCGGCCGCGCCGACACCGGTGTTTCGCGCGGTCTTTACACCCGCAGATCCGGGATAATCGCGAGGTGCGATTCGTGCCGCTCGTGATCGCGATCGTGATCGTCGTCGGGGGTGCGTGCGCACCCGAGGTCGCCGGTCCCGTCGCGCGCCAGCACGCGATCGATCGCGCCGACGCCGCGCGGCTCACCGCGCAGCTGCGGGCGCTCCCCGGCGTCGAGCGCGTCGAGGTGATGCTGCGACGTCCGGCGGTCGATCCGTTGCGGCCGGCGACGCCGCCCGGCGAGGCGGGTGGCCTGTCGATCGTGGTGATCGTCGACGACGGTGCGGATCGCGAGCACGTGGCGAGTGCGTCGCGCACGCTCGCGCGCGTCCTCGCACCCTCGATCGAGCCGTCGATCGTCGTCGAGATCGGCATGCATCGGCCCGAGCTCGCGCGCGTCGGGCCGTTCGAGGTCACGCGATCGTCGCGCACGCCGCTCAAGATCGCGCTCGGTCTCGCGCTCGCCGCGATCGCGATGCTCGCCGGATGGATCGCGCTGCGCGATCGTCGCCTCGGAGCCGGCCCGCGATCATGAACGCCGTCGAGCACTTCGTCCGCCGGTTACCGCCGGAAGCCGTGCGCCGGCTCGCGTCGCTACGCGTCGGTCGGTTCGATAGCCCGGGTCTGCTCGGCGAGATCGTCACGCCGCACCGCGCGACGCTCGATAACGACGAAGCTTCGGCGCGCGTGGTCGCGCGATGGAGCGACGATCTGTGCGGCCTCCTCAACGCGTGCACGCGCGGAGAGCTGTCGGCACTGGCGAGCGAGCTGGGGCTCGAGGTGCCGGCGCACGCGCGTTCGTACGCACTTCGAACGCTGTTGTGGGATGCCGGGGCAGGGCTCGAGCGTGGTGACCATCCCACGCACGCCCGTCTCCAGCCGGTGCCCGTGATCCTCGGCGGCCACCTCGTGATCCAGGCGCCACCGCGCGGGCTGTTTCCGCCGAGCCCGAGCTATCCGAGGGTGTTGCCGCCGCCGGCACCGGAGCCGGCCGTCTCGGGAAGCTCGGGAAGCTCCGCCGGCGAACCCGAGTCCGTCGACGAGCTACTCGCCAACGCCACGCAGGCGATCGGCGTGCGGCTCGGCACGCGAGGGCGCGACAAGGGGGCGTGGGGGATGCGGGCGCAGGCGCTCCTCGGCGTGGCGGATCACCATGCCGACGAGCCCGACTGGCGCGGCGATGTCGAGATCAAGACCGTGCCGGTGCGGCGCGATCCGAGCGGGCTGTGGCGCGTCGTCGAGGATCCGGCGATCGGGATGCTCGGGCGCGATGGTGGAGACGCCGTGCTGGCGAAGCTGCAGCGCACGCTGTGGCTGCCACGCGCGGATCTCGAGGGCGGCGACGCCACGATCCTGTCGTGGTACCTGCTCGACTGGGATGCCGACATCGCGCGGCTCGCGCGGCGCTATCTCCACGATCGTCCCAAGGGACCGGCGGGGACCACCGCGCGCGGGCGCTACCTCGGCAAGCGGTTCTTCGCGGACTGCGGCCTGCTCGCCACCCTCAACGGATTGCCGGCATGATCGTCGACGAGCTCCGCATCGTCGGTTCGACGCAGACCAACGTGGTGATGGCGGCCGAGCTGGTGCGCGTGGCCAAGCGTGCGCTCGGTCGGCGTCCGCCCGAGCCTCGCAAGGAAGGCCTCGGCCAGCTGGTGTTGCCGTTCGAGCCCGACCTGGCGTGGGCGGCGACCACGTACCTGCGCACGCCGACCCGGGTGGTGTGGGACGTCTACCGCGCGAAGGCATCGCGGCTCGAGGAGCTGTACGACGAGCTGGTCGAGAACGTCGCGGCCGATCGTCGCGCGCTATTCCACGACGGCGACGGCATCTCCGTCGAGGTCCGCCGCACGGGGGCGCGCACGTTCGGTGCGGGCGATCGCCAGATCGTCGGCACGGTCAAGAACGCGTTGATCGACGGCGCGCACCGTCGCCGACTGCAGCTTCACGTCGATCCTCGACGCCCGGCGACCCGCTGGGTCGCGCGCGTGGTCGAGTCCGACGATCCCGGGCAGCCCGGCGAGATCACGGTGTCGGTCGACCTCGGCGGTGGATCGCTGGCGCGACGTGGCTGGCGACGCGAGGCAGGGGAGGCGCCGCTCCGCGAGCACCTCGCGGCCGTGTTGCTGATGCTGTGTCGATACGACTCGCGCACCGACGTGCTCCTCGATCCGATGTGCGGGGCGGGAACCATCCCGATCGAGGCGATGCACGCGGCGCGCGCGACACCTCGAGAGGCGCCCGCGCTCGCGACGCTCGGCCTGGAGCGTCCGAGCCCGCCGTTGTTTCCGGACGCAGATCCGATCGCGATCGGCTGCGATATCGATCTCGAGGCGCTCGCCGCCGCGCGCGACAACGCGCGAGCCGCCGGCGTGCAGGGGCAGGTGACCTGGCAACGCGCGAACGTCGCCACGCTGTCGCCCGAGACGATCGCCGCGATCGGGCGCGAGCACGGGCGCGAGCCGCGGCCCGGGCTGATCGTCTCGAACCCGCCGTACGGCGAGCGGCTCGAGCAGGACGGCGATCTCGAGGAGCTCTACGGTGCGCTCGCCGAGACCTGCCGGCGGTTCCGCGGCTGGCGGGCAGGGTTCCTCGTCGGCAGCGCGTTGTTCGAGGACGTGTTCGGTCACGTGATCGGCCGACCGCGGATCAAGAAGCCGCTCGCCAACGCGAACCTGCGCGCGTACTTCTTCCTCTACGATCTCTAGGTCGTTGTTCGCGAAGTCACTCGTGGCGGGCGGCCCACGCCGAGATCAGCTCGAAGTCGTCGATGATCCGCGAGTGGTAGTGCCCCCACACGTCCGAGATCATGACCATCGAACCACGTGACAATTGGGGTGTGAGGTAGATCGCGTAATACCGCGCGCCCGATCCGTCCTCGACCTCGCCGACGAGATCGAGCGGCTGCTTGGAAACCGGACAGAACAACTCGCAGCGCGTCCCGTTGGGGATGTCGAACGGCTTGGTCTTGCGACCGTCGCCGTGGATTGGCGACAGGTGTACGAGGCCCTCTTTGCCGTCGGCGCGAAGTCCGATCGTCACGGCCGGATGACCGTCGAACTCGACGTCGCCGATGCCGATCAGCGAGTCGCCGCGCGGGCCGAAGGCCTGTGTGAGGATGACGAGAACATCGTCCTCGACGGTGACGTTCCCGGTGACGACCTTGTGACGGCCGGTGATGCGGAGATTGGTGCGGTCGACGGGATCCACGCGACGAGCAGGCCATGCCTTCGGTCACTTGGCAAGCACTACGGCCCGGCGAAGCCTCTGTCAGAACCTGCCCGTAATCCTCGGAGAGAACCAGGTATACTCGTGCGACCCGCCATGACGAGACTCTGGCTTGCAGCGTTGTTCGCGATCGGGTTGTTCGTCCCACGGGTGGCCCTGGCCGCGCCGCGCGTGGCGGTGACTCCGATTCCGGGAGACAAGAGCGGCGACATGCGCGACGCCGTGACCGCCGCGCTCGACGGCGATGATCTCAAGGTGGTCTCGCTCAAGGAGACACGCCGTGCGGTCAAACGCGTCAAGGGTGGGATCTCGGATCTCGACGAGAAGCAGGCGCGCAAGCTATCGCGCGATCTCGAGGCCGACGCGCTCTTGCACGTGACCCTGAGGAAGAAGAAGCGCACCAAGCTGCTCCATTTCGCCGTCTACATCTACGGCAAGAAGACGCGGGGCTTCTCGGTGCAGTTCTCGAATGCGCGCTCGAAGAAGTTCCGTCGCGCGCTCCACAACAAGATCCTCGACAAGATCGAGAACGCCCCCAAGCCCGAGAAGGTCGCGAGCCGCGACTCGGATGACGACGCCGACGAGGACGCTCCGAAGAAGTCGAAGAAGCACAAGAAGCACAAGAAGAAACACGAGAAGAAGAAGCGCACCGAGGTCGCCGATGCCGACGACGCGGACGCGGGTGACGACGCGGACGACGACGAGTCGGCCGACGAGGATGATGACGAAGACGTGGCCGATGCCGACGAAGGCGGCGACAAGAAGGGCGACAAGGACGACGACGACAAGGAGCGTCGCGGCGACAAGAAGGTCGCGGCGCGCGATGCCGACGACGGCGACAGCGACGGCGACGGCGACGCCAGCGTCACCAAGCGGGCGAGCAGTGGCGCGAAGGGCGCCGTTCGGTCGCCGAATCGCGTCGCGGTGCGCGTCGACGTCGGCGGGACCGCGAGCGCGCGCTCGCTGGTGTTCACGTCGTCCCCCGATCTGATCGCGGCGAAACTCAACCCCAAGTCGTTCCGTCCGGGCCCGGTGCCCAGCCTTCGGGCCGAGGGCGAGCTGTATCCCGGTGCGCTGCTGACCAGCGGTCCCGGCGCGTGGATCGGCGTCGGTTTCGAGTACGACAAGGTGCTGTCGTCGAAGGTCGCGCAGGCCGACCCGATGACCGGCGACGTGGTGTCCGGCAAGGTCGATCAGATCCACTACACCGTCGGCGGCCGGATCCGGGTTCCCTTCGGTGACCAGGGCTACGTGGTCGCGGGTGCGGGCTACGGCCGGCGGACGTTCAAGGTCCGCGGGGCGAGCAATCGGGCGGCGATCGAGGTGCCCGACACCGACTACAAGTACATCGCGCCCGCGCTCGGCTTCCGCCTGCCGGTATTCGGGCCGGTCGCGTTCTCCGTGCTCGGCGAGGCGATGCTGGTTCGCGATGCCGGCCAGATCACCACCGCCACCCAGTACGGTCGCGCCAAGGTGTTCGGCGTCGACGTCGAGGGCGGGATCGACGTGTTGTTCATGAAACGCTTCGTGTTTCGCGTGGCCGGCGAGTTCACGCAGATCGGGTACAAGTTCACCGGCGGCGGCGACAAGGCGAACAACCTCGACGGCGACCCCACGACGGTCGACATCGGTGGCGCCGCCGACCGCACGATCGGCGGCCTCGCGACGCTGGCAGTGCTGTACTGAGATATAACCGACCCCGGTGAAGTCGTCGGTTGAAGGGAAGCTCGTGGTCGCGCACCCCGAGCGCAAGGCGCAGCGTGCGCTCGTGCGGTTGGTCGGGGCTTCGACCTATCCCGCAGAGCTGGTCACCGATGTCGCGGCGCTGACGCGCGCGGTCGACACCAACACGATCGCGATCGTCGATATCGGCATCGCGCATGACCACCCCGACCTGTGCCAGAGAGCGGCACGAGCGTGGATCGCGGTACCGGGAGACGGTGCAACGCCTGCCGATCCGGAGGTCATCGACAAGCTCCTCGCGGCCGGCTGGCAACACGTGCTCGCGCACCCGATGCCGATCCTGGCCGAGGAGCTGCTGGCCACCGTGCAGAAGCTGATCCGGCGCGACGTGTTCGGGCTCGAGAAGTACATGACGTGGGGCGCCGAGATTCGCGAGCTCTCGCTCGGCAACACCCGCGACCGCGACACCGCCGTGAACGAGCTGGCCAAGGACATCGTCAGCGTCGGGTTGCCGGACCGGATCGGATCGATGGTGAGCGTGATCGCCGACGAGCTGATCGCGAACGCGCTGTACGTCGCGCCGGTCGACGACAGCGGCACGCGGATCCGCGCGAACGAGCCGCGGGATCAGAGCCGTGCACTCTCGGAGCGCGAGTGCGTCACGTTGCGCTGGGCGACCGACGCGCGCTACCTCGCCGTCGAGGTTCGCGATCGCTGGGGATCGATCGATGCGGCGATGATGGCGGCGAAGTTGGTCGCCGGCAAGCGGAACGCGGCGCACTCGGACGGTGGGATGGGCTTGCCGCTCGCGTACGCCTGCTGCAACCAGCTGGTCGTCGATGTCTGCCCGGGACACCTGACCGAGCTGATCGCGCTGCTCGACGTTCGCTACAAGCCGACCGAGCTGGGGCGCGCCGCATCGTTTCACGCGTTCGTCGGAGAGCTGCGCGAACGGGGGGTATCATGAAGCTAGGACGGCTGGACGTCACGATCGCGGGTTCGCGGATCGTGTTTGCGGGGAGGATCGACGATTCGAGCCCACTCGGAGGGCTGGTCGCCCAGGTCCCGCCGGGCGACGTCGTGATCGATACCTCCGAGGTCACGTTCATCAACTCGATCGGGATGCGCGAATGGATCCGCCTTCTGCGTGCACTGCGCGAGCGCGGCACGGTGCGGCTCGAGCGCGTGGCCGATGTCTTGATCACGCAGATGAACCTGATCCCGCACCTCGGCGACAACGTGCAGATCGCCTCGTTCCACGCGCAGTATGCGTGTGGCAAGTGCGGCGCCGAGGTCGCGCCGCTGGTCGACGCGACGGCCCACGCCGCCCTGCTTCGACAGATGAAGGCGCCCGTGTTGCCGTGCCCGGAATGCGGCGCGGCGATGGAGCTGGCCGACTTCCCGGAGCGGTACCTGACGGTGTTCGCCAGCTAGCGATTGCGGTAGGGTGCGCCCCGTGCAACCCGAGCTGCTCGCACCGTCCGACACCTTCGCTCGCCGCCATATCTCGCCGCAAACCACCGAGATCGCTGAGATGCTCGCCGCGCTCGGCTACCAGAGTCTCGCCGAGCTCGCCGACGCGACGTTGCCGACCGGGATCCGGCTCGTCAAGCCCCTCGCGCTCGGCGAACCGCTCGGCGAGCACGAGCTGATCGAGGAGCTGAAGAACCTCGCCGCCGACAACCACGTGCTGCGATCGTTCATCGGCCAGGGCTACTACGACACGATCACGCCCGCGGTGATCCTCCGCAACGTGCTCGAGAACCCGGGCTGGTACACGCAGTACACGCCGTACCAGGCCGAGATCTCGCAGGGCCGCCTCGAGGCGCTCGTCAACTACCAGACCATGGTCGAGGATCTGACGGCGCTGCCGCTGGCGAACGCGTCGCTGCTCGACGAGGGCACCGCCGCCGCCGAGGCGATGCACATGTGTGTCGCCGCGTCGAAGCGCTCGGTGTTCTGGGTCCAGGTCGAGACCCATCCGCAGACCATCGCGGTGATGGCGACGCGCGCGGAGCCGCTCGCCATCGATCTCAAGGTCGGCACCACGGCGGACATCGCGACCGCGCTCGCCAGCGACGGTGCCTCGGTGGCCGGCGTGCTGCTGAGCTACCCGACCACCGACGGCCGGATCGACGATCACCGCGCCTTGATCGAGAACATCCACGGTGCCGGCGGGTACGCGGTGATGGCGAGCGATCTGCTCGCGCTCACGTTGCTGGTGCCTCCGGGCGAGCTCGGCGCGGATATCGCGATCGGCTCGAGCCAGCGGTTCGGCGTCCCGATGGGGTTCGGCGGACCGCATGCCGCGTTCATGGCGGCGCGCGACGACTTCCGTCGCCAGATGCCGGGTCGGATCATCGGCGTGTCGCGAGATGCCAAGGGCCGCGTCGCGTTTCGCCTCGCATTGCAGACCCGCGAGCAACACATCCGGCGCGAGCGCGCGACCTCGAACATCTGCACCGCGCAGGTGCTGCTCGCGATCGTGGCCTCGATGTACGCCGTCTATCACGGCCCCGAGGGGCTGGTTCAGATCGCCAAGCGCACGCGCGGCTTCACGGCGGTGACCGCGGCGGGCCTCGCGCGGCTCGGGTACCACGTGCGCCCGAGTACCTACTTCGACACGCTGCGTGTCGATCTCGATTCGCACGCGCAGGCCGAGGTGCTGGCGCGGGCGCTCGATCGCGGGATCAACCTGCGGCGCTACGCCGACGGTGTCGGCATCTCGTGCGACGAGACCACCAGTCACGCCGACGTGCACGACCTGCTCGAGGCGTTCTACGCGGCGTCGCCGGTCGCGCTCGGTGGATCGGGGAACGCCGCGCCGCACGCGGATGCTGACCTGCCATTCGAGGTCGCCGAGCTGATCGACTCGACGAAGGTCCCGGAGCTCGGCCCGCACGCGCGAACCTCGCCGTTTCTGACCCACGCCACGTTCCAGCGCTACCACGCGGAACACGAGCTGCTTCGCTATCTCAACCGACTGCAGGCCAAGGACCTGTCGCTCACGACGTCGATGATCCCGCTCGGGTCGTGCACGATGAAGCTCAACGCGACGACCGAGATGCTGCCGATCACGTGGCCCGAGTTCGCGCGGCTCCATCCATTCGCACCCGCCGATCAATGGGGCGGCTACAAGGCGATGTTCGAGCAGCTCGAGGCGTGGCTCGCCGAGATCACCGGGCTCCCCGGCGTCTCGCTCCAGCCCAATGCCGGTGCGCAGGGCGAGTACGCGGGGCTGCTCGCGATCCGCGCGTATCACGCGGCCAAGGGCGACGCGCATCGCGTCGTGTGTCTGATCCCGCAGAGCGCGCACGGCACCAACCCGGCCTCGGCGGTGCTGGCCGGCATGAAGGTGGTGGTCGTGGCGTCGGCCGCCGACGGCACGATCGACCTCGGGGATCTCGAGGCCAAGGCCACGCAGCACTCGAACGAGCTCGGCGCGCTGATGGTGACGTACCCGTCGACGCACGGCGTGTTCGAGGAGGGCATCCAGCAGGTCTGCGAGATCGTCCACCGTCACGGCGGCCAGGTGTACCTGGACGGCGCGAACCTCAACGCACAGCTGGGGCTGACCCGGCCCGCCGAGATCGGGGCCGACGTCTGTCACCTGAACCTCCACAAGACGTTCTGCATCCCGCACGGTGGCGGCGGTCCCGGGATGGGACCGATCGCGGTGCGCGAGCACCTCGCTCCGTATCTGCCGGGCCATCCGCTCGCCCCTCCGGGCACCCAGCCGGTGGGACCGGTGTCGGCGGCACCGTGGGGCTCCGCGAGCATCCTCCCGATCTCGTTCGCGTACATCGCGATGATGGGCGAGCCCGGACTCCGACAGGCCACCGAGGTCGCGATCCTCGGCGCCAACTACATCGGTCATCGCCTCGGTACGCACTACCCGGTGCTGTACGCCGGCCGCAACGGGCGCGTCGCCCACGAGCTGATCCTCGATTGCCGGCCGTTCAAGAAGTCGGCGGGCATCGAGGCCGAGGACATCGCGAAGCGGTTGATGGACTTCGGCTTCCACGCGCCGACGATGTCGTTTCCCGTGCCGGGCACGCTGATGGTCGAGCCGACGGAGAGCGAGAGCAAGGCCGAGATCGATCGGTTCTGCGACGCGATGATCGCGATCCGCGCCGAGATCGCCGCGGTCGAGTCCGGATCGATGGACCGCACCAACAACCCGCTCAAGAACGCGCCCCACACCGCCGCGGCGGTGACCGCGACCGAGTGGGATCGCCCGTACTCGCGCGAGCAGGCCGCGTTCCCGGCGCCGTGGCTGCGCATCCACAAGTACTGGCCGCCGGTCGCGCGCGTCGACAACGCCTATGGCGACCGCAACCTGATGTGCACGTGTCCACCGATCGAATCCTATGGCTGATTTCGCGGGCATGATCGCCATCCTCGGCGCGTTCGGCGTCGGCCCCGCCGTGATCTATCTGCGGAGCCGGCACAAGCTCGCCGAGCGTCGTCTCGAGCTCGAAGCCGGCAAGCCGGCCGACACCGAGGAGGTCAAGCAGCTGACCGCCGAGAACAAGCTGCTGCGCGAACGCGTCGAGAACCTCGAGTCGATCGTGTGCAGCGTCGACTACGAGCTCAACCAGAAGGTCGCGAAGCTGATCGACGAGTCGCGCGCGGGGTTGCTCCCGGCGACGGTCGCGCCGGCGGCGAACGAGGCGGCGCCAGCCGACAAGCCCGGCACCCAGCCCGTGTCCGCGAACAAGCACGACGCCGCGCTCGATCGCACGGCGACCGCGGCGATCTCGCCACCCAAGATCACGGTGTCGACGATCGAGCCCGGTCAGACGCTCGCCGGGCGCTACCGGATCCAGCGTCTGCTCGGAAGAGGTGGCATGGGAGCGGTGTATCTCGCCGAGGACGAGGTGCTCGGCGAGCTGGTCGCACTCAAGGTGATCTCGAGCGCGTTCTCCAACGACGAGCAGGCGATGATCGCGCGGTTCCGTCGCGAGGCGGCGGCGGCGCGCAAGGTCAGCTCGCCGTCGGTGATCCGCATCCACGACCTCGGCGAGGCCCGGCCGGGCCTGCTGTACCTGTCGATGGAGTACTTCGCGGGGCGCACGCTCGCGGACGTGATCGCGCAACGTGGCGTGGTGCCGATGAAGGACGTCAAGGACATCCTCGGCCAGATCGTGACCGGCCTCGAGGCCGCGCACGGAGCGGGCGTGGTGCATCGCGATCTCAAGCCGAGCAACGTGCTCGTCGGCGAGCGCGGGGCGGTCAAGCTGATCGACTTCGGGCTCGCGACCACCGGCATGGGCGATGGCCTGACGGCGACCGGTGCGATCCTCGGCACGCCGCACTACATGGCGCCCGAGCAGGTGCGCGGCAAGACGATCGACGCACGCACCGACATCTACGCGCTCGGTGCGCTGTCCTATCACCTGGTGTGCGGCCGCCCGCCGTTCGCCGGGGACAACGCGATCGCGATCGGCTTCGCGCACCTCTCGGAGGCGCCGACGCCACCGGCGCAGTTGCGCAAGGACGTGCCGGAGGCGCTGTCGGCCGCGATCCTCGCCGCGCTCGCCAAGCAACCCGAAGAGCGACCGGCCAACGCGCGCGCGTTCTTCGAGCAGGCGTTTCCGAACTGACCGATCGCAGCGCGCGGATGGGGTAGGGTGCGCGCATGTCCAAGACCTGTGTCGTGATCGGCGCCGGACCCGGGCTCGGCGCCGCCGTGGCTCGCCGGTTCGCGCGCGAGCAGTTCTCCGTCGCGCTGGTGGCGCGCAACGACGCCACCGTCGCGCCACTGGCCAAGGAGCTGGGGCCCGCGGCACGCACGTACGCCGCCGACACCACCGACGCGAAGGCGGTCGCGACCGCGGCGGCGGCGATCCAGAGCGACCTGCCGCCCGTCGAGGTCGTGGTCTACAACGCGGGTGCGTTCCAGATCGGGGGCGTGCTCGAGCTGTCCGTCGACGACTTCGAGCAGTGCTGGCGGGCCAACTGCCTCGGCGGCTTCTTGTGGGCGCGCGAGCTGGTGGGCGCGATGGTCGAGCGCGGTCGCGGCACCGTGATCTTCACGGGCGCGACGGCATCGCTGCGGGGGAGCGCCCGGTTCTCCGGGCTTGCCGTCGGCAAGTTCGGCTTGCGGGCGCTGGCGCAATCGATGGCGCGCGAGCTCGGTCCGCGCGGCGTCCACGTCGCCCACGTCGTGATCGACGGACAGATCGAATCGGCGCGCACCCGGCAAGCCGGTCGCGCCGCCGAGACGGTGCTGTCTCCCGCGGCGATCGCGGATTCGTACTGGCACCTCCACGGACAGGACGCCACGGCGTGGACGCACGAGCTCGATCTGCGTCCCGCGATCGAGAAGTGGTGAGCGCCGGCTCAGCCGTGTGGGTGGCGGAACAGGTAGTGGGCGACGATCCACTCGCGGCCGTCGCGGTAGCCGAATAGCTCCGCGCACGCGAGGAAGAACACGCGCCAGCGCTGGAACCGGCGCTTCGCGTCGCGCCCGTAGGCGGCCTCGAGGATCGGCATCACCTCGGACCTGCGCGCCATCAGGTTGGCGTACCAGGCGTCCGCCGTGCGCGCGTAGTGGGAGCCGGACACGTGCCACTCCTCGGCGATCTGCAGGTCGCGCTGGAACGCGTGGAGCAGGTGTGCCGACGGCATGATGCCGCCGGTGAAGAACTCGCGCGCCATCCAGTCCGACCGGCCGGCGTCCTCGAACGGGTACGCGTAGTGGCGGTGTGCGAACACGTGAACGAACAAGGCGCCGCCCGGAGCCAGCCAGCGCGCGATGCGATGGAGCAGGGCCTCGTAGTTGCGCATGTGCTCGAACATCTCGACCGACACCACGCGATCGAAGGCGTGGTCCGGAAGCTCGAGCGTGCGGACATCGGCGGTGATCACCTCGATGTTGGCGAGCCCGCGCGCGCGTGCGGTGTCCTCGATCCAGCGCCGCTGCGTTTGCGAGTTCGAGACGGCAACGAACCGGCTCGCCGGATAGCGGGCCGCCGCCCACAGCGTCAGCGAGCCCCAGCCGCAACCGAGATCGAGGATGCGCTGGTCGTCTGCGAGCCCGGCGCGCTCGGCGGTGAGCTCGAGCATCGCGCGTTCGGCCGCGCCGAGGTCGTCGACGCCGGGCGGGAAGTAGCACCCCGAGTACTTGAGGTGTGGACCGAGCACGTGCTCGAAGAACGCGGCCGGGACCTCGTAGTGCTGCGTGTTGGCCGCGGCGGTCTCGATCGCGACCTCGGAGGTCCGGAGCTCGTCGACCAGCGCCTGATGACGCGCCTGCTCGGTCTCGACCGAGCTCCGCTCCTGGCGGAGGCGCAACGCGCAGATCGCTCGGATCCCGGCGCGCAGCATCGGCTCGGGGACGAGACCGGAATCGACGAGGTGCTCGAGCACGAGCGCGGACGTTACAGCGGTGAGGGCCCAGAGCCCCAGCCGGATCGCACTGTTTGCGGGGATGGGGGCGAGAGCGAAAGATCTGCGCGAACCACCGGCCACGATCCCGGGAGGCGCGGGTGTGCACCTTGCAAATCCGTGCAGGCATGACGGATCCAGCGCGCACTGTTCGACACGTGTTGACCGAGGCGGCGGCGGCGGCGTCGATGGCGCCGAGCTCCCACAACACCCAGCCGTGGCGGTTCCGCATCATCGGCGATCGGCTGTTGATCCTCGCCGACCACGATCGTCACCTGAAGGTGATCGATCGCGAGCGCCGGCAGCTGCTGATGAGCTGTGGGTGCGCGCTGTTCAACGCACGGGTCGCGGTGCGCGCGTTTGGCTACGAGGATCGCGTGACCCTCGCCGAGGAGGGTGTCGGCGCCGACAACATCGTCGCCACGCTCGAGCTCGGCGACCACATCGTGTCGACCGAGGCCGACCTCGCGCTCAACCGGGCCGTCCCCGTCCGCCGTACCAATCGCCGGCCGTTCAAGTCGCGCCCGGTCGGAACGAACGAGTTCGAGGCGCTCGAGCAGACCGCGGCCCTCAACGGCGCGTGGATGGTGCGGCTCGATCCGGAACAGAAGAAGGAGCTCGCCGGCGTGATCGATGCGGCGGATCGGCTCCAGTACGGCGATCCCGAATTTCGACACGAGCTCGGCCACTGGCTCGCCCCGGTGATGAGCCGCCGCCGTGATGGCATCCCGTTCGTCGAGAAGGAGTACGGGTCGTCGATGCCGTTCGGCGTCATGCGAGCCGTGCGGTCCGCGGGGCTCGGCGACGAGCTCGGCGAGATCGAGAAGGAGCTCGTGACCGGTGCGCCGGTGGTCGCGGTGCTCGGGACCGATGGCGACGGACCGGTCGACTGGCTCGCCTGCGGGCAGGCGCTCGAGGCGGTGCTGCTCCACGCCACCACGCTCACGATGTCGGCGTCGTTCCTCAACCAGGTGCTGGAGCTCGCCGAATCGCGAGCGAACGTGTCGTATCTGCTTCACCACCCCGGGTTCCCCCAGATGGTGCTGCGGATCGGCTACGCCGACGAAGAGGTCAAGCACCCCGCACCACGCCGCGAGCTCGACGACATGCTTCGCGTCATCGAATAGTCGGCGCCGCGCGGTGCGTTGTCGGTAGGTGCCCGCGCGCGTCCGTTTCGACCTCGACAACGCCTCCATCCGCTTTAGGTTGAGCGGCAACCAGGAGGTTCGATGACATATCGCAACGATCACGAGGCCGCGCTGCAACGCGTCGCGGCCCTCGAGACCGAGCTCGCACGACTGAGACGTAACGCTCCGCCCGAGCCGCGAATCGAACCTCCAAGACCCACATTCTCTCATCGCTTCGGCTGGGCGATGGCCGGCCTCGGAATGGTGATCACCGCCGTCGGGATCTCGCTGTACACGGTGAGGATGATCGACGGCTTCGAGGACGAGGAAGCCTTCCAATCGCCCGCACCTCCCGAGCCGCCGATGGAGGCTCCATCACTTGCATCCGCACCCGCCCCGCCGGAGTTGGCCTCGCTGCACGCGTGTCGCGCCGGCATCGTTCCACTCGACCCACGCCTCGGCGTCGACACCACGGATCCGCACGGCGAGCATCCGCTGTCCGTGAGGACGATCGAGCACGTGGCCGCGCCGTGCGATCCCGCTGCCACCGCCGATCTGGGACCTGACGTCCAGCACCGGATCGAGGCCTGGGCCGACACCGAGGCACGGCTGTCGAACGCGATCTCGCTGATCGAGACCTACTACGATGCCAATCCGTACGCGCTCGACAACTACGCCACCGCACCGCAGTTGTGGCGCGAGCTCCGGCACGCGATCTCAGATCGCGATCGCGCGCTCGTCGAGTTGCCGGAGCTGGGCACGGCGCCGTCGACGGTGACTATCCCTCCGGCTCGGTCGTGATCCTCGGTACGCGCGGGCCGAGCTCAGTGTTCGTGATCGATGTACGCGAGCCGGGGGAACATGATCTGCGTGAGGAACATCGCGTCGTTCATCGAGCGATCGGTGGCGAGGCGACGCACCGCATAGCGATCGATGTTCGGATGCGCACGCGGCCACATCCGATTGACCCCGGTCTTGTTCTCGAACCCGATCTCGTAGCCGGCGCTATCGAGGGCGCGGCGAATCCGCTCGTGCTTGGCGACCGAGCGGCCGACCGGGTATGCGATCGCGCGTATCGGTTGGTCGATCTCGTGTTCGAGGTCCCGGCGGGACCCCTCGAGCTCCTCCGCGAGGGCGTCATCGTCGAGCGTCTGCAGCACGCGATGGTGGCGGCTGTGCGACTCGATGTTCATGCCGGCGCGGGCGAGCTCGCGCACCTGGTCCCAGTCCATGATCAGACCCTGGGCGTACTCGGTCTCGCGCTCCGGGCTCCAGTCGACGCCGAGGGCGTGCGCGAGGTCGTCGAGGTATCGCTCGATATCGAGGTTGGGTGTGTCCTTGACGACGTCGCACAGCCGCTTCTGGATCTTGCGCGCGAACGGCGAGAACTCCATGTGGCTCGGGTATTCGATGGTGGCGCGCGAGACCGTCGCGAGGTGGAGCAGCACGGAGATGCGCTCCCACCAGTACAGGCGTTGCTCGGCGATGAACGACGTCGCGATGAAGAACGTGGCGGGGACGCCGACGCTGTTCAGGATCGGGAGCGCCGTCTCGGCGCACGATCGATAGCCGTCGTCGAACGTCACCATCACCGGGTTCTCGGGGAGCGGCTTCCCGTCGAGTGCATCGAGTAGATCGTCGAGCGTGATCGGCGTGGCGTGCCGCATCAGCAGCTCGAGCTGACGCCGGAACTGCTTCGGGGTGGCGTCCGCGATCGAGTGATCGTAGGGCGAGATCGGCGAGTCGTCCGCGATGTGATGGTAGGTAACGATCGCGACCGACCGGAACGGGAGCTTTCCCCGCGTCCACGCCGCAACATCGAGGACACCCGCGTGGTGGAGCCACGTGGCGATGCGCTCTCGCACGGACCGTAGAATAGTGTGAACTCGCCGGGAGCAGGGATTTTTCCGGGGCTTCTTGTGGGTTAGCATCGATCCGCGTGCTCGAGCTGGACGCGCAGTCGCCGGAGGCGGCCGAGCGGTGGCGTGCCCTTCCATGCCACTCGTACTTCCTCTCCTGGGGGTGGATCGAGAGTTGGCTCGAGGAGCTTCCTCGGGCCCGGATGCCTCGGATGTATGTGGGAGACCGCACGGCGGTGCTCGTCGGCAAGCGGTTCGCGCTGCGTCATCGCGTGATCCCGACGCGGTCGCTGTATCTCAACTGCGCGGGCGACGAGCGGTTCGACGACGTCACCATCGAGTTCAACGGGGTCGCCGGTGACGAGCTGTCGCTCGACGAGTTGATCGCCGGCCTGCCGCGCAGCTGGGACGAGCTGTGGCTACCCGCGCTTCGCACGTCGGCGTTCGGTGGTCTCGCCGAGACGCGGGGGCGTGGCTATCGCGTGCGCATCGACCGCGAGGTGCCGGCGTACTTCGTCGACCTCGACCAGGTTCGCGAGCGCGGGTTCTTGCCGCTGGTCTCGGGGCAGACCCGCAGCCAGATCCGACGCGCACAACGGGCGGTCGGTGCTCTCGAGGTCGAGGTCGCGAGCGATCCGCGCGAGGCGATCGCGATCTACGAGGAGCTGACCGATCTCCATGGTACGTCGTGGCGCGCCAAGGGACAGCCGGGCGCGTTCGCCGATCCGTGGATCGATCGGTTTCACCGCCGGTTGATCGAGCGCCGATTCGAGGCCGGCGAGATCCAGATGGTTCGCATTCGCGCGGATGGCTCGACGCTCGGCTGTCTCTACAACTTCGTGTGGCAAGACCGCGTGCTCCAGTACCAGACCGGGTTCCGGATGTTCGACGACGCACGGAAGAAGCCGGGCTTCGTGTGCCACGTCGCGGCGATCGAGCACAACGCGAAGGACGGGCGCACGATCTACGACTGGCTCGCCGGCGCGATGCGTTACAAGCAGAGCCTGTCCACCGGATCGACGAAGCTGGTGTGGGGACGCATCCAGCGCACGCGGCCGTGGTTCGCGCTCGAGGATCGAGCGCTCGCGTTCGTGCGTGCACGACGCCAGCGTGCCGAGACCGGGGTGGCTTCGGACCCGAAGTCCACTTAGGATCGGGAGCATGCGGAGTGTTGGTTGCTCGACTTCGCTTCCGCGGCCTACCTATCCTCTGGGTGTCCGCTCGCGAAGTCTTGTGGTCGCGCTCGCCGCGCTGTTCCTTGTCGGCGACGCCTCGCCTGGCAGTGCCGAGATCACGAGCCTCGGCAAGTACAGGCTCGGGCGTCCGGCCAAGCGGCTGGTCCAGAAGACGCGCCTGTTCGGCTGTCGTGGCTCGCTCCGCGCGTCGACCGATCGGCGGCGCAAGATCCGCAAGGTCCGGTTCGAGGCCCGTGGCTGCAAGCTCGGGGCAGTGGCCGCGGCGATCACGCGTTCCGCGCGCAAGCGGCCCGTCCGCAACGCGACCGGTGATCGGCTGTGGGAGGGCAGGCGGGCGTCGGTGATCCTGACCACCCACGGTGGTGGCGCCCCGCTCGTGTTGCTGGTCCCTGCGCGTCGAGGCGCGCACCAGGCGTGCTGGCCGCGCGACGGGTTCGCGGCGTTCTGGTCGAAGTTCCGGCACACCGTCGCGAGCGGCGATGCCAAACGGGTCGCCGGCTCGTTCGCGTTCCCGCTCAAGGGCAGCGTGCCGATCGACAACGCGAAGTCGTTCGCGACGCGCTATCCCGAGGTCATCGACGACGTCGATGCCGCGGCGATCGCGAAGGGGAGCGTGGCTGCCGAGTGTCAACTCGAGCAGGAGCGCTACCGCCTGCTGCTGTCGAGCACCGGCGCCGAGCTGGTCGCGGACCGCGTCCGCGGCGGGTGGCGGTGGACGCGGCGCGACGACGTGTCGCCGAACTGACCGGAAAACGAAACCGCCGCGACAACCAGGGCTGTCGCGGCGGAGCCAGCGGGGAGGAAGAGGGGAAAGACCTCAGCGCTGGTGGACCAAGCCGATCGCGGCCACGCGTCCCGGGCCGTGACAGAGCAGGCACTGCTCCTGCGGCGCACCGGTCGCGAGCACCGAAGACCGCGGCTCGTAGAACGAGCCACCCGAGCTCTTCATGTGGTCGATCGCCGGCGGTGCATCGTGGCAGGCCACGCACGCCGCCATGATCGGGGAGATCACGAGCGTCGCACCGGAGGCCTCGGTCGTCACGTTGGTGGCCGCGTTGTACGAGAACGAGCTGCCGTAGTTGGTGGTGTTGTCGGCCGTGACGTACGGCGAGATCTGGAAGAACCCGTTCGGGTTGGTCTGCGGGTTGCCGTCGTACGTGCCTTTCGCGACGGTCACCAGCTCGATCCCCGGGACCGCGTCGAGGTTCGACGAGTTCGTGAAGTCGAAGGCGTCGTCGACGTGGCAGGTCGAGCACTTGTTCAGCTGGCCGGGGAACTCGACGTCGCTGAAGCCCTCACCGGGCGCCTCCGCGTGCCAGGTGAACGGCGTGACGCGCTTGCGGCCGGCGTGGATCGCGTGGATGAAGTACCGCGAGCTCACCGCCCAGCCCGAGCTGGTGCGGTTCGGGTCGTGGCAGAACGAGCACGTCGGGCCGTCGTTGCGGTGGCCGGCGTGGAAGTTCGGCTCGACGCCGAGGCGACTGTGGCAGTTGTTGCACTTGTTGTTGTCGACGATCGTGCGGCGGCCCGAGTACCCGGTCGCGACCTTCCACACGTTGGGCGCCGGGATCGAGAGGCCACCCTGCGACGTGCCGTCGCCGTTATCGTGGAACGGATAGTCGGGCACGTTGGTCTGGACCAGCGGCGGCGTGCTCGACAGCGCGTACGTGTAGCCGAGCCCACCGGTCAGGTGCTTCGCCGTGGCGGGAATCTGCACGCCGGTCAGCGTGAGCTCGTAGTAGCCGTTGCCGTCGGGGCCGATCAGCGTGCCGCCCTTCGAGCCGGTCGCCGAGCCATCCCAGATGTCCTTGAGGTAGCCACTCACCGAGGCGTTGAAGTCCTCCGGTGCGGCGATGCCGTCCTGCGGCACCGAGAACGCGAAGTACGCGCTCGGCGAGCCCACGAAGTCGGGGATCATCTCGACGACGGGCGGGTTTGCCGTCGGGTCGAAGGTCTGGAACACGACATCGGTGCCGTTACGCAGGAGCTTGAACGTGATGCGGGGGCGTTCGACGTTCGGCGTGACGTTGGTGTCGGTCACGGTGTCGACCGACTTGACGTCGTAGGTGATGACGTCGGCGCCGGTCGGCACGAACCCGGCCGCGGCGACGAACGACGCGTTCGTGAAGTTGCTGGTGCCCGTGGGTAGCCACGCGTTGTTCGGGTCCGGCGGAGTCACCGGACGGTGGTACTTCTCCGTCGGGAAGCCGCCCGTCGGGCCGTGGCAGGTGGCGCAGTTGGAGTCGGGCTGGTTGCCCGCGACGTGGAAGCACGCCGCCGGCTTGCCGTCGCTACCGCGCACCAGGTTCGAACCGATCTGGCAGACAGGCAGGAGCGAGTCGGTGAACGACACGTAGTCGTGGCAGCCCTTGCAGGCATTCTGCGTCGGGTTGGTCAGCGCCTGCTGGCCGTCGTGCGAGTCGGCGTGGCAGGTGTTGCAGTTCCGGATGTCCTGCGGATAGGTCGCGGCGATCCCGTGGAACAGGTTGTCGTCGGCCACCATCTCGCCGTTGTGGATCCGGTGGATGAAGCTGTTGGAGTTGGCGACCGGATTCGACGTGCGATCCGGGTTGTGGCAGACGTTGCACATCCCGACCGCGACGCGCGAGCCGCCGTGGAACGCGGCCGACGTCGTGGTCTCCGCGCGGAAGCTGGCGTGGCAGTTGTCGCACTTGTCCTGCGCGATGATCTCGCGGGGCACCGGCGTGCCGCTGCCGCTCGGGATGAAGTAGAACGGCTCGTCGGCCGCGTAGAACGTGTTGGCGTTGATCTGGTAGACGAGGTCGGTCTGGCGGCCCACCTGCGTCCACACCACGTGGTCGTTGTCCAGCTCGGCCGGATCGTACGCGACGGCGAACGCGCCGCCGGGCGTGTCCTCGGTCGGGAACGTGTAGCTGTAGTCGCCGGCGCCGAGGCCGTTCTCGACCATCGTGCCCTGACCGGCACGGCTCGGATCGAACGCCGACGGCGCGGTGTTGCCGTGGCTCACCGACTTCGTGAGGACGTGGAGCGGCGAGACGATGCCGTTTCCGTCTCGCGTGTAGTACGCGAGCGCGAACCGCGGCTTGATCTCGGTGTTGATCGAGTACGCACCGTTGACGTCGATCGGGAACCCGCGGTCGTCCTTGAGCGTGAACCGCACGACGATCGGCGCAGCCGCATCGGTGCTGACCGACTTGTACGCGAGGTGGACTCCCGTGCTCGGGCTGATCGCGCCGTTCGGTGCGAAGTTGCACACGAAGCTGGTGGCGTCGGCGTTGACCTCGTCGTCATCCAGGACGTTGTTGTTGTTGGCGTCGAGACCGGTCTCGATCCGGGTGCCGCCGAACGGGCAGTTGTCACCCGCGTCCTCCGGCGACGTCCGCACGAGCGCGCTGGTCCCTTCGCCGTTGCACACGAACGTGGTGTTCGCGACCTCGTTGGGATCGAGCACGCCGTTCCCGTTTTCGTCGGGACCGGCCTCGATCTTGATCCCTCCGAACGCGCAGTTCGCACCGGCGGGCTCGTCGCTGGTGGCGGCGAGCGTGTCGACGCCCGGCTCACCGGGTGGACCCTGATCGCCGGTGCAGGCAACGAGGCCGAGAGCGCCGCACAACGACAGGATAAGGAAGTGCAGGTTTTGCGCGCGCAAGGGTACGGAGGAAGCTCATGCCGGGGTCGATGTGCAAGGTTCGTGCTTTCTCTGATGGGCCTCAAGTCATCAAGATCCGCGAGTATTGCGCGTCGCAACACAGGGTCGGCGCAATCACTGCGCGATCCGGGGCGAACCTATGGCAGGTCGTGCCGTTTCGGTAGTATCTGCGGCAACCCACCGGGCGGTGCGAACTACCCGGGTGTGACAGCCGGAGATCTTCACGCGGTTCGTTACAGTAGACGCGATGGACCTCGACGCGCTGCGGTCCCACCGCATCGGTCGTGCGTTCGGCCGCTGGATCCGGATCGGACGCGATCCGACGATGCTGCCCTCCGACGCGCGCTACGTCGTGCTGTCCAACATCATCGCGATCCTCGGCGCGATCTTCACGCTCGGGTTCGCGCCGATCCTGGTGGTGTCGGGGGAACCGATCTATCCCGCCCTCCAGGTCGTGTACGCGCTCGGGTACCTGCCGACGCTATGGCTCAACCATCGCGGCCATCACATCGCGGCCACGACGTGGCTGCTGGTCGGGTCCCACCTGCTGGTGGTGTCGCAGGTGCTCGTCGAGGGGACCGGGTTCGGCATCCCGATGTTCTTCATGTTGCACGCGATGCTGCCGTTCCTGCTCTACCCACCCCGACACGGGAAGTTGATGCTCGCGATCCTGGCGCTCGCGGGCGTCGACCTGGTGGTCGTGATCGCGCTCGGCGATCGGTTGCCTCAGCTCGGTCCGGCGATCGCACCCGATCGCCTCGAGATCCTGCGGCCGATCCTGATCGGTGGGTTGTTCGTCTCGCTGGCCGCCTGCGCGTACTACGCCCGTCGCGCCACGCTGATCGCGGAGGAGCGGCTCGACGCGGCGCACCAGCGGTCGGAGGAGCTCCTGCTCAACATCCTTCCCCCGACGATCGCGGGTCGACTCAAGGCCGATGGCGGCACGATCGCGGATGGCTTCGCCGATGTCACCGTGCTGTTCGCCGACATCGTCGGGTTCACGGTGCTGTCGGCGCACCGCCCACCCGAGCGGATCGTCGAGATGCTCAACGAGCTGTTCTGCGAGTTCGACGATCTCGCCGACCGTCACGG
Organism: uncultured delta proteobacterium; assembly: GCA_963772655.1. GTDB lineage: Bacteria > Myxococcota_A > Polyangia > Haliangiales > Haliangiaceae > JABFXX01. The sequence goes on from CAVYYE010000002.1 coordinate 241,409, forward strand.
GCTCGAGAAGATCAAGACGATCGGCGATTGCTACATGGTGGCCGGCGGGCTACCCGAGCCGCGCGCCGATCACGCCGTCGCGGTCGCGCAGATGGGACTCGAGATGCTGCGAACCGTGCGCGCGTTCTCGGATCGCAGCGGCGAGTCGATCGACATCCGGATCGGAATCCACAGCGGCCCGGTGGTCGCCGGCGTGATCGGCAAGCGGAAGTTCGTCTACGACCTGTGGGGCGATACGGTGAACACCGCGAGCCGGATGGAGTCGCACGGCATGCCCGGCACGATCCAGATCAGCGACGACTGCCGGCGGTTACTCGATAGCGAGTTCTCGCTCACCCACCGCGGGACGATCGACGTCAAGGGCAAGGGTCCGATGGACACCTGGCTCCTCGACCGGCTTGCCTGACTCACCGCAACGCGGCGGCGACGACGTCGAGCGCCAGCACCGCGGCCATCGCGAGCGGCGCCAATCGGAACCGCGTCGATGCCCGGGGACCGAGCTCGACCGCGCCCGACCGCAACGCGCGGACCACGATCCGGCGGATCGTGTGGGTGAGGTCGCGCGAGATCGCGCCGTCGAAGGATTCGCGTTCCGCGGGCATCACGCGGTGAAGCGCCCCCGCCGCCACGCGACCAGACCGATCAACGCGATCGCCGCCCAGCCGCCGAGCCCGCCGCCGGTGGAGCATCCGCCACTCGCCGGATCGTTGCCGGTCGTCGGATCGGTCGGATCGGGGTTGGTCGGGTCCGGGTTGGTCGGGTCCGTCGGATCGGGATCCGGATCGCGACCGCTCATCACGTCGTCGATGAACGCGAGCTCGCCGTGCACGGAGGTGTAGAGATCCCAGCCGGCACCGCACAGATCGCCGGTGCCGCCCGAGGTGATGCCGGCGACCTGGAGCTTGCCGGCCACGGTCGCGAACGTCGGACCACCGCTATCGCCGAAGCAGCTACCGCGGCCGTCGGAGGCGTCCATGCAGACGAGGTTGTCGTTGGTGATTCCCGGGTCGCCCGCGCCGGCGCAGTCGGCCGTGACCTTGGACACCCTGCGGAGCAACCCGCCGCCGCCATCGTTGTTGTCGGCGACGCCGTAGCCGACATCGACGACCTGGGTACCGGTGGCGATCGCGTCGCGATCGAGCGGCGTCGGCTCGCGATCGGTGACGGGGGTCATCAGCTCGACCAGGGCGACGTCGTTGTCCCACGCGTTGTAGTCGAAGTCGGGGTGCGCGTGGATCGACGCGACGGCGACCACCGTGCCGCCGGTGGCGTCGTTGACATCGGCGTCCCCGAACCGGACGTGCATCTGCGCGGCGGTCTCGCCGTCGACGCAGTGCGCGGCGGTCAGGATCCATTTCGAATCGATCAACGTGCCGGTGCAGAACCACTGCCCGGGGGCATCCTCGAGCGCCACCACCGACGGGTAGTCGGCGGGATTGGCGGTCTCGCCACCGATGATCGATTGCGCGGTGGTCCCGGTGTCGACGGGCTCGACGCACGCCGGAACGGCGAGCAGGATGGTGAAGGGAAGTGCGGCGGAGTGGAAACGCATGCCGATCGAACGAGCAAGCGTCGGACCGTCGCGCGCGATCGCGCTCGCGCGCAGTCGAGTTCTCGCAGCGTGCACGCGGATGCACGAACGGTGTCGGAATGACCGCGATCCGCGGCCGTTCGCTGCGCACTCACACGCGCTGACCGGGGGTGCGAGCGGGCGTCTTCTCCCCACCTCGTACACGGTGGTAGGCAACCCATCGGCAACCAATGTTGGCTGGCTCGCTGGATGTACACGCGATCCGGCCGATTCCGCGATCGAGATGCCGGTGCCTCGCTGGATGCAGCCGTCGACGCGTGCGCGCTTCACGAATCCACCCGAAGACGGTTGGCCGGTGGACTTCATCGTCGAAGGCAAGCACCACGCGGCGCATCGTGCCATCGCGGTCGGGCCCCACACGCTGAAGTTCGCGAGCAAGGTCCCCTATCCACCGGCGTGGCTCGCCGAGCTCACGCTGCACGGCGATGTCGAGAACTTCACGATCCTCGCCAACGTGCAGTCGTGCGAACAAGGCGAGGACGGGAGCTACCTGATCGTGGCGCGACCGTTCGGGCTCGGCGGCGAGGTCGACGAGGCGTGGTGGCGGCTGGTGTCGCGGGCGCGGCCCCAGCTGCGCGCGATCAGTTAGGTGTCGCGTTCGAGCGTGGTGTCGACGGCGATGTCGAGGAGCTCGTCGGGAACGCTCGCCAGCGTCGCGTCTCGCTGGTCGACCTGCCATTGCCACCGCGGGCCGAACTTGCCGAGCACGCCGTAGCTGCCGTCGGCGAGCCGGGCGATCCACCACGCGGGAAAGCCCTTGGCATCCGCGCCGCGCCACAGCACGCGCGCGATCGGTGGTGCGGCTTGCTTGGTGCGAGCCGCGATCGCGGCGGCCAGCTCGTGTCGCATGATCTCCTCGTCGAGCTCGACCACGAACGCCGCCGCCGCTTCGGGCGACTCGGTGGCCTCGAGCTCGTGGATCGCGCGCACCAGCGCCTTGGTGACGAACGGCATGCAGCTCTGGCTGCCGGCGTTCTGGGCACCGATCGCCGCGCGCACCATCTGGAGCGCCGCCGGTTCGGCGTCATCGGCGGCGCGCTTCGCGGAGTCGGTGCCGTAGGGCAGGGCGTTGGCTGCGGGCCACCACCTTTCGGATCGCAGCGACTTGTCGAGGAGAGCCGCCAGCTTCGCCACGCGTGCCGGGTCACCGCCGTCGAGGTGTACGAGTCGCTTCATGCACATCCGGCACAAGGCGACCGCGAGGTTGCGTTCCCCCGAGAGCACTTTCGCCCGTGGTCCCGCGGCGTGCAGGTTCGCGGGTGGGGCGGTCGCCTGGGCGAGCGCCTTGGCGAGCGGCTTGTAGATGTCGCGCGTTCCGGGCGCGGGAGGCCGGCCGCCGCCGCGCCGACTCGCGATCGTGCGCGCGGTCGCGAGCTGGTCGGGCAGGGCCTCCCAGTCCGGCTTCGCGACGTGGATCCAGTTGTGGTGGCCGCGAAACCGGGTCGACTTGGTGCCGGTCTCCGCGCGGAGGTGGATCCCGGACTGGGGGCCGGAATCGATCCACGACGCGAACGCGCGATACACGCCGTGCAGGCAGACGTCGGTACGACCCTCGCGCACCCACACGTGCTCGCGCCCCTGGTTCGCCAGCCCGAGGAACCGTTCGCGGTCGCTCGCCGACGGTGCGGTCGTCTTGCGCGGCTTGGTCGTCCGGGCCACGCGCCGACGATACGCGAGCTACGGCCGGCGTGCCCGGATCGTCAGGTGGACCAGCACGATGACCGTGCCGACCGTGTAGTCGGCGACGACGGAGGGCACTCCCAGGAGCGCTCGAAGCATGCGGACCAGCCTAGGCGGGCGGCGTTTCGGGCGGGTTTCGTGGGGGCAAATCCTCGTGCGTGAGCGCGGCCGATCGCGCGCTTGACTGGTGGTATTTTCCCGGTGATCCTGCGGTAGTGGGAGCCACCAGCGTCGGGCGGGGAACCGCTTCGAACGAGTACGAGCTGCTGGCTCCGCTCGCAGAAGGGGGGATGGCGGAGATCTTCCTGGCGCGAGCTCGTGGGATCGAGGGGATGGAGCGCTACGTGGTGCTCAAGCGGATCCTGCGCGATCACGCCGCGGATCCGCGGTGGGTCGAGATGTTTCTGGACGAGGCGCGTCTGGTCGCGCGCCTCCACCATCCCAACATCGCGCAGGTCTTCGATCTCGGAAAGATCGACGACACCTACTTCTTCACGATGGAGTACATCCACGGCGAGGATCTGCGCGCCATCTCCGAGCGCGCCCTGCGCCAGAACCAGAAGCTCCCGATCGGTGTCGTGGTCGGTGCGATGGCGGGAGCGGCGGCGGGGTTGGCATACGCGCACGAGCTCGCCGACAGTCACGGCAAGCCGCTCCACATCGTTCACCGCGACGTGTCACCGTCGAACATCCTGATCAGCTACGACGGCGGCGTGAAGCTCGTCGACTTCGGGGTCGCGAAGGACAACCTGCGAAGCTCCAAGACGGCCTCGGGAGCGGTGAAGGGCAAGATCTCGTACTTCTCCCCCGAGCAGTGTCAGAACCGCGACATCGATGCTCGCACCGACGTGTTCTCGCTCGGCATCGTGCTGTGGGAGCTGTGCACCGGTCGGCGGCTGTACCGTCGCGATAGCGACTTCGAGGAGATGAACGCGATCATCAACGAGCCGCCGACACCACCGTCGACGATCAACGCCGAGCTGCCGGTCGAGCTCGACGACGTCGTGCTCAAGGCGCTGGCCAAGGCACCCGAGGATCGCTACCAGACGATGCGCGAGCTCCAGGAGGCGATCGAGGCGGTCGCCGAGCGCGCGTCGATCGCACACACGCCGTCGGTGCTGCGGCGGTACTTGCTCGACGTGTTCGGCCCGCGCGAGGAGCCGTGGCGCCACCTCGGCAAGCGCCGGGGAAACCGCAAGCTGATCGATACCGACAAGAACGCGGCGTTCGACGGCAACGACCGATCGGGGTCGAACATCCCGCTCCATGTCTTCGCCGAGATGAGTGGCTCCTCGGCGAGCGCCGCCCGTGTTCCCGCGCCGCGATCGAGGTGGCCGTGGGTCGTGCTCGGCTCGGTCGCCATCGTCGCGGCCGCGGTCGTGATCTATCTGCTGATGCGGAACGAGGACGCGGACACCGCCAACACCGATCATCCGGTCGACCAGCGACCGGTCGTCCAGACACCGCCCGATGCGCCGGTCGAGATCAAGCCGGCGGTCGAGCCCGAGCCACCGCCCGTGGATGCCAGACCCGAGCCGGTCGAGGTCAAGCCCGTCGATGCCGCCCCGCCCCCGACGAAGAAACGCCGGCGCGTGATCAAGAAGAAATCAGCGTGTACCGATCCTCTCGAATGTCAGTTCTGAGCCCGCTGCTCGCGTTCGCGATCGTGCTCGGCGCGTTGCCGGCATGGGCGGGTCCCTCGAAGGCCGAGTTCGAGCAGGCGCACGTGCTGTTCGAGCGCGGACGCGCGCTGGTCAAGGACGGGGACTTCGAACACGCGTGTCCCCTGTTCGAGGAGAGCCAGCGACTGGTTCCCGCACTCGGCACCGAGCTCAACCTCGCGCAGTGCTGGGCCGAGACGGGCAAGCTGCTGGCAGCGAAGGAGCTCTACGCCAGCGTCGCCGCGCGCGCGGCCGAGGCCCATCAACAGGCGCGGGTCGACTACGCGAACGACGGCCTCGCCGCCCTCGAGAAGAGGGTCCCGCACCTCGACATCGCGGTCGTGCACGGCCCCGCGAAGGTCACCCTCGATGACAAGCCGGTCGAGCTCGGCTCCCCGATCCCCGTCGATCCGGGGTTTCATCGCGTGGTCGCCACCGGCAAACACACCGTGGAGTCGACCGTCGAGACCAAGCCCGACGGCAAGACCGTCACGGTCGAGCTCGATGTCGACCCGGTGGTCGAGAAGGTCGAGCCGCCGCCACCGCCGCCACCGCCACCACCCGCCCACTCGTCGTCGCGAACCCGCGCGGCCCAGGTGCTCGCGATCGGGGGTGGCACCGCGATCCTCGCGAGCATCGGGCTCGGTGCGGTCGCGCAGCACAAGGGCAAGGCGCAGGACGATTGTCTGGTCGAGGGCGATGTCGCCACGTGCCCGCCGTCCGCCGCCAAGAAGCTGCGGAGCGCACGAACGTGGGGCAACGCCGCGACGATCACGTTCGCCGGCGGCGCGGTGCTCGCGACCACCGCCGCGATCCTCTACTTCACGCGCTCGAAGGAACACCCCTCGTCGCCCGCGGTGCACGCCGCGGTGACCTCGACCTCCGGATCGCTGGTCGTGGAGGGGCGATGGTGAAGCGCACCCTCCTCGTGCTGGCGCTCGCCGGCTGCAACCAGATCCTGTCGTTGCCCGGCACGATCGAGGACAAGTGCACCGAGGACACCAGCTGCCCGGTCGACCGACCGCGGTGCGAGCTCCCGGCCGGCCAGTGCCGCGAGTGTCTGACCGACGACCACTGCCCGAGCAACGTGTGCCTGCCCGGCGGCACGTGCGCGGCGGACGACGAATTGATCTTCGCGACCGGCGAACCGGTCTCGGGCGACTGCAGCATGGCCGCGCCGTGCGATCTGCCGACCGCGCTGTCGATGGTGACCTCGGATCGGTTCGTGATCGTGATGGCGCGGACGATGCCGTACGCGTTGACGGCGCCGGTCGAGATCACCCAACGGGTCGTGCTGTTCGGTACCAGCGGCAGCACCCGCGCCGAGCTCGACGGTGGCGGCACGATCGATCCGTTGCTCGACATCCACGGTGGCGGCGATCTGACGATGGTCCGGGTCAACCTCGACAACACGCCCGGCTCGATGATCGCGTGCGACGGGGCTCGCTTGCTCTACGATCGCGGGTCGGCAACGACCTCCGGAAGTGTCGCGACGCTCTCGAGTTGCGACGCGACGTTCTCGGAGGTCGCGATGAACATCTGCACCGGAACGTGCATCGCCTCGACCGGCGGAGCGCTGTCGCTCGATCGCTCGACGATCCGGCGCGGCGACGGCGGAGCGATCCAGGCCGACTCCGCGACCATCACCAACGGCGTGATCCGGCTCAACGGCGGCCCCGACGCGATGTTCGCGATCGAGCTGGGCTCGGGGTCGATCGTTCATACCAGCATCACCAACAACGAGACCTCGTCCGGGTTCGGTCACGCGCTGGTGTGCGGCTCGACCACGATCAACAGCAGCATCCTGTTCGGGAACTCCGGCGTGTCGGCGCTCGCCAACGACTGCGCCGACGTCACCTACACGCTCGCCGACTTCGATCTCTCGGGGACCGGCAACTTCATGGGCGATCCGGTGATCGCGAGCGACGGCAACCACGTGGGACCGAGCTCTCCGTGCAACGGCGCCGGCGACCCCGACCTGTCGCCCGATCGCGACATCGACGGCGAGATCCGGCCGCTGCCCGTAGGCAGTGTCGGCGATTGCGGCGCGGACGAGATCCCATAGGCCGCGTTCGTTGCGGTAGGCTGATCGCGTGTGGTGGAGAGTCCTGCTGGCACTGGGGCTTGTCGGGTGCGGGCGCATCGGCTTTGCCGAGCACGACTCGGACGGTGTGCCAGACGCGGACCAGCCCGACGCCGCGATCACGCCGTGGTCGCTCGTCCAGGTGGTGGGGTCGAACACCTCGACCGTCGCGCTCGCGCCGACCCGCGCCGGAGACCTGCTCGTGGTCGCCATTCACGTCGGGAACCTGGGGATGATCTGGGGATCGTCGACAACGCCACGCAGGGCACCGACAGCTACCAGAGCATCGCGCCAGCCCGAGCCACCGACGTCGCGACCGGCGCGACGCTCGAGCTGTGGTACGCGGAGAACGTCGGTTCGGGCGCGACATCGATCGACGTCACCTCGAACGCGCAGGTGATCTCGACGGTGGTGTGGGAGGTTGCCGGGCTGCGCACCAGCGGCGCCCTCGATACGGGCGTCGCCGTATCCGACCAGCCGGCCTCGAACACTCCGCTCGGTCCGTCGATCACCACGAAGACTCCTGGGGAGTTCGTCGTGTCGGTCGCGATCGTCGCGAACGGGATCTCGGGGACCCACGCGGGTAACGCATTCACGAACGACCTGCGAACACGCGGCGATGGCTGGGCACATCTCACCGACCCCGCGGCACCGGCAGGGTCGTACCAGGCGGAGTGGGACCAGGGCACCGCCGGTGACTATTGTTCGGATGCAGCCGCGTTCCGATCGGGCACCTAGCCTTCGGTCGCGATGTCGCGATCACTCCGCGAGCCGATCGCCGAGGCGATGATGTCGCGGGTCCTGGCCTCGCTCGCGAAGATGCCGCGACCGTCGCGATCGGCGCGCGATGACGTCGTGGCTGCCGCAATCCGCGGCGCCCGATACGTTCGAGCTGCTCGGGTCCATTGGTACCGTGCGTCGGTGCCGACCAACTGGGCCCGCAACCTCACGCTCCATCCCCATCAGTTCGTCCACCCCGGTTCCAAGGGCGAGGCGATCGAGCTGGTCCAAGATGCACTGCGACGCGGACGGCATTTGCGATGTGTCGGTAGCAGGTGGTCGTTCACCGACATCCTGGTCACCCAGGACTACATGGTCGATCTGAGCCGATTGCCCGGTGTCCTCGGATTCTCGCAAGGCGAACGCGAGTGGGGATCGCGCATGACGCCGGGTGCGGATGGTTCACTGGGGCACTCCGGCGTGCTCGCCGCATCGCTGCGAGACGAGGTGCGTGCGAGCGATCGTCGGTTCGTTCACGTGGGTGGGGGCATCACGGTCGCGCAGCTCAATGCCGCGCTCGAGAGCCCCGAGATGGATGAAGGCATCGGGCGCGGCGTGTGGTCGCTCCCGACCGCGGGAGGATCGGCAGGACAGACGATCGCCGGTGCCGTCGCGACGGGGACACACGGCGGCGATTTTCAGCTCCGCGCGATCGCAGACATGATGCGTGGGATCGAGTTGATCGATGCCGCGGGACGTGTCCACTGGATCGAACGTGCCGGAGCTCGTGCGATCACCGACCCGGAGCGGATGCGACGTCACGGTCTCGATCCGCGGGTCCCGAGCGAACGGATCCACTACGACGACACGATGTTCGACGCCGCGATGGTCACGCTGGGTGCGCTCGGGATCGTGTGGTCGGTGGTCCTCGAGGTGCGCGAGGCGGTCGGCCTGTCACAGCGGGTCGGACAGACGTCGTGGACGCAGGTCCGCGCCAAGATCGCCGACGGTTCGATCTTCGGATCGTGGCCGCCTCCCCACGTCGAGTGGGTTGGAGGACCGCCTGCGGTGCACGCGGAAGGTTCGGGCGCCCCCCGAGCCCTCGAGATCCTGATCAATCCATTCCGGGCGTGGTCGAACGCCGAACCCGAGGTGCGAGGTGATCGCCGATGTTGGGTGACCTCGCGGGCCGAAGGACCGGTGATCGGCCCTCCGCATCCGAAGCCGAGCTTCGATAGCCTCGATCGGCCCGGCATCGTGTGGGACATCGAGGTCAACCACAACAAGGAGTCGTTCGAGAGTCGCCTCTCTCAGATCATCTCGCTCGCGCGGACCGCGACCAGCGGTCGACCGATCTCTTCGTCGGTGATGGATGGGGGAGGTGGTGGGTTTCCTGGATTCGGCATGGAGATGGCGATCTCGACGAAAGACGATCGCCATCTCGCATTCCTCGACGAGATCTTCGCGACCACCGATCGCTTGATCGACGCAGGCAATCTGTTCGCCGGCTTCTTCGCGGTGCGGTTCACGCTGTCGTCCGAGGGATTGTTGGCGATGCAGCATCAGGCGGCGCCTCCCTATGCCCGCGTTTGTCACCTCGAGATGTTCATCCTCCAGGACGTCTACATCGACGGGCGCGCCGGTGGTGGCAATACCGACCCGCTGGTGGGCTGGCACCACACACGGTTCGAGGCGCAGAGCCGGGATTTCCTGGAACAGTTCGATGCCATCGCCGTACGCCATCACGCGCGCTTCCACTGGGGGCAGATCAGCGTCACCGGCGCACACAGCGTCGCAACCTACGAGGCCGTCGACGACTTCCGCGAGGTTCGTCGCGCACTCGTCGATGGCCACCGTCTGTACACCTTCGACAATCCCTTCATCACGCGCGTCGGGCTCACCGATCCGACGCCGGGTTGGAAGATCCTCGGGGAGATGCTGCCGAAGCGGCACGTGGCCAATCCCGAGATGCTCTCGACCACCACGCAGGCCGCCGAAGCCACGACCATGCTCCGTGACGCTACGGCGGGGTGGCTCGCCGCCTACGCGATCGAGGCCGACGGGACGCCGTCGTGGAATCATCAGCGTGGACCCGGGACGCGCTGGGTCGGGTGGGAAGAGATTCCGGCTTGCCCGGTGCCGTTGAGCGGACGCATGGCGGTGGTGTCGGCGAATGGCATCACGCACGTGGCCGCGCGCGGCACCGACGGACGGCTCTACCAGAACACCAAGCCCGCCGACGCTCCCGGGTGGAATCCGGGGCAGCGCTGGTTGCCGATGTTCGGGGTCGATTTCGCGGGGTCCCCGGCGTTGGCCCTGGGCCGCGACAGCACTCCCACGTTGGTCGCGCGTCGTACCGATGGCCGACTGGCCGTGTTTGCATTGTCTGGAGGGTGGCTCAACCCGGCGGATGAGCCGACACCGATGCCCGACCGGCAACGGCTCGGAGGCGATCCGACGATCGTGACCGGTCGCGACGGGCTCGCGATCGTCGTCGCGCGCGCCAGAGATCGCCGCGTGTGGGTGCTCCCGCAGGTCGCCGGCGGTTGGGGATCGTGGCGCCGTGTCGACGATACCGCGGCGTTCACCGATCCCGTGGCCGCGCTGGATGCAGCCGGTCGCCTCGTGATCGTGACGACCGGCAACACCGGTCGACCGATCGCGAGTGTGGCGGATGCGCATGGCGTTCCCCAAGGGTTTCAACAGATCGCGGCTGCCGACTTCGCGTGTGCCGGACGAGCGGCGCTCGTATTGGCGAACGATCGGCTCTATCTGGCGGTTCGTCGCCAGCTCGATCTCGGTCGTCGCGAGCCGGGGCTCCAGGATGGAGGGATCCACCTGCTCGCCCGCGAGAGCGCTGGCGAGTTCGTCGGGGTCCGGAATCTGGGAGGGCAGGTCGCGAGCGATCCATCGCTCGCCGTTGACCTCGACAATCGCATCGAGGCCCTCACGCGGGTTCATCACGACCTGGTCCAACTCGTGTGGGAGACGCGCTCCGACGAGTGGTGGGCGGGACGTTCGACCTTGCGCGTTCACCTGTCGCCGGACGTCGTACGGGAGATCGTGCGCGACCATCATCTCGATCTGCGTGCGGATCAGCTGCTGCACGAACGGATTCCCGACGCGGTCGCGATGCGGACACGGGCGGGCTTGATCGCGAAGCTCCGCCAGCGTGCCGCGACGCATCCCGCGCTGGCCGGCAAACTGGCCAAGGTGCACGAGTTGAAGATCGAGGATTTGCGGCGGTTACTCGACGAGAAGTGAGGGCGCGGCCTCGGCCGACCGTCGAATACAATCGGTGAATGCGGCGACTCGCAGTGATCGCGAGCCTGGCGGTCGCCTGTGGCGACAACGTCGGCGCGGGCGACGTCGACATCTCGATCGCTTTCGATCCTGCACATCCCGGGATCCGGATCCCGGCGACGTTTCTCGGCGCGAGCTACGAGACCTCGGTCCTGGTCGACCAGCCGGCCTACTTCACGGCCGGCAATGCCTCGTTGATCGCGATGTTCGACCAGCTCGGCCTCCGCAACCTGCGACTCGGCGGCAACGAAGCCGACCTCGGACCCGTGCCCGACGACACCGCGCTCGACGCGCTGGCCGGGTTCGTCGATGCCGCACGGCTCGAGTTGACCTACACGTTGCGGCTCCGTACCGACGATCCCGGTGCTGCCGCGGCGACCGCGCATCACCTGCTCGACGGGACCTCGCGGCTCGCGTGCTTCGCGATCGGCAACGAGGCCGACTGGTACCTGCCGTCGTTCGACGACTATGCGACGCGAACCCGCGCGTACGCCACGGCGATCGACGATCCGCGGGCGCACTACTGCGGGCCGGACAGCGGCGATAGCGCGTGGGTGTCGCGGTATGCCGACGAGCTCGGCACCGATGGCGGCGTGGTGGCGGCCAACCTGCACGCGTACTTCGGCGGCAACGGGCAGGGCATCGACGCCGCCGGCGGGCGCGCCTGGATGCTGTCGGACGAGATCGTGCACTGGTACGACGTCACGTTCGACGACATCCAGCCGGCGGGTCGCACATTGCCGTTCCGGATCGCGGAGACCAACAGCTACGCCAACGGCGGCTGCCCGGGTGCGAGCGACGCGTTCGCGTCGGCCTTGTGGGGCCTCGACTACCTCCACTACTGGGCGAGCCACGGCGCGATCGACGTCGAGTTCCACACCGGCGATCACGTATCCGGTGCCACCACGACCTACTCGCTGTTCAAGACGTCCCCCGGTGGCTATCACGTGCACCCGCTCGGCTACGCCGTCAAGGCGTTCGCGCTCGGCGGGCACGGCCGCTACCTCCCGGTCGCGCTCTCCGAGCCGCACACCGCGGTCACCACGTACGCGGTCCTCGACGACGACGGTTCGCTCGCGATCACGATCGTCAACAAGTCCCACGACGACCATGCCTACACGGCACCGATCGCGATCCGCACCGCCGCAGAGACGGCCGAGCTGTGGCGGCTCGAGGCCCCGGGCGTGGATGCGCTCGAAGGCGTCACGCTGGGTGGCGCCGCGATCGAGGACGACGCGACGTGGACGGGCACGGCGGAGCTCGTTCCGGCGCACGACGGCGCCGTGAGCTTCGAGGTTCCCGCCGCGTCGGCGGTGATCGTACGGCTCGCGCCAGCGGCCACGGCACGTGGGCGACACGTGACGCGGTAGTCGCGCTACTGTCCCGCCGCGGGATCGACTCGCCGAGATTCAACCCATGCCCGAATCCGATGCGCGTGTTACCTACCCACCGCTGAACACCTGCAAGCCCGTCGCCGACGGTGTGTGGATCGTCGACGGACCGGCGATCCGCTTCGGGATGCCCTGGCCCAAGTTGCCATTCCCCACACGCATGACCGTGATCCGGCTCGGCTCCGGTGACCTGTTCGTTCATTCGCCCACGCCGCTCACACCCGCGTTGCGGGCGGAGATCGAGAAAGCGGGGAGCGTGCGCTTCCTGATCGCCCCGAACCGCTTCCATTACTGGTGGCTCCCCGACTGGAAGCAAGCGTTTCCCGAAGCCGAGGCGTATCTCGGCCCGCGTGTTCGCGAGCAGGCCAAGAGCCGCATCGACTTCGACGCACGGCGACTCGAAGCCGCGAGCGGCTACCCGTGGGACGACGAGATCGCGACGCTGTCGATTCCAGGCAAGTCCGTGAGCGAGGTCGTGTTCTTCCACCGACCCAGTCGCACGTTGGTCCTCACCGATCTGATCGTGAACTTCGAGCCGGGCAAAGCCAGCTGGCTGTTCCTGCGCATGCTGTCCTGGGTGGGCGGCATCGCTCCTCCGCACGGGGGCATCTCGCGCGATCTCCGCGCGAACTACACCCGGCATCACAAAGGCGAGCTGCGCGCGGCGGCGGAGACCATGCTCGAATGGAACCCGGAGCGCATCGTGTTCGCACACGGACGCTGGTTCCCGGATCACGGCGCCGACGAGCTGCGGCGCGCGTTCGCCTGGCTGCTTCGAGCAGACTGACCGTCCACCATCGTGCATGTCGGCGACGCAACCGTGGGCGCTGCCTGGGGTTCTGCGGAGCGCATCGATCGACCGATGAGTTCTCGGCGGAGCGGGGGTCCTACTCGACGACTTCCATCCCCGTTTGAAAAGGAGCTCGTCATGTCTTCACGCATTGCTACTGCCTTGCTCGCGCTGTGTGCTGCCGCCGGCTGTGCCGACGACGGCCCGACGAACACCTACGCGGTGATCGTGCGCGGCCAGCTCGCCAGCCCCGACCTCGCGACCGCCCAGGCGGCGCACGACATGATCGCGCAGGGCGGAGAGTCGAGTGCCCGCGAGCAGGGGGACTTCGGCCACAGCGTCTTGCTCGGCACCACGTTGCTCGATTCCACCCACGACGAGTTCTTCGCGCTCGATCGCTGGACCGATCTCGACGCGATGAAGGCGTTCTATCAGGACCCCGCGATCGCGCAGGGGTTCGCGAGCCTGTTCGCCGCGCCGCCGAGCGTCGAGTTCTTCGAGGCCGAACCCGACTGGGTGAGCTGGGGGGATGTCGACACCGCCCGGACGCAGGCCCCGTACTACTTCCATCTCGCGCTCGGTGACCTCGCCAACGCCGACATCGACGCCGCGCAGGTCGAGCACGACCAGGTCGCGTCCGGTGGCAAGCAGCCGTCGCTCGACGCCGGCAACGTCGCCCACCTCGTGTATCTCGGCGTCGACGACCCGCATCGCTTCCTCGGCCTCGACATCTGGCAAAGCGACGACAACATCGAGGCCTTCTACACCAACCCGCAGTTCGTCGCGGCCTTCGCGCCGCTGTTCGCGGACGTGACCCAGCCGGTCTATCAGTCGACCGACTGGTACCAGTGGTAGCCGTCGTTCCGGCCGACCGACGTGGTAGCCGTCACCGTCATTTCGCGGTGGCCGCGTCGGTCAGCTCGTCGAGCAGGGCGTCCATCGACGGCCATCGCCGATCGGGATCTCGCTCGAGGCCTCGGACGAGGGCGGGGCGCAAGCCGGGCGGAATGCGGTCACCGTACCGGACCTCGACGTCCTCACCCCGCGCCATCTGCTGCAGGTGCCCGCGGGTGAACGGTCGCCCCGCTGCGAGCAGCTCCCACGCCGCCACGCAGAACGCGAACTGATCGCTCTTCGCGTCGGCGATCGCACGGAACTGTTCGGGCGCCATGTACGCCGGCGTGCCCATCACGATCCCGTCGTCGGTCAGGGGGCTATCGAGCGCGGCCGGGTCGCCGGCGGGGCTCGGGCGCGTCGGCGCGTGCTCGAGCACCTCTCGCGTCGTGGTGTCGTCGCGTCGTGCGCCCGGTGCATCGGCGACCGTGGCCTGTTCGGTGGAAGGCGTCGCGGGTTCGGTGATCGGCGCCGAGAGCGAATCCTGCGTGCGCGCGAGTCCGAAGTCGGCCACCAGCACGCGACCGTCGTGACCGACCAGCACGTTGTCGGGCTTGAAGTCGCGGTGGACGAGACCGGCGGCATGCGCCGCGGCCAGGCCACGGCCCGCGGCGACGAGCACGTCGCGAAGCTCTTCGAGAGGGTGCGCGGTCGCGGCCCAGCGTGTCAGGTTCGTTCCGTCGACGAGCTCCATCGCGACGACGTCGTGTCCGTCGATCGTGTCGGCGTCGTACACGGTGATCACGTTCGGGTGTCGCAACCGCGCCATCGCGCGCGCCTCGCGGAGCAGCCGGGCACGAGAGGTCCCGTCGTTCGCCGCGTCGTCGAGCAGGACCTTGAGCGCGACCTGGCGATCGAGACTGCGGTCGTGCGCCAGCCACACGCGTCCCATTCCACCCGCACCGAGCACGTGCTCGAGGTGGTAGCGGCCGAGCTGGGCGCCGGGGACGAGCTCGACCGCGCCGGCGGAGAGAGTGGGGGACAGTCCGTACTTCACCGGATCGACGTCGAGGAACGACTGCATCGAGACGATCTGGTCGCCCTCGATGTCGAGCACCGTGAGCGCGCCGAACTTCCCGGCGGTGTACACGCCGAACGCGGGCGCCCCGTTCGCGGTGCACGCGACCAGCTTGAACGGCGCGCGGGTGAACACGACCGTCGAGAGCAACTCGGCGATCGCCTGCGGTCCACTCGCCCACATCGGCAGCGGCGGCATCGACAGCACCGCGTCGTTGCGGAGCAGCGCGACGAGACCGGCCGCGTCGCCGGACTCCCACAGCCGCATGTACTTGCCGAGGAGCTCGCCGACCGCCCCGGTGATCGGGGTCTTGCGGGCGCGCGGCTGGGTCTCGAGGACGGCGCGCGCGCGCTGCAGTGCGCTGTTGACCGCGGCGACGGTCGTGTCGAGCGTGGTCGCGGTCTCTTCCGCGGACAGCCCGACCACGTCTCGCAGGATCAGCGTCGCGCGCTGGCGAGGCGGCAGCACCTGCAGCGCGAGCACGAACGCGAGCCGCACCGCCTCGCGGCTCGCGAGCGCGGCGTCGGGTTGCGGGTACGGCTCGAGCCACGCCGGATCGACGGCGTCGTCCGTGCCCGGCTCGACGAGCTCCGGCATCGTGCGGATGCGCCGCGACCCCAGCAGGTCGAGACAGGCGTTGGTGGTGATCTTGTACAGCCAGGTGCGTACCGACGATCGGCCCTCGAACGATGCGAACGCACGCCACGCGCGGACCATCGCGTTCTGGAGCGCGTCCTCGGCGTCGGACAGCGATCCCGTCATCCGGTAGCAGTGTGCGAGCAGCTCGCGGCGAAACCGCGGAACGAGCTCCTCGAACGGCTCCATCATGGCGGGACCATAGCCGATGTCGGTGCCCACGGTGGTCACGCCGAAAGCACGGCGAGCCGGAACACGACGCCGGCGGGACCCACGAAGTAGGTGTGGGTCTTGTCGCTGTAGTCGAGCTTCTCGAGCCCGAGGCCTTCGAGCTTGGTGCGCGCCTGCGCGAGGTCGCGAACCTCGAGCTCGAGCCACGGCGCGATCCGCATCTGGGCCGCGGTCAGGGCGTCGGCGTCCGGGACGTACGCGACCCCGATCCGGCTGTCGCCGTCGAGCGCGAACACGTCCATGCGATCGGTGGGCGTGCTCAGCGTGGCGCCGATCGCGGCGAACACGTCGCGGGCCTGGCTGCGGGCGGTCTCGGGGGCGGTGATCTTGACGTTCTTTCCAAGGGTGGTCATGGGCATCTCCTTTCTCCCTTGGACTGCCGTGACCGCCTCGGCTCATCGGTCGATCGCACGCGTGCTGCAAATCGCCGAGATCCCGGGGTTCGACGAAACCCCGATGAGTTTTCTCCGCGGGACCGGTCTGCCTCCCGAACATGAAAAGGAGACCTCCGGTGACCCATCACAACCAAGGCATCGTTCTGCTCGCGATTCGTGGCCAGCTCTCGACCAAGGTGCTCGACGAAGCCCGCGCCATCCACAACGAGACCGCGGGCGCTCCGCAGGGCGTGGCCGCGGCGCGGTCGCTCGGCGACCTCAGCCACAACGTCTACGTCCCGCTCGCCGATGCGCCGGAGGTCGCGTCCGAGCTGTTGATCCTCGATCGCTGGAACGACCCCGACGGGCTCCAGAAGTTCTTTTCCGATCCGCAGGTCCAGGCCGGCGGCGACCGGATCTTCACCTCGCGCGATCCGGTGGTGTGGCAGGCCGCCGAGATGCGCGGCTTCGCGCTGCCGGCGCCGCACGGGAACCACCAGCGCTACATCGGCATGGTTCGTGGGACGGTGAAGTCGCGCGCGCTCGCAACCGAGGTGCTCGACGAGGTCGAGCGCAAGACCATCAACATCGCGCGCAAGCACGGTCAGGTGTCGCGTCAGATGTTCTGGCGCGTCGTGCCGCCGGGACAGCCCGAGTCGCTCGAGCTGATCGGGATCGACGAGTGGACCGACGCGGACGGCATGCGCGCGTACTACGAGGGAGGCCACGTCGCGCCGGTGTTCGACGTGTTCTCCGAACCGGCGGTCGCCTCGACGTGGAAGCAACCGGCCGGTTCGTGGGTCGAGTGGTAGCGCGCGCGAGCCACGAGCCTGTCACGCCGCAGCGACGACACGGTTCCGCCCGGATTCCTTCGCGTCGTAGAGCGCGGCGTCGGCGCGGCGGAACACGGCATCGATCGCCTCGCCTCGCGCGCTCTCCGCGACGCCGAGACTGCAGGTGACGCTGCAGTCGGCGATCTGTTCTTGCGCGACGAGCATGCACAGGCGCTCCGCGACGATGGTCGCCCCTGCGATCCCGGTCGACGGCATCAGCACCGCGAACTCCTCGCCGCCGACTCGGGCGACGATGTCGACGTCGCGGATCTGCCGGCGCACGCGATCCGCGACCGTGCGCAGCACGAGGTCGCCCTTCTCGTGACCGAATCGATCGTTGATCGACTTGAAGTGATCGAGATCGAGCCACACGACCGACCAGGGGGCACCGCTGCGCCTCATCCGAAGCGCCTCGTACTCCGCGTGCCGCATGAAGCACCGGCGGTTCGCGATCCCGGTGAGCGGGTCGGTTTCGGCGAGGGTCGCGAGGGCCCGCACGTGGCGGTCGATCAGCGTGTCGAATCGCCCGACAAGGAACGTCGACAGTGCGTAGACCACGGTGCCCTCGACGAGCGTCGTCGGGCGGATCGGCCACGCGCCGTGCGTGATCCGCCAGTCCACGTAGAGCGCGACGTGGGCGACCGCGATGCCGACGATCGCGATCATCGCCTCGCGCCACACCATGCCGAGCCCGAACGCGAGCGGGAACATCGGTAACCAGATCAGGTGCTCGCTCTGCGTCGGGTCGTTGAAGCCGTAGATGATCGCGATCGCGGCCAGGCCCACGCCGAGGAGCCAGCGGCCCAGCCGGCCACGCAACGGCGTGGGACGCCACATCCGGCCGCCGACGACGACGGCGCCGAACAACAGCTCGAGGGCCGCCGGGACGGGGCGCCCGCGGGCGAAGTCCCACGCGGCGAGCACCAGCGTCGCGGGGATCGCGATCAGGATCGCGCGACGAGCGAACTCCGTCTTGTATACGGCGGCGCCGCCTTCGGGGGCGGTGGGGACCTCCGTCGGCACGGTCGTGGCCATGGGTTCGACTCGCGATGATATCGCGAGCGGCGCCGGCCGAGGTGTACGAGGTGTACGAGGTCTACGAGGTGTACGAGGTCTACGAGGTCTACGAGGTCGTACGAGGTCTACGAGGTCCGTTTTCGCCCACTCCGACCCGCGCGCCGAAGTCTTTGTTGCCGACTTCGCTTCCGCGGTCTGCCTACCCGCTGGGCACCCGTTCGCGAAGTCTCGGGCGGACGTGAAAAACCTCACGCCGCCCGCGTCGCGTGTCTTCGTCGCCTCGGTGATATTGTCGGGGCATGAAGTTCGTCGAGTTGATCGGGATTGCGCTGTTGGTGCCCGCATGTGGAACCGTCCACGCCGACCTTCCCGATGCCGGTACGGATGCACCGACGTGTGGTGGCACGCTCGACAACAATGGCGAGTGTGTGTGTCCGGCACGGTTCGTCGCACCCGAGTGCACGGCATGCGAGCCCGGCTGGTCCGGCAACGACTGCTCCACCTTCAATGACAACTTCAACCGCACCTCCGGCGCGCTCGGCCCCGAGTACGCGAACCTCACCGTCGCGCTCGCGGAGGATGCGCTGATCGTCAACAACCGGGCGTGTGGTGACATCCAGGCGATCGGCCTGCTCGACCAGCTGATCGACTCGACGAGCGTGACGGCGCAGTTGAACTTCGATCCCGGTGGGGCCGAGGGTCAGGAGTTCAGCTTCATCATGTCGTCGGATGCCGATCTGTCATCGCTCGGCAACGTGTTCCTGGCCGGCTGCGACGGTGGAGGCGGCACGTGCACGCTCCGGATCGGATCGGCGTCGAGCAATCCCCTGGTCGAGAAGACGCTCGCCGCGGCGATCCCGGCGGGCATGTTCAGCCAGGCCAACCTCTCGGTCGACGCGTCGAACCAGATCACCCTGTCGCTGACCGTCGCCGGTACCGCCGAGCAAGTCAACGCTCAGCTCCCGGCCGGCTTCACGATCCAACGCCTCGGGTTCATCGTCGGTCGTCAGAGCGACAACGTGCTGAGCTGCATCGACGACCTGTCGGTCCACGTCAACTAGCGGTCGGCTGGTCGACGGGTTCGTCGGTACCACGCGTCGCCTGCGCCGCCGTGAAGATCCGGACCGGGGTTGATCGACCATCGATCCGTGATCTCGCGTGGTCAAGAGCCGCGACGCACGCTTCGTCGTCCGGTCGGTATGTTCGGTCCCTCCGATCCCGATGCACTTCGTGATCGCCGCGTTCGCGATTCGACTGGATTGATTCACTAGAGTAATACTACAGTCATGCTGAGGCGGCGGAGGCTGTGTTGATCCCGAACCACCAGTACCCCATCTTCAGCTTTCGCGCGTTCGTGCGTGGACCGGGTGCGTCGTCGTGAGCGAGCTGCCGCCCGGTCGGGCCGGGTTCTTCCACCTGATGCGCTACCTCCGCGACCCGTACGGAGCGACGCTGCGGCTGTTCGCCCGCTATGGCGATCCGCAGACCGTGCGCGCTCTCGGGAGCCGCATGGTGGTTACCGGCGATCCCGCGCTCGCCGACATCATCCTGCGCGCTCCGCCCGATCAGTACGAGGCGTTCGGTGTCGACTTGCTGGCGCCGGCGCTCGGCACCGAGTCACTGATGATGCTGAGCGGTGAACGCCACCGCGTGGCGCGCAAGCTCCTGATGCCGCCGTTCCACGGCGCCCGCATGCGGCACTACGGCGCCGTGATCCGCGAGGTGACGCTCGCCGAGATCCGCCGCTGGCCGCGGGGTCGCGCGTTTGCGGTGCAGCCGACGACGAGGACCATCTCGCTCCGCGTGATCCTGCGTGCGGTGCTCGGGCTCCGCACGCCGGAGGACCTCGCGCGCTTCGAGCCCCTGATCATCAAGGGCATCGACGCGCTGCGGCCGTCGCTGCTGTTCATCAAGGCGCTGCAGCACGAGTTCGGCGGCATCGGCCCGTGGGCGCGCTTCCGCCGGCTGTCGCGTCGGTGCGAGGACTTCATCTATACCGAGCTGGCGGCCCGGCGCGAGGCGGGCTTCAGCGGCGACGACATTCTCAGCCTCATCACGAGCGCGCGCTACGACGACGGCAGCGCGATGACCGATCGCCAGATCTTCGAGACCCTGATGACCGTCATCGTCGCCGGCCACGAGACCACGGCGATCGCGATCGCCTGGGCGCTGTGGTTCTTGCTCCGCGACCCGGCGAGCCTGACGCGACTACGCGAGGAGCTCGCGACCGTCGAGGCCGACGACGTCGACGCGATCGCCAAGCTGCCGTACCTCGATGCCGTCTGCCAGGAGACCCTGCGCGTCCGCCCGATCGCGCCCAGCATCGTGCGGCTGCTGCGCCAGCCGATGACGCTCGCCGGCTACACGGTGCCCGCCGGGTGCAGCGTGAGCATCTCGATGATCGCGCTGCACCGCCACCCGTCCTTGTACGAGGACCCCGACGCGTTCCGCCCCGAGCGGTTCCTCGAGCGCAAGTACGGACCGCACGAGCTCATGCCGTTCGGCGGCGGGAGTCGCCGCTGCCTCGGTGCGGCGTTCGCGACCTACGAGATGAAGGTCGTGCTGGCGACCATGCTCGGCGCGCCCGACCTCGCGCTCCGTCTGGCCTCGCCCGCGGCCACCATCGGCGCCGCGCCTCGCAACACCGTGATCGGTCCGCGCAAGCCGATCGAGATCGTGGCGGAGAAGCCCGAGCGTCGTCTGGCGGAAGCACTGGTGCTGCCCACGCCCTAGGGAACCGTTCTCTTCGGCCGAAGGATCGTAGGGATGTGAAGGGTCAGATGCAGCCGAACGCGATCTCGCGCCCGTTCGCACCCAGGCACAGCGCGCCGCCGGTAACGCAGTCGCAGCTCGGGACGCCATCGCACGCCGCTGGCAGATCGACACAGCTCCATTGGTAGACCTGGTACTGGCCGATGCCGTGCTCGGGGTCGACCCCGCACTGGCTGCCCGACTCGACGGTGACGCAGATCTGACCGGTGCCGCAGGTCTCGGGACCGCAGGTGTAGTCGCCCTCGAGCGACGGTTTGTCGGCGGGCTCGTCGATACCGCACGCGACGAGCAGCAACACGGAACAGGCAAGCGCACGCATGCTGACAGCCGCTGCAACGGCTGGACCACGCGCCAAGACCACACGATCACGTGTGCGCGCGCATGGCGGTCTTTTCGTGAAGTCGCTACAGCGCGACATCGCGGTCCGGAATCGCGACATTCAGCTCCGCCGAGCAAGCGCGAGATCAGTCCAGCGTAGAATGGCCGATCCGCGATCGGAGGTGCGCTTCGACGGCAGCGGGACGAACTTCGAGACGCGCCGTTGGTATCGCGATAGGCGTCGCCCTTTCGAACGCGTCGCGTCGCGTCGCCTGCGCCGACGATCGGGGACACCGGCGCGAGCTCCTACGCTGGAGCGGCGACTGTCGAACATGCCGACCCGCATGGATCCGGGGCATCCGAAACCGGCGCTCCGCGGTCACAGCGCGCATGAAGATGATAGGGATCGCCATCGCGGCGCTGCTCGTGCTCGGTGGGTGTGGAGAGACGATCGAGGTCGCGACGCGGATCGCACGCAGCGAGATCCACGTCGATCGCGGAAGCCCAGCCGAGCTGGCACAACCGGATGTCGTTCTCGAGGTCGATGCGTTTCAGCACGCACGCGCGATGCGAGTCCGGGAAGCGACGATCATGCGGGCGGGGCAGGCGCCAGCCGCGTTCCCGCTCGCACTGGCGGGCGACCTGATCACGGTGCCGGTCGTCGACGGGGTGCAAACCTACGCCCTGGAGAACCGCGGTGCCACGAATGCCAGCCTCGAAGCGCAGTGCCAGTCGACGCTGCCATTGACACATCTCGATCGAGTTCCCCGACGATGGGTTCGAGATGGTGCTCGACGACGACCTGGTCGTGTTCTGCCCCTGACCGCCTGCGACGCTTCGACGGTCGGGATGCTGCACGTAACCGTGCCGTCGCCGCCGATCGGCGCGCGATGATCATCTCTGGGAACGCCGGTTGCCGACGCCTGCACGACTCCGGGCCAGTGGTGCACCTTGTCGCGGGAAGATCCGGAAGATCCGGATCCGGAAGATCCGGAAGATCCGGAAGATCCGGAAGATCCGGAAGATCCGGACCGGGGTTGATCGATCATCGGGAAGATCCGGGAAGATCCGGACCGGGGTTGATCGATCATCGAGATCGCGAGGACGGGCTCTGTCCGAGATTTGTCCGAAGCAGCGGGGAAGATCCGGACCGGGGTTGATCGATCATCGAGATCGCGAGGACGGGCTCTGTCCGAGATTTGTCCGAAGCAGCGAGCCGACCGACACGACCGGCACAGGGGCGAGACCGCACCGGAGCTGATTTGTCCGACGGACATCCGAAAACCGGACGGTTCATCCGCCATACGGACAACCGACGGGCATCGGCACGTGCAGTTGCGTAGTTACGGATGGCATGCGGCGTGCTCTCAGTTTGGTCATGACAGCGCCGCGTCCCGTGTTTCCCGGTCAGTTCCTGATCATCCAGCGTCGATGCACGCAGCGACAGTTCTTGCTGCGACCGGACGACGAGACCAACAACGCGTTCACGTACCTGCTGGCCGAGGCGTCGCAGCGCTTCGGCATCGACATCATCCTGCCGCAGATGATGTCCAACCATCACCACACGGGGGCGTACGATCGGCACGGCAACCACGTCGAGTTCCGCGAGCACTTCCACAAGCTGATGGCCAAGTCGCAGAACGCGCTGCGCGGTCGGTGGGAGAATTTGTGGTCGACCGAGGAGCCATGCATCGTCGAGACGGTAGCGGCCGAGGATCTTCTCAACCAGCTCGTCTACATCGCGACCAATCCGGTCAACGATGGCCTGGTCGACAAGGTGCACCACTGGCCCGGCCCGAAGTTCGTCCAGGCGCTGCTGTCGGGGCGATCGATCAAGGCGACGCGTCCGCGTCACTACTTTCGCGAAGATGGACCGATGCCCGAGGAACTGGAGCTCCAGCTCGGGCTACCGGACGAGTTCCCGGAGAAGGAGGCATTCCTGGCCGAGCTCGAGCGCCGCATCGCGGAGGTGGAGGAGGAGTGCGCGCGTCAACGCATGCAGAGCGGTCGCCGCGTCATGGGCCGCCGCCGCATCCTGCGTCAGTCGTGGCGTGATACGCCGACGAGCCGCGAACCGCGCCGCAATCTGCGTCCGCGCGTCGCGGCACGAGACAAGCTCGACCGGATCGCCACGCTTCGCCGCAACAAGGAATGGCAAGCCGAGTACCGCGGTGCACGGCTGCTGTGGCTCGCCGGCGTCGACGTCGAGTTTCCCTATGGAACCTACTGGCTGCGTCGGTTTGCAGGCGTGACCGTGAAGCCACCGCCGGAATCCAACTGAACAACCTGAGGAACAGCCCGCGGCGCGTGGTCGCGGTCAGCGTGTGCGGTCACCGCACGCGACGTCGCGGCGTGGTTGCGTGCCATCGCAGCAAGCGACATCGCAATCGCGAATGGACCGCGACATGGTCGAACAAGCGCCGCTCGAGTGCAGACCAATGAATCAACCCCGGTCGGGTTCGTCCGCGCGGGGCAGAACGCGGCGTCCGATCCGCGCAAGTTTGCGCGTCAAGCTGCCAGTTCTGCGCTTACCACGCACGTGTTCGAGCCGTTGCCGTGAAATACCTCGGCACGAGGATTGCCTGGAATCCGCGTGGTGACACCTGCGGGGAACATCTCCGGTACCGCCGCTGCGGAGATCTCTCGCGAGCGCTTGAGACGCCTCGGGCGCTGGTCGTTCGTCGCCAGCGCGACCCTGGGCGCGATCGGGCTGACCGGGTGGATCGCGGCGATGCCGCAGTGGACGACCATCGTGCCGGGACAACCGCCGATGATGCCCAATACCGCGGTGGCACTGCTCCTCGTCGGGGTCGCCGGCGTCCTACGCTCCGCGCCTGACGGCGGGCGCGTGCGAGCGATCCTCGGCACGCTGGCGACTTCGATCGTCGCGGTCATCGGTGTTGGAACACTGATCGAGTACGCGGGAATCGACCTGCATCTCGATCAGCTGATCCTCGACACCGGGACGGGGCTCTACGCGGGACGTCCATCGCCGCCCACGGCCGCGTCGCTCACCGTTGTCGCCGGCGCGCTCCTTCTCCTCGACGGACGCCCCACGAAACGTGCACGCCCTTCGGAGTGGCTCGCGGTGGTCGCCGGGATGATCGCATTCACGAGCCTGATCGGGTTCATCTTCGGTGCGGGGCACCTTTACCGCCTGGAGCACGCGCCCGTGATCGGTGTGTCGCTGACCACCGCGCTCGGCGTGCTGTTCGGCGTGCTCGGCCTGCTCCTGGTGCGCACGCACGGCGGCTTCATGCGTCTCGCCACCTCGAAGGGATCGGGCGGCATCATGTTCCGGCGTCTGGTCGGGCCGGCCGTGATCGGTCCGGCCTTGCTCGGACTCACCGTCATGGAGCTCGCCGCCATGCGTGGGTGGGAAGACGATGTTTCGCTGATCGTCGCGATCCTCATCGCGTCGCTCAGCGCCATCGGGCTGCTTCTGCTGATCGCGACAGCAGCGCCACTTAGCCGCGTGCACAAGGCACTCGAAGCGAGCCTCGCTCAGACGCGCGCGCTTCTCGAGGGTGCACCCGAGGGCATCTTCATCGCAGGGCTCGACGGGCGCTACACCGAAGTGAACCCGGCCGGCTGCGAGATGCTCGGCTACACGCGCGACCAGCTCGTCGGCAAGACCATCGTCGACCTGATCCCGCCCGAAGATGCCGAACGGCTTGCCGAATCGAAGCAGCAGATGCTCGAGGGCTCGCCGCATTTTGCGGAGTGGCGGCTCCGGCGAAACGACGGGAGGTTCCTGCCGGTGGAAGTGAACGCGTCGATCCTGCCGGATGGACGGTGGCAGGGGTTCGTGCGTGACATCAGCGAGCGCAAGAAACTCGAGGAAGCACTGCGCCTCTCCGAGGCGAGGTCCTCGGGGATCCTCGCGATCTCTGCCGACGCGTTGATCTCCATCGACGAAGATCAGCGCATCACCATGTTCAACGAAGGCGCCGAGCAGATCTTCGGCTATTCGCGGGAGGAGGCGCTCGGGGCTCCACTGGACACCCTCATTCCCGAGCGCCTGAGAGCCATCCATCGCGAGCACGTTGCCCGGTTCGCTGCGTCGAACATCACCTCGCGGCACGCCGGACAGCGGACTCGATCGCTCGTCGGTGTTCGCAAGAATGGCGAGGAGTTTCCCGCCGACGGATCGATCTCGAGGCTCGATCTCGAGGGCAAGAAGATCTTCACGGTATCGCTGCGGGATGTGACCGAGCAGAAGCGCGCCGAGCGCGAACAGCGCGTGCTGGCCGAGGTGGGACCCCTGCTGAGCTCGCTCGAGTACGAGGAAGCGATCTCGCGGTTCGCGCACCATGCGGTGGAAGAGATCGCCGATCTTTGTATCGTCGATATCATCGAGGAGGATGGCACCGCTCGTCGGGCCCAGGTCACGGTTCGTGATCCGTCCCTGGCCTGGGTGTGCGATTCGCTGGTCGGCTCTCCCGACGAAGCATTGCCAGATGTCGTCGGCACGGCGCTCGATCCCCGCACCCCGATCCTGCTCACCGAGGTGGACGACGAACAACTGCGCGCGTTGGCGCACGACGACGAGCAACTGCGCGCGCTTCGCACGCTCGCGCCGCGGTCCATCATCGTGGTTCCGCTGCTCGCTCGGGACGAGCGTTTGGGGGCTGTCGCCTTCGTATCCACGACGCCAAGCCGCGTCTACGGTGCACCCGACCTTCGGCTGGCCGAAGAGCTCGCTCGGCGTGCGGCGCTCGCGATCGACAACGCGCGGCTCTATCGAGCTGCCGCGCGCGCACTCCGAACCCGCGACGACGTGCTCGGGATCGTCGCACACGACCTGCGTAACCCGCTCAATGCCATCGTGCTCCAGACGCAGCTGCTCGCGCGCGGTGGCGGTCAGCCAGAGCGATCGCAAAAGTCGGCGGAGGCGATCCGTCGCTCGACCGAGCGCATGCATCGTCTCATCCAGGATCTTCTCGACGTCGCACGGATGGAGGCGGGCCAGCTCTCTGTCGACCCGAGCGCGTGTTCGGTGGGAGAGGTTGCCTCGGAAGCGCTCGATGCCGAGAGAGTGTTGGCCTCCGCGGCGTCGGTCGAGCTGCAACTCGATCTCGCAGAGGACGTGCCCCAGGTGTGGGCCGACCGCGACCGGCTTCTTCAGGTTCTCGAGAACCTCGTCGGAAACGCACTGAAGTTCACCGGTGAGGGTGGTTGCATCACCGTGGGAGCCGTCCGACGGGATGGAGAGGTGACGTTCTCGGTCTCGGATACCGGAGCCGGCATCTCGTCCGACGCCTTGCCGCACCTGTTCGATCGCTTCTGGCAAGCGCGCGACACCCGGCGTGGTGGCGCGGGGCTGGGCTTGGCCATCGTCAAAGGGATCGTCGAGGCGCACGGCGGGCGCGTCTGGGCGGAGAGCACGCTCGGCCAGGGCAGCACGTTCTACTTCACGATTCCCGCGGCGACCGCTGCTCGCGGCGCGCACGAGCATCCGACGCACCTGCGTTCGGCCTGATATCGGTCGGCGTATCTACGGGACCGTCCGCGCGTCGGCAACGCAGCCGGCGCTGATCGCGACGTCGCCGAACGCACTCGTGTCGAGGAAGTTGACGCTGGTGCCGTTCCACATGAGCTGGGCATCTCGTGGGCCGCCGTTCTGGTCGATGTTCGTGCCGACATCGAAGCCAAAGACCGCGCCCGGGGTAGGCGATACGCCGAGGAGCGACCACGGCACCGCCATCTCGACCGCGTACCCGTCGGGCGTCAGCGATCCGGCGAACAAGACGCCACTCGTCCGAGCCTGGACCTCGTGGATCGCGCTTCCATCCGAGACCACGATCCAGTGGAAGTCGTCGGCCTGGTAGGTGGTCGAGCGATTTCGCTGCATGTCCAGGTACAGCTCGACCGAGTCGTCGTTCTCGGTATTGAGATCGCCGATGCCGTCGCGCACGACCGAGGCATCGATGACGTGGGCCCCGAGGTAGAAGTACTGAGCATCCCAACGGGTGACGAAGCTCGGCACGACGCCAAACGACGACTGGCCGAGGACGAGCTTGGTCACGGTCTGTGGGGCGACGTTTACCCACGCGGCGTCGTCGAGCACGCCGTCGACGGTGATGCCGGCATCGGGGCAGGTCGATCCCGACGTGTCTCCCGGGTCGCCGTCAGCCGTGGGGCCATCGTCGAGCACCCGTTCGAAGCCCAACCGCCCGCAACTCGCGCACAGCGCCACGACGATCGCGACTGCGCTGGGAGTGCCTCTTCGGACCGCCGCCACCTCACGCAGAGGATATCAGGCCCGCTGTCGCCGTGGCCGTTCTTCGCCCGCGTCGTCGAGAACTCCCCGACGCCACCGAGCACGCGACCAGCTCTGTCGAGTACCGAAATCTCTCCGAGCTGGGAGGTTTCACCGCGTCGGGGCCGACCGAGTGCAGTTTCCGAGGTCGTAGTGCGATCACCAGGACCCACCGGAGTACGAGGTTCACCGCACCAGTTGTCGGATCCGCGCGACGACCTCGTCGTCGGTCCGCCGGCGATGGCTCCCGGGACACCGCGCGACGCGGAGGTGCTCTGCGTCGAGCAGCTCTTCCATCGACTCGAGGGTGCGGGCCAGCGGCCACGACAGGTTGTCGCGGGGCATCGGAAGGCCACTCGCGGGCACGTGAGCTCGCGCGTCGAATGCGGCGAGCTGCGCGGTCAGCGACGAGTAGCGCGCCAACAGCAACGTCGCCGCTTCGATGCGGTCGGCACGATCGAGAAATGCGACGACCCAGGTCGAGAGGCTCGGGCTCGCACCGCCGAGCGTGAATCCTGCGCGGATGTTGGCGAGGGCCTGATCCCGATGCGCGTGCACGAGCTCCGCGAGCCGCTTCGGATCGGCCGTCTTGCCCGCTGCGGCGAAGGCCTCGAGGTCGCCGCACGGCCAGCCCGTTGCATACACCGAGCTCGTGAACATCTCCACCAGAGATCCGTCGAGCTCGAGCTCCACGAGCGCGAGGATCGCCTGGTCGTCCGGCAGCGACGCGGCGGCGGCATACCGCCTGGCGACTTCATCTTGCTGCACGCGCAACGAGCGCCGGACCGGATCGACGGCCTCGGTCATCGCGAAGTCCACCCGGCAACACGGCTGGGTCGCGTGGATCAACAGGTACGCGCCGTGTTGGTTGCGATCTGTCTTGTCCGCGAGGATCCGGCCGACCGCGTCGGCGCGCGCACGCCCGGCATTCAGGATCGCCGGCGCATCGCGCTCGACGTACACGGCGTGCAGCGGAGTGCCGACCTGGTAGCTGCCCTTGAACACCGCTTCGATCGTGCCGTCGAGCTCGAATCGGCCGGGCTGCCACGTCACCTTGCCGGCCGAAACGCGAACGAAACCGTCCGCAGCGCGCAGCGCAGCCAAGAACCCGATCGCTGGCGCTTTCGGTGCGGGTGCGACCGCCGGTGTCGGTGGTGTAGGCCGGGGAGGGTCGTCGAGCCGAGACGTGGTGCGCTCGCACCCGAACGCGAGCGCCACGATCGGCAGCCATCTGTACGACACGGTTCGATCCTACACGCTCGTTCGCGCGCGTCTCGAGGTGACCTTCTGCCGATGTTGACGCTATCCTCGTGGGAATGGCGCTCCGGTGGCTCGCGCTGATCGTGCTCGTCGCGTGCGATTCGTACGACGCCGGGATCGAGATCGATCGCGTGGTTCCGTCATCGGGTCCCAGCAACCTCGCGGTCGACATCCGAATCGAGGGCCATTTCGCTCGCCCGATCCGGAGCAGCATCGACGACAACACGAGCTGGGTCGCCGACGTGTCGCTGACGCTCGACGACATCGAGATCGCCCAGCCGACTTGGCGCGACGAGTCCGTGGTGGAGGCCAGCGTTCCTGCCGGCCTGGTACCGGGTTCGTACGACGTCAACGTGCAGGTGGGAACGAGCACGGTGACGATCCCCGATGGCTACACCGTGCTCTCTCCCGGGGCGGCCGCCACCAATATCTTCGCCACCACCACCACGGGAGAGTTGTGGGAGGTCGATCCGACCACGATGCAGGCGCAGCGGATCGGAACCATCGAAGACCCGACCAGTGCGTCGCTGTTGTCGGTCGACGCGCTCGCCGTCGATGTCGATGGCAACTTGATCGGGATCACCGCGCCGCCGTGCTTCCTGGTCCGGATCGCTGCGACCGATGCGACGTTGCTCTCCAAGGTCGCCGTCTCGGCAGACCACGACTTCTGGGGCGCGACGATGGCACCCGCCGGCGCGTTCGGGCCCGAGGCCGCGCTGGTGGTGGCGGCCAACGACACCGCGAGTCTCTACACCGTCGACAAGACGGGGGTGCTCACGAACCTCGGTCCGTTCGGCAACGGGCTCGCGGTCGCTGGCGATGTCTCGTACATGCCCGGCGATGGCCTGTACGCGACCGTGAGAGGTGGCGCGTGCGCCGGGACCTGCATCGCGAAGGTCGCGACCAACGGCGAGGCGACCCTGGTCGGAACCACCGGCCCGGGCGATCTGTGGGCGCTCGGCCGGTTCGGGGGCGAGCTCTATGCGCTCGCCGGAAGCAGCGACGTCTATCGCGTCGACACGACGACCGGCGACACGCAGCAAGTGTTCGCGACGACGATCGGCAGCAGCCTCAGCGACGCGGCACCGTAGCCTTCTCGTCCTCTCGGGTGCGGCGGCCGTGAATCCTCGTTTGCGACGGTGACTGCTGCTCGCGGCACGCGCGAGCATCCGACGCACCTGCGTTCGGCCGGATCCGCGCCGCGCGGTTACGGCACCGTCCGCACGTCGGCAGCGCAGCCGGCGCTGATCGCGACGTCGCCGACGCCGAGCAGATCCGGCAGGACCCCGGGTCGCATAGAATCGTCGAGCGTATGACCGACGACGAACTGGACGAGGCCGACACCATCTGGTCGCACATGGTCGAATCGACGCGGCCGCTCGAGCTCGACATCGAGCTCGACCTCCGCTCCGATCGCTACGACCGCCTCCGCGTGCTGGGGATCGGAGGCATGGGGGAGGTCGCGCTGGTCCACGATCGGCGGATCGGTCGCGAGGTGGCACTCAAGACCGTGCGCACCGAGATCGCGAGCCCGGCAGCGCGCAGCGCGTTCATCCGCGAGGCGCGAATGCAGGCGCAGCTCGAGCACCCGTCGATCATTCCGGTCTACGACATCGGCGTCGACGAACAGGGGCACGAGTACTTCACGATGCGGGCGATCGTCGGCACGACGCTCTCGAAGGTCATCTCGCGGTTGCGCGGCGGTGATCGCGCGACCGCCGAGGAGTACTCGACGTTTCGCCTGCTCGAGGTGTTTCGCCGGCTGTGTCTCGTGATCGAGTACGCGCACGGCAAGGGCGTGATCCATCGCGACCTCAAGCCCGCCAACGTGATGCTCGGCGAGTACGGCGAGATCCACGTGCTCGACTGGGGGCTCGCACAGCGCCACGGCGCGCCGACGGAGGCCAGCGATCCGCACTCCCCGGTGCTCGGCACGCCCGGCTACATCGCGCCCGAGCAGACGTTCCTCGGCAATCAGATCGACGGTCGCGCCGATGTCTATGCCCTCGGTGCGATCCTGTTCGAGATCCTGTCGCTCCACCCGCTTCACGCCGGACGAGACCCCGACGAGATCCTGCGGTCGACCCGCCGCCAGCACAGCCCGACCGCCCAGCAGCGCGCCCCCGAGCGCGACATTCCGCCGGAGCTCGACGCGGCGTGCGCTCGCGCCACCGCCTTCTCGCCCGACCATCGCCATCCCACCGTCACGGCGCTTCGCGAGGACATCGACAAGTTCCTCGAGGGGCATCGCGATCGGTCGCTGCGCCGCGACCTCGCCGCTCGCCACGCCGAGACCGCGCGCGTCGAGACCGTCGAGGCGCTGACGGGTACGCGCGATGCCGAGATGCATCGCAAGCGCGCGCTCCAGGATATCGCGCGTGCGCTCGCGCTCGATCCCGACAACGAGGTCGCCCGCCAGGCGTTGATCAAGCTGATCTCCGAGCCGCCCGCGGTGCTCCCTGCCGAGGTCGGCGCGGAGATCGAACGCGGCGCGGAGTCCGAGGGGCGGTTCGCCTTCCGGCTCGGCGGGATCGCGTACCTGTCGTTCGCGGTGATCGCGCTGATCACGCTGCTGCAGGGTCTGCGCAACTGGACCGGACTCGCGATCGTGGTCGCGAGCATCGGCGTCGCCGGCCTGTGGTCGTTCCGACTCGCGCGCCACTGGCGGCCGGTGGAAGGGCTCGGCGTGTTCGTGCTCGCGTCGGTCGCGATCACGACCGCCACCGGGTTCTACGGGCCGCTGGTGCTCGTTCCGGTGCTCGCCGCCGCCAACGTGATCGCATTCAACCTCGCGATCGTGCGCAAGTACCGCGCACACGTCTTCGTGATCGGCTGCCTGGTGTTCCTGCTACCCGCGCTCGCCGAGTGGGCCGGGGTCGTCGATCCGTTCTACACCGTCGAGGCCGGACGCATCGTCATCGAGTCGCGGTTCATCCACTTCGACGAGACGATGGTTCGCATCGCGCTCGTGCTCGTCAACATCGCGGCGATCATCGCGCCGACGATCGTGGTGTGGAAGCTCGCTGACATCAAGGATGACCTCCGTAAGCGCCACCTGTTGCAGAGCTGGCAGTTGCGCCAGCTCGTCAGTTGAAGATCCGGGCCGGGGTTGACGGAAGATGCGGACCGGGGTTGATCGGGGGTGGAGCGGCGTGGAAGCTCCGGACCGGGGTTGATCAGGCGCCGGAAGCCAACGTGAGCTATCGAGACGACCTGGACGCTGCCCTCGCACGCATCGACGCACTCGAAGTCGAGCTCGCCAGCAGGGACGACGCGGTCACGGATCACGAGCGAGTCTGGCTCGTCGAGCGAGCGGAGCTCCTCGCACAGCTGGAGGCCGCTCGCGCTTCGGACGCGAGGCTCCACTCGGAGCTCGCGCAAGTGCGCGCGGAGTGCGACCGACACGTTGCCCGGATCCGGGTTCTGCAAGACGAGCGCGCCCGTCACACCGCGCGCTCGCCGACGAACCCCACGATCCTCGATCGTGGCGCGAAGCCCGTATGCCCTCACTGCCTCGTGACGGGCCGCGAGGTTCGATTGATAGCGGATCGAGAACTGACGCCGAGTATCTGCTCGGAGTGCGCACGCGTGACACTGTTGCGTGTGAGGTGAGATCGTTCATGCACCGGACGGCTTCGGCGATGTCACGAGGTCACGAGGTCACGTAGCCGCGAAGATCAGTGAACGAGGACGAGCATCTCCTCGAGCTGATCCGCGGTGAGTCGAGGGTTCGCGACGACGCGAAGGAACTCGAAGCGGAGCAGCGCTCGCAGCGCAACCGGCGGTCTCGACTTACGGAACGTCGATCGTGACCGGGGTCGGGATCGTGCCCCGCGCCGCGTCGACCTGAAGATCGGGCGAGCTCGCGATCGGCACGTCGTTCGCTCCGAGGAGCGTCACCGTGACCGTGAAGTTGCCGTAGGGGACGTCGACCGTCGCGTTCGGCTCGTTGCAGTCCCAGATGTCGACCAGCGGGGTGCCGACGGCGGGCGTGTTCGCGACCTCGACGCCGGTCTGCGCGAAGTCGCCGCAGGACGCGGTCGTGCCGTTCTGACGCAACGTCCAGGTCGCGTGAGCGGCGGAGCTCGGCGGCAACGTCGGGATCCCGAACTCGGTGAGGGTCACGATCTGGTCGGCGGTGGTCAGGGCACCACTGCCCTCGGCGGTTCCTGCCACGTCACCCTCGTCGCCGATCGCGTCGAGCGTGATCTGGTGGTCGCCGAGGGCCACGTCGGAGAGGTCCGCTGCGCCGTCCTCGCACGGCACCGAGATCGTGTCGGTGTCGCCGGTCACCGTGTCGACCGCGGACACGACGACGTCGCTGATCTGGTATGACGTACAGGTCGGTGCCGAGGGCGCGCTGCTGTCGGTCAACGTCCAGCTGACGCTGTAGGTGCCCGTCGCGCCCCCGCTCTGTCCACCACCACAACCTGCAAGCAGGGCTACGAAGAATAGATTCCGCACGCGGAATCTGTAACACGGGTGCTCAGAAGCGACAACGACGGCCGATCACCATTCAAACTCGGTGTCGAGTCGAGCACGAACCGGATCACACACTGCTACCCGCAGTCGGGACCGGGAATCGTACCGGTCCACAAGTTGGAGCTGACGACGATCAAGACGTCCCTGGAAAACTGAACCGATGCAATTCGGCCTCGGCGCCTGGGATTCGCCATCACCGGTCGGCGCCGATCGCGAGCTCTTAGCGGATCGCCGGCCAGCGTGGCAGATCTGGCCGATCTTGATTTGGGCGCACTTCGGCGGACGGGGAACGAACCGACGGATCGAGAAATCGCGAAGCTCAACGCCTCGCGAACATCGCGTCGACGATTCGTGCCGTACGAACGTTGAGAGCGCGTTCCCGACACTTGCACCAGGCATCAGGAGTTCGACTCGCTGGTGATCACCCGCTGACGCTGCGCAGCGGGTCGATCACTCGCCGATGCTGGTGTAGCGATACCCGCTGTCCTGGCGCTGCGCCGACGTGGAGGTTGGGAAGCGCCTTGCGGAGCGTCTTCGGGACGCCATGAGGAAGCCAGTTGTTCGCGAGCGAGAGCCGCTTCGCGCCTGATACACGCGATAAGTGTCTCCCTGGCTGCTGGAACACCGATGCGCACGAGCCTCGGCGACGCGGCACCGTAGCCTTCTCGTCCTCGCGGCCGCGATCACGAGCGCTTCGGCGGACGGGGAACGAACCGACTCACGCGCTGCTGGTAGTCGCGATACGCGTCGCCCTTGCTTCGAATCGCCTGCTTCTCCGTCGGAGGAATGCCGGTGACGCCGAAGATGCTCGCGAGGATCAATCCCTGCGCGAACAGCGCGACCAACCCGATGGGCGCGAACGCGATCCCGTACACCGCGTAGCCCAGCCACAGCACCACTCGAAGAAGATCCACACGCACCACTCGAAGAAGTAGTTGGGGTGACGCGACCAGCTCCACAGCCCGACGTCGCACACCCGGCCGCGGTTCGCGGCATCCCGCTTGAACCGGCGCAACTGCGCATCGGCGATGGTCTCGCCGACGATGCCGATCGCGGTGACGACCGCGCCGGCGATCCGGATCCCGAGGCTGCCGTCCCACGGCGCGCGCACGAACGGCACGACGAAGCCGATCGAGAGGATGCCGACCAGCGCGGCCTGCGCCTGGAAGAACACGAAGAACTTGAACGAGGCGCGAGCGCCCCAGCGCTGCCGGAGATCGACGTAGCGGCCTTCTTCGGGGGAGCGCGCCGCGCCGCGGGCGAT
This sequence comes from uncultured delta proteobacterium, assembly GCA_963772655.1. GTDB lineage: Bacteria > Myxococcota_A > Polyangia > Haliangiales > Haliangiaceae > JABFXX01. Next base: position 275,989 of record CAVYYE010000002.1, read on the forward strand.
CAGGTAGCCGGTGAGGCGCACGCTCCACACGGCCACGAGCAGACACACCGGGAGCCAGGTCGCGACGGGCAGCGCCGGGTTCGCGCGGTACGCGAATAGCGCCGCGACCAGGACGAACGCACCGGCCCAGCCGACATCGACGATGCCGGCGTTCTTCGTGCGCTGCTGGATCACCCACAGGACGAGCTGGAGCGCGGCGGCGAGCGTCCACGCCTCGGCGATCCGGATCGCGATGTCGGTCATGGCGCGCTCACTTCGACGGGGTTCGCGGCAGGATCACCACGAACGACCGCTCGCCGCGCTTCCACACGCGGACCTGGTGGGCGTTGGCGACCAGCGGGAACCACGGCTGGCGGCGCGAGGTGGCGTCGGCCTCGGCGAACTCGGGGACGATCAGATCGAGCTCGACGAAGTGGTCGCGGGTCGCGCGGTCGACCGCCGCGGCGTAGCTCCACTCGGCGACCGACTTGTCGGGGAACCGGTCGTTGTGGAGCGCGCCGCCGTAGACGGCGATCCACGGCCGCCGGAGCGTTCCGGACTCGCTGCGGGCCGCGCGTCGATCGCGAAACGCGACCGCGCTGGTCGCGATCCGGGTCAGCTCCTTGGTGGTGAGCGTGAGCATCGCGACCGGATCGGGGGCGCCGTTCTTGGGGGCGAGGACGTCGTAGTCCTTGCACGCCAGCGTCATCGCGTGCGGCTGGATGCCGGCGGCGCGCGCGGCCTCCGCCAGCACCGTGATCTCGGACTTGGTCACGACCGGTCGCTTGACCTCGGTCTCGATCTTCTTGGTCGCGACCACGGCCTTCTTGCCGCACGTGGGATCGACGACCCAGGTCTCGATCACGAGGTCCGACAGCTTGTCCGCGATCGCGGGCAGGGCGGCGGTGAACCGCGACAGCGCGGACGGAATGTTGGCGCTCGCGCGATCGACGCGGGCGTGGAGCTCGCCGAACCCGAGCACGCGGGCGTCGGCGGGGATCACGGCGCGGAGCGCGGTCTTCAGATCGGGATAGCGATCGTGCGCGGGAAGGGACGGGTCGACGGGAGCGGTCGCGGCCGCATCGGGTGCCGGCGCGGTCGATGAAGTGGCCCCCGTCGGCGAGCCCGCGCTCGATCTCGATCCCGCGCTCGGGCTCGCGATTGTCGGGCCCGGGCTCGGGCTCGGGCCCGGCCTCGTCGGGCTCGGGGCCGGCGTGCTGGATCCGCAACCGATCGCGAACGCGACGAGCACCACACTCCGCACGCCCGTAACGGTAGCACCCTCACGCGGCATGTACGCGCGCGGTCAGCTCGGCGATCGAGAGCGCGCCGGGTGCCGCACCGGCACGCGCGGCCTCGGCGACGAGTGCCTGCAGCGCCGCGTTGATCGGCGTCGGAACCCCCGCGAGCCGACCGAGCAACACGATCTCGCCGTTCAAGTAATCGGTCTCGAGCGGCGCGCCGCGCGCGAGGCTCTGCCAGGTCGAGCCGCCGGCGCGCGTCGCGTTGCCGATCGGGCGCGACGCGATGTTGCTCCGTCGCTCGGTCTCCTCGGCCACGGTCGTGCGCGACAGGCCGAGGGCCGACAGGCACGCGATCGCTTCGTCGCGCGCGGCGTTCGCGAGCTCGGAGCGTCGTCCCTCGGGACCGGTCAGCGCCTCGATCGCGTTGCCGAGGTTCGCGAGCAGCTTGCCGCGCTTCCACCGCATGATGTCCGGCTGCGCCACGCTCGCGATCCCGGCGCCGCCGAGAGCCGCGGCGAGTGCGCGATCGATGTCGTCGACGCCATCGGGATAGCGCCCGACGTCGATCACCCCGGCGACGGGCGCCGACCACACCCGCACGACGCCGGGCTCGAGGTGACTCGCCGGCATCCACACGCAGGCGCCGTGGACGTCGAATCCATGACGCGCCGCGAGACGTTCGGCCTCGAGTCCGTTGGTCAGGCAGACGACCGGGATCCCGCGGGCGGCGAGGGCGAGGGCGGCGAGAGCGGCGTCGGCATCCTGGAGCTTGACCGCGAGCAGCACGACGTCGCCGGCCCGCCAGTCGATCCCGGCGGGGGCGTCGAACACGGGCAGCGAAACCCGGCGATCCTCGTCGGGACTCGCGATCCGCAGGCCGCGATCCCGGATCGCCGCACCGTGGGCACCCCGCGCGATCAGGACGACCTCGTGGCCCGCGCCGGCGAGCCGGGCGCCGACCACACCCCCGATCGCACCGGCACCGAGCACGACGTAGCGCACCGAGGATCGTGTGGACGGGGTCGAGGGCGGGGTCATGATCGTGTCCGGTGGCGCACGCTCTCGGCGCCGAGACCACCTGCGAGGCGAGAGAGCCCCGGGGCCGATACCGTGCCACGGGACAATTGTGTATGGTCCACAGATGGGACCTAGCGCCAGTGAGCTGCGCATCATCCCGCTGTTTCACGGCTTCGGTGACGACGAGCTGGCGGCGCTGGGACGGCTGTTCCAGAAGGTGGAGACCGGAGACGCGGAACACGAGTTGTTCGATGTCGGCGAGCCCGCCCTCGAGCTGTACCTCCTGACCGCCGGCGAGGTCGTACTCGATCGTCCCCACGACGACGTGTTCCGGCTCTACCCGCCGGCGCTGATCGGCGAGCTCGGCGCACTCACCGGGTTGCCGCGCTCGACGCGCGCGGTGGTCAGCGGCGGCTCGGTCGTGTGGCGGCTGCCCGCCAAGACGATCCAGCAGTTCCTGGGCTCGAACCAGGAGCTCGGCGTGCGGTTCCTCGCCAACCTGCTCACGGTGGTGGCCGACAAGGTCCACCGCGATCAGAGCCGGATGGCCGACATGCGCCAGAACCTGATCCGCACGCAGAAGGAGCTCAAGCGGATGCGCGAGCTCGTGCTCGAAGCGGCGGAGACGCCGCTATCCGCGCCGATCCACGACACGCTCGACAAGCTGATCACCCACAACCGGCGGGTGAACTACCGGGTCGAGCCGCCCAAGCAATTGCCGGCGCACCTCCGCCTCGACACCGGCAGCGCCCCGGTCGCCGATCTGTCGCGCACCCACGTGGCGGTGCACGACATCCGGTTCGGCGAGAAACCACCGGAAGAGGGCGCGTGGCTCTCGGGCGTGCTCCATCTGGCCGGGACCGAGATTCCGATCTCCGGCCGGATCACGCGGGTGCAGGGCAATCGCCTGACGATCCAGCTCGATCTGTTGATCGACGAGTTCGCGGCGACGCTCGAGAACTACCTGACGCGCGTGCAGCTCCTCGACGTACTGGTCTGAGGAGCCGCGGACTTCGCGAGCGGAGACCCTGTCGCAGGTCGGCCGCGGAAGCGAAGTCGATACGATCGACTAGCGGCGCGAGACCTTCGGATTCTTGGTCGGCTTGGCCTTCGCCGTCTTCTTGTCGGTCTTGGCCTTGGTCTTGGCCGTCTTCGAATCCTTGGACGGCGTGGCCTTCTTGTCCTTGTCGGCCTTCTTGTCCTTCTGCGCCGTACGGGGCGCTTGGTTGTCGTGCGAACCCATGTCGGGGCACGCGAGGGCCGGGGTGGCGAACAGCAGGGTGCAGAGCAACGCGAGCTTCTTCATCGAACCCTCCAGAGTGGGAGCTACGAGTATGAACGACGCCGCGGACGGCGCCAAGGCGATCAGCGCCGCCGCGGACGGCGGACGCCGTTGGACTCGAGGAAGCTCCGGATCCCCTTCATGTAGCCGTGGACGTGGTCGCGAGCGTCGGCGTATGCCGTCCAGGTTCCGGGGTTGTCGTTGGCGTACTGCGTGATCGGATCGACCGCGACCTTGAAGCCGCTGCCCTCCGGGACGCACGCGCTGTCGTCGAACGGGTACTCCGCCGAGTCGATCACCGGCAGCTCGATCGGCGCCGCCGGGTCGTTGCGCTCGAGCCGGTCGAAGTCGATGCAGTCCGAGAGGTCGGTCGCCGCCGCCTGCCGCGCCGTCAGCCCCTCGAGGTTGAACGTGTTCTGCAGGTGCTTGAGCGCCGAGGTGTGGTCGTAGACCGTCGACGAGATGTAGTTCTGCTTGACGTACGGACCGGCGACGATCGTCGGCACGCGAAACCCGAGCTGCTCGAACCCGGGGACGCCGAACCAATCCATGGTGTCGTCGTCGGAGGTCGGCGGCGCGACGTGATCGGCATAGCCGCCGTTCTCGTCGTACGTCACCACCAGCATGCAGTTCTTCCACTGCGGCGACTTCGCGAGCGCGGTGTAGATCGACGCGATCAGCTCCTGACCGAGGATCGGGTGGACCGGCGGGTGGTCGTCGTTGGCGCCGAACGCCGGGTCGATGTAGACGACCGGCGGCAGCGTGCCGGCGGCGCAGTCCTCGAAGAACTGGCCGATGCCGAGCGCGGGATCCTGGCCGAACCGGCGGATGTGTCCGGTGCCGTCGTTGGGCCCGAGGTCGAGCTGGAACGGACCCGGGTTACCGAGCAGCGACACCACCGACAGCGAGCCGAAGTAGTACGCCCAGTCGACGCCGGCCTCCTCGAGGCGATTGAAGATCGTCGGCACCGGGACCGACGAGAACGAGTTGAGGACGTCGGTGTTGTTGTTGATGCCGAACGACGTGCCGGTCATCCAGTACGCGCGGTTGGGCAGCGTCGGGCCCATCACCGAGCAGAACCAGCGATCGCACAACGTGTACTGGTCGGCGAGCGCCCACGTGATCGGCAGGTTCGCGCGCGTCAGGTACTTCACCGGCTCGATCAGCGCGGTGTTGCCACCGTGATCGGTCTGGTGCTCCTTGATGAAGCCGTCGTTCATGCCGCCGTCGAACGACGCGTGCGCCGCGTCCCAGCCGTGCGGCGGATCCGGATCGCAGACCGTCGCGGCGGCGGCGTTGCGATCGTCGCCGGCGGGGAACCAGTCGATCATCGTGCCGTTGAGATCCGGCATCGCCTTGGCGTTGGTGAGCCCGTCGCCCGCGAGGCCCTCGAGGTTTCGCGCGCCGATGAAGTGATCGAAGCTGCGATTCTCCATCATCAGATAGACGTACGTGGTCAGCCCATCCGGCCCCGAATCGCCGCCGCCACATCCCGGGAGAAACCGCGCCATTCCGGCGGCTCCCGCCAGTCCACCGAGCGTCTTCAGAGCATCGCGTCGCTTCATCGACATGTTGGTCGGACCTTACCGGAGCCCGATGTCGGTTCCCAACGAGAAACGTGAATTCGCCGCGAACGAAGCGCCCGAGACGTAAGTCAGATCACGCGGTTGGCAGGGATCACGAGGTCACGACGTAGGTCACGCCGACCCAGAACCCCACGGCGGTTCCGATCCCGGAGGCCACGGCGATCAGGAGGATCCGGGTGACCTGGTTCCGCCAGAATCCACGCCAGGTCTGGATGTCGTCGGGGAGCCGCTCGCAGTCGGCCACGTTGGGTTTGCGCCGCCACGCCTCGACCACGCCGACCACCATGCCGGTACCGAGCAACGGATGGATCGCCGCGATCGGCGACACCACGATCGCGGTCAGCACCGAGAGCAGCGAGCCGCCGGAGAGCAGGGTGAGGCTGCCGGCGCCGATCGAGGTCGGCAGGATCCAGCGCAGCATCATGTCGACGAGGCTGGTTTCGTCGGAGCGCTTCCAGAAGTAGATGAACCCGACGACGAACAACGCCGGGATCGCCCACTTGATGATCTGCCACAGCAGGCCCGGTGGTGGGATCTTCTCGAGCGCCGCGAGATCGACCGGCTCTCCCCAGTGCTCCTTCATGCCCGGGACGTGGGCGGCGCCGACCACGGCGACGACTTTCCGCGGGCTATCGCCGTCGCTGGGGGGCAACGCATCGCCGGCCTCGATCGCCTTGGCGCCGAGGTAGCGATCGCGCTCGTCGATCAGTGGTCCCTTGATCTGGGGGACCGCCTTGCCGAGCTCGGTGAGCATCTCCGACAGCGCCTTGGGCTCCTTGAGATCCTCGACGGTCTGCGCGGTGACGGTGCCATCGTCATCGTCGTCGTCATCGTCATCGTCGTCGTCGTCATCATCGTCTTCTTCGAATCCGACGACCAGCGAGCTCAGCAGCATCGAGCGCTTCCACAGCCCGAGGTTCTTCCAGGTTCGCTTGAGCGTGATGTTGATGTCGCGATCGATCAACGCGACCGGGATGCCGCGCTCCTCGGCGACCTTGACCGCGGCCAGGAGCTCGGCCCCCGGCTTGACGCCGAGGCTGGCGCCGATCCGGCGCTGGTACGACGCCAGGGCGAGGTGGGCGAGCAGGTACAGCGTGCGGCCCTCGCGGACGACCTTGAACACGTCGAGGTCGCGGAATGCCGAGTCCTTGGTCAGCGCCTCGAACCGGGTCTTGTCGAGCTCCACGCACACGACGTCGGGCTCGACCTGGTCGATCACCGCCGCGACCTCGTCGACGGACTTCTGCGACACGTGGGCGGTGCCGACGACGTAGTAGTTGACGCCGTCGTGGACCAGCTCGGTCACGGAGCTCGGTAGCGCTTGCGAGACGTCGGGCACGAAGCTGCCCTATAGCACGGGGACGACTCGTCCCGGGCAAGACGCGCTACACGTAGGCATGGCTGCTGACATTCCCGAGTCCACCCGTACCGAGATCGAGGCCGCGGCGTTCCGCCGGCTGGTCGACCACTTTCGCGAGCGCACCGACGTCCAGAACATCGACGTCATGAACCTCGCCGGGTTCTGCCGCAACTGCTTGTCGAAGTGGTACCGCGCGGCCGCCGCCGAACGCGGCGTCGAGCTCTCGGATCCCGAGGCCCGCGAGATCGTCTACGGCATGCCGTACGACGAGTGGAAGGCGAAGTACCAGAAGTAGACTTCGCGAGCGGGCACCCAGCAGCAGGTAGACCGCGGAAGCGAAGTCGAGCTGCGACGAAGTCTCAGTAGACCGACAACCCGAAGATCAGGTCGGTCATCCGATCGAGCCCGAACCCGCTCGCCTCGTGCGCCTTGGTGACGCCGAGCCGGGCGGTGATCGCGATCCGCGTGTTGACGTCGAGCTGGAGCTGTCCGCCGGCGCTGTACGCCGTGCTGCCGTCGTTGCCGCCGGCGACGCCGTCCTCGAGCCGGTAGGCGAGCCCGCCGGCGACGTAGCCACCGGCGTGAAGGATGCCGAGCTGGAGCGGCATCATCTGCAGCTCGAGCATGTAGCGCGACTCGAACAGCGTGTCGTTGGTGGCGTTGGCGCGCCACGCGAACATGATGTCGCCCATCAGGCCGATGTACTGGTTGAAGAAGTAGCCGCCCTGGATCGTGAACGCCGGGCCGGCGCCGTTATCGCCGCGTGCCGAGCGCAGCGTGCCGGTGCCGCCGTAGAGCCCGAGCGTGCCGCCCCAGCGCGTCAGCGGCGCGCGCCCGAGCTCGTGCCACGGGCCATCGTTGGGTCGCACGATCGCCTTGTCGGTCCACGCGGCGGCGTCGGGATCGATCCACGCCAGCGGCATCACGGTATACGAGCCGTCCTTGCCGATCAGGTGCACCGGGTGCATCGGGTGGAGCTGGACGAAGCCGTCGTAACGCGACCCCTCGACGCCGGCGAGCACGAACAGGCCGACCGCCGCGATCACGATCACCGCGATCGCCAGCGCCTTGCCGTCGTCGGCGCTACCGCCACCACCGCCGCCACCGCTGCTGTGGGTGATGCCGCCACCGCCGTGTCCGAGGTGTCCGCGGCGCCGGTCGTACCGCGGCGACGTGAAGATCGTGAACCGCGGCATGAAGATGATCTGGGTCTGCGGACCGACCTCCTGGGTGTCGGCGACCGTGGTGCCGCTTCCGATCTCCTGGACGACGCGAACCTTGTTGCCGCGCGCCTCGGGCGGCGTCTGTGCGAGTCGCACGAGCTCCTTGTGGGGAATCTCGTAGGTGTTGGTGGCGCAGCCACCGACGAGCAGGGCCGCGAGGAGCATGGCGACGAGTCGCATCGGGTCCAGCATGACAGCAAGTGGCGTGCCGGGGGAACCGATCCGCCACATCGCGCGAACCACCGGGCCGGCTGGCGTCCGATCGCGCCGGAGTCACACGAACCGGCACGTAGCGGTGTTGCGATCGAGATACACGGTGGCCCGAGGTCGCACGCCGGGCGAGGGCGCTAGTATTTGTGGGTGGAGCCCGTCGACCTCGCGGCCGTGGCCGACGACTTCGATGCCGAGGTCGCACGCACGCCGAGGATCGATCGGTTCTGTTCGACCACCGCGTGGATCCTGTCGGCATCGAGCGCGCTGATGCCGCCGCGTGTCCCGTTCTCGTTTCGCGGGGAGCACGGGTACCTCGCCGCGATGCGCGGCGTTCACCCGGCGGGGTTTCCGTACATCGAGCCGGTCGAGCTCGCCTGGGGGCTCGCCGCGCCGCTGATCTCCGCCCAGCCCGAGGCGCTGGTCGAAGAGGTCGTGCCGATGCTGGTCACGCGTCGCGACTGGCAGCTCGCGATCCTGTCGGGTCACGCGCTCGACGGACCGCAGCGTCGCGCGCTCGAACGCATGCTGCCGCCGCGCTGGGAGCGACGTCGGGGGGCTCCCACGCTTCGCCACGTCGCGAGCCTCGAGGGAGGGCTCGACGGGTTCTTGTCGCGGCGCTCGCGCGAGCTTCGCAAGAGCCTGCGCAAGAGCCTGCGGGCGGCGACCGATGCCGGCGTCGAGTTCGAGCAGGTGGCGGCGGGTCCCGCGGACGCGGCCGCCCTGTACGCGCGGATCCAGGCGGTCGAGGAGCGCAGCTGGAAGGCGCTCGATGGCGTCGGGATCTCGCAGGGACCGATGCGCGTGTTCTACGAGCGGATGCTGCCGCGGCTGTGCGCGCGCGGCGAACAGCGCACGTTGTTCGCGCGGATCGGCGACCGCGACATCGGCTACGTGCTCGGGGCGGTGTTCGACGGCGAGTACCGTGGCCTGCAGTTCTCGTACGACAACGACTACACGCGGCTCGGCGTCGGCAGCCTGCTCCAGTATCACCAGATCGCCGCGCTGTGCGTCGAGGGCGTGGGGCGCTACGACCTCGGCACCGAGATGGACTACAAGCGGCGGTGGGCCGAGGACGTCGTCGAGACCGAGATGCTCGTGGTCGTCCGCTAGTCGCGGGGAGCGTCGGCGCCGGTGGACTCGGGCGTCGAGGTCTCGTCGGTGGCGGCGGGATCGCCGCCGGTCGCGTTGTCGTCGTCCGCGTCACCGGCGGTCTCGGTATCGGAAGCATCGGACGTATCGGAGGAGAACACCGACGTCAGAACTCCGATCCCGATGATGCCCGCGATCACCGCCAGCGAGATCGCGTTGGGGATGTGGATGTGGTTGTGGAGGGCGAGCTTGGCACCCACCAGGATCAGCAGGATCGCGAGCGCGATCTTGAGGTGCTGGAACTTGTCCATCGCACCGGCGAGCACGAAGTACAGCGTCCGCAGCCCGAGGATCGCGAAGATGTTCGACGTCACCATGATGAATACGTCGTCGGAGACCGACAGCACCGCGGGGATCGAGTCGAGCGCGAACACGACGTCGGTGAGCTCGATCGAGATCAGGCAGATCGCGACCATCGTGAGCGCGCGGCGACCGTCGATCCGGACCGTGAAGCGGCCGCTGTCGTCGTTGACGATGCGGATGTAGCGGCGGAGGAACCGCACCACGGGGCTGTTGTCGTGCGGGTTGTCGTCGTCGTCCTCGCCGCGCAGGAGCTTCACGCCCTGGTATGCGAGATAGGCACCGAACACGTAGAACAAGAACTCGAACTTCTTGGCGAGGAACGCGCCGCCCGACAGCATCGAGACGCGGAACACGATCGCGCCGAGGATTCCCCAGAACAGCACGCGGTGCTGGAACTGGGTCTTGACCTTGAAGCGCCCGAACAGCAGCGAGATGACGAAGATGTTGTCGATCGACAGCGCGTACTCGAGCAGGAACGCCGAGACGTAGGTCAGCGCCGCGCTCTGCCCCTGTCGGGCCGCCGGATGCATCGCATGGCTGTGCGGGTCACGTTCGAGCAGCGTGGCGCCGAGCCAGTGGTGCTCGTACATCAGGTAGACGACCCCGGCGAACGCGAAGCCGAGCGACATCCACACCACCGTCCAGCCGGCCGCGCTCTTGAGCGAGGGGGCGACCTGCTTGCGATGCAGCACCCCGAGGTCGAGTGCCAACAGCACCGCGACCAGCGCGAAGAAACCGAGCCAGAACCAGATCATTCGCCGGGGTACATCCTTCCCCGGCGAAGACCATGCGACGTCGCGGCTCGCCAAGCAAGCGACTTGACTCGTCACCCACGCGGCGAAGGCCGGCTTCGAGATTTTTCAACCGTGGCTTCGACCAGACGAGGCAGTCTCGAGAGCGGTCACTCGAGCGATGCGATCAACTTGCTGACCTCGGCCGCGGGCTTGCTCAGCCCCAGCTTCTCGAACGCCAGCAGCGCATCGCGCAGCATGTCGCGCCCGGCGGCGACCTTGCCGACCTCGGCCTGGTAGCGACCGAACGCGAACAGCGCGTGGGCGAGCGCGGCCTGATTGTCGATGCTGCGGAGCACCTCGACCGCCTTGCCGAATGCCGCCGCTGCCGGGCTGACCGTCGGCTCGTCGTCGTCGGAATCCCCGAACGTGGCGAGGCTCGATGCCAGGACATCGCCGAGTGCGAGGTACGCCTGCGCTTCCTTCTCGCGCAACCCTGCTTTCTGGGCGACCGCGAGGGCGCGCTCGGCGAGCTCCTTGGCGGCCTGGTGCTGGCCCTGCAACTTCTCGAGCAGCGACAGGTGGCGGCAGCACTCGGTCTCGAGGCCGCGATCCTCGATGTCGTCGATGATCTCGAGCGCGTTCTCGAGTCGGCTGCGCGCCTCCTCGAGCTTGTTCTCGACGATCGCGACCTCCCCGAGGTTGGTCAGGACCAGCGCGCACAATGGCAGGGCGCCGATCGCCTCGGCGTCGGGCAGGGCGGCGAGCCACCCGGCGCGTGCCGCGGCGTAGTCGCCGAGCTCGAACGCGAGGGCGGCGAGGTGGTTCTGCGACACCACCATGCCCCAGCGATCGCCGGCTTCCCGGCGCAGCTCGAGCGCGTCCTGGTGGCACTTGAGCGCCGCCTCGTAGTGGCCGCGCTCCTGCTGGACATCGCCGAGACGCGACAGCGAGGTCGCGATCGCGCGCTTGTCGCCGTGCTTGCCGCGGCGAGCCAGCGCCTCGGTGATCTTGGCGTGCGCTTCGTCGTAGCGCCCGAGCATCAGCATCGACTTGCCGATGTCGTCGAGCGAGCCCGCGATGCCGCGCTGGTCGCCGGCGGCGCGGAACAGCTCGAGGCCGCGGCCGAGGTATTCGAGGGCGAGCTTGAGATCACCCTTGCGGCGCCACACCCGGCCCATCTTGTTGAACGCGACCGCCGCCTTGGTCTTGCTCGCGGCGACCCACGACAGCCGCAACATGCGCTCGAATGCACCGAGCGCCGCCTCGAAGTCGCCGATCAGCTCGTAGACCGAACCGAGGTCGTGCCACAGGTGGATGCGCGCGGCGATGTCGGTGTCGCCGATGCACATCAGTGCGCGATCGAACAGCTGGATCGCGCGCTCGTTCGCGAACTGCGCGCGGGCGGCTTCGGCGGCGCGACGATACCGGCTCGCCGCCTCGCGGGCCTCACCGGCAAGGGCGAGGTGGCGTGCGACCTCTTCCTGCGCCGACGGGTTGCGACCCTCGGGGTGAAGCTCGAGCCAGTGCGCGATCGTGGCGTGGAAGCCGCGACGGCGAGGCTCGTCGATGCCCTTGTAGACCACCGACCACAGCGTCGGCGAGGTGAACCGCAGCTCGCGCTCGCCGGCGATCGACGACTGGCCGACGTCCGCGAGCCACTCGCCGTCGATCAACTTGGCGAGCGCGGCGACCAGCGTGATCCGCGAGTGGTCGCCACTCGACGCGATCTCGGACAGCGTGGGGCCGTCGGGATCCGGCGTGGCCTTGTGCGAGGCGAGGTGTCGCTCGAGCGACAGGATCGCGTCGAGCCACGAGGTCTCGCCGACGGCGGCCGCCATCTCGAGCACGCGGCGCTCGGTCGCGTCCATCACGCGCAGGCGTGCGGCGACGATGGCCTCGTAGTTCTTGGGCAGGCGCAGCGCCGTCAGGTTGACGTTGTCGATCCGCCACGCCGAGGTCGGCGTCTCGTCCGTGCGCACGAACACCTGGCTCTCGAGGAGCAGGCGCACGAGCTCGTGGATCGCGCGCGGCGAGCCCCCGAGCATGCGAACGTGCACGATCAGCGGCTGCGGGATCGTCGCGAGCGGCTTGCACAGCGCGCGGAACAGCTGCTCCGACTCGTCGGGCGTCAGTGGTGCGAGGTCGATGTGGACGGGGGCGACGTCGCCCTCTCCGAACGCCGGGTGGCGCTCCGCGAGCTGCGGCGTCGCGGTTCCCACGATCGCGACGCGCTGACCGGCGAGCCCGGCCGCGAGGTACTGGAGGAAGTTGATCGTGTCGGTGCCGCACAGCTCGAGGTTCTCGACCACGAACAGCACCGGGTGGCGCTCGGCCTCGGCCGCGAACAGACGCTTGAGCGCCATGAACAGGCGCGCCTCGAGGCGCTGCGGCGATTCGAGCAGCGGGGTGACGACGGGGCTGTCGTCGAACGGCACGCGGAGCAGATGCGCGATCAGGTGGCTGACCTCGGTGACCCGCTGGGCCTGCACGACCTCGGCGACGCCGGCCTGGATCTTGTCGCGGCTCTCGGCCGGATCCTCGCCGGGCGCGAGCCCGAAGCGCACGGTGAGCGCGCGCGACACCGGACCGTACGCCGGCGCGTTCTCGTCGGCGATGCCGGTCATCACCAGCGCGGTCGGATGCTCGGTGCGGACGCGCACGCCGAGCTCGCTGATGATCCGGCTCTTGCCCATCCCGGGCTCGCCGGTGACCAGGACGAACGCGACGTCGCGCTCGGCGAACGCCTTGTCGATCGTCTTCTCGAGCTTCGCGATCGCACCCGAGCGCCCGGTGTAGTGGGCCTTGAGATCGAATCCGGTTCCGGTGACGACGGTCTGTTCGCCCTCGCCGAAGTCGGCGGGCTCGAAGGTCGGCGTCCGCTCGGTTCCTTCGGCGGGAACGCCCGGCTGGGTCGGAACGGGCGAGGATTGATCCCACGTCAGCGGCATCTCGACCTCCCCGTACACGACGGATGCGTGGGACGCATCCCGTGCGCCCCTAAACTTGGATGTCTCCATGAGAATTCCACACGGCCCCGTTACGAGAAAGCGCGGAACCTAGTGTGGTTAGATGTAGTTTGTCAACGTACTTGAGTAGTGCTCAGGAGGGTTTCTCGCCGGCTCACCGATCCCGGTTCAGTGCGTCCGGACAATTCCGAGCCGGCCGTCCGAATCCCGTTCGCTACTTGCGCTCGAGGATGTGGATCTCGACGCGCCGGTTTTGCTCGCGACCGTCCGGGGTGCCGTTGTCGGCGATCGGCTTGGACTCGCCGTAGCCCTTGCTGACCATCCGGCCCTTCGCGATGCCCTTCGAGATCAAGTACGAGCGCACCGCCTTGGCGCGCTTGCCGGACAGCCGCAGGTTGGAGCGCTTCGACCCCTTGCTGTCGGTGTGGCCCTCGATCCGGACCTTGAGGATCTCGGGGTGCTCGGTCATCACGCGCGCCACCTCGTCGAGCAGCGTCTTGCCCTCGGGAAGGAGCGTCGCCTTGGCGAACTCGAACTGCACCTTCTCCTTGAGCTCGATCTGCTCGTCCTTGACCTCGACCTTGGGGGGCTCCGGCTCGGGTGGGGGCGGGGGCGGTTCCTCGACGACCACGGGCGGCGGCGGCGGCTCCGCGGGGGCGGCGCATCGAAACACCGGCGTCGCCCAGCTCGCGATCGGGGCGCACTGCTTGATCTGATCGGGTTTGGCGCACGCGGCGAAGCCGAGCGCGAGCGCGAGCAGCGGGCTAGAACGCATACGCACCTCCGAGGGTGAAGGTCCGCGCGTCGACGCCGGTCTGCAGCGCCTTGCCGCCGGCGAGCGCCGGCAACGTGAACGCGACCTCGAGCGAGAGCTGGCGGTTGACGGCGTAGGTGCCACCCAGCGACGCCGCGATCGCGTAGAAGTCGCCGGCCACGTTGATCGGCAACAGCAGCGCGAGCTGCGCCATCACGCCGATGTTGTCGGACGCATCGTAGACGCCGGTGACCGGCACGGTCAGCACCTCCTTGTTGCCCGACGTCATCACCGCGCCGTCGCGCTGGGTCAGGCCGACGAACACGTTGGGGGAGAAGTCGATCGCCAGCTTGGTCGCGGCGCGATAACGCCCGACGGCGCCGACCTTGAGCGCGAGCTCGAACGGATCGATCTCGTTGACGATCAGGCCGCCGTCGAACGCGACCGCGAGCTTGTCCTGCGCCGCCAGCGTGTAGCGCGCGTCGAGGCCGAGCCCGTTGTAGACGTCGGTGCAGCTGTCGCCGAAGCACAGGCTGGTACCCGGGATGCCCACGATCCCGGTCTCGCCGACGAAGCTGTGAACGAGGCCGACGGTCAGCTTGTCGTCGATGCCGTACCAGATGTCGGGGGACAGCGACACCGGATCGCCGGCGAGGCCGGAGGACAGGTTGATGTCGAGCAGGGCGCGTACCAGGCCGCGCTTGGCGGGCATGGTGACGCGTTCTCCGAGCTGGGTTACGGGACCCGAGGACGGCGGTGGGACGAACGGTTCCTCGTCGGCGCCAGCCGGTGCCGGGAGCATCGGGACTGCGACGAAGGCTGCGAAGATCGCGACGAAGCGAAGCTGCACGAAGGCCTCTCTGGGTGGTTGCCCGGCGCGGACGCCGGCGCGGCCTTCTTACCCGAGTTCCAGCGTCGCGTGTGGTCCGGTGCCAACAACCATCGCGTGCGCTTGGCACAGCGCGCGGGCAGCATGGCGCGATACGCGGCGGTCTGTTTCTGGACGCTGTCGGGGATCGCGCGCGGGCGCATGTGGTCGTGCAGGAAGTAGTGGATCGACACCGGGAGGATCGGCGCGCGCTTGTGGGCCAGCGCGCGACAGTTCCACGCCTCGAGATCGTCGAACACGGCCGCGGCGACCCGCGCGGTCATCGGCTTGGCGTCGTGCATCAGCACCACGCCTCCGCGGCGACGCAGGATCATGCGGAGGATCTGTCGGCGCAGCAGCCGCGGATTGCGCGCGAGATAGTCGTGCGTGTCGACGGACCACCTGACCTCGGTGAGCCCGCGCATCTTGAGCCAGTTGCGCGCGCGCCGGCCGATCATGCCGTAGGGCGCGCGGAACATGCCGATCGGTCGTCCCGACAGGCTCGCGAGGACACGCACGGCGGCGTCGATCTGGAGCTTCAGAGGAGTGCCGGCGCGTCGCAGGTTGTGGTGCGACCACGAGTGGCTCGCGACCGTGAACCCGGCGGTGACCTCGCGCTGGAGGATCTCGCGGTTCTTCTCGCGCAGCGGCCCGACGAGAAACCGCGACACGATGAAGAACGTCGCCGGGATGTCGTACTTCTCGAGCGCGTCGATCACCGCGGGCGTGGTGATCGGGTTGGGGCCGTCGTCGAACGTGAACGCCACCAGGTTGCGTTCGCCGCGGCCGTCCACCCGATCGGCCTTGGCGAGATCGAGATCGAGAACGAGAGCGGGCGCGGGCTCCGGCGGAGACCTCCGGGGAGTCTCGACGACGGCGATCCCGGAGCCCGCAGGATGTCGGGCGATCGCGTGCGGTCTCGCGTCCGCGGGAGACGACAGCGCGGCCGCCATCACGAAGACGAACCAGCGTGCGCGCACGATCTCACGGTAACACGACCCGGTACGCTACAGTCTCGGCGTGCGCGTGGTCGCCACCTCGAGTCTGCCCGTCGATCTGGCGGGGCAAGTCACCGCACGGTTTCCGGGCACCGAGGTGGTCGTGCCGGCGTCGGGACGCGGACATGTCGGACTGGCCGGCGTCGATCTGACCGGGGCCGATGCGCTGGTGTGCTTGCTGCTCGACCGGATCGATGGCGGCGTGCTGGCAGCGGCACCGTCGCTCAAGATCGTGGCCAACTGCGCGGTCGGAATCGATAACGTCGACCTCGCGGCGGCAACCGCGGCGCGGGTGTGCGTCACCAACACGCCCGACGTGCTGACCGAGGCGACCGCCGAGTTCGCGTTCGCGCTGATGCTGGCGGCGGCGCGCCGGATCGGGGAGGGAGACCGACTCGTGCGGTCGGGTGCGTGGACGGGATGGGCGCTCGACCAGCTCCTCGGGGTCGAGCTCCACGAAAAGACCCTCGGCATCGTCGGCTACGGCCGGATCGGCAAGGCGATGGCGCGTCGCGCGCTCGGGTTCGGGATGCGGGTGGTGTGTGCCGATCCCAGCGTGCCGCCCGAACCTCCGGTCGAGGCGCTCGCACTCGACGAGGTGTTCGCGACCGCCGACGTGGTCAGCCTGCATTGCCCGCTGACCCCGGCGACGACGAACCTGGTCGACGCGCGGCGGCTCGCCCTCATGAAGCCGACCGCGATCCTGGTCAACACGGCGCGCGGCGGTTGCGTCGACGAACCGGCCCTGGCGGCCGCGCTCGCGGTGGGCCGGATCGCCGCGGCCGGGCTCGATGTCTACGCCCACGAGCCGCGGATCTGTTCCGAGCTGCTCGACACGGACCGCGCGGTCTTGGCGCCGCACATCGGATCGGCTACGACGGAAACGAGGACCCGGATGGCTCAACTGTGTGCGGATGCCGTGATCGCGGTGCTGGCGGGGCAGCGTCCCGGGCACCTGGTGAACCCGGAGGTCTGGCCGCCGCGTGGAGTGTCCGCATGAGCGACCCGCAGGTCCTCATCGTCACCAGCGCCGGCGCGTCGTCGGCCTCGGTGGTGCCGGTGCTCGCGGCGATCGAGGCCGCGGGCATGCGCGTGCGCGCGATCGATGTCGGCGCGGCCGGCGGTCCGGGGGCCAGCGTGGCCGACCGCATCCGCCGCACGCTGCTCGGCGAGAGCGCCGAGCGCCGGCTCAAGCGCGAGCTCGAGCTCGCGCTCCCCGACGCCGCCGTGGTGTTCGATCCGCACGCCGCCCTCGCGTTGACGGTGGCGCGCGATCAGGTGCCGGCGATCGCGGGTCCTCTGCCTCCGGTGATCGGGGTGGTCGGCGAGCTCGATCCGGTGGCCGCGTGGGCCAAGGCCGATTGCGATCGCCTGGTCGCGGTCGACGACCTCGCCGCGGTGGCACTCGCCGACGCCGGGATCGAGGGCGAGCGCATCCTGGTGGTCGGCGCGATCGGAGAGCGCGCGTTCGCCGAGGCCGCCACGCACGATCGCAACACGCTGCGCAGCCGGTTCAAGCTCGGCGGCAAGGTCGCGCTCGTCGAGGTCGCCGGGCTCGGCGCCGAGGCGACCGGGCAACTCGCGCTCCAACTATCGCTCCTCGACGGCAACGACCGGATCACGTTCCTGTTCGACGCCGCCGGCGATGCCGATGCCGCGGCGGTGCTGCGCCGTCAGGTCCCGACGCTCGGGCTGCGCGCGAAGCTGTTCGGCGCCACCTCCGACGCGGCGGTGCTGTGGCGCGCGGCCGACGTGATCGTCGCGCGGCCGCGGCCCGAGGTCGTCGCACGGATCATGTTGGTCGGCGGCAAGCTCGTGGCGCTGATCGACGACGCGATCGCGGGCGCGGCGTCCGCGGCGTCGGCCCTCGAGTCGCGCAAGCGCGGGGTCGCGGCCAAGGGATTGCTGCTGCTGTCGAGCGCGCTCGAGGGTGCGTTCACGGGCTCGCTGCCGGCGCCGACCGCCGACGGCAGCGACAACACCGCCGACATCGTCGCCGCGGTCGCCTCCGACAAGCGCGGCGTGATCGACGAGCGCCGGCAGGCCGCGCAGGAGGCCACGCGCGGTCGGGTGCGCGCCGCCAGCGCCGCAGCGCAGGCGGCCGCCGCGTCGCAGGCGATGCCGGGCGAGCTCGAGGATCTGGGTGGGGGTGCGCCGTCACCCGTCGACAGCAGCGCCATTCCCGATTCGCGCGACATCGCGAAGCTGCGCGCCGAGGTCTCCGAGCGCAAGGAAGAGATGACGCGGTCGATGATGGCCGCACGTGCGGCCGCGACGCGGTTGGCAAACGAGGCCACGGTCGCGCGCCAGGCCGGCAAGACCGACGAGGCCAACCAGCTCGATCGCAAGGCCGACGCCGAGCGCGCCCGCATGCACTCGCTGCTCGGCGAGCTGGCGACCCTCGAGACCGAGCTGGCCGAGCTCGAGCGGGTGGGGCAGACGGTGCGCGACATCCCGCGCCGCGAGCCCCCGCCGCGGTCATCCAGCACCGGCACGAGCAGCGCGAGCACGTCCGATCCGCCGCCGCGGCGCGCGGCGCCTCGATCGATCGACGACGAGCTGGCGGCGCTCAAGCGCAACGCCGGATCCACGTCGTCGTCGTCGTCCGCGTCGTCGTCGTCCGCGTCCTCGTCGTCGACATCGAAGTCTTCGACGTCGACGAAGTCCCGCACGCGGAGCCGCAGCCGGCGCGGCCGCAAGGGCAGCTCGGTCGACGACGAGCTGGCCGCGCTCAAGCGAAAGATGCAGGGTTCGAAGAAGAAGTGACCGGCCGCGGTAGAGTCGGGCCATGGGCTCGCTCGCCACCGACGTCACCGCCACGCCGAACACGATCGTCAGCGTCAACCCCGCCACCGGTGCGCCGCTCGGCGAGGTGCCGGCGCGCACCCCCGAGGAGGTCCGCGCCGCGGTCGCCGCCGCCCGGTCGGCGCAGGCCGCGTGGGCGAGGATTCCCCTCGAGGAGCGCTGCCGGCAGGTCGCACGGTTCGCCGAGGTGTTGATGGATCGTGCCGACCGCGTGATCGATCTGCTGGTCGCGGAGGGCGGCAAGACCCGACTCGAAGCGCTCGGCATGGAGGTCGTCGTGGTGGCCGACCTCGTGCGCTACTTCACGAAGCACGCGCCGGAGATGCTCGCGCCCGAGCCGATCAAGCTGCACCTGCTCAAGCATCGTGCGAGCTACCTCCACTTCGTGCCGCGCGGGGTGGTCGGCGTGATCGCGCCGTGGAACTTCCCGTTCTCGATCCCGCTCGGCGAGACCATGATGGCGCTGATCGCCGGCAACGGCGTCGTGCTCAAGCCGAGCGAGGTCACGCCGCTGATCGCGCTCGAGGCGCGCGAGCTCTACCTCGAGGCCGGGCTGCCGCCCGAGCTGTTCCAGGTCGTCACGGGGCGCGGTGCCACCGGTGCGGCGTTGATCGACGCCGGCATCGACTACTGCGTGTTCACCGGCAGCGTCGCGACCGGTCGCAAGATCGCGGCCGCGTGCGGCGAGCGCCTGATCCCGTGCACGCTCGAGCTCGGTGGCAAGGCGCCCGCGATCGTGTGCGCCGACGCCGATCTCGATCGCACCGCGCAGGCGATCGCGTGGGGCGCGTTCGCCAACTCCGGTCAGGTGTGCGCGTCGGTCGAGCGCGTGTACGTGGTCGACGCGGTCCACGACTCGCTGGTCCACCGTCTGGCAGGCCACGCGCGCAAGCTCCGGCAGGGCAACGCCGGTGCCGGCAACGTCGACATCGGCGCGATGGCGTGGGATCGCCAGGTCTCGCACGTCGAGACCATCGTCGCCGCCGCGGTCGAGGCCGGCGCCACCGTCGAGGCCGGCGGGCATCGCGGGGCGGGGCCGGGCTTGTTCTTCGAACCCACCGTGCTCGCGAACTGCACGCAGGACATGGGCGTGATGCGGCAGGAGATCTTCGGCCCGGTGGTGCCGGTGATGCGCGTCGCCGACGAGGAACAGGCGATCCGGCTCGCCAACGATTCGCACCTCGGCCTGTTGGCCTACGTGTTCACGCGCGATCGCGATCGCGGCAAGCGGATCGCCGAGCGCGTCGAGGCCGGCACCGTGATGGTCAACGACGTGCTCGCCACCTACGCGTGTCCCGAGACGCCGTGGGGTGGCGTCAAGCACTCCGGCATCGGCCACACCCACTCGATTCGCGGCCTCCGCGACCTGTGCGAGACCCGCCACGTCAACCACGACCGCCTCAACCTGCCGCGCGAGGTGTGGTGGTACCCGTACAGGGAAGGCACGTTCCGCGCGTTGTTGCGCGGGGCGCGCCTGTTGTTCGGCAAGCGCCCCTGGCGCTGACTACTCGACGATCAACTCGAGGTAGTCACCGAGTGCATCGAGCTCGGGCGCGTCTTGTTCGAGGACGACCCCGTCGGAGAACACCCAGAAGTCGTGGCCCGAGGGCCGGCGTTCCTGGATCTCCTCGAACGTGAGGATCCTGCCGGCGCCGGCGCTCCGCAGGTGACGACGCACCCGGTAGCGCGCCTTCGGCAGCAGATGCGAGGCCGACACGGCGGTGAGCGCGGTGCCGATCGCGGAGACGAGCTCGTCGACCCGCGCCTCGAGGTCGGTGGCGTCGGCGAACGCCAGCTCCGCGCCGCCGTTGCAGCGCAGGTGCACGCCACCTTCGTCGGGGACGAACCACGCCGTCGCACCGGTGAAGCCCGCCGCGTTCAGCATCGCGACCGGCTCTTGATCGAGCCGGAAGTACTCGGACGCGAACACGCTCCACGACTGCGTGGGGTATGCGCGTTCGACGTGGGGCAGGGCGGCGAGGGCGGCCGTCCGGGCATCCGCGAGACCAATAACATACGTCTCGCACCGCGCGACCTGCCGCGCGAGCTCGTCGGCGACGGCGGACACGAGGCCGGCGAGCTCGGCGAACGTGCGCACCGACCGATCGATCGCATCGCCGCAGCCGATCCGGACGCCGCCGTCGGTGTCCGGCGAGATCGCCACCGCGGCCGGCCACCGCACGCGATCGCGGCGCACCATCACGCGACCCTGGAGTCCGCGGCCACCACCGGTGACGTACATCCACCAGGTGTCGCCGCGGGCGCGCAGGAGCTGGGTGAGGCCGAGCGTGGCGTCGGTGACACCCAGCTCCTCGCGGCGAGGGCCCAGCCATTCGGAGGCGACCTCGTCGAGCCGGCTCGCCAGGGCGTCGAGGTCGTCGGCGCTCGCGACCTGGACGTCGGACACCCCTTCGGTGCGCATCGGACCGTCGACCCGGACCATGCGTCCCTCGACGATCGCCAGCACGTGGAACCACACCACGCGCGGAGGGATCGGGGGCGGAGCACCTTCGAACGGCGTCGGCTCCGGCCCCTTGGGCTGCGGCAGGTCGCGCTGCTCGATCGCTCGCACGACGATCGCGATCGGCACGTTGGTGTGGTGGATGTTCGGATCGAGGTCGGGTTCGAGCTGCGCGAGCGGCACCGCCTCGGCACCGTGACGAGCGAGGCGACCGACGAGCTCGCCGGCGAGCGCCTCGCCCCACGGAAACCGGGTCGGGCGGGCGGGAGAGGGCGTCACGACACGCGGCCGTACCGATCGTCGAGCCGGACCACGTCGTCGAGCTCGGCCGTCGACACCTCGAGGATGTCGCAGTCCTCGAGCGCGATCATGCGATGCCGCAGCCCGGGCGTGATGTGGAACGGCTCGCGCGGCGCGAGGTCACGCGACTTCGGCTCCTCGCCGTCGGCGTAGTACACGAGCTGGAGGCGCCCGGCGAGCACCATGATGGTCTCGTCCTTGACGCGGTGGTACTGCAGGCTGAGCGCCTCGCCGCTCTTGATGTGCAGGATCTTGCCGACGTACCTCGAGGTCTCGGCCCAGATCTCCTCGTGTCCCCAGGGCTTGTCGACCCGGCGGGTCATTTCAACTGATCGCCGGCACTACCACTGCCGCTACCGCTACCCGCGTCGTTGATGTTGCCGGTCGCGGTCGGATCTTCGGTGGTCGGCATCTCGACCTTGGGGTGCGCGCCGGGGATCTCCTCGCGGCGGTCGACCTTCCCGTCGAAGTCGTCGTCGTAGAGGATCGCGAGCAGGACGCCGTCCTTGTACTGCTCCCACACGTCGGGCTGTCCGTCGCCGTTGCGGTCGCGGCGCACGCTGGTCAGCTCGCCGAGCGAGTCGTAGACCTCCTTGACGTCGAACTTGCCGTCGAAGTCGGTGTCACGCTCGACCTCCGCGACCTTGCCGGTCTTGGTGTCGTAGACCGCGGACATGTCGAACTTGCCGTCGTAGTCGAAGTCGGCCTTCTCGAACAGGCGGTTGCCCTTGCGGTTGAGCCCGACCACCCAGTCCTTGCGGCCGTCGTGGTCGAAGTCGACCTGCTTGCAGGTCATGTACTCGACCTTGGTGCCGCCGTCGTCCTCGGTCTTGTACAGCCGCCACACGTCGGGGCGGTTGTCGTGGTTGAGGTCGTAGGTGATGACGTTCTTGCCGTTGGTGTCGCACAGCGTGGGGTCGACTTTTCCGATCCCCGTATCCGTGTCCTTCGGCGTGGTGTCGCCTCCCTTGCCCTTGCAGGCAACGAGCGCCAGGACCCCCAAACCCACAGCCGTTTTCGACAGGTTGACCATCACGCCACGAGCGTAATCGGGCCGCCTGACCCCTGCAACCGTTTGGCCGTCACGATCCCTCCGGGGAACCCTAGATGTATCGCCTGGATCACGCTAACTAGACACCGCGCCCTTCGCGCGAGCACCACATGTCGTTCCCGTCCGAGCGGATCCGAAACTTCTCGATCATCGCCCACATCGATCACGGGAAAACCACGCTTGCCGATCGCATCCTCGATGTGTGCGGCGCCGTGACCGCCCGTGAAGCACAGGCCCAGATGCTCGACTCGATGGATCTCGAGCGCGAGCGCGGGATCACGATCAAGGCGCAGTCCGTCCAGCTCCACTACAAGGCGCGCGACGGCCAGACCTACCAGTTTCACCTGATCGACACCCCGGGACACGTCGACTTCCACTACGAGGTCAGCCGATCGCTCGCCGCGTGCGAGGGCGCGCTGCTCGTGGTCGATGCCGCGCAGGGCGTCGAGGCGCAGACCCTCGCCAACCTCTACGTCGCGCTCGACGCCAACCTCGATATCGTCCCGGTGCTCAACAAGATCGACCTGCCGGTCGCGCGCCCCGACGAGATCAAGCAGCAGATCGAGGACACGATCGGGCTCGATGCCTCGGACGCGTGTCTGGTGTCGGCCAAGACCGGCGTCGGCGTCGAGGACATGCTCGAGGCGGTGGTGCATCGGATCCGGCCGCCGGCCGGCGATCGCGAGGCACCGCTGCAAGCGCTGATCTTCGACAGCTGGTACGACACGTTCCGCGGCGTCGTCGTGCTCGTGCGCGTGATGCACGGCCGGATCGAGAAGGGCACCAAGCTGCGGTTCTGGGCCACCGGTGTCGAGTACGAGTGCACGATGCTGGCGGTGCGGCGCCCGGCGGTGTTCGAGATCGATAGCCTCGAGGCGGGGCAGGTCGGGATCCTCGCCGCGTCGATCAAGGACATCGCGCACGCGCGCGTCGGCGACACGTTGACCGATGCCGATCGGCCGTGCGATGCGCCGCTCCCCGGTTTCAAGGCCGTCAAGCCAATGGTGTTCGCCGGTCTGTTCCCGGTCGACGCCGCCGACTACCAGGATCTCAAGGACGCACTCGGCAAGCTGGTGCTCAACGACGCCAGCGTCACCTACGAGCCCGAGACCTCGGCGGCGCTCGGCTTCGGCTTCCGCACCGGGTTCCTCGGGCTGCTCCACATGGAGATCATCCAGGAGCGACTCGAGCGCGAGTTCAAGCTCGACCTGATCACCACGGCGCCGAGCGTGCGCTACCGCATCCACGTCAGCGGCGGCGAGATGTTCGAGGTCGACAACCCGGCGAAGGTGCCCGACCAGGGCAAATACGAACGGATCGAGGAGCCGATCATCAACGCCACCGTGCACCTCCCGCAGGAGTACGTCGGCCCGATCATGCAGCTGTGCCAGGAGCGGCGCGGCGTGCAGAAGGGCATGCATTACGACCCGGGAGGCCGCGTGCGGGTTGTCTACGAGATGCCGCTGGCGGAGATCGTGTTCGGGTTCTACGATCGACTCAAGACGATGTCGCGTGGCTACGCCTCACTCGACTACGAACCGGCCGGCTATCGCGACGCGGACCTGATCCGACTCGACGTGCTGGTCAACGGCGAGCGTGTCGACGCGCTCTCGATCATCTCGCACCGCGACAGCGCGTATCACCGCGGCGTCGAGCTGTGCACGAAGATGAAGGAGGTCGTGCCGCGTCAGATGTTCGACGTCGCGATCCAGGCGGCGATCGGCAGCCGCGTGATCTCGCGAACCACGGTCAAGGCGGCACGCAAGGACGTCACCGCGAAGTGCTACGGCGGTGACATCACCCGCAAGAAGAAGCTCCTCGAGAAGCAGAAGGAAGGCAAGAAGCGCATGAAGGCGGTCGGCTCCGTCGAGCTCCCGCAGGAAGCGTTCCTCACCGTCCTCAAGGTGGACTGAGACCATGAGATCCACCCGACTCGATCGCAGGGTGCGCCGCGAGGCCACGATCCTCGTCAAGGAAGCCAAGGCGGCGCTGTCCCTCAAGCGCGGACTGCGCGGCAAGGCCGGCGATCTCCAGGAGGCGGTCGATACCGTCGATGCCGGGCTGCGCGACCGCGACCTCCAGCGCGTGCGCCGCGGCCTGCCGACGCTCGACTCGCTGGTCGACGAGCTGATCAAGCGCCCGCCGAAGTCGACCACGCGCGACTACGTCGAGTCGATCGCGGCCGCCGTGCTGATCGCGCTCGCCCTCCGCGCGTTCGTGATCGAGGCGTTCAAGATCCCCTCGAGCTCGATGTATCCGACGCTCGAGATCGGCGACCACATCTTCGTCAACAAGTTCATCTACGGCGTGCGCATCCCGTGGACGAACACCAAGCTGTTCGAGCTGCGCGATCCGCACCGCGGCGAGGTGATCGTGTTCATCCAGCCGTGCGAGCCCGACCGCGACTACATCAAGCGCGTGATCGCGACGGAGGGCCAGACCGTCGAGGTGCGCTGCAACGTCGTCTATGTCGACGGCAAGGCCGTCCCCTCGGTGCTCCAGACCGAGCCCGGCGGCAAGCAGTGCACGTACTGGGATCACGACGACAAGGAAGACCCGTCCTCGGAGCTCACCGACGGAGAGAACCCCGGCGCCGCGAATACCGAGGCGTCGCACTGGCACGAGCGTGCGTGCAGCCGGTACCGCGAGACCGCCGGCGGCATCACCTACGACGTGTTCCACGATCCCGAGCGGCCGACCCGCGACGCGAACAACAAGCGGGGCATCCTCCAGGGCGACCTCAAGGATTTTCCGCGGGACACGCTACCGCGCTACTGCGCCTATCAGGGACCGGCGACTCCGTCGACCGATCCGGCGCACAACCAGAAGAAGGGCAAGATCGTCGTCACCGATCCGTCGCCGATCGACGCGTCGCCGTGCAGCCTGCACATGCACTACGTCGTCCCCGAGGGGCACGTGTTCGTGATGGGCGACAACCGCGCCAACTCGAACGACTCGCGCTACTGGGGCTCGGTGCCGCTCGAGAACATCAAGGGCAAGGCGCTGTTCATCTGGCTGTCGTACAAGGAATTCAGCCTGACCAACTGGAGCGAGATCCGGTGGTCGCGGATCGGTAACTTCGTCCACGCGACGCCGGATCCGTAGTCGATTTCGCTTCCCGATTCCCGATTCGGTGGAGCGGAAGCGCTCCGTCGCGGTGATCGGGCGACCACGTGATTCGAGAAATGATCGAGTAGCGTCCGAGTCTCGCTACTGCTTCTTCTGCGGCAGCGCGAGCTGCTTGAACACCGTGACCATCGCGTCGGCCACCGCGGCCTCGGCGGCGCTGTCCCAGGTGTACTTGCGATCGCGCTCGTGCAGCTTGCGGCCGATCTCCTGCTTGATCGTCGCGCGCCCGTCGCCGGTGAATCCCATCGTGCGGCCGGGGATCGCCTCGCCGAGCATGTGGATCGAGATCCGCACGACGAGACGCTGGGTGTTCGGTCGACCCTCGACGGGGACCAGCTCCTCGGAGGCCTCGGTGACGTCGACGGTCACGAGGTACGCACCGGCGATCCGCTTGCGCGCGAGGTAGCGCCGGTACGCGCTCGGGTTGGTCTTCCAGTTGGGGGCGCCTTTGAGCTCGCCGACCAGCTGGGGATGGGTCGCGAACGTCTTCTCGACCTGGGCCTCGACGCGCGGGCGCGACGCCTTGGCGACGTCCTTCTTGACCTCGGGTTTGACGTTCACCGCGGCGAGCTCGAAGTGGTACTTCTTCTTCGGGCGTGCCGACGCCGTGGACGACGTGGCGGCCAAAATCGCGAACGCGACGACAATCGCGAACAACCGGGCTGGCAGGGTATCGATCATGTTCGAGTTTTCTTAGACGCTGCGTGCTAGCGTCGATTCATGACCAGGCCACGCTGGCACGACGTCGTCCTGATCGGGGCCATCGTGGCGGTGTTTTTGGTCGGTGTTTGGGCGCTGTGGTGGGGAGATATCCGAGGGAAGCTACACCTCGACCCCCAGAAAGGTTCGTCGGAATCGAGCCCCGTGTCGCCTGGTCGGACCTAGACGGACCGGCTGCGAACTTGACCGTGATTGCCGGAGCTTAGTACCGTTCCAGGTGGGGTGGGAGCCAACCGGGCTCCGGACCTCAGGAGCCAATGTTCACCATCATCATCCAGGAAAAAGGCGGCGAGCAGCGCCGCATGGTGTTCAACAAGCCCGAGGTCACCATCGGCCGTGTGCAAGGGAACGACATCGTGCTCCCGAAAGGGAACGTGTCGAAGCGCCACGCCCGCATCGTGCTCAAGGACGGCAAGTTCATCATCGTCGACCTCAAGAGCACCAACGGCACCTACGTCAACGGTCGCAAGATCACCAGTCCGCTGGTCGTCAAGGACTCCGACAAGATCTACATCGGTGACTTCATCGTCGGTGTCGACGAGGCCGCCGCCGAGGGTGACGGGCCGTCCGAGAGCACGACGTCACCGCCACAGATGCCGGCTCCGGCACCCGCACCCGCTCCCGACGTTCGTCCACCGCGCCCGACCGAGGCGCAGCCGATGCCGTCGATGCCGCCGCAGATGATGGGGGGTGGACTCGGAGGGATGGGGATGCAGGGGCCTCCACCAGAGCCGCCTCCCGCGCCGCCCCCACCGCGTCCGCAGCCACCGCGACCGATGCCCCCGATCGCGTCGCCGGTTGCGGATGCTCGTCCTCCCGTTCGTCCGCCGCCCACCGGCCGTCCGGGCGGCACGATGCCGCCGCCGATGGCACCGATTCCGCCGCCGGTCGCCCCCCCCGTCAGCTCGATCGCCGAGCCCGCGCGTCCGGAGCCGCTCGACGTGCCGCCGCCACGCGCTCCGCGTCCAGCGCCCACCGCCGCCGCCGATTCCGGACACGCGCCGGCTCCGGTCGTTCCGCTACAAGCGGGTGCCAGCGGTGCGAAGCGGTCGCTCGCCGGCGTCGGTGCGAAGAAGGTGGTCGGTCGTTCGGTGTCGTTGCCGTCGCGCCGCGGCGTGCAACTCGAGCCGCTCGATCCGAAGGTCGTCAAGATGCTCGACCTGCAGTCGAACATCCTCGAGCGACTGCGCAGCAAGCTCGACATCGACAAGTTGTCGTTCGATCGGCTGCACGAGGAAGAGGTCTGGCAGCGCGCCGAGCGTGCCACGGTAGACTTCGTCGAGACCCTCGAAACCTCCGGCGAGCTGCCGAAGTACATCGATCAGGAGACCCTGATCAAAGAGACGCTGTCCGAGGCGCTCGCGCTCGGGCCGCTCGAGGATCTGCTCGCCGACGAAAAGATCGACGAGATCATCATCGACCGTCGCGATCGCGTCGTCGTCGGCAAGGAAGGCACGCTTCGCGGATCCGGCAAGGCGTTCTCGTCGGACGAAGTGTTCGAGCGTGTGGTCAAGCGCCTGGTCGCCGAGGCCGGAAGCACGATCGACGAGAGCAATCCGCTCGTCGACGTGCGCCTGCGCGACGGCACCCGGCTGACGGCCGCGGTGTCGCCGGTCGCCGCACGCGGTGCGTGCCTGCTGCTCAAGAAGCCGCCGGCGGCGATGCCGCAGCTCGCGGATCTGGTGTCGCAGAACGCGCTGTCGCCCGGCATGGCTGACTTCCTCGCGACCTGCGTTACCGCTCGTCGCAACATCCTGATCTGCGGCAGCCCCGGCTCGGGCAAGACCACGATGCTCGCGGCGATCGCCGCCGCCGCACCGGCGGGCGAACGCGTGATCTCGATCGAGGAGATCGCCGAGCTCGCGATCGCGCGCGACGAGTGGGTGCAGCTCGAAGCACGGCCCGGTAACGGGCGCGCGCCGTCGATCGATCTCCACACGTTGCTCGAGACCGCGATCCGGTTGGCTCCGGATCGCCTCGTCGTCGGTGACATCAACGGGCGCGAGACCATGCCGCTCCTCGGAGCGATGTGCGGCACCGTCGATGGCGCCGCCGCGGCGATCACCGGGGACGGCGTGCAGGGCGCGCTCAACCGGCTGGTCACGCTCGCACACGTCAACGCTCCGGGCGCCCCCGACGGCGCGCTGCGCGAGATGGTCGCGCAGGCGTTCGAGATCGTGCTCCATGTCGCGCGGTGGTCGGACGGATCGATCAAGGTGCTCTCGATCGAAGAGGTTGTCGGTTGCACCGACACCATGTTCGATACCAAAACGCTGTTCGAGTTCTCGAACAACGCGTTCCGTGCGACCGGAACCGTGCCGCGGTTCTACGCCGAGCTCGAGGCGCGCGGGATCCCGGCCGACCAGGCCGTGTTCCGGTAGGCGTGATCGGCTCGCGAAGCGCTCGCCTTTGCGGAACGGGCTCGCAAGTCGCCCGGGCTAGTTCGTCGCTTCGTCGATCCGGCGCGCGAGGTCGAGCACCTCGAGATCGCGCGGCCACACCGCGCGCAGCAGCTCGAGGAGCCCGCGCGCCGATGCGGTGTCGCCGGAGCTCAGCGACTCTCGCGCGCCGGCGAGCTGCGCATTCTTGAGCTCGGGCGCGAGCATCGATGCCTTGGTCGCGGCCTGCGCGCGGCCGACCTCGTCGCCGGTCCGCGTCGCGAGCCGGGCGAGCTGCGCGTAGAAGTAACCGGCCTGGGAGTGCTGCACGCCCTCGGCTTGCTCGGCCGCCATTCGCGCCTCGTCGGTCGCGTTGCCGAGGTCGCCGAGTCGCTCGGAGATCCGGGCGAGGTCGAGCCACGCCCACGCGAACGCCGGATCGTCGGAGACCACCTGCTCGAGCTCGTCGCGCGCGTTCTCGACCGCTCCTTGATCGAGCAGGGCGAGGGCGAGCCGCCACCGCGGTCCGGGGGCGGCCGGATCGCGCCTCAGCTGGGCGCGCAGCGAGCGCTCGCGTAACGCGGGCGCGATCTCGCCATCGTCGTCGAACGCGTCGTCGACGAACTCGCCGTCGCGGTCGTAGAACAGGGCCGTCGCGTCGTAGATACCGGCCAGCCACTTGTCGAGTCGCGAGCCGTCGCAGATGTCGTCGTCGAGCGAGGCATCGAAGCGCCACACCCGGCCGCGGTGATCGACCGACACGGCTTCGCTGTCGACCTCGCCGAACGTCCAGCGGCCGGCGACCGGCATCGTGACCCGGTTCGATCGCACGATCTCGACGGCGTCGACGAACATCCGCAGGCCGTCGCACATCGCGTACAGCTCGATCAGCGGTGGCGGCAGTCCCGCGGGAAGCGCGCTCGCCGCCGGCTCGACATCGTGCAGGCCGCCGGGTGCCTCTTCGAGGTGCGCGAACACGCGCGCGAGGATTTCTCCGGCCATACTAGCGGTTGAGCTGGAGGCCGCCGACCGCGACCACGGGCTCGCCGGCTGCATCGGTGCCGCGGAACACGGCAACCACGCGCAGCGCGTTGGACGGCGCGGCGACGCGCGCGAACGGCGCACCGGGCTTGGCGGTCTTGCCGTCGATCGCGACCTCCGCGAGCTTGGTGCGCACGCCGCGATTGTCCTCGGCGAGCACCTCGAGCTTGCCGGTGCCGAGCGCCTTGCCGGCCACCGACACCACGCTGGTGCCGGTGATCGTGAGCTCGCCGCGAAGCAGGAAGTCGAGCAGGCCGGTCTCGTAGGCGGCGACCTCGGGGAGGATCTCCGCGATCTGTTCGAGCATGCAGCGGTCGTCGAGCGAGAACCGCAGGATGTCGTTCTCGACGTGGTACTGGGCGAGGCACGTGCCCTCGCTGTTGCGCAGGACGGTGCCACCGTCGCGGGTCGCGGCCATCACGTTGAGGCGCTTGGGCAGCTTCGGCGCGGGGCGCGCGAGGACGGGCGCGGCATCGCCCGAAACCCGGCTCGGTGCCGGCAACGTGTGGGGCGAGAAGTAGTGGCTCGCGATCATGTCGGCGAGGCCGGTGCCGTCCTTCGAGGTGAAGAAGTCGAGCAGGTGCGTGCGCGTGACCGTGCGGGTCGGGGCGGGCACGCCGAGGCGCCCGTACGCGAGCGCCGCGATCCGCTCGAACCGCGATCCGAGATCGTCGGGACCGGCGCCGAGCTCGTCGAAGTGTGCCGCGGCGTCGCCACGCACGCGCGACGGCGCGCCGAGGTCGCCGAGCACGTGGAGCATCGCGCCGGCCGCGATCAGCGCCGCCGCCATGTGGCGCGAGCGTTCGCCCGGTGTCGCCGCGCTCACCGCCTTGCCGTACTGGTCGAGGAAGTTGTCGAGGTTGAACGGGTTGTCCTTCGCCGTGATCCACTGCGTCGCGGGCATGCCGTGGCGTGGAACCGGGACGCGACCGATCGCGCGGCGTACCCGATCGGACAGGCCCTGCAGGACCGAGCGATCGGGTGCTTCCCATCCCTTGCCGGTGGTCGGGTCGTAGAAGTGATTCGCCGCGTACTTCGACGGGACGTCGGCGAGCGAGGCGCCGGCCGCGAGCCAGGCCAGCGCCGATTGCCGGCCGCGCCCGTCGGGGACCGAACCGTTGGTCGGCGACAACAGCTTCAGCGCCGCGATCAGGGTCGGCGCGTCGGCCGGCGGGATCGTGAGCTGCTCGAACAGGCCGCCGCCGAAACCGATCAGCACGAGTCGCTTGTGAAGGCGCGACTCGAGCGCGGCCTGCTCGGCGAGTCCGGGCTGCGTGGTGCTCGGCTCCCAGGCAGCCGCGGGTCGCGCGATCGCGAGAGACAACACGGCGGCGAGCGCCGCGAAGCGTCCGTGCTTCATCGACGCGACGGATCTACGGGCCGCGCGCGACGTCATGGCTTGCCGCCTCCCGACGTTCCCGACGAGGTGGGGACGAGCGACTTGATCTTCTCGTAGGTGACGCGGCCGAGCGCGGTGGCGTCGTCGACGGAGGTGCACTGGCTCGCGCCGCACGTCATCAACACGACGATGCCGCGCGGGCCGTCGAAGTATCCGACGCCCTTGATCTCGTTGCCGTTGGGATCCTTCTCGACCGCGATGAACGATCGGCTCGCGATCTCGTCCTTCTCGATCACGCCGGGCAACTGACCGAGCAGCGCTTCGTACTGCTCCTGCGCCTTGCCGGTGTCGAGCTTCCACATGCGGATCGCGATGTCCCACGTCTCCGGCCGCGACAGCGCCTTGAAGTGCTGCGACGAATAACTCGCGGTGTCGGGCTCGTCCTGCAAGGGGCCGGTCTCGAACTTGCCGTCGTACTTCGTGCGCTTCTTGATGTCCGCCTCGGTGAGCAGCTGCGCGGCCACGATGTACGGACCCTCGCCACGCCCGGGTCGGAGATCGTCACTCGATGGACGGTTGCCATCGAGCTCGGCACTCGCATCGGCGAGCTCCCACCGGGTCAGCGCCGCGACCGGGGCACCGCCACCGACGAAGCGGAGGTGGCGCGCGTGCGAGAGATCGCTGCGCCAGCGCTCGAGCAACACCTGGTTCGCGTCCTGCGCGAAGTCCATCCGCGGTCCGAGATCGGAGAACCGCCGATCGCTGCGGTATGCGATGTAGCCGCGCTTGTAGATCAGCAGCGTGAACGCGGTGGCCCGCTTGCCCGGTCCGAGCTTGCCGAGCTTGGGAACCTTGTAGTAACCGGCGGCGTCGGTCGAGCCCACGAATTCCTTGGAGCCGGCGGGCTCGGGCAGGGCGGTGCCGCGCTCGAGCGTCCACGCGCCGTAGATCAGCGCACCGGCGATCGGTGCCTTGGTGGTGGCGTCGACGACGCGGCCCGAGAATGGACCCTGCAACGAGCCGGGCTCGGCCGCGTCGGGACGCACGCGGAACGGCGCGGTCCGTACTGCCGACTCGACGCAGCCACCCGCGAGAGCGAGTAGTGCCAAAAGAATTGCCAAGCGAACCACGGAGCCGGCCGGTCTTAGCAAGGCGCGACGCGCGTTGCAAACCGGCCCGAGACCATTCCCGGACCAACCCGTTGTTGAGACACTCGGAGCGGGTTCAACTTCTCCAGGGGAATGATGCGCTGTTCGATGTGTGGCCACGAAAGCCCGTCCGGGTCGGCGTTCTGCCTCAATTGTGGCAGCGCGTTGGCTCCCGCCTTCGGGCAGACTCCCGCGCAGCCGGCGGGGTTGCCCACCGTGTGTGGTGTGTGTCGGGGCGAGAACCCACCCGGCATGAAGTTCTGTCGGAGCTGTGGCAGTGCGCTCGCGGGTGCGCCGCCCTCCGAAACGCCGGTCGCCGCCACGCTGATGGCCGACTCTCCCGAAGCCGTCAAGCAGCTGCTCGCCAACGCGCAGGCCAACATGCCTCCACCGGGACCGATCGGTGGCGGTGGCGGGATGCCTCCGTCGGGCCCGATCGGTGGTGGTGGTGGCGGGATGCCCAAGGCAGGTCCGATGCCGGGGCCGGGACCGGGACCGATGCCGGGACCGGGACCGATGCCGGGACCGGGACCGATGCCGGGACCGGGACCGATGCCGGGGCCGGGACCGATGCCGGGGCCGGGACCGATGCCGGGGCCGGGACCGATGCCGGGGCCGGGGCCGGGACCGATGCCGGCCGGCGCGTACCAGCCGCCACCGACGCTTCCGCCGGACGCCGCGTCGCGCGCGCCGGCACCGATGCCGGCCGGTGGCCCGGGAACCGTCACGTGTCCGCGCTGCGGGACCGCGACGCCGTCGAACTTCGCGTTCTGCCAGCAGTGCGGTCTCAACCTGCAGGACAAGGCTCCGTCGCAACCGCACCCCGCGCAGGGGCCGGGCCGCGGATCCGGAGCGCAGGCGCCGATCGACGTGCAGGCCGCGACGCTCGCGACCGACGGTGCACGCAATCCGTCGGGGCCGGCGCCCGCCGTCCAGCGCGGGCCCTCGTCCGCCATGCGCGCGCAACAGCCGGCACCGCAAGGTCCGTCGTGGGGCACCGCGGTGCTCGTCAATCGCGACGGTTCCGACGGGCAGCGGTTCCCGCTCACCGGCGAGTACCTCACCGTCGGCCGCACCGGCGCCGACATCGAGTTCTCCGACGATCGCTTCCTCGCCCGTCAGCACGCGCGGTTCGAGCGCGCCAACGACGGTGCCGTCAAGGTACATCCGATGGACGCGCTCAACGGCGTGTTCCGCAAGGCCGACGCGCCGGTCGAGCTCGTCGACGGAACCACGATCCTCGTCGGTCGCGAGGTGCTGCGCTACGAGCGGGTCGACGCCGAGGAAGCCAAGGTGCAACCGCTGGTTCGCCACGGCGTCGCGCTGTTCGGTTCGCCACCGCGCGAGCCGTGGGGGCGGTTGGTCGCGGTGATCCCGTCGGGTGGCTACCGCGACGTGCGGCACCTGATCGACAAGGAGATCGTGCTCGGGCGCGAGGAAGGCGACATCGTGTTCCGCGACGACGCGTTCATGTCGCGCCGCCATGCCGCGGTGACCTGGGACGGCAAGAAGGCACAGGTCACCGATCTCGGGAGCTCGAACGGCACGTTCGTACGCCTGACCGGTCCGACGGCGATCAAGCATGGCGATCACGTGCGCATGGGCGACCAGCTGTTGCGGATCGAGCTCGGGGGGCGGTGAGGCAGGAGCTCTGAGATGGTCGCGGAGCCGGCGGAGGATGGCGACGCCGACGGCGCCGATGTCGAAGGTGATCTCGACATCGAGCTCGCGGGCGCGACCGATGTCGGCCAGGTTCGCGAGCACAACGAGGACCACTACCTGATCGGAAACCTCGACGACGGTGAGGTCGTCGAGTCCACGCCGTGGACATCGCACGCGGCGCGCGGTCCGCTGTTGGTGGTGTGCGACGGGATGGGTGGCGTCGAGGGCGGCGAGGTCGCATCGGAGCTCGCGGCGAAGGTGATGTGGCGAGAGATGAAGGACTCGCCGTCGACCAAGGATCCGGAAGTGTTCGCGCGTCTGCTGCGCCGCGCGACCCGAGTCGCCAACCACGACGTTCACGCGATGGCGAAGCGCGAACCCGGCCTGCGCGGCATGGGCACGACGCTGTCGGCGGCCGGTGTGATCGCCGATCGCCTGGTGGTGGCGACGATCGGAGACTCGCGTGCCTACGTGTTGCGCGCGGGTTCGCTCGTCCAGGTCACGCGCGACCAGTCGCTGCACTCGGCGCTGATCGCCGCCGGTCATAGCGAGAGCGATGCCGCCAACGCCGGCGGCGCGATCCTGCAGGCCCTCGGCGTCGGCGACGACGTCGAGCCGTCGCTATCGATCATCGATCTGCGACGCGGCGATCGCCTGCTGCTATGCAGCGATGGTCTGCACGGGTTGGTCGGCGATCCGGCGCTGGAGCTGTTGCTCGGCGAGCAGCACGACGTCGCCGAGGCAGCGAAGCTCCTGGTCGCCGCGGCGCGTGCCGCCGGCGGTACCGACAACATCACCGCGATCGTGTGCGAGCTGGGGGGCGAGCGCTTGATCGCGCCGATCGACGACGACGATCTCCCGACGTTTCGCGAGTTCGATCCGCAGCGCGAGGGCGATCCCGCGTTGACCTCGACGTCCTACGTCGCGCGGCGGCTGGCGGCGCGGATCGGGATCCCGACCGCCTCGATTCCACCGACCATCCCGGTGACCGGGCAGCACGCGATCCTGCGCCCGCGGAGCGTGCGCGTGCCGCCGACCTCACTGCCGGTCGAGCTCGACGGGCCCGCGCGCCGGCTGCTCGATCGAGCGTCCGCGTGGTGGCTGTACGTGGCACTGGCGGTCGTCGGGTGCGCGGTCGCGTGGTGGCTCGGCGGTCGCTGACCGCGTTTACCTGGCGGGCCGCGCGTGCAGGCCGGGAAGCGCGCTACCATGCCCACCGTGCGGGTCGTGATCGACCACCTCGCGGGCAGCCGGCGCGGTCAGCGTCAGGAGTTCGCGGCTGCGTCGCGGGTCCGCTTCGGCAGGCATCCCGAATGCGAGGTGTCCTTCGATCCGTATCGCGACATCGACGCGAGCTCGCGACACGCCGAGCTCCGGGTCGTGGAGGCCGGGTGGGTGCTCGTCGATCTCGGGAGCTCGAACGGGACCTACGCCGAGGGCCACCGGATCACCGAGGCGGCGGTGCTGCGCGCCGCGCCGATCAGCATCGAGTTCGGCTCGGGGGGGCCGCGGATTCGCCTGTTCGTGGGGACCGAGGAGGAGATCGAGGCGCTGCCGCCGGCCACCCTGGAGGCCAAGCAGCGGCCCTGGCTGGTCCCGGCGATCGTGGTCGGGGCGATCGTCCTCCTGGTGATCGTGATCGCGGCAGCGAGCTGCTAGCTGGTCGCTCTAGTCGGCCGGTTACGCAGCGTTTTCGCCGGCTTTTCGTGGAATGAAGCGTGCGGTCCTCACGTTCTTCTGCGAAAATCCGCGTGGGATGAATTGCCCGTCGTGCAACACGCCACTGGAGCCAAATGCTCGGTTCTGTGGGGTGTGCGGGTACAGCCTGCAGGTCAAATCCGCGGCGCCCAGGCCCGCTCCCGCACGTGCGGCCGGCGGAGGCGTGGGTAAAGCGGTTCCGAGTCCCAGGCCCAAGCCTCCCAAGCGCCCCGCGCCGCCCATGAAGGGCGACGAGATCTACATCAACCAGGTCCTCAACAATCGATTCAAGGTCGAAGCCAAGATCGGCGAGGGTGGGTTCGGTGCGGTGTATCGCGGGGTTCAGCTCGCGACGGGTCGCAAGGTCGCGCTCAAGCTCCTGCACCCGGAGATGACCAAGGACGAGAACCTGCTCGCGCGGTTCCGTCGCGAGGGTCGCGTGCTGTGCAACCTGCGCGACGCGCACACCATCACGACGTACGACTTCGACCAGACGCCCGACGGCACGCTGTACATCGCGATGGAGCTGCTCGAGGGCAAGAGCCTCCACCAGCTGTTCCACGAGCAAGCTCCGCTCGAGTGGAAGCGCGTGTTCAAGATCGTGTCGGAGATGTGCAGCTCGCTCGCCGAGGCTCACGCGCAGGGCATCATCCATCGCGATCTCAAGCCCGAGAACGTCTACCTCGAGACCCGGCCGGGCAATCCCGAGTTCGTCAAGATCCTCGACTTCGGGATCGCCAAGGTGATGCGCGGCGAGACCATCGATCCGCAACAGCCGCAGCTCACGGCCACCGGTCAGACGCTCGGCACGCTCGAGTACATGTCGCCCGAGCAGCTGATGGGCAAGCAACTCGACGGGCGCAGCGATGTCTACGCGCTCGGCGTGGTGTCGTACGAGATGATCACGGGACGGCTGCCGTTTCCGGACGCCAAGGGACCGGCAGGCCTGATCACCGCGCAGCTCAAGCAGACTCCGATCCCGCCGTCGCAGGCCAACCCGCGGATCTCGCTCCCGCCCGCCGCCGACGCCGTGATCCTCAAGTGCCTCGAGAAGAACAAGGACAAGCGGTACGCCGACGTCAGCGCACTCGCCGCGGCGGTCGCCGAGGTGCTGGCCTCGTCGTCGTCGGACGCACTCGCGCGCGCCGCCGCGCAACGTTCGTCGCCCGACATGCTCGAGACCCGACGTGGCGACCCGCCGCCGTTGTCGCCGCCGGCGATGCCCACGCCGCCGCCGCCGATGCAGCCCCAGTCGATGCAGTCGTCGCCCGCGATGGCGCAGATGCAGTCGATGAATCAGATGGGGCAGGTCCCGACGCCGCCACCCAACATGCGGATGGCGACGCCACAACCCGGTGCGAACCAGTCGTATCCGATGATGGGCTCGCCGATGCAGAGCTACCCGCCGTATCAGGGTGGATCGCAGATCGCGATGCCGCGCCCGGCGGGCTCGGCGCGATGGGTGTGGTGGGTGATCGGACTCCTCGTGCTCGGCGCGGCCGCCGGTGCCGTGCTCGCCGTCGCGTTCAACTGATCGAGCGCGCGCGCTCGCGAAGACGTTGCTCAGCGCGCGAGCGCGGCGCGGGCACGTTGTTCGCCGGCGGGATCGTCGGGACCGGCATCGAGCCAGGCCTGGAACGCGGTACGTGCGCGCGCGTCGTCGCCCTGTGCTTGCGCGACGAACGCGTCGAGCTCGATCGCCTCGGGGAGTCGGGGGGCGCGTGCACGCGCGCGAGCGCACTCCTCGGACGCGCGGTCGAGGTCGCCATCCGCGAGCGCCTGGCGTGCGATGCGAAGTGCCGCGCGGGCGGCGACCAGGCTCGGTAGGCGATCCGGATCGGCCGCCGGATCGACGGCGATGTCGGGTGGGGGAGACGGTCGGTCGCCTTCGGCGCGTAGCTCGTGGCGCAGATCGAACGCGCGGAGTCGACCACCGGCCTGCGGGTCGGCGACCCATAGCTCGAGCGAGGCCGGATCGATGATCGCGACGTGGACCGCACGACCGTCGTCGATCGTCCCGCGGTGTCCCGGCGGGCGCGGCGTGTCGTCGAGCCCGTGTCGATCGCGGAGCACGTTCGCCATCGCCGCGACGTCGGGGAGCGGGTTGCGCACCAGGCGCGCGGCGCGCTCGACCCGCGGAGGCGACGGCAGCATGCGGCGTGCGCGATCGTTCTCGGGATCGTTGGCCAGCGTGTTGGTCGTGAGGAGGTCGCCGATCGCGGGCGACTTGGGATGGCGCTCGATGATCGCCTTGCTCGGCGTGCGCTCGACCAGCACCCAGGTTCCGGTCGAGCCATCGACCAGCACGAACACCGCGGCGCCGAGCGTCGGCGTCGATTCGATCAACTTGATCGCCTCGTCGAGCGTGTCCGACTTCTCGAGCACGGCGCGGGCGAGGTGCGCGATCGGCCGGGCGCTACGCGTGGCGCGGACGTCGCCGGTGCGGGTCGGATGCAGCATCACGGCGATCCCGCGATCGTTGATGCCGGTGACCACCCCGACCAGGGTCGGCCAGCCCACGCTCGCCCACGCGTGGTGACCTTGCGGGTGAGCGATCGTGACCACGGGGATCGCCGATTCCCCCCCGTCGTCGAGGCCGGGCAGGGCGAACGTGCGTCCGATCCACACCCGCTCGGGTTTGTCGGCCTGGTGCGCGATCACGGTCAGGCTCTCGGTGATCCCGTGCTGTTCGGCCTCCGCCGCACGCGGGGACGGCACCCCGAGATCGAGGGTGGCCTGGACGCGCACCAGATCGTCGTAGGTGACGTCCCGACCGCTGGCGGCGGCACCGCGCGCCATCCCGGCGGTCATCCGGCGATCGGCGTCGATCAGCCCGTCGTCGACGAACCGCCACCGCCAGGCCAGGCGCATGCCGTCGAACCATCCCCCCGATACCGTGCCCTCGATCGATGGGGCCTGGGCGGCCACCACCGCGTCGAGCCAGGGGGCGAGCAGGCGACCGTGAGCGGCGCCGATCGCGTGGGCATCCCCGGCCACCCTGAGCACCGGGATCCCGCCCGTCCAGGCCATGGACGACGAGCCAAATACCAGTGCCGGCGGCGCTCCCGGACCGGCCTGGACCTGGGAGATCGCTCCGTGGACCTCGCCTCCGGGCATGTCGTACGCCACCGAACGCCGGTAGATGAACCACGCCACGATCAGGACCACCCCCAGCATGACGATCGCGATCACACCCGCGCGCCAAGGGCGCGGTGCGGCAGAGCGGCGGGTGCCGATCACGAGGTCGGGCATCGCGGGGGTACTACCACCGTCGGCAGGCAGGTGCGTAGGATCTTGCGCGTTGACCGATCACGAGTCGATTGCTAGCCTCGTTGAACACAGGCGCCGTCGATGTCCGGATTCACTCCGTCGAATGGTTGGCTCCTCGCTACGAGTACCGAGCCGCTATTGATCGTCGTGATCGGGCTATTGGCGCTGGTCGTCGTCGGCCTCGCTGCGATCGCGCTCGTGTTGCGACGTCGCGGCAAGCCGGAGTCGCGTGCGCTCGACGACACCGCCCCCGTTCCCGCGCTTCCCCCGGTCAAGCCACCGGTGGTTCCGGGGCCTCGCCGGCGCGCGTCGGTCGTCCGATCGGGTGGTGGTGGTGGGCTCGCGGTCGCGACGTCGACGGCGATGGTGTGCCCGACCTGCCGCACCGAGTACCACGGCATGACCTACTGCACGCGCGACGCGCGCCGGCTGATCCCTCCCGAGGAGATGCTCGGCAATGGGCTCGCCCACGCGCGCGGGAACGCCCGGTCGGCCGGCCTCGTGTGCCTGGCGTGTCATCGCGCGTACGAGCCCGGCCTGCGCAACTGTCCACACGACTCCAACGAGCTGGTGCCGTTCGCCGTCTACAACGCGACCCGGCCGCGGCGCCCGCGCAACCTGACCGAGCCCGCTGGGGTGATCGCGCGGATCTGTCCGGTGTGCGCGACCAAGTTCGATCTCAACGCGCGGTTCTGTGGCCACGACGCCGGCGAATTGATCGTGATCAACTGACCCGTTGATCGATCGACCCGGGACGAGACCCGTTCTGCACCTCGTCGATCCTCGTTGATCGACTCGCAGAACTCGATCCGGCGCGGGACCTTGTACGGCGCGAGGTTGCGCGCGCAGTGATCGATGATCTCCTCGGCGCCGCACTTCTGCTTGGTGACGACGCGCGCGACGACCATCGCACCCGCCATCGGATCGGTGATCACCGAGGCCTGCGCCGCCTTGATCTTGGGGAACGCCTCGAGGCAGCCCTCGACCTCGCCGAGCGCCACGCGCTTGCCGTCGACCTTGACCACGTCGTCCTCGCGTCCGGTCAATGCGAGCCGGCCGCTCTTGTCGAGCTTGCCGATGTCGCCGGTGCGTAGCCAGCCGCCGCGATCGATCGAGCCGATCTGGACCATGCCGGAGCGGCGCGTGGTCTTGGGTGGCTGCTTCTCGTCGTCGAACGGACCGATCGCCTTGGGCGAGAGCGTCTTGCTCTTGACCCAGACCAGGCCGTCCTTCGTCGTGTTCTTGCCGTCGGGCGTGGTGATCTTGACGTCGACGCCGGTGATCGGCTTGCCGACCGTCGTCGGGTGCTTGCCGGTGTCGTCGAGCGCGACCGTGGCCGCCTCGGTCGAGTGGTAGCAGGACCACAGACGGATGCCGTACTTGTCGAGGAACTCGTCGGCGACGGCCTGGTCGAGGCGCGAGCCCGCCGACACGTAGCGCGGCGACTTGACCTCGATCTTCTTCGCGGTCGGCAGCTTCGAGAGCTCGGCGTACATCGACGGCGTGCCGGGGAGGACGTCGACATCGTGCTCGCGGATCAGCTTGCCGATGCGGCGCGCGCTGATCTCCTCCTCGAGGAACATCGTCGCGCCGAGCTTGAGCGTCGGCAAGAAGCCGAGGTCCCAGCCGTACGCGTGGAACAGCGGCACGGCGACCAGGATCTTCGACTTGTCGGTGATCGACAGTGACGCGATCGCGTGATCGACCGCGGCGATCGAGTTCTTGTCGGTGCGCAGCACGCCCTTCGGATCTCCGAGCGAATCGGCCGTGAACAGCACGGCGACCGGATCGATGCCGTGATCGGGTGGCGGGCGCTTGTACACGCTGCACGTGAGCAGCGTGCCCTGGAGCCGGCGGCGCACCTCGGCCGCATCCGATCCCGGTGCGACGGAGCCGGGGGTGACCTCGCGCGGCGGCGGCGCGGTCGGACGCTGGACGCGCGAGCGCGGCAGCGTGCTCGGTGGGACCGGCGCGCTGGTGCCGTTGGCCGAGATGCTGCCCTCGCTCCCACGCGGCCGGGTGACCAGCGCGCGGAGCGGGGCGGCGGCGAGGATCAGCTCGAGCTCGCGGCCACCGGTGGTGGGATCGATCGGCACGATCGCCGCATCGAGCTTGGACAGCGCGAGGGCGAGGGTGACGAAGTCGGGCACGTTGCCGAGCATCAGCCCGACCCATGCACCCTCCTTGATGCCCATGCTCTTGAACTCCTGGGCGCGGCGATCGACCCGGTGCAGGAGGCCACGCCAGGAGAGGTAGTTGTCGCGGTAGACCACCGCCTTGTTGTTCCCCTGGGCCTTCGCGGCCTTGCGGAGCCAGTCGTAAAGCAGGGTCATCTCGCTTGGAATCCTCGAACCACACTCAGGATAGAACCGGAGCGCTGGCACTGTACCAGGCCCAAAGAGCAGCTGGGAAGCGAACCGGCTTGATCTGGTGACCGATTTGGGGGAACCAACAGCCGTGCAAGGCTCCCCTGTCCCACGACTCGACGATCCTCCGGCTTCCGAAGAGGCCGTCGCCGACGACGGGTGGGCGCTGCTCGAGGGGCTCCGCCGGCGGCTCGACGACCAGGCGTCCCTCACGCGGAAGACGCAGCAGCAGGTGGGCCAGCTCACCGATTCGCTCGCCGCGCTGGTCTCCGAGCAACGCCGCCGGACGCGGCGCATCAATCTCAACTCGTTCGTGGCCTACCTGATCTTCACCCTGCTGTGCCTGACCGGGTTCTACGTCCTCTACAACAGCCGGGCGGGCGAGCTGGTCGAGGCCCGCGACCACGCGGTCACCGAGCGCGATGCCGCGGTCAAGCAGGCGGACGAGCTCGCCACCAAGAACCACGCCCACGAGCTCGCGGAGACCAAGGCCTGGGAGATCTACCAGTTGCTCGAGGCCGGCCAGCCCACCGAGGCGTCCCGCCGGCTGTCGGCGGCGCGCGGGTTGTCGCGGACCGAGCGTGCGCTGCTCGAGACCCGCGCGCGCGAGGCGCAGATCACCGCGGTCGATCACGCGATCAAGACAGCGGCGGCGGCGTTCAAGGCGGGCCACTACCACGTCGTGATCGCGCCGCTCGAGCGCGCGCTGGCGACCGAGTCTCGCGGATCGCGCGCGGCCATGATGCGCTACTACCTCGGCGTCGCGTATGCCAAGGCCGGCACGTACGACAAGGCGATCTCGTACCTGCGCGCGGCGGTCGCCGCCGACGTCGACGAGGACGAGGCGCGGTTCCAGCTCGCCGCCGCCCTCGATCGCAGCGGCGCGTACGCCAAGGCGCGCGTCGAGTACGAGAAGTACGCCAGCAAGTCTCCGCAGTCACCGCGCGCGCTGTACTCGATGCGACGCGCGGCGCTCCTCGCGCGGATGCCGCCGGTCGCGCCGGTGAAGCCCGCCGCGCCCGCCGCGATCGCGAAGCCGGCCGTGGCTCCGCCGGCCGCCAAGGCAACCGGCCCGACGCCGGCGGCGACGACGCTCGCGAAGCCGACGGTCAAGCCGCCCGCGGCGGCACCCGCGAAGCCGGTCTCCGCGAAGCCGGCGCCCGCGAAGCCGGCGCCCGCGAAGCCAGCACCGCCGGCGACCACGCCCGCCGCGGCGACGACGCCCTGAGCGATCGCGAATTGATCAGCCGCGGATCATCACGTGATGATCGTCGGAGGCGTGCAGCCAGTCGCCGCCCCATTCCCAGCCGAGCTCGTCGAGCGCCGCGACCACCGGACCGGGACGGACGATCATGCCGCGGCGAATCACCGAACGATCCGCGAACGCGGCACCCGACGGGGGCGCGATCCGGTCATACTGGCCGTCGATCCGCCGGCCATACACTGGCCGCCGCCACGGGTTCTCGACCGGGTTGAGATCGATCGCGCGGCCGAACGCGTGCTGCGACAGGTCGTTGGTTCCGAGGATCACGCGAAAGTTGAACGCCGACGAGTTATCGGCGGCCATCGACGCCGGGTCGGAGCCGTCGTAGTCGTCGACCAGCCGGAGTTGGCGGATCGGAAAGCCGAGCTGCCACAGCCGGCGAAACAACGTCAGCGCGCGGTCGGCGATCGCGCGCGCGACCACCAGCTCGCCGGTGGCGTGGCGGCCTTCGAACGTCAGGTGATCGACGGCGAGGTACGCGAGGTCGTCCCAGCGCGGGCACCGGGGATCCTCGCCGTGCCACGAGCAGCCCTCCATGCGTGCGCGGACCGATTTCGGGATCGGCTGGATCTCCCCCTGGAAGGCACGCGACGGGGCAGGGCACAGCGCGGTCACCGAACGGCTCCGGCGCGAGCCCACGGAAGCCAGATGCCGACCACGTGGCCGACGATATACGACCGTGGCACCACGCCCCAGTACCGCGAGTCGTTCGAGTTGTCGCGGTTGTCGCCCAGGACGAACACCGAGTCGGGCGGCACCACGAAGTGCATGTACGGCTTGCACGGGTCGGTCCGCTCGCCGGTGCTCACGATCGTGCCGGTGGCTTGATCCGGGTTGCCGGAGGACTCGTCCCCGAACCCTTGATGGCCGCAGGTGCGAGGCGTCGCGTCGCGCGGGAAGTCCTTCATGAACTCGCCAAACGTCGGGTTCGGCGGGTTCGGCGGGTTCGGCGGGTTCGGCGGGTTCGGCGGGTTCGGCGGGTTCGGATCGAGCGGTGCCTGGAACACGTCGTACGTGTGACCACCGAGCGACTCGCGATACCGCGCGGCCGGACGGCGATGCCGGCGTGTGCCGTCGGGACCGTCGTCGGAGTCCTCGTACTCCTCGTGCGCCTCGATCAGCTCGTGCGGCACCGGCTTGCCGTTGACGTAGAAGCACGTTGCACCGGATCTCGATCGTGTCGTTGCCGACGCCGACGATCCGCTTGAGGTAGTCGCGATCGGGCTCGCACGGCTGCTGGAACACGATCACGTCGCCGCGGTCGTACGAGCCCCGGAGCTTCTCCACGATCACGTGATCGCCGATCAATACGGTCGGAGACATCGAGCTCGACGGCATCTCGAACGCCTCGACCGCCAATGTTCTCAGCACCACGGCGAACGCGATCATCGCCACGAACGTCAGCAGCGGGTGCAGCCAGTCCCAGCGGATCGCGTCGCGGTGGCGATGGTGGACGGTCGCGGCGTGGATGCCCGCACCCCACGTGATCGCCAGTGCCGGGATCCAGGCCCATACCGTGAACGCGAGGAGCACCATGCAGAGCCACGCTGCCGCCGCGACGGTCCACGCGATCCGCGGCCGCCCGATCAGCGCGTGCGCGAACCCCGGTGCCACCAGCCCCGCCAACGCGACCAGGATCGAACGCACGTCGCGCCTTTTATACACCCGGGGTCATGTACGCTGGGGCGATGCCGCAGGTCGTCGAGTGGCCCCCGATCGGACAGGACGCGCGTAGCGCGCTGCTCGCGCTGGTCCGGGTCTGCAAGGAAACCGTGAAGGGCGAGCCGTTCCGCGAGCTCCGCGCGCGGCTGCGGTCGGCCCGGCTGTGGGATCGCGAGCGGCCCATCGTGATGTTGCGGTTCCTCGGGATCGGGGGCGCCACGATCACGCCGTCGCCGTTCGTCGAGGCGCTCGGGGCCGCCGCCACCGACGAAGACATCGCCAACGTCGTGCTCGATCGGCTGTGGCACCTGAACCCGCTGCTCGGGAAGACCGTGCTCGATCTCGTCGCGCAGCGCCCGTATCACAAGGACGAGGTCTACAAGCACCTGGGGTCCGCCGCGTACCACGGCGTCGTGCCGTCACGTCCGGCGCTCGAGACCTGGCTCCAGATCGCGCTCGGCGCCGGGTTGCTCCGCACCGTCGGCATCGCCGTCGCGCCCGGTCCGCAGGCCGAGCGGTTCGCGCCGCTCGCCGCCGACCTCGATCCCGAGGAGTTCCTCGCCGAGGACAAGCCCGATCCGGAGCCCGTGATCCCGTCGGTCACCGACGACGACTCCGCGCCATCACAGGAAACCGCGCCGGAGTCGTCGATCCCGGTCGCCGCGGGGGCGCCGACCGGTTCGCCGCTGCCCGCGCCGCTTCGCCACCTGTCGGCCGACGGCGTGCCGTCGCCGCGCGGTCGCGAACGCGCCGTCCCGGCCTCGCGGTTCGCGAGCGGGACCTCCGAGCCGTTCGCCGACGAGCTCCTCGCCGACACGTCGACACGCATCGCCGCGTGGTGGACCGCGGCCGCGCGCACCACCCAGGCCTACCAGCCCGCCGACTTCGGCCTCGATCCGGAGGCGTGGATGGAGTCCGCCGACGAGGTCGTCTATCGCAT
The DNA here is from genome assembly GCA_963772655.1 of uncultured delta proteobacterium. GTDB lineage: Bacteria > Myxococcota_A > Polyangia > Haliangiales > Haliangiaceae > JABFXX01. Next base: position 320,899 of record CAVYYE010000002.1, read on the forward strand.
CGCGGTCGCCGCGGCGCTCGCGTTTCGCCTCGATCGCGATCGCGACGCCGTGATCGCCGCGTTCGGTGCGCTCGACAAGGCGGGCGTGCTCGGCGACCTCTACCAGGGCACCGTGCCCGAGACGCTTCCGACCCAGGTCGACGCGCGCGCCCTGATGCTCGCGTCGCTCGCCGCGCGTCGCTGCGCCGAGGTTCCCGAGCTCGCATCGCAGCTCGACGGCCGTGCCGCCGCCGCCGAGGCGTTCGCCGCGCTCGACTCCGCGCTCGGGCGCGGGCTGTTCCGCACCGAGCTGTTCTGGATCATGGACATGCTCGGCAAGCTCGGCGTGATCCGCTACGACGACCTCGCCGACTACACGGTCACGCCGCACCGGATCGTGCGCGACACGCTGTTCCGGCTCGGGTTCACGCAGACGCCGTACGCCAGCGACAACGCCACGTTGATCTCGGCCACGCGCGCCGCGCGCAAGGCCGTGCCGGCCGGACCCGCCGACGAGATCCTCGCGCTGTTCGCGCTGTCGGCCGGTTGCGCCTACGACTGCACGCACCGCAAGGCGTGCGAGTACGCCTGTCGCGAGCGTCTCGAGTAGCAATAAAGCGATCGCCGCGTGAAGCGAGTCGATCACGGTTCCCGCGGAACCACCGTGTGACAGAGCTCGCAGCGCGGTCCCGCGGAACCGCGGTGTGACACGAGTCGATCACGGTTGGTCGCAAAACCGCGGTGTGAGCTCGCGTGAAGCGAGTCGATCACGGTTCGCGCGGAACCACCGTGTGAAACGGGTCACACGGTCCCTCAAAACCGCCTTGTGAAACGACTCGCCGCGTGAAACGAGTCGATCACGGTTCCCGCGGAACCACCGTGTGACAGAGCTCGCAGCGCGGTCCCGCGGAACCGCGGTGTGGCAGAGCGCGCGGTGTGAAAACGAGTCGATCGCGGTTCCCGCGGAAAACCACCGTGTGACAGAGCTCGCAGCGCGGTCCCGCGGAACCGCGGTGTGGCAGAGCGCGCGGTGTGAAACGAGTCGATCGCGGTTCCGCGGAACCACCGTGTGACAGAGCTCGCAGCGCGGTTCCGCGGAACCGCCGTGTGAAACGAGTCGATCACGTTGCCGCGGAACCGCGGTGTGACACGGGTCCCAGCGCGGTCCCGCGGAACCTCGAACGGCCAGGACATCGCGGTCTCTCGATCGACGACGGCGCCCGCCCGCTTCTGACGCAACCGGCTCGGTGAGCGGCCGAACCGCGGAGCATGACGATCTCGAACGCCCGTCCTGTCGCCGTTGTCACCAGCACTCATTCCAACCTGCCTCGCGCACTCGGTGTTGTGGGCGCCGTGCTCGTCGCCATCGGCTTGTTCCTGCTGATCGTGCCGTTTGGCGACGTGCGGCACGCACTCCTCGGACCCGATCTCCTGATCGCCGGATCGGCGAGTCTCGCGGTCGCGTGGTTCGCCCTCAAGCGTTTCGGTCCCGGCCTCGGTGCGCTCGGTTGCGCGCTCGCGATGCTGTACCTGCGTTACGACCTCGACCACGGCGAGCTCACTCGAACCGCTGCGGCGTTCACCCTGGTCGGACTCGGCATGTTCGCCAGCGGCCATTTGTTCGTCGCGGGTCCGGTGCGCTTGTTCGCGTGGTTATCGACAGCCGTCCTCGGCATGGCGACGATCGCCCTCCTGTCGGCCAACCACCCGGACGGGTTTCCGGCCCAGATCGCCTGCGTCGTGCTCGCCCTGCAGGCCGTCGTGATCGCGGCTTGGCTCGCCTTCGAGGGCGCTCCGAGCCCCACTGACGCAACCGCCACGACCGGCGGCCGAGCGACGGGGGCATGAACACCACAAGGTCTGCGTCAGATTCCCTTTGTGTGCCCGTCAGGGACCTGCTCTTCGAACGTACGTCGTGGCCGTACACGCTCGGCGCGCTGGCCGGAGCGTTCATCGGAGTCGGGTTCTTCCTCGACTTCACCCACGCCGGCGCGATCGGTCGACACCTGCTAGGCGTCGGCACCACGTGCCTCGCGATCGCGTGGCTCGTCGCCCGGACCCACGGCCATCCGGGCCTGATTCCCGGCCTCGGTAGCCTCGCGTTGTCCTTCGTCGTGCTCGCCGTACACGCCGCACCTGGTTCCAACGTCTACCTGGCGTTCGCGGTGGTCTTCGCGGCCTCCCATCTGGTCGTGCCCGGCGGCGTGCGCCTGTCCGCGGGCCTGACGCTCGTCTTGGTCGCGCTGTTCCTCGGGCTCGACCTCGCGCAGAGTGGCTCACTGCTCGTTCGCGTGGTCCTGCTCGTGTTTGCCATTCACGGGTTCGTGATCGGCTCGTGCATGCCGTCGCTGCGCTACCTCACTCCACGACGCTGATCATGTGGGCGTGACCATTCCGACACCCGAGCAATTTCATCGCGAACGAGTATGATGATCCCGCGCAACCCGGTGGGGTTGGGGTCGATGAGGTTCTCATGCGCTTTGTTCTTTCGTTCGTGTGTGTCCTGACTGCCTGTAGCAAGCCGAATCCCGAAGCTTGCTGCGCGACCGACGAGCAGTGTGCGGCTCTCGGAGCCGCCGAGTTGCGGCCGTGTGACGTCGGGCAAGCCTGCAGCACCGACTTCACGTGTGTCGCCGCGGAGTGCACGACCTCGGCCGATTGCACGTCGCCGGAGGCACCGGTCTGTAGCCTCGGGCTCTGCGTCTCCAACTGCCGGGTCGACGAGGACTGCGCCGATGTCGCCGGTCGTCCGGTCTGCGCATCGGATGGCGTCTGCGTTGGTTGCGAGACCGCCGATCAGTGCTCGGCCGACGCGGCGATCTGCGATGCCGACACGCGTGCCTGTCGCGGGTGCGAAAAGGACTCGGAGTGCGACAGCGGCGTCTGTCTCGAGGCCAACGGTCTGTGTGCGGATGAGGCCGATGTGGTGTTCGTCGTGGCCTCAGGGGGCTCCGATGCCGGAGAGTGTACGAAGACCGCACCCTGCGCGAGCGTCGCGTTCGGCCTGACCAAAGTGCAAGACACGCGCAACGTGATCCGTTTGGACGGCGGGGGGACGTTCTTCCTCTCGACGGCAGATCCGATCGAGATCGGCAAGGCCGTCTACATCGATGGCACGAACAACACCATCATGATCAATGGCGCCGGGCCCGCGATTCGTCCCACCGCGATCAACGTTGCGTCGACGCTGAGTCACGTGACGGTTACCGCAGACTCCGGAACGGTCATTGACGTCCCGGGCAACACGGCGCTCCGGCTACTCGATGTCGACACCGGCAAGGTCGACGTCACGAGTGGGACGCTCGAGGCGTACGAGAGCACGTTTCACGGAGGGGTGAACTGCACGAACGGCACCGCTTCGATCGAACAGAGCACGTTCCAAGGCGACAAGTCTGGGGCAATGGGTTGTGCGTTGACCATCACGAGATCGCTATTCAACAACGAAACGAACGGGAGCCTTGGAGCGACCGGTGGGCTGATTCGGATCGAGAACAACGTGATCATCCAGACCGATGGGCTTACTGACTCGATGCAGGTACAAGGCGCCGGACCAAATAGCACGGTTCGATTCAATACCTTCTACAACACGACGGCTGTGCCATCTGACGGCCAGGCCCTGTTCTGCGATGCCACGATCGATGCGACGAGCAACGTGTTCGCATACCGCAGTGGGCATCCTTTGGGGTTTCCGAATGGAGCCTTCTGCGCCACTACGTACTCGGTGTTCGACAACGTTGCCGTGGCCGAGGAGACCGGGGGAGAAGGCAACCAGGTCGTCGACATCGACACGTTGTTCGTCGATCGCCTCGCCAAGGATCTCCATCTCAGCGCATCGAGCCCGGCGAAAGAAGCCGCCAAACCAGGGGTCGACGTTTCGGTGGACTTCGACGGAAATCCCCGCCCCGCTCCTGCGGGCACCTCGGCTGATGCGGGGGCATTCGAGGCGCCGTAGCAGGAATCGCGAACGCAGATCGCGTGTGCTAGCGTTTCCCTCATGGTGCCTGCTCTGATCGTCGGCGCGTTGACCGCGTGGTACCTCGGCCTCCGGGCTGGGATCATCGCGGGTATCGTTACGGCTGCGGCGCTGTTGATCGTTCAGTTCGTGCCGGTACCCGGGCTCAGCCTGGCGGTCTACGCCCTCGTCATCGCTTGGTCGCTCGCGGTTTACTTCCTGGGCTCCCGAATCACGGCCCGTACCAAGGGCTCGGGGTGGCTATCAGCAGCGACCGGACAGGCGACATCGTGGGTGAAGAACCTACTCAAGCGCGACTAACAAGCGCCCGATCCCGCTAAGGAATCTGGGGAACTGCACGGGGTTTGTTGGCACCACTTGGGGAGTCCGCCCCCAGCACCTGGGCCTCCGGTCTACAGGGTTCAACAAGTTAGCGCGGGTACAGTTGTTGTATCGGTTGCGCAACATCATGCGCACTCCCATCTTGGCCACGCTTTTTGGTCTTTCTCTGGTCGCCTGTGCCGGTCAAATCGATGGCGGAGGTGGGGGAGATGACGACATCCCCGCCACTTGTGGTGATGGGACCATCGACACGAGTCAGGGCGAGGTGTGTGATGATGGCAACAACACCGATGGTGATGGCTGTTCGGCCAGTTGCCAAACGGAATCCACCCCACGAGTGGCCGCAACCGTCGACAAACCGACCGTCAGCACGGAGCTCGGCACCAGTAACCTCATCACCATCACTCTCACCAGTGAGGGTGGGTTCGCAGGACCTGTTGACATCGCTGCCTCCCTAGTGGATGCGAGTCAGGCTCCACTCTCGGACTGGCTTGTCGCTGTGAATCCCGCCAGCGTCACCCTCGCGGCAGGTGGCACCGCCACGGCCGTCGCAACCGTCGCAATTCCCAGCGATGCGACGAGTTTGATGGGTGATCTCAAGCTCGACCTCACCAGCGACGCTGGTTCCACGTCTGTGACGTCGAATATCACGTCCCTTCAACAGCTCACGTTCGACATCAACATCGTGAACGGTCAGTGTGTGTATCCGGTGGATACCAACACCACTGTCACGGTTCGCGTTGGAACGGTCGTTCGGTTCCGTAACACCTCGACCGCTGACAATCTGGTCGTTCACGCGCAGGGTATGGCAGCAGCAGGGATTCCTCACCAGGGCAGCGGCACGAACGAAAGCCCCGATGACCCGGTCACCGAGCCCAACACGGCGTACACGCGAACGACGGTTGCCACGGAGAACGGTGGCGGTTGGTACTGCCATTCTCCCGCCAACGGGAGTCCGGTGCATCCGCTCAACATCATCAACTGAGTCAGAAACAAACCGGGAAGTCGGTACACGCGCTGAACGCCGGACCATCCTCACACAAGCCACTCTGGCAATCGGAGCCTTCCATACAGAAGGCTCCGTTTTGTTTTGTCGGCATGCAGGTCTTGTTCTCGTCACAGTAGGAATCCCCAGCACAAAGATCGAGGCAGCTGGAGCCGAGCTCGGGTAACGCGACACAAGTCGTGTCGACGCACTCCATGAACGGCGAACAGTCGGTATTCTGCACGCACGGAGCACCGGGCAAACCGAGAGCCGTACAAACGCCATTCTTGCAGATGGCATTGAGCTCGGCGCAACGCTCGTACAGGCATGCCTCCCCGAGCAAGGGCAGCTTCCGACAGTTTCCGGGCATCAGTGAGTTCGGACCGATACATCCGAGTCCATAGTCACAATCACCATCGTCGGCGCACTGCGCTCCCTCACCAGCCAATGGATGGCAGACGCCGTCGGTACCGCAGAACGTATCGGACACACACTGCCGATCAACCTCACAAGGTCCGCCAACCTCCGAGGGAGCTCGCGCGTCACGGCATGTGCCGACACAACAAAGCTCGCCACACGCTGGAATCGAGCACGATCCCGACCGGCATTCGTCATCGAAGCCGCAGGGCTCACCACCGTTTCGCGTTCCGATGAACACGTCTTCGCACGCTCGAGTTGGAACCCGCGCCTCGCGGGCTGATTCGTTGCACGTCATCGCCGCCAGGTCGGCATTACATTGGGTGGCGCTGGGACCGTCGTATCGTGTGATGCCCGCCTGCACCGCCGAGATCAACGCCGTCTCCGGGATGTGACGGAAGAAACGGTTGCAGCTTCCATCATCGGGAAATAAGCCACATCGCACGAATCGTTCGCATTTGGCATCATCGGTCGCGTGAACGAGGTCTTCGAAACGTGTGCCGGTGACATTGTCCCCGCACGCACACATCAACAACAGGATGGCAGTCCAACGCACGAAACGAGGGTATCAAACCGCCATCACCACAGACTCGTTGCATGCGCTGCGAAGAGACCCCAAGCTCCATTGAATGCGTTTGGGAGGTCTCGCGTTGCTCGGTTTCGTGGCGTGCTGGACCACACCAGCGACGCCTCCGACGGCCTCTCCAACAATCGCGTCGCGTGCGTCTGCACGCAACCTTCGGGGCGGGTATTGGTGCTCGATCTCCGAGAACAGATATCGCTACCCACCATTTCCCTGCGTGATCGAGCAGACTGGCAACCGCCTACGGCTCGAGAAGCTAGGGGGCTCGCAACGTATCCGCGGGCACATCAAGGTTGACGACCGCGACGGCTTCGTGTTCGCCGGCGAGTTGTACTGCCCGTGGGGTGACTGCACGCAGAAGCTCCATGGTCGATTCCGGCCGATCGGGCGTGGCGGGTTCGAGGGCCGGTTTCGCGAGGACGAGATGGTCATCCGGATGATGCCGGCCACGCGGATCGCGTCGTCCGGCGGGGCCGCGTACGGTGGTGCGATGTATGGCGGTGCGATGTATGGCGGCCTGATGTATGGCGGCGCGATGTACGGTGGCGCGACGTACGGCGGAAATGGTGGGTTCCGCCACCCGTATCGTATCGACAGCCGCGGTCGTCGCAGGCCATAGTCGGCCGCATGAGCGACCACGATTTCAACCCGGAGACCTTCGAGGAGTTCTGGCCGTACTACGTGTCCCAGCATCGCAACAAGACGTGCCGGCAGCTGCACTTCGCCGGTACCACGATCGCGATGGGCTGCTTGGCCGCCGCGCCGTTCTATCCGCCGGCGGCACTGGCGGCGCCGATCGCCGGCTATGGGCTGGCGTGGGTCGGTCACTTCGTGTTCGAGAAGAACAAGCCGGCGACGTGGCTCGGTCCCAAGCAGGCCATCTGGTCGCTCCGTGGTGATCTGCGGATGTGGCGCAAGATGCTGACCGGCTCGATGGATGCCGAGGTCGAGGCCATCGGTGGCAATCACGTGGCGGCCACGGCCGATATCGGGTTCGAGCCGGATCGCGCGAGCTAGAAGCAGACCGGCTTGTCGGTAGAACCGTCGACGATCACGCCTTCCGGAATCAGCGCTCGACGAGCTTCTTCTGCGGACTGTTCCAGCGCCACACCGGACCGTGGCCCTCGAGACGCACGCCGCCGCGCCAGTCGTCGATGCCGAGCTCGGTCACGCGATCGATCGCACCGGAGAGCGCCTCGCGTCCGAGCGGTGTGATCGACGCCGAGACCTCGCGCAGCGCGCCCTGGCTGGCACCGAGCGGCGCCACGCCCTCGATGAACCCGAGCTTCGCCAGCGTCTGCAGCGTCCACAAGAGGAGCCCGTCGGTGATCGGATAGCGCGGGTCGATCGCCTGCACGGCGGGCATCAGCTCGCCGGCCTTGGCGATGCCGCGCGCGACGGCCGCGAGCAGCTGGCGCTCGGTGCGCGTGAGGCCGCTCTGCAGATCGGGAAGCTCCTCGAGGTGGCGCTCGATCGCGCCGGCGAGGAACGGCAGCGCCTTGACCCGGCGCATCAGGAACGGCAGCGCGCGCGGGTCGGCCGCCGTCACGGCGATCCACGTCGCGATCGCTTCGTCGATGGCGTCGCGCGACAGCGGCGTGCGGCGCGGCCACAGCTCGGCGAGCTGCTCGGGCTGGAGCTGCCCGAAGCCCATGAACTGCGGCACCTCGGGGTGGCGATCGATCGAGACGATGGTCAGCGTCTGCGGCAACCCGCGTCGCGCGAGCCGCGACAGCAGCCGGCACAGCGCGAGCTGGTCGTAGAGATCGTGCTCGAACCACAGGATCAACTCCTCGGCGCCGGCGGCCTCGTCGACGTTGTGGTCCCAGGTCGCGAGGCGGCTGCCCTCGTCGCGAAATCCGCGGTTGCCCCAGTACTCGGTGCGTGCCGTGTAGTGCTCGGCGTCGGAGACCGGTAACAGGGGGCCTTGGTCGAGCGCGTCGGCCCACACCCGGATCTCGCCGGGCAGGTCCGCGAGCGAGAGCGTGTCGGCGGTGGCGTCGCCGTTGCAGACGTGGACGATGGGCTCCATGGCTCGGGCGTAGCAGCAACGACGACGCGAACACAAGTACGCAGCCGCGCGACCGCGCGGCCGATGGCGGGCGCAGTGGGATCGGCGTGGCTCGTCATCGTGCGGCAGCTCGCTTGGGCCCAACTCCCAGCTCGTGCGCGCGCGAGAACGAGTCCTGACCTCGCAGACCGCGGGCGCCGCGGTCGGCGCGCGTTCGGAATGCGCGGGGTTCTGGCTTGTGGCATGACCGCGGCCATGCATCGACTCGTCCTCGGCGTCGTGTTCGCGGGTTGCTGGACCAACACAGCAGCGCCGCCGGTGACGTCCGGCGACACGTCACCCGTCCGCGACGCCGGCGCGGACGCCGTTCCCGAGCGACCCACGAGCGAGGCTGGCACGCCCCGCGTCGTCACGGCCGGGATCCTCGGCAGTACGTCCATCACCTCCGGTGGTGCGTTCGACCATCTCGTCGATGCCGGCGCCGGTGGCCCGCCGCCCGGCCAGATCGGCCAGGGTGCCGGCATCGGTGGCAAGCGGGGCCGCACTGCCCAGGTCCCCACGATCGCGCTCGGACGGCCGACGACGACGGCCGGACTCGCCCCGACGGTCGTTCGCCGCTACGTGAAGCGCTCGCTGGATCGACTCCAGTACTGCTACGAGAAGCAGCTCGTCGCGGCGCCCTCGCTCGCGGGCACCGTGACCGCGAGGTTCGTGATCGGGGAGGATGGCAAGGTCCGCTCGTCGACGGCGACCGGGCTTCCCAGCGTCGACGCGTGCGTGGCCGACACGATACGGCGCATCGCGTTCCCGCCGCCGACCGAGGGCGCGAAGGTCACCGCGGAGATCTCGATCACGTACAAGCCTCCTGGTTGATCGACGGCGCTCGCGGTGCCGCTCCAGGGCGTGCGCGGCTACTTCACGCGGCCGAGCCCGTACTCGTCATCCGTCGACGAGATGTGGCGGTGACGATCCGATCACAGCGTCGTGCGCGTGGTCGTCGACTCGAGCCGCACGAAGTCGCGGCCGATCGAGAACATCCACGCGGCGCCTTCGTACATCCCGCCGATCATCGCGGACGCTCGCAGATCCCAGTGGCGGTAGCGGTAGCCGACCGCCGCGGAGGCGGTCCAGTCGATCCGTAACGCGTCGGTCATGGGGTCTGCGGTGGTGACGTTCGCGATCGTGCCGCCACCCTCGAGCGAGACGTAGGCGCCGGTGTCGCCTCGGCGCACGAGCACGCCGGCGGTCAGCGGCGCGTAGACGCGGTCGGCGCTGTCGACCACCATTCCGAACCGCGTCACCACGCCGAGCCAGTCGGGTAGACGCGAAGTGAACGACTCGAAGCGAAGCAGCGGCCCGGCGCCGAACGCATCGCCGTGCGAGGGCTCCCACACCGTCGACACGTCGATCCCGAACGTGTCGCGATCCTGGAACGTATCGGCGCGCGCACTCGCCGATACCGCCGCGAGTAGGCCGATCACCAACGCGATTCGCATGTGCATCTCTCCACGGCCGCGCCCCCGAGGTGCAGCGCCCATGCCGCCATGGAGTCTCGACACTTCGCCGCGCGACCGTGAAGTCCGAGCTACAGCGAGCGCCGCTCAGCGTCCCGCACGTTCACGACGCAACTCCCCGCAGCACCGCGTGTCGACGTGACGTGGGTGACACGATCCGGAACTGCATCGTCATCGCCGGCATCGCGGGGTCGGCAACCGGCCATGCCGACGGCGGACCCCTCGACGGTGTCCACGTCCTGATCCTGCGCCAGACCAACCGCGGGCGCGTCGAGGCCGGGGGTGGTCTCGCGGGCGAGGGCGCCGAGCTCGCCGCGCGCTATCACCTGCGCGATCGCTGGACCCTCGGCGTGCGCGAGCGGTTCGCGCTCGACGCCGCAGCGGAGGGCACGGAGGCCGAGCTCGGGTGGAGCGTCGGGCGCGGCAAGATGCTGCTGCCCGGCCCCGCGATCGGGCGTACCGATCTCTACGTTCGTGCCGGTGGCGGGGTCGCCGATCGCGAACCGACCGCGTTCGCCGGCCTCGCGTGGCGCGTCTATCCGATCGACTGGCTCGCGATCGATCTCGGCGCGCGCGCCCGCTGGACGCGGTTGCCGGATCGGGCGGTCGCTCGCACGATCGTCGTTGCGCCGCCCGCGACCGATCGTGCGTGGACCACCGAGCTCGGCATCTGGGTCTCGCTCCTCTCCCCGTCGCACCACGAGTGCGTCGCGCGCTAGCATCGCGTCGATGCGAGATGCCTGCCCGTGCGGATCGGCCCTGCCGGAACCCGCGTGCTGCGCGCGCTACCACCGCGGCGAGCTCGCACCCACCGCGCTCGCCCTCATGCGGTCGCGGTACGCCGCCTACGTGCGCGGCGAGATCGACTACCTGCTCGCGACCCACGACGCCTCGACCCGCGACACCGTCGATCGCGATGCCGTCGCCCGGTGGTCGCGCGACACCGAGTGGCGTGGCCTCGAGATCGTGGCGACCGAGGCCGGTGGCGAGACCGACGACACAGGCATCGTCGAGTTCGTCGCGCGCGGTGCGACCGACGGCCGGGCGTTCGCGCAACGCGAGCGCTCGCGGTTCCGGCGCGTCGACGGGGCGTGGTTCTACATCGACGGCGAGGTCGTGGCCGAGCCCGCGCGGGCAGAGGCCAGGGTGGGCCGCAACGATCCGTGCCCGTGCGGTAGCGGCAGGAAGTACAAACGCTGCCACGGCGCGTAGGCGGCTCGGGTCACGGCTCGATCGTCGCGTGATAGAGGTCGCGGTCGCCGCCGCGATCGGAGATCCAGACCAGCTCGCAGCCGTCGGGCGTCAGCGTCGGATCGGCGTCGTGGCTCGGCCCCGGCAGCATCGCCGTCGGTGTTCCGAACGCGGCCGCCGGGTCCGATCGCACCGCGAAGAACAGCTGGAGCGGCGAGCCAGCGGAGAACACCATCACGCGCCCGTCGGCCGAGATCTCCGGATCGGCCTCGACGTTGAAGGTGCCGGCCCCGGGCACGGGGATCGGTGCTCCGAACGCGTCATTACGCGTCGCGCGAGTCGCCGTGCGGAGCACCTGTCCGCCCGACGCGCTCTGCGAGTAGTAGACGCGCAAGCCATCGGCCACGAGGAACGCATCGAACTGGTTCGCACCCGTATTCAGCATCGCGTACGCCGCGCGATCGGGTGGGCCGAACGTCGCGTTCGCGTCCGCCCGGGTCGTCTCGTAGAGGTCGAAGCCCGCCGAGCCGGCACGGGTCGACGAGATCACGCCGACCTCTCCATCGGCGGTGAAGGTCAGCCCCGACTCCTCGTTCGGTGACGACAGCTCCGCGAAGTGCACGGGTGTGGCGAACGGAGCACCGGGGCCCGCGCGCGTGGTGCGAAACAGCTCGGTGTCTCCGGTGCCGGTATCGAAGATCAACGTGCGCGCGTCGGCGAACCACGGGTTGCCCTGCTTGTCGGGCATCGCGAGCTCGGCGATCGGGGTCGCGGGCCCGATCGCCGGCGATCCGCTCTCCCACGCCGACCAGCATTCGACCGCCGGTGGACCGTCGTCACCGGGGCCGTCGGCCACGGCGCGCTGATCGAACGCGATCCGGCCGCATCCGGCGAGGACGAGCACGATCCCCCACAGCCGCACATCCATCAGGATATCGAACCCGGCGGTGGTCGAGAAACGAAACGTGCCGACCTCTCTCGATAGATCGTGCGTGACGGAGTCCGCCCGGTCGCCGTTCGGTTCCGGACATGCAAGCTCGGATCGTTCGAATGGTGCTGGTCGTGGTCGTTTCCGCCGTGTTCTCGCTGCCGGTGTATGCAGAGCCCGCACTCCAAGTTCACCGTGATCGGCGAGAGCACCGCGACCCTCCGGCCACCCGTCATTGGGGGCGGATGGCGCTCGAGACCCTCGGCGTCTACGCCGTCGGGGAGGGCTGGTACTTCCGACGCGGCGTGTCCACCAGCAGCAACGACTGGGAGCTGCCGTTCGGCTGGGACACGATCGGGTACAAGCTGTCGGGCAAGGGCTTTCGCTACGACGGCGACGCGTTCGACACCAACGGTCTCGAACACCCCATCTTCGGGCTGACCAGCTACGAGATCGGGCGCGAGAACGGACTGGGCATGCTCGGATCGTTCGGGTTTGCGACGCTGGTGTCGGGACTGTGGGAGACGTTCGGCGAGTGGCGCGAGTTTGGCGCGATCAACGACCTGCTGATGACGTCGACGTCGGGCGTCCCGCTCGGAGAGGCGATCCATCAGATCCTTCACCACCTGCGCGAGACGCGACTCGAGGCCGTGGTCGGGTTGGGTAATCACGTCGCGGAGGCTGCGTCGACGAACTACCAGGTCACGACCGTTCGCACGGCACTCGATACAGGTGCCCGGCGCGTCCGCCTCGACGCCGCGATGGCCTTCGACGACGCGGGAAAGCGCGGGCTCGAGTTCGACGCGAGCACCACGCTCGGCGGCATCCGCCGCGGCCACGCGTTCGCCGGGATCTCGACCGCGTTCGAGTACCGCAAGCGGGAGGCGCGCCCGAACGATGACTACGACGTCCACGCGATGGTCGGGGTCGGCCCGAGCGCCGCGATCGCACACGCGTTCGGTCGGGTCGACGTCGACGCCGGTATCGATACCGCGGTGCAGCTGGGTATGGAGAAGTCCCGCGCGTTCGACGGGTGGCGCACGATGCACCCGAACGAGTTCGTGCGCGGAACGGAGCAGACCAACGAGTACGGCTACTACCACGCGCTCGGTGCCGCCGCGGCCTCGCACGTCAGCGCGCGCTACGGCGCGGTCAGCGTGGGTGCGTACGGCAGCCTCGCTGCGTTTCGCGCGTTGCGCGGCCACGACCGCTACCAGGAGATGATCACCGCGGAGCCGCAGCTGGCAGACACCGAGGGAGTGGCGGGTGCTTGGCTCGGTGTCACGTTCGGACGCGCCGTGGTCCGGCTCGACGGCGTGACGCGACGATTCGCGGGTCACGCCGACGACGCTCGTGCGGTCGCGATCGAGCGGGACGTGATGCTCGGCGTGGGGTTCCGGCTGTGAGCGACGGGGTAGGCTTGTCGGGGATGGCAACGAAGCGACGCACGACTCGTCGAGCCCGCAGTCCGAGGTCGCCCGGATCGGTACGCACTCGTGTTCGGGTCGAGGGAGTCGTTCACGGCGCGGCAATCGCGCAACCCGGCAACTGGTACGTGATGTTCCTGATGCCCTGGACCCACCCCGACGGGCGGGTGATCGACGAAGAGCTGCGCGTCGCGCCCGAGGTGTCGCGCGGTGTCGCGATCGCTGCACCGCATCGCTATCGCCGCGGCGTCGCCGTGCGAGTCACCGCAACGCGAATCACCAAGCAACGCGGGTTCACCTACTGGAACGCCGATGGCATCACCAGGGTCGAGAAGCTGCGGCGGTGGAGGTCGGCGTCGCAGGCCGATGTCGCGGTCCAGCACCCGCTCGGACGGCTCGTGCTCGATCGCGGACGTGGCGCGTTTGTGGGCAAGCGCGGCCGTGTCGAGCTCGTCATCGATCGCGTCGATCGACTACTCGCCACGTCGATACGGCGTGTCCACGCGATCGAGGCCCGACAGGCAAAGATCCATGCGGCGATCTCGAAGCGTCTCGTCCCGCTCTACAACACGCACTGGCGCGCGGCACGGCCCGCGATCGATGCCGCCGCGTTCGCTCGACGGTTGACGCTAACGACGATCCACGTCGGTGACGTGCGCACGACGCTCTATTACACCTCCGGAGCACTGTTCGGAGATCACGGCATCGAGGTGCGGATCGGTGTCCGCGGTGGGATCTCCGAGATCTCGATCTCGTGAGATGCAGGTCTCGTCGAGGGACCTCTTACTTGGAGCGGCCGAGCCCGTACTTCTTCATCTTGTCGATCAGCGTCACGCGGCTGACGCCGAGCCGCCGCGCCGCCTCGGACTGATTCCCACCCGTCGAGTCGAGCGCTCGCCCCACCAACCCGCGCTCGAACGCCTCGACCTGTTCCTTGAGCGACGGCCCCCCGCGCGCGTCGGGCGGCAATGGCGGGGGCGGCGGATCGACGGGCTCGTCGGGCGGGCCGTCGAGGGCAGGCTCGGTCCCGGTCGCGAGCTGGTAATCGGCGAGCGTGATCGTGCTGTTGGTCGACAGCGCCGCGAGCCGCGCGATCGTGTTCTCGAGCTGGCGCACGTTGCCCGGCCAGTCGGCACGCGCCAGCGCATCGACCAGTTGGGGCTCGAGGTGGATCGCCCCGAGCCCGAACCGATCGGCGTACCGGCGCGCGAACTCGTGCGTCAGGGGCGGGATGTCGTCGCGGCGATCGCGCAGCGGCGGCACGACCAGCTCGACCACCGCGAGGCGGTAGTAGAGATCTTCGCGAAACGTGCCGGCCTTGACGTCGGCGGCGAGGTCGCGATTGGTCGCGGCGACGACGCGCACGTCGACCTTCTCGATGCGACCGGACCCGACGGGCTGGATCTCGCCCTCCTGGAGCGCGCGCAGGAGCTTGGCCTGGATCGCCGGAGGGAGCTCGCCGACCTCGTCGAGGATCAACGTGCCGCGGTCGGCCTGCGTGAAGAATCCGGCGCGGTTGGCGGTGGCACCGGTGAACGCACCGCGCACGTGACCGAACAGCTCGGCGTCGGCGAGCTCGGCGGGTAGCGCGGCGCAGTTGAACCGCACGAGCGGCTTGTCGGCGCGCGCGGACTGCACGTGGAGGAGCTCGCCGATCAGCTCCTTGCCGGTGCCGGTCTCGCCGCGCACCAGCACGGTGACGTCGCGCGAGGCGACACGCGCGGTCGCCTCGAGGAGCCGCCGCATCTGCCGGCAGTCGCCGACGATGCGGCGTCCGAGCGTCTGCTCGGCTGCGAGACGCCGGTTGTCGACGCGCAATCGCCGGGTCTCGAGCGCGCGCTCGATCACCACGCCGACCTCGTCGATGTCGAACGGTTTGGCGAGGTAGTCGTAGGCGCCGGACTTCATCGCCTCGACGGCGACGCGCTCGCTCCCGTGCGCGGTGAGCAGGACGACGGGCAACGTGGGGTCGCGCTGCGCGATCTGCGAGATCAGCTCGATGCCGGAGATGCCCGGCATCGCGAGATCGGTGACGACCGCATCGGCCTCGTCGAGCTTGGTGAGCGCTTCGGCCCCCGATCGTGCCGTGACCGCGCGATGGCCGCGCTCGGTGACGACCTCGGACAGGGTGAACAGCACACCGGCCTCGTCGTCGACGAGGAGGACGACACTCACGCGGTGACCACCGGATCGCCGGCAGCGGGCTCGGGGGCGCGGGGCGGGTCGTCGGCGCGAACGGCCTCGGTGTCGCTCGGCACCGGATCGATCACGGGTGCGGACGGGCGCGAGGCGGGGGCCGCGGGATGGAACGGCAGCGTGATCGTCGCGGAGGTGCCTTTCCCGACGGTCGACACGTAGGCCAGCGAGCCGCCGTGCTGGGTGATCACGCCCTGTGCGAGCACGACGCCGAGGCCGGTACCGTCGGGACGCGTCGTGTAGAACGAGGTGCCGAGCCGGTCGAGATCCTCGGGTTGGATCCCGCGCCCGGTGTCGCGAACCTCGAGCAGCGCGGACTCGGTGCCGTCGCGGAGGTGGAGCGAGACGCGGCCACCCTGCGGCGTGGCCTCGATCGCGTTGGCCACCAGGTTGATCAACGCTTCCTTGAGGCGCCTCGGATCACCGATCACGGCCCTCGCCTTGCCCTCGAACGACAGGCTGACCCCGGCCTGCTGGGCCCGGCCGTCGAGCACGTCGATGACATCGCGCGCGAGGGTGGAGAGCTGGATCGACTCGGGCTCGATATCTTCGAGCGGTCGCGAGAACGACAGGTACTCGCCGAGGATGGTCTCCATCCGGCTGATCTCGGACGCGACCACGTCGAGCCGCTCCTGCGTACGTGCACTCTCGGGCGACCGTGCGACCAGCTGGCACAGCCCCTTGATCGATGCGAGCGGGTTCTTGAGCTCGTGGGCGACCTTGGCACCGACCGACTGCAGGCGATGCAACCGCGCCTCGGCATCGACGAGCCGCTCCTGGCGAAGACACGCCATCGACGTGTTGGCGCGACTCGCGATCACGGCGAGCTTGCCGACCAGCGCGTGCAGCATGACCAGCGTCCACGCCAGCGCGAGCAGGATCGCCGGCGTGTAGAACGTGGTGGTCAGCGCCGGACCGACCACGACACCGGGGAGTGCGACCATCGCGACGACGAGCAAGCCGTTGCCGAGAGCGATCCATCGCGACACGGCCTGCGGTCCGTAGAACAACAGCGAGATGATCGCGGGCAGCGCCGCGACCGGCATGTACGGCGAGTGCACGCCGCCCGTGAGCGCTGCGGAGCCGACGATGAACAGCTGCGCGCTGATGTTCATCGCGATGAACGACGACGACGCGCGCTCCACCAAACGCCGCCTCATGATCAACCGGTGTCCGAGCGCGAAAACGACATAGAGCCCGCCGAGCGCCGCGATCCGCCAGGTCGGGTAGTCCGCCGCCCACAGGATCGCGAGCATCACGACGTGCACGCACATGCCGAGCCCCATCACCAGCCGTGACGATGCGGGAGCCTCGTCGGTAAAGAACCGATCGCGCTGAGCACGCCATTCGACGTCGGGCGCTGGTCCGGGGGGCACGACCGTCATGTCTGCCAGCGACGTGCCAGCTGCCTCGCAGTCCGTGAGCTCCCCCCTCTCCATGACGTAACTGTAGTCGAACGCCGGGATCGACGCGTGAAACGTTACCTCTCGAGTCACGAAACGTGACCCGCCCGCTGTATGGCTCACCGACAGCGAACGGAGAACCTCGCAACGAAAAGGCGTCGGGACGTGACGCGGAGTGGCACGCCCGGTGCTATCCGTCCGAGTCATGAAATCCGGCATCGTGATGATTGGACTGCTCGTGGCGGTCCCGGGCTCGGTCGCGGCGCAGCCGCAACCGGCAACCGGCGCGGACACCTTCGAGCACGACCTCGACGCGTTGTTCGTGAAGGGTGGGCTCACCGCTGACGTGGCGGCGGGGCGTGCGGCCAAGGCGTCGCCGAGCGTGCGCAAGTCGGCGGCGTCGATCGACGTCTCGGTGGCGACCGCGACGGCGGCGGAGCTGGTCCGGGTGCCGCGCATCTCGGTCTCCGGTACCTACACGAAGCTGTCCCCGATCGATCCGGTCGTGTTCGCTCCGGGCGTCGCGATCGAGTTCCTCGACCACAGCTACAAGGGCGAGGCCCAGGTCCAGCTCGCGATCAGCGACTACTTCACGCGCTATCCGAAGATCGTCGACGGTGCACGCCTGGGCATCGAGGCCGCGCGATCCGGCAAGAAGGCCAGCGAGCTCGGCGCCGCCGAGGACGCCCGACTCGCGTACTACGAGTGGGTGCGCGCGAACCTGCAGGTGCTGGTCGCACGCACGCAGCTGGGGCAGGTGCGTGCCACCCTCGGCCAGGTTCGCGCGCTCGCCCAGGCCCAGCGCCTGTCGAAAGCCGATCTGTTGCGCGTCGAATCGCAGGAGGCGCAGGCCGAGCAGGTGCTCGACCAGCTCACGCAGCTCGCCAACATCCGAGAGGAGCAGCTGCGGCTCCTGATCGGCGCCGGCCCCGACGAGAAGCTCGCGATCGGCGAGGACATCCGCGCCGACCTCACGGCCCCCGCCGCGCAGCCGCTCGACGCGCTGGTCAAGACGGCCAAACGCCAGCGCCTCGAGTTCCACACCCTCAACACCGGCATCGCTGCCAAGGAGAAGCAGCGCGACGCCGAGAAGGCCGGACAGTTGCCGCGACTGAGCGCGTTCGCGAGCGCGAACTACTCGCGGCCCAACGATCGCGTGTTCCCGCAGGTCGACGAGTTCCGGTTCACCTGGGCCGCCGGGTTGTCGCTGACGTGGAGCTTCAACGACACGCTGGTCGCCAAGGCCAACATCGATCGCTACGACGCCGAGGCGCGCGAGCTTCGCGCCGATCGCGAGCAGCTCGAGCTCGGCACGCGGATCGAGGTGCTCGCCGCGCAGCAGGCCGTGACGCTCGCGCAGCAGGCACTCCAGACCTCGAAGAAGGGCCTCGCGGCTGCCGAGGAGAGCTACCGCGTGCGCCAGGCGTTGCTCGCCGCCGAGCGCGCGACCGCGGTCGAGCTCGTCGACTCCCAGTCCGAGCTCACCCGTGCGCGGATCACCGCGCTCAACGCACGGATCGACCTCCGCGTCGCGCTCGCCCAGCTGTCACACGCGCTGGGCAACGACACCAAGTAGTCGGCTGGGGGCCCGCTCGCGAACTCTCGACAACTGTACGGAAACCCGACAGCCCGTCGGGAAGTTCTCGCAGAATCGGAGCTCCGCGAGCCATTTTCGTGGCGCATCCACTGGCAGGGGCCGTGCATCGAACCGCCGCCATGCCCGCTTTCCGTCCGTTCGCGCTCGGTCTCGTGCTCGTCCTCGGTGCCTGTGGAAAGAAGGGCGCCGAGGAATCGACGAAGGCTCCACCAGCGCCCCCCGTCAAGGTTCCGCTGGTCACCGCGAAGCTCGGAGATACGCCGCAGCAGATCGTGATCTCGGGAACGGTGGTCGCCGATCAGCGTGCTGATGTCACCGCCGATACCGCGGGCAAGGTGATCAACGTGATGGTCGAGCGCGGCAAGCGCGTCAAGCAGGGGGAGCCGGTGGTCCAGCTCGACGTCCGCAACGCCGCGCTCGGCGCGCGCGAAGCGCAGGCGAATCTCGCCTCGGCGCGCGCGCAACGCTCGCTCGCGCAAGAAGAGTGCAAGCGCACCCAGACCCTGTTCGACAAGGGCGCGATCACCAAGAGCGAGTACGACCGCCAGATGACCCAGTGCACGTCGGCGCTCCAGCAGGTGTCCGCCGCCGAGGCCCGGGCGCAGATGATGAGGAAGTCGGTGACCGACGGGTTGGTCCGCGCGCCGTTCGACGGCGTCGTCGCCGAGAAGATGGTGGCGCCCGGCGAGTGGGTGAACCCGGGCCGCCCGCTGTTCACGCTGGTCGACGACGACCCGCTCAGGATCGAGATCTCGGTGCCCGAGATCGCGATTCGCGCGATCAAGCTCGACCAGCACGTCGACCTGGTCACGGTCGCCGACCCCGATCACACCTACGGCGCGACGATCACGCGGATCGGTGCCG
Organism: uncultured delta proteobacterium; assembly: GCA_963772655.1. Taxonomy (GTDB): domain Bacteria; phylum Myxococcota_A; class Polyangia; order Haliangiales; family Haliangiaceae; genus JABFXX01. Next base: position 340,288 of record CAVYYE010000002.1, read on the forward strand.
AGGTCGGACGTTCTCGATCGCTGATCGTCGAGGCCCGCATCGACAAGGGCTCGCCGTTCATCCCCGGCATGTTCGCGGAGGCCCACATCACGATCGGGCAGGTCGAGCGCCCGATCGTCCCGCGCACGGCCGTGCAGGGAACGTGTGACGGTCAGCCGCAGCTGGTGAGCACGGGCGGCGAGGGCACGCCCGCCGACAAGATCGAGTCCGAGGTCAAGTGCCGTGGACCGTGGCACGTGTTCGTCGCGATCAAGGGCGAGCTCGAGGAGCGCGTGGTCCAGCTCGGACCATCGCCCGGCAAGGGCGAGGTCTCGATCGTCCAGGGCGTGTCCAAGAACGAGAAGGTGGTCGCGAAGATCACCGACAAGATCGTCGATGGTCTCCGGGTGGTGGAGTAAGCCATGCAGTGGCTGTCCAACATTTCGGTCAGGAGGCCGGTGTTCGCCACCGTGCTGATCCTGGTGTTCGTCGTCGTCGGGTCTGGTCGGTTACAGCCGCCTCGGCGTCGACAAGTTCCCCAAGGTCGACTTCCCGATGATCACGATCGTGACGCCGTACCTCGGCGCGTCGCCGACCGCGGTCGAGTCCGATGTCACGCTCAAGGTCGAGGAGGCGGTCAACACGGTCAACGGGCTCGACTCGCTGGCCTCGCAGTCGACCGAGGGCGTGTCGCTGGTGATCGCGCAGTTCAACCTCGACATCGATCCCGACAAGGCCGCGCAGACGATCACCGAGCGGCTCGCGACGATCCAGCGCGACCTGCCGCCCGGGCTGCGTCCCGAGGTTCGCAAGGCCGACCCCGACGCCGCGCCGATCCTGGTGCTCGCGGTCAAGGGTCCGCCGGGCATCTCGGATCGCGACCTCACGCGGTTCGCCGAGAAGCAGGTCAAGCAGCGCATCGAGCGCCTCCAGGACGTCGGCCAGGTCGTCGTGCTCGGCGGCCGCGATCGCCAGATCGACGTCAACCTCGACACCATCCGGCTGGCCTCGACCGGCGTGTCGGCGCTCGAGGCGTTCCGCGCGCTCCAGACCGGCAACGCCAACCAGCCGAGCGGCTCGATCGACACCGGCCCGACCCGCACCACCCTACGCGTCGAGGGCCGAGCCCTCGATCCCCAGCAGCTCGGCGACATCGTCGTCCGCCAGCAGGGCAATCACCCGATCCGGCTCCGCGACGTCGCCGACATCGAGGACACCGCCGAGGACGCCGACAGCGCGGCGGTGCGCAACGGCGTGCCGGCGATCGCCCTCTCGATCCGCAAGCAAACCGGCACCAACACCGTCGCCGTGGTCGACCGCATCACCGCCGCGGTCGGCGAGCTCCAGCAGCGGATGCCGCCGGGCTACTCGGTCGACATCGTCCGCGATAACTCCGAGCAGATCCGGACCTCGGTCAAGCAGGTCCTCGAGCACCTCGTGCTCGGTGCGTTCTTCGCGGCGCTCGTCGTCCTGCTGTTCCTCGGTAGCCTGCGGTCGACCATCATCGCCGCGGTCGCGATCCCGGTGTCGATCATTTCGACGTTCGGTCTGATGATGGTCGCCGGGCTCACGCTCAACCTGATGACGCTGCTGGCGCTGGCGCTGGCCGTCGGCATCGTGATCGACGACGCGATCGTCGTACTCGAGAACATCTACCGGTTCATCGACGAGAAACGCATCAAGCCGTTCCCGGCCGCGATCCAGGCGACCAAGGAGATCGGGCTCGCGGTGCTCGCCACCACGCTGTCGCTGATGGCCGTGTTCCTTCCGGTCGCGTTCATGAGCGGCATCGTCGGCCGGTTCCTGTACAGCTTCGGCATCACGATGGCGTTCGCGATCGGCGTGTCGCTGATCGTGGCCTTCACGCTGACTCCGATGATGGCCGCCCGCATGCTGCCCGTGCCACCGCCGGCCGGCGAGGAGCGCCGGCACTCGTGGCTCGAGCGGTTCAGCGACTTCTTCTACCGCCCGATCCAGCGGTTCTACTCGGCGGTGCTCGCGTTCTGTCTTCGCCACCGCTGGGTGGTCGGCATCGCGATCTTCGGATCGTGCGCCTCGCTCGCGGTCACCGCGAAGGCCGTCGGCGGTGACTTCCTGCCGCCCAACGACGAGGCTCAGTTCGAGATCTACATCCAGCTCCCGGAGAACGCGACGCTCGAGGCGACCACGATCTTCGCCGAGCGACTCGCCCGCGAGACCCGCGCGTACCCGGAGGTGGAGAGCACGCTGGTGTCGGTCGCCGACGACGATCGCCGGTCGCCGAACATCGGCCGGGTCTACGTCCGGCTCACCGATCCGGAGACCCGCAGCCGGTCCCAGGCCGACGTGATGGAAACCGTTCGCAAGCAGGTGCTGGCCGACGTGCCGAAATCGATCCGCGTCGCCGCCCAGCCGGTCAACGACTTCTCGATCGGGGGTCAGAACGCCGTCGTTTCGTACGTGATCAGCGGCCCGGATCTCGACAAGTTGGAGCGCTACGGCAAGAAGGTCCTCGAGCACATGAAGACCGTGCCGGGCGTCGCCGACCTCGATTCGAGCCTGCTCGATCCCGTGCAGGAGACCATGATCCACCCCGATCTCGATCGCGCCGCGATGCTGGGCGTCGATCCGGCCGATATCGCCAACACCCTCGCCATCCTGATCGGTGGAGTCGACGCCTCGACGTTCGAGGATCGGGGCGATCAGTACGCGGTGTTCCTGCGGGCCGCCGAGAAGTACCGCGACGACCCGTTCGCGCTGACGTTGGTCTACGTACCGTCGCGCACCCTGGGGCAGGTGCCGCTGTTCGACGTCATCCAGATGGGCAACTCCAGCTCGATCTCGAAGATCTCGCGCCAGAGCCGCGAGCGCGCCGTGTTCATCACCATGAACAACTCGCCCGGCTTCTCCGAGCAGACGATCGTCAACGAGCTCGAGAAGACCATGAAGTCGCTCGACATGCCGCCGGGCTACACCTACGAGCCGTTCGGGCGCAGCAAGGAGATGAAGAAGATGCAGGCCGCGTTCATGTTCGCGATCCTGCTGGCGTTCATCTTCATGTACCTGGTGCTGGCGGCGCAGTTCGAGTCGTGGCTGTACCCGTTCATCATCATGCTGTCGCTCCCGCTGACGTTGCCGTTCGCGATCGTGTCGCTGCTGATCACCGGCGGGTCGCTCAACATCTTCTCGATGCTCGGCTTGATCGTGCTGTTCGCGATGGTGAAGAAGAACGCCATTCTCCAGGTCGATCACGCCAACGGCCTGAGGCGGCAAGGTCTGCCACGCACCGAGGCGGTGCTCGCGGCGAGCCGCGATCGTCTGCGTCCGATCTTGATGACGACGCTGGCATTCGTCGCCGGCATGCTCCCGCTGGTCACCAGCGAGGGCGTGGGATCGGGCTTCTCGAAGGCGATGGCGAGCATCGTCGTCGGTGGACAGATCCTGTCATTGCTCCTGACGCTGGTCGCGATCCCCGTGATCTATACGTGGTTCGACGATCTGTCCCGCATCGTGAGCAAGCTGTGGCGACGCAAACAGCCGATCGATCGCGGTCGCTCCGAGATCGGAATCGTCGACATGCATGTCTGACGCTCGCGTCAGCTCCGGATTCTACGCGCGAGCTTTTGAGTGGATCGGGGTTGTCGATCGTCGCGGCGGTTTGTTATGACCCGTCTCCCTTACGGCGCTTGCGCTCGTGACCATGGCGAAGACTCGTACAGCCCCCAGCAATCGCGATCTACGGGCGCTTCTCCACGTCCCGCAACACGACCTGCAGGCCCAGCTGACCAGCCGGCTGGAGCAGCTGGGATTTCCCACGCTCCGCCCGGCGCAGCTCCAGCTGCTGGGCGCGATCAACCGCGCGAGCTCCGCGGGGGTGCGGCTCAGTGACCTGGTCGCCGAGGTCCGGCTGCCCAAGCAGACGGTGGGAGACCTTCTCGACGAGCTCGAGGAGATGCGGATGGTCGAGCGGTTCCAGGACCCCTCGCACGGCGTGATCAAGCGCGTGCGGTTCGGCCCCAAGGGCAAGGTGTGGGCCGCCGAGGTGCGCCGCGTGTCGGCGGAGACCGAAGCGCGGTGGGCGACTCGTTTGGGCACCAAGAAGATGCGGTCGCTCCGGGCCCTGCTCGAAGAGCTCGCCGCCACGGTGGATGCCACCAGCGACAAGCCGAAGAACGGCAAATCCTCGCACGCGACGCCCAAGACGCGCGCGAAGCGCTGATTACTTCTTGTCGGCCTTCTTCTTGTCGTCCTTCTTCGTGAAGAACGAGTAGATCAGAGACGCCTTCATGATGGTGTCGAGCGACGACGCCTCGGGCACGAAGCCGGGGGCCAGGTTGGCGATCTTGAGCGGACCGGGCCGGTTGTCGAACTTGGCCTCGACCGAGGTCTGGATCGCGAGGTTGACCGCCGATCTTCGCGGAGATCGCGATCTTGAGGTTGATGCGGGTGTCGCGCCCGATGTCGGCCCCATCGGCGCGGGTCGCGAGATCTTCGTGGTTCAGGTTGGTCAACCCCTCGAGCGCGGTGTCGAGGCTCGTACCCTCGGTCATCTGGGCCTTGTAACCGAGGAACCCGCGCAGCGAGTGGATCGAGTTCGCGGGACCGGTGGACAGGTTCTCGTACGAGTAGTCGTAGCCGAGCTCGGCGACCGCCTCGGTGGTGTCGGACTTGACGAGCTGGCGGCTGTACCCGAGCTGGCCACCGACGGTCGAGTCCTTGCCGGCCGGGACGTCCCGACCCGCGAGCCCGGCCACGAACAGCGAGCTGTGCTCGGTCAAGAACCGGTCGTAGCGGATCTTGCCGGCCAGGGTCTCGGCCGTGGTCTGCGTGTCGGTCACGATCTCGGTGGGCCCGTCGACGACACCGTCGGTCTGACCCGGCAGTGTCGGATCGTCGCGCAGGATCCGGATGCTGGAGCGCGCGTACGTGATGCCGCCTTCGAACGCGAGCTTGTTGTAGCCGGTCTTGCGCGCCGCCTTGAGGCCCGCCGCGAACGTGGTGGTCTCCGAGTTACCGGTGGTGAACACCAGGCCGCCCTCGGCCTGCGCGTCCCACTGGACGTCCTTGACCTTGGCAACCTCCTCGGGTTTGGCGAATTCGAACTTCGGATCTTTCGGATCCGCGAACGCGAGGCCAGAGGCAACGGTGGAAACGAGCCCGACGACAACAACAGCGAGTCTGTGCATGAATCACCCGGTTCGAGGTATCGCGCGCAGACGATACCCGAACCGGTGGCGGGATTCGATCAGGTCGCCGATCTCGTTCTTGATCAGCGCGCGTCGCACGCGTCGCACCAGCTGCTTGACGTGGTTCTCGCTCGGCTCGCGGGTGTCCCACGACAGGTCGGCGATCAGCTCGGACGACCTCACGAACCCGCGCACCAGCTCGGGCTGATGCTCCTCGGACGCCATCCGGCGGATCATCAGCGCCATCAGCTCGAACTGTGTCGTCGTCAGTTGCACCTGCTTGCCGTCGACCTCGATCAGCCCGCCGCCGCCGCCGGTCGGTTCGTGGAGCTGGAAGCTCATCGTCGGCAGTCCGACGTCGGTGTGCTCCTCGTGGTCGAACTCGGACTTGGATTCCAGCGCCGGCTCGGGCGTCGGCATCGGCGTCGAGGCGGGAGGGCGGATCGTCGCGGTCGCCGTGCGTCCGACGCGGGGAGACGGCAGCACGCTGACGTCGGGCAAGAAGTAGAACGCGATGTGTCCGAACCGGACGCGGTCGTGATCCTTCAGCACCACCGGACCCTCGATCAGCTTGTCGTCGACGTAGGTCCCGTTCGCGGACCCGAGGTCGCGTAGCGTCCACACGTCACCGTCGAGCGTGACGTGGGCGTGGTGGCGCGATACCGACGGCTCGAGGATCGCGAGCCCGGTGCCTTCGACCTGACGTCCGATGATCGTGCGCGGATCGAGGCGATGCGGTCGCCCCCACAAGTCGATCAGTGCCGCCATCGTGGGACGCACGCCGTGCGGCTGGAGCTGCTCGGGCATGATGCGGATCGGGCTCGACAGCTCGTCGCGACACTCCTCGCACAACACCCCCACTTCGGGAGGACGCTGCCCACAGATCGGACAAGTCACGCGGCTCATCCTACCAAACCTCGGAACCTTATCGGGCGGGTGCCGCGGGTTCCCACGACGTGTATCGCTTGCCCTGGACGGGTTCCTCGACGACCGTCGGGCTTGCCGCGATGCGGAACGGGAACGAGCGCGCCGTGACGCCGTCGTCTCCAGCCGTCATCAACTGAAAATGCAGGTGCGGGGTCGTCGAGAACCCGGTGTTGCCCGAGAGAGCGAGCGGCGTTCCGCGATCGACGCGCTGGCCCGGCTTGACCTCGATCCCGCTCGGCGACAGGTGCATGTACTCGCCGAGGGTGCCGTCGTCGTGCTGGATCAGGACGAAGTTGGTGCGCCGGTAGTCGAGAAACTCGGGGGTGGTCCCCGATCCTTGCGCAGCGGCGTTGGCAGCCACCACGATGCCGGGGCGCGTGGCCAGCACCTGGGTGGCGACCGGGCAATCGAAGTCGACCGCGTACTCGTTCGAGCCACGGTGGGAGAACGCGCCGTGGAAGCCCTGCAGCACCGAGAACGTGAGGCCGGCCTTGTACGGCAACCGGTACACGTAGTCGGTGGGGACCGCCCTGGGATCACCCCAGCGCGCGCGGAAGTAGAGGTCGCGGCGATACGGCCGGCGGGGATCGATCCGCTCGAGCTCGGTGAGGACAACGTTAGGCCCGTTGCCGTACGGGGCCGGTGCGGCCGGCAGGAACGCCACGCCCTCGAGGGCCGTCGTCGGTTCCAGGTTCTGGAGGCCGCTCATCGTCCACCGGATCACGAGCGGCACGGCGAACCGGTTGCGTGCGATCTGGACCAGGCGGTTGCCGTTCCGGTAGAGCTCGAACTCGATCTGCCCGCCGTCGAACACCCAATCGATCAGGCGGTCGTCGAGCTTGCCGAGCGAGCCCGGGGTGGGGCGCGTCAGGGGAACGGGAACCTCGACCGGACCCCGCGTCGGGGCGTACATCGGCGCGGGCGGCTCGCAGCTCGCGAGCGCCGCGACCGCGAACATCGCCATCAGCGTTGTTCCTACGACCGATGTCGCCATGCTCGTCGATCGCAGCCGGTCGCCCATGCTCGCGATCATCGTAGCAGCCCACCGCGTCCGCGCGATCAGTCGCTGCCCACCGATCTCCGTGTCGTGCGATAGCGCACCATGGTCCGGCTCGCGCGGTCCCACAGGGTGCGCTTGCCGGTCGCGCGCAGCGACGCGTAGATCAACGCGAGGAGTCCGAGCACGACCCAGCCCAGGAAGATCAGCGAGAACAGATCTCGCTCGCTCGTCCGGTCCTGGAGAATGACGTCGAGCCACAGCGCCAGGATCGGCAGCCCGTAGAGCACGAGCGAGCGACGAATCGTGCGCGACAGGCGCGGCCGCTGGAGCGTCTCCACGTCGACCACCTCGAGCTCCATCACCGACTTGCCGGGCGTCGTGCCGGTTCGTGCCGTGGTGAGTGCCTGGAGCACCGCGAGGATGACCACCGACACCGGCGTTGTCTCGATCTCCGGCACGCCGAACTGGGAGACGACGATGCTGGTCAGCGACACGGTGAGCGAGACCAACAGGAAGTCGAGCGTCATCGCGAGCCCGCGCGCCCAGAACCCGGCGGGCTTGGTATGCGCGTCGGAGGTCATCTCGATCGCGCGGATCAGCTCGTCGTAGCTCGCGAACCGATCCGCGGGATCACTGGCCATCATCCGGCTGCACAGTGCGTCGAGCGCGCCGATCTGAACGCGACGCCGGCCGCGGCGCGGAAGGGCGGGGCGCGCCGCCGTGGCGTGCATGGAGACCAGTGCTTCGACGCTGTCGGCCTCGAACGGTGGCTTGCCCGATACCAGGTGAAAGAGCGTGGCTCCGAGGGCATAGATGTCGGTGCGGAAGTCGACCGCATCGCCGCGTGCCTGTTCGGGCGCCATGTAGAGCGGCGTGCCGGCGAGCGAGGTCTGCGCGACCGGTCCGTCGTCGCCAGCGGTCTCGAAGTTGCCGGCGGCGAGCCCGAAGTCGAGCACCTTGATTCCCCCGTGACCGTCGAGCATCAGGTTCGACGGTTTGATGTCGCGGTGCGTGATCCCCGAGCGCTGGGCTTCGCGCAGCCCGAGCGCGACCGCGCGGATCACCTCGAGCGCATCGTCGACCGGCATCGGCCCTTCGGCCACGGCTTCGGCGAGCGTCTTGCCGGCGACGTACTCCATCGCGAAGTACAGCCGGTGCTCGTGCTCGCCGACGAAGTACATGTGTCCGACGTTGGGATGTGCGACCCGAGCCTGCGCGCGGGCCTCGCGGACCAGTCGTTCGCGGCGTTTGTCATCGCGCGCGGCCGATTCCGGGAGCACCTTGACCGCCGCCGGGCAATCGAGCGCGAGGTCGGTCGCGAGGTAGACCTCGCCCATCCCACCGGCGCCGAGGAGTCGCTCGATCTTGAAGTGTCCGAGCTGGAGGCCGGCGGCGAGCGTGCCGGCAGGACTGTTCGCCGGCGGAGCCGGCACGGTCGCGGCATGCGCGGCGCCCCGGCCCGGTGTGGCGGTGACCGTCCGGTCTTCGGCCTTCGCAGCACGGTCGTCGGTGTCGTCGGCCTGCGCGGTGTCCTCGAGCTCCGGGCTCTGCGCCGCCATGCCCCGAACATACTCCGGAGCCCGGCCCCGCGACTAATCAATCGTCGTATCGACGCCGCCGATCCGATCGATCTTGTCGAGGTCGTCATCGAGCGCGAAGTTGGCGACGTCGAAATCGGTCGCGCCGAGCGCCGACAACGACGCGTCGATCGGGCCCGAGGGCAGGGTGACGAGGTCCGGCATCTCGAACGACTCGCGGTTGTCGAACACCGTGACGTTGAGGATGTTGGTCCCGCCCTGCGAGAGATCGAGTCCGTGCACCGTGGCGTCGGGCGAGCTCGTCCACGAGCCCCCGTTGCGGTCGAGCGCCACCGAGGTCGGCGGGGCGAGGTAGGGGCCGGCCGCCAGGGTCGGGCCTTGCAGGTGGCGCTGGAGCGAGATCACCTGCGTCGGGTGGGTGGCGCCGTCGCTGGCGATCGCCACCAGCTGGTAGCCGCCGGCGCCGGTGAGCGCACTCAGCTTGGGGAGCAGGACCGAGGACTGGGTGGTCGACGTCTGGATGATGCCCTCGTCGCCGAGCTCGATGCCGATCACGGAGACCTGCTGGTCGAGACCGGTCGGTGGCGAGCCACGGTCGATCGTGACGGTCTCGAGATCGGCGGCCGTCAGCATCGTCAGGTCCTGGGCCGCACTCGCGCTCGCGGTGTCGATGCCCTGGCGCACGGCGTAGCCGATCACGGTGAGCGTGTCGTCGTCGCCGGCCTGCGTTCCCTTGGTGTCGAGATCGACGATGGTCGCGAGCAGGGCGATCTTGCCCTCTCGCGTGTCGATCGTGAAGTCGCATGGATCGTCGGGGTTGGCCGCGATGCACAGGTTGCCCTGGTTGGGTGTCGCGATCTCGTTCGCGGGGTCGCCGAGCTTGTCGGTCTGCGAGTACGAGATGAACGCGACCTTGAAGTGATTGGCGGCCGTGACCTGGAGCGTGTCGTAGTTCGTGATCGAGCCGGTGAACGTGTGGCTCGTCGGCGTCGGATCGAGATCCTTGTCGAGATCGATCGTCACGTTGGCGCCCGCGACCCCCAGCCACATCTCCTTGCGATGGCCGGCGGCCTTGACGACGATGTCCTGCGGGCCCGTGACGCCATCGGCGACGAACAGCCCGGTCGCGTCGGTGGTGCCGTCGATGGTGCCGACGCGGACCTCGGCGCCCTCGATGGGGGTGCGATCGGTGTCGTCGATGACGTAGAGATTCACCACGCCGTCGATCGGCCCGTCGCCGATTCCGCCACCCGGGATCACGCGAGGATCTGGGTGGTTACCGGTCGGAGCGTCGACATCAGGTGTATCTACGGTGTCTTCCCCGCACGCGACGACGCCCAAAAGTGAAACCAGCAGACAAAAGCGCATCGTGTTTCCCTCCACATCGACACGTAATGCGAGTGGCGCGCCACCCCACGATGTGGCTCACTCCCACGATCGTGACTCGCCACGACGTCGTCCTGTCATTTACCCTCGGTGCGGTGCGTAGATGAACCCGGATCGCGATCGCAGCTGGACCATTGCCCCGACCCTTCTGTGGTTCGTCGGGGGCCTCGTCATCGCCTTGTGGTGGCTCGACGGCGACCTGTCGGCGCTCGCCGATCGGTTGACCACGCCGCGCACGGCCGATCAAGCGGCCCCGGCGGGTCCGGCGTTCGCGCCGCGCCCGGTCATGGTGGCGGATACCTCGGCGGATGACGATGTCGCGCCGGCACCCGCGATCGCCGATCACGGTGATCGCAGCCGCGTCGGCGCGCTCGAGGACGTGTGCCTCGAAGGAACCCCGACCAAGTGCAAACACTGGGGGATGGACGGCTTCTACTCCGCGCTCGCGCGTTCGAAGCAGGGCAAGCTCGGTCACGCGGTGCGGGTGTCGTGGTACGGCGACTCGGTGATCGCCACCGACGCGATCCCGAACTATCTACGATCGAAGCTGCAGTCCAAGTTCGGCGATGGTGGGCCCGGGTTCGTGTACATCGTCGCGCCGCACCGCTTCTGCGCGCACGAGCTGGTGCAGCGCTCGTCGTCGAACTGGTTCCCGCACGCGATCTCGACGATCGCGGTCGCCGATCGGATGTACGGGGTCGGTGGCAGCACGGCCGAGACGATCGGTGGCAACGCGACGTTCCGGATCAAAGCGGGCGCCCCCAAGACCGCCGAGCTCTACTACCTGGCGCAGCCGCGCGGCGGCACGCTCACCGTCACGGCCGATGGCACGGAGGTGCTGAGCCAGGACACCAAGGCTGATTCCAAGCAGCCCGGCTACGCGATCGCCAAGGTCGAGGGCGCCAAGAAGCTGGCGTTCCGTGCGCGCGGCCGGGTGCGGATGTTCGGCGTCTCGCTCGAGAACCCGAACGGCATCGTGGTCGACAACTTCGGGCTGGTCAGCGCGAGCGCGAAGAGCTTCGCCAACCACGACAACGAGGTCTATCCGGCGACCCTCGCGCATCGCGACGCCGATCTGGTGATGATCATGATCGGTGCGAACGAGGCGATGTGGCTCGGCGCGCACGATCGCGCGACCAAGGGGTACCAGGCGCAGTACGAGGCACTGCTCGCGCCGGTGCGCAAGGCGCTGCCCCACGCGACGTGCCTCGTGATCTCGCCGACCGATCAGGCGGAGGCCAAGAACGGACGCTACCCGTCGAAGCCGGTGATCCCGGTGCTCGTCGCGGCGCAGCGCAAGGCAGCCGCCGCGGCGGGATGCGCGTTCTACTCGACCTACGACTGGATGGGAGGCAAGGGCTCGGCGGCGAAGTGGTACCGACACCGACTGATCGGCAGCGACTTCGTCCACCCGTCGCATGCCGGCGCTGCGAAGTTCACCGACGCCCTGTACGACGCCCTGATCACCGGGTTCGGGAGGTATGCGGGCACTTAGCGCGCTCGTGATCTCGGCCCGCGCGCTGGTGGTCGCGGGGTGCGGTAGTTGCGGCGACGGCGAACGCTCGAAGCCGCCCGAGGTCCCGCGTCCGGACCACGTCGTCAGCGATGGTGGCGTGGCGCAGGTCGCGGGCCCCGATGCCGAGACCATCTCGACGGAGACGCTGGGCTACCTCGACATGCCCGCGGGCTCGCTCGACATGCTCTACCAGGGGCTCGCGGGGCTCGAGGCGGGTGGCACCGGACCCGCCGGTCGCGTGTTGCTGTTGTTCTTCGGCGACTCGCACACCGCCGGCGATTCGATGACGTCGCACATCCGCGTCGCGTGGCAGCACCGGTTCGGTGATGCCGGTCGCGGGCTGGTCGCCGCGGGACGGCCGACGGCGCGCCACTACTACCAGCGCGACGTTCACTACGGCCGTTCGGGGCGATGGCACTCGGCGGTCGGGCGGGCATCGCGATCCCGAGCCCTACGGAATCCTCGGACTGCGGGTGTACGGCGATCGCAAGGGCTCGGAGCTGTGGGTCGAGACCTGCGCCGATTGCAAGGCCGGCAACACGGTCGGTCAGTTCGCGCTGCTCTACCAGGCCACGCCGACCGGCGGCGCGATCAAGCTACGCGTCGACGAGGGAAGGTGGGAGAAGCTGAGCACGCGCACCGCCGCGATCGAGCCCCCGCACCCGGCGCGTCACGTGATCGTGGTGCCCGACGGTCCCCACAAGCTCACCCTCCAGCATGCCGGTGGAGGCAACGTCGATCTCTACGGCGTGTCGCTCGAGCGCCAGCACCCCGGCGTGATCGTCGACGCCTGCGGTGTGGTCGGGCGCCGGCTCGGCCAGCTGCGATCGTGGGACTGGTCGATCATCGGCGAGCAGCTCGCGACCCGCGATCCGCGGCTGGTGGTGCTGCAGTACGGCACCAACGAAGCCGACGATCCCAACGTCGACGTCGAGGCGATCGCCCGGTACTACGACGACACGATCCTGCGGATCCGCGCGTCGGCCCCGACCGCCTCGATCCTGATCCTCGGCCCACCCGACATGGGTGTGCGGGAGGCCGGCCGTGCGTGCGATCGCAAGAAGCGGGGCAAGCACGAGCCCGAGGATGCAGGCGTTCCACCCGAGTGCGAGTGGCGCACGCCGGCGATCCTGCGCGAGATCATCGCGGTCCAGCACGCCGCGGCGCTGCGCAACCGGGTCGCGTTCTTCGACACCTTCGCGGCGATGGGCGGCGGCGATCACATGAACGAGTGGGCCACCGCCGATCCGCGCGTGGCGTTCCGCGATCGCACCCACTTCACCGACATCGGATACAAGCGGTGGGCCGACGCGCTGTCCAACGCGTTGTTCGCGAGCTACGCGCGGTGGCGCGAGTCGCAACACATGCCACCGAGCACGGCGCTCGCCGCCATCCAGCAGCGCCCCGCGCACTGACATGCTCTTCTCGTCGCCCGACTACCCGATTTTCCTGATCGCGGTGTTCTTCCTCTACGGGCTCGCCCGCTGGGGGGGCCGTCAGCACGCGTGGGCTCGCTACGCGGTGATGGTGCTGCTCGGCGACATCGTGTTCCTGCTGGTCGCCAAGAACCCCGACGTGTTGTGGGATCCGATCGGCGGCACGCTCCTCCGGCTCGTCGGTGGGGCGCACGACTGGCCACCCGAGCTGCTGCTCCGGTACGCGGTGGGCGGCGTGGTCCTCGGCGGGGCGATCTCGATCGGGCGCCGCCATGGCGAGTGGATCGCATCCCCGCGCGGCCAGCAACGCATCGCGTTCGCGACGATCGGATTGGTGCTCGGGCTCGCGACCGTCGCGATCGTCGCCCGGATCGAATCGGCAGCGCCGCCGCCTCGCGTCGTGTTCGATACCAGCTGGCCGGTGTGGTTTGCCGACTGGATCCGGCCGCACGCCTTCGACGCGACCTGGCCCACCTGGTTCGCCGACTTCGTCCAGCAGCGCAATGCGCTCGACGAGCTGACCTTCCACGTCGTCCAGCACGGTCACCTGCTGCTCCTCGGCGTCCTCGGCGTCGGACTCGGTGCCTCGCGCGATCGGCGTCGTCCGCTCGGTCGCGTCGTCATCCTGTTCGTCGTCTCGGCGATGTTCTATCACGCGTGGGCCGCGGCGATGCCGGGGCTCTATCGCTACCTGCTGCTGCTGCTGCTCTCGACCATCGTCCTCGATTTCTATCTCGGGCTGTGGATCGAGCGGACGACCTCACCGGGCGCGCGCCTCGCGCTCCTGATCGTGAGCCTGTGCTCCAACCTCGGCGTCCTGTTCTTCTTCAAGTACTACAACTTCTTCGTCGAGGATGTCGTCGGCCTCGGCCCCAGCGCTCATCTCGATCTGATCCTGCCCGCGGGCATCTCGTTCCACACCTTCCAGTCGCTGTCCTACACGATCGACGTCTATCGCAAGCAGCTCCCCGCCACGCGATCGGCCGTCCAGTTCGCGACCTTCGTGCTGTTCTTCCCGCAGCTGGTCGCCGGTCCGATCGTGCGCGCGCACGATCTGCTGCCGCAGCTCGCCGATCCACCACCGCTCGAGATGTCGAAGGCCACCGAGGGGCTGTTCCGCATCGTCGTCGGGTTGTTCAAGAAGATCGCGCTCGCCGATACCCTCGCGCTCGCCATCGTCGATCGCGTGTTCGAGAATCCCGGCCACTTCTCGTCGATCGAGGTGCTGTGCGGCATCTACGCCTACGCGCTACAGATCTATCTCGACTTCTCCGCGTACTCCGACATCGCGATCGGCTCCGCCCAGATCCTCGGCTTCGAGCTTCCGGAGAACTTCAACACGCCGTACCGGTCCGCCAACCTCCAGGAGTTCTGGCGGCGCTGGCACATCTCGCTATCGACCTGGTTGCGCGACTACCTCTACATCGCCGCCCTCGGCGGTAGTCGCGGTGCCGAGTGGCGCACCTACCTGAACCTGACCCTGACGATGCTGCTCGGCGGTCTGTGGCACGGCGCGAGCTGGGCGTTCATCGTGTGGGGCGGGCTGCACGGGTTCGGGCTCGCGATCACGCGCTACTTCCAGCGCGCCACCGCTCGCGACCTCGCCGCCGGATGGCGACTGGTGGCGGTGTGCGGGATGTTCGGGATCGTCGGTGTCACGTTCCTGCGGTCGCCGTTCGCGCCCGACGGCACGTGGAGCCAGCTCGTGATCGCGTGGCTGGCGCTGACGCCGCTATGGGCGGTGACCACCGCGTGGCTCGGTGGACCGTGGAAGCCCCCGGCCGCCGATCCGTCGGCCGCACACTCGGCCGCCGGCGGCGAGCGATCGCGCGCCGCCGCCACGCGCGACGCGGCGGCACTGGCTCTCCGCGTCGCGATGTGCGTCGCCGGGGCGGGCCTGGTGGTCGAGCTTCGCTATGCCGAGACCTGGACCTGGATCCCGACCGTGCTCGCGATGTGGGCTTTCGGCATCGCGGCTGACGTCGTCGAGTACGGGCCGACCGATCGGGTCGCCGGGTTGATCGCCGTCGCGCGTCGCGCGCTCTCGATCTTCCTGGTGTTCCACTATGTCTGCCTGGCGTGGATCTTCTTCCGTGCCGAGAGCTTCGAGCGCGCGCTCGAGATCCTGCGTCGGCTCGCCGAACGCTCGACCGATCACGCGAACCTCGTGCCGACGGTGACCGGCGCTCTCGCGGTCGGGTTCGTCTGTCACTTCTTCGCCGGCGGGAGCTTCGCGTGGCTCCGGCGCGTGTTCGTCGCGATGCCGACACCGATCCGCGGCCTGGTGCTGGTGGTCGTCGCCCTCGTGCTGCGCCAGCTCGCGAACCACGACATCGTGCCGTTCATCTACTTCCAGTTCTAATTACCCGAGCACGTCGGGGCGGTTGGGCGCGAGCCAGCCGGCGAGGCTGGACGACAGCCCGAGCACGAGCTCCGGAGCGCGCCGGGCCGCGGCGACGAACACGTCGCGATCGATCTCGAGCACGTCGATCGGCCCCTCCGAGATCACGGTGGCGGCGCGTGGGGCGCCGGTGAGCATCGCGAGCTCGCCGATCACGGCACCGCGTTCGAGACGGCGAGACGCTGCGCCGGCGCGATGGGCGATCGCGACCCCGCGCTCGATCACGAACATCGACGACGCGGCGGCACCCGCGGCGAACAGCTCGCCATCGACGGTGCGCGCGGTCGCGAGAGGCGCGAGCGCGGCGAGGGCGGGGCCGCTGATCGCCGAGAACAGCGCGGCGCGACGCAAGGCGACCAGCGTGGGTTCGATGTCGGCGAGCTCGCCGCGGCACAGACCGGCGAGCCACGGATCGTGGGCGGCGAGGGCCGCGACGGTGTCGGTGCCCCGGACCGGCGCGGCGGGTTGGAGCCAGCGCTCGATCACCGCGAGGATCTCGGTGCGACCGGCGTGGAGCTCCTGGGTGACGTCGAGCGCGCGGCGGCGATCGGGCTCGCGTCCGCCGATCAGACGACGCGCGACCGCGGCGAGCGCGGCCGGGTCGCGCCCGGCGGCGGCGACCTCGACGGCGGCCACCCAGATCAGGCGGGCGACGGCGTTGCGGGTCGCGAGCTCGAGCTCGTGACGCGCGCACGCAGACCACGGCGATGCGCCGTCGACACCGTCGCTCGGGGCGGCGCTGGCCGCGTGGGCGGCGTCGCGTGCGTCGAGTGCCGCGGTGAGTGCCGCGAGGGCAGAGCGATGGGCGGCGGCGATCGGGCCCGGGGGAAGCGCGCCGCCGCCGCGCGCGATCGCGAGCGCGGTGCGGAGCGCGGCATGCGCGACCTCGGGATCCGGATCCTCGAGCAAGGTGCCGATCGCGGCGGTGGCGACCGGCGTGGCGGCGAGGGCACGCGCGAGGACCAGCCGTCCGAGCGGCGACAACTGCGAGGCACGCGCCGCGAGGTCGGTGCTGCCGCGCTCGTCGAGCGAGGCGACCGCGGCGATCGCCTCGGGCGAGGCGGTCGCCAGCGCGGCGTCGAGCGCATCGATCGCGGCGGGCGGTCCGACGTGGGCGATCACGACGAGGGCGCCGGCGCGCCGCTCGGGATCCGCGATGGCGGTGGCGAGCAGGCTAGCGAGCGCGTCGTCGTCCAACGCCGCGCCTCGCGCGCGGACGAGCGCGACGGCCCAGTGCGGATCGCGCCCGCACAGCGTGGCGAGCTCGTCCTCGAGGCCGTCACCTCCGTGCAGCGTGTACTCGGCGGTGCGAACGGCCTCGGCGACCTCGCGCGACAGCGCGGCGCGCGATCGGCCGCGCTCGAGACCGCCGTCGTCGCCGGCGACCGCGAGGGCCTCGAGGCCGAGGACGAGGGCGCGATCGTCGTCCTCGATCTGGACGGCGGCGCGAAGCTCGCGCACCAGCGCGGGCGACGGCGTGCGCGCGAGTTGCTCGAACAGCGCGGCGCGCACCGCGGGCTCGTCGTGCCGCAGGTGCTCGGCGAGGTCGCTCGCATCGACGCGGGTGTGGGCGAGAGCGGCGCGGGCGAGGGCACGGGTGCGCCGATCGTCGTCACCGGCAACCTCGGTCCACCGCTCGAGGGTCTCGAGATCGATCGTGGCCTCGTCGGCGCGGCGGCGGGTCTGGATGTCGAGCGGCGCGGCGAGTGCGGCCTGGAACCGGCGGCCGGCAAGACGCGCGAACACCCACCACGGGATCGCGATCGCGATCATCACGCCGGCGAGGCGCACGGGATGTGCGAGGCCCGCGGAGCCGAGCTCGAGGAGCGCGAGCGCGGCACCGGCGGCACCGACGGGCCACAGTGCCCCGCGCAACAGGACCTTCCAGCGCGCGCGGGCGATCGGCGGCAGCGCCGACATGCTGAGCTCCTGCGAGGTGCGCGATGTCGCGAGGCGCAGCACCTGATCCGCCGTGCGCGTGCCCGCGATCGCGAACAGGCCGGGGACCATCGCGAACGCGACGTACGCCAGCACGACCACCGTGGGGTGGATGCCGAAGCTGGTGGGCAAGCTGCGGGTGACCAGCATGCGCGGCACCGCCGTGACCTGGAGGAGCAACAGCACGGCGTTGGTGCCGCCGTAGAACAGCAACAACACCAGCGTGGCGTCGCGGTACTGGCTCTTCACCTCGGCGAGGAACTGGAAGTCGATCACCGTGGTGACGACACCCTCGAGGACGGCGCAGATCACGAGCGCGCGGAGCAGCCGGAGCTGCAACGATCCGAGCTCGGCCGACGCGCCCGCCGGCAAGGTCGCACCGGGTGCGCCGCCGGTCGCGAGCGTGCGGGCCTGGGCGATGGTCAACCCCATCACCACGACCGCGGCGCCGGCGGCGAGATAGGCGAGCACGGCACCGTGGATCCCGAGGCCGCCCGCGCCGAGCCCGGCGATCATGCCCCCGGTCGTCACCGCCGCGCCGACCAGCGGCAGCATGCGCCGCGCGTCTCGACCGGCGACCGCCTGCGCGACCCGGTTCCACAGCGCGAGGCCGGCGACCTGCGACAGCGCCGACACGCCGACGACGATCGCGGCGGGCGAGGCGCCGGCGTCGAGGAGCGATGGCGTGGCGGCCGCGACGGCGACCAGCGCGACCAAGAGCGCGAGATCGACGATCGTCGTGTGCGCGAACCGGGTCACGCGATCGTAGCCGAACGCCGCGATCGCGAACCCGGCGGCGCTCGCGACGAACAGCCACGGCAGCTGGGACTTGGCGTACGAGTGCAGGAACGCGGCCTCGGTGTACGCGCGCAGCGCGACGGTGATGAAGTTGACGAGCAGCACCATCGCGCCGCCGAGCACGAGGGCGCGGCGATTCACGGTGCAGCCTCGAGCAAGCGCCGGGCGAGCGCACCGGCGAGCGCGGTCAGGGCCGCGGGATCCTCCTCGAGCACGTCGCGGATGTCGTCGGCCGACAGCGACAGCACGACCGACGGGCGATCGGCGATCGCCTCGACGACGGCGGTCTCCGGCGCGATCACGCGGACCAGGCCGACGGCGTGTCCCGGCTCCGCCGTCCCGCCGACGCGCTTCATCGAGCTCGCGGTGGCGTCGAACGCGGCCTCGCCACGCGCCACGACGGCGAGGTGACCGGACGCGACGACCCACACCCCGTCGTCGGTCGATCGCCGTTCGCCCGCGGCGAGCTCGGTCGGACGCGCCCGTTCGGCCAGTCGGATCACGGTCGCGGGGGCGAGGTCCGAGAACAGCTCGCACGCCGCGAGTGCGCGGGCGCGCTCGAGCAGGTCCATGTCGTGTCCACATGGTTTCCCGGGGCGCGCGGTGGTTCAAGCGACAGCGCGCGAGATCGACGACACGTGCGAGTGGATCGGCGCCGCGCGGACGGCGATGATCGAGCGATGGATGATCGAGCGATGCGGTGGTTCGCGCTCGTCTTGGTGGTCGCGTGCAAGTCCGAGTCGAGCGCGCCGGCCCCATCGTCATCGCAACAACCGGCACCGACACCGAAGCCCGCAGCCTCCGATCCGTCCCGCGCCACCTTCCCGCATACCCAGATCGAGCTGCCGTGACACACGCGTGCAACAACCGCGGCGCCGGTCTTGCTGACTCCTGGTCGCGTACGATGCGCGCGTCCGCCAACCTGTTGATCGGAGTCGTCATCGCCGCCACGGCGTGGGGGCGGACGGCCCACGCCGAGGAGCCAGACACCACCCCCAAGGGCGCCGACGACGGCGCTGGCGTGACCGCGACCGGTCAGACCTCCGACGAGATTTCGGATGCCGAGCTCCTGAAGATGGCCGAGCAGGAGACGATCGACATCTACGACGAGCGGCCCGACAAGCCGTTCGATCGCGACACCGAGGTCCGGTTGACGGGCGAGGAGCTCGCGCGCCGCGGCGCCGTCGATCTCGGCACGGCGCTCGCGCTGTTGCCCGATGTCACCGTGCGACCGGTCGGCCGGGGCGGATTTCAGGCCGACATCCGCGGCGGTCGCAAGGGCGCCGTCTCGATCTTCATCGATGGCGTGCTCGTCAGCGACCCGTACTACGGCACGTTCGACGTGTCGTCGATCCCGATCACCGACATCGTGCAGATTCGCGTCGCCACCACCCCGCAGTCGCCGATCGACGGACCCGGTGGATCGGGCGGCGTGATCGAGGTCCACACGCGCGACGCGATCGGTCCCCAGGTCGTGGTCGCGCGGGTCACCGGCGACTCGCTGCCGACGTTCGGCGTGTCCGGAACCGCGCGCGCCGGGCTGACCAAGCACACGGCCTTGCGGATCGCGGCATCCGGGCTGATGGGGGCTCGCGATCTCGAGGCACCGGTGACGGCGACTCCGTTCAACGAGGGCAAGCGAGCGGCCACGGGGGCGACGCGCCTCGAATACCGCAAGGGCAACCGGCGGGTAGCGGTCGACGGCTTCCTCGACGATCGCCATTACATCGCGCCCCCCGGCGAGACCGGCACGATCCTGATGATCGATCGCGAGACCACGTATCGCGCATCGGCCAAGGGCGACGACAGGATCGGCAAGCTCCAGCTCCAGGGACAGACCTGGGTCCAGACGCTGCGCCGGCGCTCGCGGTTCTTCACCGACCCGGCGTTCACCGCCGACGATCAGCTCCAGTTCGAGAACCTCGCGGCGCAACGGGTCGGCGGCATGGCGCTGGCGACCGCACCGATCGCGAAGGACTTCCGGTGGGCCGCCTCGGCGACGTTCGATCGCGAGCACGCCCACGTCGAGACCAAGAACGACCAGATCAGCGAGGGCGACATCACGACCATGGAATTCGCGGTCGACGGCCAGTACGAGCACGGCCCGGTACGTGCCGACCTTGCCGGTGGCCTCGCGGTGCCGGCGGGGGTCGGCGCCGATCCGTGGCCGGAGGCCAAGGCGGTCGTGAAGTACCGCCCGCAACACGATCTCGAGCTCACCGCGACCGCCGGCTACAAGGGGCGGGTACCGAGCCTGCGCGAGCGATTCGACGCCGCCACCGGCAACCCCGAGCTCGGCCCCGAGTTCGCGCGCCATGCCGAGGTTCGTGCGATTCTGGGACGGTCTCCGGACGAAGCAGCTCGCGAACGGCCCCGACGAGGACCCGCAGCCGCGCTTGCACGTCGAGGTCTCGCCGTTCGTCAAGAAGACCAAGGGCACGCCGCGCGTGTGTCCCGCACAGGTCGATTGTCCGGGCGAGACGGTCGGCAAGCTGAGTGCGCTCGACGACACGTTCTTCTACGGGATGGAGCTGCAGGTTCGCTTCAAGCCCGAACGTCGGACCGAGGTCGGCGGCTCGTACGCCTACATCAAGGCGTGCGAGCTCGGTCGCCCCGGTGGCTGTGACCGGACATACCGCCGAGATGGGCGGTGCGGATCCCCTCGACTTCCTCCCTCGTCACCGGGCCGATGGCTGGATCCGGGTCATGCCGCATCGCGCGATCTCGGCCCTCGCCAGGGTCCGATACCAGTCCGAAGCGTTCGACAAGACGATGCGGACCGAGGCGTACACCCTGGTCGAAGCCAATGTCACCGCACAGTTGACGAACGAGTATCTGGCGGTGCTCCGGGTCGATGACGCGCTCGATGCCCGGCCCGAGACCCGAAGTGGCGTCAAGTCGGCGGGGCGGGTGGTGTCGCTAGTTTTTCAGGGTACCTGGCGAGTAGCCGCGTGATAGCTTCGCCGCGATGAGGACCAGTATCGCGCGTGTTGTTTTCGCTTCCCTGGTCGTTTCTCTGGTCGCGTGCGGTGCGCCGACGCGCGGTGACGATGACGGCACCACCGACGGCAACAACGCCAACGGCGATGGCAACAACCAGGACAACTGCTCGGCCGAAGCCAAGCTCGTGTTCGTCGTCGACGAGAACAACACGCTCTCGACGTTCGATCCGCAGACCGGCATGTTCATGGACAAGGGCACGCTGAACTGTCCGGCGAGTGGGCTCGGAGCCTCGCCATTCTCGATGGGCATCGATCGCAACGCCGGCGCGTGGGTGCTGTACAGCTCCGGCGAGCTCTTCCACGTCGACACCGACACCCTGGCGTGCATGAAGACCACCTGGTCTCCGGGCGCCAACGGGCTGTTCGAGTACGGCATGGGGTTCTCCACCGACACCCCCGGCGGCACCACCGACACGCTGTTCATCGCCGGCGGCGCCAATCCGAGCGATCCGACCGCGGCGCTCAACAAGCTCGATCTCAACTCGATGACCGCCACGCCGATCGGGACGGTCAACGACTCGCCCGAGCTCACCGGCACCGGTGACGCCGAGCTGTGGGGCTTCTTCCCGTCGGCGACCTCGCCGCGGATCGACAAGCTCGACAAGACCAGCGGCGGCGTGCTCCAGAGTCTCCCGCTCACCTCGCTCGCCGGGAGCCCGACCGCGTGGGCATTCGCGTTCTTCGGCGGCGACTTCTACGTGTTCCTGATGCGCGACCTGGAGACGTCGACGACCGTCTATCACGTCAACGGCATGACCGGTGCGGTGATGGGCTCGATGCCGACCAGCGGACGCGTGATCGTCGGCGCCGGCGTGTCGACCTGCGCGCCGACCGTGATCCTCTAGACCACGACGAGCGCACCGCCGTACGCGCGGTGTAGCCGCCGTTGCATCGAGGCCGACAGCCCGCGGCCCCACAGCTCGAGCCGTTCGAGTCGGCGCAGGCCGGGCGCGTGCGCGAGCAGTTGCTGGTGGTGGCGCTCGGCGAGCTTGGCGTCCGCGAACGCCAGCCGCCGGATCGGACGCGCGAGCGGGCACGTGGGTAGCTCGTCGATCAGGTAGGCGATCGCGTCGTCGGTCGGGAGCGCGATCGAGAGCGCCTCGAGCGCGGGGAACTGCTTGTGGAGGAGCGGTCCGATCCGCGCCGCGATATTGCCACCGCGCGCGTATCGGATCGCCAGCTCGAGGTCGGCGAGGGCAGGGAGGCGCGCCGCGAGCAGGACCCGCACGATGTCGATCTCGAGGTGGTGCAGCGACAGGCGCCGCAACGCGGGGAGGTCCAGTCGGTCGAACGCGGTGTCGACGCCCTCGAGCTCGAGGACCTCGAGGCGGGGAAACGCGGTGCACAGCGCCGACGCATCGCCGATCGTGGCGGGACCCTCGAACCACGGGTTTCCGAGATCGGGACCTTCGTACACCGAGACCTCGACCAGGCGGGGGAACCGCGAGGCGTGAGCGATCAGGGTCTCGAGCATCGGGCGAGCTTCCGAGTAGTCGTCGATGCACGCCGAGCTCAGGACGAACCGGCGGAGCAGTCGGAATGCGGGCTCGGCGGCCATCGCGACGAGCGCCTCCACACCGTCGTGCTCCGGGGAGTCGAACGCGACCGTGTCTACCAGTCCGCGCGACCAGCGGTAGGTCGCGGGCAACCGGTCATCGAATCGCTGGCCGAACCGCTGCTGCTGCTCGGCGATCAGCGCGTCCTCGCGTCGCGCGAGCTCGGGCGTGTCGCGGGCTTCACGCTCGATGGCGACCACGACCAACTCGCCGAGGGAATCTCCCCGCTCGATCAGATCGTCGGCGATCACGCGCAGCTGCTCGCGCTCGCCGTCGGGATCGAGCGGCCCGGAGACAGCCAGATCGTCGAGCAGGTCGCTCACGAGCTCCGCGGTCAGCTCCGATAGCGCGGCGGGAGCTCGGTCGAGCGTGCGGACGGGAACACGCCGAGCTGAGCCTTGCCGACCGCCTCGAACGCCGCCGGATCCGGCAGCGGCGGGATGCACACGACCTCGCCGGCGGCGAGCGCCGCGAGCGATGCCTGCACGACGTCCTCGGGCTGCATGCCCTTCAGGTGGGACTTCGCGTCGCCCATGTCGTCGTGGAACTCGGTCTCGACGATGCCGGGCAGCACGACCTGCGCGCGCACGCCCTGGGCGGTGACCTCGTGCGCGAGCTGCTGCGTGAACGCCAGCAGGTAGGCCTTGGCCGCGGCGTACACCGCACGAAACGGCAACTGACCGGGCGGCAGCGTGCCCGACAGCGACAGCAACGACGCCACGTTGATCAGCGCACCGGAGCCGCGCGCCACCATCGGTGCGAGCGCCGCGCGCGCGATCCGGGTCGGACCCACGACGTGGAGCTGCGTGAGCTCGTCGATCGCCGCGGGCTCGAGCTCGACGAACGGCTTGTAGCGGCTGACGCCGGCGTTGTTGATCACGAGCGCGAGATCGCCGGTGGCGCACCGGCGTTCGACGGCCGCGACGCCCTCGCGAGTCGCGAGGTCGGCGATCAACACCTCGGTCTTCGCACCGGTCTGGGCGAGCTCGGTCGCGAGCGCTTCGAGGCGATCCTTGCGGCGGGCGACGACCACGAGGTCGTGACCGTCGGCGGCTAGCCGCCTGGCGTAGCAGCGGCCGATCCCCGACGAGGCTCCGGTGACGAGGGCGATGGGTCTGGGCACGGCGACAATCTACCCGGCACTCGCAACCATCCGGATCTGCTGGGCGAAAAACCGTCTAAGAAAACCGCCGCCGCCGCGCTATCAGGCTGACAGGCTCGAACCCGTACGACCCATGCCAGCTCACGATGCACAGTGGATCGCCGACGCGCTCGCACGCTACGAGGTGCCACTGCTCCGGTTCGCGACCCGGTTCCTTCGTGATGTCGACCGCGCGCGCGACGTGGTCCAGGAGACCTTCCTCCAGCTGTGCCAGCAGGATCGCGCCACCGTCGAGGATCACCTCGCACCGTGGCTGTTCCGCGTGTGTCGCAATCGGGCGCTCGACCTGCGTCGCAAGGAGACGCGTGTGGAGAATCTCGAATCGATCGCGGGCGAGGCCGATACCGGCCCCGGCCCGCACCAGCTCGCGGAGCACCGCGAGGACACCGGGCACGTGATGAAGGTGCTCGAGACGCTCCCCGAGAACCAACAGGAGGCCGTGTTCCTCCGGTTCCAGGGTGGCCTCAGCTATCAGGAGATCAGCGAGATCACCGGTCACTCGGTGACCAACGTCGGCTTTCTGCTGCACGCCGCGGTCAAGAAGATCCGCGCGCAGCTCGCATCGAATCGGCCGTCGCCGGTTCGTGCCGCGCAAGGAGGTTCGCGATGACGTGGAACATGGACGACCCGCGGTGGACCGCGTACGCGCTCGGCGAGCTTTCCGAAGCCGACCGCGCCGAGCTCGACGCCGTGATCGAAGCCGACCCCGAGGCGCGCGCGTACCTCGAGTCCCTTCGCGAGACCATCGGTGCGATCGAGGCCGAGCTGTCGGCGGCGCCGGCACCCGCGCTCGACGACCTGCAGCGCCAGCGGATCCAGGTGGCCGCCAAGGGCGGCCGGTCGGCGAGGCGGCGATGGCTCGCGATCGCCGGCGCGGCGACGGGCGTCGCGGCTGCAGCGGCCATCGCGGTCACGGTGATCGGCAGCAACAGCGCCAAGCTCGATAGCAATAGCAGCGATCGCGCCGACGACCGCCTGCTGTCGCTCGGATCCGCGAGCCCGAGCGGGCCGAGCCCCGATCGGACGATCGATCTGGCGACCAAGGCCGGGGCGCTCGGGGTGCGCAACGGCCAGGGGCAGGGCCAGGCGGTCAACGCCGACCCCGCGATGATGCCGGCCGATAGCTTCAAGCTGATGCCGGGTCAGGCGGGCACCAAGGACCAGGACGTTCGCCACGATACCGAGGCCTACAGCCGGATCGACGACAACCCGTTCTTCCGGACCCGCACCGATCCTGTGTCGACGTTCTCGATCGACGTCGACACCGCGTCGTACTCGAACCTCCGGCGGTTTCTCGACAACGGATCGCGTCCACCGAAGGACGCGGTCCGGATCGAGGAGATGATCAACTACTTCCACTACGACTACCCGGCGCCGAAGGGCAACGAGCCGTTCTCGATCACCACCGAGGTCGGGCCCGCGCCGTGGGACAGGTCGCATCGGCTGGTGCGGATCGGCCTGCGCACGCCGGAGGTCCCCGACACCCAGGTGCCGGCACGCAACCTCGTGTTCCTGATCGACACCTCCGGTTCGATGCAGGACGCCGACAAGCTCCCGCTGCTCGTGCGCTCGCTGGGGATGCTCGTCGAGAACCTGCGCCCGCAGGATCGCGTGGCCCTCGTGACCTACGCGGGAGCACCGGGGCTGGTCCTCGATTCGACCGCCGACAAGGCGGCGATCCGCCAGGCGCTGACCCAGCTCGACGCCGGGGGCTCGACCAACGGTGGTGCGGGGATCGAGCTCGCGTACCGGGTCGCGGAGCGCCACTTCAAGAAGGGCGGCATCAACCGCATCGTGCTGTGTACCGACGGTGACTACAACGTCGGCACCACGACCGAGGGCGCGCTGACCCGGTTGATCGAGCGCGAGCGCGAGGGCGGCGTGTCGCTCACGGTGCTCGGCTTCGGCATGGGCAACCTCAAGGACTCGACGATGGAGAAGCTCGCCGATCGCGGCAACGGCAACTATGCGTACATCGATTCGTTGTTCGAGGCGCGCAAGGTGCTGGTCGAGGAAGCCGGCGCGACGTTGGTGACCGTGGCCAAGGACGTCAAGTTGCAGATCGAGCTCAACCCGGCCACGGTCGCGGGCTATCGCCTGATCGGCTACGAGAACCGGATCCTCCGGAATCAGGACTTCAACGACGACACCAAGGACGCCGGTGACATCGGCGCCGGCCGTTCGGTGACCGCGCTGTACGAGGTCGTGCCCGCGGGGGTGCCGGTGCCATCGCCGAAGGTCGATCCGCTCAAGTACCAGACGTCGACCAAGCCCGACGTCGCCGCTGCCAGCGGCGAGCTGATGACGATCAAGATCCGTTACAAGGCGCCCGATGGAAACGAGTCGAAGCTGCTCAGCCGTGCGGTGCCGGGCGATGCTGCGCGCACCGACCTCGACGACACGTCGGTCGACTACCGGTGGGCCGCGGCGATCGCCGCGTTCGGGATGGCGCTGCGCGAGTCGCCATACCGCGGCAACATGTCGTGGTCGCAGATCCGCGCGCTCGCTGCCGCCGCCGTCGGTCGCGATGCCGCCGGCTACCGCAAGCAAGCGATCGCGTTGATCGACACCGCGAGCAAGCTGCCGAAGGTCGATCCGTAGGCTATCGTCGAGCCGTGCGTGCGCTCCGAGTCGCCGACGGTTCCGTCTCCGTGACCGAGATCGAGCGCCCCGCCCCCGACGGCGAGGCGCTCGTTCGCGTCACGCTGTCCGGCGTCTGCAACACCGACCTCGAGCTCGCAGAGGGCTACATGGGGTTTCGCGGCACGCTGGGCCACGAGTTCGTCGGTGTGGTCGAGGTGCCCGGCGACGAGCCCGGCGCGTTGCCTGCCGGGACGCGCGTGGTCGGCGAGATCAACGCGGGGTGCGGAACCTGTGCGCGTTGTGCCGCGGGCGATCCTCGTCACTGCGCGACCCGCACGGTGCTCGGCATCGTGGGTCGCGACGGCGCACACGCCGAGTACCTCCGGCTACCGGCGCGCAACCTGCTCTCGGTGCCGTCCGCGATCGGTGATGTCGAGGCCGTGTTCGTCGAGCCGCTGGCAGCCGCGGCGGGCGTGCTCGAGCGCTGCCCGATCGAGCCCGGCCAGCGCGTCGCGGTGATCGGCGACGGGAAGCTCGGCCTGCTGTGCGCGATGGCGATCGCGGCCGCCGGACACGCACCGATCACGATCGGCAAGCACGCCAGCAAGCTCGCACGCGCACGCGATCGCGGGATCGAGACCGCGACGCTCGAACGGGCGCGTGGGCTGGGCCGGGTGTTCGATGTCGTGGTCGAGGCGTCCGGCGGCGCGTCCGGGTTCGAGCTCGCGCTCGATCTGCTGGTGCCGCAGGGCAGGTTGGTCCTCAAGTCGACGTTCCACGGAACGACGCCGATCGATGCCGCGCGCGTGGTGGTGGAGGAGACCACGGTGATCGGGTCGCGCTGCGGGCGGTTCTCGCCGGCGCTCGCACTCCTCGAGAACCGCGCGATCGACCTCTTTGGGTTGGTCACCGATACGCTCCCTCTGTCCGAGGGCGCTCGCGCGCTGACCCGGGCGGCCGAGCCCGGCGTGCTCAAGGTCCTGCTCGCGCGCTGAGCGATCTCGCGCGGTTACGGCCGCGGCGACGGGACTTCAGATCATTGCGTCTACCAACGCGTTGAACTTCAAAAGCGTCGGCACGGCATGGGCGGCGCGACTGTTCGTTTGAAAGGGAGATGCATGAAAACCGCGATCGCGGCCGGCACGGCGCTGGCTCTCGCTGTCACGACCACCGTTCCGGCGCAGGCCTTCTGTGGGTTCTACGTCAGCGGGTCGAACAAGAAGATGTACAACGACGCGACCCAGGTCGTGCTCATGCGTTCCGGCACCCGCACGGTGCTGTCGATGCAGAACGACTATCGCGGTCCGCTCGAGGACTTCGCGATGGTGGTCCCGGTCCCCGTCGTCCTCAAGCAGAGCGACGTCCGGGTGCTGCCGAAGGAGGTGTTCGATCGCGTCGACTCGCTCGGCTCGCCGCGCCTCGTCGAGTACTGGGAGCAGGATCCGTGTCCGCTGCCGCTGCCGAAGCCGACGTATCGCCGGATGTCGAAGCGACCGATGAAGGCGCGGATGCCCGCGGCCGACCTCGCGCCGCGTGCGAGCTTCGGCGCGGGTGGAGGTGGGTACGCGACCGAGAAGCAGGATCGTCCCGCGGTTCCACCGGTGCTGACCAGCTTCAGCGTGTACCCGCCGTCGATCACCGCGGACGTGTCGACGCCCGTGCGATGGAACTTCGGGTTCGCGCGCCAACCGTGGCCGACGCCGACCTGCACGATCGATCACGGCGTCGGTGCCGTCGGTAACGGCACGCAGCGTCCCCTC
The DNA here is from genome assembly GCA_963772655.1 of uncultured delta proteobacterium. Taxonomy (GTDB): domain Bacteria; phylum Myxococcota_A; class Polyangia; order Haliangiales; family Haliangiaceae; genus JABFXX01. Next base: position 368,435 of record CAVYYE010000002.1, read on the forward strand.
AAGCTCGCCGCGACCACCACGTTCACCTTGACGTGCGCGAACTCGGCGGGTCGTTCGAGCAAGCGCGCCACGGTCAACGTCGTCAAGATCGAGGCGAAATTCAACGTCGCCGAGTACCAGATCCTGATCCTGTCGGCGACCGAGGCCGCCGGCCTCGAGCAGTGGCTCAAGCTCAACCACTACAAGATCCCGAAGGACGCCGAGCGACTGCTCCGTCCGTACGTCGAGTCGGGCTCGAAGTTCTTCGTCGCCAAGGTCGATCCCCAGAAGGTGAAGATGGTCGACGGCCACGCCGCGCTGTCGCCGCTACGGTTCGACTACGACAGCGACGAGTTCTCGCTGCCGATCCGCCTCGGGATGGCCAACTCGTCGGGCAAGCAGGACCTGATCGTCAACATCATCTCGCCCGATCGGCGCTACGAGGTCGCGAACTACAAGAACGTGTTCATCCCGACCAACATCGACGTCAAGCCGAGCGTCAAGAACCGGTTCAGCGAGTTCTATACGGCGCTGTTCGACAAGACGATGCAGGCCAACCCGCGCTCGGTGGTCACCGAGTACGCGTGGACCGCGATGCCGTCGCCGTACGGCAACGGGCCCAAGTGCGACCCGTGTCCGCCGGTGATTCCCGAGGACAAGGACATGATCACGCTCGGTGGCGACGTGATCGGCGGGACGATCCGGCAGGGCGGGTTCGTGCTCACGCGGCTACACACGCGCTACGGCAAGAACGACATCAAGGACGACCTGATGTTTCGCGAGGCCAAGCCGGTCACCGGTGGCCGCGAGATCCGGACCCGCAAGGGGCTCGAGTACGGGGCCACACCCTCGGCGCAGAACTTCTTCCAGGCCCGCTACTCGATCCGTCACTGGTGGACCGGACCGATCCGGTGCCAGAACCCGCGCCGCGGCGTGTGGGGCGGGCCGCCCGATGGTGGTGCCAACCAGATCATCGCCGCGGGCCGCACCGCATTCACCCCGCGTGGCAAGCTCCAGCTCGCCAGCGTCGTCCAGCGCGATATCTGGGAGATCGGGTTCAAGCGCGCGCGCAACCGGAGGCCGGCACCGAAGCGGAACAACGGAGCGTCGGTCTCGCCGAAGAAGAAGACGATGTGGTTCGGTGCCGGTGCGATGCTCGGGTTGCTCGTGATCGGTGCGGGTGCGGTACGCAGCCGGCGCCGTCGCGACGAGGACGTGTAGGCGCGAGCCATCACTCCTCCGACGGCGTGCGGTAGCATCGCGCGATGGCTCTCTCCACCCACCACGGCGGCTGTCACTGCGGTGCCATTCGCTACTCCGTCGAGATCGACCCCACGGTCGAGGCGATCACCTGCAACTGTTCGATCTGCGGGCGCGCGGGCAGCTACTTGCAGTTCGTCCAGCCCGAAAAGTTTCGCCTCCAGCAGGGCGAGGAGCAGTTGACCGACTACCAGTTCAACCAGCAGGTGATCCATCACCTGTTCTGTCGGGTGTGCGGGATCCGGTCGTTCGCCCGTGGTCAGAAGCCCGACGGCACCCAGATGATCGCGATCAACGTGCGTTGCCTCGACGATATCGACGCGCACCGGATCCCGACCAAGCAGTACGACGGCAAGAGTCGCTGACTCGCCGGGCTGCAGGTTCTGCGCGGACCCCGGCGATCGGACGCCGGACGCGCCGGCATGCGCCTGCATGCGCCGGCATGCGCCGTGCAATTCCAGACATACCGACCAACGAATACGCGAGGTGTGTCATGGAATCCGAGCGACCGATCGTTCTCGCGCGCGATCTGATGGAGCGCGACATCATCACCGTCACGCCGGAGACGCGACTGCTCGACGTTCACCGGCTGTTCGTGGAGGAAGAGATCCACGGAGCCCCGGTCGTCGACGACAACCTGGTCGTTCGCGGCGTGATCTCGACGCTCGACCTGCTCCGGCTGGTTCGCGACGAGTTCGAGCCCGGGGCGGGATCGACGGCGACCACGTACTTCCGTTCCGACCTGTTGTACTCGAGTCCGGACTGGCAACGGATGCCCGACGACATCCAGGACCGGATGCAACAGCTGACCGTCGCCGACGGGATGAGTCGCGAGCTGGTGGGCATCGGCCCCGACGCGACGATTCGCGAGGTCGCCGCGAGGATGCTCGAGCAACGCGTGCATCGCCTCCTCGTGCTCGAGGGCGAGACGCTTCTCGGGGTGTTGACGTCGTTCGACGTGATGCGTGTGCTCGCCGAGGTTCCGGCGATCGAGATGCCTCCGCCGATCGAGGCGCCGCACGAGGTCGTGCACACGGGCTATAGCCGCTGACTCGGGCGGCAGCGTCTGCTGTTGCGCCGCGAGCCGGCGCAACAGTTGCGAGCTCGTGTCCAAATCTGCTGGCCTGCCCGATGCAACCACCCGCGTCATCATGCAACTGACGTCACCCGTGTTCCGCGACGGCGACCAGATACCGCGCAAGTACACCGCGGACGGTGTCGACGTGTCGCCTCCGCTCGAGTGGAGCGACGTGCCGGCCGCGACCCGCAGTCTCGCCCTCGTGGTCTCCGATCCGGATGCTCCGGACCCTTCCCGCCCGACGACGACCTGGATCCACTGGGTGATCGTCGACCTTCCGCCCGAACGTCGTGGGCTCGACGAGGATGCCGGCGATCTCGCACCCGCGCGCGTCGGGATCAACGACTGGAAACATGCCGCGTGGGGTGGGCCGTCGCCGCCGGTCGGTTGCCACCGCTACGTCTTCAAGTTGTACGCGCTCGATCGCGTGCTCGAGCTGTGGCGGCCGACCAAGGCCGAGCTCGTGACCGCGATGGATGGTCACGTGCTCGCGGAGGCCACGCTGATCGGGACGTACCAGCGCCAGCGTTGACGCGGCACGGCGAATGCTTGTCTTGGCGCCGTACCCCAACTCGGAGATTTCACCATGCGCGCACACACGATCTGGCAGCCCGATTCCGTCCAACATCTGTTCGACGAACAGCTCGACAACTTCCGGTCGGGCGTGAAGAAGCTGTTCGATCGAGCGACCCACAAACCGACGTGGTTCGGGCGCGCCCTCGACAAGACCGGCAATACGATCAAGAACCACCCGATCGCGGCGATCGGAATCGCGGGGATCACGCTGGTCGGCGTCGGCTACGCGATGGTTCGCGCCATGCGCGACTAGGCGGCGGATATCGCAACACTCGATCTCGCAGGCATTGCGCGCCGTCCTGCAAGGTGTGCGGAGCGGCGTTCGCAACACCCTGTAGTTGCCGGAACCTCTCGGTGAATCCCGGCGAGCTCTGCTCGGTCGTGTGGCACGCCCCATGAAGAACTAGAAGGCATGTTGCGGTCTCTGGTCATCGCGGTCGTGCTCGTGAGCTCCCACGTGGCACTCGCGGGACCGATCGTCGTCGCGACCGAGTCCTCCTCTCCGATGGAGATCCACCCCCAGGACGACGGTCGGACCGTGGATCTCCGACCCAAGCAGCATGGTCTGCTCGCGAAGCGGCTCGCGGTTCCGATCATGCTGATCGAGAACTCGATGGTGATGCTTCCTCCGCTCTATTACTACTGGAACACCGTCGACCAGCAGAAGGAGGATTGGGAGCTCAAGTGGACGTGGGAGGACTGGAAGGACAAGCTGTTCTCGACCAAGGATCTGGTGCTCGACACCAACCGGTTCGAACCCAACGGCTTTCGTCACGAGTTGGCCGGTGCGATGACCTACCAGATCGGGCGGGCGAATGGTCTCGGTCCGGTCGGCTCGCTACTGCTCGATTTCGCGGGTTCGCTCGTGTGGGAGTACGTCGTCGAGTACCGCGAGTTCCCGTCCGTCAACGACATCTTCTCGAACACGATGGCGGGGATCATGGTCGGCGAACCGCTGTTCCAGATCGGGCTGCTGGCCGACGGTCACCCCAGCCTGGCGCGGAGCGCGCTCGGGCTGATCGCCTCGCCGTTTCATCGCGTCCAGAAGGAGATCGGGCTGTCGCCCCTCGCGGATTCGCCGGCGATGCCGAATCGACTCGATGCCACGCTCATCACCAACCTCGTGAAGTTCGGCGACGAACGGCCGGATGCGGAAGTCGGTTTCGGATTCGACCTCGAAGTCGTGCGCGATCGGGACTTCGGGCAGCCCGGCAAGGATGCGACGTGGCGTTCGCTGGCCTGGAATCAGGCGGCGGTCGACGTGCGGTTCGCTGCCGAAGACGGTGCGCTCTCCGGCGTGACGTTCCACAGCTTCACCAGCCTCTACGGACGCCACGGGCGCACGATCGACGATGACGGGTACGGTCGGAGCACGTTCGCTGGTCTGGTATCCAACTTCGAGCTGCTGCAACGCAGATCGACAAACGCGATCGACCGCTACGCGTCGTTCGACGTGCTCAACCCGCGCTTCGGTGGCTGGTGGCGGACACCGTACGGCCAGTTCGATCTCGACCTCGGTGTCGCGGGCGATGTCGCGATGGTCCAGGCGCTGTCACGGCTCGACCTGCCGCTCGATCCGGAGGCCTCCGTCGTGCTGGCGCGGGGCTACTACTACGGGACCGGTGTCGGCGCACACGGGAGGTTCCGCGCGTTCTGGGGAAAGTGGCACGCCGAGCTCGAGACCACCGCACGCCAGTTCTGGTCGTACGACAACCACAGCTACCGCGGTACCGACCCCCAGAACCTGTGGGATCGCCGGTGGATCACCACGGCGCGGATCGGCTACCGCCCGACCGCCAGCGAGCTGCGACTCGAGCTGACCGGCGGCTTCGCGCTGCGCCGCGGCGGCGGCGAGGATCAGATGACCCGGTCGTTCGACGAGCGCGACCTCGGGCTCGTGCTCAGGGCTGGATTTTGATGTCGGTCCACACCGGCCAGTGATCCGAGAGGTCGACGGAGCGTTCGACGCCGCTCGAGCCGACAACGAGACCTCGCACGAACACCGCGTCGAGTCGCGATTCGATCCCGTAACGAATCTCGGTCGCGCCGAGCGCCGCGACCGGATTGGCGAACCCGAGGCGCGACATGTAGTCGTCGAGCAACGGAGCTTGATCCGTATCGACGACCTGGGAGGTGGGGATCAGCGGGATCTGGCCGTCCTGCCACGCGTACGGGTTGGTGTTGAAGTCGCCGCCGACGATCGCGGTCTCCTCGAGGTCGCGCACGACCGGGTGCAACTGGACGATGCGATCGGTGATGTTGAGGGAGGTGTCGAGATGCGTCGTGACGACCCGGATCGGCTCGCCCCCGAAGTCGATCGTCGCGGCGACCGCGATCCGCTGTCGCTTGTTCGGCGCGAGGGGTAGCCGCATGACCGCGAGGTCGTCGAGGGGGTATCTCGAGAGGATCGCATCGCCGAGCGTTCCCGCATCCTGTGGCCGCGCGGGCGCATAGATCCAGGCCATGCCGAGGTCCTCGGCCATGCGCGAGATCCGCGTTCCGTTCTCGTCGGGGAACGCCTCCGCCTCCTGGATCAACACGACGTCGGCACTCGCGAGGTTGGAGTTGGCGCGGAACGCGGCGGCGATCTCGCTCGGATCGACGCCGCCGTCCTTGATGTTGTACGACACGATCCGCAGGGTGCCGGCCGACGGCTTGAACGACAGGTTGGCTTGCCCGACCTCGGGCTCGAACGGGGGTGTGATCTCGTCGGGCGCCATCCAGGCGTTGTCCGAGCCCATGCCGGCGCAACCGGCGAGCAAGCACACGGGCAGCCAGAGCCGCATCACCACGTCCGTCCGATCGCCATGCCGAGCCATGGAGCCAGGCCGTGTTTGCCGACGACCGCCTGGCCGTAGATCCGGAACAGGAAGTGGTCGCGATACTCGTAGCCCGACGACACCTCGGCGCCGATCCCGTTCTCGATCGATCCCGGCCACTCGGGGACCGGCGACGGCGTCGCGATCCGCACGAGTTGAGCGCCCGCGTCGACGAACCAGCCGTGCACGCGTCCGTGCGTGACATACGTGAGTAGATACGGGCTCAGCGAATAGATGCGCTGGCCACCGAGCATCGAGAACGACGCGACGCCACCGAGGGCCAGTCGCTTGCCGAGCTGGTGTTCGTACCCGAGGCCCCAGATACCGCCCTTGCCGAGCGCCTCGAGATAGATCGCGTGACGTCGACCGCGATCCGGAGGCGGTTGCGTGACCGTGATGTCCGGCGTCGCGGTGGTATCGGGGATGGCCAGTGCGACTCGCGTCGGCTCGCCACGAGCGGTACCGACAAAGCACAGGCAACAGAAGACAACGGCAAGAACGCGCACGAGCGAAAACTCTATCGCTTCTCGTATTCGAGAAACCAGTGCAGAATTTCTCAGAAAAACTACTGCTGATGACTGACCGGACGAGATCGGAGGGCGCAGTGATTGCGTCTGCGTTCGCGAACTATTTTGTGTGCGCGGTGAACTTTCGAGCCTTACCTAGTCCGCGATGAGATCGGGGAGAAACCCGGAGCGCGAATCCGGGGACACCCCGATGTTCAGATCGCGCAAACTTGCAGAGGATGGACGCTTGTCGATCAGCGACGTCCGTTATCAGTTGCGTCATGCTGGCACAGAGCGCGAAGTCCGGGGCACGTGCGTGGTCGGTCGCGACGTCGAGTGCGGGATCGTCCTCGACGGAGCCCTGGTTTCTCGGCGGCATGCCGAGTTCGCCGAGATCGACGACGGCCTGATCGTGACGGATCTGAAGAGCCGAAACGGCGTGTTCGTCAACCAGCGCCGCATCTGCGAACCGACGATGCTGGCCCATGGGGATATCGTCGCGATCGGGCTCGACACGTTCGAGGTGATGGACGGCCATGTCGTCCCCCGCTCGAAGCGCGCGACGCTCCCGCAACCGTTCGATAAGTCGGACGTCGAGGGCCCGGAGCTGGTCACCGTGTCGACGAGACTCGACGTGCTCACCGATCGGGAACGCGAGGTGTTCGAGCTGATCGTGCTCGGGTACACGCAGCGCGAGATCGGCAACCAGCTGCATGTCAGCGTCAAGACCATCGAGAGCCACCGCGCACACATCGCCGACAAGCTCGGCTGTCGCACACGCGCCGAGCTTGTCGCCTACGCGATCAACGCGGGCGTTCTGCGCAAGGGCGCCTGATCCGGGAAAACCCCGGACCACAATCCGGGTGGTGCCCGATTGTTCGCTGGCGCCGTTCCGTGTGACCTGGACATCGTGGACGGATCGTTGATCGAGAGGGCGGAGACATCGCCGAAGAGGTCGCGGACGCTCGGGCGCTACGAGTTACTCGGTACCCTCGGGACCGGTGGGATGGCGAGCGTGTATCTCGCGCGCACCGCCGGCGAAGCAGGGTTCCAGCGGCTGTTCGCGATCAAGGTGCTTCACCAGCACCTGCTGGGCGAGGCCGGGTTTCTCACGATGTTCCTCGACGAGGCGCGGATCGCGGCGAGGCTGCATCACCCGAACGTGGTTCCGATCGTCGACCTCGTCGTCGACGATGACACGCACTTCGTGGCGATGGAGTACATCGAGGGCTGCTCGTTCTCGGCGCTGGCGAAACGCCATCCCGCTGACCGCCCGCCTCACTTGATCGCGACGATCGTGATCGACGCGCTCGCCGGGCTCGACGCCGCGCATTCGCTGACCGACGAAGACGGCGAGTTGATGAACCTCGTGCATCGCGACGTCTCGCCCCAGAACGTGATGGTCGGGATCGACGGCGTCGCGCGGATCACCGACTTCGGCATCGCGCGGGCGGAGTCGCGACTCAACAACACGCGTCCCGGTCAGCTCAAAGGCAAGTTCGCGTACATGTCGCCCGAGCAGGTCCAGGGCAAGGCGATCGACCGTCGGTCCGACGTGTTCGCGGCGGGCGCGATGTTGTGGTCGATGCTGACCGGCCGGCGGTTGTTCCAGGACGAGAACGACGCCGCGACGATGTACAACATCATGAACCTCGAGATCCCGCCGCCGAGCACGATCGGGCTCGAGCCGCCCGCGGCGTTCGATGCCGTGTGCCTGCGTGCGCTCGAACGCGATCCCGACAAGCGGTTCGCGACTGCCGCCGAGATGGAAGATGCCGTGCGCTCGGCCGCGCAGGAGGCCGGCAGGCTCGGAACGCGCCGCGAAGTCGCCGAGTGGGTCAACGATACGTTCAAGAGGGAGCTCGCCGCGCGCCGCGAGGCGATCCGGCATGTGGCCGTGCGGCCGTCGTCGAGCACGACCGGGGTCACGCAGCTCGGTCCTCGGCTGAGCACCGAGTTCCCGTCGTTCACGCCTTCGGCGATGAGTCACCAGGGATTCGAGCCCGCAGAGATCTCGGTGACGCCGTTACCCGAAGGATCGTTGACGGGCGATCTGCCGACGGCGCCCGCGCGCACGTCGAACAAGAAGTGGCTGATCGCCGTCCCGCTCGCGTGTGCGGCGCTCGCGCTGGTCGCGTGGATGGTGTTGCGCGGATCCGGTTCGGAGCAGGGCGACGACGCCGATCGCGTGGCCGCGACGTACCTCGACGAGGCGGCTCGTCAGCTCGACGAGGATCACGTCGATGCCGCGAGCGACCTGATCGATCAGGCACGGGCACAACACCCGAGCGACCCCGCGATCGCGGCTCGGCTCTCGAAGCTGGTCGCGCGCGTCGAGCGGGTTCGCGACGTCGCGCGAGCCGACACGCGAAGCGCGGAGCCACCACCCGCGACGGATCCCGAGCCCGCGACGGATCCCGAGCCCGCGACGCCGGAGCCGTCGACGCCGGAACCGTCGACACCGGAGTCCGAGCCATCCGCGCCCGCACCCGCTCCGATTCGCGTTGCTCCTGCGCGCGCGGTTCCGACCCGCGTCGCCAAGCGCGGCCGTGCCGTCAAGCCGCGTTCGCCCGCACGCAAGCGGGTCGCCGTCGCCGTGGTCGAGCCGACCCCCGAGCCCGCGAAGCCACCGCCGCCGCCCAAGAAGTCGGTCGCGCCGACCATCCCGACGCCGCCCCCGCCGAAGAAACCGCCCCCCACGCCCGTGAAGCCCGCGCCGCCTCCGCCGCGCAAGCTCGCGGCGCCGACGCCACCCGCACCACCGCCACAACCGGCGGCGATCGCGCCACCCCGGCTTCCCGGCTCCTACTCGGCGCGCAGCATGAAGGAGCTGCAGAAGGTGCTGTCGGTGATCGAGGGCGAGGCGATGGCGCGCGGCCGGGTGACCGGGATGCGCGGCGTCACCGGCTCGATCGCGGAGGAAGCGTTCTCGAACTTCGCGCCCGGGCAGCTGATCGAGGTCAAGCCGCGCGCGATCTACTACGCGATCGTGCGGGCGGCTCGTGCCGGCGCCTCGGCACGAGCGATCCGCAGCCAGCTTCGGGCCGCGTACCAGGCCGGCAGGCTCTAGCCGAACGAGAGGACCGATGACCCGTCGTACGAGGATCGCGATCTGGATCATGCTCGCCGCGTGTCCGCTGGCGAGCGCTGCCCCCGACACTCCGAAGCCCACGGAGGAGGGTGAGCCGCCGCCGGCTCCGCCGACGACGACGCCGACGTCACCGCCGCCGCCGGCATCACCGACGCCGCCGCCGACGACGACGTCGCCAACGCCACCGACGACGCCGACCGCTCCCCCGCCGACGGCGCCGCCACCGAGCACCACGCCACCGGCCGCGCCCGCGACACCGGGTACCGAGGAGCCCGAGGAAAACCTGCTCGCCAACATCAACGGCGACGAGGACCCGAACACCAAGCAACTCGATACCAGCAAGAGTTTCGGCACGACGCTCCGGTTCTTCGGCATCGAGACCAACTGGTCGGGCTACGGCGACTTCGTGGTCGAGGCAGTTCCCCACGAAAAGGAGCTGACGTTCGATGCCTCGCACTTCAACTCGGTGTTCAGCGTGCGCATGTCCGACACGCTGTCGGGCGAGCTCGAGCTCGAGTTCGAGCACGGCGGTGGCGAGATCAATGTCGAGTACGCGATGGTCGACTGGGCGCCGTTCGAGGGTCGCGAATTCGTGGTTCGCACCGGCAAGTTCCTGGTGCCGGTAGGTCGCTTCAACGAGCAGCTCCACCCGTCGTTCCGGTGGCTCCAGATCGGGCGGCCGCTGATGATGAACGAGGTGATTCCCGTCGAATGGTCCGACGTCGGGATCCAGGTGCGCGGTCAGGTCAAGCGTGGCACGGTCGCGTTCGACTACGCGATGTTCGCGGTCAACGGACTCGGCGAGCACCCGGGCGCCGAGGGGGAGGGAGAGGTCGACGAGGAAGGCGAAGAGGGCGGCTTCATCCGCGGCCTGCGTTCGAACCAGCTGGACAGCAACTACGACAAGGGCCTCGGCGGACGCGCCGCACTGACCTCCGGCACCGGACACAACGCGGTGTCGCTCGGGCTATCCGGCTACACCGGCCGCGTGTCGGCGCTCGGCGACGCCGCCGGGCCCGAACGGCTGACGATCATCGACGTCGATCTCCACGCGCGCCAGGGCGGGCTGGTGATCAACGGCGAGCTCGCGCAGACGTTCTTCGGCTCGAAGTCGAACGGCTACTTCCAGAAGTTCGAGCGCGGCGCCTACCTCCAGCTCGGGTACACGTTCGGGAAGACCACGATCGCGGCGCGCTACGACTACGAGACCACTGGCGTGCAGGACGAGGGCTTGGTCGGCGCGCTCGAGGATCACCAGGCCGGTGCGCTCACCCTCAAGTACGCGCCGGCACCGTCGTGGTCGGTGCGCGCCGAGGTCGTCCAGCCGCTGTCACCCAGCGACGAGACCGACAACACCGCGTTCGCCGCGGCGATCACCTTCGTGTTCTGAGCGACCCGCGTTCATCGACGGTTCGGGGCCGTCGCGCGTTGACTAGAAAGTAGAACTGTCTAGTATCCAGCGCGTGGAGCTGATCAAGATCGGCGAGCTCGCGGCGCGTTCGGGCGTCTCCGTCCCCACGCTCAAGCACTACCTGCGCGAGGGGCTGATCCGGCCGGCGCGCAAGACCGGGCGCACGATGGCCTGGTACGACGCCGCGCTCGCGTCGCGCGTGCGCGCGATCAAGCGCCTGCAACACGACCAGTTCCTCCCGCTCGATCTGATCCGAAAGACGATCGACGAGGCCGGCGCCGCGCCCGACGATCACGCGGCCGCCGAGGCGATCGCGCGCGTGCTCGAGGATCACGGCGGTCAGCGCGTACGCACGCGCGACGAGTTGATCGAGCGCGGCGTGCCGGTCGCGGAGCTCGACTGGCTCGAGCGCGTCGGGTTCGCGGTGCCGAGCGGCGAGGATCGCCAGTACTCCGGCGACGATCTCGCGCTCCTGGTCACGCTCGGGGAGGCGCGCAAGGCGGGCATCACGCCCGAGATGCTGCCGTTCTCGATCCTCGGCGAGTACCTGCAGGCGCTGCGGACGCTGGTCGATGTCGAGCTCCGGATGTTTCGCGCCGGCGTGCTGACACGCGCGACCCCCGAGCGCGTCGGTCCGCTCAGCGAGACCGCGACCCGACTCTCGGAGCGCCTGGTCGTCCTGCTCCGCCGGAAGTTGCTGTTGCCGATGTTCCACACCCTGATGGAGGAAGCTCGTGAGAACGCCCGACCTGCTCGCAGTCCTGGCACTCGCCGCGTGCGGAAGCACCGAACCCGCGCGACCGGCGGTCGACGCGCCGGGACCCCGCGCCGACGCTGATCCCACTACCGACGCGCCGCCGGCGTCGTCGACCGATCCTGCCGTCGACGGTCCGTACGACGTCGCGGTCGCCGACGTCGCGATCCCGGCCGGTGGTTCGCGATCGGCGGCGGCGACCACGTACGTTCCGACCGCCGCCCCGTCGCCGCGGCCGCTGGTCATGGTGTCCCCCGGCTTCCAGCTCGGGCGCGCGCAGTACGATTCGTACGCGCGTCACCTCGCGTCGTGGGGGATGACGGTGATCGCCGCCGACTACACGAGCTCGGGCTTCTTTCTCGATCACCAGCAGCTCGCCGACGACATCTCGCTCGAGATCACGTGGGCGCTCGCGCAGACCGACCTCGCGATCGATCCCGCGAAGATCGCGACCGCCGGCCACTCGCTGGGCGGCAAGCTCTCGATGCTGGTCGCGGTCGACGATCCGCGCGTCAAGGCGGTGGTCGGCTGGGATCCCGTCGACGGCGGCTCGTCGCCGACGGTGGCGCCACTGATGGGCTCGATGACCGCGAACGTCGCGGTGATCGGCGAGACCACCGATGCCAGCGGGGGCGGGATGCCGTGCGCGCCGGCGGCCAACAACTACCAGACGTTCTACGACGCGGCGCCGTCGCCGGCGCTGGCGATGACGGTCGCGAACGCCGACCACATGGACTGGGTCGACGATCCGTCGTGCTTCGCGTGCTCGCTGTGCTCGCCGGGCAGTGCCGACGCCGAGCTCGCACGCGCGGCGACGCGCCGGCTCGACGTCGCGTGGCTGCGCCTGCAGCTCGAGGGCGACACCACGATGATGCCGTGGTTGATGTCGCCGCCCGAGGTCGCCGACGGCACCGCGACGATCGCCACCAAGTAGTCGCGGTCAGTCGCCGCGCGGGCGTCGAGCCTTCACCCAACCCCCGAGTGCGCTGCCGCCGATCAAGACCGGAATCACGATCGTGATGGGACCTGCGTGCACGATGGCCGCGTACGCGGCGAGTCCGAACATCGCGATGGCGACTCCGAGGGTGAGGTTCCGTCCGAAGCTCGTGCTCTCGGGATCACTCATGACGGTCGACGTCCGTGCGTGGTAGCTGGTGACCCCATCGGGACTTGAACCCGAGTTTTCGGCGTGAGAGGCCGACGTCCTAACCGCTAGACTATGGGGCCGGAAAGACGGGACGTTCTATCCGGTGGTGAACAGCCGGTCAAGCGTTCCGATTGGTTCGGGGACAAGGATTCGAACCTTGATAGTCAGATCCAGAGACTGACGTCCTGCCATTAGACGATCCCCGAGAGAGGCTCCGTTTTCTAGCGGGCCGGAGGTTGTTCGTCAAGAGCTGGGACGGGGCACGAAGAAGATCAGGGTCTTGCCGCCGGTGCGCAGGACGTGGATGGCGAGCCAGGAGGTCGAGCTCGTCGTCGACACGAACCGGGTGAGCTCCACGCCGCGGTGTCGGACCGGGCCGATCTGGCGGACGAGGATGCCGCGACGGGAGAGCTGCTTGGCGATGAAGTCGGTGGTGTCGCGAATGCCGCGGCCCGAGACCAGGCGACCATCGATGGTGCGCGTGCCCGGCGGCATGCGGAAATCGGGTCGGGTGGGGGTGGGCTTCGACGCTGGTGCGGCGGCCAGATCGCCGGCGCCCGACACCGCGAGAACCACCGCGAGAACGAAAACCCGCACGCGAAACTGTGTAGCATGCCGGTCATTGGAAGGAGTCTATCGATGCGTACGACGATGACCGTCCTCGTTGCGTGCCTCGCACTGGCCGCGACAGGAGCGTGCAAGAAGAAGAAGGATGCGGGTTCGGGCTCGGGTTCGGGTTCGGGTTCGGCGATGGCCGGCTCGGGATCCGATAGCGGGTCCGGTTCGGACATGGCGGGCTCGGGGTCGGGGTCGGACACGATGGCCGGCTCGGGTTCGGACATGGCGGGCTCGGGTTCGGGCTCCGACGCCGGCGAGGCGATGCAGCACATGGCGGGCAACTGCCCGAGCACGGTGCTCGGCGCGTCGACCAAGGTCGAGCTCAAGGGCAAGGCTGTCGTCCTCACGATCTCGGCCACCGACAAGGACGCGATCGCCTCGATCCAGAAGCGCACCGAAGAGCTGCTCAAGGACAAGTCGAGCGCCAAGCAGGGCGACGCGCACGATCGCAAGGGCTCGCAGGGCGGCGGCAAGGGTCTGTGCCCGGTGTTCTGGGAGGAGGGCGGCAAGGCCGTCGCCAAGAACGACAAGTCGGGCACGGTCGTCACGATCACGCCGAAGGACAAGCCCGAGGATCTCAAGGCCACGATCGACGATCGGATCAAGAAGACCGAAGACTGGGTCAAGGAGCACATCAAGCCGGGCGAGGAGAAGAACCAGGGCGGCGTCGGCGGCGGTGGCGGGGAGCACGGCTCGACGCACTCGGGCAGCGGCGACGGCAAGGGCAAGGAGCGCAAGGGTGGCGACGGCGGCGGTGGCGGTGGCGGCACCGGCGGCGGTGGGGGGAAGGGCACCGGCGGCGGCGGTAGCGGCAACGGCGCCGGCAATGGCGCGAAGAAAGGCAGTGGCGGCGGCGGCTGGTAGCCCCCGCCAGGCGTGTGCGCTCGCGCATGTCGTGCGGCACGCCGGTTGCTCGAACCGACCGCATGGCCTCGGTTCGGAATACAATCGACGCGATGCTTCGCGTCTCGTTGTTCGATCGTCGTCGCGTTGCGCGCGCGGCATTCATCGTTGCCATCCTGGCAACCGCCGCCGCATGTGGTGACGACGGTCCGCCGATCGAGCCGCCCGACGGCTCGGTCGACGCGTTCCAGCTCCCGTGGTGGACACCGGAGCCGGGCGAAGCGAGCAACTGGGACATCCAGCTGGTCGCCCCACTGGACACCAGCGCCTCGCGCCAGATGTACGTGCTCGGGCTGTGGGACGTCGCGACCGCCGGGACCATCGACTACGGTGGCGGCGAGACGGTGTCGGTTCCCGACGGGCCGCTCGCCGGCAAGATCGCCGAGCTCCACGCGGCGAACGCGATCGTGGTGTGCCAGATCGACACCGGCGCGATCCGGCTCTCCGATCCCGACGCGTCGCGGTTCCCCGGATTCGAGGCCACGCCACCGGATCGGCCGACCGATCCGGCGGCGGGTAGCGTGATCGGCTGGAGCGTGATCGGCGATCCGGACACCCGCTACCTCGATATCCGCGAGGCCGGCCGGGCGATGTGGCAGGACACCATGCGCAAGCGGTTCGACTTCGCGAAGTCGCTCGGCTGCGACGGCGTCGACGCCAACTGGATCGACCAGGTGGATCCGGGCTTTCCGCTGACCACCAACGGCAACGAGAACGACATCACGCTGTACTACGCCGACGTGGTGGCGCAGCTCCACGAGCGCGAGCTATCGGCGGGATGGCACGCGACATCGTTCCTCGCGAAGTCGCTCGCGGGCGGGTTCGCGGATAGCTACGACTTCGCGGTGGTCGAGCGCTGTGCCGAGTTCGACGAGTGCGATCTGACCCGCGTGTTCGAGCAGGCGGGGAAGGCGCAGTTCGGCGTCGACTACGAGAGCGACGGCACCACCGATCGCGATGGCGATCTCGAGCCCGACGGCATCTCGTTCATGGGCGGGTGCAATCGCACCAGCCTGCCGATCGACTGGATCCACAAGGACGCCGACGCCGCGTTCCGGCCGAGCAGCGCCTATCGCATGGCGAAGGCCGACTGCCCCTAAACCTCGCGCCCAGCGGGGTGACCTGTCGCGAAGGCAGCATCAGTCGTACGGGGTGAAGTGCTGCTTCGACGTGCGATGCGCGTCGAGCCGGGTGATCTCGTCGGCGGTGAACGCGCCCGCCGAACCGGCGGGGAGCTTCGCGCGGATCCAGCCGATCACCATCGCGCGGGCCCGCTCGCCCGCCTGGCCCGCGGAGCTCTTGCCCTCGGTGCACTCGTCCCATAGCTCGAACAGGGCGCGCCGGCGCAATGCCGGATCGCCGGTCGCGCGCCACAGCGCCTCGAGGTTGCGGGTCATCAGCTCGGCACTGCGAGCGAGCTGATCGGCGCGGTGCACGGCGCCGGCCTGGGCGCGCTCGGCGCGCGTCTCGTCGAGCATCTTCAGCTTTCGCGACGAGTACGGATCGCCGACGTACTTGCGATACAGCCAGCTCGTGATGTCCATCCCTCCACCGAGCACCGGGATGGTCCCGCCCTTGCTGCCGTCCATCGGCTTGGTGATCTTGACCGGCGCGTCGGCGTCGCACATCGGGTCGCCCCAGCTCGAGCACGAGCCCGGCACGGCCTGGAGGTGAGCCGGCAATTCGGAGGTCGTGCCGACGTGCGCGTCGCGATACGGATCTTCGTACCAGTCTCCGACCTCGCGCCCGACGTCATGGACGAACCGCAGGATCCGGCTCGGCGTCGGGATGTGGATCTTCCAGTGGAGATCGATGTCCTTCTTGTTCTCGATCGAGACCGTTCCGTCGCCATGGACGCGGTAGTGCGCGACCGCGTCGTCGATCTCGCTCTCGCGGCCGTGCTGGCGGATGTGGCCGCTGGGCTTCACCGGCTGGGGTAGGGGGTGCTCGTGCGCGTCGAGGATGCGAGTCATCGCGTCACCGGACAGCGACAGGTCGTGCCGGAGACCGCGCATCGCGAGCTGTCGTGTCGGCGCGGCCTTCGTATCGCCGCTGGATTCCTCGACCGAAGATCCGATCGCCGCGCCGCCCGAACGCGTGATCGTGCGCGTGCCCGTGGCCGTGGCCGTCGACGATGTCGACGATGTCGACGTAGACGCCGTCGGTGGTACCGGGGCCGCCGTCGCTCCCGGTGTCGCGCGGTCGTCGAGGATCGCGAGATCGACGACCGAGATCGGGATGTCTGCGGGTGGCTCCCGCACCGGTTCGATCAGGTCGATCACCGGCGCACGCGGTCCGGCGCGTCGCGTCATCTCGGGAACCAGCACGAACAGCAGTGCCAGCACCACGCTGTGGGCCGCCACCGAGACCACCGACACCACCAGTGCCCGCGACCCGGCCATGCAGATGTGACCGGTGTCGCCGCCGAACGGTTGTCTTGTGGCGCGACTTCGCTTCCGCGGCTCCGGCCGGGTGCCGCTCGCGACGTCCTAGTTCCGCTCGTACCGATCGTCGGCCGGCATCCCCGCGGGACGCGGCGGCGGCGGCGCGGCGAGCGCGGCGACGCGGCGCAACATCTGGACGCGGAGGTCCTTCTGCATCGCCTCCATCACCGCCGGATCGACCGTCGGGAGATTCGTCTTCTTGACGGCCCACTCCTTCTTGTCCGGATCGTTGCTCCAGAAGAACACGTATTCGCAGTCCAGCTTGCCGGTCTTGTTGAAGCGCAGCGCGCGCGCGCCCACGTTGCCGCGCTTGAAGTCCTTGATGCCGAGCGCCAGCGGCTCGTCGACGAGATCGACGAAGTAGATCAGATAGAACGGTGCCTGCAGGAACTCGCCGGCGGCGTGTCGCTTGAGCGAGTTCGTCGGCGCCGATCAGCTCGCGGGCGGCGGGACTGTCGAGCTCCACCGGGTTGACCCACTCCTCGTGCTCGGGGCGCTTCGTGACCTGGGCCTTGGCGAGCTTGAGCGCCGTCACCTTGGTCATCGTGAGCCCACCCATGAGCTCGGCGTACTCGCACTTGCGGGCGGCCCCGGGCACCGGCATGTCGGCGAGCATCTGCTTGACGAGCTTCGTCACCTTCGCGGGGCTGGCCTCCGGGGCGGCGACGGACTTGCCACACCCGGCGAGGGCGACGGCCACGGCGAGTCCGAGAAATCCGAGATCACGTCGCGCTGATGATCGTGCCGACATCTTCTCCTTTGAGGGCAGCCAGGACATTGCCGGGCTCGAGCCCGTTGACGATCTGCAATTCCTTGCACCAGCGAGCGCGGGGCAAATATTCCACGACCACGCGTTCGACGACGAGATCCGGAAGCCCGCGGGCCTTGAGCTCGGCGGCGGTGATCCGAGGGATGTGGGTCGCCTTCGGGTTCTTCTTCGGATCGTCGGTGTAGAGGCCCGCTTCGTCCTTGATGTAGATCGCACGTGGCGACCCCAGGAACTCGGCCGACAGGAACACGCCCGCGTCGGTGCGGTGCGGCGGGATCCGCGATCCCTCCTCGCGCTTCTCCCAGTACCCGAACGGCGGCATGCCGCTCATGATCGGGATACAGCCCATCTGCAGGTAGAGCGGGAGCTTCTCGAAGTCATCGGGAAGGATGTAGATGCCGCCGTGCTTGGCGAGCAGCATCTGCAGCATCCGCGCGTTCTGCATCGGGATGTACTTGCCGAGCGTCGCGACCACGCCCGTCGGGATCTCGAGCTCGGAAGCGATCGAGTAGATGTGGCGGGCGCGCGTGCCACCGCCGGCGAGCAGCACGAGTTGGATGCCGAGCTTCCGCGCCGCCACGATCTCGTCGAGGATCGGGAACAGCGCGGCGCGACCACGGTCGAGCACGCTCTGGCCGCCGATCTTGACGACCCGGACCTCGGGCATCACGGCGGTCGGCTTGTAGTCGAAGTGGTCGGGACCCGTCATCGACGAGCCCGACAGGGCGGAGGCGATCGTACGGCGCTCGCTCATGGCGCCTCCTTCACGATCACCGTGCCCACGTCTTCGCCCTTGAGCGCACGCGACAGCATGCCCTTCTTGAGGCCGTTGACGATCTGCACGCGCTGGAGGTTCTTGGCGGCCGACCAGGCATGGAACAGCTGGAGGTCGAGGATGTTCTCGGTGGGCAGGTTCTTCATCAGCTCGGTCAGCGTGATCTTGGGGATCAGCTTGGCGTCGGGATGTTGCTTGGGGTCCTTGTCGTAAAGCCCGTCCTCGTCCTTCACGAAGATCAGCTGCTTCATCGACAACACCTCGGCGAGCTGGAACATGCCGAAGTCCGAACCGTGCATCGGGAGGTGGCCTTCCTCGGGAGGGGGCTCCCAGAGGTGGTACGGCGGGATCGAGATCGCGATCGGCGTGATGCCGGCGTCGAAGTAGAGGGGGAGGTCCCAGAAGTGGTCGCGCTGCATCGGCATCGAGCCGTGCGGGGCGAGCAGGGTATTGAGGAGGATCGCGTTGAGCTCCTCCATCGCACCCACGAGCTGCGCCACGCCGCCGACGGGCAGCCCGAGGTCGAGTGCGATCGAGACGGTGTGACGGACGCGGGTGCCGCCTCCGACGCCGATCACGAGCTTCTGTTTGTCCTTCTTGATCTCGACCAGCTCGTCGACCAACGGGAGGATCGCTTCCTTGCCGCGGTCGAAGATGCTCTGGCCACCGATCGAGACCAGGGTGACGTCGGGGAAGATGTGCAGGTCACGGTTGGAGTCGGTTCCCGCCAGGACGTTCTTGTCCTGCAGGGACTCGCGCATGAGCTGCGACTTGATGTGGGTGCGGCCATCGCCGCTGACGATCGACATGAGACCTCCGAAACGTAGCCCGAAACGACTGCGGCGCCTTTCCTGCTGCCAGGGAAAGGCGCCGCGAACGACAGTTTGGGGAGAGCTACTAGTTCAGCAACTTCGAGGGACCGCACACACCGCCCGGGGCGGCGAGCTTGGCGTTCATCGTCGAGGTGTAGAACGCCTGCAGTGCACGGTAGCCGTTGTTGTTGGTCGGGTTGAAACGCGGGTGCTGTTGGTGCGGCGGGAGGCCGTTACCCACACCGTCGAACGACTTGTCGTTCATGATGATCTTCGCGTTCTCGACACCCTGCGACAGGTCGACCGAGAAGTACTGCAGCATGTAGTACTTGTCCTGGGTGATGGTCGGGAAGAACAGCGTCGACGTGTTGCTCGCGATCTCGCCGTACTCACCCTGGTTGTGGCAGGTCTTGCACTGACCTTCGTTGGTGTTGACGTTGCCCCACTGGCGCATGTCAGCAGCCTCGAAGTTGTCCTGGGTCATGCAGCCCGACCACTCCTCGAGCAGGCGCTGGGTCACCTGTCCCGGGGTCTCGGTACCGGTGGGACCCGTGCCGGCACCGCGCGCGGTGAGCTCGGCGTTGAGCCACTCGGTAATCTTGTTGAGCTGATCGGTCGAGTAGGTGATGGGCTGGTGCGACGGGGTCTTGTTGTCGCTCATGATCTTCTGGATGATCGGAGCGCCATCGGGGGTCCAGTTACCGACCACGGCCTGGTAGCCGGTGGTCGTCACGTAGGCGTTGTCGAGGGAGGTGCTGACGAAGCCGGTGACGTTGCCGCTGGGGCCGGTCGAGTTGTGGCAGCCGACGCACAGGTTCGAGATAATCGGGTAGACGTTATCCTCGAACAGCTGCTTCGCGTTGGCGTCACCACCATCACCCACTCCACCGGGCGGCGGGTCTTGCGTGTCAGTCGGCTGCTCGATGCCGCCGACACACGCGACCAACCCGAGCGAAGCGATCACAGCGAGGAAGGTACGCATTGGGGGGAGTCCTCTTTCTGGAGTCGTGGAGGGGGGTGGTGTCACTTAGCGACGGCGGCGGATGAAGGCGGCGAGACCGATGAGGAGCATCGCGCCGAAGCCACCGGCAGAGCCACCCGCGGAGCAGCCACCCAGGGTCGGGCTCGAGCCGCCGGCATCCGGGTTGTTCGGGTCGGTCGGGTCCGTCGGGTCGGTCGGGTCGGTCGGGTCGGGGTTGGTGCTGCCGTTCTCGGCCACCTGGGCGACCGGGATCACCGTGAGGAACGCGGTGGTCTTGTACTCGGGCATCCCGACTTCATCCATCGGCTTACCGGTGGTGGCGATGACCATCAGGTACTTGTCGGTGTTGCCGTTCTGACCGACGAACGGGTTCGCCATCATGCGGCCACCGGTGAAGTTACGGCCCTGGTTACCGGGGTTGTTGCCGAGGTAGTTCGAGAACAGGTGGCGATCGTTCGGGGCGGTGGCGATCATGCCGCCGTCGGAGAACGTGTTGGTGGTCGAGTCGAACACCAGCGAGCGGGCCTGACCGGCGAAGTAACCACCGGTGTGGCTACCGTTCGTGAACATGACGCCGGCCTTGAGGTTGTCGGTCGTGCCGAACACGGCCGCCTTCATACCGAGGTGGGTACCACCGAGGCCGCGCAGCATCGTCGAGGTGTCGGTGAGCGGCATGACGTAGCTCATGCCGGTCTTGTCGGCCTTGATGACGCCCATCATGGTGCGCATCACGGTGCCGCCCTTGCGGTTACCGTTGTTGTTGCCGCGCATGTCGTTCGAGTACCAGAATCATCTCGTCGGACTTGACGAGGTTGCCCGCGGTGTCGGGGGCGAGGATGCGCTCGTGCGTGGCGCGCATGCTGTAGGTGCGGAGACCGTCGATGTCCTTGCGGCCCTCGACCTGCTCCTTCCAGATGATCGCGTTGCGCTGGTTGGCGCCCGAGAACTTGCCGGGGGTGATGTCCACCGCGGCGAGCCAGGTGCCGTCACGCTGCGGCTGGGTGTTACCTTCCGTCCAGCTGCAGATCGCGGTGTTCGGGTCGGTGCCGACATCGCAGAAGCCGCGGGTACGCTCCTCGCGGGGGCACACCGAGACGTCGAACATGTTGGTGAAGGTGACGGGGGCGCCCGGGGCGGTCTGCGTCAGCTTGTAGCTCTGCAGCCAGCCATCGTCGCGGCCGTTACCGTTGGCGCCGCGCCAGGCCACCATGTAGTGGTCGGCACCGACGACCTGCGTGAGGCTCACCGGGTGGGCGTCCTGACCGGTCGACGCGTCGTCGTTGTTCTTCGCGAAGATCTTGGTCTGGGGCAGCAGGTTGGCGCCCGTCATCGAGTCGAAGCACTGGAGGTAGCGCTTCGTGTCGTTGGTGCCCTTCTGCTGGTAGTTGTACTCGACGCACTGGGTGCTGTCGTTGATGGCGAAGGCGTAGGGGTGGTGCGAGTTACGGTACTCGTCACCGTCGTTGTCCGTGACGAACATGGCCTTGGTCGGGTCCGACACCGCCTCGACCGAACCGTCGGCCCCCTGCTGCAGCACGAACGGGGTCATGGCAAGCTGCACGCGGTGGGTCGCGCGACGAGTCTGGCCGCCCGGCGTGGTGGCCGGCAGCTCGGTCGTCATCGAGTAGTAGTAACAGTGGATGTTGTCGCCAGCGCACGCGATGGACGGCATCTCGTTACCGGCCTGCTCGGAGTCCGTACGACGGAGACGACCGTTGGCAGTCGGCGCCGTGTCCGTCTCCGGGCGCGGCACGATCGTGGAGATGGTGATCCGGCCCGGTGCGGCGTCGGCAGCACCTTCAATCGCGGCGGGTGCGAGGAGCCCGGCAGCGGCAAACATCAGAAGGGTCTTGTTGGTCATTGGTAGGTCGCCCCAGTTGGTTGGTTGATGATGTGAGGCATCAGGAGCAAGGGGTGTGCCGCTCGGTATGCAGTCTAAGTGGCTGGAAAGACGAGATGTGATATGGGTGAAACATGGGGGATGAGGCTCCTGTTTGGGGGCCCCACCCCACGCGAAGCCAGTGATTCGGGGGATTTGTCTTTGCTGGAGGCACTCCGGAGCCATCCCTGACAGAACCCCGATCGTGGGGTGCCGACCCTCGGACTGGGGGGCGAGTCCCCAGGTGAGCAGCGTTGGGACAGCTACTCGTCGTCCGCGGTGGGACGGTCGATCTCGTCGTCCGCGATCTTGCGGGAGTGGAGCGCGAGCGCGTTCGCCCGGATCTTGGGCTCCATGAGGAACACGCCACCGTGGGCCTGCGAGCTCGCCTTGAAGGTCATCGCGAGGAGCTTTTCGACCGGGAACTTCTCCTCGCGTCGGTCATCGCGGATCACCCACGCCTCGACCAGCTTCTTGGTGTCGATGCCCTGCTGGGCGAACACGTCGGCCATCTTGTAGATCGGCGCGCCATCGGTATCGATCGTCGCCTTCTTCGGATCGAGCTCCTGGCGCTTGATGATCCCCGCGTAGCGGTTGTCGACGTAGAGCCGGACGCCGCCGCGGATCGGATCACCATAGTAGGGAACGCCCAGCTGCATCACGCCGTCGAGCTCCATGCCCTCGTTACGGATCAGGTGTGGCGGCTTCTTCTTGATGTAGATCATCACGCTCTTGAGCTTGTCGGCGACCTTGCCGTTCCCGAAGTTCCCCGGTGCGTGCGGGATCGCCTTGCCGCCGGTGTTGGTACCGAACCGGAACAGGAACTGATCGGCGAGCGGCCCCATCAAATCCTTCGGCTTCACGATCAACACCTGCGACGTCCTCGGTCCATAGACGTGGAGCTCCTTGATCGTGCGCGGCTGGATCCCGATCACCTTGAGGTAGTCGGTGAACTTGTAGAATCGCTGGCGCGCCCACTTCCAACCGGGATCGTTGGTGCCGGGACGCTTGCGATCGGAGACCTTGTCTTTGATCCAGGTCGGCTTGAGACCGATCGGAAGCTCGCCGAACGAGAGGAAGCCGATGGGTTTCCCGTCGACGTACACGCCGGTGTCTTTCCACCGCGCCATGCCTTGCTTGAACTCCGCCGGCGTCCACTCCATGTCCATCTGATCGCCCTTGGTGACGTCCTTCACCTTGGGCTTCTCCTCGACGGACGGCTTGAACGGCTTGGGTGCCGGCATCGCGACCGTGGTCGGTGTCACCGCCGCGGGGCGCACCTTCGGCGCCTCCTCGTGATCGCGGCAGCCCACGAGGGCGAGAACGAGGCACACGAACACGAAGCGCCGCGACGTCATGGTCATCAGAACTGCATTTTCGCAGCCGAGATTCCACGCGCAACGTCGGCCATGCGTTTTCACCCGTGGGACTCGAGACCTCTGGGGTGGGGCCGCAAACGAGCTCTTCGTATCCTACATGCGATGAAAAACAACGAGTTCGGACTGGCACTCCAGTTGCGTTACTCTAGGACCATGCGCAATGCCGGGGCTTATCTATTCGCGAGCGTGGTCCTGCTGGGTGCCTGTGGTGTCGGAGACGAGGGAACGAATCCCAACCCCTCTAATCCGAACCCCAATGCCGTGCGATGTGCCGCGGCGTTCACCGTGACCGGCACGTTCCAGGAGAACGCGAACAACCCGCGTCCCCTCGATCCGATCGGCCCCGACGGCGAACCCGGTACCGCCGACGACAACACCGTCCCGATCAGCGGCTGCTGGCCGGTCGGAACGTGGAACTTCACCGCCACCGTCGACAGCACGGCGGACGTGCTCGATGTCGATGGTGATGGTGTGGGCGATCGTTGCGGCGAGGTGTCCGGCACCTCGGTGCCGGCCCTCGAGGCGAGCTACAGCTTCAGCGTCGATCGCGTGGAGGACCCGGATAGCGACGGCCTCCTCGAGACGTACATGTACCTCGGAGCGTCGCCGAACTTCTTCTCCGTCAAGGTGAGCTCGGGTGGTGGTGGCGACTGCGAGGGCATCGTCGAGTTCAAGAGCTCCGACAACAAGCAGTTCTGGACGTTCAACCCCGAGATCTGCACGTCGGCGGACTGCAGCCCCGCCACCGACGCGATCACTGGTACCGGTGACTTCACCGAGTACCTCGAGTCGCAGCCCCTCGACTAAGCACGTGTCATGGGGAAATGGCTCGGCCTCGCAGCCGCGTTGTTGATCGCGCTCCTGGTGGTGATGTGGCGCTCGCTGTCCACCTCGGAAGCCACGCCACCCGCCCACGCGGATGAAGCCCAGGTGCCGGACGAGGCCTCGAAGCTCGTCAATCGCACGATCCTCGCCAAGCCAAAACCCGAGGACAAGCCGGCGGACGACAAGCCGAAGAAGCTCGATCCGATGAGCGACGAGTTCTTCTACAAGTTCACCGAGCAGGTTCCCAAGCAGCTGACCTCCGACGCGGCCCAGTGCTACGAGGGACGGTCGGGGAGCCTGCACCGCAACCAGAAGCTGGTGCTGACGTTCAACGTGACCGTGAAGAACGGCGACGTCACGGTGCACGACGTCAAGATCAAGCCGCCCGACCCCGACGAGGAAGGGGAGTCGAACAACACGCTCCACGACCCGGCGCTCGAGTCGTGCTTCATCCAGAAGGTCGCGCGCTCCGGGTGGCACGACGACTCGTTACCCGACTACGAGTGGCCGGACGAGCTGGTGCTGCGCCCCGAGCGCGGCATGAAGAAGTACATGAAGTGGAATCGCGAGTACGTCGGCGCGCCGGCGCCCAAGACGATCCAGCACCCGATCCAGGACTAGTCGGCCAGGATCCACGCGCTCGCGACGTCGACGAACCAGTCGAGGTCGTCGAGCGCGACGTATTCGTCGGCGGCGTGCGCCTGCGCGATGTCGCCCGGGCCGATCACGATCGCGTCGACCCCGGCCGCCGCCCACAGCGCGGCCTCGGTCCAGTAGTCGAGCGGGCCGACGTCCCGCACGTGCGGTTTGGCGAACGCGGCGAGTGCGTCGCACGCGAACGCGACCTGATCGATCGTCGTCTCGATCTCGATCGCCGGGTCGATCGAGGTCGCGAGGCTCGCCACCTCGCGATCCCAGCGCGCGCGATCGAACCCCGGGAACGGCCGGATCGACCATTCGAGCTCGCCGAGCGCCGGGATCACGTTGAACGCGATGCCGCCGCGGAAGTCGGCGATGTTGAGGCAGGTGCCGGTCATGCCCGTGGGACCCTCACCGAGCCAGCGCCGGCCCAGATCGTCGAGTCCGGTCGCGAACCGCGCGAGTTGCGCGAGCGGCTTGGGCAGGTGGTCGGCCTTCGACGAGTGGCCACCCGGTCCGTGCAGCCTCGCGATCTGACACACCACGCCGCGGTGCGCGGTCCCGGCGCGCCGCGCGCTCGGCTCGCACACCAGGACCCGTTCGATCCCGGCATCGCGAAACCGCTGCGACGCGAGGAACGCGCGCATCACGCCGCTACCGGCTTCCTCGTCTCCCGAGAACAACACGCCGAGGTCGGCTGGCAGATCGCCGCCGGCGATCGTTCGATCGAGCGCGATCAGCGTCGACGCGATCGCGCCCTTGGTATCGGCGGAGCCCAAGCCGTAGAGCCGCCCGTCGTCGACGTGCGGGTGCCACGGCGTGCGCGACCATCCGGCGTTCGCGGGCACGGTGTCGACGTGCGCGTTGATCACGCGGCGGGGGTTGCCCCAGCGCGCGAACACGTAGGCGCCGTCGCCGCCCTCGCTGCGCGGAGCCAACTCGACGATCACCTCGTCGGCACGTCGCGCCAGGAGCAACCGCTTCAGGTGCTCGCAGATCGCGCGTTCGTCACCGGCCTTGCCGTCGGCGCCGGCTTGCTGGGTCGGGAAACGGATCAACTCGGCGAGTAGCTCGGGCGCGGTAGACACCGGCGGAGTCTACACGCGTGCGTGGTCGCGCTCGCCGGCTCGCGCTAGCCGGTGACCCTGAGACGCGACGAGCGCACGCCGCGGCGCTTGGGCGCCCGTGGCGGCTGCGCGGCATCGCGGGCCTGGGGAACAAGAAGCGAGTCGTCGAGCTCGGGTTTGGTGGCAACCGCCCGCCACGCCTCGTGTTGCGCGATCAACGACAGCGCGCGGATCAGCAGGGTCTTGCCGGGCTCGGTGCGATGCCAGGTCGATGCACCGGATGGATGAGGCAGGGCGATCATGTCGAGCTCGTGGCCGTGGAACGCGAGGCGGCGCTGCACGCCGACGACCTCGACGAGCTTCTTCATCTCCGGCACCAGCTGCTCGATCGCGAGCTTGCCGACCGGGATGACGAGGCGCGGCCTCAGGATCGCGACCTCGCGCGCGAGGTGCTGGCTGCAACGCTCGACCTCGTCGTCGGACGGCACCCGGTCACCGCCACCCTTGGCCTTGCCAGGAAAACACCGACACACCGCCGCCATGTAGACGCGATCGCGGAACCTGTCCTCGGACATGTCGAGGCCGAGCGCGCGATCGGCGAACCACGAAAACATGGTCTTACCCGCGGTCCACGCGAACGGCTTGCCGGCGGGGCCTTCGCGCGTGCCCGGCGCCTGGCCGATCAGCATCACCGGCGACAGGATGGGCGGGCCGGTGACAACCGGGCGGATCATGTTCCGGACATGCCGTGCACCCACGGAGCTGGGTGACATGGCGCCGGAGTCGTCGCAGGTCGGCCGGTGTCGTCATGGGACGCCGAGCGGACTATCCACGATGCGTCTGACAATTGTGACCCGTGGCGCACGGATTCGGCGCCGAGATCACGAACGTCGGGACAACGTAATGGCCGAATCCGTGCCACGGGTCAATGCGACCTGCAGCGCCATCCCACGCAGGGCCGGGAGTGCCCGTATCTGTCGCGAGATCGCGGAGCTGCGGGATCGCTGCTGACTAGATCACGGGTGTTTGTGAAATCCCGCGGTATCCTGTTCTTCGTGACCACCCCTCCTCACGAATCACTCATCAAGCGGGTCCTGGGCTCGAACTTCCTCGAGCTCAAGTTGCGGCGACTCGTCGTCGACGAGCACGACATGACGACCGCGGTGAAGGTGACGGTCGGCGAGGGCGATCAGACGTTCGAGGTCGAGGGCAAGGGGATCGGCGTGGTCGACGCGTTGTTCAGCGGTCTGCTCGAACGCTACGCGCGCGAGTACCAGTCGCTCAAGACGATCCAGCTCACGGGGTTCTCGGTCGCCGCCGATATCGAAACCACGAAGAAGGCGCAGGCCGGCGTCGACGCGATCGGTCGCGTCAAGGTCGACGTCATCAACAGCGAGAACCGGCACTTCGCGTTCAGCGACGCGTCGCGGTCGGTCACGATCTCGATCACGCGGGCGGTGCTCGCCGTGGTGCAGTACTTCGTCAACGCGGAGCGCGCGTTCCTCACCTTGCACAACGCCCGGCGCGACGCGCTGTCCCGCGGTCGCGAGGATCTGGTGTCGCGCTACACCGCGGAGATGGCGCAGGTCGTGGAGAGCACGAGCTACGCCGAGGTGATCGAGAACATTCGCAAAGAGATCACCTAGCGCGGCGGTCGGTCAGCGCGGCTGGCCGAGATGCAGCGCCACCACGTGGGGCGTGAGCCGGGTGCCGACGCAGCTTCCCTTGCACTCGGCGTAACCGACGAGCAACACGTTGATCGGTGCCGGCTTCGCACCCTTCTTGACGACGTGGGCCGACGCCATCGCGTACACCCAGTCGAGCTGCTTGATGACGTGCGGCGTGCCCGACACCACGAGCTTGCGATCGGACCAGCCCTCGAGCAGCTTGCGCGCTTCGGCGCCGGTCGCCCGCTCGCCGACCGACGTGCCGATCACGATGTCGCCGGCACCAGCGTCGAACCGCTCGGCGAGCAGATCCGGAACGCGGAGTAGATCGAGGAACCGATCGAAGGTCGATGCCTCGCTCGCACGCTGGTCGGTGCGGAGCGCGGCATCGTCGACGGCGATGCTGACGAACAGCGCGGCCGGGATCAGCGCCTGCGGATGCGCGGGGTCGAGCTGGTCGGACAGCACCGCGGTCGCGCGGTAGGTTTCGGGAGCCTTGCCGCGCGCCGCGACCGCGAGGTCGGCCGACACCACGACGAGGTGGCTACTGCGTGCCTTGGGATCTCCGTCGGCGCGCTGGCCGACCACCGCGGTGCCACGCACCGAGACACGGGCGGTGCGAGTGGCGGCACCGAGGGCGAGCCAGTCCTCGGCCGCGGATCGGATCGCCTTGCGACCGGTCGCGGCGACGCGGGTGGACGGAAACATCACCGCGGAGTGATCGGTGTCCGGGAACATCGCGGCGAACGCGTCGAGCCTGTGCGAGGACAACGCGGCGACCATCGCACTGAGCCGGGCACGTGCGGCGCGGGCACGCGAGCTCTCGTCGGCGTGCGCGGAGCGGGTCGCGACGAGGCTGCCGACGATCGCACACGCGATCGCGCACAGCACTCGAAGTCGGATCGCTCGCACGCATCGATCGTAGTCGATCGAGCGCGGAAGTCCATGTGTGCCCGACTTCGCTGTCGCGGCTGGCTCTCGCTGGGCGTCCGGTCGCGAATGCTGCGAACGTCACACGTGCCGGGTCGCCGCGTGTTCGAACGGCTGCGCGGCCTCGAGGTGCGCCGCCGTGCGGAGCAGCAGGTCCTCGCGGCCGTACGCGGCCACCAGCTGGATCCCGATCGGGAGTCCGGCGGCGTTCTTGTACAGTGGGATCGAGCACGCGGGCTGACCGGTGGCATTGAACGGTGCGGTGAACGGTGCGAAGTCGGCGGCGCGGAAGATGCCGGCGAGCGGATCGTCGGGCGGCGAGGTGAACGTGCCGAGCGGCACGGGCGGCTCGGTCACCGTCGGCGTCAGCCACAGATCGTAGGTGTTCCAGTACTCCGCGATCGCCCGCGACTGGCGGTGCAGCCAGCGCCACGCGTCGACGTACGCCGGGCCGCTGATCATGCGGCCGAGCTCGGCGAGCGCGTAGGTCAGTCGCTCGACCTCGTGAGGTTCGATGTCGCGATCGATGTCCCGCGCCGCCTGGTCGAGCTCCTGGGCCACACCGACCACCCAGATCGAGAGGAACCGCGGCACCCATTCGGGGTCGCGCATCGCGACGATCTCGGCGGGCTCGACGACGTGCCCGAGTGACTCGAGCTGCTTGGCCGCGTGCGCGACCGCCGCCACGCAATCGGGGTGCGAGTCGACCAGCGTGCCCTCGGGCGTGATGTGACGGGTCTCGAATCCGATCCGCAACCGGCGATGCGGCGCCGTCAGCTCGGCCGTGTAGCGCGTGAGCTGCGCCGGTGCGACGTACGGATCGCCGGGCTGCAACCCCGCGAGCAGATCGAGCACGGCCGCGGAGTCGCGCACGCTGCGCGTGACCACGTGCTCGTTGACCAGCCCGCCGTTGATATCGCCGGCGTGCGGCGCGAACGAGACCCGACCGCGGCTGGGTTTGAGCCCGAACAGTCCGCAGCAGCTCGCCGGGATCCGGATCGAGCCGCCGCCGTCGTTGGCGTGTGCGATCGGCACCATGCCGGTCGCCACCGCGCACGACGAGCCGCCGCTCGAGCCACCGGTCGAGCGCGTGGTGTCGTACGGGTTGCGGCTCGGCGGCCATGCCGGCGGTTCGGCGGACGGCAGGATGCCGAGCTCGGAGGTGTTGGTCTTGCCGACGATGATGAACCCGGCGCGCCGCAGCGCCGATACCAGATAGCTATCGTCCGGCGTGCGGTGGTTCGCGCGCTTGAGCGGCAGCAGCCCCGCGGTGTGGAGGGCACCGGCGACCGTGGCGCAGATGTCCTTGATCAGGATCGGGACGCCGCGGAACGGACCGTGAGGTGGGGCGTTCGCCGCAGCGCGGGCCTCGTCGTACATCGGCCAGATCACGGCGCCGAGCTCGGCGTTCGAGCGCTCGATGCGGGCGATCGCGGTATCGACCATCTCCGCCGCCGACGCGGAGCCCGACTTCACGAGCTCGGCGCACGCGGTCGCGTCGAGGTCCGAGAGCTGCATGGCAGGACTGTATAGTAAGGTCCCCGCCATGACGCGGATCCTGGAGGGCAAGCTCGCGCTGGTGACCGGCGGAGGCCGCGGGATCGGTGCCGCGATCGCACGCACGCTCGCGGGTGCGGGCGCGCGCGTGGTCGTGTGCGGCCGGAGCAAGAACGACCTCGAGGAGGTCGCCAAGGAGATCGGTGGCGTGGCGCTCCAGGTCGACCTCACCGATCGCAAGGCGGTCGACGACGTGATCGCGTCGAGCGGCCACGTCGACGTGCTGGTCAACAACGCCGGCATCGCCGAGAGCGCTCCACTCGAGCGCACGACCGACGAGCTGTGGGACCGGATCATGGAGCTCGACGCGACCAGCGTGTTTCGCGTCACCCGTGCGATCGCGCCGGCGATGGTGAAGGCGGGGTGGGGGCGGATCATCAACATCGCCTCCAACGCCGGGGTGTCGGGCTACGGCTACTCGGCGGCGTACTGCGCCGCCAAGCACGCGGTCGTCGGGTTCACCCGCGCGCTCGCGATCGACCTCGCGCGTACCGGCGTCACGATCAACGCGATCTGCCCCGGCTGGGTCGACACCCAGATGGCCGAGGAAGCGGTGACGCGGATCGCGAACAAGACCAAGCGGAGTCTCGACGAGGCGCGCACGTCGCTCGCCGCGATGAGCCCGCAGCGCCGCATGATCGCTCCGGAGGAAGTCGCGTACGCGACGCTGATGCTGTGCGGCCACGACGCCCGCGGTATCCACGGCCAAGCCATCGTGATCGATGGCGGCGCCATCATGAAGTGAACCCGAGCACGAGCGTGACCAACAATGAGTCGTGACCAACAATGAGTAGTGAAGAGATCGCGGTTCCCGGCTGGCCGCAGCCACGGGGGTACTCGAACGGGCGCATCGGTCGCGGCCGCGCCGTTCACGTCGGCGGCCAGATCGGGTGGGACGAACGCGGGACGTTCGCCTCCGGCATGGTCGCGCAGTTCGCCAAGGCGCTCGACAACGTGCTCGCGATCGTGCGCGCGGCGGGTGGAGCCGCGACCGACGTCACCGCGATGACCGTGTACGTCACGGACATGCCGGCCTATCGCGCGGCTCGCAAGGCGCTCGGTGCCGCCTGGCGCGAGCGCTTCGACCGCCACTATCCGACGATGGCGCTGCTCGGCGTGACCACCCTGGTCGAACCCGACGCGCTGGTCGAGATCGAGGCAGTGGCGCACGTCGGCGAGGGAGGTGCCGCATGATCGCTTCGACGAGTTTCGCTTCCGAGCTCGAACGCGGCGTCGCCACGATCACGCTCGATCGCCCCGCGCGCCGCAACGCGCTGACGTTCGAGGTCTATCGCGAGCTCGCCCTAGCGTTCGAACGGCTCGACCAGTTCGACGAGGTCCGGTCGATCGTGATCACCGGGCGCGGCCAGGGCTTCTGCTCGGGCGGCGACCAGGACGACATCATCAAGCACCTGCTCGGACGCGACACCCCGGCGCTGCTGGCGTTCACGCGCGCGACCGGCCGGCTGATCGCGGCGATGCGGCGGTGCAAGCGTCCGATCGTCGCCGCCGTCAACGGGGTCGCGGTCGGCGCCGGTGCGGTGATCGCGTGTGCCAGCGACTTCCGGATCGCCGCGGCGAACGCGCGGTTCGGGTTCATCTTCCCGAAGGTCGGGCTGTGCGGTGCCGACATGGGCGTGACCTACCTGCTGCCGCGGATCGTCGGCCTCGGGCACGCCTCGGAGCTGCTGTTCTTCGGCGACATCATCGGTGCCGAGCGCGCACTCGAGATCGGGCTCGTCAACCGGGTCACGCCGGATGCCGACGCGTGCGTGGCGATGGCGCGCGAGTGGGCGGCGCGGCTGTCGAGCGGTCCGGCGTTCGCGCACGCGATGACCAAGCAGATGATCGAGAGCGAGCACGCGATGTCGCTCGACAAGGCGATCGAGGCCGAGGCGCAGGCTCAGGCGCTGTGCATGCAGCACCCGGACTTCGCCGAGGCGCACGAGGCGTTCAAGGCCAAGCGGCCGCCGCGGTTCGCCGGCGCGCCCGAGGAGTAGACGGTGGCCTCGATCCCGCTCTCGACCGACGACCTGCCGATGATGTTCGACGCCGCGCACGGCGAGCTCGCGGAGCGCCTGCGCGCGGCGGCCCCGGCACTCGAGGCGATCGAGGGCGAGGCCGACGAGGCGGCCCGCAACCGTGCCGCGGCACGTGCGCTCGCGAGCACCGGGCTGTTCGAGATCGCGGTCGATCCGGCCGCCGGTGCGCGCGCGATCTGCCTGGTGCGCGAGCTCCTCGGGTACCTGTCGCCGCGTGCCGATTCGATCTTCGCGGTGCAGGGGCTCGGCACGCGACCGATCGCGCTCGCCGGATCGGATGCGCGACGCGCCGAGCTCGCGGCCTACGCGCGCGGCGATCGGATCGCGGCGTTCGCGCTCACCGAGCCCGAGGCCGGCAGCGACGTCGCGGCGATCGCGACGCGTGCGACCACGTGTCCCGAGGGCTACCGGCTCGACGGCGACAAGCTCTTCATCTCCAACCTCGGGATCGCGGATCACGCCACGGTGGTCGCCCGGGTCGACGGCATCGCCGGATCGGCCGGGCTCGCCGCGTTCTGGGTCCCGATCGATCTGCCCGGCGTGACGGTGAAGCCGCTGACGCCGATCGCGCCGCATCCGATCGGTGCCCTCGAGTTGCGCGGAGCCGTGATCCCGGCCACCGCGCGGATCGGTGACCTCGGCAAGGGCATGAAGCTCGCGCTGCAGACGCTCGACGCGTTCCGCGTCAGCGTCGGGGCTGCCGCGGTCGGGATGGCGCGGCGCGCCTTCGACGAGGCGCTCGCGTTCGTGACCCAGCGCGTGCAGTTCGGCAAGCCGCTGTCCGAGCAGCCCCTGGTCCAGGCGCACCTCGCCGACATGGTGGTCGACCTCGATGCCGCGCGGCTACTGGTGTTGCGGGCGGCATACGCGAAGGACGCCGCCCACCCCGCGCGCAACCCCTCGCAGACTCGGGACCTGCTCGCTCGTCGCGTCACCACCGAGGTCTCGATCGCCAAGCTCGCCGCCACCGAGGCCGCGCAACGCGTGATCGATCGGGCGGTCCAGCTGTTCGGTGGTCGCGGCGTGATGGCCGGCGCGGTGGTCGAGCACCTGTATCGCGCGATCCGGCCGCTGCGCATCTACGAGGGAACCAGCGAGATCCAGCGGACCATTATCGGGCGCGCTTTGGTACATACGACCCCGAGACCCACCCCGAACCGACCCTCGTGACCCCGTGACGACCACGTTCCCCGAGAACTTCAACCTCGCCGACTACTGGCTGTTCGACCGCATCCGCGAAGGGAAAGGCGGCCGCACCGCGATCCGGTTCGGCGATCGCTCGTGGACCTACGCCGAGGTCGCCGAGCGCTCCGAGCTGCTCGCGAGCTACCTCGCCGGGCGAGTCGACGTCGAGCAGCGCGTGTACATCGTGCTGCCGGACGTGCCTCCGTTCGCGTGGGGCATCTTCGGCACGCTGGCCGCCGGGGCAGTGCTCGCGATGGGCAACCCGGTCGCACCGGCCGAGAGCCTCCGCGATACCGCGAGCTACATCCGGGCGCGCGTGTTGATCACCACGCCGGCGGTAGCAAAGGCGTTCGCGCCGCACCTCGCATCGTTCCCTCACCTCGGGACGATCCTGCTCGTGCCCGACGCCGCGACCGGCGACGATCCGGAGGCGCCGCTCGAGGTGTCGGCCGACCTCGCGCGGGTTGCCGGCGAAGCGGGGGCTCGCCCGATCACGATCGAACCGCTGGCCTCCGCGATCGCGAGCGTCAAGACCCAGACGTCGCAGCGCGCCACGCGACCCGCGATCCGCCGCGACGATCCGGCGATCTGGCTGTTCACATCGGGCTCGACGGGCAAGTCGAAGGCCGCGATGCACAGCCACCGCGACTTCGCGTTCAACACCGAGGTCTACGCCAAGGGCACCGTCGGGTATCGCGAGTCCGACGTGTGCGTGAGCGTGCCGCGGCTGTTCTTCGGCTACGCGACCGGCACCAACCTGTGGTTCCCGTTCGCGGTCGGGGCTTCGGTCGGCCTGTTCAGCGAGCGGCCGACCGCCGAGTCGGTGTCGGCCGCGATCGCGCGCTACCAGGCGACCATCGTCACCAACGTGCCGACGATGATCGGCAAGCTGCTCGATCTCGACCAGGCACGTATCGCGGCGGGGGAGCCGGGGCTCGATCTGTCGAGCGTGCGGTTTCATCTCAGCGCCGGCGAGGCACTCCCCGAGCCGCTGCTTCGCCGGTTTCAGGAGCGGTACGGAGCGGACGTCTACGACGGCATCGGCTCGGCCGAGATGTTCCACATCTACGCCTCGAACCGGCCGGGCGACATCAAGCCGGGCTCGCTCGGTCGTGTCGTCGACGGCTACACGCTGCGGATTCTCCCCGAAGACGCCGAGGGCCCCGGGGCGCCGGCGCTGCCCCCGGGCGAGATCGGCGTTCTGTGGGTCAAGGGCGATAGCGTCGCGCACGGCTACTTCCAGGATCGCGACAAGAGCTGGAAGACGTTCCACGGTCACTGGTGCCGCACCGGCGATCTGTTCTCGATCGACGCCGATGGCTATCTCTACTTCCAGGGGCGCGCCGACGATCTGTTCAAGGTCGGAGGCATCTTCGTCGCTCCACGCGAGGTCGAGGACTGTCTGCTCGCGCATCCAAGCGTGTCGGTGGTCGCCGTGATCCCCGCCGACGACGGAGGCCTCGTCAAGCCGAAGGCGCTCGTCGAGGTGCGCCCCGACGCACGCGAACGGATCGCAAACCCCGAGGGCCGCACGGCGCTGGCCGACGAGCTCAAGGCGCACGTACAGGCGCGACTCAGCAAGCACAAGTACCCGCGTTGGGTAGAGTTCGTGGACGATCTGCCGAAGAACGATCGCGGCAAGGTCGACAAGAAGGCGCTCGTCGCGCGCGAGCAGCGGACCTCGATGACGGGTAACAAGTAGTACGTGATGACTGATTCGAAGTTCCTTGCCCGCCACACCACGGCGACGCTGCACACGCTCCTCAAGGACACCAAGCGCGCGGTGGTCGCACTCGTTCCGGTCGGTTCGACCGAGCCCCACGGCCCACACCTCGGGCTCGGCACCGACGTCGTGATCTCGGCGGCCGCGTGCGTGAAGGCAGCCGAGCTGTTCGAGAACAAGGGTCCGCTGGTCGGCGTGATCGCCCCCGCGATCAGCTACGGCGTCACCGAGTGTGCGGCCGGGTTCCCGGGCGCGGTCAGCGTGCCGGCCGACGTGCTCACCGCGTACACCGCCGCCGTGTGCGACGGGCTGCTCGCCCAGGGGCTGCGCCACGTGTGCCTGGTCAACAACCACCTCGAGCCCGCGCACGATGCCGCGATCCGCGCCGTGCTCGCGGGACGCGAGGGCAAGGTCAGCGTCGCGTGCCCGCTCACCCGCAAGTGGGCGCGCACGCTGTCCGCCGAGTTCAAGAGCGGCGAGTGTCACGCCGGTCGGTACGAGACCTCGATCATGATGGCGGCCGCGCCGGAGATGGTCGACGAGCACGTGCGCACGGTGCTGCAGCCGGTTCCGATCTCGCTGTCGGAGAAGCTCGCGGCGGGCGTCATGACGTTCTCGGCGATGGGCATGGAGCTGGCGTACGCGGGCGATCCCGCGGCGGCCTCGATCGAGGAGGGCGAGCAGCAGATCGCGCGGCTCGCGGAGATGGTGGTCGGGGAGGTCCGCGAGGCACTGGGGTTACCGAGCTAGCGCATGGCCAAAGATCTGCGTGCGCTGGCCAGCACCAACACGCCGGTGGAGCAACTCGTCAACGCGCTGCTCACCTCGGCCGCGCGCAAGCACGCGAGCCACGTCCGGGTGACCGGATCGGAGACCGGCGGTGCCGTGCAGTTCTGGATCGAGGGCGCGTGGGAGGAGCAACTCGCGCTCGATCGCGCGCTGTTCATCCCGATCGTGCGCCGGCTCGGCGTCATGATCGGCGTGTTGCCGCCCCGCCGCGGCCACCCCCGGTTCGGCAAGTTCTCGATGCCCCTGACCCGGACCCGGACCGCGTACTTCTTGATCGCGGTCGACCGCGCGGCCGACCTGACCGCTCTGGTCGAGCTGGTCGACGAGGAGACCTACGAGTCCGGTCGCCAGCCGAGCCGGCCGAGCCCCCACCCGTACCGGCAGATCTGACAACTCGCCGCACCCCTTCCGGGGATCTGGAAGGCGCCGGTCGCCGGGGAATGAGGTAGGGTCGGCCCGTGAGCGCGAAGTCGCCCCAGAACTACATCCTTCACGCGTTCGTGATCGGCCTGGCGATCTCGATCGCTCTGGTGCTGTTCCTCCACCACAAGTGGGGCTGATCGAGCTGGCGGCCCGCGACGCGCGGGCCCTGGCACTCGCCCGGTCCAGAACCGCGCTACGTGCGCCGCGGCAGCGCCAAGGTCGTGCGGCCCGGTAGTAGCCGCGCCGCGGGCAACCCGACCGAGCGTTCGCGCAAGAACAGGGCGCGCGCGTTGCGATCGACCAGCCGGCACGTCCCGGCGCCCGCACCGACCGCCGTCGCGCAGGCGAGCGCGCACATGATCGCGGCACCGAGCGCGCCGCCGAGCGATACCGGCAACAGCACTCCGAACAGCAGACCTCCCGCGAGCACACCGATCGTGGGTGCGAACATCCACTTGGCGGCTCTGCGGATCGGGGCATCTTCGATCCAGTCGCGCTCGCAACTCGTGCAACGCATGCCGGGCGCGAGGGCATGGGTCTCGCAATGCGGGGCCCCACATCGGCCGCACCGCATCACCGGCGCTTCCAAGCATGCTTCGCATGTCGAGTCGCGGCCCATGATCCAAGTATCCCCCAATCACCGCACGATCCAAGTGCGGTTCGCACGCCGCGTCGCGACGTCGGTGTCGGGCCGACGTTGTTCAACGATACCGGCGGTAACGGTGACGCCACCCGGACATCACCGTGGGGGCGAGGCCTATTCCTTGAGGCCGTGCTTGGTCTTGATCTGCTCGAGGACCTTCGAGTACTCGACGTCCCACGCCGAGGTGCCCTCTTCGAGGTTCTTGATCCGGTCGCGGACTTCCTGATCGATCGCCTCGTCGACCTGCATGTGCTTCTTGCAGATATCCTTGATCTTGCGGCGCAGGATCGCGTCTTCCGCGAACACCTCGTCGATGTGCCGCGACGACATGAAGGCCTCGAGGAGCTGGTTGGCGATCCACGACAGGCCCTCTTCGCCGAGGCCGAAATCCTTCTGGTCGGCGAGCTGGCGCTTGGTGCGCCCGAGGTGGGAGTAGGGCAGGCCCCGGATCTCCAGGATGTCCTTGGCGCGCTCCGTCAACTCCTTGTCGACGCGGATGTACTCCTTGAGCACGGCGGCTGCATCCAGCTGGGCCTCGTTGGTATCGCTCACCTCGATGTCACCGGCGCTCACCAGTGTGGCGATCACCTCGGCTGCGATGGTATCGACCTTCCCGGGATACAGTCTCATGGGTTCTCGGGACTCTAGGGGGCAGGCCGAGCGTTAGCAAGGCGCGGAGCGGACTCTCGCGGGGCATTTTTATTCGTCGAGCATGTGCACCATCGCCGTCCTGATCGATGTCGTTTCCGATGCGCCGGTGGTGGTCGCCGCCAACCGCGACGAGCTCTATGCGCGACCGACCGCACCGCCGCGTGTCCTCGATCCAGCGTCGGGAATCGTCGGAGGCCTCGACGAACTTTCGGGTGGAACCTGGCTCGCCATCCACCCCAGCGGTCAGGTCGCCGCGGTCACCAACCAGGTCGCACTCGCGACGCCGCCCGCCGGGTTGCGGTCGCGCGGGCTCGCGGTCGCCGAGCTCGCACGGGCGGACGATCCGGAAGGGTACGTAGCCGCGCTCGACCCGCGACGCTACGCCAGCATGAACCTGCTCTGGCGCGACCGGCGCGGAGTCTCGGTGGCGTACGCCCGACGCGAATCCGGCACGCTCGAGATCGAACGGCTGGGACGTGGCGTCCACGTGCTGTGCAACGACCGGCTCGGCTCGACGGGGTTCCCGCGTGGTGACCGGCTCCGCGCTGCGATCGATCGTGCACTCGCACGCACCACGTTGCTCGAGCCGGTCCTGGCGGCGACCGCGACCGCGCTGGCCGATCACACGCACGTGACGCTCGAGGACACGCCGCCCTCGCATCTCGCGCCTGCACTGGCGCGCGAGCTGACCGCGACCTGTATCCACAGCGAGCGCTACGGCACGCGGTCGTCCACGCTGCTCGCGGTCGGCGACGGCGTGCTCGCGTATCGGGTCGCGACCGGCGCGCCGTGCACGCATCCGTTCGTCGATCGCATGGAGCTGTTCGCGTCGTGACCGACCAGCCGCGCAAGCTCGTGGTGGCCGGGTTGATCGTGGGTGACGACGGCCGTGTCCTGATCTCCCAGCGCCGCGCCGACCAGGCGTTGCCGCTCCAGTGGGAGTTTCCCGGTGGCAAGGTCGAGCCCGGCGAGAGCCCGGTCGATGCGCTGGCGCGCGAGCTCGACGAGGAGCTCGGTGTCGCCGTGCACGTCGGTCGGATCTGGGAGGTGCTGTTTCACCGCTACCCGACGTTCGACCTGGTGATGCTCGTCTATATATGCCGGCTCGAACCGGATCAGGTGCCGCGCGCGGTCGAAGTGGCCGACCTTTCCTGGGTTCGGACCGCGGAGCTCGGCGCGTGGGACATCCTCCCTGCCGACCGGCCACTCGTCGATCGACTGATCGAGGAGGGGCCACCTACTACATAAAACCTCGGTTCATTGATTCTGTCCTCTGCCGATGCCTACAATTCGGCGAATGGAAGGCCGAGCCAAGGTCACGAAGGAAGTCCTCTGTGAGGAGGCCCGGTTCATCCTGGCGAACGTGATGGCGGAGGCGCGGTACGGACGCCAGAACCGTTACGACGACATCCGCCGCGTGTGCGAAGGCGCGGTCTCGATTCCGTTCCAGGAGTACATCGCGTTTCTCGAGAAGTCCGGCTATCTCCGCCACGACCGCGCGAACGAGAGCCTCGAGGTCTCGCCCGACGGTGAGACCGTGGTCAACGGCGGCAATCTCAGCGAGTTCACCGACCGCGCCGTCAGCCATTTCAAGAAGCTGCGCCAGAGTCGGGCGATGCAGGTGCCGGCGAGCGCGGTGCCGATGGCCACGCAGTCCGGCGTCGCGTCGGGCCGCAGCGAACATTCGGGTTCTGGGCCGCTGCCTCGCAAGGAGGTGTTAGGGTCCCAGAAGATGACGACATCGGGAGGGCGCCCCCAGGCTATGGCCGGCGGCGAGATCTCGGTCTCTGAGGTCGAGAATCGCTACGAGAAACTTGCGTCCATCGGCTCGGGTGGGATGGGCACCGTGTTTCGCGCGCGTCAGGTCGCGCTCAACCGCGAGGTCGCGCTCAAGGAGATTCGCGACCTGTTCGGGTTCTTCAGCGAGGATCAACGCAACGAGATCGTGCGGCGGTTCACCGACGTGGTGCGGGCGTGGGGCAACCTCGCGCACCCCAACATCCTCCCGATCCACGACGTCAACCTCTACAACGAGTTCCCGTACCTGGTGTGCGAGCTCGCGCCCAACGGATCGACGCGGCGCCTGATCAACGACGCCGAGGACATCCCCGTCGAGCTGGTGTTCAAGTACCTGCTGCAGACGCTGCACGCGCTGCGTGCCGGTCACGCCCAGCGCGTGTATCACCGCGGTCTCAAGCCGGAGCAGCTCCTGATCGACGGCTACGGCAACATCAAGCTGTCGGACTTCGGGTTCACGCGGATCGTCGAGCGCGACCACGCGGTGATCCGCCAGATCTACGTCGGCATGGGCAACGTCGCGTACATGGCGCCCGAGCTGTACTCGGACCCGCTGATGACCGGCCCGCAGACCGACATCTACGCGCTCGGCATCATCTTCTACGAGCTGCTGACGCGGAAGCTGCCGGGCCGCCGGTCGCCGATGCCGTCGGAGCTCAACCCGAGCCTGCCCAAGGGCATCGACGACATCTTCGATCGCATGACGCGGGATTCCCGCAGCGAGCGCTACGCCACGGTCGACGACATCCTCGACGACATCGACAAGCTCGAGGGCATGGAAGTGCTGCTCGGCTCGGGCGAGCGCGTGCTGGTCGGCGAGAGCCCGATGGCGTCGATCAAGTTCCGCCCCGGCGCCGAGGAGCCGCTGGTCGGTACCCCGGTCGAGAGCGACGACGACGACAAGAAGTCGTCGCACCGTCCGTACTCGTTCCAGCAGCGCCGGAACAAGAAGATCTAGGTCGCCCGCAAACGCACGCCGCGTCCGTGCAGCTCGCGGCCGAGGGCGTCGGCCTGATCTGCGTGGTTATAGATGTGGGCCGATAAGCGGACGATCGGTCCGGTCGGCAGGTCCACGATCGGAACCTCCCAGCCGTCTTGCAGCAGTTGCTTCTCGAACGGCAGGGGCGCGACCCCCGCGGGCAGCGCGATCGGGATCGCGATCATCGAACCGATACTGGTGTCGGGCGCGAGCGGCGCCGACCCGGTGCCGAGCGCCGTGACGAACCGATCGCGCATCTCGAGCACGAGCGTGTGGTTGCGCGCGATCGCGGCCGACCAACCCTCGCTGCCGGCCTCGGCGGCGACCTCCGCGATCGCGGTCGGCACCGTGAGGTGCGGTGTCGGATCGTAGGTACCGCTCCAGTCGAGCTCGGCGTGCAACCGGTTCGCCGGGCCGTACTGCGGGCTCGCGCCGTGCGACGTCACGACCGGGACGACCTCGGCGTCGGGCGCCGCGACCAAGAAGCCGCAGCCGTGCGGGGCACACAGCCACTTGTGGCAGTTGCCGGTGTAGTAGGTCGCGCCGACACGGAACACGTCGAGCGCGAGCTGTCCCGGCGCGTGGGCGCCGTCGACGATCGTCGTGACGCCCTCGGGCATCGCCGCGCAGATCCGCTCGACCGGCAGCACGAGTGCCGTCGGGCTGGTGACGTGATCGAGGACCGCGCATCGCGTGCGTGGCGTGATCGCGCGCGCGATGTCGTCGACCAGGCGGTCGGGATCGAACGGCAGGGGGATCTCCACCGTCACCACGCGCAGCCCGCGCTCGGCGGCGAGCCGGACGACCTGGTTGGTGCACGCCCGATACCCGTGGTCGGTGACGATGATCTCGTCACCGGTCGAGAGCGCGCTGGCGATCGAGCGCAGGGCGATCGCGACGCCGGTGGTCGCGCTCGGCACGAACGCCGTGCGTTCCGGATCCGCACCGACGAACGCGGCCAGCCCGGCGCGCGCACGGTCGAGCTCGGACTGCCAGTCGAGGACGAAGAACCGCATCGGAGCCGCCTCGATCCGGTCGCGCCACGCGGAAGCGGCCGCGAGCACGCGGCGCAGGCACCCGCCGAACGAGCCATGGTTGAGGTGCACGATCTCGGGGTCGAGCGCCCAGCGATCGATCGGGGAGATCGGAGATGACGCGGCCACGGGGGGAACGGTAGCGCGAGAAGAGATCTCTCGACGAGATCCCTCGACGAGGATCTACTGCAAGCAATTCGCGGCGCGATCATCGATCGCATTAGATTGGCCTCGTGATCGACCCAGCTGCGCGTGCGCGCCTCGAATGGTGGAAGCAGTCCCTCTTGGACGTGTGCGATCCGGCCGAGCCGCGCATCGCACTCGCCGCCGATCCGCGCTCGCTCGCCACGGCGCTCGAAGCGGGCGGCGGGCTGTCGCTGATCGGTGAACCGTCGGGGACCGACACGACCGAGCCCAACGTGATCACCGAGATCGCGCGCCAGGCCTCGCGTGGAGAGACGGGAGCTGGCGGTGCCGTGCACGCGCGGGTCGCCGCGACCGCGCTCGACGATCGACTGCGCTGGCTCGAGCGCGCGGGACGTCGCGCCGCCGAGCGCGGCGAGCACGCCGTGTGGGTCGGGCTCGGCGAGCTGTCGTGGATCGATCGCGCGGGCACCGCCCACCACGCGCCGCTCGTACTGTGGCCGGTCGAGCTCGAGCGGGCTCCGGGCGGGACGCCGCGACTGGTGTCGGCGGTGGTTTCCGGCTGGTGCG
This sequence comes from uncultured delta proteobacterium, assembly GCA_963772655.1. Lineage (GTDB taxonomy): Bacteria > Myxococcota_A > Polyangia > Haliangiales > Haliangiaceae > JABFXX01. Next base: position 410,282 of record CAVYYE010000002.1, read on the forward strand.
AGCCGCAGCTCGATGCCGCGCTCGCCGACACGCTCGCGCGCGAGCTCGATGTCGTGTTGCCCGATGTCGAAGCGGGCGGTGGCGCTGCCGCGGTCGCGGCGGTGCTCGAGGCGGTCGGCGGTCTGGTGCTCACCCGCACCGGTTGGCGGGTCGAGCCGTCCGCCGTGCTCGGCGCGTTCGCGGTCGAGCGCTCGGCGATCGCCCGCGATCTCGCGGCGGCCGGTGACGGCGTCCTCGCGAACCAGGTGGTCCACTCGCTCGCGCTCGGCGCGGCCGCACCTTTGTTCGCGCAGCCGACGCCCGAGGCGGCGCAGGCCGTGACCACGCGGGTCGGGTTCACGGTGCCGGGGACCGGCGCCTCCGAGTGGGCCACCGATCTGCTGGCGCCGCTCGATGCCGATGCCCGCCAGCTCCAGGTCGTGGCGGCCGCGGGCCACGGTGCCAGCTTCGTGCTGTCCGCTCCTCCGGGAACCGGCGTGACGCAGACGATCGCGAACACGATCGTGCACTGCGTGGGGAAGGGGAAGACGGTGCTGCTGGTGTCCGACCGCACGGCGGTCCTGCAGTCGGTCCACGAGCGTCTCGCGCAGATCGGACTCCCCGATCTGTGCCTGCCGGTGATCGATCGCGCGCACACCGTGGCTCACCTCGATCGCGTGTTGACCCGTGCCTTCCGTCCCGGCGGTGCGCCGCGGCTCCTCGACGGCGCGCGGCTCGCGGAGCTCCGGCAGGCGCTCGACGGGCACGCCTCGTCGCTCCACCGCAGCGGCGCGTTCGGTCGCTCGCTCCATGCCGTGATCGGTCGACTCGTCGAGCTCCGCACCACACCGTGCGCTGCGCTCGCCGAGCCGGACGCGGTCGGGCTCGATGGCGCCACGTTCGAACGTCGACTCGCCGCCGTGCAGGCGCTCGCCGATGCCGCGGCGCGGGTCGAGCCGGTCGCCAGCCATCCGTGGCGCGCGTCGACGCTCGCACGCGACGTGTTCGATGCTCCGGGAGACACCTCGGGACGCGACCGCGCGCTGGCGGCGATCGACGGTGCGGCCGCGGCCGGGATCGAGCTCGCGGCGAGCGTGCGCGAGGTCGGCGCATTGGTGCCCGGTCTCGTCGCGACGACCCGCGATCAGCTGCAGGCGCTCGGGGCGCTGGCGGCGCTGTCGGCCGCATCGCCGCGACCCGGTGCCGAGCTGCTCACGCCGCTCGCGTCGCGTGCCCCGCGGGCGGCGAGCGATGCGCTCGACGAGCAGCTCGCGCTGTTGCGCGCACGCGGCGGCGGTCCGGCGCTCGACGTGCCGCGCGATCCGCTCGCGTTCCTGATGCTCGCCAAGCGTCACCGCGCACTCGTCGACGAGGTGCGCGACGTGTTCACCGATACGGTCGACGAGCTCGACGTCCACGCGGCGTGGACCCAGCTCCGCAAGTGGAACACCCGGATGGCGCCGGTCCGGTACGTCGCGTTGCGCGGCGTGCGGGCCGAGGTGGCCGCGGCCGCGATCCCGATGCAGCTCGAGACCGACAGCTCGATGATCGAGGGCCTCGAGGCGGCGATCGCCGAGCGCGCGTGCCGTGCCGCGCTGTCCGCGGCCGCGGAGCCGGCGCGGCGGTGGTTCGGCGAGCTCGGCGGCGATCCGCTCGCGCTCGACCTCGCGGCGATCGAGAAGGCCGTGCAGTGGGGTGTCGATCTGCGGCGCGCGTTCGATAGCGTCGAGGTCGTCGGGGCCCGCTCGTCGGGAGTCGCCATCGATCCCGAGGATCCGTCCACCCATCCCTCCAACGATCCGGTGCGCCAGGCCGCGTGGCGGTCGCTGGTCGCGCAGGTCGCGGCTCCCAGCGTCGACGACGCGCGAGATGGCGAGGATGGTTCCGACGCGTCGTTCGCCGCGTTCGCGCGGCTGTCGGAGGCGACCTCGCGCTGGCTGGCCGCGCTCGACGACCTCGTGCGCGCGACCGGGATCGAGCTGCGCGCGAGCAGCGACGACCGCAACGCCGGGGATCACCTCGCACTGCTCGCCGAGCGTACCGGTGCACTTCGCCACGCGATCGACGAGCTCGCCGACTGGGTGACCTTTCACGACGCCCGCAATACGGCGCGCGCCACCGACATCGGGCCGGCCGTGCCGGCGATCGAGCGCGGCGATCTGCCGGCCGCCGACCTCGCACCGGCGTGGGAGCGCGCGACGCTCCTCGCCTGGGCCGAGGCCGAGCTCTCGGTCAGCCAGGTCGCCGCCCACGGCGCGGCCCACCACGCCCACGTCGCCGCGTTCGCCGATCTCGATCGCGCCGCGCTCGCCCTCGTGCGGAGCCGGGCGCTGGTCAAGTTCGCCGAGCGCGTGCCGACGGTCGAGCGCGGCAAGCTCGATCCCGAGACGCCGATCGGTCGCCTGGTCGGTGCGTTGCGTGCGCCGACGCCACTGCGCGAGCTGTTGGCGATCGAACCCGATCTCGTGCACCGCATCGCTCCGTGCCTCGCGGTCACGCCGGCGACCGCGGCGCGCCACCTCGATCCCTCGCTGCGGTTCGACGTCGTCGTCGTCGATCACGCCGGCCACCTGCCGACCGCCGAGGCGATCGGCGCGCTGGCGCGTTGCCGGGCGACGATCGTGGTCGGCGATCCCCAGCTCGCGCGTGGGGCCGACACGTTGATCGTCGATGCCCGTGCGGCGCGTCTGCCCGAGCTTTCGCTCGACCGTCACTACCGCAGCCGTCACCACGAGCTGATCGCGTTCGCCAACGAGCGCTACTACGACGACCGGCTACAGGTCGTGCCCGCGGCCCAGACCTCGCCCGACCTCGGGCCGAGCTGGCGCCGTGCGGAGCCCACGGCCGAGACGATCGCGACCGAGGTCGTCGCGCGGCTTCGCGATCCCGCGCAACGCGGACGGTCGCTGGCCGTGATCGCGATGTCGCCGGATGCGGTCGATCGGATCCAGGCCGCGATCGATCGCGCGATCGATGGGGACCCCGACCTCGTCGGTGGCGCCGAGCCCGTGATCGTGTGCGACGCCGACGACGCGGCCGCGATCGTCCGCGACGTCGTGATCGTGGCCGCCGACCCGGCGACGATCGGCGAGCCGCGCCGCCTGGCGCTCGCGATCACGCGGGCGCGCGAGCAGCTGGTGGTCGTCGCGCCCGAGATGTCGCCCGATACCGAGCTCGGGACCTTGCTGGCGTGGATCGCGGCGCGAACCGAGGCGCGCGCGAGTGAACCCGCCGACCAGGTGCCGGCGAGTCCGATCACCGAGGCCCTCGCGCGAGCACTCGTCGATCGCGGGTGGACGGTGCATCACCAGGTCGGGGCCGGTGCGTATCGGGTCGACCTCGCCGTCGTCGATCCCAACGACCCGGGGCACTACGTGCTCGCGATCGAGCACGACGGCCCGATCTACGCCGCGGCCCCGGCCGCGCGCGATCGCGACCGGCTACGCGCGGAGCAGCTCGTCCAGCTCGGATGGCGGGTGCACCGGATCTGGACGCTCGACTGGTGGCTCGACGCCGAGCGGGAGGTGCAGCGCGCGCACGGCGCGATCGTCACCGCCGTCGCCGCCAGTCGGCGCGGTCGGACGCTCCCCGCCGCACATCCGCAGGCCGCCGCGGGTTCGGCGCCGGTCGGCTCGCTGTGGTCGAAACCGCGTCGCCGCAAGGTCGCGACCCCCGCACCGGCTCCGCGGGCCGACACGCCCTCCGTCGGCAACCCCGTGGTGCTGGCGACGCCCATCGAGTCGATCGACAGCAGCACGCTTCCCAACTTCGCGGCGGGTAGCGCGCCGGTGAAGATCGGCCGCAACGCGATCGCGATCGGGCCCTACGTCGCCGCCGCGATCCCCTCCGGGTCGCCGTCGCCCCGACGACCTGTTCGCACCGCGGCACCTCGCCGAGCTCGGCAAGGTCGTCGAGCAGGTCCTCGCCGCCGAGGCGCCGATGCACGTGTCGCTCCTCGCGCGCCGGGTCGGGGCGTACTTCGGCATCGGCCGGGTCACCCAGCGGGTCACCGAGCAGATCCGGCAGACCCTGCTCGGACGCTGCAAGCTGATCGACGAGGACGGCGTGGTGTGGCGTCGCGATCAGGATCCCGCGGCGGTGCCGGCCGTCCGCGTCGCGGGTGGGAGCCCGACCGGCAAGCGCGACGTCGCCGAGATTCCGCTGCCGGAGCTCGCGTCCGCCGCGCGCATCGTGGTCGAGCGCTCCGGTGCGATCTCGACTACCGATCTCGTGCGCGACGCCGCACGCCTGATCGGCTTCGCGCGGATCACGCCGCAGATCAGCGACCGGGTCGCGCAGGGCGTCCGGCTCGCGCAGCTCCGCGAGTTGATCGCGATCGACGCCGGCTGCGCGTCGCTTCCCGATCAATAACTGCCGCGAAGCGACATCGCGTAGGTCCAGCCTCGCGTGTCGAGCTTGCCGATGCTCGCGAACGCCGTGCTGATCGAGAGATCCTCCGCCGGGCGATCGCCGGGCAGGGCGTGGAGCTCGACGGGCACCGCGACCAGGTAGCCGACGTCGATGCCCAGCGCGAGCCGGAAGCCGTTACGGTCGGCGATCGCGACGTCACCACCGAGCGAGGCCTGCGCGTACGGGGCCCAGCCGTGGTCGTCGACCGGGGTCATGTCGACGCGGGTGACGGTCAGCGCCGTGCGCGCCATGCCGAGCTCGGCCTGGCCGACCAGCGCGACCCGACGGATCAACGGGGCGTCGAACCGGACTCCGGCCCCGAGCAGGTGCTGGTCGAGCGAGGTCTCGAGATCGTCGAAGATCTGCCCCGAAGCCACGCCGTAGACCCAGCGCGCGTACAGCCCGATATCGAGATCGCGGTGGCGCACGGTCGTCGAGGTCAGGCTGCGGCCGAGCGTGGCACGAAATCCAGCGAGCGCGTCCTTGGACACGATCGCCGCGCTGGTGTCGCCGAACCAGCGAACGTGCGAGCCCATGTCGAGCGAATACACGGCGCCGTGGCTGTCGTCGTGGGTGGGCTCCGCGTCGCGCGGGGGGTCGGCGAACGCGGGGGCGGCGAGCGCGCCGAGCGCGCCTAGCGTGCCGGCTAGTACGACGGCGAACGTGGTGAGAGCGAGCGAGTTCACGGGGCCTCCTGATCGAGGACGTTGGCGAGCAAGAACCCGGACAGCACGTGGCTGTCGGCGCGGGTGCTCGCGGTGGACGGGATCACGGTGGCGCGTCCGAACGGGTCGCCGTGGTCGACGACCAGCGCGCCGTTGGCGAGCGCGTAGACCTGGCGCGGTGCGTAGTCGAGTCGGAGGTCCGTGGGGTGCAGGTTGTCGAGCTCGAGCAAGCCGAGCCGCGGGACTCCGTCGGTGGTGCCGACCAAGAAATCGCCAGCGGGCGTGAACGCGTAGGTGTCGAGGCGGCCGATGCCCTGGAGCGGTGACACCGAGCCGATGTCGACGTCGAGCATGCCGAGCACGGTGCGGTTGTCGTCGTGGACCATCATCGCGAGGTCGCGGCCGGGGACCGGCGACAGGTCGCGCACGGGCTCGCCGACCTCGATGGTGTCGAGATCGAGCCGGGCCAGCGGATCGCTGACCCCGACCAGCGGCAACGCGTAGACGCGCGGCATCGGCGCGCCGATCTGCGCGAGCACCGCGGTGGTCGCCGGCTCGTCGCCGCCCGGGAACACCAGGATGCGATCGATCGGATCGGGCGTCGGTACCTTGCGGAACTGCGCGGTGTCGGCGTCGATGATCACGAGCTCCTTGCTCGCCGGGGTCGACGCCAGGACGTAGCGACGGTTGTTGATGTCGTCGTACACGGCGATGTCGCTGGGAGCGCCGCCGGCGCCGAGCTCGGCGAGCACCGGGTGGTAGTCGTTCGCGGTCGGCGACTCGCCGGGCGGGTCGTTCTGGAGCACGAGCTCGAGCACGTCGCGCGCACCGTCGGATCGCATGTACGCGGTGGCCGTGTTGGGCGCGAACACGAGCTCGCGGGGCAGGACGCTGGTGCCCGCACCGTCGAGCCGGATCGAGACCTCGTCGCGGTCCGGGTGCGACGCGTCGACGATCGTCAGCACGTTGCGCGCGAGCACGAACGCGAAGATCCGGTCGGACGCGTCGGCGGCGCCGGGCACGGCCATCCGCGGCGACAGCACGATGCCGGTGGGCGCCGAGCCGAACGATCGGATGGTCTTGATCGTCGGGTTGTCGGGGCCGGGCGGCTGCGTGAGATCGATGAACGCGAGCTCGTTCGGGTTGCGGAAGAAGCCCTCGGCATCGGGCCCGGCCTCCGAGAAGTACGCGACCGCGATCCCCGAGTCGACGGAGACGGCGATGCGGTCGAACGGCGACGACACCTCGTAGGCGACCGGCTTGCTGTTCTTCGTCGACACGTCGACCGACCACAGCTTGGGGGTCTCGTCGACCTGGCCGCGCGCGAGGGCTTCTTCGCCGCGGGTCACGACCAGCACGTGATCGCCGGCGGGTGTCGGCGCGGCGAACACGGGGCGGCGGCCGATCCGCCAGGTGTGAACCTCGGGGGCATCGGGCTTGCCGGCATCGATCGCGACCACGCGGTCGAGCGCCGAATCGATCCATGCGAGCTGGCGCTTGAGCGGCACCGGTCCGAGCAGGATGCGATCGCGATCGAGCGCGGGCGGCCGATCGGCGGCGCACGCCGAGGTCGCCATCGCCGCGGCGAGTAGCAGGACAAGGCTTCGCGAGCGGGCGCCCAGCCGATCGGCTGACCGCGGAAGCGAAGTCGAATAACAACGAAAAGTACGCATCGTCGGTCTCCTGCTCCCTAGTCGATGATCTGGCTGTTGAGGTCGAAGCCCGTCAGCGTGCGAACCTGGCCGGTGGTGACGTCGATGAAGCTGACGCGGCCGAGCGGGTGGCGCTGCGAGACGTAGATCTTGTTGGAATCGGGCAACACGCCGATCGAGTCCGGCGGCGAGCCGAGCTCGATCGTGCGGACCACCCCACTATCGAGCTCGATCTGCTGCACCGCCGTCAGCGCTCCCTCGGCGTCGCCGCCGTCGAGCGTGACGTACGCGCGGTTCGCCGTCGTCGCGAACGTGAAGTCCTTGGGATTGACCGCCGTGATCTGGAGCTTCGCGAAGCCGCTGGCGATGTCGAACACCGAGTAGCCGGGCTGGCGATCGATGTACTCCTCGAACGTGGTCGCGTCGGCCGGGTCTCCGGGGGCGCGTGCGTGAAGCACGATCGCCTTGGTGCCCGTCGGATCGAACCCGGCGGTCAGCACGGCTTTTTGCAGCGGGAACGTGTGGTGAGGGAAGCCGGGCTTGTCGAGCTCGACCACGGTGAGTCGCTCGTCGAGCGTGGCGTTGGTGAACAGCAGGCCGCGCGTGCCGTCGGGCGACAGCACCAGCGAGCCGGAGGTCGCGTCCGACAGGTCGATCATCGCGATGCCCGACGGATCGACGGCGTCGCCCGGGATGTCGATCACGGCGAGCCCACCCGGGTTGCGGAACACGGCGTAGATCCGCTGGCCGTCGGGAGCGAGATCGATGTCGGTCGGCACCGCCGGCAGCGGGACATCGAACGCCTGACCCGCGGTCGCGCCGAGCAGGCTGACCACGCGCAGCCCGGCGACGTCGGGCTGCCGCACGATCGCGTACTGGCCGGAGGCGACCACCGAGACCTCGACGCCGGTCGAGTCGGCGAACGGGTCCGCCATGATCGGAATCGGTGGAACGATCGTGGGGCCACCGGCGGTCAGCGTCGGCAGGTCGATCACGGAGATGCCGTCGTCGGTGACCACGAACGCGTAGCGCCCCGACGCGTCGAACTCGACGTCGCGCGGCCGGAACCCGACGGTGAGATCCACCGATCGCTGGAGGCCGGGGCCGACCGCGAGCACGGTGACGTCCTGGAACGATCCGACCTGGCCGACCGCCTCGAGGCTGCCGGCGTCGTGGATCGCCTTGTCGAGATCGAAGAACGCGACGGCATCGCGGCCGCCGGTGGCGACGGCGAGTCGGTTGAGGTTGGGAAGGGTGGGGTAGAGCTGCGACTGGATCGGCCCGGTCTGCGCGGTCAGCACGGTCGCCGAGGCGTTGTGGCTATCGAGCACGACGGCGGTGTCGGTGCCCGGTAGCGTGGCGATCACCTTGGGGGCATCGCCGACCGCTGCCGACTCGACCTCGAGCTGCGTGCCGTCGATCTTGGCGACCCGATCCTGATCCGTCATCGCGACCCACACGAAGTGGCGCGAGCTGATCGGCTCGGACAGCGCGTACTCGACCTCGGGTGGAGGTGGTGCATCGCCGGCGCCGCCATCGGTGGGCGGCGTGGGTGGGGGTACGCAGGTGCCGAACTCCGAGCACACGAAGCCGACGGGACATTCGCTCGACGAGAAGCACTGCGGGGTCCCGCCGGTGCCCGCGTCGGCCGTGGCCGAGGGGTCGTAGGCGAGGTCGCCGCTGGCTCCGCAGGCCGCGAGCAACACGAAGACGAGGTGGCGCATGGCGATCGATGCAAGACCACGGCTCGTGCCGCACCGCGTGTGTGGATCGTCGGGCGGTTAGCGGCCGCGAGTTCGGGCTCGATCCGCCAGACGCGACACGGATGTCACGGCTCTCGACATGCGTGAACTCATCTCGCTACCATGCGGCGATGCAGCCGCGCGTGACGATCGCGATGCCCGCCTTCAACGAGGAGCACTTCATCGAGGCGTGTATCGCCAGCGTTCAGGTGCAGGACTATCCCGCCGAACTGATCGAGATCCTGGTCGCCGACGGGCGCTCCACCGATCGGACGCGCGAGATCCTCGCCCGTCTCGGCGCCGAGGATCCCCGGATCAAGGTGGTCGACAACCCGGCGCGCATCCAGGCCGCCGGCCTCGGATTGATCGTCAAGCAGGCCACCGGCGACGTCATCGTGCGGATGGACGTCCACGCCGAGTACGCGCCCGACTACGTGCGGACCTGCGTCGAGACGCTCGAGCGTACCGGCGCCGACAACGTCGGTGGTGCGCAGCGCGCCCGCGCGAAGACCGCCTTCCAGCACGCCCTGGTCGCCGCGCTCGATAGCCCGCTCGGCGTCGGCAACGCCCGCTATCGCCACTCCGACGAGGAGGGCTTCGTCGACACCGTGTTCCTCGGCACGTTCCGCCGCAAGGTGTTCGAGACCGTCGGCTTGTGGGATCCCGGCGCGATCACCAACGAGGACGCCGAGCTCAACCAGCGCATCCTCGACGGCGGTGGTCAGATCTTCCTGTCGCGCGACATCGTCGTGCACTACTACCCGCGCGACTCGTTCAAGAAGCTCGCGAAGCAGTACTACAAGTACGGCCAGGGCCGCGCGCGCACGCTCCTCAAGCTCGGACGGTTCCCGACGCTGCGTCCCGTGCTGCCGTTCTTGATGGTCACCGGCGGCGCGCTGCTCGCCGCGATCCCGCCGCTGTGGCCGGTGGGCGCCGCGGCGGCCGCGACCTACGCACTCGCCACCGGCGCCGAGGCCGTGCGCGTCGGTCGCAAGCTCGGCGCCGCAGCGGTTCCGACGGTGTGGGCGATCTTCCCGGTGCTCCATATCTCGCACGGCATCGGGTTCGCCGCCGGGTTGCTTCGCTACCTGCGCAAGCCCGATTGGCCCGACGAGCCCGAGCGCGTGCCGCCACTCCGCGGTCATCTGCGCGCGGTCTAGACTTCGCGAGCCCGCGGAAGCGACGTCGAATCTAGACGTTGAACAGGAAGTGCATGATGTCGCCGTCCTGGACGACGTACTCCTTGCCTTCCATGCGCATCTTGCCCGCGGCCTTGATGCCGGCTTCGCTCTTGTACTGCTCGAGATCGGCGAGCGAGTAGACCTGGGCGCGGATGAAGCCCTTCTCGAAGTCGGTGTGGATCACGCCGGCCGCCTCGGGGGCGAGCGCACCCTGCCTGACCGTCCACGCCTTGATCTCCTTCTCGCCAGCGGTGAAGTAGCTCTGCAGGCCGAGCAGGCGATAACACTCGCGGGCGAGCGTGGCGAGCGCGGGCTCGGTGAGACCGTACGACCCGAGGAGCTCGCCGCGATCGGCTTCGTCGAGCTCGGCGAGCTCGGCCTCGACCTTGCCGCACAGGATCACGACACCCGAACCGTCGCGCGCCGCGCGCTCGCGCACGGTGTCGCTCCACGGGTTGCCGTTCGGGAGGTCGCCCTCGCCGACGTTGCAGCAGTACAGCACCGGTTTGAACGTGAGCAGGCCCCAGGTCGCGACCTCCTTCTTCTGATCGTCGGTGAGGCCCTCGATCAGGCGCACGGCCTTGCCGGTCTGGAGGTGGGCGAGAACCTTCTCGGCGAGCTGGGCCTCGGCCTTGGCATCCTTGCTGCCCGACTTGGCCTGGGTCTGCGCCTTCTTGACCCGCTTCTCGGCGGTCTCGACGTCGGCGAGCGCGAGCTCGAGATCGATGACGTCGATGTCGCGCAGCGGATCGACCGAGCCCGACACGTGGACGACGTTCTCGTCCTCGAAGCAGCGCACCATCATCAGGACCGCGTTGGTCTCGCGGATGTTGGCGAGGAACTTGTTCCCGAGCCCTTCACCCTCCGAGGCACCCTTCACGAGCCCCGCGATATCGACGATCTCGACGATCGCCGGGACCACCTTCTGCGTCGGGATCAGCTTCTCGATCCGCTGGAGGCGCGGATCGGGCACGGGAACGACCCCGACGTTGGGGTCGATCGTGCAAAACGGATAGTTCGCAGCCTCGGCCTTTCCGGCGGTCAGCGCATTGAAGACCGTGCTCTTGCCCACGTTCGGCAGGCCGACGATCCCGACGGAGAGTGCCATGGTGGCGAATGCCTACCGCATCTGCCGCGTATCGGGCAACGCGCCCAAGTTGGAGATTGCCAGGGCCATTTCACGGGGGGCCATGGCAAGCTGACCCCGTGAAGCTCGCAGTGCTGGCGGCTCTGGTGTGCGTCCTCGCGGCCTGCGGTGACAACTTCCCTCCAGACGCGCCCAAGGACCTGATCGGCAAGCTCCGGGCACTGCCCGGTGTGACCGTCGAACAGCGGGACACCGACACCCCCGGATACACGTACTTCGTCCTGCACTTCACCCAGCCGGTCGACCATGGCGATCCCCGAGGTCAGACGTTCCAGCAGGAGGTCTCGCTCCTCCATCGCGATCTCGACGCCCCGATGATCGTCCACACGTCGGGCTACTTCGACTACTACACGGACCACACGGTCGAGCTCACCAACCTGTTGTTCGGGAACCAGATCTCGATCGAGCACCGGTACTTCGGCGAGTCGCGGCCCGATCCGGCCGACTGGTCCAAGCTCACGATCGAGCAGATGGCCGACGACGAGCACGAGATCATCGCGGCGCTGCGCACGATCTATCCCGGCGCGTTCCTCACGACCGGCGCCTCCAAGGGCGGGATGACGGCGACCTATCACCGCCGGTTCTTCCCGGACGATGTCGAGGGCACCGTGCCGTATGTCGCGCCGATCTCGTTCGGGGCGCCCGACGATCGCTACACGTCGTTCGTCGACGCGATCGGCACCACGCAGTGCCGCAACGAGCTGCGCGCCCTGGCGATCGAGATGCTGCAGAACCGGCGCGCCGCCCTCGAGGAGCGCGCGGCGGCGCAACCGAACCACGCCTACAACCGGGTCGCGCTCGGGCCGGCCGTCGAGGCCTCGGTGGCCAGCATGGAGTGGGCGTTCTGGCAGTATTTCGGCGTCGGCGTGTGCGACCAGATCCCGTCGACCTCGGCCAGCGATGACGACCTGTTCTCGTTCCTCGACACGATCGCCCCCGTCGGAGACTCCGACGACGCGCAGGTCGGGTTGTTCGAGGCCTACTACTACCAGGCGTACTCGCAGCTCGGGTTTCCCGCTGCCAACGCCACCTACCTCGATCCGTACCTGATGTACACGGACGCCGATTACGACGGGGCGCTCCCCACGCCCGACCTCCCGTCCTACGACGACGGCGCGGCGATGCACGACATCGACGACTTCGTCGAGAACGATGGCGATCGCCTGCTGTTCGTGTACGGCGAGTGGGATCCGTGGACCGGTGGCAAGTACGACCTGGGGAACGCCACCGATTCGGCGCTGTTCATCCAGACGCAGGGCACGCACGGCTCGCGGTTGACCCGGCTGTCGTCAACCGACCAGGATGCCGCGTTCGCCAAGCTCGAGGACTGGACCGGCGTCGCGGTGCTGTCGTCGTCGAACAAGCCCGCGCAACGATTGCACGACACGCCGCGGGAGCGGCGAGAGCCACGGCTTCCGCCTGTCATGATCCGCGGCTTGCGCTCGCGTCGATAGCCTGCCTATGTTCCCCCGGCCACGGGGCAACACATGAGCGAGCGCGTCGTCCTGATCACCGGAAGCACTGATGGAATCGGTCGCGCGACCGCGCGCGCGCTGGGCGCGGCCACGGGGGCGGCCGATGGGTCAGCGGCCGCGAGTAGCCACGCGATGAAAGTCGTCATCCACGGTCGCAGCAAGACCAAGGTCGACGCCGCGATCGAGCAGCTCTCGGGCGAGCTCCCGGGCGCCTCGTTCGAGGGCGTGTCGTTCGACCTCGGATCGCAGTCCGCGATCCGGTCCGGCGCCGCGCGCATCCTCGAGCGGCTGCCGCAGCTGCACGTGCTCGTCAACAACGCGGGCATCTTCGCCAGCGAGCGGACGATCACCGAAGACGGGGTCGAGCTGACGTACGCCGTCAACTACCTCGCCGGGTTCTTGCTGGTCGAGCTTCTCGCCGAGCGTCTGGAGGCGAGCGCGGAGGCGGCGGGCATCCCCTCGCGCGTCATCAACGTGTCTTCGATCGCACACACGCGCGGCCGGATCCACGCCGATCGCACGATGGCCGATGCGTGGACCGGGTACGCGGCGTACGCGCAGAGCAAGCTCGCGCAGGTGATGCACACGATCTCGCTGTCCGAGCGCCACGATCCGTCGAAGCTGGTCGCGTACTCCGTGCACCCCGGCGTGATCTCGACGAAGCTGTTGCGCCAGGGGTTCGGACCCGTGGCCGGCGGCTCGGTCGAGGCCGGCGCGAAGACCTCGATCCGACTGGCGGGCGAGCTCGAGGTGATCGAGCCGTCCGGGACCTACTTCAGCGACGGCACGCCGATGCGGCCCGCCGACAGCGCCCTCGACAAGCCGGCCCGCGACGCGCTGTGGGCCACCTCCCTGAAGACCGTGAAGCTGGGACCGACCGACTAGGGCAAACCCGCGATGCGAGAGGACGAGGCGCTCGCGATCGAGCAGATGATCGAGGCCGGCGAGGATCTCGCCGCGTTCAATCAGCTGCGTGCATCGCTCGGCTGGCCGTCGGGCAAGGCGGTGCGCGACGCCGAGCTGCCACGGTGGCTCGGGCTGGTGTCGGAGCTGAGCCGCCGGCGTGGAGCCGAGGCGGTGTCGGAGCTCGCGATCGCCGCGATCCGCGATCCCGACAGCCCCGATCAGCTCTACGACCTCGGGTATGCGCTGATCGATGCCGGCGCGCCCGATATCGCCGCGTCGATCCTGTGGCGGTGTCTCGGCCTGGTCGGCGAGAGCGAGGAGGTCGTGTGCGAGCTGGTCAGCGCGCTCGAGAGCGCCCTCGCGTACTCCGACGCGCTCAACGTCCTGATCGAGCACGACGCGCTCCGCGAGCGCAGCTTTCTGTGCCGCTACCTGTTCGCGTTCAACGCGGCGATGTCGGGTCGACTCGATCTCACGCGCGAGGCGATCCCGGAGCTGGCCCCCGACTCGCCGGAGGCAGAGATCATGGCGGGCACGATCGCCGGCATCGTCGAGCGTGCCGATCGGGTCGCGGGTGCGACGCCGCTCGACGATCGCGATCTGCGTGGTTGGCACTACGTGCTGTCGGGCGGGCTGCTGTCGCATCAGTCGCCGTACGGGTTCGACGATCCGATGCACGGGCGCTATGCGTGGCTCGCCGACTCGGTGTCGCGGATCGCGACGGGACTCGATCGCCTCGCGAAGTTGGTCGCGGATCTGAAACTGCCGTGCATCTACGCGCCTCCGGGACGCGGGCACGAGATCGTCGCGCTCGCGGCATCCGAGAAACTCGGGATCCCGATCGTGCCGTGGCCCGCGATCGGCGTCCCGGCGCCGGGGCTCGTGGTGCTCCACGATCTCGCCGACCTCGCCGATGCCGACGCCACGCGACTGGTGCAGCGACGTGCGGACCAGGTGTTGTTCGCACACGCATGTCCGTGGACCGTCGACAGTCCGATCGCCCCCGAGGTGACGACGCTGCTCTACCAGACGCTGGTCGCGCCGTGGGGACAGATCACCGAGCTCGATCCCGAGACCCGCGAGGTGCGCCGGTCGTCGCCGGATCTGCGGACGCCGGAGGCGATCGCCGCCGAGATCGTGGCCAGCCCCGGGCTCGAGGCGCCGGAGGCCGAGGCCGATCAGCTCGAGCGCTGGGATGCGCTGGTCGCGGCCGCATGGCCACCCGCGCCGGGGCCGCGTGCGCGGGTGTGGGCAGGCGGTCCCGTGTCCTCGAACCGGTTCACGTAGTACGCTTTCCCGGTGAAGAAGATCCTGGTCGTCGAGGACGATCCGATCAACCAGATGATCCTGTCGGACTTCCTCAGCGCCAATGGCTACGAGACGGTGGCCGCGGCGTCGGGTCCCGAGGGGATCGAACGGTTCGATCTCGATGCTCCGGATCTGTGTCTGGTCGACGTCCAGCTGCCGCGCAAGAACGGCTTCGAGCTGGTGCGCGAGATCAAGAGTCGTCCGGGGGCCGAGAACACGCCGGTGCTGCTGATGAGCGCCGTCTATAGCGATGCCGACCAGTCGACCCGCACGGTCCAGCTCGGCGCGCTCGCGGACGGGTACCTCAGCAAGCCGTTCGACCTCGTCCAGCTGCTCGCGCAGGTCAAGCGGCTGCTCGGCGACGCGTCGTAGGAAGGCGTTCGCACGTGCGCCTGTTCGAGTTCTTCTCGACGTCGGTCGCGGAGATGATGACCCCGGCCAACCGGGCGCGACTCCACACCGGGATCTGGACCGGGTACGCGGTCGCGGTCGGGTTCGGTGCGCTCGCGACGGTGGCGACCGTGTTCGATCTCGTCGGGTCGAGGAACGTCGAGTGGGCGTTCGCCGCGCTGGTCGTCCTCAAGCTGGTCACCAACACGGTCGCGTGGATCGGGCTCGCCACCGGTCGGGCGGTGTTGCCGACGCAGGGACTCAACACCCTGGCGGACGTCGTGCTCCTGACCGCCGCGATCTACTTCACGGGTGGGTCGTACAGTCCGCTGTTGCCGGCGTACGTGATCGTGATCGCCGTGCTGTCGCTGCTGTCCAACGTCGGCGTCACGCTGCTCATGTCGGTGCTGATCGTGCTCGCGTTCGCGACCATGCTGATCCTGACCGCGGCGGGAGTGTTGCCGCCGACCGCGGTGCCCGGCGATCCGGGCGAGGCTCCGACGGCCGGCTACACCGCGACAGCGATTTTGTACTGCATGCTCGTGGTCGGCGTGCCGGCGTGGTTCTCGGCGGCGACCTTGAAACTCCTCAAGCGCAAGGAGACCGACCTCGAGGCCCGAACCGCGCAGCTGATCCAGGCCGCGACGCAGCGCAGCCAGTTCGTGGCGTCGATGACCCACGAGCTGCGTACGCCGATCCACGGCGTGCAGGGACTCGCCGACGTGATCGCTGCCGGGGTCTACGGTCCGGTGACCGATCGGCAGAAGGAGGCGTGCGCGTCGATCAAGCGATCCGCCCAGAACCTCCTGGCGCTGGTCGACGACGTGCTCCAGCTCGCGCGTGCCGAGGCCGGTAAGCTCGACGCGCGACCGACGATGATCGACGTCGACCAGCTCATCGATCGGGTGAGCGCGTCGGCGTCGTGGATCATCGGCAACAAGGAGCTGACGTTCGAGGTCGACGTCGCCGAGGAGCTGCCGGAGGTCGAGTCCGACGAGCGCTGGCTCGCGCACATCCTGATGAACCTGCTCGCCAACGCGGTCAAGTTCACGCCCGAGCACGGCAAGGTGGTGTTGCGCGCGCTGTGCGCGGAGGACGACGAGACCCTGGTGCTCGAGGTCGAGGACAGCGGGATCGGGATCGCGCCCGAGCAGCGCCAGCGGATCTTCGAGCCGTTCCGTCAGCTCGCGAGCGGCGACGAGAAGGGATACGGCGGCGTCGGGCTCGGGCTCGCGCTGGTCGCGCGGCTCACCGACCTGCTCGGGGCGACCGTCGAGCTCGACTCCACGGTCGGCAAGGGCTCGACGTTTCGCGTGTTCGTGCCGTCGGGCTATCGCGGTAAACGGACGACCAAGCTGATGCACGCGATCTCGCCGCCGGTCGACGCCGCGATCGATTGATCTCGCGGACGACGGGTCAGGCGACCAACGTCGTGCCGATCGAGCCGGGCTCGCGCACGGCGCGCACGAGGTCGCCGGTGGCGAGCTTGCCGACGATGTGGATCGCGCCGACGCCGCGATCGATCACCGCCATCGCTTCCTCGAGCTTGGCGATCATGCCGCCGGTGACCACGCCGTCCGCGATCGCGGCGCGCGCCTCGGCGCAGGTGATCCGGGTCAGTCGCGACGTGGGGTCGTCGATCGCGCGAAGCACGCCCGGGGTCGACGTGACGAGAAATAACCGATCTGCCTTCACCGCGGCAGCGAGCTGGTTGCCGACGACGTCGGCGTTGATGTTGTACATCGTGCCGTCGAGGTCGGCGCCCAGGCACGCGATCACCGGGATGTGGTGGTGCGACCACAACAGCTCGATCAACTCGAGGTTGAAGCCGGTGACATCGCCGACGAGACCGAGGTCGACCGGATCGGGGCCCGCGCTCGGATACACCTTCGGTCCGCGGCGTACCGCCTGGACCGCGCGCGCCGACGCGCCGTGAAGCCCGACCGGCGATAGCCCGGCCGCGAGCAGCACCGCGCACAGATCGACGTTGAGCCGTCCGGCGACCACCATCTTCATGACGTCGAGGGTGGCGGCGTCGGTGACGCGGCGACCCGCGACCATCGTGGTGGGCAGGCCGAGCTGTTTCTGCAACGCCGTCGCCTGCGGCCCACCACCGTGAACGAGGGCGATCCGCGCGTCGGTGGGAGCGTGTGACAGCTCGCGGAGATCCGCGGCGAGCGCCTTCGCCTCGCTCGAGCCGGCGACCTCGCCGCCGACCTTGACGATCATCGTCGGGCGGTTGCTCACGGCCAGTTCCCGAAGTCCTGCAGGCTCGCGCGCTCGTCGCAACCGAGCACCAGGTTCATGTTCTGGATCGCCTGACCGGCGCCGCCCTTGATCAGGTTGTCGATCGCGGCGTAGCAGGTGACCGTGCGGTGGTCACCCTCGAGGGTGCCGACCGTGAAGCCGACCTCGCCGAAGTTCGATCCCGCGACGGCGACGACCTCGGGCAACCGCTTCGACGGACGGCGCACGAACGGCTCGCGTCCGTACGACTCGTCGAACAACGCTCCGAGCTTCTTGGTATCGCACTCGGCCGCGGTCTTGCCGGCGAGCTCGATGAAGCAGGTCGCGAAGATGCCGCGGGTCAGCGGCGCCGACACCGGCACGAATCGCAGCCCGACGCGCTTGGCACCGGCGTCGCCGAGCGTCTGCACGATCTCGGGGACGTGCTGGTGCGCGAGCGGCTTGTAGGTCTTGAGGTTGCCGGCACGGGTCGGGTGGTGCGTGCCGACCTGCGGCGCGATGCCCGAACCCGACGAGCCGGTGATCGCGGTGACGTGCACGACCGCGTCGTCGAGCCAGCCGGCGCGCGCGAGCGGCAGCAGCGCGAGCTCGACCGAGGTCGCGAAGCAGCCCGGTGACGCCACGCGGGTCGCGCTCTCGATCGCCTTGCGGTTGAGCTCCGGCAGACCGTAGACGAACGTGCCGAGGAGCTCGGGGTGCGGGTGCTCGACGCCGTAGAACTGCCTGTAGACCTGCGCGTCGCGCAGTCGGAAGTCGCCCGACATGTCGACGATCTTCACGCCGGCGGCGATCAGCTCCGGCACCTTGGCCGCGGTGACCTTGTGGGGCAGGGCGAGCAGCGCGACGTCGCAACCGGCGGCGGCCTGCGCGGGCGTCAGATCCTCGAACACCAGCGAGGTCGCGCCCTCGAGGCTCGCGTGCACGTTGCCGAGCGGCTCGCCCACGTGATCGATCGAGGCGACCCGCACGAGCTCGACATCCGGGTGGATGAGCAGGCGCCGGGCCATCTCCGCGCCTCCATACCCGCTCCCACCGATGATTGCTGCCTTGAATCGCTTCGCCATCGCGAGGAAGATGCCACGGCTCATTACATCCTGCTCGTGATCGCGATGGGAAACACCGACAAGACCAGCACACTCGACGCCGCCGTCGCCGCCGTTCGCGCGCGTCGCGAGCCGATGCTCGCGCTCGCGCGCCGGTGGGTCGAGGTCAACAGTTACACCGCCAACATCGAGGGCGTGAATCGCGTCGGTGCGCTGCTCCGCGAGGCGTTCGCGCTTCCCGAGCTCGCGTGCCGCACGATCGACGGCGGTCCGAAGTACGGCGACCACCTGATCTGGCACACCGCCGCCGAGGGTGCGCGCATCCTCCTGATCGGTCACCACGATACCGTGTTCCCGCCCGGCCACTTCGAGGGCTGGCGCGAGGAGGGTGGTCACGTGATCGGGCCCGGTGCGCTCGACATGAAGGGCGGCCTCTCCGTGATCTGGGCGGCGCTGTCGGCGCTGTCCGAGATCGGCGTGCTCGCGAGAATCCCACTCGCGGTGATCAGCGTCGCCGAGGAAGAGATCGGCTCGCCGGATTCGTCGCGCCACCTGCGCGAGCTGGCCAAGGAGGCCGCGTGCGGGCTGGTGTTCGAATCCGGCCGCGCGAACGACATGATCATCACGCGCCGCAAGGGCGTCGGCGCGATGACCGCCACGGCACACGGCAAGGCGGCGCACTCCGGCAACAACCACAAGGACGGGATCAACGCGATCTGGGCGCTCGCCCGGTTCGTCGATGCCGCGCAGCAGCTCACCGACTACGAGCGCGGCGTCACCGTCAACGTCGGCACGATCGCCGGCGGGACGTCGAAGAATACCGTCGCCGAGACCGCGACCTGTCGGCTCGATCTCCGCTACGAGAGCGTGGTCGAGGCCGAGCGCGTGATCGCGGCACTGCGCGAGGCGGCCGTCACGGCGGCAGGGAGTGTCGCCGGCGCCTCGATCGAGCTCACCGGTGGTACCACGCGGCTACCGCTCGAGCGCACCGAGGCGTCCGCCGCGCTCCGCGACGAATATGCCGCGTGCGCGCGTACGGTCGGCCTCGGCGATACCGAGGCCCCGCTGCTCGGCGGTGGCTCGGATGCCAACACGGTGGCGCCGCTCGGCGTCCCCGCGATCGATGGGCTCGGCCCACGTGGGGCCGGGTTCCATACGACGCACGAGTACGCCGAGCTCGACACCTTCGTGCCCAAGGCCGAAGCCCTGGTGCGGTTCCTCGTCGGACGTCTCTAGGCCGCGAGTTACATCTCGACGTGGCCGCGGTGCTCGCGCTCGAGCGCGCGCTTCAGCTTGTCGAGGGCCGAGTTCTGGATCTGACGGATCCGCTCGCGCGACAGGTGGTACTGGTCACCGATCTCGCGGAACGTCCGCTCCTCGTCGTCGCCGAGTCCGAACCGCTTGGTGAGCACGTCGGCCTCGATCGGCGAGAGGTAGTGGAGCAGCTTCTTGATCTGGTCGGTCAAGGACTGCGTCGTCAGGTTGTCGGCCGGCGAGTAGTCCTCGCTGCCCGGATCGGCCATCGTGTCGCCGAAGCTGCGATCGTCGTCATCGTGCACCGGCCGGTCGAGCGACATCGGCTGGCCCATGATGTAGCGATGCATCTGGTTGAGCTTCGCGAGCGGAACCCGCGCCGCCTTCGCCAGCTCCTGCGGCGTGGGCGGACGACCGAGATCGCCGAGGAGACCCTGGCGAACCTTCTCGAGCTGCTGCTGCGCCTCGAGCATGTGCACCGGGATGCGGACTGCACGCGCCTTGTCGGCGAGCGCGCGACCGATCGCGTGCCGGATCCACCAGCACGCGTAGGTCGAGAACCGCAGACCACGGCGGTAGTCGAACCGCGACACCGCGTGCATCAGGCCGAGGTTGCCCTCCTGGATCAGGTCGGCGAGCGGCATGCCGCCACGGTCGTAGCGACGAGCCATCGTCACCACGAGGCGCAGGTTCGCGCGCACGAACTCGTCGCGCAGGTTCATCGCCTCGCGGTGCGCGGTGCGCACCAGATCGAGGAACGTACCCGCATCGCGCGTACCGGCCTCGGGCCACCACGTCGTCTCACCGGCAAGTGCAGCCTCGCGTGCTCGATACAGCTCGCGCACCACCGCATCGATGTGAACGCGATCCAGATCGAGCGCGCGCAGCTGCGTCGCCGCATCCTTCGCTGCCGCGATCAGCTTCTTCACGAGCTTGGGGTCCTTGCGGGCCTTCTTGGGCGCCATGTCGGTCGCGAGCTTGTGAAGCTTGGGGAGCTTGAGCGGCTCCTCGAGGTTCGGCTCGACGACCGACAGGACGTGCTCGATCACCTCGGGGCGCGCGAGCACGCGCTCCCAGGTCATGATCTCGGTGTCCTCGATCGCCTGCGAAAGCTCGCGCTCGTCCTCGGGCGTGAGCAGATCGTGCAGGGCGAGCTGACGGAAGTACGCCGCCAGATGGTCGTCGGAATCCGGCGCGCGTACGGGCCGCACGGTCTTGACGGCGACCCCGCTCTTCTTGGCGGCGGCCGAATTCAAAACCACGCTCCGCGCATGGGCCGGGGTCCGGCGCGACGAGCGCTGCCGGCGACGGACGTCATGAGTGGTAGCCATGGGTTTACTCCTGCGTGTAGAGAGTGAGACGTCGTTCCAATTGCAACCGTTGCATCCCCAGCCGCGATTCCCTTCCAAAGGGCATACGACCAGGGACACGTCCCGGTTTCCGTGCATGTTGCGCACCGACGCCAGTGCCCACAACGGGCCGACTGGTCAGGTGGGGTGGGCGGTCAGCAGAATCAGCTGCTTAACGCGTCCGCGTCCCCGAAAACCCGCGCACGGAAGGTCACGCACTGTGCCACAGTGCGCAGTTTTGTCCAACGGAAAATGATCCGGGTGTCAGGTTTCGAGACGCCTGTCGGTCTCGATGACACGGTAAATCACGCGGGTTTTGCGATCTCGTGCGGTGTAGGTGCAGCCAGATGACGCTGCAGTCTATCGAGCAGCGCGGCCTGATCCGGGTGGATGATCCGGCGGGCGCGGGTGATCTCGATGAACTCGACTTTGTCGACTTCCCACGACGCACAGCGCGGTTCGGCACCGGCGGGAGCGGGTCCCGCGAAGGCGTGAACGCGTTTCTTCGAACGCGTGTAGTCGACGAATCCGAGATGGACGAGCTCGCCGACCACGTCGAGGCCGGTTTCTTCCAGCGTTTCGCGGCGCGCGGTGGCCTCGAGCTCTTCCCCCGGATCCGGTGCGCCCTTCGGGATCCCCCACGGCGCGCGACGGTTGTAGTTGCCCGCCGGGTGAACCAACAGCACCTCCATCTCGCCATCTCGGGTTCGATAGAGGAGGGTGCCCGAGGAGAGCGTCGATCGTTTCTCGGGCATCGATCTGACCGTGCGGGACCGGTGCGACCAAAGCAAGCGTCTTGCGAGCGTTTCCTGCAAAGTCGACATCTTGCCCCTCGATCCGGTGTACCGTTTCTGCATGAGCACGGATCAACGGCAAGCGTGGTTCGCCAAGGTTGTCGAGTCGGGTCTCGAGCACGAGGTGTTCGCGCCGGCCGATGTCCTCAGCCACGCGACTCCCGAGGTGCTCGCGAACCATCTCCCGGCCGAGCTGCTGGGCAAGGTGCTCGCGGCATCCCTCGCGAGTGGCTCGATGACGCCCGAACGCGTGCTCGAAACGATCACCCCGGAAGTGCTCGCGCAGCACCTGCCGCACGAGGTGTTGTGGGCGTGCATCGCCGCTGCCGCCGAGAAGGCCGGCGTCACCGGTGCCGGCGGGGGCGGACAATGAACCTGAAGGCGTTCTTCGTCGATGCGCTGACCCAGGCCCTCGAGCTCGGGATCGCGACCGCCGAGGACGTGCTCCGTCACGCGCCGCCCGAGCTCCTCGCCGAACATCTGCCGCGGCCGCTGTGGGCCCGGCTCCTCACGGCGTGCCTCGGTGCCCCGAAGGTCGACGCCCAGCTCGTGGTCGAGACGATCGGCGTGCCGAACCTGTGCGAGCACGTCCCGACCCAGGTGATCTGGGCGTGTATCTCCGAGGTCGGTCAGCGCTCGCTGAACCCCGATTTCGTCGCCGCGCCACCGCAGAGCTACTCCGCGCCACTTTCGATGACCCCACCGCCGGAGCCCGAGGAGCGTCCCGCTCCCACGACCTCGTCGCGACGTCCGCGCGGTCCGTCAATCCCGCCACCGAGCGCACCGGCGAACACCGAGACCTCGCCGGCCGTGGCTCCGCCCGACGAGCTCGGCGAGCTCGTCGCCTCGCTCGAGAGCGATGACAAGCCGGCACGGCCGCCGACCCGCGCGCGCAGGCCCTCGGAGCGATTTCGCGCGTCCAACACGGGCCTCGGTCGGCTCGCCGCGAACAGCTCGCGGCGGCCGCAGGCGATCGTGACCGCCGAGACGTCGTCGTCGTCGTCGTCGCTGCGTTCGCATCGGCGGGGGGCGACCGAGGTCAACGACCAGGTCGTCGAGTCCGAGGTCGGCAAGGAAGACTGGCAGGGCTCGCTCGCCGTCGAGGACGATCAGCTCGTCGACTGGTCGGCCTCCGAAGAGACCCAGGCCGGCGGTCCCGACTACGACAAGCACTGACGAACTTCTTCCGTCGGCGATCGTCGCCGCGCTACGATCACCGGATGACGCGCGATGCGGTGCTCGAGCTCGCGGCCTCTGCCGAGGTCGATCCGGAGGAGCTCCTCGAGTACTGGAACGAGCGCGCCGCGATCCGCGAGCTCGACGGCGGCCAGGCGCGTGAGGATGCCGAGCGAGACGCGGTCGACGATCTTCGCGACCTGCTCGCGCAAGGGAGCTGGATGCTCGGCGATCGCAAGCGTCCGCGCCGCGTGGACTCGACGCCGGGCAAGCGCGACCGCGACGCCGGCTGACTACCGGTCGCGGCAGAGCACTTCGATCCGCTGCGTCGGAACGTCGTCGGTCTTGCGCGCGCGGATGACCAGTGCCGGTCGGACGCGGTAGATGCTGAAGTCGTGCTGTTCCTGGAGGTCTCGGGTTCCGCGGAGCCGGTGATACAGCTGTGCGAAGCGTTCGAGGATGTCGTCGCCGGGCATGACGATCGAATCGACCGCGCGCCAAAAATCGGTTCGGGTTTCGTCGCCGAGCGTGAAAAAGCCGGCGGTGTGCCGGCTCTTCGGGTGGGCGTTGTAGGGATGGACGGCGCCAAATCGCCCACTGTAGCCCACGGTACGCTCGCGGCGGCACTGCTCGCGTCGTATCAGGCGCTCGTCAGTAGCAGACCGTCGCCTCGACGTACGTCGTGGCCGCGAGGGCGCACCGGGCGATCGGGTCGGTACAGCGGACCGCGAAGGCGCGCAGCTGATCGCGTACCGCGCCCGGGTCCGTCGGCTGCTCGGGCAACGTCGACACGTGTCGCAGTGCGCGATGACACTCGGCGGTCATCGTGTCCTTCGGCGGAGGCAGCCGGAGCACTCGCTCGATGGTGTTCGTGCAGGCGGCCTGGCGCGCGATGACCGCCCGCTTCTCCCAGGACGACTCCGCGATGCACTGGAGAAGCCGGAGCTTGCCGTCGGCGGGCGCGGCGGCGACGAGATCGAACGTTCGACCGAACTCGCGGACCCGCAGGCGACCGTATTCGATAGAGACCTTCTTGTCCCGCGAGTACTCGACGACGATCGCCTCGGTGGCACCCTCGATCGCGATCGGCCGCATCGTGGCCTGGAGCTCGCCATCGGTCGCGTGAGCTTCTGCCGCCAGCTGCTGGCCGACCGCGCGAAGCGACACGGGCTCGGCGATCGAGTCGACGACTTGGTAGCTCGAGCAGGTGTAACGAACGCGCCCGATCGAGTCGGTGGACGACGGGCATGGCTCGTTGGCTCCCATCGGAACGATCGTGGGCGGACGACGCGGGGGCTCGCAGGCCGCGAGTACGAGGACGAACAAGGACAAGAGGCGCATCGCGCCGGCGAATCTAGCACCCCCGATCACATCGCTGAGGTCTCGACCCGCATGCGCCGAGTTCGACGAAGCGGTCGGGCGCAGCGAAGGGATTCGTCGTGCCACCCTGTGAGGTGCTCCTTGCTACGGCCGAGCGGAAGCTCGGAATCGCTGGTCTACTGTCGTGGGCGTTGTAGGGATTGAACCTACGACTTGCACCGTGTGAAGGTGCCACTCTCCCGCTGAGTTAAACGCCCGTAGGGAGCTGTTCATACGGTCTGGCCGTCCCGGTGTCAACGCCTCGGTGATTTCCCGTGATACGAAGCGGGCATGGAACGCACCATCGTACGAACGTCGCAAGCACCCGGGGCGATCGGCCCCTATTCGCAGGCCGTCGTCGTTTCGGTCGGGGAGGGCAAGCAGATGATCTTCTGCAGCGGGCAGATCGCGCTCGACCCCGCGACCGGAGAGATGGTGGGCAACGCGCATCCCTACGACATCGAGGCCCAGACCAAGCAGGTGCTCGACAACCTCGGCGCCGTGCTGAAGGCCGCCGGCGCCGGGTTTTCCAACGTGGTGAAGACGACGATCTTTCTGACCTCGCTCGATGACTTCGCGCGCGTCAACGCGGTGTACGGCACGCGGTTCGAGGCGGACCCGCCGGCCCGCGCGACGGTGCAGGTGTCGCGGTTGCCCAAGGACGGCAAGGTCGAGATCGAAGCGGTGGCGGTGCTGTGATGTCGACATCCTCGATCGAATCGGTCCTGCACGAGTCCCGCAGCTTCCCGCCGAGCAAGGCGTTCTCGGCGACAGCGCACGTCAAGAGCCTCGCGGACTACGAGAAGCTCTACGACAAGGCGGCCAAGGACCCCGACGGGTTCTGGGCCGAGGTCGCCGGCGAGCTCTCGTGGACCAAGAAGTGGCGGCAGGTGCTCGACTGGAAGCTGCCCGACGCGAGGTGGTTCGTCGGCGGCGAGCTCAATGTCGCGGTCAACTGCCTCGACCGTCACGCCGCGTCGTGGCGCAAGAACAAGGCGGCGCTGATCTTCGAGGGCGAGCCCGGCGACACGCGCGTCCTGACCTACGGCCAGCTCCACCGCGAGGTGTGCAAGGCGGCCAACGCGCTCCTGTCGCTCGGCATCCGCAAGGGCGACTTCGTCGCGATCTACATGCCGATGATCCCGGAGGCGGCGATCGCGATGCTGGCGTGCGCGCGGATCGGCGCGCCGCACACGGTGGTGTTCGGCGGGTTCTCGGCGGAGGCGCTCCGCGATCGCGTCGTCGACGCGCAGGCCAAGCTGGTGATCACGGCCGACGGCGGCTGGCGCCGCGGTCAGGTGGTCCCGCTCAAGGACAACGTCGACAAGGCGCTCGAGGGCACCGACGTCGCGCACGTGCTGGTGGTCAACCGCTGCGAGACCACGTTCGGCTGGAACGACAGGCGCGACGTGTGGTGGCACGAGGCGGTCGACAAGGCGCCGGCGAAGCACACCCCGGAGTCGTTCGACAGCGAGCACACGCTGTTCACGCTGTACACCAGCGGCACCACGGGCAAGCCCAAGGGCATCCTGCACACCACCGGCGGCTATCTCACCAACGCGACGTACACGACGAAGCTGGTATTCGACCTCCGCGACGACGACGTGTTCTGGTGCACCGCCGACATCGGCTGGGTGACCGGGCACAGCTACGTGGTGTACGGACCGCTCGCCAACGGCGCGACCGTGGTGATGTACGAGGGCGCGCCCAACCACCCCGGACCGGATCGGTTCTGGGAGCTGGTCGAGAAGTGGGGCGTCACGGTGTTCTATACGGCGCCGACGGCGATCCGCGCGTTCATGCGGTGGGGCGACGAGTGGCCGGCCAAGCACGACCTGTCGTCGCTGCGGCTCCTCGGCACGGTCGGCGAGCCGATCAATCCCGAGGCGTGGATGTGGTACCGGCGCACGATCGGCGGCGAGCGCTGCCCGATCGTCGACACCTGGTGGCAGACCGAGACCGGCGCGATCATGATCTCGCCGCTGCCGGGCGCCACGCCGACCAAGCCGGGTTCGGCCACGCGCGCGCTCCCCGGGATCGCCGCGAACGTCGTCGGCAAGGACGGCAAGCCGTGCAAACCCGACGAGGGTGGCTTTCTCGTCGTCGATCGCCCGTGGCCGTCGATGCTGCGCACGATCTTCGGGGATCACGATCGGTTCGTGAAGACCTACTTCTCCGAGATCGAGGGCTGCTACTTCGCGGGCGACGGCGCGCGCAAGGACCAGGACGGCTACTTCTGGATCATGGGGCGCGTCGACGACGTCATCAACGTCGCCGGTCACCGGCTCTCGACCATGGAGGTCGAGTCCGCGCTGGTCAGTCACCCCAAGGTCGCCGAGGCCGCCGTGGTCGGACGCCCCGACGATCTCAAGGGTCAGGCGATCGTCGCGTTCGTGACGCCGAAGCTCGGGATCGATGCCGACGACGCACTCGGCAAGGAGCTCCGCCAGCACGTCGTCAAGGAGATCGGAGCGCTCGCGCGGCCCGAGGAGATCCGGTTCGCCGAGGCGCTGCCGAAGACCCGCTCCGGCAAGATCATGCGCCGGCTGCTCCGCGAGGTCGCCTCCGGTAGCAAGTCGCGCGGCGACACGACGACGCTCGAGGATCAGAGCGTGCTCGAGAAGCTGGCCCAGTCATTCGCGCACGACGAGTAGTGCGCTAGTCGCAGCTCGGCGGCGCGGCGCACGGCGCGCTCGGTGACTTGATGGTACGTCAGCTCGGCTACGAGGGGGCGATCGTGAACGGGAACGGCGCGGGCTCGGAGCTCTCGTCGTCCGACGACTCGTCGCCCTCCGACTCGGTCGGCTCGGGATCGGGTACGCGGACCCGCCCGGGCGAGGTCGGGCGCGCGCTGGCGTGGGCGTGCCGGGTCTCCGCGAGGTAGCTCGCGATCACGCCGATCACGCGCTCGTGTGCGCGCCGCACGCTGCGCTTCGGCAGCGGCGAGTCCGTGTTGGTGACCAGCGAGAACACCAGCGGCCGATCGGGATCGAGATCGAGGATGCCCGACAACGCGATCACGGTCGACAGCGTGCCGGTCTTGCCGATCAACTTGCCGCGGATGCGCGACTGGGGGTGGCCGCGGAACCGGCCCCGCAGCGTGCCGTCGGTGCCAGCGATCGACAGCGAGTCGAGCCAGGCGTCGCACGCGTTCGGATCTGGCTGCGCGTGGTTGAACCCGGCGGCGCTGCGGATCACGGCCACCAGCTCGTGCGGCGAGATCGCGGTGCGGTACGACAGGCCGGATCCGGTGTCGAGCACGACATCCTTGGTGGCGAGGTGCGCCCGGCGATCGAGCCACGCGTACATCTCGTCGATCGCACTCTCCATCGAGGGTTCGTGGGCACGGGTCAACGCCGTCGCGGTGACCACGAGCCGATCGGCGAGCCAGTTGATGCTGCGCTTGTTGATGTGCCGGACGATGTCGGCGACGGGTTCGGAGAGGTGGCCGGCGAGCTCGGTCGGCAGCACGCCGCGCGTGATCGAGTCGCCGATGTAGTCGCCGAGCTCGACCGTCTTCCAGTTCCCGGTCAGCTTGATCTGGTGCGCGCGGAGCGCCGCCATCAGCGCGTACGCGGCCGCGGCCCGACGTTGCTTGGTCGCCCACATCCGGTAGTGGGTGGTGCGGCCGCGCCCGATCGTGCCGGTGATCGTCAGCTTCATGCGAGGCCGCGGACCGGTCGGAACCGCGAGCGTATCGGTCGGAGTCGCCGGCGGGTCGGTGATCGCGGGCGCGACGGCGGGTGCTGGCGACTTCGGATCGGCGGCGGGCGCGGGTTTCGGATCGACGGTGAGCTGCTCGATCTTGTAGTGGAGCCGCGACCACCGCGAGCGACCCGTGGTCGCCTTGTTCTCGATCTGGACGAATCCGAGGCCGGGTGGAGCGGTGACGAGCGCTGGCTCGCCGGGCTCCTCGGCCGAGATCTCGATCGGGATCACGGCGCGGTACAGCCCGTCGCGAGTCGGATCGCCGCCCGACAGCACGTTGCCGTCGATCTCGGTGACGCCGCGGGCCTCGAGCCCCGCCGCGATCTCGTCGAAGTCACCGATCGCGAGCGTCGGATCGTAGCTACCGAGCAGATAGACGTCGCCGTGGATCACGCCGCCGACCGCGTCGGGACCGAGCACGCGTGTTGGATACCGGAACTCGGGACCGAGGAGATCGATCGACGTCGCCGTCGAGATCATCTTCACGTTCGACGCCGGGTTCAGCGGATCGTCGGCGTTGACCGCGAACAGTGGCTCGCCGGTCCGCGCGTCGGCGACGAACAATCCCGTGATGCCGCGGCGGAGCACGGTGGTGCGCAGTAGCTTCTGGATGTTGGCGGCCGCCGCTTCTTCGTCCGTGAGCGGGCCGCGACTCCGGCGACCGACGACGGGGCTGACGGAGCGGAGCTCGCGCCCGAATGCGACCCGCGCGACCGCACCGCGCTTGGCCGGATCGCTGTGCTTGCGGACCCGGGGGCGGGCGTCGGCGGGGGCGACCGCGGTCGTGCTGGTGGCGACGAGCGCCCCGATCAGCAGATACCGCGTCGCATGTA
Source organism: uncultured delta proteobacterium (assembly GCA_963772655.1). Lineage (GTDB taxonomy): Bacteria > Myxococcota_A > Polyangia > Haliangiales > Haliangiaceae > JABFXX01. The sequence goes on from CAVYYE010000002.1 coordinate 438,900, forward strand.
CCACCACCCCATTATGTAGTCGCTGATTCCGATCGCGGCCAGAAATCGTCTTTCGGTGGCGACAACGATGTAGCGCGCGGTGACATTGCGTTGTTTCGATCAACGGAGCGATCGCGCCCGACGTTGTATTTGGCAACGTCTACGCGGCTTTGTCGCGCGACTCCTTGCGGCGAGCTGGATCGCCGTTGCAGGTTCGGCCCCATGACGACGTCTCGCGTCGCCTACTTCTGCATGGAGTACGGCCTCGATCCCTCGTTTCCGATCTATGCCGGCGGGCTGGGCATCCTCGCCGGCGATCACATGAAGTCGGCGGGTGACCTACACGTGCCGGTGACGGGGATCGGGCTGCTCTGGGACGAGGGTTACACGCGCCAGGTGATCGGTGCGCGTCACTCGATCCAGGACCAGTACCCCAAGACGCCGCGCGACGCGGTGCGCAAGATCGACACCCGGCTCGCGGTCACGGTGCGCGGCAAGAAGGTGCCACTGCGCGCGTGGAAGGTGGAGCGGTTCGTGTCGTCCGATCTCTACCTGCTCGAGCCCGAGCGCGAGGTCGATCGCTGGATCACCCAACGGCTGTACGGCGGCGACCACGAGGATCGGCTGGCGCAGGAGATCGTGCTCGGGGTCGGTGGCGTGCGTCTCTTGCAGGCCCTCGATCTCGATGTCGAGGTGTTCCACTTCAACGAGGGACACGCGGTGTTCGCCGGCCTCGAGCTCCTGCGTCAGGCCAAGTACGGCGGCAAGAAGCTCTCCGAGCGGATCGCGAAGCTGCGCGATCACGTCGTGTTCACGACCCACACGCCGGTGCCGGCGGGCAACGAGGTCCACGCGCTGAGCTCGCTCCGCCAGATGGATGCCGACCTCGGGTTCACCGATACCGAGCTCACCCAGATCGGTGGCGATCCGTTCTCGATGACGGTCGCGGGGCTCCGGATGTCGCGGGTCACCAACGGCGTCGCGGAGCTCCACGCCAAGACCGCGCAGAAGATGTGGAAGGACGTGTCGGGCGCCTCGTCGATCATCGCGATCACCAACGGTGTCCACGCGCCGACCTGGCAGGACGCGCGGATCCGTGCCGCGCTGGTGCCCGACAAGTCGACCAAGGCCCAGAACGAGGAGCTTTGGGAGGCGCATCAGGCGCTCAAGGCGGAGCTGATCGCCGAGATCGCGCGCCGCACCGGCCACCACCTGGCGCAGGACAAGCTGTTGATCGGGTTCGCGCGGCGTGCCGCGGCGTACAAGCGCGCCGACCTGATCCTCGGCGATGCCAAGCGGCTCGCGAAGCTGTTCGCCAAGGGCGTGCAGATCGTCTACTCGGGCAAGGCGCACCCGCGCGACGTGCCGGGCAAGGCGATCGTCGGCCGGCTCGTCGCGGCGTCGCACAAGCATCCCCGGCACGTCGTGTTCCTCGAGAACTACGACATGGAGCTCGGCGCGTTGCTCACGCGCGGCACCGACATCTGGCTCAACAACCCGCGCCGTCCGCTCGAGGCCTCGGGTACCAGCGGCATGAAGGCGGCGATGAACGGCGTGCCCAACCTGTCGATCCTCGATGGCTGGTGGCCGGAGGGGTGCAAGCACGGCGTCACCGGCTGGAAGATCGGCGACCCCGATCCCAAGGACGACGCCTTCGACGACAAGGACGCGCAACGGATCGACAAGCGCGATCGCGAGCTGCTGTTCAAGACCATCGAGAAGGACGTGCTTCCGGCCTACGGAATTCGCGCCAAGTGGATCGAGATCATGCGCGCGAGCATCGCGATGTCGCAGTGGCGGTTCTCGTCCGATCGGATGATGCAGGACTACGTCGCGAAGGTGTACTCCGGTCGCAGTGCGGGTCGCCAGCCTCAGTCCGGTCGGTAGAGCACCTGGTGGCGCTTGCCGCGCCACTCGAGCACCAGATAGTCGCCGAGCTGCTCGCCGGTGGCCTCGTCGAGGCGGCGCGTCGGCGTCGCCTTCAGGCACGGGTGCTCGCCGGGACGGGCGGCGACCTCGTAGAAGTGCCAGTGCTCTTCCTCGCGCTGGCCGTCGAGCACGTAGGCATCGTCGTACGACCACGACGTGCCGTTCGCACACGCGATCGGATCACCGTCACCGCTGGTCACGGTGACCTTGCGGCGGTAGGTGACGTCGATCCGGGTGTCGCTGCGGCGCGTGATCTCCCACCACTCGTGCTCGTCGCGGATGTTGTTCTGGCCGTCGTACGAGCGCGCGTCCCAGCGCCACGGACCGGTGATCGTGGGGGAGGCCGGCCACGGGTCTTCTGGTAGCTCGGTGGTCGCGTCGCCGATCTTCCACAGCGTCTGGGTGCCTCCCTCGAACGCGAGCTGCAGGCGATCTCCGACGAGCTTGCCGGTGTACGCGCCGAGCGTGCGAAACCCGTGGTCGCACGGTGACGGCTCGGTGCGATAGCCGGTCTCGGTGACGGCGAAGGCGTTGGGCCCGGTCATCTCGATCGCGACGTCGAACACCGCGCGCTGGCGGTACCACGGTCGCTGGTTGCAGCGGAACGTCGCGCCGGCGTCGGAGCGAATCTCGACCGAGCGGATGTAGCGCCCGCTCAGGCGGCCCGGTGCGTCGCGCCGGAGCTTCCACTGCTCGTCCTCGATCCGGGTGGTGCCGTCGGCGGAGGTGCGGAGCAGCCAGCGCCAGTCACCGAGCAGGTCGAACAACGCGAACGGTTGCGGTCCCGGCGCGGGTCGGGTGGCGGGCTTGTCGGGGGGCTTGCACGAGAGCGCCAGCGCGCAGCAAACACCGGCGCTCGTCAGAGCACGTGACGTGGACACCGGGTGCTCGCTCGCGAAGTCATGTTGCCCCACTTCGCTTTCGCGATCCGCTCGGCGGTGAGGCGCCGGTGAAGAACCGAGACCACTCGAAGAATACGCCGACGGCCGCTCGCGAAGTCATGCCGGCCTGCGCGCGTACGTGTCGCTGACGATCTTGGCGATCGCCGCGTCGGACAGCTCCGCGGGGCGGCGATGGAATCCGCCGTGGCGCGACGAGGGATCGAACTCCCAGGCGATCCGCGCGGTCAGCCGCCGGGTCGCATCCTCGGCCGAGAACCCGAGCCGATAGAACAGCGCCGCCCGGTGCGCCAGCTCGACGGTCGAGACCCGCGCGCGTCGGGCGGAGCCATCGGTACGAGGAGGCGTGCGATCCAGCCAGGGAAACGACATGCCGCGAGTATACTCGCGACGTGACGGTGCGTGCGATGTGGCCGGCGATCGCGATCGTCGTGGCCGTGATCGGGTCGAGCCGACCGGTCCGCGCCGATGGTGCGGGCGTGATCGCGGCGAGCGCGTCCGATCGCGGGGCCACCGCGACCGCATTCGCCGATGTCATGGTCGGTCGCGCGCGGCGCATCGTCGCCGATGCGGCCGGCGAGGCGAGGGCGGCCGCGATCGCCGGTGCCGTGCCGGTGGCGACGATCGCGCGGTTCCGCCGGGTCCGCGAGCTGGTCGACGAGGGCTGGGAGGCGTACCTGCGGGTGGCCGCCGACGTCGCGGCCTCGCGCCTGATCGCCGCGCGGACGCGCGCCGAGCCCCTGACCGCGCTGCCCGGCGGCGCGGAGGTCTACGCCGATGCCGCCCTGCGCCTCGGCGTGGTGTTCGGCTACCTGGGCAGAAAGCAGGAATCGCGCGACGTGATCGCCCTCGCGCTCGCGCTCGATCCCGATCGCCCGATCACCACGTTCGAGTTCGCTCCCGACGTGGTCGACGCGATCGAGGCCGTGCGCGCCGAGCACCGGAAGACGAGCAAGCTCCACGTCACCAGCACACCACCTGGCGCGGCGATCTGGGTCGACGGCCGCGATGTCGGACGCGCGCCGCTCGACGTCGACGTCCCGCGCGGACAGCACGTCGTGGTCGCCCGCGCTCCCGAGTACGAACCAACGGTGCAGGGTGTCGCCGTCGGCGACGTGCCCGCCGTCCTCGACCTCGCACTCGACGCGGACCCGGAGCTCGCGCGGCTCTACGGTCCGCGGCCGGGCCTCGGGATGTCGGCCACGGAGCAGCAGCAGCTGGTCGACGCGACGCTGCGCTACGCCGATCTCGATGAAGTCGTGATCGTCGCGGAGACCCGGCGGCGCGGTGGCCCGGTGCTGATGGCGCAGCGCTGCGCCGGCCTTCCGGCGCGATGCAGCGCGGTGGTCGAGGTCGGGTTCGCACCCGGTGGCCGCACCGCCGCCGCCCGGTCCGTGTGGGAGGCCGCGCGCACCGGCGAGCTTCGCTATCCGCCGAGCGTGCTGGGCGAGCACGCGAACACCGGCAACCCGCATCGCTGCGAGACCTGCCGCAGTCCGTGGCTATGGGGCGGCATCGCTGCCGCGGTGGTGGTCGGCGCGATCGTCGTGATCGCGAGCTCGTCGTCGCGGCCTCCGCCGGTGGTCGGCATCGATCCGTCGGGTTTCTTGCCGAGATAACGATGCACCGGATCGTGGCGAGCTTTCGGCCCGCGCTCCCGGAGGTGGTGTGCGAGCTGGTCGATGCCGCGGAGCGCGGCGAGGGACCGGCGTGGGCGTGGCTCGCCGGCGATCGCGGCGTGTCGCTCGTCGAGTGCTCGCGGATGCTCAACGAGCCACGGGTGCCGATCGAGGTCGTCGGGTGGCTGGTCGCGATGACGATGTTTCGCGAGGAGCGCGAGGGCGGTCGCCACCAGCAGCTCGCGATCGCGCTCGGACGCAGCAGCTTTCGCGACGCCGCGATCCCGGTGGTGCTCGAGGGGTTCGCGATCGGGCTGACCCGCGCCGGCCAGACCGCGGGGGCCCGGCTGTGGACCAGCATCGAGATGCTCGCCGGACGGATCCCGGCGTCGCGCATCCCGCCGCAGCTGCTCGATGCGTTGCCGATCGGGTTGGCATCGCCGCAGGCGGTGGTGCGCGGTAGCGCACTACGGCTCGCGGCCGAGCTCGATGCTCGCGCGGTACATGCTGCGATCGAAGCCGTCCACGAGAAGGCGCCGAGCCGCGCGCTGGCCGACGCGCTGGTCGCGCTGTCCGGAGGCGAGCCGCGTCCGGCGACCGATGCCGAGACCGAGACCGCCGAGCTGCTCGCACGCGCGCTCGCGGCGTGGCGCGAGACCCACGATCCGCGCCTCGAGAAGCCGATCGCGCGGATCGGTGCCGACCTCGCACGCATGCGCGGACCGATCGAGGCACGCTCGCGGAGCGAGCTGGACGGCGCGTGGATCGCGCTCGCTCGCAAGCGCGATCCGGTGGATCTGTCGCGCTTGCTCGATGCACCGTGGCCGGTGACGTGGAAGCGCGCGCTCGAGCGGGTCGACGCGCTCGCCGGGTTCGATCCCGATCCGCGACTCGCGCGTCGCCTCGTCGAGGTCGCCCGCGGGTTTTCGTCTGCGGGCTCGTTGCCGCTGCATCGGCGGATCGCGCAGGTGATCGCGCGCTCGCCGACTCCGACGATCGAGCCGAGCTTCGACGCGCTCGCGGCGGGACGCGAACCATTGCGCGCGGCCTACGCTCCGGCTCGCGCCGCGGTCGTGGAGATCGAGCCGGGACAGGCCGATCCGGCGTTGATCTCGATGCTGCGTGCCGGCGAGCGCGACGATGTCGACGTGCTGTTCGCACAGGTCGCCGCCCAACCGGACGACGTCGAGGCGCGGGCCGTACTCGCCGACGCGCTCCAGCTCGTCGGCGATCCGCGCGGGGAGCTGATCGCGCTCCAGCTCGCGATCGCCGACGGCACCGCCTCGGCGGGTGCGGAGCGTCGCGCGCATGCTCTGCTCGCCGCCCACGCGGATGCGTGGACCGGCCCGCTGCCCGGCATCGATCGCGCGTCGCGCACCTTCGAGCGCGGCTTCTTGACCCGGGTGTCGACACGCGCGAGCGGCGAGGCGATCGCGCGGTCGCTCGATCGTCCCGAGTGGGCGACCCTCGAGCAGCTCGAGATCACGGCGGACGATGTCGAGCTCGCGCCGCTACTCGATCGGATGCCGGTGTTGCGACGGCTGTGCGCCGATCGCGCCGCCCTCGAGCGGTTGGTCGAAGCCGGTCCGCGCGCGGGTCTGCGCGCCGTGTTCTCGCGGGGCGTGTGGATCCCGCCGCCGGGCGCGTTTCCCGACCTCCAGGTGCTCGGCGGTACCGCGTTCCCCGGCTTGTACGGCTTCGATGCCCTGGTGCGCGTCCAGCGCGACGCGGCCGAGCTCGGGATCGAGGCGGTCGTCCACGTCGGCGTGCGTCAGCTCGCCGCGATGATCGCCGCGCGTGCGGCCGGGCCACCGGAGACTCGCATCACGCTGTTTCCGGCGCCGGCGACCTTCGACCCACCGGGCTGGCGGCTGCGCGTGTTCCGCGACGATCCACCGGTTACCTCGACCGGGGCACCACGGCCGATCGCCGAGGCGGCGTGGGTCTATCACCGCTATCACACCGATCGCACCGCCGAGCTGTTCGAGCCGCTCGCGGCCGCCGGGATCCAGCGCGTCGCGCTGTGGTTCCCCGACGCGCTGCGCGCCGATCGCGATCGCGTGGTCGCGGAGCGTCCCTTCGGCGTCGAGATCGTGCCGGGGGAGCCGATCGATCTCGTCGCGCCGGCGTGACCCGGCTATCGATGTGCTTGTCGATCTAGTTCGTGAAGTCGGCCTGGATCGGGACCGTCTCGCCGGGCTTGACCGTCACCGTGAAGGTCCGCTCGAGTGGCGGGTCCTCGCCGCTGAAGATCAGCTTCACGACGTGCTTGCCGGCGGTCACCGAAAGCAGCGTCGGCGCCGTCTTCCCGGTCGCGACGCCATCGAGCACGATCTTGGCCCACGGCTTGGCGCCGATCCGCAGCATCCCGCGTCCGGTCGCCGCCGCATCGCGCGTCGCGGACACGCCGCCGCCATCGTGGGGCCGTACGATCCGGGCGTCGCGCGGATGCGGTCGGGTCGCGGCGTCGCGGACGATCGCGACCGCGGCATCGGGCGGTGTCGCCACGACGGTATCGATCGGGGCCGCCGCCGCATCGGACGGCGCCGCGACGGCGTCGGCGGTCGCCGCATCGATCGCGCCGGCGGGTGAGGCATCGGCGGGCGGTCCACCGCGAGCGTCGGGCTCGAACGCGTAGTACGGCGCGTCGTAGTAGGGCCCGGCATCGGGGCGAAGCACCGCACCGCGGCCGTGCAGGAACACGTACAGCGCGAGCCCCCCGAGGACGAGCGATCCGATCGCGGCGAGCACGAGCGAGCGGCGGGCGGGAGCCGTACGACCGGGGATGTTCACCGGTGGATGCCGGGGCTGTTCGACCTCGTCGTCGTCGAGCGGCTCGCTGTCGGGTCGGATCGAGCGCATGCGGCCGCTGGTCGCGGGGCGCAGCGGGACCGGGGTGCTCTCGGCGACCGCGAACGCGCCGGACGTCTCGTCGTCGCCGCCGAGCGGTTCCGGGGGTGGAACCGGCGTCGGATCGCGCTCCGGATCGTCGGCGAAGTCGCGGGACTCGGCCGGCTTGCTGTCGCGGCGCGGTGCGACGGCGGTGGTCGGTGCCGCCGGGGGCAATTTGTCGACACCCGACAGCGGTGTCGCCGCCGCGATCATGTGCTCGAGCTCGACGTGGGTCGCGAACGTCTCGGTGCGCGCGCGGCGCTTGCCGCGGGGCTGTTCGATCACCGCCGTGCGTGGACCGGCCGGCACCGGCGCCGCCGGATCGGCGGGTGGCGACTCGACGTGCGTCGGTAGGCGACGGGTCTCGGGCGGACAGTACTTCGCGACCAGCGCGGCGACCTCGCGCGGGCCGGGGGTGTCCTCGAGGGAGTACAGGTAGCGCTGGAGCGCGGCGAGCATCTCGTCGGCTGCTGCCCACCGCGTGCCGGGCTCGCGCTCGAGCGCGCGCATCACGACGTCGTCGAGCTTCGCCGGAATCCCGGGGCGCGCCTCGCTCGGCCGCGGAATCGCACCGTCGGTGACCGCGGCCAGCGTGGCGTCGGGATCGGGACGCGCGAACAGCCGCTTGCCGACCAGCATCTCCCACAGCAGCACCCCGAGCGAGAACAGGTCGGTCTGGCCGGTCAGCGGCTCGCGGCGGACCTGCTCGGGAGACATGTACGGGAACGAGCCGGTCGGTGCGGACTGGTGATCGGGAGACTCGGCATCGCCCAGCGTGACCGCGATGCCGAAGTCGACCAGCTTGACCTCGCCGTCGCGCGACAACATCACGTTGCGCGGCGACAGGTCGCGATGGATCACGCCCTCACCCTTGCGATGGGCGTAGTCGAGCCCCTCGAGGATCTTCGCCGCGATCCACGCCGCCAGCGGGGGCTCCATCTGCACGCCCCGGCGCGAGAGGGCTTCGGTGAGCCGATACAGCGTCGGCCCGTCGATGTACTCCATCGCGATGAAGTAGGTGTCGTCGATGACGCCGAGCTCGTAGACCGGGACGATGTTGCCGTGTGCGAGCGTGACCAGCGTCTTGGCCTCCGCGACGAACAGATCGACGAAGTGGCGCTGGCCGGTCAGGCGCGGATGGATCTGCTTGATGACGAGCTGCTTCTCGAACCCGCCGGGACCGACGATCTTGGCGAGATAGATCTCGGCCATGCCGCCGGTCGCCAGCTTCTCGGTCAAGAAGTACTTGCCGAACGTCGTCGGCAACTCGGTCATCTATAAGCCTCTCGGGGTGCTCTCCAGTGACTCGGACGGCAGAGTATCATGCGCGTGGTGGTAGCTCTTCCCGCAGGCCGTGACCTCGCGCTCGTCCTGGCGGCGATCGCGTGGTGCGGCTGCGGAGACCCCGCCGCGCGCGTCACCCTCGCGCCGGTCGATCTCGGCGAGTGCGGACGGCCGGCGAACGCCAACCAGCTCTCGATCACCGCGTTCGGGGTCGCCGGCGAGGTCAAGAAGGCGGTGGCGCTCGATCGGGCGATCGACATCGCGGACTTTCCCGACGATACCGTGCAGCTCGCGGTCGAGGTGCTCGTCGGTGGTGGCACGGTGGGTGCCGCCGGCAAGTCCGCACCCGTCGCGTTCGCCGACCTGCCCGACGGCGCCGAGATCCCGATCGTGATGACGCCCCCCGGTGGGTTCTGCCCGGTGGGAGACATGGTCGACGAGCGCCGCCATCCGCTGGTCGCGCGCGCCGGCGACGGCGTGCTGGTGGCCGGCGGGATCGGCCCCGATGGTCCGCTGTCGACGGCCGAGCTCTACGATCCGGCCACCGGTACGTTCTCGCCGGTCGACGTCCCCGAGGCCCTCCAGGACCAGGTCAACGGCCTCGCGGGGGCGGTGCTCACCACGCTGTCCGACGGACGCGTCGCCCTCACCGGAGGGCCGCGCGGCTTGCTCGCGATCTTCGATCCCGAGACGCGATCGTTCGGATCCGCGTTCGCGATCTCGCCGCAGCGCGCGTTCCACGGTGCGGTCGCGACCGCCGACGGCGTGTTCGTGATCGGTGGCTGCCAGGGCGTCGACAGCGGCGGTTGCAACGCCGTTCCGCTGCGTTCGTCGAACGAGTACGAGCTCGACGGCACCTCGATCACGACCGGACCGAACCTCGCGATCGGGGCGGTCGCGGAGGGCGGGCAGCTGCTCGATACCGGCGCCGGGTTCGTGCTGGTCGGCGGGTTCGGTACGCCGGGGGAGGGTCACCGGTTCGCGCTCGCCGACGACACCGCCACCACGATCACAAACCTCGGAAACCAGGCCGCCATGCTCGACGGCGGGGTCGTGGTGACGGCGTTCGCCCCCGACGGTGCGACCCCCGATGGCAGCGTCGCGGCGATCACGCCCGCCGGCGGTACCGTCGCCACGACGTCGGCGCCGGCACTCGACGGCGCGCGCCTCGTCGCGCTCGAGGACGGCCGCATGCTGGCGGTCGGTGGCGATACCGGGGTCGCCGCCGATGGCGTCGCGCGCGTCACCGACTACGACCCGACCGCCGATCGCTGGAGCACGCGGGTGCCGACGCGCTCGCCGTCGCCGGGCTTGCCCGACGGTCGTCCGGAAGACCAGCCGGGGCCGCTCGACGGGCCGGCGCTGGTGCGGCTCGCGGACGGCGACGTGCTGGTGCTCGGCGGCGAGCCGAGCCCGTCGCGCCACGCCTGGGTGTATCGACCATCGCTGATCGGGAGCTCGTCGGGCATCGTCGCGGCCACGCCGACCGCACCGGGGACCGCCGGTGTGCTGGTGCCGTCGGATCCGAGCACCGTCGATCGATCCGCGGGCTGGGTGCTGACCGCCACGGGAGACGACCTCGCGGCTCGCGCGCTGGTCGGCGGCCCGCGGCTGTCGCGCGGCCACGTCGAGGCCACGGTCAACGTGCTCGCGGGTGGGTTCGCACTGATCGCGCAACAGACCGCGCCCGGTCGCGCGCTGGTCGCCCACCTGATCCCCGGCGAAGCGCTCGCGATCGAGGACGGCGGCGAGATCGTGTGCAGCGGCGATCCGGTCGTGCTGCCGACCAACCCGGTGACGGCGTCGCTCGAGATCGGTGACAGCATCTCGGTGATCGTCGACGAGGCGGTGGTGCTCTCGTGCGATCACGAGGCGACCGCCGCCGGCTCGTGGGGAATCGCGGCGGACGGGGCAGGGGCCCAGATCTCGGTCGCCACCGTGACGGTCGCGCGGTGATGACGCCGCGTGTCCTCGGTGCCGCGGCGATCGCCGCGACGGTCGCCCTCGCTGCCGCGCCACACGAGGCTCACGCCTACGAGTTCTGGCTGCGCTCGCAGACCTACGGTCAGGCCTACCAGTTGCGTGCGTACAAGCTGATCGGTCCCGACGTGCTGCTCGGGCGCCGGCGCTACACCGAGACACTCGCGCTCAGGATCTGGGACATCGGCGGTCTGTCGGCCGCGCGCCGCACCGCGCGGCGGCCCGATCGCGGTCTCACGATCTCGTGGCACAGCTACCTGCGCATCGATCACGACTTCGGAAGCTACGCCAATGGACGGATCGAGGTCGACGGCGCTCGCCGCGATGCGCTCGACGTGATCCCCGAGCTCGACGAGTCGTTGATCGATCTCGATCTGATGTACGGCTACCTCGAATTCGCCGGCATCGCCGACGATCGCGTCACCGCCCGGATCGGCCGGCTGTTCACCGACGACGGCTGGGGCGGCACCGCGATCGACGGTGGATCGATCCGCGTCGAGTTGCCGCCGCCGCTCGCCGTGACCGCCGCCGCCGGGTTGCGCGTGCGCGCGTCGTCTCCGGCGGGCCTGTCGGCCTACGAGCTCGACGGCACCGCGGGCGCGGCATGTCGCGAGTACGTCGAGACCGCGATTCCCGCCGGCGGGACCTGGAAGCTGATCGATCGCAACCGGCCGATCTCCGGTTCGCGATTCTCGAGCGACCTCGAGTACTGCCCGCAACGCGACGTCCTCCAGCCGACCGTCGCGTTCGGGATCCAGACGTCGCGCCTGCACCACGTCGGTGCCGAGCTCGGCTATCGCCGTACGTGGTCGTCGACCGTCGGGCTGATCGGCGACGTCGATCGCCTCGACTTCCCCGATCGCGGGCTCTATCCGAACGAATTCGGGCAGGCGCCGTCGTCGGGAGTCAACGAGGAGCGGATCTTCGGTCGCGCACACGCCGACCTCCATCGCGGCGGGTACGCGATCGCCCCGTACGCCGACGCGCGGTTCTCGCTGCTGCACGCCGCGTTCGATCGCCTCGATGCCGGGGTCCGGCTCGCGCGCGGTCCACACTCGCTCGAGCCGACCGTCGGCTACTTCCTGCCCACGTTCGACGGCGACTCGATCTTCAACGCGTTCTCGATCCTGCCGAGCACCGACGCGCGGCTGACGTATCGCTACGACGGGATCGTGCGCGCCGACGCCACGGCGTGGCTCCGCCGCTACGGTCACGACGAGACCGATCCGATGGACGAACGATCGTCGGTCGCCGGTGGGGTCCAGGCCGGCGCCGAGCGCGAGGTCTCCGCGAGGCTGCGCGCGCGCATCGACGGGCTGTGGGACGACGGCTACGGAGGTCGTCGGATCGGTGGCGGCGCCGGTGCGGTGTGGCACGCGTTCGACGATCTGTGGCTGCGCGGCCAGGGCCTCGTGCTCGGCGTCGCGGCCGACGCCGATGCCTACCAGCACACGCGCTACGTGACCGGCGGGTTGTCCGCCGGTGGTACCTACCGCCTCGGCGATACCGCCGCGATCCACGGCGTGCTGGAGGGCGATCGCGACGCTCTCCACGGCACGCAGCTCCGCGTCCTCGCGATCCTCGATCTCGCCTTCGCACCCGAGCTCTGATCATGTCCCGCCCGATCCTCAAGCTGCCCGTGGCTTTGTCACTCGCCCTCGTGACGCTCGCGATCGTGATGGTCGTCGCGTGGCCCGCTGCTGGGGATGTCGCTGGCCCCCGCGACGACTGGTCGCCGGTGGTGTACCCGCTGCAACGGCTGCCGCTGACGTTCTCCCACGCGCGCCACCTCCAGCGCGGCGCCACCTGCGTCGCGTGTCACCCCGACGCCAAGACCTCGCGCTCGGCGGTCGACAACCTGATCCCGACCGAGGTCGAGTGTCGTGCGTGTCATCCGATCGATCGCGCGCGTCCCGACAAGGTGGTCGCGGGCGCGCCGCCCGCACGCTGCGAGGCCTGCCATCCGGGCTACGCGCCCGATCAGCCCATCGCGCGGGTCTACGTCGCACCGACGCCGCTCAAGTTCTCGCACGCGGCGCACCCGCAGCCGTGCACCGGCTGTCACGGCGATCTGTCGCGCGTCGATCTGGCGACGCGCGCGCAGCTGCCGACGATGTCGGTTTGCTTGTCGTGCCATCGCGACGGCTCTCACGAGCAGCACTGCGCCGACTGCCACCTCGCGAAGCTCGGCGGGTTGCTCGAGACGTCGTTTCCCCAGGGCCAGCTCGTGCCGCGCCACACCGGCCTCGGCGACGCGCATGGCTCCGGGTTCGCCAACGACCACCGGCAGGAAGCGGCGCAGGTCGATGCGACGTGCACGGCGTGTCACGACCGCTCGACCTGCATCGCGTGTCACCAGGGCGTGACCAAGCCGGCCGAGTTTCACCGCGGCAACTACGTCCTGACCCACGCCGTCGAGGCTCGCCGCGGTACGCCCGACTGCTCGGTGTGTCACCGCGCGCAGTCGTTCTGCGTCGGCTGCCACGAGCGCACCGGCGTCGGCCTGCGCGGGGAGACCGGGTTCTCGGGGCTCGCACCGGCGACATCGTTCCATCCCGCCGGCTGGGCATCGTCGGCCGGCGGTCCGAACCGTCACGCCGGCGAGGCGCGCCGCAACATCGCGAGCTGCGCGTCGTGCCACCGCGAGAACGACTGCCTCGGGTGTCACAGCGCCGAGCGCGGAGCGCTGCGGGTGTCGCCGCATCCTCCGGGATGGCGAGGCAGCGCGCGCTGCCGTGCGCTCGATCGCGGCAACCGGCGGATGTGTCTCAAGTGTCACACCTCACCGAGCGAGCTCGGGTGTGACTGGAGCCCCGGGCTGCGTCGATTCGGACGCTGATGCCGCGCGAGTGCGATCGCGGAGGCGTGAGACTCGCGATCGCCATGCCCGGTCTGTTCGCGGCGGCGGCGCCCGAACGGAGCGAGCTGTAACCCGTTGGAAATCTCGGGGGAAAATCGCCGGCTTCTCGGGGGCGGTGTCTGCTATACACCACGGTCCCCATGCGCCACGTCTACGCCGAGATCGTCGACCGGGTCGCCAAGCCGATGCGCTATCTCGGCGGCGAGTACGGGAGCGTGATCAAGGACGGCCCCGAGCACGCCGACCTCGCGCGGGTGTGTCTCGCGTTTCCCGACGTCTACGACATCGGGATGAGCCACCTCGGAACCAAGATCCTGTACTCGCTGCTCAACCGCGATCCCGCGATCGCGTGCGAGCGCGCGTTCGCACCGTGGCTCGACATGGAGGCCGAGCTGCGCGCGCACGGGTTGCCGCTGGTGTCGCTCGAGACCCAGCGCCCGCTGGCAACGTTCGACGTGCTCGGCATCTCGCTGCAGTACGAGCTGACGTACACCAACGTGCTCACGCTGCTCGACCTCGGTGGCATCCCGCTCCACGCCGCCGATCGCGCCCCCGATGCACCGCTCGTCCTGGTCGGTGGCCCGACGGCCTCGCATCCCGAGCCGATGGCGCCGTTCATCGATGCCGCGTTCGTCGGCGAGGCCGAGGAGCATCTGCCGGCGCTGGTCAAGGCGTGGGCGGCGATGCGTCGCGAGTGCGCTGCGGGGACGCGCACGCGCGCCGACGCGCTCGCGGAGCTGGCCTCGCGGTTTCCGATCTACGTGCCGTCGCTGTACGCCACCGAGACCGACCCGGCGACCGGGATGACCGTGGTCGGCGCACCGCTCGATCCACGAGTCCCTGCGCGCGTGGCGCGCGCGATGGTCGCCGACCTCGATCGCTATCCGTTCCCGGCCGACGCGCCGGTGCCGTATGCCGAGGCGGTGTTCGAGCGCGCCTCGGTCGAGATCGCGCGCGGTTGCACCGAGGGATGCCGGTTCTGTCAGGCCGGCATGCTGTATCGCCCGGTGCGCGAGCGGTCTCCCGAGTCGATCGCCGGGTCTCTGCTCGGCGGCGTCGATCGCGCGGGGTACGACGAGACCGGACTGACCTGCCTGTCGACCGCCGACTTCTCGAGCATCACGCCGCTGGTCAAGCAACTCGCCGGCGAGCTGCGCAAGCGCGGGGTGTCGATGTCCGTGGCGTCGCTGCGCGCCTACGGTCTCAACGAGGACTTGCTCGACGAGCTGGCGCTCACGCGGATCAGCGGGCTCACGTTCGCGCCCGAGGCCGGCACGCAGCGGATGCGCGACGTCGTCAACAAGAACGTCACCGAGGCGCACGTCGAGGAGAGCTCGCGGCGCGTGTTCGCGCGTGGTTGGCACCGGCTCAAGCTGTATTTCATGATCGGCCTGCCGACGGAGACCGACGACGACGTGCGCGGCATCGTCGAGACCGGCCAGCGGATGCTGCGGATCGGTCGTCAGGTGCTGCGCGGCAAGCGACCCGAGGTCACCGTCAGCGTGAGCTCGCACGTGCCCAAGCCGCACACGCCGCTACAGTGGTGCGCGCAGGATCCCGAGGACGAGATCCGGCGCAAGCAAGGCGTGTTGCGCGCGACCGTGCGGGAGGCCGGGCTCCGGCTCAAGCATCACCACTCCGGGATCTCGTTCGTCGAGGGGGTGCTCGCGCGCGGCGATCGCCGGCTCGCCCCGGTGATCGAGTCGGTGTGGCGTGCCGGTGGTCGGTTCGACGGCTGGGATGAAGTGTTCGAGCACGAGCGGTGGACGAACGCGCTCGCCGAGCACGGCATCGACGTGCCCGCGTACCTCGGCACGCGCCCGGTGACCGCGCGCCTGCCGTGGGATCACATCGACGTCGGCCTCGAGGATGGCTTCTTGCTGTCGGAGTACAGGAAGGCGCTCAAGGGTCGGGTCAGCCCGCCATGCGGCAAGGTCGCCGGCATGCTGATCCACCACACCAACCTCGCCGAGGCCGAACCCGACCAGCGCAAGCTCGTCTGCTACGACTGCGGGGTCGCGTGCGACCTGACGAAGATGCGCGACGACCGGCTGGTCGCGCTGCGCACGCTCGGTGCGCACGAACGCCCGACGACGGGCGAGGCGGCGGCGCGGATCGACGGCGACGCGATGCTCGACGTCTCGGAACGCGGTGGCGGATCGCCCGCCGAGCGCGGTGACCCGCAGTCTCGAGATACGCGTCGTGCCGAGCGCGTGCGACTCGCGGGACACGTCGGGGCGGGCGCGCCGTACAGCACCTACCGGATCCGGTTCGCCAAGGTCGGCCGGGCATCGTTCCTCGGTCATCTCGATCTGGTGCGGCTGCTCGCACGCAGCTTCCGGCGCGCCGATCTCGCGCTCGCGATGACGCGCGGGTTCTCTCCCAAGCCGCGGATCACGTTCGGTCCGGCGCTCGGACTCGGCATCCCGTCGCTCGGCGAGGTGTGCGACGTCGATCTCGAACACGGCGCGCCGGGCAAGCGCGCGTGGGAGATCGAGGATGGCGACGCGCGTGTCGAGCTGGCAGCCGACGAGGTGTTCGAGCGGTTGTCGGCCGTGTGTCCGCCCGGGATCGAGATCCTGGGCGTCGACCTGGTGCGCCTCAATGGTCATCCCAAGGTGATCGGTGGCGAGTGCATCGCCGAGCGCGGGCTCGGCAAGGCGATCGAGGCCGTCGACCTGATGGTGCGGCCGGCACCCGACGGCATGGCGCACGATGCGGCGCGGCTCGACCGCATCGCCAACGTGTTCCTCGGCAAGTCGTCGGTCGTGATCGAGCGCCCGGGCAAGCCGCGCGAGCGCAAGGGGGAGTCGGACCGCGCAGGCCGCGACCGCCCACGCCCGATCGACGTCCGCGCGCTGGTCTCCGAGGTCGAGGTGATCGCCGGCGACGCCGCGACCCGACTCGCAGCGGCGCTCGACTGGCCGGATGGCCCGGTGTTGCGGGTGCGGGTATCGGCGACGTCGGATGGCTCGGCCAAGCCGGCCGAGGTCGCGAAGGCGCTCGGCGTGTGGGGTGGTGAAGATCCGCGCGCGACGCACGCGCTGATCGCGCGGCTCGGCGTCGTGATGTAGGGAGCCGACGTCGACGAGATCGGCAACGCCAGGCGAAGTCGATCGGCCGGTTGCCTGGATGCCCACGATTGCCGATGGTTGACCGAACGCGCATGACCTTTCGGCGCTGGGAGGCGTTAACAATAGGATGTGGCGTCCCGTCTCGTGTCGTGTTGGCTCGTGGTCTCGCTCGGCGGTTGCTCGCTCGCGATCTCCGGACCGCAAGCCCATCGCAAAACTCTCGAGCCGCCGGTGTGCGATTCCGGCAAGGGGTTGGTCGCTGTCGACTCCCTCGCGGCGATCGGCTTTGGTGTCGGTGGCCTCGCCGGTTTGAGCGAGAGCTCGAGCGGGGGGGCGATCGCGCTGGTGATCGCCGGACTGTTCACCGCGGCTGCCGTGCACGGCGCGGGCGCTGCGGATGATTGTCGCGAGGCGATGGAGGCGTACGCCCAGGAGACCAACGGTGTGCGACTGCGGTACGCGCGGAAGTACGATCGCGCGCGCCGAGATCGCGACCGCGCACGCGACGACGGGGAAGACCGCGAGGCGCGAAGGCCCCGCGATGCCCGCGATGCCCGCGATGCCCGCGGTGCCAAGACGACCACCGATCGCGACGCGCGCGCGACTCCCGACGCGGATCGCGATGTGGACGCGACCGGCACCGGCACCGGCACCGGCGCCCGTACCGGCGCCGCCGCCGCGGGTCGAGCCGACCCCCGCGCCGCCGGCACCGGCGCCCAGACCACCCCCGCCGCCGTCGCCCGACGACGAGTGGGGCCAGTTCTGGCGCGAGGTGCCGTGATGCGAACCACCGAGACCACGACGCGACGGGCGTTGGGCCACGCGTGAAGACGATCTGCGCGATCGCCGCGATCGGAGTGCTCGGCATGCTGCGGCCCGCCGCCGCCGACGACGAGATCGTCCGCGGTCAGGTGCTCAAGGTCGAGGCATCCGAGATCTACGTCAACCTCGGCAAGTCGAAGGACGTCACCGCCGGCGCACCGATCCGCATCAAGCGCACGATCCGGCTCGTCCATCCGGTGACGCGCGCGCCGGTCGTGGACTGGGTGCCGATCGGGAGCGCCGTGATCACGCAGGCGGGCGAGCAGCTGTCGCGCGCCGTCGTCGGCAAGCTGATCGACGACATCAAGGTCGGTGATGTCGCCGAGGTGCTGATCGATCGGCCCGACACCAAGACCGCTCCGCGTCCGCCGCCGACGCGCGAGCCGCAGGGCCCGGTGATCGATCCGGCAACCGCCGCCGTGCTGACCGCGTTCGCCGCGCAGACCGGCCAGTCGATCGACGCTCGGATCGCGACGTGGGAGAACTTCCTGTCCAAGCACCCGCGATCGCCGTACGCCGCGGCGATTCGCAAGGACGTCGACCTGCTCACCACGCTGCGCGAGCAGATGCGTCCGCGGACGGCGGCCGGTGCCGACGAGGTGGTCGCCACCGTCGAGCACAATGGTCCCGCGAGCGCGCGCGCCGGAGAGCCGATTCCCATGGTGTTCGTGCTCGACCACCCCGAGCGGGTCGCCGCGGCCTACCTCCACTACCGCGAGACCGACGCCCACACGTACCGGCGGGTCCTGCTGACCCGCGAGCACGACATCTATCTGCGCGGCGCGATCCCGGCCGAGGCCACGAAGCCGCCGGGGGTCGACTACTTCGTCGAGGTGTCGTCCCCGGCCGGCGCGGCAGGACTCGCGATCGGTACGCCGACGCAGCCGCTCCACGTCGACGTGATCGCACCTTCGCCCATCACCGACCGGTTCGGACCGGCCGTCGGGCGATCGTCGGTGAAGCTCGCGGGCGAGTACCTCGACTTCGGGCTGCTCGATCCGCGCGCCGGTGATCGCACCGACCACGTGGCGCACGCGACGGTCGACTTCGTGTACCGCATCGATCGCTTGGTGCAGAGCATCGGTGTCGGTTACGGCGTGCTGTCGGGACGGGGCGGCTTCGCGAACCGCGAGTACAGCGATGCCGATCCGATACCCACGAGCGCGTTCCAGTTCGGCTACGCCGATCTCGAGCTCGCCCTCAACAAGGAGGTGGTCCCGGTCTCCGCCGGCGGCAAGTTGATCGCCGGTGTCGGTCGGGAGGGCTTCGGGATGGGGGCCGAGGGCCGCTTGCGGATCGGTAGTCGCGATGCCGCCAACCTGATGTTCGTCGCGAGCACGCTCCAGCAGGTCGGATTCCTCGCCGACATCCGGTTCGGAGCGCGGCCCGTCTCGGACCTCGGGTTCGTGGTGTCGGTCGGCGCTACCGACCAACCGAACAACGGAGACATCGGGGTCACGCTCGGTACCGAGCTCGAGTACTTCGCATCCACCCATTTTTCGCTCCTGTTGCGCGGGTCGTGGCAGG
Organism: uncultured delta proteobacterium; assembly: GCA_963772655.1. Taxonomy (GTDB): domain Bacteria; phylum Myxococcota_A; class Polyangia; order Haliangiales; family Haliangiaceae; genus JABFXX01. The sequence goes on from CAVYYE010000002.1 coordinate 457,765, forward strand.
GCCGGACCACGGAGCACAGCGGCGTCGGCGGTGGCGCAGGAGTGGGGTTCTCGTGGTGAGGAACATCATGATTCGAATCCTGATCGTCGCGACCGTCGTCGTGCTTCGCGCGAGCGTGGCGCACGCGCAGCCCGTCACGGTGCGGCACGTACCACCGGCGAACGCGGAGGACGGATCCTCGGTCGAGCTGGTCGTCGATGCACCGGCGACGACGCCGACCCTGTCCGTTCACTACCGACGCGAAGGCACGGTTCCGTTCACCACGGCAGAGCTCGTCCGCAAGGGCGACACGCGATGGGTCGCGGTGCTCCCGGCGACCGCGGTCCTGCCACCTGGGGTCGACTACTACCTGACCGCCGGCGACGCCGAGGTGTTCGCGAGCGCGGCGTGGCCGCACACCATGCCGGTCGAGGTCTCCGCCGAGGAGGATCGCCGGGCGCGCGCCGAGGTCCGCACGCAAGGTCGGCGCTCGCGGATCCATACCTCGGGCGAGTGGGTCGACTACGGTACACGCAACGTCAGCGGCACCAAGCTCGTCGATCGCTACTACCGGATCGACGCCGACTTCGCGTACCGGTTGCGCGCGTATCCCCTCGAGGAGCTGCGCGTCGGCTACACGCGACTGATCGGAGATACCCCGGCGAAGATGTGCACGACCAGCACGCCGTGCACGGAGGAGGCCGGGTTCAAGGTCGCCGGCTGGTTCGAGCTCGGGCTCGCGCCGGTCGAGGGCTTCCGGCTCGACGGCCGCGTGGCCGTGATGGCGACCGCGGAAGGGTTCGCGGTCGGTGGTCGTGCCGAGGCTCGGCTCGGCAACATCGACGCCAGTCACGTCGCGCTCGGCGTCGAATACATGGCCGACGTCGGCGCAGCCGGGTACTTTCGACTCGGCTGGGGCACGGTGCCAGGGCTGCCGATGGCGGCCACCGTCGAGATCACCAACCTTCCGGTCACCGAGAGCGAGACCGGCGTGCGGCTGTTCTACGACATCGCGCGCGACCTCGGCGGGGGCGTCCGGCTCGGCGTGCGCGCCGGCTACGCCGCACGTTCCGAGCTGATCGCGGGGTTCACGGGCGGCACCAACCTCACGGTGGACTTCTAGGAGATGGCGATGCGCGCAGGAACATGGCTCTCGCTCTCACTCCTGGCGATCGTGCTCGTCACCACGGGCACCGCCGCCGCCGATCCGGTCGTGCTCGCGATCGACGGTGACTCGATCTACGTCGATCTCGGTGCTCGCGATGGCGTCGGCGCGGGTACACGGCTCGAGCTCCTTCACGAGGTCACCGTTCGCGATCCGCGTTCGGGACAGACGCTTCGCGATCACTTCGCGCTCGGAAGGCTCGAGGTGGTGAAGAGCGGCGACAAGATCAGCGTGGCTCACGCCGGCAAGAAGCTGGCGAAGCGCGTGATGGTCGGCGACCACGTGCAGGTCGCCTCGGCACTCCGCACGTTCAGCGATCCGTGGGCCGAGCAGGTCGCGGCGAGCAAGGGCCTCTCGCTCCCCACACCGACGCCACCGCCCACGCCGGGTGGCAAGGCGATCGATCACGTCGAGCTCGTCCGCGCCGCGTGGGAGGACACGCTGGGCAAGCCCCTCGACATCCGGGTGGCGCGCTGGCTCGCCCTGCTCGAGGCGGATCCACAGACGCCGTATCGGGCGGCGGTCCAGCGGGAGATCGCGAGCCTCAAGGCGCAGGAACGCGAGCGCGACGCGGCGCTCGCCCGCGCCAAGAGCTCGCGGAGCGGCGATCTGGGTCCGCGGATCGCGCGGCTCGCCGCCGCCGTGTCCACCAACGAGCTCGCGCCGCTCGTGGTCGCCAAGATCGATCGCGCGATTCCGAATCGACCGATCGAGCTCGGCTTCTTGGTCGCGCATCCCGGCGCACTCACCGGTGCGTGGCTCTACGTCCGGGCGCCCGGGGCACCGGGCTTCAAGCGGATCGCGGTGGTCGCCGACGGCGACGCGTATCTGCGGGCCACGATCGACGCGGGTCTCGTGAGGTCACCGGGGATCGATTGGTACGTCGAGGCGATCGACTCGGAGGGCGACGCGACCTCGGTGCTCGGATCGCGATCGTCTCCCAATCGCATCACGGTCGATCCGGAGGTGATCGAGGCACCGATCGAGATGGGCCGATCGCACGTCGATGCGCACGTCGACTACGTCGACTTCGACGGTGGGCTCGACAAGGGCTTCGACCAGTACTACCAGGCCGAGGCCGACTTCACGTACCGGTTCCTGCATCCGGTGCACGCGGTCCGTATCGGGTTCGGCACGCTGTCGGGCACCGGCGGGCCGAAGGACGTGATCGACGCGAGTCCCGACTGCATGGACGACACCGGCACGTTCCGGTGTCGTCAGGTCACGTTCTCGTACGTCTACACCGAGCTCGAGTTCCGCCTGCGCCCCAACGTGGCGTTCATGGTCCGGCCGCAGGCCGGCGTGCTCACCACCGACACCAGCTCGGGAACCGACGCGGGCCGGTGCGTCGGAGGCTCCGACATCGCGGGCTGCGAATTCGACACCGACTTCGGGCTGCGCGCCCGGCTACGGCTCGGCGAGGAGACGAGCACCAACCTCGTGCTGGGCGCGGGGTTCACGCAGGGCGTCGGCACGCTGCTCGAGGCGGCCTATCACTGGCTGCCGGCGGCCAAGCTGCCGGTGCAGCTCACCGTGCAGGTCACCGACATGCCGGTGCCCGAGAACTTCGGTGTCCGCCTGATCGGCGACGTCGGGTACCGCCCGGTGTCCTGGTTCTACCCGTCGTTGCGGCTGTCCTATCAGGCGCGCGACATCGACCACGCGGGCGTCTCGGGCGGCCTCGCGATGAACTTCGATTGGTGATGCCATGACGACGACGAAGACAGCTTTCTCGCGAGTCTGGCTCCTGGCACTGGGTGCCCTGGTCGGAGCTCCCGGTCTCGCCCGCGCGGACGGCAAGGCGCCGGCACCAGCTCCCGCCACGCCGACCCCAGCCTCGCCGGTGGCTCCGAAGCGCGCGCTGGTGGTGCACGTGCCGCCGATCGTCGCGGCGCCCGACCAGCCGATCGAGCTCGAGGCGATGCTCGACACGCCGTTCGCCGAGGAGAAGCTCGAGGTGCGCTGGCGGCGCGTCGGCGAGACCGCGTGGCACGACGCCGCGTTCGAGCGCAGCTCGGCGGGCGGTTGGTTCGTCAGCCTGCCGGGAGCGAACACCGGTGGCGTCGAGTACTACATCAGCGGCCGCGATGCCGCCGGTCACGAGGTCCTCCACTTCGCGTCGCCGCAGGCGCCGCACGTCGTTCGCATCGATCCCACGCTGATCGATCGTCTCGAGGCGCTCGATCGCGATCGGCTCGAGAACCATCGAGATCGGTTCTCCCTCGACGTCGTCGGTCACAACTTCGGCAACCGGTACGGCATTCCCGATCGGTTCGTGCGCGCCGAGGCTGCCTACACCCACCGGCTGTGGCGCATTCTCTACGAGGTCACGTTCGGGTTCGGCTCGGTCAGCGGCAAGACGCCCACCGGCCAGATGCCCGACTCCGACTACGTCGCGAGGTCGCTGCGCTACGGGTTCGGCGGGATCCGGCTACGTCCGCATCGCGCCGTGTTCGTCGACGCGCGCGCATCGCTCGGGGTCAGCCAGGACGGCTTCGATCAAGGGCTCCGCGGTCAGGTCACGTTCGGTCGTCCGTGGCGCTCCTGCGTGCAGGTCGGCGGCGAGACCCTCGGCGATGTCGGCAAGGCCGGCTGGGTGCGCCTGCAATGGGACACGGCGCCGCCGCTGCTGATGGGTGCGTCGGTCGTGCGCAGCGATCTGCCGGGCGCGCTCGTCGATCCCTCGGGGCTCTACGTCGTCTACGACGTCAGCTACAAGCTCGCCGATACGTTCACGGTCAAGGCGCAGCTGTCGTACGGCGCGCGCGACGGCGCCGCCAGCTTCGGTGGCGGACTCGGGACGGCCGTCGAGTTCTAGGGCGACAGCAAGAACTGGTGCACCTTGCCGTTGGGCGCGCGGAACATCGACGCGTGCAGGGTCTGGTGCGCGAACACGAGGTCGAGCGAGGTCGCCTCCCAGCCGCCGCGCTCGTGACGACCGCGCACGGTGACCGAGGTCGGCTCGCCGAGTGCGGTCAGGCGGCTGGCCGCACTCGCGAGATCGCCGTGTTCGAGGTAGCCCGCGAAGTCGTCGGCCATGCGCGATCGATCGACCTTGCCGGCCTGGAGATCGCGCAGGATCTCGCGAGCGGTGTCCTCGGCCGATGGTCCGGGGATGGCGGGGATGTTTTCGGGACGCTCGAGCAGGAGATCGACGAGCTTGCCCTCGAGGTCACCGATCTCGGCGTGGAGGTCGTTGACGAGCAAGATCGCCGCGGAGCGCGTGCGCGGGATGAACGTGTTGAACGAGAGAAACCCCGCGACCTCGCCGCTGTGGGAGAGCACCCGTTCTCCGCGATCGAACTTGACCGCGAGCCCGCAGCCGTACGGAACCTCGCGCCCGTCCGACGTGTGGTGGATCGCGGTCATCGCGGCGCGCGACGCGTCGGACAAGATGTGACCGGTCGAGAACGCGAGGTCCCAGCGCGCGAGGTCCGCTGCCGACGCATAGACGTCGGCGGCGCCGAACAGCCAGCCCGAGGCCTCGGGCGGCGTGGAGTGGGGTGGTCCGAGGAAGAACGCGTCGTGACCCGTCGCGGCGCCGGGTGGCACGCTCCCGGCCAGCGTGTGGTCCATGTGCAACGGTCCGAAGATCCGGTCGGCGAGGATCTCGTGCAGCGACGTCCCCGCGGCCTTCTCGATCGCTCGTCCGAGGAGCACGAAGCCGGTGTTGCTGTACGAGCGTCGCGTGCGCGGCTCGAAGTCGAGTGGCAAGCCGGCGTACTTGGCGAGCAGATCGTCGGGCGCGATCGGCGTTTCCATCCGCGCGTCGGTGTAGTCGAGCGGGTAGTAGTCGCGGTAGCCGCTGAGGTGTGCGCCGAGGTCGTCGAGGGAGATGTCGGCGGCGCGCACCAGGTTCGGGTAGTACTTCGCGACCGGATCGGTCATCGCCAGCTTGCCGTCCTCGACCATCAGCATCGCGGCGGCGCACGTCAGCTGCTTGCTGATCGAGCCGATCGCGAACGGCGTGTCGGGCCCGATCGGCGCGTTCTCGCCCGCGACCTTGGTGCCGTAGCCCTTCGCGAACACCGTGGCGCCGTCGTGCACCACGACCACCGATGCGCCGACCACACCGCGGCGGGCGAGCTCCGCACCGAGCCAGTGATCGATCGCGTCGGGATCGAGTGTCGTCGGAGCCTGCGGGGCCGGTGCGGGAGCCTTCGGGTGCGCTGGGTGGCAGCCGGCGAGGGCGAGCGCGACAGTTACGGGGGCGAACGACCGGTACATGGTGTCGCGACTCTACGGGATCCGCGCGCGACCTTGCGCCACGCGCCCGCGGGTATATGGTCACGCCACGTGGCCCTGAATCTTTCCGTCAACCTCAACAAGGTAGCGCTGCTGCGCAACTCGCGCGGCGGGATCAATCCGTCGCCACGCGTCGCGGGCGAGACCTGCCTCGACAACGGCGCCTACGGCCTGACGCTGCACTGGCGCGCCGACAACCGGCACACTCACGCCAGCGACGTGCGCACCTTGCGCGCGCTGTGCGAGGAGCGCGGGGCCGAGTTCAACCTCGAGGGTGACGATCGCGCGGAGCTGGTCGCGCTCGCCGAGGAGCTGCGCGTCACCCAGTTCACGCTCGTACCGGTCACGCCGGGCGAGGTCACCAGCGATCACGGCTGGGACCTGCCGCGCCAGCACGACCTCGTCGCGCCGATCGTCGAGCGCCTCAAGGCCAAGGGCATCCGCACCGCGATGTTCGTCGACCCGACGCCCGAGATGATGCCCGCGGCGGCCGCGACCGGCGTCGATCGCGTCGAGATCTATACCGAGCCGTACGCCGCTGCGTTTGGTAAGCCCGAGCTCAAGACCGAGCTCGATCGCCTGAAGCGCACCGCGCAGGCCGCGGTGGCCGCCGGGCTCGGTGTCAACGCCGGCCACGACCTCGACCTGCGCAACATGCCGCTGGTCGCGCGCGAGGTCCCCGAGATCGTCGAGGTGTCGATCGGTCACGCCCTGCTCTGCGACGCGCTCTATCTCGGGCTCGCCGAGGCCGTGAGCCGGTACGCGCGGGTGTGCCGCGGCGAGGCTGTCGACGCGCCGGTCACGAAGTGAGTTCTCGCCGTCTCGTCCTGGGGTGCCTCGTGGTGGTGGTCGCGTGCGGACCGCCGCTGCGGATCCATCCCGATCCCGAGCGCGGGTGTGCCGACGTCGCGCTCGCCGGCCAGGACGACGTCGCGGTCGCCGCGGGCTGCCGCACCCTCGACTCCCTCGACATCCGCACGGGCATGGAGCTCGACCTCACACCGCTGCGCCAGCTGCGCGAGATCCGTGGTGCGTTCTCGGTCGGTCCCACCGTCGGACTCGCGGAGCTCTCGCTGCCGCGGCTGACCTCCGCTGGCTCGATCCGGATCGTCGCCAACGGCAACCTGATGCGCCTCGCGCTGCCGGTGCTCGAACGCAGCTCGAAGGTCGAGATCGAGGGCAACGGCGCGCTGTCGATCGTCGCGCTGCCCGCGCTGCGCAGCACCGACCGGATCTCGATCGCCGACAACGCGGAGCTCGAGGTCGTGGACCTGTCCGCGCTCACCTCGATCCGCGAGCTCGCGCTCCACGAAAACCCCAAGCTCACGCTGGTCGAGGCGACGAAGCTTCGCGAGATCGAGGAGCTGACCCTCGAACGCTTGCCGGCCTTGCCCGACGACCAGGCAGCTCCGTTACGCACGGCGAGCGGGCACTGACGTCGCCAGCCGCGGTATCCTGCGGCCATGACCGATATCGACGTGCTCGAGCTCGCCGGCTCGCTGCACTACCTCGATGAATTCGATCTTCCCGCCGAGGGTCGCGGGTCGACCAACGGCCACGCCCGGGCGCCGGCGAGGATGGCCGCACCCGCACCGGTTGCCCCGACCGCGCCCCATGTGGAATCCCATCCGGCGATCGTGCGTCGCCCGCACGTCGATCGTCCGAGCCAGGTGACGCTGGCGCCGATCGTGGCGCCGTCGGTGTATCCGCTGGTCGATGGCTATCGCACGCGCGGTCACTTCCAGGCCGCGCTCGATCCGCTCGGCCTGCTCGAGACCGCCGCGAGTCCGGAGCTCGATCCCGTGACCTGGGGCTTCGACGACGTCAACTCCAACCTCGTGGTCGAGACCGGCGTGTACGGGATGCCGCGCGCAACGGTGAGGGATGTCGTCGCTCACCTGCAACGTGTCTACGCCGGCTCGGTCGGCCTCGAGTTCATGCACATCTCGTCGCCCGGTCGCCGGAGCTGGCTCGCCGAGCAGATGGAGGTGTCGCCGCTGGTCCCGGAAAGCGACGTCCGCCTGCGGATGCTCGAGCGGCTGATCAACGCCGAGCAGTTCGAGCGGTTCTGCCACACCAAGTATCCCGGCACCAAGCGGTTCTCCCTCGAGGGCTGCGAGGGCCTGATCCCGCTGCTCGATCTCGTGCTCACCCACGGCGCGAGTTGCGGGGCGATCGAGGCGGTGCTCGGGATGGCGCACCGCGGGAGGTTGACCACGATCGATCAGATCCTGCAGCGACCGGCCCGCGAGCTGTTCGCCGAGTTCGAGGACGTCGAACCCGAGAAATCGATGGGCGGCGGCGACGTCAAGTACCACATCGGATTCTCGACCGATCGCGTCGATCCCAACGGCAACACGATGCACGTGTCGCTGTGCTTCAACCCGAGCCACCTCGAGGCGATCGATCCGGTGGTGTGCGGCCGCGTGCGGGCCAAGCAGATCCGTCACGGTGATTTCGAGTTCCGCTCGGTGCTCGGCGTGCTGGTGCACGGCGATGCCGCGTTCGCGGGGCAGGGGCTTGTGCCCGAGACGCTGCAGCTCTCGGGACTACCGGGCTATCGCACCGGCGGCACCGTGCACGTGATCGTCAACAACCAGGTCGGATTCACGGCGTCGCCGGCCGAGCAGCGCTCGACGCCGTACTGCACCGACGTCGCCAAGATGCTCGAGTGCCCGATCTGGCACGTCAACGGCGAGGACCTCGACGCGCTGGCGCGCGTGGTCAAGATCGCGTGCGACTACCGCACGCGGTTCCAGTCCGACGTCGTGATCGACATGTACGGTTTCCGGAAGTACGGCCACAACGAGAACGACGAGCCCAGCTTCACGCAGCCGCTCATGTACGACGCGATCCGGCGCAAGGCGTCGCCGGTCGAGGTCTACTCCGAGCGGCTGATCGCGGATCGCGTGGTGACTCGCGACCAGGTCGCCGCGATGACCAAGCGCCGGGTCGCGCAACTCGATGCCGAGCTCGATGCCGCCAAGACCGCCAAGCAGCGGCCGGTGTCGAACGCGTTCGCCGGGATGTGGCGCGGCTTCCACGGCGGGATGCTCGACCAGCCGGACGAGGTCGACACCCGTGTGGCGCGTGCCGATCTGGCCGCGATCGCGGAGGCGATCGTCGGGCTGCCCGCCGGCTTCACCGCCCACCGCAAGATCTTGCGGCTGCTCGACCAGCGCGCCCAGATGGGACGGGGCGAGCGGCGCATCGACTGGGGCATGGGCGAGCTCCTCGCATACGGCTCGCTGCTCGCGCGCGGCGTCGACGTGCGCCTCACCGGACAGGATTGCGCGCGCGGCACGTTCAGTCACCGGCACGCGATCGTGACCGATATCGTCACGGGGCGAGAGCACCTCACGCTCGGCGGGATCGCCGCCGACCAGGGACACTGCCGGATCTACGACTCGCCGCTGTCGGAGGCGGGCGTGCTCGGGTTCGAGTTCGGCTACTCGCTCGACTATCCGGACGCGCTGGTCATGTGGGAGGCCCAGTTCGGCGACTTCGCCAACGGTGCGCAGGTGATCGTCGACCAGTTCATCACCTCGTCCGAAGACAAGTGGCACCGGCTCTCCGGCCTCGTGCTGCTGCTGCCGCACGGCTTCGAGGGCCAAGGCCCCGAGCACTCGAGCGCGCGCCTCGAGCGCTACCTGCAGGCATGCGCCGAGCACAACATCCAGGTCGCGCAGCCCACCACGCCGGCCCAGATGTTCCACCTGTTGCGGATGCAGACGTTCCGCAAGGTTCGCAAGCCGCTGGTGGTGATGACACCGAAGAGCCTGCTGCGCCTGCCGGCGGCGACGTCGACCCTCGACGAGCTCGCGGAAGGCACGTTCCACCGCGTACTTCCCGATCGCACCGCCGACCCCGCCAAGGTGCGGCGCGTGCTGATGTGCAGCGGCCGCGTCTACTACGACCTCGTCGACGAGCGCACCCGCCGCGACGACGACACGGTCGCGATCGTCCGCCTCGAGAAGTTGTACCCGTGGTGGCCGCTCCTGATCGGGAACACGCTGGCGCCGTACGCCAAGCTCGAGGAGCTGATGTGGGTGCAGGACGAGCCGTCGAACATGGGCGCCGCGTCGTTCGTGACGCCACGCCTCGAGGCCGTGCTGCGCGAGCGCGGGGGTGGGGTGCGGTACGAGGTCGTGTGCCGCGCCGAGAGCGCGAGCCCGGCGACCGGCTCGCACAAGGCGCACGTCCTCGAACAGCAGCAGATCCTGCGCGCGGCATTCGACCGCACGTCGTGACCGGCGTAGATTCGGGGAATGGCCGACCTCGTGGTTCCCCAGCTCGGCGAGTCGATTACCGAGGCCGTCGTGTCGCGCTGGCTCAAGGAGGTCGGCGACGCCGTCACGGAGGACGAGCCGGTCGCCGAGCTCGAGACCGACAAGATCACGGTCCAGCTCCCGTCGCCGGTCTCCGGTGCCATGCGCGAGCACCGCGCCGCGACCGGCGCGACGGTTCGCGTCGGCGACGTGATCGGTACGGTCGAGGATGGAGCCGAGGGCAAGGCCACGCCTCCGGCCACCGCCGAGGCGGTCCCGGTTCCTAACCCTCGCGAGCCGACCGAGCGCCCGACGGTCCGGGTCGCCAAGGCGATGCCCGCCGCGCGCGCGCCCGCCGGGCTGACCGATATCGCGGCGGCGGTCGGAACGTCGCCCAACGCACGCGCGCACTACGCCGCGGTCGGAGGCCGGTCCGCGCGGAGCGGCAACGGCGAGCTCGACAAGGCCGCGCTGCTCAAGCTCACGCCGTCGCAGCGCGCGCAGGCCCGCGAGAGCGGCACGCTGCCCCACACGGCTCCGCCCGCGCCGGGCAGGGTGGAGTCACCCGCGGCCGATGCCGCCGCGATCGCGGCCCGGATCGCGCAGGTCGATCCACGCGACGAGATCGTGCCGATGTCCCCGCTGCGCAAGCGGGTGGCCGAGCGTCTCGTCCAGGCCCAGCACGAGTCGGCCTCGCTGACCACGTTCAACGAGGTCGACATGTCGGCGGTGATGGCGATGCGTGCGCGGTACAAGGACAGCTTCGAGAAGTCCCACGGCGTCAAGCTCGGGTTCATGGGGTTCTTCGTCAAGGCGTGCGCGGCGGCGTGCAAGCTCTACCCCGGCGTCAACGCCGAGGCGATCGGCGGCTCGATCGTCTACAAGAAGCACTACGACTTCGGCATCGCAGTATCGGCCCCGAAGGGCCTGGTCGTGCCCGTGCTGCGCGACGTCGACAAGCGGACGTTCGCCGACATCGAGCGCGGCATCGTGGATCTCGCGACCCGCGCGCGCGACGGCAAGCTCGCGCTCGCGGATCTGACGGGCGGCACGTTCAGCATCACCAACGGCGGCATCTTCGGGTCGATGATGTCGACGCCGCTGCTCAACTATCCGCAGACTGGCATCCTCGGCATGCACAACATCGTGAAGCGCGCGATCGTCGTCGGCGAGGACATCGTGATCCGCCCGATGATGTACCTGGCGCTGTCGTACGACCACCGCGTGGTCGATGGTCGCGAGGCCGTGTCGTTCCTGGTCGCCGTCAAGGAGCGCCTCGAGGCTCCCGAGCGGTTGATGCTCGAGGCGTGAAGCGCGCCGGCGACGGCGAGCATCGATCGATACGCATGCCTGTCGAGATCGAGAGCGCGATCGCCAACGCCCGCGCGATCCGGCGTGGTGACGCGATCGCGCCGCCGACATGCATGGCGAACATCAGCCGCCGGTGCGCGATCGGCGATCCGCAGACCTCGAGCGAGCGCTGGTTCGAGGCGCTCGCCGCCCACGGCATCCTGGGCGAGGACGGCTGGCTCGCGGCGAACACCCAGCTCCTCGTGATGGGGGACTACTTCGACTATCGCGTCGCCGAACGCGACGATGGCCGCGTCGAAGGCGTGCTGATCCTCGGGTGGTTGGCGGCGCACGCGCGCGATCAGGTCACGATCCTGTTCGGTAACCACGACGCCGTTCGCGTGATCGAATTCGCGTCGATCGACGACGACCGGTTCCGTGCGGCCGCGGACCTGGCGACCCGCATCGTCGCGTTGCCGCGTGCCGATCGCGAGTCCGCGGAGATTGAGCTGCTGGGCCGCTATCCCGAGGTCGCGACCGCCGGCTACGCCGCGCGCGACTTCAACGCGTTCACGGTCGAGCAGCGGACGCTCGTGCAGCGCCTGCTGATGGATGGTCGGTTCGACCTCGCCACCACGGCGACGGTGCGCGGCGTGCCGGTCCTCGCCACCCACGCCGGCATCACCAAGCGCGAGCTCGGCTACTCGTGCGTGCGCGATCATCGCCCGGCCACGCTCGCCGAGGCCCTGAACGATCGCCTCGCAGGTGCCGTGCGCCAGGTCGAGGCCGCGTGGCGAGCGGGCGATGCGGCGGCACTCTCGCTCGCACCCCTCCACGTTCCCGGGGCCGGCGGAGCCGAGGGCGGCGGGCTCCTCTATCACCGGCCGTCGGATCCCGAGCGCCCGGGCGCCGACCCGGTGTGGGAGACAGGAGCCGATTCGCGGGCTCCCCGCCGCTTCGATCCGCGCACCGCGTTGCCGCGCGGGCTCGCGCAGCTCGTCGGTCACACCGGTCACACCAAGGCGTGCCGGGAGATGGCGCGCTGGCTCGCCGACGGGACCGACACCGAACGCGGCGGGCTGCGCACGCTGCGTGTCGATCACACCGGCACCGCGACCTACGCCCGTGGCATCGCACCGGCCGGGCCGCGAGACGCCGTGCTGTACATGATCGATCCCGAGATGCACTACGTGGCGACACCCGCCGACGTCGCGCTCCTCGAGCTCGATCTGTAGCCCGATCCTGCGCGGGTGTGCGTTCTGCGCGGAGTCGTGTTCCAGAGGTGCGCTCGGACCCGGCGTAGAAGTGAGAGGACCTCGGCAGCGACTTCATTGCTGGACGTCAAAGGCAGGCTCGACAGCAAGCGCGTGCTGCGGGGCAAGCCGGATAGCTAGCCCGAGCTAGGAGTCGGCCGATGGCTCGGTGGCCAGCGCGTGCAGCGTCTGGACCCGGTCGCGTGGCCCGACCACCACCAGGATGGTGCCGGCGCCGAGGGTCGCGTCGGGGTCGGGCGCGGTGCGCGCGGTGCCCGACGCGCTGGGCTCGCGCATGCCGACGACCATGACCTGGTGGTTCCGGCGCAGGTCGAGCTCGCGGAGGCTCTTGCCGACGAACTCGGCCGGGCACGGCACGGCATCGACGATGTGGCCGGTCGGCAGCTCGACGTAGTCCTGGCGCACGAGCTCCTCTTCTCCCTTGCTCGAGAAGTGCAGCCCGAGGTCGGCGTTGCTGAGGAGCTCGCGGTTGTACAACGAGACGACGTCCTTGAGCTTGATGATGCCGAGCAGGCGGCGCTGGTTGTCGACGACGGGCAGCTCCTCCACGTCGCCATCGGCGAACGCCGTCAGGCACCGCTCGACGGTGTCGTCGACGCGGACGACGGTGGGGCTCGGGCTCGTGCAGTCGATCGCGGTGGCGATCGGAAGGTCCTCGCGGATCACGTCGCGGAGATCGTCGAGCACGATCACGCCGAGGAGCTCGCGCGCGTTGCCGATCACGTACAGGAAGTCGATCCCGGAGTGCAACACGCGATCGACGACCTCGGCGAATGGTGTCGCCGGCGTGATCGTGCTCGCGCTCCGGCGCATCAGGTCGAGGACGGGTGTCTTGAGGACCGCGTCCACCTTCTTGCCGCTGCCGAGCTCGATGCCCCGGCGCGCGAGCTTCTCGGTGTAGATCGAGTTGCGATAGATCGCCGTCGACAGCATCGTGCCCACGATGCACGCCAGCATGAGCGGCAGGATGATGTTGTAGTCACCGGACAGCTCGAAGATGATCAGGATCGCGGTCAACGGTGCGTGGGTGGCAGCCGCGACCACGGCGCCCATGCTGACCAGTACGTAGGCGCCGACGTGGGCGGTCGGCCACGGTGCGAGGCGCTCGGCCACGATCCCGAACACGCCGCCCAGCGACGCGCCGAGGAAGAGCGACGGCGCGAAGATACCGCCGGAACCGCCACCCGCCAGCGTCGCGGTCGTGGCGAGCAGCTTGGCCACCAGCAGCAGCGCGACAACTCCGAGGGTCATCGTGCCCTGCAGCGCGATGTCGATCGTGTCGTAGCCGAGCCCGAGTACGTCGGGCGCGAGCAAGGCGAGACCGCCGACGATCAGTCCGCCGACGACCGGCGGCAGGATGCGCTGTGCCGGCAGTCGTTCGAACAGATCCTCCATCCCGTAGAGCGCGCGGATGAACGCGACGCCGAGCAACCCGGCGAGCACGCCGAGTACGGTGTAGGCCACGAGCTCCGCGGGGCTACGCAGCGTGTATGCCGGAAGCGCGAACACGGGCTTGCCGCCGAGGAACCAGCGCGACACCGCGGTGGCGAGCACGCTGGACACCACGATCGGGCTGAACGTGCGGATCGCCGCCGAGCCGAGCACGATCTCGACCGCGAAGATCACGCCGGTCAGGGGAGCGTTGAACGTGGCCGCGATCCCCGCCGCCGCGCCACACGCGACGAACAGGCGCAGCTGCTTCTCGGGAAGGCGCAACAGCTGGCCGACCGAGGAGCCGAACGACGAGCCGATCTGGACGATCGGACCCTCGCGCCCGACCGAGCCGCCGGTGCCGATGTTGATCGCCGAGGCCACTGCCTTGACGACCACCAGCCGCGGGCGGATCCGGCCGCCGCCGTGAGCCACGGCCTCCATCACCTCCGGCACACCGTGCCCCTTGGCCTCGCGTGCCAGCCACGCCGTGAGGTTGGCCACGATCACCAGACCGAGGACCGGCAGGAGCAACACCAGCTCCCACGGCAGGTCCTGGACGTGCGTGAGGATCGAAGTGCTGCCGAAGCTGACCTCGGTGACCCCATCGACCAGCGCGCGGAAGCCGAGCGCGCCGAATCCGGTCGCGACGCCGATCGCGGCCGCGATCGCGAGCAAGCGCGCATCAGCGCCGCGGCTGAAGTCGGACCAGAACTTGGAGAGTTTCATGCGTCGTGGAGACCACGACGATCGCCGCTGGTCCCGGACCCATCGTCCCTCGCGTGGCCGCGAAGTGCCAGGGCGCGGCCGCGTTAGCGCGGGCGTGCGGCCAGCGCGAACCCGCTCGCCGGATCGGCGGGGGAAGGCACGGGCTCGCCCCCGATGCTCGCGGCGGCGGTGTGGGCGATGCCGGCGAGGAACCCGCCGGGGATCGCGGCGAGGGCGGTGATCTCCTCGCGGCCGGTGCCCCGCACGGGGATCGACCGCGTGATCGACGCGCCGTCGGCGATCGCCAGGAACGCGTCGGTGCTGCCGTCGGGCTCGTAGGAATCGCGGCCGATCTGGATCGGCGCGGTGAACACGCCACCGACGACGACGCGGTCTCCGATCGCCGCGATCGCGCGGAGCTCGTCGGCGCCGTCGCCGCCGATGAGGATGCTCGGGCCGGGCGAGCCGTCGGGCTCGTACCACACGAGAAGTCCGTCGGTCGGGCCGCGCACCGAGATGTCGGCGACGTCGACGCGGAGGGTGCCCCGCACGGTCGCGGCCACCGCGACCCTGCCGCGCGCGTCGATCGCGACGCCGGCGACCGAGTCGTCGAGGCGGCCGCCGAAGCTGGCGGACCACGTCCGTCGGCCGCTGGTGTCGTCGAGCTCGGCCACGAACACGTCGACGGTCGGGGCCTTGTCGTCGGTCGCGGTCAGCTCCTCGCCGCCGAGCTCCGCCGTGGTCGCGAACGTGCCGGTGATCGCGACCCGGCCACCGGCGGCCGCGACGCCCTGCACCGCATCCGCATGCCGGCCGCCCATGCGCACGAGCCAGGCGACCGCTCCCGTGTGGGTGAGCCGCGCGACGAAGCCATCGATCTTGCCGGCGCTCGATACCGTGTGGGTGCCGGCGCGCAAGGTGCCCGAGAACTGTCCACCGACGACAACCCCGCCGGGCTGGTCCGGGACGGTCGCGATCGCGGTGATCACGGACCACTCGCTGGAGTCGATCGGGAGCTTCCAGCGGATCTGGCCGGTCGCGGGATCGAGCGCGGCGACCACGGCGCCCGGACCCCCGCGGAGGGGCAGGTCGGCGACGCGGCCGGTTCCGCCAAGCGCGGTGGCGAGGAGCCCGGGCGCGAAGGCGAGCGGGCCGACGGTGCCGGCGATCGGCGTGGTCCACACGACCGTCTGTCCGCGGCGCGCTTCGATCGTGCTCTGCGAACCTTCGCTGCTCGACGATCCGGCGATCGCCGCGAACATCAGATCGCCATCGCCGGCGACGCCGCGTAGCGATCCACCGTCACGCCCGATCTCGAGCGTGAACGAGCCGACGGTCGACGTCGGCTTGGCGGGCGGCGCTGGACAGCCTGCGAGCAGGCTGACCAGAAGGCCGACCAGAAGGCCGAAACGAGCCAGGGCCGCGAACGCGGCGCCTGTGGCGCTAGAACTTCTCGCCGCGAGCACGCAGCTCGGCGAGGACGGTGGGGAGGCCGAGCTTGTCGATCCGGCGCATGCCACGCGCGGACACCCGCAGCGTGATCCAGCGCTTCTCGTCCTCGAGCCAGAACCGCTTGTTCTTGAGGTTGACCTCGAACCGGCGCTTGGTGTGGCGGTTCGAGTGGCTGACGTTATTGCCGACGAGCGGCGACTTTCCGGTGACCTGACAGACGCGAGACATGGCCGTCGCTCCTAGATCTTCGATTCTTTGAACTCGACGTGCTTGCGAACCACCGGGTCGTACTTCTTCAGCACGAGCTTGTCCGGGGTGCGCTTGCGGTTCTTCGAGGTCGTGTAGAAGTAGCCCGTGTTCGCGGTCGACACGAGGCGGATGAGCTCGCGGCCCGATTTGCTCTTCTTCGCCATGGACTTGTCTCGCTAAAACCCCACGCAGAGCGGGGGACGGACTTATGGCACGTGCGCGCCGGCCCTGGCAAGGGGAGAACACGGGGATCCGGGGCAGGATCGGGTGCCATGTGAGAGATTCCGGACGGTTGCGATCTAGACCCGGTCTCGCCAGCTGTGGAGGACCCGCAGATAATTCGCCCGCTCGAACGCACTGGCGTCGGGACACCGGGCCAGGTTCATGCAACCGCGCATGTGGGCGAGCGATTCGTACCCGAGCTCGGTCGCGCGTGTGCGGAGATTGTCGAGCAACGTCCTCACGTGACCGGGACCGTTCCGGAGCAGCACCGACACCAGCTGCACGGCGTGCGCGCCGGCCATCACGGCCTTGATCGCGTCGACCGCCGTGTACACGCCGCCGGTCGCGGCGAGGCCGAGCTTGCGATCCTGACCCGACAGGATCGCGAGCCAACGCAAGCGGAGCAGCAGCTCCGATGGATCGGAGAGATGGTGCTCCGGCCGGACCTCGAGCTCCTCGATGTCGATGTCGGGCTGGAAGAACCGGTTGAACAGCACCAGCCCATCGGCACCCGCGACCTCGAGCTCGGTGGCGAAGTGCGCGAGCGCCGAGAAGAACGGGGACAGCTTGACCGCGATCGGGATCTCGACCGCACCCTTGACGGCTCGCACGATGTCGAGCGTGCGCCGCTCGACGGTGCTCGCGTCCTCGCCCGGATCGCTCGCGACGTAATAGGTGTTGAGCTCGATCGCGCTGGCCCCGGCCTGTTCGATCGAGCGCGCGTACGACAGCCAACCCGCGGACGTGGTGCCGTTGAGCGAACCGATCACCGGGATGTCGACGGCCTCGCGGATCCGGCGGATCTGCTCGAGGTACTCCTCGGGACCGAGGTGGAAGTCGGTGGGCTCGGGCAAGAACGACGTGGCCTCGGCAAACTCGACGCGGGACTCGAGGTCCGCCGCGGTGCGATCGCGATCGCGTTCGATCTGTTCCTCGAACAGCGAGTGCATGACGATCGCGCTGGCGCCGGCATCTTCGAGCTTGCGCACGGCGTCGAGGTCGTCGCACAGCGGCGACGCGCCGGCGATCAGCGGGTTGGGCAGGTGCAGGCCGAGGTAGGTGGTCGACAGATTCATGATCACCTCTTCGTCGTGGGGGTGGTGGAAGCGGACGATGGAGACTCCGGTGGAGGCTCGCGGCCGGTATCGAACGGCTCCGCCATGTGGCGATACAGCGCCTGCTTCTCGGCGATCCCGCGCTGCGCGCGCGCCATCAGCTCGCGAAACCGCGTCGGATCCTGCTGCTCGACGAGCCGAAACCTCGTCTCGTTGCGTGCGAACTCGACGAGCTTGCGCTTGGGCGCCGGCGAATCGAGCCGGAGGGGGCTCTCGTGCGGGCCGGCCTTGCGCGGATCGTTGCGATACAGCGGCCAGTAGCCGGTCTCGACCGCGAGCTTCTGCTGCACCAGACCCTGCGCGAGGTCGTAGCCGTGCGCGATGCAGTGCGAGTACGCGATCACGAGCGACGGGCCGGGCCACGCGTCGGCCTCGGCGAGCGCCCTCACGGTCTGCGCGTCCTTGGCGCCGTAGGCGACCTGCGCGACGTAGACGTCGCCGTATGCCATCGCGAGCAGACCGAGGTCCTTCTTCGGAACGCTCTTGCCCGCCGCGGCGAACTTGGCGGCGGCGCCGAGCGGCGTCGCCTTGCTCTGCTGGCCGCCGGTGTTGGAGTAGACCTCGGTGTCGAGCACCAGCACGTTGACGTCGCGACCCTGGGCGAGCACGTGGTCGAGTCCGCCGTAGCCGATGTCGTACGCCCAGCCATCACCGCCGACGATCCACAGACTCTTGCGCACCAGGTAGTCGGCGAGCGTCTCGAGCCGTCGCGCGCGTTCGGCGTCCGGTCCGCCGGTGATCCGCGCGAGGCGCGCACGGAGATTTTGCACGCGCGCACGCTGGTCGGCGATCGCCTGCTCGCCGTGTTGCTCGGCCTCGATCAGCGCGGTCACCAGCTCGTCGCCGAGCGTGGCGGCGAGCGCGTGGAGTAGGTCGTTCGCTGCACGCGCGTGCTGGTCGACGGCGAGCCGCATCCCGAAGCCGAACTCGGCGTTGTCCTCGAACAGCGAGTTCGACCACGCGGGACCACGGCCGTCGGCGTTGACCGCGTACGGGGTGGTCGGCAGGTTGCCGCCATAGATCGACGAGCAGCCGGTGGCGTTCGCGATCAGCAGGCGGTCGCCGAACAGCTGGCTGACCAGCTTGATGTACGGCGTCTCGCCGCAGCCGGCACATGCCCCCGAGAACTCGAACAGCGGCTCGAAGAGCTGCGAGCCCTTGGCATCGATCGAGACCTTCGTGCGATCGGCCTCCGGCAGCCGCAGGAAGAAGTCGAAGTTGTCGCGCTCGGGCTCGCGGAGTGGCGCCTGCGGCGACATCTCGAGCGCCTTGTGGCGCGGGTTGGTGCGATCCTTCGCCGGGCACACCTCGACGCACGCACCGCAGCCGGTGCAGTCCTCGGGTGCGACCTGCACCGTGTAGCGATCCTCGCCGCCGTGGGCTTTGAGCCCGACCGACTTGAACGTACGAGGGGCGCCCGCGAGCGCGGCGGGCGGGTACGCCTTGACGCGGATCGCGGCGTGGGGACACACCAGCGCGCACTTGTTGCACTGGATGCAAATGCCGTCGTCCCAGATCGGGATCGTCGAAGCGAGGTTGCGCTTCTCCCACCGCGAGGTGCCGGTCGGCCACGTGCCGTCGGGCGGGAACGCGCTCACCGGCAGCGCGTCGCCGCGACCGGCGAGCATCGCCGCGGTCACGCGTTGCACCAGATCGGGCGCCGCGGGCGACACGATCGGCGGGCGTCGGATCGTGGAGTTGGCGCGGGAGGGAATCGAGAGCTCGTGGAGGTGCTCGAGGGCGGTGTCGACCACCGCGAGGTTGCGCGCGACGACCTCGGGGCCCTTCTTCTTGTAGGTGGTCTCGATCGAGTGCTTGATGTGGGCGAGGGCGTCCTCGCGCGGCAGCACGCCGGCAAGCGCGAAGAAACAGGTCTGCATCACGGTGTTGATGCGGCGACCCATGCCGGCGCGCGCGGCGACGGCCTTGGCATCGATCGCGAACACGCGGAGCCGCTTGGCGAGGATGCCTTCCTGGATCTCGCGCGGCAGCTGGTCCCACACCTCGGCGGTGGGGAACGGGGCATCGAGCAGCAGCGTGGCACCGGGTGCCGCGAGCGCGAGCACGTCGTGGCGCTCGAGGAACGTCCACTGGTGAACGGCGACGAACCCGGCGTGGCCGATCAGGTAGCTCGATCGGATCGGGCGCGGTCCGAAGCGGAGGTGCGACACGGTCATCGCGCCCGACTTCTTCGAGTCGTAGACGAAGTAGCCCTGGGCGTGCAGCGACGTGTGCTCGCCGATGATCTTGATCGAGCTCTTGTTCGCCCCGACCGTGCCGTCGGCGCCGAGCCCGTAGAACACGGCGCGCACGGTGTCGGCGGGCTCGAGATCGAACTCCGCGTCGTACGGTAGCGATAGCCCCCCGATGTCGTCGGTGATGCCCACCGTGAACCGGGGCCTGGGATCCGGCTTGGCGAGCTCGTCGAAGATCCCGGCCACCATCGCCGGCGTGAGCTCCTTCGACGACAGTCCGTAGCGGCCGCCGGTGATCCGCGGCTTGCGATCGGACTCGTAGAACGCGCCGAGCACGTCGAGCAGGAGCGGCTCGCCGTGGGCGCCCGGCTCCTTGGTGCGATCGAGCACCGCGATCGCGTTCGCGGTCGCCGGGATCGCCGCGAGCAGGTTGGCCGCCGACCACGGTCGGAACACCCGGACCTTGACGAGCCCGACCCGCTTGCCGGCGGCGACCTGGTGCTCGACCAGCTCGTGCGCGGCCTCGGCGCCCGAGCCCATCATGACGATCACGCGCTCGGCTTCGGGGTGGCCGACGTAGTCGAACGGGTGGTAGCGGCGTCCGGTCAGCTCGCCGAACCGCTTCAGGGTGTCGGCGACGATGTTCGTGCACGCGTCGTAGAAGGGATTGGCGGCCTCGCGCGCCTGGAAGAACGTGTCGGGGTTCTGTGCCGTGCCGCGGAGAACCGGGCGATCCGGCGTCAGCGCTCGCGCTCGATGCGCGGCGACGTCGGCGTCGTCGACCATGCCGCGCAGGACGCGATCGTGAAGCGTCTCGATCTTGGCGACCTCGTGCGAGGTGCGAAACCCGTCGAAGAAGTGCAGGAACGGCACGCGCGCCCGCAACGTCGCGGCGTGGGCGATGCACGCGAAGTCCTGCGCCTCCTGCACGCTGCCCGAGCACAGCATCGCGAACCCGGTCGGCCGGCACGCCATCACGTCGGAGTGGTCGCCGAAGATCGAGAGCGCGTGGGTCGCCACGCTGCGCGCCGCCACGTGCATCGCGAACGACGTCAGCTCGCCCGCGATCTTGAACATGTTGGGGATCATCAGCAGCAGGCCCTGCGACGCCGTGAACGTCGTCGCGAGCGCGCCCGCCTGGAGCGCGCCGTGGACCGCACCCGCCGCACCGCCCTCGGCCTGCATCTCGGCGACCCGCGGCACGGTGCCCCACAAGTTCGGCATCCCTCCGGCCGCCCATTCATCCGATTGCTCGCCCATCGAGGACGACGGCGTGATCGGATAGATCGCGATCACCTCGCTGAATCGATACGCCACCGACGCCACCGCCTGGTTGGCGTCGAGCGTGCGCGTCGTGGGTTTCGTGACTTCTTCATCGACGGGCACCGCGCGAAGCTAGCACCGTGCGCCGCACGCGCGGAGCTGCGAGCGCGCATGGTTTGCGTGCGATCTACTTCGCGTCTTCCGGTTCGTCCGGAGCGGGCGGTGGTGGTGTGTCTTCGTCCGCGGGGGTGCCGCCTTCGCTCGCGAGGCGCGTTCGCTTCGGCGGATCGGGGATCATGCCGGGTAGGGTGGTCGTCTTGCGCTTGGCGCGACGGGCGTCGATCGCCATCGCGACGATCGTCATGTCGTCGCCCTGGCCCTGTGTCTGATCCCGCGAGTGGTTGTCGATGTCGGCGAGGATCG
The DNA here is from genome assembly GCA_963772655.1 of uncultured delta proteobacterium. Taxonomy (GTDB): domain Bacteria; phylum Myxococcota_A; class Polyangia; order Haliangiales; family Haliangiaceae; genus JABFXX01. Next base: position 479,044 of record CAVYYE010000002.1, read on the forward strand.
CCTTGATCACGTCCTCGGTGCGTCCGCGTGCGGTCCGGATCCGGCGCGACAGCCGCGACAGCCCGTATTCGTTGCCGCGGGTATCGCGTGCCTCGATGATGCCATCGGACACCATGATCAACATGTCGCCGGAGTGCAGCTGGACGCGCGCCTCGCCGGCCTCGAGATCGGGAGTGACGCCGACCGGCGGCGTGTGTGCGCGCTCGGCCTGCAGAGGAAACACGCGGTCGCCGCGGCGCAGCAGTGGGACGCAGTGGCCGGCATTGGTGAACACCAGGCTGCGGTTCTCGAGATCGTAGATGCAGTAGACCAGCGTCGCGAACATGCCGTCGTCGCCGAGGCTCGTCATCTCCTGGTTGACCCGGCGGAGCAGCCTCGCCGGCGTGCGCGCGATCGGCGCTCGCGACCGCAGCTCGGAGGTCAGGCGCGCCATGTACAGCGCGGCGCTGATCGCCTTGCCCGCGACGTCGCCGACGGCAAGCCCCAGGTGCGACGGGTCGTGCCAGATGAAGTCGTAGAAGTCGCCACCGATCTGGTAGGCGGGCTCGTAGTGCACGGCGAAGTCGAGGCCGACGACCTGGGGCACGTTGGCCGGCAGCAGGCTGCGCTGGATCTGTCGCGCGACCCGCAGGTCGCGCTCGAGTCGGTCGCGCTGTGCGAGCTGGTTGGCCACGCGGGCGGCGTGGATCGCGAGCCCGGCCTGCGTCGCGATCGCCTGCAGCAGGTCGACGTCCTCCTGGCGAAACCCGACCTGCTTGCTCTCGACGTAGACCACGCCGTAGTGCGAGCCGTGATAGATCAGCGGCGCGCCCATCCGCGTGCCGACGTCCTCCTCGCCAGCGTTGGTATCGCTGCCGCCGTCGCCGAGGAGCACGCCGCGGCGATCGCTCACCACGTGCTCGATGATGGTTCCGGGGACGCGGAGGTCGCCGCCGAACGCTTGCTTGCGGTGCTTCTGGCACTGCACGCGGAGCTCTCCGGAGCGTTCGTCCTCGACGAGGACGCCGACGTCTTCGGCCTGCGGGAACAGGTCGAGCAGGGCGTCGACCAGCTTCTGGAGCAGGGCGTCCGCGCTGTCGCTCGAGGCCGTGGCGTTGAGGATCTGGGTCAGCGCGTCGAGCTTGCGTTCGATCAGCCGGACCGCGCGCTGGTCGGCGACGTTGATCAGGCTGCTCGACACGATCGGGTACCGGCCGGAGCTCGAGAACCCGTCGTCGCGGCTGCGGATCAGCGAGCTCGCGCCGACGTCGACGATCGTCACCGCCTGACCCTCGCCACGGGTCTCGCTCGACGCGTCCTGACCCTCGACGCGGATCCGGTTGTTCGCGATCAGGATCTCGTCGTCGTGGCGGATCGCGGTCGCCTGGTGGAGTCGCACGCCGTTGATGAACGTGCCGTTGTTCGATCCGAGATCCTCGAGCGACCACACCTCGCCGTCGCGCCATAGCCGCGCGTGTTGCCGCGACACTCGCATGTCGGGCACGAAGATCTGGCAGTCCGAGCGCCGGCCGATCACGTACTCGCCAGCGTCCAGCTTGAAGCGCCGCCCCGCGATCGGTCCTGCCAGGAACACCAGCGATGGCATCGGTGTGCCTACGTAACACGGAAGTCGGGTGTCGTCATGCGGGGCAGATCTGCAAGTGGGCGTCGTTGCTGAGGGTTCCCGACGCGGCCCCAGCTTCTTGACCCACCCGGAGGCCCAGAGTGTACTGCGCCGGTGCAAGGCCTCGGCAACTTCATCGACGGTGCATTCGTGCGGTCCGGGCCGTCGGGCTCGACCCTGGTGTCGCGCAACCCGGCGGCCGCTGGAACCGTCGTGTTCGAGACCACGTATGCGGTGGAGGCGGTAGGCGAGGCGGTCGCCGCCGCGGAGCGCGCGCAACCCGCCTGGGCGGCGCTGACGCCCGCCGAGAGGACGGCGCACCTCGCGCGCCTGAAGGATGCGATCGCGGCGCACGCCGATCCGCTGGCCGACGCGATCGTGCTCGAGACCGGGAAGCTGCGCAGCGAGGCCAAGGGAGAGGTCCGGACGCTGATCAACCGCTTCGATCTGGTGGCGGGTGCGATGGCGGGCGATCTGAAGCCCGGCCAGGTCGCGCCCGGCGAGCACCTCCGCTACGCGGCGCTCGGTGTCGTCGGCGTGATCGGGCCGTTCAACTTCCCGTTGCACCTGTGCCACGCGCACGTGCTCCCCGCGCTGCTGGCCGGCAATACGGTGGTGATCAAGCCGAGCGACATCACGCCGCTGTGCGGTCAGCGCTATGCCGAGGCCGTGCGTGCGGCGGAGCTTCCCGCCGGCGTGATCAACATGGTGATCGGCCACGGCGACGTCGGCGCGGCGCTCGTCGCGCAGCCGCTTCGCGGGTTGTGCTTCACCGGGAGCTGGGCGGTCGGTCGCAAGATCCTCGAGGCCACGCTCGACAAGCCCGAGATGCTGGTCGCGCTCGAGATGGGCGGCAAGAACGCGTGCATCGTGCTCGACGATTGCGCGCTCCGGCAGGCCGTGCACGAGGTCGTGATCGGCGGTTACCTGACGGCCGGCCAGCGCTGCACCGGCACCGAGCGCGTGCTCGTGCATCGCGCGATCGCCGATCGCTTCATCGCGGCGTTGGCCCGGGTCGCGCGAAATCTGAGATTCGGCGATCCCGAAGCGGCCACCAGCTTCGCGGGACCGCTGGTCACCGAGCAGGCACTCGATCGCGTCGATGCGGCGCTGGCTGCGGCGCGCGCGGCCGGTGCCGAGCCGGTCGTGCCGGGCGAGCGCTTGCCGGGCGGCTGGTATCGCAGCGCCTCGGTGCACCGCTTGCCCGACGGCGTGCACCAGGTCGCCGGGTACACCGACGTCGAGCTGTTCGGACCGGACCTGTGCGTCGAGGTGTTCGATTCCGACGACGAGGCGATCGCGGCGGTCGCCGCATCGCCCTACGGGTTCGCGAACGCGGTGTTCACCGGCGACGCCGCGCGGTTCGAGAACTTCTATGCCGGCGTGCGCTCGGGGATCCTCAACCGCAACCGGTCGACCAACCTGGCGAGCTCGAAGCTGCCGTTCGGTGGCGTCGGCCGCAGCGGCAACTACCGTCCGGCGGGCGCGTGGGCGCATCGCAACGTCACGGTTCCGGTCGCCGTGCTCGAGAACCCGCTCGGCACCGTGACCCCGCACGCGCACCTCGCGTCCCACCTCCCGCCGCTCGATCTCGACTGGCTCGAGCAACTGCACGCAGCCGAAGAAGCGGCCGAGGCTTCACGGCGGCTCGTCGATCTGCCGCGCCCGATGTCGATCGACCGTCCCGCCGGTGGCCGGCTGCCCCAGAGCGAAGAGCTACTCGCGCGGCTCTACGCCGGCAATCGCGTGCCCCGCGAGAAGAAGCCGCCGGTGTTCGATCACCTGCGTTCGGCGGGCCCGTGGATGGTGTCGATCGATGACGATCCCATGACCGTGCTCGACGGCATGAGCCAGACCGCGACCGTGGTCGGTGGCTTCGCCGAGGATCCGGTGGTGCAGGCGTATGTCGAGGGCGAGTTCGCGGACACGCTGGTTCGCAATGCCGACACCGCACTCGGCGAGACCTGGGCCGCCGCCGAGTACGCGTCGACGTTGCGCCAGCTCGTCCCCGGGCTCCCGCACGTCACGTTCGTGGCGTCGGGTGCCGAGGCCAACGAGAAGGCGATGGCGCTGTGCCGGATCCACTGCGAGCGTTCGGACGCGACCAAAGTCCTCGCGTTCGAAGGCAGCTTCCACGGCCGCACGCTGCTCGCTCTCCACGCGACCTACTCGCCCGCCAAGCGCACGCCGTTCGAGATCGATGGCCACCAGATGCAGTTCGCGCCGTTCCCGGTGTGGAACACGCCCGACGAAGACGACGAGCCGGAGGCGCCGAGCGGGTTCTACGCCGCGGCCGCGACCGGCGACGTCGAGGAGCTCGCGAGCTTCGGAGAGCACGGCGATCCGTTGCTCGCCGCCGAGGTCGCGTCGCTCGTCGCCGTTCACACCGCGCTCGCGACCGGCGAGTACTTCTGCACGTTCGTCGAGCCGATGCAGAGCGAGGGCGGTGACCGCTATGCCACCGAGCGGTTCTTCCGCGCGCTGCGGCTGCTCACCCGGTTCCACCAGTGCTCGCTGGTGTTCGACGAGGTCCAGACCGGGTTCGGGCTCGGTGGCCCGTTCGCGTGGCACTCGAAGTTCCGGCTACTCGATCGTCGCGGTCAGCCCGACTATCCCGACGCGGTGACGTTCGCCAAACGCGCGCAGGTCGGCGTCGTGATGTCGCGGTTCGAAGATCCCGAGCCGTCGAGCGCCCACGAGGCGTCGCTGGTGCGCGGTCGGATCCACGCCGACATGGTGTCGACCAGCCATAGCGCCGAGCGACTCGAGAAGCTGGTGTGGCCGCGGCTCGAGAAGCTCGCCAGCGCGTACCCGCACCTCGTGCAGTACCCGCGCGCCAGTGGCTACGCGTTCGCGTTCGACCTGCCGGCGCCCGAGCTCCTCGCGGCGTTCCTGGCCCAGCGGTTCTGGCGCGGCGCGATCGTGTTCGGTGCCGGCACCCGGACCGCGCGGTACCGGCTCAACGACTCGTTCCTCGCGCGCGAGGTCGACCAGCTGTTCGAGGCGATCCGGAGATCGCTGTCGTGGATCGACGCACACCCCGGCAAGTCGCCGCCGGCATGGGATGACTTCCCGGCGCCGACCCGTGCGCGAGTCCCGTCGGTGGTGGCGTACCGCCAGATCCCGCACCGCGAGGCGATGGATCACCTGCCGGCGATCCTCGACATCGAGTACCAGGTCTACGAACCGGCGCGCCGCACGCCGCCGGGGGAGATCCGTGCCGCGATCGAGGATCCCGAGGGCTCGCTGATCGTCGGCGAGACCGTGTCTGCGGACGGCGGGTCACCGCAGCTCGTCGCGTTCGCGATCGGCGCACCGCTCGAGCACTGTCACGAGGTCGAGGGTCCCGACGACGACCCGATGCTCGGCAAGCACAACTCGATGTACTCGGTGTCGATCACCGTGGCACCGACGTTCCAGTCGAGCGGCATCGGTCGCAAGCTCAAGGCGCTGCAGCTGCGCGACGCCGCGACCCGGCGCACCCCCGACGGGAAGCCGCGCTACAAGTACGTCACCGGCCGCAACCGAGTCGGTCGCACCGCGCAGATGACGCACCTCAATCGCGTGTACGGCGCGCACCTGGTCAGCGTGCTGACCGGCCAGTACGAGGACCCCGAGGGTCAGGCGATCTACTACCGGATCCCGCTCGGCGCGCTGGTGCCCGATCCGGTGCTCAAGCGCGACGCCGTCGCGCGCCGGAAGGCAGGTCTGGAACCGGGCGAGCGCGCCGTCGCGCACGACCTGGCCTCGGGGCTGACCCGTCCGTTCGCCGACGGGCCGCCCGCACTGCAGGCGTTCGAGGACCGCGGCCTGCTGTACGGCCCGGCGGTCAACAAGCTGACGCTGATGAATTACGCGACGCCCGCGATGGTGCGTGCGCTCGAGTGGATCTCGGCGCTGGTACCGGAGCTGCCGCATCTCTACCTGACCAGCTCGCGAGACGAGTGCCTCGACAAGAGCCTGCGCCTGATCCGCTACACGCGGAAGACGGCGCAGGTCGCGATCGGACTCGAGGGCGGGTACTGCGGTCACACGGTCGCGAGCACGCGCTCGTTGTCGGATCCGGCGGTCCACGCCGGCGGGCCGGTGCAGTTCGACTGGCCGCGGATCCCGCATCCCGCACGGGCGGGGACCGCGGCATCGATCGCGGCCCTGAAGGCGGCCGTCGAGGCCGCGGGCAAGGACCGGGTGTTCGGGTTCGTCTACGAGCTCGTACAGGAGCGTACCGGCGACGTGTTGCCACCCGACTTCGTGACCGCGCTCGCCGACGTGCGTCGCGAGCTCGACCTGCCGCTGATCGCGATCGAGACCACGACCCACACGTATCGCAGCGGTAAGGGTGCGTTCCTGTCGACCGCGGCGGGGCTCGTGCCCGACGTGCTCGCGTGGTGGGGTGGAGGGCAGACCGGCATCATCCATTGCTCGACGCGGTGGTTCGTCGACAAGCCGCTGACGCTGGTGTCGACGTGGGATGGCGACGAGCTCAGCCTGATCCGGCAGCACCACTACCTGCGCGCCGCACGCGGGATCGACATCGCGGCCGGGGCCGAGGCGCTCGATGCCGCGCTCGCGCGCGTGACCACGGCGGGGCTCGGCGCGTACCGCGTGATCGATCCGGGGACGGGTGGGGCGAGTCGCCTCGCCGACAAGCTCGCCGCGGCCGGGATCCGGGTGCGGACGTTCCCCAACGGACGGCTCGGCGTGATTCCACCGCTCGATCGACTCGAGGCGGCAGCACGGGCGCTGGGTGCGGCCCTGTCGTGAGCTTGCGACAGTGGTAGGGTGCGCCTGGTAGAGCCATGCGCATCCTCGAGCTTCCCCAGGGCAAGACGTCGCGCGAGTGGGGGCGGATCCACGGCGAGATGTTCCGCGGCGAGATCGCGGCGCTCGCCGACATCCGGATCTATCTGTGTCTGAAGATCGGCCGCTACACCTCGGCCGATCAGGTGCTCGCCGCCGCGGCCGCACACGTCCCCGTGCTCGAGCGCTACGACGCCGAGCTGTGCGCCGAGCTGGTCGGCATCGCCGAGGGCGCGAACGTCACGCCGGCCCACGTCGTCGTCGCGAACCACTACACCGATCTGCGCGACCTCGGTCCGGATCCGTCGACGTGGTCGCCGGCACCCACGCGAGACGTCGCGAGCGCGCACGATGATCCAGGCGGCTGCAGCACGATGTGGTCCGAGGAGTCGCGCATCCTCGCGCAGACCTGGGACATGCACGCCACCGCGATCCCGTACGTGATGATGCTGCGCGTCCCCGAGACCGCGCGAGGTCCAGCGGCGACCATGCTCACGGTGACGGGCTGTCTCGGCATGACCGGGATGAACACCAAGCGGGTCGCGATCTCGATCAACAACCTGTACTCGACCGACGCCACGCTCGGTGTGGTGTGGCCGGCGATGGTGCGGCGCGCGCTGCTCCAGAGCTCGGCCGCTGCCGCGCGAGACGCGATCCTGTCGAGCCCGATCGGCTCGGGGCACCACTACATCGTCGCGGACAAGCGCCACGCGTACGCGATCGAGTCGAGCGGGAGACGCCGCAAGCTGCTCGACGTCGGACGTACGTACTGCCACACCAACCACTGCCTCGACGACGAGGTCGCGGCGCTGTCCACGGTGCCGCCGACCAGCTCGACGTACGACCGCCAGCACTGGCTCGAGGCCGATCTCGCACGCGCGCCGGTCGCCGATCTCGACGATGCGTGGCGGCGGCTCGGCAGCACCGACGGTTGGCCGCGGAGCATCTGCACCAACATGGCGACGGCCGAGGCCCCGCACGGCGTGGCGACCTGCGGCGCGATCGCGATGAACCTCGCCACCGGCGAGCTGTGGGCGCAACAAGGACTGGTACACAACGTCGCACCGGAGAAATGGCAGTTGTGACGACCCCGCAGGGCTACCCGTTCTTCTTCACGTGGACGATGCAGGCCGGCGCCAAGCCGTTCGAGCTGACCGGTGGCGACGGCGCCCACTTCACCACCGCGGATGGCTCGCGCTGGCTCGACCTCGGATCGCTGAGCTACCAGGTCAACGCCGGGCACGGTCGCACGCGGATCGTCGAGGCGATCAAGCGCCAGGCCGATAACCTGTGCCTGTCGTCGCCGACGGCGGTGTACCCGGCGAAGCTCGAGCTCGCACGCCGACTGCTAGACATGGCGGGGCCGGGGTTCGAGGACGGCAAGGTGTTCTTCACGCTGTCGGGCGCCGAGGCAACCGAGAACGCGATCAAGATCGCGCGCCTGGTCACCAAACGCACCAAGCTGATCAGCCGTTACCGCAGCTACCACGGCGCGTCGATGGGTGCGCTGACGCTGACCGGTGACTGGCGACGCCCACCGCTCGAGCCCGGCATCTCCGGCGTGGTGCACGTCCACGACTGCTACTGCGATCGGTGTCCGTTCGGGCAGCAGCTCGCGACCTGCCACACCGAGTGCGCGACGGCGATCCGCACGACGATGGAGCTCGAGGGCGATCGCTCGGTCGCGGGCGTGTTCCTCGAGCCGCTCGCCGGATCCAACGGCGTCCTGGTTCCGCCGCCGAGCTACTGGCCGATGGTGCGCGAGGCGTGCGATCGGCAAGGTACGCTGCTGGTCGCCGACGAGGTGCTCACCGGGTTCGGTCGCACCGGCAAGCCGTTCGCGTTCCAGCACTGGAACGTCGTGCCCGACCTGATCACCGTCGCCAAGGGCCTCGCCTCGGGTTACGCGACGATCGGCGCGGTGCTCGTGCACGAGAAGATCGCGCACCACTTCGATCACCAGGTGCTGGTCGCCGGGCTGACCTACTACGCACATCCCCTGGCGTGTGCGGCTGCGGTCGAGACGCTGAAGCTGTACGAGGACGAGCAGCTGTTCGACAACGCCGCGCGACTCGGGCCGGTGATGCAACGCGAGCTCGAAGCCTGCGCCGCCAAGATCGCCGCGCCGTCGTTCGTGCGGTGCCTCGGGCTGCTCGCCGCGCTCGAGGTCGAGGCGCCGCCCGAGGCGTGGCAGACGCTGCTCGGCGAGCTCGCCAAGGCGAAGCTATCGCTCCACGCCGACCCGCGGCGAGGTACCGCGATCTTCGCGCCGCCGCTGTGCATCACGGAGGCCGAGCTGGTGGAAGGTCTGCGGGCGTTCTGTCAGGTCGCGGTCACGGCGTTTGGAGCTGCCGCGTGATCGCCGGGCGCCACGCGAACAAGGTGGTCGGCTCCGTCGCCGATGCACTCGCGCCGCTGTCCGACGGGATGACGATCATGGTCGGTGGCTTCGGGCTGTCGGGGAACGCCGAGGCGCTGATCAAGGGCGTCGTCGAGCGCGGCGTCAAGGACCTCACGCTGATCAGCAACAACGCCGGCAACCTCGGCAAGGGACTCGCCCTGTGGTTGCGAGCCGGCCTGATCCGGAAGGTCATCTGCAGCTACATCGGTGCCAACCAGGATCTGCACGACCGCATGGCCGATGGTCGCGTCGAGGTCGAGATCACGCCGCAGGGCACGCTCGCCGAGCGCATGCGTGCGGCCGGCGCGGGGATCCCGGCGTTCTACACGCCGACCGGTGCGGGGACGATCGCCGAGCAGGGCAAGGAGACCCGCGAGTTCGACGGCCGGCGCCACGTGCTCGAGCGCGCGCTGTTCGCCGATGTCGCGCTGGTACGCGCGGCGACCAGCGATCACTTCGGCAACCTGCGGTTCTGGCGCACCGCGCGCAACTTCAACCCGGTGATGGCGACCGCCGCGAAGCTGACGATCGCCGAGTGCGATCGGCTGGTCGACAACGGCGACATCGATCCCGACGATGTCCACCTGCCGGGCATCTTCGTCCACCGCATCGTCCACGTGCCCGAACACGAGAACGCGTTCGAGTACAAGGTCACTCGCCCGAGGCCGGTGTCGTGAGCTGGACGACCGCCGACATGGCAAGCCGCGCGGCCCGCGAGATTCCCTCCGGGTCGATCGTCAACCTCGGGATCGGGATCCCGACGCAGGTCGCCGATTACCTTCCCTCGGGGCACGCCTGGCTGCACTCCGAGAACGGGCTGCTCGGGACCGGGCCGTTTCCCTTCGACGGCGACGAGGATCCCAACCTGATCAACGCCGGCAAGCAGACGGTGACCGTGCTGCCGGGCGGCTCGACGTTCGACTCGGCGATGTCGTTCGCGATGATCCGCGGCGGTCACGTCGACCTCGCGATCCTCGGCGCGATGCAGGTGTCGGCGGCCGGAGACCTCGCGAACTGGGCGATCCCCGGCGGCAAGGTGATGGGCATCGGAGGTGCGATGGATCTCGCCTCCGGGTCGCGCCGCGTGCTCGCGATGATGCAGCACGTGACCAAGCGCGAGGAGCACAAGCTGGTCGCGCACTGCACGTATCCGCTCACCGCGGTGCAGACGGTGTCGCTCGTGATCACGGACCTCGGCGTGTTCGAGCCGGCGGGACACTCGTTCCGCGTGATCGAGCTGGCTCCCGGGGTGACGCGCGATGCGGCGGCGGTGGCCACCGGTGCGCCGCTGATCGATCCGTAGCTCGCGTCGCGGAATTCCGAGAACGAGAATCGTCTTAGAACCGATCCGAAACATCACAACGGGCCGTTCTCCTTCTCGGTTCCGCTTCCCTACCCCCTATTCGGTCGCCACTGATTGCTGCGCCGGATCGCTCGTGATCTACGCGGCGTGTGGAGACCAAGTTCGCCGAGATTCCGGACGCATGGTGGGAGCAAGTAGAGGCGCTGCTTCCTCCGATCCCGAAGGGACCGAGGCGTGGACGGCCGCCGATTCCGAGCCGCACGATTCTGTCAGGAATCGTGTACCGCCTTCGTACGGGCGCGCAGATCTCGACGGTCGACGCCATCGTCATGCGAGCGCCTCGCGGCCCACGGCGACCGACGCCACCCGTCGCTGCCCGCACCAGTTGTTGCGCGATGTGTTTGGCCGATGCGTCGTCCGGCAGTCGCCGGCACGGTCGAACGACCCCGGCCCCGAACACAAGCAGTCGCGTCGCGATGTTCTCGCCCTTCATTCGCGCAGGCTACGGTCCGCTCTGACGAATAGGGAGTAGGGAAGCGGAACCGGGAACCTGAATTTCAGGATCCGTTCTTACAGCTCGCCGACGAGCTCGGCGATCGCCGCGGCGACCGCGGCCGGCTGGTGGCGTTGCAACGCGTGACCGGCATCGTCGATCACCCGGTGCCGGACGTTCGCGAACGTGGCACGGCGGGCGGCCCGCTCGTCCTCGCCGAGGTTGAGCTTGCTCTGCGCGCCGTCGAGACACAGCACCGGGCAGGTCACGCGCTCCCAGTAGCGCTTCGCGAGCTCGAGCCGGTACGCGTACGGCCCCATCGAGCGATGCAGCGGATCGAGCTTCCACGCCACACCACCGTCGACGGTTCGCGTGCCGTGCTCGGCGAGCTCGCGCGCCTGGGCCTCGGAGAGAAAACCGTCGTGGCGACGGAGCCGCCGGACCGCCTCGTCGATCGAGGGCATCGCCTTGATGGCGCTGCGTTTCGGTTGGGTCGTTCGCCACGCATCGATCCACATCGCCGTTCGCGTCGGGCCATCGCTGCCGGATTGGTCGGGCGGACCGAGCCCCTCGAGCAGCACGAGCGCGGCGACCTTGTCGGGTCGCGTACCCGCGTAGTAACTCGCGACGCTGCCGCCCATCGAATGGCCGACCAGCACGACGCGAGAACGCGCGCACTGGCGAATGACCTCGTCGAGGTCGGCGACGTAGTCGAAGAAGTGGTAGTAGCCGCCGGCGCCGATCCACTGGCTATCGCCATGCCCGCGCAGGTCGGGCGCGATCACGTGGCCGTCGAGACACTCCGCGACCTCGCGCCATGTATAGGCGAGGTCGGAGAACCCGTGGACCAGGACGAACGTGAGCTCGCCGGGGGCCTCGGGGTGCCACTCGAGAACGTGGTAGCGCAGCCCGGTGGCGAGCTGGACGTGGGTCGACTTCAGGGACCGGCCTCGATGTGGAACACGCCGCCACCGACCGTGGTCAGGTAGAGCTCGCCGTCGGCGGCCGCGTGGATGCTCGCCGGCTTGGAGGGGAACGTGCCCGGGAGATCCTGCTTGGCGATCGTGCCGTCGGTGGCGTTGAACGTCGCCGAGGCCAGGCCGCCCTTCGAGTTGTCGGTGTAGAAGTAGGTGCCGGCGATGTCGGGGTAGCAGGCGCCGCGATAGACCTGGCCGCCGATGATCGCCAGCCAGCCGTCGCCGGAGTGGGTGCGCTCGTCCTGCGCGAACGTGATGCCGGTCGGATCGCACGGGCCGTTGTTCGGGGTGCGGCCCGCGAAGCACGTGCTGCCCTCGTACATGTCCCAACCGAAGTTCTTGCCGGCGAGCTCGCCCGCCTTGACGACATCGAGCTCCTCGATCGCGCCCTGGCCGACATCACCGATCCACATGTCCCCGGTCGCGCGGTCGAACGACCACCGCCACGGGTTGCGGAGTCCGAGCGCGAAGATCTCCGGTGCGCCGCCGCCGAGCGCGAACGGATTGGTGTCCGGGATGCCGTATTGCTTGCCGCCCGCGGGGTTGTCGACGTCGATCCGGAGGAGCTTGGCGAGCAGCGCTTGCGAGTTCGCCAGCGGTGCCCCGTCGACGAGCGTCTGCCCGTTGCCGTTGGGGTCGTTGGCGTTGCCGCCGTCACCGGTGCCGATGTAGAGGAAGCCGTCGGAGCCGAACTCGATCATCCCGCCGTTGTGGTTCGACGCGAAGTCGGGGATCGCGAGGATCTCGACGCAGCTCGTCGGATCCGCGGTGTACGGATCGTCGGCCTTGACCTCGCAGCGCGCGACCACGTCGCGGAACGGGTTGGTGGCATCGTTGGCCTCGCGGCGCGTGTAGTAGACGAAGAACTCGTGGTTGGTCGCGTACTGCGGATGGAACGCGAGCCCGAGCAAGCCGAGCTCGCCGCCGGCGACGACCACCGCCGACAGATCGAGGAACGGCGCGTCTCGTAGCACCTCGTTCTCGATGATGCGGATCTTGCCTGCGCGCCCGACGACGAACAGTCGCGGATCGTTGGCCGGTGCAGTGACCAGCAGCGCGGCATCGCCGATCGTGGCTCCGACCTGCCGGGTCGTGATCGTGGTGCCGCTCGTCGGGCCGGTGCACGGCTTGACCACCGCGGCGTCGATGGCCGCGTCGGCCGGTGGCGGCGGCGGCGGCGCGTCGTCCTTGGCCTTGTTGTTGTTACCGCAGGCGACGAGGGCGATCGCCAAACACGCGGGTCTGGCGATCGCGATTCGGGTGATCCGCATCGCGGTCGAGCATACCCGTCACGGTCCCGTGACCACCAGTTGGAACACGTTGCCGCTCGTATCGGTCTCGAATAGCTCCCCGGTGGCATCGGCATGGATGCTGGATCCGTGAGCTGGATAACGTCCGGGTAGGTCGGTGATCGTCAGCGTGTCGTCGGCCTCGAGCACGGCCGTCGAGAGCCGGCCCTTGTCGTCGTAGTCGGTATAGAAGTAGGTGCCCGCGAGATCCGGGAAGCAGGCGCCGCGATAGACCTGGCCGCCGGTCACCGACACCCACCCCTCGGCGTGCGTGCGCTGGTCCTGCGCCGAGAACAGGGTCTGGGTGCACGGCCCGTGGAAGCAGTTGTCGCCCTCGTAGGTGCTCCAGCCGAGGTTGGCGCCGCTCTGCTGCGCGGGATGCAGCACGTCGACCTCCTCGATCGTGCCCTGGCCGACATCGCCGATCCACATGTCGCCGTTCGCGCGGTCGAACGACCATCGCCAGCCGTTGCGGATCCCGCGCATGAAGATCTCGGATCGTTCCCCGGCACCGCTGCCGGCGAACGGGTTGTCGGGCGGGATGCCGTACTCGAGACCGGCCGTCTTGTTGTCGACGTCGAGGCGCAACATCTTCGCGAGCAGCGCGTGGGTGTTGGGCATCGGATCGCCGTCCTTGACGGCCTGGCCGTTGCGTTGTGGATCGTTGGCGCCACCGCCGTCGCCGGTGTTCCAGTACAGGTAGCCATCGGCGCCGAACTCGATCATCCCGCCGTTGTGGTTGGTCGCGAAGTCGGGGATCGACAGCACGTCGACGCACGACGCGGGATCCGCACGGTTCGGATCGGTGGCCGAGACCTGGCAGCGCGCGAGCACGTCGCGCTGCGGGTTCTGTGGGTCACCGGCGTTGCGGGCGGTGTAGGTGACGAAGAACGTGCCGTTGGTCGCGTACTGCGGGTGGAATGCGAGCCCGAGCAGGCCGTTCTCGCCGCAGCAGATCACCGGCCCGTCGGCATCTCCGGAGAGATCGAGAAACGGCTCCGACAGCACGGTGCCGCCATCGACGATCTTGATCTGCCCGACCTGCAACACGACGAACAGCCGAAGATCATCCGGCGGCGCGGTCACCAGCACGGCGGAGCTCCCGACCTGCGCGACGAGATTCATCGCCACCGTCGTGCCCGGCGTCGGCGTCTCGCAGCGCACGATCGGCTGGACCTCGGGCGGCGGGGGCTCGGTGGTCTTGTTGTCGCCGCACGCGACGAGCAACGCCACCGCAACGAACATCGTCCAGGTCGCCCGGAGCCTCGAGAGCATCCGGAGATCTTACTTTTTCTTCTGCGGCTGGGAGCTGGGAAGTTCGGCGGCGCGCCCGATCTTTTCGGCCCAGTGCCCGAATGCGTACAGGACCACACCGACGAGCGCGAACGGCATCAGGAACACCCAGCCCGTGAAGCCGTCGGCGATCCCGTAGTACGCGAGCGCGAACACCATGCCGAGGAACCACACGATCACGGCGCACAGGTAGCCGAGGAGCTGGAGCTTGCGCTTCTTGAGCGCCGCCTCGAGCTTCTCGACGAAGTAGGCCGCCTCCTCGGGTGTGAGCTGCTCGATCGCGCGCGCGAGCTCGTCGTGCTTCGAGGCATCGAATGCCTGCGCCACCATCGGATCTTCGGTGGGTTTCTCTTGCCGCTTGGCCACCGCGGGAGGTTGTAGCACGCGGTATATGTCGGCGGTGCCCGCGATCAAGCTGACCGACGACCTCGGGCGGACCCTCGTGTTCGTCCACCCACCCGAGCGCATCGTCTCGCTGGTACCGAGCGACACCTACTCGATGATCGCCCTCGGAGCCGTCGATCGCCTGGTCGGGCGGACCCGGTATTGCACCAGCCCGGAGGCCGCGCACATCCCGGAGGTCGGCGGGACCAAGGACGTCGACGTCGACGCCGTGCTGGCGCTGTCGCCGCACCTCGTGATCGCGAACCAGGAGGAGAACACGCGGACGGCGCTCGAGGCGCTCGCGACGCGCGTGCCGGTGTTGGTGTCGTTGCCGCGCCGGGTCGACGATGGCATCGCGCACCTCGCGCGGCTGGCGCGGATCTTGGGGCTCGGCGCGAGCGAGCCCGCGCGCGAGCTGATCAAGCGGGCCTACGCACTCCGCGATCGCACGGTCGCGCTGCACGATTCGGCGACGCCCGTCGAGGGGTCGCCGCTCGTCGAGCCCCATCGCCGCAGCAAGCACGAGACGTTCCCCCCGCCGGCTCCGTCGGGCGGCAAGATCGCGCCGCGGGTGCGCGGCTTCCTCCCGATCTGGCGCGATCCGCTGATGACGCTCAACGCCGACACGTTCGGCTCCGACGTGCTGGTGCAGTGCGGGATCCGCAACGTGTTCGGCCAGCGACTGCGGCTGTATCCGCTGGCCGCGGATCTCGGCAAGGCCTCGCCGCAGGACGCCTCGGGGCGCGACCTGCGCTATCCCCGGATCTCGATGTTCGAGGTCGTCGAGCGGAAGCCCGAGCTCGTGATCCTGCCCGACGAGCCCTACGAGTTCACCGACGAGGACGAGGCGATGTTCGCCGAGCAGCTGCCCGAGGCGCGGATCGTACGGGTGTCGGGCAAGGATCTGTTCTGGTACGGCGCGTGGACGATCGACGCGCTCGAACGGCTGGCGAAGGAGCTGGGATCGTGAAGTTGGTGGTGTTGGCGGTCGCGGCGTCGGCCTGTGGTCCATCGGGGCACGCGGTGTCGGGGCCGACCGGCGGCAGCGCAGGCCCGGCCACGGGCGCCGCCCTGTTGCCCGCGCTTCCCGCCTCGGTTCCGGTCAACACCAAGCGGTTCACGAGCATCGTCGTGTGCGACCGCTGCCATACCGCCGGTAACGGTGACAACCACGCGACGATGCGCGACTCGCACGGCGTCGACATCTCGCCGGTGACCGAGATCCGCGCCGGCATGATGAGTTTGGCCGCGCGCGATCCGTACTTCCTGGCAGCGCTACGGCGCGAGCTCGATGCCAACCCCGAGGGCAAGCGCGCGATCGAGGACACCTGTCTGCGGTGTCATGCGCCCGTCGGTCACGCCGAATCCGGCGGCGCGATCACGCTCGACGACATCACGACGTCGACCTCGAAGGCCGCGGCGCTCGCGCGCGAGGGTGTCGCCTGCATCGGGTGTCACGGTCTGTCGCCGGACAAGCTGGGCGACGACTCGACGTTCACGGGCAAGCACGTGCTGCGCGACGATCGCGTGTCGTACGGCATCCTGCGCGATCCGAAGGCCGAGGCGATGGTGCTGATGTCGAAGACCACGCCGGTGACGAGCGCGCACGTCGAGGAGAGTCGGCTGTGCGCGAGCTGCCACACCGTGCTCGTACGTGCGCTCGATCCGAGCGGCGCGCCGACCGGCGACGAGATCCACGAACAGACCACGTTCCTCGAGTGGCGCGACTCGGCGTACGTCGATGGCGGCGAGCGCGCCAAGACCTGTCAGGGCTGTCACATGCCGCGCACCGAGGACGAGCTCGGAAACGGCCCCGATCTCGAGACGCCGTTCGCGACCCGGCCGACCGACGCACCGGTCCGGCAGGGCTACCGGCGGCACGCGTTGCGCGGTGGCAACTCGTATCTGCTGGGCCGGCTCGCGGATCACGCCGACTGGCTGAACGCCGACGCCAAGCCGATCCAGCTACGCGCGGCGGCGGCGGCTACGGATCGGTTCCTGTCGTCGGCCGCCGAGTTGCTCGTCGAGACCACCACACCGCGGATCAAGCTCACGATCTCGAATCGCACCGGGCACAAGCTGCCGACCGGCTACCCGACACGACGGATGTGGCTGCACGTCGTCGCGCGATCGGCGGCCGGCGCGGTGGTGTTCGAATCGGGGGCGCATCGCGACGGCGCGCTGATCGACAGTCGCGGTCACCGGATCGACGGTCCGGGCGTGATCCTGCCGCACCGCACGGAGCTGACCTCCCCCGATCAGGTGATCGTGTGGGAGCAGGTGCCGGTCGACGCCGCGGGCAAACGCACGCACCTGCTCCTCGGTACCGCCAAGGTCGTCAAGGACGATCGCATCCTGCCGATCGGGTGGAAACCGGACCACCCCGATGCCGCACGCACGCTTCCGATCGGCGTCGAGGCCGACCCCGACTTCTCGCCGGGGCAGGACACCGTCGAGATCGACGTTCCGAAGACGGCCACCACGGTGACCTTCGAGCTGCTCTATCAGCCGATCCCGCCGGAGACGTTCGACTCCTACCAGCCGACCGATTCGAAGGAGGCCGCGCGGTTCCTCGCGGTCGCCGACAAGCCGCCGGTGCCGGTCGTGCTGGCGACCAAGACCGTGAAGCTCGAGCGCTAGCCCGGATCATGCGCGAGCAGTGAGGTCGCGGCTGCTCGCTCGGTTGGCGCGTCCATCCCGATCCAGCTTCCAGATCGGACGGCGCCGGACGAGCCGCTGCGAGCGGGAACGCGCGGGGGATACGGATCACGAGGCGGCGGCCCGAGCTGCACACGACTCCGTGCAGTCGTGCAGCAGCGTGCCGAGCCACCGAGGCTGTGGTGGATCGTCCGCGCTAGAGCGCCAGGCGGCGCGACAGGCCGGCGACGAACCGATCCGCGGAGCCCGGAGCGTATGCGAAGAACAGCGATGGCTCGATCAGCTCGAGCTCCATCACGCGCGGTGCCCCGGCGGCATCGCGAACGAGATCGATGCGCGCGTAGAGCAGGTCGCGATACGGCGTCATCGCCGCGAGCGCGACGGCGCGCTCGTCGTCGGCGATCGGAAACGGGCCCGTGACGGCCTCGTCCTCCCCGGACAGCCGCGGGTGCTTGCGGATCGCGTGCGATAGCGCGCCGTCGATCCAGACGATCGAGCGCTCGCCGTAGTCGTCGACGGAGTCGACGTACGGTTGGACCAGTGCGGCACCGGCGGCGGTGAGCTCGGCGAGATGGGTGTCGGCGGTGGGATCGCCGGGCTCGAAGACCTTGGTGCCGAGCGAGGCGGCACCGACCTCGGGCTTGATCACGAACCGGCGCGTGTACCCGGAGAGGTCGAGCGTGTGCCCGCGCTCGACGAGCTCGGTGTCGACGATCGGGACGCCGCGCGCGGACAGCGCGAGCAGGTAGCGCTTGTGGAGGTTGTCGAGCACGACCTCGCGCGGATTCAGCAGCGTGCCCGCGGCGGCGACGCGATCGATCCAGCGTTCGAACGCGGGGAGCTGGCGCGCGTAGTTCCACGTCGAGCGGATCAGCGTCGGGTCGAACCGGTCCCAGTCGATCGCGGCGTCGTCCCAGGCGAGTGTCTCGAACGCGACACCGGCACGCGCGAGCGCGTCGGCGAGTGGCGCGTCGTCGATGTCGGGCTCGGGAAGCACCCGGCAGCTGGCGATGCGCAGCGTCATGGGCTTCGAAGCGCGCGCTGGAGGTCGTCGAACAGGTCGTCTTCGTGCTCGAGGCCGACCGACAGCCGCAGCAGGTCGGGCGGGGTCGGCGTGCCGGGTGTCTCGACGCTGTGGCGGTGCTCGATCAGGCTCTCGGTGCCTCCGAGTGACGTCGCGATCGTCCAGATCCGGAGCTTCTGGAGGACCGCGAGGGCTCGCGCGGCACCGCCACCGGTCTCGATCGACAGCATGCTGCCGAACCCGCGCTGCATCTGGCGCGCGGCGACGGCGTGCTGCGGATGATGGGGCAGGCCGGGATAGCGGACCTTCACGCCGAGGCCGGTCAACCGTTCCGCGAGTCGCGCCGCCGTGGCGCTCGAGCGCTCGACGCGGACGTGCAGGGTGCGCAGGCCGCGCAGGAGCAGATATGCCTCGACCGGCCCCAGGCACGCGCCTTCGTCGTGGCGGATCGCGCGGATCGCGGCCCAGTCGTCGTCGTCGTGCGCGGTCACGACGACTCCCGCCAGGACGTCGGAGTGCCCGGCGAGGAACTTGGTCGCCGAGTGCACGACGAGGTCGGCGCCGTAGGCGATCGGTCGGGTGTGGACCGGCGTCGCGCACGTCGAGTCGACGGCGAGCACGGCACCGCGCGCGTGCGCGATCTCGGCGATCGCGGTGAGGTCGGTGACCTCCCAGGTCGGGTTGGCCGGCGTCTCGGCCCACACCAGACGAGTCTCGTGCTGGAGCGCGGCGCGCGCGGCGTCGACATCGGCGAGATCGACGAGCTCGAGCGTCACGCCCCAGCGCTTGCAGAAGCGCGTCAACCAGTCGCGCAGGTTGTAGTAGCAGACGCGCGGGGCGACGACGCGATCGCCGGGGCGCACGAGCGCGCGGATCGTCGCGGTCGCCGCGGCCATCCCCGACGCGAAGGTCAACGCGCCGGCACCGCCCTCGAGCGCCGCGACCAGGCGCTCGGCGTGATCGGGCGTGCGGTTGTCGTCGCGCGTGTAGATCGGTCCGTCGTCGCGGTAGTCCGGATCTCGGACGTAGGTCGTCGCGAGCTCGATCGGCGGAACCACCCCGCGGTAGCCGCCGGCGTGAGCCTTGGCAACGAGAGTCTCGGGCTTCATGCGCCGACGTTACTTGGAAGGCGGCGGCGGCGGGCCGGCCATCTTCTCGCCCGGGAGCAAGAAGCCGTAGCGGGTCATGATCTCGCGTCCTTCCTTCGACTCGACGAACGCGGCGAACTTCCGCGCGGCGTCGGCCTCTTCGCCCTTGCCACACACGACGAGGGTCTGATCGAGCGAATCGTGCAGCGACGGATCGATCGGGAGGAACGAGCCGCCGTCGGTCACCACCGCGAGCGACAGCGCGACCAGCCCGGCATCGGCGTTCTTGTCGCGGGCGTACAGCATCGTGGCCTGGACGTTCTCGGCGAGCACCATCCGGTCCTTGACCTGCGGCCACACCCCCGCCTTCTCCAGCGCCTGCTGGGCCGCCTGGCCGTACGGAGCGTGCTGTGGGTTCGCGATCGCGATCTTGCGAAACCGGGCGTCCGCGAGGTCGGCGAGCGTCTTGGGAGCCTCGACCCCCTTCGGCGACCACACCACCACGCGGCCCCGCGCGTACAGCTTCGCGCTGTCGGGATCGCAGTTGCCCGAGTCGATCGCCTTCTGGGCATAGCCCCGGTTGGCGGCGGCGTAGAGGAAGTAGGGCGCGCCCTGCGAGATCTGGGTGGCGAGCAGACCACTCGATCCGAAGTTGAAGATCGGCTTGATGTGGGTCTTGGCCTCGAAGGCTTTGCCGACCTCCTCGAACGCGCGCGCGAGATCGGCCGCCGCCGCGATCCGCAGGGTCTTGCCGCTCTTCTTCGAGCTACACCCGGCGATTCCCGCGACCACGAGAACGATGGCGAGAACCCCGACGGCGCATGACTTCGCGAGCGGGCGTCCAGCGGATCGGCAGACCGCGGAAGCGAAGTCGGGCAACGATGCTTTCACGTGCGCGAGCCTAGCGCGCGTGCCGCGCGCGCGTCGAGACGTCGGAGTCGAGGTATGCTCGACGCGATGGAACGCCGGGTGGTGATCATCGAAGACGAGCGTGACGTCTCGCGGCTGCTCGAGTTCAATCTGACGAGCGGGGGCTTCACCGTGGTAGCGGCCGCGACGGGCGCCGAGGGGCTCGCGGCCGTGCGCTCCCACCAGCCCGATGTCGTCTTGCTCGATCTCATGCTCCCGGATCAGTCCGGGTACGACGTCTGCAAACAGTTGCGTGCCGACCCGGCGACCGCCGAGCTCGGGATCTTGATGCTGACGGCCAAGGGCGAGCCCGAGGACCGGATCCTCGGCCTCGAGGTCGGCGCCGACGACTACGTGGTCAAGCCGTTCGTGGTCCGCGAGGTCGTGCTCCGCGTGACCGCGCTGTGCAACCGCATTGCAGAGCGGCGCGCGCGTCCGGCCGCACGCGAGCAGGGCTCCGGAGAGGTCCTGCGGGTCGGTCCGATCGAGCTCGATCCGGTTACTCACGACGTCCGGATCGACGGTACACCCACTCAACTCCGACCCCTCGAATACAAGTTGTTACAGCTGTTGGTCAGCGACCCCGGGCGCGTGTTCTCGCGCGAGGAGCTGCTCGAGCAAGTGTGGGACATGCGCGGTGACATCAACACGCGCACGGTCGACGTCCACGTGCGGCGGCTACGGGTCAGCCTGGGCTCCGCGGCCGACGTGATCGAGACCGTGCACGGCTTCGGCTACCGCGCGAAGCGCGACGACGGCTAGACTGACGCGTGCGAACGTCGCTGCGCAATCGCCTGCTGCTCACCTTCCTGGTGCTGGTGATCGTGGTCGGCGCCGCCACGCTGTTCGCGATCGAGCGCTCGCTGGCCGACGATCTCGTGGCATCGCTCGACGCGCGGCTGTCCAAGCAAGGCACCGCGGTCGCGCAGTGGATCGGGATGACCCACCACGCCGAGCGGCTCGCGCCACGGCTCGCAGCGGTCACGGGAGCGCGGATCACGATCATCGGCGTCGACGGCCTGATCCAGGGTGACTCCGCCGAGCCCAACACCGTGGGACGGCCGATCGGCGACGCGTACGAGGTCGCCCGGGCGCGCCACAACGAGATCGGCCGTGCGATCCGAGAGCTCCGTCCCGACGAGCCGCCGCAGTATCTGGTCGCGGTGCCGGCGGATCTCGGCCGCGTGATCCGGCTGGCGGTTCCGCTCGGCGACGTGCTCGAGACCCGCGCGCGAATGCGCAACCGTCTGCTGGTCGGTGGTGGGCTCGGGTTCCTCGGATCGCTCCTGCTGTCGTGGATCTTCATCCGGGCGATCACGCGCCCGATCCAGGCGATGACGGAGACCGCGGAGAAGCTCGCCGAGGGCGAGTACGACGTGGGGGCGCCACAACGTGCGCTCGATTCGGGCGGCGAGCTCGGCGTGCTGGGGCGCGCGATGATGCGGATGGCAGCCGAGATCAAGGCGCGGGTCACCGACCTCACCCAGCAACGCGATCTGCTCGAGGTCGTGTTCGGCGGCCTGATCGAGGGCGTGCTGGTGGTCGATCACGCCGGTCATATCGTGCTGGTCAACGACGCCGCGCGCCCGTTGCTCGAGGATAGCGGCGAGGTCGACGCGGATCGCGAGCGCGTGCCCCCACGGCTCCAGCCGTTGATCGACAAGGCGCTCGCCGGCGCGCAGGCCGACGACGAGATCGAGCTCGCCGGTCGTCACGTGCGGTGCACGGCGCGCCCGCTCGGCGTGCACCCGGACCCGGGGGCGATCCTGGTGCTCTACGACGTCACCCGGATGCGCGCGCTCGAGTCGGTGCGCCGCGAGTTCCTGTCCAACGCCGCCCACGAGCTGCGCACGCCGATCACGTCGATCTCGGGCTACGCCGAGACCTTGCTCGGCGGCAGCGTCGACGGCGAGACCTCGAAGGAGTTCCTCCAGACCATCCACCGCAACGCCGACCGGATCGCGAGCCTGGTCGACGACCTCGTGCTGCTCGACACGCTCGGAGGTCGTGCCGCGGCGGTCGGGGAACGGGGATCGATCTCGCTCGCGCAGGTCCTCGGGGATGCGGCGCGTACCGCCCGCGGCGTCACGCCGTCGGCCGAGATCGAGGTCGCGATCCCCGAGGAGCTTGCCGTGCTCGGCACGCGCGACGGCCTCGATCACGTGTTCCAGAACCTGATCGACAACGCGATCAAGTACGGGGATGGCACGCCGATCACCGTCGATGTCGATCGGGACGACGGCCACGTGCGCGTGCGGATCCGCGACCGCGGCAAGGGCATCCCTCCCGGTCAGGAGGACCGGATCTTCGAGCGGTTCTATCGTGTCGACTCGGGGCGCAGTCGCGACGCCGGCGGGTCGGGGCTCGGGCTCGCGATCGTGCGAAGCCAGGTCGAGGCGATGGGCGGGCGCGTGTGGGTCGAGCACGCGGACCCCGGGGCACGGTTCGTCGTCGAGCTCGACGTCGCATCGCCGCTCGCGACGTCGTCGCCCGGCGCGTAGGGCGCGACGCGCGATCCGCCGGCGGTGCCGCATTCACGGGCCTGCGTGTCGCGGTCGGCGTGGAATGTGAGCTGACGGGGCCGGATCGTGTGGCGCTCGCAGGTCTTCGCGGCGAGCCTCGCGGCGAGACGACGCACCTGCTGAACACGTCGATGATCACGTGCCGATCGAACTACGAGGTCGTTGCTTCGTGATGTTTCACGACGGCAGCAGGTTCGCCTTGGTGGCAAGCAGATCGGGCGTCTCGTAGCGCGGGTACAGAGTGCGCGTCGCCGTGAACGCGCAGTCACGTCAG
Source organism: uncultured delta proteobacterium (assembly GCA_963772655.1). Taxonomy (GTDB): domain Bacteria; phylum Myxococcota_A; class Polyangia; order Haliangiales; family Haliangiaceae; genus JABFXX01. Next base: position 502,062 of record CAVYYE010000002.1, read on the forward strand.
CGTATCCGCAGTCGGAGGGCGGCGCTGTCCAGGACCGATGCCACCGGTATCGGATCTGGATTGCGATATCCGGATCTCACTACCATGGTGGCTGTTTTATATGTGCCTATTCAAGTCGAACGTGGTAGAGGGATGCATGGTCGGGAAACGGACGCGGACGCGGAAACGGCACGTGCAGGTGGAGATCGAGTTCCGGACCCGGGGCGGCAAGCGCGCGGGCGCGGGACGCAAGCGCAAGCCCGGACGCAGAGCCGAGTCGCATCGCCCGCGCGACCCGTTCTCGCCACACCATCCACTGCACGTCGTGCTGCGCGTGAATCAGGCGATCGGCTCGTTGCGCAAGCGCGACTGCTACCAGGCGCTCCGCGCGGCTTCGTTCCGGGTGCTCGGCCGCGACGACTTCGCGATCGTTCACATCAGCATCCAGCAGAACCACGTGCACCTGATCGTCGAAGCGGCGAGCCAAGGTGCCCTCGCCAAGGGCATGCAGGCGTTCGAGATCTCCGCCGCCAAGCGGCTCAATGCGATGGTGTCTCGTCGGAGAGGCTGCCCGCGGCGCGGCAAGGTGTTCGTCGATCGCTATCACCGCGAGGTCATCACCAGCCCGCGCCAGGCCCGCAACACCCTCGCCTACGTCCTCAACAACTGGCGCAAGCACGGCGAGCACCTGCGCGGCCCGGCCCGAAGCTGGACGCTCGATCCGTACTCGACCGCGATGGCGTTCTACGGTTGGAAAGAGCAGCCCTCGTACTGGAGCGCACCCGAGACCTACCAGCGCATGGGCGTGAGGATGCCGGAGACCTGGCTGCTCTACGCCGCGTGGCGATCACAGCCGCCGATCAGCGTATACGAGGTCCCGTCCTCGCCGCGGGCCTAGCGAGCGCTTGCCAATTTCTCCGTGCCGCCTGCCCTCGTGGGCTCGGGACGGGTTGCATCGACGAGCCGGATGCGAACGAGATCGCCAGAAATGCTCGTGAGAGAGCATTTATGATCTCTATGTATCGAGAGCTTGCCTCTCCGACGATCGGGCGATCCCGAACGCGTCACGGTGGGCAGCAGACGCGTCGTTCGCTCGATGTGCGCACACTGGTCGGAGATCCAGACCGAGCCCGCCCCCGCGAACGACACTTCATCTACGGCTGGCAGACTCCCGATCTGGTGCGCGAGAACCGAGCATCCCGGCAGCCGCGGAGGACGCGCTCTCCCCGGAGACACTTCTGCGTCAGTTCGGCGTCGGCGTCGGCGTCGGCGTCGGCGTCGGTCTCGGTCTCGGTCTCGGTTTCGGCCTCGGCCTCGGCTTCGGCCCCGTCCTCGATCAGTTCGCGAGACGCGCCGTCGTGAAGCCGCGCGCCCGCAACGTCGCGATCACGCCGCGTGTACCGATCAGGTGATCGGCGCCGACCACGACGAACACGTTGCCCCTGGCGAACAGCTTCACGAGCTGCGGGATCCACGCGCGGTTGCGCTGGCCGAGGAGCTTGTCGTCGAGCTTGTCGATCTCGGCGTCGGTGTAGCCGCCGGCGTGGAGGATCTTTCGCGTGCGTGGGTCCGTGCCGGGATCGTCGTCGGTGCCCTGGCAGTACTCGGTGAGGTCCTCGAGCGACTCGCGCTTGATCTGTGCGCGGTCGCGCGTGCCGGCGATCGTCGCCTTCAACATCCGGAGGTCGAGGAGCTCGTCGAGCAGGTGGTCCTGGAACGCCGAGCTCTCCAGGCCGGCGGTCGGGATCTTGGCGCTGGTGACCAGGTGCTCGATCTCGGTGTCGAGCGCACTCAGCTTGTCCTCGTACATCATCATCATCGCCAAGAGGGCGATCGCCGGACGCTGATGGTCGACGAAGCTGGCGGTGTCGGCACCGACCAGCGTGCGGTATTTGGCCCACGCCTTGGCACCGAGCTGCTCGGACAGCGTCCGTTTCGCCGGTGGGTTCTCGCCATCGCCGTCATCACCGGGAGGGGTCTCGAACACCACGAGCGAGGCCTTGCGGAGTTGCGCGCGGACCCCCTCGGGGAGCTTTCCGATGCCGACGCCGAGGTGGCGCGTGCCGAGGAGGAACGACGTCTTGCCGGCCTTGGTGACGCGGAAGTAGTACGGCGCGACCACGCGCGGGCACGCCCGGTCGGCGAGCTCGTGGGTCTCCGCGGCATCCGGTGGGTCGTCGGCGCTGCTGGACGGTGCGCTCCACGGATCGTCGTCGATCGCGCTGCCCGAGCCGGTCGATCGGGTCGGTCCCGGCGGCGACGAGCGCGGTGCCGGCGAGGGCCTGACTGCCGAGCCGGTGCCGGGGCGAACCGCGACCTCCGTCCTCGTCGGCGCTTCGGGGTGTCCGCACGCGAACACGGCGAACGCGAGCGCGGCCGCACACGCGAACGCGCGACAGGGGAGCGCGCGATCAGTCATCGTAGATCGTGATCAGGTCGTACCCGCGCGCGTTGTCCCGCTGCGTGTACACGATCGCGAGCCCACCCTTGCCCCCGGTGCACACGAGACCGACGACACCGCCCTTGGAGAGCCATGCGTTCGCGTGGTCGCGCAGGATCTGGTAGCCCGGTGGCGTCGGCGCGCTCTCGTGCTCGCCACCGATCTCGACCTCGCTGGAGGGCGGCAACGGATCGAACGGCTGGCCGAGCAGCTTGCCGTAGTGGGTGCGTGGGGGATGCGCGGTGCAGCCGCCGGTGCCGACGGTGCGCTGCGCGAGGATCTTGTAGAAGTTGCCGACATTGCGGCGCTCGCGCGACGCGGGGTAGGGCGTGCCGTCCTCGCGGAGGAACTGCTGCTTCTGATCGTCGGGGAGGTGCACCAGCCGGCCGTTGAGGTCGTAGCGGTGGAGGAGGATCTCGAACTCGCCGACGGCGGAGAAGTCGAACAGCGAGACGTACGCGTTCTTCGACGTCCTCACCGCCGCTTCGAAGTCGGCGGCGACGCGCTCGGGCAGCGACGTCGGCGACGCGCTGGCGCTGCCTGCATTCGCGTTCCCGCCGGGCGCGACCACGCCACCGGTCGTCGGAGCCTGCGACGCGCGTCCGCCGCACGCGGCGAGCCCGACGGCGAATGCGAACCCGATCAGGCCGCGCGCGCCCACGTGTCTCCGTAGTCTTCGAGGGCGCTGCCCACCGGGATCCCGAGGGCGGTGAAGCCGGGCACGAGGACCTCGCGCACGCAGGTCGAGTAGATCACGCGCTCCTCCTGCGGGGTCATCAGGCCATGCGCCCGCACGGCCTCGGTGACCTCGCCGACCGGGCGCTCGCGTTCGACGACGTTGGCCACGCCGCGTAGCGCGCGGGGAAGCATCTGGGCCGCCGCCTCGATCACGCCCTCACCGCCGATCTCGATCGCGTGCCGCAGGTACGACCAGCCGAGGCGCGCGTGCATGACCTCGTCGGAGTAGATCGACGTCAGCACCGCCTGTGCGGTCGGGTCCGTGGTCAGGTCGCGTGTCGCGGTCAGCACGGTGGTCGCGTAGGTCTCCGACACGCACGACACCAGCATCGTGTTGGCGAGCGCCTGGTGGAGCTTCGGTCGATCCGGATCGTCGGGGAGCGAGCTCATGGCCGGCTTCGGTGTCGGACGCTTGCCGGAGTAGATCTCGACCATCCGGAGGCACAGCTCGGCGTGGCGGATCTCGTCGATCCCCGCGCGCAGGCACAGCGACAGCACGTCGGCCGGCGCCATCGCGGCGACGAGATCGATCGCGAGCACCGAGAACGTCGAGATCGCCAGGTACTCGGCCTCGCTGCGCCGGGTCCACGTCGCCGCCAGCCGTGCGCGCTCCGTGTCGGTGAGCTGGGCAGCCGTGGTGGCCTCCCACGGGATCGGTTGCACGCGCCGCCGCATCAGGCGGTGGTGCTCCGCCTCGAGCGGCGTCCCCGAAAGCCACCACGGGCTGGTCGGTTGATATGCGTCGTCGCGACCCTGAGGATCGATCGCGTCGAACAGATCGAGCTCGGTCATCGAGCGAGCGATTACGACAGGATGAAGCCGCGGCCCATGCCGCCGCCGCCGTCGTCATCGGTGCCGCGCGGGCGATCGACACCGGCGCACGGATCTTCCTGACCACCGGCGCACGGGTCTTCCTCGTTCGCGTCGGTGCCGGTGTCGGCCGGCTGGTCGGGCGTCGCTGCCGCCGGATCGGCCGGCGCATCCGAGCCCGCGGTCGCCGGATCGGCCGGCATGCTCGGCGCGGCGCTCGCGGGCGTCTGCGTGGCGGCCTTCTTGCCACCGCATGCGGGCGTGCCCAACATCGCGCCAGCGATCACGACGGTACGGAAGATGGTAGCGGCGGAGTCTCGCTTCATGGGTCCGACGAGCCTAATCGCATCGGGCACCCTCTGCAAACCGGTTCTGCCCGGCCGTCGCGACCCCGCGCAACCCTCCATCAATCATCGGGATTCGAGACCGGGATCGACGGGCTCGACGTCGTCGGAGCCGGTCCCTGCGCCATCATCCCGCGCATCCGCTTGACCAGCTCGGCGACGATCGCCTGTGACATCTCCGGGCGTTCGGTCATCACCCGCTTGAATCCCTCGCCCGGCACGCGCAGCGTCCGCGTGCGCTCGATCGCGCGCACGGTCGCCGACCGCGGCGACGCGTCGAGCACCGCCATCTCGCCGATGCACGCGCCCGGACCGAGCTCCGACAACACGCGTTCGGGCCGGGTCCCGTCGCCACCGATGAACACGCTGACCCGCCCCTTGACGATCAGGTACACGGCGTCGCCGGGGTCGCCTTCGCGGAACAGGTCTCGACCCTTGTCGACCCGGCGCTCCTCGACCACGGTCGCGAGCTCCTCGAGGTCGTCGGCAGCGAGCTCGGAGAAGATCGGGACCTGGCGGATCAGCATCATCTTCTCGATCGTGGTCAGCGAGGCCATCGCGGCATTGGCATCGAGCGTCGCGTAGACGCCGGCCTGGCCGACGCCGTGCGTGGTCTGCGCGAGGGCGGCGGCATCGAGTGCGGGGAGCTCCTGCGACGTCGTGCCGCCCGACACCGCGCGGACGGCGGCGTGGCGCACGATCGGCTCGGGATCCGAGAGCACCTTCGCGAGGAGCTCGCGGGTCAGCCGGCTCTTCACGCCCATCGCGCGCACGGCGGCCTCGCGCACGATCGGATCCCGATCGTCGACGAGCGCCGCGAGCTGGGTACGCGACGCGTTGTCCTCGAACCGCGACAGCAGCATCGCGGCCGCGGCGCGCAGATGGCGCGAGTGGTCGCCGACGATCGCGAGGATCGGAGCCGCGGTCAGCGGTGCGGAGTCGCCGCGCTCGAGGCGCTTCAGGCTATCGACGAGCGGCACGCGCAGCGCCGGCTCCACGACCGATAGCAGGTCGAGGAGCTGCGGGCGGATCGCACCGCGCGCGGCCGCCTGCGCCCGCACGTTCTCGACCTCGGGACGCTTGGTCATCACGGCGAGCACGCCGAGCGCGCTGATCGCGTGCTCGTGCGCGCGCAGCCTGGCGAGGTGGCGGAGCAGGGCGAGGCTCGCCGAATCGGAACCCGATGCCGACGACTGCGACGGAGCGGACACGACCGGGGCCCTGGGAGCCAGCCCCGAGGTCCGCGCGGGCGGGATGATGCCGGCGAGCGAGGTCGTCGGCGGTGGCATCGCCTCGGCATCGACGTCGTGGGTGGCCTCGGCCGCCGCGACCAGTCGGCCGATCGCCGCGAGCTCGGCATCGTACAGCGCCGCGATCGGACCGCCGGGCGCGAGGATCTGCTGGAGGTGCTGCTCCTCGTCCTCCTCGGACACACCTCGCTCGATCCGCAGCGCCGCGAGCGTGGACGCGCTCGGCGAGATGCCCGCGCGCGCCGCCTCGATCACGATCCGCTCGAGGTCCTTGCGGTATTGCTCGAGGGCGAGCCGGCTCTCGACGCTGCCCTGGTAGTCGGGGTCGAACAGCTGGCGCTCCTCCGAGGACAGCTCGCCGATGATCTTCTGGTGGTCCTTGTCGGCGATGCCGAGCTGCGCGCGCAGACTGTCGAGGATCACCAGCTCGCCGCGCGTGACGGTGCCGTCGGCGACCATCTCTCGCACGGTCTCCTTGTAGGCGCGGAGCCGCGCCTCTCGCTGCTTGGTGCGCTCGGTGTGGAGCAGGTAGATGTCCTTGAGGTCGTCGGACGGCGGGGCATCTCCCCACTCCCACTTCTTGAGGATCTTCTGCGCGAACTTCTCGTGGACGAACTGGTCCTCGCGACGCGTGAACCGGCGCACGAACATCGCGGTGGCGGCGAACACCACGATCAGCGTCCATCCCGATACCACCCAGTGGGGGAGTCGCTGTAGCGAGGGCTGACCGGCGAAGATGTAGAACGACACGAACGCGGTCAGACCGGCGAACGCGAGCAGGCCATGCCGCACGCGCGCTCGGATCGCGGTCTTGTCGTCGTCGGTCACCGGTCCACTGCGGACCTCTGTCGCGATCCGGCGGCTGGCGATCACGCGCTCGATCGTCGCGAACACCAGGTAGCTGGCGAGCCCGAACACGATCAGCGTCACCGGTGCGGCGAGTGCCACCGGGATCTGTTTCGCGAAGTAGAAGCCCTGACCGCCGGCGTGCGAGCCGTCGTAGGCCCAGATGCCGCTGAAGTAGTAGTCCCAGGTGCCCGAGCACAAGAAGTAGAACGTGTAGAACCCGGTCACGATGCCGGGCCACGCGTAGTACGCGATCCGTCTCGGTCGGTCGGTGGCTTCCTTCCAGTAGCCCTGCTCGAGATCGATGTCGGGGCAGTGCTTCTTGCACGCGACGCACGGCGCGCACTGCGAGGTGATCGGTGTGAGCGCCGACGCGCTACTCGCGGGCTCGGTGTGGATCTTCTCGACCATGCCGACGGGGCACAGGAAGTTGCACCATGTTTTCCCCGAGTACACGAAGCTGGTGACGATCGCGATCAACACGACGGCGCCGAGGAAGCACGCCAGCCACAGCGCGCTGCCGTTGGTACCGACCAGCCGCAGCGACAGGCACGCGATCATGATCCCGAGCTGGACCAGCAAGTAGTACTTGCCCATCCAGGCGCCCATCTTGCGGGTGCCGGGCTTGCCGAGGAGGCGCCCCATCTGCCCCATCACCGCGAGCGGACAGATCCGCCGCCACACGTGATAGCCGAACGTCATCCAGAAGAACGGCAGCGCCGCGATCGCGACCGTCCACAGGAGGCGGTTGCCGTGGGGGATCCCGAGCACGGTCGGAATCGTCGCGGCCAGCGCGATCACCATCACGACGCGCGCCGCGATCACCCAGGTCGGTGCCGCACCGCCGTCGGTAAACGCGGTCCAGCCTCCAGCCTTGGCACGCGCGGCCTTGGATTTCCTCGCGGGCTTCGCGCCGGCGATCGGCAGCTTCTTCTTGCCCTTGTCCTCCGCCATGGACCCGTAAATCGTACACGTGCGCGTGCCGTGCACGTGTCACGAGGACGTCGTGAAAACCGAGACTATTTCTCGAACGCGCAGGTGAAGCCCTTGGCCGCGTCCTTGCCGAGGAACTCCTCGAGCCAGCCCTTGCCTCGACACTCCTGGTGCTTGAGGAACTCGAGCGTGAACTCCTCCCAGCGGTCCGACGCGATGATCTGGAAATTGGTGGTCGCGATCTTGTGGTTGAGCTCCTTCGGCACGCCCTTGGTGGGGTCGACGTTCGCCGGATCGCTGTAGTCGTGCATCGCGAAGTTGCGGATGTGGCACTGCGAGCACGTCATGCCGTTCTCCTCGCCGTAGTCGCGCCGGCCGTCCTCGAGCGGGAGGGCCTTCCGCATCTCGACCATCTTGTAGTCGCGATACAGGTTGTTGGCGTCGAGCTTGCCGCCGTGGACCTTGCCGTTGGTCACCACGGGCATGTCGACGAAGCCGAGCGGCTTGCGACACAGCTTGTCGTAGCCGGGCGCGTAGCCGGGGCGACCCTTGATGTAGCGATCGGCGCACACCGGGCCCCACACCTTGCGAGTGCCCGACGGGTTGACCTCGTCGGCCGCGTGCGTCGCCGTCCAGAAGCCGGGCACGACGATGTTGATGTAGTGCTGGCTCTTGCCATCGGCGGTCGGGAACGGCTTCATCGCACCCCACGCCCAGCCATCACCAGACTTGTAGCTACCGTCGGCCTTGCGCGCCGAGCCGCCGCCCATGCGCGCCTCGCTCGCGATGCCGATCATGAAGCCGCGCAGGTACGGCTTCTTCTTGCTCTGGTCGAACGTCATGACGTCCGTCATCAGCTGCGCGACCGCGCGACCGTGCGCATTCTTGTTCCGCACGAACGCCGGGTTCGGCGCCCCGTTCTTGAGGAGCCGCTTGGCGACCATCCCGAGGAACACCTTGTTGTTGTCGATCCGCTCCTCGGGAGGACGCGGTAGCGCCGGCACGTACTCGACAACGGGCCGCAGCCGGAACATCGCGAACACTGGCTCGGGCGCCTTGACCGCGCGATACACCACGCGCAGCTCGGTCCACGAGCGATCGATGCGGGGGCGGAACGCGACGATCTTCCAGTCGCGCGGGTTGGCGAAGGACTTCTTGTCGAACTCGGGCGACTTCGGATCGAGGCGCGGGTTGTCGTGGGTCTCGGACAGCGCCGCGAGGAACGAGTCCCACAGCGCCTTCTTGTCGAGCTTGCCGGTCAGCTTCTTGCGGTGGTCCTCGGAGAACTGCCACTTGAAGCCCTTGGCTCCGACCAGCAGCAGCTTGTCGAGCGGCCATGCGCGGTTGACGGCGGCGAGCCGCTTGGCGTCGTGGATCATCAGCACGGTCTCGATCATCGGCGACTGCGGCTCGGCGAGCGGCTCGGGCTGCTTGCGCTTCACCACGTCGATCGTCCACGTGACCTTCTTGGTGACGTGCTTCTCCGGTTGCGTGACCGTGAGCTCGAACGTGCCCTTCGGCATGTCGGCCTTGGTCGGCTTCCAGGTCACGGTCTGGGTGAGCGCGTCGAACGTCGCCGACTTCGGCATCGCGGTCACCATCACCGAGGTCTCGTCGAGATCCTGATCGATCGCCGACGTGCCGAACGAGATCTGCTGACCGACGCCGACCTTCTTCCAGCTCGGTGGGTACAGCTCGACCTCGTGATCGGGAGCCGGCGGCGGCATCGGCGGCGCGGGAGCACCTTGATCGGGGTTCGCGGGCTCGCCGGCGACGGTCGGATCCGGATTCGGCGGTGTCGGTGGAGGCGAAACCGGTGCCGGTGTCCCGCCACCACCGCAGCTGAACGAGGTGAGTACGGCGAACAGAACTGCGAGCAGAGTCGTGCGTCTGGCGTCCCTCATGACGCCGGCATCCTACCATCATGATAGGTTCCGCTCCGTTCACTCAGCGAGGGATCACGTGGATCAACTAGCGACGCTCTCGATCAACACGATCCGCACCCTGTCGATCGATGCGGTGCAGAAGGCGAACTCCGGCCATCCCGGGCTGCCGCTCGGTGCGGCGCCGATGGCGTACGTGCTGTGGCAACGCCACCTCAAGCACGATCCGCGCGCACCCCAGTGGTTCGATCGCGATCGCTTCGTGCTGTCGGCGGGGCACGGCTCGGCGCTGCTCTACTCGCTGCTCCACCTGACCGGCTACGACCTGCCGATGTCTGAGCTGCAGCAGTTCCGGCAGTGGGGCAGCAAGACGCCCGGCCACCCGGAGTGGCATCACACGGCCGGCGTCGAGGCGACCACCGGCCCGCTGGGGCAGGGCGCAGCCAACGCCGTCGGGATGGCGATCGCGGAGCGCTACCTCGGCCACCTGTTCAACCAACCAGGTCACGACATCATCGACCACCACACCTACGCGCTGGTGTCCGACGGTGACGTCATGGAGGGTGTCGTGCTCGAGGCGGCATCGCTCGCCGGTCACCTCGGCCTCGGCAAGCTGACATTCTTGTACGACGCCAACCACATCACCCTCGACGGGCCGCTGTCGCTGGTCATGTCCGAGGACGTCGGCGCGCGGTTCGCCGCGTGCGGCTGGCACGTGCAGCACGTGCCCGAGGGCAACACCGATCTCGACGGCATCGATGCCGCGATCGCGGCCGCCAAGGCCGAGACCCAAAAGCCGTCGCTGATCGTCATCAACACGACGATCGGCTTCGGCTCGCCGAAGAAGGCCGGCACGTCGAGCGCGCACGGCTCGCCCCTCGGTGCCGACGAGGTCGCGGCCACCAAGAAGGCGCTCGGCTGGGATCCGGCGAAGCAGTTCTTCGTCCCCGACGAGGCGCGCGCGCATCTCGGCGAAGCGGTCGCCAAGGGCGAGACCGCCCACGCCGCATGGCGCACGCGCTTCGCGGCCTACGAGAAGGCCCATCCCACGCTCGCGGCCCAGTTGAAAGCCGCGATCGCTGGCGAGCTGCCGGACGGCTGGGATGCCGAGTTGCCGACCTTCGACAAGCCGATCGCCACGCGGTCGGCGGCGGGCAAGGTGCTCGGTGCGCTGGCCGCCAAGATTCCGTGGCTGGTCGGTGGTGATGCCGACCTCGGCGGCTCGACGAAGACGATCGTGCCCGGCGGCAACTTCGATCGCGAGCACGATAACCGCAACCTGCGGTTCGGGATCCGCGAGCACGCGATGGGCTCGATCGGGAACGGCATGCTGTATCACGGCGGGTGCCGGCCGTACGTCTCGACGTTCTTCGTGTTCTCCGACTACATGCGTCCGCCGGTCCGGATCAGCGCGCTCAACAAACAGGGCGCGATCTTCGTGTGGACCCACGATTCGATCGGTCTCGGCGAGGACGGCCCGACCCACCAGCCGGTCGAGCATCTGATGTCGCTGCGCGCGATGCCGAACCTCGCGGTGTTCCGTCCCGCCGATGCCAACGAGGCGATCACCGGCTGGCGCGTCGCACTACGCCGCGACAACGCACCGACCGCCCTCGTGCTGTCGCGCCAGGATCTCCCGATCCTGACGCCGACGGACGACTCCGCGGCGCGGGGTGCCTACACGCTCGCCGACGGCACCGACGTGATCATCATCGCCACCGGCTCGGAGGTCGCGACCGCGATGGCGGCACGCGACGAGCTGGCGAACGCCAAGATCAGCGCGCGCGTCGTCTCGATGCCGAGCTGGGAGCTGTTCCGCGAGCAGCCCGAGAGCTACCGCGACCAGGTGCTGCCGCGCGCGCAACACCGGCGGATCTCGATCGAGGCCGGCGTGACGCTCGGGTGGCGCGAGCATGTCGGCGACCGCGGGATCGCGATCGGCGTCGATCGGTTCGGTGCGTCGGCGCCGGGTGGCGTGGTCCTCGAGAAGCTCGGGATCACGCCGGCCGCAGTCGTGGCCGCGGCAAAGAGCTTGATGCAGAGCTGAGGCGAGATCCGCTCGCCGAAGCTGGCTACTTCATCATCAGCTTGGCCTGCGCGACGACGAGGTTCTTCCCGTTGGTCAGCTTGATCAGATACGAGTGGTTCCGGTTGAGCCCCTCGTCCTCGGTGATCGAGATCCAGCCCGCCAGCACGGGAGCCTTCGGATCGATCCCGTCGAGCCGCTTGTCGGCGGAGTACTGCTTGCCGTCCTTGTAGAACTCCATCCGCAGCTGGGTGTTCCCCATGCGCTTGAGGAACGCCGTGTAGTGGAACTTCCACGCGGTGACGTCGTCGTTCTTGGTGCCGACCAGCTCGCTGAGCGTCTCGGACTTGATCTTGGAGATCGTTTCCTTGTCGTTCTTGCCGTCGGACAGCTCGTCTTTGCTGATCACGAGCTTGCCCTTGAAGACGCGCATCACCTTGCGAGACGTGATTCCATCGGCGTTGACGGCGGTGGAGCCCGTCGCGACCAGCGCGAGGACCAGCGTGCACATCATCAAGTAGCGGATCATGGGAGACCTTTCACGCCCGGCAGCCCGGAGCTCAAGAGTATCTTCGACGACACGTAGACGCACCCGAAGTTTCGGTCGTCGGGCGTCGGCTCCCTCGACGAGTGATCTGGGCGACGTATATAGGCAGTTCTATTCCTTGGGCGCTTCGGGCGCAGCGGCGAGCGGCCGGAGCGGCCGGAGCGGCCGGAGCGGCCGGAGCGGCCGGAGCGGTGGAAGAGGGAGCAGGAGTCGACGCGGCTTCGACGGGCGCACCCTGCTCGGCATTCACCGGCTTCTGCGGTACGGCCTCTCGCTCGGCTTGACGCTTCGCGCGACGCTCGGGATCCCAAGGGGTTCCGTCGGGTCCGAGCCCGTTGGCATCGGGACCGATCGCCTTGCGTGGACGCTTCGCACGCGGCGGACGCGCCTCCTGCGAGTTCGGCTGTCCACCACCACCACCACCACCACCGCCAGGCGTACCGCGCGGTGCACGGCTCTCGCGGGGCAACGGCTTCCCGTCGGGACCCAGCTGCGGGGCACCGCGCGGAGGACGGCGTCCACCGGGGCCACCACCGGGGCCACCGCCACCGGGGCCACGCCGACCGCGATCGTTGCGATCCCTGCGCGGGCCACCACGTCCTCCACGAGGACCGCCGCTGAAGTCTCGCGGGGCCGCCGTGAGCTGCCAACCGATACCCGCACGCGGCATCTCTCCGCGACCGGGACGATCATCTTCCTTCGGCGCTTCCTTCGGTCCGCCCATCTTGAGGCTGCCGAGGCCGCGCGGCTTGTCGCGTCCACCGCGACCGAAGCCGGGACCACCGGGACCACCGGGACCACCGGGACCACCGCGGCGCTCGCGGCCACCACGTCCTTCGCGGCCACCGCGACCCTCGCGACCGCCACGGCCTTCACGGCCTTCGCGACGGCCCTTCGCACCCGCGACGCGATCGACGACGAAGTGGAACTCGCCACGCGCGACCGAGCCATGCGGTCCCGCCTCGCCCTGGTACACGCGCACCAGACGCACCTGATCGATCCGGTCGCCGACGATGTCGAGCGCCTCGAGGAGACGGCTGGCGCGCTCGGGCTGCAGGCTCAGCGCCTCGGCAACCGCGGCGACCTCGGCCTCGTCGGGCGCCGGCGCTGCGGTCTCGGCCGGCGTCTCGTTCGCGCCCTCGGCCGACGCCTCGCCCTCGGCCGACGCCTTCTCGCTCGCACCCTCGGCCGACGCCTCACCCTCGGCCGACGCCGCGGCTTCGGTCGGCGCCGCGGCTTCGGTCGGCGCGTCGGTGGCATCGGAAGAAGCCGCCTCTGCAGCGGCCTCGGCCGGTGCGTCACTCGCGGCTGCCTCGGCCGGCGGCGCTTCTGCAGCGGCCTCGGCCGGTGCTTCGCCCGCGGCTGTCTCGGTCGGCGTCTCGCCCGCGCCCGCCTCGGCCGGTGCCTCGGACGGGGTCTCCGCCTCGGGAGCCGAGTCCTCCGCGGCGGCGGTCTCGAGCTCGCCGGCGGTGACGGTGCGCCCGCTTCGAGCGGCGGCGCGGGCGGCCGCAGCCTTCCGCAGAGTCAGCGTCGAGAACTCGGTGAGCGTCTTCATGGGAGAGCCTAGCTACACCAAACGCTCCCACCACGCCAGTGGACCGAGCGAAGCCCGACGAATCCGGTGTCGAACAGCCCGAAAATGCGAGAGCCGGCTCGAGGCCGGCTCCGGACTTCGCCGCGACCGCGGCAACGTGACGCGAACTACTGCGCGCCGATCGTGCCGCTCGCCGAGGCCGAGACCTCGACGGACACCGAGATGTTCGCCTCGATGCCGGCGGTCATCTTGGCCGCCGCGTAGATCTGGCCGCTGATGCAGCTCGCCTGATCCTTGAAGTCGCTCGCGAGCTTCATCGCCGACCCCTTGAGCTCGGCAGCCGACTTGGCCCAGCCCTCGACCGCGTGCTTGAGCGGCACGAGGCGCGAACGCACCGAGAGGATCTTCGGCAGACCCGCCTTGAGCGCCTTCACGGTCGCCTCGGCCTTGGCCTTGTCGACGACCAGCTTGGCGTCGAGGTCGATCGTCACCGACGGCTCCGTGCACTGCACGTCGACCGCGGCCTTGACCTCCGCACTCGCCTTGCACTCGCCCGACGCATCGACGTCGGCGTAGCCGTCACACTTGCCCTTGCACGAGCCGTCGCACTTGCCGGCGCACTTGCCGCCCGAACCCTTGGTGGCGCAGGTGCCATCGCAGGTGCCGTCGCAGGTGCCGCTGCACTGTGCCTTGACGCTGGCCGAGGCCGAGCCCTCGCACTTCGCGGCCGCATTGATCGACGCGTTCGCGTCGACCTTGCACACCGGCAGCTTGTACTTGATCTTGAGCGCCGCCTTGCTCTTGAGACCGACCTTGATGCCGTCGTCGATCTTGCCGTAGACCGCGGCACAGATGTCCTTGGTCTCGCCCTTGTAGTCGGCCTCGGTCATGCCGAGCTCGTTGCCCATGATGATGCAGCTCTGCTTGACGACCTCGGCGGTCTCGGTGGCCGCCTTCTCGAGGTTCTGCGTCGCCTCGAAGAACGCGTGCAGCTTGCGGCCTGCATCGGTGGTCGAGTAGCCGCCGCAAGCGCTCGGGTCGAGCGCGGCGTCGCCGCCACCGGGCATGCCGGGCGGGATCTTGTCGCTGCCGGGGACCTTCGGCGCGCCGGGCAGGCCCTTGCCGCCGGGACACGCCGCCAACGCCGACGCGGCAACCAGACCGGCCACGAGGACGAGCAAAGACTTCGAGTAGTTCGCGATGCGCATGAGTCGATAGGCTCCTTCCGGGACGTGGATATCAAAACTTCTCGGTGCGGTCGCGGGAGGGTGGCGAAAAACGTCGCCACGTTGCCGTCAGTCAATGTCGTCGGAATGTCGTCGGAACGTCGCGATTGTCGCCGGGTGGCGACGATCGATCTTCTAGCGCCTACCGGTGGGGTACGACGGGCGCGAGCCACGGATTGGTGCGCGGTGCGGGCTTGTTGCTCGTCCCCGTCGCGAACACCAAGCACTCGCGATCGGGATCGAGCTGCGTCGACGTCACGGTGAACGCCGGGGTGGGGACGGTGAGTGTCTGGTCGGTGCCGCCTCGGAACGTGTCGACTTCGACATCCTGACGCTCGCCGTTGTCACCGAGCAGGGCGACGTGGAACCGGCACGTGCGCTCGGGCGCGAGGGTCTGCTGCACGTGGAGCGAGCCGTCGGGCGTGCCCGGCGTGAAGGTGACGGTGACCTCCGGCCACACCGGTGCACCGGAGCCGTGGATCCACGCCGCCGCGTACGCCGAGAGATCGAGCCCGGTCGAGGTCGAGAGTGCATCGATCAACTCGTCGACGCCGAGCGCGCGGGGCGAGCCGAGCACGCTCTGGAGCCCGGCGATCACCTGATCGCGCGAGGTCAGCGCCTCGAGCTGGCGGAACAGGATCATCGGTCCCGACGAGTAGACGTCGCCGTAGTAGTCGAACAGCGCCGGCCGGTCGCCGGGCACCGAGAAGTAGCCGGCACCGCGGGCGCCGTTCTTCCAGCTGGTCACCGTCGACACGCCGTCGGCCGGACGATTCTCGTCCTCGTAGACGTACGACAGGTACTCGGCCATCGACTCCTTCCACACGAAATCGTAGGTGTTGGCGAGCGTGGTCTGGTCGCCGGCCCACTGATGCGTGATCTCGTGGGTCAACGTGTGTGACACCGCGTACGACGGGCCCGACACCAGGCCGAGTGCGTCGTCGAGGACGATGTTGCCGGGGTGCTCGAAGCCGGCCCAGTAGGTCGGCGCCGTCAGCACGCGGAGCTCGCGGCCGTACGGGAACGGGCCGAACGTCGACTCCATGAAGGACACGAAGCCGGCCTCGTAGGCCGAGTCGATCGCCTGATCGATCTTGGTCGAGTCGCGATCGTAGAGCGTGACGTGCACCGAGCCCCACATGCCCTTGTCGCGCTGGGTCCACGCCGGGTACACGGCGACGCCGAACGTCGAGTAGGTCGGGCCGCCGTCGAACGCGAACTCGCACGTCGTCTCGGTGCTGCTGACCTCGGTGATCGTGCCCGGGCACCGCGCGACGAAGCCGTCGGGATGCGTGACGTGGAACGTGTAGGTCGCGAACTGGTCGGGGCGGTTGTCGCACGGCCCGAACCGGTCGCATCCGCCGACCCAGCTGACGAGGTAGTAGAACGAGTTGCCGTCGCGGTCGGTGCTGATCGAGTAGCCGACCTGGCTGGTCGATAACGTCTGGAGAGGGATCGTCTGATCGGTCTCGATCGTGATCGTCTCACCAGCTTCGTATCCCGCGCCGCACATCTCGAGCGTGCCGTCGCCGATCGCGGCGCGGTCCATCGGCTCGCCGTCGATCAGCAGCGTGTCGGCCACCAGATCGCCGCCGCGGAACGGCAGCGTCAGGCAGTCGCCGCCGACATCGACCTCGGCGGTGAGCGTGGCGTGCGAGACCCGGGTGTCGACGTCGAACGAGTAGTCGTAGTGCGTGATGCGCGCCTCGATCGGACCCGTCGGACCGGTTTCACCACCGCATGCCCACAGCAAGGCCAGTGCCCACAACGCGCGTACCCCGAGGGTACTGGCTCGCCTGACAGTTCGCTGGCGTCGCATCTCGCGTCGATACCACGACTCGGGGAAACTCGATGTGACTTAGTTCCGCAGGTGGATCTGGCCGCTGGGCGAGGTCGGATCGACCGGCCGGGCCACGGTGGCCCGGATGTCGAGGCCCGTCTCTTCGCGAAACAGGTCGGCCTTGCGGGTCAGCTGGGAGTCGTCGCGCGACGGGCCGTCGCGGACCACGAGGTCGAGCACGATCGCGTCGCCCATCCGGGTCGCCACCACCTGCTCGACGCGCGAGCGGTGCTGGGTGTCGAGGGCATCCGCGATCCGCAGGAGCGCCGACAGCTTGCGGCACTGCGAGCGCACCTCCTTGGGCAGCGTCGACTCGTTGATGAGCTGCTTGGCGCGCAGGCCGTCCTTGCGGTGGGTGCGCGCCATCAAGGCCACCATCTCGCGGGACGTGTCGTCGAGTCCCGGGATCCGCGCCCACCGGATCATGTACTCGCTGTGCTTGTGGTGGCCCTGCGGGTTGACCACCTCCCCGACGTCGTGGAGCAGGGCGGCGACCTCGAGCAGGACGCCCTTGTCGTCGGGTACGCCGTGGACGTCGCGGAGCTGATGGAACAGCGCGCGCGCCAGCAGCCGCACGTGCTCGCCGTGCGTGGTGTCGTGATCGACGCGATTGGCGAACGCGCGCGCCGCGGTGAGTAGCGCCTTGTCGTGCGCACCCTCCGCGCGTACCTGCTCCTCGCGCGCGGTCTCGGCGAGCTCGAGTAGCACGGCCTCGCGGATGCCAACGCCCGGCGCGACCAGTCGCTGGATCCCGAGCTGGCGCGCGGCGGTCGCGAACACCAGCGCGGCGATCCCGAGGACCTCCGCGCGATCGCGCTTGATCCCGTAGCGCTGCATGCGCTCGTCGATCGTCGCGCCGACGATGTCGGGCAAGGCCTTCTCGAGCGACGCGAGCTCGAACGCGGGCACGTTCGCCGTGCCGTCGCCGAGGATCTTCGCGAGCGCCTCGGCGTTACCGCCGATCGCCGCGATGATGCCGGGCGCGGGTTGCGCGCCCTTGGGCTTGCCGCGCGACGCGCTCGGGACCTCGGTCGCCCGGCGGAGCGGAACGGTCTGCATCAGCGTCGCGGTGTAGCGCCTCACCATGCCGGCCTCGGCCTCGCCGATCGCGCCGTCGAGGCCGAACGTCTCGAGCAGGCGCACCGTGCCGACGGGCAGGGAGTAGCCTCGCCACGCCGCGCCTTGACGCAGGTTGACCTCGAGGCTGCCGCCGCCGAGATCGAGGATCGCGCGGAGGTTGGGGGCGTTGCCGCCGATCGCCATCGCATCGAGCGCCGACATCGTCGCCTTGCGTACGAGCCGTGCTTCCTCCTCGCCCTCGATCACCTCGAGCTCGATGCCGGCCTCGTGATAGAGGCGGTGCAGCAGCACGTCGCGATTGGTCGCCCCGCGGACCGCGCTGGTGCCGACCGCGCGATAGATCGAGACCTGGTTGGCATCGAACCGCTCGCGGAAGTGCACGAACGCCGCGACCGCCTGGTCGATGGTCTCGTCGTCGAGCTCGCCGCGCGTGAACGCGCCGCGCCCGAGACGCACCGGCACGCGTTCGGCCTCGATGCGGACCAGCTCGTCGTGCGTCAGCTCGGCGATCACCACGCGAATCGCGTTGGTGCCGGCATCGATCGCGCCGAGCCTGGTACTGACCATGTCGATCACACGCTAGCACGCCCGTGCGACGACTACTTCTTCGGCGGGTGCTTGCCCTTGCCCTTGCCGGGGCCCTTGCCCGCACCTTCCATCGGCGGCTTCGCCGGGCCGGCGTTCTCCGGGATCTTGATGTGGTCGGTCTTCGACACGCCACTGACGATCTCGACCTTGATGCCGTCGGACAGCCCGAGCTTGACGTCGTGGCGCACGAACGTCTGCGGCGCGGTTTCGACCTCGACGTACGGCTTGTCGCCGTCGTACTGCAACAGCGCCTCGCGGATCGCGAGCACCTGCTTCTTCTCGTCGAGCACGATGTCGGCGTTGGCGCTGTAGTTCGCGCGGATCTTGGTCTTCTTCGACGGCAGGACCTTCGCCTTGATCTCGAACTGGATCGCGCCGTCGATCTCCTTGCCCTTGGGGGCGATGTATTCGAGGGTGCCGTCGAGGCGCTCGTTCTCGATCGCGCCGACCTTGATCGAGAGCTTCATGCCCTCCTTGATCTTCGCGACCTCGGCCTCGTCGACGCGGCCGTCGAAGATGATGTCGGTCATGTCGGCGATCACCGCGATCGTGGTGCCGGCGTTGAAGTTGTTGGCCTGGATCACGGAGAACCCTTCCTTGACCGGAACGTCGATCACCGTGCCGCCGACCGTCGCGGTGACGATCAGGGTCGACTCCTTGCCCTGCGCGCGGGTCGCGCCTTCCTTGACCAGCTGCAGGTTGGAGCGGGCGGTCGCGAGCTCTTGCTTCTGGAGCGCGAAGTCGGTGCGGAACTTCTGGAGCTCGGCATCGGCGACCACCCCGCGCTTGAACAGGGCCTCGTTGCGGTCGAGCTCGCGCTTGGCGTTGTCGTACGCGATCTGCGCGGTGCGCACGGCTGACGACGCCTCGTTGGTCCGGAGCGCGTCGGGGATGATCCGGATCTTGCCGAGCTCGTCGCCCTCCTTGACGACATCACCGGGCTCGACCTCGAGCGTGGCGAGCACGCCCGACACCTTCGGCTTCACCTCGACCTCCTTGCGCGGGACGATCGAGCCGGTGGCGACGGTCTTCTTGACGATGTCGGTGACCTCGGGCTGCTCGGTCTGGAACACGACGTCCTTGGACTGGCTCTTGCGCCACAGCACGAAGAACGCGAGCCCGATCAAGAACACCAATACCAGGCCGAACAACCACGTGATGATTCTCTTCATGCTGTCCTCAGCATCATTCTGCTCGTAACGCCTCGATCGGCTTGATCGAGGCAGCATGCGAAGCCGGCATGATGCCGGCGATGGCACCCGAGACGACGAGTACCGCGAGTGCCTGCAAGGCGGTGCCGAGGCCGACGTTGGTCGGCCCCATCGGAGAATCCGGCATCGCGTCGAACACGGCGTCCGCGATCGACAGGACGCCGACGCCCGCCGCGATCCCGACCAGCCCCGCGATCGCCGTCAACACGATCGATTCCTTCATGACCATCGACACGATCGAGAACGGCGTGGCGCCGAGGGCCTTGCGGACCCCGATCTCCTTGGTGCGTTCCTTGACCGTGATCAGCATGATGTTCGAGACCCCGACCACGCCGGCCAGCAGCGTCGCGCCGCCGACCAGCCAGCTCACGATCTGGAGCACCAGAAAGAAGGTCTGGAACTTGGAGAACATCTCGAACATGTTGAACGAGCCGATCGCGAGCTCGTCGTCGGGGGCGACCCGGTGGTGGCGGGTCAACGCCTCGCGAACCTGGCGCTCGAGCTCGGGACCGTCGGTGCCGGGTTTCGCGGTGAGGGCGAAGAACCCGACCCGGTTGCCGTAGTTGAACGCCTTCCTGAGCGTCGTGAACGGGACGAAGATCGTGTTGGCGTCGCGATCGCCCATCTGCCCGGTGCGCAGCGTCCCGGTGACGCCGACGATCTGGAAGTACACGCCCCCGATCTTGATGTGGTCGCCGATCGGGTTCTGGTCGGGCTCGAACAGCTGCTCGCGCACGGCCTTGCCGATCACGGCGACCTTGCGGTTCTCGTCGATGTCGCGCTGGTTGATGAAGCGTCCCGCCTCGTACTGGAACGCCATGATGTGCTTGAACTGCGGATAGTCCGCCATGATGTCGAACGTGCCGGACTTGCTGTCGTGGGTGACGGTGGCGTTGTTGCGCCAGCCGCCGAGCTGGAGCCGCGGCGCGAGGTACTCGATCGACGGCAGGCGCTTGAGGATCTCGATGTCGTCGGTGTCGAACTGGACGCGGCGGCCGACGGGCAGTCCGTCGTAGGCCTGGCTCGTGACCTGACCCCACACGAACAGCAGGTTGGTGGCCATGCCGCGCATCTGGCGCTTGCTGCCGCTCTCGACGCTCGAGCCGAACCCGAGCATCGCCATCAGCATCAAGATCCCCCAGAACACGCCGAACGCCGTGAGGAACGTGCGCAGCCGATTGGAGCGCAGCGTCGCCCAGATCTCTTTCCACTTGTCGAGATCGAACACGGCCTACTGGTCCCTGAGCGCGTGGATGGGGTTGACCCGCGCCGCGGCGCGAGCGGGGAAGTAGCCGGCGAGTGCGCCGGCCGCGACGAGGAACACCGCGGCCTTGATGCCGGTGCTGATGTCGATACCGGGGTTGGCGATGAAGTCGTTCTTCATCATGCCGACGAGCTCGAGCACGCCGACGCCGCCGGCCAGCCCGAGCAGCCCCGCGATCGCGGTGAGGAACACGGCCTCCTGGGTGATCAAGACGATGATCGACAGCGGGGTCGCCCCGATCGCCTTGCGAACGCCGATCTCCTTGGTGCGTTCCTTGACCGCGATCATCATGATGTTCGACACGCCGACCACACCGGCCGCGAGCGTGCCGAGCCCGATCACGGTGACGAACACCGAGATCATCCAGAACAGGTTCTTGAACCGCGAGAACTGCTCGATGCTGTTGTGAACCCGGATCGCCTGCTTGTCGGACGGGTCGAAGTTGTGGCGCTCCGCGAGCTGCGCACGCACGTTGTCGATGATCTTCTCCGCCTCGACGGGGCCGGCGTCGCCGAGGGTGAACTGCAGCATGTTGAGCTTGTCGGCGCCGTTGAACGCGAGCTGCGCGGTCGACACCGGGATGTACATGCTGCGCTCCTCCTCGTTGCCCTCGGGATCGCTGTACACGCCGACGACCTGGAACGGCACGTTGTTGATGATGATCCACTGGCCGACCGGATCCTCGTCCGGCTCGAACAGGAACTCGCGGCTCGGTCGGCCGATCACGACCGACTTGCGCTTCTGCTCGATGTCCATCTTGGTCAGGAACCGGCCCTGCACGAGCGCGTGCTGGGTCAGGTAGATGGCGTCGGCGTGCACCGCGGTGAGGTCGAAGCTGCTGGCCTTGCCACCGTGACGGACGATCGATACGCCGTGACGCCGACCGCCGACGAAGAACCGCCCGGAGATGTGGTCGATGCCCTTCACCGAGGTCGCGCGCTCGTAGTCGCGGTTGTCGAACTCGATGCGGCGACCGAGGTCGTAACCGCCGTACGGGATGCCGGTCTTGTTCGCGAACATCCACACGCCGTTGGTGGAGTGGAAGTTCTTCTTCACGCCGTTGTTGAGCCCGTTGCCGAGCCCGAGCAGGAACACCAGGACGAAGATGCCCCACGCCACGCTGACGCAGGTCAGGGTCGTCCGCAGCTTGTTGCGGCGGATGGTGTCGAACACTTCCAGCCAGCGGTCGAGCACTAGGCGCCCGCCTCGCTGGTGCTCTCGATCTCAGCGGCCGGCATCCCCGGATGCGACAGCGCGGCGAGCTCGGCCTCGGTCATGACCTGGCCGTCGCGCAGCCGGATCGTGCGCTTGGTGCGCGCGGCGACGTCGGGATCGTGGGTGACCACGAGCACCGTGATGCCGGAGTCGTTGATCTCGACCATCAGGTCCATGATCTGGCGGCTGGTCTCGCTATCGAGCGCACCCGTCGGCTCGTCGGCCAGGATCAGGCGGGGCTTGCCGATCAGCGATCGCGCGATCGCGATGCGTTGCTTCTGGCCGCCCGACATCTCCGCCGGCACGTGCTCCGCCCAGTCCTTGAGCCCGACGCGATCGAGGTACTGCATCGCGGTGTGATTGCGCTTCCGCCGCGACACGCCCTGATAGTAGAGGGGTAGGGCGACGTTCTCGAGCGCGGTCTTGAACGGGAGCAGGTTGAAGCTCTGGAACACGAACCCGATGTAGCGGTTGCGGTAGTACGCCGCGCGCCGCTCGGACAGATCGCGGATCAGCGTGTCGCCGAGCCAGTACTCGCCGGAGTCGTACTCGTCGAGGATGCCGAGGATGTTGAGCATCGTCGACTTGCCCGAGCCGGACGCGCCCATGATGGCGACCAGCTCTCCGTCCGCGACCTCGACATCGATGTCGCGCAAGACGTGCAAGCTATGCGTTCCGACCTGGTAGTACTTGTTGACCTTGGACAGGCGGAGCACGAGGGCAGGCTAGCGCCTCGCGCGAATCGAGGCCATTCGAGAAACGCCGCAGTTTGGCGATCCTGCGACCCCTGCGACACCTGCGACAGAGGGTCAGGTCAGCGCGTCGAGGGCCTCGCCGACGCTCGCGGGCGTGGCCGAGCCGAGCACCAGCTTGCCGTGCGGGCCGTCGATCTCGCACGCCGCGGCCTGGTCGCACCGATCGAGGCAACTCACGGGGACGACATCGATCCCGGTTCGCTCGACGAGGGCGTCGAGAATGTCGAGTGCGCCCCAGCGCTGACAGGTGCCGGCGCACACGCGGACCTGGACGGGGGCGCCGGTCGATCGCAGCGTCAGCTCCGATAACGGGAGGGCCGCGAGGTAGTGGCTCGCGGGCCGGCCGCGATCCTCGGCGAGCTCGATCAACGCGCCGAGCTCGACCGCGGAATCCTCGGCGAGCTCCTCGAGCTCGAGGCCCATCGCCGACAGTCGCGACAGGTCGACGTCCTCGTGGGTCGGCGACCGGGTCGGGGTCTTGTTGGCCATATCAGCTCGTCGGGACGAACTTGAACGCGTACGAGACCTCGGTGTTCGTGCTCCCGCTCGGCTGGGCGAGCTTGAGGCTGCGAACCGCGTTGATCACGCACTGGCGCACGGCCGGGTCCTGGACCTCGTCGCGGCGCACGATCACGTTCTTGAACTGCCCCGTGGCTCCGTCGACGAGGAACTCGATCGTGAAGAACCCGCCGTTCAGGTGACGGTTGCGGGCGAGCGCGACCTCGTAGCACGAGTCGAGGCTCGGCTTGGTGGTCGCCATCTGCGCCATGATGTCGTCGTGCATGTGCGGGTTGCCCGACTTGCAGGCACCGACGCCGAGCACCGTCGCGAGCGCGATCCCGAGGGTCCGCAGGCGGGCCGCATGCTGATGAAGATGATGTTGAGCGAGCTTGGTCATGACATGTCCTCGGTTAGTCCGTGATGACCTTCTTGATCGGGCCCTGTTTGACGATGTTGAACTCGACGCGCCGGTTCATCTCCTGACCGGCGGCATCGTCGTTGCTCGCGATCGGACGATCGGGGCCGAACCCCTTGGCCGTCAGCCGCGATGCGGCGATGCCCTTGCTCTCGATGTACTTCATCACGCTCTCGGCGCGCTCCTGCGACAGCTTGCGGTTGTAGTCCGCCTTGCCGGTGGAGTCGGTGTGACCCTCGATCTGCACTTCCTCGATCTGCGGGTTGTCGGTCATCACCGTGACGACCTCGTCGAGCAACGGCAGCGACACCGGCTTGAGGGCGGCCGAGTTGACCTCGAACTGCACCTTGTCGGAGATCACGATCGTCGATGGCAGCAGCACCACGCGCGTCTGCGGCGGCGGGCGCTTGGCCGTGACTTCGATCGGAGGGAACGCGGCTTCCTTGGAGTTGGGCAACAGCTGGCAGCCAGTCGCGGCGACCAGCAGGCCGAGTAGCAGTCCTCGCATGGCGGGCATCGTCGATCGGTGGTCGCGTGCAGGCAAGCGATCGAGGCAACGTGTTAACAGCGAAAACGTGATCACCGTCCATCACCTCAACAACTCGCGATCGCAACGCGTGCTGTGGCTCCTCGAAGAGCTCGAGCTGCCCTACGAGATCGTCAAGTACGATCGCGATCCCGAGACGCTGCTCGCCCCGGCGTCGCTGCGAGAGGTGCATCCTCTCGGCAAATCTCCCGTGGTGGTGGATGGCGACGTGCGCGTCGCCGAGTCGGGCGCGATCCTCGAGTACCTGGTCGAGACCCACGGCGACGGACGGTTTTCACCGGCGGCCGGCACGCAGGCCCATCGCGACTGCCGCTACTTCCTGCACTACGCCGAGGGCTCGCTGATGCCGTACCTGCTGATGAAGCTGGTATTCGGTCGAATCCGGACGGCGAAGCTGCCGTTCTTCGTGAAGCCGATCGCGCGCAAGATCGCCCAGCGTGTCGAGGGTGGGTATGTCGACCCGAACCTGGCACGCCACGTCGCGTTTCTCGGCGACCACCTCGAGCGCCACACGTGGTTCGCGGGTGACGAGCTCTCGATCGCGGACATCCAGATGAGCTATCCGATCGAGGCACTCACGAGCCGCGGTTCGGACTTCGACCTGTCACCGAAGCTCGGCGAGTTCGTCGAGCGCTGCAAGGCGCGTCCGGCGTACGCCCGCGCGCTCGAGCGTGGCGGTCCGTACGCGATCATGTGAGAGCGGGATCGCCGGGTCGGCGGGTTACGCCTGACCCTTCGAGACCGCCGGCACGAGCAACCCGTGCTCGGCGAGCAGCCGCGAGAGCTCGGCCGACAGGCCGCGCTTGCGCTGGAGCTTCTCGGGCGCCATCGCCTCGGTCAGGCGGCGCCGCGCTTCGTGCATGCGCCACGCGATCGTGCCGTCGCTGACGTTCTGAACGATGGCGACCTCGCCGTGCGACATGCCCTGCAGCGCGACCAGGATCACCGTGGTGCGCATCTCCACGGGGAGTGCATCGAGCGCACGCAACAGCCGCACGTAGGTCTGCCGGAGCTCGGTCGCGCGCCCCGGATTGCTCCGCGCGTCGACGGCGATCGCGAGCTCGATACGAGGATCGTCGAGCGGGTCCTCACCGCGGCGCGCGCGATCGCGACGCGCGTTGAGCGAGCGGTTGACCGTCATCCGGTACACCCAGGTGAAGAACTGGCTCCGACCTTCGAAGTCACCGAGCGCGCGAAACGCGCTCAGGAACACGTCCTGCGTGATGTCGTCGGCCTCGCTCGCCGATCCGGTCATGTGCAGGGCGAGCGCGAAGATCCGCTTGCGGTACCGCTGCACGAGCGCCTCGAACGCGCCGCGATCCCCCGCCTTGGCAGCGGTGACGAGCGCGGTCGCGGTGGCCGCTTCGCGCTCGGCATGGGTCATTGCAGTACTCACCGTGTAGACCGTTAGACGCATAGCCTAGACCAAGGCTTTGAGATTTGTTCGCCCTACTCGGACCCACATGCGGCCCCGGGGCTACAAGTGGCCGAGATCAGTTCGCGTCGGCCTGGGCGATCCGGGGCGAGGCGAGCGAAAACGGGGCGATCACCGCGTCGAAGTAGCTGCCGTCGTCACACCACATCCGGTAGGTGCCGTGCATCGTGCCCACCGGCGTGGTCAGGATGCAGCCCGACGTGTAGTGGAAGCTCTCGCCGGGAGACAGCCGCGGTTGCTCGCCGACCACCCCATCGCCACGCACCTCCTCGACCCCACCGCGCGCATCGGTGATCACCCAGTGGCGGGTGCGCAACTGCGCGGTTCGCGTGCCCTCGTTGGAGATCGTGATCGAATACGCGAACACGTAACGACCGATCGAGGGCTCCGACTGCTCCGGCAGGTAGTGCGAGCGCACCTGCACCCGGATACCCTCGGTGAGCGCGGACGATGCGGGCTCGGCAACGATCGGCACGGCGCGAATCCTGGCGCGTTGTGATCGAACTTTCAAGCGTGCCGCCACGGGCGGTTTTCTCCCGATACCCGTGTCATGCTCGGGTGTGGCCCGTCGGGAGACTGTTTCATGCGTGTAGCCCCGCACTCCGCCGTGCCCGCGTTGTTGTTCACCTTCGCGATCGCGTGTGGCCCGATGTACGGGCCGGGCAACCAAACCTCGCAGACCACCGAGCCGGCGCCCGCGGCCGCGCAGAACGGGTCGCAGGAGGTGTCGGGGCCTCCGGGAGCGGGCGGCGATGGCGTGACCGCGCAGCCGCCGGCGTCGCCGACACCGCGCGACCCGTACGCGAGCCCGACGAGCCCGGCCCCGAGCGACCCCTACGCCGGATCTCGCGGCGACGACGTCCGCGATCCGTGGGGCCCGCAACCACCGCCACCGGAGCCCGCACGGCCGGCGCCTCGGCCCGAGCCGCAGCCCCCGCAGCCCGCACGGCCCGAGCCACCGCCTCCGCGCCGCACCTCCGGACTCTCGTCCGACGCGCAGCAGATCCTCGCCGCCCACAACCGCTACCGCGCGCAGCACTGTGCCGCGCCGCTGTCGTGGTCGCCCAAGCTCGAGCAGGTCGCCGCACGGTGGGCGCAGTCGCTCGTGAGCCAGGGCTGCAAGTTCGGCCACAGCGGCGGGCAGTACGGCGAGAACCTCGCCGCCGGGACCGCCGGCACCCTCGACGGGAATGCCGTCGCGGCGATGTGGTACGACGAGATCAAGGAGTACTCGTTCGACCACGGCGGGTTCTCGATGAACACCGGCCACTTCACGCAGGTCGTGTGGCGCGACACCACCCAGGTGGGCTGCGCGAAGGCGACGTGCCGCGGCATGGACATCTGGGTCTGTAACTACGACCCGGCCGGCAACGTCGACGGCGAGTACCGCGCGAACGTCAGGCCGCGCGGCTGCCGCTAGCAGGTTGTCGGGAACCCGCGGACGCCGCGCTCAGAACAGGCCGGCCGGCAGCGTCCAGAACGGGCTGATGTTGTCGGCACCGACGTCCTGACCGGGCACCCACACCGGCGGCGAGCTCGGATCGAGGTTGCCGTTCACGAGCGCGGAGCGGCTGATCGCGGCGATCCAGATCTGCTTGCACTGCTTGACGCCGTTGGCGACGCACGCCGGCGCGGTGTTCGCGGCGGTCAGCTCGTGGCCGTAGTCGCGCTCGCTCGAGAACACGATCCAGTAGTAGTCGGTCGTGGTGCCGGGGGCCCAGTGCGGCCACGTGATGTCCTGATCGCCCGTGCCGTCGTTGAGCGCGGTGAGATCGATCGGCATTCCGCCGGATGCCGAGACCAGGGCGAGCCGCTGTCCCGCGGTCTTGGCGTCGCTGAAGTTGCGCCACGCCGCACGCGCCGCGTTGAACACGACGAGCTGGCCGTCGGGCGAGAAGCTCGGGAAGAACAGGTTCCCGTACGACTGGCCGTTCAGCGTGATCGGCGCCTGGACCAGCATCGACGGCGTGCCGAACGTGTGCGCGCCTCCAGTGAACGCGTAGTCCATGATCGCGATCGAGCTGTCGCTGACGTCGACCGACTGGCCCGCGTGCGGGGTCGACGCGAACACGACGTGGTTTCCGTCGGGCGACCAGTCGGGCATCGTCGCGGCGCGGTTCGGCAGCGCGACCGCGCCGAGGTTGGAGGCCACCGGCGTGGCGGTGTCGGGATCGTAGAGTCCGAACGTGCCCGACATCGACGTCACGATCGCGACGGACTGGCTGTCGTCGGGGAACGGGTTGCCGAGCGGCGCGAACGTCGTGTACGTGCCGGGGATGACCTTGTCGTCGGCGTTGACCACCTCGTTCCACACGTCGCCCTGGTAGCGGAGGAAGCCCACCCACTCGCCGTTGCACTGACCGGCGACGCAACGCGAGTACCCGATCCGCGAGCCCGTGCGCGATAGCGAGTGGCAGCCGCTACAATTGCCGAGCACCTGGTCCGGTGCGCCGGTCTGGCCAAACTTCTGGCTCATGATGCTGCCCTGCGACGACGCCCACCAGTAGATCGCCGACGTGTCGATGGTGTCGTGCGAGATGTCGAGCTCGACCGGCGCGCCCGCGTACTTGGTCTGCGGCGCGGCCTGCGAGAGCGCCTCGACGGAGATCATCAGCGGTTCGCCGACCGCGGTGCCCGCGATCGACTCCCAGTCGGTGACATCGAGCGTGGCCTCGGGCGTCGTGGTGTAGATGTCGATCGCCGCGAACGACGACGTCATCGTGATGTGGAACAGGTCGTTGCCCGCGGCCTTCCACTGGACCTCCATCGGCGGGATGTTGCGCGGCGCGACGGCGTGGTCGATCGGATACTCGATCGCGGGTGCGCGCGTCGGATCGTCGGTCGACGTCGCGTCGTCGAACAACTGGTCGGCGTCGGCGGGCACGTCGGGGCCGAGGTCGGTACGACCGGCGAGCGTGATCGTCAGGACCGCCTGTCCGGTCTGGGTGCCGCAGGTCGCGGTGACCCCGGTCTTCCCGCCGTGGGCGATCGCCGTCAGGGTGGCCGCGTCGAACGTGCCGAACGCGGGATCCACCGCGAGCTGACAGAGCTCGGTGATGTCGGTTTCGTCGCTGCCGTCGACGCCGAACACCTGGAATGGCTGGGTCGCGGTGCTACCGAGCGCGACCGTCAGCGTTGCGGGATCGGGATCGATGCGGAGTGCATCGTACGAGCCGTCACCTCCACCGTCGGTTCCACACGCCGCACAGAGCACGAGCGCGCATGCGAGCTTGTCCATGCGCTCATGGTACGGCGTTCCGGCTCCGGGCTGAAGTGCGGATCCGGTTGCGCGCAGCCGCCTAGCGCTGGTTCATCGGGATGTACTTGCGCGCCTTCTCGCCGACGTAGACCTGGCGCGGACGACCGATCTTGGTGTCCTTGTCCTCGACCATCTCCTTCCAGTGCGAGATCCAGCCGGGGAGGCGGCCGAGCGCGAACATCACCGTGAACATGTCGGTCGGGATGCCCATCGCGCGGTAGATGATGCCGCTGTAGAAGTCGACGTTCGGGTACAGCTTCTTCGAGACGAAGTAGTCGTCCTTGAGCGCGATCTCCTCGAGGCCCTTGGCGACGTCGAGCAGCGGGTCCTTGATGCCGAGGTGCGCGAGCACGTCGTCGCACATCTTCTTGAGGATCTTCGCGCGCGGGTCGTAGTTCTTGTAGACCCGGTGACCGAAGCCCATCAGGCGGCGGTTGCCGCGCTTGTTCTTGACGTCGTCGACGAACTTCTTGAAGTCACCGCCCGAGGTCTTGATCTCCTCGAGCATCTCGATCACGGCCTGGTTGGCACCGCCGTGGAGCGGGCCCCACAGGGCGAGGATGCCGGAGGCGATCGCGGCGTACAGGTTGGCGCCCGAGCTGCCCACCATGCGGACCGTCGAGGTCGAGCAGTTCTGCTCGTGGTCGGCGTGGAGGATGAGCAGGGTGTTGAGCGCCTTCTCGAGCACGGGCGAGACCGGATACTCCTCGGTCGGCACCGCGAACATCATGTGGAGGAAGTTGCCGCAGTACTTGAGCTCGTTCCGCGGGTACATGAACGGCTGGCCGATGCTCTTCTTGTACGAGAACGCGGCGATCGTCCGCACCTTCGACATCAGCCGGGTGATGTGGAGCTCCGCGGGCGAGTTGCGGTCGAGACAGTCGGGGTAGTACGCGGACAGCGACGTCACCATCGCGGACAGCACGGCCATCGGGTGGCTGCCCGGCGGGTAGCCCGCGAAGAAGTGGTGCATGTCCTCGTGGATCAGCGAATGCCGGGTCAGGTTGGTCGAGAACTGCTGGCGCTCCTCGGCGGTCGGCAGCTTGCCGTTGATCAGCAGGTAGCTGGTCTCGACGAAGTCGCTCTTCTCGGCGAGGTCCTCGATCGCGTATCCGCGGTAGCGCAGGATGCCCTTCTCGCCGTCGAGGTACGTGATGCCGCTCGCGGTCGAGCCGGTGTTCATGAACCCGTTGTCGAGCGTGATGTACCCGGTGTTCGCGCGGAACTGACGGATGTCGATCGCTTGCTCGTTCTCGGTGCCGACGATCACCGGCAGCGATACTTCTTTGCCGTCGGGAAAGGTCAACTTCGCAGTCTTTTGGTCGGCCATGGCGAACTCCTCGGCACGCACCATACCCAATCTCCGGTCGCCGGATCATGGACGCGCGTGCCGAAAACGCTCACGGCCCACGCATGTGGCGCGGGCCGTGAAGTACGGGGGAGACAGCTGCTATTCGAGCGTCACGAACGGTGCGCTGCCGAGGGGGGTCGAGAACCGGTGGGTGTACCCGATGCCCAGGTAGCCAAACCCGCCACCCTT
This sequence comes from uncultured delta proteobacterium, assembly GCA_963772655.1. Classification (GTDB taxonomy): domain Bacteria; phylum Myxococcota_A; class Polyangia; order Haliangiales; family Haliangiaceae; genus JABFXX01. Next base: position 532,268 of record CAVYYE010000002.1, read on the forward strand.
ATCGAGTCCGGCCTCCTCGGCCGTGAGCAGCCCGTCCACGTTGCCCGCCGACGGTCCCGAGAACACCGCGGAGTAGCCGTTGACGCCCGCCGTGATGCTGAGGACGTGCTCCATGCGACTCCCGAACGCGTACTCGAGGCCGAGCTCGAGGCGCACGCCGGCGGCCGCGTAGTTGAACTGCTTGGTGCCGTCCGCGAACTGATCGAACTCGGGCGAGAACAACGCGAGCTGACCGGCGATCATCGGGGTCAGACACAGTCGCTCGGTGCCGCGCGGGCAGAGGTGCTTGTAGAGGCCGAGGCCGAGGTCGATCGACGTCAGCGAGACGTCGCCACCCATCTGGTCCTGACCCTGCGTGAACTGGGTGTACTGGATGTACGCCTGCGCGCCGACGCGTGCCGGCGGGTTGATCAGGTAGTCGCCCTTGAGCTGGAAGCCCGCCGCGGCGTTGCCGTAGAAGCCGTCCTGGCCGATCGTCCCGCCACCCGCGAACAGGTTGCCGCCGACCGTCCACACGTACTGGTTGTCCGGCGTGACCGCCGCGAACACGCCGGTGCCGCTCGGCGGCCGGCCGACCACGGGAGGCGGCTGCTGGACCGGAGGTGGCTGGCACTCGGGGGCGCCGGGGTTGTCCTGGCAGGTCGGGGGAGGGGGCGCACACCCGGTCGCGTTCGGGTTGCTCGCGCAGTCCGGAAGTCCGCCGCCGCCGGTGGGCTCGACGTCGAGCCCCTGGGCCTTGGCTTCGTCCTTGATGCGACCCGCGAGCTTGTTCGCCTTGGCGTGGAGCTCGTCGTTCTGGGAGGCGTTCTTGTCGGCGGCACCGCACGCGGTCAACGCCTCGGAGAACTTGCCCTCCTGGAACAGCGAGGTGCAGAGGTTGAAGAAGTACTTCGCCTCCGGCACGCGCGCGACCGCCTCGCGAAACTTCGCGGACGCCTCGCTGTACTTGGTGGCGTACATGAGCTCCTTGCCCTCTTCGTTGAGCCTGTTGGCGAGCTCGGCCTGGGTCTCCGCGAACGTGAACGACCCGAGGGCGGTAACGGCGCAGATCACGCCTGAAGTCAACCTACGCATCTAGTTCCTCCGGTGATGCCGACGTGACGGGCGACCGGCACCGATCGATACAAATCGTACCATCGATCGCCCGAATTTTTCCCCTGGGTGGCCGTCTCCGCTAGCTGCGATTGCTGCGCGTGCGACCTTTTTCACGCCGGGTGGCACGATCGATCAAGCGCCGTGCGGCCTCGTGGCCGCGCAGGTACCACCGCTCCGGGTTACCGAGTACGACGGCTACGACGATCTCGGGGTGGTCGGCCGGGGCGAACCCGACGAACCACGAGTGCTGCATGTAGAACGGCTCGGTGCGGGTCAGCGTGCCGGTCTTGCCGGCGGCGTGGACCCGGCGGCGGCGGAACGACTTCGCGGCCGATCCGATGCTGCAGGTCTTCTCCATCATCTTCGCGACCGCGTGTGCGGTGGCCGCGGGGATCGCCCGCTGGTGCGGCGCCCGCGGCACCTCGGTGCCGTCGATCGACGCGACCAGCTGCGGAGCGGGGCGCGCCCCATCGTTGGCGAACGTCGCCGCGATCAGCGCGCCGCCGATCGCGGACAGGTGAGCGCCGCGCAGATCGTGGTTGGCGTCGTCGTCGGTGATGAACCCGGCCGCATCGCGGGCGAACTCGAGGTTCTTGTCGTCGGGGAGCTCGAGCTTGCCCATCGCTCCACCGAACGCGGGAAGGGCGGTCGTCCAGTGCAGCTGCTCGGCGGCCGCCGCCAGCTCGTGCGGATCGAGGTTCTGGAACGCGAGCTTGCCGAGGATCGCGTTGTTGGAGTGGGCGACGCCGTAGCTCAGGCTCTCGCACCGGTTGTCGTGGCGGTCGTCCCGCAGGTTGCTCTCCATGACGGAGCGGATGCCGCCGTGGAAGCACACGCGGCCGTCGGGATCGACGCCGGCCTCGACCAGCGCGGTGGCCGTCGCCAGCTTGAACACCGACGCCGACGGCGCCCATGCCTCGACCGCGAGCGAGGCGTCGAACGTGCCATCGCGAGAGCCCTTGTTGCTGGCGGTCCGGCGCCCGGCGAGTGCGAGGATCTTGCCGTCCGGCGTCATCGCGACGATCGCGGCACGCGGGGCGCGCGACTCGTCGAGGAGCTTCTCGGCGGTGTGCTGGAGATCGGGATCGAGCGTGAGGACGGCATGCCGGCCGTCGCGAAGCCGGGCGACGTAGTGGTCGCCCTCGGCCGTGATCGTCGAGAGATCGATCGCGATCGCCGGCTCTGCCTGGGCCGCGGGCTCGGGGGCGCGGGTTCCGGTGGGGGGGACCTGCGAGGGGGAGAGGATCGGCTCGTCGGTCGGTAGCGTGACCGCCGCGGCGGGCTGGAGTGCGGCGCCCGGAATCCGGGCATCCACATCGGGTGTCGCGACACCGGTGACCAACGCGATTCCGACCGCGCCGCTGACCAGCGCGGACCCTGCAAGGACGTGAACCCGACGCACACCCGGGGTGGCTCGCTTGGCGTCTCGCTTGGCAGCTCGCTGGCGCATCGAGCCAGGATGTAGCCTGCATCTAGCCGCGGACACAAGAATGTTTCGGTGATTCTCCCTGACGTGTAGGGTGTCGGCGTGGTTGCCCCCGTGCGCCTGCTCGCGTTCGCCCTCGTCGTCGTCGTCGCCGCGGGTTGCCGCCGCGAGCACCGCGCGACCACGCCACGGGAGATGCCGGCGCCCTCGATCCAGGTCGGGGCGTGCGGGGAGCCGGGACGGGACGGCGTGATGAGCAAGACCCCCCAGACCGGGCGCGCCGATCGCGATCTCAACGAGGACGGTGTGCCCGAGCCGATCGTGGTCGATCGCGCGCTGTGTACCCCCGAGGGCAACTGCTACTGGAACGTGTTCCTCACCCCACCCGCGACCGCGGGGGCCACGGCCTGCGCCCGGTACGCCGGGACGTTCGCGGCGTCGGCGCTCGAGCCGCTGGCGTCGCGCGGCGACGACAACATGGTCGACGTTCGTGGCTACTGGAACCTACACGGCGGCAGAATGCTGCTGCAGTCGTACCGCTTCATGCGGGGTGGATACGAGCTGGTCGACGCGCTCCTGTGCCGGCGTGGGAGCGACGACAAGCTCGAGTGCATGGACGACGACAACGTCGACCGGTGATGCCGACCCGTGGTGCCGATCGGGGCTCGATCGCGCCCCGTCCAGGACCGCGTCGCTACCCCGGGTAAGCATACCAACGGCGCGATTTCTGTTACGATCGATGCGGGTGAGCGATACCGGGCGCAACAAGACCGTCGTCACCGCGATCTCCAAGATCAGCGATCGACCGGTGGCGAAGGAGGCGTGCCTGGTCGTGATCTACGGGCTCGAGCTCGGCAAGAAGTTCAACCTGAACCGGCCGCAGATCATCATCGGCCGCTCGTCCAAGGCCGACATCCAGATCGACCAGGAAGCGGTCTCCCGGAACCACTGCAAGATCATCAACACCGGCAACGCGATCATGTTGCGGGACATGGGGTCGACCAACGGGACCTATGTCAACGACGAGATGATCGACGAGTACGTGCTGCGCGATGGCGACTTCATCAAGGTCGGCCGCTGCATCTTCAAGTTCCTGTCCGGCAACAACATCGAGAACGCCTATCACGAGGAGATCTACCGGCTGACCACGGTCGACGGCCTCACCCAGGTGTTCAACCGGCGGTACTTCGTGGAGACCCTCGAACGCGAGATCGGCCGCGCGCTGCGCTACCGCCGCGACCTGTCGCTGATCATGTTCGACATCGACCGGTTCAAGGGCGTCAACGATAGCTTCGGTCACCTCGCTGGCGACCACGTGCTCAAGCATCTGGCGAGCGTGATCAAGACCCGGATCCGGCGCGAGGACGTGCTCGCGCGGTACGGCGGCGAGGAGTTCGCCATCGTGCTGCCGGAGATCGATCACTACAACGCGATGCAGTTCTCCGAGAAGATCCGCAAGCTCGTCGAGACGGCCGAGTTCAAGTTCGAGGATGCGGTGATTCCGGTGACCGTGTCGATCGGGGTGGCCAGTCTGCGGGGCGAGATCGAGGACGCGCTCGAGTTCATCAAGCAAGCCGACACCCACCTGTTCGCGGCCAAGGAAGGCGGTCGCAACCGGGTGGTCGGGTAGGGATGGGGCTACCCGCCGAGTTCGAGAGCGCCCGACAGCTCCGCGAGAAGAAGCGTGTGCTCGCGGCGCTCGTCGTTCACGACCTGCGCAGCCCGCTGTCCGCCCTCCAGGGATACCTCGACCTGCTCCGCGAGGAGCTGACGACGATGGTCCCCGAGGACAAGCGCGACGCCGCCAACGAATACCTCGACGACGCGACCACGTTGGTCGGCAAGGCGCTCGGCCTGGTCGCGACGATCCTCGACGTCGACGAGCTCGAGGACGGCATCCTGCGCGCCACCAAGGCACCCGTCGAGATCGCCAAGCTCGTCGAGCGCGCGCGGGTCGGCAACCGGGCCCAGTTCGAGGTTCGCCAGCTCGAGTACGAGCTCGCGTGCGACGCCGGGTTCACCGCGAACCTCGATCGCGAGCTGTTCGCCCGCGTGCTCGAGAACCTGCTCGACAACGGCGCGCGCTACGCGCCGCGCGGTGGTCGCCTCGTGGTCGGGGTCGAGCGGATCGAGCACGACGGCAAGCCGTGGACCGAGATCTCGATCGGCAACAACGGTCCGCCAGTTCCCCCGTCGGAGCGCGAGACCATCTTCGGTCGCTACTTCCAGGTCGAGGCTCGTCGTGCGTCCGCGCGCGCGAACCGCGGCCTCGGCCTGTACTTCTGCAAGCTCGCGGTCGAGGCGCACGACGGTACGATCCACGTCGAATCGCGTCCCGGTCTCGGCACGGTGTTCGTGATCCGCGTTCCGGACTAGCTCATGTCCACGGCCCCGCTCTGGCTGTCGTTCAAGGTCGCCACGCTCGCGACCGTGTTGACCCTGTTGTTCGGTACCGCGTTCGCGCTGCTGCTCAACTGGAAGCGGCTTCCCGCGCGCGATCTGTTCGATGCGGTGGTGTCGGCACCGATGGTGCTGCCGCCGACCGTGCTCGGCTACTACCTCCTGGTCGTGCTCGGCAACGGCAGCGCCTTCGGGCGAGCGTGGGAGTCGATGTTCGGACGCACGATCGTGTTCAACTTCGAGGGGGCCGTGATCGCCGCGGCGGTCGGTTCGATGCCCCTGGTCGTGCGCTCCGTCCGGGTCGCGCTCGATGCCATCGATCCGACCCTGATCAGCGCCGCACGCACGCTCGGGGCGAGACCGGTTCGCATCCTGTTCTCCGTGGTGTTGCCGCTCGCCGCGCCGGGGATCGTCGCCGGCATGATGCTCGGGTTCGCCCGCGCGCTCGGCGACTACGGCGCCACGTTGATGGTCGCCGGTGCCCGCATCGACGGCACGCCGACGGCGTCGATCTACATCATGGACCAGCTGTTGGCCGGCCGCGACGAGCACGTGATGTCGACGGCTCTCGTGACCACGATCTTCGGAGTTGCGATGCTGGTACTCGCGAATCGGTTCACGCGGCGTTATCACTACAATCGTGTCTGACCCCCAGGGCCTGCTCGCGACGCTGCGCCTGCGGCGATCCGAGTTCGAGCTCGATGTCGAGCTGGCGTGCCCGCCGGGCATCACCTGCGTGATGGGGCCGTCGGGATCCGGCAAGAGCACGATCCTGTCGTTGCTCGCCGGGCTCGCACAGCCCGATCGCGGGCGCGTCGCGCTCGGATCGACCGTGTGGTTCGACCGCGAATCCGGGGCGCGCGCCACGATCGCGGTGCCGACCCACGAGCGGCGCCTGGCCTACGTGTTCCAGAGCCTGGCGCTGTTCCCGCACCTGACCGGGCTCCACAACGTCACCTACGGCATGCCGCGCGAGATGCCGCACAAGGATCGCGTGGCGCGCGGTCACGAGCTCCTCGAGCGGCTCGGCGTCGGCCACCTCGCCAGGCGCCGGCCTCGCACGTTCTCGGGCGGCGAGGCACAACGGGTCGCGCTCGCGCGCGCGATCGCGCGGTCGCCCGAGCTGGTGCTGCTCGACGAGCCGTTCTCGGCGCTCGATCGCGATCTACGTGCGCAGCTCACCAAGCTGGTGCGCGAGCTGGTCGCCGAGCTCGGCGTGCCGCTGGTGCATGTCACGCACTCGGTGTCGGAGGCGCGGCTGCTCGCCGATCAGGTGCTGCGGATCGAGAAGGGCAGGATCGTCGAGCGTGGGGCGCCGTCCGTCGTGCTCGCCGACCTGTCCGGGTCGCTCGACGACTGAGAAGCTCACTTCTTGACGTCGAGGCAGCGCGTCACGGCCGAGCGGTCCGACTGCGCCGGCAACGCCGCGCGCATCGTGCAGGCGTCGGTCGTGCAGCGTGCGAGCAAGCGGTCGTGCGGGTAGTCGACGTCGAGCTCGAGGTCCCGCAACGCATCGACACCCAGGATGCCGTCGACCTCGGGCTGGTCGGGTCGCAGCTCGGTGCGCAGCGCCTGCAGGATGGGCTCGCTATCCGCGATGACGAGCACCTCGATACCGGCGGTCGGCGCGATCTCGACCAGCGCCGGCAGCGGACAGAACGTGTCGTTCTTGTTGCACGGGCAGTCATCGCCGACCGCGCAGTTCCGTTCGAGGAGCAGGTGGTGCGCGAACACGTGCCGGCAGGCAGCGCGCGGCGTCGAGTTCGAGCGCGCGACCAGTGCGAGGTCGGGGACGGTCGCGACGTGGCCGAGCACCGGTCCGGACGCCAGGAACACCTGGCCCGTGGGGAGCTGGTCGACGGGCAGCGCCGTCGGATCGAGCATGCGATAGCGTTCGTAGGCGGTGGTCCCGAGCAGGGTCGGTCCGATGCCCGTCGATACCAGCATCAACGCGTCGACTCCGCGGGCGCTCTGCGGGATCGCGGGATCGGGGTTGGGGGCGATGCACGTCCGCATCGTGATCCGGCGACCGGCGAAGTCGAGCTCGGTGCCGGCGACCACGAGCGTGCCGCCGCCTCGGAACGGGGACGGGTACACCGCATCGCATACGGCGGCGCGGGCCTGCTCGTCGCCCGCGACATCCGCGAGGATGAAGGCGCGATCATCGCCGAGCCGCAGGCGCAGGGCATCGCCGGCGAGCGAGTTCGCCCCGATGATCGCCGCGAACGGGCGCTCGGTGCCGGCGGTGCCGATCGCGCAGTCGGGGCTGTCGCACGGATGCAGCGACAGCACCTGGGTGTCGCGGAAGCCGGCGCGCGGGAGATCGAGTGCCCCGGTGGCCGCGCGTTCGCCGAGCAAGGTGAGGTTGCGATAGGTGACCGTGGGTGACACGTCGGCCCCCGGATCGACGAGCGTGATCGGGCTCAGCGTGTCGAGCACCGCGACGCGATCGGCGACGTCGGCCTCGCGCAGCCCGACCACCACGGCACCGCTCGAGGTGTCGACGTCGATCGGATAGAGGTCGCCCGAGAAGTCGTTGGTGACGAAGCTATCGGTGACCAGGCTGCAGCCGGCCAGCGAGAATGCGAGCGCGGCAACGAAACGAGGTCTCACGCCGACTCCATCGGGAGCTCGCGGACGACCGCGCCGCGACCGGCGATCGTGACCTGGCCGCCGGGGTCCCAGCAGCTGCGATGCAGGTAGCCGAGCGCGAGCGTGCGATCCCCGTCGACGATCGAGCTGGTCAGCGTGCCGGCGCCGGGCTTCGACGCGTGATCGATCTTGGTTCCCGCCGCGATCGTCTCGGTGCCGTCGATCACGAACCCGCGCAGCACGCGCGCGGCGTTGCCCTGCGCGTGGACCCGGAACACCGGCTCCTGGCCGACGTAGCAGCCCTTGGTGTAATCGAGGAACTGCGCGAGCGGGGTCTCGAAGGGGAAGTGGTCGGCATCGACATCGGCGCCGTAGCGCAGGAAGCCGGCGCGGATCCGCAGCGTCTCGACCGCGGGATCGGTGTCGGGAATCGCACCGTCGCCCGTGCCTTCGACGATCGCCGCGGTCCACACGCTCGCGACGTCGGTCCATACCTGGTGGGCGGGGCCGGACAGCGGCTCGAAGGCCACGTCGTCCATCACCGCGTAGCGGTCGAGCAGGGCGTGGGTCGGTGCCGCGAGGTCGGGCTGGCAGGCGATCACGAATGCCTCGCCGGTGCGCGCCATGTCGATCACGCTGAGCACGCGGCCCTTGGGGTTCAGGATCGCGCCCCACGCGTGCGTGCCATCGGCGAGCTGCTCGACATTGATCGTGGTCAGCCCCTGGAGGAACCGGACCCGGTCGCCACCGGTGGCGCGGAGCCGCCCCCACTCGGAGCGATCGACGATCACGACGCGTCTCCCTTGATCCGACCGGCGGCGCGGAGTCGCGCGGCGCGTCGGAGCTCGGCCTGCGCGTGGCGGCGGCGATCGTCGTCGGTCTCGAGCTCGAGTCCCTCGATCCCGCGTGGCCGTCCCTTGCCGTCGATCGCGACGAACGTCAGGTACGCCTTGGTGACGTAGCTGCGCTTGCGGGTCGCCATGTCCTCGGTCTCGACCCGGCACCCGACCTCCATCGAGGTCCGGGCGGCGAAGTTGACCTGGGCCTGCAACACCACGACATCACCGACGTGGACCGGCGACATGAAATCGAGCCGGTCGATCGAGGCCGTGGTGACCGCGCCGGCTGCGTGGCGCATCGCCGCGACCCCTGCACATACGTCGATCCACTGCATCATGATGCCGCCGAACATGATGCCCGACGCACCGTTGGTGTGCATCGGCATCACGATCTGCGTCATCACGCAGCGCGTCTGGTTGGGCGTCACGCCCCGGAGCTTAGCGTCGTTCGCGCGGTGTTACTTCTTCTTCGGAGGCGTTCCGGCCGGCTTGTTCGCCTTCGCGGTCGCGATCCGGCGCTTGATGCGGGCCTTCTTCTTGGCCTGGCTGCGGCGGCGCTTCATCTTCAACGTGCGGCGGTTGTCGTCTCGTCCCATAGGCGCGGCATCTTGCTCGGGGACGGCCCGAGGGTCAAGCCGGGCGTACCGCCCTCAGAACTGGGCGCGGGCGGCGAAGCTCAGGTGCCAGCGGCCCCGCGGGTCGTCACCCAGGCGCGGCCGCAGGGGCACGGCACGCTCGGCCGCAAACGCCCCGAACGGCGTCACGATCCGGATCAGCGCCATCCCGACCGAGGGCCGGATGTCGTCGAGCGTCACGGTCGACCACTGGTTGGTGATCACGCCGGCATCGAAGAACAGCGCGGTCGTGAACAGCTTGAAGATCCGCAGCTGGGCGTCGAACGAGCCGATCGCGCGGATGTTGCCGCCGGCCGGGAGCACCCGGATCTGGGTGATGTTGTCGAGCGGTGGTACCGCGACCTCGACGAGCTCGGTGGCGAGACGGTCGTCCTCGTAGCCACGCACGGTCGAGTCACCGCCCGCGAAGAATCGCTCGACCTCGGGGAGCAGCGCGGCGCCGCCGAGCGGGATGCCGTGGTCGTAGCGGAGGTCGAGCCGCAACACGAAGCCGTTGAACGGCGACCAGTACTTCGAGCCGACGCCCGACACCTTGAGGAACGTGTCGCTGCCGTAGTACGCGGACAGCAGCGGCGTCGCGAACGAGAACTCGCCCTCGAGCCGGAACCCGGTCTCGGGCGCCAGCGGTTGTAGCGAACCGGCGCGGTCGTTGCGGTGCTCCCATTCGCCGAACACGCCGACCGAGCCGGTGGTGGTGGTGATCGGAACCTGCGTCTCGTCGGCGTCGGCGCCGACTGGACGCAACGCATCGACGTTGCGCTCGCGGCTCCGGTAGTCGTAGTGGACACCACCGGTCAGCGCGTTGGCGGCGTGCTCGGCCGTGCGCGGATAGCTCTTGGTGCGCGATAGCGTTGCCGAGACGCCGGTGGTGCGCAGCACGCCGAACCGTGGCGTGTCCTGGCGGCGGTGGAACCCGGTGAGCTCGACCTGCGGCGAGAACGGGATGCGAGCGCGCCGGGTCAGCCACTCGGGGATCCGCAGCGTGGCCTCCCCGGCGAGCTGTTTGATCGTCAGGTTGTTGTTGTTGATCAGATCGACGAGGTCGATGCCGAGCGTGCCGCTGAGATCGAGCGACATCCCGATGCCGAACAGGTTCTTGAACGTCGGCAGCACCTTGATGAACGCGCCGTTGAAGCTCGAGTAGCCGCCCTCGAGGTCGAGCCCGAACCCCGCGCGGTAGTCGTAGCGTTCGGTGAGCTCGACGACGGCGTTGAGCGCGCCGGCGGACGTGGTCTCGAGATCGAGCAACTTGACGTTGACCGAGTCGAACAGGCCGGTGTTGCGCAGACGTCGGGCGCTGTCGGCGAGCGCCGACGAGGTCAGCGGCTGGCCCTCCTGGAAGTGTGCCTCGCGGAGCTCGCCGCGGATGATCGAGCCCGAGGTGCGGAAGTTCCCGCGCAGCACGATCTTGCCGATCTTGAGCTTCCGGGTCTTGCGCAGCCGGTAGTACGCCGCATAGCGGTGCGGGCCGATGACCTTGGCGTCGAGCTCGATCTCCGTGCGCGGTCGCGCGTTGTCGAACAGCCGGTCGCGCAAGACGTCGCGGGTGTCGGCGGTCTCGAGCTCGTGATACTTGAGGTCGGTCGCGACGCCGATGCAGTGCTCGGACGTCACCGGGTTGGCGATCTCGCGGTGGTGGTAGAGGTCGGCGAGCACGCCGAGTACCTCGCTACACAGCTCCCGGTCGTCCGGCGTCGCGATCGTGTCCCCTTGCGGTCCGAGCTCGATGTGGAGCTGCGTCAACAGCGTGGGTAGGCCGGCGTCGATCGAGAACTGTACGTAGAGATCGTCGCCGCGATCGGCGCCCACCATCGCGGCGGTGAGCGCCGCGCTCGCCAGCGTGGCCGGATCGTTGGTCGGGGCCACGTGCACGGAGATCCGGGCGTCGCGGTAGCCCGCCTCGCGATACAGCGCCTCGAGCCGGGTGACGTCGCCGGCGAGGTTCTCGGCGGTGGCCGCCGCGCGGGCGCCGAGCAGCTTGGCGGTGCGGCCGACCGGCTTGGTGGTGACCGCGTCGAGCAGCTTCTTCTCGGCGGTCTGGCGATTCGCGTCGAGGCCGAGGTTGCCGGCGAACGTCACCGCGCGCACCGTGCGGCGCTGGCCCTGCGCGATCCGGTAGATCAGGCGCTCGAACCCGGCGTCGGGAAACTGTTCGCGCCGCCACGTCACGCGCGCGTCGAAGAAGCCCTGGCTCTGCAGGTACGCCGTGATGTTGCCGGCCGACACCGCAGCCTCGACGTCGTCGGCGCTCTGCGCCTTGTCGAACGTGAGGAGCGGGAGCAGTTGATCCTGTGGCGGTCTGGGCTCGCCCTCGAACACCACGTCGACCTGGCGACGCGGATCGATCGTCAGCGAGAACTCGACCGTGTGCGTGCGGCGGTCGATCAACGGATCCGAGCTCCGCACGCGGACCGCCGGGAACTGCTGGCGGTGGAACAGGTCGATCACCTCCTGGATGTCCTTGGCGTGCTGCGCGCGCCGGAATCGCGGCTGCGGGAGGCAGAGGTACTTGAGGTAACAGGTGCGGTGCCGGAACTTGCTCTTGATCTCCTCGATCACGTCGGGAGATACGGGCAGTCGCTCGGCATTGGGGATGTCGGGCTCGCCGGACGTGTACGGCTCGCCGAGTCGGACCTGGACCACCAGGGTGACGCGCACGCCATCGAACTTCGGCGCCAGGGTGGCCTGCGCGTCGAAGAACCCCTCGTCGTGCAAGAAGTCCTCGATCCGGCGCTTCTCCTCGTAGAGCTCGCACTGCCGCTCGTCGGGAGCCCACGGCATGTACGCCCCCGGGCGCAGGCGCATCCGGCGCTTGACCTCGTCGGCGAGTAGCGGCGTGCTCAGGATGTCGAGGATCGGCTGGTCGATGCTGACCTTGATCTTACGGACGATCGGCAACGGCGCGAGGAACACCTGCGCGTGGACGCCCGTCGGGGTCTGCTTCGTCCCGAGCCCGACGACGTGGTAGCCGATCGCCGCGGCCGCTTCGTCGAGCTCGTCGCGGAGGTCGTCGGTGAGCGCTCGGTGGCGGTCCATCGTCGGGGCGAGCAGCGCTCGCACGGTGGCGGGCGGATCGATGAGCTTGCCGGTGATATCGAAGTTCGACCACGTCACCGGCATCGCGCTGCCGTTGATCGGGGCGCGGCGCCGGCGACAGGTCAGTGGATCGAACGGTGGCGGGGTGAGGACGGGCTCGTCGTCAGCAGTGGTCGCCGCGGCGTCCCCGGTGTCGGGCGCGTCGGGCTGGCGATCGCCGGTCACCGGCGTCGGCTTCGCGGGCTCGTCGGGGGCGCCGCTCGCCACGCCGGTGTGTGCGATCGCGAGCGCGACCAGCAGCGATGCCGAGAAACGGAGGGGCGCCATCACGGGAGCAGGTGGAACACGGCCTTGATGCTGGCATCGGTGATGTCCTGCTCGGCCGGGTCGTTGAAGTCCTTCTTGAGCCAGCCGCCCTGCAGGCTGAACCGGAACGGCGTCTTGATCTCGCCGCGCGCGTTGATGGTCTGACCGCGGATCGTCTGCTCGTAGGTGCCGATCACGTTGACGTTCTCGGCGACCTTCTTCTCGACATGGAGGCCGATCGAGCCGAACCCGACCTCGATCCGGAACACGTCGAGTCGCGTGATCTTGGTCAGCGAGTTCTCGAGCAGGTCGCTCACCCAGTCGCCCGCGAGGTCCTTGACGATCTGATCCGCGAAGCCCTGCGACGGGTTCGTGGTCGGATCGATGTTGTTGATGTTGGAGCCCAAGATCTGGTCGCCGAGCGAGCGCCGCAATTGCTCGGGGTTACGTCCGAGCAGGAGCAGCGCCACGGTCTGCGACTTGTTGTAACCGGTCGACGTGTGGAGGTCCCACTTCAGGGAGTCGATGGCGCCCTCGATGGTCAACGTGATCACGTGGTCCTGGCCGGTGAGGTCGCGGTAGTCGGCCTCGCTCGTGATCTTGAGATCGGGATTCGAGGCGCGCTGGTCGCGGGAAAAGTTGATCTGGCCGTTGGTGCGGGTGAACGCGGCGCGCATGCCGGGCAACTTGAAGCGCCCGCGATCGACGCGGATCGATCCCGAGAGCCGCGGTTCGCGCGGCGAGCCGCTGAGCGAGATGTTCTCGCCCGACATGTCGACCTGCGCGATGTTGCTCTTGAGCGAGAACTTGCGGACGTCGATCGAGAGGTCGAGCTCCGCGCTGCCGAGTAGCGACGAGGCGTCCCACACCGGTGTCGTCGGTGGCGCGTTGCTTCCGAGCGACCGGATGCCCTCGGCGATCTCGAAGTCCTGTTCGTAGGTGCCGTCGATGATCTGGATCCGGCCGCTGGCCTGGAGCGGGGAGCTCTCGTCGGCGCGCGACAGCGCCACGCGCCGCGCCGACACGATCAGGTTGAGCTTGCCGGGCTGGCGGAACGACAGGTCGTCGGCGTCGATCCTGAGGCCCAGCTTGGCGATCGTTCCGTCGCGCAACTCGACGTAGCCACCGTCGACCACGCGCACCGAGCCTTCACCGTCGATCGACAGGCGGAGCTCCTTGCGCACCGTCAGCGAGTACGTGCGGTTGTCGTTGGCGTCGCTCTCGGTATCGATCTCGACGGTGCCGCCCGCGATCGCGATCTCGCGCGGCAGGTAGCGCGGGATGATCGTGATCGGTCGCGGCAGCTCGCCCGGTTTGCGACAGTCTTCTCGACCGCCGACGGTGTCGGCTGTCGATGGTTCGTTCTTGCACGGTGGCGGAGGATCGAACGTCAACGTGCCGGACACCTGCGGGGTCGGCCCCGTGCCGGTCAGCAGTACGTCGCCCTCGATGCTCGCGAGCCCGGTCGCTTGCGACACGTAGTCCTTGGCGATCACGACCAGCATCTTGCCGGCGAGCTTGCCCTCGACGAGCACGCCCCACGACTTCGGGGTCAGACCGTCGAGCTCGATGTTGCCCTTGACGAATAGCTCGCCGGCCTCGTCGTTGACGGTGCCTCGCTGCTTGCCCGCGCAGCTGTTGGCGCGCACGGTCTTCTGCGGTCCCACCTGACTGCGCGCCGAGTCGCGATGCGGATCGCGGACCCGTACGCGGACGTCGGTGAAGCCGAGCGCGCCGTTGGCGATCTTGACCAGCCCGCTCTCCGCCTCGAGGATCGTGTCGCCGCCGACCGGCGTGGCCTCGATGTGGTCGAGCGCGAGCGCGGCCTCGTAGCTCGGATGGTCGTACGAGCCGCTGATCGAGGCGGACACGTCGGCGCTGCCCGACACGCAGGTGAACTGGTTCTCGAACAGCGGCGTCAGCGTGGCGAGGTCGATCTTCCCGACCGCCTCGATCGCGACCTGTTGCGGCGTGACGTGGCCGCGGAAATCGATCACCCCGGCGGGTGCCGCGTTCTGCGGACCGACCGCCAGCTTGGTCGTGCACTCGAACCGCTTGCCCTCGGCGTCGCGGCACGCGAAGTCGATCGACGACGGCGTGACGTGGATCGAGACCGCCGGCCGCCTGGCGCGATCCTGATCGACGGCGGTGAACGTCAGCGGGACCAGCCGACCGTCGGTGCCGGTGTGCGTGACGGTGGCCTGGAGCTCGGACAGCTCGATCCACGCCTCGGGCTCGACCTTGGTCTTGGGGCGCAGCTGGTCGCGCACCGTGATCGTGCCGGTGGCCCAGGCCTCGACGGGCATCGGCAGGCCCAGTCGCTTCTGGAGATCGATGAACAGCCTGGCGTCGAGACGGCGCCCCGAGATCTGGACCTCGATCGGGTAGGGCGCCCGCGTGCCGAGCGTGCCGGTGACGCGAACGCGCCCCGCGAGCGCCGCGCCCTCGAACCGGATCCCCGGCACGGTGCCGAGCTTGCTCGGCGTGACGACGAGCTGCGCATCGCCGACGAACGACTCGCCGACCCACGAACGCAGCAGCTGGATCGCGCCCGCCGCCTGCGGCGCGTCGGGATTGCCCTCGAGGTGCAGCGTCATCGAGGCGAGACCACCGGTCTGGATCGACGCCCCGGGGATGCTCTTCGGAGCGGCGGGCTTCGGCGGCGCCGCCTTGCCCTTCGCCGGCTTGCCCTTCGCCGCCTTGCCCTTGGCGACCTTCGGCGCGCTGCCGCTGTCGGCCAGCGCCGATCCGATCAGTTGCTTGAGCAAGCTCAACGAGACGTCGGACAGCGCGATCGTGCCGCCGAGCTTCGCCGGGGTCGTGCGCGTGCGCGTGCGGGTCGCGGGCAGGCGCGCGATCGTCGCGTCGACCATGCCGCCGCCGTCGCGCGTCGCGGTGGCAACCGCGCAGAACCCGGAGCGCTTGGCCTGGGCGCACTGGTGGAGGTCGTCGCGATCGAGGTACCCGGTGCGCGGCCGGCAGGTCTTGTCGTCGCTGCGGTTGATGCACAGCGCGACGCTGTGGAACTTGTCGCCGGCGATCGAGATGTGATCGGCGCGCGCCTTGACCTGCGCGAGATCGAGCCAGTCGAGCGCGGAGCGGTTCGGATCGATCGTCCCCGACAGGTCGACGTCGAGCGTGTTGACGACGCCCCGCAGCGGCTTGCCGATCTTGCAGATCCGCGAGGCGTCGAGCCGCTTGCCGTCGACGTGCAGCTTCTCGATCACGGCGCGACGACCCGGCTCCTTCCGGATCCGCGCGGTGCCGACGAGCTCGCCGCCGAGTCCGGCCGAGGTCAACCGGCGAACCTCGAGCACGTGGGTGGCGGAGTCGTAGCGCGAGTCGACGATCCGCACCTTGTCGAGGCACGGCACGCCGCCGAGGTCGGTCGCGACGTTGATCGTCGGCTTCGAGATCGGTCCCGTGATCACGATCTGTCCGCCGCCAGCGCTCTGCACGATCGGTGGGAGCCCGAATCGCTTCAGCCACAACCCGAGGTCCGGGAAGTCGTGATCGATCACGATCTTCTTGATCACGTTGTTGGCGAGGTCGACCTCGCCATTGACCTGAGCGTGGTTGCGGCCGGCGTCGAACTGGACCTGCTGGATCTTCACGGTGTCGAAGTCGTCGTCGGTGAACAGCCGCCCCTTGTGCACGCGGACCGCGGTGTCCTTCTCGCTACGACCCAGCGATAGATCGAAGTCCTCGAGGGAGAACCCGATGTCGGCGTCGCCGACCGCGGTCAGTCGTCCCTTCAGGAAGCGTCCGACCGGCTCCATCGCCCGGGGCAGGAACCGGCCGACGTCGATCGGCTTGACGATCTCGACGTGTGCGCGCGCGTTGTACGGCTTGAGCCCGAAGTTTGCCGACACCTCGACCTCGCCGGGCTCGCGGCCGTTGCGGATCAGCGCGGTGGTCTTGTCGAGCGAGCCCTGCTCGTTGACGAGATCGATCGAGCCCTGAACCTCGGCGAGGGTGAGCTGCAGCGGGTCCTCGTTCGCTCGCAGCGGCAGGCTGAAGTCGAGGTCCTTCATCGCCAGCGAGATCTTGGGCAGCGCGACGAACGGTCCGGTCAGCGTGATCGTGCCGTCGAGGTGATCGCCGCTGATCTTGTGCTTGATGCAGGTCTGGATCGTCGGCCCCATGTCGTGACCGTCGAGCCGCAGGTTCCACGAGCCGTCGTAGGGGCGATCCCAGTAGTTGTAGAGCTCGCCGGTGATGTGGAGCTTGGCGCCGCGCCCATCCGGGTGGAGCTCCGGCGATCCGGGGGCGCCCGAGGCGTCGCACGGTAGCGTGCGGGTCTCGAGATCGATCTCGAGGGTGTTGGCGACGTTGTCGCGTCGCGCCCATTCGGTCGGGAGCTGGGCGAGGCGATGGAGCTCGACGTCGGCGAGCGCGATCTCGTACTCGGCGCTGCGTCCCTTCGGCGGGTAGCTCTCGCCGGTGTCCTGGGTCGGTAGCGCGGGGTAGGGGAGCCGGAAGGTGTCGCGCAGCCCCTCGTCCCACAGCCGCAACGAGCCGGTCTTCGCGGTGACCGCGAGGTGCACGTACAGCTTGGACACCAGCGGGTCGACGCCGTCCATGTAGAGGTACGACGACTCGTGGTCGGGGGCGTTGAACTTGCTGGGATCGGCGTCGACGTCGACGTGCTCGAGCCGTGCCGCGGTGACGTAGCCGATGGTGTCCCGGAGCGTCGCGGTTGCGGTGCCCGCGAGGGCACCCGGCGCGGAGCGCAGCGCATCGCCATCGCGGCGGCCGATCGCGATCACCGGGATCGTGATCGCACCGATCACGCTGCGGTCGTCGTCGAGTGTCGGTGGTGCCGACACCTCCGGATCGGTGCCGGTGAGCACCATCCCGACCGCCCCCGCGGCCTGGAGGCTGCGGGCCTGGCGTTTCGGCGAGCACGTGGCTGCCTCGATCACCGCGATCTTGCCGCGCGCGATCGCGGGATCGACAGCCTCGCAGCCCGTGTCGCGGACGATCGCGAGCGGTGCATCGAACGAGTAGTTGCGCGCGGTCGAGAACGGGGCCGTGTTCGCGCGCGGTTTCGACTTGGTCGCGTGCACGACCAGCGGGCGCAACGAGTACGGGTTCATGTGGACCGTGAGGTTCAGGTCCTTGATGTGGATGTCGCGCAGGTCGAACACCGGCGGCGGCGAGTCCGCGTAGATGCCGGCGCGGAACCCGGCGTGCATGCGCGGGTAGAACGCGGTGACGATGCTGACGATCGTGCGGTCGTACGCGTGGAGCGGGTAGGGCTCGGCGGTCTGTTCGAGCAGCGCCTCGCCGCCGTACACCCACAGGTTGCGGAACACGAAGTCGTGGTTGCCGAACAGCAGGGCGTGGACGTCGATCTCGCCCGTGATCAGATCCGTGCGGAGCAGCAGCTTGCGGGGACGTCGCTTGCTCGTAGGGTCCGGATCCGGACGGTCATCGAGCGTACAGTCTTCGTTGGGGTCACCGGTCCGGATCTCGTCGAGCGCGCTCGCACCGCTGTTGAGTGCGCAGTCGTCCCACACCTTGACGTCGCGCATGCGTACGGGGACCCAGCCGCCCGTCAGGACCTTCTTGAGCTCGTTGGTGTCCCACTCCACCGCGCCGATCTCGACCCGGCCGCGCATGCGTTTGTTGAGCAGAGTCGAGATCTTGCTGCCGAGCGCGGGACCTTCGAACGACACGCGTAGCACCGTGAAGCCCGTGCCGCACACCAGCACGATCCCCAGGCCGATCAGGACGAGCCAGCGGCGCCTCCGTCGTGCTCTAGACGTACTCACACGCAGTCCGGAACCTACCACGGGCCGAAAATGACGGATTGCAGCGTGCGACCATTCACATCGCGAGGCGTTTGTCGACGGGAACCGGGGACCGCTCGTCGCGATCGCACACCACTCAAAATTCGCGGACGCTCGGCATTTCGTCGTGGTCTTGGTCGACCCACGCCCCTATACTGGTTGGTAACGACCCTACACACCGGTCGGTAACGACCACACACGAGGCTCAGGAGATGTCCGACGACGCGAAGGCTCCCGACGAGACGACCCCAGCACCGATGCTCCGGCGCGAGGCACTGTTACCCAGCGAACGAAGCCGAGGACTCGGCACGGTCGCGGTGGTGTGCACGATGGCCGGTGTCGCGTCTGGGCTCGCACTCGCAACCACGTTGATGGCGATGCAGGTCGCCGACACGATGTCCGCACGGTCTGCGTGCACCTACCATCGCGCGACACCGATCGAGGTGGTGCCGACGGCGGACGACACGCACGGCTTCCTCGGCATTCGTTACACGTTCCACGACGGCTTCGCCGAGGTCGACAGCATCCTGCCGAGCACCCCGGCCGAGTCGGTGGGCCTCAGGTCCGGCGATCGCGTGCTGTCGGTCGATGGCGACCACGTGGACTCCGCGAACGAGCTGCAGGAGCGGATCTACAACGCCCGGCCAGGGGCCCGTCCCCTCATCGTGATCCAGCGCAGTGGCTCCACCCAGGTCATGCACCCCACGCTGATCGCGTGGCCTACGAACCCGACCTACTAGCCACATCCGACCTGCTGGCGACATGCGTCGCCAACGAAAGAGGCCGTTGCCAATCCTGTTGGCAGCGGTCTTCTTGTATCTAGCCAAGATCCGGTACGATCCGGATGGATCGCGGCTTGCTGTCACCTCTACCTGGTCATGCGCCGTCTCGCTCTCATTGCCCTGATCGGTCTCGCCGGGTGCGTCACCCCGTCGATCCCGATTCCTCCGCCGGACCCGGCGAAGATGAGCTTCGAGATCACGCCGATCGACAACGACACGCAGGCCTCGTTCTCGTACGCGCCCGAGATCAACTACGTCGGCGCGATCGTGTTCGTCTACAACCGCGACCGCGGCGTCGGCATCATCGAGAACGCGCACGACGACGGCAGTGTCGGCCCGACCGTCCCGCTGGCGGCGGCGGTCGGCGAGGAGATCGTCATCAGCTTCCAGCGCGACGACCAGACCGCCTCGAAGTGCATCCGGCTGCGCGAGGGCCAGCAGAGCGCGACCGACTTCTGCGGTCCCTGAACCAGCCGGCCGAAACGTCAACGAGCCAGATCTGCCGGAGCAGGTCTGGCTCGTCGAGTCTTGCTTGGATCGACTCGAGCTACGGGGTCCGCTTGACCTTGGTCGGGAACATGATCGACACGCCCGCTCCGAAGAACAGGTGGTGGATGAAGCGATTGTCGTCGCTCGTCACCGCACCATCGGGACCGTTGTTCGGACCCGAGACGTCGGCGCCCGACGGGTTATCCGAGAACGCGTAGTCGCGGATCGTGAGATCGAGAGCGAGGAAGTCGCTCAGGAACACGTGGATGCCGCCACCCAGGTACAGACCGACCTTGCCACCGCTGTTGAGCGGGTCGTCGTTGTTGGGGTTGAGATCCGGCGGGTTGCCGTTGGCGTCGGTCGTTCCGGGGTGGGTGTCGTTGCAGATGGTGCTCGGACAGTCGCTCTTGAGCGACGCGAACGACACACCGCCCTGGAAGTAGAAGTCGAACGCGACGAACGCCTGGCTGAACGCGGCCAGCTTGCCGTACCACGGGGTCAGGCTGGCATACGCGGCGCCGTGGAACGGCATCTCGTTGAGGCGGTCGGAGAACTCCGCCTGGCTCGGCTCGCGCGTCATGTTGTCGACGTTGGGCTCGAGCGTCGGAATGATGCGATCGACCAGCTTCGTGTTGAGCGCGGTCGAGCCGACGCCGACGAAGCCGAACGAGAACATGTCCGAGAAGTGGTACTCGAGCTTCGCGCCACCCCCGACGATGTGCTTGAAGTCGGCGTTGATCGTCGACTCGAACAGCGGGGCGAATTCGAAGCGCTTCTTGACGAGCAGCTTGCGATGGCGGACGGCCTTCTGTTTGTCGAGGTCGTTGAGGCGGCGCTCGGCGAGGGCGGTTGTCGACGCCAGGCCCGCGAGCGCGACCGACGCGAGGAACACGTGCTTCTTCATCCCTGGTCTCCTCAGCGGAAGGTCGTGTACTCGAACGACGTCGGCAGCCAGAAGCTGACGCCGATCTGGAACATGACGTTGTTGATGAACGAGCTATCGGAGTGATCCTTGGCTTCCTGGGCCGTGTCGTTCATGCCGACCTCGCGGCCGGGCGGTTCGAAGTGATCGATGAACATGTAGTCGCGGATGCCGGCGTTCACCGTCAGCCACTTGGTGACGAAGAACCGCATCCCGGCACCGGCGTTCGGCATGATCAGGAAGTTGGTGAAGCCGGGGAACTTGGTGTCGCGCGGGACCACCTCGCTCTGACCGGCCCCGATGCCGGCGGTGAACGCGACCTCCCAGGTCACGATCTTCTGATCGAGGATCGCGAACTTTCCGTAGACGGGCACGTAGTGGAAGTCGAGCGCGGCGCTCCACTTGTACGTGTTGACGGTGGGCAGCCGGCGCGCCTGGCGTGCGACGAGGTCGAACGGCTCGCGGAACGACTTCTGGTAGTACATACCCTCGACGCCGATCGCGAGGACATCGGTGAGGTAGTAGGCGATCTCACCGCCGATCGCGTAGTGGCGGATGATGTTGTCGTTCATCGTCGTCGCGACGAACGGGTACAGCTCGGTGCGCCGGACCTTGAGGAATGGCTTGCGAACGACCGTGATGATGTCCGACCACGACAGCGGGGTCTTGCGAACCGGACCGCTCTTGACGGACAGGTCGGCCTTGTTGGCCGCCGCCATGTCGGCTTCGAGATCGGGCGCGGGCTGCTCGCCCATGTCGATCTCGTCCGGGTTGACGTCGGCGGAACCCGCCGCGGACCCCGAGCCGGCCGGCTGTTCGTCGCCGGACATCTCGATCTCGCCATCATCCGAACCGGAGCCGGAGCCCCCCTTCGGTTGTGCGACGGCGGAGACCGCAAAGAACGAGACCGCACCGAGGATCGTGATCCAGGCAACGGCTCGACGACGGACGGATCGTTGGTATGCCCGCATTCGTAGGAGGTTCATAACACCTACCTTTTTCCCGGCTCAAGCAATTGGGCGTGGGAGTTGATCTCTGGCCGGACACGAACCCGGCACGCCGAGTTGCAATGTTTCGCATCTTCCGGATGCCCAGCGGCCCGACCAGAGCGCCTTAGGCGGCTTCACTGGTAGCGTCGGCGTACAGCGCGTCGACGAAGGCGTTCGGGTCGAAGGGCCTCAGATCACCGATCTTCTCCCCCACACCGACGTAGCGGACGGGCACCTTGAGCTCGTCGCAGATGCCCAGGAGCACGCCGCCTTTGGACGAGCCGTCGAGCTTGGTGATGACGATCCCGGTGATCTCCATGTCCGACTTGAAGGTCTTGGCCTGCGAGATCGCGTTCTGACCGGTGGTCGCGTCGAGCACCATCCACACCTCGTGCGGTGCACCCGGCATCGCCTTGTCGCAGACCCGGCGAACCTTCTTGAGCTCGTCCATGAGGCCGGCGTTCGAGTGCAGTCGACCGGCGGTATCGCAGATCACGATGTCGAACTTCTCCTCGACGCCGCGCTTCACGGCATCGAAGATCACCGACGACGGATCGCCATTGGGCTTGCCCTTGACGACCGGCACGTCGGCGCGCTTGCCCCACTCCTCGAGCTGCTCGGTGGCCGCCGCGCGGAACGTATCGCCGGCCGCGAGCAGGACCTTCTTGTCGTCGTCGGTCCACTTGCGGGCGAGCTTGCCGATCGTCGTCGTCTTGCCGACGCCGTTGACGCCCAGCACGAGGAGCACGAGCGGCTTGTGCGATTCGAGATCGAGCGGGTTCGCGTCGATCGCGAGGATCTCGCTGCTGGTCTTGCGGATCTGCTTCCAGATCTTGTCGGAGCTCTCGAGGTCCTTCTTCGAAAGACCCTGCTTGACCGACTGGAAGATCCGGTCGGCCGCGCGCGGCCCGATGTCGGCGGTGAACAGCACTTCCTCGAGCTCGTCGACGGTGGCGGCGTCAATCTTCTTCTTGCCGAACAGCTTGCCGAGCCTGGCGACGAAGCCGCCACGGGTCTTGGCGAGCCCGGCCTTGAACGCCTCACGTGCAGCGGGGTCGACCTCGGCCTCTTCTTCAGCTTCCGCCTCGGCCTGTTGTTCCTCGGCGGCTTCCTCGTCGGCCTCCTCCTCGGCTTCTTCCTCGGCGGCTTCCTTGGCTTCGTCTTCTGGCTCGGCTTCTGGCGGCGTGGCCTTGCCGTAGTGCTTCTTGGGGCGGCGGCGAACGCGCGCCGGTTTCTCGGCGGCGGGGGCCTCCACGCCGAGACGCTCGCGAGCCGTCTGCGGTCCGCGAGCGCGGCTCCTCGCACCGGCGCGCCGGAGCAGGACGAGGACCAGAACGATGACAGCGAGCGAGATGCCGAGCTCGAGAAGTTCCTTGGGATCCATGACTTCCGCTACCTCGCCGGTCTTATACCCCGATGCGCTCGCGGATGGCGCGATCGACCCGCTCGGACGTCTGGGGAAGCACGGTCTCGGAGGCCAGGCGCGGCGAGAAGTAGACCTCCTCGACGAAGTCGGTCAGGTCGAGCATCGCGGGGCTTTCGCGCTTGGCGCGGACGTGATCGACGATCTGGCGCGGCGACCAGATGCCCCACAGCCGGGCCTCCGGGAGCGACGGCTCGGCCGCGCGCCGGTAGAGCTGGAACACGCGCTCGCGGACCGGAATCAGATCGACCCGTACGCCGCGAAGCTCGCCGCGGTGCGGGATCGTGATCGCGAAGCGCTCGGTGATGTGGCCCGGCGCTGCGACCTCGGTCTTCCATTCGCCGTGGGGGAGCTTGTCGAGCACGAAGGTTCCGTCGGGCCCCGTGCGCACCTCGCGATCGCGATCGCCGAGGACCACGCGCACCACGGCCTGGTCGACCGGGCGCCCGCGCACGGTATCGCGCACGACACCGGAGAACCCCTCGTCGTGGGGCCGTCGCAGCGTCGAGACCAGGCCCGGTCGGTTGGTGACGAGCCCGCCGACCATCGGGATGTCGTCGGTGGTCTCGACCGACGGCGTGTCGGCCGGTGGGGCGGCTCGGCGGAACCGGCGCCACGGCTTGGCGCGCGCGGTGAAGAACCCACCGGCGGCGAGGGCGGTGGCGAGAAACGCGGCCACCGTGTACGAGACCGGGACCGGTTGCGGCGCCGCGATCCGCACGATCGCCGGGTTGCTCTGGCTCCGCTTGATGTAGCCGAGCGGCGGATCGGCGGTGACCTGCACGCCGAAGTCGTCGGGAAGTTGCTTGACGTCCCCGGCGAGCACCTCGGCCTCGATCTCGAACGTGTAGCTGCCGTCGTCGTCGGTGGCGCCCTGGGCGAGCCGGCGATCGCCCGACGTCAGCGACACCGCGGCGCGCGCGACCGGGTTGCCATCTTCATCGCTGACGGTGCCGGTGATCTCGAGGTCGTCCTCGAACGCGAGATTCGAGTCGGACAGCTTGGCGGTGGTCGTCGTCTTCGAGGTCAGCTCGAACGTGGTCTCCGCGGTCGCCTGCTGGCGGCGGTCGTCCCCGACGAACGTCGCGCGCACGCGCTTGGGGCCGGCGCCGCCGAGCGCCGCACGGGTGAGCAAGAACGGCGTGCCAGAATCGATCGTCTTGTAGGGCGCGAGCGCGGGGCTGTCGGCGGCGCCGGTCGAGAGCTGCACCGGCAGCTTGGTCGGGGTGTCCTCGACGGTGGTCGTCACGTAGAGGCGCATGCCGCCGGTCGCCTCCTCGGCGCGGATCGACAGCGTGACCTCGGCACGCGACGGATCGGTGACCGTGGCGAACGGCTCGGCGCGCTCGAGCAGGCGACCGCCGTCGAACCGGAGCTGGAGCGGCAACGGGCCGGCGACCGGGATCGAGAACACCGCGTGGAACCGGCCGTCGGCTTCGGTGTACGCGCGGCGCTGCACGCCACCGATATCGATCGTGACCGGCTGGTTCGGGATGCCCTCGCTGGTCAGCTTGTCGACCAGCTGGCCGGTGACCTCGACCTCGTCATCGGCCAGCCGCTTGACCCTCTCGAGCGCGATCCGGGTGTGAGCGCGGATCACGACCTGGGGCGCGGCCGCGCCCGGGCGTGGAGCGAGCCCCAAGGATCCCCCGATCACCACCGAGAGCACGAGTGCGAGCCAACGCACGAAAGAGGTGATAGCACGTTCAGCGCGTCCCCAATCGGTCTCCCGCCGGCCTCCAGGCCTGCCGGACCCGAATGTCATAGGGGCATTGCACTGTCCGGCAACCTCTCATGCGTATCAAGCGGGTCGAGATCATCGGCTTCAAGTCGTTCTGCGATCGTGCGGTCGTTCAGATCGGCGAATCGATCACGGGTGTCGTCGGACCGAACGGGTGTGGCAAGTCCAACATCGTCGACGCGATCCGGTGGTGTATGGGCGAGCAGAGCGCCAAGCATCTGCGCGGAAAGGCGATGGAAGACGTCATCTTCGCCGGCTCCGAGACCCGCGGGCCCGCGCCGATGGCCGAGGTCTCGCTGACGTTCGAGGACGTCGGGTTCTCCCACGAGACGCTCGAGCTGGCGAAGAACGACGAGACCGAGACGATGCTCGATGCGATCCCGGACGAGCCGGGCGACGACAGCGAGGACGACGAGGGCGAGGGCGCGGGCGAGAGCGCGGGCGAGGGCGCGGGCGAGAGCGCCGCGGGTGACGGCGAGAGCGCGGGCAACAACAAAAGCGTCGAGGCGGCGACCGACGCCCCGGCACCGGCCACGGAGCCCGGCGCAGCCGACGCGGCCGAGGGCAACGCCGGCCTCTGGGTCGACGCCGAGGGCAACCGGATCGACTCGCCGGTCGAGGAGGTCGCGAAGCTGCTCGAGGATCGCGCCCCGGCGGCGGACTTCGGCAGCTACACCGAGGTCACGATCACCCGGCGCCTCTACCGCGACGGGCTCAGCCAGTACTTCATCAACAAGACGCCGTGCCGGCTGCGCGACATCACCGACTTCTTTTTGGGGACCGGTGTCGGCACCAAGGCGTACGCGATCATCGAGCAGGGCCGGATCGGTCAGATCGTGAGCTCGCGGCCGCAGGATCGCCGCACGATCATCGAGGAGGCCGCGGGGATCACGAAGTTCAAGGCCAAGAAGAAGGCCGCCGAGCGCAAGCTCGATCAGACCCGGCAGAACCTGATGCGGGTCTCGGACATCGTCACCGAGCTCGACAAGCGCATGGGGACGTTGCGGCGCCAGGCCCAGAAGGCCGAGCGCTATCGCAAGTACAAGACCGAGATGAAGGACATCGAGCTGTGGAAGGCGTCGCACCGCTGGCTCGAGCTCCAGGGCGAGACCCAGCTGGTCGGCGGTCGGCTCGACGAGGTCCGCAGCGAGCTGGACACCGCACGCGTGGAGTGGACGAGCAAGGACGCCGCGCTGGTGGCCGAGCGCGCCGAGCTCTCCATCGAGGAGCGGCGGCTCGCGGGCGTGCAGGACAAGGTCTACGAGCTCGACAACACGATCCGGCTCGGCGACAGCAAGATCGGCTTCGAGCTGCGCGAGGCCGATGACCTCGAGGCGCGGATCGCTGGCGCGCGCACGGAGATCGACGAGGTTCGCGGTCAGCGCGAGCGCGGCAAGGTCGAGCTCGACGCGCGCTCCGCGGAGCTCGCGACGCTCGAGGCCGACGTCGCGCGCGAGACCGGCGAGGTCGCGGCACGCGAGGCGGCGGCGGGCGAGGCGCGCCAGATGCTCGCCAACACCGAGGGGAGGCTCGAGGAGGCGCGCACGCAGATCGCGGAGCGCACCACCCAGATCGCCACGGCGAGGACCCAGCTCGAGGCCCTGTCTCGCCGCCGGGAGGAAGCGAGCGGTCGGCTCGACCGCGTCACCACCGAGACCGACGAGCACGCGGGCAAGGTCAAGGAGCTCGAGCGAGAGGGCAAGCGGGTCGACGGCGCGCTCGCCCAGCTGCGGCAGACCCGGCTCGAGCTCGGCAGCCAGGGCGACGACTTCGCCGTCCGGCGGGACACGCTCGCCGACACCGTGGCGCGCGGCGAGGCCGAGGTCGAGACGTTGCGCACCGAGCTACACCGCCGGCGGTCGCGCCTGGTGTCGCTCGAGGAGATCCAGGAGCGTTACGAGGGGTTCGCGCGCGGAACCCGCGCCGTCATGCAGGGCTCGTTCGGGGACCAGGTCGCCGATCGACTCGACGGCGATCCGATCCGCGGCATCGTCGCCGATGTCGTGCGGGCGCCCGAGCTACTCGAGGTCGCGGTCGAGGCGGCACTCGGCGATCGGCTCGGTGGCGTGTTGGTCGCCGATCACGAGATCGGCGTCGCCGCGATCGGGTATCTCAAGCAGGAGGGTGGAGGCCGCAGCGCCTTCGTGCCGGTCGCGGCGCAGGATGCCTCGGCGGGCATCCCCGAGGTGGTGCCCGACGACAAGCTCGGCGAGGCGCGGTTCGAGAGCGCGG
Organism: uncultured delta proteobacterium; assembly: GCA_963772655.1. Lineage (GTDB taxonomy): Bacteria > Myxococcota_A > Polyangia > Haliangiales > Haliangiaceae > JABFXX01. Next base: position 558,970 of record CAVYYE010000002.1, read on the forward strand.
CGACGCGCAGCCTCGGCGTGCCGCAGCCGATCGCGACCCCGAACGAGCCCGACGTCGTCGACGACGGCTGGTCGATCACCGATGATGCCGACGCTGTCGTCGCCGGGTACGTCGCGCGCCGTCCGGCGCTCGCGACCGGGCTCGACGAGCTTCCGCCGCTCGACGACCTCGACGATCTCGAGGGGCTCGAGGCGATCCTGGCCCATGCGGATCGCTCGCTCGACGACGCGCGGTCCGACAACTCGTTGCCGGCCGGTCACGACGCAGATGCCGCGATCGCGAGGATCGGTGCCGCGCTTCGCGCGCGGTCCCTCGAGGTCGACGCGATGCTCGCCGATCCGCTCCACGCAGGGATCGAGGCCGACGCGTCGCTGGGCATGATCGGCACGGCGCTACGGGCACGGTCGCTCGAGGTCGACGCGATGCTCGCGGCACGCGACGTCCCCTCGGGGAACTTCGATCCGGCCGCGCTTCACGCCGACGCGTGCGTCACCTCGATCGGCGCCGCGTTGCGTGCGCGATCGCTCCGGGCGGACGCACGACTCGCGGCGCGGATCGAACAGGCGGCGGCACCGATCGTTGCGGCGGACCTCGACGTGGCCATCGCGCCCGACAAGGCCGCCCCGGCGTCGGGCAACCGGCCGTTCGAGTTCGAGGACCGCACGCAGCTGGTGTCGGCGCTGGTCGATGCCGCTCGCGACGAGGAGCGCGGCGAGACGGGCGAGGGCGTGCTCGGCCGGATGGCGGACCTGGTCGACTTCACCGAGGGCTTCGAGCAGGTCGGCAAGCGGTTGCTCGGTCGCACCGTGGTCGTCGACGATCTGCGGCGCGCGATCGGTCTCCGCGAGCGCGGTGTCACCGATCGACTGGTCACCCTCGAGGGCGACATCGTCGACGAGGACGGCGTGGTCGCGGGTGGCTCGCGCGAGGCGCAGGGGGCCGGCGTGCTCGCGCAGAAGCGCGAGATCCGAGATCTCCAGGAGATCGTCGGGCGGCTCGAGCACGATCTGTCCGAGGCGATGCAACGCCTGGTGACCGCGCGGGCCGAGCTGTCGCAGGTCACCAAGGCGATCGACGGGCTGCGGGTCCAGGTCCACGAGGGCGACGTCGCGATCGTGGGCCACGAGAAGGACGACGCGCGCGTGCGCGGCGAGCTCGAGCGCCACAAGAGTCGGCTCGGTCAGCTCGCCACCGAGCAACTCGAGCTCGAGAGTCGGCTGGCGGCGATCGCCGGCGACGAGACGGTGCAGCGCGAGCGACTCGAGCAGGCGACCGCCGAGCTCCAGACACTCGAGCAGACCCAGGTCGACGCCATCGCCGAGGTGGCGTCGCACCGCGAGCGGCTCGAGGAGCTGGCAAACGTGCTGACGGAGGCCCGGATCCGGGCCGCGCAACTCGAGGCCCAGCGCGCGGCGGTCGAGGCGGCCACGTTGCGGCTCGCGCAGACCGACGCGGAGCTCGCGGCGCGCGCCGATCGTCTCGCGTCCGAGTGCGAGGATTCGACCACGCGGGCGGCCGCGCTTCGCGAAGGCTGCGAGAAGCTGGCGCAGGAGCTCGCGGCGACGCGCGAGCAGCGCGAAGCCGAGTCGAAGGCGCTCGAGGAGGGACGCGCGGCCTATCACGCGCGTGTCGAGGGGCTCTCCGAGATCGAGCTCGCGGCACGCGAGCTGCGCACGCGGGCCGACGATCTCGCCACCGAGCTCAACCAGCTCGAGCTCCGGCACGGTCAGATCGGGATGACGCGCCAGGTGCTCGAGGATCAGATCGGCGAGCGCTACCAGGTCGAGCTCGTGGGCGTGCTGCACGACTATCACCAGCGCCAGCAGGTCACCGAGGCCGAGGACGATCGGCTCGCCGAGCTGCGCGAGTTGATCGGGCGGATGGGCAGCGACATCAACCTGACCGCGATCGACGAGTTCGCCGACGTGTCGCAGCGCTTCGAATTCCTCGCCGCGCAGAAGATCGATCTCGAGCGCGCCGTCGACCAGCTACAGCGGGCGATCGACAAGATCAACAAGACCAGCCGCAAGCTGTTCAAGGACACGTTCGCCGCCGTCAACGCGACGTTCAAGGAAGTGTTCCCGCGGCTGTTCCGCGGCGGACGCGCCGCCCTGTCGCTGTCGGTGCCCAGCTCCAACCTCGATGCCGACAATCCCGACGCGGCGCCGCGCGAGATCGATCTGCTCGAGGCCGGCATCGAGATCATGGCGCAGCCGCCGGGCAAGAAGAACGCGACGGTCGATCAGCTGTCGGGTGGCGAGAAGGCGCTCACCGCGGTCGCGCTGGTGTTCTCGATCTTCCTGATCAAGCCGTCGCCGTTCTGCATCCTCGACGAGGTCGATGCCCCGCTCGACGAGGCCAACGTCGATCGCTACAACGAGATCGTTCGCGAGATGACCGATCGTTCGCAGTTCATCGTGATCACGCACAACAAGCGCACGATGGAGTCGGCCGACAACCTGTACGGCGTGACCATGCAGGAGCCCGGCGTGTCGAAGCTGGTGTCGGTGAACCTGTCCAAGCTCGGTCCGTCGGAGCGGCCGGCCAAGCAGACCGAGCGCCACGTCGCGATCTGACCCGCTCGGCTCGTCGATAGCCTGAAGGCGTGCGTCGGTCGCGCTCGACGAGCAGAGGGTCGAGGGCGAGTGGGGCGCTTCGTGTCGATCTCGGAGTGACGAACCCGAGGCGTGACGTGCGCTTGCGAACCTGTCGTTGACAAGCTCGCGCTCGTCCCTTACCTCTAGCGGCAAGATGTTCTTCGTTTCGCGTTCGTCGTCGTCGTCGTGCGACCCGGTCCGGGTCGCTGATCGGGACGCGTTCGCCTGACGAGAGCTCCATCCCCGCTCTCCTCGTAGGCCTCGGCAGTCCCCGAGGCCCGTTTTGTTTTCGGGCCGCGCGCACACCGCGAGCCCGGAATGGTCCGAGAGCACGGTGCCGCGCAGACCGCGAGGGTGGCCTCCTCGCAGCACGGAAAGAAGGAACAAGTCATGCGCAAGCCCATCGTCAACGTCGGTACCATCGGTCACGTCGACCACGGAAAGACCACGCTGACGGCCGCACTCACCCAGGTGATGGCGATCCGTCACGGCGGTTCTCCGCGGCGATTCGACCAGCTCGATCGCGCTCCCGCGGAGAAGCTGCGCGGCGTGACCATCAACCTGGCTCACGTCGAGTACGAGTCGGCAGGGCGACGCTACGCGCACATCGATTGTCCCGGCCACGCGGACTACATCAAGAACATGATCACCGGCGCGTCGCAGATGGACGGCGCGATCGTCCTGGTCGATGCCACGCAGGGCAGCCAGGAGCAGACCCGCGAGCACGTGTTGCTCGCGCGGCAGGTCGGCGTGCGCCACGTCGTCGTGTTCGTCAACAAGATGGACGTCGCGGATCCCGAGCTGGTCGATCTCGTCGTGCTCGAGCTCGACGAGCTCTTGCGCGCGCACGGCTACCCCGACGCGCCGGTCGTGAAGGGCTCCGCCCTCCGCGCCCTGCAGGCGATCGAGGCCGGCGATCTCGACGACCCCTGGGTCGCCGCGATCGACGAGCTCGTCGATACGCTCGATCGGACCATCCCCGATCCCGCACGCGACGTGACCTCGCCGCTGCTCGTCACGGTCGAGGCCGTGCACACGATCGACGGCATCGGCACGGTGGTGACCGGCTGCATCGGTCGTGGCACCGTCCGGGTCGGCGATCGCGTCGAGATCCTCGGTGGCCGTCGCGGCGGTGAGACGGTCGAGGAGGCGGTGATCACCGGGATCGAGTCGTTCCATCGCGAGCGGTCCGAGGCGCAGGCCGGGAACAACGTCGGACTGCGTCTGCGTGGGATCCGACGCGACCAGGTCGCGCGCGGTCACGTGCTCGCTGCGCCCGGCTCGATCCGGCCGCAGCGTGCATGTCGTGCCGAGCTGTTCCTGCTGGCCGCCGCCGAGGGTGGCCGCGCACGACCGATCCGCGCCGGCTACAAGCCGCAGCTCTACATCGGCGCGATCGACGTGACCGCGACGCTCACGCTCGGCCACGACGTGCTCGAGCTCGCACCTGGTGATCGCACCGAGGTCGAGTTCGAGTTCGTCCGTCCGATCGCGATCGAGCCCGGCGTGCGGTTCGCACTCCGCGAGGGCGGACGCACGATCGGCGCCGGCGTGGTGACCGCGATCTGACGGCAATTGGAGCGACTGGGCGCGACTCGCCAGATCGTGGCCCCCGGAGCCTCGTTGCTTCGGGGGCGTTGTCTATTCGAACGCGAGCGCTTCGCTCAGCGCCCCAGCTCGAGGTTGGTGCCGGGGTCGACGACCTGCACCGACCAGCTGTGCTCCACCGGCTTGCCCACGCCCTTGGACGTCGTGGCTCCGATCGCGAGGCCCGTCAGCAGCACCGCGAAACCGATGAACACCATGTCCTTCCACCGATCCCTACCGTGACGTTGCGCAATCTGGTTGAGGTTGCTCATATGTGTCCCTCCAGCGAAAGAACTCCCAACATAGAAACTACCGAACGGTTGCTGAGGAGTCACGCAAATCGCCCGAAACCTCCGTCGGGTGATCGGTTTTTCCCGTCGACACGTCGGCGGATGTGCCGAGTCGCCCCCCGCCGTCCTACATCACGCGCAACCAGTGCGCGAACCGGTGAGGTCGCGCGAGGTTCACCGAGATCCGGTACGTTGAAGTGGTGGAGTGTTCGCCAGTCGTGGTCGCGATCGTCGGCATGTCGTTGGCGGCATGCGGACGCTTCGGCTTCGACACGCACCTCGCCGAAGGCGATGCCCCGGTCGATATCAATCCCGATAGTCCCCTCGCAGACGCGCAGGGCTTCTGGATCGTGACCGACGCGGTGCTCGAAGGGGAGTCGGCGCAACGCTCGCGGGACGATGCCGTCGCGGGTATCCGCGCCGACTTCACCATCGACCAAACCCAAGTCGTCGGGCGCGCGCTCGCGCTCGAAGGCGGTGTGGCCTCCGGTACGCCGGCGGTCGCCGAGCTCACGCTGACGATCGATGGCGATCGCTGGGTGCTGTCGAACGACGGCACCGCGTTCGCGTACACGATCACGTGGACGGATGCCGATCACGCCCGGCTCGTCGACGATCCCGCGTATCCCGGCACGTTCGGTCCGCCTCCACCGTTCGCGAAGTTCACGATCGAGCGCGCGACGCCCCCGCCGAGCGCGCTGCCCGGAGCGTGGACGCTCGCGCGGGTGCGGTACCCCGGAGCCGGCGAGGTCGAGGCCGGCACGTGCGTGCCCGACGGCACGGGCACGGCGATCGTCACGGGGACGGTCACCACCACGTCGGCGTTGTTGCTCGAGATCAAGTTCAAGTTCGTGTCGTTCGACGCCCTCGATTGCGCGGGATCCGGGGTCACGTCCGACGATGGGGGGCCGGCCTATCTCGAGGCCACCGCGACGCGCTACTCGCTGTGGATGACGCTGTCCTCGGTCGGAGAGATCGCGAGCGAGGGAGATCTGGTGGCGACCTCGACCGGGTTCCGGTTCGCCCGTACCAGCTGCGCGCCCGAAGCCTCGTGTTCGGACCTCCCGCTCTTGATCGAGCTCGCACCGTGAGAGTCACCTAGGACTCCCGGTTGGCCGTCGAACTCGAGTGCCCGGCAGATCCAAAGCCGGTTATCATCGACCGTGGTGGAGGATTCGACCTCACGGTACGTGCGGTCACCGGCGGAGCAGCGACTGGCGGTGGTGGCGGCAGGACTCGACACGTTCGTCGACCTCGGGTTCGAGGCGGCCACGCTCGAGCACATCGCGCTGCGCGTGGGGATGCGACTCGCGACGGTGCGCGAGCGGGTCGAGAGCAAGGAGGCGATCGTCCGCGCGTTTCACCTCGAGCGCCTCGTGCAACTCGAGGTGTTGGGTGCGAGCACCGCGGGCATGCCGATGCCGGGGCGACTGAGCTACGTGTTCCACCAGCAGGTCGGCGGAATCGCGCGGCACCGTCGGTGGTTGGTCGAGATCGCACAACGCTTCATCGATCCGAGCGACGAGCTCTCGGTGTTCGGGGGCAATCACCTCGACCTGATCGCGCGCGGATGCGACGTGTTCCGCCGGATCCTGGCGGGCACGTTGGCCGATGACGAGCGCGAGGGTGCTGCGAACGCGCTGCGGATGCTGTTGATGGCGTTCCTGTTGATCTTCATGTACGACGACGAGCCGGGGACCACGACCCACCGGCTGATCGACGACCTGTTCGTCGAGTTGGTGCCGCAGCTGTCGTGGCTCGCGACCTCCGATGGGCGCATGACGCTCCTCGAGCAGCCGACGGGCAAGCGGCTCATCGAGCTGGTGGTTCGCTCGTTCGGTCAGGCCGGCATCAGCGGGCTGCCACAGGCTTAGCCGGCGCGGCGGAACCGCGAGGCATTGGACAGCATGCGATCGAGGCTCTCTGCGGGCGAGCCCTCGATCACGGTGATGCCGTGGCGTACGAGCAGCCGGCGACCCGGATCGAGCGCGGTGCGCTGGTCGCGAACCACCAGCTCGCGCGCGCGCGCGCCGTGCGGGCTCGACACCGGTGGCAGGAACGCGGACGGCGACGGGACCAGCACGATGACGCTGCCCGCGGCCTTGCGGAGTCGCGCGATCGCGCGAAGCGCGCGGGGCTCGTCCTCGGCGAACCCGGCGAGGTCGGAGATCAAGATCACGACGTCGGGCCGTCCGCCGGCGACGGCGCGCTCGACGGCGAGGGCGAACCCGGCGCCGCGCCGGCCGTGCTCCCACGAGGTGCGGTACGGAAGCTCGACGCCGCGCAGGCGACAGAACTGGCGCAGCGGGGCGAGCTGGCTGTCCGACTCGACGATCGGTGCCTGCCGGCGGTCGGCGCGCGGGTTCTTGTCGCTGCTCTTCATCAGCTCGATCAGGCGGCGGCACAGGCGCGCGGTCGCCGCGACGTCGTAGAGCTGGCCATCGGGGCCGGCCTGGATCGAGGACCATCGCGGGTCGTCGAGCGGCGGCGCGACCTTGATGCGGACGTCGATGGCTTCCTGGTGCGCGAGGTAGCGGGCGACCAGCGCGACCAGCTCCCCGGCGGTGACGTCGGTGAGGTCTTCGTCGACCAGGGAGCGCACATCGAGCAGCCGATCGATGAACTGGAGGTAGTGGTTGTGGCCGGTGTCGACCGACAGCTCGACCACGGGTCGGATGTCGAACGCGACCAGGCCGACGCGGTCGCTCGAGCTCATGGCCGCACGTGCGAGCGCCGCACTGGTGTCGGTTCCCCAGTCGAGCGGCGTGCGCCCGTGCAGACCGCTGCGCATGCCGGCACCGACATCGAGCATCACGACGTGGGTGGTCACGATCTCGTTCTCGAGGTCGCGCACCATCAGCCGGCCGCGCCGAGCAGTCGCCTTCCAGGCGATGAACTTGAACGGATCGCCGTGGCTATGCTCGCGCAACTCGCGCAACTCGCCCGACAGGCCGCGGCGGCGAACGCGATGCAACCCGACCTGTTCGTGCAACGCACCTCCGATGGCGCGCACCGGCTGGCCGCGCAACGCGATCGTGCGCGGGAACACCTTCACCGCGATCGGGTTGGGGAAGTAGGCCTCGATGTCGAACAGTCCGAGCGCGTCCCCGAACGTGAGGGCGGCGCCGTGCAGCACCTGATACCCGGCGGCGAGTGGCCGCACCGTGGTGGTGACCTCGACCTGCTGGCCACGCTTGACGGTCGCCGAGGGTCGGTCGTCGATCGACAGGCTCGTGGCCGCGAGGATCGAGGAATGGAGGATGCGGAGCTTGCGGCTACCGTGGTTGCGGAACGCGAGGTGGAGCTGGAACGGGCGGTCGACCGACAGCGCGCCGCCGGGCTGGTCGCCGGGCGGCACCCACCACGACAGCTCGATCTTCTTGCGGCGGAGCAGGATCGCGGTCGGATAGAACGCGAGGTAGAGCGCGAGCAGCACGCTGAGGATCGCGCCCGACAGGGCCACCAGGGGAGGAGCGCCGTGGAGCGACCCGACGAGCAGGAACAGCAGCGCCGTTCCGAGCACCAGCTTCCCGCGCGTGGCAAGGCGGGGGATCAATCGTGACCTCCGCGCGAGCCCCGTTGGTCATGCGTGCTCGCCGCGCCACCCCCGGGACAACGGGTCTCGCCTCCAATCAAACTAGGCCCGCTTCGGCATCTTGTAGCCGACCTTGTCGAGCGCCTCGACGACCACGTTGTTTCCGGTGCCGCCCTCGAGCTCGGCCTCGGGCGTCATCAGGATGCGGTGGCCGAGCACGAGCGGCGCGAGGTTACGAACGTCGTCGGGCAGCACGTAGTCGCGTCCGCGCAACAGGCCGAGGGCCTTCGACGCGTGCACGAGCGCGAGCGCCGCGCGCGGCGACGCACCGAGATAGACCTTGGCGTGCGAGCGGGTGAACCCGACCAGCGCGATCACGTAGTCGAGGAGCTCCTCGGCGACGAACACGTCCTGCGCGAGGGTCTGCATCTCGAGCACGTCGGATGGCCCCACGATCGCGCGCACGGGCGGCGGCTGCTTGTCGTACGTCGACAGCATCCGCTTCTCCTCCGGGGCGGCGGGGTAGCCCATGCGCAGCTTGATCAGGAAGCGGTCGACCTGCGCCTCGGGGAGCGGGTAGGTCCCCTCCTGCTCGATCGGGTTCTGCGTGGCGAGCACGATGAACGGTTCGGCGAGCGTGCGGGTCTCGCCCTCGATCGTGACCTGATGCTCCTGCATCGCCTCGAGCAACGCGGACTGGGTCTTGGCCGGCGCGCGGTTGATCTCGTCGCCGAGCAGCACGTGCGTGAACACCGGCCCCTCGCGCAGCACGAACGTGTTCGTCCGCATGTCGAGGATGTAGGTGCCGGTGATGTCGGAGGGCAGCAGGTCGGGCGTGAACTGGATGCGCCGGAAGTGACAGCCGAGCGTGCCGGAGAACGCCTTGACCAGCGTGGTCTTGGCGACGCCGGGATACCCCTCGATCAGCACGTGACCGCGCGCGATCAGCGCGACCAGGAGGGCCTCGGTGATCGCGGGCTGGCCGATGAACACCCGGCTGACCTCTTCGGCGATGGAGCGGGTGAGCTGGTGGACGCGGGCGACGCGATCGGCGGTGAGATTGGGGGACGGCATCGGGTTCATGCAGTGGGTTGCGTCGGCAAGTCGCTGCCGAGAGTACGACACAGCTCGGCGACGTCCCGGTAGAGAACGTCGAAATCTCGCCGAGGAAGGTGCGCCGTGCTCCACGGCGCCGCCGCCTGGCCACGGCTGGGCAACGCACGCAGTCGCTGGTACACGCGAGACAGCGCGACGCCGGCCTGGTTGCCACCGGTACGCGAGACGTCGGCGACGAGCTGCGGTTCGGGCACGGTGTACAGCGGCTCCAGTCGCCCGGTGATCCCGGCGAGCAGCACCTGTACGTGATCCCGGAGCATGCACGCGAGCACCAGGCTCGAGCCGCCACCGCGATCGGCATCGGCGACCAGCTGGTGGGGTTCGTCGCGCCGGATCGGACGCGCGAACCGGAGCCACGCGCCGTCGATCTTCGGGCCGCGGCGGATCGGCAGCGCGAGCATCGCGAGCAACAGGAGCAGGGTCGCGAGCGTGGCCGCGAGCACCTTCATCGCGGCGGGAGTCAGCAGCCACGCGCGGCGCTCGGACAGCCAGAAGTTGAGGGCCGCGATCGAGCGCCCGAGATCGCCGGCGTGTGGATCGTCGATGTACGACCGCGGCTCGCCGAACATCCCGAAGTCGCCGCGCACGAGGACGATGCGCCGCGCGCTGTGGTTGCGGTCGAGCCACCGCAGCATGTTGGTCGCGAGCTGGATGTTGCCGCGGAAGCTCTGCAGCATGCGGTTGATCAGGATGCTCGGATCGGACAGCGCGACGAACCGTCCGCTGCCCCGCGTGCCCGCCACCACCACGGCACCTTCGTCGAACGCGACCACCGTGTCGGTGCCGTCGGCGCGGGTGAACACCGCGGGGTGGTTGGTGACCACGTCGCCGACCTCGTGCGCGATCGGATGATCCGAGCCGTGGGTGGTCGCGATCGGCGCCCACATCTGGTCGTTCTGGTAGCGACTCGCGCGGATCGATCCGCTCTCGTTGCGGAACACGCCGAGTCCGATCAACGCGTCGCGCCCCTCGCCGAAGTCATCGGCGATCAGCACGTTGCCCCCGGCGTTGACGAACGCGCCGAGCTTCGCGGGATCGACGCGCTGGAGCGGATAGATGATGACGAGGACATCGTTGGCACCGAGGTCCTCCCACTCGAGCGAGACCTTGGTGTCGACCTCGAACCCCATGCCCTCGGCGAGTCCGACGAACGAGGCCAGGCCCTGCCACGACTGGCTGTTCGGATCGTAATCGGCCCCGGAGTCGGCGATCGCCGGTGCCGCGTGCGCGGCGGTCGCGAACGCGAAGGCGACGACGACGCCGAACGCCCTCATGCCATCTCCTCGTGGAGCGCGCGCGCCGCCTCGCGGAGCGACGCCAGCGCGTACTTCTCCTCCTTGGTGGTGCGCCGTTCGTTATCGATCGCGAGCAGCGCGTAGTAGCCGCCGTCGAGCGTGTGCACCACGATGTCGAGCTTGGCGTGCTGCACGACGAAGTACTCGGCGCCGCCGAAGTGCCACACGCCGAGCGCGGAGTGCAGGTGAGAGAGGATCACGCCGTAGTGCGCCGTCAGGATCGCCCAGTCGGTGGGGGTCCAGCCGATGCAGCCGGGTTTCGAGAACGCGTCGACCAGCTCGCCCTGGGCATCGGCGAACGCGCCGGCCACCGCGTCGGGTGTGGCTTCGACCGCGCGTCGCATGATCTCGCCGAACGGTGTCACTTCGGGGGCTCCAGCCCGGCGTAGTTCACCTTCGGGACGCTCCTCAGCTCCCCGATCGCTTCCTCGACGAGCGCCTGGAACTTGTCGCGTCGTAGCTGCGCGAAGATCAGCGGCTCGGAGGTGGCGAAGTCGAGTGTCTTGGCGGGGAAGATCTCCTGGAGCAGGACGATGTGATAGCCGTACCGCGTGTGGAACACCGGCGAGACCCGGCCGATCTCGGGGATCGCGAACAACGCTTCGCGGTAGGCGGTCTCGAAGCGCGGGTCGTCCTTGGTCATCGGCTTGACCTGCTGGATCGCGATCTTCACGCCGTTCGCCGGGAACGCGTGCGAGGCCTCCTCGAGCTGCTGGTGAAACAACCCCGCTTGCGTGGTCAGCGAGGCATCGACCTTGTCGGCGAGCTCGTGGGCCCTGCGATCCGCATCGGGACCGTCGCCGTCGGGAGTGAACACCGCCGTCCACGACAGTCGGAACTCGGGACGCGTCAGCGAGTCGGGATCGGTCTTGTCGAACTCCTTCTTGATCTCGTCGTGCAGCGACGCGGGATCCGGGTAGCGAGCCTCGAACCGATCGCACAGCCGCCCGACCAGCGCCGTTCGCGTGGCCTCGACGACGTCGGGGTGGGTGGCGAAGCCGTGGCGCTCCGCCTCCTGCGCGAGCAACTCGAAGTCCACGCACTCGCGCAGCGCCTGCTCGCGGGTCGGCGTGCCGCGCTCGAGTTGCCCCGCCACACACGAGCCGAACACGGGACGCCCCGCGACCTTGGCGACGATCACGTCGCCGCTGCCTCCCGCGATCATCGGTGCCGGGGGGCCTCCATCGGGCGTTGCCGCGGGCCCCCTGCCACCGCACGCAGTGCATGCAGCGAGCACCAGGATCGAGAGCGTGGTCCAGGCGACGGTCATCAGTCGCGCTGCACGAGGGCGAGCCTCGCCATCTCCTTGCCGACCGAGATCACGGCGACGCCGATCAACATCACCAGAAGCGCGGCCACGTAGTCACGACGCGCGAGGTAATCGAGCGTCTCCTTGAAGAAGAACAGACTTCCACCGATCAGGGCGACAGCGAGGATCTCGAAGAAGTAGCGGCGCATGTGTTCACCCTTTGAGATGGCGGACGACGATCAGCGTGCCCATCGCCGCGAGGGCGAGGGCGACCGCCAGGTAGAACCGCGGACGTGGCTTGCCGGTCTTGGCATCGCTGCGCGCCTTGGCGAGCGCGCCGACCAGGTCGCGGTCGCCCGTACGGTGCGGGCGCAGCACGCCGAGGAACGCGTAGTGAAAGATCGCGAGCCACAGGACGATCGCACCGACGGTGAGCGCCGTGGTCATCAGGGCGACGCGGCCGGGATACATCTCGCCGAGGAAGTCCTCGATCGAGCTATCGAAGTTGACCCAGCCGATCAGCACCGCCGGGATCACGAGACTCATCGCGACCAGCATCGTGTAGACCCGCTCCCGCCGCCTCCAGCGCTCCGATGGTCCGGACTGGGCCGACGACAGGCCGCGCACCGAGCGTGGTGCCGGGGGCTCGTGGAACGTGGTGAAGAACGACACGCCGAACAGGTAGGCGACCACGCCGAGCGCGACCAGGGAGAACCGGATCGGGCCGTAGACGTACGAGCTGGCCATGCTGGCGTCGAGCGCGATCGGGACCAGGATCGCCGCGGGAAACAGCCCCAAAAGGATCGCCTCCGAACGCCGCGCGAGACCGTAGAGCAACACCGCGAACGGCAGGACCGCGGCGGCGATCTGCGAGGTCGTGTGGAGAACGCCTACGAAGATCGCCGGCAGGATCACGATCGAGATCCACACGTTGGTGCCGAGGGCGAACGCGACGACATCGGCAAACGTGCGCCACCGACGCTCGGTTCCGATGGACGTCGAGGCTGGTTCGGACACCGGCTCGAATGTACAACGCCGACCGTCGCCGCGCCCGCGCGAGTCCGGTGATGTGGGCTCGACCGCACGCCGATCGGCGGGTAGGCTGGCCGCATGACCTGGCGGGACCGGCAGAGCAAGCGACGACACGAGCGCGCGGTGCTGATCGCCGGACCCGCGAGCGGGATCCGGTGCGACCGATGCGCGTGAGGACGCGATCGTGACCGCCCCCATCCTCGTGGTGGTGGTCGGCCTCGTGGCCGTGGTGTTGTTCGGGGCGCTGGTCGTGACGACGATCTCGTACCGTCGGGTCGGTCCGGGCGAGGCATTGATCGTTCACGCGAAGTCGGGGGCGCGCGTGTCGTTCACCGGCGCGGTCGTGCTGCCGGTCGTGCATCGCGCCGAGGTGCTCGACGTCTCCGTCAAGCCGGTTCGAGTCACCTGCCGCGGCGTCGCCGCTGCCGACGAACGGGTCGACATCGAGGCCACGTTCTACGTCCGCGTCGGTGGTGGGAAGGAGGACGTGCTGCGGGTCGCGGGAGCGGTCGGCTGCGTGCGCGCGTCGAGCCAGCACGGCGTCGAGGCCCTGTTCCTCCCGAAGTTCGTCGACGCGCTCGCGGGGGTCGCGGCCAAGCACTCGCTCGCCGAGCTGCGCACGGACCGCGAGGAGATCAAGGACGAGGTGATCCGAGCTCTCGGGACCGATCTGGACGGGTTCGTGCTCGAGGACATCGCGATCGATCGGCTCGAGGCCGGCACGCTCGCAGCCTACGATCCCGACCATCGCGCGCCGGTCGACCGGGCCGCTGCCGACGAGATCGAGCGGCTGACCGCGGAAGTCGCCGCACTCCGCGAGCGGGTCACCCGCCTGGTCGATGCGCTCGCCGCGGCCGAGGTGATCGACCGCGCGGCGGTGTAGTCTGCCGCCGATGAAGTTGGTCGTCACCATCGATGGACCCGCAGGCGCCGGCAAGTCGAGCGTCGCCAAGCGGCTGGCGCGTCGCCTCGGATACCGGATGCTCGATACCGGCGCGATCTATCGCTCGGTCGCGCTGACGGCGAAGCGCCGTGGCGTGCCGTGGAGCGACGGGCCGGCGTGTGGCGGCATCGCGACGGAGCTCGACATCCGGTTCGAGCTCGACGGCGACACCAATCTGGTGTTCCTGGGTGACGAGAACGCCTCGATGGCGATCCGCACCCCCGAAATCTCGCAGGGTGCTTCGATTGTGTCGGCCCACCCGGAGGTGCGTGCGGGGCTGCTCGAGCTCCAGCGCCGGCTCGGGGCGGGTGGTGGCGTCGTGGTCGAGGGCCGCGACACCGGGACGGTGGTGTTTCCGCACGCGGGTGCGAAGTTCTTCCTCACCGCGACGGACGAGGAGCGTGCGCGCCGCCGGGTCGCCGAGATGGTGGCCGGTGGGGCCGAGGTCGATTACGACCAGACGCTCGCCGAGATCCGGGAGCGCGACCGCCGCGATGCCAGCCGGGATATCGCGCCCATGAAACCGGCCGACGATGCCGTGCTCGTCGACAGCTCGACGCAAACCCTCGAACAGGTTGTGGAATCGATAGCCTCGGTGGTCGAGGAACGCGCGGCGCAGCCCCCCACGCAACCGTAGCGTGATCGATCGGGACGGTTCCCAGCACCCCCGAACCGCCACAAGCCATCGTAGAGGTTGACAATACGGGGCCCGAACGGTACCAACCACGCCCTACGCCGAGGGGCTGGTAACAGCCCAAATCTAGCTCGGTGGCAGTACGGAGATCTGCTTGAACATGGTGCTTCAGGAAACCCAAGGCGACGAAGACTTCGCGGCAATGCTCGCGGAGAGCCTCAGCCAAGACAACGTCAAGGAGGGGGAGATCCTCCGCGGCACGGTAATCGCCGTCGGAAAGGACTACGCGATCGTCGACGTGGGCTACAAGAGCGAGGGCCAGGTCCCGCTCGAAGAGTTCCGGACCGCGGACGGCACGATCGGGGTCAAGCCCGGCGATGTCGTCGATGTCCTGCTCGAGTCACGCGAGAACGAGGCGGGGATGTGCGTCCTCTCGAAGGAGAAGGCGGACCGCTTCAAGGTGTGGGACGAGATTTCGGCGGCGTGCGAGCGCGACGAGCTCATCGAGGGCGTGATCACGACCCGCGTGAAGGGCGGCCTGTCCGTCACGATCCGCGGCGGCGTGAAGGCGTTCCTCCCGGGGTCGCAGGTCGACCTCCGGCCGGTCCGCAACCTCGACGCGTTCCTCGGCCAGAGCTTCAAGTTCAAGGTCATCAAGTTCAACAAGAAGCGCGGCAACATCGTGTTGTCGCGCCGCGTGCTCCTCGAGAAGGAGCGCGCTGCCCTCAAGGAGTCGACGCTCGAGCGCCTCAAGGAAGGCCAGATCGTCGAGGGTATCGTCAAGAACCTGACCGAGTACGGTGCGTTCATCGACCTCGGCGGTATCGATGGCCTCCTGCACATCACCGACATGAGCTGGGGCCGGGTCAACCACCCGTCCGAGCTGTTCCAGGTCGGCGACCACGTGCGGGTCAAGGTCCTCAAGTTCAACGCCGACACCGAGCGCGTCTCGCTCGGCCTCAAGCAGATCACGGAAGATCCGTGGAGCCGCGCGGCCGAGAAGTACGTGCCGGGCACGGTCGTCCGCGGCAAGGTGGTCTCGCTCAAGGACTACGGCGCCTTCATCGAGCTCGAGGAGGGCATCGAGGGTCTGGTCCACATCTCGGAGATGAGCTGGACCCGCCGGGTCAAGCACCCGAGCAAGATGGTCGCGGTCGGCGACATGGTCGAGGCGGTCGTGCTCGACGTCGACGTCAAGCAGAACCGGATCTCGCTCGGCATGAAGCAGCTCGAGCCCAACCCGTACGAGCAGCTCACCGAGAAATACCCGCCGGGTACGGTGGTGAAGGGCCACGTTCGCAACATCGCCGACTTCGGTATCTTCGTGGAGATCGAGGAAGGCATCGACGGCCTCGTTCACATCAGCGACATGAGCTGGACCCAGCGCGTGAAGCACCCGAGCGAGCTGTTCCAGAAGGGCGACGAGGTCGAGGCCGTGCTGCTCAACATCGATACCGGCGACGGCGACAAGCCGAAGATCTCGCTCGGCATCAAGCAGCTGGTTCCCGATCCGTGGGACCGCATCCCGTACGACTTCCCGACCGGGAAGATCGTCGACGGCAAGATCCTCAAGGTCCTCGACTTCGGCGCGTTCGTCGAGCTCGAAAAGGGCATCGAGGGTCTGGTCCACGTGTCCGAGATCAGCGACGACCACGTCGAGGATCCGCGCACGGTGCTGACCCCCGGCCAGGAGGTCAAGGTCCAGATCATCCACGCCGACGGCGCGGAGCGGAAGATCGGGCTTTCGATCAAGGGTGCGTCGCGGGCCAAGGAGATGGCGGACGCGCAGGGCTACGCGTCGCCGAACGCCGGTGGCGCCACCCTGGGTGACAAGTTCCGCGGCAAGCTCGATGCGCTCAAGCCGACCAAGGACAGCAAGGAACAGGGCCAGTAGGCCTAACGTTTTGTAGTCAGGCCGCGGGGTGCGCGGCCGGCGGCCGTGCTCACCCACGGCCGTTTTGTTTTTTCGGAGCTGTAATCGCGGCCCAAAGCGATCGTTGATCGGCATGCGCTGGACCTCGGATCTCGCGCGACCGGTGCCGATCGTCGCGGCGCTGGTGCTCGCCACCAACGATCACGTGCTCAAGGGCCACGCGCCCGGGTGGCTGACCGGCAAGCTGAGCGACGTCACCGGGCTGTTCGTCGCGACGATCCTCGCGATCTCGATCGTCCGCGGCGTCGCGCGCTACTGCGGCTGGCGGGAGGAGGTTCCGCGCGATGGGCGAGCCGCCGCGGCGGCCGCGCTCGGGCTCGGGCTCGGCTTCGTCGCGCTCAAGCTATGGCCGGGGTTCAATCGCGAGGTCGCGGCGGTGTGGGGGCCCAACGCGCTCGATCCCAGCGATCTGTTCGCGCTCCCCGCGATCGCACTGGCCTGGTTGTGGCTCGCCGATCGCGAGCGGACACCGGGGCGCGCACCACGGCGGTTCCTCGGCGGGCTGGCCACCGCGACGGTCGCGCTGGCGTGCATCGCGACGCCGGCACCACCTCCGGCACCGCGCCGGCCGGTCGCCGCGTGGCAGGTCGGGGAGCCGGGTAGCGAGGCGCCGTGGGCACGCGAGGTGCCCGTCCGGCGCGCTTCGTACGAGCTCGCCTGCGGCGACGCGAAGGCGTGGGTCTCGAAGTCGGGCAAGACCGGGTTCGGTCTGACGATCGAGGTCGCGAGCCGGACCGCCGAGCCGTGCGACGTCGCGATCGCGAGCGCGCGCGTGCGGTTCGCCGACGGTGCCGTCGTGCCGGGTACCGAGATCGCGGTCACGCAGCCGCGGCCCGATCGGATCGCGCGCGCGCGCAGCGAGCGCGGATCCCGTCCCGTCCCACCGCCGTCCGAGCCACTCCGCTATCACTACGTCGCGTTCGCGTTCGACAACAACGCGCGGTGGAACGCCGGCGATCGCATCGCCTCGATCGACCTGGAGCTCGACAGTACGAACAGGCGGTGGACGTGGACGCTGCCGGCATCCGAGGGCTTCCTGGTGCCGAGGTTGCCGCGATGAAGCACGCCGCGATCCTCGCGGTGGCGCTCGCAGGCGGGTGTCACCACTACCACCTCGATACCAACGCGCCGGGGCGTACGCAGGTCGAGATCCCACCCGCCGATCTCGCGTCCGGCGACCTCGAGTATCCCGACGATCCGGGCGAGGAGCTGTACACGCTGTCGACCGGCGTGCTCGGGGGCGGCGGCGTGCGCGCGAGAGACGCCGCCGGCATCGGCGACTTCGCGATCGAGGCGACGTTCAACCACGGGTACAACGAGCACAGCCACAACGATCGCGACCACGCGCGGTTGTTCATCCCGTCCGGTGCGATCTTCCCACTGAACGGGTGGGGCGTATCGCTCGGCTGGTCGGCGCTCCAGATCGTCGGCACCGATCGCGATACGTCCGCGAAGCTCGGGCCGGTGTACGTCGAGGTCCAGCGGTTTCGCGTGCCGTGGGCGGTCGGCGCGGGCTGGGCGGTCCAGCCGACCACCGGCGATCAGGGCCCGCAGCTCAACCTGCTCGCCGGCGTGGTGTTCCTGCGCACGCGCTACTTGTTCGATGGCGGGCTCGAATTCCACCTCGGCTACCAGCTCAAGTTCCCGACGACCTGGGTGCGCAGCCGGTGAGGCGGGTGAGGCGGGTGAGAGCCGGTGGGAGATCGATCGGGGCCAGCGTGCGTTACCGTTCGTCGATGCGAACCGTCGCGCTCGCGCTGGCGATCCTCGGCACGTCGGGGTGCGTGATCGCGCCGCGCTCGCTCGCGATGCCCGACAACACCGAGACCACCGTCGCGCTGCTCACCGGCAACCTGCCGCCGCCACTCGACGTGATCGCGCGGCATCCGTGGTTCGCGGTGCGCCGCGCGGGAGAGACCGAGTGGCACGTCTACGAGGTGCCGTCCTCGAGCATCGAAGCCGATCCGTTCACCGGCCACGAGCCATACCTGCATCCGGTCCTCCATCGCGTGTGGCGTGGCGAGGAGGCCGAGCGCGCGGCCACGTGTCTCGAGGCCAAGGCGCGCCCGTGGATCCACGAGCTCCACTACGTGTTCTATCCCGGCCCCAACAGCAACACGTTCGGCGCCGCGATGCTGCGAGCGTGCAACCTCCACGCGAGCCTGCCCGCGACGTCGGTCGGGAAGGACTGGCACGGCCTCGTCGGCGGTGGCGTGACGACCGAGGGCACCGGCCTCGAGCTCCAGACCGCCGTCGGTGGCGTGCGGATCGGCCTCCAGGAGGGCCTCCAGATCCAGGTCCTCGGGATCGAGGTCGGGATCGATCTATGGCCACCCGCGTTGATCGTGCCGTTCGGTCCGGGGCGGCTGGGGTTTGCCGATCGATGACGGCAGGCCGCGCACTCGTGACCGCGGTCGCGGTCGCCATCGCGATCACCCTGCCATCGGGCGCGGCGGAGGCGAGGTCGTGGCGCCGGCTCGCCGATCGCCTCCAGGGTGGCACCTACCTTCACTACGAGCTGTCGGGCGTGTACGCGTTCGACGACGAACCGGCGCGCACCGGTGGGCGCAGTCAGCCCGACGAGGTCGTGCTCGCGGGGGCGCGGCTCGGCGGTTTCGTCGGCACCGGTTCGACGGTCGCGTATCACATCGCCCTCGAGCTGATGGGTGGAAGTACGATCGGCAACGCCGGGTTCGCATACGACGTCGCGCTGTATCCGCTCGGCGTCGCCGTGCGGTTCGGGGAGACCGGGTTCGTCGCCCTGTCGACCGGCGTTCTCGCGAGCGGTGCGGTGGGGACGATCGACGACGCGGTGGCGTTGCCGGCGTCGTTGACGGTCGAGCTCGGTCGCGGCTGGCGCATGCTCGGAAGGGCGAGGATCGCCTACATCGCCGGTGCGGCGAGTCGCCAGAGCGGTGCTCCGAACGTGCCGTTCGCCGACGAATTCGACGCCATGCTCGGGATCCGATTCGGTCACGCTTACAAGCGGTTCGAACGCATGGTGTCGGGCAACGGGTACTTCGTGGGCGTCGACTATCGCGAGCAAGCCGGCACCCGGTACGCGGGGATCACGCTCGGTTACTCGATCGACGTTGCCTCCGTGCGGAGAACCCACCATCGCGACCCCTCGTGAAGGTGGTAGCGTGAACCCATGCGGCAGTTCGCGCTCGGGGCGATGATCGTGCTGACGGCCGCGTGCGGTCGCATCGGCTACGAGCCGCGCGTCGGTGACGACGACGTCGACGCCACCACCGACACCGGGTCCGCGGCGTGTCCGACAGGAACCACCGAGCTGACCGCGGGATCTCTGGTGTGTATCGAGCAGGAAGAGCGCGGCAACGAGACGTGGACCGACGCGACCTCGATCTGCGATGGCCTCGGCCGCCGGCTGTGCAGCGACGCGGAGTGGTTCCTCGCGTGCACCGACGCGGTCGGACTGGTCGACATGGCGAACGACGGTGCCGGCGCCAACCCCGAGTGGGAGTGGGTGTCGGATCTGGCCACCGCGGGAGAAGCCGAGAAGCGTGGATACGCGGCGTGTGGAGACATGTCCTCGCACGAGATCCTGATCGACCCCTACGACTTCCGCTGCTGCGTCGATCGCTAGACCGCCCACCACCGCCCGATCACGGCGTGTAGTACCGTCGGGGCGCATGCGGAGCGTCGGTAGCCGATGACCCCGGACCCGCCCAGTCCGCCAGCGGGCGGAGATGGGGGCGTTCCGCGGCCGATCGAGCCCGGCCCGCCGATGCCCGATCGCCGTCGTTCGCCGACGCTGTTCGGTAACGACAACCCGATCTGGCGCTTCGTCAAGCGGTGGGGCTTCCCGCTGTTCATCGTCCTGATCGTGTACTGGGGCCGCGCGGTCCTGTTGCCGTTCGTGTTCGCGGCGCTGATCGCGTACATCCTCGCGCCAGTCGTCAAGGCGATGAGCGAGCGCTCCGACGGCACGCATCGGATGCCGCGCGCGCTGGCGATCATCCTCTGTTACATCGTGTTCATCGGGCTGGTCACCGGCTTCATGTTCCTACTGGTGCCACGGTTGTCTCGCGACGTCGCGCGGATCGGCAAGGAAGCGCCGGGGCTGTACAAGAAGATGGACACCGAGTGGACGCCGCAGATCGCGCGCTGGCTCGAGTCTCGGTTCCCGTCGCTCGCGCCGCCCAAGCCGCCGACGGTGGAGCCGGCGATCGTGCCCGACGTGCCGCTGCCTCCGGGTACCGCGTTCACGATGACGCCGCTGCCGGACGGTCGGCTCGCGGTCCAGATCGCGCCCAACGGCGTCGAGCTCAAACCGCTGCCCGACGGTGGCTATCACGTCCAGACCAACGAGACCCCACCGACGCCGCTCACCATCGAGGACAAGCTACGCGCGTACATCAAGCGCGGCATGGGCGCGCTGCAATCGAAGGTCAACGACCTCGTGCAGCTCGGGCAGTCACTGCTGCTCGGCTTCATCAAGGGCATCTTCGGGTTCTTCTTCACCCTGATGATCGGCGCGTTCATGCTGATCGATCTCGAGAAGGTGCACGGGTTCTTGCGCAACCTGTTCCCGGCGAACGTGCGCGATGACTACGACGTGATCCGCGAGGGGATCGATCGCGGGTTGTCGGGGGTGATCCGTGGCCAGCTCCTGATCTGCCTCGTCAACGGCGTGCTGACGTACATCGGCTTGTTGGTGTTCGGGATCAAGTACGCGCTGATCCTCGCGGTCGTCGCGGCGCTGATGAGTCTGATCCCGATCTTCGGCTCGATCCTGTCGAGCGTGCCGATCGTCGCGGTGGCGCTGGTGTCGGGCGACAGCGGGCTCGACGTCTTCCGCGGCATCGCGATGACGCTCTGGATCGTCGGCATCCACTTCATCGAGGCCAACCTGCTCAACCCGAAGATCATCGGCACCGCCGCCAAGATCCATCCGGTGTTCGTGATCTTCGCGCTGTTCCTCGGCGAGCATCAGTACGGGCTGGTCGGAGCGCTGCTCGCGGTGCCGATCCTGTCCGTGATCCAGGTCGTGTTCCTGTTCCTGTATCGCAAGACCTGGAAGCACGGGATCCGGCGCGGCGATACCGGGCCGCTGCCGGCGACGGGTGGTCCGTTGCCTCCATTGTCGGGCCCACCCCCACCGAAGGCGTCGACCCCGACGGTCCCGGGCCGGCCGAACAAGAACGGCCCGGACGAGGATCGTTGAAGCGCGCGAGGCCCGGTGCTACCTCGTTAGAGATGCGCCGGTGGGCAAGGGTCGCGTGCGGTGTCGCCGGTGTCGTCGGTGCCACCGGGATCGCGGGTGCACAGCCCGCACCGCAGGATCCGTACGCACCGGTGTTCGGTCCCCAGCCACCGCCGACGTCCGAACCGCCGAAGCCGGGGCCGGCGACCACGCCAACGCCGACGCCGGCACCCGCGCCCGAAGGCGACGGCCCGACCGCGGATCCGATCCTCGACGAGGAGGTCGCGCAGTCGCTGGTCCGTCGAGCGCAGGAGCTCTACGACGCGCATGTCTACACCGACGCCAAGCAGCTCGCGACCGAGGCGCTGTCGAAGAGTCCGCGCGGCGCGGCCGCCGAGCACGCGAAGTTCTTGCTCCACGCGATCGACGAGCAGCTCGGCGTCGAGGCGAAACCGCCGGTCGATCTCACACCGATCGAGGATCCGACGAAGCACCCGCGCGAGCGTCCCGCGCCCGTCGCCGAGCTGCCGCGCGCGCACCGGCTGACCACGACGATCCACGCCGCGCTCTACACGGGGCTGATCGGCGCCACGATCGGTGCGTTCTTCGACGAGTCGAACCCGGCAGGCGGCGCGGTGCCCACCGGGCTCGCCACGGGGGCCGCCGGTGGGGTGTTCCTGCCGATGGCGGTCGATCGGCTGCACTGGAACGAAGGCCAGGTCCGGACCGTCGGGTCCGGCAGCGTGTGGGGCGGCGTGATCGGCGGGCTGTTCGGGGACATCGGCAAGACGCGGGGCACGACGGCGCGACAGGTGCTGGTCGGCGCGTCGATCGGTGCGACGGTCGGTGGCATCGGTGGCGTCGTGCTCGCGCGGGACAATCGCTATTCGCCGGGCGACATCGCGCTGGTCGACACGCTCGCCGGCATCGGTGCGGTCGGCGGGCTCACGGTCGGCATGCTGATGCAGCCGGTCGAGACCGAGGCGTACTCGCTCAACTCGGTGTTCGGCGTCGCGGGCGGCGTAGTGGCGGGCCTGATCGCCGCGCCGCAGACCAACACCACGCCGCGGCGAATGGTCGTGGTGGCGGGAACGTCGCTGCTCGGCGGCGCCCTGCCGTTCCTCCTCTACGCCGGGATCCACGACCCCAGCTCGACCGACGACGAGCGCCTGGTCGGCGCGCTGTCGAGCGTCGGGCTGGTCGCAGGCGCATACCTCGGGTTCCGGCTGACGAGCGACCTGGATCGCGGCCTCGACGTGTCGCCGAAGGCCGATGACGACGACGCGCCACCCGCGCTGGTCACGCGCAACTCGAGCGGTCGCTGGGCGCTCGGTGCGCCGGCGATCCAGCCACTGTCTTCCCGGCTCGCTCCACAACATGGCGCCGCGCTGACGCTCGTCGGCGCGAAGTTCTGATCGCTACGGCCGACGAACGCGGAACACGAGCGCGCCGCCGAGGTGCACGTCCTCGTAGTCGGCGAACCCAATCCGTTGCAGCCACGCGCGGAGCTCCGCGGGCTCGAAGCGCCGGATGCCGGCGGCGCGGGCCGCGATCCGTCCGAGCAGCGATGGGGCCTCGGCGAACGTCGAGCCGACGTAGTGCCCGCCCGATCGCAGCACCCGTCGGATCTCGCGAAACACCATCTCCGGATCGTCGTAGGCGTGGAGCGCACCGGCGTTGTTGACGCCCTCGAACACGCCGTCGCCGAACGGCAGCGAGTGAGCATCGCCGCGAACCAGCACGACGTTGGTGTAGCCGCCGGTGCGTTGCGCGGCGACGTCGAGCATCGCCTTGGAGATGTCGAGTCCGACGACCAGGGCGCCGGGGGCCGCGGCGGCGAGGGCACGCGCGAACGCGCCGGGGCCGCACGACAGGTCGAGCCACGGACCGGGACGGTCGTCGAGGCCGAGGCCGTGCTTGTGGATGAACAGCTCGCCGGACAGGCCACCGACGGCCTTGCCGGCACCGGCACCGGCGAGCAGCCGCACGAACCCGGGGCGCCAGAAGCAATCGTCAGATCCGCGCGACCAGCTCGCTCTCCATCAGGCGCTGCTCGGCACTCGCGGCGGTCGGCTCTCCGGCGGCGCCGTCGATCAGATCGAGGACGTGCGGGTTGGAGCCGGCGGGTTCGAATCCGCAGGTCGCGCAACGGGCATGACGGAGGCGCCGAAACGGTGCCTCCGTGCGGCACCTCGGACACGCGAGGATCGGCAGTACGGCGGGATCCACGGCTAGTGTTTTACGGCAATCCGAGCCTTGCCGTGGTGTACGCAGGCGAGCTTTCGCGCTACCACGAGCGGGATGAGAACGTGCTTGCTCGTGCTGGGGCTGGCCATGGCTGCGAGCGTGACGGTGCAGGCGGCGCCGCGACGCGGTCGAGGAAGGCCGCCCAAGATCGACATCCCCGCGGTGGCCGCCACGCTCGCGGGGACCGATGCCGACCAGGCGATCGCCGCCGCGAACCAGCTCGGCGAGGCCGCGTCTCCGGCCGCGCACGACGCGCTGCTCGACGCGCTCGCGTTCGGGATGCCGCCGCGGGTCGCGGTGGCCGCGCTCGGTGCCCTCGCCCTGCACCCGGCGCCGATCGACGTGCAGTCGATCGGCCGCTACGCACATCATCGCAACCCGACGGTGCGTGCCGCGGCGCTCGCGGCGCTCGCGATGTACCCGGGACCGGCCCACGCGGTCGTGATCGCGGGGCTCCACGATCGCGCGACGATGGTGCGCAACGCGGCCGAGGCCGCGGTCGGCAAGGGCCATATCCGCGCGGCGGTCGATCCGATGCTGCAGCTGTTGGCGAAGGGCGAGGAGGGCGCCGCGCACGGGCTGGCGCAGCTCGCCGATGCCGAGCTCGCGCGCACGATCGCCGACCGCTACGGCAAGGTCCCCGATGCGACCCTCGCGCTCGCGCTCGGGCTGATCCTCCGACGTACCGATTTCGGCCCGGACACGGCGCGCGTCGAGCTGGTTCACGCGATCGCGAAGATCCAGGACCCGGCGGCAACGGACCAGCTGTCCGCGTACGTCAAGGCGACCCCGGCCAACCCACCGCGCCAGTCGCGCCAGGAAGCCAAGATGGTGATCGACGCGCGCGGAGGTGGACAGTGACCTCGCAAAGTCAGCCAACCACGATCCGTACGGTTGGCATCGCGACGGCGTGCGCGCTCGTCCTCGGGGCCTGCGGCGGCAAGACCGTGTTCCGGCTGTCGTCCGACGAGAACAACACCTACGCGCTCGAGCAGACGCTCGCGCAGCGCCAGCTCCCGGCGACGCCGTCCCCGGTCAACTCCGCGCACCAGCCACGGGTGTTCGCGGTCCTCGCCGGCTCCCCGCACGCCACGATCGTGGCGTACGACCTCGCGAGCAACAACGTGATGTGGCGCGCCGATGCCGACGTCGGATCTCGGATCGCGGTTGGTGGCGACTTCATCGTCGAGCTCGAGGGCAAGCAGCTGGTCGCACGCGATCAGGCGCGCGGCCAGCCGCGATGGCGGGTCGACATGCCCGGCACGTTCGTCGGTGTCGCGGCGGATCGCGATCGCGCGTACGCCGTCTACCAGAGCGGACCGCGGACCTGGTTCCTCGCCGGATACGACGGCGCGTCGGGAAACGAGCTCTGGAAGGACGAGGCCGAGGGGCAGCTCGGTGCACCGGCCGCCCAGGGTGGCGTGGTCTACGCGCCGTTCCTCCGCCAGTGGCTGTCGCTGGTCGACGGCCGTAGCGGCAAGCAACTGACGCGACTGCGCAGCATCGATCAGGACATCACGATGGTGCGGGTCACCAGCCGCGCCGCGTACTACGGATCCAAGCAGGGGATGTTCGAGCTCGATGCTCGAAGCGCCTCGGGAGAGCGGGCGAGGTCGACGTTCTGGGAAGCCAAGGTGCCGCCCCAGCTCGCCGGGACCACGTACGGACGCGAGGTCTACGATCCGGTGCAGGTCGGCTACACCGCGGCCGATCGCAAGCGCACGCTATGGACGACCCAGCCGGCCGGCGACCAGGGGCCGATGCGGCTGTCCGGCGATGGCTACGTCGTCTGCTACTTCCGCTACGTGTTCGGGTTCGGCCTCGACGGTGGTGTGCGCTGGGCGTACAGCCATCCGCGCGTCGAGCTGGTCGCTTCGACCGACACCGGCAAGGCGATCGTGGCGGTGTCGGCGAGCGGTGACGTGGTGGCGCTCGATCCCGACACCGGTGCGGTGCTCGGGCACGGCAACTTCGGAACCCCGACGTCGCACGTGTTGGGCGCGACGTTCGACGCCGATGGCTGGGCCCCGGGTGGCAAGAGCGAGCCCGTCGAGACCGTGCGTGCCCTGGTGTCGATCGCGCGCGACCGCGACGCCCGGTTCGATCGCGTGAAGCAGCTGGCGGTGGCGACGCTGGCCAAGCTGCCCGGACCGGAGGTCACGAACCAGCTGCTCGAGATCCTGTCCGACGATCGCGCGCCGCAGCCGCTCAAGGATGCGGTGGTCGACCTCTTGGTCGAGCGCAAGGATCCGAGCAGCCTGCCGGTGCTCGCCAAGCAGCTCGACGTGCACTACGACTACCTCGCCGGCACGGAGCCCGAGTCGCTCGGCGCGGTCGCTCGCACGATCGCGGGCCTGGCGGGGATCGCGGTCGATCGCAAGGCCGCCACCGAGGCGCTAGCGGCGCTCGGGACCCACCTCGACGCACCGGAGACCGCGACCGCGGACCTGGTGTGGGTGATCGGAGCGATGTCGGCGATCGGAGGTGGCGAAGAACGGCTCGCCCTCGGCTCGCACCTGCTGCTGTATCACGCGGACAGCGAGCTCGGTGCCGACGTCGGGTGGCAGACCGCGATCGTGAAGGCGCTCTACGGCGATGGGATCGCCGCGCACGAGCTCCTGCGCCAGGTCGCAGCCGATCCGCGCACCCAGCCGACGCTCGCGGACACGATCCGGGGTCTCCTCCCCGAATAGCTGCGCTAAGCTCGTCGAAGTTGGCTGCACGACGCTATCGGATCGTGATCTGCCGCGGCCCCGAGTGCGGAGATCGCCGCGGATCGGCGGCGCTCTACGACGTGTTTCGCTCGGTGCTCGAGGCCAACGCGGCGCGCGAGCACACCGAGCTGGTGTGGCAGAGCTGCTTCGGTCGGTGCACCCAGGGGCCGAACGTACTGGTGAGAGAGATCCGCACCGCGTCGCCATCCACGCCCATGTTGGGTACCGGGTTTGCGACCGCTCCTGGACCTAGGGGTACGACCGCGCTGTATAATCGAGTCGATTCAGGGCGTGTGGTGCGAATCGTGACCGACCACGTATGTAACGGACAGATCGTTCGCGAGTACGTGGAACGTCCCGGCATTCATCCACTGGAGCCACGACGTTCTCCTGCGAAAGACAGCGATTCATGATCCGACCCACTGTTGTTCTCGCGATTTCGGGCGTTCTGGGAGGCCTCATCGGTCTCGGGGGTTGCAAGGGTGAGACCGTCACCAAGATCGATCCCAAGACCAAGACGGATCTCGACAACTGCCTCGCCATCCAGGCCGATCAGAAGAAGCTGATCTCGTCGCTCCAGGAAGAGAACACCCGGTTGCAGACCCAGCAGACCGGCGCGGAGATCACGGTGACGATCGAGGGCAATGCCCTGACCGTCAAGCCCGGACAGGCCGGCACGGTGCGACCGATCAGCGATGCCGCCACGGCCGCCGCGTCCAAGGAGTTCATCAACCTGGTGCGCAAGTCGCGCGGGGCGATCCAGAAGTGCTACGAGCAGGCGCTCAAGAAGTCGAGCGGCCTGCAGTCTCGCAAGGTCATGCTCACGGTGTCGGCGAGCTTCACGCAGACCGGCGCGTACAAGAGCGCGACGTTCTCGCCGTCGCTCGGGGACACGTTCGATTCCTGCATCCGCGCCGTCGCCGCGAAGTGGCAGCTGCCGACGAACTCGCCGGCGATGACGTTCGTGGCACAGGTTGCCCTGACGCCTTCGTGAGCCAGCTCGGTCAGCCCGCGCGGGACCTCGATCTCGCGATCGCGTGTCGCGCGGCGGGAGACACGACGGGTGCGGTCCGGCATTACCACGCCGCGGCGCGGGGGTTCCTCGACGCCGGCAAGGTCCACAATGCGATCGCGATCTACGAGAGCCTGCTCGGGCTCGTACCCGACGACGCGGTGGCCTCGCAGATGCTCGGCCGACTCCAACCCGAGCACACGCCGCTGCCGCCGCCACTACCGCACCACGTCGCCGAGCCGACGGCGCGGTTGCGCAAGACGGATCCGAGCGAGGTCCACATCCCGCGTTCGGAGGCCAAGACTCCCGAGCTCGGGGTGCGCACGCTCGACAACGTCATCACGCCACCCGCGTTCTCGAGCGACGACGCGGTCGACACGCCGTACGACTTCAGCGGCGAGCTCGAGCTCGGCCGCTCGCTCGATGCGTTCGAGCGTCTGTCGGGGCCGGGCGCCGTGACCGGAGAGCAGATGATCCTCGGCGGGCCGGTGTTCGCGGGCATCCCGGCGGAGCGGCGCGCCGAGGTGCTGTCGCGATGCCAGCGCGCGATCGTGCCGGCGGACACCGTGGTGATCCGGCGCGGCGAGGTCGATCACCCACTGGTCATGATCGGACGCGGCACCATCGCGTTGCGCGTCGAGCGGCCCGACGGGCGGCTGGTGACGCTGTTCGAGGTCGGCGCCGGCGAGCACGTCGGCGAGGGCGCGGTGCTCGGACGTCACGCCGCTCCGGTCCACGCGATCGCGACGAGCGAGTGCGAGCTGTGGCTGTGGGCGCCGGCCGACGTGTTCCAGATCGCGGGGACCTATCCGGCGGTGTGGTCGCGGCTCAAGGACGTCGCGTCGCGGCGATCCCGCGAGTTCCCGGTGCTGGGCTCGTAGCGCGAGGTTGCGAGCGCGGTCCTAGCGACGGGTCTTGAGGATGCGCTCGAGCGCCATGCCGGCGGCGCGTGCGGCGAGCGCGAGCTGATCGTCGAACGTGTGCTCGAGTCGGTGCTCGCCGAACAGCACGCCGACGACGCGCTCGCGGATCGTCACCGGGATCAGCAGGATCTCCGGAGGACAGGAACCGAGCACGTCGGCGAGGAACTTCCGGCTGCCATCGTCGTGCATCGGTCCGCGATACGGCAGTCGCGTGCCGACGACATCCTGCAGCGTCGACGGATCGGACAGCTGCATCGTGGCGTCGGGCAACGGCGCGTCGTCCTCGGTGCGAGGAATGATCGAGAACACCGCGAGCTCGCCGTTCTTGATCGAGAAGAACCCGGCGCGGCGGTGGGTGAGGGCGAGGTGATCGGTCATCAGCGAGATCACGTCGTCGCGCGACCACGCGCGTTCGAGGGCGTGGATCAGCTGCACCGATCGCGAGGTCGCATCCTCGAGCGCGCGCACCAGCCCGGGCGCGTCCGGCACGGCGGGCGAACCGCGCGCGGGCTCGGGTGGAGAGGGGGGTGCCACCATCAAGGGCGCGGAGTCGACGCTCGACACCGGGATGCGCGCGGTTCCGTCGTCGTCCTCCGTGCCGGGCATCGCACCGAGCAGCGGTGGCGGGATCGTGGAGCCCGGCGGTCCCCATCCGTCGTCGACGGAGTCCTGGGCGTCGGCGCGGGGTGTCTTGCCGTCGAGGTGCGCCGGGATCACCTGGGACGTGCGGTGCGGGATGGCCTCGTCGAGCTCGACCGCGGACATCACGTTCGTGACGCGTCCGCCATCGTCCTCGGACATCGCGCGGTGTCCCGAGGGCGGTGTCGGGCGAGCGTCGAGCGGGGGCGGGGCCACGTTGGGGCTGGTCTCGTCGCGGCGGCGACCGGGCGGCGGCGGTGCCGCGAGGGTCTCGTCGCTCGCCTCGCCGGAGGCGGGGGCCGCAGTGGTGTCGATCTGCGTTCGATCGGTCTCGTCGCCGATGGCCCGGCGGTCGGTCTCGTCGAGATCGAGCTGCGTGTCGCGCGATGCCCGATCCGAACGCGGTCCGACCGGCTGCGCGACCAGACCGATCTGCGTTCGCTTGTCGGGGCGCGGCTTCTGCTTCGGCGCGTCGAGCACCACGACGTCCTCGTCGTCGGTGTCGGATCGCGCGGCGACGTGTCGGCCGGTCGGTTCGTCGTCGCGGTGTTCCGTGCGCCGCTCGAGCAACACCGGCTCGGACTCGGCCTCGTGAGGGAGGTGCTCGCGGATCACGACCCCGACCGAGGTGTCGTCGACCTCGATCGATGCCGTCGGAGCAGAGGGCTCGACGTGCCGCATGATCTGGAACTCGCCGGAGACCTCGGGGTCGGGCGGCTCGTCGTTGATGATGATGCGGGGCTCGTGGATATCGATCCGCGTGATCGGACCGGTCGCGGCCTCGACCTCGCCCGCACGTGCGGCGAGCTCCGGCGGATCGGGCTCGACCTGACGCCTCCGTTGCGGCGTCGCCCCGGAAGGCTCGCCCGCCTCGATCGTGATCACGGGACTGTTGTCGTCGTCCTCGTCGTCGGCGTCCTCGAGCGGATCGGGCATCTGCGGACGGATCGAGGCCGCCCGACGGATCGGGACCCGGATCTCGCCGGAGATGCTGCGCGCGCGAGGTTGGTGGGTCGCCACGGCGCCCTCGGCGTCATCCGACCCGGCCGACTCGGTCGACTCGGCGGCGTTCGCGGGCTCGGCGGCGTTCGCGGGCTCCGCGGGCGCCGCGGACTCGGCCGGGTTCGCGGGTTTCGCGACCTGTGGGGGCACGCTGGGATCGTCGAGCACCGAGCTGTCGGGTCGCACGATCTGGACCGGTCCGGTGATCGGCTGGATCCGGCGGTGGCGCGCGGCGTCGACCTTCGCGGTGTGGCCCTTGGTGCGCGGGATCTTGGGCGCCGACGATGCGGGCGTGGGCGCGGGTTCGGGGGTCGCGGGTTCGCCGCTGGGCTGCAACAACCGCTGTCCGAGCGGGGTGACGTGACCGTAGTAGTGCGCGAGGCACCACGCGATCTGCATCTGGGTCGCGACGGCGCGCACCACGTACGTGCCGGTGAAGAACGCGATCTCGTCGACGGCGTGGCTGTCGGACGGATCGCTCATCGCCACGGTCAGGTTGTTGTCGGCGTCGAGCGAGATCGGGATGGCGCGCAGCTCGATCGCCATGTCGCTCGGGATCGTCGACACCACGCGGACCGGCAGCCGGGCGAGCGTGTTCGGGTTGACCTGCGGGACCAGGAGGCGCCGGCAGTAGAACTCCGTCAGCTCGTCGTCGCCGATCGTGCCGGTGGCGACGAGCTGTTCGCCGAGGGTGCCGCCCGAGGCGGCGACCTTCGCGCGAGCTTCGTCGAGGGCACTGGCAGGAACCAGCCCCGAACGAACGAGTAGCGCCCCGGCGTCGTCGGCCATGTTCGAGGGCGAGACAACTCTCGGCCCGTCGGTGATCATGGGGATGCAAGGCCCGTCATGTCAACGAACCCGCGGATCTACCTGGACTTCAATGCCACCTCGCCGGTGCTCGCCGCCGCGCGCGAGGCGGCGTGCGAGGCCCTCGCCCATACCGGAAACCCGTCATCCATCCACGCAGAAGGCCGTCAGGCGCGCGATCGCGTGGAGACCGCTCGCGATCGCGTGGCGGCGCTCCTCGGGAGGCCGCGCGAACAGGTCGTGTTCACGAGCAGCGGCAGCGAGGCCAATACCCTCGGCGTCCGGGCCTTGGCGGCCGCGTGCGTCGAGCGCGGATTGCCGCGCGTGGTGGCGACGTCCCCGCTCGTTCACCCGTCGCTCCGCGAGGCCGTGCACGCGCTCGGGGCGCACGGGGGCGTCGGGTGGGACATCCGTACGCTCGAGGTCACGCCCGACGGTGCGCTGGTACCGGCCGGCCTGGAGGGTGTCGGTTTGCTCGCGGTCGCGCAGGTCAACCACGAGCTCGGCACGCTGCTCGACCCGGCGATCCTCGCCGCCGCGCGCGCGAGTGGCGCGCTGATCCTCGTCGACGCCGTGCAGGCAGCGGGCAAGCTGGACCTGTCGACGATCGACGCCGACGCGATCGCGATCTCCGGACACAAGATCGGAGGACCGCAGGGCACGGGCGCGGTGGCGCTCGGTGTCGAGCCGTCTCCCGAGACCGACCCTCGGGCGGCCGTCGTGATCGGCGGGCACCAGGAGCGCGGACGGCGCGGAGGCACCGAGAACACGCCGGGCATCGCCGGATTCGGCGCCGCGGCGGCCGCGCTGGCGGACCCGTCGCTGCGCGCGTGGAGCGAGGTCGTGGCCCTCGGAGAGCGGCTCGAGGTCGGGCTCGGAGCGATCGACGGCGTGCGGATCCACGGCGGCGCGCGGCGCATCGGTGGAACGATCAACGCCGGGTTCGCACGCGCGCGCGGAGAGGCGATCGTCATCGCGCTCGATCTGGCCGGCGTGGCCGTGTCGACGGGGGCCGCCTGTACCTCGGGTACGGTCGAGCCGTCGCCGGTCCTTCGCGCGCTGGGGCAGGATCCCGAGCGAGCCCGCGAGGCCGTGCGATTTTCGCTGGGACGGACCACGACCGCCGAGGAGATCGACGAGGTTCTCCGCCTGTTGCCCGCGATCGTCGAGCGTGCCCGTCGCTTCCGCTGACTGGCTCGATGACCCGGGTTCACCGCGCCGCGACGCGCCTTGACGCCCTCCGTAACTAAGGGGTATCCCACCGCCATGCGTGACGTCGTGATCGTCGGTGCTGCACGCACCGCTATCGGCAGCTTTCTCGGCTCCCTGTCCTCGGTTCCCGCCACCAAGCTGGGCGCGACCGCCATCTCCGCAGCGCTCGAACGCGCCAAGGTCGATCCGAAGGACGTCGGGCTCGTCCACATGGGGATGGTGCTCCAGGGAGGCGTCGGTCAGGCACCGGCGCGCCAGGCCGCGCTGTTCGCCGGGTTGCCGCAGAGCGTGCCGTGCGTGACGGTCCACAAGGTGTGCGGCTCGGGGCTCGAGAGCGTGCTCGGTGCCGCGCGCGCGATCGCCGCGGGCGAGTGCGAGATCGCCGTCGCCGGCGGCATGGAGTCGATGTCGAACGCACCGCACGTGATTCGCGGCCTGCGCAACGGCGTCAAGATGGGCCCGCTCGACACCGTCGACACGATGGTCCACGACGGTCTGTGGGATCCGTACTCCAACCAGCACATGGGCAACTGCGCCGAGCTGTGCGCCAAGGAGAAGGACATCCCGCGCGCGAAGCAGGACGAGCATGCGGCCGAGAGCTACCGCCGCGCACTCGACGCCCAGAAGCAGGGCTACTTCAAGACCGAGATCGTGCCGGTCAAGATCGCCAGCAAGAAGGGCGAGGTCACCGTCGATACCGACGAGGAGCCCGGCCGCGGCAACATCGAGAAGCTGCCGTCGCTACGCACCGCGTTCCAGAAGGACGGCACGGTCACCGCGGGCAACGCGTCGTCGATCAACGACGGCGCTGCGGCCGTGGTGCTGATGAGCGCCGACGAGGCCAAGAAGCGGGGCGCCAAGGTGATCGCGAAGCTGGTGGCGAACGGCTACCACGCACAGGCGCCCGAGTGGTTCACCACGGCGCCGACCGTCGCGATCCAGAACGCCCTCTCGCGCGCGGGCTGGGACGCCAAGAAGGTCGACCTGTGGGAGATCAACGAGGCGTTCAGCGTGGTCTCGGTCGTCAACAACCAGGCGCTCGGCCTCGATCCGGCGAAGGTCAACGTGTGGGGCGGCGCGGTCGCGCTCGGCCACCCGATCGGCGCGTCGGGCACGCGTATCCTGGTCACGTTGCTCCACGCGATGGCGGCCAAGAACGTCAAGACCGGCTGCGCGTCGCTGTGTATCGGCGGCGGCGAGGGCATCGCCCTGTTGGTGGAACGTCCGTGAGCGAAGCGAATAGCCCGGTCGCGGCCGCCGACGTTTCCAAGCTCGGCGTCGTCGGTGCCGGGCAGATGGGGCAGGGCATCGCGCAGGTCGCCGCACGCGCGGGGATCGACGTGATCGTCGTCGATGCCGCGCCCGACTTCGCACAGGCCGGCATCGGCAAGATCAAGAAGCAGCTCGATCGCCTGGTCGAGAAGGGCAAGATCGAGAGCACGGTCCGCGACTCGATGCTGTCGCATCTGAGGCCGGGCAACGGCCACGGCGACCTGGGCGAGTGCGATGTCGTGATCGAGGCGGCGCCGGAGAAAGAAGAGCTCAAGCTCGGAATCTTCAAGAGCCTCGGCGAGGTGTGTCGCGACAACGCGATCCTGGCGTCGAACACGTCGTCGATCTCGATCACCAAGATCGCCGCGGCCTCGGGGCGTCCGGATCGCGTGATCGGGATGCACTTCATGAATCCCGTCCCGCTGATGAAGCTGGTCGAGATCGTGCGCGGCCTGCCGACGTCCGACGCGACGTGCGAGACGGTGACGGGGCTCGCGAAGCGGTTCGGCAAGACCACGATCGGTGCGCGCGACATCCCGGGCTTCATCGTCAATCGCATGCTGATCCCGCTGCTCAACGAGGCTTGCTACGGCCTCTACGAGGGGCTCGGGACCGCGGTCGACATCGACACCGGTGTCAAGCTCGGGCTCAATCACCCGATGGGACCGCTCGAGCTCGCCGACCTGATCGGGCTCGATACCTGCCTCGCGATCGCCGAGGTGCTCCACCGCGAGCTCGGTGACGACAAGTA
The DNA here is from genome assembly GCA_963772655.1 of uncultured delta proteobacterium. GTDB lineage: Bacteria > Myxococcota_A > Polyangia > Haliangiales > Haliangiaceae > JABFXX01. Next base: position 592,927 of record CAVYYE010000002.1, read on the forward strand.
CCGTCCGTGTCCGCTGCTCCGCCAGTACGTGGCGGCCGGTTGGCTCGGTCGCAAGGTCCACCGCGGGTTCTACGAGTACGACTCGTCGGGCCAGCGCAAGTAGTCGGGGAGAAGCGATGAGCTACGAGAGCTACGAGACGCTGAAGATCTCCGTCGACGGTCCGATCGCCGTCGTCACGATCGATCGCCAGCCGGTACGCAACGCGCTGTCGAGCACCGTGATCGCCGAGCTGACCAGCGTCGCTGGTGAGCTCGAGGTGTCGACCGACGTTCGCGTCGTGATCCTGACCGGTGCGGGCGACAAGGCCTTCGTGGCCGGCGCCGACATCGCGGAGATGGTCGATCTCAATCCGATCCAGGCGCAGGCCTTCGCCGAGATGGGCGGCGCGCTCGGTACCGCGATCGAGACCAGCGAGAAGCCGTGGATCGCGGCGGTCAACGGCGTGGCGCTCGGCGGCGGTTGCGAGCTCGCGATGGCGTGCGACTTCATTCACGCCTCCGACACCGCGAAGCTCGGACAGCCCGAGGTCAAGCTCGGCGTGATTCCCGGGTTCGGTGGGACGCAGCGGCTCGCGCGCCGGGTCGGCGTCGCCAAGGCCAAGGAGCTGTGCATGACCGGCGACGCGATCACCGCCGCCGAGGCGCTGCGGATCGGCCTGGTCGACGCGATGTGGCCGCAGGCCGAGCTCTTGGGCAAGGTGCGCGCGCTCGCGGGACGGATCGTGGCCAACGGACCCGTCGCGGTCGCCGAGGTCAAGCGGCTGATCCACCAGGGCCAGTCGACCACGCTCGAGCACGCGATCGCGCTCGAGCAACGCGCGTTCGGCATGACGTTCGCCACCGCGGATCAGCGCGAGGGCATGCAGGCGTTCCTCGGCAAGCGCAAGGCCGAGTTCAAAGGACACTAGATGCAGTTTTCGCTCACCGAGGAACAGCAGGCCGTCCAGACCACCGCGCGCGAGTTCGCGCAGACCGAGGTGCTGCCCAAGGCCGCCGAGATCGATCGCGAGCACCGGCACCCCGCCGAGCTCGTGAAGCGGATGGCGGAGCTCGGGCTGCTCGGTATCGCGATTCCCGAGGAGCTCGGCGGCTCCGGGTTCGACCACGTGTCGTACGTGCTCGCGATGGAGGAAGTGTCGCGGGCGTGCGCGTCGACCGGCGTCATCATGAGCGTCAACAACTCGCTCGTGTGCGACCCGATCCACAGGTTCGGTACCGAGGCCCAGAAGCAGGAGTGGCTGAGGCCGCTCGCGAGCGGCAAGCTGCTCGGGTGCTTCGCGCTGTCCGAGCCCGAGGCCGGCTCCGACGCGGCGGCGCAGAAGACCACCGCGACCCGCGATGGCGATGGCTGGGTGCTGCAGGGCACCAAGAACTGGATCACCAACGGTCCGGTCGCCGACGTCTGCGTGCTGTTCGCGATGAACGACAAGAGCCTCGGTCACAAGGGCATCACGGCGTTCATCCTGCCGATGAAGGCCGCCGGCGTTCGTACCGGCACGCCCGACGAGAAGCTCGGGATCCGTGGCAGCAAGTCGTCGCAGATCTTCCTCGACGATGTCCGGTTGCCGGCGACCGCGCTGCTCGGCGAGGTCGGCGGCGGCTTCAAGGTCGCGATGTCGACGCTCGACGGTGGTCGCATCGGGATCGCGGCGCAGGCGCTCGGCATCGCGCGCGCGGCGCTCGAGGATGCGCTCGGCTACGCGCAGCAACGCCGGACGTTCGGCAAGCCGATCGCGCAACACCAGGCGATCGCGTTCAAGCTCGCCGACATGGCCACGGAGATCGATGCCGCGCGGCTCCTCACGCTGCGCGCCGCGTGGCTCAAGGATCGCAAGCAGCCCTACGGCAAGCAGGCGGCGATGGCGAAGCTCTACGCCTCGGACGTCGCGAATCGCGCGGCGCGCGAGGCGATCCAGATCTTCGGTGGCAACGGGTACGTCACCGAGTTTCCGGTGGAACGACACTTCCGGGATGCCAAGATCACCGAGATCTACGAAGGAACGAGCGAGATCCAACGGCTCGTGATCGCCGGCTACCTGGCGAAGGGCTCGTGACAGTTAGGACAAGACCATGGTGAAGCAGCTGCTGGTGGTGACATGTCTCGGCGCGATGGCGTGCGGAGGCGGCAAGAAGGCGGACACGACCCCCGAGGATCCCGACATGATGGGTGGTGGTGGGATGGAGAAGGCCGACCTCGGGTTCGACAACACGAACGGGCCGATGATTCCCCCCGAGACCGTCGATCAGATCCAGCGCATGCTGGCTCGCCGCAGCCCCGCGGTGTCGCGCTGTCTGACGATGGCCGTCGAGGCCAAGGAGCTGCCGCACACCGCGAAGGGCAAGGTCACGATCGAGGTCACGGTCTCGCCGTCGGGCAAAGCCGAGAAGGTCAAGATCCTCAAGGCGACGCTCGATAACAAGATGGTCAACGACTGCGTGATCGAGCGGGTGCAGGAGATCGACTTCCCGCAGGTCCCGAAGTCGTACCCGACGACGTACCAGTACTCGTTCGAGGCGACCTGATGGTTCGGGTGCGAGGGACGGCACTGACGGTCGCGTCGATCGCGATCGCTGCGTGTGGAGGTAGCGCACCACCGCCACCGGCCAAGCCGGCCGATCCCCCGCAGCAACCGTTGTTCGATCTCCCGGACGACGACGCCGCCTCCGAATCCGACGACGAGCCGGGCGTCGAGTTCGTGTCGTCGCACGGCCACATGGAGGTCGCCGACGTCGAGGCCGGGATCGCGCCGCACAAGGAGGAGCTGTCGAGCTGCTACATGTCGCGCGTCGGTCGGCGCCGCTGGCTCGGCGGCAAGGTGAGCCTGCACTGGGACATCAACAAGGCCGGCGAGGTCACGGCGGTCAAGCTCGTCGAGAGCGACCTGGGTGCGTGGCCGGTCGAGAAGTGTCTGCTCGAGATCGCGCGCAGCGCGACGTTCCACAAGCCACGCGGTAACGGCTCCGCCGACTTCGTGGTCCCGCTCGAGTTCGCGGCCAAGGGTCGCGCGAAGATCTGGGACGAGGATCGCGGGTTGCGCGCCGTCGGTGGGCAGCTCGCGAAGCTCGACGAATGCGCGAAGGTGAAGGGCGTGCATCGCCCGCGCGACGTCACGATCACGCTGTACGTCGGGCCGCAGGGCAAGGCGCAGTCGGTCGGGTTCAGCTCGCCCAAGAGCGAGATCGAGGACGACTGGGCCGAGTGTGCCGTCAAGACGGCGATGTCGTGGCGACTCCCCGATCCGCGCGGGATGATCGCGAAGCTCGCCGTGCGCTACCGCCCCTAGCGCGAGCTTGCGAGCGCGTTCCCGCGGAAAGCGAAGTCGAACGACGAAGCTAGGCCGCGACGGCTCGCGCGCGGAACCACTCCACCACGGTGTCGGCGTCGCGCTCGTCGATCACGAATCGTTCGATGCGCCGGCCGTCGTGGATCTCGATCTGGACGATCACGCCGCGGCGCGTGGGGGTGCCGAGCTCGATCGCGGTGATCGAGCTGTTGTCGAACGCGAGCATCGGCTTGACGCCGTACGGGCTGATCTGCCTCGAGGTCGCGTGGGCGTGGGTCAGAGCGCGCACGAACGCGACCCGCTGGTTGGTGATGTGGAGCTCCCCGTAGCGGTTCCCGAACAGGCCCTTCTTTCGGCGCGATCCGAACGTGTGGACGATCCGCTCCGCATAGCCGAGTTTGATCTTGGGGCTGCGTAGGCGAGTGGGGAGCTGCATCATTGCTCCCATCCGGACGATGCGCGGTCGCCGGGGTCGCGCCCGGGATCGCGATCAGTCGAACGCGACGTCGGGGCGTCGCCGGCGGAGCTCGGCGAGGTCGCCCGCGGACAGACAACCGTGCGTGATCATGGAGGTCAGCTCGGGGAGGTCGGCCAGCGCCAGCGCACCGATCAGCTGCCCGTTGGACCACAGCTCGAGCTTGCGAAGTCCCGTGCAGCGCGCGAGCGGAGCGACGTCGGTCACCCGGTTGAGCCCGAGCGAGAGCTCGTGGAGGCACGTCAGGTCGTGGAGCGGCGAGAGGTCGGCGACCCGGTTGCCCTCGAGGTCGAGCGTTCGAAGCTCGGTGAGGTTCGCCAGGGGACCGAGGTCGTCGATCAGGTTGTCCTCGGCATGGAGCTCGCGCAGCGCCCGGCAACGGGCGAGGGCGGCCAGCGATCGCAGTCCGCAGCGTTCGACGTAGAGCTCCTCGAGTTGCGCGGCGGGGGCCAGCGTCGCGAGGTCGATCGGGTTGTCGCGTGCGATCAGCTCGCGCATGCGGGGCAACCGAGACAGGGGCGACAGATCGACGATGCCGGTGTTGCCGAAGTTCAGAAAGTCGGCGCGATCGAACCGGCGCATCGGCTCGAGATCGGGCAGCGCGGTGTCGTCGATGCTGATGTGATCCTCGCGGACGAGCTCGAGGAGTGCCTCGTCGGATGGCATCTCCTTGTCGCGCTGGCCGCGGTCGAGCTCGCTCGCCAGCGCCTTGCGCCAGACCTCGGGGAGCGCGCGCCACCACGCGCGCAGCGCCTCGGTCTCGGCCGGTGATGGCGTGGTGTCGGGGGCGCCGTCGTCGTCATCGTCGTCGTCGCTGTAGAACGAATCGACCTCGACGATCGGATTGGCGGCACGAAGGGCGCGGACATCGGCGGCCTTCGACTCGTCGCCCGCGTCGACCGACTCGAGCCACGGCAGCGCGCCGAGCGACGCGAGCCCGCTCGAGATCGGGTTCGAGAACGACGAGATCTCCTTGATGCGCGGGGACTGGGACAGCGGCGAGAGGTCGGCGATCTGGTTGTCGTAGATCGTCACGTCCTCGAGCCCGCGCAACCCGCGAAGCGGTTCGAGGCTGGTGAGCTGGGCCTCGCTGACGTGGAGGTACGACAGCTCGTGCAGCTGCTCGAGGCCCTGTAACCCCGACAGCGGGTTCTCCCCGGCGCTCAACCGCTCGAGTCGGGTCAGCTTCGCGAGCGGGGTCAGACTCGTGATCTGGTTCTCCGAGATGTCGAGCCGGCGCAGCCGCGGAAGCTCGGCGAGCGGTGTGATGTCGGTGATCTGGTTGTCCTCGACGTCGAGATCCTCGAGCCGACCGAGCATCGTCACCCAGCCGAGGTCGGCGAGCCCGCCGTCGACCTCGAGGTCATCGAGCCGGGCGATCCGCGCGAAGTCGTCGTCGGACGGCGCGGCCGTACGCTCGCCGAGATCGCACGCCTGTGCGATCGCGTCGCGCGCGGGCTCGGGCACGGTCGGCCACCACGCGCGCAGCGCGGCGAGCCGCTCGGTGGATAGCGCGGGCATCGGCGCGGCCAGCCAGCCGAGGATGGCGTCGATGGTGGCGATGTCGGCGTCGGGGCGCTCGCGCAGCGCGCGCAGATCGTCGATCGCCTTCGCGACCTTCTGCGGCTCCTCGAGGGCGAGCGTCCAGATCTGGTGGTAGGCGCGGATCGCGTCGCGCGGGCGGCCGGTGAGCAGGTAGCCGCGCCCGAGGTAGTTGCGGATGTGAAACCAGGCGTACTTGTTTCCGAACGCGTAGATGTTCTTGCGCTGTGCCTCGCCGAACTCGACCAGCTTCGCGTAGTCCTGGTGCTCGTCGAGGAGCAGGTCGCACAGGTTGAGTGCGGCGGAGTCGGTGCCGAGTGCGAGCGACAGTTCGTAGGCTTCGGTGGCGCGAGCGATGTCCTTGGTGTTCTCGTGCGCGATGCCGATCAGGTTGTAGACCGCGCCCAGCGTGTCGCGCGAGTCATCGGAGTGAGGGAGCGACTTGGGGAAGCGCTCGGCCATGGGCAGCAGCACTTCGAGCACGCCCGCGTAGTCCTTGGCGTCGTTGAGCTCGGAGGCCTTGGTGTACGCCTTCTCGAGGCGCTCCGACGGTGTCTTCTCTCCACGCTTGAGCAGCTTGCCGAGGAACTGGTCGAAGTCGTCGGCCCACACCGAGAACCCTTCCTCGTAGTCGAACAGGGACACGGGCAGACCTTCGCGGGACACGTCGACGGCGAACATCCGCATCTCCGAGCCGACCGACGCAATCGGGAGGTACGTGTGCGATTCGCCATCGTCGAAGTGTCCGTCGGTGGCGTACTCGTGGATGTCGTAGAGCCGCGACGAGGCCCAGCGCAGCTTCATCTTGGTGTCGCCCGACCAGCCCGGCATGCCCCACGCGCGGGCGCCGTCGAACGCCGCGACCTCGGGACCGTCGAGAAACTGCACGATCCGCGGCGGGATCGGGATCCCGAAATCCTCGAGGTGGACGGACAGGCGCTTCGAGCGGGGCGGCAGGTTGGCGGCCGTCGACATGCCGCGATCGGACGCCAAGAGCCCGCGAGCGGCAACCGATCGCGGACCGAATCAGCGAATGCGCGTCGCGTGCACCGCGAACCCGTGCGACAGCGATCGATGGTCACCGACGTCGATATCCGGAGCGAGCAGCGAGAGCACGACGGGTGCGGTGGCGATTTCTTGCTCGGTGAGCCTGCCATCGCCATTGCCGTCGAGCTCGTCCCGCACCGAGCCGGTCGCGTTGTCCGCGAGGAACGGGGTCATCGCGTGAACGATGACCGCCTGCGCCTGCTCGCCCGGGTACGCCACCGCGATCGTCGCGGTCAGCTCGTCTGCGCCGATCGGATCGGCAAGCTCGATCGCGTCGACGTCCCCGACCACCCAACCCGGTTCGGCCCCGACCATCAGCGCTCCCAGCGGGACCTCGGCGCCGGTGCCGTGCCCCGCGATCCGACCGCCCTCGACCGTGCCCCGGAAATCGGCGATGCCCGAGCGCACCCCATTGGAGAGGGCGAACAGCCGGGTGTCGGACGGGCACTGCCACACCGAGAGGCGCCAGTCGGTATCGGTGGTCAGGTGGTCGTCGGCCACGCTCTCGAAATCGAGGTTCGCGAACAAGCCGAGCAGGGTTCCCGTGACCTGACCGAGCTGGTTGTCGCGCGTGTGGTCGCCGTCGAGGTCGAGTGCGAACTGGCGGGCTCCCGAGGCGTTCGGGGAGATCGTGAACCCGTCGATCTGGAAGACCTCGGGAGAGCCGTCGCACGGCACGAGGGACTCCGAGGCGATGTCGGCGCAGGCCGCGGTAGCGAGCAGGACGAGCAGGACGGACTTCATGGCGGGTCGATGGTTCAGGTAGCGGGCCACCCTGCCGGCCACGCCACATCGCGCGGTTAGGCACCTCGAGAACAGGGCTTGCCAGCGATCCGTGACTGCTGTGTCAGGGTTGCCACCAACCCGTGTTAAACCCGCGGAGACATGGACCTGGCACTCACCGAGGAGCAGCTGCTCGTCCAGCGCACCGCACGTGACGTTGCCGAGCGCTTGCTCTTGCCACGGGCAGCCGCACGCGACGAGTCGTGCGAGTTTCCCGTCGCAGAGATGCAGGAGCTCGCGGCGCTCGGCTTGCTCGCGATCGCGATTCCCGAAGCGCTCGGCGGCGCGGACGCCGGCGTCGTCGCCTACTCGCTGGCCCTCCAGGAGCTGGCACGGGGGGACGCGTCGGTCGCCGTCTCGGTCTCGGTCACCAACATGGTGGGCGAGCTGATCTGGAGGAACGGGACGCCCGCGCAGCAGCAGACGTGGAACCCGCGACTGGCCGGCGGCGAGCTGGTGTCGGGGGCGTTCGCGCTGTCGGAGCCCCAGGCCGGATCCGATGCCAGCGCGATGCGCACCACCGCGACCAAGATCGAGGGCGGTTGGCGGATCGACGGCACCAAGCAGTGGATCACCACGGGCGATCACGCCGGGGTGATGATCGTGTGGGCCCGCACCGATCCCGATTCCCCGCGCGGCGGCATCACCGCGTTCATCGTGCCGGGCAACGCCAAGGGGCTGTCGGTCGCACGGCTCGAGGACAAGCTCGGGTTGCGGGCCTCGAGCACCGCGCAGCTGGTGTTCGACGGGGTCGAGGTCGGCGACGATGCCGTGCTCGGCGCGCCGGGCGGTGGCTTCGCGCTCGCGATGAAGGCACTCGACGGCGGACGCATCGGCATCGCGTCACAGGCGATCGGCATCGCGCGCGGCGCACTCGAGGCCGCCGTTCGCTACGCCGGCGAACGCGAGACATTCGGCCAGCCGATCATCAAGCACCAGGCGATCGGCGCCATGCTCGCGGACGCCGCCACCTGGCTCGATGCCGCGACGTTGATGACGCTGCGGGCGGCATGGCTCAAGGAAACGGGGCAGTCGTTCTCGCAGCAGGCCGCCATGGCCAAGCTGTTCTCGACCGAGCACGCGTGGAAGATCTGCGACATCGCGTTGCAGGTTCACGGCGGGTACGGCTACGTCAAGGACTTCCCCGTCGAGCGCGCGCTGCGCGATGTCCGGGTCACCCGGATCTACGAAGGCACCAGCGAGATCCAGCGCATCGTGATCGCGCGTAACCTGCTACGTGACTGAAGAGGTCGTCCATGTCTGATCGCAAGCTCCGTATCCTCGTCGCCAAACCCGGTCTCGACGGGCACGATCGCGGTGCCAAGGTGGTGGCGCGCGCACTCGCGGACGCCGGGTACGAGGTCGTCTACACCGGACTGCACCAGACCCCGGAGATGATCGCCGCCGCCGCCGTGCAGGAGGCCGTCGATGCCGTCGGCCTGTCGATCATGTCGGGTGCCCACATGACGCTGTTCCCCGCGGTGATCGACGCGCTCAAGGCGCGCGGCGTCGGCGACGTTCCGGTGTTCGGCGGTGGCATCGTTCCCAAGGACGACCTGCCGAAGCTCGAGAAGCTCGGGGTCTCCAAGATCTTCACGCCGGGCGCGAGCACGCACGAGATCGTCGACTGGGTCGAGTCGTACCTGCGCCCGAAGGTGGCGTGATCGAGCTCCGCGCCATCGCGGTGACGATCGCCTCGGCGCTCGTCGGGCTGGCTGGCTGTCCGAGTCCGTCGCCGGCGCCGAGTGCGCCGCAAGGCTCGGCCGCGGCTCCCGCGGATCCCGCGCCGTCTGCACCGATCGACGCGCCGGAGCCCTCGCAACAGGAGAAGCTCGCCGCGATCCAGAAGGCGATGAACGAGCTCGACGAGGCGGCGCAGGGATGCTGGGCCGCGGCGGCGGTCGAGCGGTTCGACATCGAAGGCGACATCACGGCGACGATCGACATCGCGCCGGGTGGAGCCGGCGCCAAGGTCGCGCTCGCCCGCGACACCACCGGCAACGCGAAGCTATCCGGATGCCTCACGAAGCTGCTCGAGCGCTACCCGTGGGCGCCACCGCTGTACGGCCAGGCGATCCAACTGCCGTTCCAGTTCCGCGCACCCGACGGTCAGAACGTGATCGACCGGACGCTGGTTCCGTGGGTCGGGCAGGGGCGCGATCCGAAGCTCGCGATCGCCGTGCTGCTCGACGAGAACAACTCGGGCAACGACGCGGCATCGATCGTCGAGGTCGCGCTGCGTGCCGGTGGGTCGACCGGGATGCGCACCGTCGCGCGACCGGAGCTGTGGTACTTCCTCGGACCCGCCACGGTGAAGACACTCACCGGTCAGCACGCGGTGGCCGCCGGCGACATGCTGTACGTGCCGCCCAGCGGGACGCGCGACGTGAGCGCCAGCTCCGACATCCACGCGATGATCGCGATGGTCCCGGGTGGTCGCGAAGGCTCGGCTCGCGCGGGTGCCCTGCCGACGAGGGAGCTCGCGTTCCCCCCGAAGGGCGTCGCGTTGAAGGTCCTGCCCGCCAAGGCGGCGAAGACCTATGCCGGCGGCAAGGTCCGGATCTACCTCGAGCCCTCGACAATCAAGGGTCGCGCGTCGATGTCGGCGTCGGTGTTGTCGCTGCCCGCGGGTGCCGTGGTGCCCCCGCACGTCCACGAGAACGAGACGGAGCTGCTGTACGTCCTCGCGGGCTCGGGGACCCTGACGGTCGCCGGCGTCGCCCAGCAAGTGACGCCGACCTCGACGATCCAGATCCCTCCCGACACCGAGCACGCGTTCACGGCGACCACCGCCGTGCGCGCGGTGCAGATCTACACGCCCCCCGGCCCCGAGCAGCGGTTCAAGAAGCCGCCGACCAAGAAGTAACCGAGCCATGTCCGATCCCACGTCCGCGATCCTCCACGGAGACCTCCGCGCCGCCGCACGCCTGATGCGCGATCTCGACGATCGCCGACCCGAGGCGCTGACCACGCTGAAGACCCTGTTCCCCCACACCGGCAAGGCCTACATCGTCGGCATCACGGGGAACCCCGGCGCCGGCAAGTCGACGGTGGTCGACGCACTGATCGCGCACTACCGGGCAGCCGGCGAACGCGTCGGTGTGGTGTGCGTGGATCCGACGTCGCCGTTCACCGGTGGTGCGATCCTCGGCGACCGCATTCGCATGCAGCGCCACGCACTCGACGATGGCGTGTTCATCCGTAGTTTGGCGACGCGCGGTCACCTCGGCGGGTTGTCGCGCTCGACGTTCGACGTCGCACACGTGCTCGACGCGATGGGGTTTTCCCGCGTGCTGATCGAGACGGTCGGCGTCGGCCAGGACGAGGTCGAGGTGATGAAGGCCGCGCACACGACGGTCGTCGTCACGGTGCCCGGGCTCGGCGACGACATCCAGGCGATCAAGGCCGGGCTTCTCGAGATCGCGCAGGTGCTGGTCGTCAACAAGGCCGATCGCGAGGGCGCCGATCGCACCGAGCGCGATCTGCTCAACATGCTCGAGCTGCGCGGCACCGGCGAGCGCGCCGACGTCGAGATCGTGCGCACGATCGCCACACGTGGTCTCGCGGAGGGTTCGGGGATCGCCGAGCTCGGTGCCGCGATCGAGCGTCACCGGGAGCGCGCGTGGACGGGCCCCGAGGCCACCGCGCGCGCCATCGAACGTGCGACGGCTCACCTCTCGGAGCTGGTGCGAGCTTTGCTGGCCGATCGTGCCGCACACGCCGCCGACGCGCGCGGAGGGCTCGGAGAGCTCGCCAAGGCCGTTGTCGAGCGGACGTCGGATCCGTGGACGATCGCCGAGCAGCTCGTGAACGCCCTGTAGTTACGTGTAGCCCCGGTCACGCTGCCGGAGCGTGGATGCATGCGTGCGGGATCGAGATGCTAGAATGGCGGAGCCTCGTCCGTAACAAGAGGACTCATGACTAGACTACGTATTGCTATTGGGGGGCTGCTGGCGCTCGCGTGCCTCGCGAGTTGCGGGTTGATCAGCTCCGACGTCACCAACTTCGATCTCACGCTGCCCGACAAGAACTTCTCGGTCGATGCAGCGAGCTGGGATGTCACCGACATGGAGGCGCAGACCCTGCTGTCCACGGACTGCAGCAGCGCCCCGCAGGTGTGCAACTCGGCGGCGCAGGCCGCGTGCCCGATGAACTGCTCGGGTGCGTGCAATGCGGGGACGCAGACCTGCGATCTGTCGCTCGACGTCAGCCTGTACCAGTCCGTCGATCTGCTCACCGAGAAGCCCGAGCTGCAGTCGATCAACGACGAGCCGGTGATCAAGGTGACGATCGACAGCGTGACCTGGGAGGTCAGCCAGAACACGCTCAACACCGACACACCGGCGATGGATGTCTACGTCGCGCCGATGTCGGTGATGGATCCGAAGTCTCCCGATGCCAAGCTGATCGGGACGATCGAGCCGGTCGCGGCCGGGATGGTGACCGATGGTCCGCAGCAGATCGCGTTTACCTCCGATGGCAAGCAGGCGCTGATCGACGTGATGAGCACGTTCAAGACGCCATTCAACGTGATCGTCGGCTCCACGATCACGATCTCGCAGGGCCAGTCGATCCCGACCGGCCGGCTCGATGCGGTCGTGCACATCAAGGCGCACGCCGGCATCTAGTTCGTGAGTGGACCGGCGAGACTCGTTCTCTAGTGGTGCGTACGAGCACCGGGGCTCGCACGAAGGTCGTCGATGACGTGTCGCACGGGTAAAAGCTCCGTGTCCGCGGACCCACATCCGCCCACAACCTCGCGAGTGCAATGAGCGCGCGCGCTGGCACGTCGGCTGCTGAACCCCTCTGCATCCACCAGAGAGGTATCGATCATGAAGTCGCAGCTCACGTGCATCCTGTTTCTGTTCGCCACCGCCTGTAACGGCGACCAACCCGCCGAGCCGTCGCCGCCATCGCCACCGATCGCGACGCACGCACCGGTCGAGACGCCGACACCCGCACCCGCGTCGGGATTCGGCAAGAAACCCGACGTCGGAACGTCCAGCGTCGAGAACAACGTCGCGCCTGTCGAAGCGCCACGTGTCATCCCCGAGACCCTCGCCGAGTGCATGAAGCTCGGCAAAGATGCCGTCGCCAAGGGCGACCACGCGTACGCGATCGAGCTGTTCGAGGCCGCCGCCAAGCTCGATCGCAAGGCGATGATGCCGGAGATCGAGCTCGCGCGTTCGTACATCGCGACCGGCAAGCGCGCGCTCGCGATCCGGCACGCGCGCAGAGCGGTCAAGCGCGGTCCGAATTCGAGCCTGGCGTTCAACACGCTGGGTCGCGCCGAGCTGGCTCGCTACTCGTACGACGCCGCGATCGTCGCGTTCGAGAAGGCGACGGAGCTCGACGCGAACAACGCGTGGGCCTGGAATAACCTCGGGCTCGTGTACTTGACCCTCGAGCAATACGACGACGCGGCCAACGCGTTGGTCGAGGCGACCTCGAGCAAGAGCGTCACCGGGTACATGTGGAACAACCTCGGGATCGCCTACGAGCACCTCGACCGCCTCGACGAGGCACGCGACGCGTTCGACAACGGCGGCAAGCTCGGCTCGGTCGCGGCCAAGGCGAGTCGCAAGCGGCTCGCCGGCGTCGACTCGATCGCCGTGGTCGCGCACGGTGACACGTCGGACGACGATGGCTTCCTGACGCGCGAGCCGATGCCCGAGGACTTCGGCGACACCACGGACGACACGACGCCCGAAGAGGCCAAGCCCGAAGAGGCCCAGCCCGAACAGGCCCAGCCCGAAGAGGCCCAGCCCGAAGAGGCCCAGCCCGAGGAGGCCAAGCCCGAACAGGCCGATACGAACAAGTCCGATGACCCGCCGGCCGTGGCCCCGACCACGACGCTGTAGACCCCTCGGCGTCCTTGTGTAGACTGACCCGTCGTGGGCCGGCTCGAGAACATCGTCGAACGCAACCGCCGCCCGAACCGGAGCCGCACTCGCAAGGGGCTCGGGGTCGGGCTGGCGACGATCGTGGTGTTCGTCGTGTTGATCCTGCTGATCTTCACCGACCTCGCGACACCGCCCCAGGACACGCCGCCGGCGAACCCCGCGGCGGGTTCTGGATCGGCCGGATCGGGATCGAGCACGGGATCGAGCACGGGATCGAGCGCGCCGCACCGCGTGCACGGCGTCCGCTTGTGGTCGCCGCCCACGAACAAACGCTAGGGGAACGGGCTCGCGAGGCTCGCCCTAGCGGCAGCTCACGACCTCGAGGTGTGCGGCGGGCGCGCTGCCGTCGCACGTGTTGTCGTTCGTACGGGTGACCTGCTTGGCGCCCTCGCTATCGACGACGAACGACAGCCGGTTGCCGGCGCGCCACGCGAGCACCGCGGGCAACACCTGCGGGTCGACGACGAACGTCGTGTCCTCGCCGACCGCGTGGCTCGCGGCGGCGCCGAGGTTGGTGCCGCGGTCGTTCGGCCCCGCCGCACCGGCCACCTGCCAGCTCTGCGTGGCGTTCGCGGCGTTCCACGTCGTCTCGGTCTCGACCCACGTGTCGACCACCGGATAGGCGTGCAGGGTGCCGGCGACCTCGAACTGCGGGCAGGCGCCGCACCCTCCATCACACGCATTCGCGGTCTGGGCCGACGGCAACACCAGGCGGAGCTCGCGCACGCTCGCGGGATCGATCGAGCCGAGCTCGAAGCGGAACAGTCCGGCCGACCCCTGCGGGCCGAGGTCGGTGGCGATCGTGACGACATCGAGCGTGCCGGCGGCTTGGTTTGGCGAGCCGCTGCTGATCGCGACGTCGGCCATCGCGGGTAACACGCCCAACGTCGGCTGTCCGACATCGCAGATCGCGGCATCCGGCGAGGGATCGATCGTCGGTCCGTCGGGGGCGAGCGACGCATCGGGCGCGTCGCGATCGAGCGACAGGACCAGGTCGCAACCGGACACGACCACCGAGGCGACGAGGAGGACGACGAGACGAACGAGGCGGGCCATGGGTCCACGGTAGGCGTGCGCCGGACGTCAGACTAGATGGCCAATCCTTCACATATTGGTTAGCGTATGTAGACAATGCTGGACAAGCTCGCGACCTTCCTGGCGGTCGCCGATCGCCAGAGCTTCTCGGCTGCCGCCGCCGCCCTCGGGATCTCCCAATCGGCCGTGAGCCAGACGGTGCGGGCTCTCGAGCGCGAGCTCCAGACGCCGCTGTTCGTGCGTACCACCCGCAGCGTGCGGCTCACCGACGCCGGGGTCCGGCTGGCGACCACGGCCGGGCCGGCGGTACGGCAGGCCGAGGAGGCCGTCGCGACCGTGCGTGCCGGCGAGGCGGTCGGCGGCACGCTGCGGTTGACGGTGCCGCACATCGCGGTCCCGGCCGTCGTCGGCCCGGCGCTGCCGGTGCTGCGCAGCCGTCATCGCGAGCTCGCGATCGAGGTCGTGGTCGACGACCGGTTGACCGACGTGATCGCCGAGGGTTTCGACGCCGGGATCCGGATCGGGGAGCACGTCGAGAAGGACATGATCGGCGTGCGGGTCTCCGAACCGTTTCGGTTCGTGGTCGTCGCCGCACCGACCTATCTCGCACGGCGCGGTCGGCCCGCGCACCCACGGGAGCTCGTGGAGCACGACTGTATCGGCTACCGGTTTCCGACCACGGGCGTGCAGTTTCGCTGGCAGTTCGAGCGCCGTGGCCGCGACCTCTCGATCCAGGTGCCGAGCTCCGTGATCACCACCGACACGGCGCTGATGGTGCGCGCCGCGATCGACGGGCTCGGACTGGCCTACGTCGACCAGCACACCGCCGCGCCGTACCTCGCTTCGAAGCAGCTCGCGCTCGTGCTCGAGCCGTTCTTGCCTCGCGTGTCGGGCTTCTTCCTGTACTACCCGGAGCACGCGCGCGCGTCGCCCAAGATCCGCGCGCTCGTCGACGTCTTGCGGGTTCGTTAGCCGACGACTCGCGCGAACGCGGCACGCATCGCTTCGCCGGCATCGCGCGTGGCCGCGCTCACCGCACCCGCGGACTGGAGGCGCGCTTCGGTGAGCTCGACGGTGCAGGTCGCGCGGAGCGGGCGACCGGCGCGATCGAACATCGTGTACCGCACGGCGAGCGACGTGATCACGCAGCGGAACGCCTTCAGCTCGCTCCCCCACTTGGCGACGCAGTAGTGCGGGCGCTTGAATTCGGGGTTCTTGGACTCGGGGTCGCGCACGGTCGACAGCTCCTCGAGCATGTCGACGATCGGCTCGATCGAGGTGTTGGTCTCGTAGCCGTCGAACAGCAGATCGATCGACATCGTGCGCACCGGCTGCCCCTTGTACTCGTGGCTGTCCTGCGTGCTCGACGTCTGCTTGCGGGACTGCTGCGAGCCGTGCGCCTCCCAGGTGATCGCCTTCTTGCGGCCGAGCTCGGCCGGGTTGTAGTGCGCCTCGACCGTCAGGTTCTCGTCGTCGAGGCTCCCGATCGTGAACCGCACCTTGGAGTGCTGGAACGGGACGCCGCCGGTGGCAGGGGAGGACGACGAGGAGGACGTGGCGGCTTGGGCAGCGGGCTTCGTGGGCATCGGCGGCGTGCTTCGGCCGCGCCCGCGTCGGTTGCGAACAACTTTCTAACCGACCGAAATTACTTCGCCGGCTGGTATTCGCCGAACCGATCGCGCAGCACGTCGGCGACCTCGCCGACGGTCGCCATCGCCTTGACCGCGCCGACGATCGGTTCGACCAGGTTCGCCGTCCCGGCCGCGGCATCGGCGAGCGCGGCGAGCGCGCGTTTGGTCTCGGCATCGCTCCGGCGCGTACGCAGCGCGCGGACCCGCGCGATCTGATCGGCCTCGAGTTGCGGGTCGATCTTGGCGACCGGCGTGGGCGGCTCGTCGTCGAGCGTGAACTCGTTGACGCCGACCACGATCCGTTGCTTGGCCTCGACCGCGCGCTGGTGCTCGTAGGCGCGGCGCTCGATCTCGCGCTGCGGGAACCCTTGTTCGATCGCGCGCACCATGCCGCCGAGCTCGTCGATCTTCGAGAAGTACTCGCCGACCCGGGTCTCGATCTCGCGGGTCAGGTGCTCGACCGCCCACGAACCGCCGAGCGCGTCGATGAAGTCGGTGACGCCGGACTCGTGCGCGATCACCTGCTGCGTGCGCAGCGCGATGCGCGCGGCCTCCTCGGTCGGCAGGCCGAGTGCCTCGTCGTAGCTGTTGGTGTGCAGCGACTGGGTGCCGCCGAGTACCGCGGCGAGCGCCTGGATCGTGACGCGCACGATGTTGACCAGCGGCTGCTGCGCCTGCAGCGTGACCCCGGCGGTCTGGGTGTGGAACCGCAGCATCTGACTCTTCGGATGCTTGGCATCGAACCGGTCCTTCATGATCCACGCCCACAGCGTGCGAGCGGCGCGGAACTTCGCGACCTCCTCGATGAAGTTGTTGTGGACGTTGAAGAAGAAGCTGAGCCGTGGGGCGAAGTCATCGACGTCGAGGCCCGCGGCGATCGCGGCCTCGACGTAGGCGACGCCGTCGGCGAGCGTGAACGCGACCTCCTGGACGGCGTCGGCACCGGCCTCGCGGATGTGATAGCCGCTGATCGACACGGTGTTCCACTTCGGCACGTGCTGGCTGCAGTACGTGAACGTGTCGGTGATCAGGCGCATCGAGCCGGCGGGCGGATAGATGTACGTACCGCGCGCGATGTACTCCTTGAGGATGTCGTTCTGGATCGTGCCGCGGAGGGCGCTCGGCTGGGTGCCCTGTTCCTCGCCGACCGCGATGTAGAGAGCGAGCAGCGTCGCCGCGGTCGCGTTGATCGTCATCGAGGTCGACACGTCGGCCAGCGGGATGCCGTCGAACAACACGCGCATGTCCTCGAGCGAATCGATCGCGACACCGACCCGGCCGACCTCGCCACGCGCCATCGCGTGATCGCTGTCGCGGCCCATCTGCGTCGGCAGATCGAACGCGACCGACAGCCCCTTGCCACCCTGCGCGAGCAGGTACTTGTACCGGCGGTTGGACTCGGCGGCGGTGCCGAACCCGGCGTACTGCCGCATCGTCCACAGCTGGCCGCGGTACATGGTGGCCTGGACGCCGCGCGTGTACGGGAACTCCCCCGGCTCGGCGAGCGGCTCGGTCGGTGCGTCGGCGGGGCCGTAGGCGCCGGTGATCTCGATGTCGGCGTCGGTGGCGAACCGCGCCTTGCGCAGAGGCTTTTTCGTCACGCAGGTTGTCTACCATCGTCGCGGACAGCGCGGTGCTACGATGGCCTCGTGTCCGACCTCCCGGTCACCAGCCTCCCCAAGACCGCGCTCGCGCTGTCGTTCATCGCGGCGGTCGCGGTGGTGGCGGTGGTGGTGGGGACGCGCCACACGGTGGCGAGTGGGCGGGTGATGGCCGCGGATCTCCTCGAGCAGCTCGAGGCGCGCGGTGCCGACATCGATCGGATCGACTGCGACGACGAGATCCCGATCGGGCACGACGGCGCACGGTTCGAGTGCACGGTGTACGGGCAGGGGCAGCGGCTCGATGTCGTGTACCGGATGAACCGTGACGGCAGCCTGGTCGGCCGCCCGGCGCACGCAGATCCGTGATATACGCCGAGCCGGATGCCGAACTACTCGAAGCTGCACGACTTGATCAGCCATCGCGTCACCATCGAGTACGACACCGGAGCACGGATCACCGGCTACCTGGCGTCGTGCCAGCCGACCTCCGGGCCGGTCGAGTTCGCGGTGCTGAGCGAAGCGAAGATGATCGACTCGCAGGGCCGCGTGCTCAAGGAGACCGGCGAGCTCACGCTGTGTCCCAACGTGCTGACGTCGATCGCGCTGGACGAAGGTCCGCGCGGCCGCGACCTCAAGTAGACGCGGCGCTCGGAGGCGGCCGTCGTGTACGGCCGATGGATCAGCGGCCGCCGTGTACGGCCGATGGATCAGCGGCCGCCGTGTACGGCCGATGGATCAGCGGCCAAGCGTCCCGCCGAAGCGCGCGACCAGCACGTCGTCGTGCTCGTCGGCATAGGTGGTGACGCGCCGGACCAGATCGAGGATCTCGCTCCGGTCGAGGTCGAGCGTCGAGCGCTCGCCGACCAGCAGCACGTGGTCGCCATCGGTGGCGAACGCGGCGCCGCACAGGCTGGTGTTGAGATCCAGCAGGTGCCCGAACAGCGCCAGACGATCGACCTTGTCGTCGAGCGTCATCACCGTGGACAGCACGCGGATGTGCGTGAACTCGCTGCGGTGGATCAACGTGATCCGAGCGACCGACGAGCCCTTGGTGATCTGCCAGGCGTGGAGTGCGGTGCGATCGTCGATCTGGCTGCCCTCGTGACCGAGCTCCGCGAGGACGTTCTCGACGAGCGACACGGTGGATGCGAGGTTTGCCTCCCGCTGGTTCGCGAACAGTCCCGACGACACGAGCGTAGCCTACCCCGGATCGCGCTAGTGTTGGCGTCAGGTGGCTAGCGGGAAGAAGCGCGGCAACAAGCGCAAGCGCGCACGTGCACGCGCGAACCGCAGCGGTCCGATCGCGAAGACGTCGGGACCGATCACGGCGCCCGAAACCGAACCCGAACCCACACCCGAACACGAGCTCGCGCCCGAACCCGCGCCCGCGCCCGACCCCGCGCCCGCGCCCGACCCCGAAACGACCGCGAACGTGGACGATGTCGTGCGTGGCGATGCAGAGAACGCGACGACGGATGACGACGGTGTTCCCGGGAAAGGCCCCGGAACGACCGCGCGCTCGCGCCGTGCCCGGCGGATCCGGATCGCCGTGCTCGGCGCGATCGCGGTCGGCGGCATCGTCGCGGTGATCGCACTCGGGCGCGGCGGCCATCGCGGGTCAGGGGGCTCCGGCACCGCGGCAACCGACGATGCCGGCGCGCTGGTCCAGGCACCGAACCGGCCGGCGCTTCCGGGATTGGGCCGCGCGGTGCGACTGACCGGCGTGGTCGTCGATGGCACCAACACGCCGGTGATCGGTGCCGTGGTGACGGCGGAGCTGGAGCGCGGCGCGCCGGATCGCGCGCTCCTCGGAGCACCCGCCTCCGGTTCGGGAAGTGGCTCGGGAAGTGGTTCGGGAAGTGGCTCGGGAAGTGGTTCGGGAAGCGCCGGCTCGGGCTCGGGCTCGGGTTCGAGTTCGGGCTCGGGCCCGTACACCGCCGACGCGACCAAGATCGACGGCCGGTTCGCGATCGACACGCCGGCCCCGGGCCGCTATCGGCTCCGGGTCACCGGCCCCGGGCTGTTGCCGGCCGAGCTGCGCTACGTCCCGGTGCCATCCGACGAGGCGCGCATCGTGGTCGCGCGTCGGGTCTCGATCGAAGGACGGGTCGTCGATGGCAAGACGCCGGTTCCCAACGCCACCGTCGGGCTCCGCGGCGAGCCGATCGGCGGCGGCATCGAGATCACCACCGACGCCAAGGGCGTGTTCTCGATCCCCGACCTGCCGGAGGGTCGCTACCAGCTGTACGCGTGGAAGGGGCCGCTCGCGGCGCGCGCCGTGCGCGTCAACCGCCTCGGGGCCGGGCCGTTTCCGCCGATCGATCTGTCGCTCGAGGCGGCGAAGATCGTGGTCGGTCGCGTGATCGATCGCGACGAGGGCATCGGTCTGGCGGCGGCGATCGAGCTCCGGCCGAGCGGCGACGATCAGGCACCGCGCTACGCGCGCAGCGGCCGCGACGGCGGGTTCCGGATCGAGGGCGTGCCCGACGGCAAGTGGATCGTCGACGCCTACGCACCGGGCTACGCCAGCCCTGGCGGCGTCGAGATCGAGGCCGGCGCCGCGATTCCAGAGCTCGCGTTGACGCGCGGTGCGGTGATCGAAGGCAAGGTCGTCGATGGTGCGGGCAAGCCGATCGCGAACGCGTCGGTGCGCGTCCTCGCCGGTGCGGGTACCACGCAGCGCGGGATCCCGGCGCCCGAGATCTCGGCGGCAGTCGAGCTCGATCGACTGCGCCGGTTCTCGGGACGGATCGCGGCGCCGGTGCCGGCGTCGGGTGTCGGCACCGCCGCAGATCCGCTGCTGCTGCCGCGCGGCGAGCTCGGCGTGCTGCTCGGTCCGATTCCTCCGATCCCACCGCCCGGCGCCACGATGGCGCGACCCGCGACGGTCGATCTCGCGGCCTCGGGACCACTCGCGCAGCTGCTCGGCGATCCCGAACCGCTCCCGGTCGCGGATCAACCCGGTGCGCCGCGGTCGCCGATCTGGACGACCGGGACGGACGGGCGTTATCGCGTCGTCGGAGTACCGCGCGGCAAGCACGTCGTGCTCGCGACGGCGCCGGGCTTCGCGGAGGGACGGTCGAAGCAGATCGCGATCGTGCCGCCGCAGGTGGTCGGCGGCGTGGATATCGTGCTCGGACCGGGCACGATGATCAGCGGTGTCGTCGTCGACCAGCACGGCGTCAAGGTGGTCGGTGCGCAGATCCATGCCGAGCCCGAGCTCGGCCAGCCGATCGACGCGTTCACCGACGACGACGGCGCGTATCAGATCGGCCCGTTGACCGGCAAGCTGACACTGTCCGCGAGCGCCTACGGTCACGGCGAGGCACGTCGCGAGATCGAGCTCGATGCACGAACCGCGACGGGTCCGGACCCCGCGGAGCGCACCGAGAACTTCACGCTCGTGGTCGCGGATGCCGAGCTCGCCGGGACGCTCGACGACACCACGGGTGCGCCGGTGGCGGGCGCGCAGATCGAGGTCGTGGGCAGTGACGGTCGTCAAGCGACGGTCGCCGCCGACGGCACGTTCTCGATCGACATGCTGCCGGCGGGACCGCTGCGCGTGCGGATCTCGCATCCGGACTATCCGCCGATCGAGCTGGCGGCCGAGGCCAGCGTCGCCGGTCGCAAGAAGGTGCGCTTGCGGCTGCCGCTCGGCGGCGCCGTCGAGGGCGTCCTGCTCGACGCTTCGTCGGGCGGTCCCCTCGGCGGGATCGTGATCGGTGCGAGCGGACCGGGCGGTGCCACGGCGGAGGCGTCGTCCGACGCCCAGGGCATGTGGAAGCTCGGTCCGTTGCCGCCGGGCCACTGGAAGCTCGCGATCGAGCAACCGGGCTACCTCGCGTACTCCCACGAGCTCGACGTACCGGCCTCGCGCGCACCCGGCGAGACCTCGGTACGCGACGTGCGGATCGAGCTCGCGCGCGGTGCGCTCATCGGTGGCACCGTGCGCGACGGCCGCGGCCAGCGGGTCGCCAACGCGACGATCGTGGTCCAGGTCGCCGGCAAGGCCAACGGACCGGCGGTGAGCGGTGCGACCGATTCCCGCGGCGAGTTCCGGATCCGCGACGTGCCGACCGGAGAGCTCGAGGTGATGGCGGCTGCCGGCGACGCGCACGGTTCGTTGCATGTCACCGTACGACCGGGCGACGAGGTGCTCGGTCTCTCGCTCGAGGTTCGCTAGTAGAGAGCCGAACCGCTACGCAGCCCGTCGACGCGCGACCTCGTGGAGGTTCGCGATCGCTGGAGCGCCGCGGCCTGGGCCTGGTCGTCGTCCCAATCGACGTCCAGTGCCGCTTTGATGAAGCGCACCAAGGTGCCCTGTCCAAACGGGGCACTCTCGCTGCCCGAGGTGGCAAGCACGAGCTGCCAGCGCCGATCCTTTTCCGCCGCGTCGACCGCATCGGCGTCGCTTGGCTGGTCGTACTTCTGGAGCAGCGTCACCATCGCGAGCAACGCCGGTGGGCATGGCTCCTGGCCTCGCGCCTGGTAGCTCGCCACCAACGCCCTCTGAAATTCCGCGTCGAACAGCTCGTCGCTGCCCCACGACTTCGTGCAGAACGCACGCCCGCGCTGAGGACTTGTGGATGGCGCCAGACGCCCGGCATCGGCTCGTCGCACAGATCGTGAGGGCGCCACCCACAAGGACCTCAGCGCCTGACGTGAACGCTGGCGCTCCCCTGAAGAATCTATAAAACGATAGGAGAAGTAAAAAGCACGCTCGTGCGATCGCTCTGGCGATCACGAACGGCTTCCCCAGTCGGCGACATCGACGACGCCTCTGCACGACGCCGAGGGACGATCGTTCGAGATCCAGATTGAGATCTAGTGATCACAATGCATAGCAACGTGGTTTGATATGTGCCTATTCGAGTGGAACGTGGTAGAGGGATGCATGGGTCGGCAGCGCAAACGGCACGTGCAGGTGGAGATCGAGTTCCGGACCTGGGGCGGCAAGCGCCGAGGCGCCGGGCGCAAGCGCAAGCCAGGCCGCAGAGCCGAGTCGCATCGTCGTCGGGACGAGTTCTCGCCGCACCATCCGCTGCACGTCGTGCTGCGGGTGAATCAGGCGATCGGATCGCTGCGCAAACGTGACTGCTACAAGGCGCTGCGTGACGCGTCGTTCCAGGTGCTCGGCCGCGACGACTTCCGGATCATTCACATCAGCATCCAGCAGACCCACGTGCACCTGATCGTCGAGGCGTCGTGTCAGAACGCGCTCGCCAAGGGCATCCAGGGCTTCGAGATCTCCGCGGCCAGGCGCCTCAACGCGATGTTCTCTCGTCGGAGAGGCCGGCCGCGTCGCGGCAAGGTATTCGTCGACCGCTACCACCGCGAGGTCATCACCAGCCCGCGCCAGGCCCGCAACACGCTCGCCTACGTCCTCAACAACTGGCGCAAGCACGGCGAGCACCTGCGCGGCGCCGCGCGAGGCTGGACGCTCGATCCGTACTCGACCGCGATGGCGTTCTATGGCTGGAAGGAGCAGCCTTCGTATTGGAGCGCACCCGAGACCTATCAACGGATGGGGGTGAGGGCGCCCGAGACCTGGCTCTTGTACGCCGCGTGGCGATCACAGCCGCCGATCAGCGCCTACGAGGTTCCGTCCTCGCCACGGGCCTCGTAGAGATCCGAACCGCTAAGAACCGATCCGAAAAATCACAACGGGCCGTTCTCCTTCTCGGTTCCGCTTCCCTATTCCCTATTCGGTCGCCACTGATTGCTGCGCCGGATCGCTCGTGATCTACGCGGCGTGTGGAGACCAAGTTCGCCGAGATTCCGGACGCATTGTGGGAGCAAGTAGAGCCGCTTCTTCCTCCGATCCCGAAGGGACCGAGGCGTGGACGGCCGCCGATTCCGAGCCGCACGATTCTGTCAGGAATCGTGTACCGCCTTCGTACGGGCGCATTCGCGCAGGCTACGGGTCCGCTCTGAAATAGGGAGTAGGGAAGCGGAACCGGGAACCTGAATTTCAGGATCCGTTCTTAGCCGTTGTTGCGGCGACGCCCGCGACCGATCTCGATGATCATCGTCGGCGCCGAGTGCAGCTCTTCGTCATACGTCGCGCCGCGCCGCTGCGGCTGCGGTGGCGGCGGCGGTCGCGTACGCGATCCCCGGCGTTGCGGCGCCGGGGCGGCCGGCCGCTGTTGCGCGGCCGATTGCCGGGTCTTGCGCGGCACGATCCGCGGGTGCGCGGTGGGCTGACGGGGCGGGCGCTGTTGCGGCGGCGGCTCCTGCCTGGGCGCATGGCGTCCCCGGTTCTCGAGGATCTGCGTGTTCGCCGCGTGGATGTTGGCCTCGTCGAGCTTGGGCATGGTCGTGAAGTTCGAATCGC
Organism: uncultured delta proteobacterium; assembly: GCA_963772655.1. Classification (GTDB taxonomy): domain Bacteria; phylum Myxococcota_A; class Polyangia; order Haliangiales; family Haliangiaceae; genus JABFXX01. Next base: position 616,565 of record CAVYYE010000002.1, read on the forward strand.
CCGAGAAGTCGGTCGCGGCCTGGACCGACACCGACGTCGGCTTGGGCTGGAACGGGTTGGCCGGCGGCTCGAAGTCGGGGTCGGCCGGGATCAGGTTCTCGCCGACGTCGTCACTCGGCTCGTCGGTGAGCACGTACTCCTCGAGCATCCGCAACTCGCGCTCGATCTCCTGGGCGAACGACTTGCGGACGAATCGTCCGAGGTGGCTGCGCGAGTAGTTCGGCATGTACTTGCGCAGGAACGACCGCAGATCGGCCTCGGCCTCGGCCGCGGTCTGGTAGCGATTGGCGCGGCTGCGCGTCAGGCACTTGTCGGCGACCTGCTCCAGCTCGATCGGAATCCCGGGCGCGATCTCGCTGACCGGACGGTACTTGGCGTCGCGGACCTTGATCAGCAGGTCCATCTCGTTGGTCGCCGTGAACGGCGGGATCCGCGTCAGCATCTCGTACAGGCACGAGCCGAGCGAGAACACGTCGCTGCGATGGTCGAGCTTGCGACCGAGCGCCTGCTCGGGGCTCATGTACTTGACCTTGCCCTTGATGACGCCGGTCTTCGTGGTGACGCGCGACAGCGTGGCCTTGGCGATGCCGAAGTCGCACAGCTTCACCTCGCCGGCGTAGCTGCAGATGATGTTCGACGGCGAGACGTCGCGGTGGATGATGCGCAGCGGACGTCCGCGCGAATCGACCGCGGAGTGCGCCGCGTGCAGTGCCGCGCCGACCTCGGCCGCGATGTACGCCGCGTGCTCGGGTGGGATCGGTTTCTTTTTGCTGCGGCAGCGCTCGAGCACGGTGCGCATGTCCTTGCCGTCGACGTGCTCCATCGCGATGAAGTACTCGCCGTGCGCGCGCGCGAACTCGTAGACCCGCGCGATGCTGTGGTGGCGGAGGACGCTCGCGATCTTGGCCTCATCCACGAGCATCTGGATGAAGTCGTCATCTTCCGCGAGGTGCGCGAGCACGCGCTTGACCGCGACCAGGTGGGGCTGCCCGTGGGCGTCGAAGGTCTTCGCACGGTAGATCTCGGCCATCCCTCCGAACGCGATGCGATCGAGCAAGTGGTAGCGACCGAGCTGTTGAGCCCTTCTCACCGGCCCATCCAGCGTACTTCACATTGGTCGAAACCGCATAAGGGGTACATGTCCCACTCGCGTGCGATCACCCCGGGATCCGCTATGATACGAGGCATGTCGCGTTTGACCCTGTTCGTGTTGGTGGTCGGGCTCGCGGGGTGCAAGAAGTCGTCGGTCAGTCAAGAACCCCCACCCGCCAAGCCGGCGACGAAAGAGAAGCGGTTGCCCGGACCCGACGAGGTCGGGTCCGTCAAGGGGCCCGGTACCTCCGACAAGGCTCCCGCCACGGAGTCGCGCTTCCGGCTCCAACCCGACGAGGGCAAGCTCGACGTCTCCGCACCCAGCGATGCCAAGGCCGGTGGCGAAACCACCGTCAAGGTGACGCTGACCGCCGGCGACAAGTATCACGTCAACACCGAGTTCCCGACCAAGATCACGCTCGAGTCGACCAAGGGCGTCACGATCGCGAAGGCCGAGCTCCGGGCCGGCGGACACGACAAGGACAAGGGCGACGCCGACGTGTTCGACGAGAAGGAGATGGTGTTCGACCTCAAGATGACGCCGGCCGCCGCCGGAAGCTACACCGTCAACGGTCTGTTCAAGTTCGCCGTCTGCGACAAGGACGGGTCGACCTGCCTCGCGAAGAAAGAGCCACTCGCGATCCAGCTCGCCGCGAAGTAGCGGTAGCTTCCTAGCGATGGGTGATTCCACGCAGGTCACGGAGCTGCTCGCTCAGCTCGGTGACACCGTGCGGGACGACTTCACGCGCAACCGTCGCGTGCTGGCGTTCGGCGAGTACCTGGACCTCGTGCTCGCCGAGCCGACGCGTCAGTTGCGCTCGTCGACTCAGTACATCGTCGATTGCTTCGACCACTACGGGACCTCGCAGGTGAAGTACCCGTGGGGACCCGTCCGCCGGTTCCATCTGTTCGACGCGCCGTGGGCGAACGGCGAGGACCAGCTGTTCGGCCAGGAGCACGTGCAGAACGCGGTCTACCGCGTGATGCGCTCGTTCCAGCAGGACGGTCGTCCCAACAAGCTGATCCTGCTCCACGGCCCCAACGGTTCGGCAAAGTCGACGTTCATCCGCTGCCTCGGACGCGGGCTCGAACACTACTCGACGCTCGACGAGGGCGCCCTGTACCGGTTCTCGTGGATCTTTCCGGCGCAGAAGCATACGCGCGGCGGCATCGGGTTCGGCGGTGGAGGAAAGGGCACGCCGCTCGAGGCCATCCGGGCCGAGGATTCGTTTGCCTACCTTCCCGACGACCTGATCGACGCGCGAATCCCCGACGAGCTGCGCGACCACCCGCTGCTGCTGATCCCGCTCGACGAGCGCATCAAGCTGATCGAGCAGCTGATGGCGAGCGCCAAGGGACCCACGTTCAACGTCGGCGACTACCTCAAGTTCGGATCGCTGTCGCCGAAGAACCGCGCGATCTACGACGCGCTGCTCGCCAGCTATCACGGCGACTTCATCCAGGTGCTCCGCCACATCCGGATCGAGCGGTTCGAGATCTCCGCGCGCTATCGCACCGGGTGGGTCACCGTCGAGCCGCAGCTCTCGGTCGACGCGACCGAGCGACAGATCACCGCCGACCGCACGCTCGCGGCGCTACCGCCGTCGCTCCAGTCGGTGTCGCTGTTCGAGTATGGCGGCGAGGTGGTCGGCGCCAACCGCGGGTTCATCGAGTACGACGACCTGCTCAAGCGCCCGCTCGAGCACTACAAGTACCTGCTGACCACGGTCGAGCGCGCCGCACTGTCGCTGACCAGCTCGACCCTGTTCCTCGATCTCGTGTTCGTCGGCTCGTGCAACGACATCCACCTGTCGGCGTTCCGCGAGATTCCCGACTTCACGAGCTTCAAGGGGCGGATCGAGCTCGTGAAGGTGCCGTTCATCCTCGACGTACGCCACGAGGAGGCGCTGTATGCCGAGCGTCTGCGCGAGGCCGCCGGCGGGCGCCACGTCGCGCCGCACACCGCGTACGTCGCCGCGTTGTGGGCGGTGCTCTCGCGCATGCGCAAGCCGCAGGTCGAGCGCTACCCGTCGACACTGGCCGAGGTCATCGGCAAGCTGAGCCCGCTCGACAAGGTCGAGATGTACACCTCGGGTCAACTGCCGCCCAACCTGACGCCGGATCGCGCGCGCGAGCTGGCCTCGCACATCCGCGAGCTATGGCAGGAGTCGGACAACTATCCGATCTACGAGGGTCGGGTCGGTGCGAGCCCCCGCGAGATGCAGGACGTGCTCCTCGGGGCGGCCGGCTCGACCCAGTACGACTACGTGTCGCCGCTGGTGGTGCTCGACGAGATCGTCGAGCTGTGCAAGCAGGCGAGCCTGTACGAGTTCCTGCGCCAGGATGTCCAGCCCGGCGGCTTCCACGATCACAAGAAGCTGGTCGATGTCGCACGCGGTCGGTTGTTCGACCGCATCGACGACGACGTCCGCGCGGCGGTCGGTCTGGTCGAGGAGTCGGAGTACGCGCGCGTGTTCGACCGCTACGTCAACCACGTGATGCACTCGCTCAAGAAGGAGAAGGTGCGCAACCCGTCGACCGGGCGCGCCGAGGATCCCGACGAGGGGATGTTGCGCGAGGTCGAGGAGACGCTCGAGATCAGCGGCGAGAGCGAGGAGTTCCGCCAGAGCCTGATCGCCAAGATCGGTGCGTGGTCGCTCGATCATCGCGGGCAAAAGCCCGTGCTCTCCGAGATCTTCTCCGACCTGCTGCGGAAGCTGCGCGACGCGTACTTCGAGCGCCACCGGAAGACGATCGGTAAGGGCATCACCGATCTGGTGGCGCTGCTGACCGGAAATGAATCCAGCCTGTCGGCGGATGCGCGGACCCACGCCGAGGACGCGCTCGCCAAGCTACTCGAGTGCGGATACACGCGGGAGTCGGCGCGCGATCTCGTGGGCGCGCTGGCGTCACTTCGATATCGATCATGAAGGGGCTGGCCGTGGCGATCGCGCTCGCCGCGGGTGCCTGCGGCGACAATCGTCCGGGAGCGCCGGTCGATGCCGGGCTCGTCGTCGAGGCCGGGGGTGACGCGATCGGCGGCGATCTGTTCGGCGAGCCGTGTACGCAACCGTCCGCGCCGGCGATCGGCGTGTGCCACGACGGGGAGGGTGCGTGCCACGACGAGGCCGGCGGATCGGTGTGTAGGCCGTGGTGTCACGTCGGCGACACGGCGCAGTGCGAGGCGCGTGGCGGGATCGAGACGACCACGGATCGCGGTGCGTGCGTGTGCACGCCTCCGTGACCCACGCGACCCGTCCGCGAGATTGCGGACCACGACCGAACCCACGTATCCTCTGGTTCGATGTTGGGGCGATGCGCGAACGCGAGCGTCGTCATGGCGTGTGTCGCCATGGCCGCGGGCACCGCGACCGCCGAGCCCCGCATGCTCAAGGGCCCGTACCTCCAGGATCTCGCCCCGCGCTCGATCACCGTGATGTGGCAGCTCGCCCGTCCGGCGAAGGCCAAGCTGACGGTCGACGGTCCGGGCGGCGCGCACACCTACGAGGTCGCCCCGGCGCACGTCGCCGAGGCCGCGGTGCGTAACCTCCAGCCCGAGAGCCGCTATCGCTACAAGGTCGAGGTGGAAGGGCAGACCTGGGAGGGCGAGTTCGCCACCGCACCGCCGGTCGGCAAGGACGTACCGTTCACGTTCCTCGTGATCGGCGACAGCCGGTTCTACGTCGAGCACCACCGCCGCGTGGTCGAGCGGATGAGTCAGGAGGTGCCGGACTTCGTGCTCGGCACCGGCGACATGGTCGACGACGGTTCGCGCGAGAACGAATGGCAGCAGTACTTCGACGTCGAGAATCCGTTCCTTCGCGACAACGTGTACTTCCCCGCGGTCGGTAACCACGATCGCCAGGGCCGCGGCCGCACCGCCGATACCTATCGCAGGTATTTCTCGGTGCCGGAGAACGGCGGCGAGACCGAGCGGTACTACGCGTTCACCTACGCGAGCACGCGGTTCATCGTCCTCGACTCCAACATCTACAGCTTCGCGCTCACCGATCAGACGTCGTGGCTCGAGCGCGAGCTGATCGCGGCGCGCCAGGATCCGGCGGTTCGCCACATCTTCGTGGTCATGCACCACCCGCCGTTCTCGATCTCGCTGCACGGCGGCGCCAAGGACCTGCGCGAACGGTGGACGCCGCTGTTCGAGAAGTATCAGGTCAGCGCGGTGTTCTCGGGGCACGATCACGTCTACGAGCGCGCCGAGCACGATGGCGTGCGCTACTTCGTGACCGGTGGTGGTGGTGCGCCGCTGTATCCGCGCCGCCCGCGGTCGCACGCGATCGATCGCGAGGCGGTCAAGAAGTTCGAGCGCGTGCTCCACTTCCTGCGCGTCAACGTCGCCACCAACCGCGTCGAGATCACGGCGGTGCGCGCCGACGGCACCACGATCGAGACCACGACGTGGAAGGAAGGCCCGCCGCCCGCACCTCCCGCGCACGAGCCGGAGCGAATGATCGTGCGCGCCGCGGGAGCGCCGCTACCCGCGAACCCGAACCCGATCGCGTCACGGGCTGGACCCGACGAGGAGCCGGAGCCCGCCTGGTGGATCCCGATCGCGGGGATCGGCCTCTTGCTCGGTGCGGCGGTGTTCGTCGTCCGCACGCTTCGCCGGTGAGCTCGGGAGTCCCGTGACCACCGCCGCGATCGTCGTCATCGGCGACGAGATCCTGAGCGGCAAGTTCGCCGACGAGAACGCCGCGTTCTTGATCGGCGAGCTGCGGGCGCTCGGGGTCGAGCTGCGCCGGGTGGTGATGATCCCCGACGAGGTCGACGACATCGCGACCACCGTGGTCGAGCTCGCAGGCCGCGTCGATCACGTGTTCACGTCCGGTGGCGTCGGGCCGACCCACGACGACCTCACGATGGCTGGCATCTCCCGCGGGTTCGGCACACGGGTCGTGCGCGAACCCGAGCTCGAGAAGCGCGTGCGGACCTACTACGGCGAGCGCTTGGTCGAGGCGAACCTGCGGCTGGCCGACGTGCCCGAGGGCGCCGTGCTGGTGTGGGGTCGCGATCGGATCTGGCCGGTGGTGTCGTACAAGAACGTCTACATCCTCCCCGGCGTGCCGACGCTGTTCCGTCGCAAGTTCGTCGACATCCGCGACCGGTTCCGCACCGAGCCGGTCACGGTGGCGCGCGTCTATCTCGACGCCGACGAGGGCGCGATCGCGACCGATCTCGACGCCGTGGTCGCGGCGTTCGGGGCGGTTCGCATCGGCAGCTACCCGCGGTTCGCCGAGCGCGACTTCCGCGTGATGATCACCCTGGAAGGTCGGGTCGGCGACGATGTCGCCGGCGCGCTGGCGATGTTGGTCGCGCGGCTCGGGGCCCGCGTCGTACGCCACGACGAGCCCTCGCGCGTCGCCGACGATCAGACGTAGCGCGAGCCGAGAGCGTTCTCGATATTGGCCCGCGCCTGGGCCTCGAACCGCGCGTAGAACAGCGGGCTGAGGTAGATCCGCGGCCGGTCGCGAAGACCGCGCAGGAACGCGCGGCGGCCGGCGCGGAAGTCCACGTCGGAGAGAAAGCTGTACTCGAGCCGGATCGCGTCGTCGTAGGCTTCGAACGATTCGGGCACGGCTCCGAGGATCGCGGTGTCGGAGTCGAGGAAGTGCGCGGCGTCGCGCTCGACGTCCTCGATGCCGAGCTGGCCGTGGCGCGCGGTCAGCCGGATCAGATCGGCGGTGTGTGGAGAGCAATGGCGGGCGAGGGCGAGGTCGGCGGAGCGCTCCTCGTTGTCCTTGCGGCTCGGATCGTAGATCGCGTCGTGGAACAGGATCGCGTCGTACACGTCATCCGGTGCGTCCCAGCTGGCTTCGTCGGCGACGACATCGAACCAGCGCAGCACCTCGGCGACGTGCGCGAGCGTGTGATACGTGCGGTGTGACTCGGTGTAGCGCTCGACGAGCTCGCGATCGAGCTCGCGATCGACTTTGTGGGGCGCGTGGCGGCACGGCAGCACGAGATCGAGTATGCACGGTCGGCAGCGGGCAGGATCGCATCCGAGGCGTGCTAAACACGCGGCCCATGCCCGTCCAGCCACGCACGCCCCCCGGCGTCATGGAGCTGCTGCCGCTACAGCAGATCGCGTTCCAGCGCATGCTCGACACCATCCGGACCGGGTTCGAACGGTTCGGGTTCCTGCCGGTCGAGACCCCGGCGTTCGAGGTTACGGACGTGTTGCTCACGAAGGAGGGCGGCGAGACCGAGAAGCAGGTGTACTTCGTCCAGTCGAGCGGTGCCCTCGAGCGCGATCGCGCGGCCGGGCAGCTCAAGACGCCGGAGCTGGCGCTGCGGTTCGATCTCACGGTGCCGCTCGCGCGCTACGTCGCCGAGCACGAGCACGATCTCAACTTCCCGTTCCGGCGCTACCAGATCCAGCGCGTGTATCGCGGCGAGCGTAACCAGAAGGGCCGCTACCGCGAGTTCTATCAGTGCGACATCGACGCGATCGGTAAGGACAACCTCCCGCTGGCGTACGACGCCGAGATGCCGGCGGTGATCTACGGGATCTTCGAGCAGCTCGGGTTCGGGCCGTTCACGATCCGGATCAACAACCGCAAGCTCCTGCGCGGCATCCTCGAGAGCTTCCAGATCGCCATCGACGCGCAGCCCGCCGTGCTTCACGAGATCGATCGTCTCGGGAAGCAGGATCGCGGCAAGGTCGAGGAGTCGATCGTCGGGCTGGGCGTCGAGTCTGGGAACGCGACGGTCCTTCTGGACGTGTTGACTCGTTGTCGGGGGGATTCGCTTGCCACGCTCGCTCAGCTCGACAAGCTCGCCAGTCCCGACGCACCGGCCGACCTGCGCGACGGGCTCGCCGAGCTCCGCCAGGTCTACGACGGAACGCTCGCGCTCGGCGTGCCAGCCAAGGCGTGCGTGATCGACCTCGCGATCGTGCGCGGGCTCGACTACTACACCGGCACGGTCTACGAGACGTTCCTCGACGATCACCCGGGCATCGGCAGCGTGTGCTCCGGGGGACGGTACGAGAACCTCGCGGGCCACTACACCAAGTCGAAGCTCCCGGGTGTCGGCATCTCGATCGGTGCGACGCGCCTGTACTACCAGCTGTGCGAGATCGCCAAGCAGCTGCAGAAGCGGCTCGACGACAAGGCGCTGTCCGCCGCCGATCGCGAGGCCGTGGAGAGCCAGCTCGCGCGGCTGCGCCCGATCAGCATGGGCTCGGCCGCCGTGGCGAAGGTGTTCGTCGCCGTGCTCGATCCGACGCTGCGCCCGCACTACGCGGCGATCGCGACCGAGTTGCGCGGCGCGGGGATTCCGACCGAGGTCTACGGTGGCGACGACAAGCTCGGCAAGCAGCTGAAGTACGCCGACCGCGGCAAGATTCCGTTCGCGGTGATCGTCGGCGGTCGCGAGCAGGCGGCCGGCATCGTCCAGGTCAAGGACCTGCGGGCGAACGCCGAGCACGAGCTGCCGCGCGACGGGCTCGTCGCCCGGCTCGGCGAGCTCTTGCGCGGTTAGGCGATACTGGAAACCGTCAGCGACACGACGGCGACGCGCGGCGGTGGCATGCGATAGTCGCCGGCATGGTCAGTGGGCCGCCCTGTCCGACCTGCGGGACGTCGATGCGGTGGCTCTCCGACCGCTCGGCGTGGGGGTGCGATCGCTGCCGGACGACGATGCCGGCTGCCGCGGCACCGCCGGCAGCTGCCGCCTCCGCGGTGCCGGCGTTCGCCCCCGCGGCGCCGGGAGGTTTCGGCGGTGCGGCACGCACGCAATCGGTCGCACCGGGCACGTTCGCGGCACCGGCTGCGCCAACGACTCCACCCCCGGCATCGGCAACACCAGGCGCACCCACACCCGCGACGCCACCGGGCGCGTATCCCTCACCACCCGGTGGCTTCGCACCTCCGCGCGCGGGCTTCGGCGGGTCCGCGGCCGCGAGCTCGCCATCACCGGGGGCGGCGTACAGCACTCCCGGGTTCGGAGGTGCCGGCTTCGGCGGATCCGCGGCCGGGGCGGGTGCCCGCGCGGGCTCGGGGCTCGACGTGCCGGTCGTGCCGCCGCCCGGTGCGCCGGGCGTCGCACCGGCGGTGCAGTCGGGGTTCTCGGTTCCGACCGCGCAGGCAGCCGTGGGGTTTCCGCAGGGCGTACCGGTCGCGGCCGGCGGGAAGTCGCGCAAGACCGCGATCGCGATCGCGGCCGTCGCGGTGGTGGCGATCATCATCGTGATCGCCGTGGCCGCCTCCGGTGGTGGCGACGAAGCCGCGGCGAACGCCACCGCTTCGATCGACGAAGCCGCCGCGAAGCCCGAGCCGAGACCGCCGCAACGCTGCAGCGAGGCCGCCGATGCGGTGCGCGAGAACCTCGGGCCCGAGCTCGCGAAGAAGCACGTCGGGAAGGCCGCGCTGGCTCGGATCGGCATGGCGATCGAGCGCCACTGCAAGAGCGACGCGTGGTCTGCCAAGGCGATCGACTGCTTCACGGCCGCCACCTCCGACGCCGACAACGGAACGTGTCTGAAGATGATCAGCGACAAGCAGCAGGACGCGCTGATCAAGCACATCGACCAGATCGTCGAGGACGACAAGGCCTCGCGTGCACCCCCCGACATCGAGGCTGGCTCTGCCGTGGCGGTCGCCGATACGGCCGAGTCCGGGTCGGCGACGGAGCCCGCCGATGCCATGGCCGGCACGACCGTGGACGCCAAGATCCCCTCGGCGTGTGCCGACTATCGCGCGCAACTCGCGAAGCTGAAGCGCTGCCGGCGGGTCCCGCGGCGGGTCCGCCACGGCTTCGAGACCGAGTATTCGCTGATCCTCAAGTCGTGGAAGGAGACTCCGAAGACCGCGGCGCTGCGCGAGGCGACCGAGAAGGTGTGTACCGCGGGCACGCGATCGGTACGGGACCTTCGCAGGACCCATTGCCGCCGGTGAGTGTTTACGCCGGTTCGCCCGGCTGCTACACCCACGAGCCATGGATCCGGGCGATCTCGTCTTGCGCGGCGGTCGGGTCCTCGACGTTTCGCAGGCCGCGCCGATCGATGCCGCGGTCGACGTGCGGATCGCGGGCGGCCGGATCGCGGAGATCGGCAAGGGCCTCGCGGGCGCCCGGATCGTCGAGGTCCGCGATCTCTGGGTGGTGCCGGGGCTGATCGATCTCCACGTCCACCTGCGCGAACCGGGGCACGAGTACAAGGAAGACATCGAGTCGGGGACGCGCGCCGCGGCCGCCGGTGGGTTCACCCAGGTGTGCTGCATGCCGAACACCCGCCCGGTCAACGACCAGCGCACGGTGACGGCGATGATCGTGAGCCGCGCGCGCGAGGTCGGCACGGTGCGCGTGCACCCGATCGGCGCGATCACCCAGGGGCTCGAGGGCAAGTCGCTCGCCGACATCGCCGACATGCAGGAGGCCGGCATCGTCGCGATCTCGGACGACGGCCGCCCGGTGATGAACGCCGGCCTGATGCGGCGAGCGCTCGAGTACGCGCGCACGTTCAACCTCCCGGTCGTGCAGCACGCCGAGGATCTCGACCTCGCCGAGGGCGGCGCGATGAACGAGGGCGTGGTGGCGACCCGGATCGGGATCCGCGGTCAGCCCGCCTGTGCCGAGAGCGCGATGGTCGCGCGCGATCTCGAGCTCGTGGAGTGGACGGGTGCGCGCTACCACGTCGCGCACGTCTCGACGGCCCGTACCGTGGCGCTGGTCCGCGAGGCCCGGCGACGCGGCCTGCCGGTGACCTGCGAGGTCACGCCGCACCACCTGGCGCTCACCGACGAGGCGTGCTGCGGCTACGACACCCGCACCAAGGTGATGCCGCCGCTGCGCACGGATGCCGATCGCGCGGCGCTGCTCGAGGCGCTGATCGACGGCACCATCGACTGCATCGCCACCGATCACGCGCCGCACTCGACGGTCGAGAAGGATGTCGAGTTCGAGTGCGCGGCCCCGGGCATGCTCGGGCTCGAGACCGCGCTACCGATCGTGCTCGACTTCGTACGCAAGGGTGTGCTCGACGAGAAGGTCGCGATCGCGGCGCTCACCGCCAACCCGGCGCGCACGTTCGGGCTCGGCGGTGGTGGGCTCGCCGTGGGAGCGGTCGCCGATGTCTGCGTGATCGATCCGGCGCGCATGTTCCGGCTCGAGCCGACCGACCTCGCGAGCAAGTCGAAGAACTCGCCGTTCGTCGGGCAGGAACTGTCCGGGCGCGCGGTGCTGACGCTGGTCGGCGGCAAGCCGGTGTTCGATCTCGATGGGAGGATGTCATGACCGTAGGCGAGCGAGGCCGTCTGGCCGAGTCGAGCGCGGAGGTCTGTTCATGACCGTAGGCGAGCGAGGCCGTCTGGCCGAGTCGAGCGCGGAGGTCTGTTCATGACCGTAGGCGAGCGAGGCCGTCTGGCCGAGTCGAGCGCGGAGGTCTGTTCATGACCTGGCGGGCCGCACTGGTGCTGGAGAACGGGCGGGTGTTCCAGGGGCGCGGGTTCGGCGCCGAGGTCGAGGCGACCGGCGAGGTCGTGTTCAACACGTCGATCACCGGCTACCAGGAGATCCTGACCGACCCCTCGTACTGCGGACAGATCGTGGTGATGACCGCGACGCAGATCGGCAATGTCGGCACCAACAACGAGGACGCCGAGTCGGCACGCCTGCAGCAGCGCACGCGTCGCCTGGCGTGCGCCGGATTCGCGATCCGCGAGCTGTCTCCCGTGCCGTCGAACTGGCGATCGCATCGGACGGTCGAGGCGATGCTGGTCGAGAACGGCATCCCGGGTATCGAGGACATCGACACCCGCGCGCTGACCCGGATGCTGCGCGACGAAGGGGCGATGCGTGGCGCGATCACGCCCCACGTCACCGAGATCGATGCCGTGCGTGCACGCGTGACGGCTTCTCCCTCGATGGCCGGCCAGGACCTGGTGCCGCGGGTGACCTGCGAGGCGCGCTACGAGTGGGCCGGGGACGGTGGCTGGTACGCGCCCGACGACAGCCGGCATCCCGCGCTACCGCCGGTCTCGCATCACGTGGTCGCTTACGACTTCGGGATCAAGGAGAACATCCTGCGTCAGCTTCGTGGGATCGGATGCCGCGTCACCGTGGTGCCGGCGAACACGCCGGGACGCGATGCCCTCGCGCTCGGCGCCGACGGGTTCTTCCTGTCGAACGGCCCCGGCGATCCGTCGGCGGTTGCGTACGGCGTGGAGGCGACCAAGGAGCTGTGTGCCAGCGGCAAGCCCGTGTTCGGGATCTGTCTCGGTCACCAGATCCTCGGGCTCGCCCTCGGTGCGACGACGCGCAAGCTGCCGTTCGGCCACCACGGCGGCAATCACCCGGTGCTCGACAAGGCCACGGGGAAGGTCGAGATCACGTCGCAGAACCACGGGTTCGTCGTCGATCCCGAGACCTTGCCGTCGGGTGTCCACGTCACCCACGACAACCTGTTCGATCACAGCAACGAGGGGATCGCGGTCTCCGACAAGCCGATCTTCAGCGTCCAGTATCACCCCGAGGCCAGCCCTGGCCCGCACGACGCGCACTACCTGTTCGAGCGGTTCCGCGACCATCTGGTCAAGGTCCGCCGATGACGCAGGCGCTACTCGACGAGACGATCGAGGAGCTGTACGCGCGACACACGTCGGACACGGAAGCCGCCGCGGCGGCTCGGCGCGAGTACGAGGAGCGTCGCGGCAAGGTCCATCAGGACGACGAGCTGTGGGAGGCGTGGAGTGCCGCGTTCGTCGAGTGGTACGTCGTCGAGCGCATCCCGACGGGCGAGCGCCTGCCGCCGGCGATCGCGACGTATCGCGATCTCGACGCCGACGATCCCAAGCGCGAGGTCGTGGGCGCGTTGTTGACCTCGCATCGCAGCCTGTTCGAGGTGCGTGCGCTCAACAAGCCCGGCAAGCCCGTCGAGGTGCTCGACCTCCTCGGTGGTGCCTTGTTCGAGGTCGACGAGCAGCGCGCGCTTCACGGGGTCGAGGTCGGGGATGTCGCCGAGCTGCGCCTGATCGGGATCGGCGATCACGTCCGGTTCGGGCGCACGTTCGTGTATCACCCGAAGACCGCGCGCGACGCGATCGTCGAGCGTGCCCGGGCGATGCTCGCGAAGGGCGCGAGCCGCCGCGACGTCATCGATCAGATCGCGCAGATCCGGATCTTGATCGCGCGCTATCGCCACATGGCTCCGGCCCGGGTCTACGAGCTGGGCTCGCGGATCGCGGGATGAGTCGACTCGCCGCCGTCGCCATCGCCTGTGCGATCGCGGCACCCGGAGTCGCGCACGCCGATGCACCGCTCGACGAGCCCACCGCGCTCGACGTCGACCGCGACGATGCGCCCCCCGGGCGAACCGAGCTCGGATTCGATGGCGGCGCGCCCGTCGAGGGCTGGGGCGCGAGCATCGCGGGCGGCTGGCTCGAGCACCCGATCGAGCTCGGGCTACCAGACGGCACCACGGTCCGTCCGGTGCGTCGCCGCGAGACCGTCGTCGTCGGCGGCGCCCTGGCGCTCGGCGATGTCGCGGTGATCGACGCGCGGATGGCCGTGGCTCATCAGATCGGCGACCGTCTGCGAGGCACCGGCGACGATGCGAAGCTGAAACGCTACGTGCCCGGGGATCTCCGGATCGGTGGCCGCCTGCGGGTCCACGCGCGTGGTCCGCTCGGCGTGTTCCTGCGCGGCGACGTGGCGTTGCCGACCGGCGACGCCGATAACTTCGCCGGCGACCACGGCGCCTCGCTCGCCTGGCGCCTGATCGGTCGCCTCGCGTTCTCGAACGGCATCGTCGCCGCGGCGACGGCGGGCCTGCGGTTGCGAAGCACCGAGGTCGCGATCGCCGATCGGGTGCTGGGCAACGAGACGCTCGGCGCGATCGGCGTGTCGCTACCGATCCCGCCGATCCATCCACTGTGGTGCGTCGCCGATCAGGTGCGGCTCACCGGGGAGGTGGACGCGGTGCTCGGCGATGACGTGGGCGCGGCGGGACGCGGTCCCTCGCCGGTGGTGGCGAGGCTCGGGCTGGTGACGCGTCCGTTACCGGCATGGACGATCGGCGTGCGGGTCGGCACGGGACTGACCGACGAGATCGGGTCTCCGCGCTGGCACGCGACGATCGAGCTCGCGTATCGGGGCGACTGGCAATGGATGCCGCGCGCCGCCGCCGATCAGCTCGACGATCAGGCCGCCGCGGGCAGCGAATAGACGCCCGACCGCGAGCGCGCGAGCTCGGCGAGCGCGACATCGACGACCGCCTCGGCCGCGCGCGATCGGGCGAGCCGGCGGGCCGCACGGGCGAACCGGTCGTCGCCCCGGGCATGGCGCGCGCAGGCTGGTGAAGAACCGGCGGTCCAGCGTCATGGTCCAACCACTGCCAGGCGTTGCCACGATCCAAGCCATCGGATTCACGTGTGCGAGACCGGGCACGAGGGTCGCACAAAGGTCGGACCGAGATGTCTGACCCCCGAATCCTGCTCCTCTACACGCCCGCCGGTGGTGGCCATCGCGCCGCCGCCCGGGCCGTCGCCGAGCAACTGACGCGTACCGGATCGGCACGCGTGGAGGTGCGCGACGTCCTCGAGTTCGCTCCGCGCTGGTTCGCGTACGACCGTGCGTGGAACCTCTTGCAGCGGCGCGGTGTGCGCGTCTGGGATTGGCTGTTCGATGTCACCGAGCGCGGGCACATCGATCTCGATCCCGTGCGGCTGCCGCTGCACGCGGCGGTGTTCGAACGCCTCGACCGGTATCTGCTGACGACCCGGCCGACGCACATCGTGTGCACGCACTATCTGCCGGCGCTGGCCGTCGCGCGCGTCAAGCCGCGACTCGATGCCCGGACGATCATCACGATCACCGACCACCTCGATCACCGCGCGTGGATCGTGCGCGGCATCGATGCTTACTGCGTGGCCGACCACCGCGTCGCCCAGCGCGTGCGAGCGCGCACGGCGGCCGAGGTCCACGTCACGGGGATCCCGATCGCGAACGCAGCCAACCGCCCGGTGCGCGCGATCGGTGCCACCGGCGAACGCGTGCTCGCGTTGCTCGGCGGCGTGCCCCGCGCCGACGCGATCGAGGCGATCGATCAGCTCGCGACGTTGCCGACCTGGTACCAGCTCCAGGTGCTGGTCGGCGACGGCCACGCGGTCGCGACCCACGCGCAGCGCCGGTTGCCGCACGCCGAGGTCGCGGCACGCGCCGATGGCTTGCTCGACGCGATCGATGCCGCCGACCTCGTGATCACCAAGGCCGGTGGGCTCACCGTCTCCGAGTGCCTCGCGCGCGGTCGCGCGATGGTGCTGCCGTTTCTGGCGTCGGGGCAGGAGCGGGGCAACCTGTTCCACGCGCTCGATGCCGGTGCCGCCGTGCATCCCGCGCTCGGCGAGCTCGGCGACGTGGTCGGCGAGCTGCTCGCCTCCCCGGGGCGGCTGCGCCGGATGAGTGCCAAGGCGCGGATCGCTTCGCATCCCGACAGCGCGGCCGCGGTCGCTCGAGTTCTCTTTGCCGATCGCTACGGCGAGGTGCGCGATGCCGCCTGAGTCCGTCGACGCCTGGTTCACCAGCGCGGTGGCGCGCGTCGCCGCCGCGGGCGTGTTGCTCGGTCCGGCCGCGCTCGGCACCCGGCTCGCGGGGGGTGCGACGCGTGCCTGGATCGAGGCAGATCGCGCGCGCTCGGCGCTCGCGGCGCTCGGTGTCCACGAGCGTCCTCGCTCGATCGAGTCGCTCGGCGGTGGCCGCAGCAACGCGGTCTACAAGCTCACATTCGCGACCGGGCGTCCGCTCGTCCTCAAGGTGGCGCTGTCGGAAGGCACGCTGCTCGCGTTCGCCGCGCGCTGGGTCGGGCCGCAGCCGTACGCGGAGGACGTGTCGGCGGCCGGCCGGATCGGGCGCGAGGTTCGTGCGCTCGCGCGGCTCGCCGCGGAGGGCGTGCGCGTGCCGCGCGTGATCGCGGCGCGCCCGGAGGATGGACTGTTGCTCGTCGAGCACGTCGCGGGCGAGCCGCTGCCGTGCACGCTGCACCGCGAGGGCGCCGGTCGACGCATCCGCGCGTATGCGCGTGTGCTGCGCGCGGCCCACGCCGCCGGTGTCGCGTTGACCGATGCCCACCCCGGCAACGCGCTGGTCGATCGCGACGGTGCGGTCACGCTGATCGATCTCGAGTTCGCCGAGTCGTGCACCGGCGACGAGCTCGCGACGCGCACGGCGTTCGATCTCGCCTACGCGGCCCAGTACTTCACGGCCGACGAGCGCCGCTCGTTTCTCGACGAGTGCGGCGGTGTGACTCCCGCGGTCCGTCGCGAGATGGCCGCGCTGTCCGACCTCGGCGTGCTGTTCGCGCTCGAGCGCCGCCGCCAGCGCAAGGGCAATTCCGCGATTCGCGCCGAGGCCGTCGGGGATCGTGTCGTGGATGCGAGGGCCGCATGACCCGGCGTTGTTCCACGTTGCTTCCGCGAGCCGCTCCGCGGTCGGGCATCGGCGACGAGCTCGAAGCGGTGCGCCGAACACGCGGACGACTCGCTCGCAACATCGTCAAGCTCGCGATCGCCGCGATCGGGTTCGGCGTGCTCGTGTACGCCGCGCGCGACCTCGACGTCGGGGCGCTCGTCGCGTCGTTGCGCGACGTCGATCCGATGTTCGGCGTCGCCGCGGCGCTCGCGATGGTGATCGCCAAGCTCGGCTCCAAGGTCGTGCGTTCCCAGGTGCTGCTCGTCGACCAGTGCCGCAAGATCGGGGTCGCGCCGCCGACCTGGGGCGTGACCGCGCGCTTGCTCGCCGCGAGCCACGCGGCGGGACAGCTCGCGTGGGGACCGCTCGGGTTCACCGTGCGCACCTACGCGCTACACGCGGGCGGGATGCCGCTCGGCGCCGTCGCGCGCGTTCACGTCGCCGAGCGGATCGCCGAGGCACTCGCGATCGCGGCGATCGCACTCGCCGCCCTGGCGATCGCGCCGCACGCGGTCCTCGGCTCGTGGTTCGGTCGGATCCTGCTCGGCACGCTCGGTCTCGCCCTGTGCGTGGCGCTCGCGATCGCGGCGTCGCGCCGCGGGCGGGCGTGGCTGTCCCGGCGCTCGGCACTGGGCCGCGCGCTCGGGATCAGCACGCTGTGGGCGCTGATCTCGAGCATCGCCGACGTCGGCGTGCTGATGCTCGCCGCGCGCGGCATGCACGTCGAGCTCGATCCCGCGACCGCGATGCTCGCGTTCCTCGCCGTCAATGGCGCGTGCGCCGTGCCGGTGACTCCCGCGCAGCTCGGCGTGCAGGAGAGCGCGATCGCGGTCGTGCTCGGCACCGCGGGAATCGCCGCACCACAGGCGATCGCCGTCGCGATCGCGTATCGAGCGGCGCACGTGGTGCCGCTCGCCATCGTCGGCCTGCCATCGCTGATCGCGACCTGGCTCGGTCGTCACCCGGTGATGCCGCCGGCTGCCCCCGGTACCGGTGTCGTCGCCGAATCCGTCTGGAGGACCCCATGAGGCTCTTGCTGATCCTGCTCGCCGGCACTGCCACGGCCGGTCTCCTGTACCTGTTCTGCTACGGCGGCTACGGCGGTCCCGTCGACTGGCTGATGCGCACGCAGCGCCACGGCCCGCGCGACACCAACCGGATCGCGCTGACGTTCGACGACGGGCCGGATCCCGCGCGTACCCCGGCGCTGCTCGATGCGTTGCGCGAGCTCGAGGTCGAGGCCACGTTCTTCGTGGTCGGCGATCGCGTCGACGCGCACCCCGAGCTGTGCTCCCGGATCGCGCAGGAAGGTCACGAGGTCGGCAACCACACCTACAGCCATCGCTACCTGCCGCTGACGCCCGCGCGCTCCGTCGAGCGCGAGCTGCGCGCCACCGACCGAGCGATCGCGGATGCCACCGGGCGCGTTCCCGACATCGCGCGTCCGCCATACGGCGGGCGGTCGCCGTGGACCGTGCGTGCGTTCGCGCGGCTCGCCAAGCGCGTCGTCTTGTGGGACGTCAACAGCTTCGACTGGAAGGGCAAGCCGCCGAGCGATGTCGCCGCGCGGGTCTGCGATCGGGTGCGCGGCGGCAGCATCGTGTTGTTCCACGACACCGCCGCGGATCGCACGATCGCGACGCTGCGACTGGTGGTGCCGGCGCTGCGCGCGCGGGGCTACCGGCTGGTCACCGTCGGAAAGCTGCAGGAATGCTCGCCCCAGGTGGCGCGTTTCGATCCCACATGCGATCCCAGCTCTTCGCGTGACCTTCAGCTCGCGGCGCCGACCACCTCGTCGCGGAGGTAGTCCTTCTTCTTGCCGGCGATCGCGCACGCGACCTTGGCGGATCCCCAACCGGCGACGAGCGCGCCCTCGATCCCCAGCGCGGGAAGGATCTGGTCGCCGGTCAGCGTCAGGTTCTTGAGACCGGTGAGGTAGGGAAGGGCGCCGAGTCCGGCCGTCTGGTCGCGCATCGCATCGGAGGTGCCGGCCCACACCGGTGCCATCGACAGCGGGAGGCTGCGCGGCACGTCGTAGCTCCCACGTCCGCCGGGCACGTGCGGCGCGGTGGCCTCGAACGGCGAGTGTGCGAGCACGAGGTGGCGCTCGAAGAACGGCATCACCTCGCCGAGCCGGTTCCACAGCTTGGCGCGCATCGCGGACGTGCGCGGCACCAACTTGGTCGGCTCGACCGGACCCGACGTCGGCAGCACGGCGGCGATCGTCGCGACCACGCGTCCCGTGTCGTCGGTATCGCCGACGTGGATCGAGAACGCCGTGTCGGCCGTGGGATCCCCCTCCGGATCGATCACCGCGACGGTCTGCGCCATGTGCTCCGGGAGGCCGGCCTGGTCGAGCACGACGTTGAGCGTGTAGCGATAGCCGATCTGCTCGATGGTCTCGGCGAGCTCGGCGAGCCGCTTGGGAGCCTTCTTGCCGAGCAGCTCCGCGAGCTCGCCCGGGGGCTTGCTCGACACCACCTGGCTGGCGCCGAGCTCGTCGCCACTGGCGAGGATCACGCTCGACACCTTGCCCCACGAGACGTGGAGCTCGGACACCGCACCGGCGCGCAACTCGCCTCCCGCCGTCGATAGCTTCTCGATCAAGAGCTCGCGGATCGCGTCGCCATCGCCACGCAACGACACCGGACCATCGCGCCACACGTCGACCGCACGCGCGATCGCCGCGGGTGGAGGAGCCGGGTGGCGCAGGGCGATCGCGGCGAGGTGCCGCCACAGCTTGGTGCCCTCGCCGGTCTGGATCGGATCCCACCACGCGGCGGCATCGACATCGAGCTTCTCGACGATGCGCCCGACCTCGCGACGCTCGCGGAACGCGACGCTCGGAAACGCGTGCTCGCCCGACACCAGCGGATCGATCTGCCGCGCGATCTCGGTGCTCGCATCCCACGCGGCGAGGCAGGCCTTGGCGGCCGCGGGGAGCTCGCGCGAAAGCTCGGACCCGAGCCGGTCGGTACCGAGGTCGATGCGGATGTCGGGTGCGACCAGCTGTGCCGCCAGCTTGGGCTCGCGCAGCTTGCGGCGGAGTGCGAGCTCGGCGTGCAGCTCCTTGAGCACGCGTTCGCCACCGGCCGCGGGCAAGGTCGGCCAGGTCGCCGGCTCGACCGGGAGCTTGTGGGGGCCGAGCTGGTAGCGCGCGGGACGATCGTCGCCGAGCACCAGGGTGCGCATGCCACGGCGCGCGCACAGCGTGGCGCACACCAACGACGCGAGGTCACCGCCGATCACGATCAGGTCGTACGAGCTACTGGGCATGACGCGTCGCCCGACCTTCCCACGCGACCTCACCCGCCGCCAAGCGGCGGACGATGTCCGGTAACAGCCGGTGCTCCTCGCGCTGGATCCGCGCGTGCAGGGACACGGCGTCGTCGCCGTCCTCCACCGGCACGGCGACCTGGGCCACGATCGGGCCGCCGTCGAGGCTGGCGTCGACCAGGTGGATGGTGACGCCGGAGACCTTCACGCCGTGTGCGATCGCCTGGGCCGGCGCGTCGCGGCCGGGAAACGCGGGCAACAGCGAGGGGTGCGTGTTGAGGATCGGCCGGGGGAAGCCGTCCAGGAAGTGCGGCGTCAGTACGCGCATGAAGCCCGCGAGCACGAGTGCTGCGATGTCGTGGCGCGCCAGCTCGGCGAGCACGAGGTCCTCGAACGCCTCGCGCGATCGACCGGCGGACTCGATCACCGCGTGCGGGATCCCGGCGCGGGCAGCGCGATCGAGCGCTTGCGCGCCCGGCTTGTTCGAGATCACGCACGCCAGCTTGGCGGGGGCGAGCTCGCCGCGCTGCTCGGCGTCGATCAGCGCCTGCAGGTTGGTACCGGTACCGCTGACCAGGACTCCGACCTTCATGGACGGGTCACCCGACGTACCGCGACGGCTCGCCACCCGCGCGCGGCACGAGCGTCCCGACCCGACGCGCGTGCGAGCCCGACAACGCGTCGATCGTTCGCGCGGCATCACCGGCGGAAACCACGATCGTCATGCCGAGACCCATGTTGAAGGTGCGGCGCATCTCGTCCTCGGAGACCCCGGCCGACGCGATCAACTTCATGATCCCTGGGACCTCCCAGGTCGACGGGTCGAGCTCGACCGCGAGCGTGTCGTCGGCGAAGATTCTGGGCGGGTTTTCGATCAGGCCGCCGCCGGTGACGTGGGCGGCAGCCTTCCACGGCACGCCGGCCTCGCCGAGGCGACGGAACGCGTCGGCGTAGATGATCGTCGGCGCGAGCAGGGCATCGGCCACCGATTCGCCACCGAGCTGTTCGGGGCGCGCGTCGAGCGGCAGGGCGAGTACCTCGAGCACGACCTTGCGTGCGAGCGAGTGACCGTTGGAGTGCAGGCCTGCCGACGGCAAGCCGATCACGACATCGCCGGCGGCGAGGTCGCGCCGCGGTCGGATCTCCGCCCTCTCGACCACGCCGACGCAGAACCCGGCGAGGTCGTAGTCGCGGCCGTGGTAGAGGCCGGGCAGCTCGGCGGTCTCGCCCCCGACCAGGGCGCAGCCTGCCTGGCGGCACCCCTCGGCGATACCGGCGACCACGCGGGCGGCGACATCGACATCGAGCGCCGCGGTCGCGAAGTAGTCGAGGAACAGCAGCGGCTCGGCGCCGGTCACCAGCACGTCGTTGACGCACATCGCGACCAGGTCGATGCCGATGGTGTCGTGGCGATCCGCGGCGAGCGCGGTCTTGAGCTTGGTGCCGACTCCGTCGGTCCCGCTCACCAGCACCGGCTCCTTGTACCGGGTGGGCAGGGTACACAGCGCGGCGAACCCGCCGAGCGACCCGAGCACCTCGGGGCGCATCGTCGACTTGGCGAGCGGCCGGATCCGGTCGACCAGCGCATTGCCGGCGTCGATGTCGACGCCCGCGTCCTTGTACGTGATCGCCATCGCCGCCGTGGTTACCACAACGGCTCCCCCGTGCGAACCGTCGTATGATGCCGGGGTTGTCTCGTTTGACGATCGACGTCGTGGTGCCGGCGCGCGACCAAGCGGCCGGGCTCGAAGAGCTGCTCCAGCGACTCCCGCATCGCGAAGTGCGCTCGGTCGTGGTCGTCGATCGCGCGTCGATCGATCGCACGCCCGAGATCGCGCGCGACGCCGGCGCGCTGGTCCTGCGCGAGCCGAGCGGGCGCTACGGCGCGGCGTGCATGCGCGCGTTGCAGCACTTCCAGACGCTGCCCCGCGTGCCCGACGTGCTGGTGTTCGTGCCGGCCGATCACCCGACGGCCGTCGAGGCCATCTCCGCGCTGATCGATCCGATCGTCGACCGTGGGGTCGAGCTGGTGATGGGGGTCGAACCCGGCAAGCGGTTCCTCCAGGACAAGATCGTGACCCGGCTGATCGACACCGTGTATCGCCACCACTGGTCCGGGGTCGGGCCGGTGCGCGCGATCCGGTTCCCCGCGTTGATCGCGCTCGGGATGCGCGACCGCGGGGATGGCTGGGATGTCGAGATGATGGTCCGCGCGGTCAAGCTCGGGCTGGCCTGCGACGAGGTCGAGCTGCGTTCGATCGTCCAGCGCCACGGGACCCGGGCGTTCGGTCGAGCGCTGCTCCACATCCTCCGGCACGCAACCATGCGATGATTTACCCGTGAACGACGTGCTCGATCGGTTCGCCCGCGACTTCCCCGCGGGTGAGGTGTTGTTCGAGGAAGGTCAGCCCGGTGACTTCATGTACGTCGTCCAGGAGGGCGAGATCGAGATCCGCCGCCAGGTCGGCGAGACGGATCGCGTGCTCGCGGTCCTGCCGCCCGGCGAGTTCTTCGGCGAGATGGCGATCCTGAACGGCCGGCCGCGCTCCGCGACCGCGGTGTGCCGCACCCATGCCCGGTTGATCGTGATCGAGGGCAAGGCCTTCGAAGCGATGCTGCGCGCGCGCCCGGAGATCGCCCTGCGCATCATCAAGTCCCTGGCGACCCGGCTCGAGAGCGCCAACCAGCACGTCGAGCTACTCCTGCTGCCGACGCCCAACCACCGCGTCGTGCAGTGCATGCGGCACATGGCCGAGGAGCAGATGGAGCTCGCGGGCACGCACCTCGGTCCCGGGACCGCGATCCTCGTCCCCAAACGGATCAGCGACATCGCGGCACGTGTCGGGCTGCCGCTTCAGGAGGTCACGGAGGTGGTCGAACGACTGCGCTCCGCGCGACTCGTGATGCTGGCGGAGGACGCCGGCATCGAGGGCGAAGGCTTCATCGTGCCCGAGGTCGGGCGGCTACTGGAGTTCCTCGAGTTCTTGAACCTCAAGGATCGCTTCGGGGTCTAGGCGGCGGCTTCGCCGTCGCGGATCCCGATGCACTTCCGGACCAGCTGCGGGAGCTCGTCGTTCTTGCCGTGGATCAGCGTCTCGATCTCGGGCGCCATCTGTGTGAGCTGCTGCTGCAGTGCCTGGCTCGTGGTGCCAGTGAGCAGCGTGGGAATCACGGCGACCACGAACGACCCACCCCAGATTTCCCGGGTCGCTTCGGCGGCAGACGACGCCTGGACGACCGTGAACCCCTCTGCCTCGAGTGCACGCGCGATTTCTTCGCGCTCCGTGCTGATTTCATTAACGACAAGGACAGACGACGACATCGAGACCTCACAAACGGAACACGAACGAGTTTTTCCGGCCCGCGTCCCCTAGAAGGGCTGCATTTTCACCACGGTGGATAGCAGACTTGAGGGCGGCCCCCAAGAGAAACCGATAGTAAAGCATCGCCGATCGATGGCCACGAGATCCAACCCACACCTGGCCAGCACCGATTGAAAATGATATGTGCGGCCGTCATGGCCTGGTGGTCGCGTACGCAGGGTCTCGCCGCAGAGCCCAAAAAGTCTGTACCCAAAGGGATTTGGGTCAAGTGCGAGCGCTGTGCGACCACGCTCTACGAGGCCGATCTGACGGCAGCGGCGCAGGTCTGCACCAGTTGCCACCACCATTTCCGGATGCCCACGGAGGCCCGGATCGAGCACAGCATCGATCCCGGCACCTGGCAGGAGCACGACCGGCACCTCGAGAGCACCGATCCCCTGGGATTCCGAGTCGATAGCAAGCGCTACGTCGATCAGATCAAGGGCACCACGCGCAGGGTCGGCACCGGCGACGCCTACCGCGCCGGCACCGCCAAGATCGGTGGCATCGAGGTCGAGGTCGGGTTCTTCGTGTTCGAGTTCATGGGCGGATCGATGGGCTCGGTCGTCGGCGAGAAGATCGCCCGGCAGTTCGAGCGCGCGCTCGCGCATCGCCGTCCCGCCATCATGTTCTGTGCCTCGGGTGGCGCCCGTATGCAGGAGGGCGTGCTGTCCCTCATGCAGATGGCCAAGACCTCGGCCGCGCGTTCGCGGCTGCGCGAGGCCCGCATCCCCTACATCTCGGTGCTCCTGCATCCGACCACCGGCGGTGTCGCCGCGTCCGTCGCGATGCTCGGCGACGTCATCCTCGCCGAGCCCGGCGCGCTGATCGGCTTCGCGGGACCACGCGTGATCGAGCAGACGATCCGCCAGCAGCTCCCCGCCGGATTCCAGCGCTCGGAGTTCTTGCTCGAGCACGGCATGGTCGACCAGGTCGTCGAGCGCAAGGATCTCCAGCCCACGCTGGCGCGCACGCTGCGCTGGTTCTCGCACGGTCGCGAACCCGAGCGGCGGACCGGGCGAGTCGGGGACATCGAGTTGCCGACACCCGATTGATCGATCGACCCCGCGCGTGACCGCCTACGAGGATCTACTCGCGCGCCTGTTGCCGGCCCGGCGGTTCGGCGTCGTGCTCGGGCTCGAGCGCATGCACGCGATGCTCGATCGGCTCGGCCATCCCGAGCGGAGGCTCGGTCGCACGATCCACGTCGGTGGGACCAACGGAAAGGGCTCGGCCGTCGCGTTCGCCGCGCACCTTCTCCACGTGCACGGCGCGCGGGTCGCGACCTACACGTCGCCGCACCTGTCGAGTCTGCGCGAGCGGATCTGCTTCGACGGCCGACCGATCGACGAGGACGCCATCGTGGCCGCCGCGGATCGCGTGCGCGCCGCCGGAGGCGACGAGCTCACGTTCTTCGAGCAGCTCACCGCGATCGCCTGCGTCGCGATCGCCGAGCACGGTGTCGACTTCACGATCCTCGAGGTCGGGCTCGGTGGCCGCCTCGACGCCACCAACGCGATCGACGCCGACGTCGCGGTCGTCACCGGCGTCGCGATCGATCACACGGCGATCCTCGGCGATTCTCTCGACGCGATCGCGCGCGAGAAGGCGGGCATCTTCAAGCCCGGTCGTCACGCCGTGATCGGCGCATCGGGCGAGCCGGCGGCACGGGCGATGCTCGTCGACGCCGCGAGGCAGGCCGGATCGATCACCCATGTCGTCGGCGACCCGGAGCTCGCGATCGTCGCGTCTCGTGCCCCGACGCTCGCACCGTTCCAGCAAGCCAACGCCGCGGCGGCCGTCGCCGCGCTGGCGGCGCTCGGGTTCGACGAGGCCGTGGTCGACGGGATCGCGACCGCACCCACGCCACCGGGACGTTTCGAGATCATCCCACTCGGTGACGAGATCGCGGCGATCCTCGACGGCGCTCACAACCCCCACGCCGCCCGGGCGTTCGCGGCGGAGCTTCGGCGCCGCGACCACGTGCCGGTCGCGATCGTCGCCGCGTCGGCCGACAAGGACGTGCCCGGTATCGCGGCCGCGCTCGCACCGGTGGTCCGCCACGTGATCGCGACCCGCTACCAGCAGGATCGCGCGATGCCGCCCGGCGAGCTCGCCGCCGTGTTTCGCCAGCTCGGCGTGTCCACCGAGACCGCTCCCGATCTCGCCGCTGCGCTCGCACGCGCGAAGGATCCAGGTGCCGCGTTCAGGACGATGATCGTTCCGCAGCCCCCGATCGCGATCACCGGCTCGCTATTTCTCGTCGGTGAAGCACGCACGCTGCTGCTCGGTGTCCCGACCGATCCGTTCACGGTTACCGATCCGACGGCCTCGCAGATGCCGGGCACACCGAAGTAGTTCGGTAAGTGCTTACGGCACCGTGACGACGAGATTTGCGAAGGCGCGCGGGGCCTCGTACGATCCTTTCATGCGCCGCGTGTTGCTCTTGATCTTGCTCTCCAGCGGTATCGCCGCCGCGGACACCAAGGCACCGCGTAAGGCGCCGCCACCGGACCGGGTCGAAGTCGCGCATCGCGAGGGCGAGTACGGTGGCGTGCAGCCGGGCGAGGCACCGAAGGATGCACCGCGCCGGTGGCGACACCGACCGGCCCGCGGCACGCTGACGTGGATCGGATTCGAGGCCAAGAACGGTGGTGCGCAGCTGTTCTTCCAGTCGGTCGGACCGTTCGAGGTGTCCCAGCGCGTCGAGGGCACCGCGCTGATCGTCCACCTGTCGCTACGCCGGCTCGGCCACAACACGTGGCGTCGGATCGACACCAGGTTCTTCGACAACCCGCTCGCCTACGTCAAGGCGCGGCAGGTCGGCGCCCTCCGTACGACCAAGCGCCGACAGGGACACAAGGCGGGGATCGACGTGCGGATCACGTTCAAGAACGCAGCCGACGCTCGCGAGGGCACGGTGCGTCCCGCGACCAAGGATGCCGACGGCATGTACTACGCGTACGTGTCGTTCCCCGAGGGCACGCCGGCGTCGCTCAAGAGCGACGCGACGAACGACCCCGAGAAGTAACTACGTAGACGTCGATCGATCAAAGCCGACGACGACGTCAGCGCGCGTCGGCGAGGGCGTCGCGCAGCGTCGACTCTTCCTGCAGGCCGCGAAACGCTTCGTGGGCGGTCCCGTCGGGCTTGAGCATCAGCACGTACGGCACGCCCTTGATCTCGTAGCGCTTGCGCAGCGTGCCGTCGTCGACGAGCACCGGACCGCGATAGCCGCCGCGCTTGGCGGCCTGGATCGCCGAGCCCTTGCCACCGGACACGTAGACCAGGACCATGTTGGCGCTCTCCGCGGCGGCGATCTTGTGCGCCATCGGGAGCTCCTTCGCGCAGTACCCGCAGGTCGGGCTCGCGAACATCACGAGGGTGGGCTTGCCCCGGAACTTGGTGGCGTCGAACGGTTGGTCGTCGGCCGACGGGGCCGTCAACGACGCGAGGATGTCGCCGTCGGGGGTCGGCTCGCCGTGGCGGCATCCGGTGATCGCCGCGATCGAAACGAAGACCACGGCAGTGAGGAGCGATCGGGTACGTGCGCGGCGGGTCAGACGCATGGTGTAGCCTCGGGTCATGGATAGCACGGCGGATGACGATGCGGCGGCAGGTCCGAGCGACCTCGACGAGCTGCTCTCGTTGACCCGCCAGTTCCGCGGCCAGCTGCGCCGTCGGATCGCCGCCGGTGGCTGGGCCGCGCCGGGTAGCGCGACCGCGCGGATCGAGTTCGCCGCGCCCGAGGATCCCGGCGACGCGGCGTTCGAATCGACCGCGGCGGTCGGCGAGCCGGAATCGGTGCCGCAGATGCTCGCCGAGGTCGGCGCCGCCGCGTTGCGCTCCCCGGCCCCGAGCGCGGAGATCGTCGAGGCGCCCGACGTCCTGGTGCCGCTGGGCCGCCGCACGCTCGCCGACATTCGTGCCGAGCTCGGCGAGTGCACGCGCTGCAAGCTGCACTCGACGCGGCGTTCGATCGTGTTCGGCAATGGTGCCGAAGACGCGCCCCTGATGTTCGTCGGCGAGGCGCCGGGCGAGCAGGAGGACCGGCGCGGCATCCCGTTCGTCGGTCGTGCCGGCGAGCTGCTCGACAAGATGATCGAGGCGATGGGGTGGTCGCGCGACACGGTCTACGTGAGCAACACGCTCAAGTGTCGCCCCCCGAACAATCGCAACCCGCAGCCCGACGAGCTGTCGCACTGCATCCCGTTTCTCAAGGCCCAGATCGCGTCGATCGCGCCGCGCATCATCGTCGCGCTCGGGCGGCCGGCGGCGAACCAGCTGCTCGAGGTCAACGCTCCGATCAGTGCGCTGCGCGGCAAGTTCCACGATCGGCTGGGCGCCAAGGTGATGCCGACGTTCCACCCGGCCTACCTGCTGCGCGATCCGTCGAAGAAGCGCGAGGCGTGGTCCGATCTCAAGCTCGTGATCGCCGAGCTCGCCCGGCTCGGCATCCACTCGCCGTCGACTCCCAAGGCCTAGCGTGCCCGGTGCGTTCGAGGCGGAGCTCGCGCTCGATCGCCTCGAGGCCGAGCTCGCCCGCGAGCTCCCCGCGCACGTCCGCGCACTGGCCTCCGCACACGCCGCCGGGCACCCGGCGCCCCCCGCGCCCGCGATCGCACATCGCACGTCGTCGGTCGACATCGCGCGCCGGGCGCTGCATGCGGCCGGCGACGCCGCGCCTCCCGATCGCGAGCTCGCCGCCCGCGCCCTCGAGATCCTGCGCGTGCTCGTGCCGATCGCGATCGACGACGATCCCGACGTCGCGCGCGCCCGCATCGCCACGCGCGACTGGGATCACTGGCAGGCGCTGTTCGCCGCGCGCGATCGTGTGGCACGGGCGCGGTTCGGGTGCGGTCACGTCGAGCTGTTGCACGCGCTCCACGGCATCGCCACCGCCGATCTCTCGGCGGACCTCGACTGGCCAGAGGCTATCGCCGGGTGGCACGCCCCGGTCGAGTCGCTTCCACTCGCACACGTCGAGCGTGCCTGGGCCGGTTCTCGCCGAGCGCCACGCCGCGCGTGGGACGTGTCGCGTGATCCCCGCCGCCGCGGACGTGCAGCCGCGCGCCTTCGTGATCGAGCCCGGGCGCGAGGTCGCGATCGCGATCGCGCCACTCACCACACCGGCCGCGCGATTCACCGCGCTTCACGAGCTCGGTCACGCCGTCGCTGCGCTGGTCTCGCCCCGTCCGTTGGCGCGTGCCGTCGACGAGGCCGCCGCCTCGTATGTCGCGCGGCTGTGCGAGCGCGATGGCGAGCTCGAGGCCGGTTGGTACGTGCCGGGCGCGGCGGCCGCACGCGCGCGCCGCCTCCGGATCTCCGCCGTGCTCGACGCGATCGAGCACGGCGCCGTCGTGCGCCCCACCGACGCACCGCCAGTGCCGTTGTGGGACGACCCCGCCGCCCAGGCCGCCTACGTTGCCGCCGAGACGATCGCGGATCGCTGGTGGGAGTCGCTGGGACCGACGCCACCTCCCGGCGCCCTCGCCGAGGCGATCTCGTCCGAGGACCGCCCGGCCACGCAACAGGCGGTCGAAACGGCGTTGTCCAAAAGTCTAAACAAGAGTGCTCACTGATAGAGACAGCCCGTGGTCCTGAGGGTCTCCCCGAATCGGGTTCGCTCGTCGTAGTCAGCCGAACTCTGTATCGGCCGTCGGGTGACCTGCCCATGTTGGGCGTTGCTACAGCCGGCGAGGACCACCCCTGCTCGAGAGTCGTTATAACGGATGTTATAACGGAGTCGTTATAACATCCGTTATAACGACTGCCACACATGTGCCGGTAGTGCCAGGCTACCAGTACCGGTACACGGCGGGATGGAGGAACGGCGGAACGCGGAACGGCGGGATGGTGGATGGAGGAACGGCGGGATGGAGGAACGGCGGGATGGAGGAACGGCGGGATGGAGGAACGGCGTGGAACGGCGGAACGGGCTGTGATGCGGTGGACAGCAGGCGGACCGGCGGATAGCGGGGCGGACACGGGGGGCAGCGGGCGGACAGCGGACAGCGGACAGCGGACAGCAAGTGGAGAGTGGACGGCAGGCGGACCGTGCGCGGACCGCGGACAGCGAGGGGTTGCTGAAGCGAGAGGGCTGTGTGGTCAGGCGCCCGGTGGGCGCGAACGAGCCGGATTGCGCTCGAGGCGCGGCGCGGCCAAGATGCGGCGTGCGCAAGTCGGTCGCGAGCTGGGCCACGAGCATCGTGCTCGCGACCGTGGCGACGAGCTGCGGCCTGCGGGCGCCCGCGCGGATCGATGTCGATCGGATGATCACGCAGCGTGGCGCGGTCGACGCGCGTCACGAGCTGGCGGCGCGGATCGTCGCCGACCCCAAAGATATCGCTGCGCGGTTGGCGCTCGCCGAGCTCGACGAACGCGCCAAGCGGCCGAGCGGCGCGATCGAGCAGCTCGAGGCGGTGGCGGCCCTGTCGGGACCGTTCGGCACACGGTGGCACGACGACGATCGCGCTCGGTTGGCCCGTTTGCTCGCGGCGCGTGGCAAGGCCCGGCTGGCGCGCGGTGCGAGCACGGCGATCGGCGATCTGACGCGCGCCCGTGATCTCGGCGCGGCGATCTCGCCGGATGACGTGAAGCGCGGGCGCGTGCTCGCGGCGATCGCGCGGCTCCGTCACGTCGACGCCGGCGAGCGAGCGGCGGCGAAGCAGGCGCTGGTCGAGATCTGGACGGCCGGCAACGCGGAGCCCGCGTGGGCGGGCGCGCGAGCGAAGGCCTCGCCTCCCGAGGTCGGCGCGTTCGGCGCGTGGGCGTGGTCGGTGGGCGCGAAGCGCGCGGGTTGGGAAGCGCTGCGCGCGTGGCACGACGCGACGCCGATGCCACGAGACTTGGGGCTCGCCGCCGCCTACCTGCGCGCGCGCGCGTGGTGGGTGCCGGCCGACGGACCGCCGCCGCCCGACGAGGATCTGGTGGGGCCTTCGCGCTGCCGGTACGCCGGCGCGTGCACCGCCGCGTTCGCGATCGCGTCCGACAACTCGAGCGCGATGGACGCGCTGCTGCTCGCATCGATTCCGACGAGGACGATCGATCCGGACGAGGTCGCCGCGTGGATGGAGCTGTCGCT
Source organism: uncultured delta proteobacterium (assembly GCA_963772655.1). Classification (GTDB taxonomy): domain Bacteria; phylum Myxococcota_A; class Polyangia; order Haliangiales; family Haliangiaceae; genus JABFXX01. The sequence goes on from CAVYYE010000002.1 coordinate 646,799, forward strand.
CGACCGCGCGCTGCGCGGCCGCGGTAGCTGGGGGCCGCTGCTCGCGGCGCACGTCGACCTCGAGCACGTCGCGGTCGATCGGCTTCCGGGTTGGGCGCGCCCGGCCTTCGCGGTGCTCGCGGGGCGCGGGTCGGCCAGCGAGGCCGGGGCGCAGGCGCGTAGACCCCGCGAACGTCTGGTGCTCGCGGCGGGACGGCTGTTGCGCGGGCGACCGTATCGCGCGGTGGAGGCCGCACTCCGGGGTCCGGCGGAGCTCGACGATGCGTTGCTCCGCGTCGCACGCGCCCGTGTCCCCGAACCCGATGCGCTGGTCGATGCGCGCGCGCGGGGCGTCGTCGCCTTCGTGCGAACGGCGGCACCGCACGGTCCGAGCGCGGCGGTGATTCGACAGATCGTCGACGCCTACGCGCGCGACCCGGCGATCGCCGATCGACTCGGGGGCGATGCCGTCGCCGAGTCGGTCGATGCGGCCACCGCGCACGCCGCGCTCGGGGCAGTGTTCGAGGTGCTCGGCGATCCGGCGCGAGCGCGCGCCGCGTGGGAGGCCGCCGTCGGGGTCAGTCCCGAGCTCGACAACCTGCGCGGCCAGGCCGAGGCGATCGCGCGCGCCGGTGACGGGGATGCCGCGCTGGTCGCCGCCACCACCGCCGCGGCCGCCTCGGGCGATCCGGCGGTCGAGTGGGTGCGCGTGGCGCGCGCGCTCGAGGAGGTCGGCGAGCACGTCCACGCGATCGAGGCGGCACGCAGCGCACTCGATCTCGGATCGGGCGAGACGCTCGAGGCCGCCTACGAGGTCGCGATCACCGCGTCGCGTGCCCTCGGTCGCGAACGGCAGGTCGCCGAGCTGGTCGCCGCGCGCGCCAAGCTGCTTCCCGTCGTGCCGGAGCGTCCGGACGATCCGACGGACGCCGCGGCGGCGCTCGCCGCGTATCGCCGCACGCCGAACGCCGCCACGGTCGCCCGCATGTGGCTCGCCGCCCGGTGGAATCCGTGGCAGGTCGAGCTGCGCGCGCAGCTGCTCGCGGCGATCGAGCACGACGATCCGCGGCGGGCGACGATCGTCGGCGAGCTCCTCGAGCTGGCCGGCAATTCCGATCTCGATCGTGCGCGGCGCGCGGCCGCCGCGCTGGTGCGCCTCGATCCCGGCTAGCGGCGGGGTGGCGGTCGCACGCCGCGCTGCTTGTACGCCAGATAGTCGGCCAGGATCGTCGCGTGATCGAACACCAGCGGCTCGGGCAGCTGGTCGGGACGACACGCGATCGCGCGTGCGGCGTCGTCACCTCCGACCGGTTCGCCAGCGGCGCGGGCGATGAACACCGTCGACATCGTGTGGCGCCGCCGATCGCGGGCGGGGTCGGAGTAGACGTGGAACAGCTCGACGAGCTCGACGTCGAGCCCGGTCTCTTCCTTGGCCTCGCGCACGGCGGCATCGGCGACCCATTCGCCCTCGTCGACGAAGCCGCCGGGGAGGGCGAAACCGTGCGGCTCGTTGGCGCGCTCGACGAACACCAGCTCGCCGGGCCGGCCATCGAGCTCGATCAGGAGATCGACGGTGGGAGCCGGGTTCTTGTGCTTGCGCTGCAGGGCGGTGAGCTCGCTCATAGGGCGCGCGGACGTTCCATGAACCGGGTCAGTTGCTGCTCGAGCTTCTCGACCTCGCCGTGATCGAGGGTGCCCGACTTGACGAGGTCGGTCTTCTCCTCGGGGTCGGCCTGGAGATCGTAGATCTGCCAGTCGGTCATGTCGAACAGCACGTGGTACTTGCCGTCGGCCGTGATCATCGATCGCGACTCGTGATCCCACTCGGGCACGGCCACCATCTCTCCGAACGCCGGCGCGGGCGGCAGCGGCTTGCCATCGAACGCGGGCACCAGGCTGCGACCCTGCCAGCTCTTCGGCGGCGTGACGTCGAACAGGTTCGCGATCGTCGGCGCCAGGTCGAGTAGCTGCACGACGTCGGAGACCTTCCGCGGCGTGACGCCGGGGACCCGGAACATCAGCGGCACGTGAACGAGCTCGTTGTACAGGGTCTGGCCGTGGAAGAACATCTTCTGGCCGGCGACCCGGTGCACGCCGAACGCCTCGCCGTGGTCGGACAGAATCACGACCGTCGTGGTGTCGGCGAGCTTGTTGGTATCGAGCGCGTCGAGGATCTCGCCGACCTTGCCGTCGACATACGCGATCTCGTAGTCGTACTTCTGCATCAGGCCATCGGTGCCGTGCTCCGTGATCGGGTAGCCCTCGTGCGGCATGTAGGTCGAGTGCGGCTCGAACAGGTGGACGAGCATCGCGAACTTGGTCTTGTCCGCGGCGAGCTTGCCGAGTCGGGCCACGGTCTTCGCGACGATCCGCGGCGCGGCGATGTCGTGGTTGGATTCGGGGATGTTGAGCGCGCCGTCGTTGTCCCATTCGGTCGCGCCCTGCTGCACGTTGGTCTTCAGGAACGACGCCACGTCCGGACACGACTTCGGCTCCCTCACGCGATCGCAGAAGAAGAAGTGCGAGGTCTCGCCGATCGTGGTGAAACCCGCCGGCGAGAGCGCCTCGAACAGCAGCTCGTTGTCATCGAGGATCTTGGGATAGTTGGTCTTGCGCGCCTCGGTCTTGACCTGGGTCGGGTAGCGCGACGACAAGAACGACGGCACCGAACGCGGCGTGTTGGGTGCCTGCGAGTACGTGTGGTCGAACACGACGGCCTGGTTGGCGAACGCGTCGAGCCGTGGCGTCAGCGACTTGCCGTCCCGCCGGTATCCGGAGATGCCGAGGCGGTCGAAGCGCAAGGTATCGATGAAGATGATGAGGACGTTGTTGCCGCCCGAGATCGAGGTCTTCGGCGGTGGGCCGTGATCGGGCGGCGGGCCGGTCGGCGTCGGGTCGACCAGGCCGTCTCCGCCGATGCAGTTGTCGTCCTTGCCGTTGCCGGGGATCTCGGTCGCGCCCGGGTGGACGTCGGGGTCGTGGTCGTCGCAGTCGGGACCGCCGAAGAACGCCGAGAAGTGATCGCCGTCGGCATCGGACATCCCGCGTAGCATCGAGATGATGCGCGGGCCGAGATACGAGCGCTCGGTGACCGCGATGCGGGTATCGGGCGAGGGTCGACGCAGGCCGAACGCCGCGATCGCGATCGCCGCGATCAGCGAGACACCGACCAGCGGGCCGCGCGCCGGGATGCGTTCCCGGATCGGGCTCGCGACACCGTACGCGAGCAGGGCGATCGCGATCGCGAGGAACGGCAGCGCGGCCGGCATCGCGAGCGACTTCAGGTCGAGGGCCTGGTAGTCGAGCTTGGTGTAGATCACGAACGAACCGGCGAGCACGGCCGCACCGAGCGTGCCGAGGGCGAGGACCACCACGCGTGGGAGCGGACCGAACCGCGGCAACTGGATCGCGACCGCGAGAGCCACCACGCCGGCGGCGAACACGAACCCGCGCATGTACATCATGCCGGCCGCGAGGACGAAGGCACCGAGGACGTACGGCACGACCGGGACCCGCTGCGCGAGCCGGACGGCACGATAGGTCGGGATCCCGAGGAGCGCGAGCACCGGCACGACCCCGGCGACCACGACACCGTGGAGCAGGGCGCCGACCGCCTTGCGGTGGGTGTCGCCGACCAGCTTCCTCGCGAGCACCGCGACGACCACGATCAGGATGGCGCTGACGATCGCGAACGCGATCGCGATCGCCGCGACTCGACGATCGAGCTCGTCGTCGGCGCGCAGCCGGCGAAACCCGCGCCGCAGCCAGCCGGGCCCCCACAGCCCGTTGCCACCGGCGAGCACCGCACCCGTGCCGAGCGCGACCGGGATCCCGATCACCGCCCACACGGCGAGCACGCCGAGCGTCCCGCCACCCGTGTGCGCGACGTCGATCAGTGCGAGCACCAGCGTCGCGACGAGCACGACGCCGATGCCACAGGCCATACCAGAGCGATAGGGCGTATGCCCCGGCTCGGAGTCCTGATCGTCGCGACCTGTCGGCATCGAGACGTGTCCTCGTTACCACGAACCTAGCTGCGGCGGATCTCCACGATCACCCCCTCGACGAACCGGGGATCCACCGTGGGGTCCTTGATCCCGCCCAAAATTGCCTCGAGGTCTCCGATCCACCCGTCGACCAGGCCGGCGAGGATCGGACCCGAGGCCGCGAGCTGGGCCGTGCCGAGACGGGCGCGGATCGCGGCGGCGGCCGCGTCGCGTGCGGCCTCGGTCAGCGTACCGTCCTGCATCGCCTCGTCCCGTAGCTTCGTGAGCTCGGCCTGCGACAGCGCCTCGCCGGTCAGCGAACCACCGATCATGACGCGCGCGAGCGCCGTGCGGATCACGTCGTCGAGCGCGAGCCGCGGCTCGGGAGCCTGACCCATCGCCACGACGTCGACGCCGAGGCCCTCCACGAGCGCGACTCGCAGGGTCAGCCCGGCCAGCAGCTCGCCGGCGCGCCGCAGATCCGCCTGCGATTCGAACGGGCGCAGGCCGCGCTCGGGCGGCTGGTCCGCCGCGCGCGCGAACAACGGCCGCGGCGAGCACAACCCGGCGACCATCTCCTTGGCCGGCGAGCCCGCCGTGGTCGAGCGTGCCGCGAGCGCCTGCGCGAGGCGCGCGAGCTTGAGCGTCACCGTGTAGCCGACCCGGAACATCCTCGACAGGCCGATCGAGCCGAGCGCGTCGCGCGCGCGACCGAGATCGCCGCGCGTCACCGTCTCGAGCCCGAGCGACACCGTCGCGGTCGCGTACAGCGCGCCGCGCCGCACCACCTCCGGCTGGCCCGGCTTCGCGCGCCCCGCCGCCAGCACCTTGTTGACGAGGATCATCAGCGCGGCCTCGAGTCGTTGTGCCTCGTCGGGATCGTCGACGCTGCTGATCGCGCGCGCGAGGAAGCTGCGGCCGAGCACCTCCTCGGCGACCACCAGCGACACCGGCGACGCCTCCTCGATCGGCCGGTCCTGCGAGCCCTCGCCGATCTTGACCTGGTCGGCTTCGAGCGGCCGGAACAGGTCGAGCGCGTCGTAGAAATCGACGTAGCCGAGGTCGGCGAGCCGTCCCGACCGCCACCGATACGCCATCTCCTCGAGCTCCGCGGGTGGCTCGCTGCGCGCCGACATGATCGTGTGGCGCGCGAGATCCGGATCGGAGCGGTACAGGTCCTCGACCAGCCGCATCACCAGCCGCTGGCTGTCGTCGTCGCCGAGCAGCTCGAGCAGGAAGAATCGATCCGGCGTCGTCATGATCGGCGGCTCGTCCTCGTCCTCCGGACGCTCGGGCGGCTCCTCCTCGAGCGACACGTCGTAGATCTTGACCTGTCGCTGCAGGATCAACGCGCGGAGCTCGGCGTCGAGCTTGCCCCAGATCTGGCCGACGTTCTCGAACCCGGTCTCGATCAGCGCTCCGAGCCACGGCTCGAGCGCGGAGATCTCGAGATCGTCCTTGTTCCAGCCGTCGAGATCGAGGCAGCCCTGGATCTGTTCCGGCGTGGCGAGCGCGATCAGATCGGCGGCGTCCTCGAACCCGACCTCGTGCACGAGCTCGTAGATCTCGTTGGGTGACAGCACGGCGACGGCGGCGTTGGCATCGTCGGCCGACAGCAACGCGTCGATCTTGCGGACGCCACGCGGTGCCGCGAGCTGCGCGCGCAACCGCGCGAGCGGCCCGCTGGGGCGGTCATGGTCCGACACGAATCCCGCGCGCGTAGGTCATCCGGGCTATGTACTTTGGTGCTGGCTCGTGGTCGAGAGGGCCGGGTTCGATTCGCGCGAATCGTTGCGATAGGGTGGGGCGTGTCCCCGAGCTCCGCGATCCAGGAGGCGGTCCGCGCCGCGATCGCACGGCTCGGGCGCGGGCTGTACGGCGTCGCGTGTTCCGGGGGCGCCGATTCGATCGCGCTGGCCGATGCGGCGATCGAGGTCGCGGGCGCGTCCGACGTCGTGCTGTTCGTGATCGATCACGGCCTGCGTGGCGGGTCGGAGACCGTCGCCGCCGAGGTCGCGGCGTGGGGGCGAGGTCGCGGGGCGAGCGCGGTGGTGCGGCGGGTCGACGTGCCGCCGGCGGACTCGATCGAGCGCGCGGCGCGCGACGCGCGGTACCACGCACTGGCGGAGCTCGCCGACGAGCTCGGAACGTGTGCCGTGCTGGTCGGTCACACCGCACGCGATCAGGCGGAGACCGTGCTGATGCGGATCCTGCGCGGCACCGGGCCGGCGGGCCTCGCGGGGATCCCGGAGCAGCGCACGCTGGTGGCGGGCGTGCCGATCGTCCGACCACTCCTCGCGCACGATCGCGCGGCGATCGCCTCGTACGTCGCGGCGCGCGAGCTGCCGGTGTGGGACGACCCGATGAACGTCGATCACGCGATCACGCGCGTGCGCGTCCGGGAGCACCTGTTGCCGGTGTTGCGTCGCGAGAACCCGGCGATCGACACGGCGCTGTGCCGGCTCGCGACCAGCGCGACCGAGTGGCTCGAGGTGATCGACGCGCTCGCCGCGCCGCACGCACGGTTTCCGATCGACTGCGCCCTGCTCGCGAGCCAACCGCCCGCCGTACGCAAGCGCGCCCTCGCGCTCGCGCTCGAGCAGGCGGGAGCGACCTACGACGCGAGCCACCTCGAGGCGATCGACGCGCTGGTGACCGATGTCTCGCGCGGTCAGCGCGCGCTCGATCTGCCGGGAGGCAGGTTCGTGAAGACCTACGACCGCGCCGAATTCGAGCCCGCGGATCGGCCGGCACCACGCGCCGCGCCCACGCCGAATGGGGTGCCCGTCGGGTACGCGATCCGGACCTGGCGGCCCGGCGACCGGATGCGACCGCAGCGACTGCGTGGTCGGTCGCGCAAGCTGTCCGACCTGTTCGTGGATGCCAAGGTCCCCCGTGATCGCCGCGTCGCGGCACGGGTGATTGCACGACAAACGGATGGCGTGATCGTGTGGGCGGAGTACCTCGGGATCGCCCACGAGTCGGTGGTCAACGGCCCGGATCGCGACGACATTCTGAGTCGCGTTTCGAACGCGAATCCCCCCCGAACGGATGGGAGTTTTTGAAAGGAATCCGCTTTGCAACCAAGGGGAAAGGCAGCATGCTATTGAGCAAACCGGTGCCCCACCGTGTGGGGTTCCGGCCACACCCGACCGGGACTGTCGTTTGCGTCAATCTCACAAGACCATCCTGATCTGGGCGATCCTGATCCTGATGTTCGTGAGCATCTACTCGATGTTCACGGACTCCTCGACGAAGGAGAAGCCGCTCGACGTCACCGCCTTCCGCGGCATGCTCGCCAGCAAAGAGCAGGCGAGCAATATCGACAAGATCGACGTCGAGCCACGCGGTCACGACGACGCCCGCTACGTCGTCACCATGAAGAACGATCCGTCGGGCACCAAGCGCGTGGTGTTCGCGGAGTTCCCCGGCACGATCACGCAAGAGATCTTCAACGCCGGCATCGCCTACAACGTGAAGTCGAAGGACGAGTCGAGCATCTGGCCACAGGTGCTCGTGTGGTGGCTGCCGATGCTGTTGCTCGTGGGCATCTTCTTCTTGTTCATGAGGCAGTTGCAGTCCGGCGGCGGCAAGGCGATGAGCTTCGGCAAATCGAAAGCCAAGCTGCTCAGCGATCACCAGAACCGCGTGACGTTCAAGGACGTCGCCGGCGTGGAGGAAGCCAAGGACGAGGTCGAGGAGATCATCGCCTTCCTCAAGGACCCGAAGAAGTTCACCCGCCTCGGCGGCCGGATCCCGAAGGGCGTCCTGATGATGGGCCCACCCGGCACCGGCAAGACGCTGCTCGCACGCGCGATCGCGGGCGAGGCGGGCGTGCCGTTCTTCTCGATCAGCGGCTCTGACTTCGTCGAGATGTTCGTCGGTGTCGGCGCGAGCCGCGTTCGCGACCTGTTCGAGCAGGGCAAGAAGAACGCGCCGTGCATCATCTTCATCGACGAGATCGACGCGGTCGGCCGCCATCGCGGCGCGGGCCTCGGCGGCGGCCACGACGAGCGCGAGCAGACGCTCAACCAGCTGCTCGTCGAGATGGACGGCTTCGAGAGCAACGACGGCGTGATCATCATCGCCGCCACCAACCGGCCCGACGTGCTGGATCCCGCGCTGCTTCGCCCCGGTCGCTTCGATCGCCGGATCGTCGTGCCGCGCCCGGATCTCCGTGGCCGCATGGGCATCCTTCAGGTTCACACCCGCAAGGTTCCGCTCGCCACGGTCGACCTCGAGATCCTGGCGCGTGGAACGCCGGGCTTCTCGGGGGCCGACCTCGAGTTCCTCGTCAACGAAGCGGCGCTGATCGCCGCCCGTCGCGACAAGGACAAGGTCGAGATGGAGGACTTCGAAGAGGCCAAGGACAAGGTCCTGATGGGCGCCGAGCGGCGCTCGATGATCATCTCCGAGAAGGAGAAGCGCACGACGGCCGTCCACGAGGCCGGCCACGCACTCGTCGCACGGTTCGCCGGTGACGAGGCCGACCCGGTCCACAAGGTCACCATCATCCCGCGCGGTCGCGCCCTGGGCGTCACCCAGCAGCTGCCGCCCGAGGATCGACTCAACATGACGCGCGAGTTCGCGCTCAACCAGATCGCGATCCTGATGGGTGGCCGTGTCGCCGAAGAGATCGTGTTCAAGCACAAGACCACCGGTGCCGGGAACGACATCGAGCGGGCCACCGAGCTCGCGCGGTCGATGGTCACCGAGTGGGGCATGAGCGACGAGTTCGGGCCGCTCAACTTCTCGAGCGGCAAGCAGGAGGTGTTCCTCGGTCGCGACTTCTCGAGCAGCAACACGCTGTCCGAGGACACCGCACGCCGGATCGACGCCGAGATTCGCCGCATCGTCACCACCCAGTACGAGCGCGCGACCGACATCCTCAACACGCACCGCCACGAGCTCGAGATGATCTCGGAGGCGTTGCTCGAGTACGAGACGATCGACGGCGACGACATCGACACGCTGCTGCGTGGCGGCAAGCTCGAGCGCCCGGTGTCTCCGCTGGTCAAGAAGCGCCAGCAGGCGGCCGCCGACAAGGCCAGCGCGGAAGAGGAGCACAAGCGCCCCTCGATCCTTCCGCCGCTCGGCGGCAAGAAGGATCCGTCGCCCGAGCCCGCCTGAGCTCCGATCTCGTACGCTACGGCCGTGACCAGCGGCATCGAGGTTCGCGAAGCCCGGCCGACCGAGTGGGAGGTCTGGCGCGACCTCCGCCTGCGCGCGCTCGCCGATAGCCCCGACGCGTTCGGCACCACGCTGGCCGACGTCGAGCACCGGGACGATGCCGTGTGGCGCGATCGGGTCGCGCCGGATCCGACGCGCACGGTGGTGTTCGCGTGGCGCGGCACCGCGCCGGTCGGAACGATCGTCGTGCGCCGAACCGCCGGCGACGAGGCCCACGTCTACGCGATGTGGGTCGCCCCCGAGGCACGGCGCACCGGTGCCGGACGCGCGCTGGTGGGCGAGGCGAAGCGGTGGGCGCGATTTCGCGGTGCGCGGCGGCTGGTGCTCGAGGTCACCGGGTCGGAGGCCGAGGCGTTCTATGCCACGGTCGGGTTCGTCCCGACCGGAGCGACCTCACCACTCCGACCGGGCTCCGCCATCTGGTCGCGCACGATGCGGCTCGAGCTCGGTCCGCTCGTGATGGGTGTGGTCAACGTCACTCCCGACTCGTTCTCGGATGGTGGGCGATTCTTCGACTTCGAGACGGCGGTCGCACACGCGCGATCGTTGTGGGAGGCCGGAGCCGACCTGATCGATGTCGGCGGCGAGGCGACCAACCCGCGGGCGACCCCGGTCGACGCGGCGGAGGAAGCCCGTCGCGTCGAGCCCCTGATCCGAGCGCTGGTCGCCGCGAACATGACGGTCTCGATCGATACGACCAAGGCCGAGGTCGCCACGCGGGCGGTCGCGGCCGGCGCGGCCATCGTCAACGACGTCTCCGGTGGGCTGTTCGACCCCGGGATGTCGAGCATCCTCGCCGACTTCGAGGGCATCTACATCGCAGGGCACCTTCGCGGGACGAACCTCGCCGAGGTGTTCGCGAACGAAGCGCGGGTCGATTGGCGCGACGTGGCGAGCGAGCTCGGCCAGCGACTGGATGCGCTTCCGGCGAAGGTCCGCGCACGTGCGTGGGTCGACCCCGGCGTCGGTTTCGGTAAGGGACGTGACGTCGAGGGCAACCTGGCACTGCTGCGTCACGCGGGTGACCTCGGTCGGAGCCTCGGTTGCCCGGTGGTGGTCGGTCCAAGCCGCAAGCGCTTCGTCCGCCGGATGCTCGCGGCGCTCGGTCGCGAGCCGAGCGAGCTGGAGCTGGATGTCGCCTCGGTGGAGGCGAGTCTCGTGGCGGTGCGAGCCGGCGCGCATGTCGTACGGGTTCACAACGTGGCGTTGCTCCAGGCCACGCTCGCGGTGTACACCAGAGGATAGAGCGCAGTTCGTTCTCGACGGTGGTGAACGATCGATCCTGGCGGGCTGCGACCTTGCCTCGCCATGTCCGCGCTCCAGGAATTCTTCCGCCGTCTCACCTTCCAGGGGGTGGCGACCACCCTGGTCGATGTCGCGCTCGTCTACTACCTGATCTATCGCCTGCTGCTCACCATCCGCGGCACGCGCGCGGCGCAGATGGTGGTCGGCATCGTGCTGATCGGGGCCGCGTTCTTCGTCGCCGAGCGGCTCGAGCTGTCGACGGTGTCGTGGCTGCTCGACAACTTCATCTCGTACTTCATCATCCTCATCATCGTGGTGTTCCAGGCCGACATCCGGCGCACGCTCGGTCGCATCGGCCAGAACGTCAACGTGATCGCGTTCGGCCGCAAGCAGGAGACCACGCTGATCGTCGACGAGGTGGTCAGTGCCTGCGAGCAGCTCGCTCGCGCGCGGATGGGCGCGCTCGTGGTGTTCGAGCGCGAGGCGACGCTCGAGCACATCGTCGACGACGCGACCCGGGTCGACGCGCTGCTGACGCGCCAGCTGCTGGTGTCGCTGTTCGTACCCGCACGCGATAACGAGTTGCATGACGGCGCCGTCGTGATCGGCAAGAACCACCGGATCGAGCTGGCCCGCGCACTGTTGCCGCTGTCGCGTGCGACCGACCTCGGGCCCGAGTTCGGGACGCGTCACCGTGCCGCACTGGGAATCACCGAGGACACCGATGCGGTGGTCGTGGTGGTGTCCGAGGAGCGTGGCGAGATCTCGCTGTGCTTCAAGGGGTCGATCGCCCGCGACCTGTCGCCGCTGATGCTGCGGCGTGCTCTGATCGGCCTGTTCGCGGGCGGCAAGTCGTCGCAGGAGATGACCAACGAGGCGGCCGCCGCGGCCGAGGTCGGCAAGGCCCTCGCCGCGGTCGGCGCCGAGCCCAAGCCGGACAAGACCGAGCCGAAGGCCGAGCCTCCGCTCAAGCCGCAGCCGTCGGCCGAGGCTGCGTCGTGAGCCGGGGCAAGGACCCGACCTTCTCCAGTCTCGGTCGGATGCCGTCACGTCATAGCCGGAACGAGATTCCGGTGCCGCCCGAGGATCCGGACGACGACGAGGGGCGCGGCCGGATCGGCCGGTTCCTCCATCACGCGCTGTTCGTCAACACCGGCCTCAAGTTCCTGTCGCTGGTGCTCGCGGTCACCGTGTTCCTGCTCGTCAACATCGACAAGGATCGCGAGATCACCGTGCGCGTCGGCGTCAAGTACGAGTACCCGGCCGACAAGGTGCTGGTCTCCGAGCAGCTCGAGGAGGTGCGGGTCACCGTGCGCGGCCCGTGGCGCCGGTTGCGGCAATTCGACGAGCGCGAGCTCGGTCGCATCGAGCTCGATCTCCGAAACGCTCCGACCGGCGACGTCTCGATCACCAAGGACATGATCCCGAGTCTGCCCGCGGGGCTCGAGATCGTGTCGATCAGCCCGAGCTCGGTGCGCGTGGTGTTCGACAAGCGCGCCGAGAAGATCGTCGAGGTCTTCCCCACGGTCACCGGGCGCCCGCAGCACGGCTACGTGATGGCGGAGATCAAGGCGGTGCCTCCGACGATCAAGGTGCGCGGTGCCGCGCGCGATCTCAGCAAGCTGACCTCGATCCGGACGCGCGAGGTCAGCCTCGAAGGCCGCACCGATTCGTTCGAGCAACTCGCCGAGCTGGCGGTGCCCGAGGGCGTGACGGTCGATCCGACCCAGCGCATCGGCGTGCAGGTCCGGATCGTCGAGGAGCTAGTGACCAAGAAGATCCCGTCGCTCGTGGTCACCGTGCGCGGCGACGGCATCGATCCCGCGAAGTGGAAGGTCTCGCCGGGACAGGTCGAGGTCACGCTGACGGGGGCGCTGCTGACCGTCGAGAAGGCGCGCGAGTCCCTGCAACCGTTCGTCAAGCTCTCGGCGAACGACACCAAGGCACACGCGGTCGACGTCGGGCTCGATGGTTTGCCGCCAGGTATCGGCGTGCGGATCTCCCCCGAGCGGGTGCGCGTATCTCCCATCAAGTGATAGGAAGTCTTCGATGAGCTCGCGTTCTCTGTTCGGTACCGATGGCATGCGCGGTGTCGCCAACGTCGAACCGATGACCGGCGCGACCGTGATGCGCCTCGGCATGGCGATCGCGGCGCAGCTCCGCCAGCCCGGCCGTCACACCCGGATCGCGATCGGAAAGGACACCCGGCTGTCGGGCTACATGTTCGAGTCCGCGCTCGCTGCGGGCATCGTGTCGATGGGGGCCGACGTGTGGCTGACCGGTCCGCTGCCGACGCCCGGGATCGCGTTCATCACCTCGTCGATGCGGTGCGACGCCGGCGTCGTGATCTCTGCCTCCCACAACCCGTTCCAGGACAACGGGATCAAGGTGTTCGCGCGCGATGGCTACAAGCTCCCGGACTCGGTCGAGGCCGAGATCGAGACGCTGATGGCCAGCGCCGAGCTCGACGCGATGCGTGCGGCACCGTCCGACGTCGGCTACAGCCGGAAGATCGAGGACGCGCGCGGCCGGTACGTCGTGTACTGCAAGGCCACGTTTCCGCCCCAGCTCACGCTCGACGGGCTGCGGATCGTCGTCGACGGGGCCCACGGCGCGGCGTATCGCGTCGGCCCGGCGGTGTTCGAGGAGCTGGGCGCGAAGGTGATCGCGATCCACACCAAGCCCGACGGCAAGAACATCAACGCCGGCGCGGGGGCGCTCCACCCACGCGCGATGTGCGAGACCGTGAAGAACCACGACGCCCACATCGGCATCGCGTTCGACGGCGATGCCGACCGCCTGGTGCTGTGCGACGAGCACGGCACCGTGGTCGACGGCGATGTCGTGATGGCGCTGTGTGCGACCCGGATGCTCGGCGAGAAGCGGCTGGTCAAGGAGACCCTGGTCACCACGGTGATGTCGAACATCGGCCTCGAGCGCGCGATCAAGAACGCCGGCGGACGGGTCGTCCGCACGCAGGTCGGCGATCGTTACGTCGTCGAGGAGATGCGCAAGCACGGCTATAACCTCGGCGGCGAGCAATCCGGTCACCTGGTGTTCCTCGATCACGCGACCACCGGCGACGGGATCGTGGCGGCGCTCCGGGTGCTCGCGATCATGGCGCGCGAGGGTCGGCCGCTCTCGGAGCTCGCGCAGGTGATGACCAAGACGCCCCAGGTGCTGGTCAATACCGTCGTCGAAAAGAAGGTCCCGCTCGAGGAGCTGCCGGCGATCACGAAGCGAATCGCGGAGGTCGAGCGCGAGCTCGGCGACGAGGGCCGCGTGCTCGTACGCTACAGCGGCACCGAGAGCAAGGTGCGCGTGATGATCGAGGGCCTCGACGAGGTCCGGATCCAGGCGTGGGCCAACGAGATCGCGGACGCGCTGAAGACCAGCTGCCGATACGCGCAGACGCGCCGTGCTATACGCGAGACATGCTCCCGGTCGTCACAGCCGCCGAGATGCGCGCCCTCGATCGCGCGACGATCGAGGAGGTCGGGATCCCCGGGTTCACGCTGATGGAGACCGCCGGACGCGGCGTCGCCGACGTCGCGGTGCGGATGCTGCGAGGTTCGAACGGTGCGCGCATCGCGGTGGTGTGCGGGCCGGGCAACAACGGCGGTGACGGCTTCGTGATCGCGCGCGTGCTCGACAGCCGCGGGTTCGATGCGGTCGCGTACCTCGCGATCGATCGCGCGAAGGTCGCGGGCGATGCGCGGGCTCATCTCGAGGTGCTCGAGCGGTCGGGCGGCGTCGTACGGTCGATCGCGACACCGGCCGAGCTCGCCGAGCACGCCGCGGCGATCACGAGCGCCGACCTCGCGATCGATGCGGTGTTCGGGACCGGGCTCGCGCGCGCGGTCGAAGGGCACCTCGCCAGGGTCATCGAAACCGTGAATCAGGCGCCGCAGCGACTCGCGGTCGACATCCCGTCGGGACTCGCCACCGATACCGGCCAGACGCTCGGCGTCGCGGTCGACGCGCACGCGACGGCGACCATGGCCGCGAACAAGGTCGCGCTCGCGGGTGCCCCCGGGTTCGTTCGTTGCGGCACGGTCACCGTGGTCGACATCGGAGTGCCGCCCGGGTTGCTCGCGGCCTCGACGCCGCGGGCCGGCGTGATCGAGCGTGGCGACGTCGCGCGCTGGTTGCCGCACGCCGCGGCGATGGACCACAAGGGGCGCCGGGGTCACGCGCTGATCGTCGGTGGCAAACCGGAGATGCGCGGCGCGGGCCGGTTGGCGTCGCTCGCGGCACTGCGCGCGGGCGCCGGGTTGGTGACGCTGACCGCCGATCAGCCGCCACCCGACATCGCCATCACCGATCCGGCCAACTCCGTGATGACCTCCCTGGTTCGTGCGCCCGCCGATCTGACCGCGGCGCTCGACGGCAAGGCGGGTGTCGTGATCGGTCCGGGGCTCGGGACCAGCGAACACGCACGGGGGCTGCTCGACGCCGTGCTCGCCGCCGGCGTGCCCGCCGTACTCGATGCCGACGCACTCAACCTGCTGGCCGCGCTGAACCAGGCCGCCGGCACCACGGCCGAGCTACCGGACACGTTCGAACCGGACGTCGTGGACGCCTGGCCGGCCGTCGCGATCGCCCGCGCCGCCGGACCGGTCGCGATCACGCCGCATCCGGCCGAGGCCGCGCGGCTGCTCGGAGTCACCACGGCGGCGGTCGAGGCCGATCGTCTGACGGCCGCACGCGCACTGGCGCGGCTCACCCGGGCGGTGGTCGTGCTCAAGGGGGCGCGCACCGTGATCTGCGACGGTACGTTGGGCGACGAGTTCTGCTCGATCAACCCGACCGGTGGACCGGCCCTCGGCACGGCCGGTAGCGGTGACGTGCTGGCCGGCACCCTCGGTGCGTTGCTCGCGCAGGGTGTGCCCGCGATCGACGCGGCGCGTATCGCGGTCCACGTACACGGGCTCGCGGGTGATGCGCTGGCGGAGGTGCACGGCGACCGCGGCGTGATGTCGAGCGACCTGCCGGCGGCGATCGCGGTGGCGATCCGCGATCTGCGGTAGCCCCACGGGTGTGATCCCCGCGACGCAAAGGCCGCGAGCTCGTCCGGATGATCCGTGCGCCATCGTGTCGATCCATCCACTCCCGGGAGCGATCTCGCGTCTCGTTGGAGACGCAGCCCGTGTCCACACAACCTCGCTCTCGAAAACACACTGTACTTCTGCGAGGTTATGTCTGGCACGGCAGGTGCTGATACCGAGGACATGGCTCGAGGGAATTCCAACGCTGCTTCGTCGCGTCTTGTTCGCCGTTCCACCGAAGCTCCGCGGGTACTGCGGGTCGTCCCCACGGACGGTGCGAACGACAACACCAACACCCACCCGCACCAGGCGTTCGAGGTCGCGTGTCTGCCGCACCAGACCGAGCTGTATGGCGTGGCGATGCGGATCAGCCGCGACCCCGACACCGCCAAGGACCTCGTCCAGGAAACCCTGCTGCGCGCGATGGTCGCGTGGGAGAGCTTCCAGCCCGGCTCGAACCTCCGCGCGTGGTTGTTCCGGATCCTCACCAACACGTTCATCAACGGCTACCGCAAGCGGCGTCGCCACCAGCGGTTCGCCACCGAGCGTCCAGGCGACGCCCTCGCGGCGCTGTACGGCAAGGATCAGGATCGCACCGACGACCTCGACGTCGCGCTGTTCGAGAACGAGCTGTGCGACGAGGTCAAGCAGGCGCTCGATCGCCTCGGACCGGAGTATCGCGACGTGGTCGAACGCGCCGACCTCCGGGGCCAGAAGTACAAGGACATCGCCGAGGCGCTGCACGTGCCGATCGGCACCGTGATGTCGCGGCTGTTCCGCGCGCGCCGCGTGCTCGAAGGCGAGCTGGCGACGTTCGCGAACCGCGATTACGGCATCAAGCGCGCCGCCTGATCGCAGCGATCGCGTTCGCGGTACAACTCGCGTCGTGATCGTCTCGATCGATGGAGCGCTGGTCGCACCCGAGCACGCCACGATCTCGGTCCTCGATCGCGGCCTGCTCTACGGCGACGGGTGCTTCGAGGTGGTCCGGACGTGGGGCTCTCGCGTGCCGGATCTCGACGCCCACCTGGACCGACTGCTCGACACCGCGGCGGCGCTCGCGATGCAGACCCCCACCCGCGACGAGCTGCGCGGACACGTCGAAGCTGCGGTGGCCGCGGCGGGTGAGGGCGATCACCGGATCCGGATCGTCCTCACGCGCGGGCCGGGCGCGTTGTCGGTGCCGTTCGCCGAGCTCGGGCGCGGGCGCGCGATCGTGATCGTCGAGCCACTCCCGCCACCGCCCCGCGCGGTGTCGATCGCGATCGTCGACTGGCCGATCGCGCGCCACGGTCCGGGCCGCAAGACGTTGGCGTACCTCGATCCCTTGATCGCCCGCGAGCTGGCCCGTGCGTCCGGTGCCGACGAGGCGATCCGACTCGATCACGAGGGGCGGGTCATCGAGGGTGCGACGTGTAACGTGTTTGCCGTACTCGACGGTGTGGTCTGCACGCCCGCGATCGAGCGGGGCGCGCTGCCCGGGATCGTGCGAGAGCGTGTTCTCGCGGCGTGTGTCGCGGCGGGCATTCCTTGCGAGGTACGCGAGATCACGGTCGCCGACCTGCGGCGTGCCGAGGAAGTGTTTGTCACCAGCTCGCTCCGCGGGGTGGTTCCGGTCACGCACCTAGACGGGGAGTCACGACGGGTCGGACCGGTGACAGGACGAGTGACCCGCGCGTACCTGGACCGGGTCGCGGCTGTTATATAGTGACGCGTAATGGCCAAGGATGTACGGGCATGGCGTGAAGAGGCGGCGGAGGCGGCGGCCTCTGGCAAGCACAAGCGCGCGCTCGCGGCCTACCTCGAGCTCGAGCGCATGGAGCCGGGTGACGCGCAGTGGGCCAAGCGCGCCGGCGAGACCTACAAGAAGCTCGGAAACACCAACCTCGCGATCCAGGCGTTCAAGCGGTCGGCAGAGCGCTACGCGCAGAACGGCTTCCTGGTGCAGGCGATCGCGGTGTGCAAGCTGGTGTTGCAGGTCGATCCCGACAACGCGGACACGATCCAGCGGCTGTCCGAGATGAACGAGCAGCGCCGTGCTCGCCCGACGCGCGCGGCCCACATGGCCGAGAACAACCCGTCGATTCACGAAAACCCCAACGTCGACGCGATCCGACGCGCGAGCACGATGATGCCGCGGGTGCCGCTGGGGACGCAGTCCGAGACCAACTCGCCGTTCGAAACGGGCACCATCCCGGTGCCGGCGGTGTCGCGCACCAAGACCAAGCCGCGCACGAGTGGAGCTGGGATCGAGAAGCCCCGGAGCCGGACGCGTCCGAGCGCCGAGCTCCCACCGGCGACGTCGCGCACCAAGAGCAAGCCGATCACGATCTCGCCGCCCGGATCGCCACTCGATAGCGTGCAGCTCAGCAAGGAGCTCGGGTCGCAACAATCGCAGCCCGGGATCCACGTCATCCCGATCGACGAGTACGAAGAGCTGTCCGACGAGTTCTACGACGAGGAGAGCGATCGTCCGTCGACGCCGATCATCGAGGTCGTTGCCGAGAGCAATACCGTCGATGCCGAGGTCGAGGAGCTGTCCGAGCTCGAGATGGAGGACATCGAGGAGATTCCGCTGCCCGAACCGCGACCGATCGGGCAGGCGGCGGCGCGCGCGCTCGCGGCCACGCCACTGTTCGCCGGCCTCGAGGCCGATACGTTACAGACCCTCGTGGAGCACCTCTCGCTCGTCATGCTCGAGACCGGCGAGCACCTGTTCCGCGAGGGTGATCCGGGCGAGGCGCTGTACGTGATCGTCGAGGGCGAAGTGTCGGTGCAGGCCGAGGGGCCACCACGGGTGGAGATGACGCGGCTCGGTCCGGGCTCGTTCATCGGCGAGGTCGCGTTGCTCACGGATCAGCCGCACACCGCGACGGTCACGGCCGTGCAACCCGCCGAGCTGTTGCGCATCGATCGCATCACGCTGTCGCACGTGCTCGGTAGCCACGGCGATCTGTTGCAACCGGTGCTGCGGTTCGTGCGCGATCGCCTCGTCGATCGGTGGACGCGCACCAGCCCGCTGTTCCGCCCGTTCGACGACGAGCAACGCGCCGAGCTCGCCGCGCGGTTCAACTTCCTCGAGATCGACAGCGGCACCAAGTTGCTCACCGCCGGCAAGCGGCCCGATGGCCTGTTCATCGTGCTGGCCGGTCAGTTCGTGGTGCAGCGCGCGAACGTCACCGTCGCGACGCTCGGCGCCGGTGATCTGATCGGCGAGACCGCGCTGCTCTCGGGCGGCGTGTTCAAGAGCGATGTCGTCGCCCGCGGCAAGGGGCTCGCGCTGTGCCTGCCCGCGAGCGACTTCCGCGAGCTGATCATGATCCACCCGCACGTGCTCGAGTACATCGGCGAGCACGCCGAGCACAGCCGCCGCCTGCAGATCCTCTAGTTCGAGCCCGAACCCGAGCCCGAACCCGAGACGGCGGACCCGGAGGACCCGGAGGCCGCCTCACCACCACCGAACGTGTTCCCGAACGGGTTCCAGCCCAGGCTGGTGGCCACCAGGGCCGCCCCGAGGAGCAGGTACACGATCCCGATGAGGCGGTGGGTGCGCCGCCCCATCGCGTAGAGGCCCTTGCGCTTGCGGGCGCGGTCCTCGTCCTCGTCGGACCGGAACGACAGCCGGATCCGATGAATCCCGAACACGATCACGAGGATCGCGACGCCGACGGTCAGCCACACGGGGATTCGCACGGGGGAGAAGTACCATTGACAGCAAAGGTTCGCGCGGGCAAGAGTCGGGCGCCTGTCTGGACACTCCCGGCGCATGCATCCCCAGCCGAAGTACAAGAATTCCGCGGCGTTCTATGACGTCGACGGGACCCTCATCAAGATCAACATCGTGCACGCGTTCGCGTTCTACGCGAGCCGTCACGCTTCGCTCGCCGAGAGCACGCGACGAACGATCAAAACGGCGCTCTCGATCCCGGTGTTCTGGGCAGCCGACAAGCTGTCCCGGAAGTGGTTCAACGAGATCTTCTATCGCTCGTACCAGGGTGCGAGCGAGGACCGACTCGTCGTGCTCGCCGAGGAGCTGTTCGAGGACGTGATCAAACCGAACATCTACCCGCGAGCGCGCGCGCTGATCGACGAGAGCCGGCGCAGCGGGTGTCGTCAGGTGCTGCTGTCGGGCGCACTCGACTTCACGATGCGACCGCTCGCGCGCTACCTCGGCGTCGACGATCTGATCGCGAACCAGCTCGAGTTCGTCGACAACTACGCCACCGGCAAGCTCAAGAAGCCGTTCGTCGCCGGCGCGACCAAGGCCGAGATCATGCGGCAGTACGCGCGCGAGCACGACATCGACCTCGCCGAGTCGTGGGCGTACTCCGATAGCTTTTCGGACTACGCGATGCTCGCGGTGGTCGGTCACCCGACAGCGTGCAATCCCGATCTTCGGCTGCGCTCGATGGCGCGGTCGTACGACTGGCCGGTGCTCGATCTCGACGAGGAGCCCGCTCGCGCGGCGAGTCGCCGGCCGCAGGGGCTGGCACCCGTTCGCAAGCTCCGTCGTCCCCAAGGAGAAGCCTGACATGCGCGCGATTAGGCCCAAGACCCGTTCGCACACGCGCGAGCACATCGTCACGATCGATTCCGACTCGGCGCCGCGCATCATGTTCTCCGGCGAGAACTTCGTGATCGAGGATCTGCCGATCGGGACGCGCGTCATCTACCCCAAGCGGTCGATGACGCCGGTCGCGAATCCCAAGGCCGCGATCCGCTACGCGCTCAACCATCCCGAGGACAGCCCGCCGCTACACGCGATGCTCGAACCGGGGATGAAGGTCACGATCGCCGTCGACGACATCTCGATGCCGCTGCCGATCATGCGGACCCCCGATGTCCGCCAGATCGTGCTCGAGATCGTATGCGAGATGCTCGCCGATCACGGCGTCGACGACGTCCACATCGTGATCGCGCTCGGCCTGCACCGCCGGATGACCGACGGCGAGATCCGCCGGATGGTCGGCCCCAAGGTGTGGAGCGAGTACTGGCCCGACCGGCTGTACAACCACGACGGCTGCGATCCCGACGGTATGGTCGTGCTCGGCAACACCCACCACGGCGAGCTCGTCGAGATGAACCGGCGGGTCGCCGAGAGCGACCTCACGATCTACGTCAACCTCAACTTCGTTCCGATGAACGGGGGCAACAAGTCGATGGCCGTCGGCCTGTGTGGCTACGAGAGCCTCAAGGCCCACCACACGCCGAAGTCGATCGTGGACTCCAACTCGTTCATGGATCCGCCGAAGTCGTACCTGTCGCACAGCTTCAAGCGCCAGGGCGACCTGATCGAGAACACGCTCAAGGTGTTCCACATCGAGACCGTGCTCAACAACAAGGCGTTCGACGGTCCGCTCGGCTTTCTGACCAAGAACGAGGACGACTTCACGGAGGCCGACCGCCTGAAGTTCCAGGCCATGAAGTGGACGCTCGACAAGCTGCCGTTCGCGGCGCGTCGCGAGATCTTCATGCGCACGCCCGCCGCCTACGAGCTGATCGGCTGCTACGCCGGCGCCTGCGATCCGACGCACGACCGCACGGTCGCCAAGCAGAACGAGCAGAACTGCGTGCAGGTCGACGGTCCCGCCGACATCCTGCTGTACGGCATCCCGTACATCTCGCCGTACAACGTCAACAGCAAGGCGCTCAATCCGCTGCTCGTGCAGGTGATGGCGCTCGGCTACTTCTATCACATGTACCGGAACCAGCCGATCCTGCGCGACGGCGGGGTCCTGATCCTCACGCACCCGTGTAGCGACAAGTTCGATCCGGTTCACCACCCGAGCTACATCGAGTTCTTCAACCGGATCCTGACCGAGACCACGGACAGCTACACGATCGAGAAGAAGTACCAGGACGAGCTCGCGTACAACCCGAGCTACATCGAGATGTACCGGCGCGGCAACGCGTACCACGGCGCGCACCCGTGCTTCATGTGGTACTGGGGTCAGCGCGGACGCGAGAAGGCATCGCGCGTGATCGTCGTCGGTGCCGACAACGCCACGGTGCCGCAGATCATGGGCTGGGAGACCGCCGGATCGATCGCCGAGGCGATCGCGATGGCGCGCGGCACGATGGGGCGCTCGGCCCAGATCTCGATGCTCCACCATCCGCCCTACATGATCTGCGACGTGATGTGATGACGGGGGCCAACGGCAACGGTCACGGTGGCAACGGCCGGGCGGGGTATCACCTCGACACCGAGCTCGCGTTCGGCAGTGGGGGTATCGCGTCGTGGCCCGATGCGAAGACCAACGCGCCGCTTCCGGCGCTGCGCACGTCGATCACGGGCGAGGACCGGATCGACGTCGCGGAGACGTTTCGCGGCAAGACGATCCTCCTGATCGGCACCACCGGCTTCGTCGGCAAGGTCGCGCTGTCGATGCTGTTGCACCGGTATCCAGACATCGGGCGCGTGTACTGCCTGGTCCGGCCCGGAGCCGGTAACACCGCCGAGGAGCGGTTCTTCAAGAAGGTCGCCCCCTCCGAGGCCTTCGATCCGGTGCGCGACGTCCACGGCGACGCGTACGAGGACTTCATGCGGTCGAAGATCGTCGCCATCCCCGGCGACATCGGGCGGCCGCTGTGCAACTTCACCGACGAACAGTTCGCGGAGCTCACCGGCAAGGTCGACGTCGTCATCAACAGCGCCGGCCTGGTGTCGTTCGCGCCATCGCTCGAGAGCGCGCTGCGGATCAACGCGATGGGCGCCAAGAACGTGCTCGATCTCACCCGCAAGCTCGGCGCCCGGCTGGTCCACGTCTCGACCTGCTACGTGGCGGGCCGGCGCGACGGCGACGTGTGGGAGGACG
Source organism: uncultured delta proteobacterium (assembly GCA_963772655.1). Classification (GTDB taxonomy): domain Bacteria; phylum Myxococcota_A; class Polyangia; order Haliangiales; family Haliangiaceae; genus JABFXX01. The sequence goes on from CAVYYE010000002.1 coordinate 669,062, forward strand.
AGCCGGTGGTCGGCTACTTCCCGCGGTCGCGCGCGATCCAGAACGACTACCGCCGCGAGGAAGAAGATCTCCTCGATCGCGACTTCGATGCCCAGGCCGAGATCGCGGACTGCCAGAAGATGATCGACCAGGCGCGCGAGCGGTCCAACGATCGCCAGCACATCTCGCAGTTTCGCGAGAAGGGCGCCGAGACGTTGCGCCAGCAACGTCGCGATCCCGACGACGAGAACGATCTCAAGCTCGCCGTCGCGCGCCAGCGCAAGATCTGGATGAACGAGGTGCTGACCAAGCTCGGCATGGAGCGGTCGACACACTGGGGCTGGACCAACACGTACACGTACACCAAGAGCCTGGGCGAGCAGATCATCCTCGCCGACAGCAGCGTGACGTCGACGATCGTGCGGCCGGCGATCGTGGAGAGCAGCGTGCGCTACCCGTTCCCAGGGTGGAACGAGGGCTTCAATACCACCGCGCCGCTGATGTACCTGATCCTCAAGGGACACCGGAACGTCCCGATGGGCGACGACACCGCGCTCGACGTGATCCCGGTCGATTTCATCGCCGCCGGCATGCTGCTCGCGACGGCGGGGATCCTCGCCGGTCAGCACGAGCCCGTGTATCAGCTCGGGTCGAGCGACTCGAACCGGATCACGAGCAAGCGCCTGACCCAGCTGACCGCCCTCGCGGTCCGGCGCCACTTCCGCGACAAGGCCGACGCGGGTGAGGACAAGCTTCGCTCGAAGCTGCGCGCGCGGCTCGAGGCTCGCCCGGTGTCCTACGACGAGTTCGAGAAGCGATCGGCGCCGCTGCTCAAGCGGGTCGCCGACACGTTGATCGACGCGATCGACAACAAGCTTCCCAAGTGGGGCGCACCGCGGGTCGAGGCGATCGCGGAGCGCGCACGCGACGAGCTGCAGAAGGTCTCGACGTTCACCGGACAGATCGTCGAGCTCGTCGAGCTGTTCAAGCCGTTCACGACCGATCACGACATCGCGTTCCGGTGCGACAACATCCGCGCGCTGTGGGCGAGGGTGTCGCCCGCCGATCAGGACAAGCTGCTGTGGGCGCCGCACCTGATCGACTGGCGCAAGTACTGGCTCGACACCCACTTCCCGGGGCTCCAGAAGTGGACCTTCGACAAGCTCGACGAGGAGTTCGGCGCCAAGCCGAGGAGCGTCTACACCTACAAGTCGATCATCGAGCTGTTCGAGGCGACGACCAAGCTCCACCGTAACCGTCCGGCGCTGCGCCTGATCCGCAAGGACGAGAGCCTCGAACCGATCTCGTACACCTACGGCCAGGTCGCCGAGATGGCGTGGCAGGGCGCGGGCGTGTTGCGGCAGTCGGGGGTCGAGCAGGGCGACCGCGTGATCCTGATGTCCGAGAACCGCCCGGAGTGGGGCATCTCGTACTTCGCGATCCTGCTGGCCGGTGGCACCGTCGTGCCGCTCGACAAGGAGCTCACGCTGCCCGAGGTCGAGAACCTCGCACGGGTCAGTCGTGCCAAGGCCATGGTGCTGTCGCGCAAGGTCGTCGAGCGGCTCGCCGGCGAGGCCGAGATCGCGGTGCCGATCGGGGACGGCGAAGACGACCCGACCGTCGTGTGGTCACCGGCGCATCCGGCGTTCGACGGGTGGCTCGCGAACCGCGCGCGGTCGGCCGAGACGCCGCGGGATCCGGCCAAGGTGCTCGCGTTCGACGAGCTTCTGTGCGAGCCCGATGTCGCCGCCGGCGCGTTCCACCCCACCACCAAGGGCGACGTGCTGGCGTCGTTGATCTTCACGTCGGGCACCACGGGCACGCCCAAGGGCGTGATGCTCACGCACAAGAATCTGACCTCGATGGTCAGCAAGCTGAGCTCGCTGTTCCTGCTGTACAAGCACGACAAGCTGCTCAGCGTGCTACCGCTGCACCACACGCTCGAGTTCTCCGCCGGCTTCCTGATGCCGCTGATGCACGGCGCGTCGATCGACTACCTCGAGGAGATCGAGGCCGACTCGCTGGCGCGCGCGCTCGAGGACGAGGGCGTCACCGGCATGGTCGGCGTGCCCGCGCTGTGGCAGCTACTCGAGCGCAAGATCTACAAGAACGTCAGCGACGCCGGACTGATCGTCGAGCGCGCGTTCGACTCGATCGTGGATCTCAACCGGTCGCTGCGCGACAAGCTGCCGTGGGACCTCGGTGCCGGCAAGCTGCTGTTCTTCCCGGTGCACCGCAAGCTCGGCGGCCGCATGCGCCTCTTGATCAGCGGTGGATCGGCGCTGCCGGCGGATACCCTGAAGGCGTTCCGCGGGCTCGGGTTCAACCTCTACGAGGGCTACGGCATGACCGAGAGCTCGCCGGTGCTGACGGTGACGCGGCCCGGCGACAAGCCGATTCCCGGCTCCGTCGGTCGGCCGCTGCCCGGCATCGACGTCCGGATCGACCAGCCGGATGCGCAGGGGATCGGGGAGGTCATCGCGAAGGGCCCCAACGTCATGAAGGGCTACTTCGAGAACGACGACGCGACGTCGCAGACGATCGTCGACGGCTGGTTGCACACCGGCGACCTCGGGCGGATCGACGACGAGGGCAACCTCTACATCGTCGGCCGCAAGAAGGAGATGATCCTCGGCGCCGGGGGCGAGAACGTCTACCCCGACGAGATCGAGGAGGCGTACCGCGACTGCAAGTACATCAAGGAGCTGAGCGTCGTCGGATTGCCGTCGATCGGTTCTGGCGGCGCTGGGGGTGACGACAAGCACGAGACGGTCGCGGCGCTGATCGTGCCGGACTACGAGCAGTCGGGTACGCGCGACGAGATCCGCGAGCAGGTGCGCGAGCACGTTCGCAAGGTCAGCAAGACGCTGCCGCTGTACAAGCGGCTCAAGGTCGTCCACCTGTGGGACCTCGATCTGCCGAAGACCGCCGCCCGCAAGATCCTGCGCCGCGAGGTGATCAAGGAGCTGCAGCGCCTGGAGCGCGCGGCCAAGGGTGGCCTGCAGGCCAAGCAGCAGTCGGGCGCAGACGGGAACACCAGCGGTGGTAGCTGGCTGTTCGATCTGCTCGCCGACGTGTGTCAGAAGAAGCGGGCGGCGATCACGACGGAGACCCGGCTCGAGACCCTCGGGTTCGATTCGCTGATGTTCACCGAGCTCGCGGTCGCACTCGAGGCCGCCGGCGTCGAGCTCCCGGATCCGAGCGAGCTGCAGGGCCTCGAGACCGTCGCCGACGTCGAGAAGCTGGTCGCCCGGCAGGGCGCGAAGTCGCGCATCGAGAAGCCCAAGCGCGACCGGCTCGCCCGCGAGAAGCGCGAGAAGGAGCGGTCCGAGGACGCGCATGGCGACGAGGACATCGACGTGCCGTCGCCGCTGGTCTCGCTCGGCCGTCGCGCGCTGCGCGGTGGGATGCGCGCGCTGTACGAGCGCGTGCTCGAGACCGATGTCTACGGCCGGCCGCCGCCGTTCGGTGGCTACATCGTGGCCGCCAACCACGCCTCGCACCTCGACACCGGGCTCGTGAAGTACGCGCTCGGCGAGCAGGGCGACGCGCTGGTCGCGCTCGCCGCCAAGGACTACTTCTTCGACGATCCGTTCCGGCGGATGTACTTCGAGAACTTCACCAACCTGGTGCCGATGGAGCGCCACGGCTCGTTGCGCGAGTCGCTGCGGCTCGCCGGCGAGGTGATCCGCGATGGCTACATCCTGCTGATCTTCCCCGAGGGCACGCGCAGCGACACCGGCGTGATGAGTGACTTCAAGCCGTCGCTCGGCTACCTCGCGATGACCAACCGGTGCGGCATCCTGCCGATGTACCTCTCGGGCACGCACGAGGCGATGCCGAAGGGGCGCTACCTTCCCAAGCGCGGCGAGCGCGTCGCGGCGTATCTCGGACCGTACCTGTCGTACGAGGACATCACTCGCCTCGGCGGGGGCGGCCCGCGCAGCGAGCAGTATCGGAACATCACCTATCACGTCGAGGGCGTGATCCGGCGGCTCGCACCGTACGACCAGGAGTGGACGCTCGGCGACGCCGGCACCACGCCGATGGCCGAGTGGCTCGCAGCGCAGGGCAAGACCGTCGCGACCGAGGAAGAGGAAGCCCGATGATCCGGTGCGCACCATGACCACCGTGCTCGTCACCGGCGCCACGGGCTTTCTGGGCGAGCACCTGTGCCGCGTGCTCGTCGAGCAGGGGCACATCGTGCGCGGCCTGGCTCGGTCGCGCTCGCACGTGCTCGCCGATCTCGGCGTCGAGCATGTCCGTGGTGACGTGCTCGACGGACCGGAGCTCGATCGCGCGCTCGAGGGCATCCACGCGGTGTTCCATCTCGCTGGCGCCGTGTCGCGCGATCCGGACGACGCGCAGCGGATGATGCGGCTCCACGTCGACGGCACCCGTCGCGTGCTCGAGCGCATGCACGCCGCGGGTGTCAACCGCATGGTCCTGGCCTCGACGTCGGGGACGATCGGCGTGTCCAAGGACGAGGTGATCCTCGACGAGACCGCGCCGTACGCCGAGGAGATCGTCGCCGGTTGGCCGTACTACGCCTCGAAGATCTACCAGGAGCGGCTGGCGTTCGCGCACGGCGAGCGGCTGGGGATCGAGGTCGTCGCGGTCAACCCGAGCCTGCTCCTCGGGCCGGGCGATCGGCGGCTGAGCTCGACGGGTGATGTTCGCAAGCTGATCAAGCGCAAGGTGCCGGTGGTGCCGCCGGGCGGGATCAACTTCGTCGACGCGCGCGATGCCGCGCTCGCGACCGCCGCCGCCCTCGACAAGGGCCGCACCGGCGAGCGCTATCTCCTCGGTGGCCCCAACTGGACGATGAAAGACTTCTTCGCACGCGTCGGCCGGGTCGCCAACGTGGCGCCGCCGCGGCTCAAGCTGCCAGCTTCGTGGAACAAGTGGGGGGCCTCGCTGGTCGAGGAGCTCTACCGCCACCGCGGCAAGGAGCCGCCGGTCGACCGGATCTCGGTCGAGATGTCCGAGCACTACTGGTGGATCGACTCGAGCAAGGCCGAGCGGGAGCTCGGGTTTGTCGCGCGCGATCCGCAGCTCACGCTGGTCGATACCGTGGACTACCTGCGCCGCGGCGTCGACGACTGATCGATAAGCTTCGCTTTCGCGGCCTACCTCACGGCTGGGTGGCCGCTCGCAGCATCGCGCGGGCCGGCGTCCGGACGTACGCTCGGAGCGTGGCCGAGAATCGCCCGGACGAGCACGTCGAGCGCGATGTCGACGCGGGCGCCGACGCCGACGTCGACGTTCGCGCGCCGACGCCGCTCGCCCGGCTGACCGCGTGGATCGGGCCACCGCGTCGCTACACGCTGACCCGCACGCTGATCGTCCGTCTGCTCGGCGTGGTGTTCGCGTTCGCCTTCCTCGGGTTGATCTTTCAGGGACCGCCGCTGTTCGGCGAGCACGGCATCACGCCGATCGGGCCGTACCTCCAGCGCCTGCACGAGACCGGCACGACATTCTGGGACGTGCCGAGCGTCTTGTGGTGGAACAGCTCGGACACCGCGATCGTCGCGTGGGCCGCGATCGGCCTCGGGCTGTCGGTCGCGATGATCGCCGGCTACGCGAACCTGCCGAGCATGCTGGTCACCTGGGCGATCTACGGATCGTTCGTGTGGCCCGGGCAGCTGTGGTTCAACTTCGGCTGGGAGATCCAGATCCTCGAGACCACGCTGATCTGCGCGTTCCTCGTGCACCCGTGGGATCCGCGGCCGCTCGCGGCACCGTCGCCGCCGGTCACGTCGATCGTGCTGCTGCGGTGGCTGGTGTTTCGCGTGATGCTCGGCGCTGGCCTGATCAAGCTGCGCCACGCCGGGTGCTGGACCGATCTGACGTGCCTCGACGCGCACTTCGAGACCCAGCCGATTCCCGATCCGCTCTCGCCGCTGTTTCACTTCGCGCCGCACTGGGTTCACGCGGGTGGCGTGGCGTTCAACCACTTCGTCGAGATCGTCCTGCCGTGGCTGGTGTTCGGTCCGCGCGCGTTCCGGCTGATCGCCGGCTGTCTGATGGCCGCGTTCCAGCTCACGCTGATCGCGAGCGGCAACCTGGCGTTCCTCAACTGGCTGACGCTGGTGCCGATCCTCGCGCTGTTCGACGACGATTTCTTCCTACGGCTGATCCCGAAGCGCTGGCGCGCGCGGGTCGCGGCGCGGATCCCCGAGGCGACACCGCGCGACGGCAAGCAGCTCGCGATCGCGTTCGGGGTCGCGCTGCTCGCGATCGTGATCTGGGGGCCGTTGTTTGGCGGCTTGGGCCCGGTCGCCCAGATCGTGCTCGCGGTCGTGCTCGCCGGCGGTCTGGTCGCGCTCGCGATCTGGCAGGCGCCGGTGATCGTCTCGGCCGGCAAACGGCTCGACGGCCACCAGCTCGCGGTCGGTTGCTTCGCCGCGCTGGTCGCACTCAAGAGCTGCGCCGTCGTCGACAACCTCGCGTCGCACGACCAGGCGATGAACAAGAGCTACGATCGGCTCGCGCTCGTCAACACCTACGGCGCGTTCGGCTCGGTGACGATGGAGCGCTACGAGCTCGTCATCGAGGGCACCATGGATCCCGATCCCGAGCACGCCACGTGGTCCGCCTACGAGCTCCCGTGCAAGCCCGGCGCGCTCGACCGCCGCCCGTGCATCCTCGGGCCGTACCACCGCCGGTTCGACTGGCTGATCTGGTTCGCGGCGATGGATCCGCAGCCGCGGTCGGCGTGGCTCTACCACGTGGTCTACAAGCTGCTCGACGGTGATCGCTCGGTCCGCGAGCTGTTCAGCGTCGATCCGTTCGACGGCAAGCCACCGACGTGGGTCCGCATCCGCCGGTTCCGCTATCACCTCCAGCCGTACGGCTCCGACACCTGGTGGACCCGCGATCACGGGCGAGTGTGGTTGCGGCCGCTATCGCTCGACACGCCAAACTTCCGCGCGGCGCTCGAGCCATTCGGCTGGCCGTCGCCGAGCCTGCGGTGAGGTCAGGGCTGCGCGGGTGTCGCCGCCGGGATCGGGTAGACGAACGTCACCGCCGTGCACACGGAGTGGCCCTTGCCGTTGATCATGAACGGCCGGTAGTGCCACTGGTGCATGGTGCTCGCGATGGTGGCGTCGTAGCTCGCAAACCCGCTCGACTTGAGGAGCTTCACGTCCGACACGTCGCCCCCGGCGTCGAGGCAGAGCTTGAAGCTCGCGATCACCCGCGCCTTGCCAGACTTCTGCATCGTCGCGAGCGTGGCGGCATCGGGGAGGATGTTGGTCTCGCCGCTGATGCGCTGAAGCTCGAGCGCTCTCGACGGGACCATTTTCGGAGGTCCGGGCGGCGGCGGAGGTGGTGGTGGCGGGGCTTCCTCCACGGGATGGGGCTCGGCATCGCCGTCGGCGGTGTGTCCGACGTCGCGGTCGCTGTCGACCGTCTCGACCTCTGTCGGCTGCACGATATCGTGCGCTGGAACCGGCGCGAGCTCGGGCCCTGGCGTTGCCGGATCGGTGCTCGAGGCCGTCGCCGGAGGTGGCGTGCTCTGGGTGCCGCCACCGCAGGCGGCGAACACGATCGCGAGTGCGATCGATCGGCTGTGAAACATGCGGCCAGCATACGTCGCTTGACGATCACCGTGTCGGTGGGGCCGGCGGCAAGTGCGGAGAGGTCACCCGTCGTGGCGGCCGGCCGTCCGATCCGACCGTCACGTGGAACGTCACGGCGGTGCACGCCGCCACGGCCTTGCCGTCCACGAGGTACGGCCGGTACGCCCACTTCCACAGCGCCGCCTCGAGCTTGGCGTCGTACCTGGAATAACCGCTGGTCTCGAGACGCGTGACCTCGACGACCGTGCCCGACGGATCGATGCACAGCTCGAACCTGGCCGTCGCCTGCTGCGCCGCGGAGCTGCGGATCGCGCGCAGGTCGCTGGCATCGGGACCGATGTACTTGACGCCCCGGATCCGCAGGGCCTCGAGCGCCGTCGATGCCACGTGCCATCGGGCGGACGACGTCGTCGATGCGGAGGTGTCGGGTGGCGGTGGGTGGCCCGCACACCCGACCAGGATCGCGAGTGCCGCTATTCGCAGCACCACCCGTCGCGATCGTTGATCTTGGCCGGGCCGAGCTCGTGCTCGTCGGGCTGGCAGTGGATCTCGACGGACGCGCCGATCGACAGCACGACCCGCCCTCCTCGGCAGGTGCATTGATCTTCGGTCATCGCCTGACCGGCCTCCGGCGAGCTGCACTGCTTGGGTGGCTCGGGAGGCGGCTTGCTACCACAGGCGGCGAGGGCGAGGACGACCAAACACCGATACATGGTCGAAGCATACAACGCCGCGATATGATCGATCCGTGATCGGTCTACAGGGTGATGTCGGGAGGCTCGTGGAGGTGGTGGCGGCGCCGGGCGAGGGCGCCACGTTCTCGTTCACGCTCGGCTAGAGCCGGCGCGCTCGGCGACCGCGCGCTTGCGTAGCTCGATCAGCTCGCGGCTCGACGGTACGCGCGCCCGGGGCCCGGTCGGCTCGACGCCGTGCGCGGCCAACGCCTTCTTGTAGGCGGCGAAGCTCCCACCGGCGCGGTGCGCGTCGATCACCGCGCGGCCGGCCGACGATTCTCCCTGCGCGAGCATGTACTCGACCCACGCCCACCGCGCCGAAGTCGAACGCACCTCGACCTTGCCCGCGAGCCCCGCCGCGCGCAGGCCGTCGCGCAGGCGCTTGAGGCGCGCGTCGACGAGAGCGATGCCGGCGAACGGCGTGCCATCGAGCGGGGTGTTGCGCTTGGCGACGAATGGTGCGAGCCCGTAGGCCACGCGTGGATGGATCTTGGCGAGCTCGACCGATAGCGCGATCAGCTCGTCGACGTCCTCGTCGGTCTCCTCGGGCACGCCGAGCATCATGTAGACCTTGAGCGTGTGGAGGCGGTGCTTCGCGGCGAATTCGGCCGATCGCAGCAGATGGTGGGCCTTGGTCGATCGCTCGATCACGCGGCGCATTCGCTCGCTGGCGCCGTCGCCCGCGACCGTCAGCGTGCGATAGCCGCCGCGCGCGAGCAATCCGACGAGCTCGTCGGTGAGCTTGTCGGCGCGCAGGCTCGAGATCCCGACCTTGCGCCCACCCTCGACGACGTCGCGCACGATCGCGGCGATGTCCGGGTGATCGGTGACCGCCGCGCCGACCAGCCCGACCCGGCGCGTGCCCTCGGGGATGCCGGCGATGATCTTGTCGCGCGGCACGATCCGCATGCCGCCGTTGGTCGAGCGCCGCATCACGCAGTAGGTGCAGCCGCGCGAGCACCCGCGAGCGGCCTCGGTCAGGAACATGTCGGACAGCTCGGTGTTCGGCGTCGCGATCACCGAGCGCGCCGGCAACAGCGCGTTGTCGACGGCGGCCACCGGGGGGACGTGTTCGCCATGGACGTGCGGCAGGTAGAAGCCGGGGCGGCCGGCGAGCGCCTCGAGGAACTGGCTGCGCACGAACCGTGCCTCGCGCGCGGCCTCCACGAGCTCGACGATCAGCTCCTCGCCCTCGCCGAGCACGATCGCGTCGAACAGCGGCGCCAGCGGGGCCGGGTTGGAGAACGTCAGCGGCCCGCCCGCGATCACGAGCGGGTGGCGATCGTCGCGGTCGGCGGCGAGGACCGGGATGTTCGCCGCGTCGAGCGTGTCGACCACGCCGGCGATCTCGAGCTCGTAGGCCACCGAGTACGCGATGATCGGATAGCTCCCGATCGGGCGGTCCTGCTCGAGCGTGCGCGGCACGTCCTGCATCGCGCGATCGGCGGCGACGCCGGGCATGTCGTGCAGCACGCGATAGATCTGCTGGTAGCCGAGCGACGACATCGCCGCGCGATACGGGCTCGGATAGGTGAGGGCGACCCGGGTCTCCGCCTCCTTGAACAGCGTCCCGCGCTCGGCGTCCAACAGGGCGCGGCGATCGATCTTGGCTGAGGCGCGGGTCACGGGGTGCAGAGCTGGAGATTGGCGGTCCACACGCGCTCGAGCCCCTTGGACCGGCGGGACCAGAACTCGATGCACTGGGGAGTCGTCTGGCAGGCCCCCTGCGCGACCACGACATCGGCGAGGCCGTCGCCATCGCGATCGATCCCGATCTCGACGCGACTATCCGGCCCGGGGCGCTCGACCTTGTCCTCGGGAATCCGCCGCGCCTGCCGGCGATCGATGCCGGCATCGATCAAGCCCATGGTCTTGCTGTGGCGTCCCCCGTTGGGATCGCCGCGCAACACCGAGCCCTGGATCGCCCACACCAGATCGCACCGCGGCATCGCGCGGCTCGCGCGATCGACCCGGACCTCGGCGACCACCTGGCTCTCGTCGACCAGCACCACCGAGTCCCCGGTCTTGGGCTCGGGGCCGATGCACAGGCCGCTGCCGTCGGACTGGAACTGGAAGCACAACACCGGCGTCACCAGCGGAAACGATCGCGAGCGCTCCACCCGCACGACGCGGCCGTGCGGGGCACGCGGGCCGGCCCACGCACTCGCACCCGCGATCATCGCGAGCACGCCGAGCATCCGCGCCGGCAGCATCGCGTAATGATAGCAGGACGGGCTTCTAGAACGAGCCGCCGAGCGAGACCCCCACGGAGTCCGGTCCCGCGGTCGGCGTCACGGTCGTCTCGGCGTGCTTGCGCGCGCCGAAAAAGTACAGCGCTCCGCCGCCGACCACCATCGCCGCGCCCGTGATCGTGAGCGCGACCTGGAGCTTCTCGAACTTGTGGCCGTCGTCCTGGAGCTTGGTGATGCCATCCCAGCCGAGCTCGGGGTGAGGGCCCCAATCGACCTGCATCCCGGTGTCCGGATCGATCGGCGGGCCGGCGGTGATCTGGTCGGCCCTGTCCTTGGCCTGGGTCCCGAAGTAGATGCCCGCGCCGAGCACCGCCGCGCCGGCCACGCCGACGCCGATGCCGGCCCACTTCATCGACTTGCCGGGGTCCGATGGCGACGCGGTCGTCGTCGTCGAGAGATTGCTGGTGCCGGTGACCTGACCGTCGGTGTGGTTCGGTGTCACGGTGCCGCTACTGCCATTACCGCCATCGTTGAAGTCGATCGGCGGCGGCTTCTTGTCCGCCTTCTTGGCGCACGGCTCGCCGGGAAGCTGCAGATCCTTGTGCAGGGTCTTGGCCTCCGCGCTCACGTACTGCGCCGCCGATCCGGTCGGGTCCTGCTCGAGGTACATGCAGTAGTACTTCAGCGCGTCGACCGGACGCTTCAGCTGCTTGTACTCGTAGCCGACGTTGGACAGCAGCACGACCGCGGCCGTGGTGTTGATCCGGTAGGCCTCGAGCAGGTCGGCGACCGCACCCTCGTGATCGCCGGCCTGGCTCTTGGAGATCGCGCGCTTCGCGAGCTCCTGGATCTTCTGCTTCTCGGCGGGTGTGGGTTTGGGCTGAGCCATCGCCACGCCACCTAGCATCGTGATCGACGCGAACGCGATCGCGCGAGAGAACCCCATCATGGGGTCGATCCTAACACTAGGCCCAGCTCTGGAACATCGGAGCGAGCCGCCCCACCACCTCGTCGTGGATCTTTCCGTTGGTGGCCACAAGCCCGTGTTGATGCTTGAGCTCGTGCGTGTAGTCGATAGGCCTACCCAGGAGATCGGTGAGCTTTCCCCCGGCACGGACGAGGATCGCCTCGGGACCGCAGGTGTCCCACGCCTTGGTCTTGGTCGCCGGGTTGACGTAGAGGTCGCGCACGCCGGCGGCGATCAGGCCGAGCTTGGCCCCGACCGAGGCGATGTTGAGCTCGTCCACGATGCCGAGCTCGGTCTTGACCTTGTCGAGCGCATCGCTGCGATGCGACTTCGACGCCACCAGCTTGGCGTTGGCGGCGGTGCTGACGTCGGACACCGCGAGCGGGGTGACCGCGCCGTGCACGCGGACGAACGCGCCCTCGGGGGTCGCCCAGTAGGTGCGGTCCTGTGCCGGCAGGTGGACCACGCCCATCACCGGGCGCCCGCCGACCACCAGCCCGATCATGATCGAGAACCCGTCGGAGCCGGTGATGAAGTCCTTGGTGCCGTCGATCGGATCGACGAGCCACAGCCGATCGGATCCCAGCGCGCCCGGCTCGGGCGGTAGCTCCTCGGAGATCAGCGGATCCTTCGGGAACGCCTTGCGCAGGCCCGACACGATCAGCTCGCTGGCCTTGCGATCGGCGACGGTGACCGGCTCGTCACCCTGCTTGAGCTCGACGCCGAGGTCGCCGCCGCGCTGGATGCGCCACACCTCGTCGCCGGCACGCTTCGCGAGATCGAGGGCGACCTCGTACTCCCGTTGATAGGTCTCGCTGGCGGTCAATTGCTGCCACCCCGCGGCCACAGCAGCTGCTTGGCCTCGTCGACCGACGCGACGCTGCGGCCGGACAGCTTGACCAGATCGACGGCAGCGGCCACCAGCTCGCCGTTGCTCTTCGCCATCTCGCCGTTCGGCAGGTAGAAGTTGTCCTCGAGTCCGACGCGGACGTCGCCGCCGAGCGACAGCGCCGCCATCGCGAGGGGCCACTGGTCGCGGCTGATCCCGATCACCTTCCAGCGCGACCCCGCCGGCACCTGATCGGCCTGGAACGCGAGGTGGCGCGCGGTCGCCGGGATCCCGCCGAGCACGCCCATGATGAACGAGAAGTGGAACGGCGCTTCGATCAGCCCGAGCTCCGCGAGCACGCGGTGGCTGTTGGTGTGCCCGGTATCGAAGCACTCCATCTCGGGCTTCGCGCCGTGCTCCTTCATCGCCTTCGCGAACGCGACGATGTCGTCGAACGAGTTCGCGAACACGAAGTTGAACGCGAACTGCTTCTTCGACGCGCTCCACTTTGCATAGTTCATCGAGCCCATGTTGAGCGCGGCGATGTGCGGCTTGAGCGCGAGGTGGCTGATCCGCTCCGTCATCGGACCGGCGCCGCCGGTCGACCAGTTGATCAGCACGGGGCAGCGCTTCTTGGTCTCCGCCATGATCTGCGCGAACGTGTCCTTGGACCACGTCGGCGAGCCGTCGTCGTTGCGTGCGTGGATGTGCACGATCGCGGCGCCGGCATCGTGAGCGCGCTTGGCTTCCTCGGCGATCTCCACCGGGGTGTACGGGATCGCGGGACAGTGGCGTTTGGTGGTCACCGCGCCGGTCAGGGCGCAGGACAGAATCACCTTATCTGCGTCGGACACGAACGCAGCTTTGTGGGGAAGTCGCTCCGAGTCAAGCCGGCCGGAACGTGAACGGGTACGCGACCTGGACCTCGGAGTCCGACGGGGGAAACTGGAACAGCTTCACCGCCTCGATGACGCAGGTCTCGACGTCGGGATGCACGCCCTTCGCCGTGACCTTGCCGACGCTGCCGTCGCGACCGATCGTGAACGTCGCGGTCACCGTGCCCGCGATCCCCGGATCGACGAGCAGCGTCTTCTCGTAGCAGTACTGCAGCTTGGTGACGTGATCCTTGACCACCTTGCGGACGAGGTCCTTGCCGATCGCGCCCGCCTGGATCTCGAGGTCGCCGTCGAGCAGCACCTGGACCTGCGGCATGCCGGTCGGAGCCCCGGAGCCGGCACCGGTGATGGTGGTCATGTCGCCGCCGTTGTCGCCGGCCTTGTCGCCGCCGGCCGTGGCGGTGTCTCCGCCGGTGCCGGGTGCGAGATCGTCGGACTTGAGCGCGCGATCGGCCGACTTGCCGCAGGCCCCGGCGGCGAGTGCGAGACTCAGGGCGACCAGCACGAGTCGGCGCATCACCCGTCTCCGAACGCGAACGGCGCGATCTCGCCGAGGTCGGCGATCACGCGGGCGCGCGGATGGGCATCGACGAACGCGCGCTCGTACGCGGGGGTGTACGTCGAGGCCACCAGACCGACGCGCGCACCGAGCGCCAGCGGCAACGCGAGATCGAGCTCGAAGATGTCGCCGATCACGACGAGGTCGGCGAACGTCGCGCCGGTGTCATCGAGGATCGCGCGGAGGATGTCGTGGTACGCGCGGCGGCGCAGCAGCACCGGGCGCGCGAGGCCGGGCAGGTCGAGCGTGGGCTCGGCGCCCGTCCAGGCGTCGTCGACGTCGAACTTGCGGGCCTGACCGCGGACGCGCGAGGTCAACCACGCGATGCCCGAGGTCTCGCGATCGAGCGTGGCGATCTTCGCCGCCACGGCGTGCGTGTCCGAGTTGGTCACGATCCAGGCGTTGCGATCGGACAGGCCGCGCAGCACCTCGCCGGCGCGGTCGCGGAACACCGGGTGCCCGAGCGTCTTGGCGTAGTTGTACTTGTAGAGGATGCTGCCGAGCAGCTTTCCGCGATCGCGCGGATCGCGCATGACGCCGAACTTGTCGAGGATCGCCTGCGCGACCGGCACCATCCGCAGGTACGGATCCACCGTCGCCGGAGCGACCGCGCGGCCCATCCACAGGAACGGATGGCGCTCCGGGGTGGCGGCGAGCTCGGCCTCGATGCGGGTCGCGATCTCCATGACCTCCTCGTCGCCGGGTTTGCGGTCGACCAGGACGCACAGATCGTCGAGGTACCCCTCGCGAAAGGGCCGGCCCTCGGCCTCGGCATCGGTCATCGTGCCGTCGAAGTCGAGGACCAACACCGTCATCGCGACGAACCTACTACAGTCCCAGGCGTCGCGCGCGCCGCGCCCGCCGCGCTACTTCGATCGCTGCTCGTAGACGCCGTCCCAGTCGCCGGGTGGCGGCTCGGAGATCAGCACCTCGCAGCGTCGCGCCATCACCGTGGCGGCCGGATCGTCCGCGAGCCGCTCGAACGTGGCCTTGGCCTCCGCGAACGCGCGGGCGCGATACTGCGCGAGCCCCTCGGTCCACGCCTCGAGATCGATCTTCGGCGGGTCACCGGCGCGCCCGACGAGCTCGAACACCGGCGCTGCCGTGACGCGACCCTTGACCCGCACGACATCGATCTCGCGGAACGTGAAGCGGTCGCCGGCCGCCTTCGCGGTGGCCTCTCCGACCAGCACCGCCACGCCGTAGTCCTTGGTCAGGGCCTCGAGCCGCGAGCCGAGGTTGACGTTGTCGCCGAGCACCGTGTACTCGAACCGCGCCGACGAGCCCATGTTGCCGACCGCCATCGGTCCGGTGTTGAGCCCGATGCCGATCGTCACCGGGGGCTTGCCGTCGCGCTTCCAGCCGCGGTTGAGCTCGACCAGGCGCTCCTGCATCTTCAAGGCGACCTCGCACGCGCGCGCCGCGTGATCCGGCGTGTCGACCGGCGCGCCCCACACCGCCATGATCGCGTCGCCGATGTACTTGTCGAGCGTGCCGCCGCTGGCGAGCACGAGATCGGTCATCGGCGTCAGGTACTCGCCGAGGAACTCCGCGAGCTCCTCGGGCGCGAGCCCCTCGGCGATCTGCGAGAACCCGCGGATGTCGGAGAACAGCACCGTCAGCTCCTTGCGCTCGCCGCCGAGCCGCGCGCGCGACGGATCCGCGAGGATGCGATCGACGACCTGATCGCTGACGTACTGGCCGAACACACCGCGCAGGTACGCCTTCTCGCGCCCCTCGGTCGCGAGCCCGCCGATCGTGGCGGCGATCAACACGGCGCCCGACAGCACCGTCGGGGCCGCCACGGCGATCACCGTGCCGCGTCCGAACATCACGACCGCGAGCACGATGTAGCCCGCGATCGCCGCGAGCGCGATCAGCGGTGGCATCCACGCTCGGCGCCGCACGCGCCGGAGCTGCGCCCCGCACACGATGCCGCACAGCAGCAGCGTCGCGAGCACGGTGGCCAGCCAGCCGGTCCCGTGCAGCAGCCGTCCGCCGAGCACGTTCTCGGCGACCGTGGCGTGGAGCTCGACGCCGTCCGCCAGCGGATCGAGCGGCGTCAGCACCTTGTCGTAGGCCGCGTAGGTCATGCCGACGAACGCCAGCTTGCCGGTGACACGGGCGCAGGCGTCGCGCTTGCCGTCGAGTAGCGCCGCCGCCGACACGCGCGGCAGCTTGCCCGGCCCGAGCCAGTCGAGCTGCAGCGACGCCGCACGCGTCAGCGCGAGCTCGCGACCGCCCGCGCTCAGCGTCGGATCGCCGACCACGAACTTGCTGTCGCGCGGCCGTCCGAGATCCGCGAGGGCGACCGCGAGCCCGAGCGTGACGTAGAAGTGCCCGCCGTACTCGACCACCAGCGGCATCCGGCGCCGCACGCCATCCTCGTCGCGCAGATCGTTGACCGCGCCGGCCCCGATCGCACCGCCCCCGATGTCGGGTCGGGTGAACAGCACGCCGCGCGCGGTGATCGGCCGGAGCAGGCGATCGCCACCGCCGGCATCCGCGACCTGGCCGACGCGCGCGGCCTTGAGGCCGGGCGGCTCCTCCGCGCGGGTCACCGGATCGCCCTGGATGAAGAACGCCGCCAGGATCACCGCCTTGCTGCGCGCGATCGCGTCGGCGAGCACCTCGTCGCCGCGGAGCTCGACCGCGACCTTGCCGACCGCATCGCGCAGCTTGGCGAGCGCGTCGCGCGCGGGCTGGTTGTCGCCGGCGAGCGCGTCGAGATCGACGCCGCGCATGTCGTCGTCGAGGTTCTTGACCTCGTCCATCAGCGACGCCGGCAACAGCTCCTCGCGGTTGGAGAAGAAGAAGTCGAGCGCCATCACCTTCGGCTTGCAGCGCGCGATCGCGTCGACGATCTGGGCGTAGCCGCGCCGGGTCTGGAGCAGGCCGCGATCGCGGGTCGCGTCGTCGATGCCGACGATCACCACGCGATCGGTCGCCGGATCGCGCGGGCCGCGCATCGCGAACCGCATGTCGATCGCGAGGCCCTCGAGTTCCGGACAGCCCGGGCAGTCCTTCACCGCGCGCGTGGATCACGGCGATCACCGCGGCGATCACCGTCGCGACGAGCGCCGTCCACAGCGGGACGTTCCGGGCACCGCGCGCCATCGCGCGCAGTATCGCCTCAGTCCATCTCGGAGAGCACCGTCAGCGCCATCGTCTGGTTGTGAAGATCGCACCGGCCCGTGCGGCCCGCCGGCGCCAGCTCGCCGTAGGCGTAGAACCCGATCTGTTGCGTGCCGCGGGGCAGCCGCTCGAGCGTGGCCGCGAGCTCCTCCTCGACGCGCTCGCCGAGCACCACGCGGCGCCCCACGCAGCTGACCGCCACGCACAGGGCAGGGCCGACGTGCTCGGGGAGCCCCACGGCACCACCCGCGACGTGCGCGCCGAAGATCATGCGATCCGAGCTCGCCGACATCACGCGCGCCCGCGTGCCCACCGCCACCTCGCCCGCGAGTACCAGCGCGCCGCGGTCCTCGTCGATCCCGAGCACGGTGCGCACGCGAGTCGTGCCGTCGGCTTCGATCAACGCGAGCGGAAACTCCATCGCGCGTGTCGGCAGCCCGGCCGCGCGCTCGCCCAGACACTCGCGATAGCGCGCGAGGGCGGGGCGGCCATCGAGCTCGTACACCACGTTCCCCGTCGCCGCCGTCACCACGCTCTCGTGCACGCAGTCGTCACACGCCGCGTCCCAGCCGCCCTGGCTCGCGCAGCTCACGCGCACCGCATCGCCGTAGAGGCCGATCGCGACCGCCGCGCCGGGCGAGGTCACGCCGTTCGCCATCACCCAGGTCTCGCCGAAGCGGTCGCCGTCGCCGGCGAGGCCACCGGTCACCACCACGTTCGAGGGCAGGCGCGCGTTGAGGCCGCGCACCAGCTCGCTACCGTTGACGTCGGTGCCGGCCGACAGCACGAACACCGCGCGCAGCTCTGGCGCGCGCAGCTGCGCGGCGAGCTCGCCGCCGGCCGTGTACGAGTCCTTCGCGTGCTCGAGCATCGCGTGTGCGCGACGCACGCGCGTGCGCTCGAACCGGACGACCGCGACCGTCAGCGTGTCGTCCCAGATCCGTTCCTGATCGATCTCGCCCGCGGTGCTACAGCCGATCAGCTGGCTCCGCGGATACGCCGCCGCGAGCCGCGCGAACAGCTCCGCGCGCATCCCGAGCTCGGCCGCACCGAACACCAGGACCAGCGTGTTGTCGGAGTCCAGATCCGGGAACGGCGCCGACCATGCGCCCAACACGTAACGAATCGTGGCGACCTTCATCACCTCTATTGACCGGCCACCCGGGTGATCGGACCGGGGAAGACCAGGGTACGACCCGGTTACCCCGCCGAACGAGTCCTGTTTCCGGCCACCTGCGCCTCTCGCGGTTACCCCACGAATGTAACCAAGCGCACCGGCGTCGCGACGATGGCCTATCATGGGGCCGTGTTCGAGCGCGGCGACAGGTGGGGAGCGCGCCGCGTCGTGTGGGTGTTTCTCGCGCTCTCGATCGGGGCGTGCGGTCGCGTCGGGTTCGACGCGCACGCCGCGAACCTGGGAGACGACGCGCCGATGGTCGATGCCCCGACCGATGCGCTCACCCCGGACGCGTTCGTCGGCGACCTCGTGGCGTACTACCCGATGGACACCGTCACCGACGCGTTCCAGGACGCCGCGGGCGATCACCCCGCGCGCTGCGGCACCACCTGTCCGGTCAGCGTGCCCGGTCAGATCGATCGCGCGCTGTCGTTCGACGGCATCGACAGCCTCGCGACGGTCGACGTCAACACCGACCTGCAGCTGACCACCGGATTCACCGTCGCCGCGTTCGTCAACCTCGCCGAGACCCCGACGACGCGCGGCTGCGTCGTCACCAAGGGGCTCGGCACCGCGCAGCGCAACTCGTGGGCGCTGTGCGTCGAGCCGAGTCGACAGGCCTACTTCTTCACGACCACCAGCACCTCGCTCGACGACATGTTCTCGACCCGGGTGATTCCGGTCGGCGAGTGGCATCACCTGGCGATCCGCTGGGACGGATCGAACAAGACCATCTTCGTGGACGGCGATCTCGACCCCGCGGTCTCCACCAGCGACGTCGAATGGGACGTGCAGACCATCCGCATCGGTGGCGACATCGACAGCGGCTCTCCGATCGCCCTGTTCCACGGCGCGATCGACGATCTGCGGATCTACGATCGCCCGCTCACCCCGCAAGAGATCGGCGTGCTCGCGGCCCTCCCGTGAACGTCAATCCTCTCCAGTGGTTCCATCGCGGTGCAGTTCCGTTCGCGACATCGCTCGAAACGCTTGACGAGATCACGGGGCCGTGGCACAAAGCCTGCCGGCTCGATAGCGAGCCGTGACAATCGATGCGGGGTGGAGCAGCCTGGTAGCTCGTCGGGCTCATAACCCGAAGGTCGCAGGTTCGAATCCTGCCCCCGCTACGAACAGAAACCCGCCTCCTGCTCAGGCGGGTTTCGACTTTTCGGCGGTGTTCGCACGCGCCCAGGTGGTGGGGTTTGCCCAGCCCGAGAACGACTCGTAGCCTTCGAACCGGATGGAAGCCGCCCTGCGTAGAACGCCAGGAGCGCGAGCGCGCACGCTCGCGCACGCGTTGCGGCTCGAATACCTGACCCTCGGCTGGAACGTGATCGAGGGCGGCGTCGCGATCGCCGCGGCGCTCGCTGCCGGCAGCATCGCGCTCCTCGCGTTCGGCATCGACAGCTTCGTGGAGTGCGCATCGGGCGCGATCCTGATCTGGCGCCTTCGCGCCGAGAACGCCGCAAAGGACGCCGCGGCGATCGAGCGGCTCGACCGCCGCGCGCATCAGCTCGTCGGATGGTCGCTGTTCGCGCTCGCGGCGTGGGTCGTGTTCGACGCGAGCAAGGCGCTGTACACGCAGGAACGTCCGGAGCCGAGCACCGTCGGCATGGTGCTACTCGTGCTCTCGATCGCCGCGATGTACTGGCTCGCGAGGGCGAAGCGTCGTGCCGCTGCCGCGCTGAGGAGCCGCGCGCTCGAAGCCGACTCGTTTCAGACATCGGCGTGTTTCTGGCTCTCCATCGTCGGTCTCGCGGGCGTCGCGCTGAACGCCGCGTTCGGTTTCTGGTGGGCCGATCCGGTCGCAGCGCTCGGCATCGCCGGGTTGCTCGTCAAGGAAGGGCGCGAAGGGCTGCGCGGCGAGAGCTGTTGCGAGGCCGATGCTCTGATCGGGAGCGCCACCGAGAACACGGACCAGTGCTGCGATGCCGACCACTGTCACTGACGATCGGCCTCTGATCGTCGTCGGCGAGTGGACCCGCGAGTGTCTCGCGATCGACGTCGCAGGGGCGATAGGCCGCAGCGGTGGCTGACGGCGACCGGTGGCTATCGCACCTTTGCCAGTGCGGGACGGCTGCCGATTCGCTCGAGATACGCACGGACGTTGGGCACCTCGGCCAACGACACGCCGAACTTCTCGCCCGCGCGCAGCACCGATCCGACGCACACGTCCGCGAGCGTGAACGAGCCGCAGATGTAGGAACGATCCGCGAGCCGCTGATCGAGCAGGGCGAGATTCTTGTTCGTCATCGCGAGATCGAACTCTCCCGCCGCCTTGCTCTGCACCTCGCGGCCGTAGGAGATCGGGCTCGCGAGCCCGTGGTAGCAGTAGTCGCGTAGGTAGACGTAGAACTCGGCCAGCGACCACACCGTGAACGACAGCGCGTCGGCCCGGTCCTGGCCCCTCTCCGGCCACAGCTCGCACTCGACCCCGTAGCGTTCGGCGAGGTGCAGGACGATCGCGAGCGACTCGAAGTACGACACGCCGTCGTCGACCAGCGCGGGCACCCTGCCGTTGGGATTGATCGCGAGATACGCCGGCGCCTTGTGCTCGTTCTTCGAGCGATCGAGCGCCACGTACTCGTACGGGACGCCGAGCTCCTCGAGCGCCCAGTGCACGCGCGTGCCGGAGCTGGTTGGCCACGAATAGAAGCGAATCGCCATGTCCTCCCCCTTTTCGCCTGCATACCGCGAATGTCGCCGGCGAGGGCGGGAGTGGTCGCGTGCGTTCAGCGCTACGGGTCGTCGCTCGAGATGATCGCGACCCCGCCGGGCTCGATCTCGACCGAACGAGTCACTTCCTGGAAGCCGGGGGCCTTGACGCGGATCTGGTGCGTGCCGGGTGCGACCGGGAAGCGACCACCCTTGCTCGATTGCGCGACCGTCTTGCCGTCGATCTCGATCGTCGAGTTGTCCTTGAGCGTGAACAGGATCGCGCCGGGGCGATCGGCCGGCACCGGCTGCTCGGTGAGCTCCTCGGCCAGCGCGGTCTCGTCGACTTTCTCTTCGGCGTGCGACTTCTTCGATCGCTTCTTCGAGTGCTCGTGTTTCGGCGGGCTCGGCTCCGGCGATGCGAACGACGATGGCTCCATCTCGATCACGCCGGGCGGCTCGGTCGCTGCGGCGGCCGCGGGCGCCGGCGGTGTCGATGAAGGGGTCGACGAGGGCGTCGACGAGGTCGACGACGGTGTCGGCGGTGGTGTCGCCGTCGCGGCGCTCCCCGATCCCGACGTCGCCGTGGGCGCCGGCGACTCCGTCTGCTGGTTTTGCTTGTGCAACAGGAACAACGCGAGCGACACGACGCCGGCGAGGAACACCATCATGCCGACCAGGATCCGGGTGGCCCGGCGCGGAGACGCGATCCGGATCGCTCGTCCGCTGCGCAGCTCGGCGAACGTCTTCCGGATCTCGGCGACCGAAGGGCGCCCCTCGGGAGCCTTCTCCATCATCTGCACGATCAGGCGCGCCAGCGCGTCGGGCGTCTTGGGTGCGAGCTTCTTCGGCGACGGTGCGGGGGTCTTGAGCTGCTCGAAGATGAGGTCGAGCGGGTTATCGGCGTTGAACGGCAGCCGGCCGGTCAGCATCTTGTAGGCGAGGATGCCGAGCTGATAGACGTCGGTTCGCGGACTGACGGCCTGACCGCGCGCCTGCTCGGGCGACATGTACGCCGGCGTCCCGACGATCATGCCCGACGCGGTCTTGCCGACCGACGTCAGATCGTTGCGGCCGAGCTTCGCGATGCCGAAGTCGAGCAGCTTGACCGTGCGCCGGCCGCGGTGGGTCTTGAGGAACACGTTGTCCGACTTGAGATCGCGGTGGACCACGCCGCTCTCGTGCGCGGCTTCGAGCGCGTCGCAGATCGAGTCGAGGATCTCGATGGTCTCGCGGGTGTCGAGTGGGCTCTTGTGGATGCGCTCGCTCAGCGTCTCGCCGGCCAGCCACTCCATGATGAAGTAGCTGCGCTTGTCGGGGAGCTCGCCGAACTGGAACACGTCGACGATGTTCGGGTGGCGGATCTCGTTGACCAGCCGGGCTTCCTGCTCGAACCGAGCGACCGCGGACGTGTCGTTGCAGTACGACTGCGCGAGCACCTTGATCGCGACGCGCTTTCCGATCCGCGGATGGTGCGCCCCGTACACCGTGCCCATCCCGCCCTGACCGATCTTGGCATCGACGACATATCCGGAGATCTCGGTCCCGGGGGACAGATCCGCCGTCTCGTCCGCGGCCTGTTCGGCCGGAGCGACCTCGTCGTCACGCACCGGCTCAAGCGTATCCGTTTCGTCGGCCCGACGAAACCGTGCATTGCTCGAAGGAGGCTAGACAATTCGAGGGTCTACGGTGGTATGCACGCGGCGATGAGCGTGCCGGGACGAGGAACGCGTCGAGCCATCGCGCTCGTGATCGGCGCGGGCGTGGGGATCGCGGCGATGGTCGGCGTGTACCTCCTGATGTTTCGCGGCGCGCATCCGATGCTCGTGCAGACGCACGAGACCGGACGCATGTGGTGGATGCTCGCGGTGATCGGCCTGATCTTCGGCAGCACGGCACACGGCCTCTCGTTCGGGGTGCTGGAGCGGAGTGCGCGACGGGCCGCCGAGGCCGAGCGAGTTCCCCGGGCTCGCGCGCGCGAACGCTGAGGTAGGCTGCCTGTCATGGTCGCCGACTTCGTGGAGCTCTGCCGCGCCGCGCGCGAGCGACCGGGGCCCGAGACCAGCGACCGGTTGTGGTCGGCGTGGTTCGCGCTGCCCGCGTGGCACTTTCTCGCCGTATCGTCGCCGGTGGGGCCACTGCCGTACTCGAGCGCGATCGACGGGCAGCGCTGCGTGCTGGCGTTCACCACCGCCGAGCGCGCACGCGCGTACGGCGCGTCGCTTCACCTCGCGCCGATGGCGCTGTCGCCGGTGGAGACGATCCAACGATTGGCACCGCTCCAGCGCTTCGGCGTGACCGGGTTTCTCGTCGACATCGGTCCGGACGGATTTCTGACCGCCCTCGATACGCTGTGGCAGCTGTTCCACCGGCTGCACAAAGCCGCATCGAACGCCACGCCGTCGTCGCGTGCACCCGCGCCCTCGGCACCGGAGCCGGAGCCCGTGCCCGCGCCCCCGCGACCGGCGCCCGGCACGATGGCGTGGTTCCTCGAGCTCCCCGTGTGGCACCTCGCCGTGACCGGCGCGGATCGGTCGATGCCCGAGCTCGCGACCGTCGGCGCCGAACTGGCGGCCGAGGTGTATTCGAGTGCCGAGGCCGCGCGCCTCGCGGGCGTGCGCGGTCCACTCGCGGAGCTCGCGCCGCCGGCGGTGCTGTCGCTGCTGTCCGAGCTCGAGGTCGTGAAGCTGGTGCGCTTCGACGGCCACCTCGTCGTCGATCACGTGGAGCTCGGGGTCACCCGCCACACCTAGGGTTGTTCGACGCGCTGTTCGACGTAGAGGTGTCGGAGGTCGTCGAGCCGCACCCGCAAGCGGGTGAGTGCGTGGGTCGCCTCGCCGTAGTTGGCACGCTCGAGCGCGGTCTCGACGCGCGCGAGGTCGTCGCTGGCCGTCTGGATCGCCTCGAGGACGTGGTCGGGGGGAGGTGGAGCCGGTGGTGCGGGCTCGCCGCGATCGTGCAGCGCGCCGAACACCAGGCCGCACAGCAGCACGAAGCCCACGATCGAGAATACGAGCTTGGTCACCTTCGATCCCGTTCCGCCGCGAGACTCGCGCTCTTGATCAACGCCAGCCCCAACAACACCGCGAGCAGCCCGATCGAGGCACCCGCACCGAGCCACGAGAACATCCCGATCGAACCGAGAAACAGCCACGCACCGGCGGCGACGAGGCCGATGCCGAACCACCGGCGTGATCGCGGCCAGGGAGCGCGCGCTCGACCGCTACGGCTCCACGCGTCCCACGCGTCGTGCATCGAGCTCGCGCTCGCGGCTCGTACTTCGCGAGCGTTGCCGCGGATCGCCTCCCACATCGTGCCGGCGCCAGAGCCGCCGGACTCCGACGGCCAGAGCAGCCACAACACGGCATAGAGCACGATCCCGAGCCCGCTCGCGAGCACGAGCAACGCGAACGCGAGACGCACGAGCTGGACATCGAGCGCCCACCGCGCCGCGAGCGCACTGCACACGCCGCCGAGGACGCGACCTCGCTCCGGTCTGACGAGCATCCCGTACGCCATCGCTCGCTACTCCAGGACTCGCTCGAGATCGTCGGGCGCCGCGATCTGGAGCTCGACGTGGACGTCTTGCACGGTGAGTCCGGCGAGCCGCTCGACGGCATCTCGCGCCGCGACCTGTGACGCTTCTCCGACGACCGGCAACGCGGTTCCCGGCATGACCGCGGCGCGCACGAGTAGGCGTACCGGAGTGGCACCTCCACCGCGCACGCGCACGTCGGCACCCAGCACGCCGGGCTGCTGCCGGACGGCGAGCCTCGCCAGCGTGCACACGCTCTCGGCATTGACGAACACGGCGCCACGGTCGCTCGTCGCGACCACGTGACGGGCCGCGTGGACACCCGCGGAGGCCGACGATCCTCGCCATAGGAGCGCGAGCGCGATGACGCCGACGGCCGCGGAGCCCGCCGTCACGCCGACCCGTCGCAGGCCGAAGTCGCCGGTCAGGTAGTCGTCCAGCGCCGCGAGGCCGATCTGGCTCGCGTGGAGCACGCCGAGCCCGACCAGGAACACGAACGCCGCGATGGCCGCGATCCCGAGGAGCCCGATCGTCCGCGCGATCGCACTGGCGGTCACCGTGCGTGGTCCGGCGAGCTGGCGACGCGCTTGCCGCTGCGTGGCCGCGATGCTGGTCATCGCCTACTCGAGCGCCCGGGACGTGGTGTCCCGCTTCGCGACGTGGATGTCGACGATATTGATGTCGACCGCGACCACCTGGCGATCGGCCATGTGCTCGACGGCCTCGATCACGCGCTCGCGTAATGCGTGCGCGATGTCGGCGAGCTGATAGC
This sequence comes from uncultured delta proteobacterium, assembly GCA_963772655.1. GTDB lineage: Bacteria > Myxococcota_A > Polyangia > Haliangiales > Haliangiaceae > JABFXX01. Next base: position 694,075 of record CAVYYE010000002.1, read on the forward strand.
CGAACTCGATCACGACGTCGAGGGTGATCGCGGTCTGGCGTTGCCCGACCTCCGACTCGACACCGTTGGTGCGGGACAGGCGAGAGAACGCGCCCCGGATGCCGGTGCCTCCGAGGCGATACACGCCGGGGACGTGTGCGGCGGCGAGGTGGGCGATCGTGGTCACCACGTCGTCGGAGATCGTGGTCTTGCCCAGGTCGGTGACCTCGATGTCCTGGGAGGGTCGTGCGAACGACGGCGTGCCGGCACGGTCGGTGCCTTCTCTGGTCGTCGTCGTGGTTTCGGTGGGCGTGTTCATCGTGTCGATCCTTTTGGAAGTAGCGGGGGAGAGGAAACGGCGAGGGTCGGTCAGGCCAGCTCGCGACCCGGCGTCGAGTCGGACTTGTCGAGGCTGACGCCGACGACGTTGATGTCGACCGCGACGAGCTTGCGGTTGGCCATCGCCGACACCGCTTCGATCACGCGCTGCCGTAGCTCGGCGGCGAGGTCGCGGATCGAGTAGCCGAACAAGATCACGATATCGAGCGACACCGCGGCTTCCTTCATCCCGACCTCGGCGTTGACGCCTCCGCTGCCCAGCTTCTGCATGACCCCGCGAAGCCCGGCGGCGCCGACGTGGTGAATGCCCTCGATCTGCTCGGCGACGGTACGCGCGATCGTTCCGATCACGGTATCGACCACGTAGGTCTTGCCTCGTGTGGCGGGGGATTCCAGGGCGGTGTTGTCGTCGGTGACGATCGGCTCGGGCGGCCACCGGCGCGGGGGCATCTTCGTGGTGTCGTGGGTGGTGTTCTGTGGCTTCATCGCGGATTCTCCTCGGGGAGTGGTGTCAGGGGTTGGCGAGAATGGTTTCGACATCCGGTTGCTCGCACGAATGCCGACCTCCCGGCCCGCAGCTGAGTGCACGCACCGCAAGGTTTGGCCGCGTTGGTTGCAAGCATCGAACCGGCGTTGTCAGCGACCTCTCGGGGACGTGTGATGTGCGCCTACCTGCACGGCGCGAAGATCCGCGCACCATCTGCAGGCAATCGGCCGGTGCGCGCGCAGGACACGCGATCGGAGAAACCCCCGCGGCTTGCTCGTACGGCGATCAGTCGGAGCGCGCGCTCGTCCCGGTTTCAGCTGGTACCGATCCACTGGAGACGCCGTCTCGGTTTCGTGCACGCGCCTGACGGGCAGGCGACTGCGGTATGAGGGATGCGTGTTGGCCACGCTGCAGACGGGCACGCCCGACGACATCACCGCTGCGCTGAAGGCGGCGACCGCGCTCGATCCCGCCGAGCTCGTCGAGGTCGCGGCGCTGTCCAAGATCCACGATGACAAGAAGCTGAAGAAGCTCGCCAAGCAGGTGCTCGACAAGCTCGCGCCCGACGGCCGGCGCGGCGCTCGCTGCGGCGATGAAGTCGCTCGCGACCGACGATCTCAAGGTCGCCAAGCAGCTCTACGCGCTCGAGACCGGCAACACGTTCCCGGACGTCCTCGCGTTCGCCGCGGCGCTGGTCCGTCGCACCGACGATCACCGCGGGCTCGCGTACCTGTGCGAACGGGGCGGCCCGATCGCTCGTCGCGCACTCGAGGTCGCGATCGATGATAACGGCCGCCTCGATCTGACGGGCTTCAAGCACATTCCCGACGAGCTCGCGGAGATCGAAGGCGTGCGCTCGCTGTCGCTCTACGGTTGCGGCCTCAAGACGATCCCCGAGTCGGTCCTGAAGCTCCGCGGGCTCGTGCACCTGAACCTCAGCCGCAACAAGCTCGTCACGCTCCCCGACGAGATCGCGGGGCTCGAGTCCCTCGAGGAGCTCGTTCTCCACGACGTGCCGCTCGGGCGCGGCCTCGGCGCCGCGATGTGCCGGCTGCCGAAGCTGCGCCACCTGTGGGTGATCCGCGCGAACTTCAAGTCGCTGCCCGACGAGATCGGCGAGCTCGCGAACACGCTCGAGAGTCTGCGGATCGTGCAATGCCGGAAGCTCCAGACCGTCCCGGCCGCGCTGGAAAGGCTCGTGCATCTCGAGCACCTCGAATTCGATCACTGCGACGTGCTCGAGGGGATTCCCGATGTGGTGTGGTCGCTCCGCGAGCTCGAGCATCTCGATCTGTCGGGCATGGATCTCGGTCGCATCCCCGAGTCGCTCGGCGAGCTGCACGCCTTGAAAGAGCTGCAGCTACGCGGCTGCACGTTCACGCTGCCGGAGTCGATCGGTAACTGCACGTCGCTCGAGAAGCTCGACATGGTGTTCGGCCGCGTCGACGATCTGCCGGAGTCGTTCTACGCGCTCCCCGCACTCGCACGCCTGAGGATCCAGTACAGCCCGCTCGAGAACACCCACCGCGCGACCATCGTGGAGCGGATGCCGAACGTGACGATCTACAAGTAGCTACGTCGTCTCGCTGTCGAGCGTGCGCATCATCGGCGCGGGATATCGCGTTCCCGCGATCGTACCGCGCGGCGCGGCGGCCTCGACCTCGGCGATCTGCGCGGCGGTCAGGGGCTTCGCGGCGAGCGCCTCGTCGAGCTGCTCGATCGATCGCATGCCGAGCGTCGGAGTGAGGTCGGGTTGCTTGCCGAGCACGTAGCCGATCGCGAGCTGGCTCGGCGTCAGGTTCCAGCCGGCCGCGAGCTTGGCGAGCGCGGCGACCAGCTTGTCGTTCGCCGCCTTGTTGTCGGCGTGGAAGCGCGGCATCCGCGCGCGGTGATCGCCCTTCGTGATCGGACTGGCCGACAACAGGCCGCGCGACAGCACGCCGTACAGCGTCGCGCCGATGCCGAGCTCGCGCAGCACCGGGAAGATCGCATCCTCGGGGTCGCGGCTCACGATCGAGTACTCGATCTGGAGGTCGGCGATCGGATGCACCTCGGCCGCGCGCCGGATCGTCGCGGGCCCGACCTCGGATAGCCCGATCGCGCGCACGTGACCCGCCTGGATCATGTCGGTGATCGCGCCGATCGTGTCCTCGATCGGTACGTCCGGATCGAGCCGCGCGGGACGGTAGACGTCGACATGGTCCGTACCGAGACGGATCAGGGAGTAGTGGAGGAAGTTCTTCACCGCGGCGGGGCGGCCGTCGAAGCCGATGAACGCACCGTCGGGACTCCGCAGCGCGCCGAACTTCACCGACAGCTGCACGCGATCGCGACGGTCGGCGATCGCCTTGCCGATCAACAGCTCGTTGTGGCCGTGGCCGTAGAAGTCCCCGGTGTCGAGCAGCGTCACCCCGCGCTCGATGGCGGCGTGGATGACGGAGATGCTCCGGGCGTCGTCGGTCTTGCCGTAAGCGCCGGACATCCCCATACAGCCGAGTGCGATCCGTTGGTTCGTCATGCTCCGGTTCTACCGTCGCGCGATCCGCCGGGCTTGGCGGATCTTGGTGTTCTCGACCCCGAGCGGCTCGAGTGCGAGCGGGTCGTGGCCCGCATCGAGCGGGCGCGGTCCCACGGCCAGCCAGTGCGCGCGGATCGCCGCGACCACGCGCTCCCGATCGCTGGTGCGTACGTAGATGCCGCCGACGCTGAGCCCCATGCCCCCGAGGCTACACGGCCGTGCGGCTGCCGGAGGCGCTCGGGGACGCCGCACGCACGGCCTCGACCACGGACTCGGGAGCCTCGAGCGGCGCCGCGTGCCCGACGCCCTCGAGGATCTCGAAGCGCCACCGTGGGTGACGGGCCGCTGCCGCGCGTGCCGTCGCCAACGGGATGACGCGGTCGTCGGCCCCGTGGAGCAGCACGGTGGGGGCCGAGACGCGTCGTTCGAGCCGGAACCAGCGGCGGCGGAGCGTCATCTGGCCGTAGAGCGAACGGGTGGCCTCGCACAAACTTCGCGGGAGCCACGGACGATCGCGATGGAGCTTCTCGAACGCCACGTGGGCGTCGATGACGTCGCGCGGAATCGAGCTCGGATCGGAGACGGTGAGACGCATCAAGGAGTCGACCAGCCCGGCGCCGTCGTCACGCCGGAGTCGTCGACGGACGAGCCAGGGCCCGAGGACTGGAACGAGCATGGCGAGGGCGGTGACCATCGCCGATCCCGAGGGTGGTCGGCGAAGCGACAGGGGAAGAGTCGGATCGACGAGGACGAGGCGCCCCACGGACTCGGGCCGGGCTGCGGCCGCCATGAGGGCGACCGCACCACCGAGGGAGTGGCCCACGAGCGTGACCGGCGGTGTCGCGACCTCGTCGAGCACGCGGACGAGAGCGTCGCGACTGCGGGCGAGGGTGGTGCGTCCGCGCCGGGGCGCGAGCCCGAAGCCGGGCAGGTCGGGAGCGATCACGCGCATGTCGATCGCGAGCAGCGGTGCGACGCGCATCCAGTTCAGGTGGCAACCGCCGAGCCCGTGGACGAGCACGACGTCGGGTCCATCGCCCAGCATCGCGTAGGCGGTGGTCCCATCGATGCGGGCGGGAGTGAGCTCGCCGAGTTGCGTGGAGGTCATGGCCCGTGAGGACGGGATGCTCGCGCGAATCCGGGGGTTGCGGTGTTCTCACCGAGGCCGAAAAATTCCGGGCGCATCCGCTTGTCGCTGGGGCCCGGCGAACTTATCCAGCACTTGATATGAGCTCCGAACGCCACGAGTTCCAGGCCGAGGTCCGGCAGCTGCTCGACCTCATGATCCATTCGCTGTACTCGGATCGCGACATCTTCCTGCGCGAGCTGATCTCGAACGCATCCGATGCGCTCGACAAGCTCCGATTCGAGCAGCTGACCAACAGCGAGCTCGGTGCCGGCGAGCCGGTGATCCGGATCGACGTCGACAAGGACACCCGTACGCTGTCGGTGTCCGACAACGGCATCGGGATGTCGCGCGACGAGGTGATCCGCAACATCGGGACGATCGCCAGGTCCGGGACCAAGGAGTTTGCCGGCGCGCTCGCGCAGTCGACGGCCAAGGACGTGCCGGCGCTGATCGGCCAGTTCGGTGTCGGGTTCTACTCGGCCTTCATGGTGGCCGACCGGATCGCGCTGGTCACGCGACGGGCCGGAGAGGCGAGCGCCACGCGATGGGAGTCGTCGGGCGACGGCGCGTACACGATCGCCGATGCCGACCGCGAGCAGTCCGGAACCACGGTGACCCTGCACCTCAAGCCCGCCGATCCCGAGCACGGGCTCGCGGACTATGCCGACGACGCGGTGATCGCCGGCATCGTCAAGCGCTACTCGGACTTCGTCGCGTATCCGATCCGCATGAAGCGCTGGAAGCCGGCCGAGACCGGCGCGGCGAAGACGTTCGAGGACGCGACGCTGAACTCGATGAAGGCGATCTGGGATCGCCCGAAGGGTGAGGTCACCGACGACGAGTACACGCAGTTCTATCGCCACATCTCGCACGACTGGCACGATCCGCTGCGCACGATCCCGATCAAGATCGAGGGCACGTTCGAGGCCAACGCGCTCCTGTTCATCCCGTCGAAGGCACCGGTTGATCTGTACAGCGCGGAGATGAAGCGCGGACTCCAGCTCTACGTCAAGCGCGTGTTCGTGATGGACGAGTGTCGCGACCTGTTGCCGGCGCACCTGCGGTTCATCAAGGGCGTGGTCGACGCCCACGACCTGTCGCTCAACGTGTCGCGCGAGATCCTGCAGAAGGATCGCCAGATCGCGCTGATCCGCAAGCAGCTCGTGAAGAAGGTGCTCGCCACGCTCGAGGAGCTGCTGCGCGACGAACCCGATCGCTATGCGGAGCTGTGGAACGAGGTCGGTCCCGTGATCAAGGAGGGGCTCGCGACCTACGACACCCCGGACAAGGACAAGCTGCTCGAGCTCGTGCTCGCGCCGAGCACCCAGCACGCGCGGACGACGCTCGCGGACTACGTCGGCCGGATGAAGGAAGGGCAGGACGCGATCTACTACCTGGTCGGAGTGTCGAAGGATACCGTGGCCAAGTCGCCGCTCCTCGAGTCGTTTGTCGCCAAGGGCTACGAGGTGTTGTTGTTCTCGGATCCGGTCGACGAGTTCTGGCTCGACGCCGCGCCGAAGTTCCGCGACAAGCCGATGAAGTCGATCGGTCGCGGCGATGTCGATCTCGGCACCGAGGCCACGAGCGACGACGAACGCGCCAAGTTCTCCGACCTGCTCGCGTGCCTGCGCGTCCACCTGCAGGACGAGGTCAAGGACGTCCGCCTCTCGCAGCGGTTGGCGTCGTCGCCGGCGTGCCTGGTCGCGGACGAGCACGACATGACCCCACGCATGCAGCGCATGCTCGAGCAGCTCGGGCAGACGCAGGCGAAGACCAAGCCGATCCTCGAGGTCAATCCCAAGCACCCGTTGCTCGAGAAGCTCCAGACGATCTTCGGCGCGAGCAAGGCCGATCCCCGTCTCGAGCAGTGCGCCAAGCTGCTCTACGGCCAGGCGCACCTCGCCGAATCGGGCACGCTGCCCGATCTCGCGACGTTCAATCAGGCGCTCGTCGACATCATGTTGCGGGCGACCTGATCCCTTAACAGATTTAAGGACTTGCCAACTCCGGAATCCGGACTACATAGAACCTCCAAGGAGGTTTCTATGCGCCCGATTTCAACACTGCGTTTCGCAGGGTTGGCGGCAACGCTTGCGAGCGTCGTCGCCGCACCCTCCCACTCATGCGCGATCTCGCGATTTTCCACAGGAGCGAGGTGAGCCATGGGATATGCGAAGAACCACCAGCCGCACGGCCACTGGCGAAACGTTCGCCAGGCTCCGGATCAGCCCACGGACATCGAGTGTGCGTCGTGCGATGCACCGACCCAGGTCCCCCGCAGGGGAGAGCTCGGGTTCTGCGACACGTGCCTGGACCGGTCGCGGCACAGCAACCGCAACATCTACGACGAGCTCGGCGGCGGCGACTAGCCGCTCCACCGAGAGTTGTTGCCGGTAGCCGCGAGATGGCATGGTCACGGCCGTGCCGTCCCGGATCTGCCTGGTGCTCGTGTTCGCGTTCGGTCTCGTCGCCTGCGGTGGCTCGGATGCGAGCGAGCGACAGCAGGCACTCGACCGTGCCAACACGGCGATGAAGGCGCTCAACGAGGCCGATCGCGCGTTTCCCGATCAGTATCAACAGGTGACGATCGAGCTGTCGACCTCGGTCGTCGCCGCACCGGCCAAGGCGAGAAACGTGCTCGAGACCAAGGTGATCCCGCTGTTCGATCGCTACCTCGCCACGATCGATCGCGCGATCGCGACATCGCGGCAGTACTTCACGATCTCGCCGCAGCCCGATCTCGAGCGCGACATCGCCAAGATCGAGGCGCGCGCGACCAAGACGCGCCGGGTGCGCGATCAGCTCGCCGCGATCGCCACCGGGCTTCGCGACGGGTCGATCCGACCAGACGAGGTCGCGAGCCAAGATCGGTCAGGTCGGCTTCGAGTCGTTGCTCCCCGACAAGTGAGAGCGTCGCTGGATTGTCCGTGGAACTTCCATCGGTTGCACGAAGATCGCGGCGCGTGTCGAACGATCGCCCGTTCGCTCGTCGTGCTCCCACAAGGAGAGACACATGCGTTTCATGATCATCCACAAGAACGATCCGCACACCGAGGCTGGCGAGAAGCCACCTCTGGAGCTGGTCACCAAGATGGGCGCGTTCATCGGCGAGCACGCGCAGGCCGGCCGCTTCCTCGATGGCGCCGGCCTGTCGGGAAGCGCGACCCGCACCCGGCTGAGGTTTCGCGACGGTCGCTGCACGACCAAGATGGGCCCGTATCGCGGCGAGCACGAGCTGCCCGCGGCGACGGTGCTGCTCAAGGTCAAGACCCGCGACGAGGCGATCGGGTGGGCCGAACGCTACGGCAAGATCCTGGGCAACGGCGAGCTCGAGCTCGGCAAGGTCAACGAGCCGTGGGACATCGGCTTGATACCGCCGCCCGAGAACCCGCCGCTCCAGTTCCTGCTGATCGACAAGGCGGATGCGGCGACCGAGCAAGGCGGACGCACGCCGCAGCAGAAGGCGGCGTTGTCGAGGCTCAAGACCGAGATGACCAAGGCCGGCGTGCTCGTCAGCTCGATCGAGCTGCGCCCCAGCTCGAGAGGCAAGCGGCTGTCGTTCAACAACAACGACCTGCGCGTCGTCGACGGACCGTTCACGGAGTCGAAGGAGCTACTCGGCGGGTTTTCGGTGATGGAGCTATCCACCATCGACGAAGCGATCGCGCTGTGCCGGCCGTACGCCGAGATCCTGGGCGGAACGCTCGAGATCGATATCCGCGAGATCGATCTCCAGGGCGACTGACGACGCACGGCGCTCCGAGCTCGGCAATACTCCGCGTGTGGATACGGTGCCGAAGGGACCCGAGCGCACGTGACGCGCGTCTCGAACCCCACCGCCGCGTTCGACTGGGCGGAGTACGTCGACTGGATCGTCGGCGTCGCCGGCTCGCTGGCCGCCGCGGCGGATCGGTTGTGCGCGCACCGCGGGTACAAGGACGATGTCGGCAGTGTCGAGCGCGCGTTGCGGCGGCTGCGGCGACGCGGCACGCGGGACGGCGGCACCTGGGGGGCGCGCGCGCTGGCCGTGTTCGGATTACCCGGTGCCGTGGAGCAGCGCGTGCGCTGGCTCGGCCAGTACCACGCGCGGTTCACCGATCTGCCGGCGAGCATGGTCGCGGACCTGTTGCGCGTGTGGGATCAGCCACCGACCACCGAGTCGCGCGCCGGCCGTGCATGGCTCGCCCTCGGGCACGCATCGCTCGCGATCCGCGCGCACGATCACCCGATCGCCCACGGGCACCTGATCAGGGCGCGTGCGGATCTGGCCGCCGCACCCGCGCTCGCGGGCATCGAGGCACTTCTCGTGCGGGCCTATCTGGCGAGCCGCGACGAGCCGGATCGCGTGCCGGCGCTCCTCGAGAGCGCGCGGGTGCCGATCGACGAGCTCGACGATCCGCACGAGCGTGCGTGCCTGCGCGCGCGCTGGATCGATCACCGCACCTACGAGCTCAACCGCGCGGGCGAGCACGCGGCCGCCGCGGCGCTGTATCGCGAGATCGCCGACGACGCGCCGCCGTTCGCGCTCGCGCGGCGCGAGAGCGGGCTCGCGTACACGAGCTGGAAGCAAGGCGCGATCGCCGAGGCTGCCGAGCACGCGCGAGCAGCAGCCCGGCATGCCGGCGACGGCGGCCACGTCCGCGCGCGAGCGATGGCGCTCGGGCTCCTCGCACGGATCGCCGACGATGCCGATGCCCACCGGCGTGCGGTCGCGATCTCGAAGCAGCTCGAGGACGAGACCATGCTGACGCGGCTCGGCCGGATCGAATCCAGCCGGATCTTGAGCCCGAGGTCGCGCTTCATCGCGAGCAGCGCCTCGGCGTTGCCGCGCGCGTCGTCGACCGGATCGTGGGTATGCCTGGTGACCCGCAGGTGCTTGAAGCTCGCGAACGCGTCCTTGGCGACGCCCTTGTAGAGCGAGCCGAGGTTCTGCGAGCTGTGCCCGAACGGGTTGGCCTCGAGATAGCGGTGGAAGTAGTAGTTGATGAACTGCCAGTCGAAGCCGTTGTTGTCGGAGATGAAGATCGGCCGGCGGCCCCCGTGCTCGCGCACCCACTCGGCGAACGCGGACATCACGGCCTCGGGGGCGTCGAACCGTTCGTGCTCCACACGCGAGAACCCGCTGACCGCGAGCGCCTCGGGGATCCAGCGCTCGCTGATCGGCCGCACGCGGCCGTAGAACGTGTGCTCGAGACCGGGAGTCACGAGTACCGCGCCGAAACACACCATCGAGTAAAGCCCCGGCGCGGGACCGTCGGACTCGATATCCACCATCACGTAGCTCATGGAAACAGATGTGCCCGATCCGCGCCGCGGGAACCAGGACACGATCCCGGACACGCCCGCGGCGAGCGTGTTTGAATCGCTCGTGGCCCGACGCTGGATATTCGTGATCGTGACGGCTTTCGCGCTGGTGACGGCGTGCAAGGGCTCGAAGCAGGCTCCGGCGGCAACGCCGGGCGGGTCGGGTGCGATCGTGACCGGGGCCGGGTCGGGGAGTGCGACGGGAAGCGGTTCGGCGGTCGCGGGATCGGGGTCGGGCGCGGTGGACGCGGCGGCACCGAAGGTCGATCCGGCGGTGCGTCGCGCGTACGTCGCCGGCATGCGCGAGGGTCGCAAGGCGACACGCGCGATGGACTACAAGACGGCGATCGCGGCGTTCGATCGGGCACTCGCGGCGAAGCCCAACGATCCGCGAGCGCTCGGCGAGCGCGGCTACGCGCAACTGCTCGACGGCGGCGACCTCGATGCCGCGGCGCGAGACTTCGATCGGGCCGCGGGTTCGACCAAGGATCCGAAGCTGCTCGCCCAGGTGTGGTTCAACCGCGGGCTGCTCGAGGACAAGCGCGGGAACGACGCCAACGCGGTGGCGGCGTTCGTCAACGCGAACACGCTGCGTCCGACCAAGGCAGCGCAGGCGAAGATCGCGGGCCACGCGACGTGTCCGGTGACGGTTCGCCGCAACGTCGACGCGCTGACCGATGCGAAGCCGGTGTCGGGGACCGACTGGATGACGCTGGCGAACGCGATCCCGCACGACGGGGAACGCGTGAAGACAGACGCCGAGGCCGGCGCGATGCTGACCGGTGTGTCGAAGGCCCTCACGCCGCCGGCGACCGGCGTGACGACCGCCGACGGCGTCAAATTGGGTTGGGTGGTGTGGAAGCGCGGCGATACGTTGCAGGCGGTCGCGATCGGCGAGGCGATGGACGGGCGCTGCCCCGGCTCGCTCGGCGTCACGATCGCGCGCACGGATGCGCGATGGATCCACGCTCGCGTCGAAGAGATCGTCGAGGACGGTTACGCGCTGATGTGCGAGGACCAGAGCGGCGACCTCTACGAGTGCAAGGATGTCGACAACGAGGTCGAAGCCGGGACGGCATGCCTCGGTGGCGCCGAGACCGTGCGCGACGTCGCGATCGAGATCGCGACCGGCAAGCTCGCGCTGGTGATCAGCCAGCCGGAGACCAGCCTCGCCGAGGCGAAGGTCACGCTGACGTCCAAGGGGCTGGCACTCGCGGGCCGCAGCTGCGATCGCGTCGAGCCACTGCCGTGACCGACATTCTGTAACCACGACCAGCGAGAAGTTCGACGCCAGGCACGCGAACTGGCGTATGCATGGGCATGAGTCGCGAGTTCCTGTTCGCGCTGGCGTGTCTCGCGGCGACCGGGTGCGGAGACGATCCGTGCGCGACCGGCGCGAACGCCGATGGCACCTACACGCTCGCGCTCGACGGGATGTGCCTCGACGAGGTCACGGCGAGCCATGTCGTCGATGGCAGCTGGGAGACGGCCGGTACCGAGCTGCGCGTGGTCCCGGTCGACGCCGGCGGCGTCGAGGTCACGGTCGTCGCCGACGCCCCGGCCGCGGGGATCGAGCTCGCGATCCCCGCGCTCGAGGTCGACCAGATGTACCAGCAGGGCTACCAGTCGTGGAGCTTCGCCGGCACGGTGTTGATCCCGCAGAAGGTCGCGCTCGACGACGATGGCCGTCCGGCGATGAAGGCCGCACGGACCGGCGACACGATCGACGAGGTGCGCGGCGTGTCGTATCACGCGGCGCTATTTCGCGACGGCGACACCGGACGCGTGCTCGTGGTCGGGGCGCTGTCGGCCACGCGCGCGGTGACGGGGATCGCCGCGACCCGCGCGATCGACGCCCCGGCGAAGCTCTCGATCGTCTATGGACCCGCGCGCGAGCCGCTCGCCGCCGACCCGGCCGATGGCCGCGTGCACGGCGAGACGCTGTACGTCGCGACGGCCGACACCGCGGAGGCCGCGCTCGATCTGCTGTCCGCCGAGCTGGTTCGCACACACAGCGGTGACGGCTTCGTGCCGAAGCGTCCACCCGGCGGCTGGTTCTCGTGGAACAGCATGTTCGCCGCCGTCGACGCCGATCGCGTGCGCGGGCAACTCGACCCGATCGAGCAGGAGCTCCTGCCGGCGGGGATGCGGCTCGTCGAGATCGACGACGGCTGGGAGATCGCGTGGGGCGACTGGCGGGACAACGCGAAGTTTCCCGACGGACTACCGGCGCTCGCCGCCGAGATCCGCGCACGTGGCCTGGTCGCGGGTGTGTGGCTGGCGCCGTTCCTGGTCGACACCACGTCGGTCACCGCGACCACCGCCGATCCGTCGCTGTTCGTGCGCGGCCCCGACGGCCTGCCGCTCGTGCACACCAGCCCCGGACTGATCGGCAGCTTCTACGTGCTCGACGGGACCAACCCGACGGCGATGGCGATCGTGGCCGATCACGTGCGCCGGCTGGCCGCGGGCGGCTTCACGTTCTTCAAGCTCGACTTCCTCTACGCCGGTGCGCTTCCCGGCCAGCGATCGAGAGAGAACGCGACCGGCATCGAGGCCATGCGCGCCGGGCTCGCGCAGATCCGCGAGGCGGCGGGCCCCGATGCCGTGATCAACGCGTGCGGCGCGCCGACCCTGCCGATGCTCGGGATCGCCGACTCGCTACGCATCGGTCCCGATACCGCGTACGACGGCATCGACATCAGCTTCATGATGGTCGCGACCGCCGCCCGCAACCTCGCGGCGCGGGCGCACCTGTGGCCGCTGGTGTGGCCCGACGCCGATCAGACGCAGGTCCGGTTGCCGCTCACCGACGACGAGGCGCGGATGTCGGCGGTCACCGCCGCGCTGGCCGGTGCACCGTACGCGCTCGGCGACGACCTCGTGCAGCTCGATCCGGCGCGTCGCGCGCTCGCCCTCGATCCGGTCGTGCTCGATCTCGCCGGCGCCGACGCTCCGGCAGCTCCCGATGGGCTGATGACCTCGCCCGCGACCGGCGGCATCGGCCTGTCCCCGATCATCGAGAACGGCCTGGTCACGCCGCCACCTTCGACGTTCCACGCGACCGGTCGCAGCGGCACCACATACACGATCACCTTCGAATGGGACGATCCGCACGGCGTGACGGTATCGATGCCCTGATACGGTCGCGCGATGCCCGCCGTGAAGGCCGCCAAGCCCGCTCTCGAGTTCGTCCCGATCGATCCGCCGCCGCGGCTCGAGCTCACACCCGACGAGCTCGAGGTGTTCAAGAGCGAGGACGACAACAACCACTACGGCACGGATCGCCATCGCGTGATCCGCATGGGCGACACGCTGATCGGCTGGCACTACAACCCGTACGGCACGCCACCGCCCGAGTACCCGATGCTGAAGCACGTCGCGGAGACCTGGGTGATCGTCCACGGCGCCGGCCAGACCCGCCGCGTGCCGCTCGTTCCCAAGCACGAGTTCCGCAAGCTCGTTCCATCCCCGTCGGGACGCCGCTTCCTCGTGGTCAGCGACAAGGGGCCGGTCGGCGACGACAAGGTGGCGCCCGGTGGTCACGCGATCGAAGTCGAGCTCGATCGCCTCGAGACGTCTGTCGCGGTCACGGGAACGACCGGACGCACCGGCGGCTTCATGGGCTCGGCGTCGTCCGACGTTCAGACCGTGTGGGCGATCGACTACGCGGGCGACGACGACACGCTGGTCGCCTCGATCACGCAGCACAAGATGCTGTCGCTGGTGCTGTTCGAGCGCGATCCGGACACCCGGCGCTTCGTCGAGGTCGATCGGGTCAAGGCGCCGGCACACGGTACGCGGCTGACGACCGCGGGCCGCGTGATCTCCGTGAGCGCCGGCAAGAAGCTCACCGTGTTCGGTGTTACCAACCACCAACTGGTCAAGCTCGGCACCGTGGCCAAGCCCGCCGAGTCCGGCCCGGTGCTCGCGCACCCCGAGGACACGCGAGAGCAGCTGGTGTTCTTCGACCGCGAGGGTGCGAGCTACTACCAGCTCGTCAACCACGACGTCCTGCTCGCGGCGGCCAAGCCGAAGAAGAAGAAGAAGTCGGCTTAGCTACGCTTGCCGACCGCGACCTGCGCGGCGCGCAGGGTGTCGTCGCCGATCGCGTAGCCCTCGCGCATCACGTCGATCACGCGGCCATCCCGGGCCGGATCGGTGACCGGGACCAGCGCGATCGCCTCGTGGCGCGCGGGATCGAACGCCTCGCCGAGCGCCGGCACGTGGGTGACGCCGAACTGCGCGAACCGCGTCAGCAGGCTGCGTTTGACGAGCTCGAGCCCCTCGACGACGTCGGCCGAGTCGGCGTGCTTCCTCGCGGCGGCGATTCCCCGATCCATGTCGTCGATCACCGGCAGGAACGTGACGAGCACCTTGCGCGTGCGCTGTTCGAGCTCCTTGGCCGACGCGGTGGCCAGCCGCTTCTCGGCGGCCTCGATGTCGGCGTAGGCCTGGTTCGCGCGCTGGTCCGCGCTCGCGAGCTGGGCCGCGCGTTTGACGGCGGCCGCCTTGAGCTCCTCGATCTCCGCCTCGAGGTTGTGGATGTACTCCTCGGTCTCCGCCGCATCGGCGGCCGGAAGGCTCGGCTCGGACAGCAGGTCGTCGAGCTCCTTGGCCGCGGCCACCGCGTCGAACTCGTCGGTCTCGGGATCCGGCATGCGTGCAGCGTAATGCACTCTCGCGCCGATGCCGAGCGTGCCGGCCGGCACACCCGTCCTGCATGGTTTTTGGGGTCCGGTGCGACATTCGCCGCCGCGTATCGTCCGGACCGCCATATGAAGATCAAGTTCCTGTTCGGAGGCCTGGTGCTGGCGCTGTCGCTCGGTGCGTGCAGCAAGGGTGGAGATATCGAGAACTTCATGAAGCTCGATACCGACAAGGCCGCGGCGTTCGAGGTCGGCGGTGACGACTGCGTGGCGAAGGCCAAGAGCGTCGGCGAGTGGCGCAAGGCGCACACCGCCGAATACAAGGAGCTTCAGAACAAGCTCAAGGACAAGTGGCCGAAGGGCCCGCCGGACGACATCAAGGAGAAGTACGGCGATCAGCTGAAGAAGAACAAGAAGGCCGTCATCGGCGCGATGTTCGCGTGCAGCAACAACGACGCGTTCAGCAAGATGATGGACGAGACCAAGTAGCGGCCCCGCGCCGGGTCATTGCCGGCGGTGCACGGCGTAGAACAGGCAGTCGCTCGCCGCGGCGATCGGGCTGGTCGTCATCATGATCGGCACGAGTGCCTCGCGCATCGTCAGGTGACCGCGATCGTCGAGCGCGAACAGCTCGCGCGAGATGTCGCGTCCCGCGGGATCGCGCACCACGATCGGCCACGGTGCACCGTGGCGCACCGTCCCGATCCAGGTGCCGGGTGTCACGACCTGGAAGTTGTGGCGATCGATGTCCGGATCGAGCGTGAGGTCGACGCGAGCGTCGGGCATCGACGCGAACGCGACGGTCGCTCCGGTGACGAGCTCGACCCGTTGCGGTGACGAGAAGATCGCGATCGGTGCGGCCGACACCACGACCGGATCGAGGCGATCGAGCGCGAGCAGGCGCAGGAGCCCCAGCCACGCGGTCTCGTCGGCCTCGGGGTCGTGGGCCTGTCCGCACTCGATGGCGACGCTCGGGCAGACTCGATCGAGCGCCTCGGTGAGCGTCCCGAGCACGATCTCCGAGTGAATGAACCGCGTCGTGAACAGCGCGGCGAGCGCGAGGTGACTCCCCTCGAGGGTCGGTCCGATCGCGTACGACGGGTTGCGTCCGGTGTTGTTGTGAAGGTCGACGGATAGCTCGGCAGGTCGTACCGTCAGGGTGTCGAGGGTGGCGCGTGCGATCGCGCCGTCGGGCCCATCCCACGGTGGCCGAAAGCAGCGGTTGAGATCGCGGCGTCCTGGCAGGAAGCGCTGCGAGAACCGCGGTGGCGTGCGGGCGGCCTCGACACCGCCGACGAAGTACAGCACGTCGGTGGCCGCGGTCGGTGCCTCGCGCAGCGCACGGTGGATCGCGCGCACGCCGGAGGGCTCGTTGCCGTGCAGGCTGCCGCTGACGATCCGGAGGCGACCGCGATCCCGGCCGGCCACGGCGAAGATCGTGGGACCGGGAAGGGCATCGAGAAACTCGTCGAGCTCGACCGGAATGTCCTGTGGAGCCACGTCGGTGCGCACCGCGACGGTCACGTCACCACCCAGGTGTGCACCGGTGCACCGTCGAGCTGACGTGCGAGATACTCCTCGACGACGCGCGCGGGATCGCCGGTGGCCGCGAACAGCTCGCGCTGCACGGCGGCGCCGGTGCGTCCGCTGGCCGCGCGATCGGCGATGATGCCGAGGAGTCGGTCGGCCTCGGCGAGGTCGACGCCGTGATCGCGTAGCCCGCGCGCGGCGACCGGCAACAGCCGCTCGACGAGCGCAGGCGCCGCGATCGGTTCGGCACGACCATCCGCCCGCGGCCACAGCATGGTAGCCCCGAGCCCGCGCCGCGCGGCTTCGTAGAAGTTGCGGCGCGCGTGCGTGAACGTGAAGCACGCCAACAGCGGCTCGAGATCGGGCGCGAGTCCGAGTACGAGGCCGAGCATGAACGCCGCGTTCGCGACCATGTCGATCACCGTCGGACCGGCCGGCAGGGCACGCAACTCGATCCGGAGGTGACCGCCGTCGATCGGGTCGTACACCGGCCGGTTCCAGCGCCACACCGTACCGCCGTGGAGGCGCAGCTCGGCGAGCGCGGGTACGCCACCCCGGGCGACCACGGCCTCGGGATCCTCGTCGGTGCACATCGGCACCAGCGCGTCGTGCAGGCCGACCGCCTCTGCGAACAACTCGTGCGCGCCACGTCGCACCCAGCCGTGTCCGAACGTGACGCGCGCCGGTCGCCAGTCGTCGTCCAGCGCGTCCACGCGATCGTCGGTCGACTGCCGGAACAGGGCGATCCGTGTCTCGTCCCACAGCCGGCGACCGAGAAACAGTGGCGAGTTGCACGCCACCGCCACGACCACGCCCGACGCGATCTGCGCTGCGTTGAAGCGCGGCGCGAACTCCGCGGGCGAGGTGCGCAAATGGACCTGGAACGAGGTATTCGCGCCCTCGAACTCGACGCCCTCGGCGGCGACCTCGAGCAGCTCGTCGTCGCGAGCGATCCGCATCCGGAATGGCTGCCGGCGCCGAGTGCGGAGCGCGCGCGCCAGCGCCTGGTAGCGCCGCGACGGCGTCAGCGCGGCCGGCGTCAGGTCGGCCTCGACGAGTGTCGGCAGGATCCCGATCGCGACCGGGCGGGCGCCGTGGAGCGCCGCCGCGCGCCGCACCTCCGCGATCGCGGACTCGAGCTCCGCGGCGGTGGCCGCGAACGGCGTGCCGGCGAGTGCCGCGGGGACGGTATTGATCTCGAGATTGAACCGGTCGATCTCGAGCGCGATCCGCGGATCGCGGGTCTCGGCGAGTACCTGCGTATTGACCAGCGCGGGCCGCGCGTCGGCGCCGACCAGCGTGAGCTCGAGCTCGGCCCCGGTCGTTTCGGGCCCGATGCCGAAGCCGTCGCGGTCCAGCAGCTGCGTCAACGCCCGCAGCGAGCGCTGGAGGTGATCCTGGAACCGGGTGTGGTCCGACTCGTCGAACTCCACCCGCGAGATCTCGACGCCCATGCCCCGGAGCGTAGTCCACAACGACCTCGACGGTCGCAGCGGCGGCTGCAACGTTGCCCGACCTCGGATCGGTGATACAGTGCTGGGCACGTTCTCGAGGAGGGCGAACGCGCGCGACAAACGTGCGCGGTGCACGTGCCCTCCGAGCGGCTCTCGGTGGCGCCTGTCAGGATCGCGCGAGCCGCGTCACAGAAAGGAACGAGATGTCTGAAGCTGCCGTCGAGACCACCCCGCCGCGTTTGCACGGCAGGGCCGAACGCATCTTCGTCTCCGTCGATACCAGCACCGGCCGCTCGACGATCTCCTTCCAGCCCGCGGAGGTTTCGGGGCCGATCCAGCACGAGGACGATGGCACCGGCGCGATCGCGATGCGCGAGGCCAAGGCGATCTCCGAAAGTCATCCCGGCAGCACGGTACATGGACCGCATTTTCACGGTGCCCGGCCGCCCGGCCGCCACCGGATGGTGCGCCGCCCCAAACCACAGAGCTAGACGCTAGCTCTCGGCAGATCGGGGCTCGCGCAGGTAACGCACCAGCATGATGCCGGTCGCGACGACGAGGGCAAACGCGACGAGCGTGCCGGGCCCCGCGGGCCACGCGCCGAATACGAACAGGAACAACAAGCCGATCGCGAACATCAGGGGAATCAGGGCGGCGGCGAGCATCGACGAACCTCCGGGTTGACTCTGATCTGTGAGAGCCCGCCGTCGCCGAAACGATTCGGTGCTGAGGTAGGATCGTTTGGTGCCGAAACGATTGAGTCCGACGGACTCGATGTTCCTGGTCGGAGAGACCCGCGAGGTGATGTTTCACGTCGCGGGGCTGATGCAGTTCACACCACCACCCGATGCGCCGCGCGACTACCTGCGCGGCCTGATGGACGAGGTGCGCGCGGGCGTGAAGGCGTACTTCCCGTGGAACGTCCGGCTGCGCTCGCCGAACCTGCTGTCGAACCCGGCGCAGTCGTGGGTCGAGTCCGACCAGCTCGACCTCGAGTATCACGTGCGCCGCTCGGCGCTGCCGTCGCCCGGCGACGAGCGCGAGCTCGGCATCCTGGTGTCGCGTCTGCACGGGATCGCCGTCGATTTTCATAGCCCGCCGTGGGAGTGCCACCTGATCGAGGGGCTCGAGAACGGTCGGTTCGCGATGTACATCAAGGTTCATCACTCGCTGATCGACGGGTTCTCCGCGATGCGTCTGCTGACGATGGCGCTCGCCAAGGATCCCGCGGAGCGCGATCGCCCGCTGTTCTTCGCGGTCGAGCCACCGGCGCGCGACCGGCGGCCCGATCCGCTGGGCCTGCGGCTCGCCGAGGTGCTATCGGCGGTCCGCGCGCAGTACGGCACCACCAAGGTGGTGGCGCGCGCGCTCGCGAAGGTGGCGCGCCGGGAGGATCGCGATCTGGTGACACCGAGCCAGGCGCCGAAATGTCTGCTCAACGCGCGGATCGGTCGCAACCGGCGGTTCGCGACCGCGCAATTCCCGCTCGATCGAATCAAGCAACTCTCGAAGGCGGCCGGCGCGACGGTCAACGACGTCGTGCTCGCGCTGTCGGCCGCGGCACTCCGCCGCTACCTGCTCGAGCTCGAGGCACTTCCGGCGGAGCCGCTCGTGGCGATGCTGCCCGTGGCGGTGCGCGCGAAGGACGATGTCGGTGGAGGTAACTCGGTGGGCGCGATCCTCGCGACGCTGGCCACCGACATCGCGGATCCGGCGAAGCGCCTCGAAACGATCGTGGCATCGACGAAGAAGGCGAAGCAGCAGCTCGAGGGCATGTCGCGCAACGCGATCCTGTCGTACAGCGCGCTGTTGCTGGCGCCGGCGATGGTGCAGATGATGCCGGGCTTCGCGGGTCGCCTGAAGCCGACGTTCAACGTCGTGATCTCGAACGTCCCGGGGCCGTCGGAGCCGCTATACTTCCGTGGCGCGCGCCTCGAATCGGCGTATCCGCTATCGATCCCCGTGCACGGTCAGGCGCTCAACATCACCTGCAACAGCTACGCGGGCCAGCTGTGCTTCGGCTTCACGGGGTGCCGCGACAGCGTCCCGCACCTGCAACGGATGGCGGTGGCGTGTACCGAGTCGCTCGCCGACTACGAGAAGGCGGTGCTCGGATGAGGTGGGTGCTCGCGGTGGCGTTCGCCGCGGCGTGCGGTGGTCGGCCCGCCACGACAACGACGACACCGGCGGCACCTCCGTCGCCACCGCCGACGGCCACGCCGACGACTAGTGGCATCGCGACCGCGATCGCTCCCGTGTTGTTCACGGCCTCGCAGCTCCGCGACGGTAACCCGCAGGGCCGGGTGATCGAGTTCCAGAGGGACACCGACGGCACGGTCCAGACGGAGCACTGGGAGTTCACCCACGTCGACGATCGCACCGCGACGATCCACGCGATCACGCGAGATGCCGACGGCAAGGTGCTCGACGACGCGACCGGAACGTCGACCTGGGACGAGCTGGCCGTCCACGGTCAGTTCCCGGCGGCGAGCACGACGATCACCGACAACGTCGAGATCACGGTCCCGGCCGGCACGTTCGTCACCCGCCTCTACGAGGTCACCGCCAACGACACCATTCGCCGGTTCTGGTTCGCGGTCGACCTGCCGGGACCGCCGGTGCAGTACACCACCGAGCGCGGCGGCAAGACCGTGATGCGCACCCAGATGCTGCGCGCACGCTGATGTCCGGTCGGGACGACGAGTCGCGGAGCGGCGAAACCGTTTGAAACCGGCGCCGCGAAACGACCGCTGGCGCGGCCCGTCGTAAGTCATCGAACCCGCGAGCCAGCGCAGTGATCGCGATGCGCGAGATGCTGGCGTGCTGCTTGCTCGATGACTCTGCATGTTTGTACTCGGACTCGCTTTCTCGATTCTGATCGGCGTCTCCCTCGGACTCCTCGGGGGTGGCGGATCGATCCTGACGGTTCCCGTCATCCACTACGTGCTCGGCGTCGAGACCCACGCGGCGATCGCCGCATCGCTGATGGTCGTCGCCACCACGAGCGTCGCCGCGTTGATCCCGCATGCACGCGCCCGTCGCGTGCAGTGGCGCACCGGCCTGACCTTCGGTATGGCGGCCATGGCGGGCGCCTACACGGCGGGACGGCTGTCGAAGTACGTGCCGGCGACGATCCTGATGGCCGCGTTCGGCGTGATGATGCTGGTCACCGCACTCGCGATGCTCCGCAAGCGCACGCCCGAATCGCACTCCGGTCAACGCGCGAAGCTGCCGCTGATCCTGATCGAGGGCCTGGTGGTCGGTGGCGTGACCGGCCTCGTGGGAGCCGGCGGGGGATTCCTCGTGGTCCCCGCGCTCGTGTTGCTCGGTGGGCTGCCGATCGGAGAGGCGATCGGCACCTCCCTGATGGTGATCGCGATGAAGTCGTTCGCCGCCTTCGCCGGTGCCGCCGGCGCGGTGGATCTGAACTGGACGATCATCGGCAGCGTCACCGTGATGGCGATCGCCGGCAGCTTCCTCGGCAGCTGGATCGCCGGCAAGGTCCCCGCACGACGCCTGCAGGGGCTGTTCGGCTGGTTCATCGTCGTGATGGCGGTGTTCGTGCTCGCCCAGGAGGTGCCGCGCACGTTCGGTCACCCGGTCGATCTCGGTGTCGACTGGCCGTGGGTGTTCGGCCTGGTGGTCGCCGCGATCGGCGTCGCGTTCGCAACCGTTGCGCGGCAGCGGCGGACGGCCCGCATCGCGGAAGAGGCGCGTGTTTCAGCGGCGCGTTTCAAGGCGCTTCAAGCGGCCGCATAACCACCCGATCGCGCAGCTGCGACAGATCGGCGCAGATCGTGCAAGTTGGCGATCGATGGCGGTGAATGCATGACTCAGCTGGTGAAGCTGTCGCGGTGGGCGAAGGTCCTGGATCAGACCCGGTGCATCGGGTGCCACGCCTGCAGCACGGCGTGCAAATCCGAGAACGGCGTGCCCCTCGGCTACAACCGAACCTACGTCAAGGCCGTCGAGGTCGGGACGTTCCCCGCGGTCCGTCGCTCGTTCCAGGTCACGCGGTGCAATCAGTGCGAGGGCGCACCGTGCACGATCGCCTGTCCGACCCAGGCGATGTACAAGCGCGCCGACGGCATCGTCGACTTCGATAAGAGCATCTGCATCGGCTGCAAGGCGTGCATCGCCGCGTGCCCGTACGACGCGATCTTCATCAACCCCGAGGACAACTCGGCCGAGAAGTGCAACATGTGCTCGCACCGGCTCGACGCCGGACTCGAACCCGCGTGCGTGACGGTGTGCCCGACCAACGCGATCATCGTCGGTGACCTCGATGATCCGACGTCGGAGGTCGCGCGTGTCGTCCAGCGCGACGTCGTCGCCGTGCGGCGACCCGAGAAGGAGACTCACCCCAAGGTGTTCTACAAGGGTGCGCACCAGGCCACGCTCGATCCGCTCGCGGCGCGCCGTCCGGAGGGCGGCCTCTTCATGTGGAGCGAGCAGGGCAACGTTCCGCACGGCGTCACCGCCGGGCATCCCGGCTACGCCAACAGCTCGGCCGCTGCCCTCCTGGCCTACGACGTTCCCCACCGCGCCCCGTGGGACTGGCGGGTCAGCCTGTACACGTGGACGAAGGGCATCTCCGCCGGCGTCTACCTCGTGGGCCTGCTGCTGGTGGCGCTCGGCATGCCGACGACGACGGCGCTCTGGAAGTGGGTCGTGCCACTCGCCGGCATGGCGTTCCTCGGCGCGACCGGGCTCGTGCTGATCGCCGACCTCGCACACCCCGAGCGCTTCTACCTGATCTTCACGCGCCATCACTGGAAGAGCTGGCTCGTGCGCGGCGCCTTCATCATCGCCGGCTACGGCGGGATCCTCGCGCTCCACCTCGTGCTGTCACTCGTGGGGGGGAACGGCCGCGCGACCTACTGGCTCGGTGCGATCGGCGGACCGCTCGCCGCGATGACCGCGATCTACACCGCGTTCTTGTTCGCACAGGCCAAGGCTCGCGACCTGTGGCAGAACCCGCTGCTGCCGCCTCACCTCCTGGTGCAGGCCGCGCTCGCCGGGAGCGCGACGCTGCTGCTCCTCGAGCCGGTCACCGTAATGCCGCACGCCGCGCTGTCGTGGCTGCTCTTCGTCGCCGTCGCGGCGCACCTCATCATGGTGCTCGGCGAGATCACCCTGACCCACGGCACCGCGCACGCGCGGCTCGCCTCCGAGGAGATGACGCGCGGCCGCTATCGCGACGCGTTCTGGGCGGGCTTCGTGCTCGTCGCGATCGGTCTGCTCGCTCCGTGGGTCCCGTACGCGCCGCCGGCCGCGGCGCTCGCCGGGTTGCTCGCGTTCGAGCATGCCCATGTCCAGGCCGGTCAGGCCGTACCGTTGGCGTGAACACGCGCAGGATGTAAGGGAGACCCCGATGGACGTTCGCAAGCTCGAAGCCCAGCTGTCCGCGGCCCGGCAAGCCACCGAGGAGCGCGGCGAGACCTTCTATCCCGGTCCGAGCAAGAACCACCTCGCGGCGTTTCCCCCGCGCGAGCGATGGGACGACTGGGTCGAGATCGATCCGCGCACGCCCGATCGCAAACACCACCACTACATGCTGGTGCCGACGACGTGCTTCAACTGCGAGTCCGCTTGCGGTCTGCTCGCGTACGTCGACCGCGAATCACTCGAGGTGCGCAAGCTCGAGGGCAACCCCGAGCACCCGGGCTCTCGCGGTCGCAACTGCGCCAAGGGCCCGGCGACGCTCAACCAGGTCACCGATCCGGATCGCATCCTGTTCCCGCTCAAGCGCGTCGGCGAGCGCGGCGAAGGGCGGTGGGAGCGATGCACGTGGGACGAGGCGCTCGACGCGGTCGCGAAGCGCGTGCGCGCGGCGATCAGCGAGAAGCGCCACAACGAGATCCTCTATCACGTGGGTCGTCCCGGCGAGGATGGCTTCACCGAGCGCGTGCTCGCGGCGTGGGGCGTCGACGGTCACAACTCGCACACCAACATCTGCTCGTCGGGCGGACGCGCCGGATACCACTACTGGATGGGCTTCGATCGTCCGAGCCCGGACTACGCGAACGCCGACGTCATCTTCTTGATCAGCGCGCACCTCGAGTCGGGTCACTACTTCAACCCGCACGCGCAACGGATCATGGAGGCCAAGCGACGCGGAGCGAAGCTGATCGTCCTCGACGTGCGGCTGTCGAATACCGCGACGCACGCCGATCACTGGCTGGCGACGCAACCGGGCAGCGAGGCGGCGGTCATGCTCGCGATCGCGCGCTATCTGGTGACCAGCAAGCGTTACGACCGCGAGTTCGTCCGCCGGTGGTGGAACTGGGCGGAGTACATGGAGGTGGTCAAGGGCGTGAAGGGGGCGACGTTCGAGCAGTTCGAGACCGAGCTCGCCACGTGGTGGAGCGAGTACACGTTCGAGCACGCCGCCGAGGAGGCACGCGTGTCGGCCGACACGATCCGCGAGATCGCCGAGGTGGTGTCGCGCGCGGGAACGCGGCTCGCGACCCACAACTGGCGCTCGGCCGCCGCTGGCAACCTCGGTGGCTGGCAGGTCTCGCGTACGCTGTTCCTGCTCAACGCGCTGCTCGGCGCGGTCGCGTGCGAGGGCGGCATGTATCCCAACGGGTGGAACAAGTACGTCCCGCGCCCGATCTACACGCCGCCGCACCCGCAGGTGTGGAACCACCTGAGCTGGCCGGGCGAGTACCCCCTGGCGATGAACGAGATGTCGTTCCTGCTGCCGCACCTCGTCGGTGATGGTCGCGGCGTGCTCGATGTCTACTTCACGCGGGTCTACAACCCGGTGTGGACCAACCCCGACGGGTTCTCGTGGATCGAGATGCTGACCGATCCCGACAAGGTCAAGTTGCACGTCGCGCTGACGCCGACCTGGAACGAGACCGCGCAATACGCCGACTACGTGCTGCCGATGGGGCTGTCGAGCGAACGCCACGACATCCACTCGTACGAGACCCACGACGCTCAGTGGATCGGGTTCCGCCAGCCGGTCGGACGCGCGGCGCGCGAACGCCTCGGCAAGACGATCACCGACACCCGCGGCACCCAGGCGGGCGAGGTGTGGGAGGAGAACGAGTTCTGGATGGAGCTGTCGTGGCGGATCGATCCCGACGGCGCGATGGGGATCCGCAAGTTCTTCGAGTCCAAGGACAACCCCGGAGAGAAGCTCGGCGTCGACGAGTACTACCGGTTCATGTTCGAGAACTCGGTGCCCGGCCTGCCCGAGAAGGCCAAGGCCGAGGGTCTCGATCCGCTCGCGTACATGCGGCGCTACGGTGCGTTCGAGGTCAAGCGTGGCATCGGCCGTGTTCACGAGGAGCTGATCCCGAAGGAGGAGCTCGAGGACACCAAGACCAGCTCGATCGGTCGCGTCTACACGCGCGCGGCCAAGCCCGCGGGTCCGAACATCGTCCCGAATCCGTCACCGGATCCCAATCCGGACGGCCGGCGCCCGGTCGGCGTCGATGTCGACGGCGATGGCACCGTGCGTCGCGGCTTCCCGACACCGAGCGGTCGGCTCGAGGTGTTCTCGCGGACGCTCCACGAATGGGGCTGGCCGGAGTACGCGCTGCCGACGTACATCAAGAGTCACGTCCATCCCGACGAGCTCGGCAAGGACGGCATGGTGCTGATCCCGACGTTCCGGATCCCGATCCAGATCCACACGCGGAGCGGCAACTCGAAGTGGCTCGACGAGATCGCGCACACCAACCCGCTGTGGATGAATCCCGTCGACGCCAAGCGGATCGGCGTCGGCACCGGCGATCTGGTGCGGGTCGAGACCGAGCTCGGCTACTTCGTGCTCAAGGCATGGGTCACCGAGGGCATCAAGCCGGGCGTGGTCGCATGCAGTCACCACATGGGCCGGTGGAAGCTCGATGCCCCCGACACCGAGGGTCAGCGCCAGCTGATGGCGACGGTGTCGCTCGATCACGAAGGTAAGCAGTGGACGATGCGGCGCCGGCGCGGCGTCGGGCCGTTCGCGTCGAAGGATGCCGACAGCTCGCGCGTGTGGTGGAACGAGGCCGGCGTGCACCAGAACCTGACGTTCTCGGTTCACCCCGATCCGATCTCGGGCATGCACTGCTGGCACCAGGGCGTGCACGTCCGCCGCGCGGAGCCCGGCGATCGCCACGCCGACATCCACGTCGACACCGCGAAGAGTCGGGCCCAGTACGAACGCTGGCTCGAGCAGACGCGGCCCGCCGACAAGGTGTCGCCCGACGGCACGCGCCGGCCGTACTGGCTGTTGCGTCCGCTCAAGCCGGGGCGCGAGATCTACGCGCTGCCGAACAAGGACGGCGACAAGTGAGGGAGCTGCGCTGATGGAGCTGTTGCGCGCACTGGCCTCGCTCGTCGATCCGCCGGCGCCGGAGCACCGGCGCATCGCGGAGGCGGTGGGTTTGCGCGCGCTCGCCACCGCCGACGACTACATCGACGTCATCGCGTTCCAGGCGTACCCGTACGGCTCGGTCTATCTCGGGGCAGACGGCATGCTCGGCGGCGAGCCGCGCGATCGGATCGCCGGGTTCTGGCGCACGCTCGGCGTTGAGCCCGCACACGAGCCCGATCACGTCTCGGCGTTGCTCGCGGGGCTCGCGCAGCTCGCCGAGGCCGAGAAGGAGTGCTCGCCGCGCCAGGCCGCCGCCGTTCGTCGCGCGCGCCACGTCCTGCTGTGGGAGCACGTCGCGAGCTGGATCCCCGCGCTGGTCGCCACGCTGCGACGGATCGGTCACCCGTTCTATACCGGCTGGGCCGACGTCGTCGAGGCGGCGGTGGTCGCCCAGGCCGAGGAGCTCGGCGACGCACCCCGCGTCACCGTGGCGTTGCCCGTGGCGTCCGAGCGCGACACCGAATCGCTCGACGATCTGCTCTCCACGGTGCTCGCACCGGCGCGTGTCGGGTTCACGATCGTTCGCGACGACCTGGTGCGCATCGCCGGCGAGCTCGGACTCGGATGTCGCGCGGGCGAGCGCCGGTTCGTCCTGCGCTCGCTGCTCGCGCAGGACGCGCGCGCGGTCCTCGAAGGCCTCGCGGCAGAAGCGCGCCGCCAGGCCGATGCCTATCTAGCATCCCCGTTGCCGACCGCCCGCACGTGGAGCGCGCGAGCACGTGCGAGCGCCGATTGGCTGGCCGTACGTGCGGCGAACGCGGCCGAGGCGACAGGCACGGCGGAGGTGGGAGACGGTTCCGCGAGATGCGCGCCCGGCTGATCCGTAGCGAGATCGTCGCCGGGGTGACCGTCGCGCTCGTCGGGCTGCCCCAGTGCATCGCGTACTCGCTGATGGCGGGCGTTCCACCCGCGTACGGGTTGGTCACCGCCGCGGTGCCCGGACTGATCGCCGCGATCGTCGGCAAGAGCGCGCAGGTCGTCACCGGGCCCACCAACACCACGGGCCTGTTGATCCTCGCCGCGATGTCCCCGTATCTCGGTGACGGCGGCGTGATCGGAACGAGCGCGCTGCCGATCCTCGCGGCCCTCACCGTGATGGCCGGGCTGATCCGGATCGCGCTCGCGGTCGGAGGTGGCGCGGCGATCCTCGATTTTCTTCCGGAGAGCGTGCTCACCGGCTTCATGACCGGTGCCGCGGTGTTGATCGCCGCGATGCAGGTCGACGAGGCGCTCGGGATCGAGCACGTGTCGGGAGGCTCGCTGATCGGGCAGATCGAATCGATCGGGCGACGTGTCGGGGAAGGGCAGGTCCCGTCCTGGATCGCGATCGTGGTCACGGCGGTCACGGTCGTGCTGCTGATGACCGTGCGCAAGCGGTTGCCGCGGATCCCGATCCCGCTGTTCGCCGTGCTCGCGGGTGTCGGGTTGTCGGCGGCGTTCGGGCTCCACGCCGCGAACGGGCTGCCGATCATCGCCGATCAGGCGCCGGTGCCCGAGGGCTGGCCGCAGGTCGCCCTACCGACCATCGATCCGACGGTGTGGAGCGAGCTCGCGGTCCCCGCACTCGCGATCGTGCTCCTCGGTACCCTCGAGCTCACGGTCACCGCGCGCGCGGGCGGCGCGATGCCGGACATGCGCCGCGAGATCCTCGGTCAGGGTGCCGCCAACGTGGCCGGCGCGTTCACCGGCTCGTTCCCCGCATCGGCGAGCCTGACGCGCTCGGCGCTGCTTCGTCTCGGTGGCGCGCAGACCCGGCTCGCCGCGGCCCTCGGTGCGGTGTTCGTGGTTCCGGTGCTGTTGTTCGCGGCGCCACTCGCCAACCAGATCCCGAAAGCGAGCCTGGCGGGCGTGCTGTTCGTGACCGCGCTCGGCATGATCGACATGCGGCGGATCCGGCGCATGCTCGCGGTCAAGAGCGAGACCCGCATGATGCTGGTGGTGACGTTCGTCGGCACGCTGGTGTTGCCGCTGCAGTGGGCGATCCTCGGTGGCGCCGCGTTCGGCCTGGTCCGCCACCTCGAGAAGGCAACGCGGCCCCGCGTGCGCGTATACGCCGCCGGCATCGACGAGGCCGGGGCAGCGTGTCTTCGACCCCTCGATGCCGACGCGCCGCCGGAGCGCGTCGTGATCGAGGTCTCCGGCACGCTGCACTACGCGGCGATCCGGAACTTCCTCGCCGAGATCGCGGCCAAGATGCCGCCCGAGGTGGTGCACGTGACGATCGACCTGACGCACGCGCACGACATGCGCTACTCGGCGATGCTCGCGTTCGAGCGGATGTCGTCCGACCTCGAGCAACGCGACGGCACGCTCGCGCTGGGCGGCGTGTCCCCCGAGTTCGCGGCCTACCTGCGCCGCGCCGGCTCGAAGCTCGCCATCACCGTCGACGACGGGAAGCCGGCCGACACCGCGGCGCTCGCGGCGCTAGCCCTCGAGCCCGAGCTCGCGCATCCGCCGCCACAGCGTGACCCGCGACATCCCGAGTAGCTTGGCCGCGCGATCGCGGTTGCCGTTGGTGCGGATCAGGGCGTCGCGGATGCGGCGCACCTCGGGAGGCTCGTCGGACGGAATCGCGCCGGGGTCGTGCACGAACACCTCGGCACCGCCGGCCAGCGGAGACGAGACCTCCGCCGGCAGATCCGTGAGCTGGAGGATCGGGCCCTCACCGATCGCGAACGCGTAGGCCAGCACGTTGCGCAGTTCGCGGACGTTGCCCGGCCACTCGTAGCGCTCGAGCGCCGCCTCGGCGGGTGCCGCGATGCTGTCGACCTGACGCCGGCCGTGCGCGTTGAGCTCCTCGATGATCTTCGAGGCGATCAGGAGCACGTCCGCCGGCCGCTCGCGCAGCGGGGGCAGGCGGATCGGGATCACGCGGAGCCGGTACATCAGATCGGCGCGGAACCGACCTGCCTCGACATCCTCGCGCAGCGCGCGGTGGGTCGCCGAGATGATGCGAACGTCGACGGGAATCGGATCGCGCGCGCCGACCGGCAACACGGTCTTGGTCTCGAGCACGCGCAGGAGCTTGGCCTGCAGCTCGAGCGGGAGCTCGGCGACCTCGTCGAGAAGCAGCGTGCCGCCGTCGGCGGACTGCAGGTGTCCCGGCGTGTCCTTGACCGCACCGGTGAACGCACCGCGCGCGTGACCGAACAGCTCGCTCTCGAGCAGATTGCCGGGCAACGCGGCGCAGTTGATCGCGCGGAACGGGCCCTGGCTGCGCGGCGACAGATCGTGCACCGCGTGCGCGACCAGTTCTTTTCCCGATCCGGTCTCGCCGCGCACCAGCACGGTCATGTCCTCGCCGGCGACCTTCTCGATGATGCGGAAGGTCTCCTGCATCCGCGGATCCTGGGTCCACATGCCGTGGAACAGCACGGGCTCGCGCGCTCCGTCACCGATCGGAGACAGGTACACGATCCACCCGAGGTCGTCCCCGATCGGCACCGATCGCACGCGCACGTGCTCGGCGCCCTCGCTCTGCGGCCGCGGGATCACGGCGCGAAACGCCTGGCCGTGTGCCAGGGCCTCGGCGAACGGGCGCTTCGGACGATCGCCGCACAGCAGGGTCGCCGCCGACGCGCCGAGCGGAACCTCGAAGCCGAGCACGGCCTCCGCCGAGGGCGTGGCGATCCGGATCCGCAGCTGGTGATCGAGGACGAGCGCCGCGCCCGCGAGGTGCTCGACGACGCCATCGATGACGGGATCGACCTCGCGCTTGGCCACACGTTCTTATACCGGGCGCGGGGTAGGATGACGAGGTGTCGAAGCGCTCCAGGTCGACTCCGATGGCGACCAAGATCGCGCTGGGCGATTTCCAGACGCCCCCGGCGTTGGCGCGCGAGATCTGTGCGCACCTGGCGACGACGTTGCGGCACCCGGTCGCATCGATCGTCGAGCCGACGTGTGGGACCGGGAGCCTGCTGGTCGGCGCGCTGGAGGCGTTTCCCGGCTGCGAGCGTGCCCTCGGGATCGAGATCCGTGCGCCCCAGGTTCGCGCGCTTCGCGCCGAGCTGCGGAGGCGAGGACTCGCAAGCCGTGCAGCCGTCGAGGCGGCGAGCTTCTTCGACGTGTCCTGGGCCGCGCGTCTGGACGCGCTGCCGCAGCCGTTGCTCGTGATCGGCAATCCGCCGTGGGTGACGAACGCCGATCTCGGCGCGTTGCGCAGCGACAATCTTCCGGGGAAGACCAACCTCGACAACCTGCCGGGCATCGCGGCGATCACCGGCAAGAGCAACTTCGACATCTCGGAGTGGATGCTGCGCGCGCTCCTGGCCACGCTCGACGGACGCACGGCGACGCTCGCGATGCTGTGCAAGGCCAGCGTGGCTCGCAAGGTGCTGACTGCTGCGTGGACGAGACGGCACCGGATCGCGTCGGCGGCGACCTATCGGATCGATGCCGCACGCTGGTTCGGTGCCAGCGTCGAGGCGTGTCTGCTGGTATGCGAGCTCGGCGCTCGCGCCGGTCCCCAGCACTGCGCGCGGTATCCGGCCCTCGATGCGCGAGCGTCCGATGGTGCGTTCGGGCTTCGCGACGGCGTGCTGGTGGCCGACGTCGAGAGGTTCGAGCGATCGAAGCATCTACTCGGGGAGTCGACCCATGCCTGGCGCTCGGGCGTCAAACACGATTGCGCGGCGCTTGTCGAGCTGCGGCCGGGTCCCGAGCGGGGTTGCTACGACAACGGCGATGGCGAACGCGTGCGCCTCGAGCCCGATCTCGTGTACCCGATGCTCAAGGGTTCCGAGCTCGCACGCGGGGTCGCCCGACCGAGCCGGTACATGCTGGTGACGCAGCGCCGGGTCGGCGAGGACACCGCACCGATCGCCCGTCGCGCACCGCGTACCTGGCGCTACCTGGTCGCGCACCGCGACCGCTTCGATCGGCGCGCCAGCAGCGTGTATCGGGGCAAGCCACCGTTCTCGATGTTCGGGATCGGCGACTACGCGTTCGCGCCGTGGAAGGTCGCGATCGCCGGGCTGTCGAAGCAGATCTCGTTCGTCGTCGTCGGGCCGCACGACGGCAAGCCGGTGATGCTCGACGACACCTGCTACTTCGTCGCGTGCACGTCGAGCAAGGAAGCGCGGGCGGTGTGGCGCCGGATGTCGTCGGCGCCGGTGATCGAGCTATTGACGTCGCTCGCGTTTCGCGATGCCAAGCGGCCGGTCACCGCCGAGCTGCTGCGTCGGGTCGATACCGGCAAGCTAGCCCGAGTCAGCGGCACAGCTTGCGGATCCGGATGACCCCCGACTCGGCACGGATCAAGAACGAGGCGTTTCCGACATCGTGGATCGTGGGGTGGAGCGCCTTGCTCCCGAACGCGTCGCCGATCGGTGTGACGGTTCCGTCCTGTGCCATGTCGAGGATGCTCACCGTGCCCGCATCCGCGATCGGGATGCGAACCCGATCGCCGAGCTCGGTCACGCGCGTGACGAAGCTCTCGTTGCCACCGAGCGGCGTGGGCGTACCGACGGTCGCGAAGCTCGAAGCGATCGTGCCGCCATACGCACGTCCCAGGGCCATGTCGTGGACCACGTAGGCGTAGTCTCCGTTCGCGAATCGGCCGAGGCGGATCTCTCCGCACGTGGTGACGCCGTTGGGTTTGACGTCGAGAGGCCCCGCGATGACCGTGCCGCTGTCATCGATACGCGCGAGCCGGCAGTTGCCGGTGTTGTTGTTGGTCCATCCCACCGCATAACCAGCGCCATCCGCGGTGATCGAGGGAAACGACGCGGCCTCGGCGTTGCTCGCCACCGAGATCCGCGCGCTCGTGATCTGACCATCGTCGCCGAGCTGAAACGCAGTGACCCCACCCGCGTTGTCCGTCCCGATCATCAGCGCACCTGTCGAGGATCGCGCGTACTGAGGATCGCCGCCGAAGAACGAGGGCACCGGAGTATCGGTCGTCACCGTTCGCGCATCGTCGAGCGCGAGCACGTGCGTGGTCGCGCTCGGGAAGTCGTAGGCGAGGAGCGTGGTCCCGATCGTGGTCGAGATCGCGGCCAGGTCGTAGGCGTCGGTCAGCGGGAACACGAGCGATCCGGACGTCGTCGACGTGATCTGTCCGGGCGATGCCGTCAGTGGATAGGCGTGGACCTCGTGGTGGGTGTCGTCGACGTGGTGAACGTCGAACACGACCTGGACGCCGTCGATCGCGAGCCACGCGAAGCTGTCGGTGAGGGGCACGCCGCTCACCACGGTGCTGTCGGTCTCGCAGGGCAGGGCATCGACGAACACGCCGACACCCCCATCGCCGGCGTCGTCGCCCGACGATTCGGGCGAGAATCCGATGCGGCCGCACGCCGCGACGCCGACGAGCGACACGACTACGGCGATCCGTGCCGGTCCCACGATTCCATCATACCGCCGCTCGCCGAGTTACAGCACGGCTTTGAGCTCGAGGAACCCGAACGTCGGATACAGCCCGAACTCGCTGCGTGGTGTCAGATCGCTGCCCGGTCGCCGGCCGAGCGGGATGTACCCTCCGAGCTGGGCGGTCGCGTTGGCGGCGACGCTGTACGCCAGTGTGACCGAGGCGAGGGCGCTGGGATCCCTGAGGTTCGCGATCGTGGCGACGACGACGTGGAGCAGGGGGTGCGGCTGCCAGTCGGCGATCGCGCTGCCGTAGAACCGGCCGAGGGTGACCTGCTCGCCGATCGCGACGCGCGGCGACAACGCCGAGCTCAGGTAGTCGCGCGCGTGCGCGGCGCCGGCACTGTCGAACGACAGCTCGGGACCGATCGTGAGCTTCTCGGTCGGGTGGAAGGTCGCCCCGGTGGCCGCCTTGACCAGCGTGTCGATGCCCGACAGCGGGGCCGCGAGGCTGCGCGACGTCACCCGGGTGACGGTGGACTCGCCGTACAGATCGAATGCCCCGGTATCCCAGGCGAAGTCGACACCGCCGACGAGGTCGCCGCGTACGCCGCCGGCGAGGGCGCCGAGCTCGCCGTGATCGAGACGGTAGGTCGCGCGCGCGACCACGGCCGAGCCGTCGATCGAAGCGTGCAGATCGTGGTCGTCCTCGAGCTCCCCGGCGACGCCGACCAACGTCACCGCCAGGCGGTCCCCGCTCGACACGTCGATCCGCAGCGCGTCGGCGCCCGAGCGGTACTCGGTATCGACCTCGGTGAGCGAGAACGGCGCGATCAGATCCATCGGACTCCACAGCTTGGCGCGCCCGAACACGATCGGTTGACGGCCCGCGGTGATCGTCACGCGCCCCCGGTTGTAGGCGACCGACGCCCAGTCGACCGTGTTGCGCAGCGTCACCGTGGGGTCGTCGGTGATCGTCGCCGTCAGCGGCAGCCAGCGCGGCGGAGGTAGCCCGCGCCCGAGCGCGAATCCAGCCAGGGCGTGGGATCGACTCACGCCCGAGAGCTGGTCGTGCACCGTGACCTTCCACCGCGGCGTCTTGGTCGAGGCGTAGAACCGCAGATCGAACAGGCCGGCGCCGGTCGGGTTGGCATCCTCGGGCGACAGCGGTGGTTCGAGCACCTTGCCGGCGAGCATGAACGAGAACACCCGCGCGATGATGCCGAGCTCCGTGCTGGTGTCCTCGAGCGGATCCTCGCGGATCACCTTCGCGTGTGCGGCACCGCCGAGGCCGACGATCACCCCGGCGATCACCCCGGCGATCACCGCGGCGGCGGTCGACGAGGTGAGGCTACGCTGCATCGGGAACTCGCCGCTCGTCGGACACGACGCGCCCGTCCTCGAGGCGGATCAGGCGCTCGGCGCGGTCGATCACCATCGGGTCGTGTGACGAGAACAGGAACGTGACGCCGCGATCGCGACACAGCTCGTGCATCAGATCCATGAGCGCGGCGCCGGTCTTGGAGTCGAGGTTCGCGGTCGGCTCGTCGGCGAGTACCAGCGCGGGCTGGCCGGCGAGCGCGCGTGCCACGGCGACGCGCTGTTGCTGGCCACCCGATAGCTCGGCCGGGCGCCGGTGCTCGAGCCCCTCGAGTCCGACCGCTTTCAGGAGCTCGGTGACGCGCTTCTTGCGTTCTGTAGCGGCCACGTTCTGGAGCAGCAACACGTACTCGGCGTTCTCGTACGCCGACAGCACGGGGATCAGGTTGTAGGACTGGAACACGAACCCGATCCGGCGAAGTCGCATCTCCGAGAGTCCGTGCCCGCCGAGTGCACCGAGGTCGCGGCCCTCGACCAGCACCTGACCGCTGGTCGGCACGTCGAGCGCGCCGACCAGGTTGAGCAGCGTCGTCTTGCCGGAGCCCGACGGTCCGGCGAGCACCGTGAACTCGCCGGCATCGATCGTCAGGTCGACGCCGTCGAGGGCGTGCACCTCGTACTTGCCCTGGTGATAGATCTTGCGGACGTCGCGGAGCTCGACGGTGTGTTCAGACATGACGCATTGCCTCCAGGGGATCGAGCCGGGTCACGCGCGTGGCGGGATACAGCGCGGACACCACGACGATGCCGATCACGATCGCGGTCCACTTCGCGACGTCGGCGGGGCTCAGTTGCGAATACATCTTGCCGGTCATCACGATGCCGGCGACCTCGACATCGCCCATCACCTGGGTGATGTCGATGCCGTGCGATTTCAGGTACAGGTGGATCCCGACGCCGATCGCCATCCCGATCAGCGACGCGACGATGGCGAGGATCGCGGCCTCGCAGAGCACCACGCCGAACAGCCGCCGCTTGCTGGTGCCGATCGCCATCATCACGCCGAGCTCGCGCGTGCGCTCGACCACGCTCATCAGCACCGTGTTGAAGATGCCGATGCCGACGATCACGAAGATGATCGCCATCATCATGTAGAACCCGAGGTTATCGAGGAAGATCGCCTCGTAGAGCTCGCGGAGCGTGGTCTGCCACGGCAGGACCTCGAGATCGCTACGCCCGGCGAGCTTGGCGGACAGCGCCTGCGTGATCGCGTCGGTGTCGTCGAGCTTGTCGGCGATCACGCCGACCTGCGTGACGTCGTGGCCGAGGTCGAACAGCAGCTGCGAGTCCGCGATCGGGATCTCGACGTAGAAGCCGTCGAGCATGTCGATCCCGGTGTGGAAGATGCCGCGCACGACGAACGCGGCGGACGACGGGGACCCTCCACCTCGAGGCGAGACCGAGAGCACCACGCGATCGCCGAGCTCGAGCGCGAGCGTGCGCGCGAGCTGGGTGCCGACATAGATGTCCGCCGGCTCGCTCTCGAACGCGCGTCTGGCACGCGGCCGGAGGTACTCGCCCTTGACCTTGCTCTTCACGATCGACGAGACGGCGGCCTCGCGGTCCGGATCGACACCGACGATCGCGACGCCGGCGCTGGCGGCGCCCGTCGAGATCAGGCCACTCCCGTGCACCCGCGGGACGACCGCGGAGACCCCGGGAATCGTGCGGGCCGCGGCGATCACCTGGTCGGGGTCGGTGACCACGTGGTCGAGGGTCTGGTCGTTCTGGTATCCAGCGCCCTGAACGGTGACATGCGCTCCGCCGAGCCGGATCCCGAGCTCGGCCATGCGAGTGTGTGCGTCCTGGCCGAGTCCGAGGAACGCCAGCATCATCGCGAGCCCGAGCGCGATCGCCGCACCGGTGATCAGCGAGCGTCGGCGGTGGCGCAGGAACGAGCGCCAGGCGAGTCGCAAGGTCAGCATCAGGTCTCCCTCATCCCGATCGCGGGGCGGAGGCGCGCCGCCCGGATCGCTGGATAGAACGACGCCACGAACGACGTCACCGCGAGGAGCACCGCCGGTAGGACGATGCCCTGGACCGTGATCGCGCCGTAGATCGTGGAGTTGATCCCCAGCCCGCCGAACGACGTGCCGGAGATCAAGGACGACAGGTCGACGCCGTAGCGCACCATGTACCAGTCGATGAGCAGGCCGGCCCCGGTTCCCAGCGCCGATGCCGCGATCGCGAGCAACGTGGTCTCGGCGACGATCAGCCCGACGATCCGGAACCCGGACATTCCGATCGCCTTGAGCACGCCGAGCTCGCGCGTGCGCTCGAACACCGCCATCAGCATCGTGTTGACGACGCCGAGCGTGGCGACGAACAGGATGATGAAGATCATGATCGCGGTCGACACCTCCTGGAGGTCGATGATCCGTCCGACATCGGGGCGGATCTGACGCCAGTCGCGGACGATCAACGGGTCGCCGAGCTCGTGTTGGAGGCGCTCCGCGATCGCCGCCGCCTGATCTGGCGAGGTGGCCGAGATCGCGATCTCGTGGACCCGGTCACCGAGGTGACTGAAGCGCTGCAGGTCGGCGACGTCGAGATAGATCCGGCGATCGATCAGCGCGGTCCCGGTGGCGAAGATGCCGACGACCCGAAGCTCGACTTGCTCGGCGGTGCCGTCGACGGCTTGCCCGGTGGCGTGGATCTCCTGGCCGACGCCGACGTGCAGCGTGGTGGCCAGCGAGGAGCCGACGAACGCGGGGAGTGCGTGTGCCGGGGGAGGGGCCTGGATCAAGGCGAGCCGGCGTGCGCGTTCCCGACGTTCGTGAAGCGTGTGCGCGTCGTTGTTGTCCGACTTCGCTTCCGCCGCCGACCCCCCGTCCGGTTGTCCGCTCGCGACGTCCTTGGTGGGTGCGGTGGGAGTGGAACCGTCCCCGCCGAGCGGTTGGAGGTCTCCGATCTCGGACAGCGCATCCTGCTCGGTCGCCTCGGAGAGCTGTCGATCGAGCGCGCGCTCCTCGGCGGTGAGCGGACGACCCTTCGGCCACGGCGTCGGTTCCGGTGGCAGGTAGGTCCCGAGCGCGACCTGGCGATCGAGCCGGGTGACCGTGGGTTCGGTGCGCGGATCGACACCGACGAGCTCGGCGCTCATCGAGTGCGTGCCGTGGGAGATCAGCGCGTAGTTGTAGACGCGCGGGGTCGCGCCCGCCACGTCCGCCGCCGCGCGTGCCTTCGCGAGTACCGCGGGGGCGTCGTCGATCGTCTTGTCGAGCGCGTGGGTGCGAGGAAAGTCGCGCTGGTGGATCTGGACGTGGCCGAGGTCGTACTTGGTCAGCGCGTCGAGGAGCCCGGCGTTCATCCCGTCGGTGAGTCCGAACGCGGCCACCGAGAGCGAGGTCCCGATCGCGAGAGCGATCCCGGTGATCGCTGTACGACGGGCGTTGCGCCCGAGGTTGCGCCACGCGATCCGGAGCGTGCTGGCAGCCATCTCGGCTACCTCCTGAGTGCCTGCTCGGTGAACTTGGAGTCGGGAATGCTGACGTCGAACTTGACGGTCTTGTACGTGATGGTCGTCGACTCTCCTGGCTTGTCGGTGACAGTCACCGTGAGCTTCTTGGGGATCGTTCGACCTCCGACCTCGGTGACATCGGAGAACACGATCGAGCGCACGGTCTTCGCGTCGGTCGCTTTGCGGTAGTAGTCGGCCCGCACGGGCACCACGAGATCGCCGGACTCGAACAGCCGGTAACGGATCTTGCCCCACGCCACCGGGGCGGTCGGCTTCGGCGTCAGCACCAGGTCGTCGTAGGTGCCGGCTCGATCGCCGAGCTTGCCGGCGTGATGCGCGGCGAGCTCGATCCGGAAGTCGCGAGACAACCGGGTCTCCTGCACGAGGTCGTCGTTGGAGAAGTGACTGCCCATCCAGCTATCCCCGAGCATCGATTGCCCGACGACGGTGATCCGGTTGGACTTGGGATCGAACAACTTGAGGCTGTCGCCGATCTTGAGCGTGCCGAAGCCGCGCCACAGCGCGGGACCGAGGATCTTGACGAGGGCGCGATCCGTCTTGCGACTGTCGTCCCACATCACGATCTGGTAGGAGCGCTCGTACGACTTGGTCTTGATGTGCATGTCGAACACCGCGGCGGACGTCTTGCCGCGGTAGATGCGATCCGCGCGATCGACCAGACGCGCGATGTGGGCGGCATCGTCGGCGCGAGCCGGCGTCGCGGCGACGGTGGTGGCGATCGTGGCGATGGCGACGAGCACGCCCTCCCACGGTTTCCTGGCGATCACGATGCGTTCTCCTTGTTGTCGGTGGTACGTGCCGCGAACCCGTCGAGCAACGTCTTCGCGAGATCGAGCACTGCGGCATCCGCGTCGGCGTTGCGACCGAGCGCGAGGTACACGAACGTCAAGCCGTCGACCCCCATGAACACCAGGTTCGACGCCTGCTCGGGATCGAGATCCGGTCGAAACTCGCCGTTCGCGATCCCGCGCCGGAACAGGTTGGCGCCCGCGTGGATCATGCCGTCGTAGTGGCGGCGAAATCGCTCGGCGAACGCGGGCTGCTGCATGCTGACCATGAACAGCTCGGCGAACGCGGTCCGCAGGTCGGGGGTGTAGGCGGCGAGGGCGGCCCGCACGACGCCGAGCACCGCATCTCGCGCGGAGCCATCGACCGTGTGATCGATCATGTCGGTGAACTCGTCCATCGAGTCCTCGAGCAGCGACACGAACAGATCGAGCTTGCTGTCGAAGTGGTGATAGACGGCGCCCTTGGAGAGACCGGCACGGGCCGCGATGTCATCGACCGTGGTCGCGTGGAAGCCCTTTTCGGCCACCACGGCCATCGCGGCCGCGAACAGCTGGGCGCGCCGGACATCTGGAGTCGCGTGCTTCATTCCAATCAAACCGACTAGTCGGTATGGA
Source organism: uncultured delta proteobacterium (assembly GCA_963772655.1). Classification (GTDB taxonomy): domain Bacteria; phylum Myxococcota_A; class Polyangia; order Haliangiales; family Haliangiaceae; genus JABFXX01. The sequence continues at coordinate 732,414 of CAVYYE010000002.1, forward strand.
GATAATCCCGAATTGTTCCCACAGCAACCGGAAAACGACTAAACGGTCGGTTTTGCGGGGCTACGGCGCGTCAACCGTCGCCGGCGCGAGCAGGGCAGCGAACAGCCGCTCGACCAGCTCGGGCTGGGCGTGGCGAGTCGCATACCCCGCGAGGCGTTCCGCGAGTGCGCTCGTCTGATCCGGGTCGCCGAGCGCGCCGAGGCGCGACGCGATCGCCGGCATCGCCTCGGGTACGACGTGGCGCACGATCGCGATCAAGCAGGCCCTTCGGAGGTCGAGTCCCGCGGGTGCGAGTGGCGCGGCGGCACCGAGCGTGTTGAGGAGTCGCTTCGCGGCACGCGGCGTCGTGATCGCGTCGAGTCCGATCCCGGTGTCGAGATCGAACAGCGCGAGCGCGGGATCCGGATCGATGCCGCGCGCGCTCGCCAGATCGATCAGGCCTCCGCGGATCGTGGCCGCGAGCGCCTCGCGATCGGCGTCCGGCAACGGCAGCTCGACACCGATCGCGCGCTCGAGGTCGTCGGTATTGCCGTCGGCTTCGCGCAGCTTGCGGGCGAGGAGCTCGCGGTCCGCGCTGATCACGAACGCGAAGTACGGGAACGTGCCCCAGCGGACCAGCTGCTTGATCGTGGTCGCCACCTCGGTGGCGGGCATGCGCTCGACGTGGTCGAGGCCGACGACGATGCGTTTGTTGATGACCTGCGCGTGCTCGATGATCTTGGTGCGTTGCGCGTCGTCGCTGCGCTCGAGGCCACCCCTGAGATCGACGCTCGCGCCGGCGAACCGCGCGACCGCCGAGACCACGTCGCCGACCGCGAACAGCTTGTCGCGCACGCGATCGGTCTGCCCGAGCACGCCCTCGGCCTCGAAGATGCGGAACACCTCCTTGAGAAAAGCATCGTTGATCGCCGAGGCGGTGCGCGCGACCCAGGCATCGATCGAGAACGCGTGGATCTCGCCACGCGCCGCGCACGACTCGCCGAGCATGCGCAGGATGCTGGTCTTGCCGGAACCGGCGCGGCCGAGCAGGCCGACGACCACCGGCTTGACGACATCGAACGTGGCGAGCTCGAGCAGGCGATCGGCGACGGCGATCCGCCCGAGGGTGTCGAACGACGCTCCGGCGATCGGTGCGTCGCTATAGATCGTGGTCACCGGCGGAGGATTACACGAAGCAGTCGTACTGCTCCTGGCGGAGGATCTTGCCGGCGCGAAATTCGAACACGCTGCAGATCTGGGCCTTCATCTCGTGGCCGACCGGCAGCGGGCCGACCGCCACCGCGAGGACGCCGCTCCACACCGACTGCGCGACGGCCCGCTCGCCGTCGACGATCACGGCCCGGACCTCGTAGTGCTGCCGCTGGAGGACCTGCTTGCCCCGTTCGCCGGCTGCCCGCAGCTGCTCGCGGTCGTACCGCTTGCCGGTCGGGTTGAGCCGGTTGGGGTGCTCCACGACCTCGATCTCGGGATCGTAGAACGCGGCCACGGCGTCGAGGTCCCCGGCCTCGATCGCCCGCAGGAAAGCCCGGACAGTGTCGGCGATGGTCATCGCCCCTAGGATGCACGGTTGCGCGGCATCGTCGCCTACGGATCGTCGGAGAACTTGAGCGGATACGTGACGTCGACCGATCCGCCGTCCTCGATCGGCGGGAGCTCGACCGACAGCATCGTCTGCTGGAGACACTCGACGAGGTCGGCGTCACCGGTGAGCCCCTCGTCGCCGCCGATCTCGGCCGTCTCGATCAGGGTGCCGACGTCGGGTTCCCCCGTCAGGTGCATCTGGACCACGATGCGCCCGGCCTTGACCGGGAGGCGATCCTTCGCGGCGTCGTAGCACTCGGCGAGGAGTGGGACCACCGCGCGCACGCCGGCGCGGATGTCGTCCTTCGAGATCGTCCCCGGCAAGCTCGGCAAGCTCGGCGGCGGTGGTGGTGCGCTCGACGACGACGACGACGACGACGACGAGGCGCCCATCCCGGTACGCCGCGCTCGTGCGGCGCGGATCTGGTCGAGGAGGGCGGTGCGACGCGCGCGATCGATCTTGCGTACGCGCGCGTCCTGCTTCGCGGTCGACGATGCCTTGCCCGCGGTGCCGCTTCCCGCCGCCGTCGCGCTGCCGCTCGCCGCCGCCGATCCGCTCGCGGCCACGTCGGTATCGCGGATCCGTTGCCACACGAACAGGGCGATCAGCGCACCGACCACGACCACCGTCATCACGATCGTGCGCTGCTTGTTCGTGTAGGGAGTCCCGACCATGCCGCCATCCTACTCGAACCGCCGAGACCACTCCGGTTGCAGCGGCCCCGTGGGGATCCTCGGGGTACATTCCGCCGGTGATCAGGATCCTCTCGTGTGCTTGTGCCGTGCTCGCACTGGCCTGTAGCTCCCCGAACACCGCCCGTTTGCCCGTGGACCCACCGATGCCACCATCGACCAAGCCGGCCGAGCCTCCGCCGCCGTCGGCGTACGACGTCGCGGTCGCCAACGTCGCGAAGCTGACGGCGCAGGCCGACACCAACCCGCTGCTCGCGCCGTGGACCGGCGACTACGGTGGGGTGCCGCCACTCGACAAGCTCGATCCGTCGCAGTTCGGCAAGGCGTTCGAGCTCGGCCTCGAGCTGCTGTCCGCGGAGGTCGACGCGATCGCCGAGAACCCGGAGCCGGCGACGTTCGCCAACACGCTGGCCGCGCTCGACAGCGCCGGTCACCACGAGGATCGCGCCGAGACCCTGTTCTCGATCCTGACCAGCAACATGAGCACACCCGACGTCCAGGCGGTCGACAAGGAGTGGTCGCCCAAGATCGCCGCCGCGTACGACAAGATCACGTTCAACTCGAAGCTGTTCGCGCGGATCGAGGACCTCTACAAGCGCCGCGAGTCGTCGCACCTCGATCACGCGCAGAAGCGGCTGCTCAAGCTGCGCTACGAACGCATGGTGCGTGCCGGCGCCAAGCTGTCGGCGGACGACAAGGCCAAGGTCGGCGCGATCAACGAGCGCCTCGCCGTGCTGTTCGCCGAGTTCGCCAACAAGGTGCTCGCCGACGAGAACACCTGGATCGTGATCGACAAGGCGTCGGACCTCGCGGGGTTGTCGAAGTCTCTGGTCAGCACCTACAAGGCAGCTGCCGACGACCGCAAGCTCGGCCCCAACAAGTGGGCCGTCGTCAACACGCGGTCGAGTGTCGATCCGTTCCTGACCAACGCGAAGAGCCGGGTCCTGCGCGAGAAGGTGTGGAAGGCGTTCAAGAACCGTGGCGATAACGGCGACGCCAACGACACCAATCAGACGATCGTCGAGATCGTGAAGCTACGTGCCGATCGCGCGAAGCTGCTCGGGTTCCGCGACCACGCGCACTACCGCATGGCCGAGACCATGGCCGAGGATCCGGCGAAGGCGAAGGAGCTGATGATGAAGGTGTGGCCGGCGGCGGTGGCGCGCGTGCACCAGGAGGTCGCGGAGATGACCAAGCTGGCGCGGCGCGATCGCCTCAAGCTGCCGTTCCAGCCGTGGGACTACCTGTACTACGCCGAGAAGGTCCGCAAGCAGCGCTACGCCGTCGATCAAGACGCGATCAAGCCGTACTTCGAGCTCGATCACATGATCCAGGCGTCGATGTGGATGGCCGAGGAGCTGTACGGGCTGCGGTTCGACGAGATCACCGGCAAGGTCCCGGTGTTCCAGCCCGAGGTTCGCGTGTGGGTGGTCAAGGATCGCAACGGTGGGTTCGTCGGGCTGTTCTACGGCGACTACTTCGCGCGCAAGGGCAAGCGGTCCGGTGCATGGTCGTCGTCCTACCGCACGCACCGGGACCTCGACGGCGTGGTCACTCCGATCGCGTCGAACAACAACAACTTCGTGCGCGGCGCCCCCGGCGAGCCGGTGCTGATCAGCGTCGACGACGCCGAGACGCTGTTCCACGAGTTCGGGCACGCGCTTCACTCGCTGCTGTCCGAGGTCAAGTACCCGACGTTGTCGGTGACACCGCGCGACTTCGTCGAGTACCCGTCGCAGGTCCACGAGATGTGGGTGCTGACGCGCCCCGTGCTCGACCGGTTCGCTCGCCACTACAAGACCAACAAGCCGATGCCCCAGGCGCTGGTGAACAAGATCGAGGCGTCGAGCAAGTTCAACACCGGCTACGCGACGGTCGAGTACCTGTCGGCGGCGATCGTCGACATGGAGCTGCACACGTTGCCCGACGGCAACATCGACCCTCACGAGTTCGAGCGCGAGACGCTGGCCAAGATCCATGCACCGCGCGAGGTCGCGATGCGCCACCGGCTCCCGCAGTTCCTCCATCTATTCTCGAGCGACTCGTACTCCGCCGGCTACTACAGCTATCTGTGGTCGGAGGTGATGGATGCGGATACGCGCGAGGCGTTCGCCGAGGCCAAGGACGTGTTCGATCCGAAGGTGTCGAGCGCACTCCAGCGCTACATCCTGGCGCCCGGTAACTCGACCGATCGCACCGAGGCGTATCGCCAGTTCCGCGGGCGTGACCCGGACGTCAATGCACTCCTGCGCAAGCGCGGGTTCCCGGCGCCGAAGAAGTAATCGCTCGCGGAAGCGGAGGCGAACAACGATGTTGCGCCCGGTGCGACATGTCGTCGGTGCCGCCACGGCTGCGCCCGGGCCGCGACGTCGACACGCGGGGTTACCCCGGCATCCCAGATGCACGTCAGTCCGGTCATGCAACGCAACCTGGTGATCGCCGGGATCCTCGGTTCGCTGACCGCAGCGTGCGGGCAGGGAACCGTGGTGATTCCCGACGTGACCTACGATTCTCGGTTCGGCGACGCCACCAAGATGGACATCTACATGCCCGACACGGCCCCCGACACCCGCCGACCGGCGGTGATGCTGATCCACGGGGGCGCGTGGAAGTGGGGGAACCGCGACAACTACGCCGACGCGTCGGAGCGCTACGCGGCCGCGGGCTACGTCGCCGCGACGATCGAGTACCGCCTGGTTCCCGCGGGGACCTACCCGGCGGCGGTGCAGGACTGCCTGTGCGCGCTGTCGTTCCTCCGCGCTCATGCCGACGACTACGGCATCGATCCGGATCGCATCGCGGTCAGCGGCTACTCGGCCGGCGCCCAGCTCACCGCGCTGGTCGCGATCGCACCGGATAACCCGGCGCACCAACCCGACTGCGAGTGGGGCCCGACCGGTGCGCCCGCCGCCGCGATCCCCGGCGACGGCGTCTACGACTTCACCGGCAACGACAACTCGTGGGTGAAGGACTTTCTCGGCGGCTCGAACGACGAGGTCCCCGACAACTACGCCAACGCCTCTCCCGCGCTCCAGATCGGCGACGACGAACCCCCGTTCCTCGTCGTCCACGGTCAGGACGACGTGCTGTCCGTCGGCAAGGCCGGCGAGCTCGTCGACCTGCTGCGCGCGCACGGCAACCAGGCGCGGCTGCTCGAGCTCGGGGCGGCCGGCCACATCCTGAGCCCGACGACGCCGACCGACGGCGCGTACCTCCAACCCTCGACCGACATGCCCGAGGCGTGGGCGGTCACCCTCGACTTCCTCGCCAACACCCTGGGGGCACCATGAGCTTCCGCAACCTCGTGACGCTCGCGGTGGTCCTCGCGGCCGCGCCCGCCTTCGCGCAGCCGCCCGGCGAGACCGTGCCCGCGCCGGCTGCCGACGGCGTCGCCGCGACGTCGACCCGCGCGCCGTACACGAGCGCGATCTCGCTGCAGCTCGCGTCGCTCGACACCACCGGCATCGCGATCCAGCTCGAACGCGCGGTGCCGCAGTACGAGAAGCTCTCGGTCGCCGTCACGCTCGGCGCGCGCGCGGCGGCCCGGGGCGACTATCGCTCGCACGCGTTCGGCATCGGCGTCGAGGTGCGGCGGTGGCTGCGCCGTCCCGAGGCGATGACCGGCTGGTACGTCGGCGCGCGCAGCGATCTCGCACGCACGCAGGTGTCCGACATGATCGAGGATCGCGCGATCGGCGGACTCACCACGTGGACCACCGGCGTGACGACCGGGTACCGCTGGGTGCTGTTCCACCGGGTCGAGCTCACGCCGTCGATCGGTCTCGCGATGGTCGTCGAGGGCGGGATGCACGGGATGTCACCGACCACCGCGCGCGGCGCCGGCGTGATCGGGCTGACCGCCGGGGCGATCTTCTAGGCGCCTAGGCCTTGGTCTCGGCGGGGCGCTCGACGATCACGCGACGCAGCTTGCCGGCCTTCGATAGCGGGATCTCGGGCACCACCTCGATGTCGAGCGGGATCCCTCGGAGGTGCTGCTGCACGTAGTCGCGGATCAGCTTCTCGGCCGCGGGATCGAGCGTCGGGCCCACCGGCACCACACGCAACACGAGCCGTCGATCCGCGCGCTGCACGACCTGGAACTGCCGCGTGTACTTGGCCATGTTGAGGAACAGGATGTTGAACATGATGCCCTCGACGGGATTGCCGTCGGCATCGCGCATGGTCTCCGTGATGCGTCCCTCGACCGGGCCGAACCGCATCAGCGTGCGGCCGCACGGGCAGGGCGTCTGCTCGCGCGCGAGCGCCAGATCGCCGGTGAGGTAGCGAATGAACGGGCACGCGAGGTTGTGAAGGTCGGTGACGGCGACCTCGCCTTGTTCGCCCGGTCGCGCGGGGCGATGGCTGCCGTCGGGTTCCCGGACGAGCAACTCGACGATCAGGTTCTCCGACTGTTCGTGGAGCCCGTCGTGGGCTTCGCATTCGGCGCCCATCAACATGAACTCGCGGCAGCCGTAGGTCTCGAACACGTCGGGGCCGAACGCCTTCGCGATGTCCTCGCGATCGTGCGGCCACAGTCGCTCCGCGCCGTAGATCGTCTTGAGGTCCTTCCACGCCCGCAGGTTCTCCGCGTTGACGAACCGCGCGAGGTCGGCGATCGCCTGCGCGTAGCCGGTGATCACCGTCGGTCGCTCGCGAACGATCAGGTGGACCATCTCGAGGAGCTGCTCCTTCGAGCGCACCATGCAGCTCACGTAGATGTCGCGGCGGAGCTTGTGATCGAGGGCGATCTTCGCGCGCTTCCAGCGGCTCGGTTGCACCGCGGGGAGCCCCCACAGGATCAGTGCCTTATCTCCCGGCTCGTACCCACCCCAACCGTATCCGCGCCACTTGGTCGCGTCGCGCCAGTGTCGCGACTCGGCGCACAGCCGGACCTCGAGCGGCTGACCGGTCGACCCGCTGGTCGCCTTGGACACGTCGACCGGCGGCCACGTCGCGGTGCGCTCGTCGACGCTCGCCTGCGCGACCGCGCGCGGCAGCAGGGGAACCCGGGACAGATCGTCGAGCGTGCGGATCTCGTCGGGGCGAAACCCGACCTCGTCCATCGTGCGTTTGTAATGCGCGCTGTGGTGGTAGGCGTGGTTGACCAGCCGGCGCAGGTAGCCGACCCGGATCGCATCCAGCTCCTCGGGCGCGAGCCGCTCCGAGCGACGCAAGGAGGCGAGGAGCTCGAACGTCGGACGACCGCGCAACCGTTCCCACGCCGGATACAGCACGGTCTTGAGTGCTAGCCCGTAGGGATCGAACGCCACGGCCGCATCCTATCACTCGCATGCGAGCCTGCTGGGGTAGCTTCGTAGCGTGGTTGTTGACGACGACGGAGAGCAGCCAACCGCCGCTCCCGCGATTTTGATGCTGGCCAACGGCACGACGCCCGCGTCGCTGGTGTTGGCGCCGTCGGCGGAGCTCGGACGCCGGATCGAGGCATCCGGTGCGAGCCACGAGATCGAGGATGACCGGATGTCGCGCGAGCACGCGACCGTGCAGTGGGATCACGGCACGTGGGTCATCGAGGATCTCGATAGCCGCAACGGCACGTTCGTCAACGGCGAACGCATCGTCAAACGGGTGAAGCGGCGGGGCACGGTGATCCTGCGACTCGGCCACACGGTGTTCGCACTTGTCGGAGATCGGCGCGGCCACGCGCCGCCGGCGGATCCCGTGATCGGTCCGGAGCTCGCGACGGTGCTCGCCCGGACTCGCGACCTCGCCGGGCGATCGTCGACGCTACTCCTCGACGGCGAGCCCGGCGCTGGCAAGCAACTCGTCGCGCGCGTGTTCCACGGCGCCGGCCCGCGCGCGCGTGGTCCGTTCGTGACGGTGGCGTGCGCCGCGATCCACGGCGTCGCCGATCGCCTGCTGTTCGGTCACAAGAAGGGCGTGATCGAGACCATCGGCTACGTCCAGCAGGCGCACGGCGGCACGCTGTACCTCGCAGGGTTTCACGATCTCGATCCGATCGCGCAGGCGGCGCTGTGGCGAATGCTCGAGGCGCGTCCCGACGGTGCCGACGCCGATGTCGGGATCGCGTGCGCCGGTACCGACCTGCGCGAGGCCGTGACCGACGGTGACCTGCGAGGCGATCTCTACGATCACCTGTCGAGCTCCGCCGTCGAGGTCCCGCCGCTTCGCGCACGCAAGGTCGACGCGATCCGGCTGGCCCAGGTCGAGGTCGCGGCGGTCGCCGCCGAGCTCGAGCACCCCCTGACCGCGCATCCGCGTCTACTCGAGGCGTGCGGGGTGCGGCCGTGGTCGACCGGGAACGTGCGCGAGTTGCGTGCCGCGGTGCGGGCGGCGGGTCGCCTGGCGATCGGCGCCGGGCGCGACGTCGTGCGCTTCGAAGATCTCGCGCCCGACGCGGGGACCGCACCCGGGAACGGTGCCGAGACCGCCGTCGAGCGTCCCCAGAGCCGTTAGAAGTTCGGCTTTTCCTTGCGGTACTTGGCGACCAGATCGCGGAGGTACTCGGCCAGGGAGATCACGTCATCGTCTTCGGTCGTGCGCGACACGTAGATCGTGAACATGTCGTGTTCGAGCTCCTCTTCGCCGGGCTCTCGGATCCGCATCAGCACGTACCCCTCGTCCTCGTCCTTGCGGCCCTTCTTGTGCTCCTCGATGTCGATCGCATCGATCAGATCCCAGACCTTGCGAGTTTCTCGCTTGGTCAGCCGGATCACCCCGAGCTCCTCGGACTTGTCCTGATTGCCGTAACCCACCGACATCGAGTTGTCGCGGATCCGGATCTGCCAGTCGTCGCCCTCGGGCTTGTTGGTGATGAACTCGAAGCTGCGTCCGTTGACCTCGCCCCGGTCGACGTCCGCGGCCGCACGGTTATTGGAGACGTACTCGCCGCCGAGGTGACAGCCGGCGAGCAAGACCGCGAGACACAGGACCAACCGCACGAAAACAATCCTAGCAGGCCTCGATCCGGGCGGTTACCCGAACGTGGCGGTGTCGTAACGATGGTAGGCTGGGCGGACCCGGGTCTGCGGTAGGGAGGGACACGGGGAAACGTTGAAACAACTTCGATCCGGATCGCGTAGTTCGACGTAGTACACGAGCCGGCCATCGCCGGGATGAGGGACTAGTGGCAGACATTTCTCAGCACCTCGCGGTTTCCCACAAGGTGGAGTTCGAGGATCTCGACTGGGAGACCGGGCGCCGAATCGGGCTGGCACCGGACGAGATCGAGAGCCTCCTTTACTTCGCCGACATCGAGAGCCAGACGGTTCACTACTTTCTCGAGGTCGCGAAGCTCAAGGTCGCGCGCGATCCCGAGCTCCTCACGTTCCTCACGATGTGGAACTACGAGGAGTACTTCCACTCGTACGCCATCACGTACGCGCTCGAGCAGTGCGGCGTCGACGTGCAGAGCGCGACGGAGCGGTCGACGGACGTTCGCGCGGGAGCCCGGTTCAAGGCCAAGTTCGAGGACTTCGGGCAGAGCATGATCGCCCGTGCGGCTCCGAAGACGTTCATCGGCCTGTGGATGTTCTGGGGCGCGCTCCAGGAGTGCCTGACCACGCAGGCCTACGAGGAGCTCGCCGCGAACACCAAGAACCCGGCGATCGCGGAGCTGTGCCGGCGGATCGCGAAACAGGAACGGCGGCACTTCGCGTACTACTTCGGACAGGCCAAGCTGCGGCTCCAGGATCGCCCGAAGTCGCAGCGCTTCGTGCGGCTGATCGCGAAACACTTCTACGCGCCGGTCGGCAACGGCGTGAAGACCGATGCCGAGGGCGCGCAGCTCGTGGCCAAGCTGTTCCCCAAGGAGCGGATCTTCGAGGTCATGGGCTACATCGAGAAGAAGATGGCCCTGTTGCCGGGGATGCAGGGTCTCGATTGCGCGACCCGCTGGGCCGCCCGCGTGCAGCCGCTGCTGCCGCCGGAGACGCGCGCCACGACGCTTCCCGAGCATCTCGCGGCGGCTTGAGGCGGCCGTGGGCCCCTCGAGGGGTCTCGTCCGAGGCGGGCCGGTCGGGAACCAACGTTCCCGGGCAGCGTTTCATACCACGACGGATCGGCGATCTCCAACCAACCCCTCGTACATTTTGATCGTTTTGGGGGTTGTCGGTTGGATCGGGGGTCTCTATAACGCGCGCTCGTCAAGCGCCCGGAGCGCACGAGGATCCCATGACCCCGTTTGTTCAATGGCTTACCGAAGGTGCCGCCACGGCGGCACACGCCGCCAATGCGGTAGTTGCCCGACCCCGTAGCGAGGCCGACCTCGTTCTGCCCGACCTCAGGTCGGTGCACTTCCTCGGCACGACGGGCTGGAACATCCTGCTCGTCGGCATCGTGGTCTCGGTTTTCGGCCTGCTGTTCGGGCTGATGAAGTACCAGAAGCTGAAGAACCTGCCGGTTCACAAGGCGATGCTCGAGATCAGCGAGCTGATCTACGGCACGTGCAAGACGTACCTGCGGACCCAGGCGAAGTTCATCTTCCAGCTCTGGATCCTGATCGCGACGATCATCGTCATCTACTTCGCGGCGCTCGAGCAGGTGCCCGGACCCAAGGTGTTCGCGATCGCGGCGTTCTCCGTGATCGGCATCCTCGGCAGCTCGATGGTCGCGTTCTTCGGCATCCGCGTGAACAACTTCGCGAACTCGCGCGCGGCGTTCGCGTCGCTCCGCGGCAAGCCGTACCCGGTGTACTCGATCCCGATCGAGGCCGGCATGAGCATCGGCACGGTCCTGATCTCGACCGAGCTCGTGCTGATGCTCATCATCATGCTGTTCCTGCCCGGCGACTACGCCGGCCCGTGCTTCATCGGCTTCGCCGTCGGCGAGTCGCTCGGTGCCGCTGCCCTGCGTATCGCGGGCGGCATCTTCACCAAGATCGCCGACATCGGGTCCGACCTGATGAAGATCGTCTTCAACATCAAGGAAGACGATGCTCGCAACCCCGGCGTGATCGCGGACTGCACCGGTGACAACGCCGGCGACTCGGTCGGCCCCACGGCCGACGGCTTCGAGACCTACGGCGTCACCGGCGTCGCGCTCATCACCTTCATCCTGGTCGCCATCCCCGGCGCTCAGCAGCACATCTTCGACAAGGGCCCGGTCTCGGGTGCCTGGCTACAGGCGATCCTCCTCGTCTGGCTGTTCGCGATGCGCATCATCATGATCGTCGCGTCCGTCGGTAGCTATCTCATCAACGAGACGTTCACCAAGGGCAAGTACCAGAACGCCAACGAGATGAACTTCGAGCACCCGCTGACGTCGCTCGTGTGGCTGACCTCGCTGGTCTCGGTCGGACTCACCTTCCTCGTCACCTATCTCCTGATCGGTCAGGGCGAGTCGGCGCTGCCCGGCGGCCTGTGGTGGAAGCTGTCCGCCATCATCTCGTGCGGCACGCTCGCCGGCGCCATCATCCCCGAGCTCGTGAAGGTGTTCACCTCGGTGAACTCGGGCCACGTGCGCGAGGTCGTGACCGCGTCCAAGGAGGGCGGCCCGTCGCTCAACATCCTGTCGGGCCTCACGGCCGGCAACTTCTCCGCCTACTGGATGGGGCTCGTGATCGCCGCGCTGATGGGGATCGCGTACGCGATCTCGCAGTACGGCTCGTCGATGTCGAGCAGTGACGCCGACATCGGCTTCCTCATCACCGCGTTCAACCCGGAGATGGACCTGTCGGCCGCCCAGGCCGCCGCCACCGTGTTCGCGTTCGGCCTCGTGGCGTTCGGGTTCCTCGGCATGGGCCCGGTCACGATCGCGGTCGATTCGTACGGTCCGGTCACCGACAACGCCCAGTCGGTCTACGAGCTGAGCGTGATCGAGGGCAAGCCCGGCATCGAGGACGAGATCAAGAAGGACTTCGGGTTCAAGCCGAACTTCGACAAGGCCAAGGCCTACCTCGAGGAGAACGACGGCGCCGGCAACACGTTCAAGGCGACCGCCAAGCCCGTGCTCATCGGTACCGCCGTGGTCGGTGCCGCCACGATGATCTTCGCGCTGATCATGCTGGTGACCGACGGCCTCGTGAAGGAGAAGGTCGCGAACCTCGCGATGATCCACCCGCCGTTCCTGCTCGGTCTGATCGTCGGTGGCGCGATCATCTACTGGTTCACCGGCGCGTCGACCCAGGCGGTCTCGACCGGTGCCTACCGCGCGGTCGAGTTCATCAAGAAGAACATCAAGCTCGACGGCAGCCAGGAGAAGGCCTCGGTCGAGGACTCCAACAAGGTCGTCGAGATCTGCACGATCTACGCGCAGAAGGGCATGAAGAACATCTTCATGGTGATCTTCTTCTCGACGCTGGCATTCGCCTGCCTCGATCCGTTCTTCTTCATCGGCTACCTGATCTCGATGGCGATCTTCGGCCTCTATCAGGCGATCTTCATGGCCAACGCCGGCGGCGCCTGGGACAACGCGAAGAAGGTCGTCGAGACCGAGCTTCGCGCCAAGGGGACCGACCTCCACAACGCGACCGTCGTCGGTGACACCGTCGGTGACCCGTTCAAGGACACCTCGTCGGTGGCCCTCAACCCGGTGATCAAGTTCACGACGCTGTTCGGCGTGCTCGCCGTCGGCCTCGCGATCCAGCTGTCCAACAAGGCGGCCGGTATCGATCACCACGGCAACCCGATCCTCGACGCGACGGGTGCGATCGTGAAGGCGCCAGCCTACGAGACCATCAAGTTCGTGGTCGCCGGCATCAGCCTCGTGATCTCGATGTACTTCGCGTGGCGGTCGTTCTACGGCATGCGGATCGGCAACCTCGCGGCCGGTGCGGCCGGCGCAGCCGCGGCGGGTGGCGACAAGCCGGAGAAGAAGTCGGAGCCGAAACCGGAGAAGAAGCCGGAGAAGAAGCCGGAGAAGAAGGAAGAGGCCAAGAAGCCCGCGCCCGTCCCGCCGACCATCAAGGCCGACGACGAGGAGCCCGCCAAGAAGGACGAGGCCAAGAAGGACGACGCCAAGAAGGACGAGCGCCAAGAAGGACGAGGCCAAGAAGGACGAGCGCCAAGAAGACCGAGGCCAAGAAGGACGAGCCCAAGAAGGACGACGACAAGAAGACCGTCGTCGGTCACGGCAGCGACGACGAGAAGAAGGCCGAGAAGAAGGACGAGAAGAAGGACGACAAGAAGGACTAGCTCCGATCTCGTTCGTCACGTTCGATCCCAGCGGGGTGCCCATCCGGGCGCCCCGTTGGTCGTTTCGGGGTCGCGGGACGACGTGTCTCGGCCGTCGGCCACGTGGTAGGACCGGCGCATGGCCGAGACGATCCGAGCACCGCGCGGAACCCAGCTGACGTGCAAGGGCTGGCAGCAGGAAGCCGCGCTGCGCATGCTGATGAACAACCTCGATCCGGACGTGGCGGAGCGCCCACAGGATCTCGTCGTGTACGGCGGCACGGGCAAGGCCGCGCGGAGCTGGGAGGACTACCACGTGATCGTGCGCGAGCTGCGCCGGCTCGAGAACGACCACACGTTGCTGGTCCAGTCGGGGCGCGCGGTCGGCGTGTTCCGGACCCACGAGGAAGCGCCGCGCGTGCTGATCGCCAACTCGAACCTGGTCGGCAAGTGGGCGACCTGGGAGCACTTCCGCGAGCTCGAGCAACGCGGCCTGATGATGTTCGGGCAGATGACCGCGGGCTCGTGGATCTACATCGGCTCGCAGGGGATCGTGCAGGGCACGTTCGAGACCTTCGCCGCGGCAGGCCGCAAGCACTGGCCGGAGTCGGCGTCGTCGGGGATGCCGCTGGCGGGCAAGGTGGTGCTGAGCGGTGGCCTCGGTGGCATGGGCGGCGCGCAACCGCTCGCGGCGGTGATGGCGGGCGCGGTGTTCCTCGGCGTCGAGGTGGATCCGGCGCGCGTGCAGCGCCGGCTCGACACCAAGTACCTCGACGAGGTGGCGCCGGATCTCGACACGGCACTCCGCCGGGTCGAGGAGTGCAAGGCGAAGCAGGAAGCGCGGTCGATCGCGATCGTGGCGAACGCCGCCGATGTCTACGCCGAGCTCGTGAAGCGGGGCGTGACGCCGGACCTGGTGACCGACCAGACGTCGGCGCACGATCCGCTGGTCGGCTACATCCCGCAGGGATTCTCCCTCGAGGCGGCGGCGAAGCTGCGCGAGGACAACCCCGACGACTACGTGAAGCGCTCGCGAGCGTCGATGGCGGTGCAGGTCGAGGCGATGGTGGCCATGCAGAAGGCTGGCTCGCACGTGTTCGACTACGGCAACAACCTCCGCGCGCAGGCCGAGCTCGGCGGGCTGTCGCACGAGGTCGCGTTCGCGTACCCCGGGTTCGTCCCGGCGTACATCCGCCCGCTGTTCTGCGAGGGCAAGGGGCCGTTCCGGTGGGCCGCGCTGTCGGGTGACCCGGCCGACATCGCCGCCACGGACGAGGCGGTGCTCGCCGAGATCGACGATCCGATGCTGCACCGCTGGATGAAGCTGGCGCGCGAGCGCGTCGCGTTCCAGGGCTTGCCGGCGCGGATCTGCTGGCTGGGCTATGGCCAGCGCGCGCGGGTCGGCGCCCGGTTCGACGAGCTGGTGCGCACCGGCAAGGTCAAGGCGCCGATCGTGATCGGCCGCGATCACCTCGACTGCGGATCGGTCGCGTCTCCCAACCGCGAGACCGAGGGCATGAAGGACGGCACGGATGCGGTCGCCGACTGGGCGATCCTGAACGCGCTGGTCAACACGGCGGCCGGTGCCTCGTGGGTGTCGTTCCACCACGGCGGTGGCGTCGGCATCGGCTACTCGCTGCACGCCGGGATGGTGGTCGTCGCCGACGGTACGCCGCGATCGCAGCGCTGCCTCGAGCGCGTGCTGACCACCGATCCGGGCATGGGCGTGATCCGTCACGCCGACGCCGGCTACGACGAGGCGATCGAGACCGCCGATCGTTGCGGGATCGTGATCCCGCGTCGCCGGAAGGATTGAGGAGCGGTGTCACGACGCTCCGGAAGGACCAGATGACGCTCGTCGTTCGCAACGCGCGCGTGATGACGTGCGACCCGGCGCGCCCGGAGCTCGGCCTGATCGATCACGGGGCGATCGCGATCGCCGACGGCCGTGTGGCGTGGGTGGGCGACGAGGACGACCTGCCGGTCGGTGATGCCGGGGTCACGGCCGACGCGGGGGGCAACCTGGTGACGCCGGGGCTGGTCGATTGCCACACCCACGCGATCTTCGCGGGCGATCGCGCGAACGAGTTCGCGATGCGCGCCGCGGGCAAGCCGTATCTCGAGATCGCGGCGGCGGGCGGTGGCATCCAGGCCACGCTCGGCCCGACGCGCGGGGCGAGCGACGACGAGCTGATCGACCTCGTGCGAGAACGCCTCGCCGCGGCGCGGGCGACCGGCACCACGACGATCGAGGTCAAGAGCGGCTACGACCTCACGCTCGACGGCGAACAGCGCCTGCTGCGGTGCATCGCGCGTGCGGCCGAGGGCAGCGGGATGCGGGTCGTGCCGACGCTGCTCGCGCACCTGATTCCTGCCGAGCGAGCAAACGATCGCGATGCCTACGTCCGCGAGCTGGTCGAGCAGCTGGTCCCGGCCGTGGCCCGGGACGGTCTCGCGACCTCGGTCGATATCTATTGCGACGAGGGGGCGTTCACGCTCGCCGAGGCGAGGGCCGTCCTCGGTGCAGCGAAGGCCGCGAAGCTCGGCACCCGCGCGCACGTCGGACAGTTCCGTGACCTCGGGGGCGCGGAGCTGGTGGCCGAGCTCGGCGGCCGGAGCGCCGATCACCTCGAGCAGGTGTCGGACGTGGGGATCGCGGCGCTCGCGCGCACTGGCGTGGTGGCGGTGATGCTGCCGGGTGCCTGCGTGCAGCTGCGATTGCCGGTCCCGCCCGTCGACGAGCTGCGCCGGGCGGGTGTCGCACTCGCGGTGGCGACCGACCTCAACCCGGGCTCGAGCTACACCGAGTCGCTCCCGCTACAGATGTGGCTCGCGACCACGCATTTCGGGATGACGGTGGAGGAGGCCTGGCTCGGTGTGACGCGTCACGCGGCGCGCGCCCTCGCCGTCGACACCGGCGTGATCGCGATCGGTCGGCCCGCGGATCTCGCGATCTGGCAGTGCACCGATCCGGGGGCGGTGCCGTACCACTACGGCGCTAACCTGCTCGACGCCGAGCTGACACGCCTTGTCAGCGGCGCGAAGCACGTGTAGCCGCCTACAATCGCGAGATGTCGCGGTGGTTGTGCCTCGTGGTCGTCGTCCTCGGGTGCGGCGACCAGTTGCGCGAGCCACCGTGCGTCGTGCGCTGCGAGGCTGGGTGTCCCGGCGGGATGACGTGCTCGCGCGGGTTCTGCGCCGCCGGCGGCGGAACCTGCGAGCCCGCGTTCGAGCACATCGCCGCCGGGGGAGGGTTCGCCTGCGCGCTCGATCAGTTCCATCGCGCGTGGTGCTGGGGCTCCAACGACCACCATCAGATCGACGCCTCGGATACGCCCGCGATCGGTCGCGCGGTCGTCGCGGGCGATCGCCAGTGGGATTCGATCACGGTCGGCGGCGGTCACGCGTGCGCGATCGACGACGGGGAGCTGTGGTGCTGGGGGAACAACGATCGCAACCAGGTGACCTCGACGATCGTCGGTGACGTCACCGCCCCGATCCGGATCGAGGTCCCGGGCCAGACCGTGACGTGGACCCGGGCGAGCGCCGGCTTCGACGACACGTGCGCGATCGGTGACGGTCAGGTGTTCTGCTGGGGCGCCGGCGAGGTCGGCAAGCTCGGCAACGGTAGCTCCGACGACATTCCTCGCCCCCGGCGAATCGCCAGCGACCTCGACGACTGGATCGACGTCGCCGCCGGGTTGCGACACACGTGCGCGATCTCGAAGGGACATGGCACGTGGTGCTGGGGCGACGGATCGAGCGGGCAGCTCGGCAACGACCGGTTCAACGTCAAGCTCGAGCCGCAGGCCGTCAGTGACCTCGACGATGCCGTCGACATCGCGGTCGGACTCGACACCACCTGCGCGGTACGCGCGACCGGCGAGCTGGTGTGCTGGGGTCGCGCCTTCGAGGGCGCACTCGGCGATCCCGACCTGGTCGATCCCACGGGCGAGAATCACGCGACACCGGTGGTCGCGTCGGCGCTCGACGGCTGGGTCGAGGTCACGGCTGGCGAGCGCTATGCCTGCGGGCGTCGCGACGACGGCAGCATGTACTGCTGGGGAACCGCGGATGCCGGTGGGCTCGCCGGTGGTCTGTGGCGACGCACGCGCGCGTTCACCCGGCTGATCGCTGACGGGGCGACCTCGATCGGTGTGGGCTGGAACGGCACCGTGGCCGATCGCGGCTTCGACGAGGCAGACCTCGATCTGACGTGCGCGATCGTCGGCGGCGAGGTGCAGTGCTGGGGCGACAACCGGGGTGGTCAGCTCGGGCAGGGCGGGGCGACCCGGTCGAGCTCCCCGATCGAGATCGACGGCGCCCGCACGTGGACGCGGATCGCCGCCGGCACCTCGCACGTGTGCGGCGTGTCCGCCGGCGCCGCGTATTGCTGGGGCTCGATCGAGCTCGGCCAGGTCGACGGGTTCGCGGCCGGTCATCAGCAGCTGTGCACCCCGGAGATCTGCGATGTCGCCACGCCGCAGCAGATCGTCGATGGCGTCGACGACGTGTCCGTCGGTGCCAACCACGCGTGTGCACGCACGGGCGATCGCCTGCAGTGCTGGGGCGACAGCCGGCTCGGACAGTGCGGCGAGGTCGCGCCCGGTCCGGTGACACCACAGGACGTCTCGGGCACGTGGGCGAGTGTCAGTGCGAGTGCCAACGCGACCTGTGGCGTCGACATCACCGATCCGGACGCACCCGAGACCTGGTGCTGGGGTCGCGCGGTCACCACCCATTCGCCGGCACCGGTCCCCGAGCTCGATCCGACCGCGCTCGCGATCGGATTCGGCGACACGTTCGGCTGTCAGATCGCGGCGGATGGCGCCCTCGCGTGCTTTGGCGACGAGAGCGGCGGCGCGTTCGGCAATGGCGCGCCCGGCACGTGCGGCGACGGTGCGTGCAATGCCGGCGAGACCACGGCGACCTGCGCCGCCGACTGCGGCAACGGGCCGCTCACCGAGCTCGGTCGCGCCTACCTCGCGCTCTCGGTCGGCGATGCCTACGCGTGCGGCATCCGCCCCGACGGCCATGTCGAGTGCTGGGGCGACAACCGCGACGGTCAGTGCGGGACGTTCGACGCGCAACCCGTGATCGAGCCGGTCGAGGTCGCCGACCTGGCGGCTTGCACGAAGATCGCGACCGGACACCACCACGCCTGCGCGCTGTGTGGCGGCCAGATCCGATGCTGGGGCGACGCGCGTCACGGCGAGCTCGGCCCGCCGATCGAGAGCCCGACGATCATGCCGCACGCGATCGATCCGCCGGCCGGCGATGCCTGGGCCACGGTGAGCTGCGGCGACCGCTTCACCTGCGGACGCACCGATGCGGGCAAGGGCTACTGCTGGGGAACCAGCGTGCACGGTGCACTCGGCAACGGTGCGCGTGGCGCCAATCTGCCGGTCACCGTCCAGCTCGGCGACAACTAGAACGCAAGCGAACGTCGGCAACGGGCAGGTAGCCTGTGACCCTGGTCTTTACGTTTACGTGCCCGACGACCTACAGCAGCGCGAGCAGCGTGCCGTCGTCGATCAGCGCACGCATCGCGGCGATATCGGGCTGCAGGGGACGGTCGGCCATCATCGGCGGAATCCGCGCGCGGATCGCGGCGTGGATCACCTCGAGCTTGCCGGTCGTGTGGAGTGGGCGGCGGAGATCGATGCCCTGTGCGGCGCACAGGAGCTCGATCGCGATCACGTCACGCACGTTGCGCTCGATCTGCGCGAGCTTGAGCGCGGCGGTGGCTCCCATCGACACGTGATCCTCGCGACCCGCCGACGACGGGATCGAATCGACCGATGCCGGATGCGCGAGCACCTTGTTCTCCGAGACCAGCGACGCGGCCGCGACCTGCGCGATCATGAACCCCGAGTGCAGGCCGCTATCTGGCGCGAGGAAGGGCGGGAGCCCGCTCGACAGGTGCGGGTTGACGAGCTGCTCGATGCGGCGCTCGCTGATGTTCGCGAGCTCGGCGACCGCGATCGCTGCGGCATCGAGCGCGAGTGCGACGGGCTGACCGTGGAAGTTGCCGCCGCTGATCATCTCTGCATCCGCCGGATCGTCGGCGACGAACACCAGCGGGTTGTCGGTCGAGCTCTGGGCCTCGCGCTCGAGGACCTGGCGTGCGAACGCGAGCACGTCGCGCGTGGCGCCGTGCACCTGCGGCATGCAGCGCAGCGAGTACGGATCCTGGACCTTGCCACAGTCGCGATGCGACTCGGCGATCGGCGAGTCGGCGAGCAGCTCGCGCAACACGGCGGCAACCGCGATCTGACCGGGGTGCGGGCGCGCCTCGACGACGCGCGGGTCGAATGCGCGCGCCGTGCCCTTGAGTGCCTCGAGCGACATCGCACCGGCGACATCCGCGATCCGGCACGTGCCCTCCGCATCGAGGATCGCGAGCCCGCCGACGGCGGTCATGTGCTGGGTGCCGTTGAGCAGCGTGAGCCCCTCCTTGGCCTCGAGCGCGAGCGGTACCAGGCCGACGCGGGCGTGCGCCTCGCTCGACGGGATGGTCTCGCCGTCGAGCTCGACCATGCCTTCGCCGATCATCCCGAGCGCGAGGTGCGCGAGCGGTGCGAGATCTCCGGACGCGCCCACCGATCCACGCGACGGGATCACCGGGTGAAGTCCGGCGGCGAGCAGCTCGCACAGCCGCTCGCAACACGCGACCCGCGCGCCACTGCGCCCGGTGGAGAGCACCGCCGCACGCAACAGCATCATCGCGCGCACGGCATCGCGCGGCAGCGGCTCGCCGACGCCAGCGGCGTGTGATCGCACGAGGTTTTGCTGGAGCTGGGCGACCTGCGCCGCGGAGATCCGGACCTCGGCGAGCGCACCGAACCCGGTGTTGACGCCGTACACCGCGGGGGCGGCATCGCCCGCGGCGACCAGTGCGTCGACGACGCCGCGAGCGCGCAGCATCGCTTCGCGCGCTCGTTTCGAGATCGCCACCGGACGACGGCGGCGCGCCACGTCGGCCAGCGTTTCGAGGTCGATCGGTTGGTCACCGAGGCGCAACGGCTGTCCCATGCGGCCTGCATCCTCGACCACTTCACGCATCGCACACAAGCGCCAACGGTGCGCCCAACCATTTGGAATGACGCATGACTGCGTTGACACCATCCCCCGGGCGCGGGATGGTTTATGCGGTTTGGGATCGCCACCCGAAGACGATCCGGGCGCCAACGAGGGAGCGCCCGAGACGCGAAGCGTGCCAGAGCCACGCGGGGGGATGGCAGCGCGCGTGGATGCCATGCTCGCGGCCGCGGACGACGATGTCGACGTCGAAGACGCACGCGCGGATAACGGCGCGCACGGATCGGGATCGGGATCGGGATCGAGCATCGAGACCGCGGCCGAACCCGACGCGTCGGCACCGAGCGCGCCGATCACGGACGAGTCCGGGCCGTCGGGTGTGTTTGCTCCCGACGACCTGCCATCGACTGCACCGACATCGACCGCGGCGCCAGCACCATCCGAGCCGGCGAGCACGAGTGACTCGGACGTGATGACGATCGATCTCGACGAGCTCGATGCCGTGCCCCTGCGTCCGACCCCGACCCCGACGCCCGCGCCCGCGCCGGCCCCGATCCCGAAACTGCCCCCGAAACTTCCTCCCAAGCTGCCCCCGATGGCGCCACCACCGATTCCGCGCACGGGCACGCTCGCGCGGATCCCGATGATGCGGGTCCCGGCGTCCCAGGCGAAGCCCGGATCGATCCATCGCAACACGCCGCCGTCGATCGCCATCCCGCCGGTGATCTCGGTGCCGCCGCGTTCGTCGAGCCCGGCGATCGCGCCGAGTCCTCCGAGCACCAACGAACCATCCAGCGACACCTCGTCCGCGCTCGCCGACCTTCGCGGCCCCGATCTCCCGCCGCTGCCGCAGCGCCCGCCGACGCAGCCGCCACCCCCCGCCACCGCTCGCACGATCTCGGAGACCCACGTCGTCGACGATCCGCACGCCGGTGGGGCCGCGCCCGAACCCGCGCCGACGCCAACCGACGAAGGTTCGCCGCGCACGCGCACCCCGTCGAATCCGCCCCCGTTGCCACGCGCCGTACGTGCCCCGATCGACGAGGAGGCCGCGCCCGCCGAGTCCACCGGCAACGCCGACGCCGACGATCGCGTCGAGCTCGGTCCCCGGGTCGATCTCACCGAGGGCAGCATCGAGGTCGGGGTCGACACCCCCAACATCGTCGTCGACCAACCGCTCGAGTCGCACCTCGAGTCGCCGACCGTCGTCGAGAAGGCGCTGTCGGAGCTGGGCGACGATGCCGGCGGCGAACACCGCGCGGCCGCGATGCTCAAGGAGCTCGACGCCACGACCGACGGGCCGACCGCCGCGTTCCTCGCGTACGAGCTCGGCGAGCTCTACGAACGCCGGCTCGCCGACGAGGCCCGCGCGGTCAAGTCGTTCGGACGGGCGCTGTCGCTCGACCCGTCGCTGCGCCCGAACCTGTGGGCGATCCGCCGCGTGTTCTACCGCCGTGGGCTGTGGCCGAACCTGGTCAAGCTGATCGCCGCCGAGGTCGACTACGCGCGTGACGACGTCGAGCGCGCCGACCTGCTGCTCGAAAAGGCGCGGATCGCGGCGTACCGTGCCAACGACGCCGCGGACGCGCGGGCGTCGCTCGAGGAGGCGGTCCGGATCGCGCCGACCCATCAAGGTGCGCTGCTCGAGCTCGAGCGACTGGTCGCCAAGTCCGACGACGTCGCGGCGCAGCTCGATGTCTGGGAGTGGCTCGCCGAGGCGGCCACCACGCCGGCGCGCAAGATCAGCTACTGGCTCGAGGTCGCGCGTACCGCGGCGATCCGCGGGGGTGACTACGCGCGCGCCCAGGAAGCGTTCGAGCACGCCGAACAGCTGGCGGCGTCTCCCGAGGCGGCATTGCCCCACGCCCTGGTCGAGCGCGTCGCCCGCGAGAAGCTCCGGATCGCGGAGGATCACGGCACGCCGGCCGACGTGATCGCGGCGATCGATTCGGTCGCCACGCATCTCCTCGCCGCGTTCGGTCCGGCGGGACCACCGGTCGGCGACGACGTCACCACCGAGCGCGCCGCCCGCGTGCGACGCGAGCTGGTCGCGTTGCGCCGCCGCCAGGCCCAGCTCGTGCGCGCCGAGACGCCCGAGAAGGCGTGGGACGTCCTGCAGCAGGCGCTCGCGCTCGCACCCGGCGAGCCGGTCGTACTTGCCGATCTCACCGAGCTCGCCGAGGAGCTCGGGCGCTACGACGATCTCGCCGACCTCGTGCAGAGCTGGCAGGCCGTCGAGGGCGACCCGGGACGTGCGATGGCGCTGTCGATCCGGCGCGCGGATGCGCTGCTGCGCGGCGGTCAGCTCGACGAGGCGCGCGCGCTCCTGGTTTCGCTCGAGGCCACGGCTCCCGGCTTCGCCGTCCTGACCTCGGCCGCGGAGCGCGATGCGCTCGGCCGCGGCAACATCCCCAATCTCGCGAAGACATATCTCGCCGCCGCGAAGGCCGCCCAGCTCGGAACGTGGCTCGGACCGGGACAGCCGACGACGCCGGATCCGGCCGCCGCGGTCGCGCTCTACGTCCAGGCTGCCGAGTTGCTCGCGTACGAGATCGGGGGCGAGGAGGCCGTCGCCGAGGCGCGTACGGCACTCGGCTCGGCGATCGAGGTCGGGCGCGATCTCCCGATCACCGCGGTCGCGCTCGAGGCGCTGACCGAGCTCGACGATGTCACCGGCAACGTCGGTGACGGGCTCGGGCGGTTGCTCGCCGCGGCCGCCGGCGCGTCCGAGCCGGACGCCAAACGCAGCATCCACGATCGCGCGATCCGACTGGTGCGAGGCCACGGCGACATCGAGGCCGCGCTCGCGCTCGAACGCGCCAACGTCGAGGTCGCACCGACCGACGTCGAGCTGCAGTGGCGTCTCGAGTCGACGCTCTCCCAGCTCGGTCGCGACGAGGAGCGTGCCGAGGTGCTGATCGCGCTCGGCGCCGCGGAGTCCGATGCGACCCGGCGAGGTACCGCGCTGCTCGGTGCGGCGCGCCTGCGCGAACGCGCGGGCGAGGTCGAGGCTGCGACCGAGCTGTACCGGCAGGTGCTCGTGCTGTGGCCGGAGGATTCGTTCGCACGCGAATCGCTCGTCGATCTGCTGCGCGCACAGGAACGCTGGCCCGAGCTGGTCTCCGAGCGACGCACCGAGGCACGCGACCTCGACGACGATGGCGCCCGGCGTGCGCTCCACGAGGCCGCATGGGTGCTCGAGGTCCGGGTCGGGGATCCGGCGAGCGCGGCACAGGTCTACGACGAATGGCTCGCGCGTCTGCCCGACGATCGGGCCGCGCTCGAGGGCTCCGCACGGTGCCGGGCGGCGTACGGTGATCGCAACGGCGAGGTCGCGGCGCGCCGCGCGATCGCCGATCTCGATCCAACACCCGAGACCCAGTGGCTGCTCGCGCGCGCGCTCGAGCAAGCCGGTCAGTTCGACGATGCGGCCGACGTGTTCCGTCTCCTGGTGGCGCGCGAGGAGTCGTCGGTGGCATCGAGCGCCGCGGCGTTCGCGTTGTCGGATCTCGCCGCCGGGCGCGCCGACAACGCGCTCCGCATGGAGGCGGCCGCGCTGATCGCCGCGCGAACCACGGAGCCGCGACTCGGCTCCGCGCTCGCCGAGGACAACGCTTGGCTCTATGCCCTCGTCCTCGAGGACTTCGAACGCGCCGCCGAGGGGTTCGCGTCGGCACTCGCCCTCGAACCCGGTCGGCCGGGTGCGTTGCTCGGTGCGGCGCTCGTCGCTGCCCGTCGAGACGAGCCGTCGGCGCTGGCCGATGCGTACTCGGCGCTCGCCGACTCCGTGCGCATGCCGGACGCCGCGGCCGCGCTGCATCTCCGGGCGGCGGCGATGGCGATCGCCTCGGGTGACGTCGACATCGCCAACGAGCGGATCGCCGCCGCGCGCGCGAAGGCCCCCGACGACACCAGCGCCTTGCTGGTGGTCGCGGAGACCGGCGTCACGCCGACCGTTCCCGACGACGCTCCGCCCGAGGTGATCGATCGCCTGCTCGAACGGGCCGAGGCGCTCGAGATGCGCGTGGCGCTCGCCGACGATCCGGCCGCACGGTCGACCTGGGAGCTCGATCGAGCGGAGGCGCTCGAGCGCGCCGGCCGGTTGCGCGAAGCCGGCAAGGTCGTGGCATCGGTGTTGCGCACCGAGCCCGCCGACATCCGCGCGCTCGAGGCGATGCGCCGGATGGCCCGCCGTTGCGGCGACCTCCAGACCGCGGCGCGCGCCGACTACCAGCTCGCGCGTCTGCTCGGCGATCCGTCGGCCAAGCTCGACCTCCTGCGCTCGGCGGCGGAGGTGCTCGACGCCAACATCACCAGCGATCGCGCATCCAGCGATGCGCCGCTCGCGATCTATCGCCGCATCCTGCAGGTCGATCCGGGCGCGCCCGAGCTGACCCGGCTGCTCGAGCTGTTGCGGCAGCGTGCCGACGTGCGCGGACTCGTGATCGCGCTCTCCGAACGCCTCAATTGGCTCGAATCGGAGCAGCAGGATCGCGAGCGCGATCTCCAGATGGTGCCGCTGTTGCTCGAACGCGCCACGGTCTTGCACGGCCTCGGCGATCAAGCGGCGGCGATGAACGACCTCGACGCGCTGCTCGATCGCTCCGCCAGTCACGTCGAGGCGCTGCGGTTCCGCGCCGACCTCGCTCTCAACGCCGGCGAAGCCGAGCTCGCCGTCGAGTTGTGGCAGCGGTGCGCCGCGGCCGAGACCCGACCGCAGCGTCGCGCCGAGATCGAGCTCCAGCTCGCCAAGGTCCAGGCCGAGAACACCAACGACATCGCGGGTGCGATCGAGAACCTCGAGCGCGTGATCGCGGCCAAGCCCGCCGACGTCGGACTCCGCGAGCGACTGCTCGGCCTGTGCATTCGCGCCAGCGACTGGCGGCGCGCGGTGCGCGAGCTGATGGCGTTGGTCCGGCTCCGCACCACGCCGGCGGACAAGGCGCGCGACGAGCATCGGCTCGGCCTGATGCTGCGCGACAGGCTCGACGATCGACACCAGGCCCGGCTCGCGTTCGAGCGCGCTCACAAGGCCGACCCGCTCAACCTCGATGCGGTGCGCGAGCTGTCCGAGCTCCTCGCGAAGGACGACCCCGGTGCGCGCACGCAGCTGCTCGCCGGGACGGTCGCGGACTTCCGGCGCTCGATCGCGAGCAATCCGCGCAGTGCGCCGCTCTACGAGCGGCTCGCGCAGATCACCGCGTGGCAGAGCGACGTCGACGCGCGCTGGCTCGCTCTCGGTGGCTTCGAGGTCCTGGGGACGCCGTCGGTGGATCAACGCCAGGTACTCGAACAGGGACGGCACCAGCTCGGTGCGGTCCGCCCCGTCATGCTCGACCAGGCCGCGCGCGCCGCGATCCGCGGGGAGCTCGGCGGCGTGATCCTCGATCTGTGGCGCACGATCTCGCCGGCCGTGCAGGTCGCGACCGGCGTCGACGCGCACAAGCTCGGGTTCACGCGCGGCGATCGCATTCCGATCAGAAAGATCGGCGAACGCTACCAGGAGCTCGCCATCGCGCTCGGAAGCTTCGGGATCGACAACGCCGAGATCTACGTCAGCACCGCGCGTGCCGGCGTGGCGCGTGCGCTCAGCGCCGAGACGCCAGTGCTCTGCGTCGGTGCCGACATCGCCACCGCAAAGATGCCGCACCATCGCTGGCTGCTCGGCCGCGCCGTCGCCACGCTCGCCGAGGGTGTCGCCACGGTCTCCGATCTTCGCGAGGGCGAGCTCGGCTGGACCCTGATCGCCGCTCTGCGTGCCGCGGAGGCACCGATTCCCGCCCAGCTCGCCGAGGTGGCCGGGGGGGAGGACGTCACGATCGCGGAGCGCGCTCGGATCCTCCGCAAGGAGCTCGGCCGCAAGCATCGCGCGTTCGTCGCGCAGCTCGCGCAGCAGCGCGGCCCGGAGCTCGCCGATCCGTCGCGGTTCCGGCGTCAGGCGCTCGTGGTCGGGCATCGCGGAGGCCTGGTGTGGGCCGGCGATCTCGCAGTCGCGATGGCGCAGCTCGATGTCGGCAAGGGCGGCAAGGCGATCACCGACAGTCCGCTCGCACTCGATCTCACCGCGTGGTCGGTCTCGGCGGAGCACGCTCGCATCCGCCAGATGCTCGGCATCTCGATCGGAGGTCGGTGATGGCCGGCAAAGACCCGCCGCGCGCTCCCGGCAAGCCGTTCCTCGGCGACGACGATCTGATGACGGAGCTCGAGGCGTGGGATGCCACGTTCGACGCGCTCCACACCGGCCCCGAGCCCGGCACCGAGCAGGTCGAGGAGATGCCGGCGCCGATGGACTGGCCGGAGCCGGCACCCGCGCCCGCGGCGGCCGAGGTGGCCCCCGACGTGACGATCGCGGATCTCGCGCCGGTACGCGACGACGACTTCGAGCCGATCTCGCGGATCGACATCGACGATCAGATGACGCTCGATCGCGCGCTCGAGGCCAGGCCCGAGGATGACCTCGAGACGTTCGAACGCGCCCCGAGCGTGCCGACCGACGTGAATCGCGAGACCGACTTCTCGGATCTCGGCACGCGCGGACGCCCGCAGACGCTGGGCGAGATGCTGGGGGCGACGTCCGACATCACGATCGATGCCGATCACACGCGGGTCCAGAGTCGGGCATCGACGCCGTTGCCCGAGGAATTCGACGACGACGTGTTCACGTCGGCCTCGCGGCCAGCCCGTGCACCGTCGGATCCCACGGCGGGCTACGACGACGACGTCGTGCCACCTCCGCCGCCCGTGGTGGTGCCTCGCACCCGCAGCTCGCCGGCGATCGTGCGACGGACCACGGGACAGATGCCGGCGCAGAACCGCGACCTCACGCCCCCCGGCGGTCAGAGGCTCGCAGAGTTCGCCGAGGCGACGCGCGTGGTCGAGGCCGACGAGCTCGAACGCCGGGTGTCGGCCGCGATGCAGGTGCCGGCGGTCGACGAGGACGCCTACGACGACATCGAGATCGATCGCGCCGGCGACTCCGCGCCGATGGAGTCAGAGCCGGAGGCTCCGGTCGCACGGCGTACCGCCCACGTCGTCCGCCGCGAAGCACCGACCCGTCCGCCGCCGCCGAACGCCGGCCCGGTGATCGAGATGGAGATCGCGGATCAGACACCGCTGCCGCCAGCGGGCCCGCCGTCCGATGCCGAGGACGACTTCTCCGATGTCGCCGCGGCGGTGGGAGCGGACGCGGACCTCGAATTCACGCCCCCGGTGCTGCGGGCGGCCACGCCGATCCCGATCGACGATCTCGACGAAGCGATCGTCGCGGAATCCGATTCCGAGCTACCGCCGATCGGCGACGAAGAGGACGAGACGTCGGCCAGGACCATGATCGGTGCGCCGCGCCACGAGGATCTCGAGCGGATGAGGGAGTCCGGATCGGGACGCCCACCGTCGATCGTGGATCTCTACCCGCGGGTCAAGACACCGACCTCGGTGCCGCCACTCGGTGCACCCGGCTGGCCGGTGGCCGACAGCGCTGCGATCGTCGAGCATCGGCCGCACGCGAAGATCGAGACGCCGGCGATCGAATCCGACGCTCCGCCCGAGAACGAGCCGTTCCTCGATCTCGAGACCGTCGCGCGCGACTGGCCCGAGCAGGCGCCGCTGGTCGCGAGCTCGACGCTCGACGATGCGGCCGCGGCCGCGTTGCTCGTGTACGAGCGCGAGGTCGGAACGCTCGACGACAGCGAGACCTCCGCGGCGTTGCGGATCGAGGCCGGGCGACTGTGCGAGCGGCTCAACGATCCGGAACGCGCGCGCGTCCACTACGACGCGGCGCTCTTGGCCGATCCGCGCGCCGCGGGTGCGCTACGAGGACTTCGCCGGATCGCGCGTGCCGCGTGCGACCTCGGCGAGTGCACGCGTCACCTCGACACCGAGATCGCCGTGGCCGGCGCGCTCGAGCGTCGGCCACTCGGCCACTACCGCGTCGACCTGTTGATGGCGAGTCACGAGCAGGACCTCGCACGCGTCGCCGTCGGCGAGATCCTCGATACCGCACCCTCCGATATCCGCGCGCTCCTCGCGCAGCTCGAGCTGGCGTTCCTCGACGGGCGCGCCGACGAGTTCGGTGCCGCGCTCGAGCAGATCGCACACGCAGTCACGGACAACGAGCTTCGCGCGGCCGTGCAATCGGCGCGCGGCGTGCTGGCCGCGCAGCACAACGACACCGCCGCCGCGGCGCGCTGGTTCCAGGCCGCCGCCGAGAGCGACCCCAACGCGATCTCGGCGCGACTCGGTGCCGTCCGGCAGGCCGCGGCGCAGGCCGCTGGCGGTGCCGCCGCGCAAGCGTTGCTCGACGTCGCACGCCAGACCTCGCAGAGCGATCCGACGACCACCGCCGCGCTGGCACTGCGGGCGCAGCAGTGGGCGCAGGTCACCGAGAATCTCGATCCCGAGGTAGCCGCCACGGCTTCGGCGATGGCCGCGATCGCGGCCCCCGACGACCCGCTGGTCGCGCGGCTCGCCGCCGAGGGTGGCGCCGACGGTGCTGCCTACGCGCACTGGGCACGGTGTTCGTCGGCCCCGGCCGAGCGTGCGTACGCCGCGGGACGCGCCGCCGAGCTCGACCCCACGCACGCGGCCGAGCTGTGGACGATCGTGCTCGCCGACAATCCCGGTGACGACTACGCGGCGGCGCAGCTGCGCACCGTCCACGTCGCCTCCGACAACATCCAGGCCGCGATCGACGTCGACCTCCAGATCGCGAGCGATCCGGCGCGCCAACGTGCACGACTGCGGGCGGCGTTCTCGATGATCGCGCTCGGCCAGATCGATCCGGCGATCGAGCTGCTCGTGGCAGGACGCGAAGCCACACCCGACGCGATCGCGATCTCCGAGGCGCTCGGCGAAGCCTATGCCGCGGCTGGCCGGTGGACCGATCGCGCCGAGCTGTTCGCGGAGCTCGCGAAGCAGCCCGGCCCGCAGCTCGATCCCGACGTCGCCAAGCTGCGCAGCGCGATCGCGTGGGAAGAAGCGGTCGGAGCTGCTGCCGCCGCGTCGCCCGATGGGAACGACGCCGAGCTCCAGCGGCTCACCGCCGCGGCGCTCGAGGCCTGGGACCAGGTGCTCGAGCACAACCCGCACGATCCAGCCGCCCACGCGGCGGCGATGCTCCTCGCGAGCCGCCTCGGCGATCGCGATGTCACCGGGGAAGTGCTCGCGCGTGCGCAGGCCGCGGAGAACCAGCAGACTCCGGAGAGCGCGCTCGCGGCCGCCAGCCTCGGGTTCCGGCGCGCGCGGCTCGCCGCCGACGATCCGCAACGTGTCGAGACGCTTCTCCACGACATGGCGTCGCCCACGCTCGACGATCCGCGTCGCACGCTCGCGCAGGTCGCGACCGCGATCCGGACCGGCGAGCTCGGCGATGCCGCGACCGCGCTCGAGGAACGCGCGACGATGCTCGATCAGCAAACTCAGCAAACTCAGCAAACTCCGCAGACTCAGCAGACTCAGTCCCAGACGCAAGGCCAGTCCAAGCCGGGGCACGAAGCGGCGGTGCTGCGGCTGCGCGCGGCGCAGATCGCGCTCGACGTCGGCGATGCCGCACGTGCGACCAAGTTGCTCCAGCTCGTCGAGCAGGCGCTGCCCGGCCTCGGCGTGGTCTCCGATCTGCTGACCGCCGCGCGCCGTCGCGCCGGCGATGGACCGAGCGTGCCCCGTCCGCGACCGGCGGCCGCCGCGACCGGCGCAGACGCGTTCGTTCGCATCGTGCGCGACGCCGACTACGCGCACCAGCACGGCGATGCGGCCACCGCGCTCGGTCTCTATCAGCAAGCGCTCGAGCTGAGGCCCAACGATCCGCTGGCCGCGATTCCGTTGGTGCGGGTCGCCACGGAGCTCGACAACCCGACGCCGCTCACCGCACTCGCGCTGGCGCAGCTGCGGATCGCCGAGCAACAGACCGGGGACGCGGGCGGGGAAGGGGCCGAGACCTCCAGCGGCGAGGACGGTGTCGCGAAGGCGCTCGCCTACGAGCGGATCGCACAGATCGACGGCGAGATCCGCAGCGACACCGGCGCGGCGCAGATCGCGCTCGAGAGTGCATCGCAGGCCGATCCGAGCCGGATCGATCTACTGCACCGGTTGGTCCGCGGGTACGCGGCGAACGACGAGATCGGCGAGCTGATGCGGCTGCGTCGCGCCGAGCTCGCGCGTCTCCCGGAGGATGCCAGCGCCGATCGCGGCGCGCTGATGATCGATCTCGCGGGGCTGTCCGAGCGCGACAACCTGCCCGAGGTCGAGCTCGCCGAGATCTATCGCGGCGCGCTGGCAGCGGATCCGAAGGCGCGCCTCGCGCTGCTTCACCTCGAGGCGATCGTGCGGAGGGCCGGGGCGTCCGAGGAGCTGGCCCGGCTCGAGGAACAGATCGCGTGGTACTTCGATGGCGAGGCCAAGGCGCAGGCCGCGTTCTGGACCCGCGCCGGCGAGACCCTCGCCGAGCTCGGCCAGATCGACGAGGCCGTCCAGCGGTTCGGCCGCGCCGAGAACGTGTTGCCCGGTCACATCCCCGCGCTCGAGGGCTGGCGACAGGCCGCCCTCAAGGGCGAGCTGTGGGTCGACGTCGCCGAGGCCGCGACGCGGCAGGCAACGGCGACCACCGATCTCGCGCTGCGCGGCGCGTTGCATCACTTCGCCGGCGTCGCCTTGATGGACAAGGCGCTGATCTCCGAGCAGGCGATGCAGTCGTTCCGCCGCGCCCTCGAAGCCGACCCGCACCACAAAGACGCGTTCCTGCGCCTGCGGATCCTCCTCGAGGAGGATGCCAACCACGACGACCTCGCGACCCTGCTCGCCCAACGGCTCGAGGTCGAGGACGACCTCAAGGCGAAGATCGAGCTGCACCGCGCGCTCGCCGAGCTCCATCGCAACTTCTTGTCGGATCGCGAGACCGCGACCGAGCACTACCGCGCGATCCTCGACTACGACCCCAACGATCTGCGATCGCACGCCGCGGTGGCCGACATCGCGTGGGAACAGGGCAACTGGCAGGAGGCCGCCGATGCGCTGATGGCGCGTGCCCGGCTCGAGCGCGATCCCGAGATCCTCAAGACCCTGTGCTTCCGGCTCGGCCTGATCTACGCCGACCGTCTGGTCGACGTACCGATGGCACTCAAGGCATTCCAGCGCGCGCTGACCTATCAGCCGAACGACGAGAACACGTTGATCCGGCTCGCCGACCTCGCCGCGCAGATCGGCGAGTGGAAGCTCGCCCTCGGTGCGTGCGAGCGACTGGTCAAGAACGAGGCGGATCCGGATCGCCGGGTCGCGCACCTCCACCGCGTCGCCAAGATCTTCAAGGACGGGTTCGGCGACCAGAAGCGCGCCGAGCGCGCGCTCAACCTCGCGCTCGATAGCTCGCCGACCAACGACGAAGCGCTGCGCGAGCTCGTCGAGTTCTATCAGGCGGCGCGCGACGTCCAGTCGGCGCGCGTGCACCTCAACCGGGTCTGCGGCACGATGCGCTCGCGGATCGCGCAGAACCCGCTCGATCCGGTTCCCTACCGCGTGATCGCGCGAGCGATGACGGCGCGCGAGGAAACCAACCAGCCCGGATCGATCGCGATCGCGCGCGCCGCCGCCGAGATCGCCGACCTGCTCGGCGGCGCCGGCGAGCCCGAGCAGAAGTTACTCGCCCAGAAGCCGCACGCGGATGTCGCCCAGATGCTCCGGCCCGAGGCCGGCGACCTGATCTTCCCGCGCGGCATCCAGCCCGAGCTCCGCCAGGTGTTCCAGTTGCTCGGCGATCGGATCGCGAAGCACGTCGGCATCAACGTCCAGGCGTACGGCGTGTCGCGCGGAGATCGCGTGCGCACCAAGGACAACCCGGTGGCGGCGGTCGCGCAGTCGGTCGCGAGCTCGCTCGGCATGAACGACCTCGACGTCTACATCTCGTCGCGCCAGCCATGGGTGATGGTCGCCGAGCCGACCAGCCCCGTGTCGCTCGTCCTCGGGATGGGCATCGCCGGAGCGGGCACCGACGCGATCCGGTTCGCGGCGGGTGGGGCGCTCAAGCTCGCGCAGAGCTCGCTCGCGATCCCCGCGCGGCTGCCGCTCGACGATCTCGGCGTGCTCGTGGTCGCGCTGCTCCGGCTGTTCCAGCCCGACTTCCCGGCCGGGAAGGTCGATCAGGACGCGGTGTCCTCGCAGTACCAGAAGCTGCGCCGCCTGATCCCGACCAACCTGATGAACGAGCTCCGTCCGTTCGCGCTGGCGATCGACACGCGGCTCGATCACCGGCAGCTCGCGACCGACCTCCGGGTCGCCGGATTGCGTGCGGGTCTCGTCACCGCGGGGTCGGTCCGCGCGGGTTTACGCATCCTTGCGGCTCAGGCGGATGCTGAATTGCCGAGCTTCCTGGCGGATCCAGTTGCTCTCTCGCTGGTCAGCTTCGCGCTCGGCGAAGATTTCGGCATCCTCTCCAGGTAGCTGGAATCGCTAGATCATCTCGCGGGATCGGACGATTTCGCTGGGGACACGAGTCCGGCCTGATGCTTGCTCGACATCTCTCCATCCGACAGCCATCGGACAGCTCGGAGGAGAGTCATGCGCTTAGTACCTAAAAGCTCCAGTCTTCTCGTTACGACCATCGCCTGCGGACTGGCTACGACAGTAGCCTGCGGCGCGGGCGCGCCTCCCGAGCTATCCGGACTGACGGATCAGATCGCCCAGGTCGGCACCGAG
This sequence comes from uncultured delta proteobacterium, assembly GCA_963772655.1. Classification (GTDB taxonomy): domain Bacteria; phylum Myxococcota_A; class Polyangia; order Haliangiales; family Haliangiaceae; genus JABFXX01. Next base: position 765,503 of record CAVYYE010000002.1, read on the forward strand.
CTGCAGATCCAGCTCGATGGCACCGACCCGGACGGTGACGAGCTGAGCTACCGCTTCACGGCGGCGGACCTGCCCGACATCAAGGACCAGGCGATGGTCACGGTGTCGCCCAGCGGGTCGGGCGTGTTCCGCTGGACGCCGCTCGCGAGCGATGTCGGCGAGCACTCGTTCGACTTCACCGCCTCGGACGGCTCCAACGACACCACGGTCACCATCACGATCGACGTGAAGAGCGCGATCGGGGCGGCGACCGCGCCGATCTTCCGCCAGCCGCTGGGCTCCGGCACGACGATCGACCTCACCAAGAAGAAGTGCGTCGACCTCTCGATCGTGATCGAGGACCAGGACAGCGCGCAGGTCACGCTGACCCAGGAGGAGCCCAAGATCGACGGCGCCACCCTGGAGCAGACCGATGGCCTGTCCGCGAAGTGGAGCTGGTGCCCGAGCAAGGAGCAGGAGGCGGAGACCCGCTACACGCTCGTGATCGGTGCGGACGATGGCGACAACCCCAAGACGCTGAAGAACTACCTCGTGGTGTTGCGCGGCAACGACGGCACCGCTTGCCCGGGCTCGGCGCCGACCATCTCGCACACCCCGCAGGACGCCAACACGATCGTCGACCTCACGATCGACGCCCGGGTCAACGACGACAAGGGCCTCAAGGAGGCGCCGCTGTTCTACTACTCGCTGACGCCGCCCTCGAACCCGCCCGACCTGTCGCAGATGATCCAGCTGTCGACGCTCAAGATCGATGGCACTCCGACCAGCGCGACGTACGCGGCCGACGTCCCGAACCCGGTGGCCAACGAGGCGTCGGGCGTGTCGAAGACCCTGTACTACGTGTTCGTCGCGGACGACGACGACGACGAGACCGGCACCTGTGACCACTCGACGACCTCGCAGGTGTTCCAGATGAAGGTGACCTCGAGCGGCGCGGCCAACGAGGCAGCGTGCGCCACCTGCACCGCGGATGCGCAGTGCGGCAACGGTGACCTCTGCGTCTACATGGGCTCGATGGGCGCCAGCTACTGCCTGCAGTCGTGCGCCGGTGGCTGCCCCGACGGCTACACCTGCTCGAACGAGAAGGTGTACTCGGTCGACGGCACCTCGGACTACCAGTGCATCCCGCAGAGCGGCTCGTGCGAGGCGCCCACCGGCGCCTGCCAGGACGACGCGAACGAAGAGGACGACACCCGGTCGCAGGCCAGCGCGAACGCCGCGGTCAACGGCCCGATGCAACCCGGCACCTACGACTACGTGAGCTGCCCGAAGGCCACGCAGACCATCGGTGCGAAGTCGGACGACGACTGGTTCCAGATCAAGGTCGACGAGGACACCAAGTTCGACATGTGGCTGTACGGCAACGGCGAGAGCGACCTCGACCTCCACCTGTACCGCTCGAACGAGACCGTGATCTCGCAGTCGACGAGCCTTCAGGCCGACGAGAACATCGTGCAGTGCCTCACCCCCGGCACCTACTACGTCAAGGTCAACGGTTGGGATGCGGTCCGCAGCGAGTACCTGCTCGACTACATCGCGACCCCGCAGACCTGCAACACGACCTGCACCGACGACTCGCACGAGAACGACGACACCTACAGCCAGTCGCGGCCGACCACGTTCCCGTCGTTCAGCTCGACCGGCAACGTGACCTGCCCGAACGACGACGACTGGTACAAGGTCCAGGTGTTCGACGGCGATCACATCGTCGCCGACCTCAGCTCCGCCGAGAGCGGCGACCTCGACCTGCACCTGTACACCAGCGAGTTCTCGGAGCTGTACCCGTGCAGCATCGACAACCCGTCGATGTGCTCGACGGCGCACGGCTCGGGCCCCGGCCCGAACGAGCACCTCGAGTACGACGTGACGAGCGGCTGTTCCTCGGGTTGCGACTACTACTTCGTGGTCCGCGGCTACAACGGCGCGCAGAACAGCAACTACGGCATCGACATCCAGGTGCAGTGATGACTGGCCGGGAAGCTGTTCGACCACGGTCGCCTCGGTCGCCGTGGTCGGCCTCGGCTTCGGTTGTGCGAGCTCCGCTCCGCCGGACCCGGGTCTCGAAGGCCTCGCCCTCGAGAAGGTCGCCCCCGACACGATCATCCCGGGCACCAAGATCCAGCTGTCGGGTGCCTCGTTCGTGGAGTCGCAGTGGGGTACCGCCTCGCTTCACCTCGAGGGTTCCGGCATCGATGTCCGCTGGCCCGCCGAGTTCGTCGACTTCGACACCATGACGGTCGCGGTCGACGCGGACAAGATCCGCGAGGTCGGCTCCGGTTCGTTCCACGGCACCGCGAAGCTCGACGTGATCGCCGTGTCCGACGGTCAGACCTACTCCTCGGAGGGCATCACCGTCGACCTCACGTTCGCCGAGAAGCTCGACCCGGTCGTCACCGGGCTCGACGGCTCGGCGTGATCTTCGTGAACGACAACATCGAGCTCGACGGCAGCGGGTTTCTGCTCGGCGCCGACGAGGGCAGCACGATCGCCAAGCTCGAGGGCTGCTTCACGCTCGATTCGGGCGGCGGCTGCGACCCGGTGGCGACCCAGGAGATCGTGACGGTCCCGCTCGAACCGCTGTCGCGGACCAAGGCCGCCTTCCCGTTCTCGCCGAAGATCGCCGGCATCAAGCCGGGCACGTTCGTCGGCAAGATCACCGTGATCAACCGCCAGCCCGATCAGCCGGAGAGCCCGGCACCGTCGGTGGACGTCGACTATAGCCTGGTGACGTCGCAGATCTTCAGCGTCGATCCGCCGGCCGCCAGCCTCGGCCAGTACGTGTTCGTCAAGGGCGGTGGGTTTGTCGGCGGCGAGCCCGGTGCGCTCACCGAGCTCGAGCTGTCCGGCACGTTCAACAAGACCGGCGGCAACCCCGCGCCGGTGTCGATGACGCTGATTCCCGAGTTCGTCGAGGGTCGGCTGGTTCGCTACGTGGTCAACACCGACGACGAGCTCGGCCAGGCACTCGACCTACGGCAAGACACCGGTCAGTTCACCGGCACGATCACGCCGATCGTCAGCTACGGCGCCGACCGGGTGCGCGGCGTGTCGACCCAGGCGAGCTTCGCGCTCGCACCGATCAAGCAGGTCGTCTACCTGCAGTTCCAGCCCAGCTACGTCGAGGGGCTGCGCGACTTCGGGTTGCGCGCCGTCGACAACAAGATCCGCGATCGCATCCTCGAGGTGTGCCGGCGCACCTATCAGGGGGTCAACATCGAGTTCCGCGCCGAGCCGCCCACCGACTTCGCGTTGTTCGAGAACGTCGAGCTGACGGGCGTCGATCCCAACGGCACCGGGCTATTCGGCTACGACAACACCCCGGGCAAGGACAACGGCAACCTCCGGCTCTACGACCGGCTCGGTGGCGTCAACGCGCAGACCCAGCAGGACGGCTACCCCGGGTTCGGCGGCGTGTTCATCCGGTCGTTGATGGGCTTCTCGAAGCACCCCGGCAGCTTCGCCAAGAGCGTGCCCGGTGCCGACGACATCTTCGACAACGTGTTCGATCCGTTCCGCTCCGACATCGGCGAGCCGGTGACCTCGGCGGACCTCGCCGACGGCCTCGAGCCGCTGCACTCGGATACCGGGGCATGCCCCGCGAGCGGCGATCGCAAGAGCCAGATCGAGTGTGCGATCTACGTGCTCGGCAACCTGATCGGCGGCACGCTGTCGCACGAGATCGGGCACTCGCTGGGCCTCGCGAACCCGTACATGGAAGGTTTCCACAACGCCGGCGACGCTCCGTCGCGGCTGATGGATTCCGGTGGCGACCGGCCGTTCCTCGAGCGCGCGGAGCTGATGGGCGTCAAGCCCGGCGTGTTCTGCGACGACGAGTACGACTACCTGCGGCAGATCCTGCCGTCGAGCGAGCCGCCGCCGGACGTCGAGCGCCCGGGCTGCTTCTAGCGCTCGCGAGCGGGCTAGTAGATCCGCTCGATCGCCGGGATCAGGCGGTGCTCGACGAGATCCTCGACGACCGCCTGAACGCAGGCATCACGCGAGAGCGCGATGTCGCGGTGGTCGCGCGAGGTCAAGACGCTCGCCGTGCCGGTACCGATCGCGAACCGCTGGCCGTGATCGGACGCGAGCCAGAACGTGACCTCGCAGCTGATGTTCGAGCGCGGCCGCGTCTTCACGCGGGAGGTCTCGAGATCCTCGACGGTGCCCTCGAGGTAGAACCCCGGCACCTCGGTGGCGGGCGCGTTCGTGACCTCGACCCGCCACGCGGGGCGGTACGACGCGATGGTCTTGCGCGTGGTCTCCTGGAGGATCGCACGCTGCGCGCCGCTATCGATCATCGGTCCGACGAACACCCGCGGTCCGTCGGGTGCGGTGTCGGTCGGCGTCTTCGCCTGGTGACATCCGTGATGCACCCAGATCGGCGTCGGGACATGATGGGTGGTCGGCGCCGGGGCGGCCGGCAACGTGGCGAGCGACACCGCGGAGGCCGCGATGGCTGCACCGAGCATCCAGTACGCCGTGTCACGTCGCCACTCACATGCGGCGGGATCGAACAGTCCCATGGTCCCTACGATATCAGTGGCGCTCGGCATATGCTGCGGAAATGGCGAAGCGGCCCCGACGCTCCGGCAAGAAGTCTTCTGGCTCGCCGGCACGCCCGTCACAGGCCGGTGCGGCGCAACCCACGAACGATCCAGGACAACGTGCGGTCGCTCCCGCGATCCGCCGGCGCGGCCAGATCGAGCTCGGGGTGGGGGCCGCCTGCCTGGTGGGCGGGATCGTGATCGCGATCGGCGGCGACGACCTCACCCTGACCGCCGGCCGGTTCGCGGCGGTCTACGCGCTCGGGCTGCTCGGCGCGCTGTCGATCGCCGCCGGTGCCGCGCGCCTCGACCGCCGCACCACGCGCGCGGTGCGCTCCGACAAGCGGCGCTGGATCTACGGCGGCCTCGCCGCGGTGTTCGCGGTGTTCTACGCGTTCGCCATGTGGAAGGTGATCCCGAACCGGTTGCCCTCGGCGATGCTCCACCTCGCCACGGTGCCCGCGTTCACGCTGGTGATGGCGGTCGGGACGTTGATCGGAGGACGGTTCGGCTGGTGGCTCGCGGTGGTCGGCGGATCGATCGTGCTGCTGTCGACGATCGTGATGATCGCGCGGATCCTCGCGTCGGCCGCGTTCCTCGCCGGGGTCTACGGCGCGTTCGGCAAGGCCGCCTCGACGTTCGCACTGGTCAGCGTGGCGCTCCTCGTCGAGGTCGTCGGCCTGTTACCGATCTGCCAGGTCCGGTTCTTGATGTCGCGGCCGGGACGGCGCGCCTACGGACTCTAGATGACGCGCCGCTACAAGCTCGCGCTGTGGTTGGTGTGGACGTTGCCGAGTGCGCTGTTCCTCACGGTCACGGCGATCGTGTACTCGGCGTATCGCATCGATCCTCCGGATCGGCTCGACGGGGCGGCGCGCACGGCCGTCATGAGCGAGCTGCGCGCGGCGCTCGACGCCGATCCCGATCAGCCGGTGACGTCGCCGAACACGGCGAGCACGATCCACGTCGTGGTGCACGGCCCTGTCGTGGCGACGGTGTGGACGCAGGGCCACTCGCTGTTGCAGGTGACAGATCCGTCGACCGATCTCGCGACGGCGACGCGCGCGCTCGCCGAGAAGCTGCACGCCAACCCGGCACTCCGCCGGATCGCGATCGCCGATCGCCAGCGCGCCCGCATCCAGGTCGACATCGTCACCGGCACCGCGCCGCTCGGCGGCGAGCACTGGCTGTTCGATCGCCTCGCCGTGCCCGGCATCGAGGAGATGCTCGCGATCAACCCCGGCGTCGAGGGCATCGGCATCACCCTCGACGGCACCACCACGGTCGTCCTGCCGCACGAGCTCGTCGATGCCAAGCTGCTGGCCGCGAAGAAACCGTCGAAGGCGCTCGCCGACTTCGCGATCGGCGTCGATCTCGACAAGATCCGCACGCTGGTCGGGCGGCGCGCGGGGCTCAAGACCAGCGTCCCGGCCGACGAGCTGTTCCGGTTCCGCACCGACACGTTCGTCGAGCGGCCGTACGAGGCGCGCGCCGCCGACGCCACGCCGCTGCCGCTGTATCGCGGGAACCCACCGGCCCCCAGAGTCTCGGGAAAGATCCTGCGCGAGGCCGCGCTCGCCGGCGGTCGCTACCTGGTCGCCCACCTCGCACCGAACGGCCGCTACATCTACGAACACGACCTCTCGACGGGCGCACAGACCAACCCGGCCGGACCGAGCTACAGCATGCCGCGCCACGCCGGGACCACGTACTTCCTGGCGCAGCTCTACCGGATCACGAAACAGGAGTGGTTGCGCGAGCCGATCGAGCGCGCGTTCGCGCACCTCGCCGAGCTGATGAACAACGGACGGTGCGCCAACACGCTGCCCGACGGCACCCAGATCGACTGCGTGCTCGATCGCTACGAGCGCACGGCGTCGCTGGGATCGACGGCCCTCACCGTGGTCGCGCTCGCCGAATACCAGCGCGCCACCGACGACAAGCGCTACCTGCCGACCGCCACCAAGCTCGCCTCGTTCATCCTGTGGATGCAGCGCGACGACGGGTCGTTCCGGCATCGCTACGATCCGGTGCGGAAGCAAGCGGACGACAAGGCGCAGGACCTCTACTACTCGGGCGAGGCGGCCCTGGCGCTCGCGCGGATGTACGTGGTCACGAAGGACCCGAAGTACATCGCCGCGGCCGAGCGCGCGCTCGACTGGCTGGTCGGCTGGTACGACTTCTTCATGGGTGGGTTCTTCTATGGCGAGGAGCACTGGACGTGCATCGCGTCGGAGGCGGTGTGGCCCGCGCTCCAGAAGCCGGCCTATCGCGACTTCTGTCACGGCTACGGCAAGTTCCTCCGCGAGCAGCAAGCGTCGGCCGGCGACCACGACGAGAACGATCTTGCCGGGTCTTACAACTTCACGCCGTTCTTGATGCCCAACAACACGCCGGCCGGATCCCGCACCGAGGCGATGATCTCCGCGTACGTCTTGGGTCGGGACCACGGCACCCCCGATCCGGACGTTCGTGCCCAGATCGTCGCGGCGCTGCAATACGTGATCGGCCAGCAGATCCGCCCCGACAACGACTTCGACGCGATCGGGCCCGGGGATGGCGGGATCCCTGCGACGCCGATCAACCGGAGCGTCCGAATCGATTTCGTCCAGCACGTTTGCTCGGCATTCATTCGCGCGTCGCAGTGGATCGACACGCCCGAATGAACGACCGGGCTGCTATGATGGCGCCAGGTGTCCGAGGACAAACGCACGAAGATCGGGCCGGGACTCGCGCAGACGATGATGCAGCCGGCGCCGACTCCCGAGCCGACTGATCCCAAGGCGGGTGCGAGCGCGACCGAGGTGCTCGATCCGAGCACCGTGCCCTCGGTGCCCAACACCACCCCGGTGCCGTCCACGACTCCCGCTCCCGGTGGGCACCAGACCTCGTACGTTCAGGGGCCTCCACCCGAGGATCCCTTGCTCGGCCAGACGCTGGCCGGCCGCTATCAGATCGAGAAGAAGCTGGGCGAGGGTGGCATGGGCGCCGTGTACCTCGCGATGCACCAGCTGCTCGAGAAGCAGGTCGCGCTCAAGGTCCTGCACAACGAGTTCGCTCGCAAGCCCGACCTCGTCGAGCGTTTCATCCAGGAGGCCAAGGCGGCGTCCCGGATCCGCCACGAGAACGTGATCGACATCAGCGACTTCGGCAGCACGCCGGAGGGCATCGTGTTCTTCGCGATGGAGCTGCTCAAGGGCCACGACCTCCACGAGGAGGTGGCCCGGGCGCGGCTCGCCGGTCAGCTGCTGCCGTACGCGCGGACCAAGAAGATCTTCTCCAGATCTGTGCCGCGTTGTCGGCGGCGCACGCGCGCGGCATCGTCCACCGCGACCTCAAGCCCGAGAACATCTACCTGGTCGAGTTCCTCGGCGATCCCGACTTCGTCAAGCTGCTCGACTTCGGCATCGCGAAGCTCACGGAGGTCAGCGAAGAGGGTCGCAAGCTGACCAAGACCGGCATGCTATTCGGCACGCCCGAGTACATGTCGCCCGAGCAAGCGCGCGGCGAGAACGTCGACCACCGCGTCGACATCTACGCGATGGGCTGCATCCTGTTCCAGCTCGTGACCGGCCGCGTACCGTTCGAGGCCGAGAACTTCATGGGCGTGCTCAGCATGCATCTCACCGAGCACCCGCCCGAGATCCCGCCGGTGGTGTTCGACCGGATCGGTGCACCGCACGCGCTCGCGCAGGTGATCGACAAGGCGCTCTCCAAGGATCGCGACCAGCGGTTCCAGTCGATCGACGAGTTCGCCAACGCCGTGCGCACCGTGTCGGGCGACCCGATCGTCGAGCCCAAGGGTCGCGAGACCGGCAACGTCGCCGCGATACCCAGCGTGCCCGCGCCCGAGCACACCACGCAGGCCCGCACCGGAACGCCGAGCCCGACGCCGGCGCCGATGCATCCGACCACGGAGGGTCGGCAGCGCACGCAGTGGACGGGCAACCTGCAGGTTCCCACCGCCGACGATGGTCCCGGACCGCGCCCCAGGTCGAAGCTCCCGATCATCCTCGGTGGCATCGCGGTGGTCGCGATCGCGGCTGCCGTCGTGTTCTTCGCGACCCGCAAGGGGAGCCCCGACACTCCGACCACGGGATCGGGCTCGGCCGGCTCCGACATCGGTTCGCAGCAGGTCGTCACCGCGCCGCCGGACGCCGCGGTCGAGACGCCACCGCCGCCACCGCCGCTACCCGACTACTGCGAGGTCACGCTCGACACCACGCCACACGGCGCGAAGATCATCGAGGTCAAGACCAACAAGGTGTGGGGCAAGACGCCCAAGACGCTGCGGATGTCGGGCTCGCACGACGCGCGGCAGTTCCAGTTCTCGCTGCGTGGCTACAGCGACTCGATCTTCGAGATCGTCCCCAACAAGGAGAAGGTCGAGTACAGCGAGAAGCTGCAGCGCGGTGCCGCCGGCACGGTGATCAAGCACGTCGGTTCGGCGAACCCGGTCCATGCGAATCCGAACCCGAACAAGGGGAGCAACGGTGGCCCGGTCACGTCTCCGATCACGCACCCCGACACGCCGAAGGATGCCGGCGCGCCGGTCCAGCGGCCGCCCGGCGACGACTGCGACGATCCGCCGTGCATCAAGACCGTGGTCCCCGGGCTTCGCAAGTGCACCAAGGACACCGACTGCCCGCAGGGGCTCAACTGCGCCGATGGTGTCTGCAAGTAGCCCGACCCCGTCCGGGGTCAGCGGGCGCGCCCGGATCGGAAACGTCGAGCTCGCCTACGATCGCTTCGGGACCAGCGGCCGCCCGCTCGTCCTGATCATGGGCATCGGCGCGCAACGCGTGATGTGGGACGACGACCTGTGCCAGCAGTTCGTCGATGCCGGGTTCCAACTCGTGCGCTTCGATCACCGCGACACGGGCGAGTCGTCGCGACTCGACGAGCTCGCCGTGCCGCGGCCCGGAAACGCGCTCGTGCGGCGCCTGTTCGGCGCCAAGGTCGAAGCACCCTACACGCTGTCGGACATGGCCAACGACGTCGCTGGCCTGATCGACGAGCTCGGCTTCGGCAGCGCGCACGTCGTCGGCACCTCGCTCGGCGGCATGGTCGCGCAGCACCTCGCGATCGAGCATCCGCACAAGGTCCGGTCGCTAATCTCGGTGATGTCGACGCCGGGCGCGCGCCGCTACCTGCCGGAGCCTCGAGCGCTCCGCGCGTTGTTCCGCCCCGTGCCGCGCACCCCGGAGCAGGCGGGCGAGCACATGGTCGGCGTGTTCGAGACCATCGGCAGCGATGCCTGGCCGCGCGACGCCGCCCGCGAGCGCCTTCGCCGGGCCGGCGCGATCGCGTTCTCCCGCGGCGTCAACCCGCGCGGCTTTCTCCGCCACTTCGCGGCCGTGCTCGCCTCGGGCGATCGCCGCCCGCGGCTATCCAGGGTCGCCGTCCCGACGCTCGTGATCCACGGCAGCCGCGACCCGATGTTTCCGCTGTCCGCCGGACGCGACATGTCACGCATGATGCCCGACGCCACCTGGCTCCCGATCTCCGGAATGGGCCACGACCTTCCGGAGCCGTTATGGCCCGTGGTGGTCTCCGCCGTCGCACGCCACGCCGCCCGCGCCGAAGGCGAGCTCGAAGGCAAGATCGAGGGCAAGATCGAGGGCACGATCGAGCGTGGCGACGCGCGTGCTAGGGTGTGAGCGTCGCGCGGGTGTCGTAACGGTAGCCGATGGGGTCTTAAAAACCCCTGCCCGTAAGGGCGTGCGGGTTCGAATCCCGCCCCGCGCACCGGAGGTGGAACCGTCGGGCGCTCAGTCTCGACGATCGCTCACGCTGCTCGTCTCGACGACCGTGCCGGCACGCACCACCGACTCGAGTAGCTCGCCGGTCAGGTACTTCGTTCCCTTGGGCGGCTGGCGCTTCCCGTGCCGCAGGAACGTATTGACGACCGCGCCGGTGTTGTCGCGATGGACGCGTGGCCGGGACGGATCGACGAAGCCGCGCCGGATCACGCCGCCCCCGACGTACACGATCTCGAACACACCGCGATCCAGACGCCCGGTGACGATCGCGACGAGGTCGTGCGGCTTGCCCTCGACGCGGCCGAACACGAGCAGGTCGCCGATCTGGATCGACGAGGCATCCGGCGTGTGGAGGCGGTGCGTTTGCTCGGCCCACGCGAGGAGCGCGGTACCGTTGAGGCCTTCGAAGCCGGGCAGGAGGTGAAGCGCGCGCGCCCAGCCGAATGCGACCTCGGCTGACGGGCGGCGGTCGCGGCGACCGACGAGCTTGCGCAGGTCGTACGGGCCGACGAGCGCCACGGCGACCTCCGCGCGATCGCGTGCACGGTGGGGTGCCGGGAGCTCGTCGCGATGGATCGCCATCGGGGTCTCGGCCACGGCCGCGGCCGCCGCGGCGGCGTTCGGGTCACCGGTGGGCTGCCGAGCGGGGAGGTCCTCCGGGGGCACCGACGCCATCCCCAGCATCGGCGACGCGAACCGGTGCGGATGCGCGCTCGGTGCGCACGCCGCGACGATCGCGAGCACGAGGATGGGGAGCCGCGTCACCCCTCCAGTACACGGCAGCCTGGCCGTCGGGGCAAAGAATCGTCCCCGAGCGGCCGTCAGGCTCAGGACGGTGGCGCCGGCGGCGCTGGCGGCGCTGGTGGCGTGGCCGCGGCGGGCTTCGACGACTCCGGGGTCTTCGGCTTCGGCATCTCCTTGATGTAGACGTCGTGCTTGGAGTACGGAATCTCGATCCCGTACTTGGCGAACGCCTTGTAGATCCGGCAGTGGAGCTGATCGATCACCGTTCCACGGGTCGCCGGGTCGGGGATCCAGACCCGCAGCTCGTGGCGCAGCCCCGAACCGCCGAACTCCATGAACCGGACCTCGGGAGGCGGATGCTCGGAGATCTGGGGGATTCCGGTCGGACAGGTGAGCATCGCCTCCCGGACCTTGTCGATGTCGCTGCCGTAGGCGGCCTCGACGTTGACGGTGATGCGTTGCTTGGTGTCGGGCCCGCCGGTCTCGTTGACGATCTTCGACGCGGCGATCACGGCGTTGGGCACCGTGACCTCGATGTCGTCGCGGGTCAGCACGCGGGTCGAGCGGATGCCGATCTTGATCACCTTTCCGCGCAGGCCACCGTCGAGGACGATGAAGTCACCGACCTTGTACGGCGCATCGGCCACGATGAAGATGCCGGAGAACAGGTTGGCCAGCGTGTCCTTGGCCGCGAAGCCGACCGCGATCCCGATGATCCCCGCCGACGCGAGCCATGCCGTGAGGTCGATGTCCCACGCCAGGAACGTGAAGTAGATCGCGGCGCCGACCACGACCACCTTCAGCATCATGTCGAACACCGGGATCGTGCGCTGCTGCACGATCGCGGTGTCCTTGGCCCGCTGGCTGAGCGCCTCGAGGATCGCCACCCCGATCCGGAACGTGGCGCCCGACCAGATGATCACGGCCATCGTGGCGAGTGCCGAGCGCGTGACACGGACGAGTACGGGCGAGGCCTCGAGCTCGGCGACCGACCACGCGGAACCGATCATCACGACCGAGAGGAAGATCGGGCGCCGGAGCGCGGCGACGATCACGTCGTCGAGCTGGGACTTGGTTCGACGGGCGATCGCCACCAGCGTGCGCCGGAGGATCTGTTCGACGATCACGGCCGCGATCAGCGATCCGACGAGGATGGCCCCGGCGCGAAAGCCCGGGACCGCGACGAGCTCTCGCAGCTTCTCCTCCATCGGCAGACCGTACACCAGGCGCTGCGGCGTCTGGCTCCGGACGTGCTAGAACGCCGACAGTGACGGGCTACGAGCTGTTCCGCCGACGGATCGCACCGGTGTTGTTCCTGTGCGTGGTGGGACTCATCGCCTACGACGCCTACCGCAAGGAGGATCGCACCCACGCGACGATCGTCCTCGACTTCGGCGCGGCCGCACCCGGCGTGCGCTCGGTCGAGGCCGAGCTGACGTCGCGAGGCGAGTCGATGGGGACGTTCCACAAGGCCGCGTTGCCGGGGCAGGCGATCGGGGACTGCAAGTTCGACACGCTGCTCTCGGACGAGGTCGGCGAGCTCCGGATCGACATCGGGCTCGAGGCCGATCGGCGTACGCTCACGCGGACCGTGCGACCGATCGAGGGCTCGACGGTGACCGTGCCGCTCGGCGACGATCTCGTGCCGCGGTAACCGTCGCGACGGACATTCTTGGCGGAGAGCACCCCGGATCGGAGATCCTGCAGCCGAGACGTGCCGCGGGGCGACTAGCGGCGACCGCGCCGGAGCCGCACGACGGTCTCGACCTGCGGCGTGCCCGGCATCAGATCGAACGGTTCGATCGCGTCGGGCGTGTAGCCGCGCTTCTCGAGGGCGATCAGATCGCGCGCCAGCGAGTCCGGACCGCAACTGACGTAGAGGATCGTCGGCGGCGCCCACTCCGCGAGCAGCGCGCGCGCCCGGTCGGACAGGCCCTTGCGCGGCGGATTGACCACGACCACGTCGGGGTGCGTGGTGAGCTGGCCGCGAACATCGCCGGCGTCGCCCGCGATCGCTGTCAGTGGCAGGCCGGAATCCCGGGCCGCCCGGCGTAGCGCGGCCACCGCGTCGCGATCGATCTCGACGGCGACCACCGCGGCACCGGCGCGCGCGAGGTGAAGCCCGATGCCGCCGAGCCCCGCGTAGAGATCGACGGCCGAGCTCCCCTCGGTGACCTCCGCGAGCTCGGCGACGCGCTCGTACATCGCACGTGCCTGCGCGCGGTTGACCTGGAGGAACTCGCCGGCACCAACCTCGAGGCGGGCACCGGCGACCTCCTCGACGAGGTAACCGTGACCGACCAGGACTTGCGCGGTGAAGCCCGACGGGATGATCGCGCCGTCGCGGCGGTCGTTCTCGATCACGACCAGGCCGCGGAGCGCCGGATGTTTCGATAGTGCGGTCGCGACCTGCTCGAGCTTGCGCCGGGGCGTGCGCGACGCGACGACCAGCGCGACCAGCACGTCGCCGTCGGCTTCCCGCACGATCGCGTAGCGCAGCTCGCCGGTGCGGGTCTGCTCGTCGTAGGACACCAGCTCGGCGGCCTCGACCGCGCCGCGCGTCCAGGTCGCGACCTCGTCGATGATCGGCGCGACCACGCGGCAGCCGAGCGTGTCGACCACGCGATGCGTGCGCGGCGCGTAGGCACCGAGGACGATCCGGGTGTCGTCGCGCCCCACGACGTACTTGCCCTTGTTGCGATAGCCCTCGATCGTCGGAGATGGTCGGACCTCGGACACCGTCACGCTGCCATCGACGAGCGCCGGGACGACCGACAGCGCCTCGACCACGCGGCGGCGCTTGGCGGCGAGCTGCGCGGGGTAGGCGAGGTGCTGCCAGGTGCAACCGCCGCAACGGCCGAACGCGGGACACGGTGGCGCGACCCGATCTGGCGAGCGTTCGCCGAGTCGTCGCACGACGTGGCCCCAGGCCTCCGGGCGGTGAGGGCTCGCGTGATCGATCTCGATCTCGGCGCGCTCGCCGGGGAGTAGATCGGGCACGTGGACGTCGCGCGGGACCTCGGCGTCTCGTTCGGGGCCCACGCCCGCGCCGGCGTCGTCGAGGGCGACCGCCTGGACCTCGCAACGCGTGGACATCCCGGCATGCTAGTCGATCCGCCCCGGCGATGTGCTAGACAGTCGGCCGTGATGACCGTAGGCGAGCGAGGCCGTCTGGCCGAGTCGAGCGCGAAGGTCTGTTCATGACCGTAGGCGAGCGAGGCCGTCTGGCCGAGTCGAGCGCGAAGGTCTGTTCATGACCGTAGGCGAGCGAGGCCGTCTGGCCGAGTCGAGCGCGAAGGTCTGTTCATGACCACCGCCGCGCCCCAGCTCGTCGTCGCGGCGCTGTCGGGAGGAGTCGACAGCGCGACCGCTGCAGGTCTGCTCGTCGAGCAGGGCCATCGCGTCGTCGGGATGACCATGCGTCTGTACGACGCCCGCGGCACCGCCGCATCGTCGGGCGGGCGGTGCTGTGGCCCGCGCGACGTCGAGGATGCCCGGGCCGTGTGTACCCATCTCGGGATCCCGTTCTACGTCGTCGACCTCGCCGCGGAGTTCGGGGCGCGCGTCGTCGAGGACTTCGTCGAGGCATACCTCGCCGGGGAGACGCCGAACCCGTGCGTGAAGTGCAACCAGCACATCAAGTTCACGCCGCTACTCGAGCGCGCGCGTGCGATCGGTGCCGACGTGCTGGTCACCGGGCACTACGCGAGGATCGTGCGCGACGCCGAGAGCTACGCGCTCCACCGCGGCGTCGATGCCGGCAAGGACCAGTCGTACTTCCTGTTCTCGATGCCCTCGCACGAGCTCGGATCGATCCGGTTTCCGCTCGGCGGCCTGACCAAGGATGAAGTCCGCGCCGAGGCCTCGCGCCTCGGACTGCCCAACGCGCAGAAGGCAGAGTCGCAGGAGATCTGCTTCGTGCCGGATGGCGACTACGCCGGCTTCGTGTCCGCGCAGGCGCTGCGTCGCGGCCGGGCGCTTCCCACGGCCGGGACGATCGTCGACGAGCGGGGCTCGATCGTCGGTCGGCACGACGGCGTTCACCAGTTCACGGTCGGCCAGCGCCGCGGGCTCGGCAACCTCGCGCCCCCGGCGACGGGCGCCGGTCGCGACAAGCGCTACGTCACCGCGATCGATCCCGCGCGCGCCGAGGTTCGGGTCGGGCCGCGCGAGGCCGCCGAGCGGCGCGAGCTCGCGATCCGCGATCTTCGTTGGCTCGCACCACCGCGTGTCGCGCTATCGGCGGCGGTGCAGGTTCGTCACCGCGCCACTCCGATCGCCGCCGAGGTCACGATCGAGGGCGATCGCGCCACCGTGCGACTCGCCACGCCGACCGTGGCCGCCCCCGGCCAGGCCGCCGTGATCTACGACGGCGATCGCGTGCTCGCCGGTGGCTGGCTCGCGTAGTTAGCCCTGGCGAAGTAGGTCCGAGACGTACGCGATCGCCGCGTAGGCCTCGCGCCACAGCGGATCCTCGAGCGCCTCGAGCTTGCGCACGGCCGCGGCGCGCGCCCGCTCGCGGACCGCGATCGCCGTGACCTCGTCCCCGGCGGCCTCCAGGACCTCCGCGCAGGCGACCCGGACTTCTTCTTCGGAGCCCTCGATGTAGACCTGCGCATCGAGGGCCTGCAGTGCCTGGCGGGCGAGCGCCGCGGCGTCCTCGGGGCGACCGCCTCCACGCGATAGCGCGAGCGCGTGACGGGCGAGTCCCTGGATCTCGTAGCCGACCAGCGTCGCGGCGTGCGCCACGCGGGTGCCCTCCGCGGCGTCGGCGACCGCGGCGCCGAGGTCACCGCGTGCGAGGTCCACGCCCGCGCGTGCGACCAACGCGTTGGCCTCGAGGTAGCGCGCACCGAGTCGGCGCGCCTCGCCGAGTGCCTCGTCGAGCATCAACAATCCCGCCGGGCGGTCGCGACGTTGCTCGCACACGCCCGCGTAGATCATGCAGTCGGCGCGACTCCACCGGCTGGCGGTGTGCGACAGGATGTCGAGCGCCTCGGTGAACGCATCGGCCGCCTGATCGTAGAGTCCGACCTCGAGCAGGATGATGCCGGTGACGCTGAGCCCGTCGCCTTCGCGTCCGCGATCTCCGTAGCGCCGGCACAGCTCGAGCGAGCGCCGGGCCGATGCCATCGCGGTCGCGAAGTTGCCGAGGCACATCTCGATCACCGCGACGTGGTTGGTGACGATGCGCTCGAGCCACGGGTCGCCGGTGCGCTCGATGCGCGCCACGACCGGACGGTAGGCATCGCGGGCGGCCTCGTAGTGTGCGCGAAGCAGGTGGATCCGGCCGCACCCGATCATCGCGGCCATCTCGTCGTGGAGCGCGCGCTCGTGGTGGAACAGGTCGCGCGCGACCCCCATCAGCTCGAGTGCCTCGTCGAACCGTCCGAGCCGCTCGAGGATCTCCGCGCGCACGCGCAGCGCTTCGCCGTGCAGCCGGCCGTGACGCGCGGCGGTCGCGTGATCCTCGGCGACCACCGTGGCCACGGTCGCGTTCGCGTAGTCGCCGAGCCGGAGCATGCGCTGCGCGCGGCGGATCGCGACATCGGCGAGCCGTGCCGGATCGCCTTCGCAGAGCCGCTGCAGGTCGTCGAGGTCGTCCGGATCGGAGGCCAGGTTGCCCTGGAGGCGGTGCGCCTCCTCGCGGCCGGCGAGGGCTTCGCGACGACGCGCGAGGGAGGTCGGGGTCGGTGGCGTCGGATCGTTGTCGCTCAGGCTGCGATCGAGCCGCAACGTACGCGAGAAGCACGCGACCGCGGCGTCGGCGTCCGATGCGGTGAGGGCGAGGCGACCGGCGCGCAACCAGAACGCCGCCGCGCCCGCGATCTCGCCGCCGAGCTCGAGGTGCTCCGCGATCGTGGCCGGCGGCTCGGCGCGCCCGGCAAAGAATCGCGACGCCAGCAGCCGGCCGACCCGCGCGTGGGCATCGCGTCGCGCCAGCTCCGAGAGCGAGTCGTAGACCACGTCGCGGATCAGGCTGCGTGCGAACTGGATGGTGTCGTCGGACGACGGCGAGCGCACGATCAACCCGGCGCGGATCAGCTCCTCGAGCTCGCGTTCGCGGGGCGCGAGCTCGCCGGCCGACGGCGCGGGGGAGTGGCGCGCCAGCTCGGCATCCTGTGCCACCAGCTCCTCGAGGAGTCGGATCCGCGCCCACGGCCCGAGCACCGCCGCGAACCGGAGCACGGTGCGAGCGCCGGGACTCAGCCGCTCGACGCGCGCGACCACGACATCGCGTGCCGATGCGGGGATATCGTCGCCATCGGGCCCGGCTTCGCGCACGGCGCGGGCGAGCTCCTCGACGAACAACGGATTGCCGCCGCCGCGGGCCAGCACCGCCGCGACGTTGAACGGCGTCGCCTGATCGCCGAGTCGATCGGTGATCAGCGCGCGGAGCTCGCCACCCACCAGATCGCCGAGCTCGAGCGTGGCATCGACCGCCGGGAGCGTCGTGGTCTCTGGCCGCGACGTCAGCACCATGAGCTCCGCACCCGGCGCGGGCATGGCGAGCGCGTGGCGCAGCACGCCGAGGCTCGCCGAGTCGGCGTAGTGGAGATCTTCGATGATGGTGAGCAGCGGCCGCTCGCTATCCGCCATCGCGCGCCGGAACGTGGCGAGGCCGGCCGAGATCCGCGGCCGCAGATCCGCGACCTCCGGTGCCCCGAGGCTGACCCCATCGCGCAGCTCCATCGCGTGATCGAGATCGGTCGCCACCGCGCGCCCCAGCTCGTTCGCGACGCCGGCGCGCGCGAGCAAGTGGAGCAACCGATCGGTGACCAGACGACGGGCCGCGCGGCCGCGTGCCGGAGCGAGACCGAGTGCGGACTGGTAGAGATCGATCACCACCGAGAACGGCGCGAGTCGATTCGCCGGCGAGCTCGCGGCCGTCACGACCCTGACCGGCGTCGCCGACGGCGCCGTGCGGCGCGCGATCACCTCCGCGACTAACCGGCTCTTGCCGACGCCCGCGGCGCCCTGGATCATCACGCCGATCCGGCGTCCCGCCGCGACCGCCCGCGAGAACCACATGTCGAGCTCGGCGAGCGCGACGGTGCGGCCGATGAACCGTCCCTGCTCGGTGCGCGGAGCGACGTCGCGCTCCAAAAAGCCGCGCGGTCCGACGACCTCGGTCGCGACGCCGCCGCCGAGGTCGACCTCGCGGAGTGCGTACAGGCTGCTGGTCATCCGGCCTGCGCCACCGACGAACAGCGGCCGATCGGGAACCGCTTCGCGGGCGAGTGCGCGCGCCTGATCGATCGCGTCCTGCGGGATCGCGGCGCCGTCGGCGGTGTCGCGTGCCGCGGTCGGCCGATGCACCGCGACCGTGACCCCGGCGCGCGCGCCGACCCGGAGGGCGATGCCGGCGGCGCCGTGCTCGGGGCCCGCATCGCGCACGATCGCACCGGCATCGAGCGCCCAGCCCATCGCGATCGCGACGTCGTCCTCGCCCGCGACCTCGAGCCCGAACACCACGATCAGCGCGTCGTCGTCGAGATGGGTCACCACGCCGCCACGCTGGTAGGCGAGCTCGCCGAGGGTGTGGGTGAGCGGACGGAGCTCGTCGGGCGACGCGCCGGCCAGCATGCCGGAGACGATCACGGTGCGGCGGCGCTCGACCGCGATGCCGGTGGTGAGCGCCGGCAGATCGTCATCGATCGCTTCCTCGAACCCTGCGGGCGCGGCGGCTTCGTCGTCGACCAACGCATCGTCGACCGGCTCGAGCGCGGCGGCGTCGGCCAGCTCCGGTTCGGACCCGACCGCCGTCGCGGGATGCGCGAGGAACGACAGCGACTCGAACGACGGTCGCAGGGTGGGCTCGGTCGGACCGGAAGCGCCCGGGGCACCGCTCGCCGGTGGGGGTGGTGGGATCAACGGATCGAGATCGCGATTGCCCCCGTCGACCAGCGGCGCCATCCCCGACATCGTCGCGTTGTCGTGCACCCACGGGCTGTCGACCAGCTTGCTCATGCCGGTCACGCTCATCGTGGGCTCGATGCGCGTCACCGTCGGGCGTTGCGGCGGCCCGAGCGGCATGTCAATCGGCTCGGTGCTGTCATCGGTCGATCCGACCGGCGCCACCGCCGCGTCCCGATCGCGACGCGGCATCGGCCCCGACGACACGAACCCCGGCGTGCCCTCGCCGAGCTCGGCGTTCTGCGGCGGGATGTTGGCGAGCGAGGCCGTGCGAGACGGTCGCGGCGGCGGCTCGTCGGGCTCGACGCTGGCGCTCGTGGCGTCGGGAGGCCACGGTGCCTCGGGGGTGCTCGGCCGACGTTCCACATCCGCCAGCCAGCTCGCGACCCGAGGTGCGCCTGCCGCCATCGCGGTGCGGGCGCACGCCGCGGCCAGGTCGGCGGCGGTACCGCGCGCGTCGGGTTCGCGCGACAGGGCGGTGGCGACGGCATCGACGATCTCGGCGGGAACCTGCGGATTGAGCCGATCGATGCGCGGCGGAACCGTGCGCCGCACCGCCTCGAGGATCGACTTGAGATCTTTCCCGCGATACAGCGGCAACCCGGTGAACAGCTCCCACGCGATGATGCCGAGGGCGAACACGTCGGCCGCCGCGGTCGGAGGATCGCCGAGCGTCTGCTCGGGCGCCATGTAGCGCGGCTTGCCGCGCAGGCGCCGCCGCTCGAGCGCCGATGCGAACGTCGCGCGTGCGATCCCGAAGTCGAGGATCTTGACGTAGCCATCGCTCGACAGCATCACGTTCGACGGGGACACGTCGCAGTGCACGATGCCGAGCGAGCCGCCATAGCCGTCGGTCTTGCGGTGCGCGTAGTCGAGGCCCTGCGCGACCTCCGACACGATGTACGCCGCCACCGGGATCGGGGGCAGCGCGTCGCGCGCCACGGCCTGCTGTTGCGCCGTGCGGAGGTCCTTGCCCTCGATCAGCTCCATCGCCAGGAACAGCTCGCCGTCCGCTTTCCCGAAATCGAAGACCTGGACGATGTTGCGGTGGGTGAGCTCGACCGCGATCCGCGCCTCGTCGATGAACGACCTTATGAACCGGCCGTCGCGCGCCGAGTTGGGGAGGATCCGCTTGAGGGCCTGGACCTTCTCGAACCCCGCGATCCCGATGGTCTTGACCTTGTAGACCTCGGCCATTCCCCCCTGCGCGATCTTCCCGAGCACGTGGTACTTGCCGAAACGCTCGCGCAGCGCTTCCACCGAACGAGGGTACCATGGGTCGTGGCCGACACCGGTCCTCACGCCGCGCGAGCGCCCCTCGACAAGCTCGAGGAAGTGCTGGGTTATTCATTTCGCGATCGCGAGCTGCTCGAGGAGGCGCTCCGCCACGCGACCTGGTGCAACGAGCAGCCCGAGCCGCGCCCCCGCAACTACGAGCGCCTCGAGTTCCTCGGCGATGCCGTGCTCGGGCTGGTCGTCGGGCATCGACTGATGCAGCGGTTCCCCGACGGCAACCAGGGAAACCTCAGCATCACGCGGTCGCAGGTCGTCAGCGAGGTCGGGCTCTCCGAGGTCGCCACCCGGCTCGATCTCGGACGCTGGCTCTACCTCGGTCGCGGCGAGGACAAGTCCGGCGGCCGCACCAAGCCCAAGATCATCGCCGACGCCTTCGAGGCCGTGGTCGGCGCCGTCTACCTCGACGGTGGGTTCCCGGCCGCGACGGCGCTCGTCGAGCGGCTGCTCGTGGACCGCATCAACGCCGCCGAGCTCAAGTACTTCTACGACTTCAAGACCCGACTCCAGGAGACCGCGCAGGCCCGACTCAAGGCGTCGCCGAAGTACCGCGTGGTCCAGGAGCTCGGCCCCGATCACGCCAAGCAGTTCGAGGTCGCCGTGATGATCGGGGACGACGAGTGGGGAAGGGCGATCGGGCCGTCGAAGCAGAAGGCCGAGCAGATGGCCGCCGCCGAGGCACACTTCCGGCTCGAGGGCAGCGACGTCGGGCTACCGAAGAAGCGCCGCTAGCCGCCATCCGTTCGCGGCAAGTCGGATGGCAGAGCAGACCAGGCTTGAAGTGGTGCTGGTTCGCGATCCGCCGATCACAGAAGTCGCTCGACAACTGGACGTCGCGTTGCCGCGACGGTGACACCTCACCAGCCGGTGCGCACGAGTGCATCGATGCAGGCCGCGTAATCGACGGGATCTCCCGTCGAGCCGCACGCGGGTGTTTCCGCCGTGATCTCGAGCTCGGCGTTGCCCGCGAGGATCGTCGGCCAGCCCAGCCGCGGCCCGACATGGGCTACCGGCACGTGGTTCACCTCGCGGCCACGCGGATCGGTGAATCGCAGCTCGCCGCCGTCTCCGATCGCGATCTCGAATCCGTACTCGTGGACGTGACGGTGGTGCCAGCTACAGAGCGATGCCAGGTTCGCGAGCTCCGTGTTGCCGCCGTCGGCCCAGTGGTGGACGTGATGTCCCTCGAGAAACACGCGCGTGTGGCAGCCCGGAAACCGACACGTTCGATCGCGGCGGAGCAGGGCGCGCTTCATGGCACCGGGGATGGTGCGCCGCTTGCGGCCGATCGAGAGCGGCGTGCCGTTCGCGTCCTCGACCACGTCGGTGATGCCGCAATCGCATGCGAGCCGGCGTACCGCCGTCGTGGAGATGCACTCGCCGTCGCCGAGCACGCCGACGTCGACTGCACCGCCGCCGCTCGCGCCGTCGATCGCGGCGCCGCTGGCCGATGCGGACGAGCGGTCCCCACGGCCCTTGCCCTCGGCGTGCAGGGCCTCGGCCTGAACGGTGACGATCAGATCGATCGGCGAGCGCTGCGTGGACGAGCCACGCAAGATCTCCTGGGCCATCACGACCATGGCATTCGCGCGATCGAAGCGGCTCACCGGTGCGCGGACCGCGTCCACCCGGCGATCTGGTGCCATCGTGCGACCTGCGAGATCACGCGACGCCGCCGGTTCTGCGGAACCTCGGCTGCCAGAAGCCGGAACCGTCGTTCCGTGTCCGGGGTCTGGCGTGAGGCGGGCTTTCTGTCCCGTCGCCTGCGTGCCGACCGAAGTCGCGGGTTCTGTGGGCTTGGTGGGCACAGCCTCGCGCTGCGACCCGGTCGGCGGATCGGTGGAGGGCGCACGCTCCGCGGAACCGCTCGCACGACATCGCTCCTTCGCGACACGCTCCAGCGCGGTCCACACGAGCGCGGCTTCTTCGGGATGGAGCGTGGCCGTGATGCGAACCATGCCGTCATCGAGCTCGCGCCTCGTGACGTGTCGGCGCTGGCGATCATCGCAGGGTGTGGTGTCGGCATCGTGGCGCTCGACCGAGGCGTAGAGCCGGCAGATCTTCTCGAGCTGGGCGCCGGTCGCGTAGCGAGCCTGTTCGAGTAGACACGCCTCGTTGGCCGAGGTCGCGACCCGGGTCATCGCGCGCACCTTGGAGTACGACATCTCGCCGCGCCGGAGCGCATCGTCAATCAGCGGTAGCTCGCCCAGGCGGTTCGCCACCCGGACATGCTCGCGCGCGGTGCGGCCATCCCAGCCGACCCGCCAACTGAGCCAGTTCGCGCACGACATCGCGCCAGCGCGATACCAGCCGCCGGCCTGGTCGAACTCCCGAAGGTCGGTGAGCAGGCGATGGGTCGCCGCATCGAGGTGGGCGGCGTGCATCGCGATCTGCTCGCCGAGTAGCTCGATCTCCAGCTGTTCGCTCCTCATTAATGATCTCTATAACGCCGGTCTGACAACGAGACCGAGCCAGATCGGCGACACACCGGGCGACTGTCCCGACGACAACTGTCACGTGCGCGGGTTCACAAACTCGAGATCTGAATACGATGCCCACTGCGAACGCGTTGTCCGGTATCCGGACACGCGCGCGGCGATCGGATCGTCGCGACGTACGATTGGGATGCGCTCGCTAGCCGGCCGTCTCGGGGACCGCGATCGACGCGAGCGCGAGGCGCAGCGCATCGGGGATCGCCGTCGCCACGCGGGTCGCACGATCGACGAACACGTGCACGAAGTGACCGTGCGCCGAGGCGAGTGGCTCGTCGGCAGCGAAGATCGCGATGCCGTAGGTCACCGCACGGCGGCCGAGGTGATCGACGCGCACGCCGGCACGCAGGTCCTGCGGATACGCGAGCGGCGCGTGGTAGGCACACTTCGACTCGACGACCAGCCCGATCACCGATCCGTTGGCGATGTCGAGACCGCCGACCTCGATCAGGAACTTGTTCGCCGCGGTGTCGAAGAAGCTGTAGTAGGCGACGTTGTTGACGTGCCCGTAGATGTCGTTGTCCATCCACCGCGTCGTGATCGCGGTGCGATACGGGTAGCTCCCGATCGTCGGGCGTTCGGCCGGCATGCGCGTCACCAGTATCGCAGAGCGCCGGCGAACAGCGCGTGCAGCGCCTCGGCATCCACCTCGCACGGCGCGTTCGCGAGCAGGCGCTGTTGCGGCAACGTGCTCTCGACCAGCGCGTCGAGATCCGCCTCGGTATAGCCGACACCGCCGATCCCGTTCGGGATCCCGACGGCGCGCGACAGGGCGATCACGCTGTTGGCCAGGATCGCCCCGCCGTCGTCCGGTGCGATGTTCGCGGTGTCCCCGCCGAGGAACCGCGCTGCTTCGAGGTGGCGCTCCGGGCAGAACCGCGCCAGCGTGAAGAACGCCGACGGTGCGCCGACCGCCACCGCCATCCCGTGCGGCACGAGTGGGCCACCGGGATAGCCGGGCGGATCGTATTCGCGCACGCGACCCGCCACCGCGTACGCCATCGCGTGTGGCACGTGCACGCCGGAGTTGCCGAACGCGATGCCCGCCAGGGTCGCCGCCCACATCATCCGCTCGCGCGCCTCGTGATCGTCGGCATCGGCCACCGCGCGCGCCAGGTACCTGCCCACGATCCCGATCGCCTCGCGGCAGCCGAGGTCGCTCCACGGGTTCCGACCCTGGCTCGCCGGACGCGCCGTCGCCGGCGCCGGCGCCGCGCGCGAATCGAACGGACGCGCCGTGTACGACTCGAGCGCGTGGCACAGCACGTCGAGCCCGCTCGCCGCCACCACCTCGGAAGGCAACGTCCGCGTCACCCGCGGATCGACGATCGCTTCGGTCGGGCGCAGGTGCGGCGACGCGATGCCCGTCTTCGCGTGCAGCGACAACCAGTCGAAGATCGCGATGCCGGTGACCTCGCTGCCCGTCCCGGACGTCGTCGGGCACGCCAGGTGCGGCGCGAGGCTTTCCGGCACGGGTCTCCCGTCCCCCACCGGTGCGTTGACGTAGGTCGCCAGGGGCGCGGGATGCGTGGCGTACAGGTTGGCCGCCTTCGCGGTGTCGATCACCGAGCCGCCGCCAAGTGAGATGTAGCCATCCGGTTTCGCGTCGCGCGCGAACCGTGCCGCCGCCTCGAACGACGCATCCGTCGGCTCGATCGAGACCTCGTCGAACACCGCGGCGTCGACGCCCGCATTCGCGAGCGACTCGGCCAGCTCGGCGAACCACGGCAACGCGCGAAGTCGCGCGTCGGTCACGACCACCACGCGGCGTAGGCCGAGCGCGTTCGCCCGATCGCCGACCTCGCGCAGCGCGCCCGCACCGAACGTCACGCGCGACGCGTCGACCGTGAACGCGGTGTCGCAACCCGCGGCGATCGCGCTCAGGTGCTTGCACGCCATGGCGGCAGCTTCGCGCGCGGATCACCGAACCGCAAGGCGGTGCGAACCCTCGCTCGTTACTCGATCGCCCCGTCGCACACCTCGCAGGGTGGTCGTCCCACGGGTTGCGGCGCGACCTCGAGCGGGGCGGTGATCCGCGCGATCTCGGCGAGCGCCTCCTGGGTCGAGGCGTCGGGAATCATGCCCTCGTCGCTGCGAGATCGATCGCTACGCGTGCGGCGCGTCCGCACGAGCGCGAGCACGTCGTCGCGATTGGGCATCGCGTTCCATGGCCCGAGCTCGCGTAGCGACAGCGACGCGGCGGCCGACGCGAGCTCCATGCACTTCGCGAACGGCAACTCGCTGAGCAGCGCGGCGGCGAACGCACCGTGAAACACGGAGCCAGCGCCGTGCGCGTCGAGCACGTCGCTCGGAAACGCGGGGCACTCCACGAGCTGATCGCCGTGACGCCCGATCGCGCCCTCGTTGCCGAGCGTGATCACGACGGCGCGCGGTCCGAGTCGCAATAACTCGGTCAACGCGTCGGCGAGCTCGCCGCGCGGCGCGAGCTCCGAGGCCTCGCGTTCGCTCGCCAGAAGAATGTCGCAGCTCGCGATCAGATCGCTCGTGCCGTCGCGCAGCTCGCTGACATCGAAGATCACCGGCAGCGCTCGCTCGCGCGCCTGCTCCGCGACGCGCAGCTGCTGGGCCGGCTCCGTGCCATCGATCAGGAGGGCGTTGGCCTCGGCGAGGATCTGCTCGGGGTCGAGCTCCACGGGCTCGCCACGTTCGCCGGGGTAGTGCGCCCGCACCGTGCCGTCGCCCGCGACGATCACGATCTCGCTGGCCGACGATCCGACCGCACGCAACAGCTCGGCCTCGATCCCGGCATCCCGCAGCGCGGAGCGCGCGAGGTGTCCCAGGAGATCGGCGCCATGAAACCCGGCGGCCCGGGCACGACAACCGAGCCGCTGGGCCGCCCGGAGTGCCACCGCGACGCCCGGACCGGGGGCGGTCGACAGCGTGGCCAGCTCGGCTGCGGGGGCGTCGGGCGCCGGGAGGTTGGGTCCAAGCCCGGAGATCGCCACGCCGATCCGGCCGAGGCCTACCACCAGAGGCGCGTGCACGGCCGACATCATAGCCCACCTGCCATCCAACGTGCGCCGGCTCACCCGAAAGCTGTGCAGAGATCCGCCGTTGGGAGTGCTAGGGTGCCCGACGACGTGTTGCGCAAAGGCCGTGGGCAACGGAAACCGGAGGGGCAGGGTCCCAAGGATCCGACCAGCCCCCCGGATCCCGTGACGGACCTCGAAACAGCCTCCGCTTCCACCCCGATCTTGGCCGATCCCCGCCCCCGCGTGGCGGCCGCCCTAACCGACGACGCCCAGCTGATCGCCGCCTGTCGCCGTGGCGAAGCGCGCGCGATGGAGCGCCTGTACCACCAGTACAAGCGCCGCGTGTTCGGCATGGCGCACCGCATCGTCGGCGCGTCCGATGCCGAGGAGGTCGCCCAGGAGGTGTTCGTCCGCGTGTTCCGCGGGCTCGCGAACTTCCGCGGCGAGTCGGCCCTGTCGACCTGGATCTATCGCCTCACCGTCAACGCGTCGCTCTCGCACCTCGCGAAGCGCGGCCGCCGCCGCGAAGTCGGCGACGACGGGCTCACCGAGGTGCCGGCGCCGCCCGAGGTCGAGCGCGACTCGGCCCTCGCGACACGGATCGAGACGGCCCTCGGCCAGTTGCCGCCGGGCTATCGCGCGATCCTCGTGCTCCACGACGTCGAGGGGCTGTCGCACGAGGAGTGCTCCGCGATCCTCCAGTGCCGCGTCGGCACGTGCAAGTCGCAGCTGCACAAGGCCCGTGCGAAGATGCGCGAGCTATTGGGTGAGGGAATCGCAGAACGTTTCACCGGGAGGTCGCGTGGTGGATTGTGACCGCGTACGCACCCAGCTGACCGCGTACCTCGAGGGCGAGCTCGACGGCGACGACGGCACCGTGGTCCGCGGCCACCTGCGCACGTGCGAGACGTGTCGCGCGATCGCGTCCGACGAAGCGACGCTACGCGACGGTCTGCGCGCGTTGCCCACGCTCGATCCACCGTCGTCGCTGTGGGAAGGCGTGCAAACTCGACTCGCCGAGGTCGAGGTCGAACAAGCGCAGCGCCCGGCATGGCGGCGCGCACTCACCCGATGGCGCCAGTGGATCGGCCGGGTCGCTCCGCGTCACGCGCTGATCGGCGGGCTCGCGGCGGCCACCACGATCGCGCTGGTGGTGTGGAAGACCGGCACCCACGCCACCGAGCAGGTCGCGAGCACGGGCACCACCCATTCGCTGATCGACACGCCGAGCCCCGAGATCCATCCCGACACCGCGATGCGTCCACCGGCGCAGGCGGTCCCCGATGCCGACGACGTCACCGAGGACATCGCGCGAGACACCGCACGCTCGGCGTCGGCGTACGACGCCGCGATCGAGGAGCTACTCGCCGAGGCCAAGCCGATCCGCCACGAGTGGACCGATCGCGAGCGGACCGTGTTCGACGATCGGGTCGCGGACCTGCGCGGCGCGATCGCGAACGCCGCCGAGGGCAAGCCGCGCGACCTCGCGAGTCGCGCACTCGTCGACTACCTGCAGGGCGCGGTGATCCGCGACGAGGTCGTGCTCGCGGAGGCCTCTCCATGATCCGCCGGATCGCACTCGCCGGGCTCGCGGTCGCTGCTCTCCAGGGCGTCGCGGCCGCAGAACCCCACGTGTCCGGCACCAAGCAGCCACCGGCGCGGTCGGGGGCGAACGTCATCGAGCGCGCGCGCCTCGAGGTCCAGCCCGCCGGGCACCCGATCGGCCAGATCACGATCGACAACGCGCTCGGCGACGTCGTGGTCGAGGGCTACGACGGCAACGCGATCCAGATCGAGACCAAGAAGACCGCCCCCGACGACGAGGCGCTCGACCGCTTGCGGATCTCGCTGATCCCGAACCCCGACGGCACGGTCAAGATCACGACCACCGCCGACCGCGATCCCGAGAATCGTCCGCTCTCGCGCCGCGCCGTGCGGATCGATCTCAAGGTTCGCGCCCCGCGTGCCGCACGGATCGCGGCGACCTCCGCCTCGGGCATGCTCGTGGTGTCGAACATGGACGGCGGCGGCGATCTCGAGACGGCATCGGGCCCGATCCGGGTCACCAACGTGGCCGGCGAGCTCTCGACCCACAGCCTCAGTGGCGCCACCAAGCTGGTCACCGTGTTCGGCTCGGTCGACTCGCAGACGCTGTCCTCGGATCTCGATCTCGATTCGATCACCGGCGACAAGCTGGTGGCCTCGGCGAACCGTGGCCGGATCGCGGGTCGCCGCGTGCGCTCGCGCGAAGTGTCGCTGACGACGATGGACGGCAAGATCCAGTTCGAGGGCGAGGCACTGTTGCGCGGCCACGTCCGGGTTGCCAGCCTCAAGGGTGATGTCGACGTGCGGATGCGACGCGGAGCCCACACGCCACTGGTCGTACGTGCGCGTGCGATCAGGGTCGATCTCGGGATGCCGGCCCCCTCGGTGGGCGACGGCTGGTTCGAAACCCGGCTCGGGGCGCCCAGCAGTACGGCCGGCGTGGTCGAGCTCCGGTCACGCTACGGCAACGTGCAGTTCGCGCTCGTCCAGTAGGTCGATTGCCAGCCCGTACGCGGACCTCGTGATTAGACGCCACTGCGTCCTCGGGGTAGGCTGATCGTCATGAGTCCGATCCCCGCGCGCATAAGCGACTTCGCCGACCAGACGGTCGCGTACGTACGCAATGCGCTCGGGGTCACGCTCGAATACGACAGCAATACGCTGCCGCTGCTCGACCACTACCTCCGCACCGTGCCCGACGATCAGCCACACACCACGGCCCTCGTGGTCGCCACGTCCGGGGCCTACTTCGGCGAGGTCGTGCGGCGGAGGCTCGGCGGACGCTGGGAGCTCGAGCCCGACAGGCCGGCCGTGGCGGTCGAGGGCACCGACGCGCGCCCGGCGGTCGAGGGCGCGCAGTGGCGCGTGATCCTGCCGACCGGCCTGTCGTTCTCGCCGGTCGGGTTCGTGGCCGCCGCGATCGCGATGGCCGACCTCGAAGACCTCGACTCCGAGATCGAGGCGCCGCCGCGGATGCGGCCCTACGTGCAGCGCGCGCTGGCGCGCATGGGCGAGGTCTCCGTCGAGGACTACTACTCGCTGTGCGGGCGGCTCGACACGCTCGAGCACGTCCACGAGGTCCTGGTGGCGGTCGCGGCCCAGATGCTGGGTAACTCGGACGACGACGCCCCCGAGGCGGCCCTCGCCGACGAGCCCAGCGGACCCGTGAACTAGCTCTTATCGGTGTGGATCTCCCTCCACTGGCCGCGATATGACCGGTCCGATGGTTCGAGGGACCGCGCGAGCACCTTCCGAGAATGCCTATAGCGGCCCCCTCGGCCGCACCCAGCAATCGCTGGTTCACGTGACCAGCCCCACCGGCGAGCTGGTGGCGACCCAGCTCTACACCGCGATCGACGTGGTCGAGGATCCCGAGCTCGCCGAGCGGATGTACAGCGACGATCTCGACACCGCGCTCAACGTCGTCGTGTTCGACGGCAGCGAGCGCGTGCGGGTCGCGGTGCCGGTGCTCTACCACGACCCCGCGGCCGAGTTGATGGTGCTCGTGCTCGACCCGTCGCAGCGCCACCGCGAGCTCGACGAGCGGATCCGGATCTACGAGCGCCTGCGCGACGAGCAGGTCGCGATCCCACGCTACGTGAAGGAGTTCGCGGTCGTGTTCGGCGCCGCCGAGCTTCGCGCACACCTCGAGCGTCGCGCCCAGGAGGCGCTCGATCGCACGCGGCTCGACGAGATGTCGCGCGACCAGCGGCGCTGGAGTGACATCTCCGCGCGCGAGACCGAGCTCGAGCACGGCCGCATCGAGGTCGAGCGCAAGCTCCGCGAGCTCGAGCGTCGATCGCTCGAGCTCGACGTCTCGAAGGCCGACCTCGCCGGGCGTCATGCCGTCGCCGAACGGGAACGCGCCGAGCTGGCGCGCGAGCGTGCCGAGATCGAGCGTCTGCGCAGCGAGGCCCGCAACCGCGTGATCGCGGCGGCGCAGAAGGCCGAGCAGACCGTGGTCGGAGAGGCGCCACCGGAGATCCTCGAGGCAGCATCCACGACCCGACCGATCGAGAAGTCCGAGCTCGAGGAGCTCGAGGAAGCCTCGTCCGACGACATCGAGACCGCACTGCAGGCGGCGCTGTCGCGCGATAGCCAACCCGAACTCGAGCGCGCGGCCACCAACAACACGCCCGATCCGATCCAGGACTTCGACGACGAGACCACCGGCGCGTCGACCGTGCCGCAGGGCTCGGACCCGCTGACCACCACGGTCACGGAGCTCGACGTCGAAGCCGGCGCGGATCCGTGGCTCGATCGCGTCGTCGCCTCCGGCGCCTCGGCGTTCACCGTCACCGGCGGCAACGTGCGGCTCGGCGTGGTGGCGGGAGATCAGCTCTCGCGCGGTCTGGTCGGGGCCCTCGACCTCCGCGTGCTGATGCATCGTGCGCCGACGTACCCGGTGATCGCGGTCGTGATCGGTCCGCCGGCGGCGTTGCGCATCCCGAGCCCGACCCAGCTCGCGATCATCACGCTGGACATCGCCAACGACAGCGACCGTCAGGTGCTGCAGGCCCTCGCCAAGCGGTTCGAGATCGCGTTCGACCTGGTCGCGCGCGGTTCCCGGCTCCGGCGTGCCCGATTGAGCGCCCCGCTGGTCGAGAACGTCGGCTTCGTGATCCGCGCGGCCGAGGACTACCTGCGCAGCACCAGCGCGAGCTCCGAGATCCCGCGCGACGTCGCGTACCGGCAAGCGGTCGAGCTGATCGGCGGCGCCGGCTTCGACCTGCTCGGCGTCAACCATGCCGACAACAGCGAGTTCCGCGACGACAAGCTCGCGCAACTCGCCACCGCCCAGCAGCTCCGTCGCGCGATCGCGATCGCACGCCGGTTCTCGCGGCCCAGTCGCGAGGATTACCTCGTGTGCCTGCGCGGATTCCCGCTGCCGCGGTGGCGCGAGCTCCGGCGTCACGTGCTCGAGAGTGCCGTCCAGTGGGGGCTGTGGATGGGACCGGAGCTGGCGCAGATCGCGGTCAGCGAGGGACTCGCTCGTTCGCGGCGCGACCTGATCGGCAAGCTCGATCGGGGCTTCGCGGCGCTCAAGGAGCACCCCACGGCGTTCGACATCGATCCCGACGCCGCCGAAGACAACGCGAAGGCGCTCGCGGAGGAAGCCCGGGCGCTCGGCGTCGAGCTCGAGCGCCCGAAGAACGGTGCTGGCGGCGGTCAGATCGACTCCGAGGATGCCCCGGTGGTCTCGGGCTCGATCGGCGGCACCGGTGCGCGGCAACGGGCGCCGACGCCGGACCCGACCGCCACGCCTCCCCCGAGTGCCCAGACCTCGATCGAGGAGCTGGTCGCGCAGCTCGGCGAGAAGCAGCGCCGGCTCACGGCCGCCCTCGAGCTCTGCGATCGCGGCGACCCCGCGACCGCCGCGGCGGTGATCCAGGCGGCGACCAAGATGAGCCGCTCCGAGGCCGTGCGCGTGCTCGGCATGGCGGTGAAGTTTGGCGACGCCGCGAAGGCGCCGTTGATCCAGGGACTGTCCGCGAGCAAGGGCTTCTTGCGTCACGGCTGCGCACTCGCGCTCGCCCTGCTCCGCACGGAGGACGGCACCCAGGCGGTGATCGATCTCCTGCTGACCGAGCCGACCGAGATCTGGCGCGAGGTCGCGCGCGCGATCGGGCAAGTCGGACCGAGCGCGTTGTTGCCGCTGGCCGCGAGCTACGGCCGGCTCGGCGACCGCGCGACGCCGGCGATCGCCGAGCGCGTGGCCTGGGCGATGGCCCACATCGCCGTCCGCGGTGGCAAGGCCGCGGTCGAGACCATGGCGAGCGGGCAGAGCATCGTGGTTCCGGTGGCCCGCCAGGCGCTGGCGTTCCACTCGTCCGCGGCGGATGACCAGGTCCGGGTGCGACCCAACGGCAATGGGGCACCGGCGCGCGATGTCACGGTCAATCGGGCGTTCTCTCGCCGATTCTTCGAGGCGCTGGAGCAAGGGCTCCCGGATGCGGCACAGGAGGGGTTGGTGGACCTCGATGCCTCGCAACCGATGGAGATGCTCGACGAAGCCGACCTCATCGATGACGACGAGGACGAGCTCGACGAGTCAGATCTGATTCAAACCTGACCGGTTCGGATCCCGATGCCACCGGCCCTGTCCGCCGGGCTGGAATTAAGGGTAGTATCGAAGACGCGGTTCATGAGGATCGGGATCTTCTCCGACGTCCACGCGAACATCGAAGCGCTGAACGCGGTGGTCGAGGCCTTCAAGCACGAGCGCATCGATAAGTACGTGTGTATCGGTGACGTCGTCGGCTACGGCGCGTCGCCCAACGAGTGCTGCGACATCATTCGCAACCTGGCCGCGTACACCATCCTGGGGAACCACGATGCCGCGGTCGCGGGTCGGATGGACTACTCGTACTACTACGACGCGGCCCGCCAAGCCCTCGACCTCCATGCCCGCCAGCTGTCCCCAGAGAACATGGCGTGGCTGCGGACCCTGCCATACGAGGTCCGTGAGGGCGATGTCACGTTCTGCCACGGCTCGCCGATCAACCTCGAGGAGTTCGAGTACATCTTCAGCGTCGAGCAGGCCACGCGCTGTCTCGACATCTGGGACGACCTCGGCATGGTCACGTTCATCGGCCACTCCCACCTCTGCAAGTCGTTCGCGCTGACCCGCGAGGAGGTGTTCGAGGTGGTGGCGACCAAGTTCGTGATCCGCCCCGAGCACCGCTACATCATCTCGGTCGGGTCGGTGGGGCAGCCACGCGATTACGACAACCGCGCGAGCTACACCGTGTACGACACCGACGAGCACGTGTTCGAGTTCAAGCGGGTCGCCTACGACATCGACGCGGCCGCGCAGAAGATCTTCGCGGCCGAGCTCGAACGGAACTTCGGCAACCGCCTGTTCCTCGGCGTCTAGTACGACGCCTCGCGGCGCCTAGCGCGTCTCGACCGTGAGGGTGGGCTGGGGCGCGGGCTCTGCCGTCGCCGGATCCACGAACGGGATGACTCCCGCCGGCGTGTAGATCTGGAACACGCCCACCGATCCACCGCCACCACCGTGGCCGTCCGAGCTCTGGTTGTTCGGTGCCGAGGTCGGGACTCGAGCGTCCCCCTGACCACCTCGGCCGCCGCACGCGGCGAGCCCCACGATCCCGTTCGAGCAACCTGGGCCACCCGTGGAGAACGCCGAGCTGCCGTCGGTGCCGGGTGCGCCGATGCAGTTGTCCGTGTCGCAGCCGCCGCCGCCGCCGCCGCCGTTGGCGGTCAGCACGCCGGTGATCCGGACCTGCGCTCCCTGGATCACCACGTAACCACCGGCACCACCGCCGGCCGCACCGACGATCTGGGTCCCACGCGTGACCCGCGCACGATCGCCGCCCGCTCCACCACCGCCACCACCGGCGTCGATCTCGCCCGTCACATCGACAGTGCCGCGACAGGACACCAACAGCAGACCACCGCCACCGGCGCCCGAGACCGGCGTGAAGTTGCCCTGCGTCACCACACCCAGGTTCACGGCCGAGCCGGCCCCACCGAAGAACGCGAGACGGGTGAGTGGATCGACGCGGAGCCCACCGGAGGCACCGCCGCCGAACTCTCCACCACCACCATCACCGCCCACCTGCTTGAACCCAGCGCCGCCACCACCACCGCCGACCGTGGGCGTACCGCCGCTGTGGAAGAACGAGCCTCCAGGCCCCGGGATGTTGGCGTCCGCCGAAACGTCGAGCCGACCGGCGACGTCGAGCGCACCATCCGCGACGAACGCGATCGGCCGCGATCCGACTGCCTTGAGGACGCTGCCGATCGTGATCGTTCCGGCGCGAACGACGCAGATCGACGGGCCTTCGGGCTGAGCGATCACGCCGCCGGTACAGGTCGCGTCCTGATCGGTATCGAGCGTGACGTTGCCAAAGGCGAGGGTCGAGTCCGCGATTGGGATATCGCACGCCGTCGGGATCCACGCTGGCACGATCGAGGTGCACGCCGCCGTCCCGCCAGCGTCCCCACACGCGAGCGCGCAGGACTCGGTCGACGCGAGCAAGCCGTCGGGACCGCAGTGCCCGACCGTGGTGTCGTCGGTGCATGTCGACGTGTCGGGCACGCACTCGTTGCAGCGCGCGGCGTCGGCATCGCAGCCACCGCCACACGCCAGCTGCTCGACACCGTCACCGGTGTCGTTGCAGATCGACGCCGTGCCGTCATCGGTGCAGGCGACGAACTCGCCGGGGGTGCACGTCGTCGTGGGATCGTTGTTGTTGTTGTTGTTGTTGTTGTTGGTCGCGCTCGTCGCCGCGCACCCGACCAAGCCGAACAGAACGGAAGCCATCTCCAGTCGCATCGCATCGCTCCTTGTTGGTCCGGCGCCTATCGCCGGGCCTTCGCGCCGGTTGCGAGCGAACTGCGAAGATCTGGATCGCGGTGCGTCTACGAGGACTTAGCGTCCGAGCGCACGTCGAGAGAAGTGGAGGTGGGCCTTCTTGGCCTTGCGATAGGCCTCGTCGTCGATCGTCCCGTCCCGCCGCATCGCCCCGAGCACGATCCCCAGTCGCTCGGCGGTCTGGGCGTCGACGCCACCGGCATGCCGGATCCGACGTGCCATCGAGGTCGGTTGCGAGGTCAACGCCGCGAGGAACGCCGCCTGCGCGACGGTGAGCTCGCGTGGCGACAGGTCGAACCAGTAGTGGGCGGCGGCGTGGATGCCCCACACCCGTGGCCCGAGCTCGATGATGTTGAGGTAGCGCTCGAGGATCTGCTTCTTCCCCAGCCGGTCCTCGAGCCGCCAGGTCAGGATCGCCTCCTGGAGCTTGCGGTCGAAGCTGCGGCGCTGCGAGAGGAACGCGTTCTTGATCAGCTGCTGACTGATCGTCGATCCGCCGCGCGCGAGTCGATCCTCGCGCAGGTCGATCTCGAGGCTGCGAGCGATCTGCTTGAGGTCGAAACCGGGGTGACTCCAGAACCGCGCGTCCTCGGCGGACACGAACGCTCCCGGGACGTACCACGGCACGCCCTTGAGCTTGACCCAGCCCGGCTCGCCGGGACCGATGGTCTTGCGCGAACCGTCGGCGAGCTGTTGCTCGGACACGCGTGCGAGCGTCATCACGTCGGCGGCGGGCGGCTCGGCGGCCACCCGACAGCCGCCGAGGAACCGGTTGGTGAGCGTCGCACCCTTGCCGTCGGGCGCGGCGAGGTCGACCGCGAGATGCGCGCGTGCCCCCAGCACGCCCGAGAGCGCCATGCCGTCGAGCGGCCCGCGGATCGGATCGGGAACCGCGGCGAGCAGCGCCTGACACGGCGCGGTCGGAATCTCGACCTCGAGCTCGCCCGACACCGGCGATCCGCGTCGGATCCATCCCACCGTGGTGATCGCGATCGGCGGCTGGTCGGCACCCTCGAGGCGAAACCGCGCGAACGGGACCTCGATCGCGTCCGCCGAGAGCTTGGCGTCGGCGCGCACGCCGAACGACACGGGAACCGCCTCACCGGCGATCCGGCGATCGGTGACGACGAGATGATCGACCGTGCCGGCGGCGACCACCCGGAGCCCGGCCGCTCCGCGCCGCAGCATCACGCTACCGGTCACGTGCGTGTCGGTGACATCGAGGCCGTGCGGGGCGAGCGGGGCGAGCGCACGCAGCGGGAATCGATCTCCGTGGAGCTCGACGCCGAAGTCGGGCGTCAGCGTGAGCCCCGCGGTGCGCGGGACGCCGTTGTCGTCGGTCATCGCGCGAACCTCGAGCGGACCGTGGGCCGCGCGACGCCCGGCCGCGAGATCGTGGAGGGCGAGCTTGGCGCGTCCGACCGTGACGCTACCGTCGCCTCCGACGGCGAGCATGCGACCGAACGTCATCCGCGGCGTGATCTCCGCGGCGCTGCGCGCGAACCCGACGTCGAGGTCGACCCGGCGATGCGCGGCGCGCACGCGAAGCGGCCCGGTGAGCACGCGCGTTCCGGTCGCCTCGGGGAACAGCTCGACGCGATCGGCCGTGATCTCGCCGATGCCAGCGATCCGCGCGACCAGCGTGCCGTCGGACACGACGATCCGGCGAACCGGTCCTGCGATCGCGTGATGCGACGAGCCTCGGCGGCTGGCGGCCCCAGAAGCGGCGTGCCGCTTGCGACCCTGAAGCCGGCGCGCGAGACGCGCGAGATCGGAGTCTCCGTCGGGATCGATCGCGAGGGCGACGTGCGGGCCTTCGACCCGGATCTCGTCGGCGCGCAGCTGTCCGTCGAGCAACGAGCCCACGCCGACCGAGGCCTCGACCGCATCCGCGCTGACGAGATCGCCGAACGCGACGTCGGACAACCGCACCGCACCGCTCAGGTCGGCATCGACGTTCCCGATCCGCGCGGGCACGCCACCGGCATCCGCGAGCCGACTTGCGAGCTCGTCGGTGCGCGACGCGATCCACCACGCCGCACCGATCGGTGCCCCGACCGCGAGGATCGCGGTGATCGCGAGCGTGCGGCGGTCCGAGCGATCCATGGGTCAGTGGTGTTCGACCGTGGCCTCGCGCCGATCGTCTCCGACGAACGGGCGTTGCAGGACCCGGCGCTCGCCGCGACCGCGGCCGGTCGCCAGCGAGGCGTTGTAGAGGATCAGCTCGCAGAGCTCGCCGAACGAGATGCCGGCGGCATCGGCGATCTTGGGAAGCAGGCTGGTAGGCGTCAGGCCGGGCAGGGTGTTGACCTCGAGCACGAGCTCGTTGCCGGTGTCGCTGACGATCATGTCGACGCGGGTCGCGCCGCGACAGCCGAGTGCGGCGTGGGCACGCGCTGCCTGGGCGAGCACGCCGCGATAGCGCTCGGGCGAGATCCGCGGCGGCACGAAGTAGTCGGTGGCGCCGCGCGTGTACTTGTTGCCGTAGTCGTACCAGCCGTCGCGCGGCGCGATCTCGACGGCACCGAGCGCGCGCGGCGTGACCTTGCCATCGGTAGCACTCACGTCGTCGATCACGGCGACCGAGATCTCCTTGCCCTCGGCGAACCGCTCGATCAGAAGCTCGTCGTCGAACCGCAGCGCCTTGTCGACCGCGGGGATCAGCTCGCTCTCGTTGCGGCACACCGAGATCCCGACGGAGCTACCCTCGCGGACCGGCTTGACCACGCACGGGTATCCGAAATCTCCGTGCACGCGCGCCAGATCGGCGGCATCGGCGGCCGTCAGCGTGTAGTAGGAGGGGGTCGGCAGGTTGTGGAGACGGAACATCTCCTTGGCCTTGACCTTGTGCATCGCCAGCGCAGATGCGAGCACGTCGGACCCGGTGTACGGGATTCCCAGCATCTCGAGCAGCCCCTGGATGCTGCCGTCCTCCCCCCAGCGTCCGTGGAGTGCGAGAAAGGCCAGATCGATGCGCTCCTGGCGCAATGCGACGTCGACGTCGCGATCGACGTAGATCGGGATTGCCTCGTGTCCACGGGCGCGGAGCGCGGCGATCACCGCCTCTCCCGTTCGTAGCGAGACGTCACGCTCGCTCGAGAGGCCGCCGAGCAACACACCAATTCTTCGAGACTGCGTCATGTGGATCTTCTCGTTGTGTTTCGTCGGGAAAACGCCCGAGACCTCCGACTGCTTCCACACTAGTGACCTGGGAGCGCTGGGCAACTTTTGGACCCGGTCCCCCGGTTGACGCCGGCCGTCGGCGGACGGTACGAACGGCCGGGATCCCATGTCCAAGCAGAATGCCGACGCAGGCACCGACGAGTCGGCCGCCAAGAAGAAACCGAAGAAATCGTCCACCACCAAGAAGTCCACGGCCAAGAAGCCGAAGGCCGACAAGACCGCGAAGGCGGACAAGGCCGAAAAGGCGGACAAGACCAAGAAGCCGGCTGCCAAGAAACGGCCCACCACCAAGAAGAAACCCGCGACCAAGGCCAAGGCGAAGGCCAAGCCGGTCGACGAGGACCAGGTCTCCGAGGTGTCGCGCGAGATCATCGATCTCGACAAGATGATGGAGGCTGCCGATCAGCTCGAGAGCCTCGAGGATGTCGAGGACGCCGAGGTGGTCTCGGAGACGCGCGCCGGTGACGCGTTCCCCGACGTCGACGAGGACGCGATCACCGAGGTCGCGATCCAGCCACCGCCGCTGTCCGAGGAGGAGCGCGAGCTCGCGGCGATCTACGGCGACGATCTGTCGGCCACCGCCACGGCCCACGCCGAGTATCACGACCGGCAGACCGCCGACGAGGACCGGCAGATGCTGCCGGAGATCAACGCGCGCGAGGAGCGCAAGCAGCAGTGGCAGGATCGCCGCGCCGCCCGCAAGGCTCGTCGCGAGCAGCGCCACGAGCGTCGCGAGCAGCGCCAGCAGGTGCAGCGCGATCCCGACCGCGACCGCAAGCCCACACATCCGATGCCGACCCCCGTCCAGATCAACGGTCACGACGTGTCGGCCGAGGGCGGTGAGGGCGATGGCGAGGGGCTCGGCCGCGTCGGCACGCCGCTGGGCGACGCCGCCGCCACCGTGTTCGCACAGCTCCGCAACGGGCAGCCGCTGCCGGTGCGCCAGCTCGCCGCGATGATGCGCAAGCGCAGCCTGGTCGAGAGCGATCCCGAGCAGCTCGCACCGCAGCTGAAGGCGGAGCTGCTCGGCGACGAGCGGAGCTACCGCACGCTCGGACTCCGGCCGCGCATCGTCTACCGCGGCCGCGACCTGTTCGCGCCGGGTCCGGTCGCGAGCAGCGTGACCGCCGGTGCCGAGGCGGGCGTCGCATCCGCGCTCTCGCGTCTCGCGAGTGCCACGCATCGGGCGCTCGCGCAGCGGATCGCGAAGGCCTCGCCGGCCGGGTTCGAGCGGTTGATCCACGCCTACCTGGTGGCCGCGGGCTACCGCGACATCGCCTGGGTCAAGCGCGTCGGTGGCATCAGCTACGCGCAGGTGCTCGCACCCGGAATCGATCGCACGATCTTGATCAGCGCGCGGTCGGGCGATCAGCCGATCGATCGCCGCGGCATCGGAGAGCTGCGCGTCGGGGTCGAGGCCAAGAACCTGGTCGCCGGCATCCTGTTCTCCGCGGGCGAGCTTTCGGAGGACGCCGAGCGAGAGCTCGAGCGGGCCGGTCGTTCGATCGCGGTGGTGTGCGGCGACCAGCTGGTCGCGACGTTGATCGCGGCCGGCGTCGGCGTGGTCAGCGCCGCGGCGCCGCTGCGGTACGTCGACGACCAGCTCCTCGACGAGCTGCTCGCCGGATGATGTCGTCTTCACGCCCCGGTCGCGCGACCTCGGTCTCACCTGGACCAGCCCCCGACGTACGACCGGAAACGCCTCGCTCGGCTGGCTACCACTGGCTCGGTCGCGCGCCGTATCGGCGCGTGCTCGCCGATCAGCTCGCCACGCGCGAGCGCGTGTGGGCCGGCGAGGAGGGCGCGATCTACCTGTGCGAGCACCCGCCCGTGATCACGCTGGGTCGCTCCGCGACCACCGGTAACATTCTCGATCCCGGCGATATTCCGATCGAGCGGATCGAGCGCGGCGGTCAGGTCACCTATCACGGTCCCGGTCAGCTGATGGTCTATCCCGTGGTGCGGATCCGCAGCGTGGTCGACTTCCTCGCCCGCGTGGCGGGTGCGATCGCGGAGGCGTGCGCCGAGATCGGAGTCACCGGTGTCGAGTGGCGGCGCGATCCGGCCGGCGTGTGGCGTGGCGACGGCAAGCTCGCGGCATGCGGGATCCACGTGTCGCGCGGCGTCAGCGTGCACGGCTTCGCGATCGACGTCGACACTCCCGCCGACGCGTGGCGACGGATCCGGCCGTGCGGACTCGACGTTCCCCAGATCTCGATCGCGGGAGTGCTCCGCGAGATCGACCGGCCCGCGATCGCGGTCGAGCAGTTCGCGTTCGTCGTCGGCCCGAAGATCGTCGACGCGCTTCGTGATCGATCGCTCGATGCGCGGGCCTCGGCATGAGATAACCCCGTATGGCCTCGCTCAAACCGAAGCGTGTGACGGTCCTCTACAACCACGACCCGGATGCCACCGCGGTCGACGTCGCGGCGATCCGCGAGTCCGCCGAGGCGGTGGCCAACGGACTTCGAGAGGCCGGCTACGAGACCGACATGGGCATGGTGATCGGACCGCAGGTGTTCGAGACCATCACGCGGCTGCGCGAGACCAAGCCCGACCTCGTGTTCAACCTGTGCGAGAGCATGGCAGGCGATTCGCGCAACGAGCCGACGTTCGTCGGGCTACTCGACCTGTTCCGGATCCCGTATACCGGCGCCGATCTGCTGGCTCTCGCGAGCTGCCTGTTCAAGCAGCGCACGAAGGACATCCTCCTCGGGCGCGGCGTCCATGCACCGGCCGGCCAGACACTCGGACTCGCCGACCTCTCCGATCCGACGCTCGACCGGCTCGAGTATCCGCAGTTCGTGAAGCTCGAGCACGAGGATGCTTCCGTCGGCATCACCGAGGCCAACGTGGTCCGCAGCGCCGGCGCGCTCCGCACGCGGGCCAAGGCGCTGATCGAGAAGTACGAGCAGCCGGTGATCGTCGAGCGCTACGTCGACGGCCGCGAGATCAACGTGACGATGGTGGGCAACGGCGCGGACGTCACGATCCTGCCGCTCCACGAGATCGACTTCGCGGCGATGCCCGCCGACCGACCGCGGATCCTGAGCTACGCCGCGAAGTGGGACGAGAACCACGTCGACTACGAGGGCACCAAGCCAGTCCCACTTCGGAACGCGACGCAAGAGTTCGTCGCCGCCGTCGAGCGCACCGCGCGCGCGGCGTGGCACGCGCTCGGACTGCGCGACTACGGCCGGGTCGATCTCCGCGTCGACAGCGACAACACGCCGTGGGTGATCGACGTCAATCCCAACCCCGACATCTCGCCCGATGCCGGATGTGCGCGGTCGGCGCACGCGGCCGGGCTGAGCTACGCCGATCTGATGGACCGGATCACCACCGCGGCGTGGCAACGGGTCCAGACCGCCATGTGATTAGCTGTCGTCGGACTCGCCCGCGAGCCGGCGCAGCTTCTTCTGCAGTCCGAAGCGCGAAAGACCGAGCAGCCGCGCGGCGACGGTCTGGTTGTTCTTCGCTCGCGCCATCGCGGCCGTGATGTAGGCCTGCTCCGTCGCCGAGAGCGCCGGTTTGAGTCGCAGGTCGTCGCCGAGCATCGGCTTGGCCGGTTCGGGTCTGCCGCCAGATTGCGCCACGGCCTCGGGCAGATCGCCGACGTCGATCACGTCGCCGCCCATCGCGACGCCACGGGCGAGCGCGTTCTCGAGCTCGCGGACGTTGCCGGGCCAGCGGTGCGCGCCGAGCGCGCGCGTCGCGGCCCGCGTGAGACGCGGGGGCGTGCGATCGCCGCACAGTCGGGCGAGCAGGCGCTCGACGAGGATCGGGATATCGCCATCGCGATCGCGGAGCGGCGGCACGGGAACCGCGATTACTTCGATGCGGAATCGCAGGTCCTCGCGAAACCGCCCGGCCTCCGCGAGCTCCGCGAGCGGCGTCTGGGTCGCGGCGATCACGCGAACGTCGACCTTGCGGGTCTTGCTGTCACCGACGCGGCGCACGACGCCGTCCTGCAACACGCGCAGCAGTTTGGCCTGCATCGCGGCCGAGGTGTCCGCGATCTCGTCGAGGAACAACGTGCCACCGTCGGCGACCTCGAACAGCCCACGGCGATCGCGGTCGGCGCCGGTGAACGCGCCGCGCACGTGGCCGAACAGCTCGCTCTCGAGCAGCGGCTCGGGAACCGCGGAGCAGTTGATCGCGACGAACGGCCCGTCCTTGCGCGGACCGTTGTCGTGGAGCGCGCGAGCGACCAGCTCCTTGCCGGTGCCACTCTCGCCGACCACCACCACCGGCAGTGAGGTCGCCGCGGCGCGATCGACGATGTCGAGCATCTTCACCGTCGCGGCCGATCGCCCGACGATCCGCTCGTAGCGATGGCGCAAGCGATCGCGGTCGGGGAGGTCGGCCTTGACGCGGGTCAGCTCGGCATCCTTGTCGGCGAGCTCGGCCGATAGCTGTGCGTTGAGCTCGTCGATCTCGCGCGTGGTCCGCCTCAGATCGGCGGTCAGCCGCGCATTCTCGATCGCGATCGCGGCGATGTCGGCGAGCTCGCCGAGCACGCTCGCCGCGGACTCGTCGAACGCGCCTCCCCGCAATCGGTGATCGACGTAGATGCAGCCGGTGATCGTTCCG
Organism: uncultured delta proteobacterium; assembly: GCA_963772655.1. GTDB lineage: Bacteria > Myxococcota_A > Polyangia > Haliangiales > Haliangiaceae > JABFXX01. The sequence continues at coordinate 807,410 of CAVYYE010000002.1, forward strand.
CGCTGCCGCAGCGGCACGACCAGCACCGACCGCAGACGCAATGCGGCCACCGACGCGGCGGCACCGAAACGCTCGTCGACACCGGCGTCGACGGTCATCACCGGCTCGCCGGTCTGCGCGGCGCGCTCCGCGATCGAGCGACTGACGGACACCGTCGCGAGTGCCGGGTTGGGGCCGGCGTCGAGCTCGCCGACCGCGAAGTTGCGCGACACCACCGGCGCGAGCTCTCCGTCGCCCTGCCGCAGCAGCAAGAACCCGCGTTCGGCCGCGGTGAGCTCGATCGCGGTATCGATCACCTCGTCGAGGATGCGCTCGACGCTGGCCTCGGTGTTGAGCCGTCGCGACAGCGTCAGCAACCGGCGCAGCGGGATGTTCTGCCGGATCGCGTGCGGGTGCGGTCGGGGCACCGACCGCCGGCGCTCCAGCGGGCAGCTGGAGATCCGGATCTGCGAGCACCGCGGCGCGGAACGCCGGCGCGGTGGTGGCGAGCAGCGCCGTGTGGGCCGCGCGCGCACGATCGGCCTCGGTTCGTGCGAGTCCGGGATCTTGGCCGTCGGCCAGACGTGCCGCGATCGCGTGCGCGCGGAACGCGCGTTCCAGGCGATCGCCGTCGGCGGCGCGCGTCGCGACCTCGGCACACGCCCGGGCGAGCACGCGGCGGGCTTCGGCATCGCCAGCGTGCTCGCGCAGCGCGAGTCGGCCGCGTGCGAGCGTCCAGCGATCTCGATCGTCGGCGCCGGTACACAACGCGTCGACGTCGGCGTCGGTGGCCGCGCGATGACCGGCCTCGGCGAGGGCGACGTGCGCGCTGACCTGAGCATGCGCATCGCCGCGCTCGACGCCGATCGCGAGCGCCTCGCGATAGCGCGCCAGGGCATCGTCGTCGTCGCCGAGCCGTCGCTGCGCGTCGCCGGCGACCAGCAGCGCGAACGCTCGCAGGTGGGGCGCACCCTCGGCGCGGGACAACGCGGCCTCCGCAGCGCGGCGTGCGTCGTCGAGCTGGCCGACGGCGATCAGCGCGTTGCCGCGGTTGAGGTCGGCGGCGCACAGCTCGGTGGCCGCGCCGAGCTCGGAGAACACGCGTGCCGCCGCGGCGAGTCGGGGCAGGGCGTCGCTCGCGCGTCCGCGCTCCGACAGCACCGTGCCGAGGTTGAGGTCGGCGACCGCGGCGGCGTGGATCTCGCCGGCGTCGCCGAGTCTCCGCACGGCTTCGCGATAGCGCTCGCTGGCGAGCCCGAGTTGCCCCCGCTGCTGCGCCACCATGCCGCGCAGCGACAGTGCACGCCCGATCGTCGCGCTATCGTCGGCGGCGGTCGCGCCGAGCTCGAGCGCCGCGAACGCCGCGTCCGCGTCTGCCAGCTCGCCGAGGTAGAAGCTCGCGAGTCCCGCCGCCTCGGCGCGCAACCCGGCGAGTGCGGAACCGTCCGCCGTCGCGATCCGGCGAGCGTCCTCGAACCGCGACCGCGTGACCAGGAGGCGCGCGTACGTGCCCGCGACCTCGGGGTGATCGGGATGCCCGGCGTGTAGCTGCGCCAGTGCGGCCTCGGCGGCGTCGAGATCTCCCGCGCGCTGCGCCGCGCGCGCCACGATCAGCTCGGCCTCGACCGGATCGGCGCCGGCCTTGGCCGCCGCACGTGCAAGCTCGCGGGCATCGCGATACGCCGCGTTCGCCGCCGCAGCCCGCGCCGCGATCAAGCCGGCCTCCTTCGGCAAGGCATCGATCGCTCGCCTCGCGATCGCCAGGGCGCGGTCCGCGCGGCCGCGTGCGAGCAGTGCCTCCGCGGTCGCGCACGCCGCTGCGGAGGTGGTCGTGTCGAGCGCCGCCAGCTCGAGTACCGGGGCGCGCTCGACGGGATCGACGCTGGCGACCGCGGCGAGCACCGCGGTCGCCAGCGTCGTCGCGAGCGCACGTTCGCCGTCGAGGATCGCGTCGCGCGTCGCGCGATCGATCGCCACACGATCACCGACGGTCGTCCGGCTCCGGGTCGCCAGGCCGAGGCGTTCGAGCTCGGCGATCTCCGCGAGACCGAGCTCGACGGGCGCGGATTTCGATGGCCGAGCCAACCGCGCGGTCGCGAGCACCCGATCGACGCGGGCGTGGCCGCCCCACACGGCGATCGCCGCCGCGATCCGGCGCGCCCCCGGCGACGCGGTATCGAGCGTGCGCCGGCGGAGCTCGACGACACCGGCGGTGGCGCGCGCGGACCAGTCGACCGCGAGCGGCTCGGCTTCGCCCGCGATCGAGTGGACGAGCTCGATCACGGTGAGCGGCATGCCTTCGCTGGTGCCACGCAGCGCCGTGATCCACGGGCGCGGAGGCTTGGTGCCGAGCATGGACTCGGCGAGCGCGCCGACCCCGTCGACATCGAGCACCGGGGAGGGACACACGAGTAGATCGTTGCGATTGCCACCGTCGAACGACCGATCGACGATCGCGATCGTGCGGCGGTCACCGGGCGCACGCGCCAGAGCGGCGATCGCGTCGGCCGCGCGCGGGTCGTCGGCGAGCTCGATCACGACCCGCGACGGCGCGTTGCGCGCGCGTCGAGCCACCCGCTCGATCCAGTGCTTCTCCGAGCTCTTCGTCCAACCGGTCGACGAGGTCTCGACGCCGAGCGTGGCGGCGATCGCGTCGAGGTCACCCGTCAGTGGCGGCACGCTCGACAGGCCGCGCGCGACCTCGGCGAGCTCGAGGCGACGAAGCGCGGCGTCGACGAGGAGGCGCGCGCCCGAGCCAGGCGGCCCGACGACGACGATCACGCCGCCCGGTGCGGCCAGCGACTCGGCGAGCGCCGCGATCCACGATCCCGCGCCGGGCCACGACGTCGCCGGTGGCGGCGTACCGATCGCGGGGCGCGCACGACGCGCGGGTGGAGACGTGGTCGGCCCGAGTGCGTGCGCGACGTGGTCGAGCTCGTCGAGCACGGCCGACGCCGACGCCGGTCGCGCGTCGGGATCGCGCGCGAGCAAGCGGCCGATCAGATCGGCGAGAGGACCGGGGAGCTTCGGCAGCGCCGGTGGCGCGATCGCGGTCGTGATCCGCTGGACGAGCTCGCCGAGACTCGCCGCCTCGAACGGCGGATGGCCGGCGATCAGCCGGAACGCGGTCGCGCCGAGCCCGTAGAGATCGCTGCGCGGTTCGACATGACCCGCGAATGCTTCGGGAGCCATGTACGCCGGCGTGCCGCGCGCCTCGACGCGGCCGATCGCACCCGCGAGCCCGAGGTCGACGAGCACGTGTGCTGCCTCCTTCGAGCCGGCCTTGCGGCACAGCACGTTCTGCGGCGCGACGTCGGCATGGACGAGGCCGGCGGCATGGATCGTCGCGAGTGCACCGGCGATGTCGGCGAGCAGCGCCCACAGCGTGCTCGCCGTCCACGACCGTGCGTCCGATGGCTGTCCGTCGATCCACTCGGCGACGAAGAACGGCGCGCCCGGCGCGATGTCGTCGATCGCCTCGCGCGTGCGACCGACCTCGAGCACGCGGGGAAGCGACGGGTGGCGAAGGCGTGCGAGCTGCTCGAACTCGTCGAGCAAGGTGGTCTCGTGGGGACCGGGCGGCACGATCTTGAGGGCACGGAGCGAGCCGTCCGTGACGTCGGCGACCTGGAGCACGCGGCCGAAGGCACCGCGACCGGCGATCGCGACGCGCCGAAATCGCCCGTGAATCGGCGCTTCACCTGCCACCGGGGTTGCCACCCACTACATGTCAACGACATTGGCACTCCGTGTCAACCTGATTGGCAAGCACGCCGTCGAACGCCGCAAGTTCCATCATGTTATGGTGCGAGCGTGCCGGACGACGAACGGACACGCCGTCGTCTCGGCGATGCGACGAGGAGTCGAATCGCCGACCTGGCCTCCGGGTGGACCGTGGATCCGGAGCCGGAACCGGAACCGGAGTCGACCACCGAACCGGACGAACCCGAACCCGCCGAACCACCCGTTCGCGACACGGCGCTCGAGCTCACTCCGGACACCGAACCGGACGAGCCCGTGGCGAGACCCGAATCGGCACGTCCGCGGCGCAAGACGCAGCCACCGCCGCCGCCCGGATCCAATGCGCGCCGCGCGCTCGAAGACGCGATCCTGTCGTCGACCGAGACGCCGGCACCGAGCGTGACCAAGCCAGCTCCGACCAAGACCGAGGATTGGCGCGACGATCCGCTCGACGATCTGTTCGGCAAGACCAAGCCTGCGGCGGGTGGGCCGATGATCCTGCCCAAGCTCCCGCCGGCGCCGCGCACCAAGCCACCGACCGCACCGCCCGGCGCACGCACCAAGCCACCGACCGCACCGCCCGGTGTGCGCGGCCCGAAGTCTCCGACCAAGCCGCCGCCGCTTCCGCCCGGGGCCAGGAGCAAGCCCGTCCAGATCAAGTCGGGTCCGACGGAGACCGGCACGGTCGAGGTGATGGGTGCGATCGGAACCACCGGACCGGTCGACCGCGCGCCGGAGATCGAGGGCACCACCGATCGCGGCGATGCGACCGACATCGATGTCGCCGCCTCGCGCAGCGCGGTCGCCGGCACTGGCACCGGTACCGGCACCGACACCGACGAGCCGCAACCCGTGCCGCGCGGTGAGTTCGAGCCCGGCGGTGGCGGCACGATGATCGAGCGCGACAAGCTGCGGATCGCCTACGAGCAATCGACGATCAAGCGCGACGCGGCCAACGCGCTGCTCGGGATCCCCGAGCAACCGCAGACGGTCGTGAAGTCGCCGTCGGTGGAGGTGTTGCTCCAGGAGACCGCGGAGGTCCTGCGCAACGATCCGACGAAGCTCGAGGCGCCGGAGACCAGCAAGTTCGAACGCGGCGATCCGACGCTCGGCCCCGGAGATCCGACGATCGCCTCGATGGGGACGCTCGCGTCGACCGGGACGCTGCGTGCCCAGGCGGCCCTGCGCCGCAAGCGCGGCATCGGCGGTGACGTCCGCTACGTCGTGACCGTGCTGTTCGGCGTCCGCAAGGCGCGCCAGGAGCTCGCCGAGCTCGAAGCCAGGCAGGAGCTCCGCCAGCAATCGCGGCGACGGCACCTGATCACGCTCGGGCGCGCGGCCGCCACGCTCGAGGGGTTCGATCACCCGGCGCTCGGGCCGGCGCGCGAATCGCTGGTCGCGGTCGAGGAGGAGCGTAGCCGTCACACCGCCGGCGTGAGCGCCGCCGACGACGAGCTCAAGCGGGTACGGCGCGATCGCGAGACCACGCAGAAGGAGCACGCCGAGGAGCTGGCGAAGCTCGACGTCGAGCTCGCCGAGACCGCGAAGAAGCTCGAGCCGCTCGAAAAACAGGTCGCGGCGATCGGCAAGCGCGCCGACGATCTCAAGCAAGCGCTCCGCAAGCTCGACAACAAGATCGCGAACACCGAGATGAGCCAACACCAGGTCGCGGGAGCGCGCGAGCGCGCGGCGATCCAGGCGGACATCGCGACGCTCAAGGCCGACCGGATCGCCGTTCAGCGCGACGAGCCCAAGCTCGCCGCCGAGCTCGATGCACTCAACCCGCGGATCGCCAAGCTCGAGAGTCGCCGCGCCGAGATCAAGAAGCGCAAATCCGAGATCGACACCTCGGAGATCGACGACACGCGCCGTTGCGACGAGCTCCTCGCGGCGATCGGCGCCAAGCGCAAGGTCGTGGACCGCGCGGCGAGCGACGCCGAGGCGCTGCGCGACAAGATCCTGTTCGAGCTCGGCGAGCGCCTCTATGTCGACCATCCGTCCGACCTCGGACCGCAGCTTTCTCCGATCGACGTGATCGATGTCGAGCTCGGCACCGGCGACCGCCGGCAGATGGAGCTCAAGGAGATCATCAGCTCGGTCGATCGCGCCAAGTTGTTCCGCGGCATCGCGGTGATCGCGTTGGCCGGGCTCGCCGTGGCCGCGGGCGTGTTGCTCGCGCTCGGCGTGTTCTAGACCGAGACCGAGCTCGCGCCCGACCGAGAGCGTCGGAGCTCGAGTGCGAACACGCAGCCTTTCTCGACGAGGCTGCGCGCCCGAAGCTCGCCGCCGATCGCGCGGGCCCCGCGCCGGCAGATCGTGAGTCCCAGCCCGAGCCCGCTGCGATCCGCGCCGAGCTGCGTGTAGGGTTGGAACAGCTCTTCCTCCTTGCCGGGCGGCAAGCCCCCACACTCATCCTCGACTTCGATCACGACGCGCTCGTCCGTCGCGAGCGTGCGAACGACGACGCGAGTATTCGGACGCGTGAACTTCAAGGCGTTCTGGACCAGGTTGGTCAGGATCGAGATCAGGATCTGCAAGTCGCCGTCGACCGCGAGATCCGGAGCGACCGGTTCGATGACGAGTTGGATCCCGCGAGTCGTCGCGGAAGCTGTCGCTGCCACGATCTCGATCTCCTCGAGTAGGTTGGCCACGCGAATGCGCTCGCGTTGCGGTTGGCCTACCTCGAGCCGGATCTCGGCGAGTGAGCGGCTCACCAGGGTGCGAAGACTTGCCAGGCTCTTGCCGAGAAGGGCGCCGGTGCTGCCACCAACACCGACGTTTCCGCGCCGGACCGCCTCGTAGGCGAGCGTCGCGGTATTGAGCTGATTGCGGAGCTCGTGCGCGAAGATGGCGACGCGCTCCTCGCTCGAACCGACGATGTCCCGCTCGCGACGGCGTGCGTACTCGCTCACGGCCTCCGCGATCGCGATGTCGAGGCACAGATTGAGCGTGTGGAAGTCCTCGTTCGAGATCTGCCAGCTCAGCTCCACCGCGAGCTCGGTGATCGCCTGACAGATGTTGCCGTAGTCGTGAACCACCTGGCCGATCGTGAACCCCATCGCGAGGAGCTCGCCGCCGTGCAACGTCGCGCTCGCGCCGATCTGCACCTCCTCGTGCTCGAGCTCACTTGCCAGCCGCATGTTGAGCTCGTCGAGAAAGCGCGGGACCCCGTATTCGATCTCGACCTCCGATGCGCTCGGTAGCTGGCGCTTCGCGAGCTTCTCGCGCGTCCGAGAGATGATCTCCTCGCGATGGGTCGCGATGAACGCGTGTAGTAACCGACTCTCCACGATCTCAGCCTCGAGCCCCCCCCGAGCCGGCCACCTCGGTCGGTGCCTCGCTCGGGTTCCACGAGATGGTGATCAGCACGGCGCTCGGCTCGATGGCCACGATGGCATGCGGCACCTCGTGCTCGATGGCGAGGATCTGGCCGGGCAGGAGATCGAAGCTCGACTCGAGGACCGTCACCACCACGCGACCGTCGATCGCTTGGATGGTGAGCGCACCTTCGATCTGGCGCTCGGGTATGTGCGCGCCACGTCGCAAACACACCAACATCAGCCGCAGCCTCGCGCCGTGCAGCACGGTCCTGGTGAGGGCCGGTCGCCGACTCGGATGGTCCCGCATCCGGCGAACCTCCTCTGCCAGGTCGAGGCGCGCGATGGGGAGCTGGACGAGCGGTGCGATCGTGGGGGAGGCCATGGTGGTCTTCGGGGGCAAGTCACGTGCCGTCGCGTGCGCCCCTCTGCCGTCCGAGAGGTCATGAATCCGCGCAGTAATTTCCGCCGTCCGCATTCGCTGCACGCTGGGTGCGCAGATCGGCCCCCCCGACTCGGCTCGTCCACGACGTTCGCCGCGCGACGTCGATCGAACCGCCCGCAGTTCCAGAGGTCAGCCCAGCAACGAATCGACGTGACCGATCGCGGCGATGATGATCGCGACCCGCACGACGCCGAGCGCGAGGCCGATCGAGCCGACCGTGATCGCCGCGGCGCCGCCGAGGCGCGCCGATCCCGTGGCGGTGCGCCGCCGGTACGCGATGCGACCGAGCCCGATCGCGGCGATGCCGGCCCCGATCGCCACCAGGTGACCGGGGGCCGCCACGCACGCCGCGATCACGGCGATCGCCGCGAACCCGAACGCGATCGAGGTGATGCCGATTCGCCCCATGCCCTCGACGCTAGCGAGCCGCGCGGAACGGCACCAGTTTTCGGCGGTTCCTGCGTGGAGATGTGCTAAACGCGCCTGCCATGTCCGACGCCGTCGAACCAGACCACACCGCCACCCGGGCGGGGTTCTGCGCGATCGTCGGCCTCCCCAACGTCGGCAAGTCGACGCTTCTCAACCGGATCCTGGGACGCCGGCTGGTCGCCGTGTCACCCAAGCCGCAGACCACTCGCGACCGCATCGTCGGGGTCCACACGCTCGGTCTGGACGACGAGGGCGCCACGGCACAGATCGCCTACGTCGACACCCCCGGCGTGCAGGATGGGCGCGGCCCCCTGCGCCGCTACATGCGCGACGCCGCGTTCGCCGCCGCGGCCGACGCCGACGTCGTGCTGCTGATCGTGGACGCCACCGATCGCCGCGGACGCACTCCGGCGCGGCTCGGCGAGGACGACGCCCGCGGGCTGGGCGACGCGTCGCGTGCCCATCCAGTGGTGATCGCGCTCAACAAGGTCGACCGCATCCCCAAGCCCGAGCTGCTGCCGCTGATCGAGAGCTGGATGGGGTTCGCGCCCGACACCGAGGTCGTCCCGATCTCGGCGCTGCGCGGCGACAACGTCGAGGCGCTCGAGCGCGCGGTCGGGCGTCGCCTGCCGCCCGGGCCCGCGATGTTCCCCGACGACATGGTCACCGATCGTCCGCCGCAGTTCATCGCGCAGGAGATCATCCGCGAGCAGCTCTTCCACCAGCTCGGCAAGGAGCTGCCGTACGCCTGCGCCGTGCAGATCGAGACCTGGAACGAGAAGCCCGGCCGCAACAACACGCGCGAGCTCTCGATCGGCGCGGTGATCGTCGTCGAGCGCGAGTCGCAGAAGCCGATCGTCGTCGGCCGCGGCGGCCAGCGGATCCGCGAGCTCGGGATCGCGGCACGCACCGCGGTAGCCGAGGCGCTGGGCTACGACGCCGTGCACCTGTCGCTGTTCGTCAAGGTGATCTCGGAGTGGTCGCGCGGCGAGGCGGCGCTGCGCCGACTCGGCTACGGCGCGCACGCGATCGAGAAGGGCGAAGCATGACGGCTCCTCTGGTCGCGATCACCGGCCGCCCCAACGTCGGCAAGTCGACGCTGTACAACCGGCTGGTCGGCGGCCGTCCCGCCCTCGTGCACGACACGCCGGGGCTGACCCGCGATCGCCGCTACGGCGAGACCGACTACTTCGGGACCACGTTGCGGCTGGTCGACACCGGCGGACTCGATCCCGACGCGTCGAAGTCCCCCGACGATCCGATCAACGCCGGCATCCACCGCCAGGCCTGGCGGGCGATCGAGGAGGCCGAGGCGGTGGTGCTGGTGGTCGATGGCCGGGCCGGCCTGTCCGCCGTCGACCACGAGCTCGCGAACCGGCTGCGGGTCACCGGCAAGCCGATCTTCCTCGCGGTCAACAAGATCGATCACCCGACCCGCGACAACCTGGTCCACGACTTCCACGCGCTCGGGCTCGGCCCGCCGTATGCGGTCAGCGCTGCCCACGGCCGCGGCGTCGATCCGTTGCTCGAGGCGATCGTCGCGGCGATCTCGCCACCGGACGGCACCGGCGACGAGCCGGAAGGCGAGGGCGACGACCTGATGGACATCCTGGCGGCGGGAGACGAGCCCGCCGAGCCGGAACCGGAAGGCCCACTGCGGGTCGCGTTCGTCGGCCGTCCCAACGCCGGCAAGAGCTCGCTGACCAACCGGTTGATCGGCGAGGAGCGCTCGCTCGTCCATCACGTCGCCGGGACCACCACCGATCCGGTCGACACCCCGCTCGTGCTCGGCGAGCGACACTACCTCCTGGTCGACACCGCGGGGATCCGGCGCAAGGCGCGGATCGACGAGGACGTCGAGAAGCTCAGCGTGACGATGGCGCTCGGTCAGATCGAGCGAGCCGACACCGTGGTCCTCGTGATCGACGCGCAGATCGGCCCCGCCGAGCAGGACGCGCGGATCGCGGGCATGGTCGAGCAGGCGGGACGCGCTCTCGTGATCGCGCTCAACAAGAGCGATCTGATCGCGGGAGACGAGGCGGCGGCCAAGCTCCGCGAGCAGCTGCAGGACACCTTCCACTTCCTGCCGTGGGCGCCGACGGTGATGCTGTCGGCACAGCGCGGCGACGGTGTCGATCGATTGATGGATCTCGTGGACAAGGTCTCGGCCCAGCACCGCCAGCGGATCCAGACCTCGCAGCTCAACCGGTTCTTCGCCGAGGTGATCGAGGAGAAGCCGCCGCCGCTTCACCACGGGCGCGCCGTCCGCATCCACTACATCACGCAGGCCGCGGTCCGCCCGCCGACGTTCGTCTTGTGGGCGAGCTCGCCGAGCGGGCTGGTGCCGAGCTACAAGCGGTTCATCGCCAATCGGTTGCGCGAGCGCTACGGGTTTCGCGGTTCGCCGATCCGGATCGCGGTCAAGGCCCGCAAGGACCGGCACGACCCCGACGCCTAGGATCGCGAAGCGCTCGCCATGTGTGAGCGGCTCGCCCTCGCCCTAGAAGAAGCCCCAGCGCACCGTGCCGCGCAGGCCGACCGTCGCGACCGTGAAGTCGCCCGCGAAGCTCGCGATCCGTAGCTCGAGCCCGATCGATCGGGTACGGGAGAACAGCCGATCGAGGCCGCCGCCGATCACCAGCACGGCGTGGGTCGCGCCGTCGCGAAGCGGGCCGCCGCCGGTGACGGCACCGCCGAGTCCGGCGAACGCGTAGGGCACGTACTTGAACACGTCGAACCGAAACGTCACGCCGGCATCGCCGAGCGCGGCATACGACTGCGCCGTCTGATCCTTGGCGTTGCCGCCGTAGAACATCCCGCCGGCGAGCTCGGCTCGGAGCGCGACATCCGAGCCGATCGCGCGCTCGTAGGACATGGTCAGCGCACCGCCCGCGGTCGGGCTGACCGGGACGGGCTCCTTGTCGCCCATGGCCTCGCCGGGCACGCTGAACGTGGCATACCCGGCGCCCACCGACAGGGCCTGCTCGTCGTCGGCCCCGGCCGGGCCCGCAAGGGCCGCCAGCAGGCCGATCGCGAGCGCCGATCCGGTGATCGAGAAGCGAGGCATCCGGGGCAACCATACTCCGGGTTTCACCGGTCCAAGGGTGCGAATTGACGGAACACCGACCCGGGTGCTACATCCGCTCGACCCCCGATGGCCGAGGACAAGAAAAAGCGAAACGTCTCGAAGCCCAAGGATCCGCCCAAGACGCAGACCCTTGGCAACGAGTCGCTGGTGGACCGCCTGCTCCCCCACATCAAGAAGATCGTCGTGGCGACGGTGATCATCGCGGTGGGAACGATGGCGTTCTTCGGGTACCGGGCCTGCAACCGCAAGAGCGAGGTCAAGAAGACCGTGAAGGTCGCCGCGGTGCTCGACGTCGCGATGACGCCGATCGATCCGACGGCCGGCTCGGGCTCGGGCTCGGGCGCCGGCTCGGGTTCGGGCTTCCCGAGCGCGAAGGCTCGAGCGGAGCGCGTGCTCGACGAGATGGCCAAGCAGGACACCGAGGCGACCGGCCCGGCGTTCAAGGCGTCGATGCTGATCGATGCGGGCAAGCTGGACGAGGCGATCACCGTCTACCAGGGCTGCCAGCAGGGCGCCGGCATCGAGAACGTGCTGTGCCGCGAGGGACTGGGGATCGCGCTCGAGACCAAGGCCAGCTCGGAGAAGGATGCGACGGCGCAACACAAGCTGCTCGAGCAGGCGCTCGACGCGTTCCTGCGGATGCAGCCCGCCGAGGACGGACCGCGCCACGCCTACGCGATCTACCACCAGGCGCGCATCAACCTGCTCCTCGGCAAGAAGGCCGAGGCCAAGGCGCTGTTCGAGAAGGTCAAGGCGATGTCGCCGCCGCGCGAGCTGAGTCAGCTCGTCGAGCGCCGGCTCGCCAGCCTCGGGGCATCGTGACGCCCAAGCTCGCGCTTGCCGGCCTCGCCGTGCTCGCCGGTGCGTGCGTCCGTGTCCCGTATCAGAAGGCCGATGCGATGCGCGCCGAGCACGTCGATCCGCTCGGCGAGGATCGGATCAGCCTCCACTGGCGGTTCCAGACCGCCGATCGCCGCACCGAGATCGCGCCGCAGGAGTTCGCGCGCGCCGCGGTGTACGCCGACAAGATCTACATCGGCTCGGAGTCCGGCGAGTTCTTCGCGCTGCACGCCAAGGACGGCAGCGTGTGGTGGCGCAAGCACACGGGCGCCGTGGCCTGTGCGCCGCTGATGAGCGGAGGGATGATCTACCTCGGCACCGCCGACGGTACGCTGATGGCGATCGACGCGCAGACCGGCAAAGAGAAGTGGCGCTACCAGAGCCGCGGCCCGATCGAGCAGACCCCGACGACCACCGGCGAGCTGATCGTGTTCGCGAACGAGGCCGATCAAGTGGTCGCGGTCGACGCGATCACCGGCAAGTTCAAGTGGCAGTTCAAGAGCGAGACCCCGGAGCAATACACGCTCCGCGGTCACGCCGGCGTCGCCGTCGACGGCGATCTCCTCTACACCGGGTTCTCCAACGGCTCGCTGGTCGCGCTCCGCAAGGACACCGGCTCGGTCGCGTGGTCGACCTCGCTCAAGGCCGACGCCGAACGGTTCTTCGACGTCGATGCCACGCCGCTGGTGATCGAGGATCGCGTGTACGCGTCGTCGTCATCGGGCGGCGTCTACGCACTCGACAAGAAGACCGGCCTCGTGCGCTGGCGGGTTCCGTTCTGGGATGCCGCGCTGCCGAGCAACACCGGCAACGTCGGCGGCATCGCCACCGATGGATTCCGGTTGTTCGTCAGCGTGGCCGACCTCGGCACCTACGCGCTCGACCTGGAAGGCAACGTGCTGTGGCGGGTGGGCGCGCGTGGCGGCGGCGAGCCGGCCAGGCCGACGGTGTTCCAGGACATGTTGGTCTACGCGCTCGCGGGCGACGGGCTGTTCATCGCCGATCGCCGGACCGGCGAGACGCTCGAGTGGTTCCAGCCCGGCGATGGCGTGTCGGCGACGCCGACGATCACGGGCGATGGTCGGATGTACGTGATCTCGAATCGCGGGATCCTGTACGCGTTCGATATCGAGTAGTCGCTACAGCGGGTCGCAGAACGGCGGCGCCGGCTTGGCGATCAGATAGCCCTGGAGTAGGTCGCATCCGAGATCGACCAGGACCTTGGCCTCGGCCTCGGTCTCGACACCTTCACCGATCACCATCATTCCCTGGTCGCGGCACAGATCGGTGATCGATCGGATCAGTCGTTGTTTCATCTGGTGCTGGTCGACATCGCGCACCAGCGACATGTCGAGCTTGACGAAGTCGGTGTCGAGCGGCGTGAACGTCCCCATGCGCGCGTGGCCGCTACCGAGATCGTCGATCGCGATCCGGAACCCGAGCTCGCGAAGCTCGGCAACGCGGAACCGGAGATCGAGCTCACCTTCGAGCGACGTCCGTTCGGTGATCTCGAGGACGATGCGCGAGGCGACGCGCGATAGCGGCGCGAACGCGGACGTCAGCTGCTTGTCGAACAGGTCGAGCAGGTGGAGGTTCAAGAACACCACCCCGCGCTCTTCGGGCTCGTTCGCGATCACCTTCGCGGTCTGCGCGCGGATCGCGCGACCGAGCACCGGTACGCGCTCGAGCCGCTCGGCGGCATCGAGGATCGCGCCGGGATGTGGCAGCGCCTTGTCGGTCGAGCGCATCAACGCCTCGTAGCCGAACCGCGCGCGCGTGCTCGCGTGCACGATCGGTTGGAAGTGCATCTGCAACGTGGCGAGACAGCGATCGAGCTTGGTCTCGAGCTCGCGAAGTTGTTCGGGACTGTCCGTCTCCCGGAGCTGGTTCGGCAGCGTGCCGCGCGCTAATTGTGGGTTCGCCCTCACGCTCGATGCGGGCTTGTTGGCGGTGGCCGGAGACGGCGATCTGTCCTCGCTCTTCTCGGGTTTCCCCTCCGTCCTCCGCGCATTCGACACGATCACCAGAGTACACAAATACAGTGGGAGCGGCCAAGGCCAACTACCCCACACACTCGGATGTCGGCGTCGCGGTGTATGGCGAGCTAGCAGAGTCGGCGAAGGTGCTCGCGGAACTCCGACACCACGAACGACGCGGGATGATGATCGAGCTCGCCGCTGAGCAGGTCATCGACGATCGGGAGCTCCATCTCGAGCCGGTAGAGCATCAGGCAAGCGCGCTGGGACAGCGGAACGAATCGTGCTTCGCCGCGGAGCGTGACGTTGGAAGAATCGGGCGTACTCCAGAGCACCGTCAGACCGGTCGGGTCGTAGCCGTACTCGAGCGTGTAGCCCAGCGACCCGCGCTCGAGTGCCCGCGTGAATGCGACGCGCGCCGGCCGGCCGTCCGCATGGCGGGTCAGCACGCGCGCTTGCTGGACGATCGGAAGCCACCGCGGGATCTCCACGCTGTCCGCGAACACCTCGTAGGCGGCACGGGCTCCGACCGTCAACGTCGTCGAGACTTCGCTAGCGAGTGGAGCAAGGGAGGGCGCGTAAGCGAGGGCGGTGGCCATGGGAGAACTTCCTTTCGAGTTACGAAGTGGTCTCAGCAACCGCGATACCAGCCCCGGGAGCGCTGGATTTCAGCTACTTGGATGTCCGAATTGTCATGGCGCACCCGACCAGTCGATTAGCCATTGGCGAACGATCACGCCGCCGACTCGCGACACCAGGTGAGGACAACTCTTTGCGCCTTAGCCCGCGGCGATCGCGAGCCCGCGATAGTCGACCCGCGCGCCGACCGCGCGTAGCGCCGTCGCCCACGGGGAGTCGTCGGCGGGAGTGTTATCGATCGTCTCGATCACCAGCTCGCGGCGCCGTTGGGTTCGCGCGATCCGGGGCAACCCGATGGTCAACGCGAGCTCGACGAGCTCGTCCGGCCCCGCGGTCCCGATGCGTTTGCCCTTGGGCTCGACCCACGCCAGGAGCTCGCCGTCGACCAGGATCACCGAAGCACCGATCCGGCGGGTCGGACGCAGCTCGGGATCGCGGAGGTCGGGCCAGGGGAGGGCACCACCCCACGCACATGCGGGATCGACCGCCGACATCACGATCACGCGAGCGGCTCGATCGGTCGCGGCGCTCGGACCCTCGCGCAGGCGATCGACGGCGGCGGACGAGGCGTACTGCGCGCCATCGAACCCGGCAACGAACAGCCCACGACGCACGGTGCCGGCATCCTCCATCGCACGCAACACGTCGCCGATCCCGGCCATGCCACCGGGCAGATCGTCGACCCGCGCGGCCGCGCGACTCGCGATTCCCCAACGTGCCAGCAAGCCGGTCGCGAGTGCGTGTTGGCGCACGGTGGACGACACCGGTGGTCCGAGCGATGCCACGAGGGACCACCTGCCGCCAAATGCGGCACCACCGAGACGCGACCGGGGCGCTCGCGCCGCCTTGCGCTGCGGCGCACCGAGCGATCGCAACGGCGCGAACGTGTCGTTGGTGACCATGCCGGCCCACACGAGGTCCCACAGTGCGGCGATCACCGTCGCGCGGAGATCGTGCTCGTGATGGTGTGGTGCGCACGCATTCTCGATCGCGATCAGAAACGAGGCGCCCGCGGTCGCCAGGTGCTCGAGGATCGCGTCGTGCACCGGCGTGCGATCCGCGATCGCTCCGGGCACGGGCGCGATCGCGATCGCGCGATCGCGACGCGCGAGGAGGACCTTGCCGTCGCGTGCACCGATCGGCCCGGCGCCGATCCACACCACCTCGCCGGCGGCGCCGAGCTCGTCGAGCATCTGCGGGTGGTAGTCGGCGATCCGCGCCGGTAGGATCCGGTGCTCGAGCTCGGAGAACGCCATCGCGACGCCCTCGAGGTGCGTGATCGTGTCGCGCAGCGCGCCGAGCCCACGGCGAGGATGATCGAGTCCGTGCCAGCGCGTGAGGAACCGGGCGTACACCGCGGCGCCGACCGGTGCGACCTGGGCGCGCAGCGCGACCAGCGTGCGGCGACGGAGCTGGCGAAGCACCTCGGGGTCGCAGGTGTCGAGTGCTCGACCACCGGGGCGCAAGGCCCCGCGGACGAGCTGGTCGCGACCCTCGAGGAGTGCGAGCACCGGCTCGATGACGGCCGCCGGCAGCCCCCAGCGAGCTGCCGGCGTGGTCGCGACGAACGGGCCGTGGGTACGCGCGTAGCGCAGGAGCAGCGACTCGAGCGGCGCCGGTACGGGTTCGAGTAGCGCGTCGGGAATCCCGGGGGGCGCCGGCACGCCGAGCGCATCGCGATACCGCGCGACGTCCTCGGTCGCGATCCAGCGCGGCTCGGCGGCGATCTCGACGCGTGCGATCCGGCGCGCGGTCTCGAGGTCGCGGAGCGCGAGGTCGAGCGGGGTACGCGGCCGGGCGCTGGCCTCGGTGGCCTCGAGCTCGTGACCGTGATGATCGGGGATCGTGCTGCGGACGACGATGTCGGCGTGCGAGAGATCGCCGACCCGGCGCAACAGATCGTGGAGCTCGTCCGGCGTGCGTGCCTTGCGATCGTCCGCGAGTTGCTGGAGCTCGAGCTCGACGCGGTCGACCACCTCGGGATCGAGCAGGTCGCGCAACTCGTCGCCGCCGATCAGCTCGCGCAACAGATCGCGATCCAGCGTGATCGCCTGGGCCTTGCGTTCGGCGAGCGGCGCGTCGCCTTCGTAGAGGAATGCCGCCACGTAGTCGAACACCAGCGATCGCGCGAACGGCGAGGCCACGCCGGTCGATGCGGCATCGACGCGGATCGCGCCGGTGTGGATCTGCTGCAGCACGTCTCGCAGGGCCGGCAGATCGAAGATGTCGCGCAGCACCTCGCGATAGGTCTCGAGCGTGATCGGAAACGCGGGGTAGCGCAGCGCCACGCCCATCAGTTGCTGGGCGCGCAACCGCTGGACCCACAGCGGCGTGCGCTGGCCGGGACGCCGGCGCGGCAACAACAGCGCGCGGGCCGCGTTCTGGCGGAACTGGCTCGCGAACACGCTGGAGTGCGACAGCTCGTCGACCAGGATGCGTTCGACGCGATCCGGATCGGGGATCAAGCGGTCGTCCGGAGGCAACGCGTCGGCATCCGCGAACCGCATCGCGATGCCGTCGTCGGTCCACAGCGGATGGATCGGATAGCCGAGCTCGTCCTCGAGCGAGTGCGCGATCGCGAGCGCCCACGGCGCATGGATGCGGCTGCCGAACGGCGTCAGGATGCAGACCCGCACGTCGCCGAGCTCGTCGCGAAACCGCTCGATCGTGATCGCGCGATCGCTGGGGACGGCGCCGCTCGCGGCGCGCTGCGCGGAGATGTAGTCGATCAGGTTGTCGACCGCGAACGGATCGAGGTGGTAGTCGGCGGCGAGCCAGGCGCGCGTCGCCTCGAGCGCGGCCGGATCGTCGGTCGCCAGTCTCGCATCGAGGTCGCGACAGAACGCTCCGATCCGCTGCCCGAGCGCGATCGGACGGCCCGGGCCTTCGCCGCGCCAGAACGGCATCTTCCCGGGTTCGCCCGGTGCCGGCGACACGACCACGCGGTCGCGGGTGATGTCCTCGACCCGCCAGGTCGACGCGCCGAGCACGAAGGTCTCGCCCTTGCGGGTCTCGTTGACCATCTCCTCGTCGAGCTCGCCGACACGCGGCCCGGTCGGACCGGCGTGCACCGCGTAGGTGCCGCGATCGGGAATCGTGCCACCCGACACCACGCTGAGCAGCCGCGAACCCTTGCGCCCGATCAACGTGTCGGTGCCGCGGTCCCAGCTCAGCCGCGGTCGCAGCTCGGCGAACTCGTCGGACGGATACCGGCCGGCCAGCATGTCGAGCACGCCGTCGAGGGCCGCCCGCGACAGGTCGCGGTAGCTGGCGGTGCGGTGGATCAGCCGCTCGAGGTCGTCGACGCGCCACCGATCGATCGCCACCATCGCGACGATCTGCTGCGCGAGCACGTCGAGCGCGCTATCGGGGACGCGGATCTCCTCGACCTGGCCGTCGAGCATCGCGCGGGCGACCACCGCGGCCTCGAGCAGATCGCCGCGGTACTTCGGGATCAGCGCGCCGTGCGACGTGCCACCGACCTGGTGACCCGCGCGCCCGAACCGCTGCAGGCCGCGCGACACCGAACCCGGCGACTCGACCTGGACGACGAGCTCGACGGTTCCCATGTCGATGCCGAGCTCGAGCGAGCTGGTCGCCACGATCGCGCGCAACCGGCCGGCCTTCATCGCGGCTTCGATCTCGAGCCGCTGGTGGCGCGCCACCGAACCGTGATGCGCACGGATCAGCTCGCCCGCGGCGGGCATCCGGCCCGTGGTGACCGCCAGCTCGGACAGCTGCTGCGCGATCCGCTCGGCGAGCCGCCGCGAGTTCGCGAAGATGATCGTGGTCCGGTGCGCCAGGACGAGCTCGAGGAGGCGAGGGTAGATCAGCGGCCACATCCCGCCGCCGTCTCTTCCCGCGGTTCCCGGATGATCCATGTCCTGGGACGGCACGACGATCTCGAGATCCAGCGCCGGCGGGCCGCTGGCATCGACGATCGCGACCTCGCGGTCGCCGCCGAGATATCGAGCCACTTCATGAAGTGGACGCTGGGTCGCCGACAGGCCGATGCGCTGCGGATCGGCGTGACCGTGGGCGGTCACCAGATGCGCGAGCCGCTCGAGCGTCAGCGCCAGGTGGATGCCGCGCTTGGTCGGCGCCAGCGCGTGGATCTCGTCGACGATCACCGTGTGGACCGCCGTCAGCCGCGCGGCGGCGCGGCTCGCCAGCATCAGGTACAACGATTCCGGCGTCGTGATCAGGATGTGCCCGGGATGCGTGCGCTGGCGCTCGCGTTCCTTGGCCGGCGTATCGCCGGTCCGCACGTCGACCACGAGCTCGGCGCCGGCACCGCGCTCCTGGATGCCGGCCAGGGGCGCGGCCAGGTTGCGCTCGATGTCGTACGCGAGCGCCTTGATCGGAGACACGTAGACCACGCGGGTCGCCGGCAGGTCGTCCGCGGATCCAGTCGATGCCTCGCGCGCCAGCCGATCGAGGCTCCACAGAAACGCGGCCAGCGTCTTGCCGCTGCCGGTCGGCGCCAGCATCAGCGTGTGATCGCCACGCGCGATTCGATCCCAGCCACGAACCTGGACCTCGGTCGCACGTTCGAAGCTGCCGCGAAACCAACCGGCGGTCGCGGCGCCGAACCGATCGAGCGGATCGGAGGTCACGGCGTCGTTATAGCCAGCCGCGTGGAAGCCGGGTTCCTCGGCGGGCGCCGGGGCCCGAGAAACCTGACAGAGGCCGGTCTGGTTTCAGACCCGTGTCGAAGTTGACATAACATCGATTCTGCGACGTGACCCATGTGGAATGGGAGGAGCGGGGTCCTGGGCGGCATTTCTGGGGACCCTGGTTGGCGGCCTACTCGTCGTACGTCGGCTGCTGGGTCTGCGCTCGGAGGTGCTGGATCTCGTCCTGCGTGAGACCACTCGAGGCCTCGATCGTCACGCTCGCGGCCTTGCCGGTTCCGATCTCGGACGCCGTGATCTCGAGGATGCCGTCCGCATCCATCGTGAAGCTGACCTCGACCTTGGTGTGGCCGCTCGGTGCGGCGCGCAGGTCGCCGAGCGTGACCTTTCCGAGCCGCCGGTTCTTGGACGCGACCTCGTTCGGTCCCTGGTAGACCTCGATCGACACGTGGGTCTGGTTGTCCTCGGTGGTCGCGAAGATCTTCTTGGCGCGCGTCGGGATGCTCGTGTTGGCCTGGATGACGACCGACATCTTGTCGCCGGTGACCTTGATGCCCATGTCGTGCGGCGTGACGTCGAGCAGCACGACCTCCTGGAGCTCGCCGCCCATGATCCCCGAGTGCACCGCGGCCCCCATCGCCACGATCTCGTCCGGGTTGACGTTCTTGCTCGCGGGCTTCCCGAAGATCCGCACCGCATGCTCCTGGACCGCCGGCATGCGGGTCATGCCGCCGACCAGCAGCACCTGATCGATGTCCTCCGGCGTGCAGTGCGCGTCGTCGAGCGCCTTCTGGCATGGCGCGCCGAGCCGTTCGAGCAGCACCTTGCATGCGCGCTCGAGCTGGCCGCGTTCGAGCTCGCGCATCAGGTGCACCGGCCCGGACGGCCCGGCCGTGATGAACGGCAGGTTGACGTCGGTGGTCATCGAGGACGACAGTTCGATCTTGGCGCGCTCCGCGGCTTCCTTGAGGCGCTGCAAGGCCACCGAATCGGTACGGGAGATCGATGCCCTGCTCCTGCTGGAAGCCGTCGGCCAGCAGATCGATGATCACGCGATCGAAGTCGTCGCCACCGAGTGTGGTGTCGCCGTGGGTGGCGAGCACTTCGAACACGCCGTTCTCGATCGCGAGGATCGAGATATCGAACGTGCCGCCGCCGAGGTCGAACACCGCGAGGCGCTGGTTGTGCTCGTGGTGGACCCCGTACGCGAGCGCGGCAGCGGTCGGCTCGTTGAGGATCGCGCGGACCGTGAGCCCGGCGATCTGTCCTGCGTCCTTGGTCGCCTGGCGCTGGACGTCGTCGAAGTACGCTGGCACGGTAACGACGGCCTCCGAGATTTCCTGACCGATGTAGTCCTCGGCGACCCGCTTCATCTTGGCGAGCACGTGCGCCGAGATTTCCTGGGGCGAGCGCGGACTGCCTTCGACGTCCACCCATGCGTCGCCGTTCTTCGCCGCCACGATCCCGTACGGCAAGCGCGTCGCGATGTCCTGGACCTCGGCGTCGGTCGCCTTGCGTCCGATCAGACGCTTGACGCCGAACACGGTGCGTTCGGGGTTGGTCACCATCTGGCGCTTGCTCGCCGCGCCGACCACCACATCACCGTCGGCGTTCCACGACACCATCGACGGCGTCGTGCGACCGCCCTCCTGGTTGTGGATCACCGTCGCCTCACCACCCTCGAGAATCGCGACGCACGAGTTCGTCGTCCCGAGATCGATTCCAATCACACGCGACACGCTACGGCTTCCTCCGCGTGTCCGACGTCCACACTCCACTCGACATTAACAGCCCCAGTATAGGCTACCTACGACGGGCAAACAGCTCGCCGAGGGCCGTCTTGGCCACCTCGAGATCGGGATCGATCATCAGCGCTCGCTGGAGCTCGACGCGAGCCTCGTCGAGCCGGTGCTCGACCTGGGCGCGTCGCCCCAGCGCGTACGACGCCATCGCCTGGTACTTGCGCGACTGCGGGTTGCGGGAAGCGAGGCGATCGATCGTGCGTTGTGCCTGATCCCACTCCCCGCGTTCGATCAACGCGAGCACCGGTGCGAGCTCGCGATCGGCCGTGGGCGAAGGCCTCCGCACGCCGCCGGCCGGGGTCGTGGGACGAACCGGTGACGAACCGCGCGTCGGAACCGCCACGGGCGGGGGCCGCGTTCCGCTCGACCCGCGCGGCAGAGACCGAGACTGGTCGGACCGCCCGGCGACACGCACCCCCGACGTCGGGGTCGGCGTATGTGCCGGACGGCCGATCGAAAGTGCACCTCTCGCCGGGGTCGGTGTGCGTGCGGGCCGGCCAATCACCGGCGCGCCCCTGACCGGCGTCGACGTTCGCGCGGGTCGACCCACCGACGTCGACGGCGTCGCGATCGGAACTCCCAGCGGTCGCGTCAACGGACGCGACGTCGGGATCTTGGTCGTCACCTTGCGCTGTGGTTTCACCAGGCCCTCGTAGACCTCCTTGAGCGCCAGAAACACCTCGTTCGCGAGCTTCTGGATCTCCGGCGTCATGCGGGCGAATCGCGTGGGGTGAAACTTCTTGGTCAGCTTCAGGAACGCCGAGCGAACGTCGGCCTGGGTGGCGTGGCTCGGGATCGCGAACGCGGCGAACGGGCTGTCCACCAGTTTTCGCTGCATGTCGAGTAGCACCTTGCGTGCGGACTCTTCCTCACTCGACATCGCTACGATCGTAGCTCGAACGCCTACGATCGATCAAAGCCGATCCCTCAAAGTCCTTGTTGGTTCCCGAGCTGGTTCCCGCTCGTCTGTGCATCACCCCGCGGCACCTGCGCTTGCGGCGTGTTTGGCGCGTTCGGCGCGTTTGGCTTGGCCTGTTGGCGCGCCTTCGTCGGCGGTCGCTTCACCGCCTGGGGAACTGGTGGGTTACTGGCCGCCTGGTTCGGAATCCGGTTGTTTGCCGGTGGCGGCTGTGGCGCCTGTCGGGGTGGATCGACCGCGTTGGATTTCGGGTTCGACGTAACCTTCTTGACCGGGAGCTTCGACAGTTTGGACGTTACCGACTTCGGAGTCGGTTTGGCCGCCCGACGCTTCTGCTTGGCGATCGGGATCCCGACCGGCGGCTGCGTGTAGTGGGTATCGCCGCGATCGCGATCGACGCGCGTCATCGCGATCGGTTCGCCGGGCTTGCGCGATTCCTCGATGCACCGACCGTTCTGGATCTTGGTGCCCACGATCTCGGCGCGGACGACCAGCGTCTCGTCACGCGGGTCGTAGCGGTACTCGACCCGGTGCGCGATGTGATCGCATGCGGTGTCACCATCGGGGGCGCGTTCGTCGGCCATCGTCGCCGAGGTCGCGAACGTGACGATGTCGGGATCGATACCGTCGGCGTTGTCGACCAGCTCGGCCGTGCGCCACGGTTCCGGAGCTCCGCTCGCCGTGCGCAAACGCGCGATCTCGACGTGATCGTCCGCCGTGCGATGGAGCTCGCGCAGCCGACCGTCCGGAAGCGCCCACATGCCTTCGAACCCGGTGATCGGCTGGAGGTCGACGCGCACCACGAGATCGGGTGCGACCGTCACGTGCCGCTTCACGCTGCGATACCCGGCGCGGGAGATCGCGAGATCGAGCGTGTCCGATGGCGACGCGTCGAGCTTGACCGGTGTGAGCCCGAGCAGCTGCCCGTCGCGACGCACGGCCGCCTTGGAGGGAACGCTGTCGACCATGATGGACGCGAGATCCGTGGGCGACCGGGCCTCGTGGGTCGCCGGATCGGGACGCTGCGGATCGTCACGTTCGCCGTGGCGCACGATCACGAACCCCGCGATCGCGAGGCCGAGCACGCCGATGCCCGCGGCCGCCGGTGCGACCAGGGTGCGCGACGAGCGCGCCACCACCGGGTGCAACCCGCCCTCGCCCGCCACCGCGCGGCGCAGCGCCGCCACCAGCTCGCGCGCCGTCGCGAACCGTTCGTCCGGACTCTTGGCCATCGCGCGCGCGAGCACCGGATCGATCTGGTTGATCGTGTCGCCGAGCTCGGGCGGTGTCTTGCCGCGACTCGACAGCGCGGGGACCGGCGCGCGGAAGTGCTGCTCCATCATCTGCGGCAGCGTCGAGGCCTCGAACGGCAGTGCCCCCGAGAGCAGCTCGTACGCCATCACCCCGAGGGCGTAGCGATCGGAGGCCGGCCCTGCCCCGTCGGCGCTCCACTGTTCGGGTGCCATGTAGCCGGGCGTACCGAGCCACGTGCCCTTGGCGGTCAGCGTGGCGTTGCCGCCGGGGTTCCCCGCCACCAGCTTCGCGATCCCGAAGTCGAGCACGAACACGCGCGGGCTCTCGGGATCGCCGGCGAGCATGACGTTGTCGGGCTTGAGATCGCGATGGACCACGCCGCGAGCGTGCGCCGCGTCGAGTGCCTCGGCGACCTTGTCCAGGATCGCGAGCGCGGTGGCCACCGGCAGTGGACCGTCGCCGAGCGCGGTCCGTAGCGAGCGGCCGTCGACCAGATCCATGACCAGATACAGACGACCGTCGTCGAGCTGCCCGAAGTTGAACACGTCGATCACGTTGTCGTGATCGATCTGATTGACGGCGCGGGCCTCGCGCACGAACCGCTCGGCGGCCTCGGCATCGGACGCGAGCTCTCGCTTGAGCACCTTGATCGCGACCTTCTTGCCGATCACGGGGTGGCGGCCGGCGTACACCTCGCCCATCGCACCGGCCCCGAGGAACCGGTCGACCACGTAGTCGCCCACCTCGGCCCCCTCGTCCAGGCGATCACCCGCGTTCGCCGGCCGGGACGGCGCCGCCATGGTGTCCTCGTGGGCGATCCCCATCGGCGTCATCGTAGCAGTGGGGAGACACGCGTGCCCCCGTCCGGTTTCGTGGCTTGCAAAGCCCTACATCGAGGGTAACTATCCCGAACCTTGTCGGTCACCGCTCCTGCGACCCCCGCCGGCGGGCCCCACCAGCTCACGGTCCGGCGCGAGGCGATCGACGTCGAGGGCCATCGGCTCGAGCACGTCGCGCTGTCGGGCTACGTGCTCGGCCGCCCGCTCGATAGCGGTGCACCGGTCGTGATCGTGGTCGGCGGTATCACCGCCTCGCCGTTTCCGTTCGGCGACCCGGCGACCGAGACCGACCCGTGGTGGCCGGCGCTGCGCGCACCCGACCTGATCGATCCGGACGCGATGACCGTGCTGACGCCGTGCTGGCCCGGCAACGGATCGACCTGGAAGGGATTGGACGAAGGTCCGATTCCGCAACTGTCCGCGCTCGGCCTCGCCGACCTGATCGCCGCGTGGCTCGAGGGCATCGGCTGCGAGGTTCCGACGACGTTCATCGGTGCCAGCCTCGGCGGGCTCGTCGGCATCGCGTTCGCGGCGCGCCATCCCGAGCGGTGCACCCGACTGATCACGATCTCCGCCGGTCTGCGTCCCGACGGCTGGGGGACCGCCACCCGCCATCTCCAGCGCGAGCTCGTACGCGATGGTCTGCGCACCGGCGACGTCGCGACCGGCATGGCGCGCGCGCGGCAGCTCGGGATGCTCACCTATCGCGGACGCGACGAGCTCGACACGCGGTTCGGCGTGCTCGTGCCGGAGCTCGCGCATCCACCCGTCGCCGCCTACCTCGATCATCACGGCCAGCGGTTCGCCGCGCAGTTCCCGGTTCGCACGTTCCTGCTGCTCAGCGAGGCGATCGATCGCTGTCGACTCGCCGTCGAGCCCACCGACGTGCGTGCGGCGCTCGCCCGCGTCACCGCCGACGTGTTGATCGTCGGCGTGCCCGGCGATCTGCTGTTCCCCTACGCCCTCCAGCACGAGCTGTATCGCGAGCTCCAGGCCGTCGGCGCGCAGTGCTCGTTGTGGAAGCTCGACTCCGAGTACGGCCACGACGCGTTCCTCGCCGATCAGGACAAGCTCGCCGCCCTGCTGCGCGACGCGCGCGCGTTCACCGCCGCCGCGCCACGGCCGCGGTTCGAAGGTGTCGGCGCCCGTCCGCTGCGCGAGATCCGGATCGGCATGATCGGGTGTGGCACCGTCGGTGGCGGCGTACTGGCGATGCTCGCCGCGCAGGCCGGTGCGATGGCCGAGCGCTACGGCGTTCGCTTCCGCGTCACCAAGATCGCCGTTCGCGATCTCGAGAAGCCGCGCCCCGCCGATGCCGCCGACATCCCGCGCACGGCCGCGCCGCTCGAGCTCGTCGCCGATCCGGAGGTCGACGTCATCGTCGAGGTCGCCGGCGGGCTCGCCGTCGAGCCCACCGTCAGTGCCGCACTCGCCGCCGGCAAACCCGTGGTCACCGCCAACAAGGCCTTGCTCGCGCGCCGACTCGCCGAGCTCGGTGTGCTCGCGCAACGCACCGAGACGCCGCTACTCTGCGAAGCCGCCGCCGCCGCCGCGCTCCCGATCATCCGTCACCTCTCGCATCGCGCCGACGAGGTCGACAGCATGCTCGCGATCGTCAACGGCACCTGCAACTACATCATCACGCGCCTCGAACAGGACGAGTGGTCGCTCGAGCGCGCGATCGCCGAGGCCCAGAAGCTCGGACTCGCCGAGGCCGACCCGTCCGCCGATATCGACGGTCACGACGCCGCGGCCAAGCTGTCGATCCTCGCCTACCGCGCGTTCGGGATCTCGGATCCCGCCCGACGCGCTCTCGATCCGCGGCATCCGCGACCTGTCGCCCGCCGACAGCGACCTCGCCGAGACCATGGGCTTCCGGATCCGTCTCGTCGTGCACGCCGCGCGCGCCGCATCCGCCGATACCCTGGCCGCGGCGGTCGAGCCCGTCCTGCTTCCCGCGTGGCACCTGCTCGCGTCCGTCGAGGAGGAGTACAACGCCGTCTATCTCGAGACCGCCTCCTCCGGCGACCTCAGCTTGTTCGGCAAGGGCGCCGGCGCGCTGCCCACCGCCGCCGCGGTGCTCGGCGACCTGATCGATCTCGCGCAGGACAACTCCGTGCAGTGGCCGGTGCCGCGCCGCCTCGCACCTACCCCCGCGGCGTCACGCCGCCACTACCTGCGCGTGTCCGCCGAGCCGCATCCCGGCCTCACCCGTCGGGTCGACAGTCTCGTCCGTCGCGCCGGTCTCGTCGTCCAGAATCGGGCGACGCGCACCGAATCCACGGTCACGCACCACGGCTTCGTGGTCTCGCCGTCGACCGACGACGTGCTCGTCGAGGTGATCGAGCAGATCCGCGGCCTCGGCCGGGTGTCCGACGTGCTGTGGCTCGGCCTCGCCGAGTAAGCAGGGCTCACCGGATCCAACGCGCGATCGCGGCGAGCACCGCGAGCGCGTCACGAGCGCTTCCCCGATCGGCAGCGGCGACGAGGCCCCGGTTCGAGGTTAGGACACGAGCTGCGAGCTCTCCGACGAGCCGGCTCGAGAGCGAGCGGCTTCCGTGAGCCGTACTGCCCGATCGGCGCCCCGCCAGTCCTGCTTCTGCGACGAGCCAGCTCGCCCTTCGCGGGTACACTGCCGCCCGATGGACCGTCCGATCGCCGACTGGCTCGACCCGAAGGCCTGCCCCGCCGAGAAGCCGCCACGCGCGGCGATGGGCGAGCGCACGCGCGCGCTACACGATGCGGTCGACGCCGCGGCCCGCACGATGGGCGTGCGCACGCTCAACCCGGAGCGGCCGACGATCCAGCGCGACCTGTTGGGCTCGCCGGAGGTGGTGGCGTGGCAGGAGGCGAAGCTGGCGTTCGTGATGCGCGGCGATGGAGCGTGGTCGGAGCTTCCACACCTGTACGCGCGATATGGAACGCCCGGCACGGCGCGGCTGATCGCGGCGCTACGCGAGCTCGAGGGCGCGCGCGCCGCGTTCGTGACGGATTGCGGGATGCAGGCATTCGCGCTGGTCGCGGACTGCGTGTTGACGCCGGGCTCGCATGCGGTGGTGCTCCGGCAGGTCTACAACAAGACCAAGACGTTTCTGCAGCACAGCGCGAAGCGCGTCGGCGCGACGGTGACGGTGGTCGACGACGGTGACGTCGCCGCGGTGGGAGCGGCGGTGACGCCGGAGACCACGCTGGTGTTCGCCGAGACGTTCACCAACCCGCTGGTGCGCGCGCAGGACGTGCCGGGATTGGTGGCGGCGGTGCGCGGCGCCGGCGCACGCAAGGCGCGACTCGTGATCGACTCGACGATCGCGTCGCCCTGGGCGTTTCATCGCCCGCTGCTATCGCAGGGCGTGAGCGTGGTGATCGGGAGCCTCACCAAGAGCCTCGGCGGCCGCGATGCCGGACTCGGCGGTTACATCGCGACCGACGATGCCGAGCTCGGCAACCAGGTCATGGATCTGATCGCGATGCGTGGCGGCATCCTCGACGAGGAGCGCGCGACCCGCGTCGTGGATGGATTGGCCGAAGCGGAGCGTCTGCACGCTCGGCGCTGCGAGAGCGCGACCCGCGTGGCGCGGTTTTTGTCGACGCATCCGCGGATCGAGCGCGTGTTTCACCCGTCGCTGCCCGATCACCCGGACGCGGCGGTGATCGCGCGGGACTATCGCCGCCACGGATCGATCGTCGCGTTCCGCGTGCGCGAAGCGGACGAGCTCCGTCACCGTCACATCGCGGACGTCGTGGCGTCGTGCGGGATGGCGCGCTACGCGCTGTCGTTCGACGGACTGGTGAGCAAGCTCAACCATCACCGCACGGTGTCGGAGTACTTCACTCCCGACGACGTGGTCCGTCGCGCGGGGATCGAGCGTCTGATCCGATTGGCGGTCGGGATCGAGGATGCGGACGACGTGATCGCGTGCCTCAACTGGGCGCTCCATCACGAAGCCACCGTCGACGAGGCCGCGCTCGATGCGTGGCGCACGACACGTGCGGCGGAGCTCGCACCGGCGTAAGGGCCTGTCTCGGCACGGCAAACGCGGCCCTGCATCACGCGCGTCAGAACCGGTTGGCACGTAGGGGATGGCGCCGTGTGGGCGAACGGGGTGACACTGTCGTGTGCGCTGGGGAATCCTGCTCCTGATGGCCGGATGTGGTGCGCAGGTCGGAAACGGGGACCTGCCGGCACCGGTGCCCACCGATGCGCCCCCCGACATCCCGGTGACGCCACCGGATGCGCCGCCCGACGCGCCGCGGGCGTGTGCGGGCGGCGATGCCGCGATGGCGGTCGGCGATGGCTCGTGCATCGTGCGGTTCGACACCGCGTTACCGTTCGCGGAAGCCGATGCCGCGTGCATCGCCTTCAACTCGAGGCTCGCGATCCTCGACACGCCGGAGCGCGACGCGGTGGCCGCGATGCTGGTCGGCACCGATAACGTGTTCATCGGCCTCACCGACTCCGCGGTCGAGGGCACGTTCGTGTGGGTCGACGGCACGCCGCTGACGTTCGACAACTTCGCCGACGGCGAGCCCAACAACGCGAACGGCAACTTCGAGGAAGACTGCGGGATGTACTCCGGGTCGCGTGCGGGCTGGGACGATCGTCCGTGCTCGAACGACGTGCCGAACGCGACGTCGCCGGGCGAGTACCCTTACCTCTGCTTGTTCTGATCGGGCGCGCGTTCGGACGTGCGATCGAACGCGCCGACCAGGCGAACGAGCACCGTGTTGTCACCGAGGCCGTCGTCCTTGCGGTGGCGCACGACGAGATCGATCGAGCCCCACGACAGCGCCTGATAGCGCACACCGAGACCACCGATCCATTCCATGTCGAGCGTGTCGCCCGTTCGTAGCAGCGGCGCCCACGCGAGGTCGGCGAGCACGGACGTCCGAGGGTACTGCCCCGGCGTCCACGCGAGCCCGGCGATCGGACGCACGGTGGTACCGAGCCGTTCGTCGTCGAGGCTGCCGTCGAACGCCATCGCACCGGCGTGGAGGCGCAGCGGCCCGAGCTCGCGACTCGCGACCACGTACGCTTCGCCGACCCGCGCCCGGCGCGGTCCCGACGAGGCGAACGACGCGCGCACGCCGAACACCACCGCCGGCATCCCGGAGAACCACGCATCCTCGGGTGCGCCGAGTCGGAACGTCGCGCGCCCGAGATAGATCGGTCTGGCGTCCCCGCGCCCAGCGCCCTCGCAGTCATCGCAGATCCGGACGTCGGAGTCGGTGCCGACGGAGAGCTCGGCGATGTCGCCGACCCCGAGACCGACGTCGACGCTTCCCGCGAGCCGATGATCCAGCGTCCCCGTCGCCACCACGCCGCCCGCGTGAGGGATCCACGCGGTCGGCATGGTGATCACGCGATCGGGGGCCGACCGGTCGGCCGCCGCGGGACGGATCCCGTTCGGCGACCCGATCGCCGCGATCGTCGCGACCAGGAAGACGAGGACGAGGCGCATGCTCGCTACTTGAGGCTGGCGACCAGACTACGCAGGGCGGTCGACGTGAACGTCACCTGCCCGAAGATCTGCGCGTCGAGCAGGTTGGCCTCCCCGATGTCCGGCACGCGCACGCCGGACTCGAACCGCATCCACTCGGCGACTTCGTAACGCACGCCCCACGACAGGACCGGCTTGAGACGGATCTTGTTCGAATTGGGATCGTCGCCCGCTGCCATCTCGCCGGCATCGAGCCGGCAGTGGTAGCAGAACTCGGGAGCCCAGCCGAGATCGACCAGGATCTGCGAGTGCGGTAGCGGACGGACCTCGATCCCGCCGAACGGACGGACCTGGTTGTGCGTGACGTCTCCGAAGTCGTGCAGCGTGGTTTCCTCGTCGGGCGTCGTCGCGTCGCCGTCGAGATCGCCCTGGAGCGACGCATCCCAGAACGCGCCACCGATGTGGATCGCGAAGTTCTTACCGATGTGCTTACTGGCGACCAGCGTCAGCTCGGCGATCCGCGTGGTGAAGTCGGAGTGGTTGCGCTCGAACGACTTGCGGAACCCGAGCGTGACGCCGGGCTGCGCTTCGAACAGTCTCGACTCCGCGACGCCGAGCCGGAACGACGCCGTGACGTACGGCTGGATCCGCTTGGCGCGCGCGGCCTGGTCGTCGCGCTCGCGCACACCATCGGTGGTGGCGACGCCGAACTCGGCGACGTCGCCGAGCCCGATCCGGGTGTCGGAGCTGACGCCGCCGCCGGTGTCGAGCGCGGTCCGCGAGTACAGCACCGCCTGCGGCAGGAGCCACCCGGTCGGAATGGTCAGCACCTCGGGCATACAGCGCGTGGTCGCCGAGGTCCACGAACAGTACTTCGACGACGGCGCGAGCGGTTCGAGCTTCGGCACGGTCGGCGGCGGCGACTGCACGTACGGATCCGCCGGTGTCGTCGTGTCTCCATCCGTCGGGGTTGCCGGTGCGCCGGTGTTACGCGGGATCGGTGGCGGCGCCGGTGTCGTCGTGTCGCCGGTGCCGGTATCGGTCCCGTCGGTCGTGCCGCTGCCGCTGCCGCTGCCACCGGTGTCCGGTGGCAAGGGAACGTCGGGCACGGGTTGGGCCCACGCGGCGACGCCCGTGAACGCGATCGCGGTGATGATGGTGATGCCGACTCGTTTCATCTTTGCCTCGTCTTCGGCCGCTATTCGCAGAACGCCCCGACGGCGCGGCAGGCCAGCGCACCCCAGGGCACGAACACCTCGGCACCGAGCCGGATGTCCCACGTCACGATCGCGCCCGGTCCTTCGTCGGGCGCGTTGGTCGCTACATCGAGCTGGTAGCCGATGCTGCCGTCGAGGATCACCGACGGCAGCAGGTTCCAGCGCATCCCGAACCGCCCGAGCAGGCCGTAGCCGATCGTGGGATCGACCTCGCCGCCCGGCAGGTAGCGAAACCGCGGTGCGAGCGAGATCTCGCCGACGATCTTCGCCGTCGGGTTCATCGCGATCTCGTACGCGCCGGTCGGGAGATACAGCGTGCGTTTGCAGGTCAGCACGCTGTCGCTATTGCCGAGCTCGCAGTCCGACCCGCGATCGGTCGCGTAGGTATCGCGGCTGACCGCGATCGTCGCCGACGACACGCGGACGCCACCGTGGAGGGTCAGCCAGCGTGCGAACTCGAAGCGCAACCGACCGACCAGGAACAGATCGTGAACGGTCTCGTCGATGCCGACGTTGTCGAAGTTCTCCGTGCGCGGCACGCCGAGCCGGAACGCGACACCGAACGCGGGCACGTTCGGGATCTCGGGAATCGGCAGGTGGAGCTGCACGCCGACGCTCGGCACCGGCGCGTTGATGCCGGTGATGCTGATCGCGGAGGTGTGCCGGTACTCGAGCTGGGCGATGTCGCCGAACCCGATCGCGAGCACGCCCGCCGAGGTCAGGATGCCCGGCTGCTGCAGCAGACTGCCGTCACCGGAGAGCGACAGCACGTACGGACCGACCGTGTCGGCGGTCGGCATCGTGTAGAGACGCGAGCTCTGGAACGGACCGCGGAACATCTGCCGCACGCTGGTGGTCGGCGTTCGCTGCGCGCGCTCGTCGTGGTTCGAAGACTCGTCGTCATCGGCGCCTGCGTCGGCGGCGGCGCTCGAGTCGTCACCATCGGCCGCCGCCGGTTCCGCGCGCGCGATCCGCGCGGCGGCCAAGAGCACCGTGACGGCAAGGCGGTGAGTCATCGCACTCTAGTTGTGCGTCGTGGTCAGGTGATCCGACCAGTGCCATGCCGTGAACTACTCGTGAACGCCGGCCGCTACCTCGAGCTGCCGCAGATCGGCTTGTTCTGCCAGGGCTTCCAGGATTTGCCACCGTCCCTGGGCCGTGGCCGTACTCGCCAGGGCGCGGTTCGAAGATCATCTACACGTTGCTGCCTCGGCAACTACGAGCGAATCAACGTGGACGAAGCGCACGGGCACCGTTCGCGCACGAACTGTGCCGTGGAGGCACTAGGCCACTCGACGAACGGGTCCTATGCTCTTCGCATGTTGCGCGTCGCGACCATCGTCGATGACACCGAGGCCGAAGGCCCGGGCCGGCGGTTCGCGGTGTGGGTACAGGGGTGCTCGCTCCGGTGCCCCGGGTGCTGCAACCCCGAGATGTTCGCGACCCGCGGCGGCACCGAGCTCGAGATCTCCGCGATCGTCGATCGCCTGGCCCGCGTGAACGTCGAGGGCATCTCGGTTCTCGGCGGCGAGCCGTTCGAGCAGGCAGCGGACGTCGCCGAGCTCGCGCGCGCCGTGCGGGCACGCGGGCTCACCGTGATGATCTACTCGGGCTACACGATCGCCGAGCTTCGCAAACGTGCCGCGATCGAACCGGCGGTCGGCACGCTGCTCGCCGAGACCGATCTGCTGGTCGATGGCCGCTACGATCGCGAACGCCCCGAGCCGCCGCCGCCGGCCGGGCGCCGCTGGATCGGGTCGACCAACCAGGTCATGCGCTACCTGACGTCGGCCTACACGCCGGACGATCCGCGGATGCACGCCGCCAACACTGTCGAGATCCACTGGCGCGATGGCAAGCTCGTGGTCAACGGCTGGCCCGCCGGTGCCGCCGGTCTGGTCCGGAGATCGTGATGGCACGCAAGCGCAACCAAGCCGACGTCGAAGACGAGCCGCCCGAGCAGCTCGATCCGGAGGACTTCGAGGACGACGACGAGTCGGACCTCGAGACCTACGACGACGAACCGCTACCCGATGCGTTGCCGCAGGTCGCACAGAGCGAGTCCGACATCCTCACACTCGCACGCGCGCTGATCGCGGGCCCCGCCGCGACCGACGACGTGTGGTCGCTGCTGTGCGCGACCGGCGTGGTCGCTCCGAAGATCGGGCCGACCTGCGAACGCCTGCTGTCCGACACCCTCGGGCAGGCGTGGCGCGCGCTGTGGCAACGCGGCGGTACGCGCCCGAGGGTCTCGCACGAGGGCAAGCGCGGACGGCTGTGGGAACGCTACGCGCCGACGCCGCTCGCGTTCTCCGCGCGGTCGCTGGAGCTACTCCGGTGGCTCGTGGTCACGCCGTTCGCGGCTCCGCTGTCGACGCTCAAACCGCTGCCGACCGGCGGCAAGCTCGAGGTCGGCGACCAGCTCCTGATCTACCTCGCACTCGATGCCGCGCAGGGCACGCCGGCGCTCCGCGTCCTCGCGGCACAGCCGTTCGTGCAGGCATCGCCACTCGCGTGGATCGGGTTCGCCTCGCAGTTCGCGGGCACGACGCCGCCGGAGTCGTTCGACAGTCTGATCACCGGTGCCGGGCCGATCGTCGTCGAGGCACTGTCCGACGAGATCGCGCGGCGCTGGCACGCACTCGAGATCTCCCGGCGGAACCTGGTCGATCCGACCGAGGTCACCGCGATCGGGGCCGCACAGGACGCGGCACTCGAAAACTTCCTCGATGCCTGCGATCGCGCGAATCGGCGTGACCTCGCGGCGTTCGTGCTCGACGCGATCCTGCCGCTGATCGAGCGCGACATCATCCCGGTGCCGACGCAGCTCGATCCGAGCACGCCGCTATCGGTCCGCGCGGAAGCCCGCCAGAGCTCGGGGGCACTCCTGCGCGCGCTGATGCGGTGGAGCCAGTGGGATCGCGAGCACCGCGGCGTCCGGTTCATCGACGATGGCTACGACGCGGCGCAAGTGCTGCTGGGTCGGTTCGAGAAGATCGGAAGCGCGGGGGTGGCGCGCGTCGAAGGCTGGCTCGGAGAGCTCGCCTCGCTCGCACCGACGGCCGCGCCCCCGCCGGCACCCTAGCTTGCGAGCTCGTCGCGGGCGGCCCCGCCGATCCGGTGATGCTACAGTCCGTCCCCTCGGAGGGTTCATGAGTCGCGCAATACAGATCCGCGTGTCCGAGTCGGTGGTCCGCACGGTCCACGTCGAGGACGGAGTGCAGTCACCGCTCGAGATGCTGCCCATCCTCGCGCCCGATCGTATGGGAGAGCTGCTCGCGAAGGAGCTCGAGGCACTCGGGTTCGAACGCGACGGCGACAAGGCGCGCCGGGTCAATCCCGATGGCGTCGTGGTCGAGGTCGACCTCGCGACCGCGACCGTCACCGCCCGGGTCACGGCCGACGAGTCGATCCACGAGACGATCGACCGCCGGGGCTCGACCGCGATCGAGAACAAGGATCGCGCCGAGGCCAACCTGCGCAAGGACGTCAAGCGCGAGCTCGAGGATCGCGTCGACGCGAAGACCGATGCTCTCCGCAAGGAAGTCACCAGCAAGCTCGAACGCAAGCTGGCCGACCTTCGCAAGGAGCTCGACGGCGCCGTCGGACGCGCGACGGTCGAAGCGCTCACCGAACGTGCGAGGTCGCTCGGCAACATCCAGTCGGTGGTCGAGGACGAGGCCGGCAACGTGACGATCAAGGTGAAGCTGTGAGCAATGGGCGCGTGCTCGCCGAGAGCGAGCTGCCCGCGGAGCTATCGGCGTTCGCCGCGGTCGACGCCGCATACCCGGCGGAGATCACGCGCGTGTACGAGGCGCTGCGGCGCCGCTTACCGGTACTGATCGAGTGCGAGAAGGAGCTCGCGCCGTTCCTCTACCGCTCGATCCGCGAGCGTCTGAAGGTCGACGGCACGCGCTGCCTCTACCTCGACGGCCGCGCGTCGCAGGACCTCCCTCCCCCGCCACCCGGCAGCAACCTGGTCGGCGCGATGTTGTTCCAGATCCGCGAGGTCGTGCGCGGCGCGGTCGGCGATCGCATCGTCGTGCTCCCACACCTCGACGTGATCGCGGTCAGTGGTGGCGGCGGACTCGGCGCCGAGGCGCGCGAGCTCATCCCGCTGCTCTACGAAAACCCCGAGGTGCTGTGGCTCGCGTTCAAGGATCCCGCGATCCCGCTGCCGCAGACCATCACCAACCTGTACGCCCATCGCGAGTCGATCATCGGAACGCCGCGCGAGCGTCTGCGATTTCTGATCACCCAGCGCGAGGCCCGCAAGCTCGGTCGCGGCTTCGATCCGTACATGCTCTACAAGCACATCTCGGGCGTCAACGCGGTGCGCTTGCGCCGGCTACTCGGCTCGCTCGAGGGCGAGGACTACCCCGCCGATCCCAAGCTCGCGCTCGACCAGCTGCGCAATGCGACGCTGACCACCGACGTCGAGCTGCCGTCGATCGATCTCAAGAAGGACATCGGCGGCTACGATCCGGTGAAGGAGCGGCTCGAGTCCGAGATCCTGTCGATCCTCGCGGCCAAGGACAAGCTCGGGGATCCCGACGCGATCGCGCGCATCGAAGCGCTGATCCCGCGCGGCATGATCTTCTGGGGGCCGCCCGGCACCGGCAAGACGCTGTTCGCGAAGGCGATGGCCACCGCGCTCGGTGCCGCGATCCAGGTCGTGTCCGGTCCCGAGCTCAAGAGCAAGTGGGTCGGCGAGTCCGAGGAGAACCTGCGCGCCGTGTTCATGAAGGCACGGCAGGCGGCTCCCAGCGTGATCGTGTTCGACGAGCTCGACTCGTTCGCCGCCCAGCGCGGCACGTACACCGGCTCCGGGGTCGAGCACTCGATGGTCAACCAGCTACTCACCGAGATGGACGGCTTCCGCAAGGAGGAGCTGGTGTTCGTCGTCGGCACGACGAACTTCGTCGAGGCGCTCGACAGCGCGCTGATGCGTCCCGGTCGGTTCGAGTTCGCGCTCCACATCCCGTATCCCAACGCCGACGACCGGCGCGCGATCATTCAGGTCCACGACAAGCGCCTCGGATGTGCGCTGACCGAGGAGGCCCTCGAGTATACCGTCAAGCGCACCGACGAGCTGGTGCCCGGACCGTCGGGCGGCACGCGCTACTCGGGCGATCACCTCCAGGCCCTGTGCCGGCAGATCGCGCGTACGCGCCTGCGCGAGAACCTCACCGAGCCGAGTGGCACCAGCGACGTCGAGCGCGCGATCGAGCAGTACATCGACAAGCCCAAGCTGACCGCGGCCGAGGAGGTCGTGGTCGCCTCCCACGAGGCCGGCCACGCGATCGCCGCGCTGTATTGCAAGCACGCGCCACCGATCGATCGAATCTCGATCCGTGGCGATATCGGCGGGGCGCTCGGTTACGTCAAGCACGCCGACCCCGCACACCGCTACGTCGTGACCTACGCGCAGCTGCGCGACCAGATCTGCACCCTGTTCGGCGGCCGCGAGGCGGAGGGCCTGCTGTTCGAGGACATCTCGATCGGCTCGTCGTCCGACCTCGAGCACGCCACCGCGATCGCGCGCTCGCTGGTCGAGCAATTCGGGCACTCCGACGACGCCGGCATCGTGCGCTGGGTCCACGACAAGAACGCCCCGGTGTCCGAGCAGCAGCGCGCGCGGGTCGATACCGCGATCGCCGCGATCCTCGACGTCGAGCGGGCCCGCTGCCGCGAGATCCTCGAGAACGCCCGCCCGATCCTGATCTCGCTCCGCGACCTACTGATCGAGAAGAAGGTGCTCGACCGCAGCGCGTTCGCTCACCTGGTCCCGCTCGCGCCGCCGTCGTCGGCCGATTCCTCGTCCACGCCCATCAAGGGAGCCTCCTGATGCCCTCCGAGCTCACCCTGCGCCTGCGCGTCGATCCCGTCACCGGCCGTCGCGAGGTCGTCGTCGATTACACGAGCGATGCGGACGCACTGCCGATCGAGCACGAAGACGAGCATCGCCGGCTCGCCGGCAAGGTGATCGAGGGCGGCCTCGGCAACAACAAGGTCGAGGTCAGCCGCGGCACCGAGGCGCCGGCGACCGAGCAGCCTGCCGGCGAGCAGCCGACGAGCGAAGGCGTGACCAACAAGACCTGATCAGGCGACGGTCACGCGGTTGCGACCGTTGTGTTTCGAGTCGTAGAGCGCGCGGTCCGCACCATCGACGAACTCTGTCATCGACTGGCCGGGCGCCAGACATACGCCCCCGACGGAGATCGTGACCCCGTGGAGATCCGGGGATCCGTCGTGCTGGAGGACCATGCCCTCGACGGCGCCGCGCAGGCGTTCGCCGACCTGCCGCGCCTGCGCACCGTCGGTGTCGGGAAGGATCACGAGGTACTCCTCGCCACCGTAGCGCGCGACCAGATCGGCGGGGCGCAGGTTCTCGCGCAGCGCCTTGGCCACCGACACGATCACGTAGTCGCCCGCCGGGTGCCCGAACGTGTCGTTGACCTTCTTGAAGAAGTCGATGTCGAGCATCAGGATCGCGAGCGACTGGCCACCCACCCGTCCGTAGCGCGTGACGAACCGCGGCAACGCCTCTTCGATCCACCGCCGGTTGTAGAGGCCTGTCAGCCCGTCGATCGAGGCGTTGCGCTTGTGTTCGCGCTGCAGCTGGATGTTGGTCGACACCGTCGAGTTGTTCGCGCGCAGGCGCTGCGACAGCAGGACCATCAGGTTCACCGTGAAGTCGTGCGAGGCGTAGATCAGATCCCAGAACCGCTTCTCGTCGAGCTCGAGCAGCCGCGACGGATGCGCCGCGACCACGAATGCCGACGCGGGCACGCCCTCGAGAAGCGATAGCTCGCCGACGGTCTGGCCGGTCTCGAGCGTGGCGACCGAGTCGCTCTGCGGACCCTCGAGGTGCACGGTGAGCGCGCCTTCGAGGATCATGAACATCGATCGATTCGTTTGCCCGCGGGAGAGCAGCACGTCCCCCGGCGTGAGTAGGCGAACCTCGCAGGACTCGAGAAGCTCCTCGACCGCACCGAGATCGACCCCCTGCATCACCTTCAGACGATAGAGCTCGGTGGTGTCGAAGCCGAAGGCCACTGCAGAACCCAGCATACTCTCGAAATCGCGGGAGGCTCGGGACGTAGGACGGTCGTTTTTCCGGTAGGGTCTTAGTCCACGCCGTGAGCAAGACCGCGCGTACGCTCGGGTTCCGCGACGACGACGCCCTTCGGGTCGCGATCATGTCGGGGCTTTGTCCCCCCGACGTGCAAGCCAAGGGTGCCAGCATCGCGAGAGGATCCGATGGAGGAGTCATCCTCCATCCAGACGGATCGCTGTCGGCGACCGCCATCAAGGCGCTCGCCGCCGCCGGCGTCGACGTCGAGGCGACGCTTCCGGACGACGTCCGTCACGTCAGCTGCTGGGCCGAGGCGCTCCGGTTGATCCCCGCCCCGGTCACCGAGACGCCGTCGCTGGTGCTGCTCACGTCTCCGGATCGCGAGGGCATCATCAACCTCGCCGCCGAGCTATTGCGCCTCGGGTGCGAGCGCCAGGAGCTGATCGTCACTCCCGAAGGCGGGATCCTGCGGGCGGTCGACCCGCCGACCTACACGGTGGTGCGTGCGATCGATCGCGAGCGCGGGCTGCGTGGGTACGCGCCGGATCCGCGCGGTCAGGAGCTGGTGTGGACCGAGCTCGGTCGCAAGCACCCGCTCGCCGGCCGGCTCCAGGCCGAACCCGATCACCTGCTCCTGGTTGCCGACGACGGATGGCGGCACGTCCGCGACCAGGGATGGAAGGGACTCGACGCCGCCCTCGAGCTCGCCGTCACCGGAACCGATACCGAGCTCGCCGTCGGTTCGCTGGGCGAGCGCCGCAGGGTCGAGCTGCGATTCGCCCCGGGCCGCCGCGAGCCACCGAGCCTGTGGGTGATCCGACGCGGTGGCACGGCGGCGATCGACAAGCTCCTCGAATACCTCCCCGAGGACGTCGTCGCGCGACTGACGTTCGCCGCGGCCGGTCGCAACGCGACCATGCTCAGCGTGCCCGGCATGCGCCTCGACGACATGGCCGAGGGCGCGATCATGATCCGTGCGCGCACCGGGCGCCACGGTCCTCCCGATCTCTCGCTCGACGCCGAGGAGTACGCCCCGCTCTCGCACATGCCCGACGTCTACGCTCCCGCCGGAGCGATCGTCGAGCCACCGCTGCGCCGCGAACGCCTGCGCAAGATCCTCGAGATCCAACCCGGCCAGGTCGTGTGGTTGGCCCCGACGGCGATCCGCGTGCCCGGTGATCCTGTCCGCGGGCCGTTCCGCGTCGAACGCATCGTGGACAGCGCGTTCGCGCCGCTGTCGGAGTGGGCCGACTACGTGATCCACGCGAGCGCTCCGCAGATGGCGCCGTGGCAACGCGCGTTGATCTTCGACTTCGCGCCGTACGTGTCGACGGGGCTCGAGTGGGCCTCGGAGCGGCCCAAGCAAGCCAAGCGCGAGCGCGAGGACAAGCCCGAGCGCGAGCGCAAGCGGGGCGGCCGCCTGCGCATGCGTTCGGAGGTCGAGACTGCAGCACCGGTGGTCGTGGAACCGGCACCGGCACCCAAGCGCAAGAAGCGCGAGGGAGCTCCCGTGCAGCGCGAAGAGATCGCGATCGACGTCGAGCTCGCGAACCTCGAAGCCGAGTTCGTCGCTCTCGACGCGCCCGCCGACGCCCCGGAGCGGCTCGAGCTGCTCGAGCAACTCGCCCGCGCGTATGCCCGCCTCGACCGACGCCGCGATGCCGGGTTGTGCTTCGCGCGTGCGGTGTGGGAGCAGTCCGGCGAAGACGCCGAGGCTGGGCTCGATGCGTGGATCGCGGGCGACCTCGGTCGCGCCGATGCGGCCAAGGCGCTCGACACCCACCTCGAGAACAACTCGCCGCAAAACGACGACGTCCGTCAGGTTGCCGCGATGGCGGCGCGCGGCATCGAACCGATCAAGAGCGATCCGCACCGCGTCGTGCGCTGGCTCGACGATCACGATGCCGAGCTCGATGCGCGCACGTTGTGGCTCGCTCGGGTCGGGCTCGCGCGACTCGCCGGAGGCGACGTCCTCGGTCTCGCGCAGGCCCGCGATCGGATCCTCGCGCGGCTCGCCAGCGGGCTCCCGGTGGAGCGCGAGCTTCCGTCGTTCCTCCGGTTCGCCGGACGTAGCGGCGCGCTCGGCAACGCCAGCGGCGAGCAGCTGAGCAAGGCGATGGACGCGCTGCGCGAGAAGATCGGGTCGACCCGGCGCAAGAAGTCGCCGGTCGAAGCGCCGTCGCAACTCACCAACGCGTACGTCAACCTCCAGCTCGCGCACGGCTACGCCCGGATCGGCCAGGCCGCACGTGCGAAGGAGCTGGTCGCCGAAGCCCGCGAGGCGCTGACGGAGCCGGCCGCCACCGACGTGGTCCACGCGTTCTTGCTCGCGGCCTACGCCGCCCGCGTCGATCAGGCACTCGCCGGCGAGCCGCCCGAGACGCCACTACCAGAACCGCTGATCGCGCAGCTCGCCGCGCTCGAACGCGTGCAGCGTTACAAGGTCGATCGGCTTCGCGAGGCGTCGCGCATCCTCGAACCGCTCGAACGACCCGACGCGATCGGGGCGTTCAGCAAGCGCCAGCACGACGTGCGCGGGCCCGAGTTCGCCGCGCTGATCAAGATCACCGACACCGCCGCGCGCGCCAAGGAAGTGGCGCGGCTGGTCACGGTCGCCGCCGACTCGATCGAAGCCGAGAAGGCGCGCTTGCTCGACGGCGTGTTCGACGTGCTGCTCGAGCTCCCCGAAAACAGCGCGGTTCCGATCCTCGACAAGGCGTGGCCACTGATCGACACGCTCCCCGAGTCGCGCCACGCCGCGCTGTACGCCGAGGCGCTCGTCGTCGCGGGCCACTTCGGGCGCACCGCGCTGGTGCCGCAGCTCCTCGACAAGCTCGGGGTCGCGATCAAGGCGGTGCCGGACGTCGAAGAGTACCGGCGCGAGCCGCAAAAGCATCCGTTGGTCCGCGTCCTCGACCAGAGCCTACGCGCGCTGCGCCGGATCGGTCTTCGCCAGGAGGTCTCCGATCTCCTCGGCGACGTCGAGACCGCGCTCGAAGGTGGGCTCGCCAACATCCACGTTCGCCTCGCGGTCGCGGCCGGGCTCGCGTACCTGGGAGACACCGCGCGCGCGCTTCCGATCCTCGAGGCCGCGCGGCGTTCGTTGGGCGAGCAGATGAAGCCCATGGAGCGCCTGGAGCTGACGCGCGCGCTCGCCCAGGCCTACGCGCAGGCTCCGATCGGCGACGCGCTCGCCGCGATCGCCGAGATGTCCAACCAGCTTCGCGACATCACCGACAGCTTCGGCACCAACAGCCACTACGCGTTGTCGGTGCTGAGCTTCGTCGAGTCGCTCGTGCTCGGCATCGCGTCCGACGACCTCGCCCTCGGCGAAGCCGGTCGCCGGTTCGTCGAGGACGACGAGCACCTGATCCGCCGCCGCCTGCATCGTGACCTCGGAGGTTCTCAGTGAGCGCAACCACCACGCCCCAAGCGGCGAACGCCCCGAGCTCCGCGCTCGACAACATCGACAAGGCCGGTCAGGCCAGCGCCGACGACCTCGCCCGCGAGGCAGCCTCGCTGCGCGAGCGCATCAACCGGTTCCGGCTGGCGCTCGGGCGGTTCTTCGTCGCCAAGCAACCGCTGATCGATCTGATGTGCGTCGCCGCGGTCGCCCAGGAACCGCTGCTCCTGGTCGGCCCGCCCGGCACCGCCAAGAGCGATCTGGTGATGAAGTTCAAGGACGCGCTGCGGATCCCCGACGGCGAGTACTTCGAGTATCTACTGACGCGGTTCACCGAGCCGTCCGAGGTGTTCGGCCCGATCGACATCGCCGAGCTCCGCGCCGGTCGTTACCTGCGGCGCGATCGCGGCAAGCTCCCGACCGCACGGCTGGTGTTCCTCGACGAGATCTTCAAGGCCAACTCCGCGATCCTCAACTCGCTGCTCACCGTGATCAACGAGCGCAAGTTCTACCAGGACGGCCAGCCGGTCCCCGTCAAGCTGCGGATCCTGCTCGCCGCCACCAACGAGCTCCCCGAGAATGCCGAGCTCGCGGCGCTCAAGGATCGGTTCTGCCTCAAGGCGGCGTGCCGGTCGGTGCAGGACGAGCACTTCGTCGAGCTGATCGACGCCGGCCTCGACGGCTTCACCAACCGCGAGCTCAACCAGAAGCCGTGGATCGAGGGGCATGCGAGCCTCGAGGACTTCGTGAAGGCCAACCGCTACCTGACCTACGTGCTCGCGCGACGAACGATCGGGCCAGACGGCAAGGAGCTCCGCGATCGCGAGCTGTACTTCTCCGACGAGCTCCTCCGCGAGCTCCGCCGCGTGATCAAGACGCTGGTGCGCGAGGACGGCGTGTTCGTGTCGGATCGCAAGGTCGTCAAGCTGTACCGCTTGCTGCGCACGCATGCCTGGATCGTCCACGGCGGCGCCGTCGAGCGCGCCGACCTCCGACTGCTGTCCTACCTCGGCGAGACTCGCGACGAGGTCGACCTGCTCGAGGAGAAGGTCCCGCGCCTGCTGGGCCTGGCCTGACGCACGATGGCGCGCGAGCTTCGCACGGCGGCCGACGTCACCAGCTGGGTGGCGACCGGGCTGTGTCTGCGCCGCGTCGCGACCGCGCCTCCCACCGCCGCCAACGATGAAGCCGCGAACACGCTCGCGACCGAAGAAGCGACGATCGGTCAGGCGATCATGGCGTGTGCCTCGGAGCTCGGCGCGATTCCTCCGGCCGGGGTGATCGCGGATCTCACGGCTCTGCTCGGTGGCGCCCGCCTCGCTCCATCGGCAACGCTCCATGGCGACGACCTGCTCAAGGCCTCGGTGCGCGGATACGAGGACGACGTCCTGACCCGACTGATCGCCACCCCGCGGTTCGACGACGTACTCGCCGCATTCGCCCACCTCGGCGCCGCACTGCGACCGACCGCCGTCGCGTTGGTGGTCGGAGCGATCTGCGAACGGTCGAGCTTCGCCGGGCTCTCGGTCAGTCCCGCCACGCTTCGCCGCGCGCTCGCGCGCCCCCGCGAGGAGCGCGACGCCGCCGGTCGCGCCGAGATCAAGGCCGGCAGCGAGATCGCGGGACGGATCGTCGACGCCTATCAGCGGCTGTCGCGAGGCGCACGCCAGAGCCGGTCGCTCGTCGACGATCGCGAGGTGTTCGCGATCGATCACCTCGAGGTACTCGGCAGTTTCGGGCGCCGCCTCGCCGCGGCTCACATCGGTGCCGCAGCGAGCGCGATCGCCGGGCGACTGCCGCGACGCCTCCCGGCCAAGCGCGAGCACCGCGGCGTCAAGGAGACACAGCTCGCCGACGACACGCTCTACCCCGCCGGCGGGTTCACCGCCATCACGCCGAGCGCCTCGGCCAACATCGAGAACCTGGTGTCCTCGGAGCTGGTCTACATGGAGGACGGGGACGATGTCCTCGATCTGTTCACGTTGCGCTACGTCGAGGGCGAGCTCCTCTACTACACGCGCGACGACAGCGTGTTTCGCCGCCACCGTCACGTCATCGTGTTCGCGCTGGGAGCCGACCTCGACGATGCGCGGGTCAAGGATCGCGACGTCCCGTGGCAGCGCCTGGTGCTCGCGCTCGGCATGCTGGTCGCGGCGATCCGATGGCTGACCGAACAACTCGGCCACGAGGCGCTCACCGTGCACCTGTGCTTTCCACCCGAGGTCCTGGCCGCGGAACGCGAGCTGGTCGAGCTGCTGCTCGGGGGCGAGGTGATGTCGGGAACGGTGGTGATCGGGGAGAAGACCTACCAGGAAGCCGTCCAGATCGCGCAGTCGGCACGGAGTGCCATCTCGGATCTCGTGGTGGTCTCGATGGGGTCGGTTCCGCCACTCCCGAAGGGACAACGGGCACTTCACGTCTCTCTGGCGAACGCGTGCCCGGCCAGCTACGAGCTCGCGCCGCGTCGCGGCGAAGTGCCCGAGCCCGAGGCCGACCCGTGGACCGAGTGGTGCGACGACACCGAGGATTTGCTGCGCTGGCTCGTGTAAGCGTTTCGCACCCTCACTAGAATCAGGAGTCGCGTCCGCACCAACACAGGGAGCTATCGATGCCGCGCTATGAATTCTCTGAGGGCACCTCGAACAAGTTCTGGGAGATCGCGCTGTCGGGTAATTCGTTCACGACCACGTACGGCAAGATCGGTACGACGGGCCAGACGTCGCTCAAGACGTTCGGATCCGAGGCCGAGGCCAAGAAGCAGTACGACAAGCTGATCGCCGAGAAGGTCAAGAAGGGGTATCAGCCGGCGGACGGCGAAAGCACCGGCGCCGACGACGATGGCGACGACGAGGAAGAGGTCGCCAAGCCGGCCAAGGCGGTCAAGAAGGCCGCCGCGCCCAAGGCCGCCAAGCCGGCGGCATCGAACGGCGACATGACGACGAAGCGCTACTTCGAGTTCTCCGAGGGCAACTCGAACAAGTTCTGGATGGTGTGGGTCGAGGACACCGCGCTGATGACCAAGTACGGCCGCATCGGTGCCTCGGGCTCGCAGACCATGAAGGAGTTCGGCACCGCCGAGAAGGTCGCGAAGGAGTACACGAAG
The DNA here is from genome assembly GCA_963772655.1 of uncultured delta proteobacterium. Lineage (GTDB taxonomy): Bacteria > Myxococcota_A > Polyangia > Haliangiales > Haliangiaceae > JABFXX01. Next base: position 851,551 of record CAVYYE010000002.1, read on the forward strand.
ATCGTCAACGAGAAGACCAAGAAGGGCTACGAAGAGAAGGAAGCTCCCGACGAGGACTGACGGCGACGTGACGACGATCGAGCGACGCCGGTGACCGAGCGGGCGTCGTTCGTCGTGATCGGCATCCCGGCCAATCGCCGGGTGACGATGTTCCAGGCCGCGCTGGCCGCACAGGGCCTCCCACCGGCCCGCGTGATCGGCTGGCGCGAGCTGTGCGAGCCGGGCGCGCCTGCACGCGTGCTGGCCGACCTGCCCGACGACGCGATCCTCCGGATCGATTCGATGGGCGAGGACGACGAGGTCGAGCGCGCGATCCTGCGACGCGGAGAGCGGGCGGCACTCGCCGAAGGCGCGTCGACGATCACCGCCGACGAGCTCGCGCGGATGCCCTACGAGCTCGGGAAGATCACGTGCCCGCGCCAGCTCCACCTCGGGTTCCTCGCCGTCCTCGACGAGGTCGAGCGCGCGATCCGTCCGGGATGGCGGGTCGTGCAACCGGTCCCGGCGATCCGCGAGCTCTTCGACAAGCGCGAGACGTCGCGGCGCTGGCGCGCCCACGGAATCCCGGTCCCCGAGGCGCTGTACGGCATCCACGAGCCGGCCGAGCTACGCGCGCGCATGCGCGAAGCGGGCTGGCCCAGCGTCTACGTCAAGGTGGCGTCGAGCAGCTCGGCATCGTGCCTCGCGGTGTTTTCGCACGGCGCGCGGGGCGAGCACGCGATCACGACCGTCGAGGACACCGGGCGGGCCCGGTTCAACACGCGCAAGCTCCAGCGCATCACCGCGCGCCACAAGCTCGATCGATTGCTCGGCTTCTTGCTGCACGAGGGCGCACACGTGGAGCGCGCGATCCCGAAGGCGCGGCTCGCCGGGCGGTACTTCGACCTCCGGGTGCTGACCATCGACGGTGAACCGGCATTCGTCGTGATGCGCACGTCGCCCCATCCGATCACCAACCTTCACCTCGGCGGGCTGCGCGGTGATGTCCCCGATCTGCGAGCGCGGATCGCAGCCGAGGCATGGGAAGCCGCGATGGCGAGCTGCCGGGCGGTCCAGCAGGAGACCGGGGCGTTCCACGTCGGTGTCGACCTGATGTTCGAACTGGATCTCGCGGCGCACCGCGTGATCGAGGGGAACGCGTTCGGCGATCTGCTCCCCAACCTCGAGCGCGACGGGTTCGACGTGTTCGGCTGGCAGATCCACCGGCTGCTTCGTGCTAGCTGATCGCGATGGCGTCGGAACCCGACGAGCGCGCTCGGCTCGAGCTACGGATCGCCGACGATCCCGATGATATCGACACCTGGCAGGTCTATGCCGACCTGCTCCAGCGCGCCGGTGATCCGCGCGGCGAGCTGATCTCGCTACAGATCGCGACCGAGGCCGAGCTTCGTGCGGATCCGAAACGGCGGGGCCCCGCGCAGCGCGCGATGCTCAAGCTGTTCGCGCGCCACGCCGAGACCTGGCTCGGACCGCTGCGCCGCTACATGCCGGATCCGAAGCGGCCGTTCGATCCGCCGCTGTCGTGGCGTTACGGCTTCTTGCATCGCGCCGTCCTCGAGCCGGCGCATCTCGGCGACGGCGTCGATCCGTCGATCGCGCTGCGCGACATCCTCGGGCACGCGTCGGGCCACCTCCTCTCGGAGCTGTCGATCCGGGTCGGCGACCACTTCGATCCGCAGGCCGTGCTCGCGGTGCTGCGCGAGCCACCCGCCGTTCGCCCTCCGCGATCTCGAGCTGTTCGCCCGCGCGCGGCTCGGCGATCTCGTGCCCACGTTGCGCGCGCTACCACCACTCCGCGCGTTGACCCTCAGGGTGCGATCGTTCGAGCTGGGCGGGCCCGACGATCTCGACGACGAGCTCGCGGGGCTCGAGCGCGCCAGGTTTCACGTCCTCGGGTTCTCGCCCGAGTGCGTCGAGACGATCGCCCGGGCGCCGTGGCCGTCACTGTCGCGACTCGAGCTCCGGTTCGGCACCGCCTATCAGCCGGCGGCCGCATTCGAGGATCTGCGACCGTTGCTCCAGCGTACCGACCTCCCCGCTCTCACCCACCTACGCGTTCGCGCGTGCCCGTTCGCCGGCGGCATCCTGCGCGCGGCCGTGGCCGGTCCCCTCGGACAGCAACTCGAGGTGCTCGACCTGTGCCACGGCACGATCACGCCACAGGACGTCGCGGCGGTGGCGGAGCATGCCGCGCTCCCCGCGTTGCGCGAGCTGTGGCTGCCGGCGCGAGCGGCGTGGAACGACGGGCTCGCGCGTGTCGGCCACCTGGCCAAGCACGTGATCAGCGACGCCAAGGCCCCCGCCGACAACCTCGACGAAATCCTCGGCGCCTAGCTGCGCTACGCTTCCAGCGTGGACCGCCGCACGGAGCTCGAGGCTGCGATCGACGCGAATCCGCTCGATCGCCAGACCTACGCGGTGCTCGGCGACCACCTGCAGGAGATCGGAGATGCCCGCGGCGAGCTGATCGCCCTGCAACTCGCGAGATCGCTTCCCGTCCTCGGTCCGTTCTTGCAACGACACCCCGAGCTCGCGCCGGCGATCGCGGAGTCCCGCGTGAGCTGGGACCACGGCTACATCGTGTCGGCCACCGTCCCGGCCGACACCATCACCGTGCTCGAGCATCCATCGTTCCGGTTCCTCGTGCATCTCACACTCGAGGAATCGCCCGAGCTCGCGAGCGCGATCGACTGGCTCGCGGCCCATCCGCGCCCGACGCTACGCACGCTCGACCTCGTGCCCGCCGACGCCGACCCGCTCGGGCGCCAGCGCCGGCCGACATCGACGGCGCGCGTCGAGCTCGATCAGGTGTGGGCCGCCGTACCGGAGCTCACCACGCTCGGCATCTCCACGCGCGCGACGTTCTCCGCGCTCGATCTACCGAGGCTGCGCTCGCTCGATCTCGCACCGACCATCGACGCGACCGACATGGTCGGCGCGATCGCCGCCGCGCGGCGGGAGGCCCTCGCATCCCTCGTCCTCCAGATCGAGCCGTATGGATCCACGTCGTCACTCCCTCGACGAATCCGCGCACTGCTGTCGAGTACTCGGATGCCGCAGCTCCGCGACCTCGCGATTCGCAAGGGGCCGGGATTCCGCGACGCGATCGCCGACGAGGCGGTGCTCGACGGTCCGGTGCTGGGTCGCGTGCGCAGGCTCGACATCTCCGGCGCCGGCCTGACCGATCTCGATGCCAACCGCATCGCGCGACACGCACTCCACTTCGAGTGGATCGATGCCAGCGGCAACCGACTCACGACCGACGGCATCCGCGCGCTCGGCCGGATCGCCGACACCGTCAATGCCGACGATCAGTATTCGATGGACGAGCTCGACGACGGGCTGTTCGATTACTGAAGCACCGGGAGGTGCACGCCACCGGCGCGCGCCTCGGGCACGGGAACGCGCTCGAGCAGGCCGGTCGCGAACACCTTGTCGAGCTCGAGGTAGTCGAGGTGCACGTACCCGATGTGGCAATGACAGTTGTCGTTGGTGCACGGGCGCGGGGTCAGCACGTCGCGCCAGCCGGCCTCGTAGAGGTTTCCGATCGGATCGGAGATGAAGTGACAGCGGCGCATCGTCCCGTCGCCGTCGACGGTGATCGCACGAGACCCGGCACCGCACGGCTTTCCGGCACTCGGCCAGCGCCGCAGGTTGACCGCGAATAGCGGATCGATCCCCTGCCAGGCGGCGATCTCCTCGGGCGTGTAGGCCACTGCCTTGACCGCGTTGATCCACACGTAGGTCTCGGAGGGCAGCGCGGCGCGCAACGCACGCGCGGCCTCGAAGTACGCGGGCTGGCCGACCACCCCCACCGAGAACGCCACCCCGGCGGCGGCGAGACGACGGGTCTGCGCGAGGAACTCCTCGGGCGTCGTCCACTCCGGGTGATAGGTGCACCACAGAGCGAGCCGTGTCGGATCGGCGGCCGCGATCCAGTCGAGCGAACCCGAGAGGTTGGTCTGTGCGGCGCAGCGCGTGACGTGCGGGAGATGCGAGAGCTCGGCGAGACCGGCCTGGTACCACCGGCGGATCAGCGCCTCGCCCCAGGGCGTCACCAGCACGCCGAGCGCGAGGTCGGTGGCCTGGCGTGCCCACGCGACGAACCGCTCCCAGCCGGCGCGATCGATCGCGAGTTGCTCGCGCGTGTCCTTGCGCTTGGCGAACGGGCAGTACTCGCACCCGTAGTTACAGCTCGCGAGCGGACCGCGATACAGGACGTCGAGCCGTCGCGCGAGTGTCATCGCAGCTCGTAGGTCGCCATTCGCCGGCGAACCGCGTCGGAGAACAACCACGGCCCGATCGCGTCGGCGCGCGCCAGACCCTCGGCAGTCAGCCGCAGCATCTCGCCGTCGGTCGTCGTGTAGTCCGCGATCTCGCCGAGCTGCGGAAAATCGTCGATCGGAGAGCTGTCGAACCGCGCGCGATACGCGGCGAGATCGAGACCGTCGTCCGACAACAGCGACAGGATCAGCCAGCGCCGACGCTGCTCGCTGTCGTCGAGCACGAACCCGTAGTCGGCAACGCCGAGCTCGGCATCGGTCTTGACGATCCAGCGATCGATGATGTCGCGCACGCCGCGCGCACCGACCGCCCACTCCGACGAGTAGTGCACCGACCGCGTGTAGCTCCGCGCACCGGGGCCGAGTCCGATCATGCCATCGTCCTGACAGCAATACGCCGGGCCCGCCGTGGCGGTGGCCGTCGGACGCTGGAACATGCGCATCGAAACCTGGCGATAGCCCGCCTCGAGGAGCAGCGCCCGTCCCTGGTCGTAGAGCTCGACCCTCTCGCGATCGATCGCCCCGGGTTGAGCGCCGGCGGGTGACGGCGCGGATCGCTCCTTGCGGCCGAGCGTGGTCAGCGGCCGGACGTAGAGCGGATACAGGTAGACCTCCTCGGGGTGGTACTCGAGCGCGGCGCGCAGCGAGTAGTCCCAGGTCTTCGGCGTCTGATTCGGCAAGCCGTACATCAGATCGAGGTTGAGGTTCGGGGTGCCGGCATCGCGGATCGCGCGTAGCGCGCGGTGCACCTCGGCGGCCTGCTGCGGGCGATTGACCGCCTTGCACTCGGACTCGATGAAGCTCTGCACGCCCATGCTGATCCGGTCCGTGCCACCCTCGACCAGCACGCGCAGCCTGTCGAGGAGCGCGGTCTCCGGCGAGGTCTCGACCGACATCGGCACGCGTCCCGAGGGCAAGCCGAGCCGCCGCAGCATGCCGAGCACGCGCTCGAGTTGTCCCGCGTCGAGCAGCGTCGGGGTCCCGCCGCCGATCGCCGCACGCGCGACGGCAAAGTCGCCACCTTCGTCGAGAGCGCGGCGCACGATCGTGACCTGGCGATCGAGCGTGTCGAGGTACGCGGAGATTCGCTCCGACTGGGGCACCGGCTGCGTGAACAGATTGCAGAACCCGCAGCGCTGCTCGCAGAACGGCACGTGCAGGTACAAGAACAGCGCCGCGCGCCGGGGCTCGTTCGCCCACAGCGGGCCGAGCGGCAGCGCGGGCTCGATGCGGCGATACGCCGTCTTGTGCGGATACGCGTAGACGTACGACGCGAAGCGCGAACCGTTATCGATCGTGGCGGTCACAGCACTGCCTCCCCGTAGGGCACGGTGGTCACGATCGGATGTGCGATCCGGTGACCGAAGTAGCCGTCCTCGCCGTACAGCGTCCCGTGATCGCTGGTGACGATCGCGAACACCGGTCGATCTCGCCTGAGCGCCGCGACCAGGCGCGGCAGCTGCGCATCGACATGGCGAAGCGCCGCGGCGTGGGAAGCCAGCGTGTCGCTCGCCGGGCCATCCGGCAGGTAGAAGTGATTGGGCTGGTGGAGCGCGGCCACGTTGACGAACGTGAACGCGAGCCGGTCGCGAGGCAGCGCCGCGAGCGAGCGCTCGACGATCTCGATCTGGTGCTCGAACGACGCCGGATCGGTGACCCCCGTCGAGCGATCCCAGTGACGCTCGGCGAATAGCGACGGCAGCGCGTTGCCGAGCGGGTTCCTCAGGTTGAAGAAACCGACGCCGCCGACACACACGGTGTGGTAGCCACGCGCTGCGAGGCCCTCGACGATCGACGCGCCCTCGAGCACGCAGGTCCCCGGCCCCGTGGTCTCGCTACCCTCGAATGCGAGCGCGAACCGCCGCGGATGACGGCCGGGGCGAGCCGGCGTCGGCAGGAAGCCGGCGAAGAACGCCTGGTGCGCGGAGTACGTGAACGTGCCGGGGCTGTGCCGCTCCTCCCAGCTCTCGATCGCGGCCGCGAGGTTCGGCGTGCGGCCGGCGGCGAGCTCGTCGACCGCGACATCGTGACGGAGTGCATCGAGCACGATCAGTGCGATGTCGTGCGTCCCGACGATCGCTTCGGTAGCAAGCGCGACGGTCACGCCAGCCGCTCCTCGAGCTCGGCGATGGATTCGACCCGGTGGTTCGGTGCGGCGAGCGCTGCCGGCCACACGACCCCCGGACGCAGGCGCCACGCGGTCGCCATGCCGAGCGCTGCGGCGGGCGCGAGATCCACGTCGGGGTGATCGCCGACCACCAGCACCTCCGCGGGTGCGAGCTCGCTCCATCGCAGTGCGCGCTCGTAGATCGCCGGGTGGGGCTTGGCGATGTCGAGCTCGCCCGACACCATCACCATCGGCACGAGCGCGTGCAGGCCGGCGCGCTGCAGCTTGATGCGCTGAGCGGGCCCACCGTTGGTGACGATCGCGATCCGGCGATCACGCACGAGGCGCGCCACCGCCTCGTACACGCCAGGCTCCGGCTCGACGTGCTCCGCGAGCTCGAACGGAAACGCCTCCGGGTCGACCGCGAGTCCGAGAGAGCGCGCATCGGTGGCGAACGCGTGCCGGGATCGATGTCCACGACGATCGATCTCGCTCAGGCGCATCCGCTCCGCGGGCTCGAGCGCGCGGCCGAGCTGGAGCAGCGCGAGCCCGTCCGCCCATGCCGCGAATGCGGCGGCTCGATCGAACAGCGTGTCGTCGAGATCGAACAGCAGGCCCCGGATCACCGGGCTGGAGGTTGTGCGAAACCCGCCCCGATCGCAAGCACGGGGTCAGCTCGCGTTCACCAGGACCGTCGCCTGGGCGTCGAGCTCTCGCTCCACGATCGCGCGACCCTTGTGCTCCCGAGGGATGTGGAACGCTTCGAGGAACGAGACCTCGCGGCATAACGCGAACACCACGAGCGCGTGGAACGTGCGGCGGCGCGGCTCGGAGCCGGCGACCGCCGCCTCGACAGCTCGGCGACCGGTGTCCGCGAGCTGGGTCCAGAGCAGCGCGAGATCCCAATCGGCGACGTACCGCCCGGCGCACTCCCAGTCGACCAGCACGAGCTCGCCATCGCCCGTGGTCATCGCGTTGCGCAGCAGGAGATCGCCGTGACACGTCGCGACGGGCGCGTGTGCATCGAGGGCGGCGAGCGCGGCATCTCGGGTCGCGTCGTCGATCCACCCGCGCCCGTGACACCGCACCAGCCCGTCGCGAACCCAGGCCGGCTCGACGGGATCCTCGAGCAGGCGCTGGCGCATCGGACCACGCACGGCCGCCGGTAGCGGATCGGCCGGCCATGGCGCCTCCCACCCCGAGAGCCGCTCGAGATATCCGATCGCCGCCGCCACCATCGCCGGCGACAGCTCGGCGGCCGGACGCCGCAGCCGCGCGAGTGGCGCATCGAAGCGCTCGATCACGAGCACGTCGTCGGTCGACGCGTAGAGCCGCGGCACGCGGATCGGCGGCGGCGTCGAGGAGAACGCCGCATACACCGCGCGCTCGTGCGCGAAGTACCAGTCCCACACGACGTGCGGCTGGAGCAGCCGCTTCGCGATCACGCGATCGCTCCCGAGCCACCCACCGAGCAGCTCCGACTTGCGGCCCTTGCGCGGCTCGCCGGTCGCCACGAATCCCTCGCAGAGCTCCGCGACGCGCGCGGCGAAACCGGTGCTCGGGTCTGGCGTCATCGCGTAGCCGCATCCTATCGTTCCGGCACATGGCCGTGGACGAGATCCAGACCTTGCTCGACGAGCTCGCGCGATCGCCTGACGATGCCAACCTGCGGGGCCGCGCCGCCGCGGCGCTCGAAGGCGCCAACCGCCGGGACGAGGCGATGAGCGTGCTCGAACCCCTCGTCAACATCACCGGTCACGACGACGACACCGGGCTGCCGTGCCTGTGCAAGGCGTGCCTGACGCGCGCGCCGGAGACCGCCGAAGCCGAGGGGATGGAGTTCCGCCGGACGTTCGCGGTCGCGCGCAACCGGGTGCTCCACTTCTGGACCCTGCGCGATCTGTCGCGCGAGCCGGTGCGCCGCGACGTCGCCGCCGCGCTCCATGCCCGACTCGATCCCGAGTTGCGTCGCAGGGGGGCCAAGCGATGACCTGGCGGCTATTCGCCGACACCCGTCGCGAGCGTCTCGCGGCGATCCGCGCCCTCTCCTCGCCGCCCGACGATGCCGCCGCGTTCGCACTCCGGCGCGTGCTGTTCACCGATCGCGATGCCCACGTCCGCACCGCCGCGGCGCGCGCGCTCGGCGCCCTGCCACCGGGCTCGGCGGCCGAGAGCTGGCTCGTCGAACGGATCGACGATCGCGCGCCCCTCGTGCGCGACGCGATCGTGCGCGCGCTCGCCCGTTGCGGTACCGGCAATGCCACCGCCGCGATCCGCACCGTGATCGAGACCGACTCGGTGTGGTGGGTGCGGCGCTCCGCGGTGTTCGCGCTCGCCACCCTCCCGTGCGGCGAACCGGAGCTCGCCACCTTCACCCGCACCCTCGCCGATCCGTTCTGGCGCGTCCGCCAGGCCGCGGTGCGCGTGTTGTCGCTGCTCGGCGCGCGGGATCCCGAGGTTCGGGACGCCGTGGTCGCGGCGCCCCCGTCGTCCACCGTCGCGTTCCTCCGCGGCACCTGGGGTCCGGTCGCCGTCGAGGCGCCGGCGCGCGCGACGGCCTCCAGCCAGCTCCCGCCCGCGCTCCAGGATCCCGACCCCGCGGTGGTCACCGCACGCCTCGCACGCGATCGCGAGGTCACGCCGATGGCGCTCGTCGAGCTGCTCTGCGATCCGCACGCCCCGCTCCGCGAGCTCGCCGCCCGCCGGCTCGCCGCGACCGGCGATGTCGAGGCCCTCGCCGCCGCACTCGACTGGCTCGAGGAGGTCCGCATTCCCCACGTCGCCGACACCGTGATCGAGCTGCTCGACGGACTCGGCGACCCCGCCCTCTCCGTCGCGGAACGCGCCCTCGCGCGCCCGGATCGCCCCGCCGGCGTGCGCTGGGCGATCGACTGGGTCGTCGCCGCGCGTGCCGAGACGCTCTACGACGCCGCGATCGCGTGTGCCGACGGCGACCTGCCCCACGCCGCGACCTGGCGGGCTGCCGCGCTCCCGCTCGCCTCCGACGACGACCTCGTCCGCTGGGCGGCCGACGCGACCCTCGTCGACGACATCGCCGCCGAGCTTCACGAGCGACGGGCATGGGACGAGCTCGCGCAGCTTCCGGCCGACCGTCCTCGCACCCGCACGCTCCAGATCGACGCCGCCGCTCGTCGCTCCGATCCCGCGTGGGCGCGGGTCGAGGCCGGCCTCGACGATCCGCATCCCGGTCCGCGCGCCGTCGCCGCACGCTGGCTGGTTCGTCACGCGCATCGCGCCCCGGCCGATCTCGCACGCGACCCCGACCCCGTGGTTCGCGAGGCCGCGCTGTCGGCGATCGTCGTCGAGCACGGCCGGTCCGCATTGCCCGCCGCGATCGCCGGGCTCGACGATCCCGACGCCCTGGTGCGCCGGATGGCGATCCGAGCCACCGCGATCGCCGCGCGCGACATCGACTCGTCCAGCGATCCGTCGATCGATCCGCTGATCGCAGCCACCGTCGACGTCGCCGGCGATCCCGATCCGATGCTCCGCCGCACCGCGTGCGAGCTCCCGTTGTTCGACGACACCGCGCTCGCGGCGATCGTCGGGCTCACGGCCGATCGCGACCCGGGCGTGCGAGCCGCTGCGGCCGACGCCCTCGAGCGGTTGTTCGAGACCGACGCGCGCGTCCGCGCCCTCGTCGAGAGCTCCTCGACGCCCGCCGCGGTCCGCCGGCTCGGCTACCAGTGGCTGCTGCGCAGGCTCGACGAGGCCGCGATCGACCTGGCTCGGGCCGCGTACGATCGCGAGACCGATCCGGAGCTCCGTTCGGTGTTCCTCGGCGTGATCACGTCGGCCAACGCGCCCACCGAGACCGCGGTCGAAGCCGCACCGGACGAGATCGCGGCGGCCGCGATGCGCGAGTCCGAAGCCACGCCCACCGAAGCGGCCACTGCATCGCCCGCCGTCGAGCGCCGTCCGTTCGGACGCGCCGGGTTCGACGTCGCGCCGCTCGCGATCTCGGGTGCGTTCGACCTGTCGCACGACGGGCTCGCCGCCGCGCAGGCCGCCGGTGTCGATCTGACGTTCTGGGAGCCCGGCTACGACGTGCTCGCGCGGTTCCTGCGCACGCGTCCGTCGATGCGGGTGGTCAGTGGCACCTACCACGCCGACGAGACCTCGATCCGCTCCGACGTTCACCGCGCGTTGCGCGTGCTCCGTCGCGACACCCTCGACGCGTTCCTGTTGTTCTGGACTCGCTCCTCCGCGCGCCTCGACGACGCCGCCTTCGGGGCCCTCGCCAAGCTCAAGCGGGAGGGCAAGATCCGCGCGATCGGGTTCTCCACCCACCATCGCGATCTCGCGCGCGAGGCGATCGAGACCCGCCCGTGGGACGTCGTGATGATCCGCCACAGCGCCGCGCATCCCGGGATCGAGACCGACGTGCTCCCCACGGCCCGCGCGCACGGCACCGCGATCCTCACGTTCAGCGCGCTGTGCTACGGCCGCCTGCTCTCCGGTCCCGGCGCGCCGAGCCCGGCCGAGTGCTATCGCTACTCGCTCGCGCAGCCCGGCGTCACGGCGTGCATCTCGGCACCGCGCCGGTTCGAGGAGCTCGTCGAGAACCTCGGCGCGCTCGCCGAACCCCACCTCCCAGCCGCCCGCATCGAGGAGCTTCGCCGGCACGGCATCGGGGTCCGCGCCGAGAGCCAGCGGGTCAACACGCTGCTCCGCCAGCCCACGCGCGATGCCGCCGCGGCCGCCCGCGAGATGCTGGCGTCGGAACCGCCGCCCGATCGCGAGCTCCACATCGCGCCGGCGATGGCGATCCGTTCTCGCGCCCGCCTCGGCCGTCGTCGCCGCTAGGCGTCAGTCGTCGCTACCGGCGGCCGGATCGCTACCGGCGGCCGGATCGTCGGTGGCTCCGTCGCTCGAGATCCCCGCGCCTTCGAGGCTCTCGCGGACGTGCTTGCCGACCTGATCGAGGTGGAGATCGAGACCGCGCGTGCCGGGCAGCTTCCGCAGGTTGGTCTGGACCTTCCGCAGGTTGTCATCGAGCTTCTCGAACTGGGTATCGAAGTCGGGAGAGTCGTTCGATGGCGAGTCACCGGCGGTTTCGTGCGTGGCCGGCGCGTCGTGATCATCGCCACGGACCGCGAGCACGATCGCGAGCGCGATCACGGCGCCGAGAACGGCGCCGCCGATGGCGATCGGCCACGCGCGCGAGCGGCGCGCCACCGGCGCGGGGACCACGGGCGGCGAACGTTGCTGCGTTGGCGGCGACGTGTTCGGGACCGCCGACGGTGCGGTCTGCTGCGCGCGCAGGTCGACGGTCGCGCCGGCATCGGTCACGCCCGTGCGCTCGACGACGACCGACCGGTCACGCAGCCGCACGTCCCCGGGACGCGACGGGCGCTGATCGACCGTGACGACGGCCGAGGGCATCCCGGCGCGAGGTGTCGCCCCGGGACCGCGACCTTCCAGCGCCGCCGCCAGCCGGCGCGCGCGATCGGCGAGCAGGTCGGCACACGTGGTCCGCACGGTGTGGGCGAGCTCGGACGGCGACGCGAACCCGAGGGCTCCACGCAGCTCGTCGGCGAACGCCTGGGCGGAGGGCATGCGGTCATCCCGCGAGCGGGCGAGCGCGCGGGCGACCAGGGCATCGATATCCGGCGGGCACTCGGGCCACCGCGACGACAGCGACGGGATCGGTTGTTCGACGATCGCCTGCCAGATCGCGTAGTCGGACGGCCGATCGAACAGCAGCTCGCCCGCGAGCGCCTCCCACAGGCACACGCCGAGGGAGAACACGTCGGCGCGCCCGTCGAGCTCGTCGCCCCGGATCTGCTCGGGCGACATGTACGGGAGCTTGCCCTTGACCACGCCGCTCTGGGTGCGCAGCGACTCGAGCACGGCATCGCTGGTGATCTTCGAGACCCCGAAATCGAGGATCTTGCAGACACCGTCGACGGTGACGAACACGTTCTGCGGGGAGATGTCGCGATGGATCACGGGCGTGGGTCGGCCGGCGACGTCGCGGAGGGTGTGGGCGTAGTGCAGACCCTCGGCGGCTTGCGCGAGAACGGCGCCGACGATGCGCGGCGCCGGGCGGTGCTGCGGGGTGGCGGCGATCAGCTGATCCCAGCTGACGCCGTCGAGGTACTCCATCGCGAGGAACGGCTGGTGGTCGACCTCGTCGAGCTCGAACACCTGACAGACATGGGGGTGCGAGAGCCGTGCGGCGATGTGGCCCTCGCGCAGGAACATCTGGGTGAACTGCCGGTCGGTGACCAGGTGCGGGAGGATGCGCTTGATCGCGACCAGCTTGGTGAACCCGCCGGCACCGTGGAGGCGGCCGACGAACAGCTCGGCCATGCCCCCGCGCGCGAGCTCGAGAACGAGCTCGTAGCGTCCGAGCGTCGGGGTGACCACCGTCCGATCTTACTTTCGCTCCACCCGCCTTGCACGCCCCACGAGCGTCGACGAAGCTCTTGGAACCCGTGCAAACACTCGTCGATTTGCTCGTGGAGCTGAAAGCGCTCGCTGCCAACGCAGGCGAACCGAAACAGCTCGCGAAGATCAACCAGTTGTTCTCCGATCGGCGTGCCCCGGCCGAGTTCCAGGTCGGGCGGCACTACGTCGCGCGCCTGGTCGCACCGCAGGTCGAGACCATGCTCGGAAGTTTCGATCCGGCCGATCGCATGACGGCGATCGCGACGTGTCGCGATCTGCTTCCCCGCAGCGTCGCCGCGCGATTCTTGCGCCGCGTCGTGAAGGACCCGGATTCGGGGGTGCGCACCGCGGCTCGCCGCGCCGTCCGTGCCCTCGGTATCACCGACGTCGCGCCGCCCGACATCCGCTACAAGCCGACCGCCAACGATCGCGAGCCGCTCGGCAAGTACAACGTCACGGGCTGGGCGTTCGGCCTGTTTCCGAACCACCAGAGCTCGCAACGCAAGCCCAAGAAGGCGACGCGCAAGAAGGCGCTCGACCAGTACAAGTTGCCGCCGCTCGAGGACGCGAACGCGGTGGCCAAGCTGGTCGGACTCGATCCCGAGGAGCTGACGCGGATGATGCGTCCCGGCACCGAGGCCGGGTCCGGCTACATCGAGTTCGAGATCCCCAAGGCCAAGGGCGGCACGCGTCGGATCGCGGCGCCGCGCGCGCCGTTGCGCAAGGCGCAACGCGCGATCCTCGACCAGATCCTCGCGAAGGTTCCGCTCCACGACGCGTGTCACGGGTTCGTGCCGTCGCGCTCGACGGTGACCAATGCGGCTCCCCACCGCGGCGCGGCGATCGTGGTGAAGATCGATCTCAAGGACTTCTTCCCGACGGTGCACTACCGGCGGGTCCGCGGACTGTTCCAGTACCTCGGCTACAACGAGGAAGTCTCCAGCACGCTCGCCGGGCTCACCACCTATCGCCCCAAGCTCGCGAATGGCGAGGTCGTGTGGCCAGGGGTGTTGCCGCAGGGCGCACCGACGTCACCCGCGCTCGCCAACCTGGTGTCGCGGCGCCTCGACCAGCGTCTGTCCAAGCTCGCCGCCAAGTATGGGGCGACCTACACGCGTTACGCCGACGACCTCACGTTCTCGTTCCGCGAGCACCCCGACATCAAGATCGGCCGGTTCTTGTGGTGGGTCGATTCGATCTGCCAGCAGGAAGGATTCACCGAGCGCTCCGACAAGCGCCGGATCCTGCGCGCCAAGCACCAGCAGCGCGTCACCGGGCTCGTCGTCAACCAGAAGGTCAACGTCCCGCGCGCGGATCGCCGGCGGTTCCGGGCGATCCTGCACAACTGTGCCAAGCACGGTCTCGAATCGCAGGCGCGCGATCGCGACGACTTCAAGTCGTATCTCGCGGGCTACGCGGCCTACGTTCACATGGTCGATCCGGCGCTCGGCAAGCAGTACCTCGCCGAGGTCGCCAAGCTGATCGGAGATTCCGATGCCTGACATGATGGCGATCGTCAGCAAGGCCGTGTTCGAGAAGGCGGCCGGGAAGTCGCCCGAGCTCGGCACCCAGCTGCGGATGGACCGCTATGTCAGCGCCAACAAGAACCTCCAGCGGCTCTCCGAGGGCGGCCGTCTCTACCTGGTGACGGTCCGCCCGCCGGACGAAGCGCTGTGGCTGGTCGCGATCCTCGACAACCCGAAGTTCGAGAAGAAGCAGTGGATCGCCAAGGCCTGCGAGACCCCGCTCGTCGACATCAGCAACCTCAAGCGCGAGCTCGTGTTCGAGTCGGGCAAGGGCCTGCCGACCAAGAAGGGCACGCTCGGGATGTCGCTGCAGACGCCGCGCGCGATCACCGACGAGGATGCCCGACTGCTCGACGAAGCCGCTGGGGCGAGCGGCGGTGATGGTGCCAAGGGCAAGGCCGGCAAGCTGCCACCACCACCGAAGGACATCGCCTCGACGGGAACCGCGAACCGCCGCGGCCTGCTGCTCGAGGCAGTGATCGCCGATTCCCAGAACGACGGCGCCAAGCTGGTCTATGCCGATGCGCTGACGCAGGCCAACGATCCGCGGGGCGAATTCATCACGCTCGACATCGCGCTCGACGGGCGGCTCTCGATCCGCCGCCGCGACGAGATGAAGCAACGGCGCGACCAGCTGCTGGCCGCCAATCGCAAGAAGTGGTTCACCTACAAGGGCATCCGGCTCCGCATCCATCACGGCTTCGCGATCGCGGCCACCGGGTCGCTGAAGTCGCTCAACGCGGCGAGCGAGCTGTTCGAGACCGAGCCGATCGAGGAGGTCGAGGTCACCGGCATGACGACCGAGTCGGTCGCCAAGCTGGTCCGTGCGTTGTGGCTCCCGCGCGTGCGTCGGTTGATCGTGCGAGGCAAGATCGGCGACGAGGGTTTCGAGACACTGGTCGGTGCACCGAAGCTCGCGGGGCTGCACGCGCTCAACGTCACCGGCAACCGCATCGGTCCCGACGGCCTCGCCGGCCTCGAGGACCACCTGCCGGATTGCCGCACGCTCGTGCTCACGCGCAACAAGCTCGGTGCCAAGGGCATCGCGAAGCTGCTCCTGTGGAAGCACATCGGCGAGCTCGAGACCCTCTACCTCGGCAAGTGCGATCTCGACGGCACCGCGGCCAACGCCCTGCTCGACGGCCCGCCCCTCTCCGCCCTCACCAAGCTCGCGCTCACCGGCAACGGGCTCGGCAACGGTGTAGGTGCACTGTTCGAGCGCAACGCGGACAAGCTCCCTGCGCTCCGCTACCTCGACCTGGTCCGGACCGGGCTGATGACCGCCGGCGCCAAGCAGCTAGCAGGCGCCAAGTTGCCCGCGATCCAGCGCATCGATGCCCGCAGCAACCGCGTCGATGCCAAGGCCGTGGGTGACTCCCGCATCAGGACGTGACGCGTCCGGACACACGGGGCGCATTACCCCAGCGGTAGATCGTCCCGGCTACGAATCCCCCCGAACGAAACCGGGAACTGGCCGATTCGATGACCAGATGTCACCGTTCGACGAGGTCTCTCGCCTCCGGGCGATCTTGGCGTTAGGTCGCGAGCTCACTGGCGAGCACGACCTGGAATCCCTCTGCAACCGCGTCATCGTGGCATGCCTGGAGCACACCGCCGCCGAGCGCGCGGCGGTCGTGATCTTCGATCCGGGTTCGATGGCACCGCTGGTCTCGGTCACCCGCGCGACCGACGGCGCACCGTTCACGCTCGCCACCACGGCGCTCGGGCTCCGGATCGATTCCCCCGAACCGGTGCACCAGACCGAGATCGAGAACGATCCCACGGTGGCACGCGGCGCCAGCGTGCGTTCCGTGATCGTGATGCCGCTCCGCCTGCGCGGTCGGCACCTCGGCGCGATCGCGATCGACGCCCGCGCCGTCCACCGCACGTTATCGACGCCAGACCTCGCGTGGCTCGAGGACATCGGCGTCCCGACGTCGCTCGCCGTCGCCAACGCGCTGGCGGCTCGTCAGGTCGCGTCGGTAGTCGGCGACGAGTGGCGACGCCTCGAACGCGTGGTGCGAGACCTACCGCTCGGCATCGTCGTGCTCGACGAGCGCCACCGTTGCGTGCTCGTAAATCGATGGGCGAGAACCCGCTCCACCGAGCTCGGGCAGCTCGCGGCCGGCACCCCCGTGGCCACGATCGCGAACATCCCGTGCGAGAACCTCGTCGGCATCGACAGCCGCATCGCGACCACCACGGATGAAGATCGAATCCTCACGATCGCGAGCCACACGCTCGCCGACCGCGAGACGGTGATCGTGATCGCCGATGTGACCGAGGAGTGCGAGCGCCAGGCACAGGCCGCTCATCGCGATCGGCTGACGATGGTCGGCCAGCTCGCCGGCGGCGTGGCCCACGACTTCAACAACCTGCTCCACGTGATCCTGACCTACGCGAGTCTGCTCGAGGAGTCGGCGATCGATGCCGCCCAGCGCGACGACGCGCATCAGATCAGTCATGCCGCCGCCAGTGCCGCCGACCTGACGCGACAACTACTCACGTTCTCGCGTCGCGACCTGATCAAACCCAAGGTGGTCGACATCCCCCACGCGATCTACGCGATGGAGAAGCTACTGCGCCGGACCGTCGGACCGGAGATCGATCTGACGATCGCGATCGGCCAGCACGTCCCCCACGTCCTCATCGATCGCTCCCAGCTCGAACAGATCATCCTCAACCTGGTCGTCAACGCGCGTGATGCGACGCCCACGCGGGGCGTGATCTCGATCTCGATCGAGGGTCTTGACCTCGATCCGGTCACCGCCGCGCGGCGCGGTATCACCGCAGGTCACTACGCGCAGATCGAGATCGCGGACACCGGCACCGGTATCCCGAGCGAGCTGATCGGTCGCATCTTCGAGCCGTACTTCAACATCAAGGAGACGGGCAAGGGCGGGCTCGGCCTGGCGACGGTGCACGGTGTCATCCAGCAGGCGGCCGGCGACATCGTCGTCGCGTCGGAGGTCGGCCGCGGCACGACGTTCCGGATCCTCCTTCCCGCCACCGACCAGCGCGGCGAGCAACCCGCGTGGAAAGGTGGCACCTCCTCGTCGCACGCGACCATCCTCCTGGTCGACGACGACGACAACGTACGGCGTGCGACCGAACGCATCCTACGAAGTGCCGGCTACTCCGTGCTATCCGCGAACTCCGGCCACAACGCGATCGCGTTCGCCCGCGAGCACGCGGGTGGCATCGATCTCCTGCTCACCGACATGACGATGCCCGGCATGTCGGGACGCGAGCTCGCAGGTCAGGTGCGTTCGATCGGCACGATCGAACGCGTGCTGTTCATGTCCGGCTACCACTCGGAAGGAGCACTGAGCGAAGCCGAGCTGATCATCAAGCCGTTTCAGCGAGTCGATCTACTCGAGAAGGTTCGTGCCGTGCTCGCCGAGTGTTTCTCGCCGGCTCAGTTGGCGAGCACCATGCGCTGATCGCAGGGCTTGGCGTTCTCGTCCTTGCCACGTCCGGGAATCCGCATCGGATCCGCATCGACCGAGGCCAGCTCCTGCCGGAGCTTGCGCAGGATCAGGTGGTCGAGCTTGCCGCTCGAGTAGTCCTGATGCGTGCCACCGCACGACGATGCCGGGTCACCACCGCCGACCGACTGTGGTCCGGCGCCGCCGCGCAACACGAACATGTTGCTGGCACCCGTGAACTGCGAGAGCTGGCGCATCACCACCTGTCCGAGCCGATCCATGCCCGAGGCGGCGACGGTGTAGACCTTGATCCCGCGCTCCGCGGCACGGCGCGCGGCGGCCGTGTAGTCGGGCGACCGTGGATAGAAGTGCGGAGGTGCATCGGCGATCACGACGATCATCCGGGTGGCCGCATCGCGCCGCCACTGCAGCCTCGAGAGTGCAGCGTCGAGGCCCTTGTGCATGTCCTCCGGCATGTCGCCGCCACCCGAGGCCTGCACGTTCGCGATGCTGCGCGAGAACGCGGGCAGGTTCCGCGAGAACGGGAACGTGCGCGTCAGGAGACAGTCGCTGCGATCCTTGTACTCGACGAGCCCGATCCGGACGTCGGTCTGCGAGGTCGACAGCTTGTCGGACACCGCCTTGATGGTCTGCTTGACCGCATCGATCTCCTCCGCCATCGAGCCGGTGGTATCGAGCACGAACGCGAGATCGACCCGCCGCTTCGAGGACAGCTTGCGTGCGGTCGGGAGCGTCAGCTTGGCGACGCCGTCGGTCGTCTTGGTCGACAGCTTGGCGGTCGCGCTCACGCCATTGCACATCGCGGTCGCCGTCACCTGGCCCTCGACCCCGAACGCCGCCGGGAACAGCAGTGCGCGTCCCGACGCCATGGTGGTCAGCTTCACCGAGTGCTTGCCGTTGGTGATCCGGATCGGACAGTTCGGCACCGCCTTGCCGGCGCGGTCGGTGACCACCAGGAACTGGCGGTCGGTGATGTCGATGCGTCCCTTGATCGAGCTGCCGCCGAGCCACTTCACGTAGTCGCGGTAATTCGCGTTGTCGTCCCACTCGCCGGCGCGCACGCCATCGGGCTGCGGCATCGGCATCGGCCGCGCGATCTCGGCCGGACGGTGGTGCCGCGGTGCGCCGGTCGCCCTGACCGGTGCCTTGTCGGCACCGGGCGCCGAGGGTGGCGGTGCCGGCCGGCGTGCCCGCTTCGCGGTCGCGGGCATGCCACCGAAGTCGGCCGACTCCATCGTGCCCTTCGGCGCGCGCGTGGGTGCCATCGGGCGACCACGGTAGCCACCTCCGCCGCCTGCCATCTGGTTCATCCCGCAGCCGTTGCCCTTCTCGACGATCGGCTGCTGGGGCCGCTGGGTGCCGGTGGCGATGTGCTGGGTGTCGGCGTTCGACACGGTGCAGGCGACGGGGAGCAAGGCGACGAGCAGTTTTCGCATCGTAGGTTTCAAACGTGCCGGTGCCCGCGGCGGTCTGAATCGGCCAACCGAGCGAAACCAGGCCAGGTTGGCCCGGATGGCGAAGTCTTCCTAACACTCGATGTTGCTGCAGGCACCCCACGGCACCAGGGGCAACGGGCAGCAGTGGATCGCGTCGCTCGGGCAGTCGGAATCGGTCGCACACGCGACGCTGGTCGACCGGCACTCGAGCGCGCACGCGGTGACGGCGTTGCCGAGACAGCAGCGCTCGTTGGACGCGCAGTCGTCGACGCCGTCGCACAGCGCGGCGTCGTCGGGGCAGACGTCACCGGCGGCGATGCAGCGCGCCCCGTTGATCAGATCGGCGCAGCACTGCTGATCCGGACCACAGGTCTCGGTGTCGCACGCGATCGCCATCGGAGCGACCCGCCGACAGCGGTCGGAGATGCAGGTCTGGTCGTCGGGGCAACCGTGCGTGGTGTCGCACTTGAAGGCCGTTCCATCGAGATCCGGGTTGCACGCCACCGCGGCAACGATCGCGGCGGCCACGATGCTCGCGAGGCCCAACCTCACGTGGCCACGGTAACACACGACGTGCGAGGATCGGCCGGCATGGAAGCTCCGAGGCTGCGCTGCATGCTCGTGGTGCCGGGTGGCACTTCGCGGCGCGTCGGCCGCGGCGGCCTGCTGATCGGCCGCCACGGCGACTGCGACATCGTGGCGAGCGATCCGGCGGTCAGCCGGCGGCACGCGATCGTACGCCTGACCGGCGACGGCGCCGAGGTCGTCCCGTTGGGGCGCGGTCCGGTGACGCTCAACGGCACCGAGGCCGATGGTCCCCGCGCGCTCGCCCACGGTGATGTTCTCGGCGTGCCGGGCCTCGAGCTCGACGTCGAGATCACGATCCCCCGGCCCGATCGATCCGCGCGGCCACGATTCGTCCTCGAACGCGCGGGTGGTGGCTTCGGGATCCCGCACACGCCGTTCACGGTCGGCGGCGGCGATACCGACGATCTGATCGTGTCCGGGTGGCCGCCCGGCGCGCTGCGGTTTCATCTCGCGCAGGGGGAGCTGTTCCTCGAGGTCTGCGTCGGCACGGCGCACGTCAACGATCGCGAGGCCCCGAACGATTCTCTGGAGCCGCTCGCGATCGGCGATCGGGTGGGTCTCGGAACGGAGACCTTCACGATCGCGGCCACCGAGGGGCGCGTCGCCACCACGGCGGTGAGCGCGAGCAGCGAGCTCCCGTCCCGCGTCGTCGTCGAGCTATTGCCGCGCGGCGGCCGCGTGGTGTTCACGGTCGGCGGCCGCGATCACGCGGTGTACCTGTCGGATCGACGGTTCGATCTCGTCGTCGCCCTACTCCGCCCGCCGGGCGACTACCGACCCGGCGAGTTCGTCCCCGACGACACGGTTCGCTCCATCGTATGGCCGCGCAAGGCTGGGGTGTCACGCCAGGAGATCAACACGCTGATCAGCCGATGCCGGCGCGACCTGCTGGACGTCGGTCTCGCCGGACCACGACTCCTCGAGCGCGCCCCCGGTGGCGGAGGGACGCGGCTGGTGCTCGCCGAAGGCGCCGAGGTCGAGGTGCGCAACTAGTGGCGAGACCTCGCGAGCAACACATCGGCCGCTACGAGCTCCTGATCGAGCTCGGGCACGGCGGCATGGCCGAGCTGTTCCTCGCGCGGCTCAACGCACCCGGCGGGTTCGCGAAGCTGATCGCGATCAAGCGCATCCTCCCGCACCTCGCGCGCGACGACCAGTTCACGCAGATGTTCCTCGACGAGGGCCGGATCGCGTCGCGACTCAACCATCCGAACATCTGCCAGGTGTTCGAGCTCGACGATAGCGACGGCGAGCTGTTCCTCGCGATGGAGTACCTCGACGGCGTGTCGTGGGATCACCTGCACGCGCAGCTCGCCGACGACCGCCGGCTCGAGATCGCCGCCGGCGTGCTGGCGCAGGCCGCCGATGGCCTGCACTACGCCCACACGTTGTGCGATGTCGGCGGCCGGTCGACTCCGGTCGTGCACCGCGACGTGTCGCCCCAGAACCTGTTCGTCACCGTCGACGGCATCTGCAAGGTCCTCGACTTCGGCGTGTCGAAGATGATGACCGACGGGCCGCGGACGCGGAGCGGCGTGGTCAAGGGCAAGCTGCCATACATGGCGCCCGAACAGATCCAGGGGCAGCCGGTCGACGCGCGAACCGACGTGTTCTCGCTCGGCGTGTGTCTGTGGGAAGCGCTCGCGAACGAACGACTGTTCGACCGCGCCACCGACTTCTTGATCTGGAAGGCGGTCACCGAGGAAGACGCCCCCGACCTGACGACGCGGTGGCCGGCGTGCCCTCCCGTCGTGGCCGCGGTGACCCGGCAGGCGCTGACCCGCGATCCGGCGCAGCGGTTCGCCTCGGCCCGTGCGTTCGCCGAAGCGTTGCGCTCCGCGGTACCCACCCTCGCCACCTCGGCGGCGATCGGTGACGCGCTCCGGGAGGTGTGCGGAGATCGGCTGGCCGCGCATCGCGAACAGGTCGCCGCCGTGATCAGCACGCGCGACTCGTCCCCGAAGGTCGGCGACGAATCCGCACACTCGGCCTCGCGCACGCTCGACAGCGGCCGCTCGGCGGCGATGACGTTCCACGACAAACCGCGGGACCTCGACGCCGCCGACACCACCGACTTCAGGGCCCACGGGGCGCCACGACTGCGAGACCGCTCGCTCGTGGTCAGCCGCGACGCCGACTCCCCGACCGCGCGATCGCCGGTCGAGTCGCAGGCGACTACAAGGCCACGCGGCACCCGGGCCGGGCTCGTGATCGGCACGATCGCGACGTTGCTCGTGGCAGCTGCGGTGATCGTGGTCCTGGTCCGCGGCTCGTCGTCGTCTTCGTCGTTCGTGGCCCCCGATGCAGCGCACCTCGCCGCTTCGTCGCCGGTCGACGCCCCGACACGTGCACCTCCCGATGCCTCGCCCGCGAGCGCGGCTCCCGATGCGGCCGTCATGTACGACGCCGCCGTGACCGCCGACGCCACCGTCCACGCCGTCGTCCCGCCGCGGCATCGCCTCCCCCACGCACACCACACGCCCGGCTTCAAGCCGGCCACGCCGACCACCCCGACCTCCCCGCCGGTCACGGCGGCGCCCGGTTCGCTCAGCATCTCGTCGTCGCCCTACGCGACGATCTATGTCGATGGCCGCAAGCTCGGCGACACGCCGCTGTTCCGCGAGCCGGTCGCGGCGGGTACGCACCGGATCCGTGCCGTTCGCGCCGACGGCAAGGAGCAACAGTTCTCGATCCAGATCACGAGCGACAAAGAGACCAATCGAGGCAAGCTCGTGTGGTGACGCCACGGGTGCACTCGACAATCGCGGTTCTCGCGATCGCAATCGCGGGGACCGCCGCGCGCGCCGACAGTCCCCAGCTCCGAGAGGCCGAGGCGGCGATCGAGGACGTGCACTACGACGAGGCGCGCCGGCTGCTGGTCGCGGCGCTCGAGTCCGGCACCAACTCGCCGGACGACGTGCGCCGGATCTACGCACTGTCCGCGTCGACGGCGATCGTGCTCGGCCAGCGCGAGCTCGGCGAACAGTACTACCGGCGGTGGCTCGCGCTCGAGCCCGGACGCGAAGCTGCCGCCCGGAAGCTCGCCCAAGCTCGACGAGGCGTTCGTCGCCGCCCAGGCGTACATGGCAGCGCACGGACGCTTGCTCGTGCGCGCCGCACGCGCCGGCGATCAGATCGACGTCGTGGTCCAGTCCGATCCGCTGAACATGATCGCGGCGGTCGCCGCCGGCCGCGAGCGCGCCCCGCTCGATCCCGATCATCGCGCGCGGATCACTGCCGGGCCCGACATTGCCGAGGTGTCCGCGCTCGACGAGCACGGCAACCAGCTGGTGACGATCGCGACGCCTCCCGAGCGCACGCCCGAGCCAGAGCCGGCACCGCCGGTCGACACCGCACCCCGTTCGAACGCGTGGCCGTGGTTCGCGACCGGTGCCGGCATCACGCTGGGGGTCGCGGTCGGAGCCGCGGCGCTCGCGGTCCAGGAGCGCGAGACACTCAACGACCAGATCGCGCGCAGCGGCGATCACTTCCTGAGCGACGTCGAGGATCGCGAGAGCCGGGTGCGCCTGCGTGCGACGATCGCGATCGTCTCGGGCTCGATCGGGGTCGTGCTCGCCGTTCCCGCCGTGATCTTGTACGCGCGCGCCCATAGCGAGCCCGCGATCGCGCTGCGTCCGATGATCGGGCCGGGCCTCGCCGGCATCGCCGGGACATTCTAGGACCGGCTCTCATCATCGAGAACACGGGGCTAGCGCGCGACGGTCGCGAGCACCGCGCGATAGCTCGGCGCGGTCGACGGCGCGGGCAGCGCGTCCCGCGCGACCAGCAGCCGATGCAGCGCCGGCAGCCGGAACCACGGAGCGGTCGGCAACAGGTGGTGCTCGAGGTGGTAGTTGACATGAAGCGGCGCGACCGTGGCGCGCGCGAGCAGCCCGGCGCGGGTGGTCCGCGTGTTGCGGAGGATGTCGGGCCCACGCTCGCGGCAGGCGTGCTCCGCCAGCATGCGGATGCGTAGGAACAGGCCAAACGTGGTCAGCCAGGCGATCGGCCAGGCGAGATACACCCAGCCCGCACCCGCGAGCCACAGCACGGCGAACAGCGCGGCGTTGGTGGCCAGCATCGGCCAGGTCCGGCGCGCGAACGTGCGCGCGTGGTAGACGAAGCCGCGACGCGTCCATCGAGCGCCACCGCCGACGTTGTAGCTCAGGATCCCGAGGTCCATCAGGATCACGCCCGCGAGTCGTCGCAGTCCGGCGATGCCGCTGACGTCGCGCGCGAGCTTGCGGAGCAATGAAGCGCGCGACATCGGCGAGGTCGGCGCCAGCGCGAGATCGGGATCGCGCTCGGTCCCCGTGTGTGCGTGATGCCCGAGGTGATGCGTGCGGTAGCGCGCGACGTCCGACCACACCGGGCGCGCGCACAGCGCGTCGGCGAGGCGCTCGTTGAGCCAGCGCGTGCGGAACAGCGTGCCGTGCGCCGCCTCGTGCATCGCGACGGCGAGCGCGAGCTGGCGTCCGCCGAGCACGATGACGGCCGCGACGAACGTCAGCGGGTGCGGCCAGATCGCGGCGACCGCGAACGCGCCCGCGATCACCGCCCAGATCCCGATCACCGCGATCCAGCCGCCCAGGTTCGAGGTTCGCGTGAACGCGCGGATCTCCTCGCGCGACAGCAGGTCGGCAGCACCGAGCTCACGGCTGGACATGCGATTCCTCCCTCTCGGTCACCGGCACGACGAGCCGGTACGGCATTCCGAACAGACGCGCCCACAGTCCGCGCCCCACGGCGTCGAGCCGACGCATCGCATCGACCAGCGCACGCCGTGCGCCGACATCGACCAGCGGCTCGGGGAGCCGGGGATCGAACATGATCGTGCGCAGCACGTCGCTACCGATCGCGAAGGCATCGCGTGCGGCGGCGCGCAGCCGACCCTCGGCGAGCTCGGCGACGTTCGACAGCCGCTCGATCTCGCGCTCGACGCGCGCCGTGGTCGCGCGATACGTGCGATCGAGGTGCTCGGCGTCCCACAGACCGCGCGCGCGGCGCTCGGTCGCGTCGTCGAAGTCGGTCGCACGAAACACCAGTGCACGATCCTCCACCCCGAGTCCGACGAGCTGCTCGCGGAGCGCCGCGACCCCGCCAGCCAGGTTATCGGGGCGGATCGCGAAGCCGCGCCCGAGCTCGCGGAACCCGGTGAGCCGCAACGCGCGTTCCCGGCGACGCAGCGCCGCACGGTCGGTCCGCGCGAGGTCGCCGAGCTGGACGCATGCCCACGCGCCGTCCCACCGGCGGACCTGCTTCTCGAGGTCGCGCCACCCGGTGACCTGCGCGGTGAGTGCGCGCGTCGCCTCCCCGAGCCGATACTCACCGCGACCCGCGAGCTCGAGCGTGCCCGCGGCGACCAGTCGGGTGAGCGCGACGCGCACGTTGTTCTCGTCGATCCCGACCACGCCCGCAGCGGCGATCAGGTGTGCGGCCGATCCGCGATGCGACTCGGCAGCGGTCAAGAGCTCGAGCACGATCTGCTTGGCCGTGCGCTTCGGCTTCACACGTTGATATTACACAGCACGACCCTATGTGCCAATGCCTGTAATATCCGCGAGGGCCGACTTCGCGATCTCGACGTCCGAGAACGGCAGCTCCTGTCCCCGAACCTCCTGGATCTGTTCGTGACCCTTGCCGGCGATCACCACCACGTCGTCGGGCGCCGCCTCGCCGATCGCGCGCTCGATCGCGCGTGCCCGGTCGAGCTCGACGACCCAGCGCGCCCGTGGCTCCGGTGCTCCGGTGCGCACCGCCTCCGCGATCGCCGCCGGGTCCTCGAACCGCGGGTTGTCCGTGGTCAGCACCGCGACGTCGGCGCGCGCATCGACGATCGCCCCCATCTGCGGGCGCTTTCCGCGATCGCGATCGCCGCCGCACCCGAACACGCAGATCAGCCGGCCGCGACACAGCTCGCGTGCAGTCGCCAGCGTGCCGACCAACCCGTCGGGCGTGTGCGCGTAGTCGACCACCACGAGCGGTCGCTCCGCCACCACCTCGAACCGCCCGGCGACACCGCGAAACCGCTCGAGCCCGGTCCGGATCGCCTTTATTGAGTATCCCGCCGCGCGTGCGGCGAGCGCAGCCCCGAGCGCGTTCTGCGCGTGCACGCCGCCAGTCACGCCGAGCTCGAGCACGCCGCCGAGCTCGCGTGCGAGCTCCGAATCGGCGAGGACCACGCGCGTTCTCCCCGCAGCGAGCTCGACCGTCTTCGCGCCGAGCGTGACGCTCGTGGTCGAGGGAACGGCATAGGTCACGACGTCGACGCCCGTCGGGATCACCTCGCGCAACAGCTCCGATGACGGATCGGCCGCGTTGAGCACCGCGGTGCCGCCGGCCGGCAACGACATGAACAGCTGCGCCTTCGATGCCAGGTAGGCCTCGGGGCTGCCGTGAACGTCGAGGTGATCGCGCGTGAGGTTGGTGAACACGCCGACGTGCGGAGGCCACCGGCGCGCGAGCCCGTCACCGAGGGCCTTCGAGGTCATCTCGAGCGCCAGCGTACGCACGCCGCGCTCGACCGCTCGCTCGACGGTGGCGAGGAACTCCTGGGTCGGGGTCGGCGCCGGCATCTGCTCGCCGTCGACCCACGCACCGACCGTGGTCAGCCGTGCGGTGACCTCTCCGGCAGCCTCGACGATCGACGCGACCATCGACGTCGTCGTGGTCTTGCCGTTGGTGCCGGTCGTCGCCACGGTCCGCAGCCGCGCGTAGGCGGCGGCGAACCGATCGGCGATCACATCTCGTTGCGAGGCTCCCACTGGTTGCATTCACCGGTCGGCGTCCACCCCACGCACTCCTGCGTCGGCGCCATCCCGGCCTCGCCGCGCGGCTCCCACTGGTTGCACTCGCCGGTCGGCGTCCACCCCACGCACTCCTGTGCGGGCGCCATCCCGGCCTCGCCGCGCGGCTCCCACTGGTTGCACTCGCCCGTCGGTGTCCACCCCACGCACTCCTGCGCCGGACCCGCCATCGCCTCGCCCGTCGGTCCGGGCATCGTCCTCGGAGCGCTGGTCGTGGTGGTGGTCGCGGCCGGGGCGCTCGGCGACGTGTAGCACCCACCCAGGTGCATCCCGAGGGCGAGCGCGAGGAACCCGTGCCGGTCGATCTTCAACATGGCCTGAGGTCTTCCCACAGCTCCCGGGTCGCTGCAACCAAACCGACCGCGGGACGTGCGCTAGGCTGCGTCGGGTGGCAGTCGGCATCCTCGTCGCGACGGTATTCGCGAGCTCCACGGTGAGGCGCTAGGTGGCAGGACTGATCCCCGCCGGCGATCCACCCGCCCCGCGCTGCGTGATCTGCAGCGCGACCGCGGCCGGCCCGTGCGCGCGGTGCCATCGCATGGTGTGCGCCGATTGTTGCGAGCTGGTCGAGGGTGCCGGGACGTTCGCGCTGTGCACGCGGTGTGCGAAGCGTGGCACGTCGATGGGCTGGTCGACCGTGCTGGTGTGGATCGGTGCGGTCCTCGTCGTCCTCGCGGCGATCGTCGGCCTGCTCGTGCTGCTCCGACGATAACGCCGACGCTGCCGCCCGAAGACTACGACGCCCAGTGCCAGCGAGCGCGTGTGACCTTGCCGAGCACGAGCTCGCTATCGCCGTCGAGCGAGAACACGCGGGCGCGCGGCCGCTGCCCCTGCTCCCACGTACCGTTGCTGCTCGCGGTATCGACCACGAGCACCGAGTTGTCGATCTGGATCAGCAGCGCGTGGACCCGTGAAAGCGTGGCGTCCTGCGCGAGCTTGGCGGCGCCATCGCAACGCGAGTAGCGCCCGAGCAGCACGCCTTCGTCGAGCGCGCGACGACCGATCGCGATGGTCTCGCGCCAGTTCGGCCCGGTGAGCTCGAGCGTGCCTGCCAGATCGCCATCGTCGGTGAGCATGCAGATCGCACTGTCGCGCGGCCCCTGCGTACGCGTGACGATGGTGCGCCGTTGGTGCGGGCTCGGGTGCGCCGACACCGGCATCATCCGCGGCATCGATCCCTGCGGGAACGCATCGGCCTCGTCGAAGTACACGCGTTCCGGCATGCAGTTCCACGCGTCCTCGGCACTGGTCGGCCAGTCCGTAGGATCGCCGAGCGGCAACAGGAACATCGCGTGGTGCGCGCAGGTCAACACGCCCGGTCCCTCGGAACGCAGACCTCGGAGCGGCCGCCCCTCCTCGTCGTGAAAACCTTCCGTGGTGCGCAGGTCGAGCACGCGATACCGCACGCCCTTGTCGCCGGCGCGCCAGCTGGTCACCGGGTCGAGGATGATCGCCAGGTGGCGCAACGCGAGCTGTGCCGAACCGGTCACGTAGAGGTCACATGCATCGTGACGACCGACGATCGCCGCGACATGACGCTCGACGCGTGCGCACAACCGGACGAGTCCCGCGGCGCGACCGCTACGTTCGTCGAC
Organism: uncultured delta proteobacterium; assembly: GCA_963772655.1. Lineage (GTDB taxonomy): Bacteria > Myxococcota_A > Polyangia > Haliangiales > Haliangiaceae > JABFXX01. The sequence continues at coordinate 879,755 of CAVYYE010000002.1, forward strand.
GGCGATCACCGCCAGCCCGGGTTCCTCGACCTCGCGACAGCGATCGGCGAACTTGTGATACGCGCCGATGAACAGATCGCGCGGCGTGCGTTGCAGGAACGGAGGCACCACGCTGGGACGCATCAGCGTTGCGTGGTTTTGTTTGTTGCCACGCAGCTGGTTCGCCCACAGATCGACCCCGACCGTCTTCAGGTGACCCCTCCTGAACAGGTGCGCATGTCATCACCCTACCAAACCCGTTGAATAAACGGGAATCGAATTGGGGTAGCAGCGGGCGTCGTCGAAAGGGTCACACTTCGGCGACGATGTCGGTGGTCCGGCGCGGCCCGGGTTCGTGCGCTACATTCGGCGACATGGTTCGCCTGGTGTTGCTCTCGCTCGTCCTGTGGACCGCGCCCGCGATCGCCGCGCCGGCCGTCGACATCTCGTCGGGCCATGTCGAAGTCGACCAGGCCGCGTCGATTCCCACCGACTCGCTGTTCGAGATCGGCGAGGCGGCCTTCAAGAAGGAAGCGAAACCGATCCTCGATGCGGTGTCGCGCGCCCTCGCGCGCGACCGCTCCCACATCCTGATCGACGTCCACACCGACGACACCGCGCCCGACAACGACCACACCGGCACGTACCTCCACAAGCTCAGCCAGGCGCGGGCCGACGCGATCCGGCTCTATCTCATTCGCCACGGCGTGCAGGCTCGCCGCCTCACCGCGCGCGGCCAGGGTGCCGATCACCCGGTCGCGAACAACCGGACCGACCAGGGACGGCAGGCCAACCGACGAGTCGAGCTCACCGTCGAGCTCGAGATCCGGCCGCCGACCGCGGCCGATCTCGCCACCTACATGCGCGCCGTCCGGGGCAAGGGTCCCGACGTGATCGCCACGATCGACACGTCGAAGGGCACCCTGCACTGTCAGCTGTACGCCGACAAGACACCGATGACGGTTGCCAACTTCATCGGCCTCGCGACCGGCCAGAAGTCGTGGGTGAATCCGAAGACCGGAAAGACGATGCGCAACCGGCCGTTCTACAACGGGCTGACGTTCCACCGCGTGATCCCGAACTTCATGATCCAGGGTGGCGATCCGATGGGTACCGGGACCGGTGGGCCGGGGTACAAGTTCGAGGACGAGGTTCGCCGCGACCTCCGCAACGTGCCGGGCTCGCTCGCGATGGCGAACGCCGGACCGCGCACCAACGGCAGCCAGTTCTTCATCAACGAGGTCCGCTCGGCTCACCTCGACGGACGCCACACCGTGTTCGGCCAGTGCCGCGAGCTCGACGTGGTGACCAAGATCGCCAACTCGCCGCGCGATCCCGCCGACCGTCCGAGTCCACCAGTCGTGATCCGGCGGGTCACGATCTCCAAGGGAACCTTCGCCCCAGCAACGCCTCCACCGCCGGCCGTCGGTCCTCGCCGACGCTGACGCGACGCATCGCACCGCAACTGTGAGGAGTTGCGCGTGGGGGTGTGGTTGACAGCTTCCCGACTGTCCTCGATCCTGGCAATGATGCGGAGCGTCTTGGCGCTGCTCGCGGTATGGGGATGTAGCTACACCCCTCCCGCGCCCGGCACGCCCGGTGACGACGACACGACCCCGATCCCCGACGGACCGCTGATGTGTCCGAACGTGTCGACCAGCTGCGCGTCCCCCGGCACGCTCCGGACCTGTCCCGCGATCGGCGAGCCGTCGTTCGACACGGAATGCACGTGGGGCTGCCTGCAGAACATCGCCGACGCACACTGCGGCGTGCTCGATCCCGGTGGTGGTGCCGCGACGACGGAGGATCTCGATTCCACCGGACTCGAGGACGTCGACCTCGACGGCACGTTCGACGACAACGGCGCGATCGCCGGGGTCCACCCGCGCACCAGTGGCGACAACATCAAGGACGGCATCGACTACACGATCCGGAACGGCATCGCGATCTACCGGTTCAAGAGCCTGCACGTGACCGGGCCGGTCGCGCTCGGCAACGCCCATCCCACCGTGTTCATCGCCGAGGGGCCGATCGTGATCGACGGGGTGATCGACGCCCAGGGTAGCTGCACGGACAACAACGCGGTCGCAGGTGGGTCGGCGGGCGGAAACAAGGATCAGAGCGGCTCCGGCAACGGCCACGGCAGCGCCGGCGGTCTCGGTCAGGGCGGTGGTGGTGCCGGCTACGGTGGCAAGGGTGGCAAGGGCAGCAGCATCATCGGCGCCGGGAACTCGTTCGGGGACCCGGAGATCACGCTGCTCGTCGGCGGTGGTGGTGGCGGTGGTGCGACCGGAAGCTTCGGTGGTGCCGGCGGGGGCGCGGTCCAGCTGGTCTCCAACACGAGCATCCAGTTCGGATCGGGCGGCGGGATCAACGCGGGCGCCTGCGGCGGCAAAGGCAGCGGCAATGGCGGCAACGACGGTGGCGGTGGTGGTGGCGCCGGTGGGTCGATCCTCGTCGAGGCTCCGACGATCACGATCGCGGGCAAGCTCGCGGTCAACGGTGGTGGCGGTGGATGCAAGGGTGGCGTCGCCGGCGACAACGCCACGCTCGATCGCAACCAGGCGCAGGGGTGCGCCGGTAGTGCGGTGTCCAACGGTGACGGCGGCGTCGCGAACGATCCCGACGGAGACGACGGTGCCGCGGTGATCGGCGTCGGCGGCGGCGGTGCGGTCGGCCGGATGCGGTTCAACACGCGGCTCGGTAGCGCCGACACGCTCGTGCTCCAGAGCGGGTCCGTGCTCAGTCCGTCGCCGACCGACAACAACACGCGCACCACGCACGGTGCGCCGCGTACCCACTGATCGCGGTCGCCTACTCCCCGACCCGATCGTCGACCAGCCGCACCAGTGGCTCCCCGAATAGCTCGGCCCACAAGCGTGCCGCAGCCGAGCGCAGCTCGATCGTCGAGCGTGCGGCCAACGGGGTCACCAGCTCGGCGAGACGATCCCGATCGATCTCCCCGTGATGGATCGTCGGGCCGTGCGGCGGCGGGACCCCGAGCTGACGCGAGAGGCCCTCGAGCACGATCACGGCGGCGTACGACTCCGGCGTCCCGCGGCGCGAGCGTTCGAACGCGTGCCGCGCGAGGTTCCACAGCGCCGCCTGCGGCAACCACATGTCGCTCGCGATCTGACTGGTGTAGGCCGACAGCTCGTTGCGTGCGCGGATCGCCGAGGCCACGGGATGACCGTTGACCTGCAGCGGGCCCGCGAGTCGAGCGAGCGCGGCCGGGTACGCGGGCGGTCGGTCCTGTTCGAGCACGTGCTGCGCCTCGTGGTGGCGGACCGAGGCGCGCACCAGCTCGCGCAGCCGATCGCGGGCGCGATCGTGGGTGACGATCTCGCGACCGAGTGCGACCCGGAGCTCGCGGCGGATCGCGAAGGTCACCGCCGCGGTGGCCTGACGGCCGCGCGAGGTTCGATTCCACCCGTCGTCCGCGAGCCGGTACGAGCGCCCCTCGAGGATCGGCAGGTACTCGCGGTCGACGTGCCGCTCGATCTGCTCGAGCACGACGACGGGATCGCTCATGCCCTCCGGTTTGACCCCGAGCACCGCATGCGGCGGCTCCTCGGGCGCCACACGTCGGGCATCGAGCACGCGTACGAGCTGCGACCCCGCACGCACGAACGCGATCCTCTCGACGCGGTACAGCGCGATCGTGGGCATGTTGCGCGCACTGCGCTCGAACGCGGTGAAGTATCCGAGGTTGGCGGCAGCGAGCTGGTCGGAGACCACCGCGATGCGAGCACGAAGCTCCGCGAACTCGCTCGAGCGATCGATCGCGCCCAGGTGATCGATCGCGTCGACCAGCTCGTGCCACGCTGCGGCCACTCCGCGATACGGCGCGAACGCCCCGGGCTCGCGGGTCGGCGCGTGTTCCCCGACCTCCCCCGCCAGCTCGCGCAACGCGCTCTCGATGTCCGGATCGTGAACCGGAGACCCACCGATCGCGTATGCCCCCGCGGGAGGTGGCGGCGTCGGGCGAACGAACTCGTGGGGCTGCGCCGCGGTGGCCACCATCACGGTCGCCGCGGCAACCACGGTCGATAGCGCGAGCACACCGCACGCGGCGACGATCGAGGCGACCGGCCAGCGCGGAAGCGTGGGCTTCGCTCGGCGGGCGTAGGCGCGCGCGACGACGTCGGGATCGCGGAGGTCGACCTCGACCTTGGCGATCTGCAGCGCCGCCGCCCGCAACACGTGCCGGCGCGCCTCGGGATCGTCGTCGACAACACCGGTCGCGAGCGCGGCTTCGATCAGCTGGTCGTTGAGTCGTCGCCGGGCTCGCCCTCGCAACACCCAATCGATCCGGCAGAGTGCGGCACGCGCCACGTCGTCATCGGCCGCGACGACGCCCTGGTCGATCGCGGCGAGGACGTGACGGCCGATCACGAGTTACCGACACCGCCCGCGGTCACTCGGTTTCGGCTTTTTTCGCGCTCGGAGCGCCTGCTAGCGAGCGACCAGCTCGCGCCAGCAGTGGCCGTGCCGGGCCAGCATCTCGCTGGCGGCCTGTGGGCCGTTACTGCCCTTGTCGTAGAAGTGCACACCGGGCGTGGCCTCCCACACCTGCAGCACCGGCTGGATCAGCTCCCACGCACGGTCGACCGAGTCGCGGCGGTTGAACAGCGTGGCGTCGCCGCGCATGCAATCGAGGAGCAAACGCTCGTAGGCCTCGGCGATCGGCCGCTTGAACGCGTCGGCGTAGGTCATCGTCATCAGCACGTTGCCGACGTTGATGTTCTCGCCCGGCACCTTCGCTACGAACCGGAGCGAGATGCCCTCGTGCGGTTGGATGCGGAGCGTGAGCACGGCGTGCTGGAGCTGCGACTCCGCGGCCTCGTCCTTGAACAGCACGAGTGGCACACCCTTGAAGTGGATGTTGACCTCCGTGAGTCGCTCGGCCAGTGCCTTGCCCGCTCGCATGTAGAACGGCACGCCCATCCACCGCCAGTTGTCGATCTGGAACCGCATCGCCGCGTAGGTCGCCTGCTGACTGTCGGGAGCGACGCCGTTCTCCTGGCGATACCCGCGGTACTGCCCGCGCACGCAGTAGTTCGCCACCTCGTTGAGATCGAGGTTGCGCATCGACTTGAGCACCTGCGCCTTCTCGTCGCGGATGTCGTCGGCCGCGAACGACGCCGGAATCTCCATCGTGACCAACGACAGCACCTGGAGCAGGTGGTTCTGGATGATGTCGCGGACGACACCGGTCTCCTCGTAGAACGCGCCGCGCCCCTGGATATCGATCGACTCGGCAGCGGTGACCTCGACGTACTCGATGTGGTGGCGGTTCCATAGCGGCTCGAAGATCGAGTTACCGAACCGCAGCACCAGGATGTTCTGGACGGTCTCTTTCCCCAGGTAGTGATCGATCCGGTAGATCTGGCTCTCGTCGAGATAGCCACCGGTCATCTCGTTGAGCTTGCGTGCGCTCGACAGGTCGGTCCCGAACGGCTTCTCGACGATCACTCGACACGCTGGCTTCGAGGCGGTCTGGACCTGGCGCTCGATGAGGCCGTGCTTCTGCAGCTTCTCGAGGATCACCGGGAACGCGGTCGGCGGCGTCGACAGATAGAACACGCGGTTGCCGCGCGTGCCGCCGGCCTTGGCCGCCTCGAGCCGCACCTTGAGCCGCTCGTACATCGCATCGTCGTGAAACTCGCCACCGACGTAGTCGAGCATCCTGGCGAACTTGTTCCACGACTCCTCGTCGACGGGCTGACGCGAGTGCTTGTGCAGCGGCCCCTTGAGATGCTCCGCCAGATCCGCGGCCTTCCAGTTCCGGCGCGATACGCCGATGATCATCGTCGGTGACGCGATCGCCTTGTCGAGCATCACGTTGAACAGCGCCGGCGCTAGCTTGCGCTGCGCGAGGTCTCCGGTCGCGCCGAAGATCACGACCGCGATCGGTTCCGGACGCCGCCGCTTGGTCGGCTGGTCACCGAGGATCTCGCCGACCACCGAGGAGTGATCCGTTTCGATCGGCGGCAGGGTGCTCGACGATGGCCTGGGATGCTCGCTCATGTCCGAATCCTATCTGGTCGTGACGTAGTGGGCAGCTCCGAGCAGCGGCGCTCGGGGCTCGAGGAGCACCTTCACGCTCAGCGTCTTCGTCCAGTCGGCAAACCGCCCCTTGTCGTTGAACCGTTTGATCACGGTGCGCTCGAGCACCGGCAGGATCTTGTGCGGGATACCGCCGCCGATCACGACGCCGCCGGTCGCCAGACCGCGCAGCGCGATGTTGCCGGCCTCGGCACCCAAGATCTCGCCGAACAGCTCGAGCGTCCGCACGCAAACGGGATCGGTATGCTCCGCCTCCGGCAGTCCCGCGGCCGCGATCGCCGCATTGGGATCGCCCGAGGCGATCGCCTGCGCGAGCCACACCGGCTCCTTGTCGTTCGACCGGCTCCGCAAGAACGCGTAGAGCTCGGAGATGCCATCGCCCGACAGCACGCGCTCGTAGCTGACGTGGCCGCCGTGGCGCCCGCGCAGGAACTTGAGCAGCTCGATCTCCTCGTCCGTGGTCGGCGCGAAGTCGGCGTGACCGCCTTCGGAGGGCAGCGCGCGATACCTCGTCCCTTCCCAGATCAACATCGCCTCGCCCAGCCCGGTGCCCAGCGCGAGCACCGCGATCGTCGGACGCGGCGGCGGTGGCGGCGGAACCGTCGGGGTCTTGGCCCGGCGCGGCAGGGGCGCCTTGGACTGGGCCGTCGCGAGTGCGGCGGTGACCGACGATTCCTGGACCTCGCCGGCCTGCAACACCGCGAGCTTGTCGGGTGGCACGACCAGGGACCCGAGGGCGGTCGCCTGGAGATCGTTGAGCAGCGTCACGTCGATGCCGCCCAGTCGCTTCGACAACGATCGCGCGTCGATCACCCACGACAGGTTGGTGATCTTCGCCATGCCCTCGACGACCGGGCCGGCGACACCGAAGCACGCGCCGGTCAACGCCTCGACATCGCGCGCACGCAAGAACTGGTCGAGGGCATCGTCGAGCGACCCCATCTCCGCCGCGACGAACCGTTGCTGGCGCAGCATCCGGATCCCACCCGCACGACCGGGCTCCAAGACATCGCAGAGTGCGAGGACGGTCTTGGTGCCTCCGACGTCGCCGGTGAGGATCACAGTCGTGCCGCCGCGGCGTGATCGACGAACCACGCCAGATGCCCGGCCGTCGGCCGGATCAGTTGCGCCGGGAAGGTCTTGGGATCGCGCTCGCCGGCGAGCACCTGTTGCAGAGGCTCCGCCTTGTTCGCGCCGGCGACCAGGAACCGGATCTCGCGACCGTGGCAGAGCGCCGGCGCGGTCAGCGTGATCCGCGTCGACTTGCCCCCGGTGAGCGGCGAGTCGACCTCGTTCGCGACCACCCAGTCGGTGACGTTGTCGAGGGCCGGAGACCGCGGGAACAACGACGCCGTGTGGCCATCGGGGCCCATCCCGAGCATCACGTAGTCGAACACCGGCCAGCCATCGCCCTGCGGCAACACCGCGAGCTCGTCGCGATACGCGTGTGCGGCGTCGGCGGCGGCCTGCTCGCCGTGGATCCGGTGGACGCGATCCCCGAGTCCGAGCGGATCGAGCAACGCCTGCTTCGTCATCCGGTAGTTCGACTTCTCGTGGTCGGGTGGCACGTTGCGTTCGTCGCCCCACCAAAGATGGATCTGATCCCAGGGCGCGGCGGCACGCCCCTTCGCCGCCAGCAGCTCGAACAGCCGCTTGGGCGTCGAGCCGCCCGACAACGCGACGTGAAACGCGCCGCGTTCCCGCACGCCCGCCTTGGCGAGCGCGATCAGCTCGTCGGCGGCTGCCGCCGATAGCGTGTCGATCGACTCGTAGCGGCGGATGTCGCTCACGCTAGCCTCCCGTCGGCCGCTCGACGTGACCGCCGAATCCGAAGCGCATCGCGCTCAGGACCTTCTCGGCGTACGACGCCTCCATCCGCGAGCGGAACCGCGTGAACAGCGCCGCCGAGATCGTGTCGGCCGGCACGGCCTCCTCGACCGCGGCCATCACCGTCCACCGACCCTCGCCCGAGTCCTGCACGTGACCCGAGAACTGGGCAAGCGCCGGATCGGCGAGCAGCGCCGTCGCGGTCAGATCGATCAACCACGAGCTCAGCACGCTGCCACGGCGCCACACCTCCGCGACATCGGCGAGCGGGAGGTTGAAGCGATGCTGCTCCTCGACGGTCGGATTCGTCGAGCCCTTCATGATGTCGAAGCCCTCGGCGATCGCCTGCATGATGCCGTACTCGATGCCGTTGTGGACCATCTTGACGAAGTGGCCCGCGCCGGGCGGTCCACAGTGCAGGTAGCCTTCCTCGGCGGTGCCACCGGCCTTCTCGCGGCCGGGCGTGCGCTCGTAGTTGCCGCGCCCGGGGGCGAGGCACTTGAAGATCGGATCGAGACGCTTCACGGGTTCGGGCTCGCCGCCGATCATCAGGCAGTAGCCGCGCTCGAGGCCCCACACGCCACCGCTGGTGCCAGCATCGACGTAGTGGATCTTGCGTGCCGCGACGGCCTTCGCGCGCCGGACGTCGTCCTTGAACATCGAGTTGCCGCCGTCGATGATCGTGTCACCGGCCTCGAGCTTCTCGCCGAGCGCCATCACGGTCGACTCGGTAGGGCCGCCTGCGGGGACCATGACCCAGATGTGCCGTGGCTTCGGCATCGCCTTGATCATCGCGTCGAGCGAGTCCGCGCCCGTGGCCCCTTCGCCTGCGAGCGTCTTCACCGCATCGGCATTGCGGTCGTAGACCACGCACTGGTGGCCGCCACGCATGAGGCGGCGCACCATGTTGGCGCCCATCCGTCCAAGGCCGATCATTCCGAGCTGCACGATTTCCTCCTCAGGCCTTCTTGGCCTTCGCGATCTGGTCGCGGGCCGCCGCGACGATGTTTTCCGGGTTGAACCCGAACTTGGTCTGGAGCTCCTTGAGTGGCGCCGAGGCACCGAAGCTCTTCATCGTGATCATCGCGCCGTCGCGACCGACGTAGCGCTCCCACCCGAACGACGACGCGAACTCGATGGCGACGCGCGCGTTGACGTTCGGCGGCAGGACCTGATCCTGATACGCCTGATCCTGCGACTCGAAGATCTCCCACGACGGCAAGCTGACGACGCGCGACTTGACGCCGCTCGCGACCAGCTTCTCGTGCGCGGCAACGGCGAGCGAGACCTCGGTGCCGGTCGCCAGCAGGATGACCTCGGGGGTGCCGCCACTATCGGCGAGCACGTAGCCGCCCTTCTGCAGACCACTCGCCGGTGCGTACTTGGTGCGGTCGAGGGTCGGCATCGCCTGGCGCGACAGCACGAGCGCCACCGGGTGGTGCTTGAGCGGCGCGATGTAGCGCCACGCCTCGGCCACCTCGTTGGCGTCGCCGGGACGCATCGTGATCAGCCCGGGAATCGCGCGCAACGCCGCGAGGTGCTCGATCGGCTGGTGCGTCGGGCCATCCTCGCCGACGCCGATCGAATCGTGGGTGAACACGTGGATCACCGGGATCTCCATGATCGACGCGAGCCGGATCGGCGCGCGGCAGTAGTCGGAGAACACGAAGAAGCCCGAGCCGTAGTTGCGGACCTTGGAGAGCGCGAGGCCATTCATCGCGGCGGCCATCGCGTGCTCGCGGATGCCGTAGTGGATGTTGCGGCCGGCCTCGTGCGGACCGAACTCGCCAGCGCCCTCGAACGTCAGGTTGGTCTTGGTCGACGGCGACAGGTCGGCCGAGCCGCCGATCAGGTACGGATAGTTCTTGGCGAGTGCGTTGAGCACCTTCGCGGATGCCTGGCGGCCGGCGAGACCCTTGGCGTCGGCCGGGAACGTCGGCAGGTCCTTGTCCCAGCCGTCGGGCAATTCGCGCCGCACCATCTTGTCGTGCTCGGCTGCGAGCTGCGGATGCTCCTTCGCGTAGGCCTTCATCATGGTGTCCCACGTGCTGCGCGCGGTCTTGCTGCGCGAGCCGATGCCCTTCGCGAAGTGATCGTAGACGCCGTCGGGGACGAGGAACTTGGCGTCCTCGGGCCACTTGTAGAGGCGCTTGGCGTGCTTGATGTCTTCCTCGCCGAGCGGCGCGCCGTGGACGCTGTGCGTCCCCTGCTTCTGCGACCCGTAGCCGATGTGGCTATCGACGATCACCAGCGTCGGGCGCTCCTTCTCGTTCTGGAACACCTCGAACGCGCGGCGCAGCATCTCGAGGTCGTTGGCGTCACCGACGCGAGTGACGTTCCAACCGAGTCCGATGTACTTGGTCGCGACATCCTCGGAGAACGCGAGCTTGGTCTCGCCCTCGATCGTGATGTGGTTGTTGTCGTAGATCCAGCACAGGTTCGACAGCTTGAGGTGGCCTGCGAGCGACGCGGCCTCCGTCGAGATGCCCTCCATCATGCAGCCGTCGCCGGCGAGCGCGTAGACATCGTAGTCGTACACGTTGAAGCCGGGCTTGTTGTAACGACCGGCGAGCCAGCGCTGCGCCATCGCCATGCCGACCGACGTCGCGACGCCCTGGCCGAGCGGGCCGGTGGTGGTCTCGACGCCGCTCGTCCACCGGTACTCGGGGTGGCCGGCGCAACGGCTCTCGAGCTGACGGAAGCTCTTGATGTCATCGAGCGAGACGCTGGGTTGACCGAGCGTCTCGTACTTCGGGTTGACCGTCTTGGTCTGCGTGAGGTGGAGCATCGAGTACAGCAGCATCGATGCGTGGCCACACGACAGCACGAAGCGATCGCGGTTCGGCCAGATCGGGTTCTGCGGATCGAAGTCCATGAACCGTTGCCACACCGTGTACGCCACGGGCGCCAACGACATCGGAGTACCGGGGTGCCCGGAGTTGGCTGCCTGGACGGCATCCATGCTCAAGGTCCGGATGGTGTTCACGCACAGCTGATCGAGCTCGGCTTCGGTCACGTCGAAATCTCCCCTGTAACTGGTGTTTCGGCGGTGTCATTCCCAAACGACACCGAAGAAATCGGAGCCGACAATCGCACCGACTCGTGCGGCGCGACACCCGTCGCACGCACTTTCTTGCGACGCGGGAGTGACTACTTCGTCTCTTCGTCGCCGACCGTGTAGAACGCCATCGGATCGGACTGATTCACGAACGTCGTCGCGATCCACGCCGCGGGACGTTTCACCCCCGCGAGCTCGATCTCGTCGAGCAGCCCCGACCACTCGTAGAGGTCGCCCATCCGACCGAGCTCGGCGTCGTTCGCCGTCTTGAAGTCGGTCCGGATCGTCGGGAACGACGTCTTGTCGACACCATCGACGAACAGCTGCGCCGTTCCCGCCGTGCGATCGACGACCGCGGCGATGTGGACGAACGTGTCGGGCGTGACCGCGCCGATATCGGTGACCGCGATACTCGGCGTCGTTCCGTTGCTGGTCTCGAACAACAATTTGTGGTCCGCGGTCAGATCGCTGTTCACGAACAGGCGGAAGCCGTCCTTGTCGAGACCGCTCAGCGAGTTCGAGAACACGGTGTGGATGCCGACCGTCGTCGACATGTCGACCCACGCCGACAGCGTGAACGCGTTGCCGACGTCGATCGTCGATGGGATGTCGATGAAGTCGTTGTTGCCGTCGAGATCGAACGCGGTGTTGATCTTGCCGGCCACGCGGTCGTTGGCGTTCATCGACTGCTCGGCGGTGCCGTCGTGGTGCGCGGAGGTCGAGTCCCTGATGTCACCGGCACCACCGGCCGCCGGATCCTCCGACAGGTGCCAGACCGCGAGGTACTCGCTCCATACCCCGGCCGCATCGTTCGCGGGCGTCGGATTCGCATTGCCGTAGTACGCGTAGATCCGGGTGTCCGTGCTGGCCGACAGGACCGGCACCTTCACCCAGGCCACGATGGCATCGCCGAAGCGTTCGGTATCGACCGCGAGTCGGGTCGTACCGTCGGAGTCGGTGAACGCGAGATCTCTGCCACCGGCGAGGACCCCGTTCGAGATCTCCGGGTCGGCGAGCTGGACCAGCACCGGGAAGTCGGCCAGAGCGTCGCTGCCGTTGGGAGCGTCGACGAGCGAAGCATGGATCGTGATCGCCTTGCGATGCGCCCACGGATCGAGCCACGCCTCTGCCGCATCGATCGGTGGGGCATCGGTTCCAGGCGCGTCGCCATTCGCATCGCCGGTCGGCGTCGCACCGTCCGGCGCGTGGTACGAGCACCCGGCCAGGAGCAGTGCGAGCCACCACGTGCGCATCCCCCCCAGGATACCAGGCCCCGGGGTGGCGCCGGCGCGAATCACGCCGGGCGGCGCGTCTTGTAGAAGTTGATCAGGCCGTTGGTCGACGGATCGTGGCTGCTCACCGGCTCGGAACCGTCGAGCTCCGGGAGGATGTTCTTGGCGAGCTGCTTGCCGAGCTCGACGCCCCACTGATCGAAGCTGAAGATGTCCCACACGATGCCCTGCACGAAGATCTTGTGCTCGTAGAGCGCGATCAGCGAGCCCAGGGTACGCGGCGTGATCTTCTGGACCATGATCGACGTCGTCGGACGATTTCCGGTGAACGTCTTGTGCTGTGCGAGCGTGTCGAGCGTCAGCCCCGGCGCCGGCTGGGTCCCCGCAGCCTCGAGCTCGGCCTTGGCCTCGGCGGTGGTCTTGCCCTTCATCAGCGCCTCGGTCTGCGCGAAGAAGTTGGCGAGCAGGATCGGGTGGTGATGACCCAGCGCATTGTGGGTCTCGACCGGCGCGATGAAGTCGCACGGGATGATCCGCGTGCCCTGATGGATCAACTGGTAGAAGGCGTGCTGGCCGTTGGTGCCAGGCTCCCCCCAGATGATCGGACCGGTCGTGTAGTCGGCGATCCGGTTGCCCTTGCGGTCGACGCTCTTGCCGTTGCTCTCCATGTCTCCCTGCTGGAAGTACGCGGAGAACCGGTGCATGTACTGGTCGTACGGCAGAATCGCGTGGGTCTCGGCCCCGAAGAAGTTCATGTACCAGACGCCGAGCATGCCCATGATCGCGGGCAGGTTCTCGTGCAGCGGCGCGGTCCGGAAGTGCTCGTCCATGTCGTGGCCGCCCTGGAGGAGCTCCTCGAAGTTGTCCATGCCGATCACGACGGCGATCGACAGACCGATGGCGCTCCATAGGGAGTAACGACCGCCGACCCAGTCCCAGAACTCGAACATGTTCTCGGTGTCGATGCCGAACTTGCTGACCTCCGTCGCGTTGGTCGATAGCGCGACGAAGTGCTTGGCCACGGCATCCTCACCTGCACCGAGCTTCGAGAGCAGCCAGCTCTTCGCGCTGCCGGCGTTGGTCAGGGTCTCCTGCGTGGTGAACGTCTTGCTCGCGACGATGAACAGCGTGCGCTCGGGATCGAGGCGCTTGCAGGTCTCCGCGATGTGGGTCCCATCGACGTTCGACACGAAGTGAACGGACAGGCCGTCCTTCCAGTACGGGCGTAGCGCCTCGGTCGCCATCACCGGGCCGAGATCCGACCCACCGATGCCGATGTTGACGACGTCGGTGATCGTCTTGCCGGTGTGTCCCGTCCACTCGCCGTTGCGAACGCGCTCGGTGAACGACCGCATCTTGGCGAGCACCGCCTCGACCTTGGGCGTGACGTCCTCGCCGTCGACCTGGATCGGACGCTTGCTACGGTTGCGAAGCGCGACGTGCAACACGGCACGGTTCTCGGTGCCGTTGAGCTCCTTGGAACCCGAGAACATCTTGTCGCGCCAGCTCTCGACACCCTGCTGCTTCGCGAGCGCGAGCAGCAGGTCGAGCGTCTCCTTGGTGACGCGGTGCTTGGAGTAGTCGACGAACAGCCCGCACGCCTCGCGAGACATGTTCGCGAACCGCTCCGGGTCCTTGGCGAACAGGTCGCGCATGTGGATCTTCTCGATCGACTTCTTGTGCTCGGTGAGTGCTTTCCAGGCCGGTGAGCTCGTCAGGGTTCCCATGGGGCGGAGCAAACCACGTCCACGTGCCGGGATGAACATGCGGCGCGGACAATCCCATCCTCCGACAAGCGGCACGATTGCACGTGCTGGTCGGGCACGAAGGCGTCGGGACACCGGTCGCCGCCAACGACATGTGTGTGAACGGCGCCATCACGTTCGACCCGCACACCGTGTTCGGCGCCACGTTCGGGTTCGCCCAATAACACGCGCTCGCGCTACAACTCCGGAGTGGAGGTCGTCGTGTTCGCCTGCGGCATGTTCGCTCTCGCGGCGACGACGCTCGGCGTTCGCGCGTGGCGCAATCCAGCGATGCGCACGCGCCGGCTGCTGCGACGCACGCGGGTGACTCCGATCTCCGAGCTGGTCGATGGCGAGCTCGCCTGCATCGTCGGGGTCGTCCACGTCGACCGGTCTCCGATCAACGCCCCGCAGACGGGACGCCCGTGCGTGGCCTACGACACCACGACCTGGCACGTCGACCCCGCCGGGACCTTCACCCGCGTGCAGACCGCGCGCGACATGGTGCCGTTCTTCATCGTCGACGACAGTGGGGCGGCTTGGATCGACGCACCGGAGGCGGCGCTCTCGAACCCGGCGTTCACGGGCACCGACTACGAGGAACGCCTGATCGAGGACGGCGCGCGGGTCCGACTGGTCGGGAGCGTCCGGCTGATGCCGTCGCGGCGCACCGCCGAGGTCGGGTTCCGCCAGTTCGCCGTGTCGGCGACGCTGACGGGCTCGAAGCGCTACCCGCTGCTGGTCGACATCGAGCGCGCCTAGTTGCGCGAACCGTCGCTGCGCGGTTACATCTTCGGTCCGGCGAGGCGACATGAACAAGAAGATCGATCCGCGGGTGGCGAACCCCGAGCGCGAACGCGTCGCGACGATCCGCGACGACAGCAGCGGCTGGCGCCGGTGGGGCCCGTACCTCTCCGACCGGTCGTGGGGCACCGTCCGCGAGGACTACTCCGCGAACGGCGATGCCTGGAACTTCCTCACCTACGAGCGTTCGCGCGCCAAGGCGTATCGCTGGGGCGAGGACGGCATCGGAGGCATCTGCGATCGCTATCAGCTCTTGTGCTTCGCGCCAGCGTTCTGGAACGAGCACGATCCACACCTCAAGGAGAAGCTGTTCGGCCTCAATCCGAACGAGGGCAACCACGGCGAGGACGTCAAGGACTACTACTTCCACGTCGACAACACGCCGACGCACTCGTACCAGTGCCTGCTCTACAAGTACCCGCAGCGCGAGTTCCCGTACCGCTGGCTCGTCGAGGAGAACCAGCGTCGCGCCGGCCAAGGTCCCGAGTTCGAGCTGATCGACACCGGCATCTTCGAGGATGATCGCTACTTCGACATCTTCATCGAGTACGCGAAGGAGACGCCCGAGGACATCGCGATCCGGATCACCGCGCACAACCGAGGCCCCGATGCGGCCCCGCTCCATATCCTGCCGACGCTGTGGTACCGCAACACGTGGTCGTGGGGCGCCGAGGCCAAGCCCGAGCCCGAGATCAGCGTCAAGCGCGATGCGGCCACCATCGGCCTCGTCGCCGACGACCATCACCTCCCGCCCGATCGCAACATGCCGGCGGCCTACAGCCTCGGCATGCGTTGGCTGGTCGGGCCGACGGAGAACGCGCAGGCCCTGGTCACCGACAACGAGACCAACGGCGAGCGCGCGTGGGGCCCCGGTGCATCGAGCCGCAAGCCGTTCACCAAGGATGCGTTCCATCGCTACCTCTGCGAGAACGACGCGCGCGCCATCAACCCCACGGAACAAGGCACCAAGGCCGCCCTGCACTATCGCTACATGGTGCCGGCCGGCGGCAGCGTGACGCTGCGGCTGCGGTTCACCGACGGTAGCCGTTCGGACGCGCTCGCCGATGTCGACGCGATCGTCGATCGCCGCAAGGCCGAGGCCGACACGTTCTACAACACACTCGCTCCCGCCGGCGCCACACTCGACGAGAAGCTCGTGCAGCGCCGCGCGCTCGCCGGACTTCTGTGGACCAAGCAGAGCTATCTGTTCGACGTCGCGCAGTGGCTCGACGGCGACAACCCCGCGTCGCCACCGCCGGCATCGCGCGCGCGGATCCGCAACGTCCACTGGCGTCACCTCAACTCGATGCGCGTGATGTCGATGCCCGACAAGTGGGAGTACCCGTGGTTCGCGGCATGGGACCTCGCGTTCCACACCGTGCCGTTCGCGCTCATCGATCCGCAGTTCGCGAAGGACCAACTCTGGATGCTGCTATTCGAGCAGTTCCAGCATCCCGCGGGACAGCTCCCCGCCTACGAGTGGGAGTTCTCCGATCTCAACCCTCCCGTCCACGCGTGGGCGGTGTGGCGTGTCTACAACATGGAGAAGCGGCGGTTCGGGCGCGCCGATCGCGAGTGGCTCGAGCGCTGCTACCACAAGCTCCTGATCAACTTCGCCAACTGGGTGAACAAGGTCGACAAGGAGGGCAACAACGTGTTCGAGGGTGGCTTCCTCGGACTCGACAACATCACGGTGATCGACCGCAGCGACAAGCCCCCCGATGGATCGATCCTCCACCAGTCCGACGCCACCGGCTGGATGGGCATGTTCTGCCTCAACCTGATGCGGATCGCCCTCGAGCTCGCCAAGGAGAACCCCGTGTACGAGGGGATGGCGAGCAAGTTCTTCCAGCACTACGTCTACATCGCGTACGCGATGAAGCACATGGGCGGCCGCGAGCACTCGCTGTACGACGCCAAGGATGGCTTCTTCTACGACATCCTCGAACACGCGGACCGCAGCTTCCACAAGTTCCGCGTGCGCTCGCTGGTCGGCCTGATCCCGCTGTACGCGGTCGAGCGCCTCGAGGTCGAGTGGATCGAGCCGTTCAAGGAGTTCACGGCGAACCTCAACTGGTTCCTCAAGAACCGACGGGAGATGGTCGAGCACGTGATCCATCCGATCGAGCAGCCCGACGGCAAGAAGACCTACCTGCTGACGATCTGCAACATCGATCAGCTCAAGGGGCTGCTCAACCACATGCACGACGAGACCGAGTTCTTGTCGCGCTACGGCATCCGCTCGCTGTCGAAGAGCCACGAGACCAAGCCGTTCCAGTACGGCAACTCGGTGGTCGGCTACGAGCCGGCAGAGTCGGCGTCCAAGATGAAGGGCGGCAACTCGAACTGGCGCGGACCGATCTGGTTCCCGACCACGTTCCTCATCATCGAATCGCTCCGCAAGCTCGGCACCGCGTTCGGCGGCCACATGCCCGTCGTGACGCCGGCCTCGGATGGACGGGCGATGCGAATGAACGACCTCGCCCGCGACATCGCGCGTCGCATGGTCGACATCTTCTTGCTCGACCAGGATGGCCACCGCCCGGTGTACGGCAGCGCGCGCCACTTCAAGGACGATCCGCGGTGGCGCGATCACATCCTGTTCTACGAGTACTTCCACGGCGACAACGGCGCTGGCATCGGCGCCAGCCACCAGACCGGGTGGACCGCGCTGGTCGCGAACCTGATCGACGAGTGGCCGCGCTGACGGACACGCGGTGTGCGCGCCGGCGATGCGGGGTATCGTGCGCGCGATGCCGGCCGAACCCCACGCGCTCCACGCGTTGTCCAAGCGCTACCCCAACGTCCCCGCGGCCCTCGCCGAGCTCGCCAACCTGCGCTCGATCCTGACGCTCCCCAAGCCGACCGTTCACGTGGTCAGCGACGTCCACGGCGAGTACGTCAAGCTGCGCCAGGTCATCAACAACGCGTCGGGTAGCTTGCGACCGCTGGTCGACCGCGTGTTCGGGGACGCGCTATCCGAGGACGATCGCAACGATCTCCTGGCGCTGTTCTACTACCCGCGCGAGAGCTGGCTCGCCCACACGCGGGGCAAGTCGATCGACGCGCGGCGCTCGAAGCTGCTGTGGTTCGTGCCGTGTGCGGTCGCGGTGATCCAGGATCTCTCACACCACTACACGCTCAAGCACGTCGATCGGATCATCCCCGACCCGTTCGACGGTGCGTTCCACGAGCTGATGTTCGCGCACCAGCTCGCACGCCGGCCCGAGTACGTGGCGAGCATCGTCGAGCCGTTCCTCCACCACGGTCGCGATCTCGATCTGGTGCGGATGGTCGCGCGCATCGTCCGCAACCTCGCGATCGGCGAGCTCGTCGTCGCCGGCGACCTCGGCGACCGCGGGCCCCGCCTCGATCGCGTGATCGATCTCCTGATGCAGCAGCCGACGGTGTCGATCACGTGGGGCAACCACGACGCGGTGTGGATGGCGGCGTGCCTCGGTCACCCGACGTCGATCATGACCGCGATCCGGCTCTCGCTGCGCTACCGCCGACTATCCCAGCTCGAGGAGGGGTTCGGGATCGCGATGGCGCCACTCGAGCGACTCGCCCGCGAGGTCTACGGCGACGATCCGGTGGAGCGGTTCCAGTGCAAGGGCGACGGGCTCCGCGACCCGCAGACCATGGCGCGGATGCAGAAGGCCGCGGCGATCATGCAGTTCAAGCTCGAAGGGCAGCTGCTCCAGCGGCGCGCCGACTGGAACATGCAGCACCGCGCCCTACTCCACAAGATCGATCCCGAAACCGGCACCGTCGACCTCGGCGATCACGGGCGACACCCGATGCTCGACATGCGTCTACCGACGATCGACTGGAACAATCCCTACGCGCTGTCGCCCGGCGAACAGGCGTGCCTCGATCGGATCACCAAGGCGTTCTACGACTCGGGACGGCTGTGGAACCAGATGTCGTTCGTGGCGTCGCGCGGCTGCATGGCCCTGCGTCGCGACACCTGCGCGATCTTCCACGGCTGCGTACCGGTCGATGACAACGGCGAGTTCCTGACGTGCACGATCGATGGCGAGCCCCGGCGCGGCGCCGAGCTGTTCGATGCGATCGACCTGCTCGTACAGCGCGCGTTCCGCAAGCAGGCACCCGAGGACGTCGACATGCTGTACTACCTGTGGACCGGACCGCTATCGCCGTGCTTCGGCAAGGACCGGATGGCGACGTTCGAGACCTACTTCGTCGCCGACAAGGCCACCCACAAGGAGATCAAGAACCCCTACTTCAAGCTGATCCACGACGAGGCGTTCTGCGTCCGCGTGCTCGCCGAGTTCGGGCTGCCGGCGAACGGCTTCATCGTCAACGGCCACGTCCCCGTCAAGCTCGAGAAGGGCGAGACGCCGATCAAGAAGTCGGGCCGCGCGATCACGATCGACGGCGCGTTCGCCGCCGCCTACGGCGACAAGGGCTTCTCGCTGGTCCTCGACGCCGATCGGATGTACCTCGCTCAGCACACGCACTTCGCGGGAATCGATGCCGTGGTCGACGAGGGCGCCGACATCGTGCCGACGGTCAGCGATGTCGAGGTCTACGACCGCCCGCGCACGGTCGGCGACACCGAGGCGGGCGAGGACATCCGGAGCGAGATCACGGTACTCGAGGAGCTGGTCGAGGCCTACGAGACCAACCGGATCCGCGAGACGTAGTCGCCCGACTTCGCTTCCGCGGTCGCCCGACTTCGCTTCCACGATCTACCGGACTGCAGGGTGCCCGCTCGCGAAGTGTTTGTTGCCCGACTTCGCTTCCGCGGTCTACCGGACTGCAGGGTGCCCGCTCGCGAAGTCTTAGTAGCCGGCCTCGCGATCGACGGTGCCGCGGCGCGGCGCGTCGACCTCGAGTCGGCGGACGTTGTCGAGGAGGATCGCGGCGCATCGCTCGATGTAGCGCTCGCCGTAGCCGGCGACATGTGGAGTCACGATCGCGTTCGGCACGCTCCAGAGCTCGCTATCCGACGACAGCGGCTCGTGCTCGAACACGTCGAGTGCGGCACCCGCGATCCGGTTGGCACGCAAGGCGTCGACCAGCGCCGTCTCGTCGAGGACGCCGCCACGCGCGACGTTGATCAGGAACGCATCGGGGGCGAGTCGCGCGAGGATCGCGGCGTCGATCAGGTGGCGCGTCGAGGGCGTCAGCGGCAACGCGATCGCGACGAACCGCGCGTCGGAGACCGCATCGCCGAGCCGATCGGCGGCGACGACCTCGACGCCCGGGCACGGCCGTCCGCATCGCGAGATGCCCCGTACCACCATCCCGAGCGCACCCGCGAGTCCCGCGATCCGCGTGCCGACCGCTCCGAGCCCGACGATCGCGAGCCGCTGCCCGGCGAGTGTCGGGTGAGGGGTCGGCCGAAACCTCCGCACGCGCTGGTCGTCGAGCAGCACCGGGATCCGGTGCGCGTGCGCGAGCATCATCGCGACCACGTGCTCGGCGACCTCGCCGGAGAACTCGCCGCGCGCGCCGGCCACCTCGACCGTGGATGGCAGATCGGGAGATGGCAGGACGTGATCGACCCCGGCACCGAGTACCTGCACCAGCCGCAGCGCGCGTGCCGAGCCCCACCCCTCTCGCGGCGGCTCGGGAGCGAACAGCACCACGATCTCGGGGAGCGCGGCCGCGAGCTGCTCGCGGGTGGACAGCTCGATCACGCGGCGGTCGGGCGCGAGCGCGCGGACCCGGGCGCCGAGCTCGCCGGCGTGTGGGTGGTAGACGTGGATCGGCAGCGGAACCACGCCGCGACGCTACACCGGGTATCGTGCAACCGATGCTGCCGCGAAGCGCGTTTCTCGGCGTCGAGCTGCCCGGCGACGACGAGACCTTCGTCGATGGCGGGATGCGAATCGTCGGCGTCCATGCCGGTGGTATGGCCGAACACGCGGGGCTCGCCGCCGGCGACCTCGTGCGGTCGCTCGCCGGGATCCCACTGAGCGACCTCGTCCAGCTGGCCGTCGCTCTGCGCCGTGCCGGCGACCAGCCTGCGGTCGAGATCGTGTTCGAGCGATCGGGGCGCACGCGTGCCGTCCGCGCGGGTGTGATCGCGCGTCCGGAAGAACCGCTGCCCGACGTTGTCTACGGCGAGCTCGAGGTCGAAGGCGCTCGGCTCCGTACGATCGCGACGGGTGTCGACGCCGCGCGCGCATTGATCTTCGTGATCCAGGGCATCGCGTGCGAATCGATCGATCTCGCGACCACGCCCGACGCGCCCCTCGCGAGCCTGGTCGCCGCGTGGGCAGCGGCCGGCGTCGACTCGCTCAGGTTCGACAAGCGCGGCGTCGGCGACAGCACCGGCGAGCCGTGTCGCGATGTCGACTTCGCAGGCGAGCTGGCCGACACGAAGGCCGCGCTGGGTCGCGCCCGCGAGCTCGCGCGGTCCCGCGACGTTCCGCTGATCGTGTTCGGCCACAGCGTCGGCGGGATCATCGCGGCGGTGCTGGCCGGCGAGCCCGACATCACCGGCGTGATCGTCTATGGAACGCCCGCGACGAGCTGGCTCGACTGCCTGCGCGACAGCACGCGCCGCCAGCTCGAGTTACGTGGGGCTTCTCCCGCCGACATCGCGCGTCGCGTCGCCGCGCTCGACGAGCTCGTGCGCGCCGGCGAGCTCAACGGGCGGACGGCCGGCTACCACGCCCAGCTGGCGGCCCTCGATCTCGAAGCGGCGTGGCGCGCGGTCGCGTGTCCACTGCTCGTCGTGCGCGGCGAGTACGACTGGGTCGTGCGGGCCGACGACCAGGCGCGGATCGCGACGCTGGCGAGCGGCCCGACGACGATCGTCGACCTCCCGCAGCTCGACCATCTGTACGGATGGCACGACAGCCACGAGGCCAGCCTCCGCGACTACGGTGGCGGCGTGGCTCACCCCGCGGTTGCCGAGGCGACGCTCGCGTGGCTCGATCGGTTACACCGGCGATCGTCGCCGGTGTAACCTGGGGCCATGCTGCACCCCTGCCCGCAGTGCAAGCGCCACGTGCGCGACGACGAGACCCGGTGTCCGTTCTGCGGTGCACCCCACGAGGCCCCACCCTCGACGATGCCGCGCCTCGAGGGCCGCCTGTCGCGAGCCGCCGTGTTCGCGAGCGCCGTGCTCGCGGCACCGGCGTGCTACGTCGGCGACCCGCCGCCGCCCCACTACGTGCAGCAGCAGCAACCACCGCCCCCGCCACCGCCGCACGATCCGCAGAACGATCCGGAACTTCGCGCAGCCGCCACCCGACGACACGCCGCCCGCGCCCGTCGCGGACGCGACGATCCGCGGCGTCGTCATCGATACGTACACCGGCCGCGGCTACGCGAACCTCCGGGTCGAGCTCCAGGGCGGACCGCAACCGATGTTCGCGACCACCGACGCCAGCGGCACGTACGTGTTTCAGGGGCTCTTACCGGGCACCTACTACCTGATCGCCCACGCGGCGACCCAGGCCAACCGCCAGGTCCAAGTCCAGGAGCACGGCGACGTGCGGGTCGATCTCTCGCTGACGTCGCAGTTCCGGCGACCGCGCTACGACCCCAACAACATCCCCAAACCGTACGGCGCCCCACCCGCACGGCGCCGCATCGTCTGATCATCTCGACGTCGCGAAGTCTTCGACCACGAGCTCGAACCGCCCCTGATCGAACGGCACGCCGGGCGCGCGCTCGATCTGGACCAGGCGCTCGCGCTTGCCGGCACGCTGCATCTCGAGCGCGCGGTGATGGCACATCGGGTTGTTCCCCGGCTTGCCGAGCAGCGCCTCCGAGGTCCACGTGCAACCGCCCTTGCAGACGTCGGCGTAGTAGCAGCTCCGGCAGTATCCCCACAGCGACTCGGAGGTGCGTCCGCGGTTGAACCGCATCGGTGCCGCGCGCTCCCAGATGTCGACGAGCCGGGCGTCGCGAACGTTGCCGGATCCCCAGGTCGCCGTCGCCATCGACGGGCACCCCTTGATCGTGCCGTCGGCCTCGATGCCCAACCCCCACACGCCGGCGCCGCAGCCGACGTGATGGCCCCGCGGCAACGTGCCGCGAAGCGTGGTCTCGTACGGACCGAAGTACCCCACGTTGTTTCCCGGCCACAGCAGCACGTCGGCCTCGCGACAGCGCGCGGCCAACCGATCGAGAACCGGAAACAGCTCGAGCAGGTCGTACGGCTGGAGGATCCAGTCGGGACGATCGGCGGCGCGACCCATCGCGACCGTGAGCTGGATCTGCCAGCTGTGTGCGCCGTGCTCGATCAACGTCTCGAGCACGTCCGGAAGCTCCGACATGCTGAGTCGGTTGATCTGGGTGTTCGCCGACACTGGGACCTCGGCCGCACGCAGGTTGGCCATCGCCTCGATCGCCGCTGCCCACGAACCGCGCACTCCGCGCTGGCGATCGTGGGTCGCCGCCATACCGTCGAGTGACACGCTGGCGCTGACCAGCCCGGCCTGCTTCGCCGCACGCGCACGCTCCGCGGTCAGCCCGCGTCCTCCCGTCGTGATCAGCGGCTCCATCCCCCGCTCCGCGATCCGCGCGACGATGTCGAGCCAGTCCTCGCGGAGGTACGACTCTCCACCGATCAGCACGACCTCGATGACGCCGAGCTCCGCCAGCTGATCGACGAGGTCGAACGCTTCCGGCGTGGTCAGCTCGTCGGGTCGCGCGCGCCCGGCCCGCGATCCGCAGTGACCGCACGCGAGGTCACACGCCAGCGTGATCTCCCACACCGCGAGGATCGGGCGCGCCGCGGCATCGAGCTCCCGCACTCGATCGGCGAGCGCCAGCTCGCGCTTCGCGGGCGGCGCCAGCGGTGCGATCGGGAGCTTCTTCACGGCGCGAGCGTAGCCGTCCCGAACTGCCGCGCGTCGCAATACGGCGCCGAATCGCCGTTGCTACACACGCAATCGGGGGGGCCGCAGGCCGAGAACCACAACAGCTCCGAGGTCTGATCGACGCCGTCACCGCCCTCGAACCCGATGTCGAACCCGATCGTGCTGGCGAACGCGCTGGCGTTCAACGTCGACGGCTCGATCGCGATCTCGATCGTGAACGTGTCGTTCACCGTGCGCGCGAAGCTCGCGAGGTTCGGCAGCGGGCTGGTCGCGTGGAACACGCCGATGCGATTCGCGTGATCGATCACGATCTGCGCGGCATCCGGATCGTACGTGTCGCTCTGGAACACGCCATCGGCGTCGAGATACAGCGAGATCGAGTCGTTCTTGTAGACCTGCGGCTCCGCGTGGTCACCGAGTGGCGCCACCCCCTGAACCTCGGCGGCGATGTAGATCCGCTTGTCGTCGTGCGCGATCGAGAACCGGCCGGACGCGAACATTCCACCGCCGTTCTCCTCGCGGATCAGCGCCGTGCTGGTATCGAGCGTGACGAAGCAGGCCGACCAGTCATCGAGTTGCCCGTCGAGCGTGATCGACGCGCGCGGGGCGATCAGTGCACCGGCGCCGTTGACGATCGGCGTGCACGTCGCCGCATCGCCGGTCCCGCTCGCATCGGTTCCCGGTGCGTCGGGGCTCTGGGCCTCGCTGACACACAGCCCCTCGGCGCAGACCAGCGAGGTCGGACACTCGCGCGTCGTCGTGCAGGCCACACCGTCGGGTGGAGTCGGGCGAAAACAGCTCGCCGCGAAAAGGACCACGCCGAGTAGTCCGCGCACGCCCACAGTATCGCACGTGGAACGCGCCCGGCGGCGATCGATTTCAGGCGACGGCGGGTGCCAGACGGCGCACGCGGCGCGGCTTGGTCGCCGGGATCGCGACGATTCTCGGCTGTGCGGACACCGCGATCGCGAGCGCGAGCCCGAGCAGCGGGAGTGCGGCCCCGAGGGCGAACCAGCCCGCGGCGTTGCGGTTCTTGGCATTCGCGATCACGCCGGTGAGAAAGCCCCACTGGACCATCGCGAGCATCAGCATGGCGGTCATGTTTCGTGTCTCGCTCAGGTGACGGATGCGGGCAAATAAACAGCCGTCCGACGACACGGGGCTGCCGCGCGTGCGTTAGGGTCGCTCGAAACTCAGGGGAGAAACCAATGGCATCGCTGCTCGACCAACTCACCAAGATGACCGTCGCCGTGTGCGATACCGGCGATCTCAACTCGATCAAGAAATTCACGCCGCGTGACGCGACCACCAACCCGTCGCTGATCACCGCCGCGGCACAGATGCCGGAGTACTCCGACGTCGTCGACGGCGCCCTCAAGTGGGCCTGGGAGCAGAGCAACAAGGACGCGTCGAAGGTCGTCGGCCTCGCGCTCGATCGGCTCGCCGTCGAGTTCGGCCTCCGGATCCTGAAGATCGTCCCGGGTCGCGTGTCGACCGAGGTCGATGCCCGGCTGTCCTACGACACCAAGGGCACGATCGAGAAGGGGCGTCACCTGATCTCGCAGTACGAGGCCGGCGGCGTGTCGCGCGACCGCGTGCTGATCAAGGTCGCGTCGACGTGGGAAGGCATCCGCGCCGCAGAGGTGCTCGAGAAGGAAGGCATCCACTGCAACCTGACGTTGCTGTTCGGGATGCACCAGGCGATCGCGTGCGCCGAGGCGGGCGTGACGCTGATCAGTCCGTTCGTCGGGCGGATCCTCGACTGGTACAAGAAGGCCGAGAAGCGCGACAGCTATCCGCCCGCCGAGGACCCGGGCGTCAAGTCGGTCACCAAGATCTACAACTACTACAAGAAGCACGGCTACAAGACCGAGATCATGGGTGCCAGCTTCCGCAACCTCGACGAGATCACCGAGCTCGCCGGCTGCGATCTGCTGACCATCGCGCCCAAGCTGCTCGCGCAGTTGCAGGAGAGCACCGCCAACCTCCCCCGCAAGCTCGATCCCGAGAAGGCCGCGAAGATGGACATCCCGAAGACGCCGGTCGACGAGGCGACGTTCCGCAAGATGCACGACGCCGATCCGATGGCCAAGGAGAAGCTCGACGAGGGCATCCAGGGCTTCAGCAAGGCGATCGTTGCCCTCGAGAAGCTGCTCGAGGAGCGCCACGAGGCGCTGCGCGGCAACAAGAAGGCCGGCCAGGCGGCCCACGACTTCTTCAAGGTCTACGACCTCGACGGTGACGGCTTCGTCACCCGCGAGGAGTGGGGCGGTGCGAGCGACGTGTTCGCCGCGCTCGACACCGACGGTGACGGCCGGATCTCCCCCGAGGAGATGGCCGCTGGCCTCGGCGGCGCGTTCGTCCTCCAGAAGTAGGCGATCGGCGCGGTCGCGATCGCGACACACCCAGACCTACCCGAGCCGGCCGGCGCGGCCCCGCGCTCCTGCTACTATCGACGTTCCGTGATCGGAGAGCAGATCGGCAACTTCAAGGTCGTTTCACTGCTGGGCGCCGGCGGCATGGGTGAGGTGTTCCTCGCCGAGCACAACACGATCGGGACCAAGGCCGCGATCAAGGTGCTCCAGGCCCAGATCTCGAAGGACGAGGAGCAGGTCGAGCGGTTCTTCAACGAGGCCAAGGCGGTCAGCAAGGTCCGCCACGCCGGCCCCGTGAAGATCTTCGACTGCGGGTACCACGACGACGATAAGGGTCAGAAGCACGCCTACCTGACCATGGAGTTTCTCGAGGGCGAGTCGCTGGCCGCGCGGATCAAGCGCCTGGGCACGCTGCCCGGCGAGATGGTCGCCGACATCGGGCGACAGATCGCGGGCGTGCTCGACGCCGTGCACTCCGCCGGGATCACGCACCGCGATCTCAAACCCGACAACATCTACCTGGTTCCCGATCACGAGCTCCCGAGCGGAGAGCGCGTCAAGGTCCTCGACTTCGGGATCGCGAAGCTCACCGGGACGATGGCCGGCCCGCAGACCAAGGGCACGATGGGCACGCCGGCGTACATGGCACCCGAGCAGTGGAACAACGCCGCATCCGTCGACGGCCGCGCGGACACCTACTCCCTCGGCTGCGTGATGTTCGAGATGGCGGTCGGCAAGCCACCGTTTCCCGCCTCGTCGATCGGCGAGGCCTGCAACCACCACCTCAACTCCGCGCCACCGCACGCCAGCACGATCATCCGCAGCGTCCCGGCGGAGTTCGACGCGCTCGTCGATCGCATGCTCGCGAAGACCGTCGACCTGCGGCCGACCGTGCGCGAAGTGGTCAGCGCCGTCGATCAACTACGTAGTAGCGGCGCGACCCAACGCTGGTCGGCGGCCGCGATCACGGGCGTGGCGCAGACCTTGCGACCATCGTCGCATCCCAACATCGGATCGAACCCGGCGATCGGTTCGCAGCCGCAGCTCGGCTCGCAACCGCAGCTCGGCTCGCAACCGGCGTTCGGATCGCAACCACAGCTCGGTTCGCAGCCGCAGATGGCCTACGGCAACACGACGCCGCAACACGCGGCGAGCCAGTCGTATCCCGTGCAGCCGATGCAACCGGGACCGAGCCAGAGCTACCCGGTCGCGTACACGCCACAGCATCCAACACCGCCACCCGCCACGACGCCACCGACGGGTGGCAGCAAGAAGGGACTGTGGATCGGTCTCGGTGCGCTGGTGGTCGTCGGCGGTGGCATCGCGATCGCGGTGGGCGCGAGCAGTGGTGGCGACGAGCCCAACACAGATCCGGGTTCGGGTTCGGACATCGCGCTCGTCGGATCCGGGTCCGGATCCGCATCGGGGAGCGATCTCGGGGGACCGGGGGGACCCGCCGTCACCGCACCCGGAGCCGGGAGCAACGAGGAGGAGCGGGTCAGTCCACCTCCGCCCTCCCCGCGCGACGCGCTGCTCGCGGTCAACCCGTTCGTCGACGTCCACGGCGTGAAGGTCTCGAAGAGTCAGATCACCGCGCGCCAGTACGAGAGCGTGATCGGCAAGCCGCCGGTCGCCGTCACCGATCCGGATGCGCCGATCGCCTCGCTGACCCAGAAGGAGGCCGGCGAGTTCTGCACGGCGGTCGGCGCGCGGCTGCCGACCAGCGACGAATGGGAAACGGCCGCCAAGGGCGCGTGGGCCATCGCCGTGGGCGCGGTCGCCGGTCCGCTCCAGGAGTGGACGTCGACGGTCAAGGACGAGCTCGCGGTGGTGCGCGGCGGCCATTCGAAGATGAGCCAGGCCGAGCTCGATCGCGAGGCCTCCAGTCGCACGCCGTACTTCCTCCAGAAGGACGCGACCGCATCGGATCGCGCGGTGTCGTCGAGCCCGACCATCGGGTTCCGGTGCGTCGACGCGGCGCCCACCGCCGAGGCCGGCCCGCCGGCGAAGCCCGGCCGGTACCAGATGAAGAACGCGTCGAGCCCGGATCCGCAGCTCGCGCGCAAGCAGGCGATCGAGCAGGCGCGCAAGGCCGGGATCATCGGCGTGCTCGGCACCAAGAATGGTGGCGGCGGCGGGACCGGTGTCGCGATCGGCGGCCTGGTCGGGGGCAAGGTGGGCACCGGGTTCGGGATCGGGCACACCGGTCAGAAGGATCCGAAGTCGCCACTCGTCGTCGTCGGCCGGCCCGACGCCACCGGTGACCTCGACAAGACCATCATCCGCCGCTACATCCGGCGCAATCTCCACGCGATCAAGCTGTGCTACGAGCGTGCGCTCCAGGATCATCCCAAGCTCGCCGGCAAGGTCACCGTGCGGTTCACGATCGCCCCCGACGGCAAGGTGATCAAAGCGAACGCGACCGGCATGGATCCGAAGGTCGCACACTGCATCCAGCGTCGCGTGTTGGCGATCAGATTCCCCAAGCCGAAGGGCGGCGGGGTCGTGAACGTCTCCTATCCGTTCATCTTCCAGCCGCAGGACTGAACAGCCCGCGCGGGCTCGCGCGCAGCACGCGATCGCGGATCGCCGGATCGGTCTCGGGATCTCCCGTCGGCGGAGCCGGCGCCATCGCGGCGCCGCGGAACCCGGCCTCGGTCGTCGCCATCACGGCTCCATGCACGGCATCGAGCGCCGCGAACGTGCTCGCCGGCTCGGTCCGCTCGCCCATGATCCGCGCGAGATCGGCGGCATGCGTGCGATACGGCGCGTCGCTGCCGTCGGGAACGAACGGCTCGATCAGCGCGGCGAGCGACGCGAACCACGCCGCGCGATGCGCCCCCGGGAGCTCGGCCGGTCGCGTGGGCTGGAGCAGGAAGAAGTCGGGAGGTTCACCTTCGGGCTCGAGCTGCTCCGCGTACTCGGGGCGCGGTCCGGTCGCGGCCTCCAGATCCTGCACCACGAACCGGCGCGCCAACCAGTACAGCCACAGCCACTGCTTGAACGCGAGGTAGTGCGCACCGAACCGCAAGAGCGGCTCGCGCGTCGCCGGCAACGTGGCGGTCTCGCCGGCACCGCCGAACGGCACCGCCGAGACGTAGGGCTCGTAGAACCTGAGCATCATCTTGTCGGACGCGGCGCACACCTCGGTGTCGGCGATCAGCGTGCCGTTGGCATCGCTGGTGTCGTAGATCTGTTGCGCGCTCCATGACGGGCTCGTCACCGGCCCGTGGGGCGGCACGAACGTCCGGGTCGCGATCTGATCGACCAGCACGCGGTTGCCCCAGATCGCGATCCCGAGCGCCGCCTTCGCGAGCGCCGCGGCGAATGCCGGGCAGGTCTCGCCGCGCGCGAGGATGAAGAACCACGGCAACGAGCAGCCGAGCTGACCGACGCGCCAGATGTCCATCAGATCGAAGCGGAAGCCACCGCGCGCGGCGCCATAGCTCTCCCGCAAGAAGCTGATGGTGTCGATGATCTCGTCCCAGTGCGCCGAGGTCTGGCGCAACGCCGACACGTTCATCGGGTTCTCGTGCTGGTGGCGAGAGCCCGGGTACGGACACGTCCGGTATTCGATCTCCCCCTCCCGGAGCAGCTCGGGTGGCGTGCGTCCTTCGCGGAGCGGCCGGCCCTCGGTGTCGCGGTGGAACCGTTCCTCGACCATCCGCAGGAGCAGCACGCCGCATCGTAACCCTCCGGACGCGCATCTCGGAGACGATACCCAGCGGCAGCGGGTCCAAGTGGCTGATCCCAGGGGACCCGGAGCATGGCACGTCGGCTGCTCTTTCCCGAGCCGTCGCCCTCACCCACCAGCCTCGGGGGCGTCGCATCACCACCCCCCACCTCAGGACCAGCCATGCCCACCAAGCCCGAAGGCCTCGAAACGATCACCGCGGACCAGCTCGACACCGTGTCGGGTGGCGTCACTCGCTCGTCGAAGAACGACGAGATCACCTCGGCCCTGACCGAGATCACGAGCTCGATCAAGAACCTCGCGAACAACCAGAATCAGGGAATGGACCCGATGAACATGATCCTCATGATGATGATGATGGGCGGGTTCGGCGGCGGTGGCGGCGGCGGCGTGATCGCCGCTCCTGGAGCGGCCGCGCCTCCCGTCATCAACGTCGACACCGCGGTCGCCGGCGGCGGTCGCGGCGGGTGTCGTCGCGGCGGCAAGAAGGGCTGGTAACTCGGCCCTACTGCACGGCGATCTGCTCGATCTGCTCGATCCGCTGTACGTCCGGATCGGGGAGCGTTCGCTCGAGCACCGCGAGGTCCTCGCGCATGTGGTCCTCGTTCGACGTTCCGGTGAGCGGCATCATGCCGACCCGGAGCGCGAACGAGAACACGACCTGCGCGCGGGTCATTCCGTTGCGAGCCATCACCTCGTCCACCACCGGGTGTGCGAGCTCGCGCCGATTCGCGGTGAGCAGCGAGAACCCCTGATAGACGATGCCGCGGGCGCGACACAGCTCCCGCACCCGTGCGTCCCAGCCCATCGACGCGTAGCACCGGTTCTGCACGAACGCGGGTTGCACCCGCGCGAGTCCGCACACCTGCTCGAGCTGATCGACCGTGACGTTACTGATCCCGATCCGGCGCGCGACGCCGCGATCGTGGAGAGTCTCGATCGCACGCCATGCCTGGACGTCCTGGGGCGCGAGCCCGTGGGTGGTCGACGGGCCGTGGAGAACGTACGAGTCGAGGTAGCTGGTGCCTAGGTGCTCGAGCGAGCTCGCACACGACTGTTCGACCTGCGTGGCGATCGGCGCCGCCGGATCGTAGGGGAGTCGCGCGTCTTGCGAGTGCACCTGAGTGAACTTGGTCTGCAGGAACAGCTGGTCGCGCGGAAGCTTGGCGCGCGCCAGTGCGGCACCGACGCCGGCCTCGTCGTAGTGCTTTCGCTGGTTGGCGGTATCGATCGCCCGAAACCCGCTCGTTAGCGCGAGGGTGGTCAAGGCCTCGGTGCGATCCTCTTTCCAGGCCGTGCCATAGACCAGCATGAGGCCGACCTCTACCACGGTCCGGTGGGGTACGCTCGTGGTGGATGCGGAGCAAGCGCAACAGGATCGCCGGCCTGGTGCTGGGCGTCTTCGTGGTGCTCGCGTTCGCCCCCGTGTTCGAGGCGGCGGCCCAGACCAGCGATGACGACGCCATCGTGATCGGTGGCGACCCGGACGACGCCCCCGCACAGGCCGACAAGCCGGAGGAAAAAGACGACGGGCCGTCGACCCTGCGCGTGCTCGGTGGCTACGTGCTGTCGATCGCCGGGACCTTCGTGGTCGTGGCGATCGTGATCCACACGCTGTCCAAGACGCTCGCGTACGAGCCGGCTCGCAACGCGATCGTGCACCTCCTGCGCACCAATCCCAACCAGGCCGAGATGACCTGCATGACGATGCCGAACAGCTTCTACGATGCGATCGGTGCGGCCATACGCGCGGGTGCGATGGCGGGCGGCACCCAGGATCCGGCCGTGATCCAGAGCGCCACGGTGCCGAGCTTCGACGCGATCGCGGCCACCGTGGTCCAGCACTGGAAGGGCTTGATCGGCAAGGCCAAGCTCGCGACGGTGGCGGCCGTGGTCGCGATCTTCCTGCTGCCCGCCGTCGTCACGATCATCCTCGGCGTCTTGGCGATCGGAGGCATGCTCTGGCTGCTCGTCTTCAAGATGGAGATCGATCGCTCGATGTTCCGGGCCAAGGTCGAGGTGTTGCCCGATGTCGACCGGGCGTTCGTCGACGGGCGCTACTACATCGCCCCCAAGGCCTGACGCCCTTGCTCCCACCAGGCAAGAATCCGTTTCTCGCGGGCAAGCAACGCCCTCTCGTGGTCGGCCATCGCGGCACGCCGAAACTGCACCAGGAGAACACGCTCGCCGGCTTCAGGCGTGCCGTCGAGCTCGGCGTCCCGGCGATCGAGCTCGACGTGCGGATCACGGCCGACCACCGCGCCGTGTGCGTGCACGATGCCGACCTCAAGCGACTGACAGGGATGTCGGGCAACGTGTCCGACCTCGAGTGGAGCGACCTTTCGCGGTTGCGCGTGCAGCGCGACATCCCGATGGGGTACGACGCTCACGGCGAGCTGGTGGTCGTGCACTACGAGCGCGAGGAGCCGATCCCGCTGCTCGCCGAGGTGCTCTCGGAGGTCGCGTCGTCGGCGGTCGTCAACGTCGAGCTCAAGATCGAGATGCCCAAGTGGTGGCGAACCGAGGCCGCGTACGTGGTGTCACAGGTGATCGGCGATCTCGGATACGCGCACCGCGTGATCGTCACGTCGTTCGATCCACGACAGCTGCTCGCCGCGCGCCGCAGCCACCCCGAGCTCGCGATCGGGTTCTGCTTCGACGACACCATGCTCGACTTCACCAACGGTGTCCTCGATCGGCTCCCCGCCCTGCCCGTCGAGCTCGAACAGCACCACCGCCGGCGCCGCGGTCACAACGCGCGCCGGCTCCTCAACCGCCTCCTCGAGAGCCACCTCGCCGGCCGGCTCCTCGGCACTCGCCTGGTCGGCGCCGATCACACGCTGGTCGGCGACGAGACCGTCCGCTCGTTGCACAAGCGCGGCATCGCGATCGGCACGCACACACTGTTCCCACTCGGCTCGTCGACCGGTAAGCCGATCGCGTCCACGGCGGCCACCGAGGCCGAGGTCCAGCGACTCGTCGAGCTCGGGGTCGACTGGATCGAGAGCGACGATCCCGAGCGGCTGATGGAAGTCATGGCCCGCGTGGGCTAGTCGCGAGGCGGCGCGAGCGCGACCCGCGGATCGCGACGATGCACGAGCACGATCCGGGCACCGACCCGAGCGAGCGTCTCGTCGGCGACGGTGTCGTAGCGCACGCCGAACGTCAGCGCGATCGGCCGATCGTTGACGGCGAGCACGATGCGCTCGAGCACGGCCTCCGCGCGTGCATCGGCCCGCCAGCCACCGACGTTGCGCCACACCATGCCCGCCTCGACCGCGACGTCGGCCAGGGTGCGCCCGGTCGACGATTCGAGGTGCAGGTTGGCGAGCCCGGTCGTGAACGGCGCGACCTCGTGGCGCGTCAGCCGCCGCTGGTCGCGATCGGCATCGACATCCCACCGCGCCGAAGGCCCGATCTCGAACCGCCGGCGAAACGTGCGCGAGCGCGCGAAGTCGATCAACGCGGCGGTGTGCACGACGCCGATCCGGACCTCGGTGGAGCTCGGCCGCCACGACACCCGACCGACCTCCGCGAGCGCCCCGACGTCGAACGGCAGGAACACCTTGCGAGGCCGCCCGAGCGGGATCACGAGGTGACCGTCGCGCGCGTGGCGGATGTAGCGGCCGCGATACAGCACGCCGTCGAACCGATCTTCGAAGCCCCCGTACGTCGCCTCCGCGAACGTGTGCTCGAGCTTCCACACCAGATCCGGATCGTCGGCGAACGCGATCGCGTGGCGCAGCGACAGGGAGCCACCGACCCCGTCGGAGCCGGCGGTGATGCTGAGCCGGTTACCGAGATCGAAGCAGGTCGGGAAGCGCTCGCCCGATGGCGTGGTCCCCGTGCACGACTCGGCGCGGACCGGCGTGGCGAACACCGCCACGATCGCGATCGCGGCCAGGACGCCGGTCATGGCCCCGAGAGTGCTACCCGCGGCGGCGGTGCCAGGTGCGCGAGCGGCGCGCGCGGCGGTGCCCACAGGCTGAACCGTAACCCCGCGTCCATCACGAACGCCCACCGATCCGGAACGCCGATGATGTCGTCGCGCTTCTCGCCTCCAGCGGCGACCTTGAGCGACAACGGCTGGTCGTTGATCGCGAGCACGATCGCCTCGTATTGCAGCTTGGCCTTCAACCGCTGCGCGAAGTGCTGGCCGTTCTGGAACGGCACGAAGTAGCGCGGCGCCTCGTGGGTGAGCTCGAACTTGACGTTGTGAAAACCTTCCTCGTCGAGCACGGTGTCGATTTCGAACGCCGAGCTCGGCACGATCGCGGACCGGTATCCGGTACCGTCGGTGTATTGGCCCTCGAGCCCGACGCCGGTCCGCACTCGGACGAACGAATCGAGGTCGGCCGACTGCCAGAGGTCGAGCGTGCCCTGCAGGGTCGCGTGTTTCCAGATCGTCGAATGACCGTTGCCCTCCGAGGGATGGATCTCGAGCCCGCCCGCCTCGCTCCACAGGCCGAGGTTCAGGTGCAGGTCGTGACGCCGCGGCGTACCGACGAACGTGGTGATGCGCAGCAACGGATCGAGGAACCGGCGCGACACGTCCCAGTGCGCGACCGTGACCTCCGCCGAGAACGGCTCGACGTGAACCTCGCCCTGGACGAAGCGGAACCGGTGGCGGGTCGGCGTGACGCCGTCGTCGAGGTAGTCGAACGACAGCAACCCGAAGTCGACCGACGTGCGTTTGCTCTCGAGCGGGTTGTCGAGGATCTTCTGCGGCGTGTAGGCCGCGCCGAGGAAGATTCGTTTGCGGAGGTCGAAGTTGACCTGCAGCACGCGCCCGCGCTCGTCGCGCATCCACCCGTAGGGCGCGTCGGCGCGTCCGGCCACCATGCGGAAGCCAGCGGCCTCGAGCGCCGCGCGATCGAAGGCCTCGTCGATCGAGCATGCGCGTGCTCGCTCGAGCGGTTTGGTACGCGCGCCGCCGGCCGACAGCTCGTCGTTCGCCGCGTAGATACAGATCTTGCGGGCGGGATCGCACTGGATCCGCCACACGCCCCCGTCCTTGTCGCGTGCACAGATCACCGGCCGATCGGGATCCATCATCGGCAAGGCACCGTCATCGGCGCGTGAGATCGAAGGCACACCGATCCCGATCGCCGCGAGCGCGACGCATGACAGACGACTCATCGTCCGGGCGCCGCTGCAATGACCGAACCACCCGGCGCACGTGACGAGACCAGACGTTGTCGCCCACACACCGTGCCGCTCGCGCGACACGTGTTGTTTGCGTGCCACGGATTTCGGCACGCTCGTTTCGGCATGCTCGTTTCGGCACGCTCGTTTCGGCCTGCTCGTTTCGGCCCGCTCGTTTCGGCCTCGCTCGTTTCGGCCCGCTCGTTTCGGCCCGCTCGTTTCGGCCCGCTCGTTTCAGCCCGCTCGCTTGTTCAGGAGCCGGTGTCGAGCAGCTCGCCCGCCGCGTGCACGGTGCCGTTCGCGACCTCGAACCGCAACGGGATCCGATCGCGTTCGCGGAGCCACACGGTCACCGCGATCGAATCCTCCGGCGAGAGGACGGTCGCCCCGGGCGATGCCGCGTGGATCTCGAGCTCGATGCGCAGTGCCGGAATCCCGTGCAGTGGCTCGACGAGCGGCCGCGCGACATCGATCCGGTACAGCGCACCGGCGTGGACGACGTACAAGTACCCCGCCGGTGCCGATGGCCGCGCCCAGGCGCGCACGACACCGAGGGCCGTGTGCAGCGTGTGTCCGCGTTCCCCATCCGGTACCGCTCGCGCGTGTCGCCCGACGGAAAACCGCGATCCCGCGAATCGCTCGGCGATCTCCGTGCGCTCGCCGTCGACCACCAGTCGTTCGTTGGCCCATCGCGGACCCGCGTTCCCGAGCCCGGTCACCAGGTCGTAGTGCACGCGGGAGAACGCCGCGGCGAGTCCGTCGGTCTCGAACCGGCTGCGTGCCTCGTGGTCGTCGATCGCGAGCACCGCGCGACCGATCGTGATGCCGTTCACCTGGATGCTCCACGCCATCTCCTCGCCCGGCATCAGCCACAACTGCGAGACCCGGATCGGCCCCATCGGGGGCGGGCGCACCAGCTCCGGCAGTGCCGGTGGGGGCAGCCGGGATTCGCACGCCATCAGCGCACACACGACCACGAGCCCGCGGAGCATCGCCACTGGCGATGCAAACGCAGCGCCGATCGATCTACTTGGTGTCCGGCTTCGGACCGGGACCGGCACCCATCGGACCGAGCCCGTGCATCGCCCCATGCGGGCCATGCGGCCCATGCGGCCCGTGTCCGGCGCCCATCTTGTCCATCATCGGGCAGTCCATCGGCATGTCACCACTCGCCGCTGCCGCGTCTCCCGTCATCGGGGGTGGTGCCGACACCACCTGTTGCTTGAACATGGCGTGGCACTGCGTGCAGGCCTGCAGCGTCGCGTCGAGAGCGGTCACGACGCCCGCTCGATCCTTCGCGCGTGCCGCGTCCACGATCTTGTCGGCGGTGTGGTGGAAGCGCTCGCCGAACTCGGCAAACCCGGGGGCACCCGCGCCCATGTGCTTGCACATCGCCGCCTCGCGTTCGTTCCACCCGATTCGGGTCGCGGCCTTCTCGATCGCCGCGAAGTCGTCGTGGCCGAGGCCCGCCACGATCTCCTGGATGACCTGGAGGTGATCGCGCATCTCCTGCTTGTGATGCTCGGCCATCATCGCCGTCATCGGCACCGGCTTGCGCGCGTCGAGCGTCGCGGGCTCGACCGCCGGGGCGGTGTGTGCGGGTTCCGCGGCCGGCGCGTGCTCGCCGCCCTCGGTGACATCGCGGTGCTCGCACGCGGCGAGCGCGAGGCCGAGGCCGAGCACGGCCGCCAACATCGGTCGTTCGATCGTCGTCATTCGGTACCTTCCTGGTTCGTCATTCGTTCGAGCGCCTCGACCAGCTCGCGCAATCCGGCGAGCGCAGCCGTGCGCTTGCGCGCGGGGACCTGTTCGAGCAACTGCGCGAACCTCTCCCGGCTCGCCGCCTCGACCTCGCGCGCGGTCCGGAGGCCGCGCCGAGACAGGCGCACCGGCCGGGTTCGACCATCGCTCGTGGTGATCGACTCGAGATCTCCGCGGTCGGTCAGCCGGGCGACCAGGCGGCTCGCGGTGCTCTTGTCGATGCCGAGCCGTGCACCGAGCGACGACGGCAACACGCCATCCTCGCCGGCCTCGAGCAGCACCATCAGTGCGTGGGCGTCCGACGATGCCAGCGGCTTTCCGCACGGCGTGCGATCGGCCGCGAGCAACCCGAACCCCCGGACGAAGTCCTGGATCAGTCGCCGCAGCTCGTCGTGGGGCTCGTCCACGACGAGGTTGTGCCACGATAGTTGTTGCGTGCGCAACCAGTTTGGTTGCGCACGCAACCATGAGCTGAACAGCTCTCATCCTCCGCTCGACCGCGAAAGACCGTCACCGGCTGTCGCGCGTTAACAGCGCGGGTGCGGTCACTTCTGGTCCTGGGGCTCCTCGTCACTGCGCGCGCCGCGCTGGCCCACCCGCCACCGCCTCCACCGCCGCCGCCCGACGACACCACCGCCGACTGGCGCGATCACCCCGCGCGCATCGAGTGGTCTACCTGGTTCCGGCTCGGCGTCGGTGTCGCGTCGACGTCAGACGCGGCGACGGTCGCGCGAACGACCACCACGCCGGCTTCGACGTCGACGGACACCCGTTGGGAGACCGGCCTCGGCATCGATGCCTCGCTCACGTTGACCACGCACACGCGGTTCGGTGCGTGGGCGGAGCTCCGCGGTCGGCAAGGGTTCGCCGGGGGCGAGCTCGTGGTCGCCGGCGTGCCGCGCTCGCTCGACATGTTCCTGTATCGCGGCGAGGGCGTGCTGATCGCCCGCGGCGGCATCGGCCCCGAGCATCAGATGACCGCGTCGTTGTCCTACGGGTATCGCTGCCCGTGGAAGCTGTGGGGGCCGTACCACGAGAGCTCGCGCTACCAGATCGGCGCGCGCTTCGTGGTCACGGCGACCCGCTCGCCGACCGAGTGGTCGACCACGTTCGGGTTCGAGACCGAGCCGGTCGGTGCGCTGCGGTACTTGCTCGGCATCCGCAGCTGGTACTGAGCGGTCACAGGGCGTGATCGATCGCCCGCCGGATCGTCTCGAGTGTCTTGATCCGCGCGTACCGCTTGTCCTCGCTCTCGACGATCGTCCACGGGGCGACCTCGGTCGACGTCCGTTCGATCATGTCGTTGACGGCCTGCTCGTAGAGCGGCCACCGCTCGCGATTGCGCCAGTCCTCGTCGGTGATCTTGAACTGTTTCCACGCGATCGTCTCGCGCTCGCGAAACCTGCGGAGCTGCTCGTCCTGGCTGATCTGCAACCATAGCTTCACGATCACCGTGCCGTGAGCGACGAGCTGCTGCTCGAAGTCGTCGATCTCGGAGTACGCGCGTTGCCACTCCGGATCGCTACAGAACCCCTCGACGCGCTCCACCAGCACGCGCCCGTACCACGAGCGATCGAAGATCGTCATCCGCCCGGCGCGCGGCAGGTGACACCAGAATCGCCACAGATACGGATGGCGACGCTCTTCCTCGGTCGGTGCGGCGATCGGGATCACGGAAAACATCCGGGCATCGAGCGCCGAGGCCACGCGACGAATCGCGCCTCCCTTGCCGGCAGCGTCGACGCCTTCCATCACCACGATCGTGGACACGCCCTTGGCCGCGGCGCGCCGGGCAACGGTGTTGAGCCGTCCCCTCTCCTTCTCGAGCTTGCGATCGTAGTCGTCCGGATCGAGCCGTCGTGTCAGGTCGACCGTGCTGAGGATCGTCCGCGCGCCCGGACCCGCGAGCGGCGCCGAGACCGCGACCGACCGCGACGAATTCGCACCGTCGACCCGCTCGAGCTGGGCTTCCAGCCGATCGGCGAGCGTTCGCCCGACGGTGAGCAGCTGGAACCGGCGATCCGACGCCTCGACGATCGTCCACGGCGCGTCGGCGGTCGAGGTCACGCGCAGCGCCTGCGACGACACCTTGCGAAACCGGTCGTAGAGCGCGAAGTGCTTCCAGTCCAGCGGCGTCACTCGCCACCGCGTCGCTGGATCTGCCTGCAGCGACCGCAGCCGCTTCTTCTGCCGGTCCTTCGACAGATGCATCCAGTACTTCACGAGCAGCGTGCCGTCGTCGACCAGGAGTCGCTCGAACCCGTTGACCCGGGCGAGACGGCGCTCCATCTCGACCTTCTTGATGGTCCCGTAGACACGGTCGACGATCGGCGCCGAGTGCCAGCCGCCGAAGAAGATGCCGATCCGTCCAGCCGGCGGCAACGCGCGCCAGAACCGCCACATCGGCGGTCGCTCGCGCTCCTCGTCCGAGCTCGCCGATAGTGCGAACGTGTCGATGTAGCGCGGGTCCATCCATTCGAGGAGCGTGTTCACCGTCTCGCCCTTCCCTGCACCGTCGACACCTCCGACCACGAGGACGACCGGGAACCCGGCGTGTCGCAACCGCTGCTGCGCTGCGAGCAACCGCTGACGAAGTCCCTCGACCTCGCGTTCGTACTCCGGCTTCGCGACCCGCTGACCGAGCTCGGCGGCTTCGAACATCGCCGTCATCGTAACGCGAGCCGCCGAACAACGGGAACCGAGGTCCGCACTCCCCGGCGATGTCTACCGAGGGTGACAACGCGATCGACCGATCGCGCACGAACTATGGAATAGAACGTCGCGCACGCGGCGGCACCATCGGTGCAGCAGTCCTCACACAAACGAGGAGGAACAGATGCTCGTACCGTGTTCCATCGATCCGCAGCTACTCGCGACCGTGACAGGTGGTGCCGATGACGGTTCCACGACCTTCGGACCGGGCGCGGGGCCCAACCGGTTTCGCGCCCAGGGACAGCTCGAGGGTTCGGCCTACGGCGTCACGATCAAGGGACAGGGCAGTGTCGAGACGGCGAGAACCAACTACGCCACCTGCATCGACGCGGCTCGGTCCCCCGACGAACGCAAGACGTGTCTTCCGCTCGCGACGGCGCCGCAGGTGAAGCCGGAGCCCCAGTGATCCAGCCGATCACGATCGGCCTCGATCGCGTGTTCGGAGGATATGCCGTCGCGGGTGTTTCCACCGCGGGCGGTCCGAACCGGACCACGATCACGACGAAGGACCACTCCATTCACAGCGAGCGTACCGACTACGGGTACTGCGCTGACATCGTGCGAAAAGAGTGCCTCGTCGCGAACTCGGGGTGGTGGACCGACCGAAAGGCTGCGGCGCAGTGCGTGCTCGAGCGGTTGCCAACGTGTCCGCCGGGGACGGTCCGCGGCCCGAGGCACTGACGTCCTCGCGTCAATACGACGACGCTCGCGGCTAACATCCACCCGGCAACGTTCATGCGGGGATGCTATCCGCGGTGCCATCAGTTGCGACCGATTCGTGTCGCTTCGCGATCGATCGCGCCCCGTCTCGGAATCAGCGAGGCGTCCAGGCCGCGCGCGAGCTGCTCGCGTTCCGCGTCGGTCAGGCGAGCCTCCGGGTGCAGCAGCAGGTAGCTACGAGGCGGCATCTCGCCCTCGCGAACCGTTTCCGCGGCCTCGTCGGCCTCGTCGCTCGGTCGATTCCATTCGGAGAAGTTCAGGGTCTCGCGACCCTCGTCGACGTGCGACTGCACGAGCCACGACGCCGGCGCGACATGCGAGTACCACGGCCACCGGGTCTGGTTCGAATGGCAGTCGAAGCAGGCACGCTGTGCGAGCACGCGCGTCGCCGGACTGTTCCATGCCGGTTCGGCAATGGTCGGTGGGTTGCTGTGGTCACGTCCGTACGGCACGAGTTGTGCGACGAGGACCAACCCGAGCGCCACCAGGGCAGCGACGAGAAATACTGACTTCCAGCGCGGACGGGACATGACGACCTCCTTTGCATGACCTAGTCCGAGGTGGTGCGCGCGCGACGAACCCGCCATCCCACGAACGTGCTACGAGCCGCGCGTTCGCTGCGCATCGCGCATCCGTACGATGCAGCAGTCGCGTACGAGTGGTCGCGAGCTCGGGTTCCCCGCCCGCGAATACGAATCAGTGATCCCAGCAGGTCTCGAACCTGCGACCTGCGGTTTAGGAAACCGCCGCTCTATCCGGCTGAGCTATGGGATCGGTGCGGTAGGGGTACCCGACAACCGAGAATATCGCAAACCGGCCGTCACTCCGGGTACATTGGGATCGTGAGGGTTGTCGTCGCATTGGTCGGCGTCGTGGGGTGCTTCTCGCCGAACGCTCCGGCCGGGGCTCCGTGCGATCCCGCGGCGCCGAGCTGTCCGACGGGACAGGCCTGTCACGCGACCTCCGACGGGTTCGTCTGCACGTCCGGCACCGGTAGCACCGATGCCCCGGTCGCGGTCGACGCCGCCGTCGACACGCCGATCGCGACCGACGCACCTCCGGATGCCGACCCGAACACGCACTTCGAGTACGCCGCTCAGATCGCGGAGTGCATCGACCCCGCGATGCCAAGCACCGACCTGTGCCGGGCGCTCAACGGTGACAAGCAGATGGTGGTCGACTCCCAGGACTCGACGACGCTCGGTGCCTGGGTCGCGGTGATCCGCTTCGATCTCGACGATGCGTTCGCCGGCAAGACGATCGCGTCGGTCAAGCTGCGCGTGGTGACGACCGACGACGCCAAGGCGCCGGGCCCGAACACGGGCGAGCTCTGGGCGGTCGACGCGTTC
Organism: uncultured delta proteobacterium; assembly: GCA_963772655.1. Taxonomy (GTDB): domain Bacteria; phylum Myxococcota_A; class Polyangia; order Haliangiales; family Haliangiaceae; genus JABFXX01. The sequence continues at coordinate 921,035 of CAVYYE010000002.1, forward strand.
ACGACGAGCTCGCTGAACATGACGGCGCCCGCGAAGATCGCGAAGCTCGCCGGCCAGCAGGGCAGCGTCGGGCAGAACCAGCCGATCGAGTTCCCGATGCCGGAGGCGAGCGCGACGGCGGGAATTCCCGTCTATCTCGGCATCTTCCCGTTGAATGCCGACGGCGTGAACTACTGGAACCGATCCGGCATCACGCCGCCACGGCTGATCATCGACACGCAGTGAGCGCCAAGCTCACGGCAACTTGGCCGGCTCCTTCAAGTTGTCCGTGTCCGGGCACGTGAGCGCATCGAGGAACGACATCAGGTCCGCGATCTGCGCGTCGCTGAGCTTGCGATCGACGAGCATCGCGAACTTGTTCTTGTTCGGGATGCCGCCGCTGGCCATCAGCCGCACGGCGTCCTCGAGCTTGGCGACCGAGCCGTTGTGGAAGTACGGTGCGCTCTTGGTCACGTCGCGCAGGCTCGGGGGCTTGAACGCGGCCCAGTCGGCCTCCTGCCCGGAGATCTTCATGCGGCCGACGTCGACCTGATCTTCGGGGACGTCCTTGGTCCCCATCCCCATGTTGAAGAACGCGCCGCCTTCCTTGCCCATCGCGGCGGTGAAGTACGGCGGCGTGTGGCACATCGCGCAGTTGCCGAGGTTCGGCGACTCGAAGATGTCGAGGCCGCGCTGCTGCTGCTCGGTGAGGGCGGACTTGTCGCCGGCGGCGAACTTGTCGTAGGCGGTGTCGGTGCACGTGATCGTGCGCATGTAGTCGGCGATCGCCTCGGCCACCTGCTTCGCCGTGATCGTCGTGCCCGGATAGGCGGCGTCGAACAGCTTCTTGTAGCCGGGGATCTTGGCGATCTCGGCGGCCTTCTTGTCGAGTGCAGTGGTGATGTCGGCGGGGCTGGACTTCGGCGGCGCACCGCCCATGTTGCCACCGCCCCACGCACCCTTGACCTGGGCCTCGAGGTTCGGCGCGCGACCGTCCCAGTAGAGAGCGCCCTTGAGGTACCCGACGTTCCACAACGTCGGCGAGTGGCGCTTGAGCTGCTTCCCACCCGAGCCGATCGCGAGCGGCTCGTGACCGCCCGTGCCGTTCTCGTTCTGGTGGCAGAAGTAGCAGGACCGGTCGTCGTGCCCCGACAACCGCTTGTCGAAGAACAGCGTGTTGCCGAGCGCGACCTTCTCCGCGCGCTTCGGATCGTCCGGGAGCACGAGCTTCGGCATCTGGGTCTGCGGCAGCTGCGACGGACGCTGCGCGCTGCCGCTGCCGCTACCGCTACCGCTACCGCTGCCGGCGCTCGCGCTGGAACCCGAGCCGGCTCCCGAACCCGAGCTCCCCGACCCCTCCGACTTCGACTTCTTGCTGCACCCGGCTGCGAGCAGCGCAGCAGTGGCAGCGACGACAGCGAACGTTTTCGGCTTCATCGCGCGCGACGATAGCGCCGCGTTGCGCCCGAAAGCACTACTTGCCGACGTGATCGTTGAGGTGCGTCAAACAGTCCGTGAGGGGGCCACACTCCGTTTCCTCGCGGTAACACACCTCGAGCACGCGCACCTGGCGCGACGACAGCGGCACCTCACACTTCTCGACGAACTCCTCGGTGTGCTTCCGCAGGATGTCCGGAGTCGTGTTGAGGTCGAAGTCCTTCTTCGACACCTTGCCGGCGGCGAGATCGGCCTTGGCGTCCGCCAGCGCACATTCGGTCAGCTTCGCGCCCACCTTCTCGCAGGCAGCGTCGCGACGCTTCTCGATCGGGGTCCGGGTATCGGAGACCACGCCGGGCGGATCGGGATCGGGCTCGACGCCGTCACCTCCCCCACGGACCTCCGGATTCGAACCGCCGCAACCGGCGAGACACGCGACGATCAGGACGAGCTTCATGCGGTTCCGACACGTCCGGCGCACCGCGGTTTCACTTGAGCTCGTCACCCTCACTGCCTTCCTCGTCGAGCTGGCGCAGACACTTGGTCTCGATATCGGCGACCGTGGTGGCACCGGCGAGACACGCGCTGACCTTGTCGGGATCGCGAACGCAATCGTTCATCACCATGGTGGTGTTGTCGGCCACGGCCTCGTCGACGCGCTTGGGCTCTTTGATCTGCGCCTCGGCGCGGTACAGCGACTCGACCTTGGAGCGCACGCCATCGCAGCCCGCGACCGCCGCCGAACCGCCACTGCCACTACCGGGGTTGTGGACCGGCTTGCTATCGGGGCACGCGCACGCGACCAGACACAGAAGGATCGCGAGCCTCGTCATGGCGCCTTGGAGCCTACCACCACGTGAAAGCCTTCGAGCGCCCAGGGCGGCTCTGCCACGCGCACGCGATCGGTGAGGTCGAGGTGCATCGGCGTGATGCTGTTCCATCCGCGATCGACCGCGACGCAGTCGGTGCCCTCGACCTGTTCGTGTCCCGTCGGTCCACCACCCACCCAGTAATACGCACGACCGCGCGGGTCCTTACGCTCGGAGACGTCGTCGTCGTAGAGCCGGCGGCCGAGCGTGGTCCACTGATAGCGATCGGTGGCGGATCCGGGGAGGTTGACGTTGAGGATCGTGCCGGGCGGCATCGGCTCGGTGACCGCGGCACGCACCACGGCGGCGGCGAACCGGATCGCCCCCTCGACGTGGGTCGCGCGCGGCGCCAGCGACACCGCGATCCCGGCCGCGCCGCGGAGCGCACCCTCGACGGCGGCGGCGACCGTGCCCGAGTAGAACACGTCGCTCCCGAGGTTGTAGCCGTCGTTGACTCCCGACACGACAACCGCGGGCAGGCGATCGCACAGCTTCATGATCCCGAGGTAGACGCAATCGACCGGCGTCCCCGACAGCGAGTACCGGTTGCGCCCGCGCGCGACGAGCCGCAGCGGCTTGTGGAGCGTGATCGCGTGCGACGCGGCGGATCGCTGGCGCTCGGGTGCCACCACGATGACATCCGCGAACTCCTCGATCAGGGTCGCGATGGCATCGAGGTGCGGAGCGTCGATGCCGTCGTCGTTCGAACATAGAACGAGGGGACGCATGCCGGAGGACAATGCAACGAAACGCGCGGCGCGTGGCGCTGCACGAATAGAAAAGGCCGGTCGCTGGGGGCGACCGGCCAGATTTGGTCGGGCCGACTGGATTCGAACCAGCGACCCCCAGACCCCCAGTCTGGTGCGCTACCAGGCTGCGCTACGGCCCGATCAAAGGGGAAGCTGGGTCTACTCCAAACGCGGTAGCGGCGCAAGGCGCCGAGCCCCGCGCGTTCTCAGACCGGCGGCAGGCCGTTGAGGATGTTCTTCAGGACCTGGCTCGGCTTGAACGTCAGCACCCGGCGGGCCGGGATGAGGATCGGAACCGCGCGCTGCGGGTCGCGACCCATGCGGTCCTTCTTGTCGCGGACCACGAAGTTGCCGAACCCGGAGATCTTGATCTTCTCTCCGCGCTCGAGCGTCTCCTTGACGACGTTGAACACCGTCTCGACGATCTCGGCGGCTTCCTTCTTCGAGAACCCACCGACCTTCTCGTAGACCGACTCGATGATGTCGGCCTTGGTCATCCGTGCCATAGGGACCAAACTACACCAAGGCGCCCCCGGCCGCAACTAAGCACTCGGAATCGCTGGGCGATCCCGGAGCCTCCCCGTAAGTCCAACCGACGATTGGGCCTACGGGAGATCCGGATCCTAGCGACGTTGCGCCGGGAGGTTCTCGATCAGCCGGCCGACGATCGCCTCGTGGGCCTTGTCGACCTCGCCGTCGGTGAGCGTGCGATCGCCCGCGCGATACGCGATCGTCCACAGCATCGACTTCAGGCCGTCGCCGAGCTTGGGATCGCGATAGTCCTCGAGCAGCCGCACGCCCGACACCAGCGGCTCGTTGACACTTCCGATCACCTGCGCGACGCGCGCGGCGGGGATGGTCTCCGCGAGCAGGATCGAGACGTCGCGCGTCGAACCCGGGAACCGCGGGATCGGCGACATCTGGCGCGGCTCCGCGAGCGGCAACGCGGAGAGGTCGAGATCGAACGCGAACGCCGGCCCCTCGACGCCGAGCCGCTTGCGGGTGTCGGGATGCACCTCGCCGAACCACCCGATCACCGTGCCGTCGACCGAGAGCGAGCCCGCGACCCCGGGATGCAGGTAGCTGACGCTGTCGACCGCCTGCACCTCGATCGCGACGTCTCCGGCCATGGCCCGGATCGCGACGAGCGCGAGGGCCTTGGCGTCGAACACGTCCCACGGCGTGCCGTCACCGAGCTGCGCGGTGCGCTTTCCGGCGAGCACGCCCGCAGCCCACATCGGCTCGTCGGCGAGCTCGTGCAGCTCGCGCTCGGTGATGCCACCGCCGCGTCGCAGGAACACGTGCCCGATCTCGAACAGCACGACGTCGGGACGACCGTGGCTCTGGTTGTGCGCGACCGCAGCGACCAGGTTCGGGATCAGCGACGTACGCATCACCGCCTGGTCGGCCGACATCGGATTGCGGAGCGCGATCGGATTGGAGCGCCGATCGGTGGGTACCAGACCGAGCGCCTGATTGCGCTCGACCGACTGGAACCCGAAGGTGATCGCCTCGTGCGCACCCGCGGCCGCGAGCGCCGCGCGCACGATCTCGATGCGATCGGGCTGCACGTGCGGGGGCGTCCGCAGCGCCGGCACGGTCGACGCGACCTGCTCGTAACCGACGACGCGCAGGATCTCCTCGATCACGTCGACCTCGCGCGTGACGTCCGCACGCGCGCTCGGCGGCGTGACCTCGAGCAGCGTGAGCGAGCGAGGCGACGCCGGTCGTAGGTCGGGGGCGGCAGGGGAAGGTGAGACCGGCGTCGCGCGAGCGAGCGACGAAACGCGAGCGACGCAGCCGAGCCGTTGGAGTGCCTCGCAACAGGTCGCGGCATCGAGATCGATGCCGGTCAACGTGCGCAGCCGCTCCATCCGAACTTCGATCGGCGTACGCGGGCGCTTGCCGGGATACGTGTCGGCCAGCTCGCCGAGCACGCGCCCACCCCCGAGCGTGCACAACAGGCGAGCCGCACGCGCCGAGGCGAGCGACGCGAGCTCGGGATCGACGCCGCGCTCGAACCGGTACGACGACTCCGAGTGCAACCCGAGCCGTCGCGCGGTGCGGCGGATCGCGAGCGGCTGGAAGCTCGCGGCCTCGAGCAGCACGCGCGTGGTTTCCTCGGTGACCTCGCTGTGCAGCCCACCCATCACGCCGGCGAGCGCGACACTTCGGTCGCCATCGCGGATCACGACATCGGTCGCGAGCAACGTGCGCTCGATGCTATCGAGCGTGGTGAACCGCTCGCCGGCGGCGGCCGGGCTGACCTCGATGCGCCCGGACGTCAGCTTGTGGGCATCGAACGCGTGGAGCGGCTGCCCGAGCTCGAACAGCACGTAGTTGGTGACGTCGACGAGGTTCGAGATCGGACGCACGCCGACCGCCCGTAGCCGCTGCGCGATCCGGCGCGGCGACGGCGCGACACGCACCCCGTCGATCACGCGCGCGGTGTAGCGCGCGCAGAGCGCGGCATCGGCGATCTGGATCGCGGGCAGGTGCGGATCGCCATCTCCCATCAGCTCGGACAGATCGACGTCGGGCGGCACGACCTTGCCGCGCAGCATCGCGACCAGCTCGCGCGCGACGCCGAGGTGCCCGAGCACGTCTCCGCGATTGGCGGGCGCGTTGAGATCGAACACCCAGTCGTCGAGCAGGAGCGCGCGCTGCGCCGGCGCACCGAGCGGCACCGGATCGCCGGCGTCGAGCACGACGATGCCGGCGTGATCGTCGCCGAGCCCGAGCTCGTCCTCGGCGCACAGCATGCCGGGTGACTCGATGCCACGGATCGGCCGGGCCTCGAGCGTCATCCCGTTGGGCAGCGTGGCGCCGACCTGCGCCCACAGCACCTTCCGGTGCTCGTTCGGATCGGGAACGTTCGGCGCACCGCACACGACCTGGGTGGCGGCGCCACCGCGCTCGGTGATCACGTCGACGAGGGTGAGCTTGTCGGACTGGGGGTGCGGCTTCTTGCCGACGACCTCGGCGACCACCACACCCGAGAATCCCGCGCCCAGATCGGTCATGCCCTCGACCTCGATCCCGCCGCGTGTCAGGGCGTGCGCGCCCTCCTCGACCGTCGGTTGGTGATCGAGATCGACCAGCTCGAGTAGCCAGTTCCACGAGACCTTCATCAGAACTGCTCCAGGAAGCGGATGTCGCCTTCGTAGTAGTACTTGATGTCGTTGACGCCGTGGCGAAGCATCGCCATGCGCTCGAGCCCCATCCCGAACGCGAACCCGGTGTACCTCTCCGGGTCGACCTTGCAGTTCACGAACACGTCGGGGTCGACCATGCCGGAGCCTCCGATCTCGACCCAGCCGGTGCCCTTGCAGATCCGGCACGTCGACACCGCCGGCGCCTTGCCGAGGCAGAACGCGCACTGCATGTCGATCTCGGCGCCGGGCTCGACGAACGGGAAGTAGCTCGGGCGCAACCGCACCGTCGAGATCCTTCTGGAACAGCCGCGACACGAAGTGGATGAGCACGCCCTTGAGGTCGGCGAACGAGATGCTCTCGTCGACGGCGAGGCCCTCGATCTGCGAGAACATCGGCGAGTGCGTGGCGTCGTCGTCGCGGCGGTACACCACGCCCGGGGCCACGATCCGGATCGGCGGCTCCTGGGTCAGCATCGTGCGGATCTGTACCGGGCTCGTGTGCGTGCGCAGCAGGATCTCGTCACCGAGGTAGAACGTGTCCTGCATGTCGCGCGCGGGGTGGTCCTTCGGGATCGCGAGCGCCTCGAACGTGTGCCAGTCGGTCTCGATCTGCGGACCCTCGGCGACCACGAACCCGAGCTCGGAGAAGATCTGGACCGACTCGAGCCGGACCTGCGTGAGCAGGTGCAGGCGACCCTGCGCGACCGGACGATCCGGCAACGTGACGTCGACCTTGCGTGCGAGGTCGGCCTTGGCCGCGGCGTCGGCGAGCTGGCCGAGCTTGTCGGCGGTGTGGCTCTCGATCAGCTGCTTGACCTTGTTGGCACCCTGCCCCACGGACTTGCGATCGGCAGGCGGCAGCTTGGACAGCCCCTTCATGACCTCGGAGAGACGGCCCTTGAGGAACTGCGCCTGTGCCGCGCGGATCGCCTGCTCGTCGGCGAGCGGCTGGATCGCGGCGAGGAACTCCTCACCGAGGCGTTCGAGAGTGGCGATCAGGTCGGTGGCACTCATATGGATCCCGAAAAGCAAAAACGGCGACCGTGGTGCGGCCGCCGTCAGGTGAGAGCAAACAGGCCGCGAGCGTTACGAGTTCGCGATCGCCTGAAATGCCACCGGATCGCTGATCGCGATCTCGGACAGCATCTTGCGGTTGAGCGCGACGTTCGACGCACCGAGCTTGCCGATCAGCTTCGAGTAGCTGGTGCCGACCGTGCGGGCGGCGGCGTTGATCCGCTGGATCCACAGTCCGCGGAAGTCCCGCTTGCGGACCTTCCGCGAACGGTACATGTGCATCCAGGCGTGCTGCACCGCCTCGTTGGCGACGCCGTGGCAGCTCGAACGCTTGCCGCGGAATCCGCTGGCAGCCTTCAGGATGCGGTTACGACGGCGGCGGGCCTTGAATCCTCGTTTGGCGCGGGGCATCGGTCAGTCCTTGTACGGCAGGAGTTTCTCGATCTGGTGATGATGTGCCTCGGGCACGTAGCCAAGCGCCCGGAGCTGGCGCTTGCGCTTCTGGCTCCGGTTGGTGAGCAAGTGGCGCTTGAACACGCGCCGGAACTTGAACTTGCCGGTCGCCGTGCGCGTGAAGCGCTTCTTGGCACCGGAATGCGACTTGACCTTGGGCATGAGTGACTCGCCAGAAAGAGGCTGGTTCTTATGCCCCACGAAGCCGAGGAACACAAGTGCCTTCGAGGACATTGCGTGGATCGTCTGGTCACGGATCGGCGCAGCTGATCGCGCCGGTTCCGCTGTCGCTCCAGGCACTTAGGTGGCCGCAGCCTCCTCGTCGTCCTCGTCGTCCTCGACATCCGCGTTGATCGCGGCCTCGTCGAGCTCCTCCTCATCGACCTCCGGCGCCTTGCCGTCCTTCTTCTGGGCGGTCTGGCTCTGGGCGGCAGCCGCGGCGGCCTTCTTGGCCTCCTGCGCCTTGCGGACCACGCCCGGCTTGGGCGCGATCACCATGATCATCCGGCGACCTTCCATGTTCTGGTTGCCTTCGACCGAGGCGATGTCTCCGCAGCGCTCGATCACGCGATGGAGCACGTTGAGACCGGTCTGGGGGTGCGTGATCTCGCGACCGCGGAACACGACGGCGAGCCGCACCTTGTTCCCACCCTCGAGGAACCGACGCACGTGCTTCACCTTGAAGTCCATGTCGTGCTCTTCGGTCTTGGGGCGGAACTTGATCTCCTTGGTCTCCACCGACGAGGCACGCTTGCGCGCCTGCTGCTTCTTCTTGGCCTCCTCGTACTTGTACTTGCCGTAATCCATGATCCGGCAGACGGGAGGGAACGCGCGCGGCGAGATCTCGACGAGATCGAGGCCCTTCTCCTCGGCGAGACGGAGCGCTTCGTGCGTCGGCAAGATGCCGAGCTGCTCCTCCTCGAAGATGACCCGGATCTCCGGGACGCGGATACGGTGGTTGATGCGTAGGCCCTGGTCGGGGCGTCGACGGTCGAAGCGGTGCCGACCGTTCATCGGGAGTGACCCGTTCGGAAAGTGCGGTGCATGTGTGCTGAGCGTCTCCTTGGCAGGCGGAGGTTTTACCCCGGTCCACGGACGCATGGGAGCGGATCTTCCTCAAAACGCGATCGCCTCTCGCCGACCGCTCGGCGCCTATCGGCGCGCCAGGAGGGGGGCGAGCAGCGGCTCGTCGTCCCCGAACGTCCCGCGCAACGCGACGTGAACCGGTGCGGGAGCGCGGCTCAGATCGAGTCGCGCGCACGCCGCGGCCGCATCCCGCGTGTACGAGGTCGCACGGCAATAGGTCGCCGCGTAGCGGGCGTCGAGCTGGTCGGCCGCCGCGCGGGCGAGCCGGGCGCGCTCCGCAGTGACCAGCGCGTCACGGGTCTCGAGCTGTTCGTGAACCGGAACCACTCCCGCGGGCGCGAACGTGACGTCGTGATCGAGCGCCGTCGCGGTGTCATCACGCGAGATGGAGGCGACCGCACCCGCGAACCGGCCGTCGGGCGCGATCGCGATCGACAGCTGCGATCGGTAGTGCCCGTGGAGCTCGGTCGCCGTGTACTCGAAGTCGTGCTCGACGTCGCGATACCGCGTCACGGGCTTGGTGACCTCGCGGTAGGCGGTCCGGTACTTGGTCACGGTCCGCGTCTTCCACTCGGTGCGATACACGGTGACCGGCTCGGTCGTCGTCGTCGGGATGCACGCCGGCGGGTTGTCGCGCTTGTCGGTGGTCGCCGGCTGCAGACACGGCTCCGTCTTGGTCCGGTACTCGGTGTGCGGCACCTGCTCGCTGTAGCTCTCGGTGTCCGTGTACGGCTCCTGATACGACTCCTGCTCCGTGACATAGTCGGTGTACGGGACCTGCTCGGTCCACGGTGCACTCATCGAGATCGGTTGCTGCGAGTAGCGGGCGCCGATCGTGCCGGTGACCGTCGCGTGCAGCGGCCCGTCGCCGTCGGCCGCGTACCACGCGGTGGCGCGAAACGCGTTCGCGAGCGTGCTCGAGAACGTCACGGCCTCGTCGTCGCGAAGACCGTGGATCGCGCCTTCGACCACCAGCCCGCTTCGCAACCCCTGGATCGGTGCCCGCGCGATGTCCACGTCGGCACCGAAGTGCGTGCAGTAGCGGTCGACCAACCAGCTCCACGCCGGGGTCGCCGTCGAGGTCTCGTCGGCCAGCGCGCCGCAGCGTGCACGCCCCACCGCCCGCACGCGGTTCCTCATCGATCGCCCTCTCCCTCCGAAGTCGGCATACGCCAGCAGGTGCGCGCGGCGCGCGAACTGCGCCTCCGCGACCAGCGGCCCGCGGACGATCGCGCGATCGATCTCGAGCGAGATGTCGTTGCCGGCGGCGCCGACCTCGGCGGCGAGCGCACGCGCCGACGGCGGCTGGATCGTCATCTTCCAGGCCGCGCGTTGATCGAGCAGCTCTCCGAGGAGCTCGATCGCCTTCCGGGTCTCGTGGTGAGCGCGCGCCGTGCGGGTCGCGACCAGCATCTCGCGCAGCACGGCATCGCGTGCCTGGGTCCGTCGCTGCCGCGCCCGCGCGTCGTTCGGGTGGGCGCGGACGAGCTTGTCGAACAAGGCCTCCGCGGTCCGGTAGTCACCCTGGAAGTACGCGGTCTCGGCGCGATCTCGAACCGAGGTGCACGCCGCGATCGCGAGCGCCACGAGCGCCGTGATCTTCGTGAAGGCCCGTTGCATGCCGCGACGATCGCCACGCGATCGTACGCACGTGTTGTGCGTTTGTTAACGCACGTGAACCTGGCCAGAAGCCGGTTCGTGGTTCGCAGTTCTCCGTCGAGAACCGCGGGGTTCGTAGGCACGAGGAGGATTGAACTCCTGACCCCTACCGTGTCAAGGTAGTGCTCTCCCACTGAGCTACGTGCCTGGGATGCGTCGGGCGCTATGGGGTACTAGACGGCACGGGCGGCGTCAAGTGGTTGGCGTGAGTCTGGTCCCCGACACCCTGGTGGGGGTTGGTCAGGATCGCGACCGCGAGCCGCGGGGTTGAGCGGGATCGGGCCGCGGAACGGTTGTCGCAATGCACCGCGGCATGCGTCGTACATGTCTCGTCGTCGTGCTCCTCGGTCTGGGGGCCTCCGTCGGTCACGCCGATCCGTCGATCGTGCGGGACCGGCGCGACAACTCGCGGGTCGGGGCCACGGTCGGGCTGTTCACCCCGATCGGCATCGTGGGGGTCGAGTACGTGCAGGCCGTGTCGTCGATCCTCGAGGTCGGGGTCGGTGCCGGCGTCGGGTTCGTGCGCGTCGGCCCGCAGGTGGCGGTGATGCCCCGGCTGCGGACGCGGCGCGGGCCGTTCACGCTGTCGTTCGGCGCCGGGCTCTCGACCGGTCGGTACGACAACGTCTCGCCGTTCGCCGTCGACAACGCCCCACACATCCTGTCGCTGTACGGCAATGCCGAGGGCAGCATCCAGGTCGCGTCCCGCCGCGGTCCGTTCGCGCGGTTCACGCTCGGGGTCGGCCGGGTCCTCGCACACGAGCGCATCGACACGTCGAGCCAGACGGTCATGAACCAGTTCGAACCGCTCCCCTACGGCGGTTTCACGGTCGGCTGGTTGCTCTAGGGAGTTGGCTGATAGGGGTGACGGCAGGGTCAGTGCCGGCTTGCCGAGTCTCCGGGAAGCGGCGTAGACTTGAGACCTTAGACAACCCTTTCGGACTCCCGGGAGGTCCGATGAACGACGCACGGCCCTGACATCACTGTCATGGCGGGGAACAACGTGATCCAGGTCGGAGAGGTCCTCGACAAGTACGAGCTGCTGGAGCGAGTCGGCCAGGGTGGGATGGCTGTCGTCTACCGGGGCCTCGACCGATCGCTCAAGCGCGTCGTCGCGGTCAAGGTGCTCCACAAGCACCTCGCCGACTATCAGGAGGCGCGCGATCGGTTCGAGCGCGAGGCCCAGGCCGTCGCCAAGCTCCGCCACGAAAACATCCTCGAGATCTTCGATTACTCCGGGGCGGATCCGACGCAGGCGGAGGGAGGCTCCGCGTACCTCGTCACCGAGTTCATCGACGGGGTGACGCTCAAGCAGGCGATCACGGATCGCCCGATCCAGTACCCGGAGATCGGGGCGATGGTCGTGCTCCAGGTCTGCCGCGCCCTCGCCCACGCGCACGCCGCCGGCATTCTCCACCGCGACGTCAAACCGGAGAACGTGATGATCCGGTCCGACGGCGTGGTCAAGCTGATGGACTTCGGCATCTCGCACATGCTCGACCTCGAGCGGCTGACGGTGACCGGCCAGCTGCTCGGCTCGCCGGCGTACATGGCACCCGAGCACGTCGAGGGTCGCCAGCTCGACTTCCGGACCGACGTGTTCGCGGCCGGCATCGTGCTCTACCAGCTCACGGTCGGGAAGCTGCCGTTCGAGGGTCGTAACCCGCACGAGGTGCTCAAGCGGATCGCCGAGTGCAAGTTCGTCGACCCGCGGCAGGCCAACCCGGCGATCGGCAACCGGCTCGGCCGCATCATCCTGCGTGCGATGGCCGCCGAGCCGGCGGATCGGTTCGCCAACGTCGGCGAGATGGTGGTCGCGCTCGAGGAGTACCTCGAGGAGAGCGGCGTCGCCGCGGACAAGGTGCCGGCCGAGCTCGCGCGCTACTTCGAAGCGCCGGTGGCCTACGAGCAGGCGTTCGAGACCCGGCTGATCGAGCACCTGACCGCGCGTGGCAGCAAGCTCCTCGCGGCCAACCAGCGCTCGGCGGCGCTCGACATCTTCGACCGCGTGCTGACGATGGATCCCGACAACACCAAGGTGCTGGCGATCCTCGACGGCATCAACCGGCGCCGCCGGATCCAGCAGGCCGGGCTCGGCGTCGCGGGGCTCGCCGTCCTCGCGGGCTGCGCGTACATGATCCACCGTCGCAACCTCCCGGTCGACAGCGACTCGATCGCGCCTCCACCCGACCACGCGGTGGTGTGGCAGCCGCCGCCAGCGACCCACCGCGCGCACGATCAGGTGCTGCAGCCACCGGCCGAGGTGCCCGACGCCACCGAGCCCGACGTGGCGGCGCACGTTCCGAACACGCCGCACAACCCACCGCCGCTGCTCGATGCCGGCGCCGTCGTGCCCGACGCTCCGATGCTCGATATCGTCGTGCGAGTGTCGCCGCGCGGGTCGCAGATCGCATTCGACAACGCGCCGCCGCTGGTCGCGGCCGACGGCAAGGTGTCCCAGGCGTTCGACCACGACGTCATGATCCACGCGACCCACCCCAAGTGCGAGGAGCAGCAGAAGCTCGCGCACCCCGGCGACAAGGTGATGTTCGACCTCCAGTACAAGCCGGCGACGATCGTCCCGCGCTGCGATCGTCCGGGCACCGTCGACGTGCGCGTCGACAACAAGCCCGCGCGCCTCGGCGTCGAGCACCTGATCCCGTGGCCCGCGCACTCGACGATCGAGTCGCGACGGGTGGTGGTCGAGTTCATCACCGCCAGCGGCTCGCTGATCAAGAAGCAACGCGTGACGCCCGCGGATCGGTTCGAGGTGACGTGCGACTAACGAGCCTGATCGTTGCCACCGCCGTCGTCCTCGCCTCCGTCGCCCCCGCCCGCGCGACGCCCGGCGCCGACCTCGATAACGGTCGCGCGGCCTACAAGGCGCAGAACTGGGACCAGGCGTTCAAGACGCTCAACTCGCTCGTCCACCCGCATCCCGAGCTCGCCCGTCAGGAGGATCTGTGGGAGGCGTACGTGCTGGTCGGCGCCTCGCTGTATCACCTCGGCAAGCGCGCCCGTGCCGTCGAGGAGTTCAAGCGCGCGCTCGACATCGACATCGATCGCACGATCACCACGCAGTTTCATTCCGCCGACGTGGTCCAGCTCTACGAGGACACCAAGGCGCGCGTCAAGGCCGAACACGAGCTCGAGCGCCGGCGCCGCGAGCAGGCCGCACGCGAGCAGCGGATCCGCGACTACATCAACACGATCGGCGTCTACGAGCGCAACAGCTACGCCGTCAACTTCCTCCCGTTCGCCGCCCAGATCCAGAACAAGCAGCGGACCAAGGCCTACATCTTCGGCGGCGCCATGCTGGTCACCGGCGGCGTCTCGCTCGGCACGTTCGTCTACCTCGCCGGCACGTACGGTCTCGAGGCCAAGATCCCGCTCAAGGACGGCCCGCGCGTGCGCCGGCTCCAGCAGATCGAGATCGGGACCGGCATCGCGTTCTTCGGCATCTACATCGCCGGCGTGATCGACGCGATCCGCAACTACAAGTCGAACCGCCTCATCAAGGGTGACGACTCGCTGATCCCGCCGGACCTCCGCCCTGCCCCGGCGGAGAAACCGGCACGCCCGACCAAGTCGTCGCGCCGCCGCACGCGCAAATCCTCGTTTCTGTCACGTCTGCATTTCGGTCCGATGGTGACGCCCGGTGGCGCCGGCATCGGCCTGAGTTGGGAGAACGACTGATGCCGTCACTTCGCCTGACCGCTCCCGGGCATCCGCCCACGGTCTACAACCTCCACAAGAAGATCACGTCGCTCGGATCCGGACCGGACAACGACATCGTGTTGCCCGACCCGCTGGTCACCGACGGCTACGCGATCCACTTCGACGGCCAGACCTACACGGTGTTCGCGCCGAAGAAGACCGAGTTCGTGGTCAACGGCAAGAAGCGCAGCAAGCACAAGCTGAGTCACGACGAGCGGCTCGTGATCGGCAGCGTCGATCTGCGGTTCGCGATGGTCGACGAGCAAGCCCCACTCGAGGAGGAAGCGGCCAACACGATCGCCGACCTCGACGCCTACACCAAGCTCTACGAGTTCTCGGAGAAGCTGATCCACCAGCGCGACCTGTCCGAGCTACTCGATGCGCTGATGGATGCGGTCATCCAGATCACGAACGCCGACAAGGGGTTCTTGATCCTGCTCGAGGGCGAGACGCTCGACGTCAAGGTCGCCCGCAACTTGAACCGCGAGAACATCGCGGACGCGGTCAGCCAGCTCTCCGACTCGATCATCGCCAAGGTGGTGCGCACGCGGAAGCCGGTGATCGTGTCGGACGCGCTGCGCGACGACGAGTTCAGCTCGAGCAAGAGCGTCATGCACCTCAAGGTGTCGAGCGTGATCTGCGTGCCGCTGCTCGATCGTGGCCGGCTGATCGGCATCATCTACGTCGGCAACGACTCGATCCGCGATCTGTTCCAGCAGGACACCCTGCGCGTGTTGACGGTGTTCGCGTCGCAGGCATCGCTGATCGTCGCCAACGCGCTGCTGATGAACGAGCTGCGCGTCGACAACAAGCGCCTCGCCGATCGCATCGAGCAGTATCGGTTCGGCTCGATCGTCGGCACGTCGAGCCCGTTGATGCAGCAGGTATTCCGCAAGGTCGACAAGATCTCGGCGACCGACATCTCGGTGCTGATCACCGGCGAGACCGGCACCGGCAAGGAGCTGATCGCGCGCGAGATCCACAACCGCTCGCCGCGCACGACCAAGCCGTTCATCACGATCAACTGCGGCGCGATTCCCGAGAACCTGCTCGAGAGCGAGCTGTTCGGTCACGTCAAGGGCGCGTTCACCGGGGCGGTCGCCAACAAGCAGGGCAAGTTCCAGGCGGCCGACGGCGGCACGCTGTTCCTCGACGAGATCGGAGAGATGCCGATCGAGCTGCAGGTCAAGTTGCTGCGCGCGATCCAGGAGAAGGTGGTGTTCCGGGTCGGTGACACTCGCGCCGAGACCGTCGACATCCGCATCCTCGCCGCCACCAATCGCGAGCTCGAGAAGGAGATCGCGGGGGGCCGGTTCCGCGAGGATCTGTATTACCGGCTCAACGTCGTCAACGTCGAGCTCCCGCCGCTGCGCGCGCGCGGCGAGGACATCCTCGTGATCGCCCGGTACCTCCTATCGCGCTACGCGAGGGAGTACGACGCCAAGGTCAAGGGCTTCTCGCCCAACGCGACCGTGGCGATCCGCAAGCACAACTGGCCGGGCAACATCCGCGAGCTCGAGAACCGGATCAAGAAGGCGATCGTGCTCTGCGAGTCGACCGTGATCGGGCCCGACGACCTCGGGCTCACACCCGACGTGCTGCCCCAGATCCTCACGCTGTCGGAGGCCAAGGACCGGTTCCAGCGCGAGTACATCAACGAGGTCCTCGCGCTCAACAACGGCAACCGGACGAAGACGGCGCGCGACCTCGGGGTCGATCCCCGAACCGTGTTCCGTCACCTCGAGAAGGAAGGCGACGACGGCAGCGCCTCGTCCGATGTGACGTAAGTCGTCGGTACCGGTAACAGGCCATGACGCCAATGTCTGATCGACGCCGACCTCGGGGTTCACACTCCGAGCCTAACCCAGCGACATCGCTAGAGGGTTCCCCCCTGGCGCGTGGGGTGCATGGTGGTCGGTGGCTTGTGCGCTTGGTCGTTTTCGCGGTGTTTGCCGGAGGCTGCGTGTTCACCCCTCGCCTAGAGGTCGACAACCAGGATGCGGGCGTCAACTCGCCCCCCGCCATCCTCTCGATCCGCACCGACGATCAGGAGCTCCCCGAGCCCGGCCCGGTGATCTTCGACCGCGGCACCGGCACGTTCAACGCCGACCTGATCGACACCGACGTCGCCGACAAGCTGTTCGTGCGCGTGTTCGTCAACTACACGATCGACAACCCGACCGCGCCCCGCGTGCTGTGCACCGCGCCGCCCAACGGCAAGCCGCAACGCACCGTCAACTGCAACACGAGCGCGCTGTGCCTGCAGGGCGATGTCGGGATGACGATGATCCCGATGCAGGTGCTGGTGTTCGACCGCGAGCCGCTCGATGCCGGTGACCCGCCGTTCCAGGGGATGGAAGACGGCGGCCTGTCGACCGGCCGGTTCTACTTCCTCGAGTGCCGGGAGCCCGCGCAGTGAAGCGGGTCGCCGCGATCCTCGCGACCACGGCGATCGGGTGCCTCTCGGTTCCCGACTCGCCGACCGTCGAGTGCCAGGTCACCGCCGACTGCGATACCGCGCACGGCGAGGTCTGCGACGAGGGCGTGTGCTATGGCAACCCGCCACCCGGGCCGTTCGCGGCCCTCCTGACGCCGCCGAGCGAACGCAAGCACGACGCCGTCGCGCACGAATTCACGCTCGAGTCGCTACCGGCCGACGGCCTGTTCGGCGACCTCGCGCTCGCCGCCCCGGTCAGCTTCTCGGGCCAGGTGGTGTGCCCCAACGAGTGCTCCGAGACCGCCCTCGGCGCCTCGATCGTCGCCACCCGGCCATCGAAGTTCGTCGGAGGCCCGACGTTCCGCCAGGTGTTCACGAGCGACTCCGCGACCGGCGCGTTCGAGATCGAGGTGCCACCCGTCGAGGCCGGCGAGGCGCCGTACACGATCACGATCGTGCCGGGCGGCCGCGACACCCCGAGCACCGGGGCGCGCTCGCTCGCCGAGCTGGTGCCGCCGCTCCACACCCAGCTCGCGCTCGACAACAACCTCACGGGCAAGGCGATCGACCTCGGCGGCACCACGCCACTGCCCACGATCAGTGGCTCGATCGTCGACATCCACGATAACCCGGTCACCAACTACCGGATCGTCGCGCTCGGACGCTGGGAGCCGGGAACCGCACTCGCCGAGGTGTCGACGGTCCAGTTCATCACCCAGACCAGCGGCAACACGTTCGAGCTCAAGCTCTCCGAGGGCGTGATCGGCTCGGTCGAGCTGGTCGCGCAACCGTTCGGTCCCGTCCTGCAGCCGACCTTGCACCTCTCGATCGCCCAGGCCGCGATCGCCGGCAGCCACAAGCTCGTGGCACCGGATCTCGGCAGCGGGCCCTCCGAGGCACGGATCCTGGTCCAGGGCACCAACCCCGGCGGCCAGGTCGCCGGCGTGATCGGCACCCACGTCACCGTCACCGGCTCGATCGCCGTGCCGCCGACCAGCGTCACCGCCACGTTCTCCGCCGAGGGCGATACCGATTCCAGCGGAACCGTGAAGCTCGAACTGCCGACCGGCGACTTCGAGGGCAACTACACGGTGTCGGCCGTGCCGCCCGGCAACGCCAACGTCGGCGTGATGTTCCAGCACGAGCTCGACTTCCCGGGTTCGACCACGCTCAAGCTGCCCGCGCGCCTCGCGATCACCGGAACGGTGCGCGACGCCACCGGGGAACCGCTCGCGGGCGTGCAGGTCACCGCGCATCCGTCGCTCAGGTTCACGTGGAGCCTCGCGGCCGCCCCGCAAGCCTTCATCACCGGCGTGCCGGCCGCCTCGACGGTCACGCTCGACACCGGCGAGTTCGTCCTGTTCGTCGATCCGTTCCTCGACGACGGCGACGTCGATACCTGGGGATTCTACGACCTCGAGCTCGCCCCGGCGACCGGCAGCGACGCGCCGGCGTGGGCGCTGTCCGAGGTCGAGATTCCTCGCGACACGACGCTGTCCCAGCTCTCGCTCGGCGACACCACCCTGCCCGACGCCGCCCACATCCACGGCAACATCGTCGATTCGTTCGGCGATCGCATCGAGGGGGCCGAGCTCAAGCTGTTCCGGATCTCGGATCCGGTGCTGTACGCCCAGTTCTGCTCGCAGCTCCAGAACCCGCCCGCCACGTGCCCGGTACCTGCCTTCCAGCTCGGGCGCGGGGTGTCCGATGTCGACGGCGTGGCCCGGCTGACGCTGCCTCGCTGAGCCCATCTCCCTGCCCCGTCGAGCCTTCGCCACGCGTGAAGACCCGGCTTGACCGGATGGGAGTCGCCGACTAAGGTGCGGCCACTCTTACAGGTCTAGCAACGTGATGATGTTCGACAGCAAGGCAAACGCTCGCGAGGACGAAACCGGTCCGCGAGCCGCGCTTTGCATCGGTGACTCCGAGCGGAGCAGCGAGGGGCGACGTCGCCTTCTCCCTGTGAATCTCCGCCGTGCTCGTCGCCGACTGGTGCGCCGACCAGATGACTTCGGCCCACTCTCACCGATCAAGGTTCTTTCCAATGACGAACGATACGACGCCGCAAGAGACGACCGCGGCCGACCCCGCGATCGCCGCGGCGATCTCTCCTGAGCAGTCCGCCACCGCTTCCACCGACGAGACGCCCGCCGCGGCCGCCGAAGGCGCCGAGGGTGCCGAAGCTGCCGAAGCCGAGGCGGCCGAGCCGAAGCCGCCGAGCTTCGACGATCTCGACCTCCACCCCGACGTCAAGATGGCGCTCGCCGACATGGGCTACTTCTCGCCCACGCCGGTGCAGTCTGCCGTGTTCGGGCCGGTCACCGAGGGCAAGGACCTGACGGTCCAGGCACGTACCGGCACCGGCAAGACCACCGCGTTCGGGTTGCCGATCATCAACCGGATCGTCCCCACCCACCGCGCGCCGCAGGCGCTCGTGCTGGCTCCGACCCGCGAGCTCGCGCTGCAGGTCGCGCGAGAGATCAAGCAACTCGGCAAGCACCGCGGCATCCTGGTCGAGCCGATCTACGGCGGCGCGCCGATCGGCAAGCAGATCAGCGCCCTCAAGGACGGCGTCCACATCATCGTCGGCACGCCCGGTCGCGTGATCGATCACATCAAGCGTCGCACGCTCGACTGCAAGACGATCTCGACGTTCATTCTCGACGAGTGCGACGAGATGCTGTCGATGGGTTTCCTCGAGGACATCGAGCGCGTGGTCTCGCACCTCCCGGAGAAGAAGCAGACCCTGCTGTTCTCCGCGACGATGCCCGACGAGGTCAGCCGCTACGCGCGGCGCCACATGACGGCTCCGGAGAACCTGTCGCTGTCGCGCGACTCGGTCTCGGTCGCCGAGATCCACCACGCCTACTACATCGTCAGCGGCATCGCGCGTAGCCGCGACCTCCTCAAGATCATCTTCGCCGAGGAGCCCGAGAGCGCGATCATCTTCTGCAACATGCGGGACGAGACGACGATGGTCGCCAAGTTCCTGCAGCGCCAGGGGCTCGATGCCGAGCCGCTGTCGAGCGATCTGTCGCAAGCGGATCGCGAGCGCGTGATGGGGCGGATGAAGAAGAAGGACCTCCGGTTCCTCTGCGCCACCGATGTCGCCGCGCGCGGCATCGACATCTCCGATCTGTCGCACGTCATCAACTTCTCGGTGCCCGAGTCGCCCGAGGTCTACGTCCACCGCACCGGTCGCACCGGCCGCGCCGGCAAGAAGGGCACCGCCCTGTCGATGGTCGGCCCGCGCGAGCTCGGAAACTTCCGCTACATCCGGCTCCAGTTCGGCATCAAGCCCGAGGAGCGGATGCTGCCGAAGGACGACATCTTCGAGGGCAAGCTCAAGCACCCGCTGCCGCCCGTCGGCACGCCGCAGCCGCCCGACCCGGTCCAGATCCTGATCCGTGGCGTCAGCGGCACGCCGAGCGAGCTCGAGCGCCAGATCTTCGAGAAGCTGCTGGCCACCGCGAACGGCAAGCGCGTGCTCGCCAAGCTGGTCGCCGAGAAGCTCGACAAGCTGTCGACCCGAAGCCGTCCCAAGCGCGAGCGCCCCGAGCGCGAGCGCGATGGGAGGTGGCGAGCGCGGCGAGCGTTCCGAACGTGGCGAGCGCCGGTTCGATCGCGAGGACCGCGGCGAGCGTGGCGAGCGTGGCGAGCGTGGCGAGCGTCCGCGCTGGCGCGACCGCGACCGCGAGCGCGATCCGGATCGCACCGAGCGGTTCGAGCGTGGCGAGCGTCCCGAGCGAGCCGAGCGTCCCGAGCGGGCCGAACGTCCCGAGCGGGCCGAACGTCCCGAGCGGGCCGAACGTCCCGAACGCGGAGAGCGCAATCGCGATCGCCCGCGGCGGTCGTGGCGCGACCGCGAAGAACGTGGAGAACGCGGAGAGCGTGGAGGCGGGGATCGCGAGCGTGGCGAGCGCCGGTTCGACCGCGACCGCGACCGCGACCGCGACGGAGAGCGTCGGGGTCGTCGCGACCGCGACCGTGGCGAGCGGCGGGATCGCGATCGCGACCGGATGTCGGGAGAGATCGCCGTCGACATGGCCTCGATCGATGCCCCCGAGGTGATCGACGCCGGCTCCACGGAGCCGGTGACTGTCGAGGCGAGCGAGGCCGCAGCCACCGAGCGGACCGAGCGCGGCGAGCGTGGCGAGCGCGGCGAGCGTGGCGAGCGTGGCGAGCGTGGCGAGCGCGGCGGACGTGGCCGTCGTCGTCGTGGTCGCGACACCGCATACGACCCGAGCCTCGAGACCGCCGCGGTGTCCGACGCCGAGGCCGCACCGGCCGAGTCGGCCACCAAGGTCGAAGAGGTGGCACGAGCCGCCCTCGATCGCGCCGATCGGGCCGACAAGGGTTCCGACAAGAAGGCCGACAAGGCCGAGAAGTCGGACAAGGCCAAGGGTGGTACCGAGACGCGCGAGTTCTGGGAGACCTGGGCCGAGGAGAAGTCGACCCGCCCGGCGCCCGAGGCGGACGCGGAGACCGAGGCCGAGCCCGAGGAGCGCCGTGGTCGTCGCAGCAAGTCGTCGCGCTCGAGCAAGGCGAAAGCGACAAGGCCGACAAGGCCGACAAGGCCACCAAGACCGACAAGACCGAGAAGTCGACCAAGGCCGACAAGGCCGACAAGGCCGACAAGGCGACCAAGGCCGACAAGACCGAGAAGGCGACCAAGTCGCGCCGCGGACGCGGCAAGCGGGACACGGAGGAGACGCCGGCCCCCGCGGCCGCCGCGACGTCCGACGCGCAGGCCCGTCTGTTCGTCAGCCTCGGCAAGAAGCACGGCGTGTCGGCCGACGACCTCCGCGAGCTGCTCGCGGGACCGGTCGGCGGTGACAAGGCGCGGATCGGATCGGTCAGCCTGCGCGACTCGCACGCCCACGTGCGCGTCCCGGAGGACCTGGCCGACGACATCATCGCCGGCGTCAACGGCACCAAGCGCGACGACGCCGACGTCACGGTCGAGCGCTCGCGCGCCTGACCGCGGCGCCGGCCCACGGCTTCGCCGACGTCAGGGGCGTCACGGTCGAGCGCTCGCGCGCCTGACCGCGCGCACTCCCGGGCCAACGCCCGGGTGGCGTAACCGTCGAGGATCGCGGGGTCTCGCGATCCTCGATGGAATCGTCGCGTAACCTCGAGCCGACGAGGTCGTAGGCTCGTACATGAACGCGATGATGATCTCGAAGTCTCGGAAGATCGCCGGTGTGTTTGCCGTGGTGCTCGCGGCCTGCACGGCGGGCGGTGCCTCCAGCGTGTCCGCCGATCCGGGTCACCCGACGCACGAGATCCGGACCCACAAGCCGAGCCGCGCGGTCCTCGAGAAGGAGCTCACGCCCCTGCAGTTCGAGGTCACGCAGAACGACGGGACCGAGCGGCCGTACGCGAACACGTACTGGAACAACCACGACGCCGGCATCTACGTCGACATCACCACCGGCCAGCCGCTGTTCAGCTCGCTGAACAAGTTCGACTCCGGTACCGGGTGGCCGAGCTTCTACCAGCCGATCGACAAGACCGCGGTGGTCGAGAAGGTCAATCGCTCGCACGGCATGAAGCGCACGGAGGTCCGCTCGAAGATCGGCGACGCGCACCTCGGCCACGTGTTCGGCGATGGCCCCAAGCCGACCGGCCTGCGCTACTGCATCAACTCGGCGTCACTGCGGTTCGTTCCGGTCTCGCAGCTCGCCAAGCAGGGCTACGGCACGTACGCGAAGGCGTTCCAGCACGCGAAGCGCTGATCCTATCGGAAGATCTCGTCGAAGAACGCGCGCATCGCGGTCCACGACCGAGCGTCGGCATGCGCGTCGTACGCGCAGCCGGTCGAAGCATCGGTCCCGGCGTCGCGCTCCGTGAAGCAGTGCACCGCGTTGCCGTAGCTCACCATCTGCCAGTCGACCTTGGCGTCTGCGAGCTCCTTCTCGAACGCGGCGACATCGGCCGGCTTCTGATGCGGATCCGCCGCACCGTGAAGCACCAGGACCTTGGCCTGGATCCGCTTGCCATCGGCGGGCGTCGGCGAGTCGAGGCCACCATGGAAGCTGACCACGCCGCGCACGTCGGCACCGCTCCGCGCGAGCTCGAGCACCGCCGTACCGCCGAAGCAGTATCCGATCGCCGCGATGCGCGCGCGATCGACGTGCCGGTTGCGACGCAGCTCCTTCACGGCCCGGAGCACCCGCGCGCGGAGGAGCTTGCGATCGCGCTTGTACTTCCCCGCCTGCTTCGCCGCCTGGTCTCGCGACGTCGGACGCACGCCCTTGCCGTAGATGTCGGCGGCGAACGCGACGTAGCCCAGCTTCGCGAGCATCACGGCGCGCTGCTTCTCGTAGTCGCCAAGCCCCATCCACTGGTGCACGATCACCACGCCCGGGCGCTTGCCGCGCATCGCGTCGTCGTAGGCCAAGTAGCCCTCGAACTGCTTGCCGCCCTGCTTGTAGACCACGGTCACCTGATGGATCTCGGCGCGGGCAGGGGTCGAGGTGATAGCGACACCCGCGATCGCGAGTACGACGGTCGCGAGAACAACCGGCAGCTTCATGCCGGCATCGTACGAGCGGGCGTCTCTCGACGGTGTCGACCATGGCGCCTTGACACCTGAACATCCGCTCCGTAGGGTACCCGTCCGATGCCGCGCCGTGCCCGGTCCCGAGTTTCCCGAGAATCCGGCATACCGCGCGAACCCGACCGGATCGTGGTCGAGGGCGCGCACGAGCACAACCTACAGGTCGATCAGCTCGAGCTTCCCAAGCACCGCCTGGTCGTGATCACCGGGCCGTCGGGTTCGGGCAAGTCGAGCCTCGCGTTCGACACGCTGTACGCCGAGGGCCAGCGCCGCTACGTCGAGTCGCTGTCCGCGTACGCCCGGCAGTTTCTCGGTCAGATGGAGAAGCCGAAGTACGAACGGATCCGCGGGCTGTCGCCGACGATCGCGATCCAGCAGAAGAGCGCGTCGAGCAATCCGCGCTCGACGGTCGGCACCATCACCGAGATCTACGACTACCTCCGCGTGCTCTACGCGCGCGCCGGCGAACAGCGCTGCCACCAGTGTGGCGGTCCGGTCGGTGCGCGCACCGCGGGCGAGGTCGTCGACGAGCTCGCCGAGCTCCCCGACAAGACCCAGGTCACGGTGATCGCGCCCAAGGCCGAGAACCGCAAGGGGGAGTTCCGCGAGCTGTTCGGCGAGCTGCGCAAGGCCGGGTTCGTGCGCGTTCGGATCGACGGCATGATCGTGCGGCTCGAGGACGTCGGCTCCCTCGAGAAGAAGAAGAAGCACTCGATCGAGCTGGTGGTCGATCGCGTGGTGATCAACTCCAAGGACCGTGGCCGCCTGACCGACTCGGTGGAGACCGCGCTGCGCGAGGGTAAGGGCAAGCTGATCGTCGAGGTCGCCGGCGAGAAGGTCCCGCGCGTGTACTCCGAGTCCAACGCGTGCCCGAAGTGCGGCATCGGATTCCCCGAGCTATCGCCGCAGTCGTTCTCGTTCAACTCGCCGCTCGGGATGTGCGTCGAGTGCAACGGCCTCGGCGAGCGGATGGCCGCCGATCCGGATCTCGTGATTCCGGATCCGACGCGCTCGATCCGCGATGGCGGGGTCGCGGTGTGGGGCGATTCGATCGCGAAGGAATCGGGGTGGACCTCGAACATCGTCAAGGCGCTCGCCAAGGCGTTCAAGATCGACCTCGACAAGCCGTGGAACAAGCTGTCCCAGAAGCAGCGCGACGTGCTGCTCTACGGCACGGGTGACAAGCGCGTCAGCGTGAGCTGGGAGGGCCGGCACTCGACCGGCGAGTGGGCGATGCGGTTCGAGGGCATCCTCGCCCAGCTCGAGCGCCGCCATCGCGAGTCGTCGTCGGAGCGCACCCGCGCGCACTACGAGCAGTTCTTCAACGCGATCCCATGCGCGGTGTGCGAAGGCACGCGCCTGCGCCCGGAGTCGCGCGCGGTGTTGGTCTCGGAACGCGCGATCGTCGAGGTCACCGACATGACGGTCGGACAGGCATTCGAGTTCATCACCGGCATGAAGCTGACTGGCTCGCGGGCGTTGATCGCCGGTGAGGTCCTCAAGGAGATCCGGAACCGGCTGACGTTCCTGCTCGACGTCGGGCTCGACTACCTGACGCTGCATCGATCCGCTGCCACGCTCAGCGGCGGAGAGGCCCAGCGGATCCGGCTCGCGTCCCAGCTCGGCAGCGAGCTCTCCGGCGTGCTGTACGTGCTCGACGAGCCCTCGATCGGGCTCCACCAGCGCGACAACGAGCGCCTGATCAAGACGCTGCACCGGCTGCGCGACCTCGGAAACACCGTGCTCGTCGTCGAGCACGACGAGGCCACGATCGAGGCGGCCGACTGGGTCGTCGACTTCGGTCCGGGTGCCGGTCGCCACGGTGGCCACGTGGTCGCCGAGGGCACGCCGGACGACATCCGCAAGGCGGCCGACGTGTCGACCACCGGTCGGTTCCTCGCCGGCATCGAGCGCATCGAGGTGCCGGCCACGCGCCGGGAGGCGTCGAGCTGGGTCAAGCTGACGGGTGCGCGCGAGCACAACCTCCGCAACGTCTCGGTCGAGATCCCGCTCGGCGTGATGGTGGCGGTCACGGGAGTCTCGGGCGCGGGCAAGTCATCCCTGATCAACGGCACGCTGTTCCCGGCGCTGAGCCGGATGCTGCACCGCTCGCTCAACCGGGTCGGCGCGTACGACACGCTGACCGGCCTCGGTCAGATCGACAAGTGCATCGTGATCGACCAGCAGCCGATCGGGCGCACGCCACGCTCCAACGCGGCGACCTACACCAAGGCGTTCGATCAGATCCGCGAGCTCTACAGCCAGGTCCCGCAGGCGCAGGACCTACGGCTACGCCCAGGGCCGGTTCTCGTTCAACGTGTCGGCCAAGCAAGGCGGTGGGCGGTGCGAGGCGTGCGAGGGCGCCGGCGTGCGCGAGGTCGAGATGCACTTCTTGCCCAACGTGTTCGTCACCTGCGAGGTGTGCAAGGGCAAGCGCTACAACGACGCCACGCTGCGCGTGACCTACAAGGACAAGAACATCGCCGAGATCCTCGACACGCCGGTCGAGGAGGCCTACGAGATGTTCAAGCACCATCGCAAGCTCGGCCGGATCATGAAGACGATGGTCGATGTCGGGCTCGGCTACCTCGCGCTCGGACAGTCGGCGACCACGCTCTCGGGTGGCGAGGCCCAGCGCGTCAAGCTCGCCCGCGAGCTCGCCCGCGTGCAGACCGGGCGCACGCTGTACCTGCTCGACGAGCCGACCACCGGCCTCCACTTCGGCGACGTCAAGAAGCTGCTCGAGGTGCTGCAGCGCCTGGTCGACGCCGGCAACACCGTGCTGGTGATCGAGCACAACCTCGACGTCATCAAGAGCGCGGACTGGATCATCGACCTCGGCCCCGAGGGCGGTGCCGCCGGCGGCGAGGTGATCGCGGTGGGCACGCCCGAGCAGGTCGCGGCGGAACCGCACAGCTACACCGGCCAGTTCCTCAAGCCGTTGCTCAAACGGTCGCGCCGCCGGGCGCCGCGCGACGAGCCTCCCGCCGCCGCCCCCCACCCTAGCTCGCGTACACTCGCCCCATGGCGTTGGAACGGAAGCCGCTGGGGTCGTGGTACGTCGTCATTCTCAAGACCGAGGAGTTCTCTCACGCTCGGAACTTCGCGACCGGTGCGTTCGGGGGAGAAGGTCGGTATCCGGCACCCGAGCTCGGTACGCGCTGCGTGTGCTGTGACGCGGAGACCACCCTTCGGCGCCCGTTCGATCCCAGCATGAGCCGGAACCGCGCGGTCGCCCTCGACATCCCGGTGTGCAAGGACTGCGAGACTCACGTGGCGAGCAGCACGTCACGCGCGCAGATGCTCGGCGCCGGATTCTGCGTCGGCATCGGTCTCGCCCTGTGGGCCGCCATGAAACAGATGTGGGGGCTCGCGCTGCTCGGCGTGCTCGCCCTCGCGCTGGTCGTCGGCGTCGTGCTGAGCGCGCGCGCCAAGCGCCGCGCGATGGCGCACGGTGGTCACCACACCGGACTCGAGATCATCGTGGCCGCCCACGGGATGTGCTCGATCCGCACGACAAACTTCCGGCTCGCCTCCGAGGTCGCCGAGCGCAACGCCGAACTGGTCAGCAAGGCGCGCTGATCACAGCTCGGACGCGGAGAACGTCAGCACGTCGTCGATCGCCGTCGCCCCGGTCGCGAGCATGACCAGCCGGTCGAAGCCGAGCGCGATGCCCGCCGACGGCGGCAACCCCTCGGCGAGCGCGGCGAGCAACTTCTCGTCGATCGGATAGGTCGCCCTTTCCCGCGCGCGGCGGATCCGCAGATCGTCCTCGAACCGCGCGCGCTGCTCGACCGCATCGGTGAGCTCGTCGAACGCGTTGGCGAGCTCGAGCCCCCCGGCGTACGCCTCGAACCGCAGCGCGGTCGCCGGCTCGCCGGGCTTGCGGCGCGCGAGCGCGGCGAGCGGTGCGGGCCAGTCGTGCAGGATCAGCGGTCGCTCCAGCGCCGCGATCTCCGGTTCGACCCGGGCGAGGAACGCGGCGAAGAACGCGTCGTCCCACGCGGTGTCGTCGGCGACTTCGATCCCCGCGGCTCGAACCCGTGCGACGAGGTCTCCCGCCGGCTCGTCGCCGGCGACGTCGACACTCGCCCAGCGGGCCATCGCCTCGCGCACCGTCAGGCGCGGCCACGGCGGGTCGACGTCGATCGTGCGCTCGCCGAACGCGACCCGAGTGTCGCCGGCGATCGCCTGCACCACCCGCGCGACGAGCTGCTCGGTGTCGTCGATGATCGCGTCGAGGTCCGCGTAGGCGCGATACCACTCGATCATGGTGAACTCCGACGCGTGGTGCGGGCCGCGCTCGTTGCCGCGGAAGCACTTGCAGACCTGGAAGATCCGCTCGAACCCCGCAGCCAGGAGGCGCTTCATCTGGTACTCGGGCGAGGTGATCAGGTAGCCGCCCTCCGCCGCGATCGCGTCGAGGTGGATCTCGAGACCCGGGGACGGCACCAGCAACGGGGTCTCGACCTCCGTGAAGTCACGCTCCGCGAACACCGCGCGCAGCGTCGCAAGCGCACGCGCCCGATCGCGAAGCGCTCGCATCCGGCGGCGCGGTAGGCGCGCCACCTCCGTCCCCGGTTCCGGATAGGGCGGCCCCACATACCGGCGCACGCGATCCGGGGTCTCGCCCGCGATCAGATCGCCGGGTCGCCAGCTCGGCACCGCCGGGATCCGGACGTCTTCTCGCTCGCCGCGGATCACCGCCATGCCGTCGGCGAGCGCGAGCACGCGGCCGCGAATCACGCGGGCCTACGACTTGTTGACGCGCTCGACGTAGTCGTGCGTGCGCGTGTCGATCTTGATCGTATCGCCGACGCGGATGAACAGCGGCACCTGGACCTCGGCACCGGTCTCGACGGTGGCCGGCTTGGTCACGTTGCCGCTGGTGTCGCCCTTGACGCCGGGCTCCGAGGCGGTGACCTCGAGGAACACGAACGTCGGCAACGACACGTCGACCGGGCGCTCGTTGAAGAACAGCACCGTGACCGGCAGGTTGTCCTTCATCAGATCGACCGAGGAGCCGATCAGGTCGGAGCTGACCGTGACCTGTTCGTAGTTCGTCTGATCCATGAACACGAGATCGTTGCCCTCCTTGTAGAGGAACTGCATGTCTCGCTGGTCGACGTTCGCCGGCTCGAGCTTCTCACCCGATCGGATGTTCCGCTCGACCACCGCACCCGTCAGCAAGTTCTTGAACTTGGTCCGGGTGAATGCGGCACCCTTCCCGGGCTTCACGAACTGGAACTCGACGACGGTGTACGGGTTCCCGTCCATCAGCACCTTGAGGCCCTTGCGGATATCCGACGTATCGTACATAGGCGGGATGTTTATTCGTTCCCGTCGAGACTGTCAAACCTAGGTTCCGGCCGTGGAGACCGCCCCCAGTCTCGCGTGGCGCGGGCTTCCCGCGACCGAAATCCCGTGTATACCGAGGGCGCCGATGGACGCTGCCGACCACTACCGCCAGCTCATCAAGCTGGGGCGCGACGAGTTCCTCGCAGCCGCTGCACCTGCCGCCCTGGTCCGGCTCCGGGGGGAAGCCGAGAGTAACGACCCGGCCTATAGCGACGGCAGCATCGACGAGACCCTGCCGATCGGCAGCTTCTCGATCACCGACATCGACATGGAGATCCACCCACTCCTCAAGCGCGCCGGTGCCGCGCACGGCGACCGCATCACGATCGGCCGTACGTCCAACAACGATGTCGCGATTCCCGACCACTCGATCTCGCGACTGCACGCCTACGTCCGACGCCACGGCACACGTTGGGTGGTGGCAGACGCCGGCAGCAAGAACGGCAGCTGGCTCCGCGGGGAGGCCCTCGAACCGCGCAAGGAGCGCGAGGTCCACTCGCGCGAGATCATCCGCCTCGGCGACGTCGACCTCACGTTCTACCTCGCCGCGGATCTGTTCCAGGTACTCGGAGGTCTCTCGTGAGCGTCGACAAGTGGGATCAGCGGATGTTGTGTCCGGACGGCGGCTGCATCGGCGTGATCGGCCTCGACGGCACCTGCAAGGTCTGCGGGCGGGTCATCCCCGACTGGGGGATCCACGCAAACCCGGCCGCGTGAGCTCGAAGTCCGAGGACGACGATCCCGACGACGTCGACGACGATGACCGCGACAACGATGCCGACGAGCGCGACGAAAGCCCGTCCGGACCAAGCCCGCGAAGAAGAAGAAGCCGGCGAAGGAGTGGACGGCACGGCAGCTGTGCCCCGACGGCGCGTGCGTCGGCGTGATCGGCGACGACGGTAACTGCAAGGTGTGCGGCAAGCCCGGCGAGGACGCCCCCGACGACGCCGATGACGACGCCGATGACGCACGCCGATGACGACGACGACGCCTTGGTAACCCGGAGCGAGGTCGACGATGGCGGCGACGGCGACCACGACGACGAGGACGAGGACGAGGGCATCGACGACGACGAGGAAGACGACGACCGCGACGAGGTCTACGCGGGGGACGACGACTTCGACGACGACGACGACGACAACGACGACGACGAGAGCGACAGCGACGACGAAAGAAGAAGAAAGAAGAAAAGAGGCGAAGACGAAGACGACGACGACGAGAGCGATAGCGGTGCCGACGACGACGACGAGAGCGACAGCGGTGACGACGACGATCGGCGCTCGCTGTGCGTCGACGGGGCCTGCGTCGGCGTGATCGGCGACGACGGCAAATGCAAGGTCTGCGGAAAGGCTGCCGCGTGACCGCGATCGAGCGCGCTGCGTGACGACCCGGGTCACGCTCGTCGGCGCCGGCGGACTGGGCGGACCCATCGCCCTCGCCCTCGGCGAGGCCGGCCTCGACCTCACGATCTTCGATCCGGACGTCGTCGAGCTCTCCAACCTCCACCGCCAGGTCCAGTTCGCGACCGCCGACATCGGCCGCCCGAAGGCGACGTGCCTGGCCGAGACGATTACCGCGCGCGGCAACACCGCACGCGGCGTCGAACAACGGTGGCGACCGTTCGACGACGATGACCATTCTCCCCGCGCCGAGCTCGCCCGTGCGTCCGAGCTGATCGTCGACGGCAGCGACGACCCCGTCACCAAGTTCGCCGTCGCGGACTGGGCCGTCGCGCACCATCGGCCGTACGTGATCGCCTCGGCCCTCCGTTATGGCGGCAACGTGATGATCGGCGCGCCCGGCGCGGCGTGCTACCGGTGTCTGTTCGAGGATCCCGCGACCGACGCTCCGAGCTGCGCCGACGCCGGCGTGCTCGGTCCCGTGGTCGGAGCGATCGGCGGTGTCGCCGCGGCGTGCGCGATCGCGCTGTCCCGGGGCTCCGACGCGCTGGCCGGCGCGATCCTGGTGTTCGACGATCTGCGCGTCAGCGCCGATCCACGGGTCGTTCGGTTTGCCCCGCGGCCGGGCTGCGCCGGTTGCGCGGGGGCGCGCCCGGACCAGACGCGAGAGGTCCGGGCATGACCGTGGACCAGTGGGAGCAACGCATGCTGTGCCCGGAGGGCAACTGCGTCGGCGTGATCGGTGACGACGGCAAGTGCAAGGTCTGCGGTCACGTGGTGTCCAACTGGGGCGACCCGCGTCAGCCCGGGCACGTCACCGATCGTCAATTGTGCGCCGATGGTGCATGCGTCGGCGTGATCGGCAAGGACGGCCGATGCAAGGTCTGCAGACGACCGGCGCACGATGCGCCACCGCGCAAGAGGTAGGAGAGAAACGTCATGGCGAGCATTCGAGTCCCGAGCGCCCTTCGCAGCTTCACCGGCGGCAACGCCGACGTCGACACCACCGCCACCACCGTGCGCGACGCCATCGCCGACCTCGAGCGCCGTCACCCCGGGATCGCGGCACGCGTGCTCGACGACGCGGGTGACGTGAAGCCGTTCATCCGGATCTTCGTCGGCGCCGACGACATCGGTTCGCTCGCCGGGCTCGATACCCCGATCGGCGAGCGCGACGAGGTCGCCATCGTCCCGGCGATTGCGGGGGGCTGACATGCGCGACGATCAGGTCCGGCGCTACGCACGTCACGTGCTACTCCCCGACGTCGGCGGCGTCGGACAGCGCGCGCTGCTGACCGCGACCGTGCACGTCGACGCCACGCGACCTGCCGGACGGATCGCCGCGACCTACCTCGCCGCTGGAGGCGTCGGCACGATCGCCGCGACGGGCGCGACCGACGACCTGCTCGCCGAGCTCGCACGCATCAACCCGGACGCCCGCGTCGTCGGACAGGTGCCGACCGCCCTCGACGTCGACCTCGAGCTTCCCGAGCCACCCCCGTGGTGGCCCGGAGATGCCGACACCGACGCGTTCGCGTGGTGGGCCGGCAGCCTCGCCGCGGTGCGCGCCATGACCCGGATCGTCGAGTCGTGAGCAGGGGCGCGTCCGATGCCGAGGCACCGATCGAGATCCCCGATGCGCTGCGCCGCAGGATCTACGCGCACGCGCGCCGCTGCTACCCCGCGGAGTGCTGCGGGTATCTGATCGGCTCGACCGGCGCCGATACGGTCGACGCGATCGTCGAGTGCCGTAA
Organism: uncultured delta proteobacterium; assembly: GCA_963772655.1. GTDB lineage: Bacteria > Myxococcota_A > Polyangia > Haliangiales > Haliangiaceae > JABFXX01. The sequence continues at coordinate 952,664 of CAVYYE010000002.1, forward strand.
CGCGCAGCCCGACGGAGACCATCCGATCGTCCCCGCCCGCGACGCCGACACCGGCTACGTGATCGCGGGCGCGGAGCTGATCGCGTTCGCCAACACGTTCCGCGGCGACCGGCCCGCGCGCGTCGTCTACCACTCGCACACCAACGGCCGCGCGTACTTCTCGGCGGTCGATCGCGACAGTGCGGCACCGCCGTTTCCGGGCGAGCCGCCGAGCCGCGCATATCCCGTACAGCACCTCGTCGTCGGGATCACCGCCGGCGCGCTCACCGAGGCGGCGCAGTTCGGATGGTCGGATGCGATCCGCGATCACGTCGAGATCGCGCGCTGGACGATCGACGGAGGGTCACCGTCGTGAAGCTCGGCATCGTGCTCGCCACCCGGTCCGACCTCGTACATGCCCGCGCGCTGGCGCTCGCCGCACGTCGCGCCCGTCACGAGGTCGCGATGTTCGCGATGGACCTCGGTTGCGCCGCCCTCGCCGACCACCCCGACGTCGCCCGCGAGCTCCTCGACGCCGACGTCGAGATCACCGCGTGCTCGAACAGCGCCGTCGGGCTCGCGCTCGCCGACGGCATCGTCCGCGGCAGCCAGGACGATCACGCGGCCGTGGTCGCGACCTCCGATCGCGTGGTGGCCCTGACGTGAAGATCCTCGTCCTCGCTCGTGCCACCGATCCGCATCGCCAGTCCGAGGCGCTGCGCGCGGCCCTCGGCCTCACGTTGCGCGGCGCGACCGTGACCACCTTCGTCGACGCACCGCTCGACACCCCACTGGCCGAGCGCGCGGCCGCCACGCTGCGCTCGTTCGGCCATCCGGTCGAGGCCACCGGGATCACGACGGGCCTGGCCTTGGCCGAGGCCGATGCGATCGAGGTGTGGACCGACGACGTCCCGGCCCCTCCCCCGCCGACGACGACCCCACCCACCCGCTCGCAGCCTCGACGCGTCGCGATCGCCGCGGCACCGACGCTACACCTGGTCCGCCGTGGCACGCGCGCGCGGCTCGCCCCCGGGGATTGGCTCGTCGATCTCGACCGGCTGCAACTCGCCGATCGTGGTACCTCTCGGTTGCCACCCGGCCCGATCACGCATGACCAGCTCGTCGACCTCATCGCCGCGGCCCACCGCGTCGTCACCTGGTGATGACCGCGTCCTCGATCTGACTGGCGAGATCTGCCCGTTCACGTTCGTGCGCACGAAGCTCGCGATGGAGGAGCTTCCGCTCGGCGCCCGGCTGCGGGTGATCGTCGACCACGAGCCGGCCATACGAAATATCCCGCGCAGCGCCCGCGAGTGGGGCCAGGACGTCCTATCCACCGAAACCGTGGACGAAGCTCGTTGGGCGATCGTCCTCGTGCGGGTGCGGTAGGCTATCTGACGATGTCGAAGCTCGAGACCCTGCGTACCTCGCTCGCCGATTACGGGCAGATCGTCGTCGCGTTCTCGGGTGGCGTGGACTCGGCGTTCCTGCTCAAGGTGGCCGCCGACGCGCTCGGCCCGCGCTGCCACGCCGTCACCGCGGTGTCCCCGACGATGGCGCGCTCCGAGGTGGTGGACGCCAGGGCCCTCGCGGCCGAGCTCGGACTCGGCGATCGCCACCACGTCGTCGAATCACACGAGCTCGAGGTCCCCGGGTTCGCCGACAACCCGACCCATCGCTGCGCGATGTGCAAGACCGAGCTGATGGATGTCGCACAACCGCTCGCCGATCGGCTCGGCGGCGCGGCGATCGCTCTCGGTACCAACCTCGACGATCTGGGCGACGTGCGTCCCGGCATCGCCGCCGCGCGCGATCGCGGAGCCCGCATGCCGCTGGTCGATGCGAAGCTCACCAAGGCCGACGTCCGCGCACTCTCGCGCGACCTCGGACTGAGGACCTGGGACAAGCCCCAGCTCGCCTGTCTGTCGTCGCGGTTCCCGTACGGCACCCAGATCACCCCCGACCGGCTGCGCCGCGTCGACGAGCTCGAGGATGGACTGCGCGCGCTCGGATTCCGCCAGCTGCGCGTTCGGTTCCACGACACCGTCGCGCGCCTCGAGCTCGAGCAGAGCGAGCTGCCACGTGCCGTCGAGCTCCGCGAGGACATCGTACGGCTCGGCAAGCGGGCCGGCTTCGCCTATGTCGCCGTCGACCTCGCGGGATTCCGCTCGGGCTCGCTCAACGAAGTGCTGGCGCCGGACCAGCTGGTCAAGCTGCGGCGGCCATCGTGATCGTTCGCGCGCTCGTCGCGATCGCGATCGCCGCGAGCGTGCCGGCCGCAGCGCAACCGATCCCGATCCCCCCGACCCCCACGACGTACGTCGCGAAGAAAGACCGCGAACGCGCGACCAAGTCGACGCGCCACGGGCGGCCGCCCGCGGTCGGCACCAAGCCGGCCAAGCTGATCAACCTCTACAACTCGTGGACCGACGAGTGGCTCGCCCTCGCGCCCGGCGAGAAACCGTCGCAGACGACGATCGCGCGGTTTCTCCGCGACCACTACACCAACATGCCGGGGAAGATGGATCCGCGCCTGATCGACATCCTGGTGAGCGCCGCGGATCACTTCAAGGCCGACCGCGTGGTCGTGGTGTCGGGGTTCCGGCATCCCAAGTACAACCTGCTGCTCCGCAAGAAGGGCCATCAGGTCGCGCGCAACAGCCAGCATACCCACGGCAACGCGGTCGACTTCCAGATCCCGAAGGTGACCACCGAGGCGCTCCACGCATGGGCGAAGGCACAGAAGATCGGTGGCGTCGGGAAGTACCTGCAGAGCGCGTTCGTTCACATGGACACCGGCCCGGTCCGTTACTGGTCGGGCGAGTAGACGTCGCGAGCGGGCGGTCTCCCGATCCGCTGGGCGCCCGCAAAAGCGAAGGCGAATCCAGAGTAGAGTCACCGCATGTCCACGTGGGCATGGATCGGGATCGCGTTCGGTGCGCTCGTCGTCGTGGTGACCATCTACGACGTCACGCAGAAGCGCCGCGCGATCATCCGCAACTTCCCCATCATCGGTCACTTCCGGTACTGGCTCGAGGCGATCGGGCCGGAGCTACGCCAGTACATCGTCACCGCCAACGACGAGGAGCGCCCGTTCTCTCGCGACCAGCGGCGGTGGGTGTACGCGTCGGCGAAGAAGGAGAACAACTACTTCGGATTCGGCACCGACAACGACCTCGAGCGCGAGGGCTACGTGATCGTTCGTCACAGCGCGTTCCCGATCCACACGCCCCACGCCGGCGAGCCCGGGCACGACCCGGCATGGCCGCTGGCGTGTCACCGCGTGCTCGGCGCGGTGCGCGGCCGCAAGCACGCGTTTCGCCCGTCGTCGATCGTCAACACGTCGGCGATGAGCTTCGGTTCGCTGTCGGGTGCCGCGGTCGAGGCGATCAACCGCGGCGTCGCACTGTGCGGCGCCCTGCAGAACACCGGCGAAGGTGGGATCTCGGATCATCATCGCAAGGGCGGCGAGCTGGTCTGGCAGATCGGGACCGGCTACTTCGGCGCGCGCAACGAGGACGGCACGTTCAGCATGGAGCGCTGTCTCGAGGCCGTGGCATCGGCCGAGGTCCGCGCGATCGAGATCAAGCTGTCGCAGGGAGCCAAGCCCGGGCTCGGCGGCTTGTTGCCGGCCGCCAAGATCACGCCGGAGATCGCTCGCATCCGCGGCATCCCGATGGGCCGCGATTGCATCAGCCCGGCGCGGCACACGGCGTTCTCCGACGTGTCGAGCATGCTCGACTTCATCGAGAAGCTCGCCGACGCCACCGGGCTACCGGTCGGCATCAAGTCGGCGGTCGGCGACCTCGGGTTCTGGCGCGAGCTCGCGACCCAGATCGAGTCGTCGAAGCGCGCCCCCGACTTCATCACGATCGACGGCGGCGAAGGCGGCACCGGCGCGGCCCCGCTGGTGTTCTCCGATCACGTTGCACTGCCGTGGAAGCTCGGGTTCTCCCAGGTCTACCGGGTGTTCGCCGAGCGCGACCTCCAGCACCAGGTGGTGTTCGTCGGCTCGGCCAAGCTCGGGTTCCCCGAAGCCGCGCTGTTCGCGCTCGCGATGGGCTGCGACCTGATCAACGTCGGTCGCGAGGCGATGATGGCGATCGGATGCATCCAGGCCCAGCGCTGCCACACCGGACACTGCCCGACCGGCGTCGCGACGCAGAACCGGTGGCTGATGCGCGGCCTCGATCCGACGACCAAGTCGCACCGGCTCGCGAACTACCTCACCACGCTGCGCAAGGATCTGATGCACCTCGCACACGCGACCGGACACACCCATCCGGCGCTGGTGCCGCTCGACGCGATCGACATCATCGGGGACGGCACCACCACGCGCTCGGCGCGCGAGGCACTCCGCTACGAGACCGGCTGGGGGTTACCTCCACCCGACGACGTCACGCGCGCCGCGTGATCAGAACACCGGTGGCGCCACGCACCGGTAGACCTGCCCTTCGACGTTCCACGGCTGATCCGGCACGGTCGTGAGGTGGCCCGCGAGGATCGTGTCGCCGGACATCGCGACACGGTCGATCGGGTGCGGCACGGTCGTCGCGAGCGGGTCCCCCCAACGGTCCTCCTGCTTCCACGCGCCGAACCAGCGCTGGAACACGAAGGTCTCCGAGCTGTTCGTTGCAGCCACGATCCGGTCGTCGGCGATCGCGACCGAGTCGCCGAGAGACCCGGTGTCCGCGACGAGCCGAGCCCGCTGCGTCCATCCCTGCGGGCGATCCTCGAACACGTAGACCGCGCCGGGTGCGAGGCGCGTGGCCTCCCCCATCGCGGGAGCACCGATGACCAGCGTGTTCGGTCCGAACGCGACCGCGCTGCCGAACAGGTTGTCCACCGGGTCGCTGGCCTCGAAGGTCGCGACCGTCCGCCACTCGGCACCACCATCTTCGTAGATCCGGACGCGCCCCAGATCGCCGCGCCAGCTCCCACGCGATCCCACGGCCAGCCGTTCCCCGTCGAGCGCGAGCGAGGTGGCGGGCTCGGACCACTCCCCGACCGGGGCGCAAGCGCCTGCCTCGCAGTCGTAGACATAGGTTGCGAGTGTGGACGCCACGGCGAGGCGACCGTACTGGAGTGCCACGGCGTGGCCGAAGCAATCGCCCTTGGCGGGTTCGGGGGCACGCAGCGTCACGACGCGGGTCCAGCCCGCGTCTCGACGCTCGAACAGATAGACCACGCCCGGATGCGAATCGTCCGACGGCGTGCACGACGGTGCGCCCACCGCGATCAGGTCGTCGGAAACCGCCAGCACGGCGCCGCTCTCGGAGGCGTGCCCGGGCCACCACACGGTCAGGGTTCCGTCGGGGCCCCACGTCCCCTTGTCGCGCCGGAACACCGCGAGCTGACCGTGCTTCGCGTCACCACCGAAACCGAGCACCGCGAGATCGCCATCGAGGGCGACCGCCACGTTCCCGTTCCCCTGCGGGATGGTCAGCGTCGTCTCCGGCATCCACACGGCGCGATCACCGCACGGGGTGTCAGACGGAAGCCGATCCAGCTGTGGGAGGTTTTCGTTCGACGCGTCGGGGGTGACGATGGGGCCGCCGACTTCGCAGGCGGCCAGGAGCACGGCAAAGATCGTGGCCCGCATGTCCGGAAACGAAGCATCGGCCATGCCGGGGATTTGCGCGGCTCGCGCATGTCTGGCCCCCAAAAACGCGCACCCACTGCGACATCGTCCTCACGGCACTGCAGTTATGGCGACAGCGTTACCAGGCGCGACCGTCCCCGGGTTAGGGTCGCGACATGGCCGGCAACGACCTCCTGGTCTGGCTCGACATGGAGATGACCGGGCTCGAGCCCGACAAGGAACGCATCATCGAGGTCGCGACGATCATCACCGACGGCAACCTCGTGGAGATCGCGACCGGCCCCGACCTGGTGATCCACCAGGCCGACGAGGTGCTCGACGCGATGGACGCGTGGAACAAGTCGCACCACGGCGGCTCCGGGCTGATCGAGCGCGTCAAGACCTCCGAAATCACCGACGCGATGGCCGAGGAACAGACCCTCGCGTTCATCGACGAGCACGCGGGCCCCAAGGATCGACCGGTGCTCGCCGGGAACTCGATCCATCAGGATCGACGGTTCATCCGCCGCTACATGCCGAAGCTCGACGCGCGGCTGCACTACCGGATGGTCGACGTGTCGACGATCAAGGAGCTCGCGCGCCGCTGGTACCCGGCGATCGTCAACAAGAGCCCGCCCAAGAACGATACTCACCGCGCGCTCGACGACATCCGCGAGTCGATCGAGGAGCTGCGGTTCTACCGCCGTAGCGTGTTCATCCCCACGCCGAGCTCGACGCCGTCCCCGACCTGACCTGCCGGCAACTCGAGTAGCCGCCGCTGCGGCAGCCCGCATGTTCCCGAACCGACATGATCGGATCCCCATGGTCGGGCGGCACGTCGGTTGCTCGACCTCTCGGCATGCGCCCGACCGCCTTGTTTGCCGCAACTGTACTGGCCACCACGACGATCGGTGGTTCGCTGCTGGGATGCTCGTCCAACAGCTACTCGGGTGACCCCGAGGACAGCGTGTTCGTCGACGACGGAAAGGCCGACGACTTCTACAGCATGTCTGCGGTCGAATACATCCTCGAGGGCAAGACCACGGTCACGCTCGATCCCGAGCTCGCCGGCAAGCCGGCCGACGAACGGCTCGCCGCGGCCGAGAAGCTGATCGGCTACAAGCAGATCGCGCTCGCGTGGTTCATCACCCAGTACCTGGTCGACAAGGAGCACGAGGACCCCAACGCCGACTTCGGCGGCTTCGGCGGCATGGCGAAGGCCGGCGCGTACCAGGACCTCGACATCCGCGAGCAACCCGACGGCCTGACCTACGAGTTCACGTTCAAGCAGCTCGCCGCGGGCGGCAAGAACCTGACCCAGAGGCTGCCGATCCGGATCGAGGGCGGCAAGCAGGTGTTCGACCTCGAAGTCGGCAAGCCGACCAACGCCGAGATGGCGCAGCTCGAGACCAACGACGAGTGGTATCGCAAGGCGCCGTGGTCGAGCTGGGATCCGAAGAACGTGTCCGCCGACAAGAAGGAGAACATCACGTTCTCGATCTCGCGGGAGAAGGAGTCGACCGACGGATTCTTCGACCTGGCGCGGCTGACCGAGGACGGCAAGCTCGACATCGACGTCTACTTCGGCTGGGACTACCACTCGGAGTACCACCTCAAGCACAGCAAGTCGTTCTTCTCGTGGCTGGTCGACGAGGGCTTCGAAAAGCCGGTCGCCACCTGGGATGACCTCGAGGTCGACAGCGGTCCGTTCACCCGCACGGTGACCGCGGACGGCAAGACCATCCAGGTCGAGGTACGGATGTTCTTCGGTAAGCCGGGGACCGCGACCGACCCCGACACCGACGCCGGCGGCATCGTGCTCGAGAACGCCGCGCGCGAGTCGCTCAAGACCCGCGACGTCGTCATGTACTCCGGCCACTCCGGGCCGTTCTACGGCTTCGCGCTCGCCAACTGGCGCAAGACCGAGGAAGGCGACCTCGACGACGACGACATCCGCGTGATCGACATGCCGAGCGACCGTTACCAGGTCGTGCTCGCCAACGGTTGCGACACCTACCAGATCGGAACGGCGTTCAAGGAGAACCCGAACAAGGCCGGCAAGAACATCGACATCATCACGACCACCTCGTTCTCCAACGCGGGGACGCCGGTGACGGTCGAGGACTTCCTGAACGCGCTGCTCGCCAAGGACAGCGATGCCCAGCTGCGCCCGGTCCCGGTGTCGAGCCTGCTCACCCGGCTCGACAGCGAGTCGTGGGGCTTCACCACGATGTACGGGATGCACGGGATCGACGACAACCCGAAGATCGTGCCGTTCGCCCACACCGAGAACTTCGGCAACGCGTGCAGCGTGAACGAGGACTGCGGCGGCCCCGGCAACCTGTGCGTGTCCGACGGCACCCACAAGACGTGCACCGCGGCGTGCGCCGGTGAGGCCGCCTGCGGCACCGGTTACACGTGCAAGGCGGTCGCGAGCGCCTCGACTCACACGATCTACGGCCGCGCCTGCGCGAAGCTCTGACCGCCAACTATCATCGCCCCCGCGGAGCTTGCTACGATGCTCGCGCGGGATGCACGACACGCTCGTGATGATCATGGCGGGTGGTAAGGGGTCGCGCCTCGGTCCCCTCACCGTCCACCGCAGTAAACCCGGAGTCCCGTTCGCGGGCCGCTACCGGATCATCGACTTCGTCCTCTCGAACTTCGTCAACTCGGGGTATCGGAGGATCTACGTACTCACGCAGTACATGTCGTCGAGCCTGATCAAGCACCTCAACCGCAACTGGCGGCTGGGCGGGTTCGGCGAGTACATCGAGGTGGTCCCGGCGCAGATGCGGCTCGGCGAGTTCTGGTATCGCGGCACCGCCGATGCCGTGTACCAGAACCTCAACCTGGTTCGCGACGCGCGCGCCTCGCACGTCGCCGTGTTCGGCGGAGATCACGTCTACAAGATGGCGATCGATCAGATGGACGAGTTCCATCACGAGAACCAGGCCGACCTCACCGTGGCCGCGTTCCCGGTCCCCGTGGCGGAGGCGAGTGCGTTCGGCATCGTCGACATCGACGAACGCCAGCGGATCGTCGGGTTCATCGAGAAGCCAAAGAACCCACCCGAGATGCCGGGGCGACCGGGTTGGTCGCTGGTCTCGATGGGGAACTACATCTTCCGCCGCGAGGTCCTCGAGCGGGTCCTGGTCGACGACGGCGGCACGCCGACCTCGCGCCACGACTTCGGCCGCGACGTGATCCCGCGGATGGTCGCCGAGGGTGCGCGGGTGTTCTGTTACGACTTCGCGCAGAACCACATTCCGGGCGAGCCGGAGGGTCAGGCGCCGTACTGGCGCGACGTCGGGACGATCGACAGCTACTTCCAGGCCAACATGGAGATCCGCGCGCGCGTCCCCGCGCTCGACCTCTACAACCGCCAGTGGCGGATCCGCAGCGCCCAGCGCGACTACCCACCCGCGCGGTGCGTGCGCGCCGGCGCGGGCGAGGAATACGGCCCCGCGGAGGTCGACGACTCGCTGATCTGCGAGGGCTCGATCATCTCGTCGGCCTCGATCCGCGACGTGATGCTGTCGTACGACTGCTTCATCCACGCGGGAGCCGAGGTCAGCGACTCGGTGGTCCTCAGCGGCTGCGACATCGGCCGCAAGGCCAAGCTTCGCCGGGTCCTGCTCGACAAGAACGTGCACATCGAACCCGGCGCGGTGATCGGCTACGACCTCGCGCACGATCGCGAGCGGTTTCCATTCGTCACCGACAGCGGCATCGTCGTGATCCCGAAGGGCACCGTGGTGCCGGCGGAGGGGCCATGCATCCTGGCCAACGATCTCGCCGAGCTGATCGGCAACGAGCCCGACCTGCTCGCGCAGCTACGCCCGGGCACGTTCGTGGTGTCGATGCAGAGCCGGCACAGCTACGAGTCGGCGACCGGCCCGCGGTTCAAGAAGTTCGCCGGCGGCGAAGCCCCGTAGCGCCCTCCACCTCCACCCCATGAAAGTCCTCCACGTCGCGAGCGAGGTCGCGCCGTTCGCGCAATCGGGCGGACTCGCCGACGTGGTCGCCGGTCTGCCCGCCGCGCAGGCCGCCCTCGGCCTCGACCCCTGCGTGTGCGTGCCGCTGTATCACGGTGTCGCGCACGCGCTGTACGACGTCGGGATCGAGCTCGACCCGCCGATCGATCTCCCGATCACGCTCGGCAGCTGGTCGCTGACGGCGCACCTCCGGATCGCGCACGTCGGACACGTGCGGTACGCGTTCATCGATATCCCCGTGCTGTTCGATCGTCCGGGCGGTCTGTACGGTCCGGGTGGTCCCGCCGAGTTCGGCGACAACCACATCCGGTTCGGCGCGCTCGGCAAGGCGGCGGTGGCGGCGTGCCCGAAGCTGTTCGGGGCCGCCCCCGACGTGATCCACGTCCACGACTGGCAGGGGGGCCCGGCCGCGCTGTTCGCCCGCGTCGACAAGCTGCCGTCGGCGATCGTCGCGACGATCCATAACCTCGCCTACCGCGGCATCTACCCGAAGTCGGCGATGGACGAGCTCGGGATCCCGTGGGAGCTGTTCAACTCCAAGCAGGTCGAGTTCTACGATCAGGTGTCGTTACTCAAGGGTGGGCTCGCGGTCGCCGACGTGGTCACCACGGTGAGCCCGACCTACGCGCAGGAGATCCTGACCCCGGAACGCGGCGAGGTGCTCGACGGGTTCTTGCGCTGGGACATCAAGCGGCTGGTCGGCATCGTCAACGGCATCGATCCGGTGGCGTGGGATCCATCGACCGATCGCGCGCTGCCGGCGCGGTTCTCGCGCAACGCCCTCGCGGGCAAGGACGCATGCCGCGCGGCGCTCGCCGCGGAGGTCGGCCTCGCGATCGAGGATCACGAACCGATGATCGGTGTGATCGCGCGGATGACTCATCAGAAGGGTCTCGACCTGATCGCCGAGATCGTGCCGAGCCTCGCGGCGATCGGTGCGCGCCTGGTGGTACTCGGCGCGGGCGAGCCCGACATCGAGGATCGGTTTCGCTGGCTCGCGAACACGTTCGACCAGCACGTCCACGCGACGATCGGTTTCGATCAGGGCTTCGCGCGCCGGATCTACGCCGGCACCGATGTGTTCCTGATGCCATCGCGGTTCGAACCGTGCGGGCTCGGTCAGCTGTACGCGATGCGCTACGGATCGATCCCGATCGTTCACGCGGTCGGTGGTCTGCGCGACACCGTCGTCGATCCGGGTGACGCCGAGCTCGCGGCAGGTCACGGAACCGGGATCCGGTTCGACGACGCGACGCCGGAAGCACTCGCGTACGCGATCGGACGCGGCGTGACGCTGTTCCGTGATCGCACGTCATTCGCTCGGCTACGTGACGCGGCGATGGCGCGCGACTCGTCGTGGATGGCGTCGGCCGTCGAATACCTGCAGCTCTACCGTTCGCTCGCGTGACACGGTCGTCGCGCTCGTCGACACGACGGTGACGGGACCGAACATCCTCGTCGACAAACTGGCTTCATGTCCGGCGCTCGGACGTTTCGTCCGCCATCCGTACGTCGGATGTTTGTATCGGTCCGTACACCGGACAGCGCAGTCCGTGCGTCGGACACAGAATTCTGCAGGCTGTCCGGTAATCCGGACACGCGCCGCGTCAACCTGTGGGCACCCCTGTCGACAACTGAGGTCTGGAGGGGGGGTTTTCCACAACGGATCGCGCTCTAATCCAGCGGAACCCAAGGTTTCTGGCCACCCCAGGAGCCAGTTGTGGACAAGTTGTGATCCCGGTGTGTCGGAGGCTCACGGGAGCGGCCAGGCTTCGCGCACTTACGCTCCCTCAGCGCACATGTAGGACAACTGCCCAGATGTGAGCAACGTCGCTCGCCCGGCCCTCACTCCCGTCACTTCGTGGCACGACCCGAGCCCGCCGTTGAACCGGCTTGCTGGGTGCGCTTCAGCGCGTCGCAGGCCGCCGTGTCCTTCCGGTCGCACGCATGTTTCAGCGCGCGCACGCCCGCCTCGCGATCGCGTGGCACGCCCACGCCGTCGTACTTCATCATCCCGAGCAGGCGGCAGCCGATCGGATCGTCGCCCTTGCACGCACGCTCGAGCCAGATCGCGGCGGCCCCCGCGGTCTTCGGCAAGCCGACACCTTCGAGGTACGCCACGCCGAGCTGACGACAGCTCGTCGGATCCTTCGCGTTGCAGCCGTGCTGGTAGTGCTCGCGCATCGCCTTGAACGCGGCCTCGCGCGTGGTGGCGTTTTGGGTCGTCGTCGCCGTGTGACGATCGAGGTCTCCCGCGTTGGTGCACGAGAACGGTGCATCCGCACGGCACCCCTTGTCGAACGCGACCGCGGCCCGCGACAGATCCTTCGCGATGCCACGACCGTCGCGCAGCATCAGACCGAGGTTCTTGCACGCTGCCCCGTGACCGTGGTCGCACGCCTTCCCGAACACCTCGGCGGCGCGCGCCGGATCCTTCGCCACGCCGAACCCCGCCGCGAGAGCGAGCCCGAGGTGGTTGCACCCCGACCACAGCTCACCGCTACACGCCTGCGCGAACAACGCCGCCGCACGCCGCAGATCCTTGGGCACGCCGACGCCTTCGCTGTACGCCACCCCGAGCACGCGACACGCTTCCATCTTCCCGGCGATGCACTGCTTGTCGAGCTCGGAGGTGACCTGCGTCGCGCCCGAGCCGCCCCGCACGCCCGAGCCGGCCCCGGAGCCCGCGAGCGACGAGCCCGAGCTCGATCCCGATCCCGATCCCGATCCCGATCCCGATCCGGCCGCGCTCGAGCCCGCACCCGCCGAGTCACGGTCGGACTTGCATGCGCCTCCGGTCGCGATGGCGAGGACGGTGATGGCGAGAACGGCGAAGCAGCGGATCACGGTCACGGTGGTATCACGCTCCGCAGCCAGTCGATCGTCGGACAGCGATCGAGGTCGACCCGCCGGGCCAGGTCGTCGACCGCCGTCGCGAACGCCGCGGGATCCAGCGTGCCGTGCGCGAACGGGTCGACCAGCTGCTTCGCCTCGTCCGTGACGACCGCCCGCGGCAAGTACGCGCGGTAGACCGCCAGGCTCGGGGCACGGCGCTGCGCGCGAGCCTCGCAGATCGCGAGCACGTCGCCGGCGAGCGGCTCGAACGATGCGCGAACGGCCACGAAGTCACGCCGTGCCTGCGGGTCGCCGTGCGGGACCGCAGCGTACAGCGCGAACATCACGGCCGCGACCAGTGCGGCGATCGCGAGCGCGCGTCCGCCGGCGGCACGGTGGATCGTGTAGCCGACGATCCCGAACGCGACGATCACCACCGGCGCGATGGCGAGCAGGCCGCCGAGTCCGACGACGTTGCCGAGGTTCGGGCTAACGAGCCCGTGGACGAACAGGCGCATCGTGAGATCCAGAAACGGGTGCGCGATGCTGTCGGGCCAGTACGGAAACGTGATCGAGCTCAGCGTGTAGATCGCGACGCCGACGATGATCGTGCCCGCGGCAACGCCGAACCACCGCCGGTCCCGCCCCTGCAGCGCCGTCAACAGCGCCGCCACCGCCGGCAGCAGGAACGGCAGCATCGCGGTGATGTAGCGCGGGCCGACGCACCAGCCGCCGCGCCAGAACGCCAGCGCCGAGATGAACAGGACGTAGATCGCGAGCACGCCCGCACCCACCGCCGCGCTGCCTCGCTCGCGACCGCGGACCACCCGCGACGCGCCGAGCACGATCGCGACGACACCGAGCACGATCGGGAGATCGATCGCGGGATGGAACACGCGCTCGCCCATGTGAACCACGCCGGCGAGATAGATCGCGATGCCGAGCGCGATCAGCGCCGCACCGATCCCGAGCTCGATCCTCGCGCGCCGCCGCACGGCGGCGGTGACGGGATCCGCGGGCGCGTCCTCGCGACCGAGCAACACGAACCCCGGCAGCGCGAGGACGAACCATGGCGCCAGCGCGAACAGCCCGTTGTCGAACGCGAACAGCGAGCCCACGAACGCCTTCCATCGCAACGTCGTGAGACCGAGCACGCCGTGCTCGTGGTTGGCGGCGAACGCGATCGTGCCGTGGAGTTGCTCGCCGGCGACCGCGCCGTAGCCGGTGCGCCACGGACTACCAAAACACGCCGCGTGATAGCCGAGCAGGATCGCGATCGGGATGGCCATCGCGCCGACCAGCAACCCGACCGCGATCGCGACGTCGCGCCGCTGCCATCCGCGCAGCCGCGCGAGCACGTGGATGCCGGCCGGGACCGCGGCGAACACGGCCTGGTAGTCGACCAGCGCCGACGCCCCGGCCAGTGCGCCCGCGACGGCGAACCACGCACGACCACGCGTTCGTTCGGCGGCCTCGAGCCCGAAGACCCACGCACTCGCCACGCAGATCGCCGCGAGCTGGTGCGAGAAGAACAACAGCGAGTAGGTCATCGCCATCGAGCCGAGGCCATAGGCAACGCATACGAGCTGCCGGACCGCCGGATCGGGCGCGTAGCGTTCGAGGAACCGGTAGAGCAGCGCGAGGAACAGCAGCATCGGGATCACGCCGGCGAACACGCGACAGATCCACATCGTCGTGGCCAGGCTCGGCTCGCCGACCACGTGGCGGGCGATCCAGTACGGCGGCACCGCGAGCATCGAGGACCCCGGCGCCTTGTTCGAGTACGAGTGACCGCCGACCCGGGTGATGTCCGCGGTCGGTCCCCCACCCTCCAGGGCCGTCCACCGCCCGATCTCGCGATCGAGCTCGAACGTATGGTCGTCGGCGATCGCCTTGACCAGGTACAGACGCGGGAGCTCGTTGGCGCTGTGGATCCGCGGGAAGTACGGAAACACGTAGAAGTACGCCACCGCGATCGCGACGAGCCAGCCGTGACGGGCGACGAACCGGGGCACCACCCCGAAGGTACCCGGATCAGTTGGGTTGTCGCCGGGTGCAGTCGGGAAGCTCGCTGGGGGGCGATCCGTATTATCCTGCAGCCGTGCGGCCGATCTACGACCTCAACAGCGCGTTCGCCGCACAGATCCACACTGCGGAGCTCGAGGCCGGCAAGGTCTACGAGCCGGTGATCGCGGTGGTCACGGACAACAAGGACCCGACCAAGCTCGGTCGGGTGAAGATCAAGATCCCGATCCTGTCGGAGGCCGACACCACGCACTGGGCTCCGATCGTGATGGTCGGTGCCGGCAAGAACCGCGGCTGGTTCTTCATCCCCGAGGTCGACGACGAGGTGCTGGTGGTGTTCGAGCACGGCGACATGAATCGCCCCCTCGTGGTCGGCGCCTTGTGGGGAGGCAAGGACAAGCCGCCCGAAAGCAACGGCGACGGCGACAACCCGCGCCGCATGATCAAGTCGCGCGAGGGGTCCAAGGTCACGTTCGACGACAAGGAAGACAAGATCGTGATCGAGGACGGCAAGGGCAAGGCCAGGATCACGTTCGACTCGAACGCCAACAAGATCACGATCGAGGCGCTCGAGGGCGACGTCTGCTTTCAGGCACCGTCGGGTGACCTACAGATCCTCGCCAAGGAGGCCGAGTTCAAGGCCGCCAAGAACCTCGAGATCCACGCCGGCTCGGCGGTGCAGCTCGGCTCGGACACCAAGCTGACCATCAAGGCGCAGAACGTGTCGATGTCCGGCGCCAAGGCCAACGCCAACTGCGGCGGCGCCCAGATGCCCGCGGCCCCCAGCGCCAGCCCCGAAGACACGCCCGACCCGTACGGCAGCTGAGCGGCCCTACCGAGCGTTCTCGTCGGCGCGTTTCGCGTTCGCTCCGAACCCGCGTCGCTACTGCGACATCGTTCCGCGCTTCGACTTCGGAATCCTGAGGCCGTGGTGCGGCGGGTTCTCCGGCGCGTGCTTGGCGTCGGGATCGGTGCTGGTGCCGCGGCGGATGTACTCGGTCACCGGCTTGTAGGTCAGCGTCCACTTGTTCCGCTTGACCAGCTTGCGTCCCTTGTAGAACAGACGCTCGCGCTTGATCTTGTAGCCGGGGAAGCCTTCCTGGTCGTGCATCTCGTCGCCCTCGGCCATCTCGTCGTCGAGGCGCTCCTCGGTGTCGAACGGCGTCTCTTCCTCGATCTCGCGGGTGAACACGATCTTCGTGTACGGGCGCTTCTTGCCGAGGATCTCGACCTTGGACAGACCGTTGGCAACCACGTAGTGGATCACGACCGGAAAGTCGTACGGGTTCTTGAGCTTGAGATCGGTGCGCGGCCACACGACCGTCGCGTCGAAGGCGAGCGGCGTGTACGCGCTCGGCCGCGAGTGGTTCGTGGTCTTGACGATGTCGACGCCGGCCCAGAACGCCGCACCGAACAGCGTGGTCGAGATCTGGCAGGTGCCGCCGGCGAGCCCGTCGACCATCTCGCCCTTGTTGATGACGTGCGCGATCTTGTAGCCATTCTTCTGCGAGCGCTCGCCGACCGTGTCGTTGAACGACCACTCCACGCCGGGCTTGAGCACGACACCATCGAGCTTGCTCGCGGCCAGCTTGAGGTTGAAGTTGCGAAGGCGATCGCTGACCGGGAATCGCGTCTCGTAGTGACCCATCACGTGCGAGATGTCCTCGATACCGAGCGATGCCTTGGTGACCGCCGCCGGCAACGCGACCGTGGAGAGCTCGACCTTGTCCGCACCGGTGCGAACTGCCTGTGCGAGGCGCGCGACCGAGCCCCACACGTCGAGGCCCTGTCCGGGCGTGTCGGGGAGGATCTTGCGCGCCTCGAGATCGAGGTGCGCGTCGATCGGCGAACGATCGGTCTTGCCCTTCATCGCGTGCAGCGCCGCGACCGCCTTGGCGCGATCGAGCCGCAACACGCGCCCGCCTTCGTCCGGATCGGGCTCGGCGCCGAGCTCGCTCCAGGTCCGCTTCACGGTGACATCGCCGACCGTCAGCGCGACCTCGTGCGAGAGCAGCGGCTTGACGTCCCCCGACTTGGCCTTGGGGGCGGTCGGCTGCTCGGCATGCTTGTCGGGATCGGTCGCGGCCGAAGCCACGCTCTGCGATCCACCGGCGATGAAGTAGGCACCGACAAATCCGCCGGCGACCACCAGCATCCCGCCGGCGATCCCGAGCAACACCGCCCCGCGTTGAGGCGCTCGCGTACCGCTACCTCGTGACGACATCTTGGTTCCTTCTTACCATGCAACCCGACACCTCTTGCAGTTTGCAGCCCAGCGGATCCCTCGCCGGTTGTCGTCGATCCTCGGGAGGTTGCGCCCGGTGTGTCACCGGTGCCGCACGGACCGCGTCTCCCCGGACACGGTTTGACAGGTGACCCCCCATGATACAACCTGCAGAGAGTGGCTAGCTCGTTGGTTCGACGGAACAAAGTGGTCGCCAAGCGCAAGGGGACCTTGGCCGCGGTGACCGCGGGAGCCTCCGTCGGCGTGATGGTGGCAGGCGCCCCCGTGACGCTCGGCGTGATCGGGCTGGCCGGGGCCGCCTACCTGGCCTGGGACTGGTTTTCGTTCCGGGTGAAAAACGGCATGCGTTTCTAGTTCCCCGTGACGGTCAGCTTCGCCGAAGGGCTCGTCGGGGTCACGCTCGACGAACGGTACCGGCTCGACGCGGTGCTCGGAGAGGGCGGCATGGGAGCGGTGTTCCGCGCGACCCATCTCGCGATGGATCGCAAGGTCGCGGTCAAGCTGCTCAAGCCGCACCTATCCAACAACGAGCAATCGCTGCAGCGGTTCGCCCGCGAGGCGCGCAGCACGATGAAGGTCGACTCGGAGCACGCGGTGAAGGTGCTCGACTACGGCGTCACGCCGACGCGCGACTACTACATGGTCCTCGAATACCTCGACGGCCGCACCGTGCAGCGCGAGCTCGATATCGACGGCGTGTTCACACCAGCGCGCACCGTCCACGTCGCGCGCCACGCGCTCGATGCGCTCGCGGCCGCGCACGCGATGGGGCTCGTCCATCGCGACATCAAGCCCGAGAACATCTTGCTGATGAAGGTCGGCGACGACCACGACTACACGAAGCTGCTCGACTTCGGTGTCGCCAAGCTCATGGAAGGCTCGGCGCGATCGATCCAGTCGCAGCTCGCGCTGACCCAGGCCGGCACCGTGTTCGGAACCCCCGAGTTCATGTCGCCGGAGCAGGCGTGCGGGCATCCGCTCGACGGTCGCAGCGACATCTACTCGCTGGCGGGGACGATGTTCGCGATGCTGACGGGCTGCGGGATGTTCGAGGCGAGCAGCGCGATCGAGTGGCTCACCCACCACGTGCGCACGCCGCCGCCACACCTCGCGGACGTCAGCCCCGAGCTCGCGTCGTACCCCGAGCTCGACGAGCTGTTGCAGGCGTGCCTCGCCAAGCAGCGCGAGAAGCGACCGGCCACCGCGAGGGAGCTCGACGCGCTGTTCGCGAAGATCGAGCCCACGCTCTCGCGCGCGCCCGGCGCCACGCCGGGTACGTCGAAGGTGAAGGTGTTCTCGACCTCGACGTTCTTCGACGCGCTGTCCGCCGACGTCGTCGAGTCGGGCGAGACGCTCTTGCCGGGTGCGGGATCTTCCCAGGCTGGCGTCGCCTCGGTGTTGCGTGGGGACGCCACCGCGACGCCGGCACCGGCTCCGTCCGAATCGATCCCGGCGTTGCCCACGCGTTCGCGCCGCGGCGTGGTGCTCGCGATCGTCGGCCTGCTGGTGGTCGCCGTGATCAGCGTGGCGATCGGTGTCGTGCTGTCCCGCCGATCGCAGGGCGCGGTCGCCGACGCCAGTGCGATCGCGGCGGTGACTCCGGATGCCAGCGCGGAGATCGCTCCACCCGATGCCAGCGTCGCGGCCGCGGTCGATGCGCCGCCGGTCGTCGATGCGACGATCCCCGACGCGCCCCACCCCGCCGACGCTGCCCGACCGAAGCCGCATCACCCACCCCGTCACCCCACACACTCCAAGAACAACCCGGCGCGTACGCACCTCGACGAGGCCGAGGCGGCCCACACGGCACACAAGCCGATCGTCCAGCTGGGCGCCGCACAGCTCGCCCTCGAAGCCGACCGCAAGCATCCCCTTCGTCCGGCCGAGAAGCTCCGAGCCCGGTTCCTGTACGGCGACGCCCTGCTCCTGACCTCGGGCAATTTCGAGAAGGGATGTGCCTACCTCCGCGCACTCCGGCATCAATTGGCCACAGCCCGCGCCAAGGCCGCCGGCTGCCCGATGGATTGACCGCGGGCGAGACCCCCACCTATCCTCGATGTCGTTGATGGCCCCGGAGTGCGAGTAGATGACGACCGTCGGGACCCAAGCATCGACCTCCGGGGCGCGCCTCGCCCCTGGATTCGTACTGGGTGACTACCGACTCGGACAGCCGATGTTCGGGGTCCGGATCGCGGACGCGTACCACGCCCAGGGACCGGCCGGTGCGGCAACGATCTACGTGATCCACGCACCGATCGCCGCCAACGCTGCCGTGCGCGATCACATCATCGCCGGAACGCGGGTGGCCGCCGCTCTGCCCGAGCACAAGCACCGGGTCCGCACGCTCGCCGCGGGGCTGACCGGCGACATCCTGTGGATCGCGACCGAGGAGGTCGAGGGGTCGCTGGTTCGCGACATGATCGCGAAGAAGCGCACCGGGCTCGGCACGCGTGCGACCGGCAACCTGATCGCCGGCATCGCCGACGCGCTCGCCGACGCCCATCACGGTGCGCTCGCCGACGAGTCGGTCGCGGTCAACCGCACGGGACGGGTACGCGTGACCGACCTGGCGCTGGGCCCCGGGACCGCGGCCGCGGTCGTCGCCGGGTTGATCCCGCCGAACGATTCGATCGCCCCCGAGATCCTCGCGGGCGGTGCGCCGAGCGCCGCGGCCGACGTCTACGGGGTCGGCGCGCTGGTCTACGAGGCCCTGGTCGGCGTGCGACTCGACCGCAACGATCCGCGCCGCCCGAGCGACGCGGTCGACGGTCTCAACACGCAGATCGACGACATCGTCGGTCGCGCGTGTCACCGCGATCCCGACAAACGGTTCGGGCGCGTCGACGTGCTCGGCGAAGTGGTCGCCGAGGCGCTGACCAAGGGCGGTGCCGTGATGACCTCGGCGGTGCCGTTGATCGACGCGGGCGAGACCCTCGATCAGATCGCGCACGCGCCGGCCCGACCGTCCCTCGCCTCGGAGATCGCGGCCGGCAGCCTCGCCGGAGGCACCGCGGCTCCCGCCGCTCCCGCGACGGTCGACCACGCCCTCGCGGCGGCACTCGCCGACACCACCGAGAAGTGGCTGATCCAGAAGGGACGCCTCGACTACGGCCCGTTCTCGCTCGCCGAGGTGATCGAGCAGATCGAGAAGGGCGAGATCGTCGCGGGCAACATCATCATGGACAAGGACAGCGGGGCGCGCGTCGACGTCGACGCCCATCCGCTCCTCGGCGCGATGGTCGATGCCGCCAAGCAGCGGATGGACGAACAGCGGCGCGCCCAGGCCGAGGTTGCCGTCCAGAGCCGCGACAAGAAGCGCGGCGTCCTGCTCTACGCGGTGATCGCGCTCGGCGTGATCGGCCTGGGCATCGGCGTGTACTTCGTCGTCGGGTTGTTGGGCGAGAGCACGCACGAGAAAGTCGCAGGCGTCGAAGGTCCCGAGCGCTCCGAGCTCAAGCTCAAGGTCAGCGCGCCGAAGGCACCGCCGCGGCGCGCGCGACGTACGCACGGACGCCGGGGCGTCGCCGGCAACTACTCTCGCGGCAAGGAGGACCTGTCGCTCGACATGTCCGATGGAGACGACGGTGGCGGCGAGAGCCTCGACATGGGGCGCGTCTACCAGACCTACTCGCGGTACGGCGGTCAGCTCGGCGGTTGCCTCGCGTCGACCGGGTCGCGATCCGCGAACATCTACATCAACATCGACGGTCCGAGCGGCCGCGTGCAGTTCGTGAAGATCAACGGCAAACAATCGGGCACGCTGTACGCATGCCTGAACCGCGTGTTGCGAGGGATGAAGTTCCCGAGCGTCAGCGGAAAACGCACGCGTGCCGAGTTCGACATCTCGATGTGACCTGTGGATGGTGAAGCCAACAGCTCGTCGTCGTTCCTCGATCAGAGCACGCGACGATCGCTCGCCAAGGTGATCCCGCGGCGGCGCCGCGTGACCTGGGGGCTCGGCATCGCGTTCGCGGTCGCGTTCGCGATCCTGGTGACCCCTTCGATCACCGCCGAGCGCTGGCTGGCGAGCTTCGGCGTCGGCCCGGTGACACCCGGTCAGCCCGCACCGATCACGGTGCGCGTGCCCGCCTTCACCGGACTCGAGCTCGACAACCTGCACGTCTCCGGTGGTGGCGTGGTGATCGCACGCGGCGAGATCGCGACCCGCGAGGTCAGCGGCACGGTCGACGCGATCATCGCCGGCACGCCGCACGGGGCCCTGCCGTACCTCGCGTTCTTCGTGCTCGTGCTCGTGCTCGGGACGATCTTCACGCACCACATGCAGCGATCGACGCTGGGCCGGCTGGTGCGCGTCCAGATCGTCAGTTTGGTCTCGGTGGCGCTGCTCGCCGCCACGGCGAAGATCATGTTGCTCGGGACCGCCGCGTCGGCGCTGGTCGTGCCGGTCGCCGTGATGTCGATGGTTCCGACCATGGTGCTCGATCGCGTGGTCGGGCTTGCCACCGGCGTACTCGCGGCGTTGTTGATCGCCCTGCTCGGTCCGTTCGATCTCGGGATCGCGATCCTGATGCTGGTGCAGGCATCGACCGCCGGATTGGTCGTCGCCGAGCGCCCGCGCAATCGCTGGAGGTCGGCGCTGATCGCCGGCGCGGTCACCACGCTCCTCACGACCGCGACCTACATCCTGCTGGTCTACTTGACGACCGGCGACGTGCTGCCGGTCGGCGATCCGTTGCACTCGCCGTGGCTGGCCGCCGCGATCGGTCCGGCGATCGCGACCGTGGTCGCGGTTCCCATGGTCCCGATCTACCAGCTGCTGGTCGGCGAGATCACGCACGGCAAGCTGGTCGCGCTCGAAGATCTCTCGCACCCGCTCCTCAAACAGATCGCCGACCGCGCGCCGGGCACCTGGCAACACTCGCTGGCGATGGCCAACATGGCCGAGATCGCGGCCAACACGATCGGCGCCAACGGGCGGCTGGTCCGGGTCGGGGCCTACTTCCACGACCTCGGCAAGTCGCTGCAGCCGAAGTACTTCATCGAGAACCTCGAGCCCGGCGAGACCTCGCCCCACGACAAGCTGCCACCCGAGGTGTCGTGCGACGCGATCTTCGCGCACGTCACCGAGGGGATCGTCGCCGCGCGCAAGGCCGGCCTGCACGAGCGGATCGTCGACTTCATGCACATGCACCACGGCAACGGGGTGCTCGAGTACTTCTGGGGCAAGACCAAGGAACAGGGCAACCCGCACAACTTCACGGTCGAGCACTTCCGCTATCCGGGGCACCCGCCGCAGACGCGCGAGACCGCGATCCTCGCGATCTGCGATGCCGTCGAGGCCGCATCGCGTACGCTCAAGAAGCCGGATGCGAAGTCGATCGATTCGCTGGTCCAGCGGATCGTGTACGGCAAGCTCCACCTCGGACAGCTCGACGAGAGTGGGATGTCGATGGCCGACCTCCGTCGGGTCAGCGACTCGTTGCGCGAGACCATCCGCCACGCCAACCACGGGCGCATCGAGTACCCGTGGCAGAAGGCGGAACAGGATGCCAGCGCGAGCCAGGTCGCGACCCCGCCGTCCAACGACACCTCGCAGCTGCTGCGACTCGATTCGCTCGATCGTCGCCCGGTACGCGCCGCGACCCCAATCCCGGTGGGGACCGCACCCTCGGCCAGCGACAGCCAGCCACTGCCCGGCATGCCCGCCGGCGACAGCGCCCGACCCGCCGCGAGTGCTTCGCAGTCGGGCGCCGCGAGCGCATCGCAGCCCGCCGCGAGCGCATCGCAGCCCGCCGCGAGCGCCTCGCAACCCGCCGCGAGCGCCTCGCAGCCCGCCGCGAGCGCATCGATCCCGACGGCCAGTGCCTCGACCGCCAACACGGCATTGCCCGCGGCGAGCGCGTCGACCGCGAGTGCATCGATGCCCGCCGCGCCGAGCGACTCCGCCGTGATCGATCTCGGAGCCGCCGAGCGCAAGTCCAGCGACAACGTCGCCCGGCCCGATATCGACGCCGAGTTCGAACGCGAGGTCTCGCGCGACCTCGATGCACCGGTTCCCGCGCCCGCGCCGGCCGCCGACGCCGCGCCGCTGCGTTCGCCGACGCGAACGCTCGCCGGCGGCGCACCTCCACCATCGCCGGCGCCACCGACCTTGCCGGCGAACGACACCGGTGCTCGCAAGCGCGCGGCCACGTTACCCCCCACCGCACGCGCGCCTCGCCCACCGACCGTGCCACCGCCGGGGCTCTCCCCCGCGCTGGGGTTGCCGGCCGAGCCTCCGCGATCGTCGCCGCCGAGCGCGAACCAGACGCTGCTCGGTCAGAACGCCAGCCTGGCGAGCGCGGAGCGCCGGCGTGCGCCCACCGTTCCCAGCGATCCGCCGCTGACCCGGCTCGCCGATCGCGCCGCGAGCGATCCGTCGGCATGGAGCACCGCGCCGGAGCGTCGCTCGCAACACACCCTGCGGCAGCGTCCACCCACGCGTCCACCCGCGAGTGACTCCGAGTCCACGCCGACCGATCCGCCGCCGACCGGTGCGCAGGATCCGTTGATGACGACGCTGCGTGGCCCGTCGGCGCCCTCCCACCTGCCGGCATCCCCCGAGTCGCCTCCGCACTACCCGGCGCGCCCGTCGATCAACCCCGACGAGAGCGCACCCACGTTGCGCCCGGCGACCCCGACCGCGACGCCGACCCGGATCTCCGGTCCGCCGGTGGAGCCGGTCGAGCTCGATAGCGCGACCACCAACCCACCACCGTTGCGTCGTCAGCAGGGCAGCTCACCACCGTCCACGAAACCCAAGGCCGGCCTTCCGGGCATCTTGCTCGAGCAGGAAGCGCTCGAGCACGACGCCCGGGTCGCACGCGAATCGGGAGATCCGGCGTCGAGCGACGACGTCGACATGCGCGTGACCGCACCTCGCCGGCCGCTCGCCTCGGAGCCCGAGGATGCCGGCCGCACCGAACCGTCGCTGCCGCGCGTCGATCTCCCGTTGCGCGCACCACCTCCCTCCGAGCCGCCCCCGCCGTCGCAGTCGGTCAAGTGGTCCGCAGGACTCGCCCATCGGATCGACGCCGCGATCGACGAGTGGGGTGTCGAGACGCCGGTCGCGCCACCGACGCGCGCGGAGCTGCAATCGCTTCTGGGTTCTCCCGATCCGACGCGCCAGCAATCGCTCGAGGAGCTCGAGCGCCTGCACGCGGCCGCGCGCGACCTGCCGTCGGATCCGGAGATCCTGATGCCGCAGCGCAAGCACACCTCGGAGACCCACGAGGTCGATGCCGACGACATCGAAGCCTCGATCGAGGTCGCGCCCCGCGCGCGCACGCGATCGCCGAGCGCGATCGGCGTGGCCAAGCCGAAGAAGCCGAAGCCGTGACGCGAGCGTCGATCCTCGCAGCGATCGCGATCCTGATCGCGGCCTGCGGTCCACCGCCACCCGCGCGTCCCCGACCCACCGACATCGTGCGGACCGAGATCGATCGCGCGGAGCAGGCAGAACGCGCACGCCGTCACGACATCGCTCGCGTGCACTACGAGCGCGCGGTTGCCGCGGCCAAGGATCCGACGAGCATCGCGTTCGCGCGTCACGAATTCGCCGAGACGCTGATCACCTGGGGTGAATACGCGGAGGCGATCCGTCACCTCGAGGCCGTCCTCGCGATCCGACCGAAGGACGCGGCCGTGTGGCACGACCTCGGAATGCTCGAGCACCACGAACACGACGACGCCGGCGCGATCGCGGCGCTCGAGAAGGCACGCGACCTCGCGCCCCGGGATCCGCGGCCGCGGATCGCGCTCGCCGCGCTACGCTGGAAGCTCGGAGACAAGGCCGGTGCGCGTAGCGAGTACGAACACTTGCTAACGCTCGACCTGCCCGACCGGATCCGCGCCAAGGTCGTGTGGGCGCTTGGCGTGCTGGCAAAGCGGTGATCTGGTTGCCATACTCGGGCCGTGCCCCGTTTATCGCGCGTCGCGTTCGCCCTCGCGCTCGGCCTCACGGCCGCGCCCGTGCACCGAGCCGCCGCGTGGACGTTCGACTGGGCCGGCCGGGTCGAGCTCGACGCGGAAGGCCTCACCAGCGACGATCCGCAGAAGCGGCTCGATGCGGTCACCGACCTCGGCAAGTACGACATCGCTCTCACCGAGCAGCATCTGCTCCGCGCGCTCGACGATCCGGATCGTCGGGTCCGGAACGCGGCCGCCAAGACGCTCGGTCAAGGCGGTTCGCGCAAGGCGGTCCCGCGTCTGATCGAGTGGCTGTCGAGCGGCGAGTCGAAGACCAAGCAGGTCGCGGCCGGCGCGCTCGGTGACATCGGCGGCCCCGATGCCACGCAAGCCCTGACTCGCACGCTCGGCGACACCGACGACGCCGTTCGCCTGCAGGCGGTCAAGGCGGTCGGCGAGATCGGGAAACGCGGTAACCCCAACGTCGTGCTCGCGTTGATCCCGCGGCTCGAGGACACCAAGACCGACATCAAGCTCGCGACGATCGCCCAGCTCGAGGAGCTCGGCGATCGGCGCGCCGTGATCCCGCTGGTCGCCAAGTTCGGCGATCACCAGATCGAGGCGCGCAAGGCGGCGGTCCGCGCGGTCGGTCGGCTCGGTGATCGTTCGGCAGTCCCCGCACTGATCCGGTTGATCGACGATCCCTCCGAGGACGTACGCACCGCGGCGGTCGGTGCACTCGGCAGCCTCGGTGCCGTCGAAGCGATCGACGCGCTGACCGAGAAGCTCGGCACCGGCGGCGACAGCTTCCGCACCAAGGTCGCCTACGCGCTCGGTCAGATCGCGGGTACGCCCGGTGCGGGCAAGGCCGGCGAGGAAGCGATGACCGCACTGGTCGAGCTGCTCGCGCAACCACAGCAGCGCGCCGCCGCACGCGACGCGCTCCGCGTCGCCGGCAAGGCTGCCGTCCCGGCGCTGGTGCTTCACCTCCAGGGTCGGATCAAGGGCGACCCTTCGACCGCGGTCCAGCTGCTCGCCGATACCGGCGATCGCCGTGCGACGTCGGCGCTGGCGGCCGAGCTCGAGCGCGGTCGCGTCCCGGTGCCGATCGTGTTGCGCGCGCTCGGCGCGACCCACGACCCCGCCGCGCTGGTCCCCGTGCTGCGCGCGCTCTCGAGCAAGGACGCGACGATCCGCCTCGCCGCGATGGAGAGCCTGCGCCCGCTGATCGGATCCGATGCGCGCGCCGGCGACGTGCTGATCGAGCACCTCGCCGACGAGGATCTCGAGCTCCGCGTGCTCGCCGCCGAGTACCTCGGACTGCTCGGGATCGCGAGTGCCGTGCCCAAGCTCGCGACCCTCGCCAAGGCCGGCAACCCCGCGCGTCTTCGCCACGCGGCGGTCGACGCGCTCGGCGAGATCGGCCGTCCCGAGGCCACGCCCACGCTGGTCGACGTGCTTCGCAACGGCCCGATCGACCTGGCGTCCGCGGCGGCGACCGCGCTGTCGTACATCGCCGACCCGGCCGCGGTCGCCCCGCTGATGAAGATCCTGCGCGGTCAGCGCGGCACGACCCGTTACCAGGTCGTGCGCGCGCTCGGTGCGACCTTGCGCGCGAAACCGGATGCCGACGCCCGCAAGCTGCTGCGCGACCTGACGAGCGATAACCAGGTGAAGGTCTCGATCGCCGCGATCACCGCCCTGGCGGCCGCCGACGCCCATCACTACGACGCGACCGACGCCGCGTTCCTGCGCACCGTCGTCGAGCGCGGCACTTCCGATCGCCGGCGTGCCGCCGCGTGGGCGCTCGGCGAGATCCACGATGCAGGTGCGATCGACGTGCTCGCCTCCAACCTCGGGGATCGCGACGATCGGTTCGTCGGTGATGCGGTGTGGGCGCTCGGCGAGATCGCGGTCTCGCGCCCGACCGATCCGAAGGTCGCGGCGCTCGTCGATCGCTGGCTGTACCTCGCCAAGCACGGCGGCTGGGCGGCGGCAGCCAACGGCACCGGCGCGTTCGCACGCCTCTTGTGGGTGGTGCCCGCCGCGTCGCGCAACAAGCTTCTCGAGGGCGACCGGCGCAAGACGCTCCTGTCGCTGTCGTATCACCGCTCGCGGCTGGTCCGGCTCAACCTCGTGCACGCGCTCGGGGCGCTGTCCGGTGACGACGTCGCGCAGACGCTGGCCCGCATGGTGCGGCACGACGCCAGCCTTCACGTCCGCGCCGCGGCCGCTTCGAACCTCGCTCGCGTCGGTGGTCGTCGGGTGGCACCGACGCTCGCGCGCGCGCTCGAACACGAATCCGATCCGCTGGTGAAGGCCGCGATCGTGGCCGCCAAAGCCGGCCCCCCACCACCGCCGCCGGCGCGTCCCGAGTGGCGCGTGTTCCAGGTCGTCGACCCCGGCGCCGACGACGCACCGGTTCGCCAGACCCCGTACTTCATCCACGCGTCCGACGGCGTGGTGTGGGCGACGTACACCGACGCGCGCGGCGAGCTCGCCAGCGAGCATGTTCCCGCCAAGGGCGAGACCATCGTGTGGCCCGCCAGTCGCGAGAACGAATACTAGAGCTGTACGCCGGCGGCGCGCAGCACGTCGGTCGCGCGCCGCACGTCGGTCTCCGCGGCGAGACGCCACAGCTCGTCGCCGTGTACCGCCTTCGTCTCGATGCAGGTGCGGTACTCGGCGACCGCCTTCTTGAGATAGGTGATCGCGAGGCCGCGCAAGGTCGCGCGCAGACCGTCGGCCGATCGCCGCTCGAGCTCGGGAGGCATGTCGGCGAACACCAGCTCGAGCGCGAGATCGTGAAACAGGCTGCCGGCGCGATAGGTCGCCGCGATCGCCGCGAGGCCACCGTCCTCCGCGATCGCGCGGTAGTCGGCCACGATCTTGGTGGTGTGTTTGATCCGCGTGCTGATCGACCGCGTGAGCGACTCGATCGTGATCCGGAGCCGCGCGTGATGGAGCTTGCCGACCTCGCGCTCCGCGGCCGCGAACTTGTCGGCGATCGCGGTGGAGACCCCGGGCAACGGTGTTCCGAGCCGGGGGTGGATGTCGCCGGCGCCGGCGGCGGCCACGATCTCCGCCTGCACGCTCGCCGCACCCGCGGCGACGACCGGGTCGCTCGGGGCGAGGGCGGTCGCCCGCGCGATCAGATCGAGCGCATGGCGCGTGTTGCCGCTGCGCGAAACGATCTGCGCGAGATGGACGGCCGCGCGAGCCGCGACGGGTGCGGGAATCTCGGGTGCGGCGAGCACGCGCTCGTAGGCTGCGCGCGCGGCCTTCTCGTCGCCGGTGAGCTCGGCGATCACGCCCTCGCCGAACGCGGGGGCCGCACCATCGAGCTCGGTGGTCGTACCGATCGCCGGATCGGCGGCGATGCGCTCGGGCATGTTCTCGATCGTCGGCACCGCGGGCGGCGGCTCCGAATCGGTGCACCCGATCCCGAGTGCGATCGCACACGACAACACACCGGCCAGCGCCGTCCAACCGCGGCTCATGACACCCCCCGGCCGGAGGCAAACCGGACCGCCTCGCGCGGCACGTCGAGCTTGTAACCGGCACCGTGGATCGTGACCAGCCACCGCGGCTTGTCGGGCTCTTGCTCGAGCGCGCGTCGCAGCTTGACCAGATGATTGTCGACCGTGCGCGTGTTGGGATAATCGTCGTAGCCCCACGCCTCGTCGAGCAGCACGTCGCGGCTCACCACCTCGCCCGGCCGCCGTGCGAAGCAGCGGAGGATCGCGAACGACCGGCTCGGCAAGTCGATCCTCTCGCCGGCGCGAGACGCCACCTGACCCACGAGATCGATCTCGATGTCGCCGAACGCGAGGCCGACCGGCTCGTCGAGATCGCCGCGCGCTCGCCGCAGCACCGATGCGACGCGTGCGAGCAGCTCCATCAGCGAGAACGGCTTGGTGACGTAGTCGTCGGCACCGAGCTCGAGCCCCCGCACGCGATCGAGCTCCGCACCGCGCGCCGAGAGAATGATCACCGGCACGCTCCGCGCGCTGCCCTTGCTGCCGCGGATCCGGCGGCACACCTCGAAGCCGTCGATATCGGGGAGCATGACGTCGAGCACCACCAGGTCGTAGCGCCCCGTGATCGCGCGGTCGGCGCCCTCGGAGCCGCGCCCGACCGCATCGACCTCGTAGCCCTTGGCCGCGAGGGTGTCCTCGAGCCCGAGCCGGATCGACGGATCGTCTTCGACCACGAGGATCCGCGTCATGCCTCGTCCTCCGTCGTGTCGGACGCCGCCAGGGGCAACCGGATGGTGAACGTCGATCCCTTGCCGACGATCGAATCGAGCGCGACCTCACCGCCGAGCGCCTCCACGTGCTGCTTGACCAGTGCGAGACCGAGCCCCGTACCCTCGATCCCCGAGCGATAGGCCTCGGGCGTCCGGTAGAACTCGCGGAAGATCTTGGGCTGCTCGATCGGAGGGATGCCGGCGCCGCGGTCGCGCACGGCAATCCAGCCGTGCGTCGCGTCGGCGCCGACCAGCACGGTGATGTCCTTGCCGGCACCGCCGTACTTGGCGGCATTGGAGATCAGGTTCAGCACGGCCTGCACGATGACGTCGCGATCGGTCTCGACTTCCGCGTCGCTCGCGTCAGGAGACACGTCGATCACGAGCGGATTGCGGTCCTGATCCGGATCGCGGAGCGTCTCGAAGGTCGTCACCGCCAGCCGCGCGAGCGCGGCCAGACCGTGCCGGCTCGGCGTGTAGCGCCGCGTGCCACGCTCGATCTGCGCGTAGTCGAGCAGGTTCGCGATCAGCAGCCCGAGACGCTGGCTCTCCTGCACGATCACGCCGTGGTAGCGCGCCATCTTCGCGGGGTCGCCCTTGGCCACCCCCTGCTCGAGCATCTCGGCGAACATCCGGATCGAGGTCAGCGGGGTCTTGAGCTCGTGCGACACCGTCGACACGAAGTCGCTCTTGAGCTGGGCGAGCTCGCGCGCCCGCGCCGCTCCGCGGATCGTGATCAGCAGGCCGAGACCGAGAAGGATCGCGAGCGCCGAGGTGTAGATCACGTGGCGCCGCGATCGTTCGTCGATCACCTGATCGAGGGGGTTGGGCTGGCTCTTCGGGTTGACCACCGCGAGCCAGAGATGTGGGAGCTCGGCGACCAGCGGCGTCACCTCGGTCAACTTGCGGAAGTCGGCAGGCGGCGTCTCGCCGGCCGCGAGCACGAGCGGCAACGTGCCCGGTGCCACGGCCCCGCCCTCGTCGGCGACCACGCGCTCGAGCATCGGCGCATCGACCGCGATGCCGATCACGCCTCCGCCGGCGCGGCGCCGGTAGATCAACGTGCGGGCGGGCTGGCGAACCGAAGGCCGCCCGCGCCACTCCCTCGTCGCGGTGCGCATGATCGGGGCCACCTCGTCGGCGAGCCCCGCCGCTGCCCGCGCCTCGCCGCGGATCGCGGCCACGCGTTCGTCGAGCGCCGCCCGCCGGGCCGAGAGCGATACCGGAATCGTGTCGAGGTCGTGGCGCAGGTGCGCGAGCACGCCGAGTCGCAGCACCGGATCGAGCTGGTAGCGCCCGGCGAGCACGGACTCGGCGACCTCGAGGATCGCCTCGGGGCCCACGTTCTCGGCGCGCAGCGTGGCCACGACCAGGCGCACCGGAAGGTTCTGGAGCGATCGATCGCCGAACTTGGACTCGAGGTCGGCGAGCGCCTGCTTGCTCGCCTTGGCATCGCCGAGTCGCGACGACACGCGCGCCAGTCCGAGCAGGGCCTCGGGCTCGGTGTCGTCGACCGCCGCGCTCGCGTACAGCTTCTTGGCCTCGGCCCACCCGTGCGAAGCCTCCGCCGCCCGGGCGGCCCGGAGCAGACCGGCGCGACGGGTCCGGGTGCGTAGCTCGCGCTCGCAGGCCTGCAGCCGACCGCTCGCGCAGCCGACGCCGCGTTCGAGGGTGTCACCGAGCTCGATGCCGGCCGGCGCCGCCCGCGGGATTTGCAGCCGCTGGTCGGCATCGATCCAGAACGGGTAGCGCGCGAGTGGCTTGGTCGTGGTCGTCGCGGCCCCCGGATCGGTCTCGCGCGCGACCACCATCCGCTCGACGTCGTCCAGCGCCTCCTCGATCGCCCGCTTGATGTGCCCCGCGATGGTCTGCGCGCTCTCGCGCTGGTGCTCGAGCTGCGCCGACACCGCGCCCTTCTCGTCGCGATACGACACGGCGCCGAGGTACGCGATGCCGACCGCCGGCACGAGTAGTGCGGCGACCGAGAGCACGTTGACCCAGACGCGCGGGTGTTTCGCGAACGCGAGCCGCACCATCGTTACAATCAGCATAGCGCGTTGCGGCGCGGGCGTCGGATCGCTATCGTCGCGGCCCCGTGCGGTCGCTGATCGTCGTCCCCACCTACAACGAACGCGACAATGTCGAGGACATCGCAGCGCGGTTCCTCGAGGCGCTGCCCTCGGCGGACCTGCTGTTCGTCGACGACAACTCCCCGGACGGCACCGGCCAGCTCCTCGACGACATGGCCGCGCGCGAGCCGCGGATCCACGTCATGCACCGCGCCGGCAAGCTCGGCCTCGGGACCGCCTATGTCGAGGGCTTCACCTGGGGCCTCGACCAGGGCTACGACTACCTGTTCGAGATGGACGCCGATGGGAGCCACGACCCGGCCTACCTGCCCCAGATGCTGGCGCTCGCCGAGGACGGCGCCGACGGGGTGATCGGCTCGCGCTACGTGCCGGGCGGCGGCACCGCGAACTGGGGGATCGGCCGCAAGATCATCTCGCGCGGCGGCGGGCTGTACGCGCGCACGATCCTCGGCGTCGACATCCGCGACCTGACCGCCGGGTTCATGTGCTGGCGGCGGCGCGCACTCGAGGCGATCGACCTGCCGACCATCACGTCGAATGGTTACAGCTTCCAGATCGAGATGAAGTACCGCGCGCTCCGCAAGGGCATGCGCCTCGTCGAAACCCCGATCGTGTTCGTCGATCGCCGGGTCGGGCAGTCGAAGATGTCCCGCGCGATCTTCATGGAGGCGCTGCTCAAAGTGTGGGCGCTCCGGTTCAAGCGCCCCTGATCGCCGGGCATTCTGCTATCGTCCCCCCGGGTCATGGTGATCCTCAAGCTGCGAATTCGCACGCCTGACGAGTGGCGGGAGCTGGCACCGGGCGAGTCGGTCGAAGAGCCGATCTTCGTGCCGACCACCGACGAGCTCCAGGCCGGCCAGCAGGTGATCGTCGAGGTGGCCTCGCAACTCCTCCCGAACAAGGTGCTGGTCCGAGGCACGGTGCAGACCTGGCGTCCGGCCCTGCCCCGCATGCGCGTACGCGCCGGCGCCACGATCGAGCTCGATGCCGAGGAGCAGACCAAGCTCACGTTCCTCCACGAGGTGTTCGCGGGCAGCCGGACCGACGTGCCGCGCCGCCGCCATTTGCGGCTCCCCGTCTCGTTGACGGTGCGCTACCGCCTCGCCAACAGCGCCGCGTTCGTCGATGGCGGGGTGTCCGAGATCGGTGTCGGCGGTGCGTTGCTCACCACCACCACGCCGCTTCCGATCGATACCGAGCTGACCCTCGAGGTCGTTCCACCGGGCAGCGCCGCGCCGCTCGCGATCGCGAGTCGGGTGTCCTATCACGTGCCGAGCGGTGGCTCGGGCCTGCGGTTCGTCAGCCGCGATGGCGACGGCGATCGCCGGCTGCGCGAGCTGATCCGGCGCCTGCGAGCGTCGTGAGTGCCGCCCCCAAGAAGACCGCGCGCTCGCGACGTCCACCGCGCGTGAAAGACACCGTGCGCGCGTCGCAAGCGGTCGCGTCGGCGCTCGCGAACCGCGGCCTCACCGACCAGATCCGCGCGAACCGTCTGATCGCCGAGTGGGCCGAGCTGGTCGGCCCTCGCATCGCGACCCGCACGCGACCGGGCGATGTCGTCGACCGCACGTTGTATGTCGAGGTGGCGAGCTCGGCCTGGATGCACGAGCTCAACCTGTTGCGCACGCAGATCGTCGAGAACCTGCTCGCGCGGATCGGCGAGCCCCGCCTGTTCGACGACATCAAGTTCAAGCTCGCCGGCCGGAGCCGCAGGACGCCGACCACGATCCCGGCCCGCCGTCGGCCGGCACCGCCTCCCCGGCCACGGCCGGTCCCGGCAACCGGGGCCGCGCGCGAGGCGATCGTCCGCGAGGTCGGTGCCGTGGATGACGACGAGCTTCGCGAGCTGATCGCCCGGGTCCGGATCTCCAACGGTCGATAGGTCGCTCGATCGCTAGATCGCTAGATCGAGACGCGCCGTCCGCCGGACACCGAACGGACACCGACCGGACAGTCCGGACACCCCGGACGGTCGCGATCACGCGAGGTTACGGCCGGCACGACCGTTGCGAGACGACATGTCGTTCCGATGCGAGATACGTCCGGTCAAGATCGTCCGCTCAGCCCGCAGGTCCGCCGACCGTGGCGGCGCTGGATGTCGTACGCCACGATCGCCGTGCTCGTGATCGGCGGGTTGGGCTACGTCGGGTATCGCTGGCTGGGTTCCGGTAACACGATCGACGCCTCGCGGATCCGGATCGCGCGCGTCACCCGCGGCACGCTGGTACGCGACGTCGTCGCCGATGGCCGCGTGGTCGCCGCCAACAGCCCCACGCTGTACGCGATCGCACCGGGCACGGTCGACTACAAGGTCCGGGCCGGCGATCGCGTGGTCACGGGGCAACTGCTCGCGACGATCGAGAGCCCCGAGCTCCAGAGCAAGCTCCTGCAGGAGCAGGCCACCCTCGCCGGGCTCGAAGCCAGCGTGGGTCGTGCGGGGCTCGACATCGAGCACGGTCGCGCCACCGGTCACAAGTTGATCGCGCAGGCCGAGATCGATCTCCAGGCGGCCAACCGCGAGGTCGAGATCAACCAGCGGATGTTCGACCGCGGCGTGATCCCCGAGCTCGAGCTGCGGCGGTCGCAGGACGCGCTCGAGAAGGCCAAGATCGTGCTCGCGCACGCACGCACCGAGGCCGGGCTCCAGAACAAGGAGCTCGGGTTCGACCTCGGCACGAAGAAGCAGGAGCTCGATCGCCAGCGCGAGATCGTGCGCGATCTCGAGCGCCGGGTCGCCGCACTCGCCATCAAGTCGCCGGTCGACGGCCAGGTCGGGCAGCTGCTGTTCGCCCAGCGCGCGTCGGTGGCGGCCAACGCCGGCATCGTCACCGTCGTCGACCTCGGCGCGTTCGAGCTCGAGATCCGCGTGCCCGACGCGTTCGCGCGCGACGTGGCGATGGGTATGACCGCCGAGATCCGGTCGGGCACGACCAAGTACACCGGCCGCGTGCGCTCGGTGTCGCCCGAGGTCGTCGACGGCACGGTCGCGACGCGCATCGAGTTCGGAGACAACCGCCCCCCGAAGCTGCGCCAGAACCAGCGCCTCGGCGCACGGATCTTGATCGAGGAGAAGCCGAACGTGCTGAAGGTCGAGCGCGGACCGTTCGTCGAGACCGGTGGCGGCAACGTCGCGTACGTCGTCGAGGATGGTGTGGCCGTGCGCCGCGCGATCAAGCTCGGCGCGATCGGCCTCGACGCCGTCGAGATCGTGTCGGGAGCCCACGAGGGTGACGACATCGTGATCAGCGGCAGCGAGCACTTCGACGACGCACCCGAGGTGCGGATCAGCGAGTGACACGAGTCAGGAGAGGACGACACCCATGTTGCAGATGAAAGCGGTCACCAAGGTGTATCGGACCGAGCTGGTGGAGACCCACGCGCTCCGCGAGCTCTCGCTCGAGGTGACCGACGGCGAGTTCGTCGCCGTCACCGGACCGTCGGGCTCCGGCAAGACCACGTTTCTCAACATCGCCGGTCTCCTCGAGGAGCTGACCGGCGGCGAGTACCGGCTCGACGGTGTCGACGTGCGCGAGCTCGACGATCGGGCACGCAGCAAGCTGCGCAACGAGAAGATCGGGTTCGTGTTCCAGAGCTTCAATCTGATCCCGGACCTCAACCTGTTCGACAACGTCGACGTCCCGTTGCGCTACCGCGGGTTCGCCCGCAAGGAGCGCAAGCGACGGATCGAGCACGCGCTCGAGCGCGTCGGCCTCGCGTCGCGCATCAAGCACTATCCGGCGGAGCTGTCGGGCGGCCAGCAGCAGCGGGTCGCGATCGCGCGCGCGATCGCCGGCGATCCGAAGCTGCTCCTCGCCGACGAGCCGACCGGCAATCTCGACTCGCAGATGGCGCGCGAGGTGATGCAACTCCTCGAGGAGCTCAACGCGCAGGGCACGGTGGTCGTGATCGTGACGCACGATCCGGAGATCGCGGCGCGCGCCCAGCGCAACATCCACATCGTCGATGGCGTCGCCACCGATCTCGAGCGCGGCCCGTCGCTGGTCGTCGCCCCGAGCCGGCCGTCGAGCCCCGAAGCCCGCGAGCAACTCGCATGATCGGCTACTACCTCGACCTCGCACGGCGCAGCTTCAAGCGCAACGTGTCGCTGACCATCCTGATGGTGGTCGCGATCGCGTTCGGCGTCGGCGCCAGCATGACCACGTTGACCGTGCTGCACGTCCTGTCGGCGGATCCGATCCCCGGCAAGAGCGGCGACCTCTATCACGTCCAGCTCGAACCGCGGACCAATCCCGGGATCGAGCGGTCCGACGAGCCACCGGATCAGATGACCCGCCGCGACAGCGAAGCGCTGCTCCGCGCCGCCCGCGCCGATCACCAGGCGATCATGACCGGCGGCAGCGCGGCGATCGAACCCGACCGTGCCGGCCTCGCCCCGTTCTACGCCGACGCGCGGTGGACCTCGGCGGACTTCTTCACGATGTTCCGCGTCCCCTTCGTGGCTGGTCGCCCGTGGAACGCCGACGACGACGAGCACCACAATCGCGTCGCCGTGATCGCCAAGCCGCTCGCCGAGAAGCTCTACGGCATGGTCGAGGTGGCCGGCAAGACGATCCGGATCGGTGGCAACGACCTCCGCGTGGTCGGCGTGATCGACGACTGGGAGCCGAACCCTCACTTCTACGATCTCAACGCCGGCGCGTACGGCAACTCCGAGCAGGTGTACGTGCCGTTCTCGACCTCGCGCGAGCTCAAGTTGCCGCGCAACGGATCGATGAACTGCTGGGGCTCGTCGGAGGATGCCGAGGCGGTCGGCGCGCCGTGCACGTGGACGCAGTTCTGGGTCGAGCTCGACTCGCCGGCCAAGGTCGCCGCGTATCGCGACTTCCTGGTGTCGTACTCCAACGACGAGCGCGCCGCGGGTCACTACACCCGACCGCCCAACGTGAAGCTGCTCTCGGTCCGCGAGTGGCTCGACTACAAGAAGGTGGTGCCGTCCGACGCCAAGTTGCAGACCTGGGTCGCGCTCGGCTTCCTGTTGGTGTGCCTGATCAACACGATCGGCCTGCTCCTCACCAAGTTCCTGCGCCGGTCATCCGAGATCGGCGTGCGCCGTGCGCTCGGTGCGTCGAAGCGCTCGATCTTCGTGCAGCTCCTGATCGAGGCCGGCGCGATCGGGATCGCGGGCGGCGTGCTCGGACTCGGCCTCGCCTATCTCGGGCTCTGGGCCGTGCGCCATCAACCCGTCGAGTACGCCAAGCTCGCCCACCTCGATCTCCCGATGCTCGCGGGCACGCTCGGCCTCGCGGTGGTCGCTAGCTTGTTCGCCGGTCTGTTCCCCGCCTGGCGCGGCTGCCAGGTCTCTCCCGCGATCCAGCTCAAGTCGCACTAGAGGCACACCATGCACCTCGTTCCCATCCTGTCCACGCTCCGCCGCCACCGCGCCGCGGCGTTTCTGATCGTGTTCGAGATCGCGCTGACCTGCGCGATCGTGTGCAACGC
Organism: uncultured delta proteobacterium; assembly: GCA_963772655.1. Classification (GTDB taxonomy): domain Bacteria; phylum Myxococcota_A; class Polyangia; order Haliangiales; family Haliangiaceae; genus JABFXX01. The sequence continues at coordinate 989,034 of CAVYYE010000002.1, forward strand.
GATCTTCGTGATCGGCGAGCGCATTCACCGCATGGATCGCGAGAGCGGCGTCGTCGAGGACGAGCTGGTCCGCGTCCAGCTCACCGGCATCGGCCAAGAGAACGATCCGGACTCGATCACCAAGCAGGACCTCGTGGCCTTGCGCGCGATTCCGGGGGTCAAGGACGCCGCGCTCTCCAACGAGGTCCCGTTCGGCAACTCGTCGTGGAACAACACGGTGTCGCTGGCGCCGAACGACCCCAACTCGATCAACGTCACGATGTACCTGGGGACGCCGAACCTGCGGTCGACGTTCGGCGCGAACCTGATCGCGGGGCGCGACTTCAGCCCCGACGAGTTCATCGAGCTCCAGGAGGCACAGTCCGGCGCCACCGTGCCCCCGACCGTGATCATCACCCAGGCGGTCGCCGACCGTTTGCTCGGCAGCGGCAGCCCGCTGGGCAAGAAGATCTACACCTGGGGCGACAAGGGAGGGTCCACGGTGATCGGCGTGGTCGACCACCTGGTGCGCCCGACCGAGTTCGACAACATGGGCTCCACCGAATACGCGATGTTCCTCCCGATCCACATCCCGTACACGATGGGCGGCAACTACGTGCTGCGCGTCGACCCGCAGAGCAAGGACGCCGTGCTCGCGGAAGTCGACGCCGCGCTCGACAGCGTCGACCCCAACCGGATCATCCTCAAGCGCCAGACCTTCGCCGACCTCCGCCACGACTACTTCCGCCAGGACCGAGCGATGGCGATCCTGCTGGTCGGCGTGTGCATCGCACTGCTCGTGATCACCGCGCTCGGCGTGATCGGGCTCGCCAGCTTCTGGGTCCAGCAGCGCACGCGTCAGATCGGGATCCGCCGCGCGCTCGGCGCGACGAAGCGCGACATCCTCCACTACTTCCAGCTCGAGAACTTCGTGCTCGCGACCGCCGGCATCGTCGTCGGCATGGGCCTGGCCTACGGGATCAACCTGTGGCTGATGGACGCCTATCACGTGTCGCGGTTGCCGGCGCTGTTCCTCCCGATCGGTGCCGGGCTGCTCTGGCTGCTCGGCCAGATCGCCGTGCTCGGCCCGGCCTTGCGCGCCTCCACCATCCCACCCGCGATCGCTACCCGCACCGTCTAGTGTAGCCTGGCCAAGCGTGTCCACCGTCCTCGTCATCGACGACAACCCGGCCGTCGCGACGGCACTCGAGGTGCTGTTCTCGCTGCGCGACATGCGTACGCTCGCCGCCGAGTCGCCGGCAGCCGGACTCGAGATCCTCGACCGCGAGCAGGTCGATCTCGTGGTCCAGGACATGAACTTCCGCAGCGACACCACGTCCGGCGAGGAAGGCAGCGAGCTGTTCCACGCGATCCGCGCCAAGCACCCCGACATGCCTGTCATCCTGATCACGGCATGGACGCAGCTCGAGTCGGCGGTCGAGCTCGTCAAGGCGGGGGCCGCCGACTATCTCGCCAAGCCGTGGGACGACACCAAGCTGCTCGCCACGGTGACCAACCTGCTCGAGCTCGGTCAGGCCCGGCGCGAGCTCGCCCGCCGGCGTGCCGGTGAGGACCGCCGACACTCCGAGCTGGAGCGGCGCTACGACCTGCGCGGCGTGGTGTTCTCGGATCCCGCGATGGAGCGCGTGATCGGCCTCGCGTGTCAGGTCGCGCGCGCCGACGTCCCGGTGTTGATCACGGGCCCCAACGGATCGGGCAAGGAGAAGGTCGCCGAGATCATCCAGGCCAACTCCAACGCGAAGACCGGACCGTTCGTCACCCTCAACTGCGGTGCGCTGCCGTCGGAGCTGATCGAGGCCGAGCTGTTCGGTGCCGAGGCCGGCGCCTACACCGGGGCGACCAAGGCGCGCGAGGGCAAGTTCGAGGCGGCCGACGGCGGCACGCTGTTCCTCGACGAGATCGGCAACCTGTCGCTCGCCGGCCAGATGAAGCTCTTGCGCGTGCTCGAGACCGGTCGGTTCGAACGGCTCGGTTCGAGTCGCGAGGTCCAGGTCCAGGTTCGGGTGATCAGCGCGACCAATGCCGACCTCGGCGCGATGATCCGCGCGGGTACGTTCCGTGAGGATCTCTACTACCGGCTCAACACGATCGAGATCGCGATCCCGCCGCTCGCCGAACGTCCCGACGACATCCTCCCGCTCGCCGAGCACTTCACGGCGTCGTTCGGCGACAAGCGCCTCGGCACCGACGCCCGCGCCGCGTTGCGCCGGCACGCGTGGCCCGGCAACGTGCGCGAGCTCCGCAACACGCTCCAGCGCGCCGCGCTCCTCGCCACCGGCGCGGAGATCACGGCGGGCGATCTCGCCCTCGGCCGGGCGTCGACATCCACCACCGCGGCGACTCCCGCGCACCCGTCCGAGCCCGATCGCGACGCGATCGAGGGCGCCCTGTCCCGCACCGGCGGGGTGATCGCGCAAGCTGCGGCCGAGCTCGGCTTGAGCCGGCAGGCGCTGTACCGGAGGATGGACAAGCTCGGCATCCCGCGCGAGTAGCTGCGTCCGTGGATCCAGATCGCCCTCCCCACCCCCACCGTCGCCGGACGTCGCTGACCTGGCGGCTGGCGCTGATCGTCGCCGTGCTGGTCAGCCTGACCGGCGGCGGCGTCGCGCTGCTGGTGTCGTGGACCGGAGACCTCGGACTCGCCGTCGGTGTCGCGCTCGCGATCGCGGTCCCGCTCTCGATCTACGTCGTCGTCCGCATGCTGGCCGCGCCCAACGCGATGTTCCGTGCGCTCGCCGGCACCGTGACCAGCTATCGCGACGGCGACTTCGCGTTTTCCCTGGCGTGGAACAAGAACGACGAGATCGGCGAGCTGGTCGCGGCGCACAACGAGCTCGGCAACACGCTGCGCGCCCAACGCGAGTCGCTGGTCCATCGCGAGCTGCTTCTCGACACCATGGTGCAGAACACGCCGGTGGCGATGCTTCTGTGTGACCCCGGCGGTCACATCGTGTACGCCAACCTGTCGGCACGAAAGCTCCTCGGCGGCGGGCGGCGGCTCGAAGGGTTGATCCTCCGCGAGCTCCTGGAGTCGGCCCCCGAACCGCTGCGCGAGGCGGTCGCCCGCGGAGGCGACGGGCTGTTCGTGATCGATCGCGATGACGAGGAGGACATCTTCTACCTCGCGCGCAGCGGGTTCCGGCTCAACGGTCGACCGCACGAGCTGTTCGTGCTCCGGCAGCTCACCGTCGAGCTGCACCGCCAGGAGGTGCGCACCTGGAAGAAGGTGATCCGCGTGATCAGCCACGAGCTCAACAACTCCCTGGCACCGGTGGCATCGCTCGCGCACTCCGGCGGCGAGCTCTTGCGGCTCGGCAAGTACGAGCAGCTCGAAAAAGTCTTCGTCACGATCGCCGAGCGCGCGAAGCACCTCGAGCAGTTCATCCAGGGCTACGCGAAGTTCGCGAAGCTGCCCTCGCCCCGACCCGAGTCGGTGACGTGGTCCGAGCTCGTCGATCGACTGCACGCGCAGGTCGAGTTCCGAGTCGACGGCGCGCTCCCCGACACACCCGCGCGCGTCGATCCGGCGCAACTCGAGCAGGCGCTGGTCAACCTGCTGTCCAACGCGCGCGAGTCCGGCTCGCCGCCCGACGAGGTCGTGTTGCGAGTCAAGCGGCTGCCGGCGGCGGTGGCGATCGAGGTATCGGATCGCGGCGCGGGGATGTCGGAGACGGTGCTGTCCAACGCGCTGCTGCCGTTCTACTCGACCAAGCGCGGCGGCACCGGGCTCGGCCTCGCGCTGGTCCGCGAGATCGCGGAGGCTCACGGTGGCCGGGTCGCGCTGGCCAATCGCCAGGGTGGCGGACTCGCCGTCACGATCACGATCCCGCAGTCGTGATCCGCGACCGGCGTTGCGTCGCGCCGTGGGGTCGCGCGATAACGCCGGGGACGTGACCGACTGGCAGCCGCCGATCGACCTCGCCGTTCTGTCCCGCGGCATCTACTCGCAGGGATGCGAGGAAGCGATGCTCGACCGGGTGTTCGAGCTGGTGCCGCCACGCGGGCGTACGTGCGCCGACATCGGCGCGAGCGACGGCCTCCGCAACAGCAACGTCGCGCGTCTCGTGCGCGAGCTCGGGTGGACCGGCACGCTGTTCGAGGCGTCCGACTACCGGTTCGGCCGCCTGCAGGAGCACTACCGCGAGGTCGATCGCGCGCGCCTCGTGCACGCGCGCGTCCAACCCGACGACATCGAGCAGCACTTCGCCGAGGCCGGCGTGCCCGACGATCTCGACCTGCTGACGATCGACATCGACGGCAACGACTACTGGGTGTGGCGCGCGATCGAGCGCTGCCGGCCCCAGGTGATCGTCATCGAGTACAACCCGTACTACGCGCCGCCGCAGCGCTGGGTCATGAAGTACAGCGCCGAGCACGCGTGGGACGGCTCGACCTACTACGGCGCGAGCCTCGAATCGCTGTTCCACCTCGGCAAGGCCAAGGGCTACGAGTTGATCTGCTGCGACAAGAACGGCAACAACGCGTTCTTCGTCGAGCGATCGCTGTACGATCGGTTCGGACTCGAGGACAACCGCCCGCAGGTGCTGTACCGGCCGGCGATGTACAAGGTGAGATTCGTCGGCAACAACACGTTCGTGACCGGCCACCCGTATCGTTACGGACCGGCCGAAGAGATATGACCGAGCGTCTCGAAGCCCTGGCCGCGGCCTACGGGCTCGCCGGTGCGCGCGTGATCGCCGAGGTCGGTGAACGGGTGTGGCGGATCGCGAGCGATCGCGGCGAGCTCGCGGTCAAGTGGTACCCACCCGCGGAACACGCCCGCGCCGAACGCGAAGCGGCGTTACTCGCCCACCTCGCGGGCGGTGATGGCTATCGCGTCCAGCCGCTCGCGCGCACGACGGCCGGCGATGGCGCGTGGCGCGGCCCCGCCGCGAGCGCCGTGGTCACGCACTGGATCCCCGGCGAGTTTCGCCCCTACGACCAGCTCGCGCTGGGCGACTGGCGCGCGCTCGGAGACGAGCTCGCAGCGCTCCACGACCGGCTCGACACGTTCCCGGGTGCGATGCCGACGCTGAGCGCGGCGATCGCGGCGCGCGACGTCGAGCGCGAGCGCGAAGCCCTCGAGGCGTGCCGGGCGCGCGCGCGACAGCGCGATCCCGCACGCGTCGACGAGCTATCGCGCCACCTCGACACGCAGCTCGCCTTGCTCGACGCGTGCGCCGACGGCGCCCGACACGTTCCCGACGATCCCGAGCGCCCGATCCACAACGACTACAACCAGTACAACTACCTGTGGGAAGCCGGCCTCCCGCCGGCGATCCTCGACTGGGATCGCGCGATCGGCGCAGCGCGCGAGTACGAGGTCGTGCGTTGTCTCAATCACCTGCCGTTGATCGCGCCCGATCGCGCGGCCGCGTTCGTCGATGGCTACCTCGCACGAAGGCCGTTGCGCCGCGACGCGCTCGCGTGGGCGGTCGACGCCGCGCTCGTCGAGCACGCGATCAAGCGCTGGCCGCTCGAGCGCTGGCTCGACCGCCTGCCCGGCGCGGAGCGCCAGCTCGCCGGCAGCATCGAGGTCACGGCCGTGCTCGCCCGCGATCCCGCGCGGCTGCGCGCGTTCTTCACGCGACGAGGTCACGCCGACAGCACCGGCGAAGGGGGGACACGAAGATGACCTCGAACGACGACCACGTGTTCCCGCCACCCCTCGATCGTCACTACGTGGTGGTCGACGGCCGGATCCAGACCCGCTCGCTCGAGGCGCACGTGGTCGATCACTGCAACCTGACCTGCGCGGAGTGCTGCTCGCTATCGCCACACCTCCCCCGGTGGTTCGCCGATCCCGACCAGCTCGCTCGCGACCTCGCGCTGGCTGCACGAGCGGTCGCACCACGCGTGTTCAAGCTCGTCGGCGGCGAGCCCTTGCTCCACCCCGAGGTCGTCGAGCTCGTCGCGGTCGCGCGGCACAGCGGCATCGCACCGCGGATCTCGCTCACCACCAACGGCCTGCTCCTCCACCGCGCGCCCGACGCGCTGTGGGAGGCGCTCGACGCGATCACGATCTCCGTGTACCCGCGACCGAGCTTCGACCGCGCCGAGGTCGAGGACCGTGCCGCGCGGTTCGGTGTCGAGCTCAACTGGAAGCACCAGACCCACTTCGTCGTCATGAACCGCACCACCCCGTGCGACGACGATGCCGAGACCGCTCGGATCTACGACGGCTGCTGGATCCGCGAGCGCTGCCACATGATCCGCGATCGCCGGTTCTACACGTGCACGCGGCCGCCCCACTTCCAGGAGTTCCACGCGGGCGCGCTCGACTTCACCGGTGATGGGTTTCCGCTCGACGACGCACCCGAGCTCGCCGAGCGCCTGCTCGCCTACCTGCAGCGCGATCGCCCGCTCGCCGCGTGCGCCCACTGCTACGGCGGCAGCCAGCCCGCCTCCGTGCCCCACCGGCTGCTCACCCGCGAGGAGCTGCTGCGATCCCGTCGATGAAGCGCGACCCGTTCGGTCTCGACCGGCTGTACTACGACGACGCCGGTCGTCACGCCCGCAGCGTGCGCGCGCTGCTCGAAGCGATCGCGTTGCGGCCGCTCCCCGAGCTCACCAAACCCGTCGTGGTCCGGTTCGATCGCATCGCCGTCGCGGGCCACCTCGGCGACGGCATCCCGACCGACCGCAGCATGTTCGATGGCATCCGCGCCGTGCCCCCCGGTCACGCGCTGATCGAGGTCGGCGATACGTGGGCCACGCGGGCGGTGCCGCTCGCACCGCGTCCCGGCAACCTCGGCGCGCTGCTCCGCGACGCGATCGCGCGTGCCCTGCGCGACGCGCCGCGCCCGATCGCCGTCGCGCTCAGCGGCGGGCTCGACTCCGCCCTGGTGCTCGCGATCGCCCGCGACCTCGATCCCGACATCGCCGCGATCGTGCTCGATCCGCGACTCGTCTCCGCGATCGAAGCGCCTCCGTACAGCGAGCTCGACGAGGCGCTCGTCACGGCGCGCACCATCGGGGTCACGCCGCTCGTCGAGACCATCACCACCGACGAGTTTCTCGCCGCGGTGCCACCCGCGATCGCCGCGTTCGAGGTCCCGCTCTACAACCTGCATCCGGTCTCCAAGTGGCTACTCGCGACCCGCGCCCGTGCCGCCGGCTTCGCGACCCTGCTCACCGGCGACGGTGCCGATCAGGTGATGACCCGCGACGTGTCCGCCGACTATCTCCCGCTCGTCGGCGCGGCGTTCGACACCAGCCGCATGACGCTGCGTGCGCCGTTTCTCGACGACGACGTGATCGCGCACCTGATGTCGCTCCCCGTCGATCCTTCCAAACGCGCGATCCGCGAGGTCGCCGCGGCGTGGCCGGTCCCGCCACCACTCGTGACCGAGCCCAAGCAGAGCCGCCGCACGCCACCCCTACCGCTCGATGGCCTGGTCTCGATCGCCCGGATCATCGACCTCGCGCGCCAGCTCGGTCTCCCCGCGCCGGCTGTTACTGCACCCGATCGCGACCTGACCTGCTGGACCACGCTGGCGCTCCTCGCCCGCGCGTTCGGCATCTAGCGTTCGCCGTACGTTGGATCGCGTAGGCAATCGGTCGCGGAAGCGAGACACCGCCAAGCTGTGGTACCAGTGCCATAGCGTGAGGCTGGCCATCGAACAGGGTTTCCAAGGTCGACGAGGTTCGCGGTGACGGCGAAGCGCAAGCCCCCGAAGATCGGCGCGCGCAAGACCCGAGCCACGACCACATCCCCTCGTTCCCGATCGGAGCGCAATGCGAAGGCCGGTCCGCAAGCGGTGCGCGATCCGGCCCCCACGCCGACCACGGCCGACAACCAGCCTGTCGTCGAGGCACACGAGGTTCCGATCGTGGTGCCCGCGGCCCGCGGGTTCCCGATCGTGGGCATCGGCGCCTCCGCCGGGGGGCTCGAGGCACTCGAGCGGTTCCTGGTTCACGTTCCCGACAACAGCGGCATGGGGTTCGTGGTCATCCAGCACCTCGATCCGACACACAAGGGCGCCATGGTCGAGCTCTTGCAACGTGCTTCGAAGATGCCGGTCGTCGAGGTCACGGATCGCCTGACGGTCGAGCCCGACCACGTGTACGTGATTCCCCCGGGCAAGGACATCTCGATCCTGCACGGCATCCTTCACTTGCTACCGATGACCTCACCGCGCGGACTGAACCTGCCGATCGACTACTTCTTCCGATCGCTGGCGGAGGATCGCCAGGACGACAGCATCGGGGTCGTGCTGTCCGGAATGGGCTCCGACGGCACGCTCGGTCTCCGCGCGATCAAGGAGAAGGCTGGAGCGACGTTCGTGCAGTCGCTCTCGTCGGCGAAGTTCGACGGTATGCCGCGCAGCGCGATCGATGCCGGGCTCGCCGACATCGTCGCATCGGCCGAGGAGCTACCCGCGCGGATCGTCGCGTACCACAAGCACACGCCGCACGTCCCCGCGCCCGAGCCCGCCACCAGACAACAGAGCGCGCTCGAGAAGGTTCTGATCCTGCTCCGCAACCAATGCGGCAACGACTTCTCGTTGTACAAGCGCAGCACGGTCGAGCGCCGGATCGAGCGCCGCATGGGCCTACACCAGATCGCCAAGCTGGACGAGTACGTGCGGTACCTGCGCGACAACCCGCACGAGATCGACCTGCTGTTCCAGGAGCTCCTGATCGGCGTCACCAGCTTCTTTCGCGATCCCGAGGCATGGGAGCAGTTGCGCGATCAGATCTTGCCGCAGCTGACCGGGTCACGCACATCCGGTGTGCTGCGCGCGTGGGTGCCGGCGTGCTCCACCGGCGAGGAAGCCTACTCGCTCGCGATGGTGCTGAGCGAGGTCATCCAGGACGCCAAGCCGCCGCTCGAGCTCGGTTTCCAGATCTTCGGGACCGATCTCGACAAGGACGCGATCGAGAAGGCGCGGCAGGGGGTGTACCCGGCGAATATCGCCGCCGACGTGACACCGGAGCGTCTGCGCCGGTTCTTCCGCGAGGACGAGCGCGGCTACCGCGTGTGCAAGGAGATCCGCGAGGCGGTCGTGTTCGCACCGCAGAACATCATCACCGACCCGCCGTTTACCAAGCTCGACATCCTGTCGTGCCGCAACTTGCTCATCTATCTGTCGGCCGAGCTCCAGCGCAAGCTCATCCCCCTGTTCCACTACAGCCTCAACCCGGGTGGTGTTCTGTTCCTGGGCAGCGCGGAGTCCGTGGGCGGATTCACCCAACTGTTCTCCCCGCTCGACGGCAGGTCCCGCCTGTACCGGCGACTGGAAACCACGATCAGCACCCCGGCCGTCGAGTTTCCGTCCGCGTTCACCTACCTCGGGGCGACGCCCGTGACTCGGGCCGGCGAAACCGTCGAGGCCGTGAGGCCGGCATCCCCCAGTCTGCAGCAGCTCACCGATCGCGTGATCGTGCAGCGGTTCTCGCCGGCGACGGTGCTCACCAACGAGCGGGGCGACATCCTCTACCTCAGCGCGCGCACCGGCAAATATCTCGAGCCCGTGGTCGGCAAGGCCAACCTCAACCTGTTCGCGATGGCGCGCGAAGGACTGCGGTACGAGCTGTCGAGCGCGTTCGCCGCCGCGCTCAAGAGCGAGCGTCCGATCGTCTCGCGTGGCCTCCAGGTGCGAACGAACGGCTCGAGCCAGACCGTCGATGTGACCGTCCTCAGGCTCGCCGAGCCCGAGGAGCTGCGCGGGACGGTCATGACCGTGATCGCCGACGTCGCGAGTACCACCTCGCCCGTCGTCGAGAAGGCGAAACCGGGTCGCGCCCCCGCCAGCCGGCAGCTTGCCGCGCTCGAGCGCGAGCTCGAGGACGCCCGCGACGAGGCCCAGACCCTGCGCGAAGAAATGCAGACCTCGCAGGAAGAGCTCAAGTCGACCAACGAGGAGCTCCAGTCGACCAACGAGGAACTGCAGTCGACCAACGAGGAGCTGACCACCTCCAAGGAAGAGATGCAGTCGATGAACGAGGAGCTCCAGACCGTCAACCACGAGCTCCAGTCCAAGGTCGACGACCTCGCCCGCTCCAACAACGACATGCGGAACCTCCTCAACAGCACCGAGGTCGCCACGCTGTTCCTCGACGGCGAGCTGCTGGTGCGCCGATTCACCACGCAGACCGCGAGGATCATCAAGCTGATCCCGTCGGACATGGGAAGGCCGATCACCGATATCAACACCGACCTCGACTACCCGACGCTGGCCGACGATGCCCGCGAGGTGATCCGGACGCTGGTGTTCAAGGAGACCGAGGTCGGTTCCCGGAACGGTCGCTGGTACAACGTACGGATCCTGCCGTACCGCACGCTCGACAACGTGATCGACGGAGTCGTGATCACGTTCACGGACGTGACCTCCGCGAAACGGCTCGAAGCATCGCTGCGCGACCAGGCGAACCAACTGCGGCAGATGGCCTCGTCACCTCTCAACATCGTCTGGGAGTGTGATCCCGATGGCGCGTGTACCTTCCTGGGCCCCCAGTGGGTCGCGTACACCGGACGCGCCGAGTCGGGGCAGCATGGTTACGGCTGGCTCGAGCAGGTCCATCCCGACGACCGCGAGCGTTTCCGCACCCAGTGGCGAGCAGCGATCGCGGAGGCAATCCCGTTCGATACCGAGATCCGGATCAGCGACAAACACGGCACGTTTCGATGGTTCACCACACGACTGGTTCCGATCCGGGACAAGCAGGGCACCGTGGTCAAGTGGTACGGCACGCACATCGACGTCGACGACCTCAAGCGAGCCAAACGCCAGGGGGCCGACCGTCTGGCTCGCCTTCGCGAGTGGATCGCCGAACCGGCGCTGGCCGTCGACGACGAGCTGGTGATCTCGAGTGCCAACGCGTCTGCGGCGCAGCTGGTCGGGCGCCCGATCGCAGCGCTGGTGGCCCAGCCCGTTTCCGAGATCTTGCCGAACGCCACGCTGACCGAGAAGCTTCGCGAGGCGTTCCGCGACCAACACGATCTGGCGTTCGACGTCCGCCTCGAGGGTGGGCCGAGAGCGGGCTCGTATCACGTGGTGGTGTTGCCAGACGAAGACGGCGCGACGGTGTTGCTGAGGGCAGTCGACGCCGTCGGGGGAGGCAGTGCCCCATGAGCGAGCAGGATCGCGAGGGGAACTACCGTCGCCGCGCGGAGAAACAACTCGCCGTGCGCGCACGCGAGACGCCACGCGACGCGAGTGCGGACCCGCAGCGCCTTCTCCACGAGCTCGAGGTCCATCAGATCGAGCTCGAGCTCCAGAACCAGGAGCTTTTGGCGTCGCGTCAGGAGTTGGAGGTGGCGCTCCAGCGCTACACCGCGCTGTTCGACTTCGCTCCGATCGGGTACTTCGTGCTCGAGCGCGACGGCACCATCCGCGAGCTCAACCTGGCCGCCGCGGGTCTGCTCGACCGTGACCGGCAATCCCTCGTCGGCCGCCGGCTCGGCCAGTTCATCCCCTCCGAACGACGACGCACGTTCGCCGACTTCTTGGAGGCGATCCTGGAGCCCAGCCCGGTGTCCGGGAACTTGGACCTCGTACTCGTCGTGCAGGCAGAGCGTCGCGACCTACGGGTCAACGCGACCGCGATCGCTGCGACCACTACTACGCCTCCGACGGTACTGATCGCGGCTACGGACGTCACCGAACGCAATCGGGCCAGAGCGGCGATCGAGGAGCAGCATGCCGAACGCGAGCGGCTCCTCGCCCAGACGCAGCGCGACCTCGACAACATGAACCGGCTGCACCAGATCGGCGAGCGGTTCCTGCCCCAGGACGCCCCGCTCGAACCGCTACTCCACGACCTCATCGACGCCGCACTCGCGATCACCGACGCCGATTTCGGCAGCCTCCAGTTCGTCGCCCCCGAGACCGGGCGTCTGGAGATCGTTGCCCAGCGCGGATTCGTGGCGGGGTGGCGGAAGTTCTGGAACAGCGACACGAGCCGCGGCGCGTGTCACCGAGCATTCGAGCGCGCCGAGCGTGTCGTCGTCGAGGACGTCGAGACGAGCCCGATCTTCGCCGGCCGACCGGAGCTGGAGATCCATCGACAAGCCGGGGTGCGCGCGGTCGTGTCCGTGCCACTGACCAACCGGTCGGGGACGACGATCGGCGTGTTCTCGATCCACTTCAAGGCGCCCGGTCGACCCGACGAGCGAACCCTGCGCATGTTCCAGCTGCTCGCCCGCCAGGTGACCGGTCTCGTCGAGCGAGGTCGAGCGTGGGCGACGGAGCAGATGCTGCGAGCGCGCTTCGAGCTCCTGGACAAGGTCGCGTCCACGCTGGGCATCAAGCTCGCACGCGAGGGCAACGAGGTCTCCGAGGACGAGCTGTTTCGGGACGTCGTCGACCTGGCACGGCGTGTGTGCGACGCCGAGTACGCCGCGCTCGGCACCGGCGACGATCCCGAGCGACCGTTCGAGCACTGGGTGTACAACGGGGTGTCTCCGGACGTGGTGGAAGCGATCGGTCGAGTCCCCCGACCACGTGGCGTCCTCGGTGAAGTGATCCGTACCGGGAGCTCGCTGCGGTTGCCGGACGTCACGCGCCACCCCACGTTCGTCGGCTTTCCAGGGTCCCACCCCGAGATCCGGAGCTTCCTCGGTGTCGCGATCGCCGACGGCGGGCGTCCGGTCGGTTACCTCTACCTGGCCAACAAGCGCTCCGCCGAGGGGTTCTCGGCGGACGACCAGGAGACACTCGAGCTGATGGCTGACCGCGCGGGCACCGCGCTCGAGATCGCCCGGTTGTCCCGCGAGCTCCGTGCCGCGATCCACGCTCGCGACAACCTGCTCGCCGTCGTGTCGCACGATCTACGGAGCCCGCTGTCGGCGATCCAGCTCGCGACGCAGCTGATGGCCAGGAGTGTCGTCGCCGAGCGACCGGACACGCGCAAGCAGCTGGAGATGATCGCGCGGTCCACACAACGCATGCGTCGGTTGATCGACGATCTGCTCCAGGCGGCGAACATCGAGAGCGGGATGTTGACCGTCGAACCGGGGCGGGAGGCGATCGACTCGATCGTCGACCAGGTGATCGCCGCGACCGAGCCCGTCGCGAAGGCTCGCTCCATACACGTCGCGCGCGACGTGGTGTCCTTGCCCCCCGCCAGTTGTGATCGCATACGGATCGTGCAGGTCCTGTCCAACCTGGTCGAGAACGCGGTCAAGTTCGTTTCCGAGGGAGGGACCATCCGGATCAGCGCACGAGCTGGCGCCGACGCGATCGAGATCGCGGTGTCGGACGACGGACCCGGCATCGCTCCGCACGAGGTTCCGTACCTGTTCGATCGGTACTGGAAGGCCAAGGTCACGGGACGACACGGCGCCGGCCTCGGCCTCTACATCGCCAAGGGAATCGTCGAGGCTCACGGGGGAAGGATCTGGGTCGACAGCGAGCTCGGCCGCGGAAGCACGTTCCACTTCACGATCCCGATCGCACGAGAGGCCGAGCACCGTGACTAGAACCATCATGGTGATCGAAGACGATCCCGACGGTCTCGAGGCGCTATCGGCCGTCCTCCAGCACGGGGGCTATGCGGTGATCGAAGCGACCGATGGTGCCCAGGCACTGCATGCTCTCGAAACGGGATCGATCCCGGACATGATCCTGCTCGATCTGATGCTACCCGTGATGGACGGATGGCAGTTCCTCGCGGAACAGCGCGCTCGCCCCGCGCTCGCGAGCATCCCGGTCGTCCTGGTCTCCGGCGAACGCGATCTGCGCAGGCGGGCGAACGAGCTCGGCGTGGCCGGCGCGCTCGTGAAGCCGGTCGAGATCGACGAGCTCCTGTCGATCATCGAGCAGCTCGTCCAACCGGCGGGTTGAGACACGGGATCCGTTCGCCACACGTCGCGCTCGCGCACACGCGACTCGCGCTCGTCGATCTGGAACACGGGGCGTTCGATACCAAGGACCACGCGGGCGCTCCTGGCCAACGGGTGCGGGATCGAGCCTTGACGAGCGCACCCACGGTTACTACCTGAGGCGCGTGTCGGATCGATGGCGGCCGGCGATCCAGTGGCCAGGCCGGGGGTTGCGAATCGCCGCCTGGAGCTTGCTCGTTGGAGGAGCCACCGCGTGCGGTCTGTTCGGCCTGTCGACGCTGTGGCTGATCGCGCCGATCGTGCTGGTCGTCCTCGTCCAGCTCGGCGCCCACGAGGCAGTGCGCGACCGGCGCATCGGGCGGAAGCGAGCTCGCGAAGAACCCGTCGACGAATGGATCGTCGAGCTCGACGGCATCGATCTCGGCCTCCTCGCCGACGCCACGTTCGCCGACATGTTCTGGAAGACGTTCACGGTGGTGGGCAGCGACGCGCGCTTGTTCGACGAGTCGCTGTGGCTACAGTGTCGATTCCAGTTTCGGCACGCGATCAGTGGCCGACAAGCCGAGCACGCGTTCTGCGGTGGCGGCCGGCTCCCGACGCCCGCGGAACCGCGGGTGATGATGCGCGGCCTGTCGTAGAACCACGCGGGCTGCTGGCATGCCAGCGACCGCCACGATCCCCGACCGCTCCGACTGCGCCCGCATCGTTACCGCATACGACTCCGTGCAGAGCGCACGCCCGCGCCGAGGACTTGTGGATGGCGCCGGATGCCCGGCACCCGCCGATCGCGCCGATCGCGGTGGCGCCACCCACAAGGCCCTCGGCGCCTGACGCGAGCGCCCACGTTGCCAGGGAAGAGTCTCTAAATAGATAGGAGATGAGAAAGGCTTGCTCGTACGAGCTCTCTGGCGATCACGAACGCTTCCCCGATCGGCAGCTGCGACGAGGCCCCGGTTCGGGGTTATGGCCTCTGGGTCGGAGATCCATACTGAGATCTCTTGATCTGAATGCATCTCTATGTCGTTTTACATGTGCTTATTCAAGTGGAGGTGGTAGAGGGATTCATGGGTCGGCAGCGGAAGCGGCACGTGCAGGTGGAGATCGAGTTCCGGACCTGGGGCGGCAAGCGCCGAGGAGCCGGGCGCAAGCGCAAGTCCGGGCGCAAGGCCGAGTCGCATCGTCCTCGGGACCAGTTCTCGCCGCACCATCCGCTGCACGTCGTGCTGCGGGTGAATCAGGCGATCGGATCGCTGCGCAAGCGCGACTGCTACAAGGCGCTGCGCGAGGCGTCGTTCACCGTGCTGGGCCGCGACGACTTCCGGATCATCCACATCAGCATCCAGCAGACCCACGTGCACCTGATCGTCGAGGCGTCGTGTCAGGACGCGCTCGCCAAGGGGATGCAGGGGTTCGAGATCTCCGCGGCGAGGCGCCTCAACGCGATGGTTTCTCGTCGGAGAGGCCGACCGCGTCGCGGCAAGGTGTTCGTCGATCGCTACCACCGCGAGGTCATCACCAGCCCGCGCCAGGCCCGGAACACGCTCGCCTACGTCCTCAACAACTGGCGCAAGCACGGCGAGCACCTGCGCGGTCCCGCGCGGAGCTGGACGCTCGATCCGTACTCGACCGCGATGGCGTTCTACGGCTGGAAGGAGCAGCCCTCGTACTGGTGCGCCCCCGAGTCCTATCAACGGATGGGGGTGATGGCGCCCGAGACCTGGCTGCTGTACGCCGCGTGGCGATCACAGCCGCCGATCAGCGTCTACGAGGTTCCGGCGTCGGCGCGAGCATAGCTGGTCGTCATGCGCTCCGTGCCGCCTGGCTTTGTCGGCGACGACACGTGCATCGACGAGCCCGAAGCGTTCGTGATCGCCAGAACGCTCGTACGAGATCTCCTTTCTCTTCTCGTATCTATTTATAGATTCTTCCACCGAAGCGTCGGCGTTCGCGTCAGGCGCTGAGGGCTTTGTGGGTGGCGCCCTCGTGAACGGCGCGATCGACGGGTGCCGAGCATCCGGCGCCATCCACAAGTCCTCGGCGCGGGCGTGCGCTCTGCACGGCGTGCTTGGCGCGAACCGGCGACGACCGACGAGTGAGATCGACGGCGACGCACCCGTCCAGGACGACTTCCGGAGCTCGTGCAGGAGCAGGCCGTTGCCCTCAGGATCGACGACCACCGACATCCGACACACCGGCGACTCGATCATGCGCATCTTGATCGACACGCCCTTGGCCTCGAGATCTGCGAGGGTCGCGTCGAGATCGTCGACCTCGAAGGCGACGCTACCGCCGGCGCCGGAGCTCGGGGCGATGTCGTCGGTCCTGAATAGCGCGAGGCATCCGCCGCCCGGCAGGTCGTACTCGGTCCAGGTGCCGTTGGGAGAGTGCTTGCCGACGGCGAGGCCGAGCGTGCCCTCGTAGAACGCGCGGGCCCGCGCGGTGTCCTTGACGGGGTACATCGTGAACGCGACCTTCTCGAGCATCGGTCGTTGATACACCGCCTCTGGACGGGCCACCGAGGGTGTGGTGAATAATCCCGGCCGGCATGTGCGGCATCGCGGGCATCGTGCGGATCGACGGCGAGGCGATCGCCGGCGACGCGCTCGACCGCCTCGGCGCGCGGGTCGCCCGGATGCGCGATCGCTTGCGGCATCGTGGCCCCGACGGCGACGGCGTGGTCGTCTCGCCGTGCGCCGCACTCGCGCACACCCGGCTCGCGCTCGTCGATCCCGAGGGCGGTGCGCAGCCGATCGCCAGCCCCGATGGGCGCTACATCCTGACCTACAACGGTGAGGTCTACAACGCGGCCGAGCTGCGCGCGGAGCTGGCGGATCGCTGGGCGTTCCGTACCCGGTGCGATGCCGAGGTCGTGCTCGCCGCGTACGCGTGCGTGGGGCGAGGCCTGCGTGTCGCGGTTCGAGGGGATGTTCGCGTGGTTCGTGTGGGACACCGAGCGCCGCACGGGCTTTGCCGCACGCGACCTGCTCGGGGTCAAACCGTTCGTGTACGCGGTGCGGGATGGCGAGCTGGTGTTCGCATCGGAGGCCAAGGCGGTGCTCACCGCACTCGCCGACGGCCGCCGACCGACCGCGAACCTCGACGCGCTGCTCGAGTACCTGGTCGTGCCGTGCTTCTCCGGCGTCGAGCAACCGCTGTTCGACGGGCTCGCGTACCTGCCGCCCGGACACTGCCTCCGCATCGGGGTCGACGGCGTGCGGGTGTGGGCGTGGGGACGGCACGAGCTCTCAGCCTCGGATCCCGGCGACGACGTTGCCGCCGCAGACCTCGCGGCGGCCCTCGAGCGGGCGGTGCGGCGCACGTTGATCGCCGACGCCCCGGTCGGTGTGTTCCTGAGCGGCGGCCTCGACTCGACGGCGATCGCGGCCCTCGCGCGTCGCGCCGGGGCGCGGCCCGAGGCATTCACGATCCGGTTCGCCGATCAGGACCGCTTCGACTACGCGCGCTCGCGGATCGTGATCTCCGATGACGAACCGTTCGCGGCGCTCGCGGCCGAGACGCTCGATTTGCCGCGCTCGCACGTGCCGGTGGACCGCGATGGCATCGCCCGCGACCTGGCCGCGATCGCGGCGACCAACGATGCCCTCCCCGCCTGGGAACAGGAGATCGCGCAGCACCATCTCTCGCGCGCCGCCAGCGCGTCGTGCAAGGCGGTCCTGGTCGGCGACGCGGCCGACGAAACCCACTACGGCTATCACTTCCTCCTCGATCCGGACGCCACGCGATCGCCCGGCGCGATCGTCGAACGGTTCGCGGCACCCGTGATCCGGCGCGACGTGCTCGCCGATCCGGTCGCGCACTTCGATGCCCGCTACCGCGCGTTCGTCGAGGCCGCGGGACACGCGTGGGACGCGCCGGCGGCCCGCACGCAGGCGACGACCTACTTGATCGTCCATCGCTGGCTGCCGCGGCTCCTCCACAACGGCGATATCCACGGCATGGCGCACTCGCTCGAGGCTCGCGTGCCGTTCGCCGACACCGAGCTCCTCGCGCTCGCGCGCCGGATCGGTCCACGCCGCGCCCTGGCGGGCGGCGTCGAGAAGGCCGCGCTGCGCGATGCACTCCGCGGCATCGTCCCGGAGTCGATCCGCGTGCGCCGCAAGTCGGCGCTCCCCAAGGACCAGTGGGTGGCCGCGCTCTACCGTCGCGAGGCGACGCGCGCCCTCGATGCCGTCGAACCCGAGCTGTCTCGTGTCGTCGACGTCCCGTGCGTGCGTGCCCTGTGTGCGCCGGACCGCACGCTCGACGAGCGCGAACGCGCGCTGCTGTTCCGGATCGCGTGCCTCGGTCACTGGATGCGCGCGTACGAGGTGCGCGTCCCATGACCCGGATCCTGTTCTGCGTGATTCCCGAGAAGGGACACCTCCACCCCTACATCGGGCCGGCGCAGGCGCTCCAGGATGCTGGTGTCGAGGTCGTGTTCCACGCGGCCGCCGACATCTCCAGGCAGCTCGCCGCCGCAGGGTTGCACCGGTTCGCCGGCCCTCCCGATGCACCCGCCGAGACGCCGCACCGGGGAGCCGGCTTTGCCGAGCGCGTGCGCGATCCGGCGTGGCTGCGCGACTGGATCAAGATGCTGCTCGTCGATCTCGCGGCCGATGCCGTCGATCCGCTGCGCGCGGTGATCCGCGACGTCCGCCCCGACGCCGTCGCGATCGATCCGATGGTGTACGCGGCCGCGATCGCGTGCGAGCTCGAGGGCGTGCCGTGGGCGGCGGTGTCGAACTCGCTCAACCCGGTGCTGCCCGACGGGCTCGATTCCGAGCTCCTGCGCACCGTCGCGTGGCTCGCCCCCGCACGGGCGGCGCTGTTCGCGCGGTTCGGCGTGCCGGTGCCGCGGTTCCGCGGCTGCGACGCGCTCTCGCCCCACCTCACGATCGCGTTCACCACCGAGGCGCTCGCCGGGACCGTTCGGGATGTCGCCCTGGTCGGGCCGTCGCGGCCACGCCATGCGCGTGGCGACGAGGTCGAGTTTCCGTGGCACCGGATCGACCCCGATCGGCCGCTGATCTACGCGTCGTTCGGCAGTCAGGTGTTCCACCAACCCGCGCTGTTTTCCGCGCTGATCGACGCCGTCCGCGATCGGCCGGTCCAGCTCGTGCTGTCGGCCTCGGACCTGGCGGAGTCCGGCGAGCTCGGCCCCCTGCCCGACAACGCGGTCGCCTGTCGCTACGTGCCGCAGCTCGCGGTGCTCGCACGCGCGTCGGCGCTGGTCACGCACGGCGGCGCCAACTCGGTGATGGAGGCGATCGCCGCCGGTGTGCCGCTGTTGATCGTGCCGCTTGTGCAACGACCAGTTCCACCAGGTCCACTTCGTCGAGCAGGCCGGCATCGGTCGCGCGATCGAGCCCGGGCAGCTGACTCCCGTCGCCGCCCGGGACGCGCTGGCAGCGCTGATCGCCGACGGTCCGGAGCGCGCGCGGATGTCCGCGATCGCCGCCAGCTACCAGCGCGACGGCGCCGGCGGGGCCGCGCGCCTCCTCACCGAGCTCGCCGCAGGAAGCCGCCGGGCGCGAGCGTCATGAGCACGCGATCCTCGATGTCGCGATCGACCTCGAAGTGATCCTGCTCGGCGAGGAACGCACGTACCGCCGTCCCCGGGTTGTTGCCCTTGCCGTAGGGCTTGCCCTCGAAGTGCCCGGGCGGAAGGTCCTCCATGACGGTGTCGAGCACGACCATGTAGCTGCCGACGCTGACCATCGGTCCGTAGAGCTCCATCTCCGCGCGCACGTGCTGGTGCGTGTGATCGTGATCGAGGATCGCCATCACCGGCGTCCGATCGCCGACCAGCTCGGTCACGCGTGCCACGATCGCCGGATCGATCGTGTGGCCTTCGACCACCTCGATGCGACGCCCGAGCGGATGGTCCGCGAGTCGCGCCCGTACGGTCGCCGGCACGATGGGATCGATCGCGATCACGATGCCGTCGCCGCCCAGCAGCTCGAGCATCGACGCCGCGAACACCGGTCCGCCTCCCGCGGCGATACCGGTCGCGATGATCGCGCGTGGTCGGGCATGCCAGCACACGTGCTGGAGCGCGACGACGTCACTCGGCAGGTGAAAGAACCGCTCGCCGAGCCACTCCTGGCGAAACAGGTGCCGGTGTTCGGAGGCCGCCTGGATCCAGGCGAGGCTCAGGGCTCGCATCTTCTCGGCCGGTCGCATGACACAAGTATACTGCGCTCGTGGACTTCGCCCCGATCGCGGTGCTCGCCGAGCATTTCGGGATCGAAGAGGCGACGATCGTCGGGCGCGCGACGCGCGGCCACACCAACGAGAGCTACGCGCTCGCCACGCCGCGCGGAGCCCTCGTGCTGCGGCGTGCGTGGGCCGGCAAGCCGCTCGACCGGGTCGCGTGCGAGGAACGCGTACTCTCCTGGCTTGCCCGCAAGCCACCCGACGCGACTATCCCTCGCGTCGTTCCGACCATCGAAGGCACCGTGCACGCCATCGTCGGCGATCGCGTCGTCCACCTGTTCGCACGCTGCGACGGCGATCCGGGGCCGCACTACCTACCCGGTCGACCAGACGCCGGATCGCGCGTGCGTGCCGCGGCAGACACCCTCGCCCGCCTCCACCGCGCGCTCGCCGCGATCCCGACCGATGCTCCGAGCGCCTGGCAGTGGCTCGCCGAGCGCCGCACTCGCATCTCCGGCCTGCGCGGCTCGAGCGCATCGCTCCCCGGCGCGGTCGGGGCGGGTCTCGACCGCGTCCTCGATCGGATCGATCAGCTCGTCGCCACGACCACGATCGACGGGCCCCGGCAGTGGCTCCACGGCGACTACCACCTCGGCAACCTGCTCTGGCAGGACACCACCGTCACCGGCGTGGTCGACTTCGACGACACCGGCATGGGCGCACGCGCCGGCGAGCTCGCGATGGCGCTCTATGCGTTGTCCCGGCGCGACGCCGGCGAGGGCCGATTCGAGGTCGATCGGACGCTGTGGCGCGCCGGGCTCGCGGCGTATGCCGAGGTCGCCGGCACCGATCACGGTCTCGCCCCCGACGATCGCCTCGAGCTCGTGTTCTGCGCCTATCAGGTGATGATTCACCTCGAAGCCGCACTCCGCGGGCTGTGGGACCTCGAGCCCGGGATCGGGTTCTGGCCGTGCTGGCACCGGCTCGCCGGCATCGAGAGATAGCGGGTATCGTTCGTCGGCGATGCCAGCCCGCAAGCGCGACTCGACCGCGCGACTCCACAAGGGACTCGCGCGCGGCCCCGACGGTCGGCCGCGGTGCGCGTGGGGCATGTCGACGCCGGACTACGTCGCGTACCACGACACCGAGTGGGGCTTCCCGGTGGTCGACGATCGCCGGCTGTTCGAGAAGGTCTGCCTCGAGGGGTTCCAGTCCGGACTGTCGTGGCTGACGATCCTGCGCAAGCGCGACAGCTTCCGCCGCGCGTTCGCCCGCTTCGACATCGCCCAGATCGCCCGCTACACCAAACGCGACGTCACCCGCCTGCTTCGCGACGCCAGCATCATCCGGCACCGCGGCAAGATCGAATCGACGATCAACAACGCCAGGCGCGCCCTCGAGCTCGTCGACGAGCACGGCTCGTTCGCGGCCTACGCGTGGTCGTTCGTGCCACCGGCCGGAGAACGCCCGCGCACGATGACCCACGCCGCACTGCGCGCGATGGCGAGCACGCCGACCTCGGTCCGGCTCTCGAAGGACCTCAAGCGTCGCGGCTGGACGTTCGTCGGACCGACGACGATCTACGCGTTCATGCAGGCGATGGGGCTCGTCAACGATCACCTCGAGGGCTGTGCGATCCGGCCACTCGCCGCGGCCATGGCGCCGCCGGATCTCGGCGAGCTCACGCGCGCACGAACACGTCCGCGCCGAGCTCCGCGATCAACCGCTCGACCGCGTCGACCGTGACGTCGCGCGTTTCGAGCCGCCGCGACGAGTCGTGGAGATCGATCACCACGTACTCGCCGATCGCCAGCCGCGCGCGCACGTGGCGCTCCATCTCGCGTGCCAGCGTGGGCGCATCGGTCGCCTTCCAGTCCTCGAAGTCCGCGGTCCATCCGGCGTGCGGCCGCCCGATGCGCTCGAGCACGGGTACCCGCGGATCGCCTTCCACGGCGCCGTAGGGCAACCGCACGGGCGGATGAGACGCGAGGGGCACGCCCGCCTCCGCCGCGACGTCGGCGAGGAGCGTGTCCGTGCGTTCGACCTCCGCGATCAGTGCGTCCGGCGTCAACGCGCCCGGGCGCGCGTGCGAGTAGGTGTGGTTTCCCAGTGCGTGCCCCGCGCGTGCCACCGCGATGGCGACGGCGCGCAGCTGCTCGATGTTCGCGCCGAGCAAGAACATCGTCGCGCGCACGTTCGCGGCCCCGAGCACCTCGAGCAGTCGTGGCGTCGAGGGCCCCGGCCCGTCGTCGAACGTGAGCTGAACCCGCACGCCCACAGGCTAGTCGATCACCGGGCCCGTGGCGCGTCCGGATCGAACGCCACGACCTCGACCACCTCGGCGATCGCGAGTGGCCGGTAGAGATGCGGGAACTTCCCATCCGGGGTGTCGTCCCAGCGTGCATCGGCCTCGACGGCGCATCGCAACACCACCAGGCCCGACTGTCCGGCGAACCACCGCTTGCCGGTCGCCGCCAGTTGCTCCTCGGTCGACAGATGGATGAAGCCCTCGCGTTCGAGCGACACCGGCCGATACACGCCGGCGGCGACCGCTTCGTCCCATGCCGTACGCGTCGTGATGTGGAACAGCGCCATGCCCTAGGTTCGTCGATCGCCCCGCGCGATGTCGATCGCGCGGGGCGATCGTGAAGTTCTTTGAAGTAAGGTGTGAAGCGCCGCGACGCGCGTGAGGCGATCCTTCACGCTCTCGGGATCCGCGCGGCATCGAATCGGGGACTTGCACCGCCCGATGCTGGCCGACGTCTTGCTCGTCTGGTCCCCGATGCTCGCCCGATCCGTGTTTGCCGTTCTCGTCGCCACCGGTTGTGGAACCACCGTCACGTCCACGCCCCTCAACCCGAGTCCCAGACCGCTGATGGCGCGCTCGCCCGACTCGGTGGAGCTGTTCTCGAGCGCTCCCCCGTCACGGCCCTACGTCGATGTGGCGTACCTCGAGGCCGAGCAGGACAGTGACCTGTCCGCCGATCGCACCCCCGCGTTCATCGCGCACCTCCGCGAGCGTGCCGCGACGATGGGATGCGACGGCGTGGTGCTCGGCGAGCACACCAACCGCCCGTCGGTGTCGTCGTCCGATGTCGCGTTCGACGTCACCAACGCGCTGTCGAAGCATCCCGTCGAGCCGCCGCCCGACTACGGCGTGCCTGCCAACCTGCGCGGCCTGACGGCGACCTGCATCGTCTACATCCCGGCGCCGGGCGAGCTCGAGGAGACCCACGTCGCCGCCGGCAATGCCTACGACGCGTGCCTGCAGCAGCGCGTCCAGATCTTGCGCCGGATGCAGACCCTCCCGAAGGCGAACGATCGCGCCAAGCTCTTGCACCAGCTGCCGACCTGCGTCAAACCGGCGACCTGACGCCCGGTCCGGGCGCCTTCGCCTCATGACCTCTCGCGCGCGCACCTGGTACCTCGTCCGCCACGGCCAGACGGAGTGGAACGCGCTCGCGCGCATGCAGGGACAGCTCGACTCGCCGCTCACGGCGCGTGGTCGCGACCACGCACGAGCATCCGGTCGCCTGCTGTCGCGGCTCGGGGTCGATGCGATGTTCGCATCGCCGCTCGGACGCGTGCGGGAGACCCTCGCGTTCGTCGCCGAGCACGTGACCGTCGAACCGGTGTTCGACGATCGCCTGATGGAGTGGTCGGGTGGTGCGTGGTCCGGCGAGCTCTACGCCGACCTGGCCCATCGCTGGCCGGTGGAGTTCGCCGCGTGGAATGCCGACCGCTATCACCAGCGCGCGCCGGGCGGCGAGAACTTCGTCGATCTGGTCGCCCGCGCCCGCTCGTTCGTCGAGGCCGCGAGCCGAGCGCCGGGCGAACGCGTCGCGATCGTCGCGCACGGCTTCCTCAACCGGGCGCTCGCCCAGGTGCTGCTCGGGTTGTCGCCGGCCGAGACGCTCGGCATCCGCCAGACCAACGACATCGTGATTCGAATCGCGGTGACCGAGGGTGCGGCGTCCGCGGATCACTTCGTCGGCGGTGACGGGCCAACCCCGGGGCTACCCGTGGCCGCGGCGCGCGACTCGGCGTGACGATCCGTTCGCGATTGGGCCGGCGATCCATCGCGTGCGGCACGCTCGGGAGCCAGACTTCGAGCCGTGAAGAGTCCCAGCACCCAGTGGCGCGAGAACATCGGACCCGACGAAGACGCGAGGTTCGAACGGTACGGCGAGCAACTGGTCGCGTTGCAGAAGGCCGGCGACGAGAAGCTCGGCCGCGGTCGCGCGCTGCACCGCAAGCAGCACCTCGGGCTCCGTGCACGTCTCGAGATCCCCGATGATCTCCCCGCGCACGCACGCCACGGCGTGTTTGCCGAGCCCGGCATGTACGACGCGAAGATCCGGCTCTCCAACGGCGGCGGCGGACGGGCGGCCGACAAGAAACCGGACGTGCGCGGGTTCGCGGTCCGCGTCGAGGGGCTCTCCGGTCCGGGTGCGCTCGGATCCCCGACCTCCGCGCAGTGCTTCGTGCTCATCAACAGCGCGACGTTCGCGTTTCCGACCGTCGAACAGTTCATGGAGATCGTCGTCGCCGCCGCGCGCGGTCCGATCGCCATCCTGCGCCAGTTGATCAAGCGACACGGCTTGTTCGGCGGCTTCAAGCACGCGCGCCAGCTAGGGAAGAGCCTCGGCAAACCGTTCGCGGGGTACGCGTGCGAGACGTTCCACTCGGCTGCCCCGATCGCGTGCGGCCCCTATGCCGCGAAGGTCCGCCTCGTTCCGACCGGCAACGGCGACCCCGCCACGAGCAAGCCACCCGCCTGGGCCGACGACGTGACCCGCCGGCTCGCGAAGGGCGATCTGCGCTGGGATCTCCAGCTGCAGTTCTTCGTCGACGATGCGGTCACGCCACTCGAGAACCCGACGGTTCCGTGGCCCGAATCCGAGGCCCCGTTCGTGACGGTCGCGCACCTCGTCGCGCCGCAGCAGGATCCGATCAGCGAGGAAGGCACCAAGCTCGCCGAGACGATCGAGGCCAACATGTTCGACCCGTGGAACGCGCTCGCCGAGCACCGACCGCTCGGCGAGATCATGCGCGCGCGCAAGGCGGCATACTTCGCGAGCCAGCAGGAGCGCGGCGCGATCGCGAAGGCCTGAGCAGACTCAGCGAGCGATCTCGAGGGCGGTCACGTCCTTCGCCACCACCGGGCCCCACGTCCCCTGGTCGTCGGCCCACCGGAACTTCAGCGTGCCGCGACGGGTCGAGTGAAGGATCGGCACGCGCGTGGGGTCGGCCCACGCCGCCGCGTCGATCGGATGACGCCCGTCGGCACCGGTCACCGAGACCAGCCTAGCCGAGCCGCCCGCGTTGGCTTCGACGAGCGCGCGCAGCGACCACGTGTCGCGCTTGGCGCCAGAATGGTTCGCGCTGTCGTAATGCGGCGCCTTGGCGAACTCCGCCGCCGACCATGCCGATCGCTGTCCGGAGATCGTGACCTCGAGGTGCAGCTGGGTCGGGCTGTCCTGCTCGTGCGTGCGGTCCTCGTGATGCGCCGCGCTGGAGTTCCCGCAACCGGCGGCGACGAGGCACGAGGTCAGTAGCAGCGCGACACGCATACGTAGAGCCTACTTCGCGCCGCGGCCCGCGTCTCCTACGGAACGGTGACGCCGGTGGCCTGCGGGTCGAGCATGCTGCCGATGTTGGCGACCTGGGTGTCGCGTCCGCCGAGCTGACCGGTCTGCATGGCGAGCCAGTTCCACTCGATGAACGTCACGATCGAGGAATGCTCCATCGTGACGTGCGAGACCTTGTTGGTCGCGGCGAACGGACCGATCGCCAGCAGCGGCACGCGCGTGCCGTAGGGCTTGTCGTCGACGGCACCGTTGCCGGGTGGCGCGACGTGGTCGAAGAAGCCGCCTCCCTCGTCCCAGGTGACGAGCACGAGCGTGTCGGGCGCGTAGTCGCTGGCCTGCACGGCATCGAGCACGCCGCGCACGAAGTCGACGCCGTCGCTGATCGTCGTCTCCTGCCCCGGGTGCTCGGTGTGATAGCCGAGCCCCTTGACGAACACGACCTGGGGCAGCGTGACGTCGTGCAGATCGTTCGCGAGCTGGGTGAAGTCGCGCATCACGGTCGGGTTGTCCGCGGAGCTCGGGTAGTAGTCGAACGGGATGTCGGAGGGATCGAAGGTGCACGGATAGATCCCGAGACCGAGCGGGCAGTCCATCGGCGCCTTCGGGCACTTGTCCTCCCCGCGCGCCGCCACCATGTCGTCGTAGCCCTCGGCATAGAACGCCCACGACACGCCGGCGTCGTCGAGCAGGTCCCCGATCGTCGGGTCCGTGAACGACATCGCCGTCGAGATGATGCTGCACTCCTTGCCGATCGCGTCCGGCTTGAAGTCGTTGTCGAGGAACACGAACTGCGCGCGCGCGAAGTACATGTCGTTCGCCGAGCTCTGCCCCGACAGCGACTGGAAGTATCGATCGGCGAGCGCGCCATTCGCCGCGAGGTCGCGGTACGGCTGCACGACCGCCGGATCGGCGTACGCGAAGTTGCGCGCATCCGAGCATTCGCCGGCGCCGGTGACATAGCTATCCATCGCGCCGCCGTTGGCTTCCGCGAGCTCGCAGGCCTGCGTGTGGTCCGGGTCGTAGGCACCGTTGGCGGCGTCATCGAGCACGCTCGGTGAAGCGCCCATCGGCTCGGTGTCGGGACCGGCCTCGCAGCAGCGCCGGCCCGTCGGTGCAGCTCGGCGCCGAGCCGGCGGCGGCGGTGCAGTACTTTCCGAAGTAGTTGTCGAACGTGTGGTTCTCCTGGATCACCACGACGAGGTGATCGATCTTGGAGACCGGGCACGGCCCGTCGCAGCTACCGGGCTCGCGATGCGGCGAGCCGCCACACGCGAGGAGCGAGAGCGCGAATGCGAAGGTGGCCGGCAGGGTTCGCGACCCGGGATCGTGATCCATGTGTGACGCGAGTATCGCACTCGTGCAGCGAATCCGTAACGCTCGAACGAGTCAGCGCACGGGCATGCGGTATCCATGGTCATGGACTCCTCGCAGCCTTCCCTCCAGGAGCGCTTCGCACCGACCGCACGCTGCTTCGGCTGCGGGCCCGCCAACCCCAAGGGCCTGCGCATCCGTAGCTTCGCGACGGCGGACTCACACGTCGTGTGCGACTTCACGCCCGAGCCGCATCACGAGGCGTTCGAGAACGTTCTCAACGGCGGCATCATCGGCACCGTTCTCGACTGCCACATGAACTGGACGACGATCCATCACCTGATCCAGAAGCGCGGGCTCGACCACGCTCCACCGTGCGTCACGGCGGAGTTCAAGGTCGTGCTCAAGCGGCCGACCCCGATGGGCCTCGTCCACGTCGATGCGCACGTGGTGTCGTCGACCGACGATCGCGCGACGATCGAGGCCGTGATGACCGCCGGCGGCAAGGTCACCGCGATCGGCAGCGGCACGTTCGTCGCGGTCGAGCCGGGTCACCCCGCGTACCACCGCTGGTAGGCGGCTTCGCGACAAAGCTCGCGAGTGACTTCGTCTGCGATTTGGAGCCGGTGGCCAGGTTTGAACTGGCGACCTACGGTTTACGAAACCGTTGCTCTACCCCTGAGCTACACCGGCGAGGTAGGGGCTAAGGGGTACCCGAGGGCCCAGGATTTCGCAAGCCCCGGTGCTCGAACCGTGAACGGTTTCGGTCGGCTATCCTCGAAGGGTGCTGCAGCGGTATCCCCTCGCCCCGCAACGCGGCCGGAAGGTGTTCCGGCTGGCTACCGGGCTCGTCGCCATGTTGTCCGGCGGCGGTCTGATGGCGTTGGATGGAGGGACGGTGACGTGGTGGTCGTTCGTGTTTGTCATCGTAGGTGCTGGGGTGTTCGTCAGCGGGTTGACCGGGCTGGCATACCCGACGCGTGACGTGATCGTCGACGATGACGCGATCACCACGCCCGCGCCGTTCGGACGCACGGAGACGATCCGGTACGGCGAGATCGCCCAGCTCGGCGAGCAAGACGTGGCCGGCGATCGGTTCTTCACGATGACGGGGAGCGGGAAACGCGCGTGGTTCGCGCGATCGCGGCTCGGCGACGCGACGTACGAGGAGATCGTCGCGCTCGTCCACGAACGTTGCGGCTTGCCGCGCCAGACGATCGCCCCGCTACCCGAGGCACGGGCGATCGACTGACACGGTTCCGCGGGACCGCGACGCGACGTCCGTCACATCGGGGTTCCGCGGAACCGCCGTCCGGGTAGGCTGCCACCATGCGCGCCTGGTGGTTGGTGTTCGTGGTGGCGTGTGGCGACAACCGCGCGGTCCCCGATGGCGCGCCCGACGCCGACGCGCTTCCCGCGCTCGATTGCTCGGCGCTCTCGGCCGAGACCATGGTCGGAGGACTCGACGGGATCGACGACGTCGCGGCGACCGACGACAACCTCGAGATCTGGGTTCCGTTCTCCGAGTTTGGCAGCTACCCGCGGATCGAGGTCGCGACCCGCCCGGACGTGACCTCGCCGTTCGGCGCCCCGATGTCTCCGACCAACCCGATCGGGTTCGACAGAGAGACGTGGAGCCCGACGCTGTCGCGCGACGGCCTCGAGGTCGTGTTCTTGAGTGCGCACATGACCGTTGACGGAGCCGTGTGCCGGATGTCCCGCACGTCGCGCAGCGCCGCCTTCGAAGGCCCGGACTGCGAGCTCACCCCAGCCTCGGCAACCGCGCTCGACCTCAGCTGGGATGGCCGCACGCTGTACGCGAAGCCGTGGCCGCCGGACGGGCGCGTGTTCGCGTGGCGGAGGGTCGACCTGCAGTCGGCGTTCGCCGACACCACGGTCGCGGCGGACATCGATGCCCGAGACTTCACCGTCTCGAGCGACGAGCTCGAGATGTTCTACGTGCTGGACGACGAGGTGTTCTTCACCCGCCGTCCGAGTCGCGATGCGGTGTGGAAGCCCGGCAGTCGGGTCGGTGCCGGCAGGCACGTCGAGCTGACGCCCGACGACCAGACGCTGTACGTCATCCACG
Source organism: uncultured delta proteobacterium (assembly GCA_963772655.1). GTDB lineage: Bacteria > Myxococcota_A > Polyangia > Haliangiales > Haliangiaceae > JABFXX01. Next base: position 1,017,970 of record CAVYYE010000002.1, read on the forward strand.
ACGGTCACGTGTGGGCGATGACGCGGAGCTGTCACCCCGCGGACTAGAACGCCGCGACCAGCGCCGCGATCGCCACCGCCGGATCGGGGGAGGTCCACGCCGCGCGGATCACGGCGACCGCACTCGCGCCGGCACGTGCGGCCTCGCGAGCGCGATCCGGAGAATCGATCCCACCGACGGCGACCAGCGGGATCCCGACCTCGCGACCGATCGCGAGCGCGCCGGGTCCGAGCGGTTCGATCAGCCCCTGCTTGGACGGCGTCGACCAGATCGGACCGAGGTGCACGACATCGGCCCCGCCCTTCGCGGCGGCACGCACGCCTTCGATCGAGTGCCGCGAGCAGCCGATCGACGACACGCCGAGCGCGCGGGCATCGGCGATCGCGAGCCCGCGCTCCGGCAGATGCACGCCCCGCGCACCCGCGGCCAGTGCGACGTCGACGCGATCGTTGACCCACACCTCGGCGCGCTCGCCCGCGATCGCGATCGCGTCGCGCGCGAACGCGAGCAGCGCTCCACCGTCGAGCTGCTTGTCGCGGATCTGGATCCGCAGCGCCCCCGGCGGCACCGCCCGAACGATCGCGCGCAGTCGCGCGAGCATGTCGGGGATCGGGCAGGTCGCCCGATCGGTGATGACGACGACCCGGACCACCTATTCGATCAGGCCGGCGGTCGGCGACGACGCGTTGGCGTAATCGCGGCGGGGCATCCGCCCGGCGAGGAACGCCTTGCGCCCGCCCTCGACGGCGAGCCGCATGGCCTCCGCCATCAACACCGGCTGCTTGGCGCCGGCGATGCCGGTGTTCATCAGCACCGCGGTGCAGCCGAGCTCCATCGCGATCGCGGCATCGGACGCGGTGCCGACACCGGCGTCGACGATCACCGGGATTCCGATGTTCTCGATGATGAGGCGGATGTTGTGCGGGTTGCGGATGCCGAGCCCCGAGCCGATCGGGGCGGCGAGTGGCATCACCGCGAGGCATCCGGCCTCCTCGAGACGCTTGCACGTGATCAGATCGTCCGAGCAGTACGGCAGGACCTGGAAGCCTTCCTTGACCAGCCGGCGCGCGGCCTCGACCGTGGCCGCGTTATCGGGGAACAGCGTCTTCGGATCGCCGATCACCTCGAGCTTGACCAGCTCGTCCATCCCGAGCTCGCGCGCCAGGTGAAGCGTGCGCACGGCCTCGTCGGCAGTGAAGCAGCCGGCGGTGTTCGGCAGCAGGATGTACTTCTCGCGATCGATCGCGTCGAGAACGGTGGGTTCTTTCGACGACAGATCGACGCGACGAAGCGCGACGGTCACGATCTCTGCACCCGACGCCGCGAGCGCGGCGCGGGTCTCGTCGAGCGACTTGTACTTGCCGGTGCCGACGATGATGCGCGACGACAGCGAGCGGGTTCCGAGTTTCCAGGTATCGGGCATGACTAACCTCCTCCGACGAACGTCACGAGCTCGAGTCGATCGCCGGCGTCGAGGATCGTCGACGCGTGCTCGGCACGCGGCACGATCTCCTTGTTGCGCTCCACGGCGACACGTCGATCACCGAGACCGAGAAGAGTCAGCAACGCGGACACGGTCGTGCCCGAAGCGATGGTTCTCGGCTGTCCGTTGATGACCACGTCGATGCTCGTCGACATCGGGTCGGAAGCTACCACCTGCTCGGGTGGGGAGTCCTAGGCCCCAGCGGATCGCAAGTCCCCAGTGCAACGACTCGAGGGGGGTGTGACGACCACGACATCCATGCCTCGGTAGTGCATGAGTTTGTGAAGCATACGTCACGCTCGGATGGGTACTGCGATGCGGCAACTATCGAGAACCACGTCCGGACCACGCGATCCCGGTCACGGGTATGGAACTGGCAGTAAATCGGGCTCGGTCGTCACCAGGAGCCTAATCAATGACCTTAGGAATCGCCCGTCCCTTCGTCACACCCATGCAGACGGTACGCACGCCGGACCCCCGGATCGCCGGGGAGGATCCAGCACGGATCCGCGCCACCATCGCACGCGCACCACTGTTCGCTGCTCTCCCGATCTCCGCGATCGAGGATCTCACCGCGCGTGTCAGCGTACGCAAGGTATCGGTCGGCTCCGCTGTCGTTGCCCAGGATGAACCCGGCGACGCGATGTTCGTGATCATGTCGGGTCGGGTGAAGGTGGTGATCTTCGGCGAGAGCGGTCGCGAAGTGACGCTGTCGCTGCTGCGCGCCGGCGATTCGTTCGGCGAGATGTCGCTGTTCGATCAAGCACCGCGCTCGGCGCACTGCCTCGCGATCGAGCCCACCAGTTTGCTCGTGCTCTCGCGCGAGGATCTGTTGCGCCACATGCAGGCCCATCCCCGCACGGCGATGAACCTGCTCGGCGAGATGGCTCGCCGCCTCCGCCGCGCGGACGAGACGATCGCGCAGCTCGCACTGTGCGACGTCAACGAGCGTCTGATCCACCGCCTGGTCGGGCTCGCCCGCGAAGAGGGCGCGTCGGGTCCCGACGGTCTCGTGGTGCGCCGCCGCCCCACGCAGCAGGAGCTCGCCAACATGATCGGCAGCTGCCGCGAGACCATCTCGCGCGCGTTCAACCAGCTGGCGCGCGACGGCCTGATCATCCCACGGGGACGCTCGTTGGTGGTCACGCCGGCCCTGATCGAGAAGGCGGAGAAGAAGAAAGCCGCCTGACCAAACGCTCGTCGAGACGACCGCGACGCCGCCCCCGACGGGCGGCGTTTCGCGTTTCGGTGACGCATACGTGAGACCGGTCGCTCCGACATGAAGGTGTGTGGCGATCGCACCACACGTCGTCACCTTGACAGCGGCGAGGACGACGGCTCTGATCTCCGCAGGAGATGGTTCAAGCGTCGACGATGATCCGGCGCACGCGGGTCGAGGTCGACCTCGCGGCGATCGTCGGCAACGCGCGGACGGTTCGCGCGATCACGAACACGCCCGTGTACGCGGTGGTCAAGGCCGATGCCTACGGCCACGGAGCCGTCGCGGTCGCCAAGGCGCTCGCACGCGCGAACGCGGCCGAGGGGTTCGCGGTCAGCCTGGTCGAGGAAGGCGTGGCACTGCGCGCCGCCGGCGTCACCCGGCCGATCCTGGTGATGGGACCGAGCCAGCACGGCGGCGAGGACGAGATCATCGACGCCAACCTGACGCCGGTGATCGCATGCGACGACGACCTCGCCGCACTCGGCGCGACCGTGCGCCGCCGCAATCGCTCGGTCGACGCGCACCTGAAGATCGATACCGGCATGGGACGACTCGGTGTCCCGGTCGAGCGCGCCGCCGATCTGGCCCGTTCCGCGGCGGGGCACGGTGTGCGACTGACCGGGCTGATGACGCACTTCGCGTGCGCCGACACCGACGATCCCGGCGATCCCGCCTCGATGACGCGCGCGCAGCTCGCGCGGTTCGCCGACGCCGATCGCGCGGTCACCGCGACCGGCGCGGCGATCCAGATCCGCCACGCGGCGAACTCGAGCGGGGCCTTGATGTTTCCCGAGGCCCGGTTCGATCTCGTGCGCACCGGCATCGCGCTGTACGGCAACGGTCGCTGGCCCGACGGCGCGACTCCGACGCAGGCGATGCGACTGGTCACCGAGGTCGCGCAGATCCGGTCGCTGCCCGAGGGCACCTCGGTCGGCTACGGCGCGACGTGGCGCGCCGCGCGTCCGACCCGGATCGCGGTGCTCCCCCTCGGCTACGCCGATGGCCTGCCCCGCGGCGCGAGCGGACACGCACGGGCCGCGATCCGCGGGGTCCGGGTGCCGCTGGTCGGCGTCGTCAGCATGGACATCGCGATCGCCGACATCACCGACGCCCCGGAGATCGCGATCGGCGACGCCGCGGTGCTGCTCGGTCGCGCGAGCGGCGGCGCCTCGATCACGACCGCGGAGTACGGTGCGTGGGCCGGCCTCAGCGAGTACGAGGTAACCTGCGGGATGAGCAAGCGCGTGCCGCGCACCTACGTCGGAGATCCGCCGTGAACCCCGACGAGGAACCCACCAACATTCGCGGCGGTCCGGGCGTCGGACAGCCCGGTCCGGAGGCCGGACAACCGGGTCCGGAGGCCGGACGGAGCGCGCCGATGGCGAGCGGGTCTGGATCCGATGCTCCGAACGGCGACACTGCCAAGCCCGCGTCGCCGGCCGTGTCGGTCCCGAAGGCGGTGTGGATCGGCGTCAAGGATGCCGGGTCACCGGTGGGACGGTTCCTCGACACCCTCGGCGGTCACCTGATCTTGATGGGCCGCGCACTCTCGTGGCTGCCGCGCCGGCCGTTCCGTGGCCAGAACTACCTCGATGCCGCCGAGTACATCGGCTTCAACAGCCTCCCGATCGTGCTCCTGGTCGGGTTCTTCACCGGCGCCGTGATGTCGCTGCAGTCGGTCGCCGCGTTCCGCCAGTTCGGACTCGAATCGTTCTCGGGCGGCACCACCGGCAAGGCCCTCTCGATCGAGCTCGGTCCGGTGCTCACGGCGCTGATGCTCGCCGGGCGGGCCGGAGCCGGGATCGCGACCGAGCTCGGCACGATGCGGATCTCGGAACAGATCGACGCGCTCGAGTCGATGGCCGTCAACCCGGTCCAGTACCTCGTCACGCCGCGGCTGATGTCCGCGATGGTGGTGACGCCGATCCTGACGTTGCTGTTCTTCGTCGTCGGGATGGGCGGCGCCTACATCGTCGCGATCCTGCTCCAGGGCGTCGATCAAGGGCAGTGGGTCGCCAACCTCCGCGACATCGTGCAACCCGTCGACGTGCTGCAGGGTTTGATCAAGAGCGTATTCTTCGGCTTCTTGGTCACGTTGATCGGCTGCTACCAGGGGTTCAACGCCAAGGGCGGCGGGCGGGGCGTCGGCCTCGGCACCACGCGCGCGGTGGTGACTGCCTCGGTCACCGTGCTGATCGTCGACTACTTCCTGAGCGACATCTTGATCTCGATCCTCGGGACCACGGGGCAAGGACCGTGACCGGGCTCTGGTATAACGACGCCCGCGTGCGGATCACGACAACCCTGCCAGGAGCGCCGGCGTGAAGGCTCTCTCGGCCGGCGTTCGCGTCGCGATCCTGTTCCTCCTGGTGTCGATCGCCGGCTACCTGGTGTGGAAGAACCTCGGCCAGGACGCCGCCGGTCGTGACAGCTACGAGCTGATCGCCAAGTTCCGCGATGCCGCTGGCTTGCCCGAGGGCAGCAAGGTCGTGATCGCCGGCCTCCCCAAGGGCCAGGTCACGGATCTCGCGGTCGAGGGTCGGTACGCGCGGATCACGTTCCGCATCAACGATCAGATCGCGGTGTACGGCAGCGCGATCGTGATCAAGAAGGCGTCGTCGCTACTCGGCGAGCACTACCTCGAGATCGATCCGGGCGAGCCCGTCAAGCAGATGCCCGACGGCACCACCAAGGAGTTCCAGAAGCTCGGCCCCGATTGCCCGACCTACAACGACCCCGACGAGAAGAAGGCCGAACCCTGCAAGCTGATCCCCAACGTCATCGAGTCGACGACGCCGGATCAGCTGCTCCACCGCATCGAGCAGAGCGTGCCCAACGTCGACCGTGCCCTCGCCAGTGTCTACGACCTGTCGGAAGACGTCCGCCGACTGGTCAACGGCCCGCTCAAGAACGTCGCCGGTCGGATCGACGGTCTGGTCCAGAAGGAGGCCGACACGGTCGAGCGCATCATCGAGCGCGCCGACCGGACGATCGCGAAGGTCGAGGCGATCGCCGACGACGTTCGCAGGATCACCCGCAACGCCGATCCGCAGCTCAAGAACATCTTGAAGAACCTCGACGACGCCTCGGCCGAGGCCAAGGACCTCGTGACCACCGCCAAGAAGGAGCTCGAGAACACCGGCAAGTCCCTGCGCGGCAAGCTCGACAAGATCGATGGCGTGATCGACAACACCCGCTCGATCACCAAGAAGGTCGACGACGGCACCGGCACGATCGGCAAGCTGGTCAACGATCCCGAGATCGCCGACAACGTCGAGGCGATCACCGACGACGCGCGCGGCTTCCTCGGCACGTTGTTCGGGCTCAAGGCCTACGTCGGTCTGCGCAGCGAATGGAACTTCGGTGCGAGGCTCGCGCGCTCGTACGTCACGGTCGAGCTCCACACGCGCCCGGACAAGTACTACCTGATCGAGCTCGAGAAGGGCCCGCGCGGTGATTACCCGGTCGTCACCCTGAACTTCGATCCCACCGTCGATCCCAATAACTGGATCCGGAAGACCGTGATCGAGGACAAGATCCGGTTCACGTTCCAGTTCGCCAAGCGGTTCGGCTGGGCGACCCTGCGCTACGGCGTCAAGGAGTCGACCGGCGGCGTCGGATTCGATGCCAACGGCACCTGGCTCAACCGCAACCTCGGACTGTCGGTCGACGTGTTCGACGCGACCTTCGATCAGCTACCGCGCCTCAAGATCACGGCCGCCATGGAGCTCTTCCGCCATGTCTACGTGCTGGGTGGCGTCGACGAGCTCCTCAACAACCCCGACACGTTGTCGATCGTGAAGGGGACCGACCCGAGCGGTGTACCGATCCAGTTCGACACCTTCCGGTTCGGCCGCGACTACTTCGCCGGTGCGATGCTGCGCTTCAACGACGAAGATCTCGCCGCCCTGCTGACCGTCGCGGGCTCGGCCGTCAGTGGTGCCGCGCAGTAACGTCCACGCGCGGCCAGCGCGCTGTGTGGCGATGTAGGCGCGAGCGGTCTGGTTGCTCCGTTTTCCGACCAGCTGTTACCCTTGAAGAATCGTGGAGACGGCTCTGGCAGGGGACGTGACGCGGATGGGCGACTACGTTGCCTTGCGGCGCGTCGCTGTCGGCGGGATGGCGGAGATTTTTCTCGGGCGCCGGGAAGGCATGAGCGGCTTCGAGCGCCTCGTCGTACTCAAGCGAATCCTGCCCGAGCTCGCGCATGACGAGGACTTCGTCCGGATGTTCCTCAACGAGGCCCGGATCGCCGCGACGCTTCACCACACCAACATCGTCCAGGTCTACTCGATCGGCGAAGAGCGCGGCCAGGTGTTCTTCGCGATGGAGTTTCTCCACGGCGAGGACCTGTCTCGCGTGTTGTCGCGCGCCAATCAGATCGGGCGTCCCCCGCAACTCGACGGCGTGCTGTCGATCGCATCGGCGGTGTGTGCCGGCCTGCATTACGCGCACCAACGGGTCGGTCCCGACGGCAAGTCGCTCGGGATCGTCCACCGCGACGTGTCCCCGCACAACGTGTTCGTCACCTACGACGGCAACATCAAGTTGCTCGACTTCGGTATCGCGAAGGCCACGAACTCGTTCGGTCATACGCGCACTGGCGTGCTCAAGGGCAAGGTCGCGTACATGTCGCCCGAGCAGGCGTACAGCCAGCCGGTCGATCGTCGCAGCGACATCTTCTGCATCGGTATCCTGCTGTGGGAGATGACCACCGGCCGTCGACTCTACCGACGACGATCGGAGCTCGAGACGCTCAAGGCGCTGGTCGACACCGACGCACCGAAACCGTCGACCGTGGTGTCGAGCTACCCGAGCGAGCTCGAGGACATCGTGATGAAGTGTCTGCAGCGCGAGCCCGATCGGCGGTTCGCGACCTGCGACGAGCTCTCCCAGGCGCTCGAACGGTTCGCGCACAACCAGGATTTCGGCGTGTCGCCCCTGATCGCGACCCGGATGATGCGCACGCTATTCAAGAAGGAGATCGCGTCGTACGAGGCCGCCATCAAGGCCGGCACCAACCTCGTCGATCAAGTGGTCGCCCGGATGGAGGCGACGGCTCGCAGCACGAGCATCGACGACTGGGATAGCGACGTCGCGAGCGTGATCGTCGACATCCACGACGCTCCACAGATCGCGGCCCTACAAGCGGACGAGGAAGCGACCGCCGTCGACGTGCCGACGCCATTGCCCGGAACCATCCCCGTGCTCCCGGCGGCGGCCATCGCCGCTCCGCCGGTGCACCCGACTCCGGCTCCGGCCCCGCCCTCGCGACCGACTCCGGTCCCCACGTTCGCACCGGGCGGACCGACCCCGACGCCTTCGCATACGCCGATGCCGCTCCCACCGGCGGTCGCGACCCCCGTGCCTTCGACGATCTCGAAGCTCGCAGCGATCCCGTCCGAGCCCATCGGTCGACCGTCGCGGCCGTCTCGTCACGACATGACGCTGCGAATCGAAGCGGACCGATCGCCGAGCCGAATGCGTTCCTGGGCGATCGTGATCGGTGTAGCCGTGGCGAGCATCGCGATCACGCTGTTCGTGGTGCGTGGTGGTGGTGGCAGCGATCAGCCGACCGACCAGGCGCAGCCGAACGACAACACCGTGCAGACACCCGCACCGGCGACCGCGCCCGCGGACCAGCCCGCCGCCGAACCCGCCGCGACCGAGGCCGTCGCGAAGCCCGTCGCCGAGCCCACCTCGGAGGACCCGGCAGACGACGAGGTCGCGACCGACACCGCCGACGACGATCCGGCCCCGGCCGCCAAGACGGTGGCCACGCAGACACCGCACACGGTTCGTTCGAAACGCACGCGCACGAGACAATCGCCAAGACGCGACGCCCGCGGGTCAAGCGCGCGGCTCGCAAGCCCAAAGCCAAGCCCGTGCGCAAGCCCACCGCGAAAGACCTGGATAGCCTCCCACTATGATCCGCTCCACCCTGCTCCTGTGCACCGTGCTGGCAGCCACGGCTGCCGCCGATCCCGCCAGCGATGCCGCAGCCCACTCGAACGCCGGGAAGAAGGCCTTCGGGGAGGCACGCTACACCGACGCGATCGCCGAGTTTCGCGCCGCCAACAAGCTCGCCCCGGATCCCAAGCTGATCTACGCGATCGCGCAGGCACAACGGATGTCCGGCGACTGCGGCGCGGCGATCGAGTCCTACCAGCAGTTCATCGACACCAAGGCCGATGCCAAGCTCGTCGAGTACAGCCAGGCCAACATCGATCGCTGCAAGAAGGAGCTCGCCGCGAAGTCGGTCGACAAGCCCGTCGACAAACCCGTCGACAAACCGGCCGACAAGCCCGCCGACAAGCCGGTCGACAAGCCGGCCGACAAGCCCGTCGACACCACGCCTCACGACGTACCGGCACCCGCGGTGGCATCGATGCAACCCGCCCCCGTCGCTCCGCCGCGCGACACGACCCACGCGAGTTGGACCTCGGACCGCGTCGGCCATGCGCTGGTCGGCGGCGGCGTGGTCGGCGGCATTCTCGGCGTCGTGCTGTGGTCCGGCGGCCACTCGGACGCCTCGGCCGTCGCCGACGCCACCGACTACGACTCGTTCATCGCCAAGCGCGACGCGGCCTCGAGCGCGAGGCTGCGCCAGGGTCTCGGCATCGGTCTCGGCATCGTCGGCATCGCCGCGATCGCGGCGGGCGTCTACCACTACCGCTCGACGACGCACAAAGAAGTCCGGATCGGCGCCGCGGCCTCCGCTCGCGGCGGTGCGATCACCGCGAGGATCGTGTTCTGATGCGCTCCCTGCCCTGGTCGTTCGCGATCGTGGTGCTCGCCGCGGGCTGCGTCTCACCCGCGTCTTCGTTCCCGTGCGCGTCCGACGCCGACTGCTCCGGCGGACACTGCGAGCCCGACACCAACTTCTGCTCGTTCACCGACTCCAGCTGCGACAGCGGCCGGCGCTACGGCGACGCGGCGGGCAACCTGTCGAACGCATGCGTCGCATCCAGCGGCAACTGCGGCGATGGCATGGTCACCGGCACCGAGGAGTGCGACGACGGCAACACCGACGACACGGACTTCTGTATCGACTGCAAGCTCGCGACCTGCGGAGACGGTCACGTGTTCGCCGGCGTCGAGGACTGCGACGACAGCAATAACGTCGACGGCGACGGCTGCAACGCGAACTGCCTCGACTGCGGCCCGGGCTCGGTGACCAACCCCGCCAACAACCACTGCTACTTCGTGGTCGAGAACCCGATGGTGGGCTGGGACACCGCCGGCACCAACTGTGCGACCAACGGCGGCTACCTCGCGAGCATCGACGACGACGCCGAGAACACGTTCGTCCACGACCTCCTCGGGAGCAGCGCGCAGTACTGGATCGGACTGTCCGACTTCAACAACGGGGTGTTCATTCGCGAGGACGACTTCCCGCAGACGTTCTTCGCCTGGGCCGGAGGCGAGCCCAGCACGGGCAGCGGCGACGAGTGCGGCGGCATGCAGTCCACCGACGGGCTATGGGACGAGCAGTCGTGCAACAACACCCACCCCTACGTGTGCGAGCGGTCGCCGTGGACGTTCGAACCGACCACCCACCACGCCTACCTGACCATCTCCGGCCGCGGGCGTCGCAACTACCCCGACGCGGTCAACGCATGCGCCGCACTGACAGGCGGCCCGCACCTGGTCAGCATCACCGACTCCGACGAGCAGGGCGTCGTCGACGCGATCACCGGCGCCACGCAGACGTACATCGGGCTCGACGACATCCAGACCGAGGGTACGTACGTCTGGGTGTCCGGCGAGCCCTTCGACTTCTTCGCGTGGGGCCCCGGAGAACCGAGTGCGGGAACCGACGAGGACTGTGCGGTGATCCGCGACGACGGCACGTGGGCCGACCGCGACTGCACCGCCAACTTCGCCAGCCACAGCTACGTCTGCGAGATCGACCCCCGCTAGCTGCGGGCGTACGAGATCTCGAGCGACAGCGTGCGGTTCGCACCCGGCGGGAGCGTGAAGATCCGATCGCCGGTGTTGATCGCGTTGCCCGGGCACGTCCAGGGCTCGAGACACACGAAGTCGCGCCCCGCGAGCGTCCACACCACCCAGTGGGTGTAGTCCTCGGAGCCCCGTAGCGTCACCGTGCCGGTCGGCATGATCAGCGAGCTCTCGGTCGACCCGTGATCGATCAGGTGCAGATCGACCTCCTTCTGCGTCAGGTCGATGGTCGGGAGGTCGATCGTCTGCTTGGTGACGTTGTCGAACGCGCGCTTCGCGCCGGTGGTGATCCGGGTGTTCGCCTTGTCGGCCTGCGCGACCTGAAAGTACGGATGGAAGCCGACGCCGAACGGCATCGGGTTCGGGCTCCGGTTCGTCACCGACTGCGAGAGCACGAGCTTTCCGGCCGACAGCATGAACCCGAGGTCGAACTCGAAGTCCCACGGAAACTGGGCGCGCGTGGCATCGTTCGAGACCAATGACAGCGTGGCCGTCGACGGTCCGCGCTCGCGCACCTGCCAGCCTTGGTTGCGCGCGAACCCGTGCTGCTTCATCGAGCCACCTTGCCCGCCGAAGCTCCAGGTGTCATCGACCAGCTTGCCCGGCGTCGGGAACAGCACCGGAATGCCGCCGCGCACGTTCTTCGTGGTGTCGCGAAGCGTGTCGAGATCCATGAACAGGACCGGAGCTCCACCGACATCGAACCGGCACGCGATCGCTCCACGTCGTGGAGCGATGGTGACGATCGAGTCGGCATGTTCGAGGCGGACTTCGTCGGACGTGGTCATCGACGGCAGCCTACCCGAGATCGCGAGCTCTCCGTTAGGTGCTCCCCACGCCGCCGCGGTACCTTTCCGACATGCCCGATCCGGACCTGACGCTGTACGCCGAATCCTCGTGGATGTCGCCGTGGGTGTTTCACGCGATGATCGCGCTCGAGGAGAAGGGCCTCCCGTACAAGCTCGAGGTGGTGCCGATCCCGATCCCCAAGGACCGGCGCGCCGACCTCGAGAAGCGGGCCGTGATCGGCAAGGTCCCGGTCCTGGTGCACGGCGAGCTGGCATTCGGCGAGTCGCTCGCGATCTCGGAGTACCTGGCGGAGCAATTTCCGTTTCCCGATCACCCTCGCCTGTTCCCGGCCGATCTCGGCAAGCGGGCGCGTGCCCGCCAGGTGATGTCGATGGCACGCACGTCGATGCTCGCGCTGCGTGCCGATCGGCCGACCTCGGGCGTGTTCGGGCGGCCATCGCTCCGGCCGCTGTCGGAGAAGGCCAAGGCGGAGGCCTCCGAGCTCGTGCGGATCGCGAGCGTGTTGGTGGCACCGAATTCGCGGCACTTGTTCGGCGACGACTGGTGCATCGCCGATGCCGATCTGTCGCTGCTGCTGATGCGGTTGATCGCACACGAGGATCCGGTCCCGCAGTACGTCATCGACTACGCGCTCCGGCAGTGGGACAGGAAGAGCGTGAAGCGCTTCATCGCTCACCTACCGACGTCCCCGTGACGATTGCAGGTTGACACAGTTCGATAAGCGTCGTACTGAATGCGCGTGCCCAAGAGCGACGTCGATCGGCTCGCCCGCATGTTCAAGGCGCTGGCCAACCCCAACCGGTTGCGTCTGTTCCTCAACCTGCTCGAGGAGAGCAAGCTCGACCTCGCGAAGGGTCGGATCCACGACTGCTTCTTGACCAAGCTGCTCGGCGGTCTCGACCTCGGTGCCCCCACGGTGTCCCACCACGTCAAGGAGCTCGCGGACGCCGGCCTCATCCACACGCAGCGGGAGGGCAAGCAGCTGATCTGCTCCGTCGATCCCGACGGGCTCGCCCGGTTGCGCGCCGCCCTCACGGTCACCCCCACCTGAACTCGCCACCGCGCCGACAGCGGTGGGTTTCGTTTGCCTTTATAGTTCGACAGTTTATTAACTATCAGGAAGCCCATGAGCCACCACGACATCGTCATCCACCGTCCCGGCCGCGCCGCCGCTTCTCTTCGTGTTCGCGATCTCGAGCCGCGAGCTCCTGCCCCCGACGAGGTCGCGATCGACGTCGCGTACTCGGGCATCAACTTCGCCGACATCGCGATGCGACTCGGGTTCTATCCCGACGCGCCGAAGCGCCCGTTCGTCCCGGGCTACGAGGTCAGCGGTACCGTCACCGCGGTCGGCGACAACGTCTCCGATCTGCGCCCCGGCGATCCGGTGATCGCGGGGACCTACTTCGGAGGCTACGCCTCGCACGTCACGATCCCCGCGCGCCAGGCGTTCCGGCTGCCACCGTCGATCGATCTCGCCGCCGGTGCGGCACTGCCGGTGGCGTACTTCACCGCGCAACTCGCCGTGTTCGAGATGGCGCGCGTGCGGCGGGGCGATCGCGTCCTCGTCGAGTGTGCGACCGGCGGCGTCGGCGTGATCGCGATCCAGATGGCCAAGTGGGCGGGCGCCGAGGTCACGGGCCTGACCACCAGCCCGCACAAGAAGGCGTTCATCGAGAGCCTCGGCGCCACCGCGTACACCGTCGACGAATTCCGTCGATCCTCGCTGTCCGGCTACGACTTCATCCTCAACGCCAGTGGCGGATCCAACGTGACCTGGCAACGCAAACGGCTCGGTCTCACCGGACGCATGGTCTGCATCGGGCTGGCCTCGGCGATGAATCAGGGCAAGCGCGACTTCGTGCGACTCGCGCTCGCCGCGATCCGCACGCCACGGATCAGCGTGTTCAAGCTACTGGAGGAGACCACCGGGATCTTCGGGCTCAACGCGCTGACCGTGCTCCGCGACCCGGTGTGGGTCGAGCGCCTCACGCGTTCGATGTCGACCATCGAGTCGATGAACCTGTCGCCGCATATCGGCAAGGTGTTCCCCGCGACCGACGTCGCCTCCGCGCACGCGTTCCTCGAGACCAAGCAGGCAACCGGCAAGGTCCTGCTCGCCTGGTGATCAGCGCTCCGGCTGCGGCGCGCCTGCCGCACACCGAAACCCGACGATGACGTGACGCGCGTCGCGCTTGCGACCGTGGAAGGACGCACCGCGACCGACCCCCGCGTAGTCGTCCCACGCCGAGCCCTTCACGACCATCTTCCCCGGCTGTCCCGGCGCCGGGGTCGACGTCCACTGGAACACGTTGCCGGCGAGCCCGAGCACGCCGAACGGGCTGTTTCCCTCGACGTAGTTGCCGACGGGCGTGGTGTCGCGCGGACCCGCGACCGCGCTGTTGAGCTTCGTGCCGTCGTAGGCGTTGCCCCACGGATAGATCATCCCCTGCTCGCCGCGCGCTGCCTTCTCGTACTCGTCGGCGGTCGGCAACCGGCGATGGTTGCGCCACGCGCAGTACGCCGCCGCCTGATCGTGGGTCACGAGCACGACCGGATGATCGGCGCGATCGATCGGTGGGCGGTTGTCGTGCCACACGAAGCGCGCGACCTCGGTCGCGAAGTCCTGTTGGAACCCCTGCGCCTTCCACGCCACTTCGTCGATCGTCGGTGCGGGCGCGGCGCCGGTGGCGACGAACTCGGCGTACGCGGCCTGGGTCACCGGCATCAAATCGATCTGGAACGCCGGCAGCTCGGCGACGTGACGATCGATCTCCTTGTCGAACCAGTGGTGCTCTCGCGCGGTGTCGTGATGTGACGTCGCGCGATAGTCGTCGTAGGCGGTCTGGCGTTCCTCGGGTGTCGAACCGACGACGAACCGCCCTGCCGGGATGGTGACCATGCGCGCATCGGCGGCGGCCGACAGTGGCGCGTTGGCCGGCAGCGTCGACGGATGCTCGGCGGACGGCGCCGTGGCGCCACAGGCGGCGAGACAGAGGACGAACGTACGGGTCATGGCGATTGCGACGCGATCGCGGCGGTGACGATCCGCGCCAGCTCGGGAAGGTACTCGGGATCGGCGTCGAGTGCCGCGGCATCGAGCTGCCGGCTGCGGATCGCGGGAGTCAGTCTAGGTTCCGCTCCGGAACGATCGCGCAACATCCGCGCCCTCGGCGTTCGCTCGTGGAGGTCGACGTGCACGATCGACGAGAACACCACCTTGCCACCTTCACCGCGGAGGACCGAGGTCGCGAACACGAAGCGACCGTCGCGCGACCACACCGGGCCGGTCTCGTCCGTGATCGGGAGGCGGACCAGCGGACGTGCCGGAAGCGTGTCGGACCGCGATTGCCACGCGCCGCGATCGATCCGCCATAACCCCGCGTGCGGCGTACCGAGATGAAGCGAGGGCCGCACGAACACCAGGGTCGAGCCGTCGGGCGAGATCGCCGGCGACATGTCCGCCGGACCGGAGGTGATCGCGCGGGTCGTACCGTCGAGCGCACGCTCCTCGATCCGACTCTCGACCTCGCCGCCCGGGTGCGGCGTCACGGCGGCGTAGAGGATCGTGCCGTCGGGAGCGACGGCCGGCGTCACCTCGTGGCCCGGTGCGCTGGTCAACTGGGTCGCCTTGCCGGGGTGGCCGGTGGCGTCGATCGCGAGCTGCCAGAGATCGAAGTCGCCCGCGTACCGCGTCGACGCGAACACGATCGCCCGACCATCCACCGTCCACACCGGGTGCTGGTCGATGCCTGCGGCGGTCAGGCGGCGCGGCGTGGTCTTGAGGCCGACCGGCGCGATCCACAGACTGGTCCCGCCGTCGCTACGATCGCGGGTCGACGCGAACACCAACCATCGACCGTCGGGGGAGATCGCCGGGTTGTCGTCACGACACGCCTGCCCGCAGCTCGACACGTCGACGGGTGTGACCATCTCGAACTGGCGATCGCCATGCTCGTCGACGGCGATCAGCCGGAATCCACGTGGCCCGCGCTCGGAGGCCACGATCGCCACGGTCTCGGCCGGCGCCGGTGCCAGCGGCCGCGGGGTCAGGGCACACGCCGCGAGCACGACGCTCGCGACCGCGGCCAGGCTACGCATTTACTCGTCGGTCTTGGGCTCTTCAGCCTGGGGCTCTTGGGTCTTCGGCGCCTCGGCCTTCGGCGCCTCTTCGGCCTTCGGCGGCGGGGCCGGAGCCTCGGTCGCGCTCTTCTTGGTCAGGTTCGACATGTTCATCGTCTTGCTGACGTCGTGCATCTCGGGGCTGACTCCGAAGTAGACGCCGACCACGACGAAGAACACCGCAACCGCGGTGATCAGGCTGACCATCCACGCCATGCCCTGATTCGACGAGTTCCGCTGGTTGAACGGCATGAACGTGGCTTCCTGCGCGCTTGGCCACGAGGAGACCTCGGAGCGATGCGGGATGATCGCGCCGATGATCATCATGACGGCGAACGCACCGAGCACGAGTCCGCCGATACCCAGAACGATGATTGCGATGATGGCGCCTAGTTGGTGCATGGGCCTCTCCCGAGCTCCTCGAACATTAAAATGGAAAACCGACCGAGTGCAATCGTGGGACTTTTTCCGTGTCTCGTTCGTTGAAAGTCATCGGCGGTCACGGACAGACCACGAGTGGCGGTATGACACCACCTTGGACGATCGGTTCCCGGTTTCTTTTTATCGTAGCAATGCCAGTGATCTTCACTGGTTGCAGCCGCGAAACCGAGGCCGATACGAAGACCCCGTCGCCGGTCGAGATCCCGACCCCACCATCGAAACCGCCCCCCGCACCCCCGCACGGCGAGTCCTGCCTCGGGGTCCGCGACACCGGCATCTGGGGCGACCTCGATGCCGCGCTCCAGCTCGCTCTTCCACCGACATCTCCGACCCACGTGACGGCGCGGATCGACGCCCAGCGCGACCTTCTCGTGCTGTCGATCGACCACTTCCCCCGCAAGGTCTACCCGCTCGGCGGCTCCGCCACGCTGCGGGTCGGGACCCGCGAGCTCGCGGTCCGTCCCGGTGATCGCGCCGAGCTCGCCACGCTGTTGACCGCCGACCACATCACCGAGGGTGCGACCCCGAGGACACTCGATCACGATCGCGACGGCATCCCCGATCCGCTCGACGTGTTGATCGGTGCGAAGAAGACCGTGCTCAACGGCGCGGCGTACACCGAGGGCTGGACCTCGATCCGCAAGTACCCCGGCGGAGATGTCCCGCGAACGGAGGGCGTGTGCACGGACGTCGTCGTGCGCGCGGTGCGCAACGCGGGTGTCGACCTCCAGCAGGCGCTCCACGAGGACATCTCGCGCGCGAGGCGTGCCTACCCGATGGTGAAGGGCCGCGGCAACCCGCAGATCGATCAGCGCCGCGTCGCGACCCTGCTCCCGTACTTCCGCCGTCACTGGCAGCGCCACTCCGCCAAGCTCGACGACCCCGCGGATCCGCTCCGCCCCGGGGACGTGATCTTCATGGACACGTTTCCGCGGCGCTCGGGCCCCGATCACATCGGGATCCTGTCCGACACGGTCGGCGAGTCGGGCCTGCCGTTGGTCATCAACAACTGGACGAACGGCATGGTGACCCAGGAGATGGATCTCCTGACCTTCGTCCCGGTGTTGTACCGGTTCCGTCTCTCCACACCGTGATACCGTGACGCGGTGTCGCCGCGCCGGTCGGGCACCATCGCGACGGTCGCGTCGGCTGCGCGCCTGCTCGTCGTCGTGCTCCTCGCATTCGCGAGTCTGCCCGCGCGTGCCGATAGCCACGCGGTGATCGATCAAGCGGTTCTCGAGCCATCGACGCTCGGGGGCCAGCGATTGCGGGTCTACGTCTCGGCGCTGTCGCTCGAGGGCCAGCTCCTCGAGGTCGGCGAGGCCGGCACGCCCCGGCTGTTCGTCAACGGCCACCGGCTCGACCTGGCGTACGCGCTCGGCACCTACGGCGAGCTTCCGAACGCGGACACCGCGATCGTCGTCATGATCCAGTCCTCGTTCGATTTCACCGACGTCCTTCCGGTGATCGTCGAGGCGCTCGACTCCGAGCTCCTCCAGGTCGCGGGCGATCACGCGCAGGTCGCGATCGTGCCGTACGGCGAGACCATCCCGAAGGTGAAGCTGACCTCGCTCGGCGAGGCACGCTCCAAGGCGCGCGGGATGATCGGCGACGGCAGCACCGGCGAACCGGTCCTGCTCGACACGCTCGAGCGCGTGCTGTCGCTGCTCGACAAGGCCACCACCAAGCCGCCCGGGCGACCGCTGCGCAAGATGGTGCTGATCGTCGGTGACGGTCGCGACGTCGATGCCGATCGTTCACGCGTCACGCGTATCGGCAAGCGGGCCGGCCGCGCCGGCATTCGCATCCACTCGATGGCGTACTCGCCGCAGGACATCCGACGGCCGCTGCTGCTCCTCGGCGAGCTGTCGCGCCAGTCGCTCGGGACGTTCCGGTGGATCCGCGGCGACAAGGCGGATTCGTGGACACCGGCGTTCCGCCAGCTCGCCAGCGAGCTGCGCGAGCAGAGCGTGATCACCGTGTTCCTTCCCGACGGCGAGGACGTGTCGGGCAAGAAGCTCGAGGTCAAGCTGGTCGGACGCACCGAGCTCACCGCACTCAACAGCCTCCGGATCCCGGACGTCGGCTGTGATGGCAAGACCTGCGAGGCGGGTGCGTACTGCGCCGCCGATCGCTGCGTGATGCCGCAGGCGTCGGCGGGCCGCGGCGTGCTCGGGTGGGTCCTGTTGATCGGAGGGATCGTGGTCGGCGTGCTGGTCGTGCTCGGCGTGATCGGCTTCATCATCGCCAAGCGGCAGCACCTCGCCGCCCAGATCGGTGTCCCCGGAACGCCCGGCGCCCCGGGGATACCGGGCATGCCCGGCCAGGTCGCGCCCGGCCAGGTCGTGCCCGGCCAGGTCGCGCCCGGCCAGGTTCCTCGGGGACGCGCTCCGGGCTCGACGCTGATCGCGCAGGCGCCCGGCCAGGCGTTCGCGTCGCAACCACCGGCCGGTGGCGCGCGGCTCTACGTGATGAGCGGTCCGCTCGCCGGGCGCGAGTTCCCGCTCAAGCACGGTTTCTTCATCGGCAAGCAGTCATCGTGCGATCTCGTGATCGACGATGGCTACACCTCGAGTCACCACGCGCAGTTCGTGATGGATGGCCAGGGCGGCTACCGCCTGTTCGACTACAACTCGACCAACGGCACGTTCGTCGACGGGCAACGCGTGCAGGACATCGTGCTCGCGCCGGGCGCGACGATCCGGATCGGACAGGTCGAGATCCGGTACCTGGTGGGCTGACCGTGCATCGCAACTTCGCATGGCTCGGCGTCGCGCTCGTGCTCGCGTTCGCCTGTCGATCCTCCGAACACGCCGCGCCCCCACCGGTCACGCAGCCCGGCTCGGCCGCGATCCGTCCGCCCGCACCACCGCCTCCCGATGCGCGTCGCGCGCTGCCGGCGACGACGACCGTCGCCCCCGCGTTGCCCGAGGCGATCGACGCCGCACTCGCCCGCCGCCTCGACGCCGTGCTCGATCGCGAGATCGCACGCGACCGCGCCGTCGGAGCTGCGGTCGCGATCGCGATCGACGGCAAGATCGTGTACCTGCGCGCGGCCGGCAAGGCCGATCGCAAGTCCGATCGGCCGGTGCGCGACGACACTCAGTTCCGGATCGCGTCGATGACCAAGCCGATCGTCGCGGTGACGGCGCTCGCGCTCGTCGATCGCGACATGCTCTCGCTCGACGATCCGGTGACCAAGTACCTCCCCGACTTTCATCCGGCGCTCGAGGACGGCACCCGGCCGACGATCACGATCCGCGAGCTTCTCACCCACACCTCGGGGCTGACCTACCGGTTCCTCGAGGAGCCCGACGGTCCCTACCATCGCGCCAAGGTGTCCGACGGGCTCGCCGAGCCGGGGCTCTCGCTCGCCGACAACCTGCGCCGACTCGGCTCGGTGCCCCTGCTGTTCCGCCCCGGCACCGCCTGGCACTACGGCCTGTCGTACGACGTGCTCGGTGCGGTGATCGCGCGTGCCGGTGGTGCACCGCTCCCCGAGGTCGTGGCGCGGCTGGTGACGCGGCCGCTCGGGATGACCGACAGCGCGTTCGTCGCGACCGACCGCGAGCGCGTCGCGTGGCCGTACGCGATCACTGGCCGCCGATCCGTCGGCCATACACCTGGTCGCAAGCTCGGCAAGCACCCGGTGAGGATGACCGAGCCGTTCGTGTTGCCGCGCAACCACGGCAAGACGGTGGAGTTCTCTCCCGCCCGCGCGTTCGACGCGCACTCGTACCCGTCGGGAGGCGCCGGCATGATCGCGAGCGCGCGCGACTACCTGCGGTTCTGCGAGATGCTGCGCACCGGGGGCGCGCCCGTGCTCCGACCGGAGACAGCGCGCGCGATGGTATCGAATCAGATCGACTCGATCTCGTACGGCGAGGGCGAGCGCTTCGGGTTCGGCGTGCGCGTGCTCGTCGATCCGGCGTCTCGCGGCTCGCCCAAGGGCAAGGGCGCGTGGGGCTGGGGAGGGATCTACGGCACCGGATTCTTCGTGGATCCGGAGCACGACCTGTCGTTCGTGATGCTGGCCAACGTGGCCGGCGACAGTCCGCTCGACGCCGAGCTCGAGCGTGCGCTGTTCACCTATCTCGGGGAGTCGGGCTCCTAGACGATGCCCCGGTTCCTGGCACAATAGGATCGGCATGGGAAAGTGGCGCCCATCCGGCAAGCTCATCATCGGCGGGACCGCGTTCGACACCGACGCCCCGATCGTGAACTTCCGCGAGGGCCCCGGCTGGGACGGCACCAAGGAGGTCGTGATCCCGACCCAGACCGATCCCAACCCGTTCGCCAAGGCGAAGGAGCTGTCGCCGGGCCACTGGACACCGTATCCGGAGTCCGGCCACAACTTCTCCCGTCGCTACCAGTCGCGACCGGCACTGCGTAGCTACGACCAGAAGCACGAGATCGCGCCGTACAGCGCGGCCAAGCAGGTGATCCGCCAGTTCCTGCTCCATCACGACGGCTGCGCGAACGCGGACATGTGCTTCAACGTCGTCCACAACGAGCGCGGCCTCAGCGTCCACTTCATCTGCGACAACGACGGCACGATCTTCCAGACGCTCGACCTCGCGCTCGAGGGCTGGCACGGCTCCGAGCTCAACGCGTGGTCGATCGGCGTCGAGATGTGCAATCGCGGCGACGCGCTTCGCGATCCGCACTACTACGACCGCAACGGAGGTCGCCCGATCAAGCCGTGCGAGATCAACGGGCACACGATCAAGGCCTACGACTTCACGCCGGCGCAGTACGAGTCGATGAAGCGCCTGTCGCGCGCGCTGGTCCGCCTGCTCCCCAACATCGCGGTCGAGTATCCGCAGTCGAGTCCGGGCGTGCAGTCGTGGGGTACCGTGCCGCGCGCCGACATCCTCCGGTTCAACGGCTTCCTCGGCCACTACCACCTGTCGTCGACGAAATGGGATCCGGGGCCGTTCGACTTCAAGTCGTTCCTCCAGGGCATCCGCGGCGCGTTCTGTTTCCCCCTGTTCCCGAGCAAACCGAAGCCCGACAAGTCCGGCATCACGCCGAGCCAGCCGGTGGTTCCCGACGACGCGTCGATGGTGCGCGAGGAGGCCGAGAAGCTCAACGCGCTCAACGAGAGTCAGGCCGACGGCGGGTTCTACCCGGTCGGGCCGTGGGGAGGAGCGCGGCTGTGGCACGGCGGCATCCACCTCGCGGCCCCCAAGAACAATCCGGTGTTCGCACCGTTCCCGGGTCGTCTGGTCGCCGCGCGCATGGGCGCACCATCGCCGATCGGCTCCGTGAACTTCGTGTTGCTGCGCCACGCGATGTCACTCTCCGAGCGCAAGCTCGAGTTCTACTCGCTGTACATGCACCTCCAGAACGAACTGGAGAAGAGCGAGAGCGATGCGCCCGAGTGGATGAAGAAGGCGCGCAAGGCCAACGCCGATCTGCGATCCGGACAGATCTGGTTACTCGACGAACCGATCGAAGCCGGTGCCGCGATCGGACACGTCGGCGTGGTCGGTCCCGGCGCACTATCCAAGAGCCAGGTCCACATCGAGCTGTTCTCGAACTACGACCTGTTCGACGGCATGCTCGGCTCCCCCTGGGAGACCATCGACGGCACGAGCGGCGGGCGGTTCTGCAACTCGCAGCGCATCCTCGGCATCATCGACACCAACAGCGACGGCATGCTGAGCCGCGACGAGCTCAAGCAGTTCTACACGAGCGGCGGCGCGGCGCAGATGTACTTCATCGTCGCGCGCTTCGTCTCGGAGTGGACCGCCGAGCCGTCGTGGGTCGAGGCGTTGCGACTCCCCAAGGACTTCCGCGATCTCAAGCCGGGCGCGATCGAGCAGCTGGTCGCCGATCAGATCACGCCGGGCCTGTGGTGGAACGAGCGCGTCGCCGCGCACTGCAAGTTGCCGCCCGACGGCGTGGTCTACCACTACCACCCGATCAGCTTCGTGCGCTGGCTCAACGAGAAGCTGATCGACGCGGCGGCGCAGGCCGGCCCGCGCACCGTCAACCTCGCCGACGCGAAGGAGGTGCCGCCCGGCATCACCGACGATCGCGAGGGCCAGAACATGATCTCGAAGAACGTCGGCAAGGTCGACGAGTGCAACGACAAGCTCACGCTCAAGGAGCTGGTCATGGGCTACGATGCACCGGAGTGCGACTAATGAGGAAGGTCTTGCGAGGCCGTCCGGCCGAGGATGCGACGGCACCTCCGACCGAGGGTTGGCGGCCGCTGACGCGCCGACGGTTCGTCCAGTTGCTCGCCGCGACGGCCGCCGTGGCCGCGATCCGTGCGTCCGGCGACGAGCCGACGCCGGTGTGGATCGGCCACACCTAACGCTTCAGGTGACAGCCGATCGACGGGTCGTTCTCGGCGCGTCGCGCGAGCTCGGCGATGAGCGCGTGGACGAAGCGCTCGCCGACGTACGAGCTGATCCGCGGACCGATATGGACGCCGTCGGGCGCGTACCAGTGGTCTTTCTTCCACTTCGGTGCCGAGTTCTTGCCGCCGAGCGCCTCGTACTGATCCCAGAACGAGATCTTCGCGGTCTCGGCCATCTTGCGCTTCTGCACGGCGAGGAAGTGCATCGCCGGTTCCGAGATCGGTGGCTTGTCCTCGCGGTGCATCTTCACGAAGTCGGGTGCCGACCACAGCATCAGGCCGGCGTGTGGTAGCGCGGCGCGGAACAGCGCCAGCAGATCGGGCATCAGCGTCTTGTGCTGGAGCGGCGACCACACGTTGGTGCCGGTGGTCTCCAAGAGCAGGTCGTAGTTGCGATGAGTCAGCCCCTGCGACAGCAGCGCCGGATCGAGACGCTGCATCGACAGCGGGTTGAGCGCGTTCATGCCGAGGCCATCGAGCACGATGCCGGTGACGTCGCGCTCGAGCGCCACGCCGAACAGCCGCACCCTCCCCCGCTTGACCTTGATCACGAGCTTGTGGGGACCGTCGGGTACCTTGTAGTGCAGGTACCGCATCTCGGGCTTGGCACCCTTTTCGAGCTTGGTGTCGACGATGCCCTTCGACTCCTTGTCGATCAGGACCTCGAACGTGCCACCGCGCGGTCGCGCCAGGTAGTGAACGTCGAACGACGACACCTTCGTGCCGACGGGATCGGTCTCCTTGGCGGTCGCGACCCACACGGTGGCGCCGGGTTGCCGCGACTCCGCCGACGCCCCCGCGAACCCGTACAACCCGTCGCGGATCTGCTTCTGGGACATGTTCCACGAGTCCCACGTGCCGGTCAGGCCGTGCCGCACGTAGACGTGGTGGTACCAGCCCCACGGCGATCCGAACGACACCCAGCCGTGGCCGGCGTCGCCGAACGCGAGCTGCAGGCGGCGCCGGATGTCGCCGGCGGTGTGATCGTTGGTCCAGTTGGAGTCGCCATAGATCCCGATGCGGACCGTGACGCCGGGGGTCCCGCGCGCCACCGCCGCGAGCTTCTCGAAGAACGCGTCGAGCTCGTGTTTGCCGTAGCTGACGATGTCCGGGATCGGCTTGTCGTGCCGGGTCCGGTGCTCGAGCTTGTCGGGGACGTCGACGCGCAATGGCTTGCACGCATCGGCGTCGGCCCGCGCGGCGAACCACGTCGCTGCCACCGCCGGGACTATCGCGACCAGCGACCTCACGTCGCTACGATCGCGTAGGCCCGAGAGCGTGTCCAGCCAGGCGCGGTGCGATCCAGCAACCGCCCGCGACTTCGGTCGCGAGCCACAATTCGTGTATCGTCCGCGCATGAGGCTTCGTCGCCTACTCCCTATCCTCGTCAGCACGTTCGCATCGGTATCGGTGGTCTCGGCCCAGCCGGCCGACAAGAAGAAGGCACCTCCTCCCGCTCCGGTGACCACCGACGGTGGTGCCCCGGCGGTCCCCAAGCCCGATAGCACCGCCCCCACCGAGGACGACACGCCACCGAAGGACATGGAGGGTCTCGACGAGAACCCGACCAATCCCAACGGCATCGACGAGGAGCCTGCGACCTCGGTCACCGTCCCCGTCAAGAAGAAGACCGCCGGCTATCCGATCGAGGAGTACGCGCGGCCGATCAACCTGCCGGAGAACATGTCCGAGGTCTCGATCGCCCCGCACATCCAGGTCGGACAGGGCAATGCCGGTGGTGACGCGTTGCGCGCCCGCTACGGCATCACGCGCGAGGTCCAGCTCGGGCTGACCTACGTGTACGCCGGCATCTACGACGACCCGGCGACGATGACCTCCGACGCGATCGGATTCCACGGCGGCAAGGCGGTCGGGCTCGACGTCACCATCCTGCTCCAGGACTGGATCGGGATCCGCGTGGGCGTTCCGGTCTACCTCAAGCCGGTCGCGCTCTCGCTCGCGCTCGGCGTGCCGATGAAGTTCCAGTTCGGCGACAAGTTCGCGATCGGCGGCCTCGACGATCTGCTCAACATCCGGCTCAAGCGGTTCGCGCCGACCTTCTACGAGGAGGCCGTCAACGCAAACAATGCGCAGCTCGACTCGGTGAACTCCACGCTGTCCAACGGCACGCTCCGGATCAGCGCGTTCGGCGTGTACCAACACAAACCCAACCTCGCCTTGATCGGCCGGATCGGCGGCAACGTCGAGGACTTCACGGTCTCGCGCACCCAGTCCAACGCTCCCGATGCCGGGCTCACCTACTTCCTGCGTGCAGGTGTGAGCTGGTCGCCCAAGAAGTACCTCGATGTCGGTGGCTCGATCGGCTTCGACGATCTGGCTCACGCCGGATCGTTCGGCCCCGCCGGCTACCTCGCGTTCCGGATCTGATCGCGGCTACCCGCGCGCTGCCCGAACCTCGCGTTTCGATTGGGACGTGGGGTTGACCCGCGATTCGCGCGCGCGCGATAGTTCGAAGATGGGGTCACGCTGGCTTGCGTGGGGGTTGGGATGTTTCTTCGTCCTGTTATCGTTGCTTGTGGGGACGGTGCAACGCTGCTCAGCTCCCCGAGGCGGGCCCGGACGACGACGCGAGGCTCGACGCCCCACCCGACGGCATGACCGACGGTCCGACCGACGGACCGAGCGATAGTCCGACCGATACGTCGCTCGACGCCAACGACGCCAGCACCGACGGTTCGATCGATGCGCCTCCCGACGCCGGCGTCGATGCGGGCATGGATGCCGGCATGGACGCGGGCATGGACGCCGGCATGGATGCGCTGCCGGATTCCGGAATCGATGCGGGGATGGACGCGCCACCCGATGCCGGGATGGACGCGGGCGTCGACGCGCCACCGGACGCGCCGCCCGACGCCGGAATGGATGCGGGCGTCGACGCGCCACCCGACGCGCCGATCATGTGCAACATCGGCGAGACCAACTGCAACGGCACCTGCACGAACCTGTCGACCGACGACACCAACTGCGGCACGTGCGACAACAACTGCGGCGCCGGCAACGCGTGCTCCGACGGGCTGTGCTGCGCGAACGGACGCACCAACTGCAACGGCCTGTGCATCGACACCACGAGCGACGATCTCAACTGCGGCGCGTGCGGGAGCCCGTGTGGCGCCGGCGAGGTGTGTAGCGGATCGACCTGCGTTCCCAACTGCGTGGCCGGCACGACGCTGTGCAACGGCGTGTGTATCAACACGCTCAACGACCCGAGCAACTGCGGTGGCTGTGGAGTGACGTGTACGGGCGGCGAAGTCTGCTCGAACAGCGGGTGCGCGTGTCCACAGAGCGCGCCCGACTCGTGCAACGGCACGTGTGTCGACACCGTCACCGACGCCAACAACTGCGGCCAGTGCGGCGTGACGTGCGGCGCTGGGGAGACCTGTACCGGCGGCACCTGCTGCACGACCGGCCAGATCGCCTGCAACGGCACGTGCGTCGATACCGACAGTGACGACGCCAACTGTGGCTTCTGCGGGAACGCGTGTCCGAGCGGCTCGACGTGCTCGAACGGCACGTGCTCGTGCGGCTTCAACCAGGTGCTGTGCAACGGCGAGTGCGTGACGCCGACCGTCGACGCCGACAACTGCGGCCAGTGCGGCAACGTGTGCAACGACGGCGAGTTCTGCGTCTCCAACGGCTGCACCGATAGCTGCCCGTCGCCGCTGACCGGCTGCAACGGCGAGTGCGTCAACACCAACGACGACAACAACAACTGCGGCGCGTGCGGGAACCCATGTGGTCCAGGCCTCGCGTGCTCGCAAGGCACGTGCGTGGTGCCGGTCAGCCTGAACCCGCCGCCGGCCGGCAAGTGCGACGGCGGCGGACCACCGA
Source organism: uncultured delta proteobacterium (assembly GCA_963772655.1). Classification (GTDB taxonomy): domain Bacteria; phylum Myxococcota_A; class Polyangia; order Haliangiales; family Haliangiaceae; genus JABFXX01. The sequence goes on from CAVYYE010000002.1 coordinate 1,044,229, forward strand.
TCGACGTGCTACCCGGCAACACCGGTGGCTGCACCGGCCAGATCGCCGGCGTCACGTTCACGTTCGCGCTGTGCTCGTGCACCGATGTCGGACCGCTCAGCGCGACGCTGACGACCGACGGGTTCGACTCGACGCAAGGCCCCTACGTGCCCGGCGATACCGGCGCCAGCGTCGGCGTCAACAACACGATCTCCGACACCGCCAAGATGACGATCGGCGGTGATCTGTGGGTCGCCGGTGCCGGGGGGATGGACCCAAGGGCGACATCGAGATCGCGCAGCGCCTGCTGATCGATCAAGACCTCAAGTTCTCGAAGCTCCTCACCGTGAACGAGGACTCGTTCATCGGCGGCTCGATCACGAAGCAGGGCTCGGGCTCGTTCATCACGGTCGACACGCTGACGTCACCGACGTGCCCGCCGAACAACACGGGAGGCGTGCAGTACGGCAACTGCGTCGCCGCGCCGGTCACCGTCCCCGAGCCGTGCGAGTGCGACCCGACCAAGAAGATCCCGGTGCGCGCGATCGTCGACTTCTTCTCGAACCCGGCGAACAACGACAACGCCTCGATCGGGCTATCGCAGACGCTACTCGATAACCCGTCGGGGACGATCCGCCTCGACCTGCCGTGCGGCATCTACTACCTGAATTCGATCAACGGCGCCCATCCGATCACGATCGTCGCGCACGGCCACGTCGGCCTGTTCATCGGCGGATCGATCGCGAACAGCCAGGAGCTGATCCTCGATCTCGATCCGACGTCCACACTCGACGTGTTCGTCGGTGGCGTCGAGAAGGGCGGACAGGACCTCACGATCGGCAACCCGTCGTACCCGCGCCTGACGCGCGTGTTCTACGGCAGCAACTCGACGTCGGGGAACGGCAGCTGCACCAGCAACTCGGACTGCAGCTCCGGCATCTGTTCCGCGGGCAGCTGCGTCGGCAACGGCGTCGGCAACCTGACCAATGCGTTCCAGCTCTCGGGCAACTCGTTCCTCAACGGTCTGTTCTACGCCGGCCATGGCAAGGTCCAGATCTCGAACCCGCTCGAGATGTTCGGCGCGATCTTCGCGGACGAGTACGACGCGAGCAACCCGACGCTCATCCACTTCGATCGCGCGGCCGCGAGCCTCGCCGAGGAGTGCAACGAGGTCCCGCCGACCGCGTGCAACGACTGCAAGGACTGCAACAACCAGGCGTGCGGCGCGGGTGGGTTCTGTACGGCGTGCACCAACGACTTCGATTGTTGCGCGCCGCTGCGATGCAATCAGGGCACGTGCGAGCTGTAGCAACGCCGCGCGCGTGATCCCACGACGTCGCTTCCGCGGGCTGCCGAACCGCTGGGCGCCCGCTCGCGACTTGATCGCTCGACGTCGGTTCCGCGGACGACGGCGCTGGGTGCCCGCTCGCGAAGTCTTCGGCTAAGCTTCGTTCGTGGGTCACGCCGCACCCGACGATCCCGCCGCTCCCCCACCCGGTCGACTCAAGCGGTGGTTCCGCCGGCTGTGGTGGTTCCACTCGTTCTTCGCGCTGTCGTTCGGCGTCGGCGTGATGCTGTTCGCCCGCGCCGGGCTCGCCCACGCCGACAAGGTGATGATGGCGCTGTTCGTGTCGTGGCTGCTGATGTTCGTGGCGCTGCGGTTCATCGTCGGACCGACCAACCGCCGAGAGCAGGAGGGCTTCGCCCGCAAGGGCGTGCGGGTCGCGACCAACTACGTGATCAAGCAGTTCTACCAGCAGATGTTCTTCTTCCTGACGCCGCTGTACGCGTCGAGCGCGACCTGGTCGTTCTCCTCGATCAACTGGTGGATCGCGCCGCTGCTGCTGGTGTGTGCGGTGGTGTCGACGATGGACCTCGTGTTCGACAACGTGATCATGGAGCACCGGTTCCTGGCCGCCGCGATGTACGGCCTGGCCATGTTCGGCGTGCTCAACGTGCTGTTGCCGCTGGTGCTCGGTCTCGATCACCGCGCCGGCCTGTTCGTCGCGGCGATCGCGACGCCGTTCATGGTCGCGCTGCTGTCGTTCTCGGTGCGCCAGGTGTTCTCGCCGCAGGGCGCGATCCTGACCGTCGGGATCACCGCCGGCCTGTTCGGGCTCGTCTATGTCGGCCGTGTCGCGATCCCACCGGCACCACTCGCGATGCCCGAGACCGCGGTCGGACACGGCCCCACCAACAACCCGTACGAGTGTCTACCCCCGAGCAAGCACGTGATGCGCGCGAGCCAGCTCGACGGATTGCGCTGCGGCTCGATGGTGCGCGAGCCCGGCGGGCTCAAGGAAGCCATCGAGCACTCGTGGACGTTCGACGGTCACGAGCTGGCGCGCGTCGAACCTCGCCGACTCCAGTGCGACGGCGACGACACGGTGTTCGTGAGCGCGTTCCCGGTCGACAAGATGCCCGCCAACCCGGTCGGCAAGTGGGCCTGCACGACATACACGGCCGGCGGCCAGCTCGTCGGGTTGCGCAAGTTCGAGGTCGTCGCCGGCGAAGGTGCGGGTTCGGCCGGCTCGGGCTCCGGCTCCGGCTCGGGGTCTGGCTCCGGCTCCGGCTCCGGCTCGGGGTCCGGCTCCGGCTCCGGCTCGGGCTCGGGCTCCGGCTCGGACTCCGGCTCCGCCGGTTCGGACACGCACGCCGGTTCCGGCGCGAACGCAGGAGACGCGGGCGCGAACGCAGGCTCGGGCTCGAATGATTCGAGCCCCGCCCGCGACGACGGCTAGGTCGACGAGGCGATCAGCTCGGCGAACCGCTCGAGCGCGAGCTCAATCTTCGCCATCGGCGGACCGAACGAGAATCGCAGGTGTCGACGGAACCGCGACGGCCGGTTGCCGCGACGCTTACCCGGGTTGACGTCGAAGAACTCGCCGGGAACGGTGATCACCTGGCGATCGAGCGCGGCGCGGAAGAAGCTCATGCCGTCGGCGACCTTCGCCGGCAGGTGCTGCGCCGACGCCCACACGTAGAACGTGCCCTCGGGCGGAAGGTCGACCGTGAACCCGAGGTCGCGGAGACCGTTGAGCAGACGCTGCCGCTTCTTCATGAACTCGGCGTGGATCGCCTTGGTCTCGGCGAGCGCGGCGGTCGGCGCCAGGAGCTCGACCGCCTTGCGCTGCAGCGGGCGCGAGGCGCCACCGTCGAGGAACGATCCGGCCGACGCGACGCCCTCGATGATGTGCTTGGGCGCCACCGTCCAGGTCACGCGCCAGCCGGGGTACCGCCAGTTCTTGGTCAGCCCGTCGACGATCACCACCGGATCGCGATCGACGTCCTCGACGTAGCGCGCCGCGGTCTCGATCAGGCCGTGCGCGAGGTCGGGTCGCCAGATGTAGTGCGAGTAGAACTCGTCGAAGATCAGCGCGCAGTCGAGCTCGCGGCCGACCGCGACCCAGTCGGACAGATCCTGACCGCCGATCAGCTTGCCGGTCGGATTCGACGGGTTGGACAGCAGGATCGCGCCCATCCCGCGCCCCGTGATCTCGCGGTGCAGGTCGGCGGCGGAGAACGTGTAGCCCCGTTCGTTGTCGAGCAGGATCGGGATCGGGGCGAACAGCCGGAACACGTCGAGCAGCTCCTCGTACGCCGTGTAGTCCGGCAACAGGTGCCCGAGGTTGATGTGGCCGAGCGAGGCCGCCACGCGCGTCAGCGCCGAGCGTCCGCCGCCCGAGATCGCGACGTTCTCGGCGCTGTACTTGCTGCCCATGCCGCGGCGGAACAGATCGTTGTAGAAGCCGGCGATCGCCTCGCGCAATTCCCACAACCCCGCGATCGGGGCGTACTCGTTGTCTTCCTCGCGAACCTCGAGCGACGAGATCCGCGGCGGCGCCCCCGGGAGCGACCCGCTCTCCGGCATCCCCTGCCCCAGGTTCGCCCAGTCATCCGCATCGCCGGTGTAGCCGCGACGCTGCGCCTCCGTGGTCACGTAGATCACGCCGGTGCGCGGGACCTCGCGGAACGCCGCGTGCACCGGTTCGGTCGCCGGTGGGGCGGTCGGACTCTTGGAGCGAGGCGATGGGTTCATGGCGCCAAGGTAACGTGGCCGTGTTCGGGAAACAAACGGCCGCGCGCCGGCGGGCTGCTAGGGTTACGGCATGCACGTCGACCCCACCCGGTTCGACCGGGTGCTCGAGCACCCCGACTACCCTTCCGCGCCCGCCCAACCGGTCCTTCCTGCCGACGCCGGGATCGCGGTGGCGGCGATCGCCGGACCACTGTTGCTATCGCTGTTCGGCGCGGTGTTCTTGCTCGTCGCGATCACGCTGCTGCTGGCGATCCAGCCGCCGTTCTTGGTGTCGCTGTTGTTCGTCGGCGCCGGCGTGGTGTTCGTCGGCGGCGGCATCGCGATGGCTCGCACGCTGATCGCCATGCGCGACGCACCGATCGAGCGACAGGTCGCGGTGATCGTTCGCGAGCGCACCGATGTCGGCGGACGCGAGCATACGGATACCTCGTACTACGCGACGCTACAGACCCGCGACGGCACCCGTACCGAGTACCGAATCTCCCGCGCGCTCGTCGGGCGGCTCGTGGTCGGAGACATCGGCGTGGCCTACGTCAAGCACACGGATCTCGATCTCGGGATCGCGAAGGTCCGCGCGCGCAGGCTCGTCGAGTTCATCCGGTTCGACGTCGAGTGACTGCGCGAGCGGCGCTCTCTACCTCACGTGGGTGCCCGCGGAAGCGAAGTCGGATGACAGTGACGGCGACGGTCCTGTGCTAGCGTCGTTGGGTGTCGGTCTGGGAGTCGATCCGGGATCAAGAGCGCGTCGTCGCACAGCTGCGGCGAGCGATCGAACGTGACCGGATCCCGCACGCGTACCTGTTCTCCGGACCGCCCGCCGCCCCGTTGCACGAAACCGCCCTCGCGCTGGCCGCGGCCCTGTCCTGCACCGTGCGCCGCGGCGAGGGCTGCGGTGCGTGCGACGCGTGCTCCAAGATCGCCGCCGGCATCCATCCCGACGTCGTGACGCTGGCCCGCGAGGGTGCGGCGCAGATCGTGCCGATCGAGAGCGTGCGCAACCAGGTGATCGCGCGGATCGGGTTTCCTCCACACGAGGGAGAGACCCGGGTGTTCGTCGTCGAGGAGGCCACGTCGATGGCGCCCCCGGCCGCCAATGCGCTGCTCAAGACCCTCGAGGAACCGCCAACCCGGACGGTGTTCGTGCTGTGTACGACCGCCCCGGAGCAACTCCTGCCCACGATCCGCAGCCGCTGTCAGCGGATCCGGTTCGCGGCCCCCGCCGGCCCGATCGATATCACCGGTGGGATCGACCCCGCACGTGCCGAGCGGGTCGCGGCGCTCGGTGCCGAGCTCGCCGCCGATCGCCACGATCCCATGCTTCCGGTGCGGATCGCGGAGGGCAAGGGCGATGCGGCGTTCGTGCTGGTCGCGGCAGCACGACTGCTCCACGCGCGCGCCCACGAGGCCGCCGCGCACGACGACACCGACGGCGCGCGACGCGCGGCCTCCCGTGCGCAGACGATCCTGTCGTGGCACACGGCGATCTCCGTCCACAACGCCAACCCCCAGCTCGCGGTCGACGCGCTGATCGCGCAGCTCGCCCAGCTCTCATGACCAGCGACGGCGCCGACCAACCGAGCGACGGATCCGGCGACGCCGGAGGCGGCGGTGCCGGGTCGGGTGACGCCGGAGGTGGCGCCGCCGGTAGTGCGCGGAGGCGACGGAGGAGCTCGCCGCAAGCGCCGGCGTCGCAAGCGTCACGGCGAGCGCGGCGAACGCCCTGAGCGCGGCGGTGAGCGCGGCGGTGAGCGCGGCGGTGAGCGCGGCGGTGAGCGCGGCGGCGAGCGCGGAGACGGAAGTCGCGGCGACCCTGTCGCGCAGCGTGAACGCCGCCAGTACGATCGCACACACGCCGCCGGCGCAGACGCCGCCGCTGCATCCACCCCTGCGTCCGCCGCTACGTCCGCCGCTACGTCCGCCGCTACGTCCGCCGCTACGTCCGCCGCTACGTCCGCCGCTACGTCCGCCGCGCGATCGACCGAGTCGGTCGACGACGGCTGGGACGAGCCCGCCGGCGATCCAAACGCGCGCGGTGCGGCCGGCGGTGCGACCGAAGCCAGCGATGATCCGTCAAGTCCGCGCCGCGAGGGCCGCCGCCGCCGGCGAGGTCGACGCGGCCGCGATCGCGGCGACCGCGAAGCGAGTGGCGCGAGCGGCGCGAGCGCCGGCGACAGCCCTGGCGGCGAGACCACCGAGACCGGTGGCGGCGAACCCGGTAGCGAGGGCGCCAGCCCGACGAGCGAGCGCGACGCGACGGGTGGTGAAGCGAGCGGCCGTCGCCGGCGTCGGCGCGGTCGCGAGGGTCGTTCGGGTGACCGCGATGACGGCAAGCGCGGCGACCGTCGCGATCGCGAGCCACGCGATCGGAGACAACCACGGGCGAGCGAGCCACCGAGCGGTGCCGCGGCCGTGGCGGCCGAGCTCCAGCCCGCGCCGATGGCGCGCCTCGAGCAGCGGCGCGGTGGACTGATCGGCGGACTCGACGACGACGACGACGACGCGCACGCGACCGCGGGCATCGCGTGGGGCACCGACGATGGTGCGCCGGCACCCGCGATCACGCTCGCCCCCGATCTTCCACCCGACCCACCGGCCGACGACGACGACCCGCTCTCCGCGCCGCTCGCCGATGCGGGCGCGGGTTCGGCTCGGCTCGATCACGTCGTCAGCGCGTGCGGGGTGCGGTTCGTGTCGTCGGGTCGCGTCACGTGGTTCGATGCCGGCGACGGCGACTGGCAGGTCGGCGAACGCGTGGTGGTCGATGCCGATCGCGGACAGCGCCTCGGCTGGGTGGCGGTGGCTCCGGTGCGGCGTCCGGCGAGCCAGCGGCTGCGCCGCGTGATCCGGCGCGCCAACGATCACGATCTACGTGGCGAGCGCGAAGGCGAAGAAGAGCGCGCGCGAGCGCTTCGCGTCGCCAAGGACAAGGCCGCGGCGCTGCGGATCCCGATGAAGGTGTTCCGCGCCGAGATCTCCGGCACGCTCGGGCGCGGTGGCAAGGTCAGCCTCTACTACACCAGCGACGAGCGCCTCGATCTTCGCGAGTTCTTGCGCGACACCGCAGCCGCACTCGACGGTCCGCGCATCGACCTCCGCCAGCTCGGCGTGCGCGACGAGGCCAAGGCGGTCGGAGGGATCGGCTCTTGCGGGCTGTCGCTGTGCTGCACGACGTGGCTCCCCGACTTCGTGCCGGTGTCGATCAAGATGGCGAAGGATCAGGGGCTCGTGCTGTCGCCGACCAAGGTGTCGGGACAGTGCGGCCGGCTCAAGTGCTGCCTGGTCTACGAGCAGTCGGCCTATGCCGAGCTCCGCAAGGGACTACCCAAGCTCGGCAAGCGCGTGATCGGTGCCCGCGGCGAAGGTCGCGTGGTCGAGGTCGACGTGCTGCGCCAGCGCGTGCGCGTGTCGTACGGACCGGGCGACACCGAGGTCGTGCCGGCCAGCGAGGTCAAGCCGTTGTTCCCGACGGGCAACCAGCCACCGCGTCCGCGCGACGGCGGATCCGAGGGCCGACGTGAACGCCGCCCGTCGCGCTCGACGCCCGCCGAACGCCCCGCGCCCGAACACGACGTCGAGGCAGACGCCGACGAGCCGGTCGACAGCCGCGACGACACCGACGATCCGAGCGCGCTCGCCAACGCCGATCCGCGCGCTAACCTGCGTCCGGTCTCGGAGCGAAGCGACGCTTCCGAGATGACAGAGCGAAGCGACGCTTCCGAGATGATCGCCCAAGAGTACGACGACCTCGACGACCTCGACGCTCCCGACCTCCCCGACGAGGACCCATCCCGCGATCCGTCCGCGGACGACTAGAGACCCACGATGTCGACCTTCTACATCACGACCCCGATCTACTACGTCAACGACGTGCCCCACCTCGGACACGCGTACACCACGATGGTGTGCGATGCGCTCGCGCGGTTTCACCGGATGCGCGGCGACGACACCCGGTTTCTGACCGGCACCGACGAGCACGGACAGAAGGTCGAGGAAGCCGCCGGCAAGCGCGGACTCACCCCGCAACAGCTCGTCGACCAGGTGGCGCCACGGTTCGACGAGCTGTGGAAGCACCTCGGCATCACCGGCTACCGGTTCATCCGCACCACCGGCGACAACCACAAGAAGGTCGTGCACGCGCTGTGGAACCGGATCCGCGCCACCAACCCCGACGACCTCTACCTCGAGACCTACCAGGGCTGGTACTGCGTGGGCTGCGAGGCGTTCTACACCGAGAGTCAGCTGACCAAGGACGCCGGCGACACCTGGGTGTGCTCGACGCACAAGCGGCCGGTGAGCTGGATCGACAAGGAGCGGAGCTGGTTCTTCCGGCTGTCGAAGTACGCCGAGCCACTGCTCGCACACATCCAGGCGCACCCCGAGTTCGTCCGCCCCGAGGCGTATCGCAACGAGGTCGTCGCGTTCCTCAAGGGTGGGCTCAAGGATCTGTCGGTCTCGCGCACCAGCTTCTCGTGGGGCATCCCGGTGCCGGAGCCCGATCCGCAGGGCATGACCCACGTGACCTACGTGTGGATGGACGCGCTCACCAACTACCTCTCGGATCTGTCGAAGGGTGGCGCGCTCGAGGGCGGCGACATCGATCGCTACTGGCAGCACGCGATCCACGTGATCGGCAAGGACATCCTGCGATTCCACGCGGTGTACTGGCCGGCGTTCCTGATGGCGGCGAACCTGCCGCTGCCGAAGGGCATCTTCGCGCACGGCTGGTGGACGGTGCGCGGCGAGAAGATCTCGAAGTCGCTCCCGGCGACGCGGATCGATCCACTCGTGCTCTCCGACGCGCTCGCAGCGGCGGGTGGGCCGGCGAGCGAGCGCCGTCCGCTCGGGATCGACGCCATGCGGTACTACCTGCTCCGCGAGGTGCCGCTGGGCAACGATGGCGACTTCACGTTCGAGTCGCTGTTCGGCCGATTCAACGCCGATCTCGCGAACGACCTGGGCAACCTGATCAACCGGTCGTTGACGATGATCGGAAAGTTCTCGGCAGCGCATCCACCGAAGCGTGACGACACCTACTTCAGCGACGCCACCGAGAACCCGTACTTCCAGCTCGAGCTCGCCGCCCACGAGACGGTCAAGCTCGCCGCCGCGCAGTTCGACGCGTTCTCGCCGTCGCGCGCCCTCGAGCTGATCTGGAGGTTCATCGGCGTCGCCAATCGGTTCATCGATCAGACCCAGCCGTGGGCGATGGCGAAGGCCAACGATCCGGCGCTCGGTCACTGTCTGTGGTGCCTGCAGGCGAGCTTGTGGTTGATCGCGCGCCTCGTCGATCCGGTGTTGCCGGCGACCAGCAAGCGGCTTCGAGAGTGGATCGGTGACACCTCCGAGGTGCGGTGGCCGGAGCCAGCCGACGGTCGCGTGCTGGCGGTCGCCCCCGACACGCTGTCGGCGCACGCCGGCGCGCGCGGATCCAGTTCGCGCGCTACATGGCAACCGCTGTTCCCCCGACTCGACGACAAGGCGCAGCAGGCGATCGTGGTCGCGGTGGTCGGCGACGCGGCCGCGGTGCCCGCTCCCGTCGACGCCGCGGTGACCAAGGCCGAAACACCTGCCAAGGTCACCAACGCCCAGACCACGACCAAGACCAAGACCAAGACCAAGACCAAGTCCGACGCCAAGCCCGAGGCCAGCGATGGCTCGTCGATCACGTTCGACGAGTTCTCCAAGGTCGAGCTTCGCGTCGGGCGCGTGGTGTCGGCGACCGCGGTTCCCAAGGCCAAGAAACTCCTCCACCTCCAGGTCGACCTCGGCGAGGCCGCACCGCGCTCGATCGTCGCCGGAATCGCGGAGGTGTACACGCCGGAACAGCTCGCGGGCAAGCAGGTGCTGGTCGTCGCCAACCTCGCTCCCGCGACGATCCGCGGCATTCGATCCGAAGGCATGATCCTCGCCGCGGGCGACGACACCATCGTCGGACTTTCGTCGCTCGATCGCGACGCGCCTGCGGGAACGCGAGTACGATGACGGCCGTGGAGAACCGTCGCGCCCAGCGCCTGATCGTCAACGCGCCCGCTATCTGCGAGTCGATCGCCCAGGTCCCGATGTCGTTGCATCCCAACCTCGCCGCGGTGTTCCGTCGCGTCGAGGCCGACGCCAGCACGCTCGGCAAACGGTTTCCGGCGGTGGTCCGCGACCTGTCGACCAACGGCATGTTCGTGTCGGGCCCGCCGCTGCCGCTGCTCACCCGGGTCGCGGTCAAGTTCGAGCTCGCCGGCGTCGGCACGGTCGACAGCGTCGGCTGGGTGATGTGGCAACGCACGGGCGACTGCGAGCTACCCACGGACGGCGCCCCGGCAACGCTCCCCAAGGGATTCGGCGTGCTGTTCGAGGCCATCCCGCTCGAGGTCCGCTCCGGCATCGCTGCACTGGCCGCAAAGCAATAACGGAATTCTTCCGCGGCCCCGACGGTCGATCTCTCATGTCGCGTCACCGCTTCCGCCCTCGCTACCGCGGCGTTGCCTACGCCTCGATCGGTGTCGGTGGCTCGCTCGCCGGCGTGTCGGCGGTGGTTGGCTTCATCACGTTGCCGCTCGTGATGGGTGCGCTCGGAATGGCTGCCGGCGCCGCATACCTCGCGTCGCCGACCTGGCGGCTCGCCGTCACCGTCGACGACGATGGTCTCGAGGTCGGCACTCCGACCCGACGGCGGTTTCGACTGGCCTGGAAGAACGTCGTCAAGGTGATCGCCTCGCCGAGCACGAATTCGTGCTTCGTCGACGGTGGCGACCCGTCGCGGAGCTTGCTGGTGCCCGGCGTCGGCGCACCGGCCGCGTACGATCTCGAGGATCGCCCCGCCCTGTTCGCGGCGATCCTGGCGCATGTCCCCGAGGATCGCGTCGAGACCGTCGAGCTCCTCGAGTCGGTCAAGCGCGCGGAACCAGCGAAGCAGGCGTGAGAATTCCCTGGCGCGTCCGCGGTTCCGCCTTATCTTGAACGCATGCTCGCTGCACTCGGTGTTCTCGCCATGTGGGCCGGCTTGGTGCTCGTCCTGATCGGCGGTGTGTTCTTCATCCTGGCCGCGTTCCGCACCAGCCTGCTGTGGGGACTCGGCGTGTTGTTCCTGCCCGTCGTGCCGCTGATCTTCTTGATCGTGCACTGGCACCGGGCCAAGGGACCGTTCGTGATCCAGCTCTACGGGCTCGCGTTCGTCGCGATCAGCGTGTTCGCGCTGCAGGCCAAGCTCCCGACACCCTGGCACTGACGCGCTCGCGTACCACCGCCGCTCGGCGTATGGTCGCCGACGGTGTCGTTCCTGTTCCCGAGCCTGACCATCACGTTCGAGGCCGCGCTTCGCGATCTTTCGGCGAAGAGTGCGCGCGCCCGGGCGGCGGCCGCCCACGCGCTCGGCGACGTGGTCGACGACACCGAGAAGCGGCGCGCCGTGCCGATGTTGATCGGAGCGCTCGACGACGATCGCCCGGAGGTCCGTATGGAGGCGTGTTCGTCGCTGGGCGAGCTCGCCGACACCGCGGCGGTGCCGGGGCTGATCAAGCGCCTCGACGACGGCTCACCGCCGGTCCGCCAGAACGCGGCGATCGCGCTCGGCACGATCAAGCACGCGGATGCGTTCGACCCGCTGGCGCAGGCGCTCCGCGAGGGCCCGGCGGATCTCCGGTTCCAGGCCGCGACCTCGCTCGCCGAGATCGACGGCCGGCGCGCGTTCGACCTGTTGATCCCGGCGCTCGGCGATCGCGACGCGCAGGTCTCCGGCGCGGCCGCGCTCGCGGTCGGTGCGCTGCCGGGCGAGCTCGACGACGATGGTCTGCGCGCTCGCGCCCGCACCGCACTGCTCGAGCACCTCGATCACGAGGACAAGGGTGCGCGATTCGACGTCGCCTACGCGCTCGCCGAGCTCGGCGATCCGGCCGGCCGCAGCGTGCTCGCGAACGCGCTCCCCGACGAGGAACGCGCGTGGGATGCGGTTACCTCGCTCGCGCGTCTCGGCACCTCCGAGGACATCGCGGCGCTTTCACAGGCGCTGTCGGATCGCCGGATCTCCGCGGAGGCCACGGTGCTGGCCGCCGGATCGATCCTGCGCCTGATCGGTGACGCGCCGACGGGGACGCTGCACCAGGGCGCCGCTCGGCGCGTGCTGCTCGCCGGCCTGCGCCACCGCAAGGGGCACGTCCGCGGGCTCGCGATCGAGCAGCTGACCGAGGTCGGCGGCGAGTGGGCGATCGGTCCGCTCGAGGCGATCGCCAAGCAAGGCAAGAACCGCGACCTGCTCGAGGGCATCGCCGGTGCACTCGACGCGATCGCGCAGAGGGGCCGCGGGGGGCCCGCCCCCGCGTATGATCACGGAGCGCGATGACGACGATGCTGTTCGACTCCCACGCCCACGTCGACGGTCCCGAGTTCGACACCGACCGCGACGAGGTGCTCGCACGTGCGCGCGCCGCCGGGGTGCAGCGAATGATCGCGATCGGCGCGGTCGGCGATCCGACGAGCGCCGAGCGATCGGTCGCGCTCGCCGAGAAGGATCCCGACATCTGGGCGACCGTCGCCACCCATCCGCACGACGTGGCGCAGATGACGCCCGCGTGGTGGGAGGTCCACGAACGGCTCGCCACCCATCCGCGCGTGGTCGCGATCGGCGAGACCGGCCTCGACTACTACTACGACCATTCCCCGCACGACGTGCAGCGCGAGGCGTTCGCCAGGTTCATCGAGCTCGCCCACCGGGTACACAAGCCGGTCGTGTGTCACATCCGCGATGCCGATCCAAAGAACGGCGGCGGGGGCGCCGCGGGAGCGCACGCCGATGCCCGGCGGATCCTGACCGAGGGCCGCGCCCCCGAGCTCGGCTGCGTGATCCACTGCTTCACCGGCACCACGGACGACGCGCGGGCCTACGCCGAGCTCGGCTGCTACGTCTCGTTCTCCGGCATCATCACGTACAAGACCGCCCAGAACCTCCGGGACAGCGTGCCCCTGATTCCCCGGGACCGGCTCCTGATCGAGACCGATTGCCCCTACTTGGCGCCGATCCCGAAGCGGGGACGACGCAATGAACCCGGCTTCTTGGTCCACACGGCCGACCAGGTCGCCCGCTCGGCTGGCATGAGTTTCGAGGAGTTAGCCAGCGTCACGGCCGCCAACGCGGCGCGGGTGTTCAAACTAGGCACGGCTTGACTGCCAAGTGCCCGACGGGTATAGATTCCGGCCCCTCGCGGTTTGTGTTTTTCGTTTGGAGTTTTGCGATGCAGAAGATCGGCCTACTCGGCAAGAAGCTCGGAATGACCCACGTGTTCGCGGAAGACGGTGAAGCTGTCCCCGTCACCGTGATCCAGACCGGGCCGAACGTCGTGATCGGAACCCGCACCCCGGAGCGCGACGGCTACAGCGCGCTCGTGATCGGGTTCGACGAGAAGCCGATGCGGCTCGCCAACAAGGCCGAGCTCGGCCTCGCGAAGAAGACCGACACCAAGCCGCAGAAGCGGATCCGCGAGGTGCGGCTACCCGCCGACGAGGTCGCGAAGTACCAGGTCGGTCAGCAGCTGAGCCCGCAAGACGTGTTCCCCGAGAACGCCGCACTCGACGTCGAGGGGATGAGCAAGGGCAAGGGCTACCAGGGCGTGTTCAAGCGCCACCACATGGCTGGCAAGCCGCGCACGCACGGCACGCACGAGTACTTCCGCCACGGTGGATCGATCGGCTGCCGGTTGACCCCGCAGCGCGTCCACAAGGGCAAGAAGATGGCCGGTCACATGGGCCACGAGAAGAAGACGGTGCAGAACCTCCAGCTGTTCCGGATCCTCGCCGAGGACAACTGCATCATGGTGCGCGGCTCGATCCCGGGCGCGGCCAACGACTACGTGGTCGTCACGCTCGCCGCCACCCGCGCGGCGTACAAGCGCAAGGGCGCTGGTGAGAAGGAGGCGCGGTCGAAGAACCCGCTGAAGGCGTCGAAGAAGGCCGCCGCCGGTCGCTGATCTCTTCTGCCTGTCGTACCCACGCCCGCGGCTCGCGCCCGGGCGTTTTCTTATGGCCAAGCTCCAAGATCGCAGTACCCGCCACGATCGTTTTCACAAGAAAGCGAAGCGGGAGGGGTACGCCGCGCGCGCGGTCTACAAGCTCGAGGAGATCGACGGCAAGGTCGATCTGTTTCGCACCGGAGATCGCGTGCTCGATCTCGGCTGCGCACCCGGCTCGTGGCTGCAGTACGCGCGGCAGCGAGTCGGGGAGACCGGCACGCTGGTCGGGCTCGATCGTGGGCCGCTTCGCCACCCGCCACCCGACGCGCGGCTGCTGGTCGGTGACGTGATGACGATCGATCCCGCCGAGCTGCTGGGTGATCTGCCGGTGTTCGACGTCGTGCTGTCGGACATGGCACCCGACACCTCGGGGATCCGATCTCTCGATCAGGCGCGCAGCGAGACGCTGTTCGAGCGCGCGCTGGAGATCGCACACCGCGTGCTCGCCCCGGGGGGCAACTTCGTCGGAAAGTTGTTCCAGGGGCCGGACTTCAAGAAACTGACGGAAGCCGTGCGGCTCTCGTTCACCAAGATGAAGACCGTCAAGCCGGCGTCGTCGCGCCAGATCTCGATCGAGCAGTACGTGGTCGGGCTCGGGTACCTCGGCGACGCGGCAGCGACGTCGGGGGCGGGCACGTGAGCGGGCCGATGCGTCTCCAGATCGAACGTTGGGGCGAGCCCAACCCGCGCAAGATCGAAGCGGCGGTCGAGGTACTCCACAAGGGTGGTGTGGCCGCCTACCCCACCGACTCGATGTACGCGCTCGGTTGCGCGATCGAATCGCGCGACGCGATCGAGCGGATCTTTCGCGCGAAGAACATGCAGAAGAACCAGCGGCTCGCGCTGATCTGTCCCGATCTCTCGACGGCGTCGGAGTTCGGCATGTTCTCGCAGACGGCGTTCCGTCTCGCGCAGCGCATCTTCCCCGGGCCGTACACGCTGGTCGTCCCGGCGACGCGCGCCGTGCCGCGCACGCTCACCGATCACAAGCGGCGCACGGTCGGCATCCGCATCACCAGCCACCCGGTCGCGCAGGCGCTCGTCAAGAGTCTCGGTCGTCCGCTGCTGACGTCGTCGGCGATCTCGCCCGAGACCGGCGAGCCGTGTCGTGACGCCGAGGAGATCCTCGAGGTGTTCGGCAAGTGCGTCGATGTCGTGGTCGATGCCGCCGAGCGTGGAGAGGCACCGACCCAACCGTCGACCGTGCTCGAGATCGACGGCGAGAACATCAGCCTGATCCGCCGCGGCCAAGGGTCGCTCGAGGGCATCCTCGACCTCGACGACATCGACGAGCTCCCCGAGGCCGCCGAGCCCGAGCCCGTCCGCGCGCGCGGCCGCCGGCGCTAACGCGCGCGAAGCGCGACCACGTCGGCCGTGGCATCCGGAGGCCAGCTCTCCTTGGCCAGCCACGGGTCGAAGCCCGCGTTCTTGATCGCGGCGAGCATGGGCTCGGTCACGTGCTTCGGTGTACCGAGCGTCGCGTCGTACGACACGAAGATGCTCTCCTTCGAGGTGTCGAACCCGAGCTCGTAGACCGCGGGGATGTCGGCGAGCGCGTAGCGCACCTGCAGGGGACAGCTCTCCTCGCAGTACATGCCGAGCGCCTTGATCGTCACGCGGGTCAGCTTCGCCGGACGCGGGCGTGGTGTCGGGCCCGTCGTGTGGGTGGCGACGCTCGGGTTCGGTGCCACGACCGAGCTCGGCACCGGCTCGACCTGTTCGCGACCGCAGCCCAGAAGGAGCCCACCCACGAGGACGAGACGGAACATCACCGAGAGGATAACGCGCGAACGCGCTCGATGCTTCCGCGGCGGGTCACGGCATGCAAAGCGGTCCGAACGTGCTGTCTCGTCGTCATCACGTTCCCCGGGGTGGCAGCTTCCCGACGGGGAGCGCGAGCTTGCGCGGCAGCTTCGGATCGACCAGCGCGGCGACCCGCCCGAGCTCGGCGGCTGGCACCTTGCCGACCAGGCCGGTCACCAGCGCCGTTGCCTGGGCGCGTTGATCCGCGGTCGGATCCTTGCGGCTGACCAGCGCCTCGGCCACCACGAGCTGCGCACGTGCCGGTAGCGGTCCCTGCTTGCGGATCGGCGCGAGCACGCCGAGCGCACGATCGAACTCGCCGCGCCGCACGAGGATGCGCGCCTGCATCACGCGCATCTCGACGTTCCCCGCGTGGATCTCGAGCGCGCGATCGACCTCGTGGTTCGCGGTGTCGAGGTCGGACTCGGACAGCGCGATCTCGGCGAGCAGCAGGTGCGTGCGATAGCCGAGCGGATCGGGCGATGCGACCGAGGTCTCCTCGACGACGCGCCGGAGCTCGCGCTTGGCGGCCGTGCGGTCACCGATCGCGACGAACGCAGCGCCGAGCGCGTGCCGGGCACGTTGATCGTGCGCCGTGCCGGCGAGCTCGACGAGCTTCGCGATCGCGGCGGCTCGCGCGTCCTCGTGGGCAGCATCGTCCGACGCGATCGCCGTGGCCTCGAGCCGCAGCACGCGCGCCACGCGCTGCCCGGGTAGCGCATCGATGTCGTTCGGGGTCGGCTTCAGCCGGGCGAGCGCCGCCCGCGCTTTGCCGAGCTCGAGCTCCGCCTCGGCACCGACCGTCCGCGCGTCGAGGAGCCCGGGGGCATCGAGGTGCTCGATGTGATCGACGATGCCGATCGCGTGCTCCGGTCGGCCGTAGGCGAGCGCGATCGCCGCATCGACCTGCTGCAGTCGCGGATCGGGCGCGACCTGGCCGGAGGGAAACAACGCACAGCGCTGGCGCGCCACCACCGCCGCGCGTTGATCGCCGCGCCCCTGCTTGCCGGGGCGTCCGAGCTGGAGGTGCAGCCACGAGATCCGCTCCCACAGCACGCAGTCGGACGGCATCTCGCGCTGGCTGCCGAGCTTGTCGAGCGCACCGGCGACCAGGTCGTAACGCTCGTTCGCGAGCCCGATCAGCGCCCGCGCCACCAGCTGGTACGCCGCGAGCCGCGGTGGGAGCGACGTCCCCGCGGCGATCGCGTCGGCGTCGGCCACCGCACCTCGCACGTCCCCGAGCTCGGCGCGGATGATCGCACGCGTCGCGGTGACCAGGACGTGCGGGGCCGCCGCGGCGAGTGCACGCTCCGCGTTGGCCAGGTGGCCATCCTCGGCGTCGAGGTTCGCGCGATCGATCGTCGCGACCTCGAGCGGCACGTTCGCGATCGCGGCGCGCGCACGCACGCGATCACCGGCGGCCTGCGCCGCGCGACCCTGCAACCAGCGTCGCCACGGATCGTTGTTGTCGGTCTTCGCCAGCTCGCCGAGCAAGTCGTCGACCGCGTGGAGCTGTTCCTTCGACTTCACGCGCGCCAGCTCGTAGGCCGCCTTGCCGATCGCCCACTCGGACCATCCCGCACCTCCCGGGGCGTACGCGCCGGGGGCGAACACGTCGTCGGAGCTCACCGGGTTGCCGTAGAGCAAGAGCGCGAGCCCCTCGGCCTCGGCGGTGCGCGCGCGGATCACCGTATCGTCGGGATCCGCGGCGCGAGCCCGAACCAACCGGTCGACGGCACTCGCGAGCGGCGCCAGGTCGGCCTCGCCCAGCTTCAGGTCGATGTTCGGCGGCGACGAGCTACTCGACTTCCCGCACGCCATCGCGACCACCAGCGCCAGCGCACCTGCCTTCTGCACGCGTGTCCTCGCGAACCTCACGGTCAACGGTGGTGGCGGCGCTTCTTTGGCTTCTTCGGCTTCGGCGCGTCGCCGCCGGACTCGCCGTCACCGGCGTCGTCGCTCGCGGCGGGTGCCGGCACGCCGAGCTTCTCGGGGAGCTTCGAATCGATCATCGCCGCGACCCGGCCGATATCCTCGTCACGGATCCCCGGCTTGCCCTTGAGGGTCGACAGCAGCTTCTCGGCCTGGTCCTTGTCGGCGGACGTCGACTTGGCCTTGCGCACCAGCACCTCGGCGCGGATCAGCTGGACCTGCGGGGTGCCGACATCCTTGAGGTCGGTCTTGAGGATCGCCTCGACGTCGGACACCTGCTTGTTGCGCAGCAGGATCTGCGCCGCCAGCACCTTCGCCGGGAGGTAGCTGCCGAACACGTGGAGGGCCTGCTTGATCTCCTGCTGCGCGGTCTCGACATCGTTCTCGCGCATCGCGACCTCGGCGAGCGCCGTGCGCGTGCGGTACTCGAGCGGGTTCGGCGACGTCTCGGTGATCTCCTTGACTGCCTGCCCGAGGTGCTCCTTCGCGTTGGGAAGGTCTCCGAGCTGGAGATACGCGACGCCGAGTGCGTGGCGACCGAGCTTGCTCTTGGCCTGACGGGCGAGCGAGAGCAGCGCGTCGGCCGCCGCCGAGCGCTCCTTCTCGTTGGCGAGCATGCGCGCCTGCTCGCACAGGATCTTGACCTCGATGTTGGCCTGGTCGTTGTCCTCTTCACACGGCTTGCCGCTGGCGTTGGTCGCCGTCTTGAGGATGTCGGTGGCCTCGTCGTACGCCTCCTGGTCCTTGTGGAGATCGAGGAGCGCGTAGGTCCTGAGCACGTGTGCGCGCACGCTGTCGACCTTGGCGGCCAGGTCGAGCACCTTCTCCGGCTGTCCCTTGGCGAGCGCGAGGCCGGCCTCGACGATCTGCTTGACCGGATCGGGCTCGGGATTGCCCGACAGGTAGCGCGCCTTGTAGTTGTAGATCGTGTCGGTCTCGACGAGGTCGGCGAGCACCGGCTTGCCGGTCTTGGAGTCCTTGTGATCGGGGCGACCGAGCTTGTAGTGGACCCACGCGACGCGCGCCCAGAACCGCGGCACGTTGGGTCGCAGTTCGGGATCGTTGCGATCCATCTCGGTGGGCGACCGCTGGTCGAGCGTGGCCTTGGTCAGCTCCTCGATCGCGGTCGGGTACTCCTCGATCGTGAGGTTGGCGATCGCGAGCGCGAGCGCGTGCCACGCGGCGAGGCGCGGCGGTAGCCGCTCGACGACGAACTTCGCGTTGAGATCGCCGATCGTCTCGTTGATGTCGATCGACGCCTCGATCTTCGCGATCGCCTGGCCGACCAGCGCGAGCGGATGCTCGCCCTTGGTGGCGTCGAGTGCCTTCTTGAACTGGGCGAGCGCCTCGTCGGTCTTGCCGTCGTCGGCGAGCAGGTTGCCGTAGTCGATCGCGGCGAGCACCAGCCCGTCGGTGCCGGCGGCGGCATCCTTGTAGAGCGACATCGCCTCGCGGCGCTTGCCCTCGTACATCGCCGTCCGGCCCTTGAGCCACATCGCCCAGCGATCCGTCTTGTCCTGCTGGAGCATCTCGTCGAGCTTCTTGCGGATCGCGTCGACGTCACGGGTGTAGCCCTGGATCCGGGTCCGGTAGTCGGTGTCCTTCTCGTCGGGCTTCATCGTCAAATCGAACGGCAGCCGCGACAGATCGATCGCGACCTTGCCGATCGCGAGCTCGTGCACGCCGGGCTCGCCATCCTTGGGCTCGCCGAGCTTCTGGACACGGTCGTAGAAGAACTTCGCGTCGTCGGGCCGGCACGACACGCCCTTGCCGGTCTCCTTGTCGGGCTCGGTCGCGAGCGTGCCGTACAGGAGCGTGCCGAGACCACAGGTCTCCGTGAGGTAGCTCAGCGTCAGCGTGTCCGACTGGTCACGCTCCATCGCCTTGACGAGCTTGGCGTAGCCGTCGGTGAGCGTGGAGTAGTTGCCGTCCTTGATCGCGGTCTTCGCCTCTTCCTGCAGGCGCGCGATCGCCTCGGCCTTCTGCTTCTGGCTCCACCAGTACCAGGTGCTGCCACCACCGATGCCGAGGACCAGCACGACGAACAAGAAGATGAACGCACGCCGCGTGGAACGCCCCCACCGGCGATCCGGTTTGAGGTCGTACTCGGCGTCGGGCACCCGCACGCCGGCGACGTCGAGCAGGCCGCCGGTGAGCAGATCGTTGAGGTAGTTCTCGCCGACCGCGGCCGACTGGCGAAGCGACGCGGCCGCGGCGTTCTGCGGCTTCGCGTTGGCGATGATGCGCGGCTTGATGCCCTCGACCGACATCGGCGGCGGCGCCGTCTGCTTCGGCGCCCGCGGGACCGGCGGCGCGGCCGGCGGAGGCATCCCACCGGTCAGCGCATCGAGGCCGCTGTACTGCGGCGCGGCGGGAGCCGGCGCGGCCATCCCTCCACCCGAAGCATCGAGCGCCATCGTCGGCACCATCGGTGCGGCGGCGGGTACGAGCGGTTGTGGCCGCGGCGGTTGCGGCATCGCCGCCATCGCGCGCGGCGACCGCTGGATCTCGACCGGGGCGTTGGTCTCGCCGCGGGGCGCGACCGGCGTCGGCATGGGAGGCGGTGGATCGAGCGGCTGACCGGCGCGCGCCCGTCGCAGCATCGCGAGGATCGTCGGGCTCGTCGGGTCGAGGTTCTGCGCGTGCTGGAGCACCGGCACCGCGCGCTCGAAATCCGAGCGGCGCAGCAGCACCTCGCCGAGCAGCGCGAACCCCTGGCGACTCGACCGATCGACCTTGACCACGCGGAGGAGCTCGCCCTGGGCTTCCTTCCACTGGTGCATCGCGGAGTGGGCTCTCGCGAGCATCACGCGACCTTCCAGGTTGCTGGGATTGGCCTCGAGTCCGAGGTTCCCGACCTGTACGGCGTCCCGCGGGCGCCCGAGCGCGAGATACGCCTCTCCGAGATCGATGAACGCGGGGGATGAGGGATCCCGGCGAACTAGATCGATCAGCTCCTCAATTTCTTGAGCCGTGGGCCGGCAATCCGGGTCGACCATCAGCTTCCCAAGGGTACCCCCAAATGACCGGGCGCGGCAAACCCACAGTGCCGCGCGCTACACTGCGGCAGCGCATGGGATCTTGTTTCGGCACGCTGTTCCGCATCACGACGTTCGGCGAGTCCCACGGACCGGCCATCGGGGTGGTGGTCGATGGGTGCCCTCCGCGGCTCCCCATCGCCCTGGAGGACATCCAGCGCGAGCTCGACCGCCGGCGCCCCGGCCAGAGCCGCCTGGTCAGCCAGCGCAAGGAGACGGATCGGGTCGAGATCTTATCGGGAGTTCTCGACGGCATGACCCTCGGGACGCCGATCGCGATGATGATCCGGAACCAGGACGCGCGGTCGAAGGACTACGAGGACATCGCACGGGCCTACCGGCCCTCGCATGCGGACTACACCTACGACGCCAAGTACGGCATCCGCGCCGTGGCCGGGGGGGGCCGTGCATCGGCCCGCGAGACCGCCGGGCGGGTGGCCGCGGGCGCGATCGCACAGCAGCTGATGGCTACGCGTGGGGTAGCGGTGGTGGCGTGGGTCGACGAGGTCGAGCGGATCCAGGCCGCGGTGGACGAGACCACGGTCACGCGCGAGGCCGTCGACGGCTCGGAGATCCGGTGCCCCGATCCCGACGCCTCGGCGCGCATGATCGAGCGCGTCGAGCAGGCTCGCAAGGACGGCGACTCGGTCGGCGGCGTGATCCGCGCGATCGCGCGCGGCGTCCCTCCCGGCTGGGGCGAACCCGTGTTCGACAAGCTCGAGGCGGATCTCGGCAAGGCGATGCTCTCCATCCCGGCGGTCAAGGGCGTCGAGAACGGCTCCGGGTTCGCGGGCACGCAGCTCACCGGCAGCGCACACAACGATCCGTTCTACCGCCGCGACGACGGCACGATCGGCACGCGCACCAACCACTCGGGCGGCGTCCAGGGGGGGATCTCGAACGGCGAGCCGATCACCCTGCGGATCGCGTTCAAGCCGACCGCGACGATCATGCGCGCGCAGGACACGGTCGACACCGATGGCAACCCCGCCGTGCTGACGCCGCGCGGTCGCCACGATCCGTGCGTGTTGCCGCGCGCCGTGCCGATCGTCGAGGCGATGTTCGCGCTCGTGCTCGCCGATCACTGCCTGCGCCAGGCCGCGCGCGGCTAGCCTCGGGTGTCAGACCCGGTTTGTAGCCTGGGGCATGGCCTCGGCGACCGCGCGCATGATCGACCTCCTCGGGTATGATCCGAGCGAGCCGTGCGAGCCTCGCGAGCCCGAGGCCGGCAGCTTCGACGTGCCGGTCGGCGCCATCGTGCGGGCGCGGCAGGCTGGTCGCGTGGTCGCGGTGGCACGCCTGGAGAGCGGACGGACGGTCGTCCTCGAGGATCGATGTCCGCATGACGGCGGGCGAATCTCCGACGGCTGGGTCGAGGGCGAGCACATCATCTGTGCGCGCCACGGCTGGGAGCTCGATGCCGACGGCCGGCGATGCCCCGGCAGGCCCGAGTGCAAGCTGCGGGAATGAGAGCGTTATGTTGACCCGCTGAGGGAGGCAGACTAACGTCGGTTCCAGCGTGGGAGCCGTCCTGGTCCACATCGATCTCGACGGCGACCGGCCGCATGCGTCGTCCCTGGCCGCGCTCGCGGCGGGTCGCGCGGTCGCCTCGTCGTGGGGCGCGACGCTCTACGCGGCACTCGTCATCCACGATCCGACGGATCGTGGCAGCGCCGATTCGACCGCCCAAGTCTCGCACGGACAGGCGCCGGGGATCGAGACGGTGCGCGCGATGCTCGCCCGTCACGGTGCCGACAAGATCGTGGTGGCGGTCAGTGACGCGCCGGTGTTGCCGCTGTGGTCGGCGGTCGGCGGCCCGTGGCAGGGCGTGCTCGATCACCTGCGACCGCGCCTCGTGCTGTTCGGTGCCGACGCGCCATCGGCTGCGGAGCTCGGCCCCCGCACCGGGGCACGGATCGGCGCGCGCCTGTTGATCCGCGCTCGCGCGGTGGGTGTCGATCACGTCGAGCTACGCGATCGCGACGGTGCCCACGTCCGCGTCACCGACGGCGGAGCGGCGGTGGCGCTGGTCGGGGTCACGCCGTCCACCGGCGTCGGCGACGACGACATCGACGTCATGATGCTCGCGATCCCCGGCGGCAACGATCCGCAGGTCGAGGTCGCGGGCAGCACCTCGGCCGACGTCACCCAGACCTGCGGGGCAGTCGTCGCGATCGACGACGCGTCCGCGGCCGACGCGCAGATCATGACGGCGGCCTCGCGGCTCGCGGGTCTGCTCGGTGCGCCGGTCATCAAGGGCTCGAACGCCGCGATCGCCTCCGAGCTGTGCGTCTCGATCGGCAAGCCGGGGATCGATCTCGCGGGTGCCGCGAGCCTGATCCGGATCGGCGCCGGTGGTGGCAAGCACGCCGACGGTGCCCTCAACGGGCTGCCGGGCCCGACGCTCGTCGAGCTGGTTCGTCTCCTCGAGGAGGGCCGGTGACGGACGCCAAGCGCCGGGTCGCGGTCTGGGTCGGTAGCGCCGCACCGATTCGTTCCGTCCGCTGGCTCGACGGTGCGATCGCCGCCGCTGCGAAGTTCGGCGAGGCCACCGTCGTCGCCGCCGGTGATCCGACCTGGCTCGACCTCGCCGCCGATCGTGCGAACCGCGCCGGCCTGCCGAGCGCGGGCGTACCGACCGAGCTGCAGCTCGACTACCTCGGCTGGGCTCAGGTGATGACGGCGGCCGCGCGACAGCTCGACGCCACGACGATCCTCGTCGACGAGGCGAGTCGTCCCGAGCGATTCCCCGAGGTCGCCGCGATCGCCGAGCTGCTCGACACCGCACAGCTCACGCACGTCGTCGCGCTCGCGCCCGACGGTCCGATCATCCACGCCACCCGAGTCGCGGGTGGCGAGCTGCAGACCTGTCGCCTGCGCGATCCGATCGTGATCGGCGTCCGCATTCCCGGGCCGCCGATCGAGGAGTACCCGACACCCGTGCCGTCGGCGTCGATGAAGCGTCTCGACCTCGCCTCGCTCGGACTCGATCCCGTGGTGCTCGGACACCGCGCGTTGCCGCCGCGTTCGGGCCAGCCGGTACGCAAGACCGTGGAGCGCGTCGCCGAGCACCTCGCGGTGCACGTGGTCCCGCGCCGGGGAGCGTGATGCCGCAAGCTCGGTCGGCCGCGGTCGATGCGTTGCGCGTCGACGTGATCGCGCCGAGCGCGCTCGGCGCCACCGCGCTCGCGGTGTTGCGCACGCGCGGCATCACGGCGCGTGCGATCGACCCCGCCGACGCCGGTGACACCGATGGAGACCTGA
The DNA here is from genome assembly GCA_963772655.1 of uncultured delta proteobacterium. Classification (GTDB taxonomy): domain Bacteria; phylum Myxococcota_A; class Polyangia; order Haliangiales; family Haliangiaceae; genus JABFXX01. The sequence continues at coordinate 1,068,276 of CAVYYE010000002.1, forward strand.
TCGCGTGGGCGCTCGACGCGCCGCCGTCGGCCGCGGCTGCGGTCGAGCTCGCCCGGCGCTGCGCGCACGCTGCAGAGAGCAATCGACCGATGTGCGTGCTCGTACCCGCCGTGCGCGGCACGGGGCGCGCCGCGATCGAGCGCGCCGCGGCCCTCGCCCACCTCCACGCCTACGGCGCGGCGATCGCCCACGACGTCGACGCGTGGATCGAGGCGGTCGTCCTGCTCGCCCGGTTCGGTCTGCCCGCCGGACCGCGTACCGCCGTGATCGCGCCGTCGGGTTCGTGGCTCGAGGCGCAGGCGCAGGCGATCGCGATCGAGGCCGAGACCGCAGGTCTGCGATCGCCGTTGCACTCTCCCGACGATCCCACCGACGTCGTGCTCTACGACCCGTCGCTCGGCCCACCACCGCGCTCGTTGCCCGGCACCACGATCGCGGTCTCCGTCGCGCCGCGCGCCGAGCTCGCCGACGACACGCCGCAGCTGTTCGACACCCGTGCCGCGCTCGGCGCGATCTCCATGCTCGGGCGCGCCGCCGAACGCATCGCCGTCGGGCTCGGCCCGGCACCGAGCTCCGCATCCGCCGAGCTGTCGATCGACAGCGAGCGCCTCGAGCGCCAACTCGTGCGGCTCGGTGCGGAACCCGGCACCGTGCGCGACACCGCCGTACGCGTCGGCGATCACGAGATCAAGGTCCTGCTCGCCGCCTACGGCGTCCCGATCACGCGCCAGGCCGTCGCCACCACACCGTCGGCCGCGGTCAAGCTCGCGCGGCGCGCCGGCTACCCCGTCGAGATCAAGCCGTGGGGTCACGACCTCCCGAGCGAGCCCGCCGGCTGTCCCGTCGAACGCGACGTCAGCTCCGATGCCCTCGTGCGCCAGGCGTTCGCGTCGGTGCTCGCCAAGGCGGGCAAGACCGACCCCGGCGGCGCCGTCATCATCCGCGAGACCCCGCCCGCCGGCCGCGAGGTCGGCGTCACCTTCCTCGAGTTGCCCGCACTCGGCTGGACCGTCGTGCTCGACGCACCCGGCGCGCGGCTCGCGGCCGCCCCCGCCCCACTGCGTCTGATCGATGCCCAGACCCTCGCCGCCCACGTGATCGCATCGCGCGCCGGCGATCCCGAACCCGACCGCGCCGGGCTCTCCGATCTGCTGCGGCGCACGTCGCATCTGGTGGTCGACGTCGAAGCGATCGCGACGCTCGAGCTGCCGCGCGTGATCGTCGGTGGCCGCGGCGCGCGCACGATCGTCGTCGACGCCTCGGCCACCCTGCGCTGACCCCGAACGAACTGTTGACGGGAAGGACGATGATCGGCGACGCCGGCTTGCAACCGGTGCACGATCGACAAACGTCGAGCAGAGCGCACGGAGTGCTTGGCGCTGACGGCACGACGCCTCGGCGACGTTGCGCTGATCGCTTCCCTTATCGGGGCGCGGCGGCCTACCGCCCGCTGCGTCGATCCGTTACAAACCCGACATGCCCGACGTGATCGTGATCGGCGACGGCCCGGGAGGGTTGTCCGCGGCACTGTTCCTCGCCAAGAACTCCCTCGAGGTCGTCGTGTTCGGCGAAGACAACACCGCGATGAACTTCGCGTTGCTCAAGAACTACCTGGGCATCCCCGAGATCCTCGGCAAGGAGTTCCAGCGCATCGCGCGCGAGCAGATCGCAGCGGTCGGCGCGAGCCTGCGCGAAGGCCACGTCGCCGAGGTCGGCAAGGATGCCGACGGAGGGTGGCGCGCGACGCTGAAGACCGGCGAGTCGATCAGCGCGCGGTATCTGATCTTGTCGGAGGGCAAGTCGCCCAAGCACGCCAAGCAGCTCGGGCTGACGTTCGACCCGAAGCGAGGCATCGAGGTCGACCGCCACTCGAAGTCGAAGCTCGACGGCGTGTACGTCGTCGGGCGCTCGGCCCGGCCCGGGCGCAGCCAGGCGATCATCAGCGCCGGCGACGGCGCGGCCGCGGCGATCGACATCCTGTCGCGCGAGCGCGGCGAGGACGTGACCGACTGGGACGAGCCTCCCGCGGAAGCGTGACCCGATGACCACCCTCCTCCACCTCTCGTATTCGCCGTGGTCGGAGCAGGCACGCTGGGCGCTCGATCTGCACCACGTGCCGTACAAGAAGAAGCACTACCAGCCACTGCTCGGCGAGCCGGGACTGCGCAAGACGCTCGGGCAATGGCGCGGCCCGGTGTCCGTGCCCGTGCTGCTGACCGACGAGGGACCGATCGCGGACTCGCTCGATATCGCGCGCTGGGCCGACGCGCATGGCGAGGGTCCGCCGCTGTTCCCGGACGGCAAGGTCGAGGACGTGCTGCGGTGGTGCGATCGAGCGCAGGAAGGCATGGCGGCGGGACGCGCGCTGTCGCTGACCCGCGTGCTGGCCCACCGCGATGCATCCGCGGAGCTGATCCCGAAGAACATGCGCGCGCTCGGTCCACTGGCGCGGGCGATCGCACGCGCGGGCGTCGCGCGTACGCGGCGCAAGTACGGCGGCTCCGAGCGTGCGGACACCGAGCACCAGGCCACGCTCGAGGGCGTGCTCGACGAGATGAGCGCCGCGCTCGGCGACCGTCCGGACGCGACCCTCGTCGGCGAGCTGTCGTTCGCGGATCTTCGTGCGGCGCAGGTGCTGTGCTTCGTGAAGCCGCACGAGGGCGATCACGTGCGCCTCGGGGCCGCGAGCCGCGAGGTGTATGGCGATCCGGAGCTGGCGGCGCGCTACCCGAACCTGCTCGCGTGGCGCGACGAGCTGTACGCGCGCTACCGCTAGTCAGCCGCCGGTTCGCGCGCGAGCGCGAGCAGTCGATCGCGAGCGTTGAGCGTGGGATCGTCGAGGACGCGCTCGAGCAAGCGCTTGATGGTGTCGCCGAGAGCGCGGCCGGGCGCCATGCCGAGCTCCTTCATCAGGTCGCCGCCGGTCACCGCGAGCTCGCTGACCGCGAGCGCGTCGCCCCGCGCGAGGATCGCGTCCGCGGTGTCGGCGAGCTCGAGCGCACCCTTGCCCCGCCACATCGCGGCGGCGAGCGGCGCGTGGTCGCGGGACGCATCGGAGAGCAGGCGACGGACGGCGGGCTCGGTCCAGTGCGGCACCGCGAGGGCAGCCGCGACGCCGACGAGCGCGGCGGCCGCGGTGATCTCCTGGTTCGAGAACTTGAGCCGGCGCAGCACGTCCGAGGTGCGGCGATGCACGGCGCGGTCGCTCCGGTGGATCTGGTGATCGGGGTTGGCGAGCTCGGCGAGCATGGCGCCGAGGCGGGCTTCGCGCGGGCTCGTCGCGTCGATTCCGGTCGCCCAGTTCTCGACGAACCACGCCGGCTCGCGCGGCACGAGCGCGCGCCAGGTCTCGAACCCGGCGACCAGCTCCGGAAGGATCGACGCGAGGATCCCCGACCGCCACGCCGGGATCAGCGCGCGCGACGGTTCGCGGGTCGCCAGGATCTTGCGGAGCTCGGTGCACACGCGTTCGCGACTGACCTTGGCGAGCGACGGCAACGCCGGACCGATGCCGCGCTCGGTATCGGCATCGAGCGGTAGCTCGAGTTGCGCGGCGAACCGAACCGCGCGCATCACGCGCAGCCCATCCTCGGTGAACCGCGCGACCGCGTCGTCGTAGACGTTGCCGGTGGGCCCGACGGCGCGCAGCGCACCGGCGACGAGATCGTCGAGACCACCGTACGGATCGATCAGCTCGCGCGTGGCGGGGTCGTAGGCCATCGCGTTGACCCGGAGGTCGCGCCGCGCGAGATCGTCGACCAGAGGCACGCCGAACCGGACGTGATCGGGACGCCGGGCGTCGGTGTACGCGCCCTCGCCGCGAAACGTCGTGACCTCGACGTGCGACTCGACGCCACGCCCGGTCACCACGGTGACGGTGCCGTGCTGCAAACCGGTCGGGATGGTGTGGCGAAACAGCCGGAGCACGTCCTCGGGATGCGCGGCCGTCGCGACATCCCAGTCGCCGGGTTTGCGACCGAGGATGGCGTCGCGGACCGCGCCTCCGACGGCGACCGACTGGTAGCCCGCCGCGGCGAGCGTGGCGCAGGCGTCGCGAACGTTTTTCGGGATCGCATCGGCGAGTCGCACGAGCGCGGCCTCGCGCAACCGCTCGACGGCCGCCGCCCGTTCGACCTCGCGGTCGCTCGGACTGCTGTCGTCCGACCCGCTCACGCGTTACTCCGTGGCGGCCGCGCCCCGCAGGCGCGTGAAGATGTCGATCGCGCGACCGCGCAGCTTGTGGGCCTCGGCGAGCCCGCCGGTGAATTCCTTGACCGACGCGAGACCTTGATAGGCACGCGCGAGCTCGACCTCGTGCTTGACGGCCGCGAGAATGTCGATCGCGCGCCGGAAGTCTTCCTCGGCTTGCTCGAGCTGACCGAGGGCCGCGCACACCTCGGCCTTGACCCGGTAGCCGCAGCCGATGTGCACGCGCAACCCGACGGCCTCCGACACCTCGACCGCGGCGTGCGCCTCGACGTCGGCGGCCTCGAGGTTGCCGGCGACGAGCAACACCTGTGCGAGTCGTTGGTGGGTGACGGCGAGCGCCACGCGATCGCCGAGCTCGGTCGCGAGCGCCTTGGCGTCGGCCAGATCCTTGACCGCTTCGGCACCGCGTCCCATCGCGCTCTTGACCTCGCCGGAGCGCGACAGCACGTCGGCGAGCGCCAGCTTGTCGCCAATGCCGTTCGCCATCTGGCGCGCTTCGTCGAGGAGCTCGAGCGCGACCTCGTGATTGCCGTCCTCGGAGTGAACACCGCCGAGGTCGCACAGCGACTGCACGACCCCGACGAGATCGCCGATGTCGCGCCGCAGATCGAGCGCTTCGCGGAACTGCGTCATCGCCGCCTTGAAGTTACCGGTGTCGTGGTGAACGCGGCCGATGTTGGCGAGCGACAGCGCGATCGAACGGCGATCGCCGAGCGCGCGCCGGATCGTGAGCGCCTGGCGGTGAAAGTCGAGCGCCTGCCCGAACCCGCCACGCAACCAGTTGACGCGGCCCATGTCGTCGAGCGTCGATGCGATGCCGCGGTCGTCGCGCGAGCGTTCGAACAGCTCGTGGGCGCGCCGCAAGTGCTCCATCGCGGTGTCGTACTTGCCGAGCCGGCGATAGCCGCGCGCGAGCCGGCTGTAGGCGGCCCCCGCCTTGGCGAGATTGTCGTAGCGCCACGACAGGTGGAGCATCTCCGTGAAGTGCGCCATCGCCTCGTCGGCGTGACCCGTCTGCTCGAGCACGTCGCCGAGGTTGTGGAGCGCGTCGAGCCGACCCGGCGCGTCGCCATCGCCGATCATGTGGAGCCCCTTCGCGTACAGCACGCGCGCCTCGTCGGGCGCGTAGCGTGCGCGTGCGCGATCGCCGCCCTGCAGGTAGCACCGTGCGGCGCGCCGGCGGACCCCTGCCTTCTCGTACAGGTTGGCGAGGAACTCGAGCTGCTCGTCACTCCGTTGCACGGTCTTGGCCTCGAGCCACTGCGCGGCGGCGAGGTAGTAACGCGCGAGCCGGCCGGACTCGGTCGAGCGCAGGATCAGATCGCGTTCGAGGTTGTGCTTGAACACCACCTCGGCCTCGCCGGGGATCGACGAGTCGTCGACCTCGAGCGGCAGCACGTAGTCCTGGTCGGCGAGGATCGCGATCAGGTCCGCGATCCGCCGGCGCACGTCCTCGCCCGCTCCCCACTCGAGCTCGAGCGGTCCGGGCGCCGGCTCGGGCGGCGGATCGTCGAGTCGGGTCATCGCGATCACCGCCGACACCCAGAATACGTTGCCGAACACCGCGGCCTTCTCCAGCAGCTCGCGCTCCTCGTTCTCGAGCGCGGCGACGCGTGCCTCGATCGCTTCCTCGATCGAGATCGGCAGCTCGGTGTCCGCGGCCTTGTCGGGATCGAGCACCCAGATCGTGCCGCGGGTGTCGATCGTGCCGTTGTCGAGGTAGAGCCGAACGAGTTGTTCGAGGAACGCCGGGTTGCCACCGGTCATCTCGACCGCGCCCTGGACGATGTCCTCGGGCACCTGCGCGCATCGGCTCAGGAGGTTCTCGAACATCTCCTCGCCGTCCTCCGGCTCGAGGTTGCGGAGGTCGATGCGCTCGTGGTCGACGCCGCCTTCGCCCCAGTTCCCCGCGTGGACCAGCATGTCGGGTCGCGCGGCGATCAGCAGTACCACCGGCGCACCGGCGAGGCCGCCGGCGAGCTCCGACACCAGCGAGAGCATGTCGCGTCCAGCCCACTGCATGTCGTCGAACACGAGCAGCAGTGGATCGCTCGCCGCATCGAGCTCGAAGAACCGGCGCAGCGCGGACCGCGACACCTCGTCGTGCAGCTTCGGGTTGCCGGCGATCGCCTGCAGGAACGGCGTCGGCGGGAATTCGAGGCCGACGTAGCCGCCGATCAGGTGCAGGAGCTCGGCGACCTGATCGGTCCCCATCACGGACTTGACCTCGTGGCTGAACCGAAGCCGGGTGACCTCGTCGGGATCCGGCGTCAGCTCGAACCGATCGCGAAGCAGCGAGACCAGGGCCGCGAACGGCACCCGCTCGCCGTCGTGGTCGCGCGCGGCAGCACCGTGGAACACGCGCACCCGCTTGTCGGGCTTGGCCTGCCGCCGCGAGATCAGCTCCTTGATCAAGCGCGTCTTGCCGGTGCCCTGGTTGCCGATCACGGTGACCAGCTGCGGAGCCTGGAAGTCGACCGCGCGCGTGACCACGTCGTCGAGCGTCGCCAGCTCCTTCTCCCGGCCCACGAGCGGACTCCGGATCGGACGCGGCGGCTCGGGCTCGGTATCGATCCGGACCAGGCTGCGATGGCGCTCGGGAGGGGATTGCCGGCGCACCACGTGCCGGCCGGTCGGAGGCGTCGCGACCGTCTCCGTCGGAATCGCCTCGGCCGGAACCGCCACGGCCATCGGTGCCGTCGTACGCGACGACGACCGCACCGGCGGCGACGTCGGTGGACGAGCCGTCGGCGGCGGCGAGGGTTCCGGCGAGGGCGTCGGCGTCCGCGATGGAACGGCCGGCACCGTCGCCGGCACCGTCACCGGTGGAGTGGTGGGCGGCCGCGACGGCCGCGCGGGGACGGTCTGCGCGCGGGTCGAAGCCGTGGGGATGTTCGGTCGCGGCGGAGCGATGGGGGCGGTCTCCGCGCGTGCCGGTACCGTGCCCGGCTGCGTGGCCATCGGCGCCGCGGTCGCCGCACCGGTCGGTGGCGGCGCCGTCGGTGGTCGCAGGATGCGCGGCGGTGCCGGGATCGCGGGAGCCGGCGGAGGCACGGTCGGGGGCCGACGTGGCGGTCCACCCGTGGGAGGCGGTTGCGTCGGCGGACGCACCGGTAGCGGTGTGGGTGCACGTGCGGGAGGAATCGGTGGAGGACCGGTCTTGGCGCGCGGTGTCTCCCCGGTGGTTGCAGGCGTCACCGGTGGCCGGGAACCCGGCGGTGGACGCTCCGCTCCAGACGACACTATCGGCGAGGGTACCCGCCCGTAGTGATCCGTCGCAACATCCACAAGAGCCGTTGATCGGGAACGCATGGTCCCGATGCACGTTCTTCCAAACGGGTGTACCGTTAACGCTCGGGATGGGTAACCACGCTGTCTTGGCAGCCGTCGGCCTCGGCCTGTGCCTGGCGGGATGTCCGACCGTCGATCTCGGCGACACGCCGACGGACATCAACCTGTGCAATCCGGCCGGCGGACTCGAGTATTTCTCGACGGAGATCTATCCGAATTTCATCCGTCCGGGCGACGCCACGAACGGCTGCACGAAGACCGGCGGGTGTCATAACGAGGCCGGTGGGAACGCACTCAACTTCCGCACCAGCCCGCAGGACGACGCCTTCAACTACCGTCAGGCGCAGGTGTTTCTCAATTGCGGCACGCCCGAGATGAGTCAGCTCCTGACCAAGCCCCTGGCCGGCGTCGATACGCACGGTGGCGGCGACATCTATACCTCGACGAGCGACACCGAGGTTCAGACGTTCCTCCAGTGGTTCTAGTGCGCGCACTGACCATCACCGCCGCCGTCTATCTCGGGCTCTGCGTGTTCCTCGCACCAGCCCCCGCACACGCCGATGCATACCTGCGCGTGATCTCGCAGAAGGCACCGGTCCACAGCGGACCGGGGCCGGGCTATCGCGAGGTCTACATCGCCGACCGCGGCCAGGTGTTCAGCGTGCTCGAGCGCGGCACGCGCGACTACTGGTTCAAGGTCGAGCTCGACGACGGCACCACGGGCTGGATCCTCGGTGACATGGTGTTCCCGTTCGAGGTCGGTGCGGATCCGGAGGCCGGCGTGTTTCGTCGCATGGGTCGTGCGGTCCGGCGCGCGATCCTGGGGCCCTCCCCGGCCCCGTATGCCAACGTCGGGCTGTCGTTCTCGGCTGGCATGTTCGATCGCGAGGGCGTGTTCCTGCTGCGCCCGTCGTGGCTGATCGATCCGTACTGGGCACTCGAGGGTTTCGCCGGCCTGTCCCCGCGCGCCGACAAGGACGTGTTCCTCGGCGGGTTCGGGTTCGTGTTGCGCCTGATCCCGGGAGCGGTGATCGGACCCTACGTCGGGATCGCGGTCGGAGCTGCTCACATCCGTCCCAAGGCCGACAACTTCGTCGATCCCGAGGAGACGCTGATGGCCATGGGGGCCGGCGGCGGCTTCGAGATCACGTTCAAGAAGCAGATCACCCTCCGCCTCGACGCCCGCAACTGGACCTTGTTCGATCAGAACAAGTCGGACAACGGTCAGGAGTACACCGGCGGCCTGGCGATCTTCTTCTAGGAGGCATCCATGCGCATCGTCAAAACTCTGCTTCCCGCTGGCGTCCTCGCCATCGTCCTCGCGCTCGGTGCGTGTGGTCGCCAGGCGGTGCGCGCATCGGAGAAGGCGTTCCTCGCCGACCAGATCATGGTGTTCGACGACGACCCGCAGGACACGTCGTCGACCGAGCACATGCGGACCAACCGCGAGGGTGCGGCGGGCGGCAACGGTGCCGGCGGAGGCGGATGCGGCTGCAACTGACAGCACTCGTCGTGGTGCTCGCGATCGCGCCCACGGCGGCGCTCGCCGACGACCGCAGCGAGGTCTCGACGTCGCTCTTCGCCGAGAAGCGCGACGGTGGCAAGGGCGGTCTCGTCGTGGTTCACCCCGAGGCCACACTCGGGTTCGACCTCGGACGTTACGTCACGCTCGGCCTCGACTACCAAGCCGACGCGGTGTCGGGGGCGACGGCGACGATCTACCAGGTCGACGCCGTGTCGACCGCGACCAAGTTCTCCGACGTCCGCCACGAGGGGACCCTCAACTTTGGCTTTCAGGGCAAGCGCTCGCGGCTGACGTTCTCCGGAACATTCGGCACCGAGCGCGACTACATCTCGCGCCAGGTCGGCGGTACCGCATCGATTGACCTGCGCGGTCGCAACACCACGGTCGCCCTCGCCTACACGCACGGTGCCGACCAGGTCTGCGACAAGGACAACGGCATGGCCACCCCGCTCGAGTCGCGGGCCCTGATCGGCGACGACAAGTGCGACAAGGGCAAGTTCTACAAGGGCACCGACACCCCGGGCACGACCGTGTGGAAGGACCTCACGATCAACACCGCTTCGCTCACGATCACCCAGAACCTGTCACCGACGATGAACGCACAGTTCGCGCTGTTCGGGCAGGTGTCGGAGGGGTTCCAGAGCAACCCGTATCGCCGGGTCCGGATCGGTCCGAACTCGCCGCAGGAGCACGTACCCGACACCCGCGACCGGTGGTCGCTCACGGGGCGCCTCAATCGCTATCTGCCGAAGCTCAAGTCGGCGGTCCACTTCGACGCGCGGTTCTACAACGACACCTGGGGCATCTTCGCCGGCAACGTCGAGATGGCGTACTCGCAGTACCTCGGCGAGGCGCTGCTCCTCCACGTGTACGCGCGCGTGTACCAGCAGTCGGCGGCCGAGTTCTTCAAGGACGCGTTCTTCTACGAGACCGAATCGACCGCGGGCGAGTACTTCACGGGGGACCGCGAGCTCGCGCCGGTGCGCAACGTCAACCTCGGCGGCAAGCTCACGTTGATCACGCTCGGCGAGGACAAGCCGGTGTGGCACCTGTTCGACAAGCTGCAGCTGCTCGCCAAGGGCGAGGTCATGATGCTCGACAACCTCGCCGCGGATGCCGACAACACCGCCGGCATCGACAACCAGTTCATCAACGGCAACAGCCTGATCGACGCCGTCGCGATCCAGCTCGGATTGCTCGGCAGCTACTGATCTCGCGCGGTCTCACGCAACCTCGCGGCATCATTCACGAGTCCGCGATCGGGAGTCGTCCGCTACACTGATCGTGAGGACGAACGTGCGGTGTCCCGACTGCAAACGGCCGATGACGGCGTTGTTCACGTCGTACGTGTGCGATTACTGCGACGGCCTCGTCGAGATTGCATGGCAGCGCGGCTTCGTCGTGTTCCGCGGCGAGCCCGACTTCGACCGCGTGATCTACGTGTTCCAGACCCGCACGGACGCGGCGCGCTACCGCAGCGTCAACAGCTGGCAGGAGCACCCGATCCGCGAGGTGTGGTTCGAGATCCCGGTGCCGTGGAAGCTCGCGTCCAACCAGCTCGAGGGCGTGTCGATCGCGTCGCGACCGTTCACGTTGCACCGCGATCACCGATTCGAGCCGGCGCCGTATCACGCGTTCTTGGTGCCGCCCCAATCCAGCGACGTCGCGGCCTGATCCACTTACGGACCCGCTTCGATAACCGTCCTGGTACCCATCCGCGGCGCACGCGTCGGGAGTGTTATGATCCCGTCCATGTATCGCTACGGCGACGGCACCCCCTTTCCGCTCGAAGAGAACTTCATCGAGACGTTGACCGCCGCCGTCGAGACCTGCACCAACGCGTTCGATCCCGTCGCCGAGCTCGACGATCGTCGCGTGCGCGCTGTCGAAGCTCAGCGCGAAGGAGATCGCGAGGTCAAGAAGCTCGAGGATCTCGAACGTGCGCTGACCAACACGCTGGGTCCATATGTCCCCCCGGACAAGAAGCCGACGGGCGTCACGGGTACCGTGGCCCAGAAGATCGCGGTCGCCGCCAAGCAGGCGATCGTCGAGGCCAAGCGCCAGATCGACACCCGCATCAAGTCGCTCGAAGCACAGGCCTCGCCCAAGACCATCGCCGATCAGATCCTCAAGGCGCTGCGCCCGTTCTTCGACGAGTACCAGCTACCGAACGCGAGCTGGATCATGTCGTGGGATGTCCGTGGAAAAGAGCCATCCGCCGACGCGGTCGCCACCGCCGGCCGGATCGCCGCGATGTTCCGCCTCAAGCCCGATCCGTATCGCCAACCGATCCGGGTCGAGCAGATCGCCGACGCGGTGATCGTCCACATGATGAAACGTGGCGTGTTCGGCAAGGCCAAGCCGGCTCCGATCGATCTCGCGCCGTATGTCGTGGTCGCCTACGAACGGTCCGGACGCGAGCAGGTGATCACGCTCAAGGAACAGGCGAGCCGTGCCTCTCCCGGATTGCGTTTCGCTGTCTACGACGGTGGCGCGACCTGGACGGCGATCACGATCGAAGGCGATGCCGAGGGCGAGGAGAACCCGCTCGACGCCGAGGACGAGCCGCCGGTCCGGCGCTTGATCGACGGCGCCGACAAGGCGCTCAAGGGGCTCACCGAGCACCGTACGCTCGTCGATCTCACGCTCGGCGGCACCGCGATCGGCGACCTCGACGCCCCCCGTCTCGTCCCGCTCGAGATGTTGAATCAGCTCAAGCCGCTCGCGCGATCGCTCCGCGAACGCAGCCGGGTCTCGGGGGAGCTCGTCCTCAAGCGCGACATCGGGGACGGTCGCCGCGAGGAGCTGTTCGTGCCACGCGCGACCCTGGCCCACCAGTACGCCCGGCTCCCTGCCGAGTACCGGCGGCCGTTCGAGGAGATGGGGATCTCCGCCGAGGAGACCCAGCCCGCGATCAGCCTGCCGGTGCGTCCGCCGGCCAAGCAGCCATCGGTCACCGTCGGCCACGACGACAAGACGATCGAGGTCAAGAAGTAGGCGCTAGGCGCTGGCGATGATGTCGTCGACGATGCGCTCGAGGATCACGCGCTCGCCGAGATCGCGACCGAGCGCCTTGATCTGAGGACCGGTGAATCGCGTGTCGATCAGGGTGACGTCTCCCTTGAGTGCGCGGTCTGCCATCGCCAGCGTGCGCGTGGCGGCGGCGAGCGCGGCGGGAGAGTAGCTGCGCGCCTGACCGGCGATCTTGTCGACCACGAACGGCGGAACGCCGAGCTTCTGTGCCCACACCCCGCGCGGTGCGCCCTCGGAGCGCAGCCGGTGGACCAGCGACATCTGCCGCACGTGGCGAGCGAGCATCACCACCACGCCGACCGCGCTCTGACGCTGATCGCACAACGAGGCGACCGCGGCGAGGGCGCGCGGGCGATCCACCGCACCGATCGCGTCGGTGAGCTCGAACACCGAACGCTCGCGGGTGTCGGCGATCAGGTCGTCGACGTCATCGGAGGTCACGGTGGTCTTCCCACCGCGGCCGGCGGCATACATCCCGAGCTGCTCGATCGCGAGCACGAGCCGCGACAGGTCGTTGCCGACGACATCGATCAGCCGTGACACCGCACGCGGATCGAGCTGGACGCCGAGCTCCTTGGCTTCGCCCTTGATCCAACCCGGCAGCGCTTGCGTGCGCGGCGCGTCGAGGACGTGGAGATACTTCTTCTTGGCGAGCTGCGAGTACAGCTTGAGGCGCTTGTCGACCTTCGAGGTCACCGCCACGATCACCGTCGACGGGTTCGGCTTGGCGACGTACGCGAGGAGTCCCTCGGCCTCGCTCGCCGGGAGGTGAGCGAGCTCGCGGACGAAGACCATCCGTGCCTTCGCCATCATCGGCAGCGTCTGCGCGAGGGCGACGATCCGGTTGGCCGTCAGTGGCTTGCCCTCGACGACGTCGTAGTTGAAGCCGCGCGCCGCGGGCGGCACCACGGCGTCGCGGATCGCCGACACCGTGCGCTCGATCAGGACCGGATGCTCGGACGCCAGCACGTAGATCGGGTCGAGGTCACCGGCCTCGATTGCGCCGAGCAGGTCGTTCGCCATCCCGTCGCATCCTATACGGCGTTTTGCGCTAGGGTGGCAAGGTCGCATGCCCGACCCGACGAATCGTTCGACCGTGGTGATCGCCGATCGCGCGATCGTCGACGGGGTGGCCCGTGGCCCGACCGCGGTCCTCGCGCGCGACGGGCGGATCGAGCGGGTCGGAGATCCTCCGGAGATCCTTGCCGACGCGGCGGGAGCGGCGCGGATCGAGTGGTCGCGCCGCGCGATGGTGCCGGGCACGATCAACACGCACAACCACTCGTTCCAGTCGCTGCTCCGCGGGATCGGTGACGACCTGCCGTTTCTCGAGTGGCGCGATCGCGCGCTGTATCGCTACTCGCCGGGGCTCTCGCCCGACGACATGGCCACCGCGGGCCTGTTCGCGTTCGGCGAGATGCTGCTCCACGGCGTCACCACGGTCTGCGACTTCTACTACCTGAACCACCAGGGTAACGATCACGCCTCGGCGACGATCGAGGCCGCGCGTCGGCTCGGGATGCGGATCGTGCTCGCGCGATGCTTCTACGACTGGGACGGCGCACCCGCGGCGTATCGCGAGACCGTGCCCCAGGCCGTCGCCAACTTCGAGGCGCTCGCCAAGCGCTACCGCGACGACGAGCGGTTTCTCACCGCGGTCCAGCCCGCCCCCCACAGCCAGCACGGTGCGACACCGGCGATGATCGAGGCCGGAGCGGGGTGTGCCCGCGACGCCGGCATCCCGTGGCACATCCACCTCGCCGAGGAGAAGTATCAGGTCGACGACTCGCTCTCGCGGTTCGGCGCGCGCCCCTTGCACGCCGTCGCCGCGCTACCGGTCGACATGTCGGCGATGATCGCGGTGCACGGTTGCTGGTTCGATGATGGCGAGCGGGCACTCCTCGCCGAACGTGGCGGCTCGCTCGCCTACTGCCCGGGCTCGAACATGTTCCTGGGCGACGGCGTGACCGACCTCGTCGACCTCGTGGCGCGCGGGGTCAAGGTCGGGCTCGGCACCGATGGTGGGTGCTCCAACAATCGCGTCAGCGTGTTCGACGAGATGCGCATGGCCGCGCTGCTCCAGAAGGTGCACCGCACCGACGGACAGGCGATCACCGCGGCGACGTGTCTGGCGCTCGGGACCCGGACGGCCGGCGAGGTGCTCCGGCTCCCGATCGGTCGGATCGCGCCCGGCTATCGGTGCGATCTCGTGGCTCTCGACCTCGACGACCCGTCGCTGTGGCCCGCCCAGGCCCTGGAAAACAACGTCGTGTATGCCTTGTCACCTCGCGCGGTTACGGACGTCGTGGTAGATGGACAGGAAGTCGTCGTTGCGCGCCGACTGTGTCATGTCCACCTCGACGAAGTCCAAAGTCGCGTCGCCCGACTCACCGCAGGATGGGTCCGTGACTGACGAGGACTCCGAGAAGCCGGCGAACGTTTCCAGCAAGTCACGGCGCGGCGAGGAGATCGTCGAGATCGATCTCGAGATGTCGCGCCAGCGCCTGATCGGCTGGACGATCTTCGGGACCATCTTCGGACTTCTCCTGATCTGGAAGCTCGGCACCGTCGCGGTGTGGGTCGGTTTCGTGCTGGTCGGGCTCGGACTGTGGCGGGCCTGGCAGCTGGTGCAGACCTACCTGTACGCGCCGGGCACGATCGTGGTCAGCGACCGCGAGGTCTCGCTGCCGCGAGGGTTGTGTCTCCCGCGACCGGTCAAGGTCACCCCGGCGGCGGTGTCGGCGGTCTACTTCCTGCGGCGCTCGGTGCCGTGGAACCGTTCGGCGCCGGTGCTCGTGGTCGAGCTCGGTGCCAAGGCGATGGCATTCCCGCGCGACTGGTTCGCGTCCGAGGCCGACCAGCGCCACGTCGTCCACGCCCTGCTCCGCCGGCTCGACGCCGACGATTCGAAGGCCAAGCCGTCCTCGGCTCCCTCCGAGCCCGAATCCGCCGCAGCTGACGAGTCGTGAGACCCGCGCTCGCGCTCGCGACGCTTTGCATGTGGGCCGGGTTCGCCGCGGCCAACCCCGCGATCACGCTTCCCGACACGCCGGCGACGATCGACGTCCCGACGACATGGAAGCCGAAACCGACGTCTGCCTTGGTCGCCGCGTATCGCGGTCCCCAGGGGACGACACTCGCGATCGCGCGTGCGCAGGTGCCCAACACGAGCGCCTGGATCGACAAGTCGAAGCAGGCCTACGCGAACGAGATCGAGCGTGGCGCGAAGGCGGCCCGGCCGGGGCTACACACCCGGAGACGGAAGCTCCACGACATCCACGGCGTCCCGGCGCTCGATCTCGAGTTGCGCAGCAACGACGGGACCAGGCTCGTCATGAGGATCTTGCTGTTTCGCACCTACGCGCTCACCGCGACGATCGAGCTGCCCCGGGGCGTCGGCCCGCGCGAGGCCCGCGCGATCGTCGCGAGCTTCGGGCCTCCACGACGCGCACCTTGACCGTTTGTCGCCCAACTCCGATCGCGGCTTCGGTATCATGGTCCGGTGCGTTGTCTGGTCCTCGTCGCACTGGTCGCGTGTTCCTACGCACCGCAGCGTAGCGGCCTCGGCGCGAGCGATGCCAGCACGGGTGGCGGCGACGGCGACGGCGACGGCGATGCGGCAACCACGAGCGATGCCCCCGCAGTAGCGGCATGCCCGAGCGATCCGCACCTCCGACTGTGCTTCTCGTTCGATCAACCGTCGTTCGGCGCGACGCTTCCCGACGAGGGTGCCGCGGTCGTCGATGCCCAGCTGACCAACGTGACGCGCGTCGATCACGATAGCGGAGGTGCAGCGCTGGTCGACACTACGAGCACGATCTGGCTCCCGATGAACGCGGACGTCACGGACATCCAGGCGATCGAGGTCGCGTTTCGCGCCGATGCCGACGTCGCCGACGGTGCGCGTTGGGGACTCGTCGACAGCAACATCATTCCACCCAACATCAGCCTGTTCGTCGGCCGAGTCGGTGCCTCGCACCAGTTGCGATGCGGCGTCGGCGGGGCCACCGCGACCGCCGATGTCACCCTCGCCCTCGGGACGTGGTACGCGGCAGCGTGCGTGTGCGACGCCGATGTCCTGCAGGTGTTCCTCGACGGCACCAAGGTCGGCGAGACCTCGGGACCATGTTCGAGCGGTGGCGCGCTGGTTTCCGACGGCCTCACGATCGGACAGAACAACAACGGCGGATCGACTGGCGTCAACGACTGGCTGGTCGGAGCGATCGATCGCGTGCGGATCTGGGACCAGACGATCGTCCCGGCGCCCTGACCGCGTTCTCTACAGCGTGACGGTCTCGGACCACTCGTTGTTGGTGGTGTCCGCCTCGTCGATCACACCGTCGGGGTTGACGCGCACGCGGAGCGTGTACGTCCCGGACGGAACGTCGGTGACGTCGACCCACTGACACGGCAGCCCACGCGTGTAGACGTCCGCCCACCCGACCGACAATCCCTGATTCGCGCAGGTGTAGCCGTGGCTCGGGTAGCCCGACATCGCGCGTAGCGTGTCGAGCACGCAAAACGCCTGCTTGTGCCCGGCCACCACGACCTGGTCACCGTCGAGCAGCTCGTACACCGCGAAGCCCTGGAAGTGATGGTGGTCGTGACACGGCGACCACGTGAACGGCGGGTCGCTGACGCCGTCGGGCGGTGGCTCGCCGATCACGAGGTCGGCGTTGCCGACGTTGGCGGTCGCCGCCGCGAACCGCAACAGTCGCCGCGTGCCCGGAGCGCCGATGCATTGCTCGACCATCTCGCAGCTGTCGGCGGTGAACGTCTCGTTGACGACCACCTCGCTCCCGTTCATCTGCGACGCGAACGGCATCAGGTCGGGCTTTCCGGACGCGTCGATCGGCGAGTCGACGACGGGCATGACGTCGCGCGCCGCATCGTGGGCGGCATCCGCGGGCGTCGCCAGGTTGTCCCCGCAACCGATGGCCGCGACCAGCGCCGGCGCGACGATCACTCGCACGATGGATCGATCCGCCTCATCCTTCTCACGATATCACCGACGACAACCGCAGCACGACCTCGACGTGCGAGGTCTGCGGCATCACGTCGAACGGCCACGCGTCGGTGGCGCGATAGCCACCGTCGACGAGACGCCGTGCGTCACGCGCGAGGGTCGCGGCATCGCACGACACGTAGACGACGACGCGCGGCGCGGCGCGGACGATGCCGTCGATCGCCTCGGGCGCACCGGTCCGCGGCGGATCGAGCACGATGACATCGACGGGGACCGAGCACCACTGCAGGATCTCGGAGGTCGATGCGGTCCGGAACACCGCACCAGGAACCGGGCGCGCCGGCTCGACGATGTCGGTCGCGACCATGTCCCAACCGTCGGCGACCAACCCGCGTGTGAAGTTGCCGGCGCCGGCATAGAGCTCGAGGAGTCGGCCGCGCGGTTCCCCGACCGCCGCGCGCACGCACGCGATCAACGCGGCGTTACCCGCGGCGCTGGCCTGCGCGAACGCCCACGGTCCACCCCACAGATCGGGTTCGAGCTCGACGACGCACTCGCCGAACGGGATCCCCGCGGCGAGTCCACCGACGATGCGTGCCCGACCGATCAAGGTCGCGGCGCCGGGCCATGCGCGCTCGGTCCCGACGACGACCCGGCCATCGTGGGCGATCGCGAGGGCGAGCTCGCCATCGGGCGGCCCGGCCGCGACGGTCTCGATCAGCGCTGCCTCGAGGGCGGGTTCGAGTTGCGGGCAGTGCGCGATCGGCAACACGCGATGCGATCCGCGGGCGTACAGCCCGACACGACGATCCTCGACGTGAAACCGCGCGCGACGCCGCCACCCGAGCGACGGTGCCGGCGCAGCGATCGGATGGATCGCGAGCTGCGGGAGATCGCGCAGCGCACTCGTCACGATCGCGTGCTTGGCGGCGACCTGCGCGTCGCGTGCGACGTGCTGCCACGCGCACCCGCCGCATCCACGCGCTGCCTCGGGACACACCGGCGCGATACGCGACGCACCGGGCTCGACGACCTCGACCAGCTCGGCCCGCGCGAACCGCGACTTCGCCTGGACGATTCGAACGCGCGCGCGATCGCCCGGGGCGGTCTGGGGTACGAACGTCACGCGGCCCGAGGCGTCACGACCGACGCCATCGCCCCCCGCCGCCAGGCTGTCGATCACGATCTCGATCACGCTCCCGCGATCACCGGCGGTCATCGGTAGGGCACCGCGGCCGCGGCCGGCTCCACCGGTGTCCCGCGCGGTGCGGACAGCTGGGTGTCGGCTCTGCCGTCGCGAACGGCGACCTCGATCGTGTTCGCCGAGCCCACGTACGCGACCAGCTGCCCGGGCTCGACATCCTCGAACGTGGTCATCACCGGCAGCGTGCGCGACGCGATCACGATCGCGCTACCTGCCTCGGCCGCGGGCAGATCCGAGACCAGATTGCCGAACCGATCGACGTGCACGATCCGGCCGTGCCCCGCCTCGCGCGGTCCCCACGGGAGCGTTCCGGCGAGCCGGACCGAAGGACCGGCCATCAGCACGTCCTCGCCGCTGGCCAGCGCCGCCGCGGCGTGCGCGAACACGTCGCGACCATGGAACGTCGGGCTCACCCGCCGCGCCCGGAAGTGGCGGGCCTCGATCTGCCAGGCATCGTTGTGGGCGTCGGCGACATACGCGAACACCCCGTTGTCGGGTCCCACGTACCACTGCCCCGAGGCCTTCACGATCACGGACCGCCGCGTCCCGCCGACTCCCGGATCGACGACGACGACGTGGATCGAGCCGTGCGGGAACTCCCGGGTCGCCGTCGACACCACCCAGGCGGCATGCGCGATGTCGCCGCGAGGGATATCGTGTGCGAGGTCGACGATCTCGGCGCCGGTGTGGCGTGCGATCACGCCCTTGACCGCACCGACGTAACCGTCGGCCGTGCCGAAATCCGTGGTCAGCGTGATGATCGGCATCGCTGTCAGCGGTAAGCATAGTCGATGAACAAGGTCTTCCCGGACGCCAAGGCGGCGCTACATGATGTCGGGGACGGGGCCGTCATCCTCGCAGGTGGTTTCGGCCTGTCGGGGAACCCCGAGAACTGCATCCGCGAGCTCGCGCGACGCAAGGTCATGAACCTGACCATCGTGTCGAACAACTGCGGCACCACCGACAAGGGGCTCGGCCAGCTGCTCGCGCAGGGCCAGGTCAAGAAGATGGTCAGCTCGTACGTCGGCGAGAACAAGATCTTCGAGAAGCAGTTCCTGTCGGGCCAGCTCGAGGTCGAGCTGTGTCCCCAGGGCACGCTGGCGGAGCGGCTGCGCGCGGGAGGCGCCGGCGTCGAGGCGTTCTACACGCCGACCGGCTACGGCACCAAGGTCTCCGAGGGCAAGGAGACCCGCACGATCAACGACAAGCTGTGCGTGCTCGAGCACGCGATCCGCGGCGACTTCGCGATCGTGAAGGCGTGGCGCGGCGACAAGTGGGGCAACCTCCAGTTCCGCAAGACCGCGCGCAACTTCAACCCGCTGTGCGCCACCGCCGGCAAGATCACCGTCGTCGAGGTCGAGGAGTTGGTCGACGTCGGCGAGATCGATCCGGATCAGGTCCACCTGCCCTCGATCTACGTGCAGCGGATCTTCCAGGGCACGAGCTACGAGAAGCCGATCGAACAGCGGACCACCCGTCCGCGCACGGAAAGGAGCGCGTGATGCCGCGTCTCACTCGCGATCAGATGGCCCGCCGCGTCGCGCAGGAGCTCGGCGACGGCTTCTACGTCAACCTCGGGATCGGGATGCCGACGCTGGTGGCCAACTTCATCCCGCCCGGAATGGACGTCGTGCTGCAGTCCGAGAACGGCCTGCTCGGCATCGGACCGTTCCCGTACGAGGGCGACGAGGATCCGGACCTCATCAATGCCGGCAAGCAGACCGTTACCACGATCCCCGGCTCGGCGTTCTTCGACTCCGCCGAGTCGTTCGCGATGATCCGCGGCGGCCACGTCGACGTCAGCGTCCTCGGCGCGATGGAGGTGTCGGCCAAGGGTGACCTCGCGAACTGGATGATCCCCGGCAAGATGGTGAAGGGGATGGGTGGTGCGATGGATCTCGTCGCCGGGAGCCGTCGCGTGATCGTGATGATGGAGCACACGGCCAAGAACGGCTCGCCGAAGCTATTGCCGGAGTGCACGCTGCCGCTCACGGGCGTCGCCTGCGTCCACGAGATCATCACCGACATCGCGGTGATCGATGTGAGGGATGGCGGACTCGTGCTGCGCGAGCGTGCTCCCGGCGTCTCCACCGACGACATCGTCAAGGCGACGGCCGCCAAGCTGACCGTGCCCGCCGATGTTCCCGAGATCGAGCTCGGCCAATCGCAGCCAGGTAGCCGCTAGCTCTTGCAGACCGGGCGCGGGTCGAAGGGCAGCGCCTGCCCCGGCGGCTGGCAGTCCTTCTTGGGCTTGTCGGTCTTGCCGGTGTTGCCGCCCTTTGGCGGACGGACCTTGTTGATCGGCGGACGGACGACCTTGATCGGATGAACGACCGCCTTGAGCGCGACCTTCTTGGTCACGTCGTTGGTGAGGTCGACCTTGAACGACATCTCCTGGTAGCCGTTGTGCTGGATCGACAAATTGGCATCCCCGGTGCCGCGCGCGTGCTCGATGTCGAGCGGGGTCTTGCCGATCGCGACGCCGGCGAGCAGCACGTTCGCGTGGGAGGGCTCCGACTCGATCACGAGGTGGATGGTGTCGTCGGCCGGTGGAACCGGAGGATTGTCGACGGAGGCATCCACGGTCTTCGGCGCCACCGTGACCTGGGTGTCGTGCTTCACGGGCTTCACGACCCCAGCATCGACGGCCGTGGCCACGGGATGCTCGGGCTCGGGCGCCGCATCGACGGGCTGCGTGGCCGTCTCGACATCGTGGTTCGTGGGTGCCGGAGGCTCCGGGGCCATGCTGGGCTGGCTCTGGACCTCGTCCTTGCCACCCATGCTGATCACGATCACGATCGCGATCGCGATCACGATGACTCCGAGCCCGATCCACAACGGACCGCGCCGACGGAGGCTGCCGATGGACTCGACCTCGTTCTCGAAATCGGTCGGCGACTTGAAGTTGACGGCCAGCGACGGGTGCGACCTCCCCGACCCCGACGGCTGCTCGGGAAACGCGTTGGCCGGCATCGCACCGCTGCTCGCCGGATCGATGGGCGGTGTGGTTGTCGTGGGTGCCTCGGCACCGGCCGGTGTGGCCGCGGGCATCGCCGGTGGCGTCGCCGTTGCCGGGACGACCGGTGACGCGACCGTCGGCAGGTTCGCGTTGCTCTTGCGCCCCGCCCCGACCGGCTCCTGTTGCACCGGCATCTTCGGGTACGACTTCGCGTTCCACTCGGCGGGATCCTCGCGCTCCGCGCGCTCTGCACTTCCCGCGTTCGCACCTGCGGGCAGATCGAGGACCGCGCGCGCCGCGGCACCCGGGTTCACCACCGGGGACGTGGTGCCGGTGGGGTGACGTCTCTGTGCGACACCCTCGGTGCTCCCGTTGGTGTTGGAGATCGTGCTCTCTTTCGGCTGCGTCGGCGCCGCGTCGTTGCGGTTCGCGACCAGCCACGGCTCGGGCACCTCGCCGAACATCTCGCGCATGAACCGCCCGAGGGCCATCGTCGACAGCGACATGCGCGCCGATACCGCAAACGCCTCGAGCGCCTCGAGCAACTGCCCCGCCGACTGGTAGCGCTGGTTGGCGTCGACGGCGAGCGCCTTCATCACGATCGCCTCGAGCGCCGGCGGATAGCCGTGGATCAGACGCGTCGGGCGAACCACGTCGCCCGTGACGATCCGGTGCATGGTGTCGAAGTCGCTGTCGGCGCGGAAGCAGCGATGCTGGGTCGTGACCTCGTAGAGGATGATGCCGAGCGAGAACACGTCGCTCCGGCGATCGACATCGCGTCCGCGACATTGCTCGGGCGCCATGTACGCGAACTTGCCCTTGATGATTCCTGACACCGTCTCGATCGAGCGGGCCGCGGCCTTCGCGATACCGAAGTCGAGCAACTTCACGGAGCCATCGAGGCCGATCATGATGTTCGACGGCGAGACGTCGCGGTGCACGATGCCGAGCGGGACGCCGTTGCCATCGCGGCGCTCGTGGGCGTGGTGGAGTCCCGCAGCCGCACCGGCGACCACGGTCAGCGCGAGCTCGAGCGGCACGCGCGTGCCCTGACTGCCGGCCTTGGCGAGGAGCGCGCGCAGGTCCTGGCCGTGCACGTACTCCATCGCGAGGTAGTGAATGCCAGCGTCCTCACCGACCTCGAACACCTGTGCGACGTTCTGGTGGTTGAGGGAAGCCGCGAGGCGCGCTTCGTCCAGGAACATCTGGACGGCGGTGTGGTCGTTCGCCCGTTCCGGTGTGATCAGTTTGAGCACCACATGGCGCTCGAAACTACCGATACCCGTGGTCCGCGCGATGTAGATCCGTGCCATGCCTCCCGCTGCAAGCGGCGTGAGGATCTCGTACTTGCCGAGACGTGTGGGTAGCCCCCCTGCAGTGGCTACTGCGGACACGGTGTGATCGAATCATCCAAGCCCCACCAAGTCAATCGAAAGGCTCGCTAACCAAAGCGAAATCACGGACGTAAGCAGGCGAACGCACCGAGGTTGTCGTACTAGTGAGAGGTTCCCGCCACCGTCATGTGGGATACGCGGAACGTCGGGGCTGCGGTCGAAGTACGGAGCTTGAGGTCATCCGCCACCGCGTCGATTCGCTTGAGGATCTCGTCGAAATTGGCGGCGATCGTGACCTCCGAGACCGGGAACGTGAGCTCGCCGTTCTCGATCCAGAACCCGGTTGCACCGCGCGAGAAGTCGCCCGTGACCGGGTTGAATCCGAAACCCATGAGTTGAGTTACGTACAAGCCGCGCTTGGTGTCGCGAAGGAGCTGCTCCCGCGAGATCCCGCCCGGCTGCATGATCAGATTCGACGTGGTCGGCCCGGAGCTTCCGAGCCCGCGCGATCCGGTCGACTCGCGACCGAGCTTGCGAGCGGCGTAGGTGTCGCACAAGACCGGCGACAGCACGCCCTTGTCGATCACCGAGTTCTTGCGCGTCGCCAGCCCGTCGCCGTCGAACGGACGCGAGCCCGGCGCACGCGGGATCAACGGATCGTCGACGATCGTCACCAGCTTCGACGCGACCTCGGTGCCTTCCTTGCCGACGAGGTAGCTCAGCTTGCGCCAGAACGCGGAACCGTTGGCGACACCGAACACCGTGCCGACGATCGAGCGCGCGACCTCGGGGTCGAACACGATCGGGCACTCCTGGGTCTCGACCTTCTTCGAACCGAGCGTGGCCACGGTGCGACGAGCGGCCTCGTTTCCGATCGCCTCGGCCGCCTCGATGTTGGCCAGGAACCGCGACCCGCTCCACCAGTAGCCGTTGCGCTTCTTCGGGTTCTCGGGATCGGTGGTGTCGTCGCACAGTGGCTCGACGACCATCGACGCGTAGCTACCGCGATAACCACCGACGAAACCACCGGTGGTCGCGAACGCCATCGCGCCGAGGACGCGCGACCAGGTCGCGCCTTCGGAGTTGGTGACGCGCTTGTCGAACTTGCGAGCTGCGGCCTCGCCGGCGATCGCCTGCGCGAGTGCCCAGGCCGCATCGACCTCGGCGACCTCGGGGTCGTAGAGATCGAGAATCCGGAATCTCCTTGGCGAGCAGCGACGGATCGGGCGGTAACGCGCACTCGTCGGGCTCCGCCAGATCGGCGAGCGTCACGGTCTCCGCGCACAGCGCCTCGAGGGCCTCGCGCCGCAGATCACTCGTGTGTGTCGACGCGCGTCGACCACCGCGCAACACGCGCAGGCCGAGGCCGCGGCTCGATGCTTCCTGCACGAGCTCGGGCTGACCGAGTCGCACCTTCGCCGTCAGCTCGCTGCCATCGCGCACCAGCACCTCGGCGGAGTCCGCACCGGCCTTGCTGGCGAGCTCGACGACGAGCTGCGCGATGTCCTCGAGCTCCTTCACGGTCTGCTGGGTGACCTGGGCCGCACTCGTGGCCTGCTTCGTCATCGCCGTCACTTTCCACCTGCTTGTGTACCGCCGACCGTGATCGCGGAGATCCGGACCGTCGGCGTGCCGACGTTGACCGGCACGCTCTGGCCATCCTTGCCGCACGTCCACATCCCGTCGGACAGCTCGTAGTCGGCACCCAGCATGTCGACGCGGCGAAGCACGTCGGGGCCGTTACCGATCAGGTTGACGCCCTTGAGCGGCGCCGTCAGCTTGCCGTCCTCGATCAGGTAGCTCTCCGACAGCGAGAACACGAAGTCGCCGTTGGAGATGTTGACCTGACCGCCGGAGAACCGCTTCGCGTAGACCCCGCGCTTGACGCTCTTGATGATGTCCTCGGGGTTGTCCTTTCCGGCGAGCAGCGACGTGTTGGTCATCCGCGGCAGCGGCATCGAGCGATACGACTCGCGGCGACCGTTGCCGGTCGGTTCGATCTTGTAGTGCTTCGCGCTCAGCCGGTCGTGCATGTAGCCGACCAGCACGCCGTTCTCGATCAGCGTGTTGGAGCGACCTTCGTAGCCCTCGTCGTCGACGTTGATCGCGCCGCGCGAGCCCGCGATCGTGCCGTCGTCGACCACCGTGCACAGCGTCGACGCGACCTGCTTGCCGACCTGCCCGGTGTAGTTCGAGGTCTCCTTGCGATTGAAGTCGGCCTCGAGCCCGTGCCCGACGGCCTCGTGAAGCAGGATCCCGGAGTCGCCCGGGCCGAGCACCACCGGCATCTCACCGGCGGGCGCCTCGCGCGCATCGAGCATCGCAATCGCGATCCGCCCGGCCTCGGCGCCGTGGGCGGCGGCATCGCGCTTGGCCTGCTCGAAGTACTCCATGCCGTAGCGACCACCGCCGCTGCTCGATCCCGACTGCAGCTTGCCTTCGTGCTCGGCGACGGCGTGGACACCGAACCGGAGCAGCGGCTGGACGTCCGAGGCCATCCGGCCATCCGACGTGAACAGCAGGACCTCCTTGATGCTCTCGACGAACGACGCCTGCACCTTGACGATGCGCGGGTCGTACTTGCGCGCCGCCTTGTCCGCGGCGCGGAGCAGCGCGAGCTTGTCGATCGCCGGTACCAGCAACGACGGTGTCGGCACCGCGTAGAAGCTCGGCTTCTTGATCTCCGAGATGGTCGCCACCCCCACCGGCACGTGGCCACCGCCGGCGGCGATCTGGCCCGCCGTGCGCGCGGCGTGCGCCATCTTCTCCCACGTCAGGTCCTCGGTGTACGCGTAGCCGGTGGCGTCGCCGCGGGTCACCCGCACGCCGAGGCCGAGCATGATGCTGCGTCCGAGGGTCCGGACCTGCTCCTCCTCGAGCACGTAGTCCGCCGACACCTTGAACTCGAAATACAGGTCGGCGTAGTCCCCGCCCGGCTCGAGCGCGATCGCGAGCAGCTTGTTCGCGAGCTGCGCGTCGATCGCGGCCGCGCCACCCGCGCCGAACGGTGCGCGCAGGGCCGCGGGCACCGTGGTCGTCGTGGTCGTCATGAGGGCACTGTACAGCGCCGGGTCGCGATCGACCCGCGAGGATCGCCCAGTTTCTCGGGCTCCGAGGCGACGGCGTACGAGACACCCCGTCGAGCCCGTCCATTCGGGGAGCGCCTACTTGGTCCGCTGGAGGATCACGAGCTCGACCCGACGATTCCTCGCCTGTGCGCGAGGCGTGTTGCGACGATCGAGCGGCTTGTCCTCGCCGTATCCCTTCGCGCGCAACCGGCTCGCGTCGACACCGCGATCCACGAGGTAGTCGAGCACGGCCTCGGCGCGCGCCTGCGACAGCTTGCGGTTCCATCCCGAGCTTCCGCGCGAGTCGGTGTGCACGCCGATCTCGACCAGCGCGATGTGCCTGTTCGTCGACAGCGTCGCCGCCACCTCGTCGAGGAGCTGGAACGACGTCGACTTGATCGCCGCTTTCCCGGACTCGAAGTAGATCGGCGACGGCAACGCGATCCGGGTGCGGGTAACCTTCACGCGGCCGGCCGCAGACGCGGGTGCGGCAGCGACGAACCCGACGATCAGAAACACGAGTAGGCGCATCACGGAGGAATCTGTCATCGGCAGCCCTGAAGGTGTCGCGCCGCCGGCCGAATGCAAGCGCCAGCTACTTCGACCGGCCCGAGACCTTCGCGAGGGCGGCCTCGGCCGCCTCGGAGGCGGCCTTGATCTCGGCCTCCGAGCCGCCCAGCCACAATCGCCCGAACGCGCCGAACGTGACGACCTCCATCAGGTGCACGTTCGCCGCCTTCTCGGCCTCGTTGGCGGCCAGCGCCGCATACGCTGCGGGGAACACCTCGAGGATGTACAGCGTCTGGTTGGTCATGATCATGTCGCCGTGCCGCATGCGATTGATCAGCTGACTCTGGTGACCGTCGAGACCGGTGATGATCTGCGACGACACGATGCGGGGCTTGATCCGCTCGTCGCGGGCCACGCCCATGTTCGACAGGATCGCGTCGACCGCGGCCTCGACCTGGCCCTTGTCCATGTTGTGGAGCTCGAGCATCCCGTAGGCGCGCTCGACGATCTGCATCCCCGGCCGGCACGTCGTTGCCTTGAGAGCGGCGTCGGTGAGCTGGTTGATCGCGATGCCCGGTGCGATCTCGATGAACAGCGCCGCCTCTTCTTCGAGCGGCATGAACCCCGAGCACACGGTCTGGAGAAAGCCAGTCAGCTGCGGCTGCAGCGAGTCCAGGACGGTCAGGGCGCGTAACTCCATGGCGCCCGGCACGCTATCACAGCGCTCGCGAGGCGGCCCGGCTCCGGCACCCGAGAACCATCGGCGGCTGATTGACGGTTCCGCGGAACCACCCCGACAGACACAAACAACCGCACAACGCTCGGTTCCGCGGGACCACGACACGCACCACCCGACGCGACCGACGGCACCAGCGCTCGGTTCCGCGGGACCGACCGCGACACGCACCGCGAACGACGGCGCCGACGCTGGGTTCCGCGGGACCGCGACACGCAACCGGACACCGACGGTGCCAGCGCTGGGTTCCGCGGGACAGCGACACACAACCGGACACCAACGACGCCAGCGCTCGGTTCCGCGGGGCCGCGACACGCAACCGGACACCAACGACGGCGCGAATGCGAACACGCTTTGTGCGACCCTCGGCGACTGCCGCCCGTGCGCACGGTGCGAGGTTCGTGCGGAACAGGCCCGCCTACCTGGTCGCAGTCGCCTCGAGGACCCCGCCCGGCTTGCCCGCAATGACGAGATCGCGCGCCATCGATGCCGCGATGGCGCGGGTTGCTTGCCGGTCGAGCTCAGCGACGGTTGCCGCCGGACTTGAACGCTTCGTGGCTCCGCGGAACCACGATCCAGGTTCCGCACCCTCGTCGACGTCCTGCGGAACCGCGCCTCGCTCGACGGCTTCCGCGGAACCGGGGCTCTCGCTCGACGGTCCGCGGAACCCGGATCATCACGACACGTGAGACACGTCCACCGGCACGGATGCATTCGTCAGCGACGGTTCCGCCGGACTTCGGACCGGCTCGTGGCTCCGCGCCCGCCCACGCCACTGCGTCCACCGCCCCGCGCCTGGCCCACCCGTTGCGCCACGTCCGCCGCCACCACGTCCACCGGCCTGCCGGACCACGTCCGCCCGCGCCGCCCGCCACTGCGCCACGTCCACCCCTACCACCACCACCGGTCCGCTGGCTCCGCGTCCACCGTAACCACTGCTGGCACCACCGCGCCCACCGGCTCCACCTGGACCCGCCGCCCGCGCCACCTGCTGCGCCACGTCCACCGGCTCCACCGCCGGCACCGCGTCCGCCGTAACCGCTCCGCGTCCACCGGCTCCGCTGGCTCCGCGTCCACCGTAGCCACTGCTGGCACCACCGCGTCCACCGGCTCCACCTGCGACCACGTCCGCCCGCGCCAGCCGACTGCGCCACGTCCACCGGCTCCGCTGGTCCGCGCGTCCACCGCTCCGCGCTCCGCCGGCGCCGCTGGCTCCGCGTCCGCCGTAGCCACTGCTGGCGCCACCGCGTCCACCGGCTCCGCCGGCACCACGTCGATCACCGTAGCCACTATTGGCACCACCACCGCGTCCACCGGCTCCGCCGCGTCCACCGGCTCCACGTCCACCGTAGTCACTGCTGGCACCACCGCGTCCACCAGCTCCGCCGGCACCGCGTCCACCGTAGCCACTACTAGCACCACCGCGTCCACCAGCTCCGCCGCGTCCACCGGCTCCACGTCCACCGTAGTCACTGCTGGCACCACCGCGTCCACCGGCTCCGCCGCGTCCACCAACTCCGCCGCGTCCACCAGCTCCGCCGGCACCGCGTCGATCACCGTAGCCACTGCCACCGTAGCCAGCCGCCGTAGCCACTGCTGGCGCCGCCACCGCGTCCACCGGCTCCGCCGGCACCACGTCGATCGCCGTAGCCACTGCTGGCATCGCCACCGCGTCCACCGGCTCCGCCGCGTCCACCAGCAGCACCCCCGCCAGCACCGCGACCATAGCCGCTACTGGCAGCACCGCGTCCACCGTCGCTACCCCCACGTCCACCCGCGCCACGTCCGCCGGTGCTGGGTCCACCTGGACCGCGTCCACCACAATCGTCGAACGCGGGCTCGCCATCGATCGCCGCGTCTTTGGTCCAGTCGTCGAGGTCGTCGCCGAAGGCATCGCCGGACGAGGGCACCGACGACGCGGCGGCCGCTTCCTCGGCTTCGGCGCGGGCCTTGGCGCGAGCGCGCCGCGCGATGTCGGTCTCCTCGCGACCGGCCCGCCAGGCTCCGCGCGCGACCGGACCGTGCGGCAACTCGACGAGATCGCGAAGCTCGTTGAGCTCGCGCTGGTCGAGCTCGCGCGCATCGCCGACGCGGAGGTCGTGGAACGTCAGGGTCGCGAACGCGACACGCTGGAGCTTGTCGACCTGGTAACCGAGCGCCTCGATCATGCGGTGGATCTGGCGGTGCTTGCCCTCGTGGATCGTGATCGCGAGCCACGTGTGCTTGCTCTCGCCGGGCAACACCGAGACCTCGGCCGGCAGCGTGGTCGTACCGTCGTCGAGCATCACGCCGTTGCGGAGCACCTTGACCTCGTCGGGCCCGAGCCGGCCACGCACCTTCGCGTGGTAGGTCTTCGGGACGTGGCTGGTCGGCGCGAGCAAGCGCGCGGCGAGCTCTCCGTCGTTGGTCAGCAGCAGCACGCCCTCGGTGTAGAAGTCGAGCCGACCGACCGGCTTGACCGGCACCGGGAGGTTCGGGAGGTAGTCCATCACCGTCGGCCGACCCCGATCGTCGGTGACGGCGGTGATGCAGGCCTTGGGCTTGTTGAGCAGGACGTAGAAGGTGTCGAGCGCGACCACGGCCTGACCATCGACCTCGACCTGATCGGCGTCGGGATCGACCTTGGTGCCGAGCACGTCGGCGACCTCGCCGTTGACGGTGACCCGCCCGGCAACGATCAGCTCCTCGGCCTTGCGACGGGCCGCTACCCCCGCCGAGGCGAGGTACCGCTGTAGCCGGACCGGCTTGCCCACGTCAGTCTGCCGATTCGGCGTCGGAAGACGCGAACGGATCGAGGTCGGTCAGCGAGCCGCTGCCGTGCACCTCCATCGGGATGTCTTCGTCGAGCAGATCATCTTGCTCGTCGAGCGGGAGGTCATCGGTGGCCTCCATCCCCTCGGACGGCGCAGCCGTCTCGGCGTCGGCCATCTCGGCCGTCGTCATCTCGGGCTCGGTGACATCGGTGACGGCCGTCTCGGTGTCGGCCATCTCGGCCGTCATCGTTTCGGACTGGTCCGCGTCGGTCGCGTCGACCTCGTCGGTCGCGTCGACATCGACGGTCTCGCCGGCAACGTCGGCGGCTTCACTCGGTGCGGCGGTATCGGCCTCGACCGACTCGTCATCGGTGATCGGCTCGGCGACCTCGGCCATGTACGCAGCCACCAGAATCCGCCGCGGTCGGCTCGGGCGGTTCTTCCGCGACCGGCTCGCTCTCGGAGCCTGCGAAGCCTGCGACGCTTCCGGACAATGCCTCGCCTTCGGGACCGAGCTTGTCGGTGATCAGCTGGCGCGACTCGTCGGTGAGCTCGCTGTACTCGCGCAGCGTCGGCAGCTCGCGCAGATCACCGAGGCTGAAGAAATCGAGGAACTCCTTGGTGGTGCCGTACAGCATCGGCCGACCCACCTCTTCCTTCTTTCCGAGCACGCGGATCATGGAGCGATCGATCAGGAGCTTGAGCGTGGCCGACGAATCGACGCCGCGGATGTCGTCGATCTCGGGTCGCGTGATCGGCTGGCGATACGCCACGATCGCGAGCGTCTCGAGCTGGGCCCGCGTGAGCCGCACCGGCCGTCCCGCGATCAGCTGCTGGACCCACGGCGACCACTGGGTGCGCGTGCGGAACTGGTACCCACCCGACACCTGCTGCAGCACGAGTCCGCGATCCGCGTAGTCCGCCGCGAGCTCCTCGAGCGTGGCCGCGAGGCGAACGGTGTCGCTGATCCGGGTCAGCTGCCGGAGCCGCAGGATCGTGATCGGCTTGTCGGAGGCGAACACCAGCGCCTCGACGAGCTGCTTGAGCTGCTCGGGCTCGAGCGAGGCCGCGCCGGTGGGAAGCACCGCCTCGCCCTCGGAGGCCTCGACGACCTCGATCTTGCCGTTCGCGCCATCGGACTCGTCGGACTCGTCGCTCGACTCGTCCCCCGCGGCGGCCATCGTGTCGTCGACCTCGGCCCCGGCGGTCTCGCCGGTCTCCGCGGCCATCGCATCGTCGGCTCCAACCTCGGCGACCATCGCATCGGCATCAGCCTCGGGCTCGGCGGACTCGGCGGCCATCGATTCGTCGGCCTCGGGCTCCGCGACCTCGTCGGATGCGTCGCTCGCCGTCGACTCGGCGGCCTCGGCCACGTCTTCGGCCGCGTCGGCCTTGCGAGCCTTCCGTGCCTTGCGCCCCTTCTTCGTGCCCTCGGCGGGCTCGGCGGCGGCGGCGACCACCGCAGCGCCGGTCTCGGGCTCGGCCTCGACGGCCTCCTCGATCCCGACGTGGGCGACGGCCTGGACCGGCCCGCTGCCCTCGGCGAGGGTCTCCTCGGGTACAGCGTCTGCAGCTGTCTCGGAGGGCGAACGACGCCCGCGCTTGCGCTTACGACTCACGTTCGACTCCCTACCACACCCGTCCGACAATCACCGGTAGTCCTCGCCCCGGGCCACCGTAGCCTCGACCCGGGCCCGCAGATCGTCGGCCCGGCGCTCGATGATGATCTCGTCGTCCATCTCCTCGAGCTGGGTCAGAGCGAGCAGTCGCAACTTGGCCATCTCGAGGAGCGCGAGGAACGTCACCACGGCCTCGTGCCGGATGTCGGCCGCCGATCGCTCCACGCCATCCCGCAGGAACGAGAACATCGACGTGAACGTGAACCGGCCCTCGGCCTCGAGCCGGTCGGTCAGCTCGGTGATCTTCTGGCTGACGCTCAGCCGATCGACGAGGACATCGTGCGTGACCTTGACCTTGGCGGCCTTCATCACGCGCTCGAACGCCTCGATCAGCTTGTGGACGGGGAACGACGCCAGCGGGGCGATGGCGTCGGGATCGACGTCCTCGGCGACCGCATCCTCGGCCGCCGAACCGCGGCTCCACACGTTGCGCCCGACGACCGGCCGTTGCCCGAGCTTGGCCGCCGCCTCCTTGTACTTCTGGTACTCGAGCAGGCGGCGGATCAGGTCGGAGCGCGGATCGAGCCCGTCCTCACCCTCCGCCTCGGCGTCGGCCGCGTCGGCGGCGGATTCGCTCGGCGGCAACAGCTCGCGCGACTTGATGTGGCACAGGGTCGCCGCCATCAGCAGGTACTCGCCCGCGATGTCGATATCGAGCGCCGCCATCGCGTCGAGGTACGCGAGGTACTTCTCGGTCACGAACGAGATCGGAATGTCGAGGATCGACAGCTCGTGCTTCTTCACGAGGTGAAGCAGCAAGTCGAGCGGGCCCTCGAACACGTCGAGGGCGACCTGGTAGCCGGTTTGTTGATCCATCTAGTACCCGAGCAACGCCTGGAACAGCACGTACACGTGGTGGGTACACCAAGTCGCGGGCACGGTGAAGAGCCGTTGCACCTGGGGGATCAGCATCACCGCGAGCACCACGAACGGCCCGTACCGGGCATAGGCATCGAACTTCTCGCGGTGGCGGTACGGCGTGAACGCCTGGGCGATGTGCCCGCCGTCGAGCGGCGGCACCGGCAGCAGGTTGAAGAAGAACAGGATGAAGTTGGTGGCGACCGCGGCGAGCAGGATGCGGTCCACCTGGCCGCCGATCAGCACGCCGTTCCCGATGAAGTGCACCCCGCCGACCACGTGGGTCACGGTGAGGATGCCGTGCACGAGTGCCACGAACGTCGCGAGCATCAGGTTCATGAACGGGCCGGCGAACGACACCAGGATGTTCGCGGTTGCCATCCGGATGCCGCGACGGATCTTGTGGGGCTGCCACTGCACCGGCTTGCCCCAGCCGAAGCCCCCGCCGATGCCACCGGCCGCCGAGAACGCTCCGCCGAGGATCGGCAGGAGCAGCGTGCCGATCGGATCCGCGTGCGCGATCGGGTTGAGTGTCACCCGGCCCTGCCGGCGCGGGGTGTCGTCGCCGAGCCGGGTCGCCATCCACGCGTGACCGAACTCGTGCAGCGCGATCGAGATCAGCAGGATGAAGACGCCGACGACGATCGCTCGAATCTGTTCGGGAGAGAGGTCCATCGGCGTGGCGGGACGACGCGGTGTCGACGCGCATAGACTATGTCCGCCCGCGCACCCATCCGCAAGCCAGTGCAAAACTTGCCGCCCGGATTTTGGGAAGGAAAGATCGACGGATGGCCCGCCGGCTCGCCCTCGACGAGGCGATCGATCTCTACCTCGATCACATCAAGGTCGAACGCGGGCTGTCGCGCCACACGCTCGAGGCCTACGGTCGTGACCTGTCGCGGTTCGTCGCGTTCGTGGACGAGCGCGGTCGGCGCGATGTCGACGACATCACCGCGCTCGACGTCACCGAGTATCTGATCCACCTCGCCGACGCACAGCTCGGGGCGCGCAGTCGAGCCCGCGCGCTGGTCGCACTCCGCGGGTTCTGCAAGCACCTGGTCGCGGAACGTTGGCTCGAGGCGGATCCGACCGCGTTGATCGACGCCCCGCGGACCGCACGTCGACTCCCCAACGTGCTCGGCGAAGCCAGCGTCGCGGATCTGATCGCGCAGCCGCCCGACACGCCGCTCGGCCGGCGCGATGCGGCGATGATCGAGCTCGCGTACGCCTCGGGGTTACGGGTCAGCGAGCTCGTCGGACTACCGGTCGCCGGCGTCAACCTGAACGCCGGGTTCGTACGGGTGACCGGCAAGGGCAACAAGACGCGCCTGGTCCCGCTCGGTGCCGTCGCGCGCGAGCGGATCGCGAACTACCTCGACAACGATCGGCCGCGATTCGTCAAGGACCCGCGCGAGCGGGCGTTGTTCCTGACCTCGCGCGGTCGACCGATGACGCGGCAGGCGTTCTGGAAGGCGTTGCGCGGTCACGCGGCGCGCGCCGGCCTGCGCCTGCCCGGTGGCGCGATCTCGCCGCACAAGCTCCGTCACTCGTTCGCGACGCACCTCGTCGAGCGCGGCGCCGATCTGCGTGCCGTGCAGGCGATGCTCGGACACGCCGACATCTCGACGACGCAGGTCTACACCCAGGTCAGCCACGCGCGCGTGATCGAGCAGGCGCGCAAGCACCCGCGCGCCGACTGACGCCGGCCACCCGCCACCGCCGGGTGGTAGCATCGAGGGGATGCGGAAACTTCCCGGGGCGTACGCCCTGTTCGCGGTCGCGTTCGCGTGCGGTGGGTCGACCAAGCCACCCGCCAAGCCGACCGCGGTGGCCGGTCAGACCAAGAACTACCAGCCGCTGACGATCAAGGCGGACGCCAAGGCCCCGAACCAGGCGGTGATCCTCGGCACCGACGAGCACAACGGCTCGACGGTGATCAAGCTCCCGACCGTCGAGACCAAGGGGTTGGTCGACGCGATGTTCGTGCGTATGGGTGGCGGCGTCGTTCCCAGTGGCGGTTCCTCGCCGGTGACGCTGGTCTCGGGCCCCAACCCCGATCGCCAGGTCAAGGTCGGGATCTACGAGGAGCTCTCGGGTGGCACCGGTCCGCAGTGGCGCGCGGGCGTGTGGGTCGCGGCGATCATCGCCGCCAACACGCTCGGCAAGGACCTCACCGACTTCACGTTCTCGGCGTCGTCGGGTGGCTACATCGACGGTGCGAGCGCATCGGGTCTGATGACCGCCGGGTTCCTCGCCACGATGACCGGCGCCAAGATCGATCCGAAGGTCACGATGACCGGCATCATCAACCCCGACGGCACGATCGGTCCCGTCGGCGGGATCCCCGAGAAGTTCAAGGGCAACCTCGAGAAGGGCAAGAAGAAGCTCGGGTTCCCGATCGGCCAGCGATGGGCGCGCAGTGCAGCGACCGGTCGACTGGTCGACCTGGTCAAGCTCGCGAAGGACAACGGCGCCGAGGCGGTGGAGATCGCGAGCGTGTACGAGGCCTACCGGCTGCTCACCGGCAAGTCGCTCCCCGAGCCGGTCCCGGTCGACGCCAAGGCCATGGCGCTCGACGACGACACCACCAAGGCGCTCGACGGCAAGTACCAGGAGTGGCTCACCCGCTATGGCAAGGAGCTCGAGACCCTGCTCAAGCTGCAGCAGGCTGGCCGGCTCCCCGCGATGCTGACGGAGATGGGCAAGCGTGCGGTCGAGCTCGCGCAGGCCGCCGACAAGCTGCACTCGCAGAAGCTCGCCGGTGCCGCGTACAGCAAGATGCTCGAGGCGTGGGTGTACGCCGCGAGCGCGACCGATACGTTCGACGTTCTCACCAAGCTCCAGAACGGCCAGGCCGACGCAGCGCTCGCGGCGCTCGGCCAGCTCGACGCCCTCGAGAAGGGCACGGCCGAGATCTTCAAGAAGGTCGGCACCGTCAAGCCGACCACGATGGGCGGCCACCTGATGATGATGGGCGCCTACCAGGCGGCGCTGCGCGCGTACGGCTACAAGGTGTTCGCGACCGACGCCGTTCGCCAGACCGCGATGTTCATCGCGATGATGGGCCGGCGCGATCCATCCGAGCTGCGTTCGCCCGAGGTCGCCGAGACCATCGTCGAGAACGTCGCCCCGACCGTCGCGTTGATCGGCCGCACCGTCGCCGAGACCGCGCTCGCCGCGCAGCGCATGGAGTTCGAGAGCGAGAAGAGCATCAACTACATGTGCAACATCCCCAACGTGAAGCGGATGTCGCGATCGTACGAGTCCGCGTCCGCCGCGGGCATCCACTACTTCGAGACGCTGCTCGTGCAACCGCTCGCCGATCAGGCCCACCTGTCGCTCGATCAGGCGCGGCAGCGACTCGCGATGCGCGAGCCCAACTACCTGGTCGCATTCATCCTCTCGCGTGCCGCGCAGGCGACCAGCGGCATGCTCGGTGACCTCAAGAAGCAGTGGGGCGAGAAGTCGCTGCAGTGGAACCTGATGTCGCTCGCCGCCAGCGAGCTCGCGTACTCGAAGAGTGCGGAGCTGGTCGCGAAGTACTACTCGCTCGGCATCAATAAAGATGCGACCGGCCGGGTCAACCAGGTCGATCACGAGAAGGCGTTCCTCAACATGCTGGTCACCGCCGAGCGCACCGCACGCGCCAACGCCCGCGCCGCGAAGATCGCGACCGGGTCGATCCCCGTCCAGGCCAAGCTGGCCTACCAGCTCGCCGCGGTCGAACGCGAGGGCGACATGCAGGACAAGATCGACGCGCTCGCCGGGTTCTGGACCTCGTCGGCGTTCTCGCAGACTGCCGTCATGCTCGCGCGCAACTGACACCCATGCCCTGCTCCGGATCGCTTACCGTCGCCATCGTCGCCGCCATGGCGCTCGGTGCCTGCGGCGACAACGAGCTCCCGGAGCTGTGCCCGTCGGCATCCGTCACCCACGCCAAGCCGCCGCCGTTCGATAGCGTGCGGTTCGTCGCGCACGCGTTCGGATCTCCGTCGGGGCTGCAACAACTCGAGCACTACACCGAGAGTCGCGAGGGGTTCGAGGTGTCGTATCGCAACGGCTTTCGCGCGTTCGAGATCGATCTGATCGAGCTCGCCGACGGCAGCGTCGCGGCGGTCCACGACCAGGCCGAGTCCGAGTACGGCATCGTCGGCAAGAAGTTCACCGAGCTCACGCGTGCCGACCTCGAGGGCCGGCGATGGAATGGCGAGTATCCGGTGCTGTTCGCCGAGGACATCGTGAAGCTCCTCGTCGACCATCCCGACATCTGGCTGATCACCGACACCAAGTGCTGCCACGAGGACATCGCGCGCACGTTCGTCGAGCTCGCTCCCGACGACAGCGTCCGCGATCGCATCGTCCCGCACGTCACCGGCTACGCGCACGCTGCCGCGCTCCCCCACATCTATCCGTTCCCCGAGCAGATGTACGCGCGCTACTGGTGGGGCGGCACCGACGACGAGGTGCTCGCACGCCTCGAGACCTACGACCTTCACGACGTGATGATGTGGTGGGACCGAGACTGGAACGAGGACTTCCAGGCCCGCGCCGAGGCGGCCGGGATTCACGTGTGGGTGCACACGCCGGAGGATCCCCACGTGATCCAGGACTTCGTCGCGAGCGACGTCGGGACCTACACCGACGGCTACATCACCTGTCCCTGAGAGCTCGCTAGGCGAGGCGGTGCCGGCTCAGCGACAGCGCGAGCTCGTGGGCGGTGGCCAGGGTGTCGGCGACGACCTCGGGACGCCGCAGGTACTCGATCAGGTGATCGCTGTCGCCGGTATCGAGCCACTGCGACGACGTCGATAGCCCGCTCTCGCTCGCGATCGACAGCTCGAGGATCCACTTGCCCGGCTTGTTCGGCGACGGCGCGAACCGCAAGACGCCGTGACAGCTCTCGAGCACGAGCGGGATCTCGATCGGCGCGAGCACGGCGGCGGCGTCATCGGACCCACCTGCCCGGCCCAGATTCTCGATCCGCTGCACCATCTCGCCCAGGATCCGGCACACGATCTGCTGGTCGTCCTCGGCCACGGCGGCAGTGTAGCAGCTGGTTCGGTTACGACCGCTCGTGGATCCACGACCGCAACATGGCGATCGCCTCGCGCTGCGCCCACGGTGGATTCATGCAGGTCTTCCACGTCTTGCCCTGCGCCTCGATCACGGCCCAGCTCACCTTGTACTTGCGCGGCACGCCCGTGAGGATCCACCGGGACTTCTCGTAGACCGTGAACGTGCGTGGCTCGTCGGGACCGAGCCTGGCACGCACGACGTGGAACACGCTGCTCATGATCCAGGTGCCGTCGTCGGCGACGTCGATCACCCGGATCAGCCGGAAGTCGTACCAGATCTTCCAGGTCAACAGCACCATGACGCCGACCCCGAGCGCGGCGGCGCCGAGGTTGCCGACGCCGTGATCGATCAAGCCGGTCGCGATCGCGATCAACGCACCGCCGATCCCGAGCAACCCGAACGTCCAGAAGATGATGAAGACGACGATCCCGATCGACGCCTCGACACCGGCGAATCGTGCTTCTCGCATGACCCTCGAACTATGTCAGCGATCGGGGCGCCCGACGACCGCCGATGATCGATCGATGATCGATCGGTGATCGATCGATCTTCGATCGGTGATCAGTGCTCCTTGGTGGCCTGCTCGCGCAGCGTACGGTGCTGCGCGGCCCAGCCCGTGAGCGCCTGCCACTTCTGCTGACGCTCCGCCTTGAGCTCGGCGAGCTTCGACCCACTCTGCTGCTCGGCCGCGGTCGCCTCGTCGGCGAGACCGCTGGCCTTGGTGCCGACGCCATGCGCCTCGGTGGCGTCGGCGTTGATCTCGGCGGCGAGGCCGTGGCCTTGCGCGCTCGCCTGCTGGTGCTTGGCCGCGGCCGCCTGCGTCTGCTGGTTGCGGTCGTTGATCAGCGCCTGGGTTTTGCCCTTGGACTCTTCGTTCTTGGAACCGACGCCCATCACGGTGTCCATCCCGACGACGAACTGGTGGACGTTGGTCTTCGCACTCGAGATGTCGAAGAACTTGTTCGACGGGATGCGCTGGACCAAACCGTCGACGGTGCGTGCTCCGGCCGCGATCCCGCGCATCGGCAGCGATGCCTGGTTGCCCCCTTGCGCGGTCTTGCCGTGCGCCTGCGCGCTCTTGGCCTGCATGTCGGCGGTCTGCGCGTGGACCTTCGCCTGCTCGACCTGCGACTTGGCCTGCTTGGTCGCGACGTACTTGCGAACGTCGCCCGACAGGTGTTGCAGGCCCTTCGACCGCTGTTGCGCCTCGTGCTGCTTGGCACGCGCCTGGATGCCGACGTCGTGCTGCTGCTGCTTGTCGTGTTCGACCTTGTCGATCGCCTGATCGATCTCGTCGATCTGCTGCAAACTGCCGGGAGGCTCCGGAAGGATGATGTGGCCCTTCGCGTCGTGCTGCGCCTCGACGTGGTGCTCGTCGCCTCCCCCACCGTGCTCGCCGGGCTCGCCGCTACCACCACCACCACCACCTTCACCTTCACCGTGCTCGCCGGGCTCACCGTGACCGCCCGGCTCCCCGCCCTCCTTGTCCTCCATGATCTCCTCGGCGGCGGTGTTCGCGAGCTTCTTCTTGCGTGCGTCGGGCGCCGCGGCCGCGTCCTCGACCGCGGTCTCGATCCCGTCCCCGAGCTCGCCGCCGAAGTCGCCCTCGCCGAGCCCCTGGCGCGCGGACGGCACCTGGGTGCGGATCCGCGCCTGCTCGACGTTGCCCTGCTGGGTGGTGACCGCCGCCTGGCGCTCGCCGACCCGGACGTCGTGACGCTCGGCGGTCTCCGACGCCTTCACCGATCGATTGAAGTTCTCCTGGGTCGGGTTGTTGTCGAGGCGCTCCTGCGCCTTGTTCGCGCGGCCCTCGACGTACGCGCGATCCTTCTCGGCCTGGGAGAGCCGATGCTCTTCCTTGTCGAGCTTGCGCTCCTGCCCTTCCTTCGAGCGTTCCGCGACGGCGGTCTGGCGCTCGGGGTGGAAGTAGTCCTTCGATACCTCGGCCGCGCTGCGATCGCCGCCGATCGCCTGCCGCACGTTGTCGGTTCCCGACTTGAAGTTGCCCGCCGTCGGGGCGACGCCGCCGCCCATCGCACCGCGGTAGGTCGCGATCCCGCCCTTGACCTCCTCGACGTTGCCGCCGACGAAGCTCTCTCCGGAGAACTTGCTGGCGGAGTAGCACGCGATCGCGCCACTCGTGGCCGAGTGGTACTCGTCCTCCTCCTCGGCGAGCTTCGCGGGATCCTGGTCCGAGAAGATCTGGTGGAGCGCGCGGAGGATCGCGACCACCGGCGAGAGCAGGTAGGTGACGGCGAGCGCCGCCGACGCGATGCCGCTACACGCGCGCGCGAAGTTGATCGCGACCGGGATGTACGGAACCAGGAACGCGAGTGGCGGGAAGAAGAACGACAGCAGGCCGCCGATCGCCGCGATCGCCGAGAACGCGTAGGCGAGCCCCGACAGGATGTTGCAGACGTGACCGATCAGCTCGAGCGTCTGGCAGATGCCTTCGACGAGGTTGGCCGCGGTCGCGAACGGTGCATCGCTCCAGTTCTTGGCCGAGAACGCGCCCCCGATCCCGTGGACCGCGCCCTTCACCATGTCCTTGCCGTGGGCGTAGAGGATGTAGCCCGAGAACCCGGCACCGACGATGTTCGCGATCCCGGGCACCGGGATCTTGGAGCCGAGGATCTCGCCGACCTTGCCGCCACCGGCCCACAGCGCACCGCCGAACACGCCCTGGGCGACGTCGCTGTGCCAGATGTTGGAGGCGACGCTGCCGCCGCCGTCGGCGTAGAACAACGTGCGCGCGAGGTGGCCGGCGCGCGAGCCCGCACCACCCTGATAGACCTTCCAGCGATCGTGGAACGAGAGCTCTTGCTCGATCAGCTCGCGACCCGCCTCGGCGGACACCTGGTGACCACCTTCGCCACCGGCATGCTCGGCATGTTCCGCACCGTGTGCCGCGCCGCCGGCATGCGCCGCCGCACCACCGCCGCCGCCGCCGCCACCCTCGACCGCACCACCTTCCTTCGCCGCATGCGCACCACCTTCCTTGCCCTCACCCTTGGCGCCCTTGCCGCCCTCTCCACCTTCCTTGGCCTTGCCTTCCACCTCGCCGGCCGACTTCGCGTCGCCGCCTTCCTTGGCCTCGGCGTCGGCCTTCTTCTCGGTCTCCTTCTCGCCCTTGCCCGTCCTCCTTGCCACCGCCTTCGGCGTCCTTGGCTTCCTTGTCGGCCTTGGCTTCCTTACCGGTCTGCCCCGGCTTCGCGGTGGCGTCTTCCGATGTGGCCTCGTCCTTCGTGCCGCCCTTGGCGGTCGCTTCGTGATCGCCGCTCGACTTGTCGACGGCTGCCGATCCGGACTTCGCGGACGGACCCGCCGGCTTTGTCGGCATCGGCGCCGGTCCAGCCGGTGCCTCCTCGTGCTTGCTGTTTCCCGATGACGCGTTCGCCGTCGCGGTCGCATCGCTGCCGCCACCGTCGAGCGCCTTCTTCTCTTCCTCGGTCAGCTCCGACGTGATGGCCGTCTCGACGGCGCCGCGATGCTCTCCGGACGCGTTCCCGCGCAGCGTGTGAACCGCCTGGATCACGCCCTGCGTTCCACCGTTGCCACGCGCCTTGCGGATCGTCTCCTGGGCCTTGGCCGCGATCTCCGCATTCGAGAGGGGTTTGACGTCGAGCGGTACCGGCGGTGTCTGGAGCTCCGGCGGCGGGCCACCGTCGAGCAGGTCGCGCTGGATCACCGCGCGCTGGATCGAGCCCGCCGACGGCGTGACCTTCGCCTTGGTCTCGGCAACGGCCTGGGCCCCGGCGTCGGCACTCGCCTCCGCACCGGCTCCCTCCTCGACCTTGTCGGCGCCGGCATCGACCTCGTCGACCGACTTCGCGACCGCCTCGGCTTCCTGCTCGTGCGTATCGCCGGGCTTGTTGACGTCGAGCGGCCCGTCGGTAGCGACGTTGCCCTGCTGGACCGTGTGGGTGAGCTCGTGAGCGAGCAGCTGGCCACCCGCCGGCGTGTCCGGGTTGTACTGACCCGCACCGAAGTAGATGCACTGACCGACGGTGAACGCCTTCGCCCCGAGCGACTGAGCAGCCTCGGCCGCCTTGGCATCGATGTGCACCCGCACCGCACCGAGACCGGTACCGAACCGCGCTTCGAACTTCTTGCGCGTCCCGTCCGGAAGCGGCTGTCCCGACGAACCGGCGGTGAGCTCGGTCAGCGAACGCTTGCCGGGCTTGGCGCCGGAGTCGTTGGCGTCCGGCTTCTTGGCCTTGGCGGTGGCGTCTTTGGTGGTGCGTTCCATCAGTGGTGTCCTCCGGCCGCGGAGTCACGCAGTGCGCGATGTTGCGCCGCCCAACTCAGGAGTGCCTGCCATTTTGCCTGACGTTGCGATCGCAGTTGCTGGATCTGCGCGGCGGCCTGATCGTGTT
The DNA here is from genome assembly GCA_963772655.1 of uncultured delta proteobacterium. Classification (GTDB taxonomy): domain Bacteria; phylum Myxococcota_A; class Polyangia; order Haliangiales; family Haliangiaceae; genus JABFXX01. The sequence goes on from CAVYYE010000002.1 coordinate 1,109,853, forward strand.
GCGACTGCCCGGTCGCCGCGACCTCGCCGGCCTGACTGCTGGCGTTGTGGGCGACATCGGCATCGGTGTGCATGTCGGCCGCCAGCTTGTTGACCTGTCCGTGGGCCGCCTGGTTCTTACCGGCCGCCTCGGTGACCTTGCTCGAGCGCTGAGCGACCGCCGCGCTCGCCCCACCCTGTGCCGTCTGCTGCTGCGATCCGGCACCCGTGACCTGATCCATTCCGACGACGAACTGGTGGACGTTGTTCTTCGCGCCGCTGACGTCGAAGAACCGGTTCGACGGCACGCGACCGAGTAGGCCATCCACGGTGTGCGCGGCACTCGCGATCCCGCGAAGCGGTGCGCTCGCCCGCTGGATGCCGCCGCCACCCGACCCGTGGGCTTGCTGGGTCTTCGCGGTGATGTCGGCGTTCTGCGCGTGGATGCGTTGCTGCGAGGCTTGCGATCGCTGTTGCTGTTGCTGGCCGTGACCGCGCACGCCCGCGGCGGCGGTCTTGAGACCCGAGGCCTGCTGTGCGCTCTCGTGCTGGAGCTGGCGGGCCTGTGCCGTGGTCTGCTGGAGCTCGCCCTGGCGTCCCTGGAGCGACTCGATCTGGTGATCGAGCGCATCGACCTCTTCGAGGGAACCCGGCGCATCGGGAAGGGTGATGTGCCCACCGCCGCCATGCTCGGCGCCTCCACCGTGCTCGCCTCCACCACCGTGCTCGGCGCCACCGCCGTGCTCGCCCCCACCGTGACCGCCGCCGTGACCGCCGCCGTGGCCCTCGCCGAGGACCTCGTGCGCGGTCTCGCCCGCCGCCTCGTGTTCCGCCTCCTCGTGCCGCGCACCGCTCAGCGAGTTGCCGAGGATCACGCCCTCGTGAGACGCGCCGCCGACCTCGTGCGGATGCACCATGTCGTGCTGCACCTCGAGCGACTCGACACGCGCGTGCGCCTGATGAACCTTGTGCTCCTGGTCGGCGACGCGGACCTCGTGACGCTCGGCGGTCTCGGCCGCACGCACCGATCGATCGAAGTTCTTCGAGGTCGGATCGGCATCGAGTCGCGCCTGGGCTCGATCGGCGTGCCGCTCGACGTTTCGCTGATCGTTCTGCGCGTTGGACAGCCGGTGCTCCTCGCGACCGACCTTCTTCTCGGCGCCTTCCTGACGATGCTCGATGCGCGCCGTGTTGCCCTGCTGATCGAAATAGTTCCGACCGGCCTGCGCGCCGCTGACTCCTTCTTGTCCGAACGCCTCGCGGGTGTTGGCGGTGCCCTGCTGGAAGTTCTGACCGCGCATGCCAGGTCCGAGATGACCGCCCATCGTGCTGCGATAGGTCTCCATGCCTTCGCCGACCTCGTGGACTTGCCCGCCGATGAACCGGCTACCGAGGACACGCGCGGGCTGGTGACCGGTGCCCTGGATCCCGAGGCGCTCGATTCCGTGCTCGTTGATCTTCTGGTTGACGCGTGCCGCGCCGTAGGTCGCGATCGCGTACTGGGCGCTCTCGTGATAGGCGTCCTCCTCGGTCGCGAGCCGGATCGGATCGTCGTTCGACACCACCAGGTGCACGGCCTTGAGGATCGGAACGATCGGGGCGAGGAGACCGGCGACGGCGAGGCACACCGTTCCGATGCCGCCGCAGGCTCGTCCGAAATTGATCGCCGCCGGGATGTACGGAACCAGAAATGCGAGCGGCGGGAAGAACACCGACAGCAGGCCGCCGACCGCCGCGATCGCGGCGAACGCGTAGGCGAGACCCGAGAGGATGTTGCAGACGTGCCCCACGATCTCGAGCACCGCCTTGATGCCCTCGAACAGGTTGGCCGCCGTGAGCCACGGGCTCTCTTTCCAGTTCTGCGCGGAGAACGCACCGCTGATGCCGTGCGCGGCGTGACCGGCGAGCGTCTTGATGCCGGCGCCGCCGTTCGAGAACAGCGCGTACGCCGAGAACGCGCCGCCGATGATGTTGCCGACGCCGGGCACGCGCGACAGCGCGGTCTTGGTCGCGAGTAGACGAACGCCGAGCCCGATGCCGACGCCCATCGCGGCGCCCTTGGCACCCTGTGCGAGATCGCCGCCGAGGAGCCGGCTTCCCGTGCCGCCGGGGCCGTCGCCGTAGAACATCGTGCGCGCGAGGTGCGCCATGCGATCGGTGCGGCTGCCCGACGCGTAGACCTTCCAGCGCTCGTGGAACGCGAGCTCTTGCTCGATCAGCTCGCGACCTTCGGCCTCCGGAACGTGAGCCGCGGCCTCGTGCGCCGAGCTCGCGTGATCGGCGCCCGCGTGTTCCCCGCCACCGTGAGCCGCGTGCTCGCCGGCCTGGCCGTGCTCGCCGCCACCGGCGTGCTGACCGTGACCGCCGCCTTCACCCCCACCGTGCTGTCCGTGCTGTCCGTGCTGTCCGTGCTGTCCGCCTCCACCACCGTGCTCCCCGCCTTCGTGTTCCCCACCTTCGTGCTCGCCGCCGCCATGCTCGCCGTGCTCGCCGTGCTCGCCACCGCCGTGCTCGCCGTTGGCTTGCTGGCCGTGCTCGCCGCCGCCGTGCTCGCCGCCGCCAGCGCCGTGCTCGCCGCCCGCCGCGTGCTCGCCACCACCCTGACCGTGGGTCTGCTTCGTCGTCGCGTGTTGTGACGAGTGGGCATTCGCCGGCGCGTTCGATTGCGCGCCGTGTCCCGAGCTCGCGTTCGCCGTGTTCGCGGCGTCGGGCTTCTTGCCCTCGAGCGCGCCCTTCTCCTCGTCGTTGAGCTCGGACGAGATCGCATTCTCGACCGGCCCCTTGGTCTTCGACGTGGCCTGCGAGCGCATCGTCTTGACCTTGTTGACCACGCCCTGCGTGCCGCCCTGACCGCGGCTCTGGCGGATCGCGTCCTGCGCCTTCTCGGTGATCTCGCCGGGGCTGATGTCCTTGGCATCGACTGGTTCGGGTTGCTTGTCGAGCCCCGGCGGCGTGTCGCCGTGCAACAGGTCGCGCTGGATCACGGCGCGCGCGATCACGCCCTTCGACACCGGGGTCAGCTTGCTGCCCTTCGACCCCTTGTCGTTGCCGATGAACGACTGCGCGAACGATTCGGCCTCGACCTCGTGGGTATCGCCGGGCGTCGAGACGTCGAGAGAATCGAGCTGCGGTGCCCCCGTGGCGCCGCGCTGCTGGACGGTGTGCGCGACCTCGTGCGCGATCAGTCGCTGACCGCCCTGCGAATTCGGATCGTAGTGACCCGAGCCGAAGTACACCGCCTGGCCGACCGTGAACGCGCGCGCGTTGAGGTTCTGCGCCGCCTTCGCCGCGTTGCTGTCGATGTGCACGCGGACGTTGCTGAGATCCTCGCCACCCATCCGACCTTCGAGCTGCTTCTGCAGGCCGGTCGGCAGCATGCTGCCGGGTGATGACGATAGCTGCTGGGTGAGGGAACGCTTTCCAGGCCAACCGACCGCATCGTCTTCACGATCGCGTTGCGGTTCTTGGTCTTCGAACCCGAGCTGCTGGGATCGCTGGCGAGCGTCCATGATGTCTATTCTTATGCTCGCAACCCCCTGATTTCTCCCCTCGATCCCGCAGATAAACCCACGAACTTCCCAAGATCGCGTAATCTGAGCCCATGGGTCGCACCCTGTGTTTCAGCAGGGATGGAAACCGCGCTGCAATTTCAGAGGGATCGGCACTTCACTTCCTGCCGACGAACGGCCCGGGAGTGCCCCGATCCGTCGAGGTCGGACCGGCGGTCGATCTCGTCCGGGTCGGAGATCAGTTCTGGGCCGTGGCCCAGAACACGCTCCACCGGTTCGACGCGACGGGCAATCCGGTCGGTCCGCGCACCACGCTCTGGGGTCGCGGCATCCTCTGCCCCAACGCGATCGGGACCCCGGCGGCCACGTGGAACGCCTCGCCGGTCACGATCGTGGTGGGCAACGAGGCCGACCCCACCCCGATTCCTGGCGATCCCGACTTCGCGGTGCCGATCTCGCACGCCCGCTGGCTGACCTGTCACCGCGACAAGATCCGGCTGCGCGATGCCGCGTCGGAGCGCTGGGCGATCCCCTCGATCGGTCGCGTCGTCGATGGTGCCGCGTTGCTCGAGGGCCGCACCGTCGCGTTGGTCATCGCGACACCGAGTGGCGAGCTGTCGCAGCTCGTCGTGCTCGGGCTTCACGACGGCTCGGTCCTCCATCGCATCAAGCTGACCGGCATCGAGCAGGTGCGGTTCGCGGCCGCGCGCGGCTTCGTGCTGATGCGCGCCGGCCCGCGGACCGAGCTGTTGATCGATCTGCGGTTCGGCAACGTGGTCAAGGAGTACGTCGACGAGCGCGACATCGTCGACCTCGCGATCGACAACGCGGGGCTGTCGCTGATGGTGCGTTACGGCGACGCGCGCGACGACGTCGCGATCACGAGCGTGCGCGATCTGGTGCGCGCCGCGACGACGACTCCGGTGTCGACGGTCGGCGACGACGGCCCCGCCGGTACGGACGACACGCCTTCGACCGAGTCCACCGAGACCGAGACGACGACGCCCACCAACGGCACGTCGGCTCCGGCGATCCCGTTTCACATCGGGGCCTCGCTCGGTGATGTCGGGGCGCTGCAACCGCGACCGCAGTTCCCGATGGTGCCGGCGGTCGAGGCGATGCGTCTGCTCGATCGCTACCGTGACGTGATCGCCGCGATGCTCGGACGCGCGATCGCGAAGGCGTGGGACGATGGCCGGCTGACGTTTCCCAACGAGGGTTCGTTGCCGTTCAAGGCCGAGGTCGGTGGTCTGCTCGGCGAGGCCGCGGGACGCGCGGAGTCCGACCTCGCGGCGGCCGAGCGCCGGGTCGAACAGGCGACGGTCGCGCTGCGCGCGGCGGAGGCCGGCCTCGGTCGCACGAAGTCTCCGCTCGCGGCGATCGCCGAGGAGCACGGCCTCTCGCAGCTCGCGCGCCTGGTGCTGGTCACGATCGCCGCGCCGGCGCTGTGGGGTGACCTCGCGCGGCTGTTCGGCATCCTGTCGAACGACGAGGCGCGTCCGCTCGTCGACGAGCTCCTGGTCTCGCAGGTGCTCGGCGACGACGTGCGACCCTACGACCTCGCGCGCGAGCTCGATCGCGAGGCGCCCCTGGTTCGCCACGGCATCGTGCAGGTCGGCGCCGGCAAGATGCGCCCGTTCCTCCCGCTCCGCGTCGAATCCGTGATCCTGCGCCTGCTGCGCGGCGACGGCGATGCGGATCTCGACGCGGTGACCGTGATGCCGGTCTCGCGACCGTTCGAGTCACTCCTGATCCCGGCGAAGACCAAGCAACACATCGCGGAGGCCGTCGCGGCGCGGCCGCTCCACTTCGGTCGCATCGTCGTGCGCGGGCGCGACGGCTCGGGGCGTCACACCTTGCTCGCCACGCTCGCCGCCGCCGCCAACCGCCGGCTCGGAATCATCGACGCGACCGTGATCGTGCGCGACCTCAAGGTCCGCGCCGAGGAGCTCCGGCTCGCGCTTCGTCGCGCGCACCTGCTCGGGCTACTGCCGTGCGTCGACGGGCTCGAGACCCTGCCGAGTGACGATCAATCCGCGCGCGACGTCGCCCGCGAGATCCTCGACGATCATCCCGGTCCGCTCGCGATCCGGTTGCCGTGGGATGCCCAGCCGCCGATCGAGGCCGGCTACATCGCGATCGATCTCCCGACGCTGAGCATCGACCAGCGCGTCACGTGCTGGCAGCTCGCACTCGCGGAGCACGAGCTCGAGGTTCGCGAGCCCGAGGAGCTCGCGCTTCGCTACAGCGTCGGGCCCGGCGTGATCATCAAGGCCTGCGAGCAGGTGCGCTCGCACCACGCCGCACTCGCGGCCCGCGGCGATGGCGACGACGTCCCGCTCGACATCGCGGTCGAGCTCGAGGAGGCGATCCGCCAGCAGCTCGAGACCAAGCTGCGCGCGACCGCGAGCCGCGTCACCCGGCTGGCGCCGTGGTCGAAGGTCGTGCTTCCGCCCGACATCCAGGAGAGCGTGCTCGAGCTGATCGCGCGCATCAAGCACCGCCGCATCGTGTACGACACCTGGGGCTTCGATCAGGTGCTGACCACGGCCCGCGGCGTGACCGCGTTGTTCTCGGGCGGACCGGGCACCGGCAAGACGCTGGTCGCGAGCGCGATCGCGAAGGAGCTCGGGATGGATCTCTACCGGGTCGACCTGTCGCGCGTGATGTCGAAGTGGATCGGCGAGACCGAGCAGAACCTCGCCAAGCTGTTCGATGCCGCCGAGGACGGGCACGCGATCGTGCTGTTCGACGAGGCCGACTCGCTGTTCGCGAAGCGCACCGAGGTGCGATCGAGCGTCGATCGCTATGCCAACCTCGAGGTCAACTACCTGCTCCAGCGTCTCGATTCGTTCGAGGGCATCGCGATCCTGACCACCAACTTCGGCACGTCGATCGACAGCGCGTTCAAGCGCCGGCTGTCGTTCCGGCTGACGTTCCCGTTCCCCGACGAGGAAGCCCGCGAGTCGCTGTGGCGCTCGCACATCCCCCCAGGCATCCCGCGCGCGGGCGCGTTCAACTTCGGCGACCTCGCTCGTCGCTACCGGCTATCGGGCGGCTACATCCGCAACGCCGCGGTGCGAGCGGCATTCCTCGCCGCCGAGGAGCACTCGCCACTCACGCAGGACCACCTCGAGCGCGCCATCAAGGCCGAGTTCCGCGAGATCGGAAAGATCGCGGACAGCGGCGTGCTGGAATGAGACGACGCCTCAGTTCTGCGCCGTGGCGGCCTTGCGCATCGCCACCCACGCGTCCCACACCTCCTTGAACTTCTCGGGGCCGAGACGTTCCTCGAACAGCTGCACCGCCGGCTGCACCAATCCCTTGGCCTGTGGCCCGAGCAGGTCGACGAGCGACTCGCGCGCGCGGATGTACGTGTCGTAGGCCTCGACGAGCTCTTCCTTTTGCTCGTGGATCGCGGCGACCAGCGTCGAGGCGGCGATGTACGTGAACACGTCGTCGCGCTCCACGGCGCCCGCCCGCGCGGTCTCGGCGTAGCGCATCGCACCGGCGTGATCGCCCTGCGCGAGCGCGAGCACGCCACGCTGGCCGGCGATCCGCGCGCGCATGCCGTCGGGGTCTTCCTCCGAGATCAACGGCTCGGCCTCGGCGAGTGCCTGCTCGGCCCGCGGGAAGTCCTGCTGCGCGGTACGCGAGATCGCGATCTCGATCCACAGCTCGGGACGGATGGTCGGATCCGAGTCCTCATCGAGCTCCTCGAGTGCCGCCGCGAAGTAGCTCTCCGCGAGCGCGTGCTCGTTTCCGGCTCGCGCGATCGTGGCGAGTTGGAGATGCGCCTCGCGGCGCATCGCGGTGTCGCCGACGTCGACGACGGCCAGCCACGCCTGCTTGCGCGCCGGCAGGTCGCCGGTCTTGTCGATGACCTCGGCGTTGATCTTCGCGACCCGCGGCGAGTCGGGCGCGATCTTCATCGCGTGGGCCACGTCGGTGGTGGCGTGGCGCAGGTCGTCGACCGCGAGCCGCATGCGCGCGGCCGATTCGTAGGCGTGGATCGCGTCGTCCGGACGTACCGGGCCGAGGATCGCTCCAGCGCGCTCGAATCGATCGGCGGCGGTCCGGAAGTCGCCGCGCTGGACGGCGTTGACCGCTTCGGCGAGCAGGGTTTCGGGCTGACTCACGGCGTGTCTCGAACATACCCCGCGATCGACATCGCGGTCATCCGACGGCCTCCCCTACCGGATACATCGTGAACGCGCGTGCCTCCTCGGGGATCGGGGGTTCGGAGTCCGCGATCACCACGACCGGCGCGATCCGGGCGAGCACACCAGCGTCGACGCCGCACGCCCGCCAGTCCTCGAAGTCGATCGCGAGGAGTCCATCCTGTAGCCGGGCCTCGAGCGCGGCCTCCACGAGCGCCTCGGGCGACGCGCTCTGCGTCGGGCGGGCGAAGAACAGCTTGCGATCGCGTCGCCGCGCGAGCCGGGCCGCGGCGGTCCGCCGACCGCTCGCCGGTGGTCCCACGAACACGCCGATGCCGTAGCTCGAGAACAGCATGCGCGCGAAGTCCTCGGCGTCCGGCGCCGACCGGCCGACCGGATCGACCACGACGAGACGCGCATTGGACGGTTGATCGATCGAGGTCCGGCCGAGCAGCCGGCTCGCGAGCCCGGGGTGCGGCACGAGATCGGGCGTCGCCCGGATCAGCCCGAGCGAGAGCAACCGATCCGGATCGACCACGATGCCGGTGGTCGCGGCGAGCACCTGGATCCAGTCTCCCAGCGGCATCAGCGGAGCGGCATCGGGATCGACGATCGGCGTGACCGCCGCCATCACCAGTGCGAGCTCTTCGGGGGCGAGCCCGAACGCGGCTTCGATCCGCCCGGTGATCGGGCGCGGCGACAGGCAGCGCCGCAGCTCCACGATCCCGGCCTCGACCGCGGCCTCGACGGTGTGGTCCGAGCTCGCATGCTCGAAGGCGCGACGCAGGATGGCGAGCTCGGCGTTCACCGCTTCGCGATCGTTGGCGAACCCGGTGAGAGGGATCACCGCGACGATGCCGCGCAAGGTCTCGGCGCGCACCGGGTCGAGCCCTTCCCAGGTCTCGGCCGCGCTGGTGTACGCGTCGCGTGCGAGTGCCCATTCGTGGGTGACCGCGAACACCTTGGCGAGCAACTCGGACGTGCGCGCCAGCGCGAGATCCTCGCCACCCTCCTCGGCGATCGCCAGTAAGATCTCGCGGGCGAAGTCGGGCTCCCAGCCCGCCAGGCGTCGCGGTTCGCGCCAGCGATCGGTCATCACGTGGCACCATCATAATCTGCTTGCCAGCCCGGTGTGCCGGGCCCACCGTGAGCAAACGGAATGGATCCGGAAACCGAGTCGCGACCGCCAACACCCGACACCGAACGCGCGGCTCAGGTGATCGCGGCCGAGGCGCCACGCCGGTTGCGCCTCGAGGAGCTGCTGCTCGAGCTCGAATCTCACCACCACCGGACAAAGGCCGCCCAGCAGCCCGCCGACGCCGACGCCGACACCGACACCGACGCCGGTGCCGCCACCACCGATGACGCCGCGCAGCGCGACGACGCGTTCACGGTCGGCGAGCTGGTCGAGCTCGCGGCCGAGGGCGGCTTCGGGTTCTTGATCGGCATCCTCGCGCTGATCGCGATCCCGTTTTTCGGGCTGTCGACGCCGTTCGGGCTCGCGATCGCCCTGGTCGGCGCGCAGATGATGATCGGACGGCGCACGCCGTGGCTCCCTGCCCGCGCGCGCCGCCGGGCACTCGGGCTCGACAAGCTCGAACGGATCCGCCAGATGCTCGAACGCCGGACGCGATGGCTCGCGCGCTCGACGCGGCGGCGCTGGGAGCCACTGATCCGGACGCGCCTGGTCGGCCTCGGAGTCGTGCTGCTCGCGCTCGCCCTCGCCCTGCCGCTCCCGATCCCCGGATCGAACCTGATCTTCCTGGTCCCGATCCTCGTCTACGCGATCGGGCTACTCGAACGCGATGGCATGTGGATCGCGGTCGGCCACCTGTTCGCGCTGATCGACGTCGCGCTCCTGGTCGCGTTCTCGGCGACCGTGATCCGGGTGCTCGAGGGAATCTGGAACTGGATCGCGTAGGCTTCGCGAGCGGGCACCCAGCCGGGAGGTCGACCCGCGGAAGCGAAGTCGGGCGACAGCGCCTAACGCTGCGCGCGCAAGAGCTCGGCGATGTCCTTCTGTCCCGACGTGTCTTCGATCAGCGTGATCGACCGCTCGGGGAGCATGTCGAGCATGATCTCGATCGCGCGGCGCGCACCGATCAGACCGCTCGAGCGGCCCGGCGGCTGCATCGCCCAGTCGGTGATGTTGGCCTTGGCGACCACGTCGGCGATCCACGCCAGGTCGGAGCGAAACCGGTCGTCGCTGTAGCCCTTGGAATCGCCGAGCCCGAACCACAGGATCTTGGAGAACGCGAGCCGGCGCCCCGGTGGGAACATCAAGGTCTCGCGCGCGACGGCGTCCACCCGGTCGGCCTTGACCAGCCGCGATAGTCGACCGCACAGCCGCCAGTCGGCGAGCCCCGCGGCACCGCGCAACGGTCGCTCGTCGTGGAACACGCCGAGCACGAGGCAGTCGCGCCGGGTCTCATCCCAGCGTGCGAGGTCGAGCGGTAACACCGAGAGCGCCAACTATGACTCGGAGCTGCGGCCGAGCCCGGACGCGATCCGGTCCAGCACGCCGTTGACGAACGCCGATGATTCCGCGGTGCCGAACCGCTTCGCGAGCTCGACCGCCTCGTTGATCGCGACCTTGAGCGGTACGTCCTGAAACGTCAGCAACTCGCAGGTGCCGAGGCGAAGGATGTTGCGATCGACACGCGACATCCGCTCGATCCGCCAGTTCTTCGAGGCGGTCGTGATCAGCTCGTCGATCTCGGCGGCGCGAGTCGACGCGGCGGCCACCAGCTCACGCGCGAACTGCTGGGCAGCGGCATCGATCTCGACGTCGAGCTCGGTCGCCCATCGCACCGCATTCTCCGCGACGTCGATCGCGGGATCGCCGTCGCGCGCGTAGAGGAGCTGCAGCGCGAACGCGCGTCCGCTGCGACGGGTGCCGGTGTTCGCAGTCATCGCTTCTTCGGTTTCGAGGCCCGCCCGCCATCGAGCGACCGGTACAGATTGGCGAGCTCGATCGCCGCGAGTGCGGCGTCGAACCCCTTGTTGCCGGCCTTGGTGCCGGCACGTTCGAGTGCCTGCTCGATGGTGTCGGTGGTGAGCACGCCGAAGCTGACGGGGATGTCGGAGGTCGCAGCCGCCGCGGCGATGCCCTTGGCAGCCTCACCGGCGACGTAGTCGAAGTGCGGGGTCGCTCCGCGGATCACGGCGCCGAGCGCGATCACCGCGTCGTACTTGCCGGTGCCGGTCCGGATCACCTTGTTCGCGACCTGCGGCAGCTCCCAGGCACCGGGGCACCGGATCACGGTGATCGCGCCGGCGCTCCCCCCGGAGCGGACGATCGCGTCGGTCGCACCCGCGAGCAACGGCTCCACGATCAGGCCGTTGAACCGGCTCGCGATGATCGCGAACCGGAGGCCAGCGGCGGACAGCGAACCTTCGATGATCATGTCGCGCAGGTATACAAGGGTCCGCAAGGTTGCGGAAGTGGCTGCGTGCCTACTGTGCCTTCGTCGCCGCGGTGGCCCGCTTGCGGCCGGGAATCGGGATGCGTTCGACGATCTCGATGCCGAAGCCCTCGATCGCCGCGATCTTGCGATCGCTGTGGATCATCAGCCGGATCTTGTGGAGCCCGAGGTCGGCCAGCACCTGTGCGCCGAGGCCGAAATCGCGCAGGGCCTCGCTGGTCGGCCCGCCGAGCTCGCGCGGTCCGTGAACCACGTTGTGCTGCATCACCAGGCGATCGAACGACGGTCCCAGCCGCATCCGGTGGCGATTGATCACGTAGAGCAGGACGCCGACCCCGGTGTCGTCGATCGCCTCGAGTGCGGCCGTGAGGTCGGGTCGCATCGCGAACCCGTCGGCCAGCGGATCCATCTGTGCGACGCGCACGATCACGGGTTCGCCGGCCGCCGACACGCCGGCGACGTCACCGCGGACCAGCGCGAGGTACTCGGTGTCCTCGACTTCGGTGTCGTAGTAGTAGGCGGTGAACGGCTCGCCCGGGCCGAGCATGCCGGGCCGCATCCGGCCGACCGAGTTCTGCCGCACGATACGCTCGCGCAACAGCCGGTACGCGATCATGTCGGCGACGCTGAGTAGCAGCAGGCCGTGCTTGGCGGCGAACTCCTCGAGCTCTGGGCGGCGAGCCATCTCGCCGTCGTCGCGCATGATCTCGCAGATCACGCCGGCGGGCTTGAGCCCTGCGAGCCGCGCGAGGTCGACCGAGCCCTCGGTCTGGCCGGTGCGCACCAGCACCCCTCCCTTGCGCGCGCGCAACGGGAACACGTGACCCGGCGACACGATCTTGGCGGGTCCGGCGTCGTCGGCGATCGCGGCGCGGATCGTGGTCGCGCGATCGCGCGCCGAGATTCCGGTGGTGACGCCGTGGCGCGCCTCGATCGAGACCGTGAACGCGGTGCCGAGCGAGGCCTGGTTGTCGCGCACCATCGGGGGCAGCTCGAGGCGATCGATCATCGCGTCGTCCATCGCCAGGCAGATCAGGCCGCGCGCGTGGGTCGCCATGAAGTTGATGCTCTCGGGCGTCACGGTCTCGGCGGCGAACACGAGGTCGCCTTCGTTCTCGCGGTCCTCGTCGTCGACCAGGATCACCATCTTCCCGGCGCGCATGTCCTCGAGCGCGCGGGTCACGCGCTCGATCGGATCGGCAAGGTTGGGCTCGCTCATGACGGTCCTTTCAACAGCTTCTCGACGTGCTTGGCGAGGATGTCGGTCTCGAGGTTGACGCGCTGGCCGACGGCGAGGTCGCCCAGGCTCGTGTGATCGCGGGTGTGTGGGATGATCGCGACCGAGAACGTCTCGGCATCGACCGCGTTGACCGTGAGGCTGACCCCGGCGACGGAGATCGAGCCCTTCTCGACGATGTAGCGAAGCAGCTCGCGCGGCGCGCGGATCGAGAGGACCAGGTTGGCGCCGAGATCGCGGCGCGATGCCAGCTCGCCGGTGCCATCGACGTGGCCGGTCACCCAGTGACCGCCGAGCCGATCGCCGACCCGCAGTGCGCGCTCGAGGTTCAGCCGGGTGCCGACCCGGATCGACCCGAGCGTCGTGCGCGCCAGGGTCTCCGCTCCCGCGAGCACCTCGTACGCCTCTCTCCCCGGCTCGGTGACCGTCAGACAGGTCCCGTCGTGACAGATCGAATCGCCGACCGCGAGCTCCGCGATCGGAAGCGTCGCCGGACGCACGGCGAACACCAGCGCGTCGCTGCGGCGGTTCGCGCGCACGACGGTGCCGACGTCCTCGACGAGTCCTGTGAACACGGGCTTCGTGTACCACAGGGGGACGGGTTCGTGATGACACGTCGAGAGAGGGACGGCCAGCACAACCGATGCGGTAGCGAACGGCAGATTTCGTGCACCCCCGAACCGGGTTTCGCGATCCAAGCCGGATGCGGGAATTCGGGGTCAAACCTGCCTGTACGACCAACAGGGCGGATCCGTGCGACCAACCGGACCCGTCCCTCGTCCGATCGAACAAGGCTCCCGTGTCCGACGTTACCCCTTCTACGACCCACCCCACCAACCCCGGCGACCCACGCTACGCGGGCCGCGCGATCGCCAGCGTCCTGCTCGCGACCGGCACGGCGACCGCCGAGGAGATCGCGCGCGCCAACACCGGGCTCTCCGCCCTGGGTCGGCCCCCGCTGTCGCAGCCCGATACCGTGGTCGACACGCCGGAGGCGCTCGCGTCGCTGATCCCGCAGGAGCTCCGCGGTGGGCTGCTGGATCTGATGTACGTGCTCGCGGGGGACGAGCCGATCCGTCACCGGATCGCCGACACCTATGCCGGGCTGTGGCGCGACCAACCCGAGTCACCACCGCCGCGGCGAGACGGTTCGAAGTTCGTGCGCTGGGCGATCGGGGAGCTGCCCCGTCATCAAGTCGACTGCTCCGTGGAGGAAATCATGGAACGTACCGGTCCGTATCGTGGTCCCGAGGTCACCGCACAGCAGGCTCCCGTCGAACGGTCGCCGCTGCGTGCACGCGTCGAGCACATCCACGCACAGGCCCAGCACGTGATCGCCGCGGTCGAGCAGGTGATCGTCGGCAAGCGCGACGTCATCGAACGCGTGTTGATGGCGATGGCGGCGGGCGGCCACGTGTTGCTCGTCGACGCACCGGGAGTCGGCAAGACCCAGCTGTGCAAGGCGATGGCGGCGGCGATCGCGGCGCGGTTCGGCCGCATCCAGTTCACCCCGGATCTGTTGCCGATGGACATCACGGGCGCGAACGTGTTCGACCCGCGTGACCAGCAGTTCCACTTCCGGCCCGGGCCGATCTTCACGCACCTGCTCCTCGCCGACGAGATCAATCGCGCGACGCCGAAGACCCAGTCGGCGCTGCTCGAGGTGATGGAGGAGCGCAGCGTGACCGTGGACGGCGCGACCCACCGGCTCGAGGCGCCGTTCCAGGTGCTCGCCACGATGAACCCGATCGATCACCAGGGGACCTACGCGCTACCGGCCGCGCAGATCGATCGCTTCATGGTGATGCTCGAGATCGGGTTGCCGGCTCCCGATGACGAGGTCACGATCCTCGACTACCACCTCGCGGCCGAGCCGCCGCTGGCATCGGTACATCCGGTGATCACGCGCGAGGCATTCCTCGAATGGCAACGCACCGTGCCGCACATCCACGTCACGCCGGAGCTCAAGCGCGTCGCCGTCGAGTACATCAACGGACTCCGGCGCACCGCCGAGGATCACGCCTCGATCAGCCCGCGCGCCACGATCGCGTGGGTGCGCGCCACGCAGTCGCGCGCGATGCTCGCGGGTCGCGAGTACGTGACGATGGAGGACCTGCTCGAGGTCGCCCCCGACGTACTGCGGCATCGGATGTGGACGGACGCGTCGACGGTGCGCGAGCGCCTGCGCTCGATCGTGCTGCGGCCCGCCCAGGGAACGGCCGCCTGATGCAGCGCGCGTTCCGCATCGGATCCGTGTTCGTACCGTCGCTCGCGGCGGTGCTGCTCGCGATCCGTGCCGGTGAAGGCGACGTCCACGTCGCCGGCCTGGTGCTCGCGGGGCTGTGGATCGCGATGGCGCTCGCCCTGTGGGCGCGATACCGGCAGGCCCGACGCACCGACGACGGACAGCCGCTCGCGCAACTCGACGTGCTCAGCGCGACCGGTCGTGCGACGGCCTGGAGCGCGCTCGCGGCGATCTTGCTCGCGTTCGGCACGGGTTGGGCCAGCCTGTCGGTCCTCGGCGTGCTCGGTGTCGGGCTGACGTGTACGGCGGTCGCGTGGATCGCGATCATGGCCGGCGGCAACGCGCCGTGGCGCTCGGCAACCATCGAGCGCACGATCCGTCCGGAGGTCGGCGTCGAGGGCGAGCTCTTGACCGAGCGACTCCGACTCGACGGTGTCCGTGTCCCCGCGGCGATGCGTCTGTTCGCCACCGGTCGTGCGACCCGGCACGGCACGGTCAGTCGCTACGCGATCGGCGCGGAGGCCGGCGGAGGTGCGGTCGAGCTCGAGTGCCTGCTGGGATACGCGATGCGCGGAGAGCACCACGCCCCACCGATGACGATGTGGCTCGGCGACGTGCTCGGGCTGACCCGAACCGCGCCATTCGAACCTGCCACCACGGAGACCCGGTTCACCGTGCTGCCGCGTCCGATCGAGCTCGCCGAGGTGCACGAGCTCCTGGGAGACGGCGGGGTCGCGCCGACCTCGCGAGATGCGGTCAAGCTACCGACCGAGGGCTCGTTTCGCATCCGCGAGTACCAGCCCGGCGACGACACGCGCCGCATCCACTGGGTGCGTTCGCTGCAGGCCGGCCAGCTCGTGGTGCGCCTGCCCGACGAGGTTCCGCCCGCCGATCCGGTCGTGCGCCTGATCCTCGACAACCACCTGGCTCACACCGACATGTTCTCGTGTCGCGCACCCGGCGAGCTCCTCGACGCGATGGTCCGCGTGTGGCTCGGGATCGGCGCGGAGCTGATCCGGCGCGGCGCGCGCGTCACGCTGGTCACCGGCATGCCGCGTGGCGACGGTGGCGAGCTCCATCCCGCGCAACGCTCGATGCACGCCCGCGCCACGCACGAGGCGCGCCGGTTCGCGGCGCGGGTCGCGTGGCAGCCCACCGTGCGACTCGACATGCTGCTCGACGATCGTGGTGCCCCCGCACCGACTCGACAGATCGTCGTCTCGTGCCGGCCGCGCGCGCCGGGCGAGCGCGCATCGGCGGCGCAGATCGCCTGGGTGGTGGTCCCGCATAACGACTGGACCTCGCCCGAAGCGTGGCCGACGCCTCCGTCTGCCGTGCGGCTGCCGTTCCCCGTCGGCTCGGCGGAAAACCGGTACGCGCGGCGGCGAGCCCACGACAAGCTCCTCGCCGAGCAGTGGCAGGACCGCACGTTGTTCCGCGATCTGTGCGCGTTCGACTGGAAGTCGTTCTCCGGATCGCTGGTCGCGCGCCCCACCGGTCACGCCGCGTTCGCCAACACCGCCGTGCTGCAGGTGATCCCGTGAAGGCCCGCGTTCATCTCCCGCTGGTCGTCGCGTACTGGGCCATCCTCGTACTCGGACTCGGGTTGTTCGCGTACGTGCGGCGCGACGATGCCGATCTCGTGATCGCGCTGTGCTCCGGCGTCGCGTTCGGCACGCTGCTCGGTCAGACGCTCGGGCTCAGCGGGATCCGTCTGTGGCTGATCGGCGTGATCGCCGCATGCTTCCTGGTCGTCGGGATCCCCGCGAGCCAGATCGATCCCGAGGTCCGGGTGTTCTGGCTCTCGTTCCCACCGGCGACGCTGTTCGCCGCGCTCGCGGTCGCCGATCGGTGGTCGCTGGCGGCGATGTGGTTCCCGATCGCGATCTGGATGCTGTCGGTGCTCGACCTCACGCAGGGCGTGTCGACGCCGCGCGGGGCGGCGGCGCTGCTACTCGGCCTCCTGGCGCTCGCGGTCGTCGGGTTCCTGCGGGTGCGCGAATCGCGTCGGGTCGCGATGTGGCGCGCGGTCGCCCACGCACCCCTCGCCGCACCCTCGACGCCCGCCGTGCTCAAGGAGCGCGCCGGTCGCGGGCTCGGTCGCACCGGCTGGATGTTGGCGGTGAGCGCCGTCGTGTTCGCGTTCACGGCGTGGTTGGCCCCGCGACTGTGGACGACCGAATCGTTCGGCGCCGATCCGGTGACCACGGCGGCCGCCGGTCACGGTCACGGCGCGGGCGCGGGCGATCCGCCACCGTGCTGCGAGCGACACGACGTCGAGCGCTCGCGCGTCCGCGAGTTCCTCGATCTCGGTCGCGGGCACGACGAGATCGGCGAGGCGAACGCCGCATGCCGGGTCTGCGATCCGCCTCCCGGAGGTGGTGGTGATGTCGGCGACGTGGTCGACGATCTGTTCGCGGGCTACGGCCTGGTCAGGCTCGACGAGCTCCAACAGCTCGCGTGGATGCGCTGCTTCGACCCCGACGAGCCCGACTACGACGACCCGATCTGCATCGAGGCACGGCGCGGCAACGTCGATGCCTCGGTTGTAGGGGTCGTCGCGGGTGGCGGAGGCGGTGGCGGCTACGGGGTCGGAGACGGTACGGGCATCGGCACGGGCGTCGGCGACGGTACGGGCGCCGGCACGGGCGTCGGGAACGGCAACGGCACCGGCAACGGCATCGGCGACGGCAACGGCGACGGCAACGGCAACGGCAACGGAGTCGCGAGTGGTAGCCAGATCGACGGGAACACCGAGCCACAGGTCGCACCTACCCCGTGGCGTCCCTCGACGCCCGAACCGACTCGCCCGCACGTCACGCCGCAGCCGCAGGTCGCGCCCACACCGCAGCGCCCGCACCCCACGGAGCCCGTCGTTCCACCACCACAGATCGTCGAGCCACAGAATCGCGCCGAACCCCGCCCCGGCCGCGACCACGCCTCCGAGCGTGGCCCTTCCAGCGCCCGTACCGGAGCTCCCGAGCGTGGCCGATCCGGCGCCGGTCACGCACCACCGCGACGCCACCGCGCCCGATCCGGACGCCGCGGCTCCGACGACCGGCGATGCCGCCGCGGCGACCGCGCCCCACCCCGTCGGCGCTTCGGATCACGCACAGGCACCGGCCAAGGACGATCACGGGACCTCGATCCTCGCGTGGCTCAGCATCGCGATCGCGGGTGCACTCGCGTTCCAGCTCCTGGTGCTCGGGCTCCGTCCGCTGCGGCGAGCGCTCACGTTGCGCCACCTGCGGCGACCGTTCTGGGACGAGACCGTCGACCAGCGGATCTCGAACTGGTGGCAGCTCGTGCTGATCGGCTTGCGCGATGCCGGGTGGCACGCGACGTCGACCGAACAACCGCGCGAGTTCGCGCGCCGGGTCAACATCGACGGTGTCGATCGCTGCGCCGCGATCCTCGATCGCGCACGCCACGGCATCCGGCTCGATCACGACGACGTCGCGGGCATGGGTGACGCGGCCGAGACCGCCTACCAGTCGGCGCGCGAGGACCTCGGCACCGGCGCGAAGGTCGCCGCGCAGCTGCGCTGGCCGCTGACCTGAGCCCTCGCCCGATTCGCCCGGCGTTGGGGTGGCCGTCGCCGTCGAGATTTGCGACCTTGGATCGACGCGATGGGAAACCTGTACCACCGCCTCGACCGGGAGCAGCGTGCGCTGCACGACTCCTGGGAAAACATCGCGCGCATGCTGCTGGTGGTGTCGATGCTGGCGGTGGTCGTCTGGGGCCTGTGCGCGTCACTGCGATGGGGCGTGCACCGGATCAGCCACGAGCTGCACGGCTGGCTCGACGCTCGCGGCCCCGAGCCGGTCGCGGCGATCGCGCTCGGCGCGCTGCTGGTCGCCGGCGGCCTGTTGCGCGGCATCCTGGTCCGCCGCAAGTCGTGGCAGAACACCGCGGGCGACGGCATGGAGGTCGCGCTCGACAACTACCACTGCACCTACGAGCACGCGGGCGACGATCCGCAGCCGCGCTACGAGCGCTCGACGTTCGGGCTCGCGATCAAGAAGCTGGTGGTCACCGCGATCACGTTCCTCACCGGCGGCTCGGGCGGACTCGAGGCGCCGGTCGTGGTGGCCGGCGAAGCGGTCGGCGCCGGGTGCTCGCGCGTGTTCCAGGCCCGTCGCGAGGACGAGCTCCGGACCTACCAGCTCGCCGGCATTGCCGCCGGTGTCGGCACGTTGCTCGGGGCGCCGTTCACCTCCGCGCTGTTCGCGATCGAGATCGCGTACGGCGATCGCATCATCTATCGCAAGCTCGCGTACGCGCTGCTCGCCGCGATCATCGCCTACTTCCTCAACCAGCGCGTGCTCGAGCTCGGCCCGCTGTTCGAAGCGCCGCTCGCCGGCTATCGCTACTCGCTTCCCGAGTACGGCATCACCGTGCTGGTCGCGGTCGCGGTGTCGGCGCCGATCGCCCTCGGATTCTCCAAGCTGACCGCACACACCGAGCGCCTGGTCGGCAGCGCCGGTGGCGCGCTGCGCGGCGCGGCCGGCGGGCTCGGGATCGCCGCCGTCGTGCTGCCGATGTGGTTCGGACTCGGGCTCGCGCCGCACCACATCCTCGGGATGGGCGAGGAGACCGTGGCGTCGATGCTCGCGGGCGCCGACTTCGCGTGGTGGATGCTCGCCCTGATCCTGGTCGCCAAGATGCTCACCACGGGGTTCACGATCGGCTCCGGTGGATCCGCCGGCCTGCTGATCCCGGCGATGTTCCTCGGCGGGCTGTCCGGCCGGCTCACCGCCGAGCTCCTCGTGATCGCCGGCATCGCCCCCGCGGACATGCAACCCGGCATCTTCGTGGTGATCGGCATCGCATCGGCGCTGGTCGCGGTGATCGGCGTGCCACTCGCCGCGATCGCGCTCGTGCTCGAGGTGTTCGGGCCGACCTACGGTCCGCCCGCCGCACTCGCCTGCGGCATGACCTACGTGTTGACGTTGCGGATCAAGGTCTACGGCTCGCAGCGCATGTCGCGCAGCCCGGACTCCGACGAGACCGACCTCCCGACCGTGGACGGCAAGGCCGCCGACCCGCCACCACGGGCTCCCTCGACAGCCGACGCCCCTCCACCCGCGGCGCCGTAGCTATTCCAGCGTCACCGGCCGCGGCGCGATCACGACGAGCACGGTGTCCTTCTCGAGCGTGCGATCGAGCGGCGGGTTGAGCATGGTCTCGGAGGCCTCGGCCGTCGGAACCTCGATCGAGACCAGCAGCGCGTCGTGGCGCTCCTTGAGCTCGCCGAACAAATCGCGCACCGGACGGCCGGCCCACGCGTCGGGCAGCGCGACCTTGTGGAACGAGTTGCCATAGCGCGACGACAGCACCTCGTCGAGCACGCGCACGAGCCCGCGGTTGCGGCCGACCGATCCGAGGATCACGCCGCCGTACTCGTCGGGCACCACGATCTCGTCGACCCCGACCATCCGCAGCGCGGAGTCGTTGTCGCGGTTGCGGAGCTCGGCGCACGTGAAGATCTTCGGGTTGAGACGCTCGATCGTCATCGCGGCGAGCACCGTCCGCGCATCGCGATCCTGATCGGATCGCATGGTCAGGCTGTCCGACATCACGATCGCGACGGCGGCCTGGTGGATGTTGGCGCGCTCGAGCACCTCGACCTTCGTGAAGTCGCCGCTGACGTGGTACAGGCGGTCGCGCCCGAGGTCGTCGGGGATGTCCTTGGGAAACGTCTCGAGCTCGGTGATCAGCACCACGCCGCCGCGGGCACTCTGCGCCCCGAGGAGCTCGCGCAGCACGGTCGGGCCCGACGCGTTCCAGCCGCACACGATCACGTGATCGACCTGCTCGTCGAGATCGAGCTCCTGAACATTGTCGTCGCGGTTCGACAAGCGCTGCACCATGGATGCCGAGATCGTGCCGATGAACATACCGAAGATCGTGAGCCCGCCGAACATCAGGACGAGCGTGACTGCGCGTCCCAGGCTGGTCTGTGGATCGCCCCCGATCGGCTCGCTGCCGACCAGGCTGTACACCGCGTACCACAACGTGTCGGTGAGGTCGCCGAATGGAGAGTGATCGTGCTCGACGAGGTAGAGGATCGCGGTGGCTGCCGCGACCAGCACGCCCGTCAACGTGCCCAGTAGCGTGAGCTCCCCGAGCGCCCCGCGGAACACGCCGCGGAACAGCGACACCCGCCGACTCAGGAACATGCCGGCGCGAAACAGCCGCAACAGGCGCAGCACGCGGAAGAACCGGAATGCGCGCAGCGCCGGCAACACCGCGATGATGTCGACCCAGTAGCGCCGGAAGAATCGCCGCTTCTTGCGCGCGACCCAGAACCGGGTGGCGATCTCGACGACGAAGCACCAGGTCAGGATGTCGCCGATCAGCTCGATCGCCGGACGCGCGACGTGATCGGGGTCGTAGATCGCCTCGAGCACGAGCATCGATACCGATGCGACGATCGCGAACACGATCACCAGCTCGGTGATCGGGTGGTGGATGAAGTCCTCGACCCGCCGCTTGAGCTGCTGGTACCGGGTCGGCGATGTCGGCGGAGCGGCGGTCATGGTCACGTCGCGGGCGCGACGCGAACGTAGCCTACCCGCCGGCGGTCGCGGGTTCCGGGTGCACGGCGATCGCGTCCCAGCACGCTTGCTCGGCACCGTCGATCTCGGCCTCGCCGAGCGCGAGCCGCTCCTCCCAGTGGGCGCGCATCATCGACACGAACGCGCCGAACACCAGCTCCATGAGGAGCCACGCGTCGAGCGGCTTGACCAGGCCCACCGCCTGCGCGCGCTGGATCATCGCGTACGCGAACGTCTTCAGATTGCGATCGATCGCGCGGCTCTCGTCGTCGAGATACGACTGGTGGTTGTGAAGCTCGATGAACGCGAACGCGGTCGGCTCCGCGGTCGCGAACGCGACCATCTCGTGCCACATGACGTGAAACTGCTCGCGCACCGGCGCGCCCTGCGGAAACGCGGCGAACACGCGCTGTGCGACGGTCTGCTTCCAGTGCCGGTAGAGCGCGTTGACCAGCGCTTCCTTGCTGTCGAAGTAGTGATAGATGGTGCCGGCGGCGATGCTCGCGCGCTCGGCGATCTGCGGGATCGCGGTGCCGTGGAACCCGCGCTCGACGAAGCACGAGAGTGCGGCGTCCAGGATCGATTGGCGTCGCTCCGGGTGTGCGGGAGGTCGTCCTCGTTTGGACTGGCGAGCGTGTGCCTGCATTACCGAATGAATATTCATACGATACACAGTCCGTTGTCAAGACACGTTTTTTAGAGTTGACGACCCCGAGATTCCCCTGCTAGAGAATCATCCATCGATTTACCGAATGAATGTTCACTCGATAACTCAGGAGACTCCTAAATGCTGACCGCCAAGCTCGTTGCCCTCGCCTCCACCGCCACCCTCTCGATGTGCATGCCGCTTCCTCAGGGCGACATCACGAAGGCCCAGACCTGGGGCGACTACTTCCTCGACAAGTACGCCGACGAGCGCGCGGCCGCGATGGACATGGACGGCGAGGTCGCCCCCACCCCACTCGCCCAGCCGCGCACGGTGCTCCTCATCACCGGCGTCACGATCCCCGGGGAGTGGTTCGATCCGATCAAGCTCCGGCTCGAGCGCGACGGCTTTCGCCCGGTGGTCTACGAGCCGCCCGAGCTGCTCTCCGGTGACCTCGAGGACAACGCGCAGCGGCTCGCGCAGGTGGTCGCCGACATCGAAGCGCAGACCGGCGAGACGCGCATCGACATCCTGGCCGAGTGCACCGGCGGCGTGATCGCGCGCCGTTACATCCAGGCGATGGGCGGCGACGAGCACGTGCGGAGCCTGGTCACGTTCATCTCGCCGCAGCACGGGCTGCCCAAGGCCCCGCTCGCGAAGTCGTTCGTCGGCTGGGACGCGCTCGACGACCTCACGCCCGACAGCCCGTTCATGCACCTCGTCAACGATCCGCCGCTGGCCGCCGACGTCCCGGTGACGTCGATCTACACGTGCACCGACGAGTACATCCAGCCGTACGAGACCTCGATCATTCCGGGTGCGACCAACATCGGGCTCGCGTGCGATGGCACCGAGTTCATCGGGCACTTCCAGTTCTTCTACGATCCGTCGATCTACCTGGTGATGCACGACGCGCTCGTGCAGCCGGCGCCCCACGATCAGGATCCGCAGGATCCCTCGACGTCTGACCCGACGATGCCGAGCGACGATCCGACGACCGATCCGACCGCGCCCGACGACAACCTCGATGCGGGTGGCTGCTCCACGGGTGGCAGCTCGGACGCCGAGCTCGCCGTGCTCGCGCTCGGCATGATGGTCGCCCTGCGCCGTCGTCAGCGCCGGAGCTAGCGGCCAGTTCGCTCGGGCCGCAGCGTCAGCCGGAGATCGTCGCCGAGCTGGCTGACCACCGGATCGAACTCGAATCGGTGCGCGGCGGCCATCGTCGCGAGCCCCTTGCCGCCGACCCAGCTCTTCGCCGGACCGCCGACCACCTTGGGCGCGATGTAGACCACGAGCTCGTCCGCGAGCTGCTTCGCGAGGAAGTACTCGTGGATCTCGCCGCCGCCCTCGACCAGCACGTTCATCACGTCGTCGTCGCCGAGCCGACGCGCGAGCTCCTCGAGAATCGAGCCGGCCGTTCTTGTGGGCCGGCAGCCGCCACACCTCGGCGCCCTTGGCCTCGAGGGCCTTCTGCTTCCGTGCCGGCGCGGTCTCGCCGCACGCGATGATCGTGCGCGGGCCGCGGCGCTTCGGTAGCAGGTGGGCGGTGGCCGGCGTCCGCAACCGGACGTCGACGACGATCCGCATCGGATCGCGCGCCCGGGGAAGCCGCGCGGAGAGCCACGGGTCGTCGGCGAGCACGGTCCCGATGCCAACCAGCACGGCGTCGTGCTGATCGCGCAGCCGCATGACGTCGGCGCGCGCCGCATCGCCGGTGACCCACTTCGAGTCCCCGGTGACCGTGCAGATCTTGCCGTCGAGCGTGATCGCCGCCTTGAGCGTGAACGCCGGACGCCCGCGACGGACCAGCGACAGCCAACCCGCGTTATGCCGCTTGCACTCCTCGCGCAGCACGCCGACGTTGACCTTCACTCCCCCGCGTCGTAGGTGCTCGATGCCGCCGCCGTGCCCCGTCACGGGATCCTCCATCCCGATCACGACGCGCGCGATGCCGGCCTCGCGCACCGCCGGCGCGCACGGTGGCGTGCGACCGTGGTGGTTGCACGGCTCGAGGTTGACGTACAGCGTGGCACCCGGTGCGCGCCGACCGAGCTTGTCGAGCGCGACCACCTCCGCGTGATCGCGGCCCGCCGCGCGATGCGCACCCTCGGCGATCACGTTGCCGCGCTTGTCGACGATCACGCAGCCGACGAGCGGGTTCGGTGCCGTCCGCCCGCGGAACCGATCCGCGAGCTCGAGACACCGCCGCATGTGTGCGCGGTCGATCGCGGCTTGCTCGCGACCGGCGCGGGTCAACCCGCGCGCTCCGCCTTGGACTCGTCGGGCTCGGCGTCGGTGTCGGCACGCGACACCATCGGGCCGGTGTCGTCTGCTTCCCCGTCCACCCGACCCGGCTTCCGCAGCGCGTCGAGCTCCTTCTCGAACTGCTCGAGGTCTCGGAAGTCGCGATAGATCGACGCGAACCGCACGTAGGCCACCTGATCGAGCGCGCGCAGCTTGGTCAGCACGCGCTCGCCGATCGCGCGCGACGCGATCTCTCTGATCCCGAGCTCGGAGACCTCGCGCTCGACCTCGAAGGCGAGCGCCGCGACCTGGTCGCGCGACACCGAGCACTTGGCGACCGCCGCCTGCACGCCGTGCTCGATCTTCGCGCGGTCGAACGGCTCGCGCCGGTTGTCGCACTTGATCACCATCGGCATCGACTCCTCGATGCGCTCGTAGGTGGTGTAGCGACGCGTGCAGCCCTCGCACTCGCGACGCCGCCGGATCTCCGAGCCGTCCTTCGACACCCGGGTCTCGATGACCTTGTCCTCGAACGTCGCGCAGAACGGGCAGCGCATGTGCGTGTCGGGCTAGTGGCTGTCCCTTCGGGCCAGCCCCTAGACGTTTCCTTCCGTGCGTCCCTCGCTCCGCTGATCCGCTACGGCAACCTTCGGTTGCCCTACCGGGCCTCGCTCGGTCCGCACTAGTCGCCCTTGTAGCGCGTCATCACGAGCGCTGCGTTGGTGCCGCCGAAGCCGAAGCTGTTCGACATCGCGGCATCGACCCGGAGCTCGCGCGCCTGGTTGGGCACGTAGTCGAGATCGCACTCCGGGTCCGGCGTCTCGTAGTTGGTGGTCGGCGGCAACACGCCGCGCGCCATCGCGAGCGCGGTGATCGCGGCCTCGATGCCGCCTGCCGCGCCGAGCGTGTGACCCGTCATCGACTTGGTCGACGACATCGCGAGCTTGCGCGCGTGATCGCCGAACACCTTCTTGACCGCGATCGTCTCGTTCTTGTCGTTGAGCTCGGTCGAGGTGCCGTGCGCGTTGATGTAGCCGATCGCCGTCGGGTCGAGCTTGGCGTCGTCGAGCGCGATCCGGAAGCAGGCCTGCGCGCCCTTGTGCTCGGGCGCCGGGGCGGCGACGTGGTGAGCGTCGCTGTTGGAGCCGTAGCCGACCAGCTCGGCGTAGATCCGCGCACCGCGTTTCTTCGCGGCCTCGAGCTCCTCGAGCACCACGATGCCGGAGCCCTCACCGATGACGAAGCCGTCGCGATTCTTGTCGAACGGGCGACTCGCCTTCTCGGGGGCGTCGTTGCGGGTCGACATCGCGCGCATCGCGTTGAAGCCACCGACCCCGAGGATCGAGATCGTGGCCTCGGCCCCGCCGCAGATCATGCCGTCGGCATAGCCGTGGCGGATCGCGCGCATGCCCTCACCGATCGAGTGCGCACCGGTCGAGCATGCCGACACGTGCGAGAGATTCGGGCCGGTCGCGCCGGTCCGGATCGACACCATGCCGGGCAGCTCGTTGATGATGATGTCGGTGACGAAGTACGGCGAGAACCCGTGGCGCGGACCCTTGGCGGCCTGCGCGGCATAGGTGTCCTCGATCGTCCGCACACCCCCGAGTCCCGCACCGATGTACGAGCCCCAGCGATGCTCGGCCCCCGCGGGGACCTTGCCATCGGTGAACCCGGCGTCGTCGACCGCCATCATCGCGGCGGCGACACCGAACTGCAGGAACCGATCGAGGTGGCGAAGCTCGCGCTTGTCGAACCACTTCGACGGATCCCCACCCCTTCACCTCGCAAGCGAACTTGGTGGCGAAGTTGGTGATGTCGAACTGGGTCGTGGGGCCGGCACCGTTCTTACCCGCCAACAGCGCCGACCACGTGGACTCGAGGTCGTTCCCGATGGGAGTGACGAGGCCGATACCGGTGATCGCGACGCGGCGGTGCATGCTGACTCCTTAGCTCGGATACCGCCGCCCGTCGTGACGACCCGGCGGCGGATCCGTGAACCCGCGCTTACTTCGCGTGGGACTTGATGTAGTTGGTCGCGTCCTTGACGGTCTTGATCTGCTCGGTGTCCTCTTCCGGGATCGTGATCTTGAACTCCTGCTCGAATGCGAGCACGAGCTCGACCACGGCGAGCGAATCCGCCTTCAGGTCGTCGATGAACGACGCCTCGGGCTTGAGCTGCTCGGGGGACACCTCGAGCTGATTGCAGATGATTTCCTTGACCTTGCTCTCGATCTCGTCGGGGGACATGAGCTCTTCCTTGTTCTTTGCGGGCCGACCGTTCTCGGAACTCCGCGGCGCGTTCATAGTCCAGAACGGGACTTACATCAACAACCCACCGTTGACTCGGATCACCTGACCGGTGATGTAGGCGGCCTCGGGGCCGGCCAGGAAGGCCGCGGCGTTGCCGATGTCCTCGTCCTGGCCGATCCGGCCGAGCGGAATGCCCTCGAGGAGCTTCTGACGCGCTGCTTCCGGCAGGTGATCCGCGGTCATCGCGGTCTCGATATAGCCGGGGGCGATCGCGTTGCAGGTGACGCCACGGGAGGCCAGCTCGCGGGCGGTCGTCATCGTGAGCCCGAGGACACCGGCCTTCGAGGCCGCATAGGCCGCCTGGCCGCCGTTGCCCATCTCGCCAACCACCGACGAGATGTTGATGATGCGACCGTTCTGCTTGGACTTCAGCAGCAGGGTGGCCGCCGCTCGCGTGGTGTAGAACGCACCGTTCAGGTTGACCTGCAGCGTCTTGGCCCACTGCTCGTCGGTGAACCGCATGAGCAGGCCGTTGATCGCGATCCCGGCGTTGTTGACCAGGATGTCGAGCTGCTTGTGCTCGCTGCCGATCGCCTTGATCGCATCGGTCACGGCCGGTCCGCTCGACACGTCGAATCCGGCGATCGCGCCCTTGCCGCCCGCGGCCGTGACCTCCGCCGCAACATTCTTGGCGTCCTGCTCGCGGGTCGAGCCGTCGGCGTCGGGGAGGAAGTTGACGATGACCGTCGCCCCGCGCTTGCCGAGCGCGAGTGCGATCGCGCGGCCGATGCCCTGCGATGCCCCCGTGACCAGCGCGACCTTGCCCGACAGTGCCTTATCCGTGATCGCCATGACTAGCTCCCTTGCACGTTGGTGAACGCCTCGACGTCGGCGGGCTCGCCGATCGACGTGACGGTGATCGAATCCGCGATCCGCTTCACGAGGCCCTTGAGGACGGCGCCCGCGCCGAGCTCGTACGCGGTCGTCACGCCGAGCTTGGCCATGGTCTGGATCGACTCCTCCCACCGCACGGGTGCAGTGACCTGCGAGACCAGCAGATCCTTGACGCGCGCGGCGTCGGTGTTCGGCTCCGCCGTCACGTTGGCGACCACCGGCACCTTCGGCGCGTCGATCGTGATCGACGCCAGGGCCTCGGCGAGCCGATCGGCCGCCGGCTTCATCAGCGAACAATGGAAGGGAGCGCTCACCGCCAGCTTGACCGCGCGCTTGGCACCCGCCGCCTTGGCCTCGGGGAGCGCTCGCTCGACCGCTGCCGCGTGACCGCTGATCACGATCTGCCCACCGCCGTTGAGGTTGGCCGGCTCGACGGGCTCGCCCGGTTGCGACACCTTCTCGCAGACCGCCCTGGTCGCCGCGAGGTCGAGACCGAGCAGCGCCGCCATCGCGCCCTGCCCGACGGGCACCGCCTCCTGCATGTACGTGCCACGCAGGTGCGTGAGCCGGACCGCGTCGCGCAACGCCAGGGCGCCGGCCGCGACCAGCGCGCTCCACTCGCCGAGCGAGTGCCCGGCCACGACATCGAACGACAACCGATCGGCGAGCACGCGGAACACCGCGATCGACGTGGTCAGGATCGCCGGCTGCGTGTGCTTGGTGAGCGTCAGCTCCTCCGTCGGACCCTCGAAACACAGCTTCGACAGCGAGAACCCGAGCACGTCGTCGGCTTCCTCGAAGGTTTGCTTCGCCACCGGGTACGCGTCCGCGAGGGCGCGGCCCATGCCGACCTTCTGCGAGCCCTGGCCCGGAAACAGCAGCGCCGTCTTCATGGGTGCGGGGTTTCGCACGCTTTGGCGAGCGAGGGAACCGCCGATGGGCCGAATCCGCGTCGGCAGCTAGGTCGCGATCAGTGCCTGAAACTCCGGGACATCCGCGAGCTTGGCGAGGTTGGGATCGTGCGGGATCCAGTGCCACTCGGGATAGCCCTCGCGCTTCGCCGTCGCGAGATGCGTGAGCGCCCGTCGTCGGTCCGGACGCGTGCCCGCCAACGCGACCACCGTGCGTGCGTGCGCCCCCAGACCGGGGACCTCCTTGGACTTCGCCCGCGCGAGTGCGGCCCGCGCGGCCTCGACGTCGCCGAGCGCCGCGTGCGCCATCGCCAGGATCGCGTGGATCTGCGAGCGCTGCGCGACCACCGCCGCGTGCCGCTTCGCGACCGCGAGCACCTCACCGTGCTCGCCGAGCTGTTCGAGCGTCAGCAGGCAGTCCGCGAGACACGCGACCGGCCCACCGACGTGCGCGCCCGATCCCTTGCGTGCCGTGATCGACGCGAGCGCTTTCGGCAGCACCGCGCGGGCGCGATCGTAGCGACGCATCCGGCGCAACGCGTCGACGATGATCGCGTAGAGGTTGGGCTCCTTCGGCGTGCGCAACAGGCCTTCGCGCGCGATCAACTCGGCGTCGTCGAGCTCGAGCAGGCGCTCGTGCGCGATCGCGGCGTTCGCCCACGCCCACGTCTTGACCTGCGCGTTCGGGAACGTCAGCGACGCGTCGAGCAGCGGTACCGCGCGCTTGGCATCGCCGCCGATGCTGAGGCGCGTCCCGATGTTGAACACCTCGCGACCGATGCCGGGGATCAGCGCGAGACCGTCGCGTCCTTCGCGGGCGAGGACGTGATCGAGCCAGCCGTGCTCGCCCGAGTCGAAGCTCATCGCCCCGCGTCCTTGCGACCACGACACCGAGGCCACGCGTCGCCCGAGTCTCTCGGCGCCGGCGGCCGACAGCTGGGTCGCGCGGGCGATCACGTGCAAGTCGGATCCCTCCAGTCTCTCGACGCCCGCGTCCGAGAGCCTCGAATACGACAGGTCGAGAAGCTCGAGGCGCCCGGTGATCGCGTGCAGGTGCTCGACCATTCGATCGGGCTCGCGCAGGTGGAGCAGTCGCAACCGCGAGAGTCGCGGCAAGCGTGGCAGCGCGCGCAGCACCGCCTCGATCGCGTCGTCTTTCCAGAACCCGGCGCATTCGATCGTCAGGCTCCGGATGTTCGGGGCGTCTCCTCGCACCAGCCACTGCGCGCACGATTCGCCGCCGGCGAACCGGAACGCCAGCTCCTCGAGGTCGGGCAACGTCCCGGCGATCCCCACGCTGCCGATCCCGAGCCGGCGCACCGTCGGCAGGGCCACCAGCGCGTCGATGTCCACCGTGCGAGAACCACCGACGTCGTCGATCACGACCACGGTGTCGAGCAGCGGTGGCGCCGCTCGCGTCACCACGTCGATCATGTCCTGGAGCCGCGGGAAGTCGCCGAGCGCGATCGTGCGCACGAACCGACTGCTCGGATGCGCGAGGAGTGACGCGAGAGCGCCTGCCGGATCGCGCATGTTCCGCAGCGGCTGCAGCCGGAGCTCGTCGACGAACCCGCCGCGCCAACCGATCCAGCCGCCCGGGAGGAACCGGCGTCCGTGGCCGAGTAGCAGGTCGTCGTGGTCGCCGAGGAACTCGACCGCGAGCGAACGCAGCACGACGTTGGAGGGATCCCGCTCGATCGCCGCCGCCATGGCCATCCACTCGCCACGCGGATCGCCGGCCTGCTGGATCCAGTCGGCGTAGACCATGCGCGGCACCGGATCGAGCGGCGCGGAGATCACCGCCGCTTCCAGATCCGGATCACGTGCGAGATCGAACGCGACGCGCTTGGGCGTGCGCTTCCCCGGCGTGCGTTTCTCGGGCGTGCGCTTCGCGGGGGCGCGTCTTGCCGGTGTGCGTTTCGCGGGCTGCATGCTCGAGGGGCCGAACGGGGCGGCCTTGCTCGGGCGTTTCGCCGGCTTGCGCGTCGCCGTGCGTTTGGTCGAACCACGCTTCGTTCCCCGTGCGGCAGTCGTCACCCCGCGATGCTACTGCAGGCGGCGCCGATCGGGTTCGCGTGTAGACTGCGCGCGTGATTCCGAAGCTCCTCACCGCGACCCTCGTGTTCGCCGTCGCCTGTGGCGGTGGCACCGACATGCCGGATGGCCCCCGCCCCACCGTGTTCGGCGGCGATCGCCCTGCCGATCTCGAGGTGCCGGGCACGCTCGAGGACGGCAAGCAGTACCCGCTGATCGTCGTCCTCCACGGCTACGGCGCCAACGGCTTCGTGCAGTTCTCGTATTTCGGGATGCAACCGCTCGTCAACGCCGGGGACGCGCTGGTGATCGCACCCGACGGCAACGTCGACAGCGGCGGCAAGCAGTTCTGGAATGCCGACGCCAACTGTTGCGACTTCGACCACACCAACCCCGACGACGTCGGCTACATCGGCGGCCTGATCGATGACATCTCCGCCGCGTGGCCGGTCGACCCCGGGCGCGTCTACGTGATCGGCCACTCCAACGGTGGCTACATGGCCTATCGCATGGCGTGCGAGCGAGCCGACGTGATCGCGGCGATCGGCGTGCTCGCCGGCGAAGCATCGTCGACACCGGCTGCCTGCCAGCCGAGCCAGCCGGTCAGCGTGCTGCACCTCCACGGTAGCGCCGACACCACCGTTCCCTACGACGGCGGTCTCGGTGGCCTGGGGGCGGTCGGTAGCGTCGACCAATGGGCCGATCACGATGGTTGCGGCACCACCCGCACGGCGACCATGGACTACGACCTCGATACCTCGATCGCCGGCGCCGAGACGCATGGCGAGACGCTCGGCGGGTGTCCGGCCGGTTCCGGCATCGAGCTGTGGACGATGGAGGGCTCCGGTCACATCCCCGTGCTCGACGCCAGCTTCGCGCCCACCGCGTTCGCGTGGTTCCAGGACCACGCGCGCAACTAACCCCGCACGATCCGAGGCGCCGGGCGTACGATGGGTGACATGGTGTGGCGGTTCGCTGCCGGACTCGTGCTGGTGCTCGCACCGGCCTGCAGCTACCACGCTCCCGGCGCGACGCCCGGTGATGGTCCCAGCGCCGGATCCGATTCCGGAACCGACACTCCCGACAACGACGGCGACTCCGATGGCATCGCCGATGACGTGGACAACTGCCCGGCGATCGCCAACGCCGACCAGCACGACGAGGATCGAGATGACGTCGGCGACGCCTGCGATCCGTGCCCGCAGGTGCCGAACGCGACCGCCGACAGCGACGGCGACGGCATCGCGGATGCCTGCGATCCGCACCCGATGATGAGCGGCGACGAGCTCGTCGTGTTCGAGCCGTTCACGGGGACCGGCAACCTGCCCGCCGGGTGGACGCTCAAGGGCGCCGGCAACGCGAACGACTACGTGATCGACAACGACGTCCTGACCTTGACCACCGGCGATACTCACATCCTGATCCGCGACACCGGCGCGACGCATCACGCGATCGACACCGCGTTCGACGTGCTCGCGTCGGCGAACGGCAACAACGGGCTGCAGTTCGTCACCGTGCTCGCCGACGCGTTGTCGGACATCAAACAGTTCGTCGGTTGCGGGATACGGTTCGACAACCAGCCGCCCGCGCCGGACCGCGAGCTGTTCGTGCTCGACAACCCGAACCTCACCTCGCTGTCGACCGATCTGACCGATCCGCCCGTGGCCACCGGGAGCTATCGCATGCGGCTCGTGATGGACGAGCAGATGCAACGCTGCCTGATCCCCAGCAACGGCAACCCTCACCTCCAGACGGGCTCGACGCCCTCGCAGGGCAACACGTTCGTCGGCCTGCGCGCGAACAATCTGACGCTCGCGTTCCGCTACGTCGCGATCTACAAGTTCTGACCGCGCTCGGCATAAGCTACGGGCGTGGTGGTCGGCGGAATCGCAAACATCCTCCATCGCGACACCATCGCGATGATCGTCGGTGGCAAGACCTTCGAGCGCGGCGAGCAATGCTTCGAGCGCGGCCGCGTGCTCGGTGTCGAATCGGCAACCGGACAACTCTGCGGCATCGTCCAGCCGCAGGAAGCCGGCCGCGTGCCGTACGAGATCCGGATCTGGGTTCGCGACGACGGTCTCGCGTTCGAGTGCTCGTGCCCGATCGGGGTCACCCGTCAGTTCTGCAAGCACGCGGTGGCCGTCGCGCTGGCTCACCTGCAGAAGGAGCAGCAACGCGCCGAGTCCGACCTCGCGCGACTGCGCACCGATCTGATGAACCTGTCGATGGCCGCGCTGCTCGACGGGCTCGTCGAGCACGCGCGGCTCGACCCGCAGCTGCGGCACGCCCTCGAGCAGATCTGCGATCGGACCTGAAGACTGTCAGCGTGGACCATCGCGGCCGCGCTGGAGCACGCCGGATGCAACCTGGTGCGCTCCTCCCTCGAGGCGAGCTGCACGGACCAGCAGGTCACGGGATCCTCCACGTGCGCAACGGCGTTGGGGAAACGATGGGGGTGAGCGTCGCCGCATCGAGTCGCATGAGCGATGGAGGTCCCGTTCGCCACTCGGGATCTCGCAGCCAGATACTGTGACCAGCCTTGGCGACCTCACCCCGAACCCCCGACACGTGGATTCTCGTTCGTGTGTCGCCGATCGAAAGTCGAGCGGTAGCCCCGTTGCCAAATGCTGGCGATGCACCTCGCAGCCGTCGATCTCGAGCTGGGACGGAGATCCCCGACGACGTGCTCATCTGTGAGAGCCATACTCGATCCCGTCCACGGACGTCGCGATCGCGAATGCGGGTTCGATGTTCGAGACGTGGGTGGCAGAGAGGATCCGACGCGCGACGTCGGGATCGAGTTGCTCGATGAGGTCCTTGAAGGGTAGCGGCGTGTCGATGTCCGCCCTCACGACGAGACCACAGGCGGTCGCCGGAAACCCGTGGAAGTTGGTTTGGAGCTCGATCCGGACGTTACCTGCGATGGGGTGTCGGGGGGCCCTGATCGCATGGCGCAGTGTCCCCGTTCGAACGTGTCGAACCTCGAGTCACCGCGTACGGCGTCGACCATGGTGGTCTGGTCCGCCAGTCCGAACATGCAGACATCAGCGCCGATGGAGCGAAGGATGTTGGATGCCTCGCCGATCGAGTGGGCCTCGGGCACGCCGCAAGCAGTCGTGCCGATCGCCAAGAGAAACACGATGCCGGCGCGGCTCACGGACTGGCCCTCGACTGGCGCGGCCATCCCGTCTCGATCCGTGGGGACAGTGTCGTGCCCTCGATGGCGTGCGTGGAAGCGGATCCACAACCGTCGATGTCGAGCTCGGCGATCACGCCCTCGGGCGTGCCGAGCTGCGCGAACCAGACGTCGATTCCGTCGATTTGCGTCGCGAATGCGATCGCGGGTTCGTTGTTCGAGATCCGGGTCTCGTCGAAGATACGGTCACCGACGAACGGATCCAGCTGCCGCACGATGCTTCCGAACGGCAGCGGCGCATCGACACGCCCGGGTCCGACGGGCCGCACGCCACAGATCCCCGCGCCCGGGAACGCACCTTCCATCTGCAGCACGATCGGCAACACGCCCGTGCCGCGTGCCACGACCGAACGGAACGAGCAGTGCTCGTGCTCGAACCTCATGAACCCGAGTCCTCGCGCGAGGGCCCGCCGGCAAACACGTCCGTCTCCATCGGTGTGGCGCACACGTTCATCTCCAGGTCGATCCCGAATGTTGGGTGGTGCGCGATCACGTGCACCTCGGGGTCGCGTCCACACGCCGGTAGCGCCGCGAGCGCAAGTAGCACGAGCACTAGGTGGTCCATCGCTACTCCAGGTCCTCGGTCGTCAGCCCCCGCAGGTGGTTCAGGAGATCGATGGCGACCTTGATCGCGACGGGTCGGGGATCGCATCGACCGTGCCCAACTCGTCCGCTTCGAACACACGCATCGAGCTAACCCGCTGCTTCAGCGCATAGATCTTGAGGACGCGCAGCTCGTCGCGACTGAGTGTGTCGGGTTGCAGCCCCTTCTTGGCTCCCACTCCGATCTTGACCGCCGTCGTGGCGAGCTCGGGATGCTTCGCGTACGCGCTGTTCGCGTACCGTCCTTCCCCGAGTAAGCCGAAGTAGAAATGGTATTGGCGATTCAGCCCCGTCTTGCTCACCAGCATCTTCCTCTCCTTGAAGTGCTTGACGGCCGCCGCCTCTCCATCGCGCAGCACCAGGTACTTGAGCTTGGTCTTCATTGCCTTCGGGTCGGGATCGACGTCGACACCGATCTCGAGGACACCAGGGATGCTGTCCTCTCCCAGGTGAAGGGAGTCCCGGAAGCGAGCGTGCGACGCAGCGAGTTCTCGGCATCGAACATCGACGCAAGGAGCCGCGGACGGCAATTTGGCTTCATCGAGAGCTGTTGAGCAAGTCTTCCGAGATCCGTCGAGAGCTGCGAGCACGTCTCCGTCAACACGACCCGCTTCGCGCGTGGCACGGTTTCCGCAGCCTTGTCGGCTGCGACGACGTGATGCTGGATGGGGGCACACAACGTATCCATCGCTCGGACGTGGTTCTGGGCGTCGCGCCACGGTGCACGTTGGATGAAACGGGCGATCTGCTGACGTGCGAGTCGCAAGAGAGTGCGCGCAACTCGACGTGCTCCTTGCTCGACACACTCGGCACGGCCGCTGGACTCGAAGCAACCTGGACGACGGCGACATGCTCCACGTCTCGTCTGGGATGTGTGGGCGAAGACGGCGCAGCGCAACGTCGAGTTCCTGGTCTCACGCTGCGAGACCCCTGTGTACGCAGTGCTTCGCCGAGCCGGTCCGCTGCAAGAATCCCGTTGGCCAGATCGGGCGCGATCGCCGTCCACTGGATCCGAAAACGATCGGCAACCCGGCTCGCTTCGTCGAAAGCACGGATCGTGGCGTCCGCAGCTTGCATGACCGACGCTGCACGGTTGGGACGTGATCGAGCAACGCGACGCCGGCCTTCCGAGCTGCGTCTCGAATCAAGAACGTTGCTGCACGCGTGGCTTCGCGGTGTCTGGAGCGCGTGGCGCTTCGGTTTGGGCAACGGTGCGAAGAGGCGGTTATCGCGGCTTTCGAGCTCTGTTTCGCGTGCGACTTGTCAGGAATGCACATCCCCAGTGCCTTCGGCCGACACCGCTGGCGGTTGCGTCCGATGTTCTCGTGGGTACGCGGTGACTTACGCCAGCGCGGCTGCGAGCGCCGATGGCAGGTCGTGGCGCGCGAACTCGGCGGCGGCGCGGATCGCGGACGCGATCGCGTTGGCGTTGGAGCGGCCGTGCGCGATCACGACGGGTCGGGTGACGCCCGCGAGGAGCGCGCCACCGATCTCGGTGTAGTCGATCTTCTTCGCGACGGTGTCGAGCGCGGGCGCGACGAGCGACGAGCCGAGGCGATCGAGCGGCGTGCGCTCGAGCTCGGCGCGCACGAGGCCGAACATGCCCTCGGCGATACCCTCGCAGGTCTTGAGCACGACGTTGCCGGTGAAGCCGTCGGTGGCGATCACGTCGACGACACCGCGGAAGATGTCGCTGCCCTCGACGTAGCCGACGAAGCGGAGGTCGGGCACGGCGGCGAGGAGATCGTGGGCCTCTCGCGTGAGGCGCGTGCCCTTGCCGGGCTCGGCGCCGTTGGACAGCAGGCCGACGCGCGGGCGTTCGCGACCGTGGACGACGCGATCGTAGGCGGCGGCGAGCCGGCCGAACTGCGCGAGCTGGGTGGGCTTGGGCTCGGTGTTGGCGCCGGCGTCGCACAGGACGAGCGGACCGTTCGGTGTGGGGAGCACGGTCACGATCGCGGGTCGCTCGATGCCCGCGAGCCGACCGAGACCGAACACGGCGCACGCGAGCATCGCCCCGCTGTTGCCGGCGGAGATCACCGCGTCGGCATGATCCTCGGCGACGCGTCCGATCGCGACGCGCATCGACGAGTCGGGCTTGGCCCGGAATGCCTGCGCCGGGTGGTCGTCCATGGTGACGACCTCGGAGGCGTGGACCAGCGTGAGCCGGTCGGGTGGCGACCCGGCGAGCTCGGCCTCGAGTCGCGACCGATCGCCGACGAGCTCGAGGTGGAGATCGGGGTGCGCACGCAGCGCGTGCAGCGCACCGGCGACCTCGGGTTGGGGCGCGCGATCGGAGCCCATGGCGTCGATGACGACTCGCATGGGTCATGCTCCGCGCAGCGCGCGCGGTACGACTACTCCTCGGTGGCCTGCTTGGCGACCACGGTCTCGCCGCGGTACGAGCCGCAGCTCATGCACACGCGGTGCGGGACGCGCGGGGCGCCGCAGTTCGGGCAAGCCTGGACCATCGGGCGGTTCATTCCCGACTTGCGCATCCACGCCGAGCGTTGCTGCGCCGTACGAGAGTTTCCGCGTCGCTTCTTCTGCAGTGCCATGACGAATCTTCTTCCGAACTTCGGGGAGGGAAGGCTTTTTGCCCGATCACGACGGGAGTTTCAAGCCCTTGAGTGCGGCGAGACGAGGATCGATGGGGGCCTCGCAGCTGCAGGTACCTGTATTCAGGTCGGTCCCGCACTGGGCGCACAGCCCCAGGCAGGCCTCTTTGCACAGCGGCGCGAACGGGATCGAGAGTACGAACTGCTCCCGGAGCAGGGGCTCGAGGTCGATCGAGTCGCCCTCGTAGGGGAACAGGTCGAGGTCTTCCTTGGCGACCTCGGTGCCATCGTCCTCGCCCTCGCCGGTTTCGTCCGGCAGCTCGTGCGCCGGCATGAAGGTCACCCGGATCTTCTCGTCGATCCCGATCACGACCGGCCCGATGCAGCGGCTGCACGCGACGGTCATCTTGCCGCGGAAGCTGCCCACCGCGAACACGTGCTCCCCGTCGGCGTAGAGCTCGAGCTCGGCCGTGCCCTCGCCCGCCTCGGGATCGTCGGCCGGCGCTCCGAGCGCATCGCGCATCGGGTGACCGCGCAGCCACTCCTCGACCCGTGCCGCGGGGACCTCGAGCTTGCGCGAGGCCGGGAGATCGCGGAGGTGGAGAATGTAGGGACCGGGCTTGGACATCGGGCGTTTTCGTCGAGAAGCGGGGCAGTATAGAAACCAGATCTCGAGTGTCAAGCCGCGCCAGATCCGGCACGATGCGGCCGTGAGACTCGCCGGGCCTGCTCTCGTCCTGATCCTGGCTGCCTGCGGAAGCGGTACCCCCGAGCCGATCGAGTACGGCGCCCCGGGGCCTCTCGTCGGCGAGGCCGGCCGGGGCTCGTTCCGGTTCGGCGCGGCGTCGGCCGCGACCCAGATCGAGGACATGAACACGGCGACCGACTGGTATCTGTGGACCGAGCCGACGGCCGACGGCGGGCTCGGCAAGGGCACGTTCGTCGGGGATGCCACGCAGGGCTACACCCGGGTGCTCGACGACCTCCAGCTCGTGAAGGACCTCGGGCTCGACAGCTACCGGTTCTCGATCGAGTGGGCGCGCGTCGAGCCGGTGCGCGACCAGATCGACGAGACCGCCCTCGCCCACTACCAGCAGCAGCTCGAGGCGATGCGCGATGCCGGGATCCGGCCGGTGGTCACGATCCATCACTTCTCCAACCCCGTGTGGATCGCCGATCCGCGCGACCCCGAGTGCACGGCGGGCCCGAGCGACACCAACCTGTGCGGCCTCGGCTCGCCGGGCGCCCAGCAGGTGATCGACGAGATGGCGGAGCACGCCGCCCTGCTCGCGCAGCGCTTCGGCGGGCTGGTCGACGACTGGGGCACGGTCAACGAACCGATGAACTACCTGCTCGCGTCGTACGCGGTCGGACAGTTCCCGCCCGGCAAGTTCGCGCTCGACGACCTCGCCGGGAAGTTCGTCCCGGTCGTGCGCGACTACATCGCCGCGCATGCCGCGATGGCCAAGGCGATCCGCGACAACGACACGATCGACGCCGACGGCGACGGCGTGGCCGCGGCGATCGGACTGTCGATGTCGGTCGCCGACTGGGAGCCGTCGCGGCAGAACCAGCCCTCGAACAACCCCGACGACATCGCCGCGCGCGATCGGCTGGTCTACGCGTTCCACTACGTGTTCGTCGACTCGCTCGTGAACGGTACGTTCGACTCGAACCTCGACGGCACCAGCGACGAGGACCACCCCGAGTGGCTCGGCACGCTCGACTGGCTCGGCCTGCAGTACTACTTCCGTGCCGGCGTGACGGGCGCGAGCGCACTGTTCCCGCTGATCGACGCGACCCCGTGCTTCGGCGGGTTCGATCTCGGCTCGTGCCTCCCGGCGCCGGATCCGACGTACTGCGTGCCGCGGATGGGCTACGAGGGCTACACCGACGGTATCGGTGACGTGATCCAGCAGTTCTCCGAGCGCTATCCGGATCTGCCGCTGGTGGTCACCGAGGCTGGCATCTCGACCGACGTCGGCACCCGACGGGCCGAGAACATCGTGCGCAACCTCGAGTCGATCGAGCGCGCGCGCGAGGCTGGCGCCGACGTCCGCGGCTACTACCACTGGAGCCTGACCGACAACTTCGAATGGGCCGAAGGGTTCGGCCCGCACTTCGGCCTGTATCGCGTCGACTACGCGACCTACGACCGCACGCCGACCGAGGGCGCCGACGCGCTCGGCGAGATCGCGACGGGCCGCACGCTGACGACCGCGCTCCGCGTGACGTACGGCGGCACCGGTCCGATGACCGCCGAGACCGGGTTCGACGAGGACCCGTTCTGTAGCAAGGTCCCCGCGAACTAGACTTCGCGAGCGAGCGCTCGCCGAGGTCGCTCGCGGAAGCGAAGTCGAGCGACCAAGCCGCTACTTGGCCGGCGACATCTCCATCGAGTTGCCGTAGCTCGTGATCTCGACGACCTTGCCACCCTTGAGCTGGGCAGATCGCGCTACGCGCGCCGCGTGGCCTTCACGAGCGCGGACACCAGCTCGGCGACGCGCACCGGCGCGCCCCGTGCGGTACCGGCCGCGACGCGTTCGACCAGCGCGCTTCCGACGACGACGCCATCGGCCACTGCGGCCACGCGTGCGGCGTCGGCAGGCGTGCGGATCCCGAACCCGACCGCGATCGGCGCGTGGGCAGCCTCGCGGATCGCGGCGACGCGCGCCGGATCGATGGCCGCCTGACTCTTCGCACCCGTGACGCCGGTGAGCGAGATGTAGTAGACGAACGGCGCGTCGAGCGCCCCGAGGCGCGCGATCCGCTCGGGTGTCGAGGTCGGCGCGACCAGCGGGATCACCGCCACGCCGCGTGCGGCGAGTGGCGTGGCGAGCTCGGCGAGCTCGTCGATCGGGAGATCGACGGTGAGCACCGCGTCGATTCCGACGTCTGCCGCACGCGTCGCGAAGGTGTCGAGACCGAGCGTGAAGATCGGGTTGTAGTAGCCGAACAGGACGACCGGCGTGGTGATACCGCGACGTCGGAGCTCGGAGACGGCATCGAGCGCGCCGTCGAGCGTGGCGCCCGCACCGAGCGCGCGCTCCATCGCACGCTGGATCGAAGGTCCGTCGGCCGACGGATCCGAGAACGGCACGCCGAGCTCGATCGCGTCCGCGCCGGCAGCGCACGCGGCCGCCACGACCTCGATCGACGTCGCCGGATCGGGATCGCCGAACGTCAGGTATGCGACCAGGGCGGCACGCTGCTCGGCCGCCGCGGTGTCGAACGCCGCGCGGAGCCGACTCACGAGGAGCTCCCCATCGCGTTCGCGATACTGGTCATGTCCTTGTCGCCGCGGCCCGACAACCCGACGATGATCGGTCCGCGACCCGCGACCTCGCGCGCGACCTCGTCGAGCGCGGCCACCGCGTGCGCCGTCTCGAGCGCGCACAGGATGCCCTCGGTGCGTGCCAGCTGGGCGAGCGCCGCCAGCGCCTCGGCGTCGGTGCGCGCCAGGTAGCGCACGCGGCCGGATTGTTTCCACGCCGCGTGCTCGGGACCGACGCCCGGATAGTCGAGCCCGGCGCTGATCGAGTGCGCGTGCGCGATCTGTCCGCCCGGATCGACCAGCACGTAGCTCTTGCTTCCGTGCAGCA
The DNA here is from genome assembly GCA_963772655.1 of uncultured delta proteobacterium. Classification (GTDB taxonomy): domain Bacteria; phylum Myxococcota_A; class Polyangia; order Haliangiales; family Haliangiaceae; genus JABFXX01. Next base: position 1,149,911 of record CAVYYE010000002.1, read on the forward strand.
CGCCGACCCGGCCGGCCGACAGCGTCGCCGCGTGACGGCCGGTCGCGATGCCCTCCCCGGCCGCCTCGACTCCGAACAGCGCGACGCCGGCATCGCCGACGAACGACGCGAACAGCCCCGCCGCGTTCGAGCCACCGCCGACGCACGCCACGCACGCGGCGGGCAACGCGCCGGTCGCCGCGAGAATCTGCGCGCGTGCCTCTCGACCGATCACCGACTGGAGGTCGCGCACCATCCACGGATACGGATGCGGGCCGGCGACCGACCCGATCAGATAGAACGTGTTCTCGACGTTGGTGACCCAGTCACGCAGCGCCTCGTTCATCGCATCCTTGAGCGTGCGCGTACCGCTGTCGACCGCGTGGACGGTCGCGCCGAGCAACTTCATCCGCTCGACGTTGAGCGCCTGCCGCACCACGTCCTCGGCGCCCATGTAGATGTCGCACGACAGCCCGAACAACGCCGCGACGGTGGCCGTCGCCACACCGTGCTGACCGGCACCGGTCTCGGCGATCAAGCGCGGCTTGCCCATCCGCCGCGCGAGCACCGCCTGACCGATGCAGTTGTTGATCTTGTGCGCGCCGGTGTGATTGAGATCCTCGCGCTTCAAGTAGACGTCCGCGCCGCTCGCCTCCGACAGCCGCCGCGCGCGATACAGAAGCGACGGGCGCCCGACGTAGTCGGTGAGCAGCGCGTCGACCTCCGCCCAGTACTCCGGATCGGCGCGGGCCGCACGCCACGCCGCCTCGAGCTCGGCGATCGCCGGCATCAACGTCTCGGCGACGTACTGGCCACCGAACGTGTCCCCGAACCGACCGCGCACGGGCTCCGGCAGCGCGGCGATCTCGTCGACGGTAGACATCGGCCCTCGCGTATCACAGACGCGATGCCGGCGTCAGGTCTAGAAGTAGAACGATGCGGCCACGGTGAGCTCGCCGCCCGACAGCTTGTCGCCGGTCGACATCGCCGACCCCGGCGCCTCGCGCATCACGCTCGTGGTGTCGGACGGCTTCTCGGGACCGACACCGACGGCATGCAGCTCGGCCGCGAGGCTCCACCGAGGGAACCGGCGCGCCAGACCGACCCCGGCGTGGACCTGCCCGCGGGTCGGTCCGTCGACCGACATCTGGTCGCCTTCTTCGAGCGGCACCTCGTGGACGGCACCGAGGCCGGCCAGCGCGTACCAGTCCCAACGATGCAGTGGATGGAAGTGAAAGCGTGCGGTGAGCGCCGCCGCGTGGAGATCGGGACCTTCGGGGGCGTCGAGTGCATCGAACGACGCGAGGAGCTCCCACCGTGCGTTCAGCCGGTAGCCGACCGACAGACCGCCACCACCGTAGGTGGTCTTGGAGGTGTCGTTGGACGGATCGCCGAGTGTCAGCGACACGCCACGCGCCGCCACGCTCCACCGATGCGCGAGCTCGACCGGCTGGGGTGCCGGTGCGGGCGCGACCACGCACGAGGCACACACGCTGGGTGCCGCACTCGCGTCGGCGGACGCGGCCGAGGGAATCGCGAGGGCGAGGAACAGGGTCGAGGAGGCGATCGAACGAGCGAGGCGGGTCATCGGGGCAGACCACATCAAGCGCCGTACCACGCGTAGATCCCCGAACTGTTCGGGAACACCACACCACCCACACCACGTGCGTCGGCGAACTCCACAGTTTCGCCCGACCTATGCCCCCGCGTTCACGGACTGGAACCCGACTTTCACGGCGCGGGACGTGCTGGAAGTCGAAGGCCATGCGGCGCACCTCGATGATCGGAGCTCTCCTTCTACTATCCGCCACCGCCTCCGCGGACCCTACAGCGGTCACCGCGAAAGCCTCGGCACCCACCTACGACCTCGGCGTCCGGATCGGAGGCTACGGCTTCCGCCGGGAGGGCGACAACAACGCGCGGACCCAGTGGACCGAGTGCTCGATGAACGGCATCGGCGTGTTCGGCGGTCGCTCGCTGACGGGTCCGCTGTTCCTCGAGGCCGGGCTCGACATGTACACGTCGACCGATCAGCGTTCGCAGGGCGCGGAGAACGATCTCCCGGTCGCGCGGACCAGCGGTCTGGCGACCGCGGCGATCGGTGCGCGGACCGAGCTGTTGTCGCGACTCGGCGCATACGTCCAGCTCGGTGCCGGCGTCGAGCTCACGAAGGTGAGCGTGCCCTACGGAGATCAGACGATCCGCGACTCCAAGATGATGCCGGAAGGGTTCTTCGGCGTCGGCTTCGATCTCCGGCTCGCGAAGCACACCTACTTCGGTGCCAACCTGCGGGCCCACGTGATGGGCAACTTCGACTACGACCCCGCGCACCTCGACACGACGTGGACGATGCCCGACGCGAACGAGGTATTCGACGCGTCGCCCGATGCCGCGATGCAGGGACAGTTCTTCGTGCGCCACCAGCTGTGAGCTGATCGGCTACGGGATCAGGTGCGCCCGGCGACACGCCCCGCGCACCACCAGAAACGCGAACCGGAAGCGCGGTGGCCGCGCCGTGTCCTCGCACAGCTGCTTCGCATCGTCGGTGCGCTTCACAGCCAGCAGCTCGCGTAGCAGTGCCGCGCGCTCGGGATAATCGAAGTTCGCCGAAGGATCGGCGACGATCGCGTGCATCGTGGTGACCGCGCTCTCGCGATCGCCCGCGAGCTCCGCCGCGATCGCGTCGGCGACGCGGCGCTCGCGATAGGTCGCGCCCTCGCGCACGATCAGACTCGCGTCTCCCTGCATCCCAGCTGCGAGCGTCGCGAGTCGGCGATAGGCACGCCGGCCGCGCCAGGGCTGGGATGTCGAAAGAAGCCGGATCAGTTGATTCGTCTCGTCGCGCAGCTCGCCCGCGATCACGACCTCGCCGAGATTTTCGACCGTCGCGTACGCCGAGCTCTTGAGCGGGGCGCGCGTGAGGCGGGCCCACGCCTCCGCGAAGGCCCGCTTCGCCTTGGCGCGATCACCAGCCGCCAACGCGAGCGCGACGTCGATGGTTTTGCGGTCGATCGTGTGACCGTAGGCCGTGTCGAGCGACTCCGCCGACACCTCTCGATCGAGCACCAACATCGCCGGCACGCGTATCCCCGCAGGCGCGTGTTCGGCGAGCCGCGCATAGTGTCCGAGCGCGAACTCGAGAGCGTCGTAGTCACGCCCCCCGATGTAACGACCGGCATCGGGATCGCGACGCACGATCAGGTAGTCGACGACGTGGATCCGCGGCGGCAGGAACTCGTGTAGGGGGTCGGAGTCACACGCGCGCTTCAGGTACTCGAACCCGACATCGAGACGACCGTCGTGCCAGTTGGCCTCGCCGAGGTAGTAGGCCAGCTCGCGTCCGTACGTGGGATCGTCGAGCTTGGTCGCCAGCGGCTCGAGTGCGTCGCGCGCGGCAGGGAATTCGCCCTCGAAGAACAGCTTCACGCCCTGCATGAACCGCTTGGCAAACGGCGTCGGCGCGAGCTCGACCGCGTGTTCGGCAGCGTCGGTCACGAACGACTCGTCGGCCTCCTGCCAGCCGGACGACAGAGCGAGCGCGTACCACGCCGGGAAAAACGCGGGGTCGGCGTGGACGGCTTGCTCGAGCACGGTCGTCGCTGTACGGAAGTCGTCCTGATCGAGCGACCGTTTACCCTCCTCGTAGAGCTTCATCGCGGCCATCCGATTCGGCGTGTGATCGAGGTGGGCCGCGGGTGCGAGCTTCTCGAGCACGGCATCCGCGAGCCCGTCGACGACGTCGGCAATCCGTGGCCCCGTGTTGGTGTCGATCTCGCCGATCCGTGCACCGGTTGTCGTCCGCACCACGGCCCCGTGCACTCGCATGCGATCGCCAGCATCCGCGATCGTTCCACGCAGGATGAAGTCGGCGCCCGCTTCGGCGGCCCGCGACGCCGAGGTCGAATCGACCGCGATGCACTCGATTTCCGCACCGACCGCCGTCGCCAGTCGCGAGCTCAGCGCGTCGGCGAGCGCACGTGTGGCGACACCTTCGACACCGTAGCGCGAGGTCTTGACCTCGAGCGGGGCGATCGCGAGCTTGGCGTGAACGCGTGCGGTCGCCACCGCGGGTGCGGCCTTCGTCGGGTGGCGGGAGATCGCGATCGCCGCGATCACGATCGCAGCGATCGCGAGAGTGACGACCGAAGATCCCACGATCCACGCCAACCGACTGCGGCGCGGCGGGTTCGCCGACGGCGCGGTACGCAGCCGGATCTTCGGTGACAACCGGGTGACCACGTCGGCCAAGGTCGGCCGCGCCGACGGTTCGCGTGCGAGCATCGCCGCGACCACATCGCCGAGCGGATCGTCGATCGCCGGCACCGCACCGTCGACCATCTGCGCGATCAACTCGATCAAGTTGGCTCCCGCGTACGGGCGCGCGCCGGTCAGGCACTCGTAGAGCACGACGCCGAGGCTGTAGACGTCGCTCGCCTCGGTCCACGGCTCGCCACTCATCACCTCGAGCGGCATGTACGCGGGCGTGCCGAACGCGGTATCGGTGCCGGCACTGACCTCGGTGGCGGTGCCGAGCGCGACCGGCAGCGTGGTGGTGAGCGAGGCGAGCAGCTCGGTCGCGGTCGCACGCTGCGACGGCGGTGCGGGCGTGTCGAGCCGCCGCGCGATGCCGAAGTCGAGCACCTTCACGTCGTCGCCATCGACCAGGATGTTCTCCGGCTTGATGTCGCGGTGCAGGATGCCGGCCGCGTGGGCCGCGGCCACCGCGGCGGCGACCTTGGCGCAGATCGCGACCAGCCGCTCGCGCGGCGCACCGGCCGTCAGGAGCTCGCGCAGGGTCTGCCCCGGCACGTACTCCATCGCGATGAACTCGCTGCCCTCGTGCTCCCCGATCTCGAACACGGTGACGATGCCGGGATGGCGCAGCGCCGCGAGTGCCTTGGCCTCGTCGCGCAGGCTGGCATCGCGCGGATCCCGGTGCAGGAGCTTGAGTGCGACCGGGCGCTCGAGCACCGGGTCCTCGGCGAGGAACACCTTGCCCATTCCCCCGGCGCCCAACAGTCGGACGATGCGGTAACGCTGGATTTGCTGTGGGTTCTGCACCCTCGATCAGCTTACCGCGCGGACCGCGGCGACGAACGCCGCCACGCGCGTAGCGTCCTTGACGCCCGGCGCGGACTCGACTCCGCTCGCGACATCGACGCCCCACGGCGCCACTGCGGAGATCGCCGATGCGACGTTGTCGGGATTCAACCCACCGGCGAGCACCAGGCGCACGGTCGGATGGTCGCGACGGGCGGCCTCCGCGATCGACCAGTCGAACGCGATCCCGCTACCACCCCGCCCGACCGACGGGGTGTCGAGGAGCACCGCCTCGACCCCCGTGCCGCCCGCGAGCTCGATGCCCGGTCGCGCGGCGAGGGCACGCCAGATCGGCCGGCGGACCGCGCTCGCCATCGCTCCGAGATGCTCGTCGCCGTGGAGCTGCACGATGTCGAGGCCCACCTGGTCGGCGATCGCCGCGACCTCGCTCGGAAGTGCGTCGACGAACACGCCGACGATCTTTGCCGAACCGGCGGCGCGGATCGTCGCCGCGAGACCCGCCGCGCGATCGGGTGTGACGTAGCGTTTCGATCGCGGCCACAGGTTGAGCCCGATGTAGTCGGCGACCGGCGCGATCGCGACGGCATCGTCGGCACGCGTCACGCCGCAGATCTTGATCGCGACGGTCACGCCACGCCCCGCAGGGCCCGTAGCGCGGCGCCCGGATCGTGCGCGCGCATCAGGTGCTCCCCGACCAGCACCGCGTGTGCGCCGGCCTCCCCGAGAGCGCGCACGTCGGTCGCGGTGCGGATGCCGCTCTCGCCGACGATCACGGTTCCCGACGGGAGCGCCGGTGCGATCCGCGCGGTCAGCGACATGTCGATCCGGAACGTGTGGAGGTCGCGGTGGTTGACCCCGATCAGACGAGCACCCGAGGCCGCCGCGCGCTCGGCCTCGGCCTCGTCGTGAACCTCGACCAGCGCATCGAGTCCGTACGCCGACGCCGCAGCGAGCAGCTCGCGCAGGTGAGCGTCGTCGAGCGCGGCGACGATCAGTAACACGCCATCCGCCCCTGCCACCCGTGCTTCGGCGATCTGGTAGCGGTCGATCACGAAGTCCTTGCGGAGCAGCGGCACCGGCACCGCCGCGCGACACGCAGCGAGAAACCCGAGGTCGCCGTCGAAGAACTGCCGATCGGTCAGCACGCTGATCGCGGCGGCCCCGGCGGCGGCGTATGCGATCGCGATCGCCGCCGGATCCGCGTCCGGTCGGATCGCGCCGGCCGACGGAGATGCGCGCTTGATCTCGGCGAGCACGCGCACCGGCTCGCCAGCGGGCTTGGTCAATGCGGCGGCGAGCCCGCGGGAGGGTTCGGCATCGCGTGCGGCGGCCTCGAGGTCGGCGAGCGATCGTTGCTGTTTCGCCTCCGCGAGCTCGACGCGCTTGGCGGCCAGGATGGTCTCGAGGATCGTCGGCGTGCTCACGCGTGACTGGCCTCGCGCCAACGATCGACCACGGCGGCGGCCGAACCGTCGACGAGCGTCGCGCGTGCCCGCGCCAGCTCCGCGGGAAGCCGGGCCGGAAGCGTCGCGACGTCGAGGTCGTCCGAGGGATCGAGCAGGGCCAGACCGAGCGCGGCGGTCATCGCGGCGGCGATCACGAACGCTTCGTGCGGCTCGCCGTGACCGATCAGATGACCGGCGAGCACGTCGCGGATCACCTGGGCGTTGTGGGCCGCATCGCCACCGGCGAGTCCCACGGGATCGAGCTCGTCGCACCCGAACGACTTCGGCGTCAGCGCCAGCGCCACGACCGAGCCACCGGAGAACACCGCCGCGTGCGTGGTGCCCGCGACCGCGATCTCGTCGAGGCCGCCATCACCGTGGACCACCGCCGCGCGGCGCACGCCGAGCGCACCGAGCGCCCCCGCCATCGGCTCGCACCACCGGCGGTCGTAGACGCCGACGATCTGGTGGCGCACGCGCGCCGGGTTGGTGAGCGGCCCGAGCAGGTTGAAGATCGTGCGGGTGCCGAGCTCGCGGCGCGGCCCGCCGGCGTGCCGGGTGGCCGCATGAAAGCGCGGAGCGAACGCGAACCCGATGCCGGCCGCGGCGATGCAGCGCTCGACGACGGCGGGCTCGCGATCGATCGCGATGCCGAGCGTCTCGAGGACATCCGCGGAGCCGCACTTCGACGACAGCGCGCGGTTGCCGTGCTTGGCCACGACCACGCCATCCGGTTTACCCGCCGCCGCGATCAGGATCGCGGCGAGCGTCGACACGTTGAGCGTGCCGGCGCCGTCACCGCCGGTGCCGCAGGTATCGATGCTGCGCTCGAGGCGCGGGCACGCGAGCGGCAGCGCGCGCTCGCGCATCGCCGTCGCGGCACCGACCAGCTCGTCGATACACTCTCCCTTGGCGCGTAGCGCGACCAACAGGCCGCCGATCTGCGCCGGCGTCGCACCGCCATCCATGATCTGGCCGATCGCCGCCGCCATCTCGTCTCGCGACAGGTCCTCGCGCACGAGCGCCTTGTTGATCGCGAACACGACCGCGCTCACGCCGCCTCCTCGTCGTGCTTCGCCATCGCGAGGAAGTTGGCGAGCAGCGCCTTGCCCGCGGCGGTCATGATCGACTCCGGGTGGAACTGCACGCCCTCGACCGGAGCTCCCGGCGAGCGCGAACGCACACCCATGATCTCGTCCTCCCAGGTCTTCGCGGTGACCTCGAGCGTGTCGGGCATGGTCTCGGGAGCGATCACGAGCGAGTGATAGCGGGTCGCGACGAACGGGTTCTCGACGCCGCCGAACAGCCCCTTCTCGTCGTGGAAGATCTTCGAGGTCTTGCCGTGCATGATCCGCGGTGCTCGCACGATCTTGCCTCCGAATACCTGGCCGATGCACTGGTGACCGAGGCACACCCCGAGCAGCGGGACTTCGCCCGCGAACCGCTCCACCACGGCCATCGAGATCCCGGCCTCGTTGGGCGTACACGGTCCCGGAGAGATCACGATCGCGTCGAGGGCGGGCAGCTCCGCGATCTGATCGATCGTGATCGCATCGTTGCGGCGCACGGTGACCGCGGCCCCGAGCTCGCCGAGGTACTGCGCGAGGTTCCAGGTGAACGAGTCGTAGTTATCGATCAGCAGCAGGTTCATGGCTCACCCACGGCACGGTATCGGGGCAGGTGACGGCGGCGGAAGGGGCGAGCCCGTGCGTCGTGGGTCATGGTTGCCGTCCCGCCGTTCGGGCCATCGCGACCGCGCGCAACACCGCGCGTGCCTTGCTCACCGTCTCGCGATACTCGGTGGCCGGTACCGAGTCCGCGACCAACCCGGCCCCGGCCTGCACGTAGATCGTGTCGCCGGTCGACACCAGCGTGCGGATCGCGATCGCGAGATCGAGGTTGCCGGTGTAGCTGACGTAGCCGACCGCACCACCGTAGATCCCGCGCTGGTGGGGCTCGAGCTCGTCGATGATCTCCATCGCGCGGATCTTGGGCGCGCCGGACAGCGTGCCGGCGGGGAACGCCGCGCGGACGACATCGAGCCAGGTCTTGCCGGGTGCCAGCGTGCCGACCACGTGCGACGTCATGTGCATGACGTGCGAGTAGCGCTCGATCGCCATCTGCTCGACGACGTGCACGCTGCCGACCTCGGCGACGCGCCCGACGTCGTTGCGCCCGAGGTCGATCAACATCAGGTGCTCTGCGAGCTCCTTGGGATCGGCCAGCAGCTCCTCGGCGAGCCGATCGTCCTCACCCGCGGTGGCACCGCGTGGGCGGGTCCCCGCGATCGGACGCAGCTCGACGCGATCGTCGGACAGTCGCACCAGGGTCTCCGGCGACGCACCGGTGACGCGCGCCTCGGGAAACTCGAGGTGGAACATGTACGGCGACGGATTGATCACGCGGAGCGCGCGATACACGTCGAGCGGACGCGCCCCGGCTGCCGGCTCGGTGAACCGCTGCGACAGCACGACCTGGAACGCGTCGCCGGCGAGGATGTAGTCCTTCACGCGATCGACGGCGGTACAGAACGCGTCCTCCGTGAACGACGACGCGGGAACCGGATCGGTGCGCTTGCCCGTGGCGGCCGCGAGCTCGAGCGCCGGCAACGGCTCGCGCGGCGCCCCGAGCCGTTCGATCACCTCGTCGATCCGCGCGCACGCGCGCTCGTACGCCTGTTCCGCGCGCTCGGGCCGCGCCACGTACGGCGTGGCCACGACCTTCAGTGTCTGCCGGAGGTTGTCGAAGATCAGCAGCGTGTCGGTGACCACCATGCACAGCGGCGGCAGATCGAGATCGGCCTTCGCGCGCGACGGCAGCTCCTCGAACGAGCGCACGCAGTCGTAGGCGATCCAGCCGACCGCCCCACCCCAGAACCGCGGCAACCCCGGCACGTCGACCGGTTTCATGTCGCCGAGCACCTCGGTCAGTGCCGCCATCGGATCCGGCGTGGGCCAGTCGACGGTGCGATCCGGGCCGTCGCCATCGACGTCGTACCAGGTGACGCTCGCGGTCCCGGCCTTCCAGCGCACCACCGCGCGCGGAGCGACGCCGACGAACGAGTACGCCGCCCAGGTCGAACCGCCGACCACCGACTCGAGCAGGAACGAGTGCTCGGTGACCCCGAGCGCGGCATAGGCCGACACCGGCGTGTCGCTATCGGCGAGCAACTCGCGATAGACCGGGATCAGGTTGCCTCGCTGCGCCGCGGCGACGAACTCGTCGCGTGACGGCGTGTATCGGCTCCCGTCCGTGACCATGGAATGCGTGGTTATACCCGCACGACGCCGGCTCCGCTCCCGATCCCTGGCTGATCTCGCTCGTTTCGAACATGTTCACTTTTACGTCTTGACCGTGCACCGCCACGACCCATATTTTGAACATGTTCAGAACCGATGTGATGGCTCGCAGATACGCACGGATCGGATCGGGAGCGACGCTGCTCGCGGGAGCGGGCGTGCTCGCGGTGCGGTCGTTCCAGTCGTGGTCGATTCCCGCCGCGACGATCATCGCCGCGACCTGGCTCGGCGCCACGATCACCTATTGGATGCTGTCTCGCCAGCGCATCGACCCTCGACCGCACGTACCCGACGCCTGGCTCGCGACCAGCCTCGTGATCCCCACGCTCGGCCTGCTCGCGATGTTGCCGCTCGCGATTCACTTGCTCGTGGCGACGCTGCTCGGCGTCGGTACCCGCGGGTTCGACGACTGGGCGACGATGAGCTACGCGTTCACCACGCCCACCACGATCGTGGTCGGCACGCTCGCCGCGGTGCGAGCCGTCGATCTCGCGCGCGGACGGATCGTGAGCCCCGCGCTCTCGTCGCTCGCGATCTACGGCTTCGGCGTGGCCACATCGTGCATCCCGTTCGTGGTGTTCGTGCTTCCCCCGGCCCTGATCGCCATGACGGGGCTGCCGTTCATCGCGGTGTTTCGCGCGCAGGCACGGATCGTCGAACGCGAACGCCACGACCTGGCGAGGCCCTGGGTTCCGGCGGCCGTCGCCCTGCCCGGCGGGGTGCGGTGACCAAGCGCGCGACCACCAAACGCGCGCGGCCGCCGGTCAAGCGCACGCGGCGGTCGCCGTCCGTCCGACGCGAAGGCGAGAGCAAGCGCGATGCGACCCGCCGCACGGTGCTCGCCCGCGCGCTCGAGCTGTTCCAGGAACGCGGCGTCGAAGCGACGACGATGCGCGACATCGCGAAGGCCGCCGGGCTGTCGATCGGTGCCGCTTACTATCATTTTCCCTCGAAGGACGCGCTGATGTTCGCGTACTACGAGGACAACCAGGCCGAGTTCGAACAGCTCGCCGAGACCGCGCCCACCGACCTACGCGGCCGGCTCGGCGCCCTGTTCCACGGCAAGCTCGACTCGATCCGCCCGCACCGCAAGCTGTTGGCCTCGATCCTCCCGCACCTCGTGAATCCGGGCGATCCCCTGTCCGCGTTCTCCGCGCGCACCCGCGCGGTTCGCGAGCGCGCGCTCGCGGTGTTCGCCGGCGCACTCGAGAGCGCCGGGTTGCCGGCGTCGACGGTCCCGGTGATCGCGAGCGCGCTGTGGCTGCTCCACCTCGCGTGCATGCTGGTCTACGTCCACGACGACACTCCCGGTGAACGGCGCACCCACCGGCTGGTCGACGACGGGCTCGACCTGCTGGTACCGATCCTCCCGCTCGCGGCCACCCCGATGGGCGTCGCGCTGTGCGAACGGATCGCGGGAGCGCTCGCGCGCGCCGAGATCGGGATCGGGGGAGCGGCCCGTGGACTTCGCGAGCGGCCACCCAGCGGATAGGTAGGTCGCGGAAGCGAAGTCGAGAGAAAATGACAAAGTCACGCGTGGTATGCGTCTGGGATGCATCCCGTCCTCGCCAAGACACTCGCCGACGTCGACCCCGAGATCGCGGAGCTGATCGCCGCCGAGGAGCGGCGCCAGCGCGACAAGGTCCGACTGATCGCGTCGGAGAACTACGTCTCGGGCGCCGTGCTCGCAGCCACCGGCTCGGTGCTGACCAACAAGTACAGCGAGGGCTACGCCGGCAAGCGCTACTACGAGGGGCAGCAGTTCATCGATCGCGTCGAGCAGCTGTGCATCGAGCGCGCGAAGTCGCTGTTCGGTGCCGAGCACGCCAACGTGCAGCCCTACTCCGGCTCGCCCGCGAACCTCGCGATCTACTTCGCGTTCCTGAAGCCGGGCGACACCGTGATGGGGATGGCGCTGCCCGCCGGCGGTCACCTCACGCACGGCTGGGGCGTGTCGATCACCGGCAGCTACTTCCGGAGCGTGCAGTACGGCGTCCGCAAGGACACCCACCGGATCGATCTCGACGAGGTTCGCGAGCTCGCGCGCAAGGAAAAGCCGAAGCTGCTGTTTGCCGGCGGCACCGCGATCCCGCGCACGATCGAGTTCGCGGCGTTCGCCGACATCGCCAAGGAGGTCGGGGCCGTGTTCGCCGCCGACATCGCCCACATCTCCGGGCTGGTCGCGGCGGGCGCGCACCCGTCGCCGGTGCCGGTTGCCGACGTGGTATCGACCACCACGCACAAGACGCTGCGCGGTCCGCGCGGCGGCATGTTGATGTGCAAGGCCACGCATCAGAAGGCGATCGATCGCGCCGTGTTCCCCGGTCTCCAGGGCGGCCCGCACAACCACACCACCGCCGGCGTCGCGGTCGCGCTGCGCGAAGCAGCGACCGAGGAGTTCAAGACCTACGCGCACCAGATCGTGAGCAATGCGAAGGCGCTCGCGGCGGCGCTGGTCGAGCGCGGCTGGACGCTGATCACCGGCGGCACCGACAACCACCTGATCCTCGCCGATCTGACCCCGAAGAACGTACCCGGCAAGGTCGCCGCGAAGGCGCTCGATGCCGCGGGCATGGAGCTCAACTACAACTCGATCCCGTTCGACCCCCGCAAGCCGTTCGACCCGTCGGGCGTCCGGCTCGGCACCCCGTCGGTGACCAGCCGCGGGATGAAGGAAGCCGAGATGCGACAGATCGCCGCGTGGATGGACGCGGTGGTGTCGGCGCCGACGGACGTGGGACTCCAGGAGAAGATCGCCGGAGAGGTCCGCGAGCTATGTGCGAAGTTTCCCGCGCCCGGCATCGTGATCTGATGCGGGATCGAGACTTCGCGAACGGGCACCCAGAGCGACGGTAGACCGCGAGAGCGAAGTCGAACGACAAACAGGAGACCTCGTCACCGCGATGCACTATCGTTCGTAGCCGTGCAGACCGTCACGGTGTTCATAGCGCGCGACCCCGCGCAATGCTGGCGGATGTTCACCGACGCCACGTTGCTCCTCGCCTGGGTTCCCGGACTCAAACGGGCGCAGACCATCGCCAAGTCGCGCGGTCTCGCCGAGGAGGTCCACTTCGAGTTCGCCGACTCGCTCGCGTACACGCTCGTGTACAGCTACGACGTCGACAACCGCGAGGTGACCTGGCAGCCGAAGCTCGGACGCCGCGACGGCGTCGCCGGGTTCGCGCGGTTCGAACCGGCCGCCGAGGGTGGTACCAGCCTGATCTACGGCCTCGAGCAAGGCGAGAACCGCACCGCCAACGAGCGCGCGCTCGGTGACGTGCAGGTGCTCGCCGACGCGTTCGTCGCGTGGATGAACGGTCAGCGCTGACGCTTGATCCGCCGCGTCGGGCGGGCCTTGTCCTTCGCGGCCTTGTCCTTCGCGGCCGGGGCCTTCTTCGGCGGCTTCGCGGCCTTCGAACGTAGCTTGGCCGCCGCGCGCGTCTTGAGCGCACGTGCCTTGGCAGGCAGTGGATGTGGCCGCGGTCGTTCGAACAGCGACACCACGCGATCGAGGATGCCGTGCGCGACGAACGTCTTCGGGCCCGCCGGCAGATCCGTGGCGCCGCTGTCGTCGACCAGCGTGACCCGGTTGGTGTCGACGGCGAAGCCGGCGCCCGGCTCGGCGACATCGTTGGCGACGATCAGGTCGCACTGCTTGCTCGCGAGCTTGGCGCGCGCGTTGTCGATGATGTCCTGGGTCTCGGCGGCAAACCCGATCAGCAGCGGCGTGCGCGCGCTACCGCGACGCTTCGCGAGCCCGGCGAGCAGATCGGGATTGGCGACGAGCTCGAGGGTCGTGGTTGCGCCGAGTGCGCCGCGCTTGAGCTTGTGGGCGGCGACCTCCGCCGGACGATAGTCGGCGACCGCGGCCGCCATCACGATCGCGTCGGCCCCCGGCGCTGCATCGGCGAGCGCCCGCTCCATGTCACCGGTGGACTCGACCTCGACCACGTCGACGCCCACCGGGTGAGGGACCGAGCTCGGTCCGAGCACGAGCGTGACCTCGGCACCGCGGCGCTGTGCAGCGGCGGCGAGCGCGACGCCCATCTTGCCGCTCGACCGATTGCCGACGAACCGTGCCGGATCGATCGCCTCGTAGGTCGGGCCGGCCGAGATCACGATGCGACGTCCCACGAGATCCTGACGCGCGAGCACGTGCGACGCGGCCTCGAGGATGTCCTCGGGCTCGGCGAGCCGTCCGGGGCCGGTCCACCGGCATGCGAGGAAACCCTCGCCCGGCCCGACCATGCGGTAGCCGGCGATGTCGACCAGCCGGCGGATGTTCGCCTGCGTGATCGGGTGGTTCCACATGTGGACGTTCATCGACGGCGCGAGCAGCACCGGCGCCGTGGTCGCGAGCACGATCGCGGCCGGCGCGTCGTCGGCGATCCCGGCGGCGAGCCGCGCCAGCGTGTTGGCGGTCGCCGGTGCGACGATCACGAGGTCGGCGCGATCGGCGAGCGCGATGTGCCCGATCGTCGCCTCCTGCGTGAGCGAGAACAGATCGGTGAACACCGGGCGCCGGGTCAACGCCTGGAACGTCATCGGTCCGATGAACTCCTTCGCGCTCGCCGTCATCGCCACGTCGACCGTGGCGCCCGCCTTGTCGAGCAACCGCACGAGGTGCGCCACCTTGTAGGCCGCGATCCCGCCGGCCACGCACACCACGATGTTCGCGCCGACGAGCGGCTGCGCGGGGTCGCGTGACTGATGGGTCCTCGGCTCCGTGATCGCCACGATCGACACTGTAACGTCTGGATCCGCAGATCGACGCGAAGACGCCGCCTCGATAGCCACTTCGATAACCGGTTTCGGAACCGGTTCGCTAACCGAGGCGGGTCGCCACGTACTTGAGCTGCATGTAGTCGTCGAGCCCGTGACGGCTACCTTCGCGACCGAACCCGGAGTGTTTGACGCCACCGAACGGCGCCTGCGCGGTCGACAACAGGCCCTCGTTGACCCCGACCATGCCGGTCGCGAGACCCTCGGAGAACCGGATCTGTCGGGCGCCGTCGCGCGCGAACACGTACCCGACCAGGCCGAACTCGGTGTCGTTGGCCTGCGCGAGCGCCTCGTCCTCGTTCTTGGCCACGCGCAGCGCGATCACCGGTCCGAAGATCTCCTCGCGCCAGATCGCCATCTCGGAGGTGATACCGGTCAGCACGATCGGCGCGATCGAGCGGGTCGTTCCGTCGGGCACGGTCCCGTGAACGAGCGTGGCGCCGCGATCGATCGCGTCCTGCACCAGCCGCTTCACCTTGGCCACCCCATCGTCGTCGATCAGCGGTCCGAGATCGACGCCGGGGTCACTGCCGCGTCCGACCTGGAGCTTGCCGACAGCGCCGACGACGAGCTTCTCGAACGCGTCGGCGACCGGTGCCTCGATCACGAAGCGATTGGCCGCCACGCACGACTGACCGGCGTTGCGAAACTTCGCCACCATCGCGCCGGCAAGCGCCTCCTCGAGATCGGCATCGGCGAGCACGACGAACGGCGCGTTGCCACCGAGCTCGAGCGACACCCGCTTGAGCGTGTCGGCCGCGGCGCGCGCCAGATGGCGGCCGACCTCGGTCGACCCGGTGAACCCGATCTTCTTGATGTCGGTCGATGCCAGCCAACGATCGACGACAACGGCCGGCTGGTCGGTCGGCACCACGTTGAACACGCCGGGTGGGATCCCGATCTCGTGGGCGAGCTCCGCGAGGGCGAGCGCGCATAGCGGCGTCTGCTCGGCCGGCTTGGCGACCACCGTGCACCCGGCGGCGAGCGCCGGTCCGAGCTTGCGAGTCAGCATCGCGAACGGAAAGTTCCACGGCGTCACCAGCGCGCACGGCCCGATCGGCTCGCGCTGCACGACCAGGCGTTGATCGACGTGGCTCGCCGGGATGGTCTCGCCGTACGTGCGCTCCGCTTCACCGGCGAACCAGTGGAGGAAGCTCGCGGCGTAGCGCACCTCGGCCACTGACTCCTTGAGCGCCTTGCCGTTCTCGCGCGTGCACAGCTCGGCGAGGCGCGCCTCGATCGCCGGGGTCAGCATGCGCTGCGCGAACCGCGCGAGGAGCTTGCCGCGCTCGGGACCGGTGCGGCGTCGCCAGGTCGGGAACGCGGCGGTCGCCGCGTCGGTCGCCGCATCGGCGAGCTCGGCATCGCCGGCGGTGACCTCGGCGATCGTCGCGCCGTCGAACGGATCGTGCACCGCGAACCGTCGCGGTCCCGGCACCCAGGCCCCATTGATATAGGCGTCGCACGCGAAGCTCGCTCATCACCCCGACGTTGGACGCCGCGTGCGCCCGGCGCAACGTGTTGCCAGGAGAATCGACCGGAGGCGAGACCCGCTCTCTAGGGGATGATTCGAGCATCGCGGCCCATCGGGGCTCGCGCGGAGGTCATAACGGCGGCGCGCCGTCGCAGCACGTCAGCGGCCGGGCGACTTCGCAGCCACCGTCGCCGCTGCCGACGAAGCTGTTCTCGATGCCCCCAGCTCGGTGAACACGAGGCCGGTCCCGAGGTTGAGCCCGTCGGGTTTGACCGTCGCCGAGCCCGAGGTCCAGCCGGCACACGTGCCGAGAGCCCGGCCGTCGAGTAACGAGCGCGGAACAGCCGCGACGACGGATCGCTGTTGCCGGCATCGACCCACGCGCCGGTCTGCGGGATCGGGGCGGCGACCGCGGCCTGGTCGACCTCCCAGTCGGTGCAGAAGTGACTGCCGGAAAACGACGCCTCGCAGATCGCGTTGGCGCCGCTGCGACCGCCGAGATCGCCGGTGTGCGACGACGTGAAGCCGCGGAACTGCACGGCGGTGCCACCCATGCAGCACGCGAGCGAGCGCGCGATCTCGCAGCCACCATCGCCACTGCCGACGAAGCTGTCTTGATGCCCACCGAGCGACGTGAACACCAGGCCGCGTACCGAGGTTGAAACCGTCGGGTTTCACCGTAGGCGAGCTCGACGTCCAGCCCGGCGCACGTGCCAGGCCGGCGTCGAGTACCGCGCGCGAAACAGTCGCGATTGCATGTCGCTGTTGCCGGCATCGACCCACGCGCCCGGATCGGCGATCGGCGGCGCGTGCGACTCGTCGAGCTCCCAGTCGGTGCAGAAGTGGCTGCCCGGAAACTCGCCGGCGCAGATCGCGTGTGCGCCGCTGCGCCCCGAGAGGTCGCCGCCGAGCTTGGCGTTGGTGTAGCCGACGAACGCGACCTGCTGGTCGATGCCGCCGGGCAAGCCGCGCGGTCCCTGCGCGCCGGTCGGCCCCGCCGCGCCGGTGCACCGGCCGGTCCGGCCGGTCCCGCGGGACCCGTCGCACCGTCCGCGCCATTCGCGCCGGCCGGCCCCTGCGCACCCGCGGGCCCCGGTGCGCCGGTCGGTCCCGCCGGTCCCTGCGCGCCGGCGGGTCCCGTCGCGCCCTGTGCACCCGCCGGGCCCTGCGCGCCGGTCGGGCCTGCGGGTCCGGTTGGCCCCTGGGCACCCGCCGGCCCCTGTGGACCGGGCTCACCCTGCGGGCCCTGCGGGCCGGGAGGTCCGTTGCCGTCTCCCGTACCGGCGGGGTCTCCCCCACCGCAGCCGACGGCGACCAACAGCAAGACAAACGCGAGGCGCATGTTGCCTCGGACGACATCGGTGGGCGCGAGTCGCGGGTTCGCGGTGGTTGCCGTCGAGTGTAGGCTCTGCCGCGTGAAGCGCGGGCGCATCGTGATCCTGATCTTCGTGGGGATGGCCGCACTGCTCGCCGGTGGGCTGTACATCGTGTTCGGCATCTACGTTCCGAACCACGAGCGCGCCCGCGCGCGGATCGAGATCGATCGCTGGGAGAAGCGCTACGAGCACGCACGCACCTGTCTGGTCGGAGATCACCCGGCGTCGTCGGATCTCGCGCAGTCGCTCGCGATCCGCGAGCTATCGCAAGAAGTCGATCGCACCGCCTGCACCAAGGAGGTGTCGGAGCTGACGCGGGGCGATGCCGTCGACACCGGCATCCCGGACGTCGAGCGCGCGTGGCGCGACATCGACGCGGCCGTCTCGAAGGTCGCCTCGGCGTTCGCCTCGCGGCTGACGCCCGACGAGTTTCGCGCCAAGCCGATGCTCGATCCGTTGCCACCGGCGCTCGACGAGCTCACCGCCGCACACCGCGCGCTGCGCGACGCCGCGGGCATGGATCCGCCGCCGACGGTGGGTGGTGCGCCGCTCCCCGAAGCGACGCTGACCCCGATCTCCCTCGGCACCACCAAGCTCGCGTCGCTGACCAACTGGCTGCGGTTCTCGGCGGGCGGGATCGTCGCCGTCGCTCGTGGCGATGCGAAGCACGTCGAAGTCAACGCGCAGCTCGTGCTCCCCGTCGGCCAGGCTCCTCGGGTCGCTCCGATCCAGACCGATATCCTGCAGCGAAGCATCACCGACGTGACGTGGGGCTCCACCACTTCGATGACGGGCACGATCGTCGCGGGACCGATGGCGACCGACGGCACCGTGACGCCGGCGGCCACGCTCGAGGCCAAGCCCGACACCCTGCCCTACGTGATGTTCGCGATCGGCAAGGCCTCCGACGGCACGATCGCGTACGCCAACGGCGATACCGCCGCGCCCGCGGTCGTGATCGCGCACTTCACCGGCACGGCGCTGGAGCCCCAGCCGCCGCATCCCGCCAACTCGTACGCGTTCTCGCTCGATCCGCCGAACCGCGGCCTGCTCGCGTGGAGCGACGACGGCGCGCTGCACGCGATGATCGTTGGCGCCGGCAACCCGTCACCCCACGTCGTCGATCTCGGATCCGGTACGGCGGGACAGTCGTGTCTGACGTCGCACGGCGCGTGGGTGTCGGGAGGCAGCGGTCAGTTCGTCGAGCTCGCCGACGATCCGAGCCAGACGCCACGACCGCACGTGCTGCTCGATCACGAGCTCGTCGGGTGCGACGCGACCAGCGTGCTGCTCAGGAATGCCGGTCACCGCTACGCCGTGTGCGACCAGACCTGTCGCAACGTCGAGCTCGTGGCCAAACCGGCGGCCCTCCCCGCACTGTCGGGCGGCAAGGTGATCGCGATCGCGGTCGAGCAGAGGGTGCTCGCGGTGTGGCGCGAGAAGGCGGGCACCGTGTATTTCGCCCTGCCCTCGCCGATCCGGCCGCGGCTGGTCCACGCCTCGGCGACCGTCGTCGACGTGATCGCCGAATCCGAGGCCGGCCTGGTGATCGCGCGCGCCACGTTGCCCTGACGCCGTGACCGCACGAGCTGCGTAGATGCTGCAGCACCGCGCAGCCGGTGCACTCCTGCGACAGTTCTCGCGGAATTTGCCGTGGCGCGCGCGATGCACGAGATCGCGGCATGCGAGTGCTCGTGACCTGGGGAACCAAGTTTGGAGGAACGCTCGGGATCGCACGGATCATCGGCGACGAGCTCGAGCGACACGGCTACGACGTCGACATCATCCCGGCGCCGGAGGTCGCCCGCCTCGATCGTTACGACGCGGTGATCATCGGCGGCGGCGTGTACGCGAATCGCTGGCACGCCGACGCGCGGCACTTCGTCGCACGCCACGTACGGGCCCTGCGAAACATCCCGGTGTGGCTGTTCTCGAGCGGACCGCTCGACGATTCCGCCGACCGGGGACCGCTGCCGACCCCGCACCAGATCGCGGTCCTCTCCGACCGGATCGGCGCGATCGACCACGTCACGTTTGGCGGCATGCTGTCGGCGAACGCGAAGGGATTCCCGGCCGCCGCGATGGCGAAGAAGCTCGCCGGTGACTGGCGCAACCCCGAACGCATCCGCGCGTGGGCCGCCGAGGTCGCGCGGCAGCTGCCGACCGCTCGTCCGCGTCCGTCGAGCGAGCCACCGGCGCGCGCCGCGTGGCGAATCGGCGCGCACGCGATGATCGGCTGGGCGGCACTCGCGATCGTCATGCTCGGAGGTGTCGCCGATGTGTTCCGCGTGATCGCCGCGCCCCTGGTGTTCGCCGCGATCGCGGTCCACTACTTCCGCCCGGTCGGATCGCGCGAGCCGTTGCCCACGGCACTCTCGATCACCGCGCTCGTCGCGCTGCTCGACGTCGCGGTGATCGCGGGTCTCGTCCGCAACGACTTTTCGATGTTCGCGAGCGTGACCGCGACGTGGTTGCCGTTCGCGCTGATCTTCCTCGCGGTCTGGATCGCCGGGTTGGTGATGTCGACCCGGCCGTGGCCGAAGTCATCGACTCCTTCTCCCTCCCACCGTGAGGCCCCCCATGCATCCCCGGCTTAGCTTCACTCCTGCCACTCGCATCGCGACCCTCTACCTCAGCGCGTTCGCCGCGCTCACCGCGATCGGTGGCGGGATCGCGCTGTGGGTCGCGCCGGCTCGCCTGTTGCCACCGGTCTCGCTCCTCCAGCACACACCATTCGCGAGCTTCGCGATCCCGGCCGCGTTGCTCGTGATCGTGATCGGCGGGTCGGCGGCGGCCTGCGCGATCGCCACGTGGCGACGATCGCGACCCGCGGTCGACCTCGCGCTGTTCTCCGGGGCGGCGTTGGTGGTGTGGATCGTCGCCGAGGTCGCGATGATGCGCGAGATCCACTGGCTGCACGTGGCCAGCGGCCTCAACGGACTCGCCATCCTGGTGCTCGGGATCGACGCGGCGATGCGCTCGCGTTCGCGGCGCCACCGCTGGATCGTCTTCGTCACCGCGGCAGAGGCGATCGGTTACCTGGCACCGGCGATCGTCGGGATCGCCACTACCCGCGCGGAGCTCCCCGCGTCGTCTCAGTTGCTCGCCCTGACCGCGGCCGGGTTCGTCGAGGGCTTCGCACTCGGTAGCGGGCAGGTGCGAGCCTTGACCTTCAGCGTGCGTCGCCTCCGGTTCTCCCTGTTGACCGGCGCCGGTGCCGCGTTGATGTGGGCGTCGGTGATGGCGATGCAGTCGGCACCCAACCCGGGCATTCTCGCTCCGTGGATCGTCGTGGTCGGGCTGTTCGCGATCGGCGGCGCGCAGTGGCTCGAGCTGCGCCACCACGGGGTGCACGCGGTGTCGTGGCTCGGATGGACCGCCCTCGCGTGGATCGTCGCGCTTCCCCTGGCGTTCCTACCCGGCATGTTCGTCGACACCGCGACGCCACTCGCCGTCCACCTCGCACTGTGGCCGCTCGGTGGGCTCCTCATGGCCTACGTGATGGCGTCGCTCACGTGGCCGGCGGCGCGACGCGCCGAGCACGCCCACCACTCCATGGTCGCACCGATGCTCCCGCACGCACCGGCCCCGGCCTGATCAGAGGCGTGCCGCGAGTGCCCGAGTCTCGAGCAGGTTGTCCTCGATCGAGCAGTAGGTCCAGCGTCCGTAGCGGCCGACCGAGTGCACGCCGCACGCGGCGAGCTCGTCGCACAGCCGCGCGGTCTCGGCGAGCGACGCCTTGGTGATGTGGCAATACGCGGGATCGAGCACCACGTGATGGTGAGACACCAGCTGGTGCTTGGTGATGATGCCTTGGCAGGCGAGATCGGCGAGCACGCGAGCGCGCATCGCCTCGGCGTCGATCTCGGCATCGTGCGCTACGCCGACCTCGACGTAGAGCGACATGCGATCGTCGTCGGGCCGCGCCAGGATGTTGTCGTACCAGCCGACCCGGTAGAACGAGATCGCGGGATCGGGGAAGTACATCCAGTGCACCCCCGAAGCTCCCTTGCGATCGAACCCGAGGTTCCACACCGCCACCTTGTTCGACGTGAACACGGGCGCGCACGGCACGTTCGCGATCCGTGCGAGTGCCGGCAGCGGCGCCGAGCTGACGACGTGCCGGTAGCCGATGGTCCGGCGCGGCGTGGCCACCGTGCTCGCGTCGAGATCGATCGCCGTCGCGCGCTCGCCGCAGCTGACCGTGTCGGCGGGGAGATCGCGGAGCAGCGCCCGCACGTACGACATCGCGCCGTTCGCCGGATACGTGAACGTGGCGTTGTACCCGCCGTCCTTCGCACCCGGTCGCATGTTGTGGATCACGTCGGCGAGGTTGGCGTGCGGGAAGAATCGCCCCATCGCATCGACGTCGAGCGCGTCGAGCGAGGTCGCGTACAGCTTCTCGTTGTACGGCCGCAGGAACTTGTCGGTGATCGCCTTGCCGAGCCGCGCGTACAGCATCGCGCCGAACGTGGCCGGCGGAGCGCTCGCCGGCGCCGCCTGCGAGGCGTCGAACAGATCGACGAGGCACTCGAGAAACTCGTCGAGCGGGAGCTGGTGGATGTTCTTCTGGAACGGAAACTCGATGTCGCGACCGGCGTAGCGGATCGACGATTGCTTGACCACGGTGCGCACGTCCTCGCCGGGCATCCGCGCCCGCAGCCACGCCTCGATCGACGGATCGCGAAAGTGGAAGAAGTGACCGGAGTAGTCCCACACGAACCCGTCCTGCACCACGGTCCGGCAGTACCCGCCCGGCTCGTCCTCGGCCTCGAGGACGAGGACGCGCGCGGCCGGGTGGCGCTCGCGGTACCAGTTCGCGAACGATAGCCCCGACACGCCGGCGCCGATCACGACGATGTCGGCGGTGTCGTCGGGCGCGGTCATGAACAGACCTTCGCGTTCGACTCGGCCGGACGGCCTCGCTCACCTACGGTCATGAACAGACCTTCGCGTTCGACTCGGCCGGACGGCCTCGCTCACCTACGGTCATGACAGGCGCGACAGCTCGTTCGCGAAGATCCGGCGCACGATCGCGCTCGCGCAGCCGTACGTGCTCTCCATGCCGAAGTACGACAGGCTCTTGGACAGCAGACTCTGGCGCCGCGAGTACGGCGTATCCGATGCGTAGTGGATGATGCCGAGCTCGAACTTCTCCTGGTCGACCAGGCTGACCAGCTCGTCCTTGGGATGGCGCTTGGGCTCGGCGATCTCGTACGCCGCCGACAGGTAGGGTCCCGCCTCCATCTCCATCACCGTGTAGCCCTCGCGATAGAACACGTCCATGTACTCGCGGTTCTGGAGGAACGCCGATCGCACGGTCAGCGCCTTCTGGTTGTCGAGCACGGTGCCGTGGCGCATGAACGGCTGCACGTCGGACGCGACCAGCGCGTTGCGGAACATGTAGGTGTTCGACGAGTGCTCGTCGTGGATCACCTTGCTGATCATGACGTCGCCGACGCGGCCGTTGAGCGTCGCCGCCTTGCCCATGATGTAGATGCCGCGCAGCTCGTCGACCCCCAGTGCCACGGCGGTCAGGTGGTGATAGGCCGCCATCCCGAGCGGGTAGTCGATGTTGATGATCACGGCACGGCTGCTGACCAGCCGATCGATGCCCGGGATGCGGAGCCGCGGATCGAGCTTCTCGGGTCGCAGCTGCGAGAGCTCGATGACCTGCGCGTCGACGTCGATCTTGCCCGGCGACACCAGCGACCGGATCCCGCTCGCCGCATCGGACGCCTGGACCTGCACCATCCGACCGGCCTCCTCGTGCACGAACTCGCGGAGCGAGTAGTACAGGATGTTGGTGGCCAGGCCGTGGTCGCCGGCGGTCACGGCCTCGTCGTAGCGCGGCGCGAGATCCTCGAAGTTCTTGCGGCGCAGGAACTCGACGATGTCGGCCTCGTGATCGCGCGCGTAGCCACCCAGCAGGTTGGCGAGCGAGTGGCTGTTCGAAGACACGAAGTACACCGGCCGGCCGGTCGGGACCGCCGACGCGATCGCGCCGTACCAGCGCTGCGCGCTGCGCTGGTACTCGCGAAACGAGCCGTCGAGCAGGCGCAGGAACAGGTCGCAGTCGTGGTCGAGCATGTCGCGCAGGATGGCGTCCGAGCTCGGCCCCAGCGCGGTGCGCAGGCGATCGACCTCGGTGGGGTCGTCGAGCGCGCCCGCGAGCGCTTCGTCATCGGAGACGTCCGAGATCCGCCCCGACAGCAACTTGTCGCGCAGCTTGTTCCACTCGATCTGGTACGAGGTCAGGATCGGGACCAGGTCGTCGATGTCCGACGCCGAGGCCACGAACGCCGCCAGCGTCGACTTGCCATCCCAGCGCAGGGGCCGCCGGCGACCGCGCGTGCGCACCGTTTGCCAGTGCTCGATCGCGAATCCGGCGGCCCGGAACTGGGTCGGGCTCTGACCGAGCACGATTCGCCGCACCCGCGGCATGCAGTCGGGCAAGCGGCCGGCGCTGTACGCGAACGCCGCGAGGTCGGGCTGCGGGTTCTCGGCGCCCAGGTGCAGGCTGGAGCGCGAATAGAGGTGGGCCTCCTCGAACGCGCGCACCCGAACGTCCCCGCTCGACCGCAGGAGCGAGTAATACGTACGGATATAGAGATCGATCTCGTCGCTGGTGGCGCGAGGGGGCTGCCGATCCACCCCCGAAGACTGAGATCAGCTTTGGTTTCCGGGCGCTTTTCTTGGCGCCAGCATAGTGCTAACCAAGGGTCCCCACTCGGGGAGCGGTTTCGTACATGAGCAAGGAAGAGCTGGTTCACCTCGACGGCGAGGTCATCTTGATCGCGAAAGGCGGCAACTTTCGGGTCAGGCTCGACAATGGCCACGAGGTTCTCGCCAAGCTCGCGGGCAAGGTTCGCCGCCATCGCATCCGCGTGGTGCTCGGCGATCGCGTGACGGTGGCGGTATCGCCGTACGACCCGACCCGCGGGTTCATCGTCTATCGTCAGCGCTAGGCGTCCGCGCCAGGCGTCCGCGCCAGGCGTCCGCGCCAGGCGTCCGCGCACCAGGCGTCCGCGTCAGGCGTACGCGCCAGGCGTCCGCGCCAGGCGTCAACGCCGACACGCGAGGGGGAGTGCTACGTTCGGGGCGTGGCGGAACCCCCTCTCTACGTCGGCATCGATCTGGGAACCACGAACTCGGCAGCCGCCGTGTTCGATGGCGAGCGGGTCAGCGTGATCCGCAACGCCCAGGGCGGCACCGTGACGCCGTCCGTGGTGCGCATCGACAAGCAGGGACGCACCACGGTGGGTACGCGGGCGCGGCGCTTCGTGGAGCAGGATCCGGCGAACACCGCGGCCGAGTTCAAGCGGCTGATGGGCACCGGCAAGGAGATCGAGTTCCCGGCGGCGGGCGTCAAGCGCAAGCCCGAGGAGCTGTCCGCCGAGGTGCTGCGGGCGATGCGCCAGGACATCACCGACCAGCTCGGTGTGACGATCGAGCGCGCCGTGATCAGCGTCCCCGCGCTGTTCGAGCTCCCGCAGAGCGCGGCGACCTCGGAGGCGGCGCGGCTCGCGGGGTTCGAGCGCGTCGAGCTGTTGCAGGAGCCGATCGCGTCGGCGCTCGCCGCGGGCTGGCGCGCGGAAGAAGACGGCGCGGGCACCTGGCTGGTGTTCGACCTCGGAGGCGGCACGTTCGACGCGTCGCTGCTCGAGACCCGCGACGGTCTGCTTCGCGTGGTCGGTCACGACGGCGACAACTTCCTCGGCGGTCGCGACTTCGACTGGGCGATCACCGAGCACCTGGCCTCGCAGCTATCGACCGTCCCGCGCCGCAACAACTCGGAGCACGCGGCGGCGCTGCGCACGCTGCGGCTGGCCGCGGAGGACGCCAAGATCGAGCTGTCGCGTAACGAGCAGACCCAGGTCGCCCTCGCGCAGCCGCTGACGATCGACGGCGACGAGGTCGAGGTCGATCTCGAGCTGTCGCGGTCGACGGTCGAGACGCTGTGCGCGCCGCTCGTCGATCGCGCGATCGAGGTGTGCCTGCGCCTGCTCTCGGCGCACGGCCTCGGACCGGGACGGCTCGCACGGCTGGTGATGGTGGGCGGTCCGACGGTGATGCCGATGGTGCGCTCCCGCGTGGCGGCGCGGCTCGAGGCACAGATCGCGGAGGGCCACGATCCGATGACGCTGGTCGCGCAGGGCGCCGCGCTGTACGCGGCGACCGCGAGCCTCGACGGGCGGGCCGCGCAGGCCGCGGCGCCGGCGGGCCGCCAGGTGTGGCTGCAGTACCCCGCGGTGTCGGCCGACCTCACGCCGCACGTGGTCGGCAAGTTCGTCGGTGGCAACCCGCCGGCGACGATCAAGCTCGCACGGACCGATGGTGGCTGGGCGAGTGCGGATGCCACGGTCGGCCCCGATGGCTCGTTCCTCACCAGCGTGACGCTGTTGCCACGCCGCGCGTGCACGTTCGACATCGACGCGCGAACCGAGAGCGGCGAGCGCGTCCCGGTGAGCCCGTCGTCGCTCACCATCGTGCAGGGCCTCACGATCGGCGATCCGCCGCTGTCGCGCACGCTCGGCGTCGCGCTGGCGAGCAACCACGTGCAGGTGTACCTCGAGCGCGGCGCACCACTGCCGGCTCGGCGCACGTTCACGCACCACACGATCGAGACGGTGGCGAAGGGCAGCGCCGAGAGCGTGCTGCGGATCCCGATCGTGCAGGGCGAGATGTCGCAGGCGAACCTGTGCCGGCTCGTCGGCACGCTCGACATCGGCGGCGACGCGGTGGTCGACACCGTGCCCACGGGCTCGGCCGTCGAGGTCACGATCGAGCTCGATCGCGGTGGACGCCTCGCCGCCCGGGCGCTGGTGCCGGCGATCGGCCAGGTGTTCGAGCACGTCGCGCACCTGCTGGTACCCGACGCGGATCCGGCGGCGCTCGACGCCGCCCTTCGCGACCTGCGCCGCCAGCTGATGGATCTGCGCACGCACGCGTTCCGCAACCAGCTCGGCCAGGTGATCGAGAAGCTCGACGCGCTCGAGGCCCGGCTGTCGGAGGCCGAGCGCGACATCGACGCGGCCCACGGCGGCGATGCCGATGCCGCGCAGCGAGCGCGACGCGCGTTGCTCGACGTCGACGCGACGATGGCGGAGGCCGATCTGTCGCGCAAGTGGCCCGAGCTCGACGACGCCGCGCGCCAGGCGGCGATCACCGCATCGTCGACGGTCGGCATGCACGGCACCGATGCCGAGCGGGCGCTCCTCGAAGACGTGTTGTCGGCGATGGACAAGGCGCGCAAGGACAAAGACGCGCCGGAGCTGGAGAGGCAGATGCGCCTGGCGACCCGGCTGTCGAGCGCCGCGTTCAACCGCACGCACGAGGCGTGGGAGTGGTACTTCGAGGATGCCGCGTCGGAGATCTCGACGATGAAGGACATCCCGCGCGCACAGAAGCTGGTCGCCGAGGGCAAGCTCGCGGCCGAGCGCCACGACACCACCGAGCTCCGCCGCGTGGTCAAGGCGCTGTGGCAGCTGCTCCCCGAAAGCAGCGAGGCCCGCAAGAAGGGCTTCGACTCGGGAGTTCGGTGAGCGAACGACCGTGAACATGATCCAGGACAATCCGTTCTTCGTGCTCGGCGTCAGTCCCGATGCCAGCCGGATCGAGATCGAGCGCGAGGCGCAGAAGCTGCTCGGCATGCTCGAGCTCTCGATCGAGAGCGCGGCCACCTACCACACGCCGCTCGGGCCGCAGCCGCGCACGCAGGAAGCGGTGCGCGCCGCGGTCGCACAGCTCCGCGATCCGTATCGCCGGCTGCTCGCCGAGCTGTGGGCACGCAACGCGCCGCCGACGCGATCGCAGCGGCCGGGATCGACGCGGACCACCGACGACGAGACCGCGCGCCCGGGGCTCCGGCGCGCGCTGGGATGGAGACCGTAGATGTACGCGGCGCCGTACTACCTGTTCTATCGGATCCACCAGGCGGCGATCGACGCGCGCCGCAAGTCGCGCACCTGGCACTACCTCATGTACAGCGTGATCGCGGGCGTGATGGCGGGCGTCATGCTCGGGCTCGGTCTCATGGTGGCGACGGTGTTCTGGGTCGCGGGGCTGTGGTGGCTCGCGGTGCCGTTCGCCGTGCTCATGATCCTGCCGATCCTCGCGGCGCCGCTCGTGCGCCACGTCCTGGTTCCGCTCGGGTGGTGTCGCGCGGCGTACTACGCGGGTCGATTCTCGCGGCCCGGTGCCGATGCCGTCGCGTACGGGATGTGCTGTGCCGCGTGGGCGTTCGCTCACGATCCGACGCCGACCGCGGAGGTCTGGCTCGCGACCAGGCGCGAGGCGCGGATCCCCCTCGGCGATGCCGAGGTCGTGCTCACCGCATTCGTGGCCGGCGGGCGCGGCGATGCCGAGACCGCACGTCGCTTGCTGCGCTCGGTCACGTTGCTGGTCGAGGATCATCCGTCGGTACGCGAGCTCGCGGGCGAGTGGCTCGCTACCGATGCCGCCGAGCGCGGCGCGTGGCGCGAGCTTCACGAGCTGCTGCACCGGAGCGCGTGGCCGGCGACGCCGCTCACCCACCTGCTCGAAGGCATCGCCGGGCGTCGCATCGGTGCGGCGGGTGCGCCGACCAAGATCGAGCTCGTCGCGCGCTGGATGCTCGCTCCGAAACGACGCACGACCCTCGCCCTGCTCGACACGCCACCGCTACCACCCGCGCCGCCGCCGGTCGCGGAGGGCGATGCCCCCGACGAAGCTCCCGCGACCGAGCTCGCGGAAGCGCCGAGCCCGTTGCCGCGCGCGGTCGCCACCCACCTGATGTTCGGCCGCGGCGACCCGACACCCGCGCGCCTCGCGGCCACCGTGCGTGCCTGGGATGCGGCGCTGTCCGATCCCCACACCCAGACCTGGTTATCCCGCCGCGCGCTCGAGCTCGACGCACCCCTGGGTGCCGTCGATCGCGCGCTGCGCGAGGTCGCGACGTCGATCACCGACGAGCTCGCCCGCGCCGCCGATCGCGCACACCTCGGAGCGCCGCCGTCGCACGGCCCGGTCGGCGACGCCCTCGCCCGCCGGTTGCGCCATGGCCGGCTCGACGCGCTCGAGACCGGCTTCACGCGATGGGCGCAGCGTCGCCACGATGGTGCGGCGCGCGCGGCGATCGACGAGTGGCGCGAGTTCCTCGCGCTGCGCGACGCCTACGAGGATGCGGTCACCGCCGGTGGCACCGAGCTGCGCCGGCTGGCGTTTCCCCACGCGTTCTCGACCGGGAGCAACATGGCCGCGTGGCTGTGGAACTCCCGCAACGAGTACGCGCTGTCGCACGCGATCTCGCGGTGGCTCCTCGACGAAGCCCTCGCCGTCGGTGACAGCGAAGCGATCGAGCTCGGCCATCGCAACTGCCGCCTCGACGTGCTGACGCGGCTCGGCGCGATCTCGGATACCGCCGAAGGCAATTGACCTGCTACGGTCCTGCGCATGACGAAGCTCGGCCTGATCGTCGTCGTGCTCGGCGTGCTCGGCTGCTCGAAGGACCAGCAGGTCCCCGCCACCAAGTCCGCACCGCCCGTGACCCCGGCAGCGGTCGAGCCAACCGCACCACCGCCATCGCCACCGGTCACCGCCAAGGCGGTCGCGCACGACAACAAAGGATTCGACAAGATGTGGGACGCACCGATCAAGACGCTGCAGGGTAAGGACACGAAGCTCGCCGAGTACAAGGGCAAGGCGTTGCTCCTCGTCAACGTCGCCTCGAAGTGCGGATTGACGCCGCAGTACACGCAGCTCGAGGAGTTGCAGAAGAAGTACGCAGCGAAGGGGTTCACGGTGATCGGGTTCCCGTGCAACCAGTTCGGGCACCAGGAGCCTGGCACGGCGAAGGAGATCGAGACGTTCTGCTCGACGACCTACGGCGTGACCTTCCCGATGATGGAGAAGATCGAGGTCAACGGACCCGGCCGGCACCCGATCTACCAGGTGTTGACACCGCTCCCCGATGTCGACGGCACCAACGGAGACATCCGCTGGAACTTCGAAAAGTTCGTGGTGACCGCCGACGGCCAGAAGATCACGCGGTTCGCCCCCGAGACCAAGCCGGACGATCCCAAGGTGGTCGCCGCGATCGAAGCCGCGCTCCCCAAGTCCTGAGCTGGGGCAATCGGGGCCGGCAATGCCGGCAATGGGGGATGTCGGACCGGGCTGTATACCGCGGTAGACGAGTCACCACGCCTACTTGCACGTCAAGTGTCGAACCCGAGAGGCGGCGAGCCGGGTATGCCCATTGCTCCTGGGGAAGGCCATGCTGGCCCAACGCATCGCCCCCGCGTTCGTCGCCCTCGCCGCGTGTGTCACCTCGCCCGCGGACCAGGGTCAACTCGACCAGGCCATCGTCGGCGGTAGTGGCGCCACCACCGCCACGTACCCGACGGTGGTCGGACTGCAGCACGGTAGCGGCAACTACTTCTGCACCGGCGTGCTGGTCGACAAGGACTGGATCCTCACCACCGCGAGTTGTTTCGACGGCAATACCGGCGCCACCCAGGCGCGGTTCGACGACAGCGACTTCGGCGACGGCAGCGTCGACGGACCCGTGATCGAGATCAGCGAGATCCACCTCCATCCGAGCTTCGACATCAACTCGACGACGTGGATCCACGACGTCGCGGTCTTGAAGCTCTCGCAGTCGGTCACCGACCGCACGCCGACGCCGATCCATCGCGACGCGATGACGGTCGGCACCTCGGTCACGCAGGTCGGGTTCGGCGCGAGCTCCAGCAACGGCAATGGAGAGGGCGTGCTGCGATCGCTCAGCACGACATCGCTCGATTGCGCGCAGGCCGGCGACAGCGGCATCTCGAACACCAACGTGCTGTGCTTCGACGCCTCGGACGGCAGCGGCAGCTGCTACGGCGACGGTGGTGCCCCCGCCTTGATCAACGGCACGACCCGCGAGGTCGCCGGCCTGGCGTCGGGCGGCACCGGGAGCTCGTGCACGTCGGGCTACGACATCTACACCTCGCTCGCCGCCGAGCTGTCGTTCGTCGACACCTATGTCCCGCACACCACGCAGCCACCGTCCGGCGACCCGAATGGAGACGGTGGCGACACGCCGGACCCGGGCGGCAGCGGCAGCGGCGACCCGCGCGATCCGACGGATCCCGACACCGGTTCAAACCATCACCCGGTCGCGGTCGGCTGCAACGCCGGGGGCCACGGAGCGAGCGGGCTGGTCGTTGGACTCGGCGCGATGTTCGTGCTGCGCCGCCGCCGCCGTCGCACGTGACGAGATCGTGACACCCGCGCACGTCGCGTGATCGCGATGTCGCGATCGCGACGCCGTCGAGGTTGCCCGCGACGCGACATCGACCGGCGATCGCGTGTCCGCGATCAACCTCGCCGGCATTGTTCGTCTCGAGCTCGCGTGGACGTGCAAGCCACCAGCGCGCGCGTCGTTGAGAGGGCATGCGCCGACTCGCCTGTCTCGTTCCCCTCGTCCTGCTCGGTGGCTGCCCGCCACCGCCGCATTACCTGATCACCGACGTCACCACGCCCCGCGGTCCGGTGTCCGACGCACTGGTCGCCGCCGACTGCGACCACGCGAGCCCGACCCCGGTGTTCGGTCCCGCGATGCGCACCGATCAAGGTGGCCGCGCTCGCTTGCTGATCCCGCGCAGCGAGGCCACCGGCTGCGCGGTCACCGTGGCCAAGCCCGGCTACGCCACGGTCGAGGTCGGCGCGGTCAGCGTGTGCACCACGGCCGCGTGTCCGCCGACGACCGTCGAGCTCCACGCCAACGATGTCGAAGCCCCGGTGTTCCGCCCCCGATCGCCGCGCGAGTACGCTCCTCCCCCGCCACTCGGGCTCGGTACTGCATCGCGTCCGATCTCGCGTTCGATCGAGGTGGCGCGATGAGGCTCGCATCGCTGGTGCTCCTGGTCGCGCTGGTCGGCGCGTGCGATCCGATCTGGGGTGCGCGGGTGACGCTGCGCGATCCCGCGGATCGCCCGGTCGAGGACGCGACCCTCGCGGTGGCGTGTCCCGATGGCGGCATCTACTACGGTCGCGACATGGCGGTACGCACGCTGCGCGATGGCACCGGGTTCGTCGGCAGCATCGGCGGCGTGTTCCCCGTCGGCTGCGACGTGTTCGTCGCCAAGCCCGGGTATCGCACGCAGCAGATCCGCTACCGCGAGCTGTGCCCCGACGGCCCGGACCACTGCGAGCGCGTGTTCCACTTCGACCTCGTACTCGAGCCGGAGTAACTCAGCGCGCGACGACCTGGACGTCGGCGAGCACGCCGTAGTGATCGCTCGCGCAGATGTCGTCGTCACCGTCGCGCTCGGTGAGCACGACCCGGCAGTCCTGGACCGTGCCGCGGCCGTCCTTCTTGCGCGTGGTCACGAAGACGTAGTCGATCCGTCGATCGAGATCGAGCGAGCGCAGTGGGCGGGTGTGCGCGTTCTCGGACGACCACGTGATGCCCTCGGCCGGCCCCTCGCCGGGAACCGGCTCGCGATGCAGGCGCAGCCAGGCGTCCTGGAAGTGCGTGCGCCGGCCGCCGAGCGTGTGGAGCCCGCGAAGGAACCGCATCTCGTCGCTGTCGGGCGTGGCGTTCATGTCGCCGCACAGGATCTGCGGCGGCGAGGTGTCGGTGCGGAGCTCGCGGATCGCCGCGTCGACGGCGAGTACCTGCTGCTCGCGCGCGACGCCGTCGTCGAGCCGGTAGTGGAGGTGGGTGGTGTGTACCCAGATCTCGCCGCCCGGCGTCGCGACCTTCGCCGACAGCAGGATCCGCGCCTCGGTCGGGCGCGCCTCGGGCAAGGAACGCACGCGCGACTCGCCGATCCGCTTGGCGATGATCGCGAGCCCTTCTTGCCCTCCGGCCTTTCCCTCGAACGCGCCGTCGGGCCAGGTCACCGCCGGGGAGTAGCGGGCGATCATGCCGAGCCCCTCGGCGATCACGTCTGCCGTGGTCGTGCCGCGCGCGCCGTCGAGCGGACGGACCTCCTGCAGGCACACGACGTCGGGCGCGAGCGCGGACAGCTGCCGGATCGCCAGTTCGAGGCGGCGTTCGAGCGGCGGCTCGATCCCCCACAGGTTGAGCGTGACGATGCGGAGGTGATCCGTCATCGGTTCCGTCAGCCGCGATACACGCAGCGCGAGCTCGGCGTCTCCGACACCACGACCTCGACGAGCCCCGGCAGCTGCGAGAGCTGGTTCCAGATCCACACGGCGAGCAGCTCGCTCGTCGGATTGGACAGGCCGTCGATCTCGTTGAGGACTTGGTGATCGAGACGCCGGATCACCGGCATCGCGTACTCGTCGATCTCGGCGAAGTCCATCAGCCAGCCGCGCTGTGGATCGATCTCGCCCTCGATCGCGAGCTCGATCGCATAGCTGTGGCCGTGCATCCGCGCACACTTGTGGCCGGGCGGCACGTGGGGAAGCGAGTGTGCCGCCTCGAACCGATAGCTACGCTCGAGCCGGGTCCGCATGGCGGGAGGTTGTAGCGCGGCCGCGCCGAAACGAAAAGCCGTGCTCTGGCATCCTCCCTGCGATAGTGTCACATATACACCCATGCTCGAACCCGCCATCCGCGCCCGGATCTCTCTCGAAGAGGCCGACATCACCACGCTCGCGGTCGACGCGATCGTCAACGCGGCGAACACCAGCTTGCTCGGCGGCGGTGGGGTCGATGGCGCGATCCATCGTGCCGCGGGCAAGGAGTTGCTCGCCGAGTGCCGCACGCTCGGTGGCTGCGAGACCGGCGAGGCCCGGCTGACCCGTGGCTACAAGCTGCCCGCGACGTACGTGATCCACACGCCCGGTCCCGTGTACCGCGACGGCCAGCACGGCGAGCGCGCCCTGTTGGCGTCGTGTTACCGCAACAGCCTCGCGCTCGCGGTCGAACACGGCATCCGCACGATCGCGTTCCCCGGGATCTCGACGGGGATTTTCGGATACCCCGGTCGCGAGGCCGCCGACACCGCGATCGCCACGATCGCCGAGCACCTTCGCGCCAACGCGTTGCCGGAACGCGTCATCCTGTGCACCTACGACGCCGTCGCGACCTTCATCATGACGGCGGCGCTGTCCGAGGCGTGAAAACCCGCGTGCGTCGGGCGCGTGGGTATAGATTCACCGCGTGAGGGGTCTGCTGCTTGTCTTGCTCTTGCCGATCGGGCTACTCGCGTGCGGCGGTAGTGGTTCCGGCGACGACGTCACCACCGACCTGCCGCCCTGGAACAAGGAGCTTCCGGAGGCGAGCGCGATGGGCACGTGGCGAGGCCTGGTCCCGGCACGCGGCATCGTCCACCTCCACTCGCCGTACTCGCACGACGCCTGCGACGGCGAGCCGCGTGCAGGCGACGGCACGCCCAACGAGCCGTGCCTCGACGATCTCCGCACCGGACTGTGCGCGACCCGCATCGACTTCGCGGCGCTCACCGATCACGACGACACGATGGCCGACGAGGACTTCGCGACGCTGTTCAGCATGCGCGGCGACGACACCGCCGTGATGGATGCCAACGGCGCGCAGATCGCGTCGCGGATGACGTGTGCGAATGGCCACGTGGTCACGTTCACGGTCGGCGGAGAGAACGAGCTGATGCCGATCATGCTCGAGCGTCACGTCGACGCGGCGACGATCCAGGAACGCCACGATATCTACAATGCGTCCGATGCCGCGGCGACGGCCGCGTACCGCGCCGCCGGTGGCCTCGCATGGGTGGCGCACACCGAGAGCAAGACGCTCGACGAGCTGCGGATCTCCGACGGACTCGAGGTCTACAACCTCCACGCCAACATCGATCCCGACATCCGGAAGGACTACCTCGGCCTCGACTCGAGCGGCGCGATCGCCGCGGCGGTCGAGTTCGCCGACACCAACCCGGGTCACCCCGAGCCGGATCTCGCCCTGCTCTCGTTCCTGACCCCGAACCAGCCCGCGATCGACAAGTGGCAAGCGCTGCTCGGCGAGGGCCAGCACGTCCCCGCCACCGCGGGCAGCGACGCCCACGAGAACGCGCTGCCGATCACCCTCGCCGACGGCGAGCGCGGAGATTCGTACCGCCGCGTGCTGCGATGGTTCGGCAACTTCGTCCTGGTCGCCGACCCCCGAGATCCGCTGCAGGTCAAAGACGCGATGCGCGTGGGCCGGCTGTTCGCGCTGTTCGAGGTGCTCGGCACGCCCGATGGCTTCGACATCCACGCGAGCGGACCGTCGGCGACCTACGAGCTCGGCGACACCGTGCCGGTGAGCGACGGTGCGGAGCTCGACGTCTCGATCCCGACCGTCCGCGACCTCGATCCGAGCCTGCCGGCGCCGGAGATCCGGGCGCGCGTGCTGCGGATCGCGCCAGGTGGCACGGTCACCGAGGTCGGAAATGCCGTCGACCAACCGACCCTGACCGTCCCGCTCGACGCACTCGGAGCCTATCGCGTCGAGATCACGATCGTCCCGCACCACCTCGGGCCATACCTCGGGGACCTGGGGACCGACGCCGCCGACGTCGAGCTCCCGTGGATCTACGCGAGCCCGATCTACGTCGAGTGAGTTGTCCCCTGGCACGGTCGCGGGTGCGCGGTCGCCCCTCGTTCGTGATCCCGTCACGGAGATCGTGCGCCACGGGACACAATTGCTACATTGAGGGCGTGCGGACCGCGTTCGCCTTCGTGCTCGTCCTGTGTGCCGGCTGCCCGGTCCAGCAGGGACGCGAGTGCAGCGTCGATCTCGAGTGCGACAGCGACCAGGTGTGCGCGCGCGACCACGCGTGCGCGGCCCCCGAGGACGTGAAGTTCGTGCAGGCGCGGTGGACGATCAACGGTGGCGCGGCGGACGTCGACAGCTGCCGGGGGTTCTCGCTGTTCATCTCGTTCTTCGGTGATAGCCAAGAGACCGACTCGTTGGGCTTCGAGCCCGTCCCGTGCGAGCCCGGCCAGTTCTCCGTCGACAAGCTCCCCATCCGCTACGACCGGGTGGGCCTCCGGATCGACGGCGGCGGCGCCCAGGACGTCGCGCGGTTCGACGCCGACGGCATCGCACAGCTCGATCTTCAGTTCTAGGCTGGTTGTCAGCCGCCGTTCGCGAACGCAACGCGGCCCGTTGCGTTTGTCGACATCCGCGGAAATCCCGCATTTTAGGCACCCGCGGCGCCTGGTCCCGCACCGGGTTCCCTGCGTAAAGTCCGCCCCGTGGTGACCGCTTCGCCGAAGACGCCGACGCCGACTAGACGCATCGAGCCGATGGAGGACGACGAGCCGATCGAGACGACTCCCGAGGAGCTCGCCCCGCTGTATCGCCAGATGCTCGCGATCCGGCGCATGGAGGAGGCCGCCGCCAAGGCGTACTCGCAGGGCAAGATC
This sequence comes from uncultured delta proteobacterium, assembly GCA_963772655.1. GTDB lineage: Bacteria > Myxococcota_A > Polyangia > Haliangiales > Haliangiaceae > JABFXX01. The sequence goes on from CAVYYE010000002.1 coordinate 1,185,648, forward strand.
GGCGGCTTCTTGCACCTGATCATCGGTCAGGAGGCGGTGTGCGTCGGCGCGATCGCCGCGCTCCAGAACACCGACTACGTGGTCGCGACCTACCGCGAGCACGGCCACGCCTACGCCAAGGGCGTGTCGGCGCGGGCGATCCTCGCCGAGCTCTACGGCAAGAAGACCGGCGCCGTGAAGGGCCTCGGCGGCTCGATGCACATCTTCGACAAGGACAAGAACTTCCTCGGCGGCTACGGCATCGTCGGCGGTCACGTTCCGATCGCGGCCGGCGCCGCGCTGGCGTCGAAGTATCGCGGCGACAACCGGGTCGTGCAGTGCTTCTTCGGCGAGGGCGCATCGACGATCGGCGGGTTCGCCGAGGGGCTCGCACTCGCCGCGCTGTGGAAGCTGCCGGTGATCATGATCTGCGAGAACAACCAGTACTCGATGGGTACGCCCCTCTACCGCTCGCTCGCGGTCGAGGACGTCTCGCTGCGCGCCCTCGCCCACGGCATGCCACGCGATCGGTTCGACGGCGACGACGTGATCAAGGTGAAGCGCCGTCTCACCGAGGCGGTCGAGCGCGCGCGCACCAACGGCGAGCCCACGCTCGTCGAGGTCGTGACCTATCGGTTCCGTGGCCACTCGATGTCGGACCCGGGCCTGTACCGGACCAAGGACGAGGTCGAGGAGTGGAAGCGCCGCGACCCGCTCAACCGGTCGCGCCAGCGCCTGCTCGACGTCGGCTTCCCGGAGAAGGATCTCGCCGCGCTCGAGGCCGACGTCAAGGCGGAGATCGCCGACGCGGTGAAGTTCGCCGAGGAGTCGCCACCCGCCGACGAGTACTTCCCCTACGTGGTCAAGGAGTGAACCGATGGCGGTGATCAGTTATCGCGAGGCGCTCAACCAGGCGATGCAGGAGGAGATGGAGCGCGACGAGGCCGTGTTCATCATGGGCGAGGAGGTCGGGTACTACAACGGCGCCTACAAGGTCACGCAGGGCCTGCTCCAGCGGTTCTCCGAGCGACGCGTGATCGACGCGCCGATCGCCGAGATGGGATTCGCCGGTATCGGCATCGGTGCCGCGATGGTCGGCCTGCGTCCGATCATCGAGTTCATGACCTTCAACTTCTCGCTGGTCGCGATCGATCAGATCGTGAACAACGCCGCGAAGCTCTACCAGATGAGCGCCGGGCAGTTCCACGTGCCGATCGTGTTCCGCGGCCCGGGCGGTCCGGCGGTACAGGTCGCGTCGCAGCACAGCCAATCGCTCGAGACGTACTACGCGCACGTGCCGGGTCTGAAGGTGGCGATGCCGTCGACGGCGCTCGACGCCAAGGGGTTGCTCAAGACCGCGATCCGCGATGACAACCCGGTGGTGTTCATCGAGGGCGAGACGCTCTACAACACGACCTGGGACGTCCCGGAAGACGACTTCGTGATCCCGTTCGGCAAGGCCGACGTCAAGCGCGAGGGTCAGCACGTCACGCTGATCGCGTGGTCGAAGATGGTGTGGATCTGCCTCGAGGCTGCCGAGGCGCTCGCCGCGGAAGGCATCGAGGCCGAGGTCGTCGATCCGCGCTCGCTGCGACCGCTCGATGTCGACACGCTGTCGGACAGCGTGCGCAAGACCGGCCGCTGCGTGATCGTCGAGGTCGGCTGGCCGGTCGCCGGGTTCGGTGCCGAGGTCGCCTACCAGCTCCAGCGCAGTTGCATGGACTACCTCGACGCGCCGATCGAGCGCGTGTGTAGCGACGACGTGCCGATGCCGTACGCGAAGAACCTCGAGGACGAGGTCCAACCCCAGGTCCCCGACGTGATCGCCGCGGTCAAGCGCGCGCTCTATCTCGCCGAATAACGCGGAGTAGCAATCAGCATGGCCCAGATCATCGGACTGCCGAAGCTGTCCCCGACGATGGAAGAAGGTGTCCTCGTCCGGTGGACCAAGAAGGAAGGCGACAAGGTGTCGCCGGGAGACCTGGTCGCCGAGGTCGAGACCGACAAGGCGAACATGGACTTCAACATCGAGGACGACGGCGTCCTGTTGAAGCTCCTGGTCGCCGAGGGAGACACCGTCAAGCTCGGTGCCCCGGTCGCGATCATCGGCGACGCCGGCGAGGACATCGCAGGGTTGATCGCCGAAGCGAGCGCGCAGGCGTCGGCGGCGATCGATACCGGCTCCGCTCGCGCGCCGGCGGCCTCACCTACCCCCGCCACCACCACCGTACGGCCGCCGGCACCTCCCTCCGCCGGCACGGCCAAGCCCGCGCCGGCGGCGGCCAAGCCCGCCGCGGCACCGAGTCCTGCCACCAAGCCGATGGGATCGCTGACCCGGCCACCGGCCGCACCGGGCGGTCGCGTGCTGGCCTCGCCGCTGGCGAAGTCGCTCGCGATCGATCTCGGGATCGATCTGCGCGCGGTCCAGGGCACCGGCCCCGGTGGTCGGATCGTCGAGCGCGACGTCCGCGCCGCGGGCGACGGAAGTGCGCCCGCGGGATCCAACGGTCACGCGATGGTCGCCGACGACGATCAAGCCACGCAGGCGATCACGGTCCGGGTCCCGCGCCAGATGGTCCCGGACAGCGACACCGCGTACGAGGACATCCCGGCCTCCAACATGCGCAAGCGGATCGCCGCGCGGCTCACCGAGGCCAAGCGCGACGTCCCGCACTTCTACCTGCAGCGTCAGATCGATGCCGCGCCCCTGCTCGCGTTCCGCGCCCGTCTCAACGAGCTGCTCGCCGCCGGAGCCCGCGACGCCAACGATCGGCCCAAGGTCAGCGTCAACGACCTCGTGATCAAGGCCGCCGCGCTCGCGCTCCGCAAGGTCCCCGAATGCAACGCGTCGTGGGAGGGGGAAGCGATCCGCCGCTACCACCAGGTTCACATCGGCGTCGCGGTCGCGATCGAGGACGGGTTGGTGACGCCGGTGATCCGCGACGCCGACCAGAAGGGTATCGGCTCGATCGCCGCCGAGGTCCGCGACCTCGCGAAGCGGGCGAAGGACCGCCAGCTCAAGGGCCACGAGATCAGCGGCTCGACGTTCACCGTGAGCAACCTCGGGATGTTCGGGATCGAACGGTTCACGGCGATCCTCAACCCGCCGGAGGCCGGCATCCTCGCCGTCGGTGCCGTGATGGACGAGCCGGTCGTGGTCGATGGCGAGGTGGTCGCCGGCAAGCGGATGACCGTGTCGATGTCGTGCGATCACCGCGTGATCGACGGTGCCCTCGGCGCGCGCTGGCTGCAGGCGTTCGCACAGTTGATCGAGAAGCCCGAATCCCTCGCGCTGTAGCGAGGGCCGAAGCGAGAATGTCATGAGCGAAGCTGTCTACGACGTGGTCGTCATCGGCTCGGGCCCCGGCGGCTACGTCGCCGCGATCCGGTGCGCCCAGCTCGGCCTGTCGACCGCATGCATCGAGCGCGCCGAGCTCGGTGGCATCTGCCTCAACTGGGGCTGCATCCCGACCAAGGCGCTGCTGCGCACTGCCGAGCTCCTCGAGCAGATGCACGACGCGAAGAGCTACGGGATCATCGCCGGCGAGGTGAAGCCCGACTTCCCCGCGATCATCGCGCGCAGTCGCGGGATCGCGGACAAGGTCAGCAAGGGCGTCGCGTTCCTGTTCCGCAAGAACAAGATCGAGCACATCCCCGGCACCGCGAAGCTGTTGCCGAGGGCGGGGGCCTGGAAGCCGCACGAGATCGCGGTCGCGCTCGACGACGGCTCGGCGCGGACGGTCCAGACCAAGCACGTGATCCTCGCGACCGGCGCGCGCGCCAAGTCGCTGCCCGGGATCGTGCTCGACGACAAGCGCATCATCGAATACCGCCGCGCGATGACGCTTCCCGCACAGCCGAAATCGATGGTGGTGCTCGGCGCCGGCGCGATCGGCGTCGAGTTCGCGTCGTTCTACCGGGCGCTCGGCACCGAGGTCACGATCGTCGAGTTCATGCCGCGGCTGGTTCCCAACGAGGACCCGGAAGTCAGCAAGGAGCTGACGCGCGCGTTTTCCAAGCGCGGCATCGAGGCGCTCGTCGATCACAAGCTGACGTCGGCGGTGGTCAAGGGTGACCAGGTGGTAATGACGGTCGAGCCCAAGGCGGCGCCCGGCGCCCCCAGTCGCGACGCGGCCGAGATGGCCAAGACGCTGACCGCCGACATCTTGCTGGTCGCGGTCGGCATCTCCGCCAACACCGAGAACCTCGGACTCGAGCACCACGGAATCCAGATCGAGCGCGGCTGGATCAAGGTCGACCACGAGAACAGGTGCGGCGACGGGCTGTGGGCGATCGGCGACGTCATCGGCCGCGGGCTCGCCCACGTCGCCTCGGCCGAGGGCGTGTTCGTCGCCGAGAAGATCGCGGGCGTCCACGCCGAGCCGGTGCGCTACGACGCCATTCCGGCGTGCACGTACTGCCATCCCGAGATCGCTTCGGTCGGGCTCACCGAGGACAAGGCCAAGGAACAGGGCATCCCGCTCAAGGTCGGCAAGTTCCCGTTCACCGCGCTCGCCAAGGCGCGCGCCGGCGGTGACACCACCGGGTTCGTGAAGACGCTGTGGCACGCCGAGACCGGCGAGCTCGTCGGCGCGCATCTGATCGGGTCCGCCGTGACCGATCTGATCGCCGAGCTCACGCTGGCCAAGACCACCGAGGTCAACGCCGAGAGCCTCGTCTACACGATCCACGCGCACCCGACGTTCGCCGAGACCATCAAGGGTGCCACCGAGGCCGCGCTGGGCCACGCGATCGACCTGTGACATCTAGCCGGTCCTGGGGTATCTACCGCTGATGGCGGATTCGCGCGTGCACCTCCCGGTGGTCGGCAAGGCCGATCCACCCGATCAGGCCGCGTCCCCCCCGCGACGTCGCCACCCGCCGTGGATCCGCGCCACGCTGCCGAGCAAGCCCGAGTACTTCGAGCTCCGCGCGATGGTCAAGGAGCTGGAGCTCCACACCGTGTGCGAGTCGGCGAGCTGCCCCAACATCGGCGAGTGCTGGACCCGTCGCGCGCTCACGATCATGATCCTGGGCGACATCTGCACGCGGTCGTGCCGGTTCTGCGACGTCACCACGGGTCGCCCACTCCCCGTCGATCCCGACGAGCCGCGTCGCGTCGCCGAGCTGCTCGGCAGGATCTACGCGTCGAACGGCCTCGAGCACACGGTGATCACGTGCGTCGATCGCGACGACCTTCGCGATTTCGGCGCGGCGCACTGGGCCGAGGTGATCACGCGCGTCAAGCAGGCCTGCCCGACGATGACGCTCGAGGTCCTCGCCGGCGACTTCAAGGGCAACACCGACAACGTCGACATCGTGATCGACGCGGATCCCGACGTGTTCGCGCACAACCTCGAGACCGTGCCGCGGCTCTCGCGCCAGGTCCGCGTGCAGGCGAGCTACCCGCGCAGCTACAAGGTCCTCGAGCACGCCCGCAAGCGCGGTGCGGTCACCAAGACCGGCCTGATGCTCGGACTGGGCGAGACCCGCGACGAGGTCGAGGCCGTGATCCGCGAGATCGCGGCGCTCGGCGTCGAGATCCTGACGCTCGGCCAGTACCTGTCGCCGAGCAAGAACCACCTGCCGATCGATCGCTACGTCGAGCCCGCCGAGTTCGCCGAGCTCGAGACGTTCGCGCGCGAGGCCGGCATCGTCGAGGTGGTGTCCGGGCCGCTCGTGCGGTCGAGCTATCACGCCGACGGTCAGGCGCAGCTCGTGCGGTCGCTGCGCGCTCGAAACGCCTAGGCGATCGCGCGGACAGACTTCGCGAGCGGACGCCCAGCCGGGAGGTCGTCCGCGGAAGCGAAGTCGGGCAACAACGAGTCTCGCCGGGGCGCGAGTCGCTCGTCGTGCCGGCGCGCGTGCTCGAGGAGGAGTTGCGTGACCGGCCACGGTCCGCTACCGGTCGCATCCGCATCTCTCGGCGGGTGGCACCACAGCTCGAACGTGCCGCGACGCCAGTCGAGCGCGTGCATCAAGACCGCCCAGGCATCCTCGATGTCGAGATCGAGCTCCGGCGTGCCGGCGTCGACGATGCGTCCCTCGACGAGCTCGATCCAGAATCGAGCGCCCGCTGTCCTCGAGCTCGAGCCGCCCGGACTTGCGTTCGACCTCCAGCATCGTGAGGACGGTGGCGAGCCCGATGTTGGAGAGCTGCCCTCGCAACGCGAGCTCGCCGACCTCGCGCACGCTGCGACGGACCAGGTGCTCGATGCCGAGGCCGAACAGCTCGTCGGCCGGCTCGATCGGTTCGCGCAATGCGACGCCAACCCCGGCGATCCCACCGACGGTCTGTGCCTCGAGCGTGGTCACCCGGCGCGCGACCGTGCCCCGTGTGTGCAACCGGCGCCCGGTGTCGGAGGGGAGCGCGATGCGGACCTCCGTTCCGGCGGACCACGGAGCGTCGGTACACGCGAACAGCCCGGTGCGCGACACGTCGTGAAGCAGCACTTCGCGTCGATCGGCCGCCACGCGGAGCTCGACGGGATGAGTGATCACGTAACGGGTCGACTTGCGGCGCACGGACCTTACGTAACAATCCGCAGGACGTCCCGCGACGAATAAATCGTCCACGAACCCCGGGCGTACCCGATCCGAGATCCGATCCGCAGAAACGATCGTGCGCGATCACCGACGTCAGATCACATCGGCGACCAGCTTGACCACGAGCGCACCCGAGACCACCAGCACGACGATCCGGATCAGCCGCGTCCCGCCGCGCATCGCCAGCCGGGCGCCGAGCATGCCGCCGACGAGCTGCCCGCACGCCATCGGGAGCGCGACCCGCCACACCACCGCACCGTCGACCGCGAACGCCGACAGCGCGGCGAGGTTGGAGGCGAAGTTGACGACCTTGGCATCGGCGGTGGCGGCGGTCGCGGGCTTCCCGCACAGGGCGACGAAGCCGACGATCAAGAACGTCCCGGTGCCGGGACCGAAGAATCCGTCGTAGGCCCCGATCACGAAGGCGAGCGCCGCCGCGATCGCGAGGTAGCCGCGGACGAGCTCGCCCGTCGGTTTCGGCTTCTTGACGAACAACAGCACGGCGGCGCCGATCAGTAGCGCGATCACGATCGGACGCAGTGCGTCCTTGTCGATCATCAGCACCAGCGACGCCCCCAGCATCGAGCCGGCGAAGCCGAGCGGAAACGCGATCGCGGCCTGCTTGCGATCGACCTGGCCGTGTCGCCAGTAGGTGACCAGCGCGGCGCCCGAGCCCCACACGCTCTGGCCCTTGTTGGTGGCGAGCGTGTTGTGGGGCGGGAGTCCGGCGGCGAGCAAGGCCGGCACCGTGATCAGCCCACCGCCGCCGGCGATCGCGTCGACCATGCCCGCGAACAGCGCGGTGCCGGCGAGCAAGACGATCACCGTCACCGTCACCGTCGGCGGATCCACGCCGCCACGGTAGCACGCGAAAACCGAGTACGATCGGGACGTGCAGGTCACCGTGGTCGGCGCCGGCGTGGTCGGTCTCGTCACCGCGCGTCTTCTCGAGGAGCGCGGTCACGCCGTTCGCGTGATCGCGGCCGCCACCGGTGCCCCCACGGTCTCGGCCGTCGCCGGCGCGGTGTGGTTTCCGTACCGCTGCGGTCCTCGCGATCGCGTGCTCGATTGGGGCCTCCGCACGCGGCAGTGGCTGACCATCCTCGCCGGGATTCCCGAGACCGGTGTCGACCCGCAGACCGGCTACGAGATCGACGACACCACCACGCGCCCGTGGTGGGCCGAGAATCTCGACGATGTCGATCGGGTCCCCGCCCCGATCACCGGAACCCCACCCTCGTGGCGATTCGCGACCCACCGGGTCGAACCGTCCATCTTCCTACCGTGGCTCGAGGCCGGGCTCCGTCACCCGATCGAGCGGCGGACCGTCGACGATCTGTCGAGCGAGCCCGGCGATGTCGTGATCGACTGCGCCGGTCTCGCCGCCCGCGAGCTCGCCGCGGACCCGGCCGTCACCGGCCTGTTCGGCCAGATCCTGATCACCGAACCCGGCACCTGGGATCGCTCGGTCACCCTCACCGACGACCGCGATCCCGACGCGACCTTCTACATCATCCCGCGCCGCGACACCCTCGTGGTCGGCGGCTGCTCGATCCCGTGGCCCGCCGACAAGCCGGTGCGCCCCGAGCCGACCATCACCGACCGCATCCTCGATCACGCGCGCCGCCTGGGCATCTCTCTCGGCAACGTCCGCGAGATCCGCGCCGGCCTGCGCCCGTTCCGCCCCGAGGTCCGCCTCGAACGCGACCCGCACGACGCCCGCATCCTCCACTGCTACGGTCACGGCGGCGCCGGCTACACCCTGTGCCGCGGCTGCGCCGAGGACCTCGCGCGCCTCGCTAGATGACTCGCGCGAAGTACAGCACCGCGAACGCCCCCGCGATCACCAGCAGCGCCGCGATCAAGAACCAGATCCCGCGCGACGACTTCTTGTGCCCGATCACGTGCGCCCCGAACGGCTGGACCTCCGGCTTCGTGACATCCGGCTTGGTGACATCGGGCGCCGTCGGATCGGGCTTGAGCTGGTCGCTACGCCGCTCCGGCGCCGGCGTGTTGCCACCGATCCCGCGCTCGGTCCGGTCGCCCTTGCCCGCCTTCTGATCGTCGCGCACGACCAGCCGCGTCGGATCGTCGTCGCCGGGGCGCGCACCCGTGCGGCTCTCGATCACCAGCTGCTCCGCCATCGGCTTGGCGTCGATCGTGGTGACCTCGGCGGAGTCGACGCCGAGCTTCATCGGCGGTGGCCGGAACCCGCGCGGCTCGTGCATCCGCACCGGCGCCTTGTCGTGCGACATCTCCTCCATCGCGAGCACCGCCGGATGGACCAGCCCCTGGGTCAGGCAGCGATCCCACGCGTCGCGCGTCGCCTGTTCGGCCTCCGAGGCATCGCGGAACCGCTCGGTCGCGCGCGGCTGCAGCGCCGCCATGGTCACCGCGACCAGCGGCTCGGGAATCGACGGATCGTGACGGATCGGCGACGGTGCGTCGCCCTTGACCACGTAGCTGTTGGTGGTCTTGGTGTCGGGGCCTTCGTACGGGATTCGCCCCGAGAGCAACTCGTAGAACACCGCGCCCCACGCGAACACGTCGGCCTGCGGCGTGTAGCGCCCCTCGCGAATCGCCTCGGGTGGCGAGTAGCCGGGTGTGCCCATGAAGATGCCGACCTGGGTGAGATCCGAGTCGGGCATGCGCGCGATCCCGAAGTCGGCCAGCTTCCACCGGTTGTCACCGGCGTGGAGCACGTTCGCCGGCTTGACGTCGCGGTGCACGATCCGCTGGCGATGCGCGAACGACAGCGCGCTCGCGAGATCGAGCGCGATCTGCACGCCGCGCGCGAGCGGAATGCGCACGCGATCGAGGCGATCCGCCAGCGACTCGCCGGGCAGGTACTCGAGCACCATGAACGGTGCGCCGGTCTCTTCGTCGACACCGACGTCGAAGATCGTGACGATCGCCGGGTGCTGCATCTTCGCGGCCGCCTTGGCCTCGCGCTGGAATCGCTCGAGGAAGGCCGACCGCACGCGTCGCCCCTGGTTCTGCGGGGAGCTGATCGTCTTGACCGCCACCACGCGATCGAGCAACGGGTCGCGGGCCTTGTAGACGACGCCCATCGCGCCCTTGCCGATCGTCTTGATGATCTCGTAACGACCGATGCGCTTGGTGGACTCCGCCCCCAACCCCATCCCGGGAGGGGCTTCTGCGCGCAAACGAGTGGCGCTTCGCGGACGCGCCGAGGGCTCGTCGCTCATGAGTCGCCCCCGCTCATGTGGTCGTGGCCCCGTCTCATCGGGCACTGAGATCCTACACTGGTTTCACGCACGTTGCGTCCGACTCGACCCCAGCACTCGCGTGCCGGGCGCCACGCTCGTGGTTACGAAGGCGTTCCCGCCGATCACCGCCCCCCGGCCGATCGTGGTTTCGCCACCGAGAATCGTCGCGTTGGCATAGATCACGGCCTCGTCCTCGATCGTGGGATGCCGGCGGGTTCCGACCTCGGGACGGGCCTCTCCCTGCGGCACCGTGAGCGCGCCCAGGGTCACGCCCTGGTAGATCCGGACCCGGGACCCGATCACGGTGGTCTCCCCGATCACCACGCCGGTACCGTGGTCGATAAAGAACGACGGCCCGATCTGCGCCCCCGGGTGGATGTCGATCCCGGTCCGGCGGTGCGCGATCTCGGTCATCATCCGAGGGATGACCTGCGCGCCTTCGCGGAGCAGCGCGTGGGCGATCCGGTACACGGTGATCGCGTACAAACCGGGGTAGCACGAGAGGATCTCGTCGAGCCCGCTCGCCGCCGGATCGCCCTCGTACGCGGCGCGCAGGTCGAGCCGGATCGCGCGCCGAAGCGACGGTAGTTGCTCGAGGAAGCGGTCCGCGATGCTGTCGGCATCGATCGCGCACTGCCCGCACTCGGTGATGCCGGTGGCGATCGCCTGCTGCTGCTTGTGGAAGTGAGCGCGATAGACCTGGCGCTGCAGGTGGACGCGAAGCTCGCCGACGCGCTGTCGCACGGTCTCGCGGATCGCGGCGCGCGTGCCGGTGACATCGGGGCCCGCGTAGCCCGGGAACAGCAGCGCGCGCACCTCGTCGATCACGCCCTCGACGGCACTCTCGCTGGGCAGCTCGTAGCTCCCGATGTGCTGCATCTCCTTGGCCTCTGCGTCGAAGTACAGCTCGATCAGCTGGTCGGCCACGCGGTCGCTCATGATGTCTCCTCTGCCTTTCCCTTAGCACGAACGAGCGCGACGACGTGCCCACCCCGATCCGCGGCCGCGGCGCTGGCGATCGAGCGTCCGTTCTCGAAGATCTCCGACACGCCTTCGAACCGCAGATCGAGCACGTTGCCGACGAGATGCGCGGTGACGCCCCAGCGCGCGAGCGGCTCCACCCCGCGGGTGGGCGCCAGCGTGTGCGCGAGCCCTTCGGCCCGCCACTGCGCGGCGCGCGTCGGATAGCGGCTCGCGGCATGCTCGAGTGTTTTCGGCGGCCACGCCTCGTGCCACGGCCACAGATTCGCCGACGGGTTGGCGACGATCGCGAGACGGGTCAGGCCGGGTGGGTGGGCGCGTTGCGGGTCGACCGCGAAGAACTGACCGAGGGGCACGAACCGCTCGAACGTGGTGTGCGGCGTGGAGAACCCGTCGTACCCGATCGCCGTCGCGAGCTTGCCCGCCGGGGTGTCGACCACCGGTACGTGCTCGACATCGCCGCGCGTCAGGTGCAGCGCACGCGGCGAGCCATCCTCGATCCCGGGCACCATGTTGACCTTGACCGTGGTGGCCACGCAGCGCCCGTCGGGGGCGAACGTGAACGACGCGTTGACGAGGTCGCCGCTCGGAGTCTGTCGAAGGTGCGATCCGGCGACGATCCACGCCCGGTGCCGGCGGGCCAGCGGCCCGAACAGCGCGCGCCAGAACCGCTCTCCGTCGGGTGCCAGCGCGGCGAGCACCGCGTGGCGCGGAAGCAGCGTGCGCGTGCTGGCCACTCCGCGCAACACGTCGAGCGGCCGTCGCATCGCCGCGGACGCGAGTGCGCCGGCCAAGGTCTTGGCGCGCTTGGCCTGGGCGCTGCCGGTCGCGAGCAGCGCGAGGTGACCGGCCGCTTCGGGGACCACGACGATCCGGAGGTCCGCCTCGGACCCCGCCGCGTCGATCGCCTCGCCGACCTGGGCCTCGATGTGGGCGCGGTAGGACTCGCCCGACGCGACGACCTCGCCGTCGACCGCGAGCTGGACCGCGATCAGCGCGCAGGTCTCAGTCATCGAGCGTTCGCGCGGACGCCGGGACGGGCTCGGGCGCGTTGTTGATCTTGGCGATCACGACATCGAGCTCGGCTTCGGGGATCGTGATCCGGGTCGGCATGCCGCCTCCGAGCTCGAACAGCGAGACGAAGTCCCACCCCGAACCGAACGCCGCCGCGATCGTCAGCATCCCCGAGTCGCGCACGATCGCCACCGGCGCCTTCTGTTGCCCGGCCAGGAGCAGGTCGGTCTTGTCGAACTGGCCGTGCGCGCCCACGGTGTCGACCACGGCGACCCGGCCGCGGATCGTGAACCGCTTGGCGAGCTCCTGGGTCTTGGCATCGCGCTTGTCGAACAGCGCCGCCGCCTCGGCGATGACGTCGTCGTGCACGCCCTTTTCGAGCCCGCCGACCAGGAACTGGACGACCGCGCGCTTGAGCTGATCGTCGCGAAACTTCGCCCGTAGCGCGCGATCGATGCGCACGGCGGTCGGTCCGGGCGTACCGATGCGCGTGTCGACGCAGCGGGCGTCGTCGTCGGCGCCGGGGTATGGCTCGACGCCTTCGAGGATCCACTTCGCCGCCGCGTAGAGCCCGTCGAGATCGACGTGAGTGCAGATGCAATCGATCGGGCCAGCCTGCCGCACGACCTCGGGCGTCACCATCTCCGGACACGCACCGTGCTCGGCCTTGGTCGACAGGACGAACCGCGAGTCGCCGGCGAAGTCGACGTGGCGTTCGTGATCGTGATGATCGACCCACGCGGCGAGGCGATCACCGAGCTTGTCGAGGAATGGCTTGGTGACCTGGGCGAACGACACCGAGCTGCCGATCGTCGACGCGAACGCGATATCGAGCACCACCACCCTCCCCTGCAACTTGTCGGCACGCGGCAACGCGCGCGGCGAGGCGAACACCAGCTGCGGGAGACGTGGCACCTGGGGAGCGTATGCTACCCGCGAGGAATCGGCACCATCGCGCCCATCCTCATCGGCCGCTGGGCGTCGAGATCACGCGGCCGCCGCAGGTTGACGACGTCGACCGCCACGCAGTCCCCGCGCCGAGCGTGATCCACGGCCGCCGCCACGGTCGAGCAGTAGTGCACCTTGCGCTGGCACGCCGTGCAGTAGCGAACATCGGTGCGCTGTGTGGTCGCCAGCGAGCCCCAGTCCTTGGGACACTCGAACTCGACCGCGAGGCAGTTCTCGATCATCGGGCGCGCGACCTTGTAGCGCCAGGCGAGCTCGATGGTCGTCGCGAGCTCGCGGAGCCGCTGGGTGTGAGCCTGCGGATCTCCGGGCGCGGTGCCCTCGGCGAGCATCTCCTGGATCCGGAGGAACTCGGCGCGGACGGTATCGCCCTGCTCCTCGAGCCAGTCGGCGTACACCAGCCGGCTCGCGGGATCGCGCTGCGCGACCGCGGCGAGCAAGCGCAACTCGGTGGGCTCGACCTCGCGCGTGTCCTCCCGCTCGAACGCGAGGGCCGCCTCGTCGATCACCTCGCACGTCAGCTTGAAGTCACCGATGTGGATCACGTCGTCGGGGTGGATCACCCGCGGCGCGCTCATGCGCCGCCCGTTGACGAACGTGCCGTTGGTGCTCTTGAGGTCGACGAGGATGCACTTACCGTCCTTGCACACCATCCGCGCGTGTCGCTTCGACACGTTGCCTCTCGGCAGCACGATGTCGTTGGTCTGGACGCGCCCGAGCGTGAGCTCCCGCTGTGGGAGCTCGAGCCGGGTCACTTCACCCCGGAAGCACACCTCGATCGAGAACACGTCGAACAGCGTAGCAGCCGACGTGCGGTGCGCTCGGACTAGTTCGGACAGTTGAGCGTCGCCGTCCACCCGTCGTGTAGGTAGACCTCACGCACGGTACCTCGATCACCACACTGCGCCGCACCCGGGCCGATCAGGCACAGCGTCCGATCGCCACCATCGGCGACCAACGCACTGCGGTGTCCGGGGGCGACCTGCCCCAACCAGATGCCATCGATCCACACATCCACCGCATCGGAGCACGTCGTGTTGTCGACATAGAACGTCGCGCGAGGTCGCGGTCGCGGCGGTAGCGGGGCGGGGATGGTGTCGGGCGTGTCGTCCTGGATCACGCGGTAGTGCTCCGGATCCGCCACCGCGGCCGCCAGCAACTTGTCGGAGCAGCCGCCGTGGCGGAGCTCGGGGACGGCGCCGCGCGTCCACTCGGCACGCAGCTCGCCGGCATCCGCCAGCGCGGTCGCGAACCGCTTGCGAACGGTCGCCACGCGCGTCCGCGCGCCGGGCAACAGGGCCGAGGTCATGCCGACCTCCTCGTGGCGGTGGATGAACCGATACGAGGCCTCGAGCTCGACCCCGAGCTTGTCGTACGCCGCGAGGTCGGTCTGGGCATGCGCCCACAGCGGCGCCACGCGGTCGACGGGACAGTACCGGCTCGCGGCGTGGTGGGTCGGTGCGTGCGGGCCCTTGCCGAACGCGGCGAGGATGTCGAGCACCTCGGTCTGGTAGCTCTCGCGCACCTTCGCCATCGCGCCCTCGATCGAGCGAAACCGATCGAGGGCAGCCTCGATCGCGGCGGCGTCGCCCCAGATCCGCGGGATCTCGGGCACGAACACCAACGGCACGTCGGCCCCGACGTCGAGCTGGCCGATCGCCGTGCGGGCATCGCCGTAGCGAGGATCGTGCGCGAGCGCGGCCTCGAATTGCGTGCGTGCGCCCGGGCGATCGCCGGCGAGCGCGCGGGCGATGCCGGACAGGTACAGGAGCTGGGTGTCGTCGGGCCAGCGCCCGAGCGCGCGCTCGAGTTGCTGCTGCGCGGTCTCGTGATCCCTTCGCGCGAGCTCGGCGGCGATCAGTGCGCGCCACGCCGCGATCACCCGAGGGTCACCCTTGACCGCGCGACGCAGGTACCACGCCGCGCGTGACGGCACGTTCTGGACGAGCGCGATCGCGCCGAGTGCATGCTCGGCCGCCGGCATGTCGTCGCGGAACTTGAGGAGGTTGGTGTAGTAGCGGTTGGCTTGCTCGTAGCGCTTGGCGTCGAACAACGCCTGTGCCGTCAAGAAGCCGGGCATGCTGGTATCGGGCGACAGCCGCTGCGCACGCGTGTACCAGACCAGCGCACCGTCGAGATCGTGATCGAGACGGCGGGCATGACCGATCCGGATCGCGAGCGAGAAGTCGCTGGGACGCTCCGCCGCGATCTGCTCGAGCGTGGTGGCCGCGCGATCCCAGCGGCCGACCGCGCCATATGCGGTCGCGAGGTCGGACTTGACGTCGAGATCGTCGGGCGCGCGCTTGGCGATCGCCTCGAGCTCGGCCAGCAGCTTGGACGTGTCGCCGCGGGCGGAGTGGATCAACACGAGGACGCGGCGCGCCGGCAGGTGATCGGGATCGCGGCTCGTGACCTGCTCGAGCTGGCGCTCGGCCTCGGTCGCGTTGCCGGTCTCCCACAGCGCCGCTCCGTAGTGGTAGCGCGCGTCGATGTCCCACGGTTTGCGGGTCACGAGCTTTCGCAACAGCTCGCGCGCGACCTCGAACTTGCCGGCGCGCGTGGCCGCACCCGCCGCCGCACGGATCGCGCCGAGGCTGTCGGGTGCGAGGTCGTACGCGTAGTTGAACTTCCCGGCGGCGCGCGATGCGTAGCGCGGGCTTCCTCCGTCCTTCGGATCCGCGGTCGCGAGCACGAGATAGAGCTCGCCGACGAGTCGCTGCGCCTCCGAGCACTTCGGATCGATGAACGTCGAGCGTTCGAGGTCGTGCTGCGCGGCCTTGAGATCGACCTTGCCTCCGATCACGCCGAGCAGGTGTCCGAGCCCGCGGCCCATCAGGTTGACCGAGTAGACGTCGCGCGACAGCGTGCGCTGGAGCTGCGCCGCTCGCGCGAGGTCGATCTGGACGTTGGCGCCGTCGCTCCACAGCGCGCCGATCAGCTCGCCGAGCAGCTGGTGATACGCCTTCGGATCGCCGGTGCGCTCGGCCTCGGCGGTGACCCTGGCGATCGGTGATGCACCGAGGTCGACCTTCCACAGCGTGGCCCCGATCCGCAGCTGCCAGTTGGGGCGGTCGACCCAGCCGGTGATCACCCACGTCGCTTCCTGACTCCCACCGAACACCGCGACCGCCGCCGCGTTCGGATCGATCGGCGTGCCGCCGACCCGCAGCGGTCCGCCGGTGGGCTCGAGGCCGAGCACCTCCTCGGTCTTCTCCGCGATCTCGAACGGCACGCCCGCGATCAGCCAGTCGAACGAGCGCGTCGTCGATCGATTGACGAACGGGGTGACCGCGAAGTGCTGGGGGGCGGTCGCGAGATCGGGCACGTCGCTCGACTCGACCGGCGAGCTCCCCGCGGGGGTCGCTTCGTCCGCGGACTGACCGCCGGTGTCGGGATCGGGAGGGGCGGGATCGGGCCCACCCGATGCGACGCCCGATGCCACGCCCGCCGCGCCGATCACGAGCGCCGCATGGAGCAGCACGTGCGACCGGCGCGAGGACCCCATACACTGAGCATACCGTGGCGGACGGGGAGCGCCGACCTTCGACCGAGCTCGCAGCTCGCCCGCGTCGCCGGCGCCGGCGACGCAAGCGGATCCGTGCGTTCTCGATCCTCCGGCTGGTGTTCCTGCTCGCGATCTACGGCGCCTCGATGGGTGCGGCGACCGCGTACTTCGCGATCCGCTCCGTCAACTCCGAGCTGCCGTCGGATCTCTCGGCGTTGCTCGACTACCAGCCCAGCCGCAAGAGCACCGTGCTGTCCTCCGACGGCGAGGAGATCGGAAATTTCTCGATCGAGAACCGCAAGTTCATCCCGCTCGAACGCATGCCCCAGCACGTGGTCGCCGCGTTTCTCAGCGCCGAGGATCACCGATTCTTCGAGCACCGCGGCTTCGATCCGGTCGGCATCTTGCGGGCGGCGTGGATCAACTTCCGGTCCGACGAGGAGATCCGTCAGGGCGGCTCGACGATCACGCAGCAGCTGATCAAGAACACGCTCCTCAAGAACGACGAGGCGATCGGTGCGACGTCCGGGCTGATCTCCGAGGACGAGCTCGCGTCGATCCGCAAGGCGAAGAAATACCGCCGCAAGCTCAAGGAGGTGATCCTCGCGGTCCGTCTCGAGCGCGAGCTCTCGAAGGCGGAGATCCTCGAGCTGTACCTCAACCACATCTACCTCGGGCACGGCGCGTACGGCGTCGCGGCCGCGGCGCGCACGTACTACGGCAAGGAGGTCGAGGACCTCACGATCGCCGAGGCGGCGCTGCTCGCCGGGCTGGTTCGCAACCCGACCAAGTACGCCCCGCACAACAACATCGACCTCGCGCGCCAGTTCCGCGACCGCACGCTCGGCCAGATGCACGACTACCAGTACATCTCGACCGGGGAGTACGAGGCCGCCCTCGCCGAGCCGATCACGCTCGTCGATCCGACCGACCTCAATCACCTCGCCTCGCCGTACTTCGTCGAGCACATCCGCAAGGTGGCGACCGCGCAGTTCTCCAACGAGCGGCTGTTCCGCGGTGGCCTGAAGTTCTACTCGACGCTCGATACCCGCATGCAGGAGGCTGCCGAGGGCGCGCTCGAGCGCGGGCTCGAACGACTCGATCGCCGGCTCGGCTTCCGCGGGCCGATCGGCGCGGTGCCCGAGGCACGGCGCGGTGCGTGGACCGGCGGCCCCGCTCACCTGGTGTCGTCGACCAAGGACAACGACATCACCGCGACCTCCGACCGCCTGCTGCCGCTCCAGCGCTACGGCGCGATGGTGGTCGGCCTACCGCGCGGGAACCACGTGATCGTCGATCTCGGTCCCAAGCGCCTGCCGTTGATCGATGCCGACGCGCGCGCGGTTCGCTGGTGGCACGATGACAAGCGGCGCCGCGTCGCGCTCGGCGACCTGTTACCGGTACGGCTGTCGGCCGACGGCAAGGCCGCGGTGCTCGCGCAGCGGCCCGTGCTGCAGGGCGCGATGGTCGTGATCGAGATCCCGAGCGGCCGCGTGGTCGCGTCGGTCGGCGGTTACGACTGGACCGAGTCGCAGTACGACCGCGTCACCCAGGCGCATCGCCAGGTCGGATCGCAGATCAAGCCGTTCATCTACTCCGGAGCGATCGAGGCCGGGCACACGCCCGCGGATCACCTGCGCGACGGGCCGTTCTCGGTCACCACCGCCACCGGCGTGTGGACGCCCGCCAACTACGGCGACCGCTACTTCGGCAACGTCACGTTGATGACCGGGCTCGCGTACTCGCTCAACACGATCGCGGTCCAGCTCGCCGTGAAGGTCGGGCTCGATCGCATCATCGAGATCCTGCGCGGCTTCGGGATCACGTCGCCGATCCCGCGACACATCTCGATCAGCCTCGGCACGCCCGATCTGACGCCGCTCGAGATCGCGACCGGCATGGCCGGCATCGCCTCGGGCGGTCGCCGGGTCACGCCCCGGTTCTACGACCTCGTCACCGACACCGGCGGCAAGGTCGTCGAGGATCTCCGCCATCAACCACCGGGACCGCAGGTGATCCCGCCCGAGGTCGCGTACGTGATCGTCAACATGATGAAGGGCGTGGTCGAGCGCGGCACCGCTCGCTACATCAACAAGCTCGGCCGGCCGATCGCGGGCAAGACCGGCACGTCGGCCAACTTCAAGGACGCGTGGTTCACCGGATTCACCACCGACCTGCTCGCGACCGTGTGGGTCGGCCGCGACGACTCCAAGCCGATCGGCGACAACATCACCGGCGGAGCGGCCGCCGCGCCGATCTGGCTCGACTTCATGCAGAAGGCTCACCCGCGAACCCCGATCCGCGACTTCCCGGTGCCCGCCAACGTCAGCTTCACCCGGCTCGAGCCGTGGGGAGGCAACCCCACGAGCGTCTACAACCGCAACGCGGTGTGGATGCCGTTCGTACGTGGGACCCTGCCCCGCAAGTTCACCGGCACACCGGTCAAGTCGTTCGACGATCTCGCGCCCGCGCCGGTGCCCTACCAGCCGCGCGCGTTGCGGTGTAACTCGCTGTCGTGTCTCTAGTCACAGTCGTCGGGGCACCTACCAATGCGGCGTGCCGGACCCCGTGACGCGCGTGTTAGGTTCGGCGTCATGAATCGCATGAGGTTCGCGATCTTCTCCGTGGTCACCGTGATCGCTGCCTGTGGCGGCGGAAACAACAACAACACCACCGACGCCTCCGGGAACGACGCGCCGGTGTCGGCCGCCTGTCAGGAGGCGACGACGTACCAGAACCTGGCGAACATCGAAGACAAGATCTTCAAGACCAGCTGCATCTTCTCCGGGTGCCACAACGGTGCGAACACGGACGCGGGAATGGTCGACCTCCGCTCCGGCATGGCCCACGATCACCTGGTGAACTTCGATTCCATCGTCGAGAACGGCCGCAAGCTCGTGGTCGCCGGGGACCCGGCCGCCAGCTACCTGATGGTCATGATCGGCCAGATCGATCCCGGGAGCGCCAGCCCGCCCACGACCGCCCCTCCCACCACGATCGGCCTGATGCCGCAGAACACCGGCGGCATGCTGCTGTGCCAGCAGAAGCGCGACGCCATCGAGCGCTGGATCATGGCGGGCGCGGCGAACGACTAAGTCACCGATCGACAAGCTGAAATCGCCTGCCCGCAACTTGACGCGACGAGGCAGGTCTCGCTACAACAAACAGGTCATTCGCCACCTCGCGGCCCCGGCCGTGGGCGCGACTTTCGGGGAGCACGATGAGCTGGCTAAGTGAAGTGTTCAAGAACGGCGGACCGTTCTTCATCGTCAACACCTTCTTCCTGGCGATCGTGATCGGCCTGATCGTCGAGCGATCGATCTATTTCCTCGGCCGTGGCCACCTGAACGCGAAGGCGTTCCTCGAGCAGCTTCGCAAGCTGCTGTCGGCCAACAACGTCGACCGCGCCAAGAAGCTGTGCGACGCCACGACGGCGCCCGTCGCGCGCGTGGCCAAGGCAGGCCTCAACCGACTGCACCGCGGCGAGGCCGCGGTCGCGCAGGCGATGGAAGAGACCATGACCGACACGCTGCCCGAGGTGAAGACCCGGATCGGCGCGCTGTGGTCGCTCGCGAACATCACCACCCTGATCGGTCTGCTCGGCACGATCACCGGCCTCATCCGTACGTTCCGTTCGATCAGCAACCTGAACCCGGCGGACGCCAAGAAGGAGCTGTCCAACGGCATCTCCGAGGCCATGTACAACACCGCGTTCGGTCTCTCGATCGCGCTTCTGTGCATGGTCGGCCACCTGCTGCTGTCGGCGGCGATGAAGAAGGTGATCTCCGACCTCGAGGCGTTCAGCCTCCGGTTCGAGAACCTCCTGGCGGACGGCAGTGCGGGAGCCTCGGCCTCGGGTCGTAGCTCCGGGGCCCCCGCCGACGCCCTACCTCCTGGAGAGTCCGACTCCGAGGCGTAAGGCGCGATGCAATACAGCGCCCAACGGGTTCGAGCCAAGACGCGCGCGGCGATCCGCAAGCGCGAGGAGGCGGTCGAGCAGGACGAGATCGAGAGCGGCGAGCTCAACTTGATCCCGTACCTCGACATGGTCACGAACCTGATGCTGTTCATGATGGCCACGGTCTCGGCCGGGTTCATCCTGTCGCAGATCGACACCTCGCTTCCCGACAAGGCGCCCAAGGGCGCCCAGGTCAAGCCACCCAGCACCAACCCCGACGACCAGCCGCTCGGGCTCTACGTCTCGATCCAGCGCACCGACATGATCCTGTGGTCGGTGAGCAAGCTCGAGGGCACGCTCCAGAACCCCCTGCCCGGCTACACGTTCCCGCGCGTCATCGGCACGCTCGGCAAGCCGTGCGACGGGCCGTACATGTGCGAGAGCAACGTGTGCGCGGACGCCGTGTGCGCCACCGGGACCGAGACCCCGCAGCCGATCTTCGACTACCGCCGCCTCAACAAGGTGCTGTTCGACATCGCGAACAAGCGCTACGCCGGCAAGCAGCGAAAGATGGACACCTACACGATCGTCCTCCAGGCCGACGGGTCGATCCCGTACTCGGTGATCGTGTCGGTGATGGCGGCGATGCGCTGCAAGCTCCCCGACTTCGGCAAGCCGGCCAAGGCGTGCCGGATGCCGTGGCCGGCCGACAAGCCGATTCCCAAGTTCGTCTCCAAGGACGAACAGGACGCGTGGAATCGGAGCTACTACCCTGCCGACACGACGGCGTACGATCCGGCTACGATGGCACTGTTCCCCGGTATCCAGTTCTCGTCGGGGTTCGAGTAGGTCATGTCGTTCACGGCACGCGAAGCACGCGGCATCATCCGCAAGGCGGTCTCCCGGGTCCCCGAGGGCGAGGACATCCGTCACCTCAACATCATGCCGATGATGGACATGATGACGATCTTGCTGGTCGCCTTCATCACGCAGGCGGCCGCGAGCGCCGCCGACGTCGCCGCACGCACCGTGTCGCTGCCACCGATCCCGTCGGACGAGACCCTGCACGAGGAGAGCACCACGGTCGTGATCACCACGACCGGGATCGTCGCCGGAGGCGAAGCGATCGCGCCGGTGCACAACGGTCAGGTCGACTGCGCTGCCAAGGAAGGCGGCTGCCTCGGTCTCAAGATCTCCAAGCTCACCGAGTTCCTCTCGAACTACCACGCGGCCCAGGTCGCGAACGCGAAGAACAAGCCGGACTACGATCCCGAGAAGCTCGGGGAGCTGATGATCATCGCGGATCGAACCACGCCGTACCGTCTGCTCGTCGAGGTGATGTTCTCGGCCAAGCAGAAGGAGGCCGGGTACAAGCACTTCCGGATGATCGTCCAGAAGTCGTTCCCGCCCGGCCCCGTCCAGCAGTAGCCCCACCGATCGGCTAGTCGCGCTTGCCGCGACGACAACCTGGTCGGGGCACGCGCGAGCGCTATACTGGACGCATGGTCGGCGAACGACGTGCCCTCGCTTCCGCCGTAATGGCGTTCTACTTCATGCTGTTCTTGGTGTTCGCGCTCTCGGGGCTGGTGCCCGAGATGGAGCGAGCGTTGTACGCACTCGCGGGTGTGTATGGCCTGGCGTTCTTCTCGCTGGTCGCAGGCTACTTCTGGGCGCGTTGGTACACGGTCGGCGTCGGCCTGTTCGGACTGATCACGACGGTGGTCGGTCTGTGGCAGACCGATCCCGAGCTGCGCCCGCTGATCCTGAACCAGATGCTGTTCTTCGGCGGCACCCACCTCGCGACCTCGCTGATGTTGTGGGGGGATGCGATGAGCAAGAGCTACGACGGCCAGTCCGCGTGGCGCGAGCGCTATCACATGGACGACGGTGCCGTGCAGCGTCTCGGCCGCGCCGTGATCCGCGCCGGTGTCTCGCTACCGTTCGTGATGCTGTACGCCTTCGGCCCGCGTCCCGACGACTCGATCGCGATCGCGATCGCGGCGGTCGGACTCACCGCGCTGGGCGTGCGCGCGCTGATCAAGATGCGCACGTGGGGCGTGCTCGCGCTCGGCGGCGCCGGCGTGCTGCTGGTCTCGACCGCGACCGCCGATGTCGCCGGTGGCAGTGGACTCGCGAGCGCCGCGTTGCCCGCACTCGCCGGTGGGTTCCTGCTGTCCGCGGCCGCGCCGTTCGGACGCACGATGGCGCGCTTCGTGTTCGCGCGTGCCTGACCCGTCGCGTTGAATCCCCCATCGGGTCGCGCTACCGTCAGTCCATGGGTAGATGCGTCGCCGCGCTGACGGGGATCGCCATGACCGCCGCGTTGTTCTCCGTCGGTGGCTGCCAGCCGCTGTACGGCAAGAAGGCCGAGCGACTCCACCGGCCGGAGAAGAAGCGCCACCCCAAGGACAAGGCCGACGAGAAGTCCGAGGTCAAGTACGTCGATGACTGCTCGGCGAACTTTCGCGGCGATCCGAAGCGCGTGTTCCGCGACAGTGCCACCTCGGAGCGACTCGTCCAGGCCGGTGACGATGCGATGGCGCAGGCGGGCAAGGTGACCGACGCCAAGGGTCAGGCGCAGACTATCAAGGTCGGCATCGAGAAGTACCGCAACGCGCTCCTCAAGGATCCGTACAACGCCGAGGCCACGCTCAAGCTCGCGCTCGCGTACGACCGCGTGCTCCGGAAGGGCTGCGCCCTCAAGCTGCTCGCGCGGATCGCCACGCTCGAGTCGCATCCGAAGTTCCGCAACCAGGCCAAGCGCGCCGCCGATCGCGTCGCCGACTCCGGCGAGTGGTTCAAGGGCTACCGTTCCGAGGCCGTCTCGGCGGTGGGGCGGTGACGATGATCCGTGCCGCGATCGTGCTGTGTCTCGCGACGCTCGTCGGTGCAGGGTGCCACGGCAAGGGCGAGATCACCGCACCCCCGCCCCCGCTACGACCGGATCCCGAGCCGCTGCCGACCAAGCCCAAGAGCGTGGTCCCCAAGGACTGCCAGCCCACCACGGCGGCGGACGAGCTCAAGCCGCTCGACTTCGACCAGCGGTCGATCCCCGAGGGCGCGCGGCTCGCCGACGAGGCCGAGTCGCTGCTCAAGACCGCCGAGGGTGCCGAGGTCAGCAAGTCGCTGCGCGAGCAATACACGACCGATGCGGTGCAGAAGCTGATCACCGCGCTCAAGGCCGACCCGTACAACGTGTCGGCGACCTACTCGCTGGCCGCGACCTACGCCCGGATCGGTCGCACCCAGTGCTCGATCAACCTGCTCACCCGGCTGCTCCAGATGCGCCCGCACCCCAGCAAGCGCGCCGATGTCGAGCACCACCTCGACAAGCTCCTCGGACGCAAGCAGCCGCTCGATCCGAACTTCGCGGACATGCGCCGCGACCCCCGGTTCCGGGCGATGATTCGCAAGATGTGCGACGGCACCAACGACCCGAATTGCGTGTACGGCGCGCAGCGCAGCGGCCGCGAACGCTAGCGCGCCCCAACCGAGCCCGAGCTTCGCCCGAGTCCCCCGCGACACGGACGTCACTGTCTCGCCTCACTCTGTCAGGCCGTCGCGCTTTACCTGGCGTCCCGCCTGCCGTATGACCATGCCGATGCGTGCATTGGTCCTGCTGGCGGTCCCGCTGGCCCTCTCGGCCACCGAAGCGGCCGCCGCTCCTCGTCACTCCGCTCCCGCCTGTGGCGCGAAGATCCTGCCGCTCGTGACCGGCAACAGCTGGACCTACAAGCAGGTCCCGGCCCCCGAGCCGATTCTCGACGAGCTCAAGCCGCTCGCGCCCAAGCCCGCCGAGTCGGTCGTGATCACGGTGACGTCGATCGATCACCAGGGCAAGGACACCGTCGCGCACCTCGAGGAGAAGGTCACGTACCTGATCATCCCCGAGAACAAGGAAGACAAGAAGCCGGCGGTCAGGAGCGAGGTCGTCGTCAAGAGCACGATCACGTGCAACCGCACCAAGTTCGAAGTCTCGCCGAACTCGTTCTTCTTCGCCGGCGAGCCCGGTGGCTACCAGGAGCTCGAGCTCGACGACGTCAAGCGCTCCAAGGCGACCAGCATCAAGCTCACGCGCGGCACGATCGGCGCCACGCCGTGGGAGGAGGACATCGTCGCCCACTTCGTGCGCAAGCCGACCGAGAGCTCGGGCGCCAAGCTGTCGGGCGGCAAGCTCTGAGCTCGAGCGATGCGTGGACGCCGGCACAGCCCGAGGACGTGCGCACCAATCCGGCAAGCGCTATCCCAAGTGCGAGAAGCTGCAGCTGATCACGACGGGCCGGATCACGCTCGACGATCCGGTGTCGAAGGACTTCTCGGACCGCAGGAGCTGCCGGCCAACTGGCGCTCGCTGATCTGGCTGCACCTCGATACGGGCGTCGTGCAGACGCTCAACATGTACGCGCACGAGTACCAGCTCGTCGAAGCGACCCTGAAGTGACGGTTCGCGATCGTGGCGGCTGACCAAGCCGCTGCGAGCGCGGATCCGCGAGGGACACCCGTGGATCTACGACCGCGCCCTGGCGCCGGTCCCCGCGGGCGTGGCCCCGGGTGACCTCGTCGAGATCGTCGACGCCGATGGACCGGTGACGCTCGCGTTCGCCGATCCGACCTCGCCGATCCGCGCCCGCGTGCTCGCCGAGCCGGGAACGACCCTCGACGGTGCGTGGGTCTCCGGCCGTGTCCGCGCCGCCGCCGAGCTCCGCGCGCGCGATCCGCTGCTGGTCGGCACCACCGGCGTGCGTCTCGTCCACGGCGAGGCCGACGGCTGCCCGGGCCTGGTGATCGATCGCTATGCCGACACCGCGGTGATCGTGCTCGACGGCGCGGGTTCGAGCGCGTGGTGGCGACGTCACCTGGACGCGGTGATCGAGGCGATCGATCACCCGGCCACCGGCGGCGTGACGATCGGGCACGTCTGGGTGCGAGAGCGTGGCGCGCGTGGAGGCGAAGCGGCGCGCGGCGATCCTCCCCCCGAGATCGAGATCGTCGAGACCGGCTGGATCGGTGACGACGCGCGGTTCGCCGTCGACGTGCGTCGCGGACAGAAGACCGGGTTGTTTCTCGACCAGCGCGACAACCGGCGAACGATCCGCGCCCACGCCGCCGGTCAGAGCGTGCTCAATCTATTTTCGTACACCGGTGGGTTTTCGCTGCACGCCGCCCTCGGCGGCGCGGCCCGCGTGACCTCCGTCGACGTCGCGCCGGCGGCGATCGCGGCGCTCGCCCGCAACGCGGAGCTATCGGGTGTCGCGACGCAGGTGGAAGAAGCCGTCGCGGAGGATGCCTTCGAGTTCCTCGCGCGTGCCGCGCGTCGCGGACGGCGCTGGGACCTCGTGATCGCCGATCCGCCGAGCTTCGCCCCGAGCGAACGTGCGAAGCCGTCCGCCCTCGGTGCCTATCGCAAGCTCGCGACGGCGGCGCTCTCGGTCGTCGAGCCGCAGGGACGGTTCGCGCTGGCGTCGTGCTCGAGCCACGTCACCGAGGGGGATCTGCTGTCGGTGATAGCAACAGTTAGACCGCACGCGAGGTTGCGATGGGTGGGGGGCGCCGCCTCCGACCACCCGGTCCTGGCCGGTTTTCCGGAGGGGAGATACCTCAAGTTCCTGTTCTTCGACGTGTGAGATGGGTTCATCCGCTCGGTGAGCGTGGGTGCATTTCGTGTGCACCAGAACACACGGATCTCCGCGGCAAATTCGGTACTTGACTGTCACACCTACACTTCGCTACAGAACCCGCCCATGCGCGCCCTTCCCCTGTTGTCACTCATCGTCGCGGTTCTGGCGCTTCCGGCTGCGAGCTGTGGCGGCCAGGACGGCAACAACGATTTCCCCAACCCGGCCTGCTCCGATGGCGTGGATAACGATGGCGATGGCGCGATCGACTTTCCGGACGACCTCGGCTGCGTCAGCCTGACCGACGACACCGAGGACAGCCCGACCAGCCCGCAGTGCAACGACGGGCGCGACAACGACGGCGATGGCCTCGCCGACTATCCGAACGACCCGGGCTGCTTCGCGCCCGCCGGCGACGACGAGACCGACGACTGTCCCGATGGCCCGTACTGCCCGCAGTGCGGCAACGGCGTCGACGACGACATGAACGGCGCCATCGACTACCCGGACGATCCGGGTTGCGAGAGCGCCGCCGACACCACCGAGTTCGCGAACAATCCGGTCGCGTGCGGCGCCAACATGAAGATCGTGCAGCTACCCGTCTCCGGCATGGACATGGGCATGCTCGACGGAACCAGCACGTCGACGATCGCCACGCCCTGCGGCAGCGGCGGCGGCTCGCCGGCGGTCGCGTACGTCTTCAACCTCACCCAGCCCAAGGTCGTCCAGGCGTCGACCGACGACTCGTCGACCACCGCCGACACCGTGCTCGACATCCGCAAGGCCGACTGCATGGCCGAGGATTCCGAGCTCGCGTGTAGCGATGACATCGATGGCAACAACACGCGGTCGCAGGTCACCAAGTCGCTGCAGCCGGGCACCTACTACCTGATCGTCAGCGGGCACGACTCGAGCTCGGTCGGCAACTACACGCTGTACGTGCAGATGTTCACCGGCGAGGGCGCGCCGTGCGCCGACCAGAGCGAGTGCGGTCCCGGCCTGCTCTGCCGCACGCCGGTCGGCCAGTCGATGCAGGTGTGCGCACAGCCCGCGTGCAACGACGGCATCGACGACGATAACGACGGCCTGACCGACTATCCGAACGACCCGGGCTGCGCGTCGCCCAACAGCAACAGCGAGTTCGACACCTGCCCGAACCAGCCCAACTGCCCCGAGTGCTTCGACGGCATGGACAACGATGGCGACGGCCAGACCGACTACCCGAACGACACCACCTGCAAGGCCGCCGGCGACGCCAGCGAGGCCTGTTCGACGTCCGAGGGCGTCGAGCAGATCGTCCAGCAGGTCACCACGGGCACCACGGTGGGCGCGACCAACGACTTCGACCCGACCTGCGACTCGTCGACCGGCATGGCGCCGGACAAGACGTTCCGTCTCGACCTGCCGCAGATGACGAGCCTGACCATCAACACCACCGGGTTCGACGTCGCGCAGGCGCTGCTCGATTCGAGCTGCACCGGCACCGCGATCACGTGCAGCGACCCGTCGCTGTTCACCACCAACAACCTCGCGGCGGGCACCTACTACCTGGTGGTCGACGGCTACTTCACCACCAGCCAGGGCGCGTACAACATCGACGTCACCGGCAAGATCGCCAACGGCGCGAGCTGCGAGAGCGTGCTCGCGCAGTCGGGCGCTCTCACTTGCAACGCCGGCTTCGCGTGCAAGGGCACGGTGGGCTCGCGGACGTGCCAGACGGCGCAGTGCAACGACAGCGTCGACAACAACGGCAACGGTCCCAAGGACTACCCGGCCGACCCGGGCTGCGATAGCCCGAGC
Organism: uncultured delta proteobacterium; assembly: GCA_963772655.1. Taxonomy (GTDB): domain Bacteria; phylum Myxococcota_A; class Polyangia; order Haliangiales; family Haliangiaceae; genus JABFXX01. The sequence continues at coordinate 1,213,182 of CAVYYE010000002.1, forward strand.
GACGACACCGAGACCACGGTGTGCCCCGGCGCCAGCTGCCCGGTGTGCTCGAACGGGATGGACGACGACGGTGACAACCTGACCGACTACCCGAACGACCCGAGCTGCGTGGCGGCCTCGGGCACCAGCGAGAGCTGCCAGTCCACCGAGGGTGTCGGCACGCTGACGATGCCGGCGACCATGGGCGACACCTCGACGGCCACCGACGACATCAAGCTCTCCTGCGCGTCGTCGTCGTCGACCGGCAAGGATCTCGTCTACCAGTTCGACATCCCGGCGATGGACAGCTTGCAGTTCAACCTGACGTCGAGCTTCGACGCGGCCACCGCCGTGCTCGGTGCGAGCTGCCTCAACCCGTCGCTGGCGTGCAGCGACCCGAACACGCTGTCGATGACGAACGTCGCCGCCGGCACGTACTTCTACGTGGTCGACGGCTGGTCGAGCGGATCGGGCGCGTTCACGGTCAACGTCAGCGGCACGATCGCCGCCGGCCAGAGCTGCGAGTCGCCGCTCGCCCAGTCGGGCGCGCTGACCTGCGGTGCCGCGTTCTCGTGCGCGGGCACGCCGGGTAGCCGGACCTGCCAGCCGGCGCAGTGCTCGGACGGCATCGACAACAACAACGATGGCAAGACCGACTACCCGAACGATCCGGGATGCGATAGCCCCGCGGACAACACCGAGACCACCGTGTGCCCGGGCGCGATGTGCCCGGTGTGCTCCAACGGGATGGACGACGACACCGACACGCTGACCGACTACCCGACGGACTACGGGTGTGCGGCCGCCGGCTCGATGAGCGAGGCGTTCTGCACCGGCGAGCCCGACTTCGGTGGCGTGATCTCGATGCCGATGACGGCGGGCGACCTGTCGATGGCCGCCGACAACTACGACCAGACCTGCCAGTCGACGACCGGCAACGACACCGCATTCGCGCTGCAGCTGCCGGTCCCGGTCGCCACGCTCCAGGTCGACACCAACGGCTCGACGGCGGGCGACACGGTGCTGTCGATCAAGGACGCGTCGTGCGGCACCGAGCTCGATTGCGACGACGACGGCGGCGATGGCCTGCAGTCGCTGATCACGCTCGACAACGTCGCCGCCGGCAACTACGCGATCCAGGTCGATGGCTACTCGACCTCGAACAACACGGCGTTCGTGCTCAACGTCAAGGGCACGGTGGCGCCCCAGACCGCGTGTACGTCGCCGCTGTTCACGAGCGGCGTGCTGGTGTGCCCGACGGGAACGTCGTGCACCGGCGGCAAGTGCCAGTAGCCTAGCTGCTACGGCTTGCGAACGCGCTGGCGCTCGAGGATCTCGAGCCTCGAGCGCCTTCATGCGTCTCGCGGCGGCCTGGTTGTCCGGGTCGGCCGCGAGCACCGTCTGCAGGTGAGCGGCGGCCTCGTCGAGGCTGCCCGCGGCGATCGCCTCGTCGGCGAGCTTCTCGAACCGCTGGGCGATCGCGGTGAGCCGCTCGTGGATCTTCGGATTGTCGGGGTCGAGCGCGCGCGCGGCCAGCAGGTGGTCGAGCGCCTCGTCTCCGCCGGGACCGACGAACCGGCCGGCGTCGATCCGCTGATCGGCGATCGAGAGCTCGGCCTGGACCTTGGCGGCGACATCTGGCTCGCCCGAGCCCGCGACCCGTCGATACGCGACGATCACGCCGACCAACGAGACGGCGAGCACGACGCACAGCACGACGATGGCGAACGGCCAGCGTCGCGTGGTCGGCACGGCGACGAGCGATGGCGAGCTCCCGGTGGCGTTCAGGTTGTTGGCCGAGCCATCGGGCAACAGCATCGGCTGCGGCGTCGGGATCGGGGCATAGGTCCCCGGTAGCGGCGTCGGCAACGGCGGCTCGATGGTGTCTCCGAGGTCCTCCCCGCCATCGAGGGAAGGGATCACCGCACGGAGCGAGGTCGGCTCGGTCTCCTCGGAGAGCGCCCGACGGCGGCCGAGCCCGCGCTCGAGCGACCACTGGTCCTGCTCGTCGGCAATCGCGCCGAGGCGCGCGGCGACCGTCTCGATGCTGTCGGGTCGGTCGGAGGGTTGCTTGGCCAGGCACCCGAACATCAGCTGCTCGAGAGTGCTCGGAACGTCGCAGGGCTCGGGAAGCTCGCTCGGAGGGGTCGGGGCCGTTGTCTGGAGCTTCGCGAGCACCTCGCGATAGTCGGATCCGGCGAACGGTGGCACCCCGGTGACCAGCTCGTACAACATGACGCCGAACGCGAAGATGTCACTGCGGTAGTCGACCGGTGCACCTTCGGCTTGCTCGGGAGACATGTAGCGCGGCGTCCCGAACACCGGGACCGACTCGTCGTCCCCGACCGCGTCGTCGAGCTCGACCAGCTTCGCGATCCCGAAGTCGACGAGCTTGACGAAGTCGGGACGTCCCGCGCGCTCGACGAGGATGATGTTGTGGGGCTTGAGATCGCGATGCACGATCCCCGCGCGATGCACGGCGCCGAGTGCGTCGGCGACCTGTCCCATGATCGCGATCGCGCGCGGCAGCGCGAGCTTGCCTCCGGTGCTGGTCAGCTCGGCGAGACTGGCGCCCTCGAGGAGCTCCATCACGTAGTAGTTCCCCTCGTCGCCGCCCTCCACGAAGTCGGTGATCTCGACGACGTGTGGGTGCTCGATCCTGTTGACCGCACGCGCCTCCGCAAAGAACCGCGCGCGCGACGGGGGATCGTCGTTGTACTCGGTCCGCAGCAGCTTGATCGCGACGCGACGATCGAGCCGGGTGTGAACGGCGAGGTAGACCACACCCATCCCGCCCTCGCCCAGCACGTCCTCGATGCGATACGACCCGAGCACCGTGCCCGGTGGAAGGCGCGAGGCCGCCGTCGTGTTCCGGCAACCGGGACACGCTCCCTCCTGGAACCGGCGGACACCACAGATCGGGCACTGCAGACCGGGAACCGGTCTACGTGCCGAGCGCCCCGTGGTTAGCTGATCGGTGCGGCCAGCTTCGGACATCGTCGATGCGTCCCTATCGTAGACCACCCTGCGCGGTCGCACACCAGCTTTCCCCAGGGGGTGTCGGGACGGGACTGATACAATGGCGGCGTGAGGATGCGTGCGCTCGCCGTCCTGGGGCTCGCGGTGGTCTCCGCGTGCGGTGGCGACGACGATTCTTCGTCCTCCGCGGTGGCCGCGACCGCCACGCACACTGGCTCCGCCGACGTCGACAAGGCGCTCGCCGCGATCATCGCGAGCTGCGCGGAGGTCCACGGCGACGTCGAGATCCGGCGCAGGGGTCAGCCCGAGTGGGAGCCCGCGCGCGTCGGCGTGACACTGCGCGAGCGCGACTGGGTCCGGACCAAGCCGGGCGGATTCGCGCGTGTCCGGTTCTCCGGCGGCGGCTTCCTCGAGCTTCGCGAGGGCACGACGATCCTCGTCGACAAGGCGTTATCGATCGAGTCCGGATCGCTCGTCGCCGTCACCGAGGACGGCGGCAGCCCGATCGTCGTGCGCGCCAAGGACGGTTCGGAGGCCAAGCTCGTCGCAGGCGCCGGCGGTCCGGGCGGCCGAGTGCGACTGACACCCACGGGCTCCTCGCTCGAGATCGCCGTGACCCAGGGCGACATCAAGGTGGTCGCGGGTGACGACGAGTCGGCGATCACCTCCGGCGAGGCGCGCGATCTCGGCGGACATCGGGTCGGCGACACAATCCGGCTCCTCGGGTTCCCGCGCAGCCTGCGTCCTGGCGTCGACGCGCGGTTCCAGTTCGTGCCCGACATGACGGTGGCGCTCGCATGGAAGCCGGTGTCCGGTGCGACCCACTACCGCGTGCAGGTCGCCCACGACACCCAGTTCGAACAGCTCGTGCTCGACACGACCACCGACGGCCAGACCGCCGCGTTCACGCCGACCGGGATCGGCGACTACGCGTGGCGCGTGGCGGCGATCGCCACCGACGACCGGCTCGGAGAATTCGGGTTCGTCCGTCGGATGTTCCTCGAGGAGGACCCCCCGCGCGATCTCCTGGTCGCCCCGTCCGATCGCATCAAGTTCGGATTCGCCACCAAGTTCCCGCAGGTCGCGTTCTCGTGGCAGTCGGCGGGGAATGCCAAGACCTACAAGCTCGTGATCCACGGGGCCGATCCCGATAAGCCGGTGGTCAGTCTGACCACGACGAAGCAGCGGGTGGTGATCTCGAAGCTGCGCGAGGGCGTCTACCACTGGGGGGTGTACGCGATCCGCGACGATGGACGCGAACAACCGATCTTCCTCGCACCGCGCGCGCTGGTGATCCGCAAGCAGCGCGTGAAGGCCCACACCGAGAAACTATGGAACACCGGCAAGCACTGATCGCCATCGGCCTGGTGGCGATCGCGTCACCCCGCGCCACAGCCGACACGCCGGCGCCGATCCAGGTCACGCCTCCCACGGCGGTCGCCGGCGACGGTCGCTCGGTCGCGCCGATCGAGGTCACCGGCACACTCCCCAAGGTCGGCAAGGAGCTTCCGGTGCCCGAGGTCCCGGTCGTGCACTGCCAGGGGGCCGCCGGCCTCGCAGCGATCGGGGATGGAACGCCGGCGGTGCTGGCCCCGACGGTCACGCGTCCCACCAAGCTCGCGTGCAAGGCGAAGCTGCGCGATACCGAGGTGCCGTTCTCGCTCGTGGTGAAGCCGCCCGGCGCCGGCCTGTACGCGGCGACGATCTGGCCCACGCCGACAGACGTCGCGGCCATCGTACGAAGCACCGTCCCGCGCGTCGAGCTCGATGCGTTCTGGTGGGATGGCTCGAAGCGCAGCGCGCCGACCGCACTCCGCGCCGCCGCGAGTCAAGGCAAGCTGACCACGACCGGGGGCAAGCTCGTGCTCGAGCTCCGGGGCAACGCGCCGCGTACGATCGCGATCGCGCTCGCCGACGGAGGCCACCTCGGAGCCGCGTTCGTTCCGGTAACCGGCGTGACCACCGTACCGATCGAGTCGAACCGAGGTGCCAAGGTCGAGGCCTGGATCGCGGGGACGTGGTTCGGTCCGGTCAAGACGCGTGGACGGTTCGCGAAGGTCCCGATCGAGGTGCCTCCCGGGGTGACCAAGGGCGTCGCGCGCTCGAAGGGCCGCGAAGGGTACGTCACCGACGCGATCACGGATCTCAAGGTGCCGATGTGGCCGCGGATCGCAGCCACCGCCCCGGCCACGGGCGTCCCCGCCGGGCAATCGATCCCGATCGCGATCGCGGTGACCGGACGCGACGGCAGGCCGGGGTCACGCGAGCTACCGGTGACCGCGACGGCGAAGCGCGGGGCGATCGCCGACGTGCGCGCCGCCGGCGGCGGTCTGTGGACCGCCCGCTACACCGCACCGACGTCGGCGGGGCCCGACCGGATCGCGTTCCGGATCGACGATGACCGCACCGCCACCGGCGAGCTCGCTCTCGACGTCACGCCGGGCGGTGCTGCACGGATCGAGCTCGACGTCCCGCCGGGGCCGTACCATCCGGGAGGCAACATCACCGGCACGGTGCGCGTGTTCGACGGCACCAACAACCCGGTGCGCGACGCCGCCGTGACCGCGACGCTCGGCGGCGCTCCGCTGGAGGTCACGCCCGGCGATCCGATCGCGTTTCGTGGCAAGGTCCCCGAGCACCTGCCCGATTCCGGCCAGCTCGAGCTCGACATCGCGGTCGGTGCCACGCACGAACGTACGAAGATCGCCGCGGGCGGTGATGCCGAGTCGGCCGCGATCGAGCCGGTCGTCGACGGCCGCCGCGCCGTCGCGAAGCTTTCGGTCCGCGATCACTTCGGCAACCTGGTCCCCGATGGCGCCTTCGACGTCCAAATCACCGGGGCCCACCTCGTCGAGCTCCATCGCGGGTCGGGAACGTTCGAGGCCACGCTGTCCGCCCCACCGCACGGCTCCGATGCACGGGTCGTCGTGGTCGCCCACGAGCGCGTGCTCGCCGAACGTCGGTTCCGGTTCGAATCCACCTCCGAGCGCGATCGTGCTCGGTGCATACGCGACCGGCGGCTACGTCGACAACCTCGGTGCGCTCGCCAGCCCGCGCGCGAGTGCGGGGATCGGCGTGCGGCGGGGCCTCGCCGGTCTCGAGGTCGCGGTGCTGGTCGGCGTCGAGGGGTTGATGTTCTCCGACACCACGCCGGTCATGATCGACGGTGTCGCTCGAACCGCCGATCGAACGATCCGTGCACTCGGGCTGTCCGCGGCGCTGCGTGCGCGGATCCGGTTGTCGCGCCGGTTCGGGGCCGCGCTCGCCGCTGGCATCGTGCCGACCCGCGTCGGGGTCACGCTCGACCCGCAGGTGCAATCCGCCGACGAATACGGCGAGACCGTGCTCGGCTTCCGCGGGCAAGCCCAGCTCGATGCCCGGATCGGTCCGGGCCGGGTGTTCCTCGGTGCGGCCTACGGTCGGGGGAAACTCTCCGACGGTGCGGTGGTCGGTCATATCGACGGCTTCGCGATGCTCGGGGGATATGAATGGTGGTTCGCCGCATTCGATCGCTGACGTATGATCGCGTCGTGAGGTGGCTGGCCCTGACGTGCGCGATCGCGTGCGCGTGCACGTCGTCGCAGAGCGGCGTCGCGATCGATCACGTCGATCCGGGGTTCGGCCCGAGCTCGATGGACGTACCGGTGAACATCGTCGGCACGTTTCATCAACAGCTGGCGAGCAGCCTCGATGGCGAGGACGACACCACCGTGATCGGCACGCTGGCCGTCACGGTCGGCGGCGTACCGCTCGGCGATGCGGTGTGGCGCGACGAGTCGACGATCGCGGGCACGGTCCCGGCGGGCCTGCCCTCGGGTCCCGCCGACGTGATCGTTACGTTGGGCGACCGTAGCGACATCCTGGCCGGCGGCTACATCGTCGACGGCACCAACGTCACCGGCGACACCCGCATGCTCGTGGTCGACGGCACCAAGGTCACGGGCGGCCCGCACGCCGACTTCCCGATGCTGATCTCGCTGACCGATCCGTGGCTGAAGACGGCGGCGAACGGCGGCACGGTGGCCCACCCGATGGGGTTCGACATCCGGTTCACCGCCGACGCCGCCGGCACGACGCTGTTGTCCCACGAGATCGAACGTTACGACGGCACCGCCGGCACCCTGCTCGCCTGGGTCAAGGTGCCGTCGCTCGATGCCTCGACCGTGCTCTACATCCATGCCGGTGACGACACGATCACCACGACCCAGGAGAACCCACCCGCGGTATGGAGTGCGAACTACGCCGGCGTGTGGCACATGACGGACGCGTCGGATGCCGCCCGGGGTAACTCGGGCAGTGCGGACGGAACGTCGTCGACGGCCGGCCAGATCGACGGGGCCCGCATCTTCAACGGCACGACCGACGTGATCACGGTGTCGCCCTCGGCCTCGATCGACAACGTGTTTCAGGGTGGCGGAACGGCGGAGGCGTGGTTGTTCCTCACCGACTGGGGAGAAGGCGGCTTCGGCCGGGTGTTCGATCGCGGACCGTCGAACATGGTGCTGTCGACGTGTCAGGGCAACGGCGGACGCCAGGGGCTGCTGTTCGGGCGCACGTTCGCGCAGAACGTCGGCAACTGGTGCACGCTCGACGGGACCCTCGCGCTCGACGCCTGGTTCTACGTCGCGGTCGTCTACGACGACTCGACGCAGATGAACCGCCCCACGATGTACATCAACGGCCAACAGGAGTCGTTCGCGAATGTCGGCAACCCGACCGGCAGCCGGCTCGACGACAGCGCCACGCTCGCGATCGGCAATCGTATCGGTGGAGATCGTGCGTTCGCCGGCCAACTCGACGAGCTCCGGCTGTCGCACACCTCGCGCAGCGCCGAGTGGATCGCCACGTCGTTCGCCGATCAGTCGGATCCCGCGAGCTTCTGTACGTTCGCGCCGTGAACGGACGCGATCACCGCGCCGGAGCGCGAACGAGCTCGACGGTGAACCGCTCGGTCTTGTCGGACACCGCGAACTCGACGCGGTAGGGCGTGTAGCCGTCGCGCGTGATCACGAGCTGGTGGATGCCGGGCGCCAGCGGAACCACCACGGGAAGGCTCGATGCCGTCCCGCGATCGTCGTCGTCGATCGCGACCATTGCATCGGCGGGCGTCACCTGGAGCGCCACTCCGACGAGCACCGGTCCGTCGGACGCGGCCGCATCGGCCGGTGCGGACGCCCCCGCTGGCGTGGGTGGTGTTGCCGGATCGGCAGGCTCCGCCGGGTGAGATCCGCACGCCGCGATCGCGAACCCCAGGGACAGGAGCGCCGGCGCACGCATGACGTCACGAGCATACCCGGTCATGCGGGCCGGACCCGGCCGGATCGTTTCGCCTCGCGCCGCAACGCGGCTGCACGCGTGTTCATCTCGCGCTCCTCGTCGTCATCGCGGTGGTCGTAGCCGAGCAGGTGGCAGAGGCCGTGCGACGCCAAATGGAGCAGCTCCGCCGGCAGCCCACGGCGGGCTTGCCGGCGCGCCGTGTCGACGCTGATCACGACATCGCCGAGCAGCCCGGGCTGGAGCGCACCGGCGGGCCCCTCGCGCTGGGCGAACGCGAGCACGTCGGTCGGACGATCCTTGGTCCGGTAGTCCCGGTTGAGCTCGTGGATCGCGGGGTCGCGAACCAAACGGAGTCCGACCTCGTAGTCGCGCGCATCGGTCAGGGCGGCGGCGCGCACCATCCGCGTGACCTGGCGGCGCAGCGCGGGCACCACGCCGGTGCCGAGCTGCACGTCGGGATCGGCGACGAGGTCGACGGTGACGTGGATCGGCGGCACTACTTCGAGGTCAGGGCCCACACGCGGGAGGCAACGAAGATGTCGTAAAGCTCGGCGTCGAGCTTGTTGCGCTTGACGTCGGACGACAGGATGTCGAGCGCGCGCTCCATCGGGATCGCCTTCTTGTACGGTCGATCCTTCGCCGTGAGCGCGTCGTAGATGTCGGTGATCGCCATCATCCGTGCAGCCGGGGGGATCGATTCACCGCGCAGCTGCTTGGGGTAGCCGGTGCCGTCGAGCTTCTCGTGGTGCGCGTGCGCGATGTCGGGGACGTCGCGCAGGGTACGGCTCCACGGGATCTCCTTGAGGAAGTTGAACGTGTGCGAGACGTGGCTGTTGATCTCGAGCCGCTCCTGCTCGGTCAACGAGCCACGGCGAATCTGCAGCGAGCTCGCCTCCTCGGGAGTCAGGAACGACCCGACCGCGCCGGAGTCATCCTTGAACGTCATGCCGGCGATCTCGGCGATCCGCTCGAACCCGCCCTGCTCCAGCACCGTCGGCTCGTTGGCGTGGAGGATGAACTTGATGATGTTGTCGATCTCCTCGATCTTGCGGAGCACGTCGGTGTCGATGCCCGCGAGCCGCTCGGACATCGACTCCGCGGCCGCCTCGCGCGAGCTCTCGGCCAGATAGCGGACCTTGTCCTCGAGGCCCTCGATCTTGTAGCCGCGCTTGATCAGCTGGAACCGCTGCAGGATCAGCTCGCGCTCGTGCTCGTACAGCTTCTTTGCCTTGACGAGGATGTGCTCGCGTACGCCGACCTTCCCGAAGTCGTGGAGCAGCGACGCGTACTCGATCTGCGTGAGATCGTCCTCGGAGAACCGGATCTCGCCGTAGCGGCCGGTGGTGTGCCGGTTGACCGCGACCGCGAGGCCCTTGGTCAGCTTGGCGACGCGCTCGGAGTGACCCGACGTCGTCGGATCGCGCGACTCGATCGCGGTGACGGCCGCCTTCACGAAGCCGTCGAACAGCGTCTTGACCTCGCTGTAGAGCAGCACGTTCTCGAGCGCGATGCCGGCCTGCGAGGCCAGCGTCGACACGTACGCCTCGGAGACCTCGTCGAACGTCACCACGCCGACCTCGAAGTCGTTCGGTTCGTGGAGCTGGATCCAACCCTTCGCGCGCTTGTTGATCAGCTGGATCACACCGATCACGTCGGAGCGCGCCGAGATCATCGGGACGGCGAGCACGGAGCGCGTCTGGTAGTGGTAGGTGTCGTCGAACGTCCGGTTGTGGACGAACCCCCACGGGTTGTTTCCGGTCCCCGGCTCGTCGAGCGCGTACAGGTCGGGCACGTTGATGCGGTCGCGCGACAGCACGCATTGACCGACGATCGAGGTCGCCGACACCGCGACCTTCTGCTGATCGCCGACCGCCGGCAGCATCCGGCTGTCGTTCTGCGACGCCGCGAACCGGAGCAAGCGGTTGCTGTCGTCGTCGGGGCCCTCGACCAGCTCGCGCGGATCGCGGGGCTCGACGACGTACACCGACCCGGCATCGGCGTTGGTGACCTCGCAGGCCCGGCGCAGGATGATCGACAGCAGCGACTTGATGTCGCGTTCCTGCGACAGCGCGCGGCCGATCGAGATCAGCATGTCGTTCTCGTGCCGCGAACGTTCGAGCTCGAGCTCGAGCGATGCCAGCGCCATGCGTTGTGCGATCGCGTCGGTGCGGGTACGCAGGGTCAGCAGCAGGCGGGGCATCCCGACCGGCATCACGATCGCGGTGAGATCCGCGGCATCGGAACGGGTATCGAGCTCCGCTTCGGCGAGCTCGTCGTCGGTGCCGACCAGGATCAGGCCGTAGTTTCCGGACCGCGCACGGATCAGGTGCGGCCTCAGCTGGGCGGCGTCCTGCCACACGCCGGGCCACGCCAGCACGACCAGCACCGGCTGGCGCGAGCGCTGCGCCACGACCTCGAGCTCGATCCACCCGTCGCCCTGGCGACGCACCCGATAGGCGAGCATCCGCCGGTCGCGCGATACCGCGTTGACCAGGTCGTCCGGGCTGGCCACCACCATCGTCACGAGTCTAACCCACGAACCTCGCCATCTTCGTGCAGCCCCGGGTCTTCCGTTGCTTGCTGGGGATTTCCGGGCCGGCGGTCGCCGGAGCGCTCGTCCTCGGGGCCCGGCCCGTGGCCGTCCCGGGACCGTGCGCGATCGCGGCTGTCGTAGGCGCGGATCAGCGCCGCGACCAGGGGGTGGCGCACGACGTCGGCGTCCGTGAAGTCGACCCGCCCGATCCCGCGGATGCCGTCGACGAGCTCGAGCGCGTCGCGCAGACCGCTGCGCTGGCCGCGCGGGAGGTCGGTCTGCGTGATGTCGCCGGTGAGGCACATCTTCGAGTCGAACCCCATGCGGGTGAGGAACATCTTCATCTGCTCGGCGGTCGTGTTCTGGGCCTCGTCGAGGATCACGAACAATCCGGACAACGTGCGACCGCGCATGAACGCCAGCGGGGCGATCTCAATCGTCCCGTCGGTCAGCAGCCGCTCGAGCCGCTCGGGCTCGATCATGTCGTGGAGCGCGTCGTGGAGCGGCCGCAGGTACGGATCGACCTTCTCCTCGAGCGTGCCCGGCAAGAACCCGAGCCGCTCGCCGGCCTCGAGGGCCGGTCGCGTCAGGATGATGCGGCGGACCAGTCGCTCGGCGAGTGCGCGGACCGCGAGCGCGACGGCGAGGTACGTCTTGCCGGTACCGGCGGGGCCGATCGCGAACACGATGTCGTTGTGGCCGACCAGATCGACGTACTTCTTCTGCGCGGCGCCCTTGGGCGCGATCGGACGCCCGTGCCGCGGGCTCAGGATGTTCTGACCGAACACGGTGTGGATCGGGGGTGCGGTCTCGCCCGGACCGACCTGGAGCAACTTGACGGCACGGACGACGTCGTCGGACGACAGCGTCTTGCCGGCGAGGGCGAGGTCGTAGAGCTGCTCGATCGCCGAGCGCGCGATCTCGGTGGACGCGTCGTCCCCCTCGATCGTGATCTCGTTGCCGCGCAGGTTGACCTGCGCGCCGGCGGTGCGCTCGATGAGCTTGAGCCGGCTGTTGTTGCTACCGCACAGCGCTTGCAGCGCCTCCGGGTTGTCGAATGCAAGCTTCTCGCGCTTCAAGGTCTTGGCAGGTGCAGATGCCACGGCTAACTCCTCACGCCCCCGCGAACGAGGCGTTGTAGCACGGGCGAGAACCGCGGCAGCCCCGCGAACACGGTGTTGTGACGCGTGCTAGAAGCGCTAGCAATGACCGACCCGGCCAAAGGTGCGTCCCTGCCCCGGCTCGTCGAGATCATGGAGCGGCTGCTCGCGCCCGACGGCTGCCCGTGGGACCGCGAGCAAACCCTCGAGTCGTTGCGCCCGTTTCTCGTCGAGGAGACCTACGAGGTGCTCGACGCGATGTCGCGCGACGATGCCCCCGCCCATTGCGAGGAGCTCGGCGACCTGCTGATGCAGATCGTGTTTCACGCGGCGATCCGCGACCGCGAGCACGCGTTCGACATCGACGACGTCGTCGCCTCGATCTCCGACAAGCTGGTCCGCCGTCACCCGCACGTGTTCGGCGACGCTGCCGGCGTCGACACCCCCGACAAGGTGCTCGCCCAGTGGGAGGACATCAAGCGCGCCGAGAAGCAGGCCGCCGGCAAGTCCCACAAGCGCATCCTCGCCGGGGTCAAGCACGGGCCCGCGTTGTGGCGGGCCCAGAAGCTCGGCTCCAAGGCCGGCAAGGTCGGGTTCGACTGGCCGGGATGGGAAGGCTCGCACGCGAAGATCGAAGAGGAGGTGCGCGAGATCGCCGAGGCCGCGCAGTCCGGCACGGCGGCCGAGCGCCACCACGAGATCGGGGACTTGTTGTTCGCGGTCGTGAACCTCGCTCGAAAGCTCGGCGTCGATGCCGAGACCGCGCTCGTCGACGCCAGTCACCGGTTCGTCGCGCGATTCGAGCACGTCGAGGATCAGCTCACCGCGCGCGGTCGCACGCCGCAGACCTCGTCACTCGACGAGATGGATGCGCTGTGGAACGAGGCCAAGGCACTCGAACGCGAACCCGCGAGCGCGAAGAAGTCCGACTGAGACCGAGCTCGATCACGGATGACACGGGAGCGCGAAAAAATTGCCGCATTTTTGTGCAGCCCAGATCGAGTGGAAGAGATCTCACCTACATCTGCGCCGTGCTCGCCAAGTGCTCCGCAAGTTATCCACATCCCGAGGTGGGTACTCCCGCGAACTCCGCGTTTCCGATGGGGATTCGGACTCCCGTCCGAGTTCGCCTTGACACCCCAAAACCGCCGGGTTACCCATCCTGGCCCGTTCACCCATCTCCCCTGATCGAATCGAGTTCCCCGTGGCCAACACCGCGTCCGCCGAGAAGCAAAACCGCAAGATGATCAAGCATCGCGCGCGCAACCGCGCTGCGATGGCGACCCTCCGCACCGCCGTCAAGAAGGCGCGGACCGCGGTCGACGACAAGTCCGAGGACGCGGCCAACCTGGTGAAGAAGGCCGTGTCGATCATCGATGGTGCCGTGACCAAGGGCATCCTCAAGCGCAACACCGCGTCGCGCTACGTCTCGCGTCTCGTGATGCGCAGCCGCTAGGCCGTCGCCGATCGATCTCGATCTTACGGGCAGCCGCTCAGCGAGCTGATCCAGTCGTCGACCACCATGGTGCCGACCGGGTCGGTGATGCTGACGCCCACCGGTGGCATCCGCTTGGAGCCGCCCGCGTGCATGCGCTTGGACAGGATGCTGTCGTCGGGCGAGCCGGGCACGATCAGCTTGGTCGCACCACCGACCTCGCCCTGCGTGTTGTCGGCGTTGCAGCTGACGGTGTCCGCGAACGACTGGACGTAGCGCAGATCGAGCATGCCCTGGCCACCGCCCATCGGTCGGTGACAGTGAGCGCAGTTGGCGTGCAGGTAGCTGCGCGCGCGATCCTCGAGCGAGTCGGAGCCCGCGGGATCGGAGAGCCGCGGCGCATCGCCGGCGGACGGTAGCGGGGTGGCGAACAGCCCGATGTGATCGAGGGTGGCGAGCTGGTTCGCGATCCGGTTGGTCGACGGGTAGACGGCGTCGCGGTTGAGCTGCGCGGTCTCGAGCCCGATCGTGCCGCCGGCAGCCTTGGAGTGGCACTGCATGCACTGGCTGCGGCTGGGATACGCCCAGGTCGTGGTGGCCAGGGTGCGGAGCTTCCCGGCGGGGAGCAGGGTGGCCTCGGTGCCCTCGTCGTTCCACTCGTACGTGTAGCCACCCCAGCCACCGTCGTCGTGGCGCATGAACAGGCGGGTCTCGATGCGCTGGTCGTCGACGATGAACGACTTGATCACGACCGATCCGATCGGGAGATCCCAGTCGTCGTCGTCGGTCACGGTGATCTGCGCGCCGTCGGGGATCGCGAGGAACCGCTGCTTGACGGCGCCGTCGGACCACAGCACCGAGTTGACCTCGTACGGGATCACGCCGGCGACGGTCTTCGTGGGGTCGGTGGGATCGAAGCAACCGGTCTGCGACAGCTGCTGCGGGAAGTCATCGGGCGGCGGCGGTGCGGACGGAACGAGCTTCGAGATCGTGCCGTTGATCTGGACGGTGTAGATCTCGCCGTCGTTGCCCTGCCCGAACGACACCAGCGACTGCGCTGCGACGGTCGTGAGCAGCGTCGGCGTCGGCTTGTTGTCGGCGTCGAACACCAGCGCCCAGATGTTGCCGGTCGCGTAGTCGCCGTAGATGTACGTCCCGACCAGGCTCGGCATCGCGGTGCCGCGATACACGTAGCCACCGGTGATCGATTGCGCCTCGCCGCGCCCGTGCTCGACGACCGGATCGCTAAGGCCGGCGGTCTCGCACAGCTGGGTGGTGCTGCCCTGTCGGTGGAACCCCTCGCAGGTGTTCCAGCCGTAGTTGCCGCCCTTCTCGACGCGATCGACCTCTTCCCACGTGTTCTGTCCGACGTCGCCGACCCACAGCTCGCCGGTCTCGCGATCGAAGCTCCACCGCCACGGGTTGCGCAGGCCGTACGCCCAGATCTCGGGCTTGGCGCCCGCCATCCCGACGAACGGGTTATCGGGCGGAATGTTGTAGGCGCCCGGCCCCGCGTCGACGTCGATGCGATGGATCTTGCCGAGGAACGTATCGAGGTTCTGCCCCGACCCGCACGGATCGCCCCCGTTCCCGCCGTCGCCGAGGCCGTAGTAGAGGTAGCCATCGAGCCCGAACGCGATGTTGCCGCCGTCGTGGTTGGTGTACGGCTGGCCGACCTTGAGGATCTCGTCGGGCGCACTGTCGAGCGAGGTTCCGTCGCTGCTGGTGAACCGCGCGATCACGGACGTGAACGGATTGCCCGACCCCGCACAGGTCGGCGGTGCCGGATCGCCGGCGGTCACCGCGCGCGTATAGGACAGGTAGACCTCCCGTCGGGTCGGCCAGCCTGGATCGAACGCCATGCCGAGCAGCCCGCCCTCGCCGCTCGACGCCACGGTGACGCTCGCGAACTGCCGCGTGTCGGCGTCGGAGGTCGCGGTCTCGGGGAACGCGCGCACGAGGCCTTGCCGCTGCACGACGTACCAGGTGGTGTCGTCGCCGGGCGCCTGGGTCAGGAACAGCGGCTGGTTGAAGTTGACGCCGGTCCACTGCGGCTCGAGCGTGACGTTGGTGTCGAGGACCGGTCGCGCGTGGGCGAGGCACGTGGTGTTCGACGGTCGCTCGTCGAGCCCGAAGTCCGCATGCTTCGGACCGCCACCGCACGCCGACATCGCGAGCATGGCGAGGCCCCACCAAATTCGCCGCATACCCGACGATAACACCGGGCGACTTCGCCGAGCCCCGATGAATCACGACGGAGCGACCTTCGCGCGAGCCCTGCGGAACGGGCGCTATCGCCGGCGCTTACGCCGGCCGAGCGCCAGCAGCACGAGCGCGACGGGCCATCCCGCGGCGCCGCCGGCCGAACACCCACCGGCGCCGAGGTCGCCCGGATCGGTCCCACCGATGTCGACGCCGAGCGCGACCTCGACCGTCGGCTGATCCGGATCGTTGGTCTCCAGCACCAACGTCGCCGACGACGCGGCGAGTGCGGCGAGCGCCTCGTCCGACGCGGTGACCTGGAGCCGGCCGTCGGCGTTGGCGTCGATGGTCGTTACGTCGAGACTGATTCCCGGCGGTGCCTGCTCGATCGCGAGCACCAAGGGATGATCGCCGCGATCGTGGATCGCGAGGGTCTGCGTCGCACCGTCCGCGAAGTCGAGCTGGGCTCCGTCGCCGATCCCGTCGAGCACCGGCAAGCCGAGGTGGGTCGGGCCGTCGGCCTCGAGGCGGATCGGCCGGTCGTGCGCCGGCAGGGTCATCGGCACGTCGAACAGCTCGTAGTCGACGACGCGGATGCCGAGGATCCGGACGTAGAACCGAACCCCGAAGGTCAAGGTCGGCGCGTAGCGAACGACACCATCGATCGCGACCGGGAGGTCGAGGGATCCCTCGAAGCCACCGTCTGGCCGTGCGATCGCGAGCGCGTCGCCGGCGGACGCGGCGGCATCCCCGAGATGCACCGCGCCCGTGCGATACGTCGTCGTCATCTGACCTGTCGCCACGATCCGCAGGCCGCCGGTGATCCCGGTGATCGAGATCAGGTTGCTCAGCAGATCGGTCGACATGATCGGCACCGCGTGCGTCGTGTCGGAGACCGAGGCATCGACGTCGGTCGACGCCGCCAGCGGATCGAAGGTCGACGTGCCGGCGATGATGAGATCCTCCGGGATCGCCGGGATCGGGATCTCGCCCTCCCAGTGGATGGGCTTGCCGAGGACCGTGGTGTCGATCCGACCGTAGAGCCGGAGCTCGGCACCGTAGGCGACGTCGAGCAGTCCGGAGGTCGGACGGCCGGCGATCGTCCCGGTCATGGTCGCATCGCGCGTCCAGCACGCCTCGGTGGTGACACCGGAGGCGACCGCGGTCTGACCCGCGATCCGGCCGGTCAACCGGAGCTGTGCCGAGGACGAAGCGGGGAACCAGCCGGTGTCGCCCGAGATCTCGGCGAGGTCGTTGCCCGTCCAGGCGAGGTCGACCGGAGCCTCGCTGCAGCGGTCGTCGGCATGCGCGACAGCCGGGATCAGCGGGATCAGTGCGAACACGGCCGCAAATGCGCGCATAGGCCGTGGCATCGAGCACGTCCCGTGCCCGCAGCGCGGCCGACCGGGGTCGAGCGGTTTCGCGGGGCTGCCCCTCGACTGCGCTGGCCTGGCAGCTCGAGTGGCCGGGTCTCGCCGGTACCCGCGGCCGTGCCGGGCTTAGTTAGAACCAATCCGAAACATCACAACGGGCCGTTCTCCTTCTCGGTTCCGCTTCCCTACTCCCTCTTCGGTCGCCACTGATTGCGAGGCCTCCCTGGCCGATGCGTCGTCCGGCAGTCGCCGGCACAGTCGAACGACCCCGGCCCCGAACACAAGCAGTCGCGTCGCGATGTTCTCGCCCTTCATTCGCGCAGGCTACGGGTCCGCTCTGACGAATAGGGAGTCGGGAAGCGGAACCGGGAACCTGAATTTCAGGATCCGTTCTCAGTTGTCGTCAGACGTGATGCCGTACTTGCGCAGCAGCTTGTGCAGGTACTTGCGATCCATGTCGGCGTCGCGCGCGGCCTTCGAGATGTTTCCTTCGGCACGCTTGATCAGCCATGCCAGATAGCGGCGCTCGAACAGCTCGGTCCACTTCTCCTTGGTGTCGCGGAACGACACGCCGGGCTCGAACTCGATGCTGTCCTTGAGCTGCGCACCCTTGCTGTTGGTCTCCTGGTTGCCGAGCGGGGCCACCAGCATCCCCGGATCGGCACCGAGCGCGAGCGCGCGCTCGATGACGTTGCGGAGCTCGCGCACGTTGCCCGGCCAGTCGTGCGCCATCAGCGCGGCCCGCGTGTGCTCGGTCAGCTTCGCGCCCTCGCCCGGGCCGAGATGTCCGAGCATCGCGTCGATCAACAGCGGGATGTCCTCGCGGCGATCGCGCAGCGGCGGCGCCGTGATCGGCACGACGTTGAGACGGAAGTAAAGGTCCTCGCGGAACTTGCCCTTCTCGACCTCGGACCGCAGGTCCTTGCGGGTCGCCGCGATCACGCGGAGGTCGACCTTGATCGTCTTGGCCCCGCCGACTCGCCGCAGCTCGCGCTGCTCGAGCACGCGCAACAACTTGGGCTGGAGATCGAGCGACAGCTCGCCGAGCTCGTCGAGGAACACCGTGCCGCCGCTCGCGAGCTCGAACGCACCCTGGCGCGCCGTGACCGCACCGGTGAACGCACCCTTCTCGTGACCGAACAGCTCGCTCTCGATCAACGTGCCCGCGACCGCACCGCAGTCGACGACGATGAACGGCGCCTCGCTGCGCGGCGACAACAGGTGCAGCGTGCGGGCGATCATGTCCTTGCCGGTGCCGGTCTCGCCCTCGATCAACACCGTGGCGTCGGTCGGGGCGATCCGCTCGACGAGCCCGAAGATCTCGCGCATCGCGGGCGACTTCCCGACCATCTCGCCGAGCTGTTCCTTCTCGCTCGGAAGGATCTCGATGCGCTCTTCGAACGGCGTGAACTTGAGCTCGCACGACCCGGCCGCGATCACGGAGCCGGCACGGAGGTACGCCTCCTTGACCTCGGCGCCGTCGAGGAACGTGCCATTCGTGCTCTTCATGTCGCGGACGAGGTAACCTTTCGCGTCGCGCATGATCTCGAAGTGCACGCGCGACACGGTCTCGTCGGCGAGCACGAGGTCGTTCTCGTGGGCTTTCCCGACGCGGAACGTGTCGCCGGAGATCACGAACTCGGTACCGCGCTGGTTCCCCTTGATGACGACCAACTTGCAACGGCGCAGGTTGACGGTGGCCGGCGTCGCCTCGCGCCGGATCCGAGTCCCCGTCAAGTGCTCCATCGGCAAAATGGTACCTGATCTGAACCGGCCGGTGTCTCGTGCTGCCCCGTGCGGTTGTTTGGTGTTTTCAATGAGAGTAACGTTTGCGAAGTGCTGCGTTCCTGGGGCGTACGCGGATACGGGCAACCGATCGTTGCGCTCGTCGGGCTGTTGATCTCGACCCGGCTCGCGCACGCGCAACCGGCCAGCGACAAGGCCGGGCCGGACACGTCGCCCGCAAAGCCATCCGATGCGCCGCTACCGTCGTGCCTCGACCGGACGATCCGCGACCAGCTCGGCGAGCAGCTCAAACCGCGTGGCGTCCAGAAGCGCGAGTTCACCAAGAACAAGAAGATCGTCCTGCACGCGATGGGCGGACTGTACGGCGGTGACCTCACGAGCTCGAGCTGGATCGCCGGCGGCTCGCTCGGGTACTTCGTCACCGAGGATCTCGGATTCGAGGGCACGTTCGCGATGACGCCGTTGACGCTCGACCTCGACGCGCCACTCAACAAGTTCTTCGGCGACAACCGGTTCGAGCCCGGGATGGCGTACCTCGCGCTCGGCAACCTGATGTGGACGCCGATCCACGCCAAGCTCAAGCTCGGCGGCGGCATCGTGCACTCGGACCTGATGCTGTTCGCCGGTGGCGGACGGATGTTCCACGACGCCGTGCAAGGCCTGTCGTTCGACGCGGGTGCCGCGCTCGACATGTTCGTGACCAAGGCCCTCACGATCCGGTTCGACTTCCGCGATCTGATGGCGGTCGAGGAGATCGCCGGCGAGACCCGCTACACCAACAACTTCATCTCCACGGTCGGCCTCGCACTGTGGATCCCGTCGGGGCTATGACGAAGACGCTCCTCGTCGGCCTCGCCGGCCTCGTCCTCGCTCTCGCCGGCGGCAGCGCCCGTGCCGACGACGGCGACCGGATGATGGACAAGAAGAAGTCAGCGGCCGCGGGTAAACACGACGACGGCACACCGGTCCGCACCACCGAGATGTGCATCGATCAGGAGATCGCCGACCGCCTCGCGATCAAGCGCAAGCGGCGCGGTGCCGTCGACCGGCTGTTCGTGAAGCAGAGCCGCCACGAGCTCTCGGTCGGTGGTGGCTACTACGCGAGCGATCTCCTGTCCGGCACCTACCTGCTCACGGCCTCGTACACCTATCACATGACCGATCAGACAGCGGTCGAGTTCGGCGGCGGCTTCACGCACGCGAATGCCGACCTGATCCGCGCGCTCGAGGACATGCGCGCGACGGTGCTCGAGGACACCTACGCGCGCGTGTTATTCGGAGAGTCGTTGCTGGTGTGGAGTCCGGTGTACGGCAAGCTGCGACTTGGTGGGTCGATCGTCCACTTCGACCTCCACGGAGAAGTCGGAGTCGGGGTGATCGATTCGAAGACCAGTCGCGGAGCCGCCGGTGTCACCGGCTTCGGGATTAAGCTGTTCTTCGGGCAGGCGGTCGCGTTCCGGATCGACGCACGTAACCGGACGTTCCGCCAGGAGCTTCTCGACGAGCGATTCCTCGTCAACGACGCTTCGATCACCGCCTCGTTCTCCTTGTTCCTCCCGTTCCACAACTAGCGTTTCTCGGGCGTTCGCTCGTGTTCCGCGTCATGTTTCTCCCGTCGGTTGGAGCCTTCGATGCCGCCTCTTCGCATGCGTATCTTGATCGCCCTGTTGCTCGTGCCCACCCTCGCGTTGGCGGGTCCGCGAAAGCGCCGGAAGAAGCTGCCGCCGAAACCGAAGCCGGCGCCGGCGGAACCCGCGCCCGCCGCGGACAACGGCAAGGACCAGGACAAGGATCTCAAGCCCGACACGGACGGCGACAAGACCGACGACGCCAACCAGACCACCGGATCGGGCGGCACCGACGCCAGCCCCCCGCCCACGACCACGCCGCAACCAACATCGACGACCAAGCCGTCCTCCGACGACGTCGATGTCGATACGCTACGCCAGGAGTACCTGTCGCTACGCGACGAGCTGTTCAAGTCGCGCGCGCGCGCCAACGCGGTGGCGAGTCAGCTGTACTCGACGCGGGTCCAGATCAAGCTGACGTACACCACCGCGCGCTACTACAACCCCGCGAAGGCGTCGATCCGGCTCGACGGTGCGACGGTCTACGAGAACGCCACCGGGGCGATCGGTGGCGACGATGGCGTGCGGTTCGACGGCTACGTGGCCCCCGGCCGCCACCTCGTCACGTTCCGCGTCGAGGCCACCGGCAAGGACGACCCGACGTTCACCTCGGTGACCGAGAGCCAGATCGTGGTCAAGGCGGTCGCCGGCAAGGATCTCGTGGTCGCCGCGCGCGCCAAGGATAGCGGCGACATCGCCTACAACTGGAAGAAGAAGGAGTCGGGGAGTTACGGCCTCGGGATCGACGTGTCCGTGAAGAGCGAGGCGCGACCGGCGAAGGGGAAGAAGTAGGTGCGCCGTCCGAGCGCGACCACGCGCGGGCTGCTCGCGAGCCTGATGTCGATCGTCTCGATCGCGGCGCTGGCGGGGCCCGCGGCCGCGCAACCCGACGAGGGTGGCGACGACACGGGAAGCGATACCGCCGGGGACACCGGGGACACCGGAGACACCGACTCCGAGAAGCCGGAGGCGCCGGTCTCGACCGATCCGATCGCGAACTACTTCAAGGCGCTCGAGTCGATGAAGATGATCGACGTCGAGAGCGGCAACATCGAGACGCTGCGCCGCGACCTGCAGAAGGCCGAGGAGCTGTTGCGCGACGGCGCGTATGCGAACGCCGCGGTCGCGCTGTACGCGATCGTCAAGTCGCCGCGCTACGCGAGCTTCACCGACTTCGTCGAGTACCAGAACGCCGAGTACGACCTCGGCGTCGCCCTCGCCCGCTCCAAGGCCTACGGTGCCGCCCTCGACGCGCTCGAGGTGGTGTTGAGGCGCGGCCCCGCGGCGCAGTATTACGGTCCCGCGCACCGCAAGATGATCGACATCGCGATCGAGACCCGCGACCACGCGGGTGTGCTCGCGCGGCTCGAGGCGATCAAGCTGCCGAATGGCGAAGCCTTGCCGGTGTCCGCCGCCGGCGAGCGCGCGTACCTGCGCGGCCGCGCCGCCTACGATGCCGGCAAGCTCGCCGACGCGGAGGGCGAGCTCGTCACGATCTCGAAGAAGAGCAGGATGTACAGCTCGGCGGTGTACCTGCGCGGCGTGATCCGTGCGCGCCGGGGCGAGCTCAGAGACTCCGCCGAGGCGATGTGCGAGATCGCGGCCACGCCCGACAACGATCGATTCACGTTCGTCGTCGATAATCGCTACTTCACGATCAAGGACCTCGCCCGTCTCGGGCTCGGCCGGATCGCCCACGAGAAGGGCGAATACGACGACGCCTACTATCACTACTTCCAGATCCCCGACGACTCGATCTATCTCTCCGATGCCCTGTTCGAGGCGAGCTGGTCGATGTACCAGAAGCGCGAGCTCGCGACCGCGCGCGATCTGGTCAAGGAGTTCCTCGACACCTTCCCGTCGTCGCCCAACTGGGCGGAGGCCAGCCTGCTCGCCGGCTACGTCGAGCTCGCCGACTGCAAGTTCATCAAGTCGCAGAAGTGGTACGACCAGCTGGTCGCCAAGCTGCAGCCGATCGTCAACGAGATCGACAAGATCCGGAAGGACCGGCACGCGCGTGACGAGCTGTTCGCCAACGCGATGACGCGCTATCGCGAGAGCAAGTACGCGCAGGTCGACAAGAAGAAGGCGACCACGCCGATCGATCAGGTGCAGGCGCTGTTGCGCCTCGATCCGAAGTTCGTCCGGCTCAACGACGCGATCGTCGGCATCCACGAGCTCGCGCACGGCGCGCCCAACACGGTGCGCGCGTGGCAGAACCTCGCCAAGCAGGTCGCCGAGACGCGAGTGGCCAAGGTCAGCGGACCGAAGACCTACGAGCAGGAGGATCTCGACGACGCCAACGCGGTGGTCGAGGACTTCCGCCGGTTGCGCGATCAGGTCGAGAACAGCAAGGCCGAGCTCGCACGCGGGGTTCGCGAGGGCACGTTGCCCAAGGACACCGCCGACGAAGAGCGCAAGCGACTCGACGAGCTCGGTACCAAGGTCGCGGCCGCCGAGGCCAAGGCGGTCCGTGCCGCGGATGCCGCCGCCCAGGCGGTCTCCAGCAACGCCGCCGGTGGCATCCGACCGTTGATCCAGGCCGACATCGCCGAGGGCCGGCGGCTCGACAAGGCCGCCCACGCACTCGCCGCCAAGCTCGACGAGGCGGGCGACAAGCTCGCGCAGAAGTCGGTCGAGAAGCTCTACCTCGATGCCCGCCACGTCCTCGACAAGGCCAAGCTCGGCAAGATCGACGCGATCATCGGCCAGAAACGCAAGCTCGACATCGAGGTCCAGGATCTCGCCGCCGGCCGGTTCCCCGAAGAGCTGATCGGCCGGCTGTGGAACGCGGGGATGATCGGTGACGACGAAGAATTCTGGCCGTGGCAGGGCGAGTACTGGGCCGACGAGTACGAGGGGTGGCGATGACTGACTTCGCTTCCGCGGCCCCACCTCGGTCAGGCACTCGTGTGAGTGCCAGACGCCGCGCAGAGTACTCGGCAGGGCCGCTCGCGAAGTCATTGTTGTCTGACTTCGCTTCCGCGGCCCCACCTCGGTCAGGCACTCGTGTGAGTGCCAGACGCCGCGCGGAGTACTCGGCAGGGCCGCTCGCGAAGTCCTCGCGGCTCGCCACCCTCGCTCTCGCCGTCGGCATCGCGGTGCTCCCCGCGTCGATCGCCCACGCGCAGAAACAATCGCGCGAGCTCCAGGTCAGCACGGTCCGCGGCCCGGCCTCCGAGCTGTACATCCGCAAGCGACCACCGACGCCCGAAGCCCCGGTGCTGTCCAAGCAGCTCAAGAAGCTACTGCGGTCGACCGAGAAGCGACGCGACAACAAGCGTCTCGAAGCGATCGGGCTGCTCCGCCAGTTCCTCGCCAGCGATCCCACCGGCGAGGCGCGGGCCGAAGGCACGTTCAAGCTCGCCGAGCTGCTGTGGGAAGAGGCGCGCCGGCTCTACCTGATCAAGATCGAGGAGTTCGGCCGCGAGGTCGAGCGGTGCTCGCACAAGAAGGCGCACTGCACGCCGCCGACCAAGGAACCGCGCATCGACCTCAAGGAGGCCGAGAAGCTCTACGTCGAGCTCCACGACAAGTTCCCCGACTTCCGCCGCATCGATCTCGTGACCTACCTGATCGGGTTCTCCGCCAAGGAGGACGGTCGCGAAGCCGACGCGATGGCGAAGTTCCAGGAGGTGATCCAGAAGTACCCGAAATCGTCGCTCATGCCCGACGCGTGGATGATGGTCGGCGAGCATCACTTCGCGAACCAGGCGTGGGTCGAGGCCAAGGCGGCGTACCAGCACGTCCCCGACAACGCCTCGACCAGCGACCTCGCCACCTTCAAGATCGCTTGGTGCGAGTGGAAGCTCGGCAACACGATCGAGGCGGCCAAGGACTTCAAGCGCGTCCTCGACAAGGCGATCGAGGCCGAGCGCAGCGGCACCGCGGCCCAGCGCCGCCGGAGCGTGTCGCTCCGCGACGAGGCCCTCGAGTACCTCGTGGTGGTGTTCACCGAGGATCGCTCCGTGTCGGCCAAGGAGGTGTTCGACTTCCTCGCCTCGATCGGCGGCGAGCAGTACTCGCGCGACGTGTTGATCAGGGTCGCCGAGAGTTACGGCGCGCAGACCGAATGGCAACGCAGCAACGAGGCCTACCGGTTCCTGATCAAGATGGATCCGAAGTCGATCAAGGCGGCCGAATACCAGCGCGACATCGTCGGCAACTGGAACGCCGCACTCGACGGCGACAAGGCGCAGGAGGAGATCAAGGTCCTGCTCGACAAGTACGGGCCGAACAGTGCGTGGGCGAGAGCGCAGAAGAACCGCGACGCGCTCCGCCGTTCGCTCCAGATCACCGAGGACCTCACGCGCACCACCGCGACCAACATCCACGGCGAGGCCCAGCGCCGGGAGAAGGGCCTCAAGATCCGCAAGCAGTTCGAGGGCTGCGCCGATCACGAGTACCTGCCCGCGAGCCTCCAGCACCTGTATACGCAGGCGGCCGACGCCTACGAGTCGTACCTTGCCGCGTTCGGCGGCCCCAAGCAGTCGACGCCGAAGTCGATCGAGGTCCGCTACTACTACGCCGACATCCTGTGCTTCAAGCTCGGCAAGATCGAGGAGGCCGGCGATCAGTACCTCGCCGTCGGTAAGAGCGCGCCGGTCGGCAAGCTACACAAGGACGCGCTGCTCAACGCGATGGCCGCGTTCGAGAAGGCGCGCCCCAAGAACACCGAGGGCCGCACCAAGCTCTACCCCGTCGACAAGAAGTTCGGCCAGGCGATCGACATCTACGCCACGTTGTTCAAGGGGGACCCGACGATCGTCGGCGTGTTGTTCAAGAACGGGCAGATGTTCTACGACTACGGCGAGTGCGACGAGGCGATCAAACGGTTCGGCCTGATCGTCACGCAGTACGCGAAGGATCCGAACGCTGGGCCCGCCGGCGATCGCATCTTGAGCTGCCTCGGCAAGGCGAAGGACTACGAGAACCTCGAGGAGTGGGCACGCAAGCTCAAGCCCGCACCATCGTTCCAGACCAAGGACAAGCAGGAGCTCCTGAGCCGGCTGATCGTCGAGTCGATCCAGAAGAGCGGTGACAAGTACGCCGAGGCCGGCAAGTACGAGCGCGCCGCGGAGTTCTACCTGCGCGTGCCCAAGGAGACCTCCAACGGCAAGGTCGCGGGTCAGGCGATGATGAACGCCGGCGTGATGTACGAGAAGGCCAAGCAGCCCGAGAAGGCCGCCGATATCTATCTCGGGCTCGCCGAGAAGTACGGCGACTCCAACCGCGACCTGGCCGAACGCGCGGCGTTCTCGGCCGGCGTGGTGTACGAGCGCGTGATCTACTACGACCGTGCCGCCAAGGCCTACGAGCTGGTGTGGTCGAAGTTCCGCACCGGCAAGAAGGCCCCCGACGCGCTCTACAACGCCGGTGTGCTCCGCCAGGCGCTCGGACAGAACAAGGAGGCGATCTCGCACTACCGCGAGTACGCGAAGAAGTTCCGCGACCGCAAGGACGCTCCCGACGTCGCGTTCAACATCGGCGTGGTGTACGAGAACGCCGGTCAGGATGGCCCCGCCTACAAGGCGTATGTCGACTACGCGCGTTCCTACCGCTCCAGCGGCAAGCGCGTGATCGAGGCGTGGACGCGTGCGGGGCGCATGTCGTTCAAGCTCGGCCAGTACCGGCGCGCCAAGAAGGAGCTCGTCACCGCGCAGAAGCTGTGGAAATCGTCGTCGGGGGCCGCGAAGCAGACCGGCACGACGTGGGCGGCCGAGGCACGCTACTACGAAGGGGAGCTCGTGTTCCGGCAGTACGAGAAGGTGTCGCTCGACGTCAAGGTTCGCCAGCTGACCAAGGCGCTCGCGAAGAAGACCAAGCTGCTGGGCGAAGCCGAGAAGGTCTACATCTCGGTCGCCGACTACAAGGATCTCAAGTGGGCGACCGCTGCACTGTATCGCTACGGTCAGATCTACGATCTGTTCGCCGAGGCACTCGCCGCCGCCGCCGCGAAGCCGCCCTCGAACCTGCCGCAGGATCAGGTCCAGGCCTACCAGGACAAACTCAACGAGATCGCGGTGACGATCCAGGACAAGGCGATCGAGGCCTACACCGCCGGGTACCAGAAGGCGATCCAGATGCAGGTCTACGACGAGTTCACCGCGAAGATCCGCACCGCGCTCGGCCGCGTCGACGCGCAGAGGTTCCCACCGGAACGCGAATCGCGCGGCAAGGAGAAGATCGGCGACCGGCCCCCGAAGACCGACTTCGTGACGGAGATCGTGCGATGAGCCGGACGCTTCCCATCGTCGTCACCAGCCTCGTGCTCGCCGCCCTCGCGGCGTGTGGTAGTTCCGCCGGTCGGATCGGTCCCCAGGGCCGCACGGTCGTCCACCTCGACCCGGTGAACCCGAAGGCAGCGAAGCAGTTCGAATCCGCGATGCGCGCGCTCCGCATCGGCGGCCCCGAGGCGTTCGACACCGCGCGCACCCGGCTCGAGGCTGCGCTCGACATCGACTCCAAGCTGTGGGAGGCGTGGTTCGATCTCGGCATCATCGCGTACCGCCAGGGCGACGACGACACAGCGATCGAGGACTTCTCGAAGGCGCTGTCGATCAACAAGGACTACACGGGCGCTCTGCTCGCTCGCGCCGAGGCGCACCGCCGCGCCGGCCACAAGCGCGATGCGCGTTCCGACTACGAGACCGCGCTGCGTACCACCGAGCAGGAAGATCCGAATCGACGCGATGCCGCCGCCCGGCTCGCATCACTACTGCGCGACTCGGGCGACTTCGACGACGCCGTCAACGTGCTGCGCGAGACGGTGCGGGTGTCGGGCGTCAACGCGTCGATCTACACCGAGCTCGGTCTCATCTACATCCAGCAGAAACGCTACGAGCTCGCCGAGCTCGTGCTCGCCAAGGCCGCCGAGCTCGACGACAAGGACCCGGCGATCTACAACGCGTACGCCCTGCTCGCGCTCCGTCAGGGCAAGGCGCAGGAGGCGTTCGATCGCTTCGATCGCGCCGTGTCGCTCGATGCCAACTACATCGACGCACGTTTCAACAAGGCCTCGGTGCTCCTCGACGCCGGCGACTACGGGCGAGCCAAGACCGAGCTCGAAGTGATCGTCCAAAAGAAGCCGGATGACTACGCCGCGCAGGTCGCGCTCGGCGTCGCCCATCGCGGCCTCAAGGAGTTCAAGAAGGCATTGCGCGTGTGGGAGCGAGTCATCAAGAAGGCGCCGAAGCGCAGCACCGCGCGTGCCGACGCGATGTTCGACGTCGCGATCTTGAAGATCGATTTCCTCGAGGATCTGACGGGTGGAAAGACCGCGCTGGACCAGTACCTGCAAGAAGCTCCCAAACGACACAAGAAACGTGCGGCTGCCGAAGAGAAACGAAAGGAGCTGAAATGAGGTTGAGGTTTACGACCCCCTCTTGGGGGGCGTTGTCCACGCTCGTGGTGTTGTTCGTGTGCGCGAGTGTGGTCGGAGCTCCGGCATTCGCGCAGCCTCGGCACCGTCGTGGGAAACCGGCGCTCAAGGCCGACAAGACCGGCCCGGCGCCTACCCGGAAAGAGACGCCCCAGAAGAAGGGCAAGGGCAAGGGCAAGGTGAAGGAGCAGAACTTCAACTTCGACGACCTCAACCTCAACGGTCGCCAGCGGTCGCCGCAGCTCCTGTACTTCCTCGAGCGCGCCAACGAGGAGCTCGAACGCGCTAGCCTCGAGAAGCGTTCGTTCATCCCGCACATCGTGCGGAGCGTGGAGGAAGAAGCGCTGTGAATAGCGTCGCCATGACTCGTCCCGTTGCTCTTCGTACCGCGCTGATCTGGCGCGACGAAGTGATGGACGATGTCGTGGCGGACACCCCTCGCAAGATCACGCTCGGCCACAAGGGGGGCACCACGTTCGTGGTCCCCGATGTCGGTCTTCCCTCCGGTTTCGCGATCGTCAGCCCCGGTAACCGTGGCTACGTGCTGACGCTCGGCGAGCGCATGCGCGGCAAGATCTGCATCGACGGCAAACAACACGACGTCGCGGACTACGTCGCCCGTGGCGACGGTGCGAGCGGACCCGGTGGATTCTGCGCGACGCCGATCGGTGGGCGCGATTGGGGCGTGATCGACCTCGACGAGTCGGGTGACTACAAGCTGTTCTTCCAGTTCGTCCCCATCGAGGCGCCGTTTCCGAATCACGCGGACCTGTTCTCGATGATGACGCTCGCCGGTGCGGTGGGCATGTTGTTCATGTGGGGGTTGGTGGCGGCGGGCGTGATCGCGCTGACGCTCGACCACGACACCGGCGAAGCGATGTCGCGGCTCGCGATCCTGGCGGCCGCGGCCGTTGCCGGCGGCATCCTGATCACGGCCCCCGAATCCTCGATCCGGCTGTTGCTCACCCGCATCGGCATCGGTCTCGCGGCGGTGATCGGCCTGTTCGCGATCTCGTGGGTGCAGGAACAGTTATCGTGGAGTTTCCTCGAATGGGTGTCTCGAGGAGCCTTACTCGTCGTGATCGGGGTCGTCGTGGTCGGGTTGGGTTGGGCGCTCGCGATGTCGGATCCCGAGCAACAGGCCTCCACCGGGTTCTCGATCATCCTGCACGGTGCGCTGCTGATCGGAACGATCATCATCTACCGCAACTGGGAGGATCCCAACATCTGGCCCGGTCCGCGCGCGTTGACCGGCAACTACATGGTGTCGCGACTCGAGGAAGAGAAGCCTCCCGAAGAGAAGAAGGAAGTCGGCGCCGCCAACAAAGAGGAGAACGCCGCCAAGCAGCCCGAGAAGCAGCCGAAGAAGACCGCGACCAAGAACGACGAGGGCAAATCCGGCGGCAAGGGCGAGACCGAGCGCGCGCGCGACAAGAACGCGAAGGACGTGAAGCCCGATCCGCCGAAGGTCGCGTTCTTCGAGGATCGCAATCGCAAGATGCTCGACAACGTTCTCGACAAGGCGATCAACACCGGTGCGTTCACCGGCATCAAGGGCGACATCACGCGATCCGGATTGCTCGGGTTCGGCACCGGTCACGGCACTGGCGTCGGCAAGGGCACCGGCACCGGCACGACGCGTGGAAGCAAGGGCAAGGGCACCGGTGGCGGCGGTCAGGTCGAAGGCGACTTCGTCACCAACAAGGGCAAGGTCGACACCGGCAAGCAGCGTCCGGGTGGCACCTGCGTCGGCAAGCATTGCCACGGCGCCGGTCCGCGCGAGGTCAAGGTCTCGGTCGGCGTGATGTCGGGTGACCCCGGTGGGTACACCGAGGACGAGATCAACCGCGTCGTGAAGCGCAGCGCCGGCCTGTTCCGCGCGTGCTACCAGAAGGAGCTCAATCGCTCGCCGGGAATCGGCGGCAAGGTGGTCATCAAGTTCACGATCGGCCCCGACGGCTCGGTCAAGAGCTCGTCTCCGACGGGTGGCTCGACGCTCGGCAACCAGGCCGTGAAGTCGTGCGTCGCCCGC
This sequence comes from uncultured delta proteobacterium, assembly GCA_963772655.1. Lineage (GTDB taxonomy): Bacteria > Myxococcota_A > Polyangia > Haliangiales > Haliangiaceae > JABFXX01. The sequence continues at coordinate 1,242,847 of CAVYYE010000002.1, forward strand.
AACGTCAACCGTCTCCGGTTCCCGCCCAAGGGAGCGATCGCCCACGTCAAATATCCCTTCCTGTTCTCCCCGGGAGGTTAAGTCATGCGTAGCTTCAGACTCGGCATCTTGTTGATTCCCGCACTCGCCGCCGGGGGATGTGCGAACGACCCCGTGTACATGGAGTGCCCGGACATGCCGGCGGACCCGACGTGCATCCACACGCTCGAGGCCGGCCAGGATGACGGTACGGGGATGGCGGTGGCCGAGGCCAAATCTCGCCTCGTCCTGCCGATCAACGTCGAGAAGACCGAGGATGCGACGGCTCGCGCCGACCTCGCCGCCCAGCTCGGCGTCGACGTTCCCTACGTCAAGCTCGGTGACATCGAGATCTCCGTCGAGTGGACGATCACGAACCTCGAGGACACCGAAGGGCTCGCGCTGGTCGAGCTCGACGGCGCCAACGAGTTCTTCGAGTACGACCCCGACATGATTGTGCTGTCGACCGACGACGAGGCGCCTCCGACGCCCGGGCTCGACGGCAACATCCCGATCCACGTTCCCGCCAGCGGCACCGTGTCCGGGCTCTTCCGCGAGGACCAGCTGCGCGAGGCGGCGATCGACCTCCAGCAGATCACGAGCGCGAACGTGAACCCGTTCGCAGCGATGCTCACCATCAACAAGAACGACACCGAGATCGTGCCGATGACGCCGTACGACCCGGCCAATCCCGACGTGCCGCCGATGCCCGATCCCACCGCCACGCCGATCCCACGGGAGGCGTTCGCCAGCCTGATCCGGATCGATCTCGTGTTCACCCCGGATCGCCACATGACGCTCGACTACAACGTGCGCGTGCGCGACGTCCGAGGTGACATGATCGCCAAGGACCTGTTCGACACGCCGACGAGCGCCCTCACGCAGTTCGCACCCCAGCCGTACGCCATCTCGGCGACGCCCTGACGACGCTGACGACGCGCCGAATTTCTCCTCCCAGAAGCAGAGATCCGCGCGCGGGCGGTCTACCATGAGGTTGTTCATGCGTCGGCTCGTCGCCGCTGTTGCTGTCTTGGGGGGCCTCGGCACGACCCATCCCGTCGACGCCCGTCCCGCGGCGAGCGGGTGGTACGCCGAAGGCGGCATGGGCGCGGTCGCGTTTCTGCCCAAGCACAACGACGACGCCGCGCCCGGGCCGGCATTGAACATGCGGATCGGCTACGAGCTGTTCTCGTGGCTGGCGGTCGGGATCTCCGTGGCCGCTTCGAGCCACGAGGCCACCGTACCTCCGCCACCCGAAGGTGAGTGGTTCCAGCTCTACCGCGGTAGTGGTGACGTGCGGATCGGTGGTCGCTTCGATCACATCGCGATCTTCATCGAGGGTGGCGTCGGGCTCGCGATGCTCTCGTCGAACGTGCTGCAGAAGGTGATGGTGACCGATCCGGGCCAGAGCTTCTCGATCGGTTTCGATGCCGGCGCCGGACTCGAGTACCAGCTCGAGAACCGCCACTACGCGCTCGGGCTGGGGGTCGACGGCTTCTTGCTGCCGCAGTTCGACAAGATCAAGGCGATCGATAGTCGCCTGTACCTGCGCTACACGTACTAGTTGGTACGCGGCCTAGAAGATCGACGCGAACGCGTCTCGGACCGACTGCACCGACCCGGGCCGGATCGTCGGCTCGCGCGAGAGCAGCTTGCGGATCACGCTCTGCAACGTACGCGGTACGTCGGCCGGGAACGCGAGCTGGCCCTGGGGCGGAGCCCCGGTCAACAGCTCGGTCAACGTGACACCGACGGCATAGAGGTCGCTGCGTGCATCGGGCCGGCCTCCGCGCATCGCGAGCTCGGGAGCCGTGTACGGCGTGGCGCGCGGTGATGTCACGAACCCGAGGAGCTTCACGGCCCGCCCCGAGATCCGGACCGACGACGGCTGGACCCCGAGGAACACGCCGCGCTCGTGCGCGTACCCCAGCGCCGCGCACACCTGATCGATGATCCCGATCGCCTCGAGCGCGGCGAACCCTCGTCGCTCCGCGAGCATCTCGGCCAGCGACTTGCCCATCACGAGCTCGGTCACGACGTGCCCCCCGCTGTTGTCGACGATGTAGTCGACGAACCGCACGAGGTTGGGACTCGACAGCGTGACCAGCAGCTCGGGGGGTGCGACCGGTCGCGCATCACCGGGCACCTCTTCCATCATGAGCTCGCTACCGACGTCATCGCGCGCGCGATACAGCCGCCCGATCGATCCCACCCCGAGGGGAGCGAGCCGCTCGTAGCGACCTCCGATCTGGCCGGTCGGTGCGCTGCTGTCGCCGAAGTCGAGGATGTCGTCGAGCGCCGAGGTCGCCGCCGCCGGCGCGGCGGGTCGCAGCGGAGCGAGCCTCGCCGGCACCTGAGCGGCGCGTGCGGGGAGCTCGAGCGGCGAGTCGTCGAGCGTGACGTCGGTGAGCGCCGGCATCGGGCGCGACGTCATGTTCTTGGGGAGCCGGCGAATCGACATGTCGTCGCCGTCGCCGAGCGTGAGGTCCTGGACGTTGGTCGCGTTGACCTCGGGGAGCGGAGCTCCGGGCGCAGCCGGAGTGTGGACCGAGTGAGCGAGCTCGAACTCCGCCACCGGAGCCCCACGTTCGGAAGAGATGGTCCGCGGCTGCGGCGGTGCGAGATTGTCGAGACTGTCGAGGGCGAGGTCCGAGGCGGACGATGCATTGGACGCTGGCGTCCGCGCGGCCGCCTTGTGGGGCACGTCGTCGAGCGAGATGTCGAGCACCGGCCGGTTCGATTCGGAATCCGCCCCGGCCCTCCCCTGGGCATCGAGCGGCGACACCGGCATCGGCCGCCCCGGCGCTGGCGACACGTCGGCCAGCGGCGAACGCTGGACGGTCGGCGTCTTCTTCCGCGTGTGGGCGAGCGGGGATGGGCGTGGGGGAGCCGGCGGCAACACCTGCGACGTCGGCGACGCCTTTCGGCGCGGCGTTCTATCAAGTCCACTATCAAGTCCACTATCAAGTCCACCAAGTCCACCATCAAGTCCACCCTCGGGCATCAGCTGCTGCGTCAGCGGCGATTTTCGGCGCGGGCTCGGTGGGAGCAGGTCCGCGGGACTCTGGGGCAACGGCTCGAGCTCCGGCGCGGCCGTGGGAGCTCCGAGATCGAGGCCGAGCTCGACCGGTGCGGGTGGCTTGTCCATCGTCGGCGTCCGCGACCTGACCGGCGGAGACAGGTCGAGCGGCGCGTCGATCGGTTTGGGTACCGGCTGCGGTGCCGGTCGGGGAGCCTTCGGTGCGGGCGCGGGCTCGTGCGGGTCGAGATCGAGGCCCCACGACGCGGCGGGCTTGTCGGGGATCTCGTCCGGTGCAGCGGCCGGTGTTGGCGTCAGCTCGACGTCGATCAAGCTCGCGAGTTGATCGGCGAACGTGACCTGCGACTCGCCCGTCGGCGCGCTCGGCGCGCTCGGCGCGGGCGAGATCCCACCGAACGATGCGTCCGGGGCGGGTCCCGGCGATGGAGATGCCGCCATCCGTGGTGCCGCGGCGAATGGATCGGAGGAGAGCCCGGGCGATCCCGTCGTCGGGGACGGCCGGGTCCGACCGGGCGGTTGCGTCGGCGTCGACACCCTCATCGCCGGCTCGGCCTGCGCCATCTGCGCCGACACCGTGCGCGCGATGCGATCCTTGGCGAGGTTGACCGGGATCCGCATCTTCCGCGGGCGATCGATCACGAGCGTGCGCGTGAACTCCTCCGCCCCGACCTGGATGTGGACCTCGTGGGTTCCGACGGGGAGGTGGAGCAACACCTCGCCATGCTCGGCCGCGATATGCATCGCCGGGTTGGTCCACGCGAACGCGCGCTCGTCGGTCTCGATCATCAGGTAGACATCGGCGAGGTCCTTGTTGGGAGCCTGCGGCTCGTGGCGCTTGCGGCGTCCGATCAGCAGGATCGCCGCGAACCCGGCGAGTGCCACACCGGCGATGATGAGCCCGATCGGGCTGACCGGCTCTTCCTCGGGCTCCACGTGACGCTTCGCCGACGTCGGCGTGGGATTCGCACTACTGCCGTCCGGAGCAGCCCCCGCCAGGGAGGCTCCGCCGATCAGAAATGCGACGAGGAGGCCCGCTCGAACCGCCACCTCGCCACCATATCGCGAAATATGGCCAGCGCGGACCGAGGGGTGTTCGTCGAGGTGCGAATCGGGCCCGAAGCCTTCCTAGCGCAGTGCGTGCTTGCCCGTACCGATCCGGTCGCGCAGCACCCGGCGAAACGGCGCCCGAGCATCCAGCATGCCCAGCACTGCGCTGGCCCCGAGCCGCTGTCTCCACAGCAGCAGCACGTGGGCCGGCAGTCTCAGCCCGCCCGCAGCGAGGGCGCGTCGGGTCGTGTCGGCGAGCCGGTCGGCATAGCTTGCCGACCACGCGAAGTCACCGTGGGTCTGAAGCGGTGCCGCGAGCTCGTGCTCCCATTCGCGGTGGATCGTGGTCGCCAGCCGGTCGGTACGTGCGAGCAATCCCGCGCGTGCGAGCCCCATGCGGAACCGCTCCGCCGCGGAGGCCGCGTCGTCGTCGAGCAACCCCCACCACAGCTCGCGATCGGCGTCGCGCGCCTCCTCGGTGAGCTCGACCGAGCACCCGAAATCGAGGCACCACACGCGCAGGCCTCCGCCGGCGAGCTCCTCGACCAGAAAGTTTCCGGGGTTCGGATCGGCATTGAGCTGGCGGTCGAGGATCGGGCCGCACCACGCGAACTCGTAGATCGCGAGCGCCGCCTGTCGCCGTAGCTCCACCGGGCCCGCGGCGACCTCGATCACCGACTTGCCGCGCACGCGCGTCATCGTCAGGACGCGGTGCGACGACAGCTCGTCGATCACGCGCGGAACGCACAGGGTCGGGTGCTCCGCCCACGCGGCACGCGCGCGCTCCTGTGCGGCTGCCTCGGCCCGGTAGTCGAGCTCGCCGCGGATCGCGTCGCGAAGCACGTCGAGCGCGTCCGCATCGAGGCTGTGCCCGATCTCGGCGCCGGCGAGCTTGCGGACGAAGCCGGGGTCGTCGAGGTCCGCGCGCAACGCCTCGGCGACGCCCGGGTACTGGACCTTGACCACCACGTCCGTGCCGTCCGACAAGGTCGCCGCGTGGACCTGCCCGAGCGAGGCCGCCGCGATCGGATCGGGGGCCCAGTGCGCGAACAGTGACTGTGGCGACTTGCCGAGATCCTCCTCGACGACGCGCGCGATCGCGGCGCCCGAGACCGCCGGTGCGCGATCCCACAACCCGGCCAACACCGCGCGTGCTGCCGCCGTGGCCCCGGTGCGTCCGCCGAGCGAGGCGCCCGGATCGTAGGCGGCGAGCTGCGCGACCTTGGCGAGCCCGCCCTTGAGCCGCCCCGCACTCTTCGCCAGCACGCGCGCGGCTTCCTCGTCGACCATCTGGTCGTCCTCGTCGGACCCCTTCGGGTCGGTGGTCACGATCTGTTTCGCGCGCGCCCACATGCGGGCCCAGCCGACGCGACGCTCGGCGCGCCGGCGCTCGTCGGTCATTGCCTCAGATCCTTCTCGCGGCCCGCGCTGCTCGCCGACTCCGCGTGATCGTCGTCGACGCGTGCGAATCGCTCGCTGCGATCGAGATCCAGGCTCGGATCCGCGACGATCTCGTCGGGAGGTTCGCTCGGCGCTCGCGGCCCGGTGTCGTCGCTCCAGAACAGCTCGACGCGGTTCTTGCCGGTCTTCTTGGCGCGATACAGCGCACGATCGGCGAGCCGCACCAGATCCTCGCCGTTCTCGGCCTTCGATTCGGGGAACGATGCGATGCCGAGCGAGGCCGTGACCGAGACGACCTTCGGAGGCTCGGAGTCGGTGGTCACGCGCTGGTCGGCGATCGCGGATCGAATGCGCTCGCCGACGTTGTAGGCGTTCAGCATGTCGGTGCGCGGCAGGATCAACGCGACCTCCTCGCCTCCGTAGCGGGCGGCGGTATCGACGCCACGCATCTGCGCCTTGACAACATTGGAGATCGCACGCAGCACCCGATCGCCGATCAGATGCCCGTGTTCGTCGTTGAGGTTCTTGAAATTGTCGACGTCCATCATCACCACCGAGAACGGCGTGCCGTAGCGCTTGCTACGTTCGATCTCCTCCTCGATGCGGGCGTCGAAGTAGCGGCGCACGAACAGCCCGGTCAACCCGTCGACCATCGCCAGCTCGTAGAGGTGCGCGTTCTGGAGCGAGGCGGCGATCTGGAGCGCGAGCGACTCGAGCAGCCGCTGGTGGTCGTCGCGGAACGTGCCCGGGTGCGTCGCCTGCACCGCGATCACGCCCTCGCAGCCGCCGTACATCATCAGGGGGACACCCAGCCACGAGCGGATGCCGCTGCCACCCTCGTCGACGGCGATGTCGGCGTCCGTCAGATCGTCGATCCGCTTGGTCAGACCGTGCTCCATGACCCAGCCCGCGGCGCCCTCGCCTTTCGCCATCGCCTGGCGGAAGAACCGATCACTCGCGCGGTCGTAGCCATCGAGCACGAACCCGCTCTCGCCGCCGGATCGGGGGTGGACGAGGGCGACCGCCTCGGCCTCCGGAATCGCCTTGAGCGTCTCGCGCGCCACCGTCTCGACCAGCTCCTCGAGCTGCAGCGAGGACGATAGCCGGCGTGCGGTCTCGGTCAGGATCTCGAGATCGTGGACCCGTTCCTCGAGCTGCTTGCGCGTGCGCGACAGTCGCGAGAACACGAGGTTGATGAGCAGGTAGGTCATCGACAGCAGCAGGAAGCCGAGCGGCTGATCGGGGTCGTAGAGCAGGACGAGCACGACGCCGATCGGCAACAGCGAGGCCTCGGCGGCCAGCCCCGGCAACGCGATGTCGGTCAGGTAGGTGCGCCAGCTGCCGCCGAGCAGCTGCAACCGGAAGCCCTGGACCGCGTAGTGGATCGCGAGGAACGACGACGCGATCGCGACCACGTGGATCGCGACGTCGAACGCGTTGAGCGCCACGTGATCGGCGCCGAACATCCACGCGCACAACACGAGGAGCCCGCCCGAGAACCCGCCGAAGAACAGGACGTACCCGAGCTCGCCCAGCACCCCACCCTCGTGACGGCGCCGAGCGATGACCAAGCGCACCGAGGAATCGATCGTGAGCGCGACGGCGACCAGGCGACCGGCACCGATCGAGCCGACGCACAGCGCCGCCGCCACGTAGTACGCCGAGTCGAGCGACAGCACGCTGCCCTCGACACGGAACGCGAGCGAGCGCGCCGCGAGGATCACGATCACGAACACCGCGAGCCACACCAACGAGGTCGGCGTGGTGGGTGGAGAGCTCGGGAGCAGGTTCGTCAGGGGGAGTCCGAACACGACCCCCCACCCGATCACGCCGATCGCGATCGTGAAGATTTGACCCACCCTGCGCGGCACCACCGGTACTTATCGCATTGTCCCGAAAGCGAAACCGGCCGGACCCCATCAACGGAGCCGGCCGGTCGTTTCTTCAGCAGATGAAGAGAAAGGTAGTCAGATGTCGATGATCATCACACCGCGCTCGGTTTCCTCGCGTGGGGGTGTGACGACCGAGTGGGTCCCGGTGGTCGGATGACGCTCGAGGGGGAGCTCGGCGGGGAGCTGCTCCTCGCGCCGCACTTCCTCTTCCTTCTTCAGGATTTCTTCGATGATCCAGGGATCCAGCATGGGGACCACCTTTCCGCTACAGATGAAATCGAGTCGTTGGTTTCTAGGTAGCTCCTACTTCCCAACCGTGCAACCCGTGGGCCTCGTAACGTCTAATCGACTTTAAGGTCCACACTATTATTCTAACGCATGGGATATCGCGGGGCTCCACTTCGCGGCGAACAAATCACTCGAACGAGAGATCGACCACATCACGACATTGTTTGGGCGGGAGCGACTCCGCATCGTGGTTCACAGTCCTCACCTCCGGTCTGGAGGCCCGGGTTTGTCGAGTGTTCATTGGTGGTTGAGCACGAAGTACCACCACCTTGAACTTTTTGCGGTGCGGTGACGTGAAACGTCCCCCGATGGCAACTCGAGTTGCCGATCACGGTTGGAAACGACCAATCGAGCTGCCGATTCGGGCGATCACCTACCCGATCAGTCGAGGTCTTTGAGTTTCCACAATCCGTCTTCGCGCACGAACCGCACTTCGAAGCGATCGCCGTACGACATCTTCGCGTCGTTCCCCCGCTCGATGATCGGCTCGTCGACGTTGTTCTCGAGCGCCGTCATGAGGTTCTCGATCGGCTCCTTCGACGGGCCGGTGAACTGCGCCTTCATCTTCGCCACGTCCATCTTCGCGCGGTACGCGTTGGGGACGAACCGCAGCATCACGTTCCAGCGCTCGAGCCGGTACGCTCGCAGGAACGACCGCAGCGCGTTGCGCGGCGTCGACTGGTCGTAGAACCCGAGCGGGTTGGTCGCGATCCGCCAGCGCCCACCCTCCTGCACGAGCAGCATCTTGTCGCCGAAGCCGTAGGCGAACTCGGCACTGACCTCGAGCTTGCCCTTCTTGCCGCGCAGGCGGGAAGCCGTCTCCTCGACCTCGCGGACGTTGTCGCGCATCATCCGCACGTAGTCCTCGCGGCTGACGCGGTGGCGGAACTCCGAGGACATCAGATCGTAGGCATGACCGAAGTCGCGCTTGCGGAGAGCGAGGCTGTAGCGGTCGAGGGTCCGGCTCGGACCGCGGCCGCCACCGCATGCCGCGACGGCAAACACGAGGACCAGGAGCACGCGCATCGTGGGGATGTTATAGCGAAGGCATCGCGCCGGTGCCATCTCGGGCCGGGTCGTGGATCCGCCGATCGGCCGCGAAACTGGTGGTCGCGATCGCCGTGCACGCGGCAGCCACCACCAGGGCCCCTGTCGGCACCCACAGCGCCGTCGGCAGGTCGGAGTGCTTGGACATCTCGCCGACGACCCACGACGACGGCGCGGTCCCCAGCATGTGCATCGTGAAGATCACGAGGCCCTGCGCGGCGACCGTGAGCCGTGGCGGCGCCAGGTCGTCGACCGTGGCCGCCATCGGGGCGTGGTACCAGGAGATGAAGAACAGGGTCGCCACGCCGACGACATCGAGCGCGAGCCCGGCCGGCAACAGGAGCGCGGCCGTCGCACACGGCGCGGTCAGGATCATGCCGAGTGCGATCGTCCAGAGCCGTCCGGTGACCCACCGTTGCCGCATACGATCCGCGAGCCGCGCGCCGAACAGGATGCCCGACAGGCCACCCGCGAGCGCGAGCACGAGCAGCGAGGTGGCCTCGGCCTCGCTCATGCCCTTGTTGCGGACCAGCAGCTCCTTGAGCCAGGCGTTGTAGCCACCGGCGGCGAACGCCATCACGGTGGTCGCGGCGATCATCCAGCGCAGCGTGCGGATCCGCAGCAGCACGCGCGCGTCGGAGGCGAACGTGCGCAACATCCTGCCCAGCGAGAATCCGGCCCAGGCGCCCGATCCGGACGCCGGCCGTGGCGGGATCGGGAGCGCGAGCACGATCGCGGCGAGCACGATGCCGGGGGCGGCGAGCACGATCACGACGAGGGGAAACCCGACCGCGGATCCGAGCGCGAACCCGACCACGCCGCCGACGAACAGCCCGAGGTTGAACACCGCGAGCCGACTCGCCTTGACCGGGCCCTCGAACAGCTGGCCGAGGATCGAGTTGGCCACCGGCACCACCGCGGCAGTCCCGAGTCCGACCGCGGCACGCGTCGCGGCGAGCCAGCCGTAGCTGTCGCCGATCGCACCGGCCGCACCGGCGAGACTCGCGAACACCACCCCGATCGAGATCACGCGGCGGCGGTCGTAACGATCGCCCGCCCAACCGAAGCCGAGCGTGGCCGCGGCGTGCGGGACCATGAATACCGTCTGGAGGAGTCCGATCTGCGCGTCGTCGATGCCGTACCGCGCGATCAGATCGGGATACACGGCAAACAGCGCGTTGCGAGCGGCGTACGCGATGAGGTTCGTCATCGCGAGGATGACGAGCACGTAGGTCCGCCGCCCTCCTCCCTCCGTCATCTACTTCGCCGATCCTCCCTCGGCGACCTTGACCTCGTAGGTTCCCTCGGTGCCACGGTCGGCGCCGTGCACGCGAAGCACGGCTTGCGCGCCCCCCGGCACCTCGGCCGACACCTTCTCGGCCTTGCCCTTGCCGCGATTGTCACTCTTCGCGACCTGCTTGCCGTCGACGTAGAGCGCGATCCCGAGGTCGGCGCCCGATGGCGGGGCGACGGAGACCTCGAGCGTGCGCGCCGCGGGATCGGTCGGGATCGCGAAGTAGTCGATGTCACCGGGCGACCACTGTCCGATCACGACGGTGCGGTCGGCGGGAATCGGCATCGGCTTCTCGAGCGTGTCGTCCGGCTCGACCTCGGCATCGGGCTCCGGGTTCTTCGGGATCACGCGGAGCGTGTACGTGCTCTCCGGGTTCGACGGCGAGCCCTTGATCGTCAGGTACTGGTACGGCGCTGCACCCGGCGCGATGTTCGGCACCAGCCCGCGTACGTCGAGGGCGGCTCCGCGCGGTGCACGGCGTACGAGCAGCGGCTCGCCGACGGCGTTCGACAGCTCGAGGGTGAGCGTCGTGCTCTCGACGGCACCGACCTCGATGTCGAGCGAGTTGTTCGCGCTCAGCGCCTCGACCGACAGCTTCCAGACGTCCTCGTCACCGCTCCATCCGATGTAGCCGGTCACCGCATCGCCGACGATCAGATCGTTGGCGGTGCCGCGATCGTCATCGGGCTCGCGCTCCGCGTTGGCTGGAGGCGTGATCAGCTTGGCCGACAGGTCGTACGGCAGCGCCGGTTTGATCGGCTTGATCGGCCGGCCGCGGCGAGTGAGGAGCCGCTTGCCGCGGATCACCGCGGTGTAGCGTCCCTTGGCGACGCCGAAGTTCGGGATCCCCTCCTTGGTCGCGGCCGTGCCACGGTCCGAGCGCGCGATCACGACGCCGCCGGCATCGTGGAGCTCGAGCACGAGGTCGGTCTTGCGGACCGCCGACACCTCGAGGGCGAGCACGCCGGGGCCATCGATGTCGATGCGATAGGCATCGACGTCGGACTCCGGATCGATCTTGCCGTGGATCGAGTGGCCCACCAGGAGCTCGGTGGCGATGTCGTCGGTGTCGTTGGGCTCGATCTCGTCGGCGGTCGCGACCACGGCACCGTCGATCAGGACCGGAGCCGTGATCCGCTCGACCAGTGCGGCATCTCCGGTCCGCTTCTGGCGCTTGCGCGATCCGCAGCTGGCAGCCACGACGCACGCGAGACAGACGAGCGGCAATCGTGACCTTCGCGCGAGCCCCGATCGGCCTCGGTGCTCGCGCGACTCCCCTAGAGACCGGGTCTCGCCTCCGGTCAAACGCACGGATCAGCTCACCTTGGACTTCTCGGCCAACCCGGCGAGGAACTCGGCCTCCGAGACCAACGTCCCGGCACACCGGATCTCGCCCCGCATCTTGAAGATCTTGCCCTTGCGGAGCGGCACCACCTCGATCATCAGCTGGTCGCCGGGTACCACCGCCTTGCGGAACTTCACGCCGTCGATCCCCATGAACAGCATGACGTGGGTGGTGGGATCGAACGTCACCGCGCGCGACGCGAGGATCCCGCCCGCCTGGGCCATCGCCTCGACCTGGAGCACGCCCGGCATCACCGGCGTGCCCGGGAAGTGCCCCTGGAAGTACGGCTCGTTGAACGACACGTTCTTGAGCGCGACCACCTTGTCGTCGCTGACCTCGAGGACGCGGTCGATCAGCAGGAACGGATAGCGGTGAGGCAACAGGCCGAGGATCTGTTCGGCCTTCATCACCTGCGAGCTGGGATCTCCCTCGGGCATCGCCCGAGTTGTATCACTTCATCTGGGCGTTGAGCTTCTTCGTGAGATCGACCGCCGGATCGGCCCACACCGTGGCGTTCTGATCGAGGATCAGCGTGACGCCCTCGGCCCGTGCGAGCTTCTCGATCTTGGGCTCGGCCGACCGGAGCAGATCCTGGATCAGCTTGGTACGCGCCTTGGCGAGCTCGCGCTCGAGCTTGACGTAGGTCTGCTGCAGGTCGACGAACTTCTGCTGGAGGTCCTCGCTCCGCTTCTTGAACACGTCGGGCTTGAGGATCGGCCGCTGCTTGTCGAGGTCGGCCGCGGCCTTCTTGAGCTGCGCCTGGTGCTTGTCGAGCACGGCCTGCTTGGCCTTGCGGTTCCTCTCGAACGCGGCGTTCGCCCGCTTGCCCGCTGGCGTGGTCGTCAGAGTGTTCTCGATGTCGATCACGCCGATCTTGGGGTTGGAAGGAACAGCGCTGACCGCATCGTGCAGCCGCCCGAACAGGGGCGACACGATGAGACCGAGACCGAGACAACCTAGAGCCAGATAACGATTCATGTAGACCTCGGGCGTTTCATACGATGACTTCGACGCCGAACAAAGCGTGGATCTTCACCCTCGAGATGATCCTGTTCCCACCCACCGCGCGGTGTCCGCGGCTACAGGAAGTTGCCGATCGTGAACTCGAAGACAAGAGGATCTTCACCGGGTTGCGCGTCCAGTGGGATACCCCACTCGAACCGGAGCGGCCCGATCGGCGAGAACCACCGGAATCCGAATCCCACCGACTTGCGGATGCCGTGGATGATCGACTCCGGGAACTTGAAGCACGGATCGAACTTGATCGAGATCGTCGAGTTCTTGCGCTGGAGCCCCGAGCAGTAGCGATCCTCGAGGTTGTACGCGTTGCCCATGTCGTAGAACAAGACGCCCGAGATCCCGACCTTCTTGAACAGCGGGAACTCGACCTCGTTGTTGACGATCACCTGCATGTTGCCGCCGAGGGGCAGACTTCCGAGCGCCTGACCGACATCACCGGGAGGCTGGGTGAGCAGCAGCGGACCGAGCGTGCGCGGCGCGTAGCCGCGGATGTCATAGATGCCGCCGACCAGGTAGCGCTCGCTGATCGGCACGCCCAGCGGATCGGTCGACGTGGTGAAGCCGACCTCGAGGTTGCCGTGATAGACGAACGGTCCCCACAGCTGGCGGTAGTGACGCGTGAACCCACCCCAGCGGAGGAACTTGTTCTCCGAACCGGTGTACTGGCTGGCGTACTCGACGAACAGCGTGTTGTACCAGCCACCCGACGGAAACAGCCGGTTGTTACGCGAGTCCCACGACAGCGACGCGCGCAGCGACGACGTCACGCCACCGCGGAACAGGTTGGCGACGCTGGTGGCCTCGATCGGCGCGCTGGTCGCACCGAGGTTGGTGATGCCACCCGACCCGGTCGAGATGTCGACCCCCTCGAGCTTGTAGGTGAGGAACGCGCGAACGTCGCGCACGCTGATCTCGCGCAGCAGCGGATAGCCCCAGGTCAGGGTGCCGCCGCTCGCGTTGCGGAAGAACGTGCCGAACCCGCGGCTCTGGTTGTAGAGGTCGAACGCGAACGTCCACTGGGTGTCGAGGAAGTACGGCTCGACGAAGCGCAGCAGGAACAGCTGCCGCAGGCTCGAGAACTGGGCCTGGAGGGCCAGCGTCTGGCCGCGACCGAACAGGTTGTTCTGGCTGATCTGCGCGTTGGCGATGAAGTTCTCGACGCTGGAGAAGCCGGCGCCGATCTGGAACGTCCCGGTCGGGCGCTCGCTCACCTCGACGTTGACCTCGACGAACTCGTCGGACGATCCGCGCTTGGTCGACACCACGACGTTCTCGAAGAACCCGAGCGCGTTGATGCGGCGCTTGCTGATCTCGAGGTTGGTGTTGTTGAACAGCTCGCCCTCGGAGACGCGCATCTCGCGACGGATCACCTTGTCGCGCGTCTTCGAGTTGCCGCGGATGTTGATGCGCTCGAAGTAGGCCCGCTTGCCGCGCGCGATCTCGAACGTCAGGTTGATCTTGCGGTTCGGGAGGTCGACCTTGGTGAGCGGGAGGACGTTGGCGTACGCGTAGCCCTGGTCCTGGTAGTAGTTCGACAGCTTCTCGCGATCCTCGGCGATCCGCGTGCGGCTGAACCGGTCGCCCGGGCGCAGCTGGATCTTCTCGAGGTTCTTCTCGGCGCTGCCGATCAGGTCGCCCTTGAACTTGACCGATCCGATCGTGAAGATCGGGCCCTCGTCGATCGGGATCGACAGGTACATGTACTGCTTGTCGCGACTCAGCCGGAGCTGCGGCGTGCCGACCTTGACGTTGGCGAACCCGCGATCCCAGTAGTGCGCCGACACCAGCAGCAGGTCGCGCTCGAACGACTCCTGCGAGTACGTGCCCGAGTCGTTGAGGAACGACAGCGCGTCCTCGCGCCGGGTCGAGATCGCACCGCGGAGCTCGTCGTCGGGAATCTGCCGATTGCCGATGAACTGGACCTCGCGGATCTTGACCTTGGCCTTCTCGTCGACCTTGAACCAGACGTCGACCTCGGACTCGTTGACCGGTTTGATCTCGTAGTCGACGGTGGCGAGATAGAACCCCTTCTGGACGTAGAGGTCGGCGATCTTCTCGCGGTTCTTCTTGACCTTCGCGATGTCGACGATCGAGTCGAGCTCGAGGTCGATCACCTCGTTGATCTTGTCGATGCCGAGCTCGTGCGCGCCGGCGATCAGGACCTTGCGGATCGACGGCTTCTCCTTGACCGCGAACGTCAGGATCACGCCGCCCGACGGCGCGACCTCGGCCTCGACGTCGATGTCGGCGAAGAAGCCCATCTTCCACATCGAGCGGATGTCTTCGCGGAGCTTCGCGGCGTCGAGCAGCGTGCCCGGCTTGCTGAGCAGCTGGACCCGGATCGCGTCGTCCTCGACCTTGCGGTTGCCGCGGAACTGCACGCGCTCGATCGCGCGCGACTGCAGGTTGAGCGCGGGCGCGCCGCTCCCTGCACCGGTGGTGCCGCTGCCGCTGCCGCTCCCACCGGCGTCCGGATCCGGCGACGGTTGCGCGAGCACGGTGGTGCCGAACACGAGTACGGCCGCGACGAGGATCCACGCGATCCGCTTCACGGCTGCGCTCCCTCGATCGGATCGGCACTCGGTCGCGCGACCCCGGCGTCGTCTCCCTCGTCGGGATCACCACCAGCATCGCTGGGCGCGGCGGGATCCGCCGGCTCGTCCTCGTCGACCAGGCGGCCGCCATCGGCCATCCGCAGACGGCGCGGCATCAACTTCGCGAGGTCCGGGTTGTGCGTGACGACGAGCAGCGTCGATCCGCGCTCGCGGTTGAGCTCGAGAAACAGCTGGTGGATCGCCTCGCCGGTCGTGCGATCGAGGTTACCGGTGGGCTCGTCGGCGAGGAGCAGCGACGGCTCGAGCACCATCGCGCGCGCGAGTGCCACGCGTTGTTGCTCGCCACCCGACAGCTCGCTCGGACGGTGCGTGAGTCGATGCGAGAGCCCGACGCGGTCGAGGATCCCCTTGGCGCGCGCCATCGCGTTGGCAACAGTCATCCGCTGGATCAGCGCCGGCATCATCACGTTCTCGAGGGCGGTGAACTCCGGCAGGAGGTGGTGGAACTGGAACACGAACCCGATCCGCCGGTTTCGAAACTCGGCGAGCCGGCTCGGGCTCATCGCGGTGAGCTCCTC
Organism: uncultured delta proteobacterium; assembly: GCA_963772655.1. Lineage (GTDB taxonomy): Bacteria > Myxococcota_A > Polyangia > Haliangiales > Haliangiaceae > JABFXX01. Next base: position 1,258,372 of record CAVYYE010000002.1, read on the forward strand.
GCCGTCGAACTGGATCGAGCCCGAGGTCGGGAGATCGAGCGTGCCGAGGATCTGGAGGAACGTCGACTTGCCGACGCCCGACGCGCCAACAACGGCGACCATGTCTCCGGGCGCCAGCATCAGATCGACGTTCCACAACACCGGGAGCGGCCGGCCGTTGTGGATGTACGCCTTCCCCAACTTGCGGACCTCGATGCGCGCACCGCTCGGATGCAACGAAACAGCTGCCGGCGGGGGTTGGGACGCGGGTCGTGTGGGCGGGCGAGAAGACTCGGACACGAGGAGAATCTCTAAATCTCTAAAGAGCGCAGGAACTTACTCGTCGGGTTCCTGGATTGTCAACGCTTGGGACCGTCGCTCCGTACCAAACGGTTGCCTGCAAGCGGATCCCCGATCGAGGTCTCAACCGCGCGAGGGCAAACGCGAACGGGCCACCCGGATGGGCGGCCCGTCACACGGCACATGAACGCGCGTCGTGACTTTGTTAGATGCCGACCGTGAGGCCGAGCATCCACACGCGCGACGTCGTGCTGGCGAACGTGAAGTGGTCACCCTCGAGGTCGGCGTTGTTGATCTGGTAGTCGAGGAACAGCGCACCGCCGCCGACGCCGAGATCGAGCTTGTACTGGACGCCCGCACCGATCAAATAGCCGTTGCCCTCGGTGTCGTTGGTCGAATCCTTGGTGGCGTTGAGCCACATGTGCTGCAGGCCCGCGCGACCGAACACCTCGAAGTGATCGTCGAGCGGAAACGCGGCCTTGAGCGCGATCCCGGCCTGATAGGCATCGCCGAACGGCTGTGGCGCGCCGGCCGAGTTGGTACGCGTCACACCGAACTTGGTCACGGTGCCCTCGAGGGCGAGCCGGCCAAAGCTGTTGCCGAGGATCAGCTTGCCGCTGCGGCCATCCGTGTCGAGACGACCGGTGTCGTCGCTGAGTGCGGGGGTCGTGCCGATACCGAGTCCGACATACGTCCCCGCGTGTGCGGTGCCGGCAGCGCTGGCACCAACGATCGAGACCACGAGGGCAAGAGCGCGTTTCATACTGGTGGTGGGTTGGAGCATGCCGCGTGCCACCCGCCAACTAGCCGGATCCTGACGTCCCCACCACCCCGGTTGTGGCCGGCGCTTCACACATCACCGGACACGTGAGCCCTCGGGGGCCACATCGCGTGTGACGTCAGTGGCGCATACCGATCGCGGGACGGATCCGTGCCGCAAGCGCTGCGGGATAGAGCGTCGCCAGGATCGAGATCGCGACCCCGGTGATCGCCGCGCCGACCACCGATCCGGGATCGATGTGGATCGGGAGTCGATCGATGTAATAGACGTCGGGGTTGAGCGGCAGGCCGTAGCGCTGGATCGCGAGACAGCCGAGCAGTCCGGACGAGATCCCGAGCACGGTCCCGATCAGCCCGATGATCAGACCCTGCACGGCGAACATCTGCATCACGCCGAAATCGGATGCACCGAGGGTCTTGAGCAGCGCGATCTCGCGACCCTTCTCGACGACGACCATGATCAGATTGCCGATGATCGAGAACGACGCGACCAGGATCACGATCACGAGCACCGCGAACATCGCGATCTTCTCGAGCTTGAGCGCCGAGAACAGGCTGCGGTTGAGATCGCGCCAGTCCTGCACGCGATAGCCCGGGCCGAGGGCCTTGCTGATCAACCCCGGTTGGTCGCCGTCGTCGATGTAGCGCCCGGTGTCGTCGGCGGATCCGACGCGGATCTCGATCCCGTCGACGGAATCGCCGAGGTCGAGGAAGTCCTGGAGCGAATCGAGGGTGACGTAGACGTACTTGAGGTCGTACTCGTACATCCCCGTGTAGAACTTCCCGGCGACGCGATAGTCGCGGTTGAACGGGATCGGGGTTCCGGTGGCGTCGGGGTTCGACGGATCCGAGAGCGGCGACACCACGCGCACCTCCTCGCCGGTGTAGAGGTGCGTTTGCTTGACGAGCTCGGCGCCGACCAGGATCCCGGGGAGCGCCTGCGTCCGTCGCGAGATCGACGGCTCGGGGCCGACGTCGATCACGTGGACGCCACCCTCGTCGGACCCCTCGCCGACCATCCAGCGGATCAGATCGGAGTCGAGCAGATCGAGCACCTTGCCCTCGACATCCCCGACGATCCGCACGGCATCGCCACCGTAGGGAGAGACCGGCTCGGTGTCGGGATCGCCGACGGGCCCCGAACCCGAGCCCGCGTTCGAGGTGTCGGATCCCGACCCGGCTGCGGCAGCCGATCCGGATCCCGCATCGTCGCCGTTGTCGTCGTTGCCGTCGTCGTTGCTGCCGTCGCCCTCGTCGCCCGGCTCGTCCCCGGAAAAGTCGATCGGGTCGCCACCCATGATCAGATCGTCGGGCGGCGGATCGATGGCGTTGTCGGGGGGTGGCGCGGTCTTCACCGTGGTGTCGTGACCGAGATCGATCAGCGGCTCGAGCCGGCGCATCGCGCCCACCTTGTCCTCCTCCGAGATGTCGTTGACGAGATCGGTGACCTTGCCGACGGAGTTGGGATCGATCCCCTTGATGATCACGTTCATCCCGTTGTTGTTGGCGGCGATCACGACCTCGCTGACCGCGTACGGTGTCGACGCCACCACGCCGGGAATCTTGTCGATCTTGGCCTTCACCTGACGCCAGTTGGTGAACTCGCCGTGTTCCTTGGTGACCTGGATGTGCGCGTTGGAGCCGAGGATCTTGTCGCGCAAGTCGCTCTCGAACCCGCTCATCACCGCGAGCACGATCACCAGCGCGGTCGTGCCGATCCACACGCCGCCGATCGGCACCGTCGTGAAGAACGTGAAGTACGCGCGCAGCGTGCCGAAGAACCCGGCGAGGAACGCCAGCAGCGCGCCGATGATCATCACGATGCCGAACACCTGCTCGATCTGGCGCGCCTGACCGGCGTCGAGCGCCCCGAGCTTACCGAGCTCGACGAGCCCGGCGACCGAGAACCCCGTGAGCGCGCAGACGACACCGAGCACGAACACGAACGTCGCGAGTTTCGCGTGGCGGAGAACGCCGAAGAACCACACGAAGAAGATCGCGGTGTTGAGCAGACCCGCGATACGTCCGAGATCACCCGTCGCGGTCAAGCCGACACCGAACAACTTCCACAACAGCAGGCGCGCCACGACCAGCACGACCAGCACGACCTTGGGAGCGCGCGCGATCTTGTGCTCGAACACGAGCAGGTAGCGCCACGCCACGAACGTGCGGTAGCCGACGTACGGCACGTACTGGAGCACCTTCGGCACCGCCGACCGGGTCGGACCACGCGAGATGCGTCGAATCTCGCCCGACCGCGCTCGATGCCGCCTGACCAGGACAACCGTCGCGTGCGCGACGACAGACAAGCCGACGATCGCGAGTGTGATGATCGTGCTGAGCGTAACGACCAACAACTGCGCGGGTTCGGGAGGGCGACGGCCCGCGTCGAGTAATTCCTCGCCGCCGAACGTCTCGAGCGGGTGATTGGCGTCGCCGAGCCAGCGCAACCACAAGAACGTGGCGAGCGCGAGGAGCAACACACCGAGCGCGAGCTCGATCGTGCCGAGCACTTTGTTGGTGTCGCGCGGGTCGTGAGTCATCGAGCTAGGACTCGGGTCGCATCAGCGGAAACAGGATGACGTCCCGGATCGACGCCTGACCGGTCAGTAGCATCGCCAACCGGTCGATGCCCACGCCCTCGCCCGCCGCCGGCGGCATGCCGACCTCGAGCGCGCGGCAGTAGTCCTCGTCGTAGTCCATGGTCTCGTCGGCACCGGCGGCCTTGGCGCGGACCTGCGCCACGAACCGCGCGCGTTGGTCATCGGGATCGTTGAGCTCGGAGAACCCGTTGGCGATCTCCTTGCCGTTGACGAACAGCTCGAAGCGATCGCAGAACGCGCCGTCGCTGTCGTTGCGGCGGGCCAGCGGAGACACCGCGAGCGGGAATTCGGTGAGGAACGTGGGCTGGACGAGGTTTTCCTCGGCCACGGCCTCGAACAGCAAATAGCCGAGGTGACCGGCGGTCACGCGGCACTGGTTGGCCGGCGACCCGGATACCGGGTAACGCTCGACGATCGCTCGGATCACGGACGCACGTTCCCCCGGGTCATTGAACCGGGTAACCAGGTCGGCCGCGTCGGCATTCCCGTCGGAGGGCAGGCCCTCGAGCAACACGCCGATCACGTCGGACGACTTGACGCCGTGCTCGAGCGCGGTGGTCGCGGCAAACTCGGGCTCCTCGAACACGCGGGACGCCTCGGCGACGTTCCCCAGCGTGCGCACCGCCTCGCGCACGGTGAGCCGGCGCCACGGTGGCGCGAGCTCGAGCTCGACGCCGTCCCATACCGTCTTGGTCGTACCGTTGATGTCGCGCGCGAGCTCGGTGACCATCGCCTCCGTCAGATCGATGAGGTCGGTGTACGTCGCGTACGCCTGGTAGAACTCGAGCATCGTGAACTCGGGGTTGTGCTGGCGGCTCAGTCCCTCGTTGCGGAAGTTGCGGTTGATCTCGTAGACCCGCTCGAACCCGCCGACCACGAGCCGCTTGAGATAGAGCTCGGGCGCGATCCGCATGTACAGCTTCATGTCGAGCGCGTTGTGGTGCGTGATGAACGGCTTGGCCGCGGCGCCGCCGATGATCGGGTGCATCATCGGGGTCTCGACCTCGAGGTAGTCGCGCGCATCGAGGAACGTGCGGATCCCGCGGACGATCGCCGACCGCTTGCGGAACACGTCGCGGACCTCCGGGCTGACCGCGAGATCGACGTAGCGCTGGCGGTAGCGCTGCTCGACATCGGCGAGCCCACCGCGGCTCTCGCCACTCTCGGTGGTCCATTCCTTCGACGGCAACGGACGCAGGCTCTTGGTGGTGATCCACAACCGCTTGGTCAGGATCGATAGCTCGCCGGTGCGGGTCCAGAACGCGGGCCCCTCGGCGACCACGATGTCGCCGGCGTCGAGCTGCGGCAGGACCTTTGCGAAGTCGTCGGCCGCGAGGTGATCGACGTTGAGGAACAGCTGGAGGTCGCCGGTGGTGTCGCGGATCGGCGCGAACACGGTCTTGCCCATGCCGCGCTTGATCATGACGCGACCCGCGACCCGCACCAGCTCGCCGTCGATCGGCGCGATCGGCGCACCCTTCGCGCGCGGAGCTCCCGGAGTTGGCGGTGCGGGAGGAGCGGGCTTGGTGGCTTCGTAGCGCGCACGCACCGCGGCGAGCGAGGTCGTCGGTCCGACATCGTTGCGGTACGGCGGGCTGCCAGACTCGCGTAGTGCCTCGCCTTTCGCGCGCCGCTCGCCGATCAGGCGTTCGATCGTGCGCTCGGGCGTGGACTGCTCATCGGCCATGGTCGCGGGACTCTACACTGCTCTCCGCGTGCTATCACGCGGTCATGCGCAGGTTGGTGTGGATCGCGCTCGTGCTCACCGCGGCGTGCTCGAAGTCCGGTGGCAACAAGGAGCCGGAGAAACAGCCCGTCGAAACTCCCACCCCCGAAGCGCAGCCCCGCCCGTGCGAGGCGGCCGAGGCCAAGGGCGGGATGGCGATGCGCTGGATCGACGACGACTTCGACGTCGCACTGGCGTGCGCCAAGCAGACCGATCGCCCGATCGTGCTCGATCTGTGGGCCCCGTGGTGCCACACGTGCCTGTCGATGCAGACGACGGTGTTCACCGACAAGTCGTTCGCCGCCGACGCCGACAAGTTCGTGTTCGCGGCGCTCGACACCGATCGGGAGAACAACGCCGACGCGGTCGAGAAGTACCCGACGTCCGCGTGGCCGACGTTCTACGTGATCGCGCCCGATGGCGGCGTGCTGGCGCGGTTCGTCGGTGGTGCGAGCATCGCGCAGTTTCACGCGTTCCTCGACGGCGGCCTGCGCGCGAAGGCCGGCGGCACCGAGGGCGCCGATGCCCACCTGCTCGCCGCCGAGCGTCACCTCCAGAAGCACCAGCTCGAGGACGCGGCTCGCGAGCTCCGCGCCGCGTTGAAGGACGCGCCGAAGGACTGGCCGCGGCGCTCCGACGCACAGACGTCATTGATCTCCACGCTCGACAAGTCAGGCGACACTGCCGGTTGCCTCGAGCTCGCCGATCGGTGGCTCGCGGCCGGAGACGGCGGCAACGCCGCGAGCGCCAGCGACTTCCTGTATTACGCGACCGACTGCGCGAACAAGCGGGCCACGGACGAGCCCGATCGCGTGAAGCACCTGCGCGAGGCGGCGGTCGCGCGCTGGCAGAAACTCCTCGCCGATCCGGAAGCACCGCTGTCGGTCGACGATCGCAGCGACGCGATGGCCAACCTGCGCGAGACCCTCGACACGCTCGGGAAGAAGTCGGAGGCGAAAGCCGTCGCCGAGAAGCAGCTCGCGTTGCTCGACGACACCGCGGCCAAGGCGCCGACGCCGCTCGCCGCGATGACCTACAACTGGCCGCGCGCCGAGGTCTACACCTACCTCGGCAAGCCGCTCGATCTCGTGCCCGCCCTCCAGAAGTCGGTGAAGGATCTGCCGAAGGAGTACGACCCGCCGGCGCGGCTTGGCTGGATCTACCTCCAGGGTGGGAAGCTCGACGAGGCGGCGAAGTGGACCGAGAAGGCGCTGACCATGGTCTACGGCCCGCGCAAGATCCGGCTGTTGACCCAGCGTGCGGAGATCGCGCAGAAGGCCGGCGACCAGGCGACCGAACGGAAGTACCGCGCGCTCGTCGTCAAGACCTACGAGACGCTGCCGGCGTCGCAGGTGTCCAAGGAGGCGGTCGACAAGGCCAAGCAGGCCCTCGCCGCACTCGACGACACCAAGCCCGGCAAACACGCCCCGTCCACCCACTGACCCGGTCGACGCGGCTCCGCCACGCAGATCCGTGAATTGCCGGCCGCAGGTGTCGCAGAACCCCACGACACCAACCGTTCACGCGGGGTTTGCCAACGCTATTGAGACCGTCTCAATAGCGAGGTGTCTGCTAACCAACCGGTTCGAGGTGCGGAGCCAGTTGGTCCAGCCTTTGAAATCGACCAGGGCATGATGAAGCCGCTGACCTTCGCCTTGATCGCCCTGCCCCTCCTGCCCCTCACCATGGGCGCCCGTGGTGACGGGTGTGCGGCGAGCTCGTCCTCCCCCGCACCCGACGTCACCGGGACCTGGAACATCCAGTACGACGACACCATCGGTGTCGAGATCAAGATCGGCGGCGCCGTCTACAACGCCGAGCTCGGGGCGGGCGGCGGCCAGGTCACGATCGACCACGAGGGTCAGCCCTACACGTTCGACCTCGACTGCAGCCGACCCGAGATTGTCTGCCCGAGCGAGGCGTGGCCGGATCGCGTCGTCATCGAGCAGCGCAACGCGGCCAAGGAACACCAGATGATCGTCAACCTTCCGTCCGCGGAGTGCGACGGCGCGCTCGCGAAGCCCGCCCCCGGCACGTGCGGCGCCGGGACCTCGAACCCGAACTGCGATCTGGTGTGCGACGGCGACGTCACGGTCGCGACCTCGGAGAAGTTCGGGGTGATCGGCGAGACCGGCAACTCGTTCCGGCTGTTCCTCGGCGGCGGCGTGGTCACCAACGGCATCAACTGCGCGATGCTCGGATACTCCCTCGCGGATGCCGACCTCGTGACCGAGAACGCCGGTGGCCCCGACTGGTTCGCGACCGACATGGAGGCCGGCCTGGTCACGATCGGGTACAGCGGCGCGTGTCTGTTCGCCGGCACGATCGACGGCACCAACCAGGCCCTGCTGGTCGGCGCCGAGGTCAAGTTCACCACCGGCTTCACGGGCACCCGCTAACCCGTCGTTGCCCGACTTCGCTTCCGCGGCCTACCTCACCTCTGGGTGTCCGCTCGCGAAGTCTTGAGGAATCTCGCGTGGCACAATGCCGGTTCTAGCGTCATGCGGAACCGGCTCGACCTCGTGAAGCTCACGACGATCGGCGCACTCGCCGCCACGATCGTCGGACTCGGCGCCAGCATCGCGAGCGTGATCGACGACCTCGGTCCACAGATCACGTTCTGCGCGGAGACCGGCTGCCAGACGGTCCACCAGTCGAAGTGGGCCCACGTGCTCGGCATCCCGATGTCGGTCCTGGGCGTCACGTTCTTCGCCGCGATGCTCGTGCTGATGTTCGTCGAGCGTCGCCGGCTCCGCCTGGTCGTTCGCGATCGGCGGCGGGCTGTGGGCGGCCTGGTTGATCGGCCTCCAGGCGTTCGACATCGGCGTGTTCTGCAAGCTGTGCATGGTCGCCGACCCGGCCGCGATCGTGCTCGCGGTATGCGCGATCCTCGGGGCGCGCACGCTGTCGCCGAGGATGCCGCGCGTGCTGGCCGTCGCGCCGGCGATCGCCGCGGTCGTGGGCGTGCTCGCGGTGTGGACGCAGCGACCGACCGACGACGGTCCCTCCGAATCGCGCAAGGAATTGCTCGAGCGGGTGACCCGGATCGCGCAGAGCGGCGTGTACGAGGCGCCGCCGAGCGTGGTGCCTCCCTGGGTACTCGAAGCGCAGACCCCGGACGCGGTGACGATCGTCGAGGTCGTCGACTTCGAGTGTCCGTTCTGCCGCGAGATGCAGAAGCGCCTGGCCAAGGCGCTCGAGCAGACCCGCGTGCCGGTCCGCGTCGTCCGCAAGATGATGCCGTTGCCGATGCATCGCGGTGCCGTGCCCGCCGCGATCGCCTACTGCTGCGCCGACGCGCAGGGCCATGGCGAGGAGATGGCGAAGGCGTTGTTCGCGGCCCCGCCGGAGACCCTGACCCCGTACGGCTGCCAGCAGATGGCGATCCAGGTCGGCTGCGACCTCGAGCAGTTCAAGAAGGACGTACCCGCCGCGATCCAGCGCGTGCAGCGCGAGTACAAGGCCGCGCGGGCAGCGGGCGTGCGCGGGCTACCGACGATGTTCATCGGACACGACCGCCACAAGGGCGTGTCGCTCTCTGTCGACGAGCTGGTCGCCGAGATCGAGAGCCACGCGCCGTAGCCTGGATCAGTTGCGGTTGTTCGCGCTCTGCAGCAGGTACGTCCGGATCAGCTCGTCGAGATCGCCGTCGAGCACGCCGTCGATGTCGGACGTCTTCATGTCCGTGCGGTGGTCGGCGACCTGCTGGTACGGAAACAGCACGTAGCTGCGGATCTGCGAGCCCCACTCGATCTTGAGGCGCGCCTTCGCATCCTCCGCGGCCTTGGCCTCGCGCTTCGCGATCTCGAAGTCGTAGAGGCGAGCGCGCAACAGCTTCATCGCCTTGGCCTTGTTCGAGTGCTGGCTGCGCTCGTTCTGGCACTGCACGACGATGCCGGTCGGCATGTGTGTGATGCGCACCGCCGAGTCGGTCTTGTTGACGTGCTGACCGCCGGCACCGCCCGCGCGATAGGTGTCGATCTTGAGATCGGTCTCGTTGATGTCGACCTCGATGTCGTCGTCGATGTCGGCGGTCACGGTGACCGCGGCGAACGACGTCTGACGGCGACCGTTGGCATCGAACGGCGACACCCGGACGAGTCGGTGCACGCCGTTCTCGGCCTTGAGCAGCCCGTACGCGTAGTCGCCCGCGACGGTGAACGTGGCGTTCTTGATCCCGGCCTCCTCGGCGGGGGTCTCGTCGAGCACCTCGACCTTCCAGCCCTTGCGCTCGGCGTACCGGATCAGCATCCGCATCAGCATCTGTGCCCAGTCCGACGCGTCGACGCCGCCCGCGCCCGACGTGATCTGCACGATCGCCCCGCCGGCATCGAGCTCGCCCGACAACATGCGCTGGAACTCGATGTCGTCGAGGGCCTTGTCGATCGCCCCGACCTGCCCCTCGGCCTCCTTCGCCGAGGCCTCGTCGTCGGCCTCCTCGGCGAGATCGAGCAACACCTCGGCGTCGGACAGCGCGCGCACCTGAGCGTCGTAGCCGCTCACCACGTGCTCGAGCTGCTTCTTGTCGCGAAGGATCGCCTGCGCCTTCTTCTGGTCCTCCCAGAACGTCGGCCGGGCCGCGATCGAATCGAGCTCCTCGATCTTCAGTCGCTTGTGGTCGACGTCAAAGTAACCCCCGGAGCTCGGTCAGCTTGTCGCCGAGCTCCTTGAGGCGCGCGCGGACCGCGCGGACATCTACAGCATCGATCGCCATGGCGCGGACTATACCCTGGCCGACCGCGCCGAACGCAGCTGCACGAGACCGCTCGTACCGAGCCGAACCGGGTAGTTCCCCGTGAAGCAGGCCGAGCAATACCCGACGCCGTCGCCCTCGTCGTTGGTCGTGGTGCCCACCGACTGCATGAGCCCTTCGTGCGAGAGGTAGGCGAGCGTGTCGCAGGTGACGTACCGCTTGATCTCGTCGATCGTGTGCGACGCGGCCACCAGCTCCGCCCGGTTCGGCGTGTCGATGCCGTAGAAGCACGGATGCGTGGTCGGCGGCGCACTGATCCGGAGGTGAACCTCGCGGGCGCCCGCGTTGCGCAGCATCTTGACGATCTTGCGCGACGTGGTGCCGCGAACCAGCGAGTCGTCGACGACGAGCACGCGCTTGCCGTCGACCACCGAGCGCACCGGGCTCAGCTTGAGACGGACCCCGAAGTGACGGATCGAATCCTGTGGCTCGATGAACGTGCGACCGACGTAGTGCGAGCGGATGAGGCCCATCTCGAACGGCACCCCGCTCTCCTTCGAGTAGCCGATCGCCGCCGGCACGCCGGAATCCGGTACCGGCACCACGACCCAGTCGCCGTCGTCGTTCGGACCCGGCGGCGGGCTCTCCTGGGCGAGCTGGCGGCCCATGCGCTCGCGCGCGCGGTACACGCTCTTGCTGTTGACCAGGCTATCGGGGCGCGCGAAGTACACGTGCTCGAACACGCAGAACGTGGGCGCGACCGCGGGCTCGTCGATCCGATGCGAGGTCATCCCACCGGCGCCGACCGCGAGCCCGTTCTGCATCGAGATCATCACGACCTCGCCCGGATCGACCTCGCGGATGAACTCCGCCTCCACCAGGTCGAACGAGCAGGTCTCGCTCGACAGCACGAAGGCATCCTTGAGCCGCCCGATCGAGAGCGGACGGAATCCGTTGGGATCGCGCGCGCCGAACATCCGGCCGTCGCTGGTGAGCACGACCAGCGAGAACGCGCCGCGCACCCGGCGCAACGCCGACAGCAGCTTGCCGAGGACATCGGGCTCCTTCGAGCGCGCCATCAAATGAACGATCACCTCGGTGTCGCTCGAGGTCTGGAAGATCGAGCCCATCGACTCGAGCTCGGCGCGCAGCTCCTCCGCGTTGACCAGGTTGCCGTTGTGCGCGATCGCGATCTGGCCGCCGAGGTGGGAGGCCTCGAACACGAACGGCTGTGCGTTGCGCAGCTCCGAGCTCCCCGCGGTGGAGTACCGGACGTGGCCGATCGCCATCCGTCCGGGGAGCTTGGCCAGCGCCTCGCGATCGAACGCGTCGGACACCAACCCCATCGCGACGTGGCGCCGCAGGCGACCGTCATCCGGCTGGACGGCGACCAGCCCCGCCGACTCCTGGCCCCGGTGCTGGAGAGCGTGCATGCCGAGGTACGCGATATTGGCGGCCTCCTCGTGGCCGTAGATGCCGAAGACGCCGCACATGGCGGTCCTTTAGCACGCCTGTCTGATCTGCCGACATCCAGATCGCTTTTCCGACGTCTTCCCGTGCGCAGGCACGCGACAAACTTGTGGTTCTCCCGGGTCTGGCTTAACTTTTTGCTTCACGTGGCCCGGCTCCTCTGGCGCGATGCGCAGGGCATCGAGGGATCTCTGGATCTCGCATCGACCGAGATCAAGATCGGCCGCGCCATGGACTGCGCGATCCGCACGGACGACGCGATGGTCTCCCGTCACCACGCACGGATCTTCTGGGGTGGTGGTGGTTACGTGCTCGAGGATCTGTCGTCGGCCAACGGCGTGTATTTCCAGGAGCAACGCGTCCAGAGCCACCTGTTCAAGCACGGGGATGCCGTACGGTGTGGAAGCCTCTGGTTGCGGTTCGTCGATACCGGTGCGACCGCGGTCGCCACCGAGGCACCGAGCGGCGGCCCCGCGCCGATGATGCAGCACCCGGGGATGGGCGCGATGTCACCCGCCGGCCCGACCGGACACGTGGCCGCGATCAACCCGAGCGGCCCGGCGAACCTGCCCCCCAACCCACCGTCCGAGCCGGCGATGCCCAGCGCCGGCACGCCGATGCCGAGCATGATGCCGAACGAGGCGGACAACGAGATCCGCGTGCTCCGCCGGCGCGTCGAGCAGCTGCAGACCGAGCTCCGGGTCTACCGCGCCAACAAGTTCAACCAGGACAACGCTCGCCGGATGGAAGACCTCGAGAACGATCTGTCGATGATCGAGATCGAGCGCGACAACCTGAAGACCCGCCTCGATCGCGCCGAGCAGCAGATGGTCGCCGAGGCCGGCAGCGTGAAGGTCAAGCGCGCGCTCGAGATCGCCGCCGCGACCGCCGAGACCACGGCATCGCTCAACGATCTGCTGTCGAGCCTGCGCATCGAGGTCATGGCCGCCGAGGGCGAGTTCGAGCAGTACGCGCAGAACATCCCGCGGGCCAGCTTCGAATTGATCCGTCAGTCGCTGCGCGATGCCGCCACACACTGCGACGAGGCGCGCGAGCTACTCCGCAAGCTTCGCAGCGTCACCGAGTAGACGCGGCCTCGAGGCATTCGGCCGTCGGGCGACTTGCGAGCCGTTCCGTAGAGGTGAGGTTTCGCGAGCCGACCAGACCGCGTGTCTCTAGGCGTTCGGAAGATAGTCGAGCGCCACCCACAGGGCGCCGTGGACGATGGTGAGGACCAGCGCCAGCCACAGCGTCGCGAAGATGCCGTCGATCGCGAACAACGGCCGCGCCTGGACGTCCTTCTTCTTCTGGAACAGACCGGCGTCCTCGTGGTCGGCGTTGGTCTTCGGGAGGAAGCGGGGCAGCCGGTGCCACGCGAAGAACTTCACCGTCGCGATCAGCAGCAGCATGTTGACGATCAGCGGCATGAAGAAGCCGAGCGCCCCGAGCGTGGCCAGGTTCAGGATCGGCTTGAGCGCCCAGTAGAGGCCGGTGTTCAGCAGCGCGAACACGAGCGCGACGAGCGGCGTCGCCCACTTCACGGGGATCACGACCTTGGGGTTGCGGCGCGCGATGAAGAAGAACACGACTCCGAACACCGCGAGCCGCACGCCGAGCTTGATCAAGATCCCGGTGGCGCCGTTCATGAGGGCAGTGTGGCACGCCCTGGCCGCGACGCTCATCTACTCGGAACCCATCGGGGATCGCGAAGGGCGTGACCTCGGGTCCGGATGGATTCACTCCCGTTTGTATGCATCTGGATACGATCGTCTACGATAAACTCGCTAGAAAATTTCTCTATACATTTAGTTGTATGATTATAAGTATTTACTAAGAATACTGATGTATCGTCACACATACAAATGCTCGACAACTGTCATCGTCTGATTACATTTAAGTCCATGGATACTCTCAACCCGTCTGCAGCCCGTCGTGACGAGATCGATCGTCCCGACCTGTGGGTCGGGTTGACGGCCCTCGCAGCAGCATTGTTCGCCCTGCCGCTGGCGCCATCGAGCTGGCATGGCCCGGAGGTCGCGGCGACGCTCGCGATCGCGGCGACGGCGATGCTCGCCGGTCAGCGCTGGGCGATCGCCGTGGTGGTGGTCGCGGAGCTGCTGTTGCTACCGACGGTGTGGCCACGCGCGTTCCTCGCCGACGGCGAGTCGGTCGCACGGATCGCTGCGATGGGATCGGTGATCGCGATCGTGCCTGGCGTGTTCGCGATGCGACGCGGTGCACGCGCGATCGTGCACCTCACCGGCTGGCAACGAAGTCGCCGGAACACGCGGCGCCTTCAGGTCGCGTTGGCGATGCTCGGCTTGTTCGTCGGCCTCTTGCCGATCTTGTGAAGTACGCGCGCAGTAGCAGCGCGTCGACGACGATCGTGATCGCCAGGATCTGATACGCCCAGCGCGGGGGAACGAGATCGAGCTGCGCGATCGCGCGCGACAGGCCAAACCCGACGAGCCACGCGTCGAAGCTCGTGCAGATCCGACGAAACACCTCGGCATCGAGACGCCGGATCACCACGAACCCGAGAGGGATCCCGATCGCGATGCCGGGTGCGAGCGAGGGCACGAGTCGTAGGCTGTCGAACGACAGCAACCCGAGGGCGGCGTACGCGACCAGCGTGGTCAGCGCTTCGACGACCCGCACCAGCGCGAGCGCGACCCTGAAGTCGTCGGCATCGAGCGCATACTCGGTCGACGTCTGGTTCTTGAGATACATCGCGAGCGGCGGACCCGAGATCGTGGTCAGCGCGTAGAGCGCGCCCGCCCCGACCCCGAACGACGTACCGGTGAACCGAGGCCGCCGGACGGGCAAGCGCCAACCCATCGCCTGGATCAGGATCAGCGGCAGCAGCGTCGCGTAGGTGACGAGCCGTGCCCACGGGGCGCTGATCGAGGCGAGGACGAGGCTCCCGATCAACGTTCCCGGCAGGATCCCGACGATGATCGGCGCGACGCGCGACCACACGCGCCGGATCGATCGACGTCCGAGTGCCAGCGTGTAGACGTTGACGACGAGCTCGACGATCACGAGCGCCGGGTTGAGCAGGCGGCCGGGCACCATCAGAAGCGAGACCGGGACCGTGATCGACGCGTACCCGTACCCGAGCGCGCCGTTGACCGTGGCCGCGACCAGGCTGGTCAGCGCGATGAGGATCGAGACCGTGTCCACCCGACAGGTCGGTAGCAGATCGTGCGCCAACCATCCGATCAGCAGCTCGTTCGAGACACAGTGATCTCGTTCTTTGGAGATTACCATCCGTTATCACGGATGGCAATATTCACGATATATCGTGGTTTCATGATATCTCGTGGTGACACGACATTTCGGGATGCCTCTCGTAGATGAGCTCGCTCGACCTCTTGCTCGGACGACTCTGGCGCGAAGCCTCGCTCGCGACCGAACCCGAAGGCTTCTTGGCGAGGATGGGCCCCGATCTGCTCGAGGCCGTCGACGCCGACGTGCTCGCGGTCCGGACGATCGATCCCCACGACCCCGGCGGCGCGCCCACCTCGCGACCTCGGCATTCGTGCGACGGGGCGCGCTCGGCGTGGTGCATCCGACGAAACCCCGCATCGACCTCCGGCGCACCGCGCTCGATCGCGTTCACCGGTGGATCGACCGTGGTGCGATCGAGCACGTACCCGCGCGCACCACGTCCGCACCGGAGCTCGACGACGCCTCGGCAACGCACGACCAGATCGCGAGTGCCGCCGCACGCGAGCTGTTGCGCGCGGTCGGTGGCGACAGTACCGCGTGGTGGTTGATCCCGCTGGTCGCCGACTCGCGCGCGCTCGGCGCGCTGCTCGTCGGGATCGACGATCCGGCCGGAGATCGACGAGAGCCCGAGTCCCGCACGTTGACCGCGATCGCCGAGCCGATCGCCGCGGTGCTCGCCGCCGACCGCGCGCGCCGCGATCTGACGCAGCGCCGCGAGGCCGCCGAGGCCGACAAGGCGGCCGCCCTCGCGCGCCTCCACATGCGCGACATCGGGGTCGCCGTGGTCGGTGCCGATGCCGGATTGCGCGATGTCATGCACCAGGTCGTGCAGGTCGCCCCGACCGGCGCGCCGGTGCTGATCTTCGGCGAGACCGGCTCGGGCAAGGAGGTCGTCGCGCGCGCGATCCATGCACGCTCGCCACGGGCGACCGGCCCGATCCTGCGGGTCAACTGCGGCGCGATCGCGCCCGAGCTGATCGACTCCGAGCTGTTCGGACACGAACGCGGGGCGTTCACCGGCGCGTCGGCACAACGGCGTGGGTGGTTCGAGCGTGCCGACGGCGGCACGTTGTTCCTCGACGAGATCGGCGAGCTCCCCCTGCCCGCCCAGGTCCGCCTGCTGCGCGTGGTGCAGGACGGCGTGTTCGAGCGGGTCGGCGGCGGGCGTCCGCTCGAGGTCGACGTCCGCATCGTCGCCGCCACCCATCGCGACCTCGCCGGCATGGTCGCGGACGGCTCGTTCCGCGAGGACCTGTGGTACCGGATCAACGTCTTCACGATCCGGTTGCCGCCGCTACGCGAGCGCCAGGGAGACATCGCGGCGCTCGCCGAGCACTTCACCGAGCGCGCGGCCCAGCGGTTCGGACTCGTCGGCTTGCGCGTGTCATCCTCCGACGTCGCCCTGCTCCAGAGCTATCCGTGGCCCGGCAACGTGCGCGAGCTCGCCGCCGTGATCGAGCGCGCCGCGATCCTCGGTGAGGGCGGCCGGCTCGCCGTCGATCGCGCACTCGGCGTGACCTCGGGTGACCACGGCGCGCCGCGCGCTCGCACGCGATCCGGAGCCACACCGGATCGTTCGCTCGCGAGCGAAGACGTCGATCCCGACGGTCGGTTCCTCACGCTCGACCAGGCGATGGCGCGCCACATCGAGCGCGCACTCGCGCGGTGCGATGGCCGGATCGATGGCCCGCGCGGTGCCGCCAGGCTGCTCGCGATCCACCCCAACACGCTGCGCTCGCGGATGGCCAAGCTCGGCGTGCGCGCACGCCCGTGATCACCCGAGCCAGGTGCGCGCGTTGTAGAACATCTGCATCCACGGGCTGTCGTCGCGCGCGCGCCACGCGGGCGGGCACCACGACAGCTGGTGCGAGCGGAACACGCGCTCGGGGTGCGGCATCATGATCGTGAGCCGGCCGTCGGCCGTGGTCAGCGCCGCGACGCCACCGGGCGACCCGTTCGGGTTGGCGGGGTACGTGGTGGCGATCGCACCGGTGCCGTCGACGTACCGCGCCGCGACCAGCCCGGTGCGCTCGATCGCCGCGAGCTGCTCGGGCGAGAGCTCCGCGCGACCCTCGCCGTGCGCGGTGGCCACCGGGATCCGCGAGCCGGCCATGTTGGAGAAGAAGATCGACGGACTGTTCTCGATCGCGAGCAGCGCGAGTCGTGCCTCGAACTGCTCCGAGCGGTTGCGAACGAACCGCGGCCACGCGGCGGCGCCGGGGAGCTGGTCGGCGAGATCGGCCAGCGCCTGGCATCCGTTGCACACGCCGAGCAGGAACGTGTCGGAGCGCGCGACCAGCTTGTCGAGCGCGTCGCGCGCGCGCTCGTTGTAGCGGAACGTCGAGGCCCAGCCGCGACCGGCGCCGAGCACGTCGCCGAACGAGAAGCCACCGCACGCGACCGCACCGCGCATGTCGGTCAAGTCGGTGCGGCCCTCGATCAGATCGGTCATGTGGACGTCGACACACTCGAACCCGGCGCGCGCGAACGCGGCGGCCATCTCGTTCTGGCCGTTGACGCCCTGCTCGCGCAGGATCGCCACGCGCGGGCGAGCTCCGTGCACCGCCGGCGGCGTGGGCTCGAACGTCAGCCGTGCGGTCAGCGGGGATTCCGCACGGCGTGCCGCGTGCTCCTCGTCGGCGCACGTCGGATCGTCGCGGCGCTGCGCGATCGCGTGGCTGACGTGCGACCACCGCGCGCGCAGGTCAGTGCGTGCGGCATCGACGACCAGCGCTCCGCCGTGCCGGATCTGGATGCGATCGCCCGCGACCGCGCGACCGATCGAGTGCACGTGCGCGCCGGTCTGTGCGAGCACCGAGCGCACGTGATGGAGGTCGTCGGCGGCGACCTCGACCACACAGCCGAGCTCCTCGGAGAACAGCGCCGCGAACACGTCGGCATGCACGGCCGAGACGTCGAGCTCGAGTCCGAGCCCCGACGCGAACGCCATCTCGAGCACCGTGATCGCGAGCCCGCCATCGGAGCGATCGTGATACGCGGCGAGCTTGCGGGTCGCGAGCAGGTGCTGGATCGCGTCGTAGAACGCGAGCAACCGGGCCGGATCGTCGAGATCGGGCGGCGTGTCGCCGAGCTGGCCGTAGACCTGTGCCAGGCACGATCCGCCGAGCCGGTGCTTGCCGGCGGACAGATCGACCAACAACAATTCCCACCCACCCGACCCGCTTCCGCTGCGGTCGCCGCCGGCCAGCTCGGGCGTGACCGCGAGCCGGACGTCGGTGACCGGTCCGAACGCGGTGACCACGAGCGTGACCGGCGACACCACCGCCCGCGACGACGCGCCGCGAACCCCCGAGACGTTGGTGTTCCGCGGTGTCGGATGCTGTCCCGACCCACGCGCGACCTCGCCGCGCACCGTGCGCCTGTATCCGGCGACGCCCCCACCCACGCGATCCGCCATCCGGTCCGCGGTGGCGACCGCGGCGTCGATCTTGCCCTCGGCCTCCGCCGCGATCCGCTCGTCGGTCGCGCGCCCGGGTCGTTCGTCGGGCAGGCCGTCCGGAAACACCGAAACATCGTCGCCATCGGGCACCGTCGGCATCGCGTCGCGCTCCGCCCACGGCTGCGTGACCTCGTCCTCGACCGGTTCGACGTCGGTGCGCTTGGACAGCTCCGGCCGGCGGTAACGCCCGGTCGTGATCAGATCTTCCGGATCGCCTTCGCCCCGCAGCTGGGCATCGCGCCAGCGCTGCGCGGCGACCCGTGCGAGCTCGTCGAGCTCCGCGAGCTCGGGATCGGGATCCGGAGGCGCGGCATGGCGAGACGCTTCCGCGGCTTCCTGCTCGAGCTCGGCCTCGAGCGACGCGAGGGTCTCGCTCGGCGTCGGCACGTGCTTGATCGCGTCGCGCGGAATCTCGCTCGCGGGAACCTCGCCGGCGGCGTGCGCGGCCGCATCGGTCCACTGCGTACGCATCGACATCGAGTCCTTGCCCACGGGGATCGCGATGCCGAGCGCGATCGCGCACGTGCTGGCCGCCTCGACTCCCGCGTACAACCGTGCGTCCTCGCCGGGATGTCCCGCCGCCGCCATCCAGTTGCACGACAGCTTGATGCGGCCGAGCGGACCGATCGGTGCACTCGCCAGGTTGGTGACCGCCTCGCCGATCGCGAGCCGCGACGCCGCGGCCGCATCGAGCAGTGCCACCGGTGGGCGCTCGCCGATCGCCATCACCTCGCCGGCCGTGGTGTCGAACCCGGCGAGCGTGAGCGCGTGATCCGCGACCGGAACCTGCAGCGGCCCGATCATCGGATCGCGCGCGATCATCCCGCCGACGGTGCGATCGCCGATCGTGACCAGGAACGTCTTGTCGGCCACCGTCGGAAGTCCGAGCACGCGGTCGAGCGCGTCGGCGACGGTCCCGGCCGCGCCGCCGTCACCGGAGAGCGACAGGCGCGCGCGCGGGGGGGCGATCGACTCGGCACGGCGCACCATCCGCGGCGGCTTGCCGAGCACGAGCTCGAGGGGAATGTCGACCGCGGGCTCGCCCAGCAGGCGATCGTCGAGCCGCAACCGGCCGTCCTTCGTCGCCACGCCGAGCTGCGCCCACGGCGCGCGCTCGCGTGCACACAGCGCGGCGAACTCGGCGACCCGCGCGGGCTCGATCGCGAGCACGTAGCGCTCCTGGGCCTCGTTGCTCCACAGCTCGAGCGGGCTGAGATCGGGCTCGCCACTCGGGATGTCGCGAAGCTCGAGCGTGGCGCCGAGCCCGGCGTCGTGCACCAGCTCGGGCATCGCGTTCGACAGCCCACCGGCACCGACGTCGTGGATCGACAGGATCGGGCTGGCTTCGCCTTCCGCCCAGCACCGATCGATCACTTCCTGGCAGCGCCTCTGGATCTCGGCGTTGTCACGCTGCACCGACGCGAAGTCGAGATCCTCGGCCGAGGCGCCCTGCGCCAGCGAGCTCGCCGCACCACCGCCCAGCCCGATGAGGAACGCCGGTCCTCCGAGCACGATCAACGCCGCGCCCTCCGGCACCGGTGCCTTCTGCACGTGGCCCGGTCGCACCATGCCGATACCGCCCGCCAGCATCACCGGCTTGTGATAGCCGCGGTCGCCGCGCTCGAACGTACGGAAGTACCCGAGCACCGCCGGGCGGCCGAACTCGTTGTTGAACGCGGCGCCGCCGATCGGTCCCTCGATCATGATGTCGAGCGCCGTCGCGATGCGTGACGGAGATCCGATCCACTGCTCCGCCCGTGGTTCCCACGGCTCGAGCGCGTCCGGGAGTCGCAGGTCGCTGACCGTGAAGCCGACCAGGCCGGCCTTCGGCTTGCCACCTCGTCCGGTCGCGCCCTCGTCGCGGATCTCGCCACCCGATCCGGTGGCCGCGCCGGGATGCGGCGAGATCGCGGTCGGATGGTTGTGGGTCTCGACCTTGCCGAGGACGTGACACGGCTCGGACACCCCGCGGTACACGCCGTCGAGTCCGGGGAACCACCGCTCGGCGATGTTGCCGGCGACCACCGCCGCGTTGTCCTTGTAGGCGCTCAGCACGCCGCCCGGGTGCGCGTCGGTCGTGTGGCGGATCAGCTGGAACAGCGAGTGCTCCCTCTGCGCGCCGTCGACCCAGAACTCGGCGTTGAAGATCTTGTGACGACAGTGCTCGCTGTTGGCCTGCGCGAACATCATCAGCTCGACGTCGGTCGGGTCGCGTCCGAGCTCGCGATAGCGCGCGACCAGATACGCGATCTCGTCGTCGGCGAGCGCCAGCCCGAGTCGCGTGCTGGCCTCGCGCAGGGTGCGCGCGGCGTCCTTGCCGAGCGCGACGTGCCCGAGCGGGCGCGGCTTGCCGTGCTCCGCGACGACCTTCGCGAGGTCGGCGTCGGCCACGATCACGCTCTCCGTCATGCGATCCGATAGCGCGTGACCGATCGCCGCGAGCGCCTCGCCATCGATCCCGACGCCGCGCAGCCGGTACTCGAGCACGCGCTCGATCCGGGTCACGGCATCGAGCCCGCACACGTGCGCGATGTCGGTCGCCTTCGACGACCACGGAGACGTGGTGCCGATGCGTGGCGCGATCCACAGCGTGGCCTCCCGCGACTCGGTGCCAGGGGCCGCCGAGATCATCGAGCCCGAAGGCGACATCGGCTCGACGTGCGGGCCGTAGGTCACCAGGTGCTCGATGCGGACGCGTTCGTCCGAGGTCAGCTCGCGATCCGCGACCACGAGGTGAACCCACCGCGTGGCGAGCATCGCCACTCCGTCGCACGCCGCCTTGGCCTTCGCGAGCGCGCGGGCACGCCGCGCCGCGCTGAGGGCCGGATTGCCGCGTACGACCAACATCGGCTAGCTCGCCTTGATGGCCGCGGCGATCCGGGCGAGCGGCTCGCGCGTGTCGGGAACGAACTTCGTGCCGGTGACCAGCTCGAAGCTCCCGATGTAGCGGCGCGCCGCCTCGAGCCGGACCTCGTCGGGGAGCGACGGTGGCGGGCCATCACCGGTGTACTTGGCCTCGTTCGCCAGCCAGCGCCGCACGTACTCCTTGTCGAGCGAGCGCGGCTCCTCGCCGCGGGCGAGCCGCGCCTCGTAGTCGTCGGCATACCAGTAGCGCGACGAATCCGGCGTGTGGATCTCGTCGATCACCGTGATCTCGCCGGTCTTCGGATCGAGGCCCATCTCGTACTTGGTATCCGCGAGGATCAAGCCCTGCGCCCGGGCGTGGCGCTGACCCTCGGCGAACAGCTTCGCCGCGATCGCGGCCGCGCGATCGAACATCTCGGGCGAGATCCGCTCCATCGCGAGCAGCTCCTCGCGAGACACGCTGACGTCGTGATCGCCCTTGGCCGCCTTGGTCGACGGCGTCAGGATCGGCTCGGGCAGCGCCTGGTTCTTCTTCATGCCGTCCGGCAGCTGGTGCCCGCAGAACGTGCGCGAGCCCTTCTCGTACGCCTTCCAGATCGACGTCGACGTGACGCCGGTCAGGTACGCGCGCATCACGAGCTCGACCGGCAGCGGCTCGCACTCGCGTGCCACCATCACGTTCGGATCGGGGACCCGCAGCATGTGGTTCGGGGCGATGTCCTTGGTCTTGTCGAACCAGAACTTCGCGAGCTGGTTCAGCACCTGCCCCTTCGACGGGATGGTGCCGATCACGACGTCGAACGCGCTCAGCCGGTCGGTCACGACGATCACGCGCTCCGCGCGCTCCTTGTCGATCAGGCAGTCGCGAACCTTGCCGTCGTAGCGCTCGACGGGGCGGCCGTCGAGCTTGGTCCACGGGGTCGATTCGAGGGTGGCGTGCAGCTGGGTACGCAGGGCGGTATCGAGATCCGTCATGGTGCTCCCTCAGGAAGGTCCGAGCGCGCGCTCGAGGATCGCGGGCGCGTGCCGCAGGTGGTGGTCGAGGTCGAAACAGGCATCGAGGTCGGCGGTCGACAGCCGCGACGTGACATCGCGATCGGCGCCGAGCAGCTCGCGAAACCGTCCGGGGCGAGCACCGGCAACCCCCTCGGCCGCCGCCTCGTTGACCGCGGCGAGCGCCGAGCGCTGCACGATCTCGTACGCGCCCTGGCGCGGCAGGCCGGTCTTGACCAGCGCGAGCAGCACCGCCTCGGAGAAGTACAGCCCACCCGTGCGATCGAGGTTCGATTTCATCCGGGCCGCGTGCACCACCAGCCCCGAGACCAGCGAGGTCGCGCGCGCGACCATGAAGTCCGCCAGGATCGTCGCGTCCGGCATCACCACGCGCTCGACGCTCGAGTGCGAGATGTCGCGCTCGTGCCACAGCGCGACGTCTTCGAACCCGGCCTGCGCGTACGACCGGAGCAGACGCGCGAGGCCGCACAGGTTCTCGCTGAGCACCGGGTTCTTCTTGTGCGGCATCGCCGAGCTGCCCTTCTGCCCCTTGCCGAATCCCTCCTCGGCCTCGCCGACCTCGGTGCGCTGCCAGTGCCGCACGCCGAGCGCGATCTGTTCGATCGCCGTACCGAGCAGCGCGAGCGCCGACAGCACCTCTGCGTGACGATCGCGGCCGACGATCTGCGTGGCGACGGTCTCGGCGGACAGACCGAGTGCACCGAGTGCACCCGCCTCGATCGCCGGATCGAGGTTGCCGTACACGCCGACCGCCCCCGCGATCTTGCCGACGGCGATCGCCTCGCGCGCCCGCACCACGCGCGCCTTCGCGCGCGAGAGCTCCGCGTGCCACCGCGCGAACGTCAGCCCGGCGGTGACCGGCTCGGCGTGGATGCCGTGCGAGCGCCCGATCATCGGCGTCTTCGCGTGCTCGCGGGCGCGCTTCGCCAGCGCACTCGCGAGCCCGTCGATGCCCTCGAGCACCTTGTCGAGCGCGCGCGCGGTCTGCAGCGCGAGACAGGTATCGAGCACGTCGGACGACGTCATCCCGAGGTGAAGCCAGCGCGCCGGCTCGCCCGCGAGCTGCTCGACGTGAGTGAGAAACGCGATCACGTCGTGGCGGGTGGTTGCCTCGATCTCGAGGATCCGTGCGGCGTCGAGCTTGCCGGCGGCGTTCGCCCGCACCTTCTCGGCGGTTCCGGCCGGCACCGTGCCCGCCTTTTCCATCTCGCGGCACGCGGCCAGCTCGATCTCGAGCCAGCGCTCGAACCGGTAGGAATCGCTCCACAAGGCGGCGACATCGGGACGGCTATAACGCGGGATCATGACGCGGGCGGACCCTACCACGGGCCACTGTCACCGGATCCCCTACTCGAAAATCGTCGTCTCGGTCGTCGCACGGCGGATCGTTGTCGACTCGTCGTGCAACTCGAAGGTCGCGACATCGGCCTGTTCGAGCACCCACGAGGGGTCGAAACCGGGAATGTCGGTGTCGAGCGAAAGCTCGGTCTTGCCGTGGCGCTGCAACCACCCCGCCGTGGCCAGCAAGCGATTGCTGATCGACGGTGCACGTGCATCGAGCGACAGTCGGCTGAACTCCGGTAACGTCGTCCAGGACGCCCCGGTTCCACTCGCGCTGTAACGGATCGAGCCATCGATCCTCGGGAGTAGCTCGACGGGCTCGATCGGATCGCCCTCGTAACGTTGCTCGACGATCCGCAGCGTGCGCTCTCCGTCGGCCTCGATCGAAAACCATTCCTCATCTCCGTGTCCAGCAACCGCCGTCGCCGACACCAGATGCACCGCGGAGCCGGGCCAGGCAGCCACCGGTGCCGGTATCTCATCCACGATCACCTCCGTCAGCGCGAACACCGTCTCGTCGGCCTCACCGGTCACCCCCAGCTCGCGCACGAACGTCGGCACGCCCTCGGTGTCGAGGTCGAACGGCGCGAGCTCGACATCGCGGCGCAGGTCGAGCTTGGTCCTCTGCCACCCGCACGAGTGGCTTCCACGTTGCGCTCGCCTCTCGATACACCGCCAGCGCCGGCGGGCCGAACAGGTAGACCCGCAACGGAACTCTGCCATCGCCGCACGGCGCACCCTCCAAATTGTCTCCACACCCCACAACGAGAATTGCGATTACAAGGGAGTAGTTCACTGAGCAACGACTCCGACGTTCTCCTCAAAACTTTGAAAACACCCACATTGCGTCAATGGTCGGTTGCATGGGCACGCGCAGTAATTATCAGGCAATGTCACAAAGACGAGGCCGCCACGAGCGAGGTTACGCCCGTCGCCCGGCTCGGGTCGCGAACGCGTCGAGTGCCGCGAGCACCTCGGTGGCGCGCCAGACCTGGTTTCGTTTGACATCGAGAGATTCGGTGAGCACGCGAGCCTCGAGCAGCGGCTTGATGTAGCGATGAACGTTGCCGACGGCGAGGTCCAGCTCCTCCGCAACCAGGCGCGCATTGACGACCGGCCGGCGGACGAGTAGGTCCGCGAGTCGCCAGACGGCGGAGTCGCTGCGTGCCACGACGCGTCGTTGCCAACGTTGTCGGATCTGTCGCAGCTCGTCGACGAGCACGCGTCCGTTGGCGACGGCGTCGAAGGCGGCTCGTGCGAACTGGGTCACGATGGGGATGGGATCGCCCTCGCGATACGCGGTCAACGCCGCGAAGTAGCCCTCGGCATCGGAGAGCAGACCTGCCGACACCGGGACCGTCACGTTGCGAGTGAGCTCACCGTGGCGAAGCATCGCCTGAACCAGCGCGCGCCCCGTCCGCCCGTTGCCATCGGTGAACGGATGGATCGTCTCGAACTGGGCGTGTGCGAGTGCGGCGTGGGCGAGTACGGGCAGATCGTCGCGCGCGATGAACTTCATCAGGTCGTCGATCGCCGCGAGGAGACGATCGTGATGTGGAGGTACGAACAGCGCGAGGTGCGGCCCCAGGGTTCCTCCACCGATCCACACCTGCTCGGTGCGCCACCGGCCCGCATTGACCGGATCGGTCTCGGCGAGCAGCGCGTGATGCATCGCGAGCACCGAGTCTTCGTCGATGTTCCCGGCAAGTGTCAGCGCCGCCATCATCGTGCGCGTGTTGGCCACGACCTCCGCCGCATGTTTCCGGCGCCCGGTTCCGAGCTCGGCCTCGGCGATCGCGCGTGCGGAGGCGGTGAGGTTCTCGATCCGAGAGCTCGCAGCGGATTCGCTCCGTAGCAGGACCGACGAGAAATGTGCGATCTCGCCACCCATGAGCTCGTCGAACCGAGCGAGCTCCGTCGACGCCTCTCCGACCGTGGTCGCGAGCTCGGAAGGAAGACCGAGGTCGGCGTCACGGATCGCCGCCGGAATCGCTGCCCGGTAGGGACCGTAGTGTTTCCGGCGTTCGGTGCGCGACGCCGTGTAGGTCTCGTAGTGGGTCGTCCACGGTCGCTGTTCGTAGATCACGGGCGGCCACTTCGTGGTGTCGCCTGAATTCCGTCGGGCCCCCCGCCGTGAACGATCCGAAGCCATGCGTCCCGTTTACCTCAGATCGCAATTTAAGTGAGGCTTACCGTGCAGGCAAGCGTCGGTTGCGGTCGGTCGATGTCAGCCGCGGGCGAGCAGGAACACGACGGCCATCACGACCGCACCGATCACGACGACGGCACTGACCCAGATCACGAGCTGGCCGGTCTGGCGACGACCGCGCGCTTGCTGTTGCACGTCGCGGGGCGGTGCCAGGGTTCCGAGCGACGGCGGCGCGATCACGCCGCTGACGTCGGACATCGGCCGGAGCTTGACGGCGGGAGCGGCTGCGTCGGCCGCACGCTTCCGCGTCTCGGCCTCGCCCGGCGTCTTCATCGAGATCACGCGGATCGGCTCGCTACGTGCCGCTTCGGTGGCGACCGGCGTCGCGGGGTCGACGGCAGTGGGCTCGTCGTCGGTACCGTGCCCCTTGCGAGTCTCGCGCTTGGTGCGCGACTGCGGCTGCGAGCCGTAGATCGACGTCTCTTCGTCGTCGCTCACGTCCGGATCGTTGCGTGCACCGCCGGGGGGACCCCGCACGCGCCCATCCTATCACCTCCTCGAACCGTGTCAGCGACCGGTCGAGCCGAAGCCACCGGCACCGCGATCGGTCGGCGAGAGCTCGGCGACCTCGACGACCTCGGCATGCGCGACCGGCGCGATCACGATCTGGGCGATCCTCTCCCCCGGTCGGACCACGAAGGGTACATCGCCGTGGTTGACCGCGATCACGCGGAGCTCGCCCCGGTAGTCGGAGTCGACCGTCCCGGGTGAGTTGGCGAGCGTGATGCCATGATCGCGGGCGAGCCCCGAGCGGGGGCGCACCGAGCCTTCGAACCCGTGCGGGATCGCGACCGCGAGACCGGTGCCGACCATCCGGCGCTGGCCGGGAGGAATCTCGATCGGTTCGTCGATCGCGGCGGTGAGGTCGAGCCCGGCGGCGCCCGAGGTCATGTAGCGCGGGATCGCGGCATCGGGACGCAGCTTCTGGAATTCAACGCGCGGCGTGGTCGGCCAACTCATCGCGCGTAGTGTATGCGCGACGCTGCGGGAGTCTCACTCGTAGCCGAGGATTCCCTGCACCTCGAGCATCCGCGATCGGAGCTCGTGCTCGAACGCGCCACCGAGCATGCCGTCGAGATCGAGGGCCCACTGGAGCTGGACCTCCGTCTCGCCGGTCACCGGGTCCGCCATGGCGAGGTGATAGGCGTGCCCGAGCTGGTGATAGAACGACGCGACCACGTGGAACCGTTCCGCGATCGGCGCGGGCTCGCACGCTGCCGCGCTTCGCAAGACGCGCTCGGCGTCGTAGAACCGTCCAGCGCGATACTCGAGATCGGCCAGGCCACGCTTCACGGCGGCGGTGGTCTCGCAGTCGGACATCGACCGTGCATGGCGCGCGCATGCACACGCGCACGAACCCGACGAGGTCGGTGTAACGACCACGGCCGCGGCCGCGGCCGCGCCGACGAGCAGCACGACGGCGGCCACCAACGGAGCGCGCCCCACGATCGCAGTCATGCGATCAGGATAGGTGGTTCTCGTACGAACGCCAACGCCGAACTAGATCGCCACACTACGGGAACGTGATGACGAGGTGACCCTTCTTGCCGTTCTGCGCGCTCTGACAACCGCCGCCGGTCCCCGCCGTGCCACCCGCACCACCGCCGGATGTCGGTGTCTCGTCGCAGCCGCCCATGCAGAAACACGCACCACCGCCCCCACCGCCCGCGGAGCGCGATCCATCGGGCAACCCGGGTCCACCCGCGTCGCCGTCGGTTCCGTTGCACGCGTCGCCCGCGGTACCGCCGAGGTCGCCGTTCTGATCCGACGTACCGGCACCACCACCACCACCCGCGACCACGAGATCGGTCTGGCCCTGACGGAACGACGTCGCGCCACCACCACCGTTGCCGGGCTGGGCATCGCCACCACCACCGCCACCACCACCGCCGTAGCCACCATTGCCGCCGGTGCCACCGGCGCCTGCACCGGAGGGCGCCGCGCCGCCGGCACCGCCGGGGGGCGACGACGCACCGGAGCCATCGCCGCCGTTGCCGCCATTGCCGTTGCCGCCGCGTCCACCGCTGAAGCCACCGTCGGCGATCGACGTCGAACCGCACGCTCCACCCTCGGCGACTCGGATCGAGTACACGGTGCCCGGGGTCTGGTTCGTGAACGACTTCTTGACGTGACCGCCCGCGCCGCCGGCTTGCGCCGTCTGGCCGGAGTTCTTCGCGCCACCGGCACCACCGGCACCGAACGCCTCGACCGTGAACGCGGTGCAATCAGCCGGCAGCGTGAAGCTACCGTCGTCGTTGAACGTCCGCGGCGTGACGCAATCGCCGGGTGATACGTCGATCGGCGTGTCGCTCGACGGTCCGTCGCCGGGAGGCACGTCGTCGCCACCACCACCGGGAAGCGGATCGTCGAGGCCGGCGATCTGCCGGCACCCGACGAGGAACAGCGCGACGAACAACCACTTCACGCCCACCATCATCGCGTAAACCGGGCCCGCATGACGAGCCCGGTGTGCTCTCCCCGACTGTGCAAAAAGCGCACGCCGGGACGAGAAGACCGAGATCAGGAGATCGAGGTCAGATGATGTAGTTGTGCACGTCCTCGGGGCCGGGATTGGCGTCGAGGGCGTCGCGCCGCGACAGACGGATCTTGCCGTCGCGATCGACCTTGATGCACTTCACGATCACCTCGTCGCCCTCGGACAGTACGTCCTCGACGGAGCGGATCCGGTCCTTCGCGACCTCCGAGATGTGGAGCAGGCCGTCGGTACCGGGGATGATCTCCACGAACGCCCCGATCTCGACGATCTTCTTCACGATGCCGTTGTAGAACTGACCGACCTCGGGCTCCATCGTGAGTCCGGAGATCAGCGCCTGCGCCTGCTCGATCGCGCGTGCATTGGCCGAGGCGATCGACACCGTGCCGTTGTCGGCGATGTCGATCTGGCACTGGGTCTGCTCCTGGATCGCGCGGATCGTCTTGCCACCTGGGCCGATGATGTCGCGCACCTTGTCCGGCTTGATCACGAGCGTGACGATCCGCGGCGCGTAGATCGACACTTCGTCGCGCGGCCCGCTCAGCGCGGCGTCCATCTTGTCGAGGATGTGGTAGCGACCACGCTTGGCCTGGTCGAGCGCCTCCTCGAGGATCTGCCGGGTCAGGCCGTGGACCTTGATGTCCATCTGCAGCGCACACACGCCGCGGCGCGTGCCGGTGACCTTGAAGTCCATGTCGCCGAGGTGATCCTCGTCGCCGAGGATGTCGGACAGGATGACGTAGTCGTCGCCTTCCTTCATGAGGCCCATCGCGATGCCCGCGACCGGCGCCTTGGAGGGAACGCCGGCGTCCATGAGCGCGAGCGAGCCGCCGCACACCGACGCCATCGACGAGCTCCCGTTGGACTCGAGGATGTCCGACACCACGCGAATGGTGTACGGGAAGTCCTCGTACTCGGGGACGATCGACTCGACCGAGCGCTCGGCGAGGAAGCCGTGACCGACCTCGCGCCGCGACTGCCCGCGCAGCGGCTTGACCTCTCCCGTCGAGAACGGCGGGAAGTTGTAGTCCATGTAGAACGTCTTCTTGCGGTCACCGAGCAACGTGTCGAGCTTCTTCTCGTCGTACTTGGTGCCGAGCGTGACGGCGACGAGCGCCTGGGTCTCGCCGCGCGTGAACAGCGCCGAGCCGTGGGCCCGCGGCAGGATGCCGGTCTCGATCGTGATCGGCCGGATCTCGTCGGTGGCGCGACCGTCGAGCCGCGACTTGGTGGACAGCGTGTTGCCACGCGCCCACTGCTTCTGGATCTTGCCGAACGCCGAGTCGACTTCCTTGACCTTGCCTTCCCAGTCGGCACCCTCGGCGGTCAGCGCGTGGCGGGTGTCGAGGTGGACCTGCGAGATCGCATCGCGGCGCGCCTTCTTCTCCTTGGTCGACATCGCGGTCGCGAGCCGATCCCAGGCCAGCTCCTTGACGCGCGCGACCAGGTTCTCGTCGACGGTCGGCGGCGTGAACGGGCGCTTCTCCTTGCCGTTACCGGCGCGGAGCCGCTCCTGCAGCTCGATCAACGGCTGCACGGCCTGGTGCGCGAACAACAGGGCGTCGATCACGACGTTCTCCTGCAGTTCCTCCATCTCGCCCTCCACCATCATGATCGCGTCCTTGCTGGCGGCGACCACGATGTCCATCTCGCTCTTCTCGCGCTCGGCGAACGTCGGGTTGGCGACGAACTCGCCGTCGATGCGACCGACGCGCACGCCGGCGATCGGACCGCCCCACACGAGGTCACTGCAGTGCAGTGCCGCGCTGGCGCCGGTCATCGCGAGCACGTCCGTCGGGTTCTCGCGATCGAACGAGACGACGCTGGCGATGATCTGGGTGTCGATGAACCAGCCCTTGGGGAACAGCGGGCGAACCGGGCGATCCATCAGGCGACAGATCAGGATCTCCTCGTTGGTCGTGCGACCCTCGCGACGGAAGAAGCTGCCCGGAATCTTGCCCGACGAGTAGAAGTTCTCGCGGTACTCGCAGGTCAGCGGCATGAAGTCGATGTCGCGCGGCTTCTCCGAACCGGCGGCGGTGACGAGCACCATGCTGTCGCCACAGCGAATGATGACGGAGCCGGAGGCCTGCTTGGCCATCTTCCCGGTCTCGACAATGATCTCTTTGCCGCCAACCATGGCGGACTCGCGAACGTACGGCATACGTTTCCTTTCGGTCACGTCGTCGCTTCGTGGCGATCCGGCCTGAACCCTCTGTCCAATCACCTGCGAGTCAATCGCGGGTGCCTCGACGGAACGATCAAACCTGGAGTCTCTTCGGAATCGACGACGCTACAGTGCAGTTGCGTTTCGGTTGTTAGTCTTGCGCGGCGGTTATTGCACAAGTGGTTTCACTTGCCAACAGCTCCGGAGCTACCGTGCCGACCCGCTACCCTGCTGTTTATCCAGTAGTTGCTGGCGGTTGCTGTCGAGCTGCGAACGCTCCTGGGCCGTGATGTGGCCACAGTCGAGCACGAGGTTCCCGGACACCGTCGCCGGGCCGGTGCACGAAAACGCCAGCGTGCCGCGCCAGTAGGCGGTGCCGTCGGCGCGAAACCCGCCGCCCCAGCTGCGGTCGAGCTTGTCGCACGACAGCTCGTCGCCACGCGTGATCGCGTCCGGATCGCGGTGCCAGTACAGGCGCCGATCCTCGAACCGCAGCTTGCCCTTCGAGGTCGCGACCTCGACGAACGTGTGCACGGCGTGACCGGGACGGCACGCGGTGAGCGTGGCCGGGGCACCGTCGACGGTGAGCGTGCCCTCCAGCTTGTCGGGGGGGTTGGCGGAGCCAGCCGCGGTCCCGGATCCGGAACCCGAACCCGAACCCGAACCGGATCCTTCCGGCTCGTCGCGATGTTTGCAGCCGGCGATCGCGATCGCGATCGCGACGACGACCGGCAGCCGCACTAGCGACGCAGACCGAGCGACTCGATCAGCTTGCGATAACGCTCGAGGTTGCGGCGCTTGAGGTAATCGAGAAGCGCGCGGCGCTGGCCGACCATCTTCAGCAGCCCGCGGCGGCTGTGGTGGTCCTTGTGGTTGGCCTTGAGGTGCTCGGTGAGGTGCGCGACGCGCTCGGAGAGGAGCGCGATCTGGACCTCGGGCGAACCGGTGTCGCCGTCGTGCTGCGCGTACTTCTTGATGGTCTCGGCTTTGCGGGCGGGGGAAACGGACATGTTCTTACTCCAGTCGCCGACGGTCGGGCCCTCTGTGAGCTCGTTCCGTGGTCGGGGACGGAGATTGGTGGATATCGGGCGCCCGGGTCAAGACGTCGCGTGCGATGGGAACACCCGGTCGTACACCACCTTGGCGCCGTGCTCGCCCGTGCCGACGTGGGCGATGGCGACCAGCCGGCCCTGCTCGTCATGTACTTGAAAATTCCCGGATAGTTCCTCGGCGTCGAGCTCGGAGGGCGGCTGCTGGAGGCCGTTGTAGATCCGGGCCAGGCGCTCGCCCGTGGCCACGACCACCGGCAGGTCGGTCGCGCGTCCGAGTGGAATCAGGTGCTGTCCGAGCCAGGCCTCGGTGACCGGACGAGGAATCGCCTCGAGGGCCACCGCCTGCGCGATCGCGAACCGCCCCGACCGCGTGCGACGGAGCTCCGCGAGATGCGCACCGCAACCGAGGTCGGTGCCGAGATCGGCGATCAGGCTCCGCACGTAGGTTCCCTTGGAGCACTCCACCGCGATCGAAAACCGTGGCGGATCGGGCGCGAGATCGGGCGCGAGATCGGGCGCGAGATCGGGCGCGAGATCGAGCGCGAGGAGCTCGAGGGCGTCGATCCGGATCCGGCGCGGCGCGCGCTCGACCTGCTCGCCCGCGCGCGCGCGGTGATACAGCCGCACGCCGTCCTGCTTGATCGCCGAGTACATCGGCGGCACCTGATCCTGCTCGCCGACCCGCGCCGCGAGCACGGCGCGCATCCGCTCCTCGGTGATCGCGCCGGTATCGACCGCGTGCTCGGCGATTACCTTGCCGGCGCGATCGAGCGTGTCGGTCTCGACGCCGAGCACGCCCGTGGCCTCGTAGGCCTTGTCGTCCGATAACAGGTACTGCGCGAGCTTGGTGCCGGCGTTGATGCACACCGCGAGCACGCCGGTCGCGAGCGGATCGAGCGTGCCTCCGTGTCCGGCACGGTCGGCACCGAGCGCACGCTTGACGTGATCCACGACGGCGGCGGACGAACGTCCCGCGGGCTTGTCGACGACGAGCACGCCGTGCATCGCGCTACAGCGAGTCGATCCAGGCGCCGATCGCGGTCTGGCCGTCGGGATCGACGAGCTCGGTGCCGAGCTTGGGCATCTTGAACTGGTTGGTCAGCATCGTGCGGACGAACAGCCCCGAGTTGGCGCGGTCCTTGGGCACGATCAACAGGTCGTATTGCGTGCCGCTATCGTTGAACGGGACCTTCGCGCAACCGTTGTCGACGACGCCGTCGTTATCGTTGTCGGTGTCGTCGCCGCAGGCATCGGCGGGATTGCGGACCGCGGTCTTGAACGCGTTGGTATCGCCGACGGTGGCGAGGTTCGTGGTCTCGAGCCGGAGCTCGATCGGCGTGATGTCGTGCACCGGCGAGCCCGCGTTGTGGCAGTGGCCGCAGTTGACGTGCAGGTAGCCGAGCGCGGCCTGATCGACGGCAGACCCGGGCAGCGGGAACCGGGTATTGACCGTGCCGCCCGTCGGCGGATCGCTGAGCAGATCGCCGGTGATCAGGTCCTCGAGGTCGAGCTGCCCGCTATCGTAGTCGAGCTGGAGCGCGCCGAACCCGAGCACGCGGCTGGGGCGCAGGCTGTCGTGGCAGTCCTTGCACTGTGCGCGCGACGGCACGTCGTGCTCGGTGCCATTGGCGTTCTGCATGCCGCTGGTCAGCGCCATCGTCGCGTCCTGCGTCGAATTCCACACGTAGGTGATGAAGAACCACGCGTTGGGCGCGTCGTCGTCGACCTTGATCTTCTTGATGTAGCGGGTCTCGACGCGCGTGCCGTCCCGCGTGAACTCCTTCCAGAACTCGGTGCCGACGGGGAATACCCAGCGGTCCATGTCGGACGTGTCGATCTTCATGCCGGCCGGCAGCCGGAACCACCGCCGCTTGGTCGCGCCGTCGGAGTACAGCGGAAATCGCGGCGTGTACTCGGTGACGTCGCTACTGATCTGCGTGCACGCCGAATCGACGCACAGTCCGGTGCCGTCGAGTGTGGCCAGCGGATCGGCGTCGACCGGCGGTTCCATGTCGACCGGAGGCGACGAGTCGTGGATCGGAGACGTCGCTGCATCGGGGGCGAGCCGGTTGTCCCCGCAGGCCGCGAGCGCGACGAACGACATCATCCACAGGCGATGCATCGTCGACGATGGTACCAGCTGCGCGCCGTCGCGATCAGGCCGGATCGCGTGACGGATCCCGCGGCGGGATATCCGGACGGCTCGCCCGCATCACCGGGTTGGAGCGCCGGTTGAACGCGACCTCGAGGGCGCGCACGACCTTTTCCTTGGTGGTCGTGAGGTCACCGTCGATGTGGCAACCACCTGCGCCGGGGTGACCGCCACCGCCGAGCGTCATGCATACCTTGCCGACGTCGAGCTTGTCGCTCCGCGACCGCATCGACACGCGCACGCCCCCTCCTTTCGCCGTGGTCAACAGCACGCCGACCTGGACGCCCTCGACGTTGCGGCCCCAGTTGACCATGCCCTCGATGTCCTCCCACGACGCGCGCGCACCCTCGACCATCTCGGTCGTGACGCTGAGCACGCCGACGCGCCCGGCACAGTGGAGCTCGAGCGTCGATAGCACCGAGCCGAGCAGTCGCAGCTTGCCCGGGCTCGGCCGCTCCTCGAGCGACGCCGCGATGTTCGTCGGTGCGACGCCGCGCGCGATCAACTCGGAGCCGACACGCAGCGCTTCGGCGTTGGTGTTGGCGTGACGGAACCCACCGGTGTCGCTGATCAGCGAGACGTAGAGCGGGATCGCGGCCTCCTTCGTGATCTCCCAGCCCTGGTGCTCGGCGAGCCGGAACACCAGCACGCCGACGGCCGACGCCGTGGGATCCCACACCGGGATGTCGCCGAACGGATGTCCGCTGGCGTGGTGATCGAGCGTGATCAACGTGCCGCACACCTCGGGCGGCGGCAGCGCGTTGCCGAGAAGTGCGATGTCGGCGCAATCGACCACGACCGTGCAATCGAACCGGTCGTCGAACGGGATCGTGTGAACCGTCGTGTTGGCCAGCGGCAACCACTTGTAGCGGCGTGCGATCGGATCGGCCGAGTAGATCACCGCGGTCTTGCCCTTCGCGCGGAGCAGCGACGCCAGTCCCGCCATCGAGCCGGTGCCGTCGCCGTCGGGACGCCGATGGCTCGTGAGCAGGATCCGTTTCGCCTTGTCGAGCACGTCGCACGCTTGCGCCAGGGCGGCGGCGGGCTCGGGAAGCTCGATCTGCGCGGTGGTTCCGCGCCGCGGCGGCCGGCCTCCGGTCATGACGACTTGTCCTCGGTAGCCTCCCCCGCCTCGCCACCCGTTCCCGGCACGCGTCCCGCCGCGCGCGCGCGCTCCTCGTCCTCGCGCACGATCGCCGTGAGCTGCGCGCCGACGTCGACGTTGACGTCGGGGAAGAACCGGAGCTCGGGTGCGCGCTGTAGCGACAGTTGGCGTGCCGCCGGGCCACGCAAGAAGCCAGCCGCACGCGACAGGCCCTCGATCACGCCATCGCGGGTGGCATCGTCACCGACCACCGACACGTAGACGCTGGCGACCGCCAGATCGACGTTGAGCTCGACCTTGGTGATCGTGATCAAGGTGGCGGCGCGAACGCGCGGATCCTTGACCTCGGGTAACAGCTCGGTGAGCACGTCGCGGAGGGCGTGCTCGACGCGAGCCTTGCGCTGTCCGGCGGCCATTCCTTCACCCTACCCTAGTAGCGGGGCCATCGGACACGCTGTCTACGCTAGTCGTCTAGCGCGTCGCGCCAGGCGTCCGGAATCCAGACATCTTCGCCGCCGCCGGCCTCGCCGGCCCCCGCGGCCTTGTCGCCCGATCCGGTCCGGCGGACGACCTCGTCACCGACCTCGGGAATCTCGCGGGGATCGTCGTCGAACGTCCACGCGTCCTTGGCGACACCGACGATCTGGCCGTCCGAGGCCGCCTGCGCGATCCGGATCACCTGATCGATCAGGGACAGCGCCTTCACGCGGTCGCCGCTGGTCACCGCGCACCCGAGCTCGGCCCGCTGGCGGTCGTCGAGCGCGCCGACCTCGTTGACCGCGATCCCGAGCCGCTCGCGCACGCGGTCCTTGATCCTCCGCACGACCGCCCGCTTGTCCTTGAGCGACGTGCTGTGCGCGACGACCAGGGCGAGCTTGACGAACCCGACGTACATGTTTGCCCTCGCTTCCGCGGGCCCCAACCTCGGTCGGGCCCTCGTGTGATCGTGAGACCCTGACGAGAATACCCGGCAGGGCCCGCTCGCGAAGGCTAGAGCTGGGCGGCTTCCTCGATGACCTCGTAGGCCTCGATGGTGTCGCCGCTCTTCAGCTCGTTCCAGCCCTGGATCATCACACCGCACTCGAAGCCGTGCTGGACCTCGGCCACGTCGTCCTTGAACCGGCGGAGGCTGCCGAGCTTGCCCTCGTAGATCTGGACCGCGTCGCGGATGATCCGGAGGTGCGCCTTGCGGTTGACCTTGCCGCTCGTGACCATGCAGCCCGCGACGACGCCGACCTTGGGGATCGAGAACGTCTCGCGAACCTCGAGCTGTCCCATCGGGACCTCGCGCTTGATCGGCGCGAGCAGACCGGCCATCGCCGACTTCACCTCGTCGAGGGCGTCGTAGATGATGTCGTAGAGCCGGATCTCGACGTCCTCCTGCTCGGCGAGCTTGGTGCTCTTGCCGGCCGGGCGAACGTGGAACCCGACGATGATCGCGCCACCGGCCTTGGCCAGGTTGACGTCGCTCTCGGTGATGCCGCCGACCGCCGCGTTGATCACGTTGACCTTGACCTTCTCGGTCGACAGCTTCACGAGCGCGGCCTTGAGCGCCTCGGCGGAGCCCTGGACGTCGGCCTTGAGCACGATCTTGAGCTCCTTTGCCGCGCCCTCGGAGTTGCGCTCCATGAGGTTCTCGAGCGAGATCCGGCCCTTGCTCTGCAGCTCGCGCTTGCGCTCCGCCTGGCGGCGGTGCTCGACGACCTGCTTGGCGACCTTGTCGTCCTCGGCGGCGTTGACCTGATCTCCGGCGTCGGGCACGCCGTCGAGACCGAGCACCTCGATCGGGGTCGAGGGACCGGCCGACTCGAGCTGCTCGCCACGATCGTCGATCATCGCGCGGACCTTGCCGTACGTACGGCCGGCCACCAGCATGTCGCCGGTCTTGAGCGTGCCCTCCTGGATCAGGATGGTCGCCGTCGGACCGCGGTTCCGATCGAGGCGCGCCTCGATCACGATGCCCGCGGCCGGCTTGTTCGGATTGGCACGTAGCTCGAGGACGTCACCCGACACCGCGAGCTGCTCGAGTAGCCCGTCGATGTTCTCGTTCTTGAGTGCGCTGACGTTCACGTAGATCGTGTCGCCACCCCACTCCTCGGGGATGAGGCCGTGCTCGGCGAGCTGCTGGCGCACGCGATCGGGCTGCGCGTCCGGCAGGTCGCACTTGTTGACGGCGACGATGATCGTCACCTTCGCATCTTTGGCGTGGGCGAGCGCTTCGAGCGTCTGCGGCATCACGCCGTCGTTGGCGGCGACCACCAGCACGACGATGTCGGTGGCCTGGGCACCGCGCGCGCGCATCTCGGTGAACGCCTCGTGGCCCGGCGTGTCGAGGAACACGATCTCGCGCTCCTCACCGCCCACCTCGGTCTTCACCTTGTACGCGGCGACGTGCTGGGTGATGCCACCGGCCTCGCTGGCGGTGACATGCGCCTTGCGGATCGCGTCGAGGAGCGACGTCTTGCCGTGGTCGACGTGGCCCATCACGGTGACGACCGGTGCGCGAGGCTCGAGATCCTCGTCGGCATCCGGCTTGTGCGAGAACACGTCGTCTTCCTTGAAGGCGACGTTCTGCACCTCGTACGCGAACTCGGAGGCCAGGAGCTGGGCGGTATCGAAGTCGATCGAGGCGTTGATGTTGACGCCCGTCATCCCCATGCCCCACAGCTTCTTGAGCACCTCGGGAGCCTTGATGCCCATGCCGCGCGCGAGGTCGGCAACGGTGATCGTGTCCTCGATACGGATCACGCGCTTGTGCTCGGCGGGCGTCGTGAGCTGGGTCTGCTTGCCCTTCTTGCCGAGCGGTAGCTTCTTGCGGCCGAACTCGCCGGGACGCTGCCCCGGACGGCCGGGGCCACCGGGACGACGCGGACCGCCGCGCTGCTGCTGCTGCGCGAACCGACCGCGGATCGGGTTGACCGGTTGTGGTCCGGGCGACGAGCGCCCACCCATCGGCGAACGCTCGGTGATCTTGATGCGCGGCGGCAGCGAGAATCACGCTGCCGACGGCCGGACGCGACGGATCGCGCGGCGCCTCGGACTCGACGGGAGCCGGCGCGGCGGCGGTGGTCTCGGTCGGAGGGCGCTCGGCGGTGCGCGCGCGTGCGCGCTCGAGCTCGAGCTCGAACCGGCTGCGAGCATGTCCCGCGACCTCTTCGACGGTGCGCGGGCCCTTTTGCACCACCGGTGACGGCGGCGGCTCGGGTGCGGGCGCGTCCTTCACGCGAGGCGGCAACGGGGTGGAGGGTGGCGGCTCGGGCTCGGGGGCCTTACGCATCACCTGGGGTGCCGCCAGGATCACGCGCGAGCGCGGTGGCTCGGCGGTCGTGGTCGGTGCCGGTGCCGGTGCCGGCGTCGGGGCCGGTGCGGCGGGCGCGGCCTCGGCCGCGGCGGGCGCGGGCTCGCGCTTCGCGGGAGCCGCCGGCGTGGCTTGCGCGGGTGCGGCCTCGGCAGGCGCCGGCGCAGGCGCGGCGGTCTTCGGTGCCTTCTTCGGCGCCGGAGCCTCCGTTGGTGTCGGGGCTGGTGCCGGCGATGCCTTCGGCGTGCGCTTCTTGACGGGAGCCGGTTCGGCGGCGGGCGCCGCTTCGGCCGCGGCGACCGCACGTCGCGTCTGCACGGGCGCGGACTCCGGTCCCGAACCGTCGGCGACTGCGCGACGCCGGACGACCGGCGCAGGCTCGGTGGTCGACGCGGTGGCCGACTTGCGATCCACGCTCGACCGGCGACGCAACACGGTGCCCGACGACAGGCGTTGTGTCTGAGCCGGCTTGGATTGTTTTTCTTTCTCGAGCGACCGCTTGATGCGGGCGACGTCGTCGGCACCGAGCGACGACATGTGATTGTTCACCTCGAGACCGAGCGCTCGGATCTTCGCGATCAGATCCTTGTTGGGGATCCCGACCTCTTTGGCAATCTCGTACACCCGCATGCTTCGTTCGTCCGACTCTTCCTGGCTCGTATTCGGCCTACTCCGAGGAGCTAGTTTCTACAGGCTTTGCGGTGGCAAGGCCAGGGTTGAGATCGTGGGGGTTTTCGCCCGGATCTAGTGTTTCGGCTGCGATCCCCGGCGACTTGTCGCCGGGTCGTGACAACTCCGTCACGATGCGTTGAACATCGGCCGGCGACACCGTGCGGCGCAGGGTCCGGGCCAGCCCGGAACGCACGACGCATGCCTCGATCTGGTGCACGTACGCTCCCCGTCCGGGTAGGCGACGTCGATGATCGACGGCCAGCCCCGCGCCATCGAACGCGATGCGCACGAGCTCGCGTTGCGGCGCGACGCGCCGGCACCCGATGCAGGTCCGCATCGGTACGTGCGAAGTCCTCGCGCTCAGGACGACGCCTCCGACAGCCAGCTGATCGCGCGCTGGCGCAGCCGCGCCAGATCGCCCATGTCGATGCCGGTCGACGTCGCGACCTGCTCGATCGGGGTCTTGATCAGATCCTCGGGCGAGTGGATGTTGGCCGCGGCGAGCACGCCCAGCACTTCCTCGTCGACGCCGTCGAGCTCCATCAACTGCTGGCCGCCCGACATGTCCTTGCGGCGCTCCGCTTCCTTGTGCGCTGCATCGCGACGGCGCCCGCCGCTCGCGATGTACGTCTTCGCGGCATCGATGATCTTCTTCGCGCTGTCGCCATCCTCGATGCCCGGCAGGCCGGCGAGCTCCTCGACCGCCGCGCGCGACAGCTCGGCGACCGAGCGCCAGCCCAGCTTGAACAGGTTGTCACCGACCGAGGTTTCGAACCCGGCCGGATCGATCGCCGCGGCGATCTGCTCCTTGGCGCGACGCTCGAGCTCGTAGATCTTCGACTCCGAGTGGATGTCGATCCGCCAGCCGGTGAGCTGCGACGCGAGCCGCACGTTCTGGCCCTTCTTGCCGATCGCGAGCGACAGCTTGTCGTCGGGGACGATCAGCTCCATCCGGTGCCCCTCGGCATCGATGATCACGCGGGACACCTCGGCGGGCGCGATCGCGTTGCACACGAACCGCGCCGGATCGTCGTCGTAGGGAACGATGTCGATCTTCTCGCCGCGCAGCTCCTGCACCACCGCCTGGACGCGGCTGCCCTTCATGCCGACGCACGCGCCGACCGGATCGACGTCGCGGTCGCGCGAGCTCACGGCGATCTTGGCGCGCGCACCGGGCTCGCGAGCCGAGCTCTCGATCCGCACGATCTTCTCGAAGATCTCGGGGACCTCCTGCTCGAACAGCTTCTCGAGCAGCCCCTTGTGCGTGCGGCTCAGGATCACCTGCGGGCCACGCGCGTTGCGATCGATGTCGAGACAGTAGCTCTTGATCGAATCGCCGACGCGATAGCTCTCGCGCGGCACCTGCTCGCGCATCGGCAGCACGGCCTCGGCCTTGCCGATGTCGACGATCAGCGCACCGCGCTCGAACCGGCGCACGATGCCCGAGATGATCTCGCCCTTGCGATCCTTGAACTCGTTGTAGACGTTGTCGCGCTCGGCCTCGCGCACGCGCTGGTAGATCACCTGCTTCGCGGTCTGCGCGGCGATCCGGCCGAACTTCTTGCTCGCGTTCTTGAGATCGATCAACAGGCCGAACTTCTCGTCCTGCTCGCGCGCGCGGTCGTCATCCTCCGCGCGGTAGAACACCTGGAACAGCAGCTCGTCGCCGAGCTCGGCCTCGAGGCCGGCCTGACGCGCCTGCTCGACCGTGATCTCGCGACCCTCGATCGCGTCGTCTTCCTCGACGACGTTGACGATCAGGAACAGGTCGACCGAGCCGGTCTCCATGTTGAACTTCGCTTCCATCTCGCGGTTCATCCCGAACGTGCGCTTGGCGGCGGTCAGGATGGCCTGCTCCAGCGCGCTGACCAAAACGTCCCTGTCGATGTTCTTGTCCCGGCCGACTTGCTCGAGGACCATGTCCAGCTTGGCTTCCATGGGAAGGCTCCGTGTTCTCGTGTTCAGTCGCGATTCCGCGATGGATGCGATTGGGGCTTGGGTTTCTTCTTCGACGGGCGCTGGCCCGGCTTCAGGTTCGGATTGACGGGCGGCTTCTCTCCGACGCCGCTCTTGCCGTGCATCACGGCATCCCAGTCGGGAACCAGCTTGGCGTGATCGACGTCGTCGATCGGCAGCTCCCAGCGCTTGCCGTCGACCTCGATCGCCAGGTTGCGACGATCGTCGGACACGCCCTTCAGCACGCCGCGGAAGTTCTTCCGGAGACTCGGATCGGGTGCGTGGGCAAGCTGACCGTCGGAGCCTTCGGACGCCACGCCGTGCGACAGCTGGACCTTGACCTCGCTACCCGCGAAGTATGCAAAGTGATCGGCAGTGCGCAGCGGACGCTCGATACCAGGAGAGCCGACCTCGAGGCTGTAGGCCTGCGGGATCGGGTCCTCGACATCGAGTACCGCCGACAGCTCGCGCGAGAGGTTCTCGCAGTCCTCGAGATCCACGCGATCGGTCGGGATCTCCGTCCGATCGGCCTCGGGGTCGAGCGGCAGGTCGACACACACCCGGAGCACCCAGCCTCCCTGCTCGAGCACGAACCGCAGCTCCACCAGCTCGTAGCCGGCCGACACGCACACCGGCTCGACGATCGAGATCAGGCGGTCTTGCTGGGGGTGATGGGACATCGAGGGGATGATTCGGGTAGGGATTCGGATTCGGGCGAAAAAAAAGGTGGCCGGATGGCCACCTCACCGCAGAGCGATTGAAGTTGGGGGATGGGTACCACCGCGGTTGTCAAAGGGCAAGAGGCTTGGAGGGTCTCGCGCAAGCGAGCCAGCGCTGGCAACGGGCGCCGATTCGGGACATGGTTTCGCGCAGATGCCCGACTCCTGGCAACTCCGTGTCGGTGCGGTGCAGATGTGCTCGACCGATAATCTCGCGGCCAACCTCGCGGCCGCGAACGAGCAAGCTGTCCGCGCCGCGGGCGATGGCGCCCATCTGATCGTGCTCCCCGAGTGCTTCGCGTTCCTCGGTCGTCGCGAGGGAGACAAGCGTGCCGTCGCCGAGGATCTCGAGCGCGGCGGGCCGATCCTCGATGCCGTCCGCGAGCTCGCGACCCGTCACCGTGCGTGGATCGTCGGCGGCGGGATGCCGGAGCTGGTCGCGGGTGATCCGGCGCGCACCTACAACACGGCGGTGGTGATCGATCCGGCCGGTGAGCTGGTCGCGCGCTACCGCAAGATCCATCTGTTCGACGTCGACATTCCGGGCGGCGCGACGCTCCGCGAGTCCGACTCGACCCGCGCCGGAGACGAACGCGTCGTCGTCGAGCTCGAGGGAGCCAAGGTCGGACTGTCGATCTGCTACGACGTGCGGTTCCCGGAGCTGTACCGGGCACAGGTGCTGGAAGACGGCGCCGAGGTCTTGCTCGTCCCGGCCGCGTTCACCGCCCATACCGGCGCCGCACACTGGCACTTGCTGCTCCGTGCGCGCGCGATCGAGAACCAGACCTACGTGGTCGCGGCGGCGCAGTGGGGTCGCCACAACGAGAAGCGCGAGAGCTTCGGCCACACGTCGATCGTCGATCCGTGGGGCACGATCGTCGCGGAGCAGCCCGAGGGCGACGGCGCGGTCGTGGCCACGCTCGACGGCGCCGAGGTGCAGCGACGGCGCACGCAGATGCCTTGTCTCGGGCACGCCGTCCTCTGGCAGTGAAAAATTCTTCGATCGGTTGTCGGACCGATTCTCTCCACTCCCGATTGAGCACTACTCGACCGCGGCGTATTGCTGCTCGCGAACATTTCACACAGGGAGGGAACGATGAACATTCGTTGGACGAGGACCGTAAGCATCAAGAACAGCCGCGTGATGGAAGCCATCGCTTGGTCGAAGGAGCTGTGCGGATACGTGGAGAAGAAGCACGGCGTGAAAGTCGACACCTGGCTCGACGTGGTCGGCAAGACCAACACGATCCGCTGGAGCGTCGATCACGCCGACGTCGCGTCGTTCGACAAGGTGATGACCGGCGTCAACATGGACCCGGACTACTGGAAGTTCGTCGACAAGGCGATGAAGGCCGAGCTGTTCATCGACGGCACCGGCATCGACGTGCTGTCGAAGAAGCTCTAGCGTAGAGCTTCGCGACTCGTGCGAGCGGCGGCCCCTGGCTGCCGCTCGTTGTCGTTTCGGGGTGGTTTCGGCTCAGCTGTCGCTCGGGCGGCGAGCCTCGATGCGATCGAGGAGCGCCACCGACGGCAACGTGACGTCATCGAGGTACGACGCGAGGAACGCCGCGTACCACGACAGCCACGCCTGGCGATCGGCATCGTCGAGCGAGCTCTTCGGCGCGGGGGCCTTGGCGTCGTAATCGGCATCGATGATCGCGATCGCCTCGTTGAGCCCGAACGCGCGCATCGATCCGTCGGGGGTCGTGTGCACGTGCGGCCGGATCTGCACCCACGGCGGGCCACCGAGGTCGGCGTGGATCGCGATGTGGGCGCGTTCCTCGGCCTGGTACTTCACCGTGCACTCGCGACCGCCCCACGTCGAGACCTGCGGCGTTCCGTACAGCGGCTCGAGGAACGCGAAGCGGTCCTGCAATGTGGCCACGTAGTCGGCGAAGCTCATCGGATCGATTCTCGACTATCGCGGGTCGATCGCGCTGCCACTCGTCGCGCTGCCACTCGTCGCGCTGCCTCTTGTCGCGCTGCCGCTCCCGGCACTGCCGCCCCCGGCACTGCCGCTCCCGGCGCCGGCGCTTCCCGCACTGCCCGTTCCCGCGCTCCCGCTGCCCGCGGAGCTCGCAGGAGGTGGCGGCTCGCCGTGCTCGCGCCGGTTCGCCGCGCGCGCGCGCTCGATCGCCGCCTTGAGCTCCTCCTCCGTCATGTCGGGACGCAGCACCTCGAAGTGCTGGCTCCCGGCGCGCTCGACGTTG
This sequence comes from uncultured delta proteobacterium, assembly GCA_963772655.1. GTDB lineage: Bacteria > Myxococcota_A > Polyangia > Haliangiales > Haliangiaceae > JABFXX01. The sequence goes on from CAVYYE010000002.1 coordinate 1,301,868, forward strand.
CCGGGCCTGGGCATCTGCTCCGAGGCCGAGCCCGGATCGCCGAAACCGGTGACGAACGTGCTGACGGCGTTCGCGCACGGCTTGGCCACGACGACCAGGATCACCAGCGCGGCTGCGGTGGCGCCGACCTTGAACCACGCGCCCCGCGCGATCCGGAAACCCGCGTCCGCGAGGCAGCCGCGGGACGTCGTCGTCGGAAGCAACCCGTGCGAGACGCCGCGCTCTCGCGCGCGCGATGCGATCTTCAGCGACGCTCGCGTCCCCGGGTCCGGGCTCGGGCTCGGGCTCGGGCTGGGGCTCGGGCTCGGGCTTCTCGTCCGGATCGCTCACCCTCGGGAGATACCGCACGCGCGCCCGAGTTGCCATCGGGCGAACCCCGACCGGACGCTAGACGACGGCGAAGTCGGAGACCTGGAGCTCGGCACTGCGCCGGCCCTGGTACGTCGAGATCGTCGGCACGAATGCGAGATCGACACGAGCGCCGACCTCGACCTCGCGCTCGCCGAGGCCGAAGCCGATGGCGTAGCGCAGCGTGCTGGAGCTGTCCTCGAGCGTGAGCTTGAGGTGGCGGCCATCGCCGACCCGCCGCACCCCGGCGACGCGCGACCCGCGCGTGACCAACAGGGGCGATGGATTGTGCTGACCGAACGGACCGAGCCCGGCGAGCTCGGACGCGAGGCGCTCGTCGACCTCGGCGAGCCGGACCTCGGCATCGACCTCGCGGCCGGTGGGCACCGGACCGGAACCAGCCGCGAGTCGGGCACACGCCATCCCGAGCGCCTCCGAGAGTGCCTCGACCGACTCGCGCTGCACGGTGAACCCGGCCGCGGCGGCGTGACCGCCGAAACGCTCGAGCCGTGCACCCGACGCGCTGGTCGACAGGTCGCGCGCCGCTGCGCTCAGTGCGTCGTACAGGTTGACCGTGCCCGGCGTGCGCGCCGAACCCCGCCCGAGGCCGGTCTCGGGATCGATGCCGACCACGAACGCCGGACGGTGATAGCGATCGACGAGCTTGGAGGCGACCAGCCCGACGATGCCGGTGGGCCACCCCTCGCCCGCGATCACGATCGCGGCACCGGGATCGCCATCGGTGCGCTCGATCCGCGCCTCGATCTCGGCGAGCGCCTCGCCGACGACCTTCTCCTGCAACGCGCGCCGCGTGGTGTTGGCCTCCTCGAGCGCGGCCGCCCGCGACTCGGCGGTGCCTTCATCGGCGAGCAGCAGCGACAGCGAGGGCTCGGCGGCACCGAGCCGTCCGGGTGCGTTGAGGCGCGGGGCGAGCTTCCACGCGACCGCGTGGGCATCGACCGGACGCTGGCCGACACCGGACGCGGCGATCAGCGCCGCGATCCCCGGCCGCGCGCGACTCTCGAGCCGGCGCAACCCGAGCGACGTCAGGATCCGGTTCTCGGCCGTCAGCGGCACGAGATCCGCGATCGTGCCGAGCGCGACGAGATCGAGCAGATCGCGCACATCGGGCTCGCTGCGCTCGGTCCGGAACCAGTCGCGCTGCCGCAGCTCGGTGCGCACCGCGGCCGCGCAGTAGAACGCGATCCCGACCGAGGCCATGCCCTGGAACGGGAACGTGGAGTCGGCGCGAAACGGATTGACCAGCGAGTACGCGGGGTGACTCGCGAGCTGCTCGGCCGGCGGCACCGTGTGGTGATCGATCACGATCACCTCGATCCCGAGCGCCGCACCGGCGGAGATCGCGTCGAGGTCGTTGGTGCCGCAGTCCGCGGTGATCACCAGCGTGCACCCTCGCTTCGCGAAGTCGGCGGCCGCGGCCGGCGTGAACCCGTAGCCGGCGTCGCGTCGCGCCACCGCGCACTCGACGCCACGCGACGGCGTGGAATCGTCGCTGCGACACGACCGGATGAACGAGGTCAACAGCGCCGCCGACGACACGCCGTCGACATCGTAGTCACCGAACACGCCGATCCGCTCGCCCCGCATCACCGCTTCGGCGATCCGGCCGACCGCACGGGTCATGCCCGCGAGGCCGGAGGGTGGGCGCAGCGCCGCGAGTCGGGGATCGATGAAGCCCTTGGCATCCGCCGGATCGAGCACGCCGCGCCCGACGAGGCAGCGTGCCGTGGGAGGACGGACACGCAACGCATCGGCGAGGCGCCGGACCGCGGCGTCATCGGCGGTGCGGAGCCGAACCGCGAGCGAGCTGACGGGTTCCACGCCTGCACGCTAGTGCGCGGGTCTGACATCGAAGCCGAGCGATCCCGGGCACCTGCCGATCCCGCCTGGGAGGTGCGCTCTGCGAGCTCGAGGCTGTTGAGAGCTACTCTTCGGCGGTCGATGCCTTGACCGGTGCGGGTCGCCGGCGTGCCGGCGCCGGACCCGAGTACCACTTCTTCGAGATCCACAGGAACAGCGGGGTCGCGAGGAAGATCGACGAGTAGGTTCCGACGATCACGCCGATGTTCATCGCGAACGCGAAGTTCTGCACCAGGCCGGTGCCGAAGATGTTCATGATCAGCGTGGTCGCGAACACCGTCGACGACGTCAGGATCGTCCGCGTCAGCATCTCGTTGATCGAGATGTCGACGATGCGCTCGATGCTCTTGTCCTTGATCTTGGCCTGGTTCTCGCGGATTCGGTCGAACACGATCACGGTGTCGTTGACCGAGAAGCCGAGCACCGTGAGGAGCCCGGCGACGGATGTCAACGACACCTCGGTATAGGTCACGGCGAACACGCCGATCACCATCACCGCATCGTGGATCGTCGCGAACGCGGCGCCCGGTGCGTACCGGATGTCGAACCGGAACGCGAGGTAGAGCATGATCAAGAAGATCGCGAACACGATCGACTTGGCGGCGTCGTTGCGTAGCCGGCTCCCGGCCTTCGCGCCGACGCCGTAGCTCTGGATCACCTCGACCTGCGTGTTGCTGTCGAGCGCCTTCTCGAAGATCTGCTGGTACTGGCGGTCGATGCCCCAGATCCCGTACCACTGGTTGAGCTCCTGGGTGCCCTGGTCGCGGACGGTGTACTGCGCCTCCTCGTCCCGGCTCCACGGTTTGACCTCGAGCTTCTGGACCTTCTGGATCCCCTTCGCGGATTCCGAGCCTTCCTCCGGCGGGACCTTGAGCTCGAGGTTGGCGAAGAACTCCTTCACCTCCTCGTTCGAGATCGGTTCGCCGCTCTTCACGTTGAGGCGGTCGCCCGACCACGTCGCGCGGCTGATGTTGCGATCCTTGAAGTGCTTGTTGAACTCCGTGACCGCCTCGGCTTTGACCTTGTCGGACAGCGCGGAGTAGCGCGGTGTCTTGACCACGATGCCCGGCACCTTCGAGCCGTGATCGTCGGTGTACTCGAAGTCGGAGACGTCGAACCCGCCCTCACCCGCGTTCTCGAGCGCGGTGCGCAGCTTGCCCGGATCGACCGGGACGTAGACCTTGGCCGCGTCGTCGGGCTTCCCCGCGTTCGCCTTCTTGTCGAGGAACGAGAAGTACATCTCGGTCCCGCCCTTGAAGTCGATCGTCCAGTTCATGAACTGGCCGCGACTCGAGATCGCGTACTTGTTGACGAACAGCGCCGCGATTGACAGCGCCATCAGGAAGCACGACGCGATCAGCCACGCCTTGAACTTCGCGACGAACCGGAACGCGTTACCCGGAGGCAGCAGGTACCGGAACTTGTGTTCCTGATAATACTTCTTGGTTTCCTCGCTCATGGCAGTCCCTCAGATCGAGATGGTCGCCATCTGCCCCTTCTTCCTGGCGATGTACCAGTCGAAGAGGATGCGAGTGACCCAGATGTTGGTGAAGATGGTGGTGAACACGCCGACCAGGAGCAGCGTGGCGAAGCCCTTGATCGGGCCCGACCCGTACTGCAACAGCACCCAGCCGGCGGCGGCGGTGGTGAGCTGACCGTCGAGGATGGCGGAGAACGCGCGCGCGAACCCGAGGTCCACCGCGCCGCGTACCGATTTCCCGAGTAACAACTCTTCGCGTATGCGTTCGTAGATCAGGATGTTGCCGTCGACGGTCATGCCGACGGACAGCACGACCGCGGCGATGCCCGGTAATGTGAGTGTGGCTCCGAACACCGCCATCACGGTCACCGTGAGCAGGACCTGGAAGCCGACCGCGAACACCGCGATCCACCCCGACCACCGGTAGATGCCGACCATGATCAAGACGACCAGGATCACGCCGATCAGGAACGACGTCTGTGTCTTCGAGATCGCGTCACGACCGAGCGTGGGGCCGAGCTCCGACGAGCTCTCCTCGCGCAGCGGCGCGGGCAAGGAGCCGGTCTTGAGCACGTTGACGAGCTCGTCGCGCTCCTTGAGCTGGCGATCCGGATCCGCGCCGCCCATCGTGATCGACGCGCGGCCGCCGGTGATCGCGGTGTTGATGATCGGTGCGCTCTTGACCTTGCCGTCGAGGATGGTCGCCAGCTTCTGGCCGACGATCTCGGTGGTCAGCTCGCCGAACACCCGGCTACCGAACCGGTTGAAGTCGAGCAACACGATCGCGCGGCCGGTGTTGGGCTCGAAGCTCCCCTGAGCGTTGGTGATCGCCGTACCGGTCAGCCGGACGGCGCGCCACAGGTAGTACGAGCGCCAGTACGGCCGCAGGTCGTCGCCGTTCTGCGGCTCGACGAGCTCGTACGACAGCTCGTGATCCTCGGGGACCGCCAGCTTGGGGTCCGCCTTCACGGTGCGCATCATGTAGAGCTTGATCACCTGCCACCCCTTGAGGTCGCACTTGACGTTGCCCTGCGCGTCGATCGGCTTGGTCTTGTCGTTGTCGGTCTTGCGGTAGCAGTCGATCTTCTTGGCCTCGTCGAGCGGAACGGACACGTTCGACTCGTCGTACGCCTTGAGGAAGTAATCGCTGTGCGGCTTGTCGGGCTGGTCCTCGACCGGCCAGTAATCGTTCTCCGCGTAGACGCCCATCTTCTTGGCGAGCGGATCGGTGGGGTCGCCCTTCTTGGCGTCCTGGACCAGCGCCTCGTTCTCGCTGAGCTCGCCGACGTGGACGTAGAGCTGGGACATGTAGACCGAGCCGCGGCCGTTGACGCCGGGCTTGGATCCGTCGTCGACGACCTTGAACTCGAGCTTGGCGGTACGCGCGATCATGTCGCGCATCGCGCTGGTGTTTTCCTTGTCGAGGCCGGGGAGCTCGACGATGATCTGCTCGTCCTTCTGGACCACGCTCGGCTCGGCGACGCCGCCGTTGTCGATGCGATCGCGGATCGTCGTGATCGCGTTCTGTAACGCGGACTTCTTGATCGAGTCGGCGTACGAGTCCGCGACCTTGAAGCAGATCGCGAGCGGACCGTCGTCGGGCTCGCAATCGCGGTTCTCGATCTCGTCGTGATAGTCGGACTGGATCAGCGTCTCGATCTCGATCTTCTTCGCCGGATCGGGCGCGATCACCGTGACGGCACCGAGCGGCGTCAGCGGCGCCCGGACCTTCGCGTCGACCTTCTCGTCCCGGAACCGAGACTTGAGATCACGCTCGATGTCGGACGCGCGATCGACGATCGCGGTGTTCAGATCGATCGAGTAGACGATGTGCAGGCCACCCTTGAGATCGAGCCCGAGGCTGATCTTGCGGTGGAACGGAAACCACGACGGGAGGTCTTCGCGCGGGTTCTCGACGAGGTTCGGGGCCAGGATGCCCAGACACAACGCGAGCACCACGAACAGCCCGAAGCTCCGCCACTTGAGACTACGGTCCATAAACTCTTCTCACCTCGAGAGCGAGCGATACGAAATGCGCGACGCCTGCGCGCCGCGCCGATCGATCAAGCAGCCTTGGACGCGTTCTCGGGAACTTTGCCTTCCCACTTGCCCTCGATGTAGGCGCGCGGGATGCGGACGCGGACCTTCTCCTGGAGCTCGACCACCATGATGCCGTCGTCGGTGACGCCGGTGATCTTGCCGATCATTCCACCCTTGGTGAGGATCTCGTCGCCCTTGCCGAGCTTACCCAGCATGGCTTGGTGCTCCTTCTGCTTCTTCACCTGCGGACGGATCAGGATGAAGTAGAAGATGCCGAAAAACACCAGCATCATCACGATCGGTTGCATCGCACCCATGGATCTTCTCTTTTGGTTTTGAGGTCGCGCCGGTCAGCCCGGTGCCAAACAAAAATCGGTGGTTGGGTAGCATTCGCGGACAGTCCGGTCAAGCACGCAGACCCTCGCTGAGAATCCGCTCGCGCAGGCGCCGGACGTGGCGGGCATAGAACGTGAGGTTGTGCAGGGTTGCGAGCCGCGCGTACAGGATCTCCTTGGCCATGCACAAATGTCGCAGGTAGGCCCGGGTGAACCCGCCCCGGCAGGTCCCGCACGGACACTCGGCATCGACCGGGGACAGGTCGGTCCGGTGCTGGGCGTTGAGGATGTTGAGCCGGCCGGTGCTCGTGAACAGGTAGCCGTTGCGCGCGTTGCGGGTCGGCATCACGCAATCGAACATGTCGATGCCCGCACCGATGCCCTTCTCGAGGTCGGCGGGGGTCCCGACACCCATCAGGTAGCGCGGTCGTTCGGCGGGGAGCTCGTGGGCGACCGCGTCGAGCACGCGGTAGGTGTCCTCGATGCTCTCCCCGACCGCGAGGCCGCCGAGCGCGTGACCGTCGAAGTCGAGCGCCGTGATCTCCTTCATGTGCCGGCGCCGGCGGTCGACATCGATGCCGCCCTGCACGATGCCGAACAGCGACTGCCCCGGCTTGCGCGGCGTCTCTCGGCAACGCTTGGCCCACGCCGTCGTTCTCGCCATCGCGAGATCCTGCACGTCGGGGGCGGCATCACCGGGCGGACATTGATCGAAGCACATCACGATGTCGGAACCCAGCACGTGCTGGATGTGCATCGACACCTCGGGTGTCAACCGGTGCTGTGACCCGTCGATGTGGGAGCGGAACGTCACGCCGTCGTCGTCGATCTGGTTGATCGCGGCGAGCGAGAACACCTGGAACCCGCCGGAGTCCGTGAGGATCGGGCGATCCCAGCACGCGAAGCCGTGCAGCCCGCCGTGCGCCTCGATCACCTCGAGACCTGGCCGAAGGTAGAGGTGGTAGGTGTTGCCGAGGATGATCTTCGCGTCGAGAGGCTCGGCGCGGAGCTCGTCGGGGGTCATCGCCTTGACCGTGCCGGCGGTGCCGACGGGCATGAACACCGGCGTCGGGATGTCACCGCGCGGCGTGTGCAGGATGCCGGCGCGCGCGTGCCCGAGCGTCGCGATCAGCTCGAACGAGAACCCGGGCGTCGGCAGGTCGAACCGCATGAGCCGGGGGATCTAACACATCGCGTGCGCCGGTCACGCCGCGCGGTGCAGCAGCATCGCGTCGCCGTAGCTGAAGAACCGGTAGCGCGCGGCGACCGCGTGGCGATACGCGGCCATCACGCGCTCGGTGTTGGCAAACGCCGCCACCAGCATGAGCAGCGTCGATTCCGGGAGGTGGAAGTTGGTGATCAGGTGATCGACCACGCGCCACTGGTGCCCGGAGCCCGGATACACGAACAGCTCGGTGGAGCCCGGACCTTCGGAGATCGCGTGGGGGGCGACCGCCGCCGACTCGAGCGCGCGCAACGTCGTGGTGCCGAGCGCGACCACCGGGCGCCCGGTGGCGACCAGCGCGGCCGTCGCGGCAGGGATCGAGTACAGCTCGCGGTGCATGTGGTGCTGGCGAACGTCGTCGACGCGGATCGGCTGGAATGTTCCCCAGCCGACGTGGAGGGTCACCGACGCGAGCTCGATGCCGCGGGCGCGCATGGTCTCGGCGATCGCCGGGGTCATGTGCAGTCCGGCGGTCGGCGCGGCCACGGCACCGGGGACGCGCGCGAACATCGTCTGGTAGCGCTCGCGGTCCGCGGCGTCGTCGGCGCGCTCGATGTACGGCGGCAACGGCACGTGGCCATGGGCCTCGAGGAACGCGAGCGCGTCGCCCGGTACGGCGACGACGATCGAGCCGGGTGCATCGGCGTCCGCCGCGGCGCGCCCCTCGAGGATCGCGATCTCGGCCCCGCCGACGTTCAGCACCTGCCCCGCGCGCAAAGGACGGCGCGCTCGCGCCAGGCATCGCCACGCCTCGGTGTTCGGCGGCGCGGCGATCCGATCGTCACGCTCGAGGAACAACAGCTCGACGTTCCCGCCGGTCGGCTTGGTCGCGAGCACGCGTGCGGGCAACACGCGGGTGTCGTTGACGATCAGGATCGCGTCGGGCGGCAGGCGGTCGACGACGTCGGGAAACGCGAGGTCCTCGAGCGCGCCGTCGGTTCCGACATGGAGGAGCCGCGACGCATCGCGCTCGCGCGTCGGATGTTGCGCGATCAGCTCGGGCGGCAGATCGAACGCGTAGTCGGACGGTGCGAACACGGCGCGCACCCTAGCAGGTTGCTAAAAAACGCGTGCGTCGGGAGGCCAGGGGTCAGTTCGAGCGGCACAGCGGATCGTGCGGATCGCAGATGCCGTCGAGAATGTGCGTCTTGCCGTCGGGCTTCTTGGCCTTGTCGTCCTTCTTGGCCTTTGTCGTCTTGGCCTTCGGCCTTGTGCCTTGTCGGCCTTTTCGGCCTTGTCGGCCTTCTTGGCCTTGTCGGCCTTGTCGGCCTTGTCGTCGTCGGTTGGGCGCGTGCCCGCGTTCGAGCCCGGGGCAGGCTGCTTCTGTTGCTTGTCGTCGAGTCGATCGAGCACGTCGGGGGGCACGCTCGGCCCCGACTTCTGCTCCTTGGGGCCACGGTCGCTCTGGTGCTGGGACTCGGCCCGCGCGGCCTGACCCTTGGGATCGGCGAGCGTGGCCGCCCCCGCCACGGCCGCGGCGGCACCCGCCACCGTGCTGGGGTTGGGACGGGGCGCGTTCTTGAGCACGGGGTCCCCACAACCTCCGACGACGACCAGCACGAGGAGTACCGTCCGCATGCCATCAGGCTACCACCGCGGCCGTCGTCCAGCGCCCTGCATCGTGCGAGGTTCACGCCCGCAATCGGCGAGTCCCCGCGGTGTCCAGCGGTGGTGGGACGCGAAGATGCTGCTAGGCTCGCGGCGATGCGCCTGATGTCGGGGATCTTGCTCGCGGGTGTCGTCGCGGGCGGTAGCGCAAATGCTGCGCCCGGCCCGATCGCGTCGATCCGCGGCGACCTCGACGGCAACGGATCGATCGGGGCGGCCGAGCTCACGGCCGACGGTGTGCTTCACATCCGCGATGGCGCGCGCGCCGACCTCAAGGTCGCGAAGGCGGCCAGAGCCGCGCGGATCGCGATCGCCGGCTCGGGCAAGACCACCCAGCTCGTCGTCGATGTCGATCTCGGAAACCGCCGCGAGGGTGTGGTCGTGGGGCACACGACGAGCTGGTACGTGGTGACGAAGTTCGCACTCGGGCCGGTCGGGCTCGACGGCGAATACGGCGTCGAGGTCGATGCCACGCCCGCGGGCGTGTTGCGGTACCAGAGCCGGTTCGACGTCCGTCGTTGCGACGCCACCCCGGCGTACCTGTTCGCCGAGAAGCTGCGCGGCGCCGCGTTCGAGAAGCTCGATCGCATCCCGACGGGCGTCCCCGCGAGCGCGCCGATCCTGACCGCGCGCCTCGATCGCGATCCGGCTCCCGAGCCGCTCGTGTTCCAGGCCAAGGCGGCGTCGCACCAGGTCGGCACGTCGAACGCCGGCGAGCTCGGGATCCCGCACGAGCTCGACGACGGCAAGCTCGCGACCCAGTGGCGCGAGGACCTCGCGAGTGGTGCCGAGGGGCAGTTCTTCACGTTTCGCGCGCGCGTCGACAAACAACACGCACGGCAGCTCCGCATCGTGCCCGGCGATCCGCGATCGCTGCGCCGGATGCGCGCGGTCGCGCGACCGCACTGGATCGCGATCGCGACCCCGCACGGCGCGTGGCGCGTCGAGGTTCCCATGTCGGCCAACGAGCCGCTCGGGGCGGCGTACGTCGTCGACCTGCCGCCCGAGGCGGGCGACTGCGTGACCGTCGTGATCGAGAGCGTGCAGGGTCGCGGGCCGACCTCGATCGCCGAGCTCGGCGTCTACGCCGAGGGCGAACGTTCCCTCGGTGGCGAGACCACGCTCGCGCGGATCGTCGCGGAGGGAGATGGCGACACCACGGCCGCCGCCGCCGCCCTCGCCCGCCGCGGTGCCGCCGCGGTCGCCGCGATCGACGCGCAGCTCGCGGCCAGCACGGATGCGGGTGCACGCCGTCGGTTGATCAAGGCGCTCGCCAAGATCGTCGACCCGTCGGCCGCCACCAGCCTCGCGCGGGCCGCGTCCGAGGGATGGGTGCGCGATCGCGATCTGATCGACGTCATCCATGCGCTCGGCGCGAACGGACAGCGTGCCGCGCTCGCCGACCTCGCCGGCCGCGGTGGCGTCGCGCTCGCCGCGCGGATCGAGGCCGCGCACCAGCTGGTGCCGACGGGCGACGGCATGACGGCCTTGGTCGGACTCGCCGGCAAGGGGCCGCGCGCGCTCCGCAAGAAGGTGATCGAGCGCCTGGCGCTGGCCCCGGCGAACCAGCTGGTGCAGACCGCGCTCGCCGAGTCGTCCGCGTCTGCCGCGGGCGACGTGTGGCGCGCCGCGACCCGCGCCGTCCGCACGCAACCGAACCAGCGCGCCGCGGTCGTCGCGGCGATGCTGTCGGCGCTTCCCAACGCGACCGACTACGATCGCCGCTATCGTCTGGTCGACGGCATCGCCACGCTCGGTAACCCCGAGGCGCTCGCGACGCTCGCCGAGGTGCTTCACGCACTTCCCGACGACGCGACGTCGGCCGCCCTGCGCCAGGTCGCGATCCAGGGCGTGGCCTCTGCGGCACGTCCCGAGGCCACGCCGCTCGTGATCGCCGGCGCCCGCGATCGCGATCCGGGCGTGCGCCTCGCCGCCCTCGCCGCGCTCGCGAGCACCGACCACGACCCCGCGGGACCGTGGCACCTCGGCGACGGTCCCAACGGGATCGATCGCGTGATCGTGAACGCGATGACCGATGCGTGGCCCGAGGTCCGGCGCCGCGCGGCCTCCGCCCTCGGCACGCGCTGCCAGCGTCCCGGTCCGGCGCGCGCGCTGTTCGAGGCGGTGTCGCGCGACAAGACCCTCGCGGTGCGCCACGACGCGCTGGTCGCGCTGGTCCAGTGCAAGGCCGCCGGCATCCACGAGCTGTTGCCGTTCGTGTGGAACAGCGACAAGCACCCGCTCGAGCTCCGCGAGCACGCGGTCGGGCTCGTGGTCCAGCTCGAGGATCGCGAGCTCGCCGGCGATCTGGTGCAGCAGTTCGCGCGCTGGCACGGCGCGGCGCTCGAGAGTAACGATGCGCTGCAGCTCGCGATCGCCGCCGCGCCGACGCTCGGGCTCATGCGTCCGGCCGGCGCCGCGCGCGTGCTGCTGAGCGCGATCGACGACGAGGCCTTCCCGGATCTCGTGACCGCGGCGGTGCTCGCCCTCGGCGAGCTCGGGCCGGCGTGTCCGGCGTCTGCCCGCCACAAGCTCGAGGTGCTGGCGCGCTCCGACAGCCGGGCATCGATCGCCGCCAAGCGCGCCCTCGCCCGTTGCGGTCGCTAGCCGGATTGACGCCCTCCGTGGCTCGTCTACCGGCGCTGCACCACTGCATCGTTGCTGCACACGACTCCGTGCAGAGCGCACGCCCGCGCTGTGGACTTGTGCGACCGCGACGACCCCAATGACGTCTGGTGCATCGATTACAAGGGCGGTTGCCTCCCGCAGCGTGGTCGGCCGTGGTGGAAAGATTCTTCCAACGAAGCGCCGGCGCTCGCGTCAGGCGCTGAGGGCCTTGTGGGTGGCGCCACTGCGATCGGCGGGATCGGCGGGTGCCGGGCCTCCGGCGCCATCCACAAGTCCACAGCGCGGGCGTGCGCTCTGCACGAAGTCGTGGGGCAGCGACGACATAGGGACGCAGTCGGAGCTGTCGGCGATCGTGGCCCTGGTGCGTTGGCTGCCCGTGGCGTGACCTCGCCCGGAGTGCTCGAGCCCGTCTCGAGGCGGCGCAGCCGCCGAGCGAGCAGGCGCGGTCACACCGCGCTAGCTACTGATCGTTGATCGCGTCGAGCATCTGGTTCGTGGCATCGAGATCGTGCATCGACTGCACGAGGAGCGTGCTGTCGCTCGAGTGCAGCGCGCGCGACATCTTGCGCCACGCTTCTTCTCGAGCGCGCAGGTAACCATCGATCTTGGTCGCCATCGAGCTCGATCCCGCGTCGCGCTCGAACGCGAGACGACCCTCGTGCCACGGTGCGATCACGTCGCGATCGAGCTCCGCCCCCAAAGACTCGTCACTCGCCGAGCCGCCCTTGTCGATGATGGCCTTGAAGCGCGTGTTGACGGGGCCCTCGATCTTGCCGAAGTCGGCGAGCGCGTCCTGCAGCTGGTTGGTCGGGCTCGGCACCACGCGCGCAGCGCCGATGATCGCGGCGGTGCCGATCACGCCGACCAGGATCGCGCGACGCAGCGTCGACGGCGCCTCGTTTGTCCCGATCTCGAGCGCGATGCCGCAGCCGAACCCGACGGCCAGCCCACCGATGTGGGCGAGCATGTCGATGCCCTTGGCCGTGAGCCCGAAGTACAGGTTGTACGCGAGGAAGATCATCAGGCCGCGCGCCTGACGTGCCACCTGCTGGGTATCGAGGCGATGGCGGTGCAGGAACAGGAACGCGCCGAACGCGCCGAACACGCCGAAGATCGCGCCCGACGCCCCGGCGGAGACCACGTTGGTCGACCGCAGCGCGCTGGCCAAGCCGCCGCCGAGTCCGGACACCAGGTACAGCGCGAAGAACCCGGCACGGCCGTACATTCGCTCGACGTGGCGTCCGCCATCGATGAGGCCGACCATGTTCATCGCGATGTGGAGCAGGCCGACGTGGAGGAACATCGACGACAGCAGGCGCCAGGTCTCGCCGCCGCCGAGGGTCAACGGGCCGAGGTTGCCGCCGTGATCGGTCAGCCACTGCGGGGTCGGAGACAGCGGATCGGCGCCGGCCGCGATCTGCCAGCCGAACACCAAGATGTTGGTCGCGGCGAACGCGATCGTGACCCACGGGATGTGCCGCTGGCGGGCGGGTTCGAGCGATTCCGCGGAGGTCTCGTCACTCATTCCCGCACCGTGTTCCTGCGCGCTCGTCATGCCCGCACGCTACCGTCACGACGTCAGCGACGACAGCGCTTCTCGGAGCTTGGGATTGTGCGGTTCGATCTCGAGGCCGCGCTGGAACATGCTCTTGGCCTTCGGCGGCTGGCCGAGCTGGAGGTGGATCGTGCCGAGCGCGAGGTACACCTCGCCCTTGGTGACACCCGCGTCCTCGTCGATGTTCTGCAACACGAGCGACTGGTAGATCCGCCGGGCCTTCTCCCAGTCCGCCGCGGCGAAGTACAGCCGACCCAGCCCGGTCATCGTCGTGACGTCGGTCGGGTTGACGCGCAGCGCTTCCTCGTAGGCGGTCAGCGCCGCTGCGCGATCGCCGCGCGCCTCGAGGATGCCGCCCTGCCGCTGGCGGAACCGGGCGACGTCCTTCATCCGGCGCGCCGCCTTCGCGTCCTGCGCGAGCTGATCGTAGATCGGCGCCGCGGCATCGAGCTGGTCGGTGGCGAAGTACAGATCCGCGAGCGGTGCGAGCACGCGCGCGTCGTCGGGCGTGTGATCGCGAGCCTGCTCGAGCGCCTCGAGCGCCGACTCGGGGCGGCCGGCCTTGCGCTCGAGCTCGGCGATCTCGACCAGCAGCGCGACCCGTTCGTCGGGCTTGGTCGCGGTCGCGACCCGGCGCTTCAACATGTCCGCGAGCAGCGTGTTGTCGCGACGCTCGCGCGCGAGCTTCTCGAGTGCCGCGATCGCGGCTGCGTGCGCCGGATCGTTCTTGAGTGCCTGCTGGAAGTGCAGCACCGCAGTGGCATCGTCGGCGTCGCCCAGTCGCGCGACCTCGCCGAGCCGGAAGAACAGATCGGCGGCGTCGGATCCGGGTGGCTGCGCCGAGATGATCTTGAGGGCCTGCTCGAGCGTGGCCTTGCACTTGTCCCAGTCGCCCGCGCGCTCGTAGATCCTGGATAGACGGGTCAGCGCCGCCACCGATTCGGGCTCGCGCTTCAGGATCTTCTCGAGGATCTCGCCGGCGGCGTCGGGGTTGTCGAGCTTGCTCTCCCACACGTCGGCCGCACGCGCGAGCGCGGCGAGCTCGGCCTTGGCGTCGCCTGCCGCGGCGTGGAGCTCGGCATGACGCTCGAGGAGATCGACGAGGTCGTGCCACCGCTCGGCCGCCGCGAGGAGGCGCTCGAGGTTCGCGAATGCCGGCACGTGCGAGTTGTCGATGTCGAGCGCGGCGAACCATGCCGCGATCGCGTCGTCGATCGAGTCTCGTTTCTCCTCGGCGATCTTCGCGATCTCGGCGTGGATCGCGACGCGATCCCAGTCCGAGTTGGCGAGCGCGAGCCGGCGCGACTGCATGTCGCCGACCGCGATCCAGTCCCCGGCCTTGGCGTACGCCTGCTCGAGCGCGCCGAGCGCCGACAGATCCTCGGGATCGAGGTCGAGGACCGCCTGCCACGCGGCGACCGCGCGCGGCGTGTCGGACTCGAGTTGCGCGATCTCGACCCGCAGCTTCTTCTCTTCCTCGAGCGGTCCCCCGAGCCGTGCCGCGTGCTGCAGGGCCTCGATCAATGCGGGCTTGTCCTCGGCCGCGCGATACAGATGTGCGAGCTCGAACACGGCGTCGCGATCGGTGTCGTCCTGGTCGAGGTACTCGCGCCACGCGGCGATCGCTCCGGCGCGGTCACCCGCACGCTCGCAGATCAACGCGATCTCGGAGTACGCCGCGCGCTTCTCGGGAAGCTCGAGCACCGCGCGCGCGCGCTGGCGTAGCACCTCGGCGAGCGCACCCGCCTCGCCCTTCTGTCTCAGGATCTTGATCAGATCGTCGATCGCGATCAGCGACCCCGGGTCGAGAACGAGCGCGGCGCGATACGACGCCGCCGCGTCGTCGAGCTGCCCCAGGCGCTTGCGCTGGATCCGGCCGAGGAACGTCAGCAGCAGCACCTGGACCTCGGTGTCGCGATCCGCGGCCTCGGGTGCCGCCGCGATCTCGGCGATCCTGGACGCGACCTCGGGCCACTGCCCGAGGCGCTCCGCGAGCCGATCGGTCTCGTTGAGCGCCTGCCCCGACGCCGGATCGACCGCGAGCCAGCGCAACGTGGCTTCGAGCGCGCGCGCGTGGTTGCCGAGCTGGTTCTCGGCGAGGTCGGCGATCCGCGACAGCAGCCCCGCACGGTCGATCGGATCCGGCGTGAGCGCGATCCGCGCCTCGAGCACCGCGATCAGCCGCGCGGCATCACCATCGCTCTCGAACAGCGGCTCGAGGATCTCGACGATCTGTGCGCGCTGGTCGGTCGCGGCCTCGAGCATGCGCTCGAGCGCGGCGCGCGCTCCGACGTGCAGCGGCGCGATGCTCAGCACCTCGCGATAGGTGTTCACCGCGGACGCGGCATCGGACAGCGTGGACTCGAAGAGGTCGCCGAGCCGGAACAGGTACTCGGTGATCTGGGTATCGGAGTCGGCGACGTCGGCCTCGCGGCGCAGCACACCCGCGAGCTCGGACCAGCGATCGCTCTTCGCGAGCACGCGCTCGAGTGCCGCCAGCGCGGGGCGCGGGTCGGGCCCGGCGGAGGCGCGTTCGTAGGCACGTGCCGCGGCGTCGAGATCGCCGAGGCGATCCTCGCCGATCTGACCGAGGCGCATCGCATACGCCTGCTCGACATCCGACGACAGAGCCTCGCCGAGCAACTGGTCGAGCCGCACCGCGAAGTCGCGCCACAGCGCACCGGTCGCGTCACCCTCTGCGAGCCGTCCGAGCGGCTCGAGGAGCTCGACCCGATCCGGCATCGCGGCGATCGCGCGGGACCACACCGCGAAGGCGGCGGCGGGATCGCGCGCCAGCTGCTCCTGGACCTCGGCGAGCGCGCGCCAGTTGGTTTCGTGATCGCTGGTCGGCGAAGCCGCGATCCGCCGCTCGTAGACGCGGACCAGCCCGGCGGCATCACCGTCGGCGCGATACACGCGCTCGAGGATCGGCGACGCCAGCTCGACGAACGAATCGTTCGCGAGCAACCCTTCGAGTGCCCCACGCGCCCCCTCGTGAGACGACAACACGCCGAGCACGGCGCCGTAGCGCGGGATCGCGGCGTCCGGATCGACGAGCTCGTGCTCGACCAGATGGGCGGCGCGGAACGCGAGGTCGGCTCGATCGGTCGCGGCGGCGGCGAGTAGCGCCCGGCGATCGACGATGTCGAGCAACTCGGGCCACATCTTCTCGCGCGCGTAGATCCGATCGAGCTCGGCCAGCGCGCGTGGCTCGCCAGCGTCGTCGTCGAGCACGGCGACCAGATGACCGATCGCCTGGTAGATGTCGGACAGGTGCTCCTCGTAGACCGTGGCAGCGGCGTGCCGCAGGTCCTGGCGCGCCGCGACGTCGGTCGACACCTCGATCTTGCGCTCGAGGGTCTGCACCAGGTCGCGAGCGACATCGGGGTTGGGCGACGCGGCGAGAGCTTGTCGATAGAGTCGCTCCAGGGCATCGAGCGCCGTGCCGTCGGCATCGTCGACGCGCAGCACGTTGTTGTAGGCCTCGATCGCCTTGTCGCGATCGTCGAGGACCTCCTCGTACAGCGCGGCCACGCGGTGCAGCAGCACCAACCGGACGCTGGCGTCCTCGGTGAGCTCGGCGCGGCGAGCCACCACGGTGACGAGCTCTGCCGTCCGGCTCTCGAGGGCGAGCAACCGGTCGAGTGCGGCGAGCGCGACCACGTCGTCGGGCCGCACCTCGTCGACCTTGCGCCACGCGGCGATCGCACGCGGCAGATCGTTGCGATGGGCCTCGTGGATCTCGGCGGCACGCGCCCACAGCGCGGCAGCCAGATCCGGATCCTGCGTGGCGGTGGCACCGCCCTCGATCGTCGCCACCGTGTCGTCCCACGCCTCGAGCTTGTCGGCGAGCGACAGCAACATGTCGAGGCTGTTCTCGTCGGCGACGTCGATCCGCCACGCCCGCGCGAGGGCTGCGAGGGCGAGATCGAGCGCGCCACCACGATCCTCGTGGATGGTCGCGATCTCGTGGAGCGCGGCCACCTGGTCGAACGGGTCGCGGATGTAGTCGAGCTTGGCGTCGAGGATCACCACCAGCTTCTGCCACCAGTCCTGCTGGCGATACACCGGCTCGAGAAGCTCGGCGATCCGCTCGCGATACGCCTCGTGAACGACCAGGCGCTCGAGCGCGGCCACCGCGCGCTCCCACAACACCACGCCCTCGATCACCTGCTCGTATTGATCGATCGCGGCCGGAACATCCGCGAGCTGGGTCTCGTGAACGTCGGCGAGGGTAAGCCGAAGCTCGGCCGGCTCGCTCGCGGTGGCCGGATGGGACGCCGCGCGGACCAGCCGCGACTCCAGCAGGTCGACGAGGTCGCGCCACTGTTCGCGCGAGCGGTACAGCCGCTCGAGCTCCTGTACGGCCTCGCGATACGCGAGCTCGATCGCGGGTTCGCCTCCGTCCTCGGTCGCGAGCACGGTATCGCGCCAACCCTCGATCGCGCGTTCGATGTCGCCGACTCCCTGCTCGAGCATGCGGGCTCGCTTGACCAGCGCCTCGAGACGGAGAGCCTCGTCGCCGCGCGCGATCACGTCCTCGTAGATCGTGACCAGATCCGCCCACCGCTCGGCCCGCGACAGCAGGTCCTCGAGCCGGCGCACGAGCTCGCGCTCGTCGGGGATCGCGTCGTCGGAGATGATCGCCAGCGCGCGGCGATAGGCCTTGAACGCGCGGTCGACGTCCCCGAGCCGCCGGTCGTAGATCGTGGCCGCCGCGATCGCGATCTCGCGAATCTCGGGCGAGTCGCCGGCCTCGTCATCGAGGTACCCCTGGTAGGTCGTGGCGACGAACTCCCAGTTGTCGATCATCGACGCCAGCCGCTGCAGCTGATCGCGGATGCTCTGATCGTCGGGTGCTTCGCGGAACACCTTCGCGTACCACTCGCTCGCCTGCTTGAAGTCCTCGAGCTGTTCCTCGTACAGCCGCGCCACGAATCTCGTGAGTCGATGACGTTCGGTCGGATCGGTGGCGCTCTCGAGCCGCGCACCGTAGACCCGGATCAGATCGGTCCACCGGTGTTGCCCGACGTAGATCGGCTCGAGCACCTCGGCGGCGACCACACGCAGGTCGGGATCGATCAGGTAGCGTTCGACCGCCGCCAGCGCCTGCTGGTGGTGCTGATCGCCCGACAGCGCGGCGCTGTAGTTGTCGATCGCGGTCTCGAAGTCGCGCAGCTCCCGCTCGTGGATCTCGCCGAGCGCGACCCGCAGCGTGACCGCTTCGTCGATCGTGGTCGCGAACCCGAGCCGCCGCTCGTACAGATCGACGACATCCGGCCACCTCCCCTGCGCTCGATACAGGGCCTCGAGCGCTTCCATCGCGTCGCGGCGCTCCGGCGCCACCGCGAGCACCTGCTCCCAGGTCGCGATCGCGTCGTCGGGGCGCTCCAGCGTGGCGTACAGGCCGGCGGCCTCGACCAGCGCGCCGACCCGATCGTAGATGTCGGCGCCCGCGACGTCGGCCTGCCGCAGCAGGACCTCGACCAGACGATCGTCATCGCCGATCTGGCGATAGATGCTGTCGAGCGCCGCGAGCGCGCGCCGATCGTCGGGCTGCGCGTCGAGCACCTTCTGGTAGTACTCGCGCGCGAGCTCGAGATCCTGACGCACCGCGCGCGACAGATCGGCGACATCGAGATACAGGCGCCGCTGGATGTCGGCGTCGAGCACGTTCGGCGCGACCTCGCGATAGATCTCGATCAGGTCGCCCTCGCGACCGAGCTCGCCGGCCAGCCGTTCGGCGTCGGACACCACCTGCATGAGCTCGGGCTCGGCCGCCGCATGGCGCAGCGCCTCGAGCTGCGCCGCGAACGCACCGGCCTTGTCTCCGAGCTGGAACTCGCGCAGACGCACGACCTCGCCGAGCAGCCGCAGCTTGGTCGCCGGATCGTCGGCCCACTCTGCGGCCCGCATCTGGAGCTGCGCCAACTTGTCGTGCTCGGCGGTCGCTCCGTAGACCGGTCGCAAGATGTCGGCTGCGAGCGTGCGCAGATCGAAATCGGCGAGCGCGGCCTCGACGGCAGCGAGCGCATCGGGCTGCGTCGGCGCCTCCTGCAGCACGTCCTTCCACTTGTCGAGCGCGAGGTACGGCCGCACCAGCGGGCCCGCCAGCAGGCGCGCGACCTCGATGCGCGACGGCAGGTTCTCCGCGGCGCCCGGCGCCATGGCGATCTGGCGCTCGAGGATGTCGAGCAGATCGGCGTGGCGCTCGGCCGCGCGATACAGCCGCGCGAGCTCGCCGAGCGCGTAGCGATCGTTGGGATCGCGATCGAGGATCTCGAGGTACGCGCTGATCGCGTCCTCGGACTCGGAGAGCTGGTGCTCGTGGATGTGCGCGATCCGCGCGAGGAGTCCCTTGGCCTCGTCGATCGTGGCGGACGTCGTCTCTCCCGCGGTCGCGACCTCGACCTTGCGATGCAGGATCTCGATCAGATCGCGCCACTTCTGCCCGGACTCGTACAGCCGCTCGAGCGCGTTGAGCGCACCGGCATCGGTCGGATGATCGGCGAGCACGTCGCGCCAGGTCAGGATCGCCGCATCGCGCTCGCCGAGCTCGTTCTCCTCGAGCGAGGCGACGCGCGCCAGCAACGCCCGGCGCTCGTCGGGTTCCTCCGCCCACTCCGCGAGCTTGCGCATCACGCCGCGGAGCTCGCCGTGGTCCTTCGCATCCTCGTAGAGCCTCGCCAGCGCGGTGCCGGCCTTGCGCACGGCGACCGGGTTCGACGGATCGCTCTCGAGGAGGCGGCGGTACGCCGCGATCGCGCGCGGCGCATCGTTGAGCTGCGTGTCGTAGTAGACCGCGAGCTCGCCGAGCAGCGCGCCTCGGGTGGTGACGTCGCCCGGCGGTGCCGCTTCGGATGCGGCCTCGAGCGCAGCCGTCGCCTCGGGCCACCGCTGCAGTGACTGCGCGAGCCGCGAGATCTCGCTACGCGCCCGTTCGTGCGTCGGGTCGAGCCGGAGCACCTCGACCCACGCGTCGAACGCCTCGCGTGGCTGACCGAGCTCGGTCTCCTCGATCGTCGCGATCCGGCTGAGCAGCTCGACCGCCTCGGTGCCCGCGGCCACCGTGCGCTGCGCTCGCAACACGTGGACCAAGTCCTTCCATTGCTTGTCGTCGAGATACAGCGGCTCGAGCAGCTTGGCGACCCGCAGCGTGATGTCGCTCGATTCGCCCGATCCGCGCAGCATCTGTTCGAGCAAGGTCCGCGCACCGGCGTGGGTGCGCATCCGGTTGATCACGTCGTCGAGGAGCTCGACCGCGCGCGCGTGATCGCCGAGCCGGTTGGCGAACAGCTCGGCGCGGCGATACTCGAGCTCGACCACCTCGCGCGAGGTGTTCGCGTGGTCGACCTGCGTGGCCAGGAGTCCCTCGAGCTCGGACCACTGCCCGGCGGTCGTGTACAGCCGATCGAGCGCCTGATACGACGGCACGTAGGCGGCGTCGAGCTCGAGTACGCGACGGTGGGCGTTCATCGCGAACGCGGGCTGCCCGAGCACGTCCTCCTCGAGCGCCGCCAGCTCGAGCAGGACCGCACGACGAACCGTGTCGTCGAGCGTGACCTCGACCCGGCGCTCGAGCAATCCGCGCAGATCGGTCCACCGCGCGTCGGCGCGGAACATCGCGGTCAGCGCTTCGAACGCGTCCGCGGCTTCGGGCTCGACGGATAGCACCGTCTGCCACGCGCGCTCGGCGGTCGCCGCGTCGGCGAGGCGCTCTCCGGCCACGCGTGCGAGCTCCGTCGCGACCTGACGAACATCGTGGAGCTGGTTGGCTTCCTTGAGCGCCGCCAGCGCGGCACCGAGGTGCTGAGCCCACTCGCCATCGCGCCCGAGCTGGGCGGCGAGCGCGGTGAGCCCCGCGCGCGTCTCCGCATCCGACGGCTCCGCGCCGACGATGCGTAGGCCCACCGTCCACGCCGCGGCGGGATCGCCGAGCTCGTTGTGATACAGGCGCATCAGCCGGCGATCGAGCTCGATCCGCTCGGCGGCACCGGTGTCCTCGCCGTTGCGAAGGATCTCGATGATGCGTGCCTGGTGTTCGGACACGTCGAGGTTCGGAAGGATCAGCCGCGCCGCCTCGATACGCTGTGCCGGCTCGAGCTTGTCACCGAGCACGATCCGCGCGATCGCGTTGACCGGCTCGGGGCGGACATCCTTCGCCGTCGCGCCACGCGCGACGCTGGGCGGAATCGCGAGGGCCTCGCGATACCGCACGAGCGCTCGCGGTGCGCGCTCGAGCTGGACTTCCTCGATGCCGCCGATCCGCATCACCATGTCGAACCGCGCTTCCGGATCGGCGATCTGCTCGAGCTCGGCGGCGAGGACCTCGACCAGCGACTCCCAATCGCCTCGCGCCTCTTCGATCCGCGAGAGTGCGCGGAGCGCGCGCAGCTGGTTGGGCAGCGTCCGCAGCGCCTCGTGATAGGTCGCCGCGGCGCCGTCGAGATCGACCAGCTTCTCCTCTTGCAGCGACGCGATCTCGATCAGCAGCGAGGCGCGCTCCGTGGGATCCTGCTCGCGCGTCGCCCGGCGGCGGTACGACGCCAAAAGCTCCGGCCAGTCGGCGAGCTGGATCGAGATCTCCTCGAGATGCTGCTCGGCCTCGCGGTCTTCCGGCGCGAGTGCCAGCACCTGCCGGTGGTAGGTGCGCGCGCGTTCGGGATCGGACAGCCGGCGGCTCGCGATCTTCGCCAGCTCGCGGAACAGGCGAAGCTTGACCTCGACGGGATGGTCACCGATCGCGCGCTTCTCGAACGCGGTCGCGACATCGCTCCACTGCTCGGGCTCGTGCGCGAGTCGCAGCACGTCGGCGAACAGCTCCTCGCTCTCGGGGTCGAGCTCGAACGCGCGCAACGTCCACGTGAACGCGAGCGTCCTCGACGTCAGTCGGTCCTCGCACAGCCGGCGAATCTGCGCGAGCTTGGCGAGCTTCGACGGCGTGTCGGCGGCGCCTCCGATCTCGATCTCGAGCACCGTGATCAGCTTGGCCCACTTCTCTTGCTTCTCGTAGATCGGCGCCAGTGCCGACGCCGCTCCGACGTGTTGCGACTCGACCGCGAGCACGCGCTCCCACACCTGGCGTGCACGATCGAGCGCCTGCTCCGCCGGACTATCGCCGACGCCGGTGCGATACCGCCGCGACGACCGGAGCGGCCCCGACGACAGCTCCGTCGGAATCGCGGTCGGTGTGGCGTCGCCCTCCGCACCCGTTCCCGGGTTCGCACCCGTTTCCGCGATCGCCTCGGCTTGTTGCTGGGCCAGCTGTGCCGCGCGCTCCACCAGCGGCAGTCGCTGCGCCTTGACGTCGAGCCGATCTGCAATCCCGAGGAGCGCGTCGACCAGATCGTCTTCCTGGCCGAGCTGCTTGTAGAGCCGCTCGAGCCCCGCGAAGTCTCCCGCCGTCGCGTACAGCTCGCGCAACGTGCGCAGCGCTCGCGCGTGGCTCGGCTCGAGGTTCAGGATCTCCTGCCACGCCTCGGCGGCCGCCTGCGGTGCCGACAGACGATCGGCGTAGACCTGCCCCAGCTTCTCGTACAGCGCGATCGCCTCGCGATTCGACGCCGTCTTGACCTGACGATGCAGGATCTCCGCGAGCGCGAGCCAGCGCTTCTCGCGATCGTAGAGCGAGGCCAGGCTCGCGAGCGTCTCGGCCTGGTCGGGACCGTGCTCGGACAGGATCGCGTTGTTGATCTCGATCGCGAGCCGCGTGTCACCCAGTCGGTCCGAGGCGAGTCGCGCCATCTCGGCCTGCTTGTGACGCTTGTCGCCGGGCGGCAGCACGCTGGCCTCGCGTCCGAGCACGTCGATCAGCGCACGCCACTGGCGGCGCTTCGTATAGATCTCCTTGAGCTGGGTCAACGCCGTGCCGAAGTCCGCCGACCCCGGCGATAGCTCGAGGATCCTCTCGAGCGGACGGATCGCGTTGGCGAAGTTACCGAACCGCTCCGACCACAGATCCGCGATCTCGCGCAGCAGCGTCACGCGCTCGAGGTTCGACAGGTCGGGTGCCTCGCTCTTGCGCGTCAGCACCGCGATCAGATCGTTCCAGCGTCCGAGCGCGCGGAACTTCGATGCCAGCTCGTCGGTCGCTCGCCGGTTGTCCGGATCGATCTTGAGGATCGCGTTGTAGGTGTTGATCACCATCACGTCGAGCCGCAACTTGTCGCGATAGATCTCGACCACGTCGTGGAGCTTGGCGACCTTGCCGGCGACGTCGTCATCCGGCGTGCGATCGATCTCGTCCTTCATCAGGTCGAGCAGCGCGTTCCACTTCTCCGTGCGGCGGTACAGCCGGCCGAGCGCCGTCCGCGCCTGGGCGGCGATGTCGTCGGGCGGGTCGTTCCGCAGCAGCTGCTTCCAGGCCTCGATCGCCTTCTCGGGATTGTTCTGTTGCTCGGCGAGCTCCGCGATCTCGACGCCGAGCTGGGCGCTCGCATCGCTGCTGCTGCGCGCGCGCGGTGACTTCTCGACCTGGCGCAACAGCCTGAGCAGCTTCTGGTGCTCGCCCTTCGCCGGGTAGTACTCGCGATAGAAGTCGAGTGCCGCCGGGTGCCCCGGTTCGATCTTACGAACGCGGCGGAAGTACTCCTCCGCCTGATCGAGATCGCCGACGTGCTTCCACAGCAGCATCGCGATCTGCAGCACCATGCCGAGGTCGTCGTCGCTGCCGCGCCGGGCCTTGACCGCGTTCTGGTACAGCTCGACCAGCGCAACCCAGTCCTCCGCCTCGGCGAGCGAGTCCGCCACCGCGCGCAACGCCTGGGGTTGGGCCGGATCGAGCTGCAACACGCGGCGCACCATCTGATCGGCGCCCGCGGCATCGTTGCCTCCGCGCGCCAGCTTCGCGAGGTGGAGCAACGCCGACACCTTCTCCTCGGTCGTGCCGGCGGCCTCCGCGCGTTGCTCGAGCAGCGCCCTCAGGTCCGCGCCGCGATCCGTGCGAGCGAACAGGTGCGTGAGGTGAAACGCGGCCTTGCTGTTGCGGGGATCGATGTCGAGCGCCTTGCGCAGGTAGCTCTCGGCCTCCGGAGACTCGGGCGAGAACCGCACGAACGTCTCGGCCGCCGACACGTAGAGGCCGGTCGCCAGGCTGCGATCCGTGGACCCCTCGGCTTCCTCGACATACTTGGCGGCGAACTTCTGCCAGTTCTGTGCGGACAGATCGAGCTCGCCGATCGCTTCGGCGGCCATCGTGTCGTTCGGACGCAGCGCCAGCACCTCGTCGAACGCCGCCCGCGCGGCCGGCACGTCGAGGAGCTCGCCGTCGAGCACCATGCCCTTCTCGAGCAACAGGTCGACCTTGCGATCGACATCGTCGGTCGCGGCGATCTCGATCGCGAGCAGGCGCACCACCACGTCGGGACGGCCTCGGTCCGCGAGGATCTTGCGCGTCGCGGCGAAGCGTTGCCTCCGGGTCTCCGCGGACGCTTCGTGTGCCGAGACCGCCAGCGCCTCGAGCGCCTGTACGTCATCGGGGTCGTGCTCGACTACGGCGAGGAGGGAAGACAGGTCAGCCATCGCAGGAGACGAGAAATGCTACCTGGGTGGTTGGTGAGGACACAACGCCAACCGCCAATTAACTCGCAGGGTTAGAAACTCTGTTGCGGGTCACGGGCGGGCGACCGCGGCGAGGCCCTGCGGCATGTACACTCGCTCCCATGGGGTTTGGCGACAGTCTGTCGAAGGGTTGGTCGTTCATGAAGGCGGCGTTCTCCATGGCCGGCGAGAACAGGAAGCTGCTCGCACCCTCCGTGTACCAGGTGCTGATCAGCGTCGTGTACTGGGTGGCCTGGGTCGCCGTGCTCGTGGCGATCGATCCGCATTGGTCCGACGGCCAGTGGGCCGTGGTCGGCGCGATCGCGACGTTCGGATCGTTTCTGATCTTCTACTTCTTCTGCGGCATCACCGTGAACATGATCGACGTCCACCTCCAAGGAGGAACGCCGAGTCTGAGTGAAGGCGCCCGCGATGCCCGCAAGAACTTCATCGCGATCGTGTTCCTCGCGATCGTGTCGACGATCGTCGAGTCGTTCGCGCGCGCCGCGCGCAGGAACGACTCGATCGTCGGCCGCATCGTCGCCGGCATCGTCGAGGCGGTGTGGACGACCCTGTCGTTCTTGCTGCTTCCCACGATCATCATCGAGGATGTCGGCTTCGGCGACGCGATGCGGCGGGTCCGCGAGCTCCACAAGGGCAACTTCCTCCTGATCGGCATCGGCGAGGTCGGCGTGCGCATGGTGACCGGCCTGATCGGGTTCGTGTGGATGCTGCTGATCGTCGCCGTCATCTACATGGACGTCGCCGTATTCAGCGGCGTCACCGCGATGGTGATCGCGTTCGTCGTCGGCGGCACGATGCTCGCGCTGTTCGTCGCGTTCTCGACCTACCTGCGGATGGCCTACTACACGTGCCTGTACCTGTGGGCGGCCGACGTCGAGAAGCAGGGCCAGTCCGCACCCGCGCCGCTGCCGCTGGCGATCGCGCTCGGCCACGGCGGCCGCCGCGCCGCGTAGCACGTGTTCTTGTCTTCATTCGGCGTGTAGCGCCTGGATCGGATCGAGCCGCGCCGCGCGCATCGCGGGGTACAGGCCCGAAACCACGCCGACGACCACCGACACGCCGAGCGACAGCACCACCGACCACGTCGTCACCACGGTCGGCCAGTCCGCGTAGGCCGCGACGATCCGCGCGATCGCGAGACCCATCGCGACACCGAGCAGACCGCCGAGCATCGCGAGCGTGAAGGCGGTGACCAGGAACTGGAACCGGATGTCCGCGCGCCGTGCTCCGACCGCGCGACGCACGCCGATCTCGCGGGTCTGCTCGAGCACCGTGGCGAGCATGATGTTCATGATGCCGATACCTCCGACGAGCAGCGAGATGCCGGCGATCAGGCCCATCACGAGGTTGAACAGCCGCTGGGTCTCGCGACTGTGACGTAGCAACGCCTCGGGCACGACGATCTCGAAGTCGCGCGTCCCTCCGTGGAGGCGATCGAGCAGCGTCCCGATCACGGCGCCGGTCTCGCCGGCGGGTGCGTCGGGCTCGAGCCGGACCACGATCTCGGACAGCGGGGACTTGAGCGGATCGCGATCGAGCTTGCGGAGGGCGGTCGTGAACGGCAGGTAGATCTCGCTGTCGGTCGACGACACGGCCACGCCCTGCACGGCGGAGCTCGCCCCCGCGGTGTCCTTGGCCAGCACGCCGACGACCTCGAACCACACGTCGTTGATCTTGACGTCGTGTCCGAGCGCCGGATCGGCGCCGAATAGATCGCGACGCACGCCGGCGCCGATCACGCAGACCTGCGCGTGGTGGAGCTCGTCGCGGCGATCGAGCGTGCGGCCCTCGACGAGCGGGAACGTCACCAGCTCCGAGTGACGGTGGCTGACGCCGAACACCTTGGCCTCGGTCTTGGTGCCGGCGGCGAGCACCTTGTAGGGATCGACCTCGAGGCGTGGCGCCGCGTACGACACGCCGGGCACGGCCTCTTGCAGGGCCTCGACGTCGCGCATCGACAGTCCGAGCGACTTCTTGCGGATCTCGGTGAGCTCCTCGGTCTTGTAGGTCTTGGCGCGGATCACCACGTTGCGCGTGCCGAGGCGCTCGATCAGCGCGAGCGCCTCGCGCTCGGCACCAGCACCGATCGACAGCATCGCCACCACCGCACCGACGCCGAACATCATGCCGAGCATGGTGAGCGTGGTGCGCAGCTTGTGCTCGGCGAGGCTCCCGAGTGCACCGACGAAGGCGTCGAGGATCCGTCTCATTCGTCGTCCTCGTCGTCCCCGCCCCCACCGCCGCTCGTGGCCGGCGCGGAACCGGCTCCGAGCGCCTGATCGATCGATCGCGTGGGATCGCGCAGCGCGATCTCGTCGCCGGCGGACAGCCCCTTCTTCACCACGACCCGCCCGGAGGTCGCGACACCGAGATCGACCGGGATCTGCTCGAAGTCACCGCGCGCGGTGCGGCGGTACACCAGGTTCTTGCCGTCCTTGCTCAGGATCGCCTGCCGCGGCACCACCAGCGCGGGCCTGGTGTTGTCGGGATCGTCGAGGTAGAGCCGCGCACGCACGCGCTGGCCGGGCTTCATCGTCTTCGGATCGGTGGTGTCGAGCTGGACGACGACGGCGAAGTACTGCACGGGCACCTTGCCCTGCCGCTGCTTGGCGAGCTTGTCGACCAGCTTGATCTTGCCCTTGTACGTGATCTCGGGACGCGCCTCGATCGTGAGCTCGACGTGTTGCCCCTCGGCGAGCCCGCTGCCGTCGATCTCGAGCACGAACACCTCGGCCTCCATGCGATCGAGCAGCGGGATCTCGGCGATCGACTGTCCCGGCCACATCTGCTCGCCGACCTTGGGCGGCTCGCCTCGCCACCCGCGTCGCAACACGAAGATGCCGTCGTGCGGTGCACGCACCTCCATGCTCTCGAGCGCCTTCTCGGCGTGGCGGATCGTCAACTTGGCCTTCTGTTGCTCGACCGCGATCACCGCGGCCTTCGAGCGCGACAGGCTGCGCTCGATCTTCTTGGTCTTCTCGGCGTGGTCCTTCTTGGCGCGCGCCAGGTTCTCGTCGATCTCGGACTCGATGATCTGGTGGCGGGAGTAGATCTCCTTGTCCTTGGACTGGAACTTCTGGGTCTGCTCGAGCTCCTTGCTCGCGAGCACGGCATCGTCGTCGCGCGCCTGCACGGCGGTCCGGCTCTTGATCTGTTCCTCGGCGAGCCGCGCGTCGGCCGACGCCAGATCGGCACGCCCGTCCTCGAGCTTCTTCTCGGGGTCGCTGCGATCGAACTTGATCACGACGTCGCCCTGCTTGACGTTCGAGCCATCGGGCGCGAGCCACGCGATCTTCATCGGCCCGAAGTCTCCCCCGGTCTTCGGGACCAACAGCGGCGTGGCCTTGACCGCGCGGAGATTGCCTTCGGCGGTCACCTCGCGTACCAGCTGCTGTTCGCTGACGACGTAGGTCGGAATCTCCTCGCGTTCGCCGGTGCCGGCGCGCAGGTGATGGATCACGCCGAATGCCGCGCCGCCGAGTACGGCCAGCACGATCAGGGGCTTCACGAACCGCCTCACGGGTTCCCCCTCGGATCGACGCGCGTCACTCGATCTCCCGCCACCAGCCCCGAGGTCACCTCGATCATCGAGGAGCTTCGCTTGCCGAGCTGGAGCGGGACCTCCTCGACCCCGGAGTCGCGCTCGCGATACGCGACCGGCCCCGACGGCGTCACGAACACCGCGTCGACCGGAACCTGCACCACGTTCCGCACGCGTTCGACCTCGACTTCGCCGCGGAACCGCATCCCGGGACGCAGCGGCGCGGTCGTCGGATCGAGGGTGATCTTGATCTCGACGACGCGGCTCGGATCGTTGTTGCTCTTCGCGCGCACGCTCTGGGCGATCGATCGCACCTTGCCGTGCAGCTGGACGTCGGGGAGCGCATCGAGTCGCAGCGACACCGGTTGTTCCGGCACCACCTTCGCCATCTCGATCTCGTCGACCTCACCCTTGCCGATCATCTTGTCGAGCCCGACCACCTGCAACACGGCCTCCATCCGCCACACCGAATCACCGACCTTCTTCTTCTCGCCGCGCCAGCTCGTCGGATACACGACCGTGCCGGCGCGCGGTGCCTTGACCTGCATCTTGACGACGTTGTCCTTGAGTCGCGCCAGCCGTGCCTTCGCGTACTCGAGCTTGGACCTCAGCGCCGCGAGCTCGGCCTGGTTGGAACGCCGGTTCTGCGCCACCCGATTGCGAGCGAGCTCGAGCGCGATCTCGGAGGCCCGCTCGTCGAGCTTGAGCGCCTGGAGGTCGACGCTCGCCACCAGATCGTCGGGAGTCTGCGCCTTGAGCTTGGCCTTGCGCAGCGCGGCCTCGGCGTTGGCGATCGCCAGCTCGTCCTCGCGCTGCTGCAGGACGATGTCCTTCTGCTTCTTCTCGACCTGCTTGCTCGCGGCCTCGGCCTCGTTGGCCACGGTCTCGAGCTCGCGCATCTGTTCCGAGGTATCGAACCCGACCACCACGTCCCCCGCACCGACCTGCGTTCCCTCGGGTGCCAGCTTCGAGATCTTGAAGTTCCAGCTGTCGACCGACGGAGGCTTGATGTCGGTCGAGTCGACCGCCGCGAGCTCGCCCGACACCTCGACGCCGATCACGAGGTCGGCACGCCGGACGTCGACGAGCTGCAGCTCCTCCGCGCGTTGCCCGCCGCAGGCGCTGGCCAGCATCGCGAACGCGAGCATGACGATCGGCTGGCCGATCCTCACGAGCCCCCCATCGCGACGGTCTCGCCGGACGTCGCCCCGTGTGCGATCACGCAGCGCTGCGCATCGCACGCACCGAGCTCGACCTCGCGCAGCTCGCCGCCGGCCATCCGCAACACGGCCTTGTGAGTCTCGGGATCCTCGAGGATGGCGCCGCGCGACGCGACCAGCCCGTGATGCGGCGTGCCGCGGAGCTCGACCTTCACGGACATCCCGGGCCGCATCCGCTTCGGATCGCTCTTCGCGATCGACAGCGTGACGGAGAACATCCGCCTGAGC
This sequence comes from uncultured delta proteobacterium, assembly GCA_963772655.1. Lineage (GTDB taxonomy): Bacteria > Myxococcota_A > Polyangia > Haliangiales > Haliangiaceae > JABFXX01. The sequence goes on from CAVYYE010000002.1 coordinate 1,331,519, forward strand.
GAGGTCCGCTTGTTCGCGATCGCGACCGGCGCCAGCTGGGTCACCGTGCACGACAGCGGCTCGCGGGCGTACGCGTCGAGCGTGCACGTCCCCTTGGCGCCGACCGCGATCCGACCATCGTCGACATCCGAGAGCTCGGCGTGGACCTCCATCGGCTTGGAGAAGTCGGGCAACGTCGCCATCGCGAACCCCGGCTGCACGGTGTCACCGACCTGGAACCGGCGGCCCTCCCACGGATGGTCCCCGATCGACACCACGCCATCGCGCGGTGCCCGCAGCACCAGCTCGTCGATCGCGCGCTCGGCGGCTTCGACGGTGCGCTTCGCCTTGTCGAGCGCGATCTGCTTGACCTTCGCCTCGAGCGCGTTGGCCTTGCGCTCGGTCTCGAGATCCTGTTGCGCCTTCTTGTACGCGAGCTGGGCACGCGTCAGCTCGAGCCGGCGTTCCTGGACCGTGCGCACCGACACCAGATCGGCCGGCACGCTCGCGAGGAGCGTGGCCTTGTCGAGCGCGATCTTGGCCTGCTGGACCTCGTGCTTCTTGACCTCGGCCGACACCGCCGCGACCTGGCGTGACGTATCGAGCGCGGTCTTCGCGTCGACCACCGCGAGCTTCTTCTCGACCAGCCCGGTCGTGAACGCCGAGTTGTCGAACTCGACGACGCGATCGCCGGCCTTGACCTGCACGCCGTCCTCGGCGAGCCACCGCACGGTGAGCTGCCACGCCTCGGTCCGCGGCACGTCGAGCGTGACCGCCACGCCGGCGGCCATCGTGCCGGTCAGCAGCACGCGATCGGCGACGTCGCCCTCGGCGAGCGTCTGGGTCTCGTGTTCGCCACCCGCCGTCACCGCCGACGCACCGGACCCGCATCCGATCGCGACCAGCGCGACGAGCGCCCACCACGTCGCGAGCGAGCGCCCGGTGCCCACGTGAGGTGCTCTCGCGAGGCCACGGCGGGCGGGGCTCGCGGAAGCGAGGTCGAGCGACGATGACGAGCCGCGGATCATGCGGCTCCCTCGGCGTGGGCGGTTTCCCGACCGGGACCGTCCGCCACGATCTTGCCGTCGGCGATCCGGATCGCCCGCGGGCAACGCGCCGCGATCTTGGGCTCGTGGGTGACGATCAGGATCGTGTTCCCCTCGTCGTGGAGACGGTGAAACAGCGACATGATGTCCTCGCTCGTCGCCGAGTCGAGGTTGCCGGTGGGCTCGTCGCAAAGCAGGAGCGATGGCTCGGTCACGAGAGCGCGCGCGATCGCTGTTCGTTGGCGCTGTCCGCCGGAGAGCTGGAACGGGCGGTGTCCCATGCGTGCGCCGAGGCCGACCTTCCCGAGGGCCTTGGCCGCCAGCGCGTTGCGCTCGCGCGCCGGGATCCCGCGGTACACGAGCGGCAGCGCGACGTTCTTCTGCGCGGTCGCCCGGTGCAGCAACTGGAAGCTCTGGAACACGAACCCGATCTTGTGGTTGCGCGCGCGGGCGCGATCGTCGTCCGACAGCCCCTGCACGTCGCGTCCGTCCAGGCGGTACTCGCCGCGCGACGGTGTGTCGAGACACCCGAGGATGTTGAGCAGCGTCGACTTGCCCGATCCCGACGATCCGACGATCGCGACCATCTCGCCGTGATCGACCGAGAAGCTGACGCCGTCGAGCGCTGCGATCCGCTCGTCGCCCATCACGTAATAGCGCGCGACGTCGAGCAGCTCGATCACGGGCGCCATCGCGGCTGAGCGTACAACGAGGTCACCGCGCCGCCAGAGGTCGAACCAATGATACTCGATGACGCAACCCGCCGAACCGAGAACTGGTTTCGCGGCCAGACGTCAGGCGTTGTGAGGCCGCGGCACGAAGCCAGATGGTGTATCGAAGCACCCATGACCGACATCCACGTGAGCTGCGGCCGCCGCCCCGAGGACCTCGCGAACGTTATCGCCGCGACTCTTCACGGGATCGTGCCCGCGGATCCCGACCAGGATGCCGTGTCGGCGGGTCGGCTCGTCCGTGCGGCCCAGGAGCGCGCGGAGCGCGAGCGGCCCTCGCGCAACGACCTCCCGACCGTCAACTTCGAGACCATCGATCCCGACGACGACTGGTCGCAGGTCTAGCTACTCGATCTCGATGTGACGCTCGGCGAGGAGCCGGCCGGTCGCGCGCTGGAGCGTGGTCTCGGCCCGAGAGTGGGCCAGCAGCGCATCGAGCTCCGCGAGCCGCGCCGCGGCCAGCGCGTCCTGGCGCTGTGCGACGGCGAGGTTCTGGGTCATCCCGTCGACAAACCGCCGCTGCTCGATCGCGAGCGAACGCTCGGCGAGATCGCGAAATCGCGCGGCCGCCAGCAGCTTGCGCTCGGCGCTCTGCTGGTTGCGAACGGCATCGCGGACCTCGAGCCAGATCGTCTGCTGGATCTGCTTCTTGCGGAGCGTGGTCTGGCGCTGCTGCACGCGCGCGATCTCGGCGGCGGCACGGGTCGAACGTTGCAGCGGAGCCCACGTCAGGTTGACGAACACCGCCCAGCCGCGCGCATCGGTGGAGCCGAGCTGCGAGAGCGCTCCGCGATAGGCCCCCGATTGCCCGAACAGCGTGCCCGAGAGACCGAGGTCGAGTTGCGGTAGCCGATCGTTCTCGGCCTTGCGCGCGCCGAGGTCGGCGGCCCGCTGATCGAGCACGGCCTGTGCGAGCTCCGGCCGGTTCTTCGTGGCGAGCGCCATCGCATCGTCGAGCGAGGCCGTGTCGGGTGTGAAGTGCGGGACGTCGGTCGGCAGGATCGTCCGCTTCCACTGGTCGTGCGGGAGGTTGAGCACCGCGCGCAGCTGATCGGTCGCCTGCTGGATCGTCGCCTCTGCCTCGACGACACCGAGCTGGCGCTGCGCGAGCGTCGACTGGGCTCCGATCAGATCCGAGGGGGGCAGCGTGCCGGCGTCGATCTGGCGCTGGGTCAACGCCAGCTGGTCCGCGGCGGCCTTCTCCGATCGCTTCGCGAGGTCGTAGCCATAGAGCGACTGCAGCACCCGGTAGTAGGCCCCCTCGGTCTTGTCGACCAGCGCCGCGATCGCGATCGCGAGCTGCTCGCGTTCGCGCTTGTCGGCGATCGTCGCGCGCAACACCTCGATCTCGGGCATCGCGAGGTCGGTCGAGAACCCGCGCAACAGCGGCTGCGAGATGTTGAACGTCAGCGTCGAGCGATAGTTCAGCGGCTCGACCGCGGTCCCGAGGCTCGACTTCGCACGCGCGTTGTCGAGCGCGAGCGACAGGTTTGTCCCGGTGTGGAGGCGCTGGTCGATCGACAGCTGCCAGGAGTCGTCGGTGGCGTCGAAGATCTCCCCCGCCGATCCTTCCTGCGAGGTGGAGGGTGGCGACAGCACGTTGGAGTGCCGGTAGCCAGCGGAGAGCGATGGTTCGAACGCGCCGCGTGCGACCACCCTCGCGAGCTTGCTGATCTCGACGCTGTGACGCTCGAGGACCACGTCGAGGTTGTCGTGGACCGCGATCCGGATCGCCTCCGACAGCGGGAGTCGCCAGACCTCGGACCTCGCCAGATCGGCAGGTAGGGGAGGTGTCGCCGACAAGAAATCCGGTGGCTGGTAGGACTCGTCGGCGTCGACTCGGCTCGGCATCGCGAGGATGGCAGCAACAGTGAGAGCGATCGCGCATCGCATGGCGGTGCGATGGTACGGCGTTCTTGCTATCGTCGCGCGGTGCTCGGTGATGTCTCGTGACGAAGGCCGGCATGCCGAGCTCGCTCGGTTACCTCAGGCCCTATCGCGGCGCCATGGCCCGCGGCGTCGGGATGCTCCTCCTGACGAACCTCTGTTACCTCGGGATCCCCGAGACCCTGGGGCGCGCTGTCGACGCGATCGGCGCCGAGGCCGATCCCACCGTGCGCTCCATCGACGTGGCCTCGGGTGGCCAGGTCGCGAGCGGCATCCACGACCACATCGTGCTTCTCGTGCTGCTGCTCGCCGGGTTCGCGGTCGCCACCGGGCTGACACGGATCCTGTCGCGGGTGTGGATCTTCAACGCCGCGCGTGCCGCCGAGTACGACCTGCGTTCGAATCTGTTCGGTCACCTGATGACGTTGTCGCCGGCGTACTACCGCGACCATCCGACCGGCGACGTGATGTCGCGACTGACCAACGACGTCCAGACCGTGCGCGCGATGTGGGGTGCCGGGCTGCTCAACCTCGCCAACGCGATCGTCGCGTTCGTCACCGTGCTCGGCGTCATGCTGACCACCGATCCGGTCGTCACGCTGTGGGCGATCATCCCGTTTCCGCTGATCTACATCGTCGGGCAGGCGGTGAGCCGGCGGATCTACACCACGATGCGCGGCGTACAGGCCGAGCTGGGATCGCTGTCGTCACGAATCCAGGAGGATCTCGGCGCGATCCAGGTGATCAAGAGCTACGGGCTCGAAGACGTGCGCCGCGCCGGGTTCGTCGAGGGCTCGGGCAAGCTGCTCGATCAGAAGATGGAGGCCGCCAAGGTCCGGATCCAGCTCGGGCCGATGCTCACGTCGCTCGCCGCGCTCGGCATGGCGATCCTGATCCTCGCGGGCGGTCGTGCGGTCGTGCACGGGGACATGACGAAGGGCCAGCTGGTCGCGTTCGCGGGCTACCTCGCGCGGCTGGTGTGGCCGACGTTGACGCTCGGCTTCATGCTCGCGCTGGTCCAGCGCGGGCGCGCCTCGTGGGCTCGCCTGGTACAGCTCCAGGAAGCGCACCCCGAGATCCCCGACGGCACGGGTGAGGCGCTCTCCCGCCAGACCGCACCCGCCCACGTCCAGATCAAGGATCTGACGATCGAGATCGGTGGCCGCGCCCTGCTCGAGCACATCGATCTCGAGCTCGCCCCCGGAACGATCACGGCGGTCGTCGGGCGTACCGGATCGGGCAAGAGCACGCTGGTCGACGCGCTGTGCCGGCTGATCAAGGTTCCCGACGGCACGGTGTTCCTCGACGGGCGCGACGTCACCACGTTGCCGCTCGACAGCGTGCGCGCCCAGATCGGCTACGCGCCGCAGGAAGCGTTCCTGTTCTCCACCACGATCGCGGACAACATCGCGATGGGCTTCGGCGGCGGCTCGGCGATCCCCGCCGCGCGCGCGAAGGAGCTCGAGACCGTCGGCCACGGCGCCGAGCGCGCGACGCTGGGCGCGGAAGACCTCGCGAAGGTCAAGGCCGCCGCCGTCGCCGCCGGCCTCGATCGCGATCTCGATCGCATGCCCCAGGGCCTCCGCACGATCGTCGGCGAGCGCGGCATCACGCTGTCGGGTGGTCAGCGCCAGCGCGTCGCACTCGCCCGCGCACTCGCGGCCGCACCACGTCTGCTCGTGCTCGACGACTCGTTGTCGAGTGTCGACGCCGAGACCGAGCGCAAGATCCTGAGCCGCCTGCGCGAGGTCATGCACGGGCGCACGGCGGTCCTGATCTCGCACCGGGTGGCGGCGATCAAGGATGCCGATCAGATCGTGGTGCTCGACGGTGGAAACATCGTCGAGCGCGGCACGCACGAACAGCTCCTCGAGGCCGGCGGCCTGTACGGCGAGCTGTACCGGACGCAGCTCGACACCGAGCTCGCCAAGCCCGCGCGCGAGGCGGCGAGCTGATGGCGACGATCGCCGCGCCCCAGCGCGATCCCGGCGCCGGCGAGGCCGTCCTCGGGAAGGCCTACGACGTCGCGTTGATGCGGCGGCTGTGGCGATTCATCCGGCCGCACTGGAAGCTGCTGATCGCGTGGTCGGTGTTCATGCCGATCACGATCGCGTTCGAGCTCGCCCAGCCCGCGCTGTTCCGGTACGCGCTCACGGCCCACATGCTCGGGGGTGACATCGCCGCCCTGCCCTACGACGCGATCGCCTACCTCGCGCTCGTCGCCGCACAGGGTGGCGCGGCGTACTGCGAGACCTACTACCTCCAGCTCGCCGGCCAGCGCACGATGCACGCGCTCCGGATCGCGATCTTCGATCACGTGCTCGCGCAACGCGCGGCGTTCTTCGATCGCGTCCCGGTCGGCCGGCTGATGACCCGGATGACCAACGACATCGAGAGCCTCAACGAGATGTTCGCGCAGGGCGCGATCACGTTGATCGCCGACGTGATCCGGATGATCGCGATCGTGGTCGTGATGATGGTGATCGACTGGCAGCTCGCGCTGATCACGTTCCTCACGCTGCCGTTCCTCTTCGTGCTCGTCGAATACGCACGCCGGCTGATGCGGCGCTCGTTCCGCCAGATCCGCGTGCGGCTCGCCGCGATGAACGCGTTCGCCCAGGAACACCTCACCGGGATCCGGGTCGTCCAGCTACTCGGACGCGGCCCCCGCGCGCAGGAGGAGTACAACGAGATCAACGCCGGCCATCGCGATGCCTACCTCGGTCAGATCCGGGCGGACGCCTCGATGTACGCGCTGGTCGAGGCGATCGGCTCGGTCACCGTCGCGATCGTGATCTGGTACGCCGCCGGGCACCGCACGAGCTCGATCGCGATGATCGGTGTCGTCGTGGTGTTCATCGAGTACATCAACAAGTTCTTCATCCCGGTCCGCGACCTGTCGCAGAAGTACGCCGTGATGCAGGGAGCGATGGCCGCCAGCGAGCGCATCTTCCAGCTGCTCGATACCCACGAGTGGGACGGCGGCGAGCGCCAGCCCCCGCACGACACGACGCCCCACGAACATCCCGCCCCGGATCCGGAGACCGCGGCGATCCAGCTCGAAGGTGTCCACTTCAGTTACGGCGCCGAGCCCGTGCTGCGCGGCGTCGACGTCAGCGTGCCGCGCGGCGCGACCGTCGCGATCGTCGGTGCCACCGGGTCGGGCAAGTCGACGCTGATCAAGCTCCTGACCCGACTCTACGAACACGAGCGCGGGACGATCCGGCTCGACGGCATCGACATCCGAAACATCCCGCTCGACGACCTACGCGAACGCATCACGGTGGTGTCGCAGGACGTGATCCTGTTCGCCGGCACGCTCGCCGAGAACATCACGCTCGGCAAGGACTACGAGCGCGCCAAGATCGACCTCGCCGTGCAGCGCGTCGGCCTCGATCGCGCACTCGCCCGGCGCGGCTCCGGCATCGAGACACCGGTGGCCGAGCGCGGTGCCAACTTCTCCGCGGGCGAACGCCAGCTCGCGGCGTTCGCCCGCGCGCTGCTCCGCGATCCCGAGGTGCTGGTGCTCGACGAGGCCACGGCGCACGTCGACCCCGAGGCCGAGGAGCTGATCGAGCGCGGCGTCGCCGAGCTGATGAAGGGCCGCACCACGCTGGTGATCGCGCACCGTCTATCGACGATCCGCAACGCCGACCTGATCCTCGTGATGGACAAGGGTCAGGTCGTCGAGCAGGGCACGCACGAGGAGTTGATCGCGCGTGGTGGGTTCTACGCGGCACTCGAGCGCACGTTCCGGCGGCAGGAAGCGTCCTGAAGTGGTTCTCGAAGCGCTTCTCGAAGTAGCTCCGGAACTGCGAACATTTTCGTGCCGTTGCGTGGACGATCCGACACTCTTCCGGTGATTTGGGTATGATGCCTCACCAATGACGGTTGGGGTCGAGGCCCTGCGAGTCGCGATCGACGCCATGGCTGATGGCGCGATCCTCGCGGATACGCGAAGTGGCGATGTATTCGTCAACGTCGCTGCGCGCGAGATGCTCGGCATTCCCGAGGATGCGGTCGTCGACACCGACTATCTGAAGAACGAGGTCGGGTTCTATCCGTTCGAGCTCGCCGCGACCGCCAGCGCGCAACACCCGGTGCGCGAAGAAGTCCGGATCGGCGATCGCGTGTTGCACTCGGTGGTGACGCCGCTGTTCGAGACCGTGGAGAACGGCGACTCGCACCGCGAGCTGACCGGCGCGATCGTCGTGTTACGCGACCTCGGAGATACCGCCGACGTCGCGCGTCGCCGTGCCGAGTTCGCGCAGGTGATGTCGCACGAGCTGCGCACGCCGCTGACCTCGATCGCGGGCGCGCTCGACATCGTGCTGTCGGGCTATGCCGGCGCGCTGTCGGATCGCCAGCTCCGCTACATCGACATGGCGCGCCAGGCCGCGACGCGCATGAACCAGCTGGTCGACCAGCTGCTCGACCTCGCCCGCGCGCAGGCCGGCACGATCACGGTGGCCGCAGCACCCGTGCAGCTCGACCGGATGGCGCGCGAGGTCATCGATCGTTACCGCGTGGCGGCCGCCACCAAGCAGCTCACGATCGTGCTCGGCGCGTCGGCCGACGACATCGCGATCCTCGGCGACCCCGAGCGGCTGGCGCAGGTGCTCGGCAACCTGCTGACCAACGCGATCCGGTTTGCCCCGACCGGGACGGTGATCGACGTCCAGGTGTTCGGTCCACCGGTGGCCGAGGACGCGGTCGGCGTGTCGGTGTTCAACTCGGGCGAACCGATCCCACCGGAGGATCGCGAGCGCGTGTTCGAGCCGTTCTCGGCATCGAGCCGGCGTGTCGGCGGTACCGCGCTCGGACTCTCGATCTCGCGGACGATCGTCGAGGCCCACGGCGGACGGATCTGGGTCGAGTCGGGACCCGACGGCACGCGGTTCGTGTTCACGCTCCCGGTGTCGCCGAAGGCCGATGCCAGCGCGCCGCCGCCCGAGGATCTCGACAAGCCGCGCCGGCGCGGACTCGGCGACGGCGCGTGCGCACTGGTGGTCGATGACGATCCGCGGCGGGCCCTGCTCCTCAAGGGCCTGCTCATGTCGCTGACGGATCGCGTGCTGGTCGCCAACGATGTCGACACCGCGCTCGCGATGGCGCGCGTCGAGCACCCGCACCTCGCGGTGGTCGCCGGTTCGATGGAGGATGCGATCGCGCTGCTCGCGATCCTCGATCACGATCCCGACACCCAGCGCACCGCCGTCATGGTGGTCGGCGAGCAGGAACGGCGCTCCGAGCTGCTCGCCGCCGGCGGTGACGACCTGCTCGAGTTTCCGATCCAGCCCGCCAACTTCCGCGACGCGTGTCTCCGGCTGGTCGACAGCGGCCGCCGCGAGGCACCGCGCGTGTTGATCGTCGACGACGATCCCTCGATCCGCACGATCTGCCGCGAGGTACTCGAGCTCGGTGGTTACCAGGTGCGCGATGCCGGCAGCGCCAACGCCGCCCTGGTCGAGGCCCGCCGGTTCCGTCCCGACATGATCGTGCTCGACGTGTTGATGCCGGGGGTCGACGGGTACCGCTGCGCGGAGCTGATCCGCGCCGATCCGGCGATCGGCATGGCGCCGATCATGTTCCTGTCGGCGCGCGGCGACACCGCCGACAAGGTGCGCGCGTTCCGTTCGGGTGCCGAGGACTACATGGTCAAGCCGTTCGACGCCGCCGAGCTCCTCGCGCGCGTCGCCAAGGCGCTCGACCGTCAGGCCCGCGAGCTCGGCGCATCGCCGACCACTCAGCTCCCCGGCGCCGACGCGATCCAGGCCGAGATCGAGCGCCGGATCGCGAACGCCGATCACACCGCGGTCGCGTGCTACCTCGACCTCGACAACCTCAAGGCGTTCAACGACTACTACGGCTACGCCAAGGCGAACGCCGTGATCCGGCAGACCGGCGACGTGATCCGGACCGTGGTCACCGATCGCGGCGGTCCGGGAGACTTCATCGGTCACATCGCCGGTGACGACTTCGTGTTCGTGACGTCGGCCGAGCACGTCGACGACGTGTGCCGCGGGATCTGCGAGCGGTTCGATCACCTGATCCGCCTGTACTACGATCCCGCCGACCGCACCGCCGGCTACATCGAGACCAAGGACCGGTTCGGCGTCCAGCGTCGGTTCCCGATCATGAGCGTGTCGATCGCGGCGATCTCGCTGTCGCGCGCCAAGTCGTACGCCGGCCTCGCCGAGCTCGCGGCCAACGGCAAGCGCACCGCGAAGGCGCTGCTCGGATCGACCTACGTGCGCGACGGCAAGACCGTGCTCGCGGCGGCTGCCGCCACGGCCTAGCCCACGTCGACGTGGTCGTGATCGTGATCGTGATCGCGATCGTGGTCGTTGTCGGCGACGTGGACGTCTTCGATCTTGCCGAACAACGCCGATCACAGAAACGCAAAGAAGACGAGGACGCCGTCTACGCTTCGCGATCTCCGGGTCCTTCGTAGCTTTGCGTATATTCTCCTCGGGCTCGGGCTCGAGCTCGAGGCTCGGACTCACCACCAGGTGTCGTTGTGCTCGGCGATGCCGATCACGCGATCGAGATCGTGGATGTGCCCCGATCGCGTGCGCACGTGTCCCGAGAACGCGCTCACCGCGTGGCGCAGATGGTGGCGGACCAGCGGCACGTCGAGCTTCTGCTCGAACCGCGCGACCGGTTCGAGCTGGAGGTCGACGCTGTCGGCCTCGGCGGTGGTCTCGCTCAGATGCACCTCGCTCGCGGGCTCGAGCTTGCCGTCGATCCACACCGCGTTCTCGCTGATCGGCGCGTCGGGCGTCGGATCGACGAGGTTGACCCCGATCACCGCGCCCTGGCGGCTCTTGCCGCACAGCGCGACCCACCGCCACACGGAGTGGCGGAGCGCGTATTGCTTGGTGAAGTCCATCGTCCCCCACGCGCCGGGTCGGAACTGGAACGTCCGCCCGCCGAGCTCGACGTCGCCGCTGACCGCGAACGCCATGAACTTGTGGGTGTAGCTCCACCGCCCACCGGGCAGCGGCACGCACGTCGCGAGATGCTGGTCTTGCGGGGCCGAGCCGAAGTCGAGGCGTGCGGTCAGCTGGCTCGACACGCCGTCCGGATCGGCGACCTTCGCGTCGATCCGCACGCCGAACCCACGACCACCGCGGCTCTCGATCCCGAGCGAGAGCTTGGGGGCGCGAAACCGATGGCCACCCGTGGTGCTGGTCGGTGCGATCGACGTGCCGAGCGACAGCGGCGTGATCGCGATCCGTTTGTGCAGGCGGCCGTTCGAGAGCTCGGCGACGCGCCCCGAGGACACCGGCTCGACCGGCAGCTCGCTGGCGTACACGAACGCGTTGCTCGCGTACCCGGCCGTTCCGATGATGAAGCCGAGGAATAGCTCGTCGCTGACCGCGGTCATGTACTGCCAGCTCTTGAGGCGGAACCGCCTGCGGTAGACGGACTCGATGTGCTCGAGACCTTGCACGTCGGCGAGCCGAGCCAGCGCGTGGTCGATCCGGGCGTCCTCCAGGTTGGGATCGTCGAGCGGGTGATCGAACGCCGCGATCCGCGGCACGCCGTCGGCGGACACCAGCGCCGTCATCAGCCGCCGAGCTCGATGCCGATGCCCTTCGCGGTGCGAACCAGCTCGCCCTGCGGATCGACGAGCTTGAGCTTCTTGACCGCCTTCTCGATCGGCTTGGAGGTCAGCTTGCCGCCATCGAGCGCGACCACGTGACCGAATTTGCCCTCGGCGATCAGCTCGACCGCCCGTACGCCGAACCGGGTCGCGAGCTCGCGATCGAACGCGCACGGGGCGCCGCCACGCTGGACGTGGCCGAGCACGACGGAGCGGACCTCGTAATCGGTCCTCGCCTCGATCGTCTCGGCGAGACGCTGCCCGGCACCACCGAGTTTCTCCTGCTTGGTGATGTCGCCCGGCGTGGCAACCGACAGCCCGCCGCCCTTGGGCTTGGCCCCCTCGGCGACCACCACGAGCGAATACGACACGCCACGACCGTGGCGGCGATGGAACGCGTCGATCACGCGATCGGGGTCGTACTCGATTTCCGGGATCAACACGACGTGCGCGCCACCGGCGAGCCCCGAGGTCAGCGCGATCCAGCCGGCGTACCGCCCCATGACCTCGACGATCATGATGCGCTCGTGGCTCTCGGCCGTGGTGTGCAGGCGCTCGAGCGCTCCCACCACGACCTCGACGGCGGTCTGGAACCCGACGGTGTACTCGGTGGCCTCGAGGTCGTTGTCGATCGTCTTGGGGACGCCCACGATCCGGGTCGCGCCACGCTGGATGAACTTCTGCCCGAACGACATCGTGCCGTCGCCGCCGACCACGATCAGCCCGTGAAGCTCGAGCTTGGCGAGGTTGGCGAGACAGCGCGCCGACACGTCGTGGATCTCGACGCGCCCGTCGGGCAACTTGACCGGGTACGCGAACGGATTGGCGCGATTGCTCGAGCCGAGCACCGTCCCGCCACGCGGTAGCAGGTGCGCGACCCGCTGGGGGGTGAGGTCCTCGTAGACCTCCTCGTACAGCCCTTCGTAGCCGTTGTGGATCCCGACCACCTCCCACCCGTAGGTCTGTCGCGCGTGGAGCGTGACCGCGCGGATCACGCCGTTGAGCCCGGGGCAATCACCGCCTCCGGTCAGGATCCCGATCCGCGTGCTCATCGCCGGCGATTATCCTCCGGAAGCGACGGCACCGGGGTCGTTCTGGGCCGCCAGTACCGCGAGCTCGCCGCGCAGGAGCTGGCGCATCGCAGGAGGGAGCTTGGCGATCTCGTCCTCGTCGTCATCCACGATCACGCCGCGGCAATGCTCCGAACCGCACGCGCATGGCTCGGCGACCTCCGCCGCGAACGCGTAGTCGTACGTGATTTCCTCGCCGACCTCGATATCGCGGCACGCGACCCACCACGCTCGCATCGTGTCGGCCTCGTGGTCCCACTTCGAGCACACCTCGCTGTTGGGGTCGCACGAGTGATTGAACCAGCGGGTCTGACACGCGAGGTCCCAGAACAAGGACTCGCCTTTCCCGGAATCCTCGCCGGGGAGGATCAGGGCGTAGGTGTCGTCGAACTCGGCGTCCTCGTCGTACAGCACGCCATCACCGAAGCAGACGAGCTCGCCTTTCTTGAAGGGTCGGGTGGTAACCACTCCGTACCCGTGGATCTTGGAGATCACGACGCGTAGCCCATCAAGCAACGGCATCGTTGGATCATCACGAACGCACGAACGACCGCAAGGTGGTGAGCACGCGATGTGAGGGGGGAAAGGCGGTGGCGGGGATCGTTCTCGCGCGGTACATGTTCGCGATGGCGAACAAGCTCAAGGCCGGCGTGCTCGGTGCCACCGGCATGGTGGGACAACGCTTCGTGTCGCTTCTCGGCGACCACCCGTGGTTCGAGCTCGCGGCCGTGGCCGCCAGCCCCGCGTCGGCGGGCAAACCCTACGGGGAAGCGGTCACCGGACGTTGGGCCCTGTCCTCGCCGGTCCCGTCGCAGGCAGCCTCGATGGTCGTGCGCGACGCGTCCGACGTGTCCCGGATCGCGAACGAAGTCGACTTCGTGTTCTGTGCCGTCGATCTCGACAAGGCCGCCACCGCCAAGCTCGAGGAAGACTACGCGCGGGCCGAGACCCCGGTGTGCTCCAACAACTCGGCGCACCGATGGACGCCCGACGTGCCGATGATGCTGCCGGAGATCAACCCGGAGCACGCGGCGATCATCGAGGCCCAGCGCAAGCGGCTCGGCACCTCGCGCGGGTTCATCGCGGTCAAGCCGAACTGCTCGATCCAGAGCTACGTCCCTGCGCTGCACCCGCTGCGCTCGTTCGGTCCGCGCACGATCGCGGTCTCGACCTATCAGGCGGTGTCGGGCGCGGGCAAGACGCTGACGTCGTGGCCCGAGATGGTCGACAACGTGATCCCGTTCATCAAGGGCGAGGAAGAGAAGAGCGAGCAGGAGCCGCTCAAGATCTGGGGTTCGATCGAGGGCGGCAAGATCGTGAACGCCCGGGGACCGTCGATCAGCGCGCAGTGCATCCGCGTGCCGGTGTCGGACGGCCACCTGGCGGCGGTGTTCGTGGCGTTCCAGACCGAGCCGACGCGCGATCAGATCCTCGCGGCGTGGAAGGAGTACTCCGGCCGGCCGCAGGCGCTCGGACTGCCGAGCGCACCGCGTCCGTTCCTTCGTTATCTGGACGACGACGACCGGCCGCAGTCCCGGCTCGACCGCGACCTCGGAGACGGCATGGCCGTGTCGATCGGTCGCTTGCGTCCCGACAACACGGCGGCGTTCGACTGGCGATTCGTCGCGCTGTCCCACAACACGATGCGCGGTGCGGCCGGTGGTGCGGTACTCACCGCCGAGCTACTCAAGGCCGACGGCTATTTAGCCGCAAAATAACCGTAATCCCGGCTGCAGGAATTGGCCTGCTATCGGGTCCTGTTGTGATCTTGCGCAGTTGATGCCGGCGCGAACGTGGAGGTTACGCACTTCCGCGACTCGCTTCCCGATCTCGTACAGGTCCGGGTGCAGGTTTCGCTTGTGTGTCCCGGTGGGCTGCGAGACGGTACCCGATAATGCCGAAAGCTGGTGACTCAGAGCGACGACGCAACACGCGTCGAGCGACGGTGCCACCGGCGAACCAGCGCCAGACGGTGAACCTCGCACGTGGGACTCGGAGTGGCTTGGAGGAGCAGGCGGAGATGGCCCAGGCGGATGCAGGGGAAGCGCGCGAGGAGCTCGAGCCGGTCGAGACTGGCGACGAGCAGGCGAGCGCCGAGGCCGAGGCCGAGGCCGAGATCGACGCGCGCATGCTCGAGCTGGGGCAGCGACGGTTCGGCATCTCCACGTTCCGTCCGGGTCAGGCGCTCGCGATCCGCAACGTGCTCGCGGGCATCGACACGCTCGCGATCATGCCGACCGGCGCGGGCAAGTCGCTGTGCTACCAGCTGCCGGCGCTCGAGCTCGACGGCGTCACGCTCGTGGTGTCCCCGCTGATCGCCCTGATGAAGGATCAGTACGACAAGCTCGACCAGCTCGACATCGAGGTCCTGCGACTCGACTCCACGTTGTCGCCGCGCGACGAGCAAGCCGCGCTCGCGCGTCTGTCCGAGAACCGACCGTGCATCGCGTACGTCACGCCCGAGCGGCTCGGCGAGCCGCGCTTCCGCGAGCGACTAGCCTCGGTGCGGGTGGCGCTGTTCGTCGTCGACGAGGCGCACTGCATCTCGCAGTGGGGCCACGACTTCCGGCCGGCGTACCTCGGCCTCGGCGAGGCGGTGCGCGCGCTCGGCAAGCCACCGGTGCTCGCGCTCACCGCGACCGCACCGCCCAAGGTCAAGGACGACATCCTCGCGCAGCTCCGACTCTCGGAGTTGCCCGGCTCGGCCTCGGTGATCGACATCGGGCTCAACCGGCCGAACCTGCGCTACCACGTGATCAAGGCAGCGAGCGAGCGCAAGAAGCAGGCGATGCTGATGCGCCTGATCGAGAAGCAGGAGGGCTGCGGCATCATCTACGCGGCCACGGTCAAGACCGTCGACGCGCTCGCCGACTTCCTGTGGTCGCAGGGGATCCAGTGCGGCCGGTACCACGGCCGGATGCGCGCCAAGGATCGCGAGCGCGTGCAGAGCGCGTTCATGGAGCACGGCGAGCCGCGCCTCATGGTCGCGACCAACGCGTTCGGCCTCGGCGTCGACAAGCAGGACCTCCGCTTCGTCATCCACTACAACTTCCCGGGCTCGCTCGAGAGCTACTACCAGGAAGCCGGTCGTGCTGGACGCGACGGCCTGCCCGCCGATTGCGTGCTTCTGTACCAACCCGAGGACAAACGGATCCAGAGCTTCTTCCTCGGCGGTCGCTACCCGACGCCCGAGCAGACCCGCGCGGTCGCCGAGGCGCTCGTGCACGTCACGGGAGGCAAGCTCGCGAAGGTCGTCGACGGTGAGGCGAGCGGTCCCGACGACGTGTTCGTCGCGGTCAAGGACATCGCAGAGCGCGCCGACGCACCCGCCAAGAAGGCACGCGTCGTGCTGTCGTTCCTCAAGGAGGTCGGGTTCGCGGCCGAGGCGCCGGGTGCGCGGTTCGCGCCGCTCGCCACCGAACCGCCCAGCATCGACAACCTCGCGCGGGCCGCGAGCCGCTACGAGCAGAAGCGCGCACAGGATCGAGCGCGCCTCGCATCGATGTTGCGCTACGCGCAATCGCATCTCTGTCGCACGCGCCTGCTGGTGACCTACTTCGGCTACACCGACGCGCCGTCGTGCGGCACGTGCGACAACTGCCAGCGTCAGGCGAAGCACGGACGCAGCGTCGGCACCGCGGCTCCTCAGCCAGCCGACGAGCACGTCGCGCAGACGCTCGCGTCGCGTCGCGGCACCGATCCGGAGACCCGGCGCGAGCTCCTCGAGGAAGCGCTCCGTCGCAACCGCAGCGCCGGTCGCGGTCGCGCCCTCAAGATCGAACGCGTCAAGCGGCCGGTGTTCGGCCCGCTCGAGAAGGGCGACCTCGTGCGCCACGCGACCTGGGGCGAAGGCGAGGTCGTGCGCGTCGTCGGCGACAGCGTGTACACGTTCTTCCCGGTGCACGGCGAGAAGCTGCTCAAGACCAGCTTCCTCGAGAAGATCGAAGCCTAGTCGTCCCGCGCGGCCCGAAGGCGCGCGGGCTCGATGCGCGCGTCGACTACGTTCGATCTTGGTGATCGCGCTGGCGGCGGATCTCGTAGAGCGCGAGCGCCGTGGCCACGGAGACGTTGAACGAACCGACTGCGGTGCGCGTCATCGGGATCGCCGCGTGGAAGTCGCACGCCTTGGCGACCAGCGGCCGCACGCCGGTGCCCTCGGCACCGAGCACGAGACACAGCGGCATCGTGCCGTCGATCGTGGCGATCGGTTGCGAGCGCTCCGAGATATGCACGGCGACGCGCCACAGCCCGAGCTCGCGCAACTCCTCGAGCGCGCGCACCAGGTTCTTGACGGTCGCGATCGGGAGCAGCTCGCTGGCACCGGCCGACGTCTTGGTCACGACCGGCGTGACCTGCGCGGCGCGATGCTCCGGGATGATCACGCCGCCCGCGCCCAGCAGGTACGCGGAGCGCAGGATCGCACCGAGGTTGCGCGGATCCTCGACGCCGTCGAGCGCGACCACCAGCGCCGGAGCATCGGCGACCAGCGCCTCGAGCTCGGCATAGGCGAACGCACCGACCCACGCGACCACGCCCTGGTGAAGCGCGCCCTCTCCGGCCGCCCGATCGAGCGCGGCCCGGTCGCGATCCTCGACGACGATTCCCGCACCGCGTGCCGTGACGACGATGCGTGCGACCGGATCGGTGGTCGTGCGTCCGGCGCGCCGGGGATCGACCCAGATCGCGCGGATCGATCGCGGGCGGCGCGCGACCAGCTCGGCCACCGGACCGGCGCCGCACACGGCGCGATCACCAGGGCCGTCGGAGCGAGACGACTTGCTCACGAGAGCTCGTTCACGATCGCGCGTGCGGCCGCGGCAGGATCCGGCGCGTCCCGGAGCGGGCGACCGACGACGACTAGATCCGCACCCGCCGCGCGCGCCTCGCGCGGCGTCATCACGCGCTTCTGATCGCCGGCGTCCGCACCGGCCGGCCGGATGCCCGGCGTGACGATCAAGAACCCGGGGGGGGCGAGCTTCCGGATCGCGGCGATCTCGTGCGGCGAGGCCACCACTCCATCGCAGCCGGCCGCGATCGCGAGCCGCGCCCGCGTGGCGACCAGCTCGGCGACCGGACCGCGCGCCCCGACGGCGGCGAGGTCGTCGTCGTCGAGCGAGGTCAGCACCGTGACCGCGAGGATCCGCATGTGCTCGCCGCGTGCGGCCACCGCGGCCTCGAGCATCGCCTGTCCACCGCCAGCATGGACCGTGAGCAGACCGGCGCCGAGCGCGGCGAGCCGGGCGGTCGCACGTCCCACGGTCGCCGGGATGTCGTGCAGCTTGAGATCGAGCATCACGCGGCGCGACCGCGCGTGGTCGGCGACGATGCCGGGACCCTCGGCGCAGAACAGCTCGAGGCCGATCTTGACCCAGCTCGGCACGCCTCCGAGCCGGTCGACCAAGGCATCGGCGTTCGCACGATCCGGGACATCGAGCGCGGCGATCAGGCGGTTGCCGGGATCGAAGCTGGCCATCGGTCAGCGGTGTATCACCGCAGCGCGCGGATCGCGAACACTCCGCTCTCGTCGACCACCGTGTAGAGAACGCCGGGATCGGCGCGGCGGTGGTCGCTGTCGAACCGGATCGTCCCGGTGAGCCCGACGAGCGAGCCGTGCGCCAGCGTCGCGGCAAGTCCCGCGCGACCACCGGCCCCGGCCGCGGCGGCGAGCTGCGCGGCATCGTAGGCATAGGCCTCGTTGGCACCCGGCGCGCGACCGAACGCGGCGAGGAACCGATCGAGGAACGACTTCTGCTCGGCCGCCTTGTCGTCGGGATAGTAGCCGGGAGCGAGCAGCGCCCCCTCGGCATGGCGCTCGGCCTGCACGACGAACAATCCGGTCAGGCCCTCGGCGGTCGACATCAGCACGATCGGGCGCCCCGCCTTGAGCTTCTTGGTGCCCAGCGGCTTGGGAATCTTCCCACTCGCCGACGCTGCCGGCGCGATCAGCGCCAGCTCGTTGGCGGTATCGGGCACGAACAGTCCGACGAACGTGCCGGACAGCCGGCCCGCGTACTTGACGAACGACTTGGTGCCGCTCGGATAGGTCACGGTCGTGACGATCGTGCCCCCGCCCTTCTTCACCTCGTCCGCGAATGCCGCGCCGACCGAGCGACCGTAGTTGTCCTCGGGCGACAGGATCGCGAACGTGGTGACGCCCTTGCCGAGTGCATAGCGCGCGAGCGTGCGGGCGCGGGCCTCCGCCGAGTGACGCACGTGGAACACGTACTTGCTCGGCTTGCGCTGATCGGGGCGACTGGTGAGCGACAGCAGCGGCACGCCGAGCTCGTCGGCGCGAACGGTGGCGGCATCGACCGAGGCCCCGTCGAGCGGTCCGACGATCGCGACCACATCCTGCTTGGCGAGGCTATCGACCGCGACCGCCGCCGCCGCAGGGTCGCGAGCGTGGCGAATCTCGACCGCGACCACGCCCTCGCCGCCCGCTGCGCCCGAGGCGAGGCCGAGCCCGGCCTGGACGGCCTCCGAGGCGTGGCTGCGCCGGTTCGGCATCACCGCACCCACGAGGCCGGCCTTGCCGCCTCCGGACGGGATGATCGCGATGTCGATCGTCGACGGCAACCCGACCGCCCGGCGCGCCGGTGCCGCGGCCTCGCGCATCGCCTTGGCCTTCTCGGCATTCCCCGCCTGCGCGGCCGCGATCGCGAGACGGCTCGCCACGGCGGCCATCGCCGGACCGTTCTTGTCGAGATCGCCGAAGACTTTTTCGAGCGCCGCGGGGTCGGCGGCCGCCGTGACCTCCTGACACCGTGCGGTGATCATCGCGCGCTCGGTCGGCGTGACCCGTGCGTACAGCTGATCGAAGATCGGCAGCGACGCCACCGGATCGACCGACGCGGTCGCGTACGCGAGTGCCGCGAGGTACTCGGTGCGCTCGGCGTCGTTCTCGATCGCGGGCTCCTGCGATCCCGTGAACTGGCGCAGCAACGGCAACGCCTTGTCGACCTTGCCGAGATAGTTGTACGCGATGCCGAGGAACAGCTCGGAGCGCCGCCGGATCCCGGGGTCGACCTCGCGATTCGCGAGGATGGGTTCGAGCGAGGCCGCGGCGGCCTCGTAGCGGTGCGTCGCGACCGCCGAGATCCCGGCGTACAGCTGCGCCCACGGCGCGATCGGGTCCTCGGGATAGTCCTCGACGATGCGCTCGAACTCCTCGCCGCCACTCCCGTCGCGCAGGAACTTGGCGCGGGCGTCGATGAAGCGCGTGCGCGCGATCGAGCTGCCCGTCTTGGGCACGTCGGGGACCAGGGTCTTGCGCGTGCGGTGGCATGCCGCGAGCGCCACGACCAGCGCGAGCGCGAGGACTACGATACGGCGCCAACTCGTCACGGCCCGACGATAGCAGCTGCCCACGCGATCGGCTAAGAAGCGGGGATGTCTCGCACCGAGCGAATGCAGGCCGATCTCGAGCGCGGGTTCGAAGCGCTCGAATCCGGCGACTTCGACACCGCGAACGCGATCGCCGAGCGCTGCCGGCGCATCGATCGCCATCATCCCGATGTCGTCATGCTGTCGGCCGCGGTGGCCGACGCCGCCGGTGACGCCGAGACGGCGCTCGCCCTGTATCACGAGCTCGCCGAGCTCCGCCCCGACGACGCGATGCCGAGGATCTGCGTCGCCCGGATCGAGCTCCGCGACCACGACGACCCCGACGCTGCGCTCGACGTGCTCGAGTCGGCGTTCGAATTCATCGACGACGAAGCCGACCTGATCGAGGGGATCGTGATCAAGGCCGAGGCCCTGCTCGCCCGCGACGAGGCGGCCGCGGCGCGCGCGGTGCTCGGCGAGCTGGCGACCAGCGTGATCGACGACGGCTGGCTCGCGCTCGACCTCGCCGAGCTGTGCCTCGCGGCCGAGGATCCCCAGGCCGCCAGACGCTGGATCGAGACCGCGCGAACCGGACCCGGCGAGGACGAGCCCGAGCGGGAGCTGGTGAGCGACGCGTTGCACCTGTTGGGTCGGGTCCACGAGTTCGAAAACGACCGAGCCGCGATGATCATTGCGTGGCAGGAGGTCCGGCGCCGCGATCTGGCCGCCCCCGCGGGTGAATTGAGTGTCTCGGCCGACGAGATCGAACGCATCACGCAAGCCACCCTGGCCGAGCTACCGGCACACATCCGCGAGCATCTCGAGCGCGTACCGATCCTGATCGACGACGTCCCGTCGGAGGAGCTGGTCGCCGAGGGCTGGGATCCCCGCCTGCTCGGGCTGTTCCAGGGCACCCCGATGCCCGAGGACGGCGCGCTCGCCCCGACGGTGACCAACATCCACCTGTTCAAGCGCAATCTCGAACGCAGCTGCTACGACGCCGAGCACCTGGCCGAGGAGATCCGGATCACCGTCCTCCACGAGACCGCGCACTACTTCGGCCTCGACGACGACGATCTCGACGAGCTCGGGCTCGGCTGACTACTCGGGCGTCTCGGGCGGTGGCGGTGGCGTGTGGAACGCCACGCCGATCACGTCCTTGTTCGCGAGATCGGGCGGCGATTGTTCGGAGTCGTGAAACACCACCGACAGCGGGCGATTCAGCTCGATCGTCGACGACGCCTGGCGGGTCTCGCGCGTGTGCGCGTCGACCTTCACCTTCGCGCTGACGGCGAGGATCTCGACATTGCCGCCCTTGACCTTCACCGCCATGGTCGCGCCGGGCGCGATCGAGCCGCGCGAGGCACCGTGCTCGGGGGCGCCGGCGGGATACAGGTAGACCTCGGCGATCGCGCGCGGCGTGCGATTGACCAGCTGCACGGTCTGCATCGACGCACCGCCGCACGCGGCGACGGCGAACACCAGCACGGCTACCCGGAGCATGGCGCCAGCATAGCCGGTCCGAGCTTGGTTAGCGCTTCGGATGCTCGTCGTCGAACAGGATCCGGCGGGCGGGGGTGTCGAGATCGTCGAGCTGGCCGGACCGCACGCTCCACGCGAACGCGACCACCGCCACGGCCGCACCGCCGAGCGCGAGGAACAAGATCACGTACCAGCTCGTCATCGGTCGGGCTCCCTGTGTACCACGTGCCCGTCGCCGCGCTCGTGGAACGCCCGGCTGCGTAGCGAGCTGGCGAGCACGGTCAGCGAGCTGACCGGCATCACGGCGGCGGCGATCAGCGGGTGGATGACGCCGGCGGCCGCGAGCGTGCCGGCGACCAGGTTGTAGGCCAGCGACCACTTCAGGTTGCGGTAGATCGTCGCGAGCGTCTCGCGGGCCCCGCGGGCGACACCGGCGATCGATCGGATCGACGAACCACGGAGGTAGACATCCGCGGCCTCGATCGCGATCTCGGCGGCCCCCGACACCGCGATGCCGGCACTCGCCGCGGCCATCGCGGCGGCATCGTTGACGCCGTCGCCCACCATGACCACCGTCGCGCCCTGTCGTTGTTGCTCGACGTCGCTTCCGCGGGCCACCTGTCCGCCGGGTGCCCGTTCGCGAAGTCCCGCGCGGGCACGCAGCACCGCGTCGGTCTTGCCCTCGGGCGTCACGCCACCGGTGCCACCGATCCCGAGCTCGCCGGCGACCCGCTCGACGACGCGCGGGTCGTCGCCCGACAGGATGCGCACGTCCCAGCCGAGCGCCACCAGCTCGGCAATCGCGTCGCCGGCGTCGTCGCGGATCGGATCGGACAGTCCGGCGACCGCGACCCAGCGGCCATCGACCGCGATCGCGACCGGCGTCTCGCCACGCGCCGCGGTGTCGGTGACCCAGGTATCGAGCGCGGCGTGCGCCGCATCGTGACACTTCGCCGCGACCCACGGCGGCGCCCCGACCACCACGCGGTGCCCGTCGACCGTCCCCACGATGCCGCGCCCGAGCTCCTCGGTGACGTGCTCGGCTGGGTGTTCGAGGTCGACATGGGCGGCCATCGCACGCGCGATCGGATGGTCGCTCGCGGCCTCGACCGCGGCGGCCAGCGGGGCGGCATCGAGGTCGCCTCGCCACGACACCACGCGCAGCGCACCCTCGGTCAAGGTCCCCGTCTTGTCGAGGAACATCACGCCCGGGTGCGCCATTCGTTCGAGCGCGTCCGCGCCCTTGAGCAGCACACCGCGACGCGCGGCGCGACCGAGCGCGACCGTCACGGCCAGCGGCGTGGCGAGCGCGAGCGCGCACGGACAGGTCACGACGAGCAATGCCATGGCGTGCTCGGCTCCGAGCGTGACGCTGTCGAGCGCGGTCCACATCACGAAGGTCATCAGCGCGGCACCGGTGACCGCGGCGACGAACACGCCGGCCAGGCGATCGACGAACCGCTCGATCGGCGCGCGGCGTGCGCCCATCGCCTCGATCGTCGAGACCAGCTTTCCGACGCGCGTGTCTTCGCCGACCGCGGAGACCACGACCTCGAGCGGCCCCGCGACGTTGACGGTGCCCGCCGACACGCGATCGCCGGGACCGACATCGACGGGCCGAGACTCGCCGGTGAGCAAGCCGAGGTCGATCGCCGAGGCGCCGAACGCGATCACGCCGTCGACCGGAATCGTCTCGCCGATCCGCACGCGGACGCGATCGTCGGGCACCAGCGCGTCGATCGGGACATCGGTCTCGTCGGTCTCGTTTGTTTGTCTTGTCGGGATCGATGCGATGCGCCTGGCTCGGTGTCAGCGCCAGGAGCAGCTCGGCCGCGGTCGAGGCGCGACGCTGGTGGCGCAGCACGATCCATCGCGCGACCAGCATCAGGAACACCAGCATCGCGAGCGAGTCGAAGTAGATCTCGCCGGTCCCTCGGATCACGTTCGCACTGCCCCACACGAGGCCCGAGACGATGCCGATCGACAGCGGGAGGTCGAGGTGCAAGCGGCGCCCCCGCAGCGCGCCGAGCGCGGTGCGGAACATCGGGGTCGCGGCGTAGCCGAGCGCCGGCACCGCGACCAGCATCGAGGCCCAGCGGAACAGCGAGGCGTCGCCGCGCGACATCCCCTCGAACAGTCCGGCATAGAGCGCGACCGCGAGCAACATCAGGTTGCCGAGCGCCGCGCCGGCGACCCCGAGCTTGAGCAGCAGCCGACGATCCTCCTTGCGGCGCTGGGCCTCGCGATCGAGCCCGCGATACGGGTGTACCGCGTGGCCGAGCCGGTCGAGGTGGCGCGCGACATCGGACAGCTTGCAGGTGTCGGGATCCCACACCACGTCGGCCCGCGCGCGCCCGAGGTCGAGCTTGACGTCGACGAGCCCGGGCACGCAGCGCGGTGCACTCTCGACCAGCCACACGCACGCGGTGCACCGGAGGTCCTCGAGATAGAGCGAGGTCCGCAGGCGATGGTCGTTCGCTCCCTCGGCCGCGTCGGCGACCAGCGGCCGAACGTGGACGCGCTGGAACGCGGGATCGTCGAGCTCGGTGTAGCTGCGCGTCGTCGTGCGCGCCGGTGCCGGTAGCTCGCGCAGCGCGTAGAACTGCTCGAGGCCGTAGCGCGCGATCGCACCGTACACGACCTCGCAGCCGGTACAGCAGAACTCGCCGGTGCGCCCCGCCGGGATCGCGAGCCCGCAGTGGATGCAGGCGGGGCGCTCGCGCGGCGCCGCAACATCCGCGGAACGCGTCTCGGTGGTCGGCGGTACCCGCGTCGCCATGGTGCCCCTAGTGCATCCCGCCCATGTGGTGACAGCTCGGCGCCACGACCTGCTTCTCTCCCGCGTCGTTCCACCGCACCGCCAGCGTGCCGACACCGAGCGCGATCAGGATCACCGCCGTGATCGTCGGGATCTTGGCGCGCACGCGCGCGAGCACGGCATTGCCGAGGGTCAGGACCCCGAGCATCGCCGGCACGGTGCCGGCCCAGAACGCGACCATCACCGCGCCGCCCGACATCACACCACCGGTGCCCGCCGCCATCACCACGAACGCCCACAGCCAGCCGCACGGCAGCAGGCCGGTGAGCACGCCGATCAGCCACGCGCGCACCGTCGGCGTGCGCGACCGGATGCGCACCAGGCCCGAGCCGAACGCCCCGCCGACGCGATCCGCGGTTGTCGAGATCCACCCGATCGCGACGGCGAGCTGCACCAATCCCCACACCACGATCGCGCCACCGGCGATCAGCGTCGCGACGTACTGCACCGTCACCAGCTCGCCCGCGAGATCGATCGCCCGCCCGATCGCACCGGCGATCATGCCGAGCACGACGTAGGTCGCGAGACGGCCCAGCGAGTGAGAGAGCGCGAGCCGCGCCGTCCGCACGCCACCGGCGAGGCCGATCAGCGGCCCGCACATCGCCACGCAGTGCAGGCTGCCGACCAGGCTCGACACGAACACCGCGGTCAGCGTGACGGTGGACGTCATCGCGGCAACCTCGCTCGGATCACTTCACGTCCACCACACGCCGCGCGACGAACCGCGAGGCACCGAGCACCACCGTCACGACGATGTCGTGCATCCCCGCACGCGCCGCGCGCGAGATGCGATAGCGGCCGTGGCCGAGGGCGTGGAGCTCGACGTCGTACGGCTGGTTGGCGTGGATCCGCTGGTAGCCCGCGACCCGGACCTGCGCCCCGTCGAGCGGTGCCCCCGCCTCGTCGCGAACCTCGACGTCGATCGCGTCGCGCTCGATCGATGCTTTCGTGGTCCACGCGAGCGCGTGGTTCTCGGCCGCCTGATCGATCTGATCGTCGTAGTGAGCGGCGCGCTGGTAGTAATGGGGGATGATCTCGGGTTTGTCGACGTGCGAGGTCACGGCGAGGATCACCATCGCGGTCACGTTGGCCGCCAACAGACCGACGATCGCGAGGATCCAGCGTAGTGCGGGGCTCATGGCGTACCTCCGGGGGACGGTGCGGGAGCCGGCCCCGACGGGCCGAGCAACGTGACCTTGACGACGCGATGGAACCCGCCGGTCTCGACGACCTTGAGATACACGTCGCGCTTGCCGTCGACGAACATCTCGCGCGGGAGATCGATCAGGATCCCGACCGTGACCGACTTGCGCGGGGCGACATCCCAGTTCCCCGGAGAGCGCAGGATCAGCCCGACCGGTTTGGCGATCGAGATCTGGTAGTGGTGCGGCGTGTCGGTCTCGTTCTCGAGCTTGAGCAGCGCCTGCGACGACACCTTGCCATCGGGGAGCTCGACGAACGCCGGCCCCTGGATCCGCTCGACCCAGACCTCGGTGTCCGCCTTGTGTCGCACCGACAGCGCCAGCAGCGTCGCGGCGACCACGAGGAGCGCGGGATAGACGATCGTGCGGATGCGCAGCACCTTCTTGGGCTTGCCCGCCAGGATGTCCTGCGAGGTGTAGCCGATCAGCCCGCGCGGCCTCTTGAGCTTGTCCATCACGGCATCGCACGCATCGATGCACTGCGCGCAACCGATGCACTCCATCTGCAGCCCGTTGCGGATATCGATGCCGGTCGGACAGGTCGCCACGCAGGCATTGCAGTCGACGCAGTCCCCGAGCTCACCGACCACCGGCAGCTTCTTCTTCGGCTTGCCACGCGGCTCGCCGCGACGCTCGTCGTAGCCGACGATCAGTGACTGGCGATCGAGCAACACCGACTGGAGCCGGCCGTACGGGCACGCGACGATGCAGGCCTGCTCGCGAAACCACGCGAAGTCGAACAGCATCAACGCCGCGACACCGACCACGACGGTGAACCCGGCGACGTGATCGCTGGGCGAGCCGAACACCCAGTGGCGCAACCGCGCGACTCCGACGAAGTACGCGAGGAACACGTTGGCGAGCACGAACGCGAGCACCGCGAACATCGCGAGCTTGACGATCCGACGCCAATGGAAGCGCGGCAGCTTGGCCTGCTGCGCCGGCGTCCCCTCGAGCAGGCGCTCGATCGGACGAAACACGAGCTCGAGGTACACGGTCTGCGGACATCCCCAGCCGCACCACACGCGGCCGAACAAGGCGGTGACCAGGAACACGGTGGTCACGATCGACAGGCCGAGCAGCATCAGGAGCATGCCGTCGCTGGGACGGAACACGGTCCCGAACAGCGACACCTCGCGCGTCATCAGATCGATCAGGACCGCCGGGCGGCCGTTGATCTGGATCAGGGGCAACGCCACGAACAGCGCGATCAACGCGTAGCCGACGATCCGCCGGCGACGCAGGAACCGACCGCGGGACAGCTTGGGGCGGATCCAGTGACGCGACCCATCCTCGTTGAGGGTCGACAGGACGCGATGTTCGAGCTCGGGTGACATGGCTATCTCACGGAGTGAAGGGCTGCACCGGCAGGCCCTGGGGTGGTTTACCCGGGAGCTTCTTGCCGCGCAGCGAGATCGCGTACGCCGCCGCGGCGACGACATCGGGGGCCGACAGCTGGGCTCCCCACGCAGGCATCGTGGTCCCCGGGGCACCACCGCGCACGGTCTTGTAGATGTCGACCCGCGACGAGCCGTGTAGCTGGTTGAGATCGGTGAGGTTGGGTCCGATCAGCCCGGCGCCGTCCGGACCGTGACAGGGCGCGCAGCGCTCCTTGAAGATCTGCTGACCGCGCGCCAGCACCTTGCCGTCCTGCACCTGCTGCTTCATGTAGTCCTCCGAGATGTTCGCGAGCTCGGCGGCTTCGCGCACCTCGCGGTTCTGGTCGTACGCGGCGAGTGCCTTCTGGTAGCGCTCGTCCGGCGTCGCACCCCAGCGGACGACGTGGAAGTACAGGCCGTAGAACCCGGCGAAGATGATCGAGCCGATGAAGATCCACTTCCACCACCCGGGCAACGGGTTGTCGTACTCCTGGATCCCGTCGTAGGAGTGGGCCATCAGACGCGAGTCGTCGATCGGTTCTCCGGCTTCGGCCTCGGCCTCGGCCTCACGCTCGGCCTCGGCCTCTCGCTCGGATGGCAAAACCGTTTCGTCAGCGCTCAGCTCGGCGGTGGTCATTGCGGTCCTCCCTCGACGATCCGGCGCGCCACCGCATCATCCTCGAGTGGAAGCTGCGCACACGCGGCGTGCTCGGCGGCGCGCCGCTTGCCTCCGTGGCGGATGGCGACGGCGACGAACACGGCCAGGAACAGCACGAGCGCGAGCTCCGTGTAGGTGGTCGGCGACAGCGCCGAGACGAGCTCCGAGAGCCGGGTCACTGGGGGCCTCCTTGTTCGGCGGGCGAGCCGGTTGGGCTAGGTGCGGGTGGCGGCGCGGGTGGCGCGGGCGCGGCTCCGGGTTGCGCGGGCGCGGCTCCGGGTTGCGCGGGTTTGTCGAGGTGGGCATCGCCCTCGCGATCGAGCGTGATGTCGACGCCGAGACGCTGGATGTACGCGATCAGCGCGATCACGTCCTTGTCCTGCATGCCCGATGGGCCACCCTCGGAGACCAGCTTCGCCGCGAGCTGGTCGGCCTGGGTGTGCGCCATCGCTTCGGCGGAGCTCAGCGCCTCGCCGTACGGCACGCCGAGCATCGCCATCACGTCGACGCGCTTCTGGATCACGCCCCAGTCGATGGTGTCCGAGAGGAGGTGCGGGTAGCTCGGCATCACCGAACCGGGGGATGTGATGCGCGGATCCTCGAAGTGGCGCAGGAGCCAGTACTCGTCGCGTCGACCGCCTTCGCGCGCGAGGTCGGGACCGGTTCGCTTGCTGCCCCACTGGAACGGGTGGTCGTAGACGAACTCGCCGGGCTTGCTGTACTCGGTCGGGATGTTGTTCTTGCCGTAGCGCACCGTCTCGTCGATGAACGGACGGATCATCTGCGAGTGGCAGTTGTAGCAACCCTCCGCGATGTAGATGTCGCGGCCGTAGAGCTCGAGCGGGGTGTACGGCTTGACGGTCTTGATCCGGGGGATGTCGCTGCCGATCGCGAACGTCGGGATGATCTCGAATGCCGACGCGGTGATCACGGCGAGCGCGACCAGCACGGTGAACATCGCCGGTAGCCCCTCCCACTTGCGGTGCCAGTGGACGGGCGGCGTGACTTCTTTGCTGAGCTTCTTGGAAGCCTTCTCTGCCTGCGCGTTCTCGCGGATCATCGGCGGCACCTCGACCTCGACCTCCTCGTACTTCGACGGTCGCGCCTTCCAGGTGCGGAACACGTTGTAGGCGAACAGGAGCATGCCGGTGAGGTAGAGGGCGCCGCCGAGCGCGCGGACGTAGTACATCGGGATCAGCCGGGTCACGGTCTCGAGGAAGTCGGGGTACTGCAGGCGCCCGGTGGCATCGAACGCGCGCCACATCAGGCCCTGCGTGATGCCGGCGGCCCACATCGACACGACGTAGAGCACGATGCCGATCGTCGCGGTCCAGAAGTGCGCGGTCGCGAGCTTCTTCGAATACAGCTTGGTCTGGAACAGGCGCGGCACCAGCCAGTAGCTCATGCCGAACACCATGAACCCGACCCAGCCGAGCGCGCCGCCGTGGACGTGCGCGATGTTCCAGTCGGTGTAGTGCGACAGCGCGTTGACGCTCTTGATCGAGAGCATCGGGCCCTCGAACGTCGACATGCCGTAGAACGTCACGCCGACCACGAAGAACTTGAGGATCGGATCCGTGGCGACCTTGTTCCAGGCACCGCGAAGCGTGAGCAGACCGTTGATCATGCCGCCCCACGACGGCATCCACAGCATCACGCTGAAGATCATGCCGAGCGTCGAGGCCCACTGCGGGAGCGCCGTGTAGTGGAGGTGATGTGGACCGGCCCAGATGTAGATGAACACCAGCGACCAGAAGTGGAGGATCGAGAGCCGGTAGCTATAGACCGGGCGCTCCGCCGCCTTCGGGAGGAAGTAGTACATCAGCCCGAGGAACGGCGTGGTGAGGAAGAACGCGACCGCGTTGTGGCCGTACCACCACTGCATGAAGGCGTCCTGGACGCCGGCGTAGATCGGATAGCTCTTGAGAAAGCCTGCCGGGATCACGAGGTTGTTGAAGATGTGAAGGATCGCGACCGTGACGATGGTCGCGATGTAGAACCACAGCGCGACGTAGAGGTGCTTCTCGCGGCGGTTGCGCACCATCGCGAAGAAGTTGACGGCGAACGCCACCCACACGACGGCGATCGCGAGATCGATCGGCCACTCGAGCTCGGCGTACTCTTTCCCCTGCGTGAAGCCGAGGGGCAACGTGATCGCGGCGGACACGATGATGAGCTGCCAGCCCCAGAAGTGGAACTTCGACAGCCATTCGATCGGTCGTGCCTTGAGGAGGCGCTGTCCCGAGTAGTAGACCGCCGCAAAGATCGCGTTCCCCGCGAACGCGAAGATCACCGCGTTCGTGTGCAGGGGACGCAGGCGTCCGAACGTGAAGTACTTCCCGAGGTTCAGCTGGGGGATGGCGAGCTCGAGGGCGATCCACAAGCCCACCAGCATCCCCACCGCACCCCAAACGAGCGTCGCGATGAAGAACTTGCGAACGATCGCGTCGTCGTAGCGCAGCGTTTCCTTCGACATCGCGCGGGGTCCTTCGCAACTGTCATGCCGGTGAAAAATGCCATCGGAGCGGATCGAGCGCGCAAGCCGCGCGAGCCCCGGTGCGCGCGGCGCAAGAACTGCGGAAGATCGACGGCCTGCGTCAGGATGCCGCGCAAGCGATTCGCCTGATCACGAGATCTGCGCTGACTTACGTTTCGCGCAAGCTCGTCGCGTCGATCGCGAACGTCGGTGCCGGGTTGCAGTTCGTGCGCGAATCCGTGCGTGGACCGGTGGCACGGGTACTGCTCGCCACCTCGCGCATGGGTGAGAAGATCGAGTCCTGGACGATCCCGCTGCACGTCATCATGTGGACGACGATCACGGTGGGCCTCATCATGGTCATGGTCGTCGTGCTCATGCACTGAGGTCGTCGTAGGTACCCGGGGGTCGGCGGTACCCGGATCGCTTCACCGCGTTTCAGCTGCGCTATCGTCGGCGCGTGTTCGACAAGTACGACGCGCCGTTCAGCTCGCTCCTGCGCGACCTCGGAGCCCGCTTCGGCGCGACCACGTGGGACGATCGCGGCCGCGTCCACCTGGTCAAGGACGGTGTCGACGTCACCGCGACGGTGCGCCAGATCGGTCGCGATCCGCTGGACTGGCTCGGCACCTCGCGCGAGCTACTCGAAATGGTCGCGATCCCGCCGTCTCCGGGGCTTCCCGAGTTCCAGATCTACCTCGAGGACTTCAGCAGCTTCATCGGCAAGCTGTTCGGCGCGAAGGATCTCGAGCTCGGCGTGTCGGCGTTCGACATCCGCTACGTCGTCAGGGGAGATGACGAGGCGCGCATCCGCCGGTGTCTGCCCCCGGAGCGCTGCACCGCGCTGGTCGGGATGCGCACCCAGGCGCTCAGCTGTCGCGGTGACCGCATCGAGCTGTCGTGCATGACCGATTTCGACACCGACCCCGCGATTCCGGGCCCGATCGAGCGAACCCAGAACGCGCTCGAGCTGATGTTCGCGCTCGCGAGCACGGACTGCTACGGCAACCAGCTCCTCGCGGGACTTCCCGACGCGACGTTTCGTGAGGCGCCCCTACCCTACGTCGACATCGCTGGACCGGGCGAGATCCGGATCGGGTTCGTCCGCCGCCACGGGCGGCTGGGAACCGAGGCCCGCGCCACCATCTCGCTGGCCGACATCCCCACCCGCACGACCGAGCGGGCACGCGCGCTCGGCGCCAAGCTTCGCCGTACCGACACCGGACTCGCGATGACGTGGTCCGCGGTGGTCGCCGACGAGGCGGTGCTGGTCGCGGCGATCGAGCTACTGCGCGAGCTCTGCGAACCGCCGCGCGAGGGTGTGTTTCGATAGCCTGCTAGCTCAGCGTCGCGACGCGATCCCCGAACAGCCGCTCGAGCCGGGTCAACAGATCCTCGGTCGGCGACACGTCCCACGCGTCCGGTAGCGGCACCACGATCTCCGACCGCATCGGGATCTTCAGCCGGATCACCGCGCGGCAGTTCCCGCGCGTGGTGTTGGCGAGGATCGTCTTGAGCTCGTCGATCATCTCGTGGGTGGCCTGATCGGCGTTGAGGTGGATGTCGACCCGCGTGGTCTTCTGCTGGCGTAGCTCGGACAGCGGCGCGGCGGACTCGAGCAACAGCTTCCACTCGGGCGCCTCGGCGTTGCCCTCGTTCTTGACCACGCCGCTGCACAGGATCGGCTCGTCTGACACCAGCACGTGGCGGACCTTCTCGAAGGTCTTGGGGAACGCGATCACCTCGAGCGTGCCCTCCGAGTCCTCCAACATGAAGCGGGCCATCTTGTCGCCCTTCTTCGTGATCATCTCGCGGTACTGGCTGACGATGCCACCGATCGCGTGATCTCCGGGTCCCTTGCGCCCGGCCGAGAAGTCGCTGTTGGTCGCGCTCGCGTAGCGCTGGAGGTCGCCACGGTATCTATCGAGGGGGTGCCCCGAGATGTAGAAGCCGAGCGCTTCCTTCTCGAACGCGAGCAGCTGCTTGGGGCTCCACGGCTCGATGTCGGGATAGGTCTCGCCGATGCCGATCAGCGGCGCGGCCTCTTCGCCCTTGGCCGGCTCCGGTGCCGTCATCAGGCCGAACAGCGAGGTCTGCCCGCTGCGCCGATCGCGCTGCTCCGCGGCGCCCCGCTCGAGGGCACCATCGAGCGTGGCGAGGAGCTGCGCGCGGTGATGGCCGCCGAGCCCGTCGAGCGCGCCCGACTTGATCAGTTGCTCGAGCACGCGCCGGTTGCACTTCTGGGTGTCGACGCGACGACAGATGTCGTACACGGATTCGAACGGGCCCTCGGCGGCCCGCTGCTCGAGCATCACCGCGACGGCGGTCTCGCCGACGCCCTTGACCGCGCCGAGCCCGAACCGGATCACCTTGCGGTGGAGCGGCTCGGTCGCGTCGGGCCGCGCCGTGACCGAGAAGTCGGACAACGACTCGTTGACGTCGGGCCGCTCGACGACGAGGCCCATCGACCGCGCCTCGGCGATGAACTTGACGACGTTGTCGATGTTGTCGGCATCGCACGACATCAGACCCGCCATGAACTCGTGCGGGTAGTGATACTTGAGATACGCCGTCTGGTAGGTGATCCAGCCGTACGCGGCCGAGTGGCTACGGTTGAAGCCGTACCCGGCGAAGAACGCCATCAGCTCGAACACCTGATCGGCGATCTTGGGATCGACGCCCTTCTCCCTCGCGCCGGTGAGGAACTTCTCCTTCTGCTTGGCCATCTCCTCGGGCTTCTTCTTGCCCATCGCGCGCCGGAGGAGATCCGCGCCGCCGAGCGAGTACCCGCCCAGCACCTGCGCGATCTGCATGACCTGCTCCTGATAGACGATCACGCCGTAGGTATCGGCGAGCACCTTCTCGAGCCAGGGGTGCGGATACTCGACCTTCTTGCGACCGTGCTTGCGGTCGATGAAGTCGTCGACCATGCCGCCCTCGAGCGGACCCGGCCGGTACAGCGCGACCGCGGCGACGATATCCTCGAGGCAGTCGGGCTTGAGCTTCTTCAGGATCTCGCGGAAGCCGCTCGATTCGAGCTGGAACACGCCGGTCGTGTCACCGCGCGAGATCATCTTGAAGACATCGGGGTCGTCTTTCCGGATCGTGTCGATGTCGAGTCGTTCGCCCGCCGGATCGAGATCGCGCTGCTGGTTGATCAGGCGCAGCGCGGTCTGGATCACCGTCAGCGTCTTGAGGCCGAGGAAGTCGAACTTGACGAGGCCGGCCTTCTCGACCTCCTTCATCGCGAACTGGGTGACGATCTCGTCGTTCTGACCGCGGAAGCACGGGACGTACTCCCACAGCGGCCTCTCGGCGATCACCACGCCGGCGGCGTGCATGCCGGCGTTGCGGTTGAGGCCCTCGAGCGCGGCGGCGAGATCGAGCAGCTCGCGGTGCAGCGGGCTCTCGTTGTAGAGCTGCTTGAGCTCGGGAGTCTGCTCGATCGCATCGCGCACCGGCGGTGACTTGCCAGCCACCGGCTCGGGCACCAGCTTGGCGAGCTTGTCGGCCTCGCCGAACGGGATCTCCATCGCGCGGGCGATGTCGCGGATCACGCCGCGCGCCTTGAGCTGGTGGAACGTGGCGATCTGACCGACCTGCTCCTTGCCGTACTTCTCCTGGACGTACTTGATGACCTCGCCGCGCCGGTTCATGCAGAAGTCGACGTCGAAGTCGGGCATCGACACGCGCTCGGGATTCAGGAACCGCTCGAACAGCAGCTTGAACTCGAGCGGATCGATGTCGGTGATCCGCAGCGCCCAGGCAACGGCACTACCCGCGCCCGAGCCGCGGCCCGGACCGACGGGGATGCCGTGGTCCTTCGCCCAGTTGATGAAGTCCCAGACGATCAGGAAGTAGCCCGAGAACCCCATCTGCTGGATCACGCCCAGCTCGCGCTTGCAGCGCTCTCGATACTTGTCGGGGTCGAACGCGATGCCGCGCGACGCCAGCTCGCCGAACCGGCGCTCGAGGCCCTCGTCGATCAGTCGCGAGATGTAGCTATCGAGCGTCTCGCCCTCGGGGACCTTGTACTGCGGCAGGAACGACTTCCCGAGCGCGAGCTCGACGTTGCACTGCGAGGCGATCTTGACGGTGTTCTCGATCGCCTCGGGCACGTCCTTGAACGCGAGCGTTCATCTCGGAGGGTGCCTTCAGATAGTAGCTATCGACGACGTGCTTGAGCCGCTTCTCGTCCTTGAGGCTCTTGCCGGTCTGGATCGCCATCAACACGTCGTGCGCCTGGGCGTCGCTGCGATTGACGTAGTGGCAGTCGTTGCTCGCGACCAGCGGGATGCCGTGCTTGCGACCCATCCGACGAGCTCGCCGTTGAGCGTCTCTTGCTCCGGCGTCGGCGTCGGCATCAGCTCGAGGTAGAAGTCGCCCGGGGCGAAGATGCTCGCGTATTCTTTCGCCGTCTCCTCGGCCGCGGCGACGCCGTGCTTCTCGAGGGTCTGCGCGATCTCGCCGCCCAGACACGCGGACATCCCGATCAACCCCTCGCTGTGCTCGCGCAGGATCTTCTTGTCGATCCGCGGGTTGTAATAGAAGCCCTCCAGGTACCCCATCGAGTTGAGGTACGTGAGGTTCTGGTAGCCGACCTGGTCCTTGGCGAGGAGGATCAGGTGGTAGTTGCGGCGGTTGTTGCGATCGTGGCGATCGCTCGCGGCGACATAGGTCTCGCACCCGAAGATCAGCTTGGTCCCGCGTACCTTGGCCTCGGTGTAGAGATCGATCGCACCGAACATGTTGCCGTGGTCGGTCACGGCGACCGTGTCCATACCGAGCTCGTCGACCCGGTTGAACAGGTCCTTCACCCGGATCGCTCCGTCGAGCAGGCTGTACTGGGTGTGAACGTGGAGGTGCGTGAATTCCTGAGACATCGAGCCTACCTGGGAGTATCCGACAGCGGTCTGATCCCGCGGGTTCGCGAAGGGATCTCCAGGTCTAGCCGATCGGCGCGGTACTCCCGAGCACTGGAGGCGGGATTATGGCGGTGGAGATCGGGAGCGACGCGGGGGGTGACGGTGACGGTGGCGGTGACGGTGACGGTGACGGTGACGGTGACGGTGACGGTGGGCGGTGGGCGGTGGCGGTGAGCGGTGGGCGGTGGGCGGTGAGCGGTGGGGGGCGGTGAGCGGTGGGGGGCGGTGAGCGGTGGGGGGCGGTGAGCGGTGGACGGTGGACGGTGGGCGGGGGGTGCGGTTCTAGTCAACACATCGTTTACACATCGGCAGACAGTCACGCAGCTGGCGAGATCGAGCTCGTCCTCCGCGGCGGCGGGCTTGCCCTCGCGACCGCGTTGCGCGCGAACCGCGCCGAACGCCACGGCGCTGCGCCGGTGCGTGCGCGGGCCGCGGGGATGTGCGGGTGGAGAGAACGCGATCGTCGGCGAGCGCGCTCGTCACGGTTCCCGCGCCGCGGCCGCGTTCGGGCGAAAGCCCGCCACCGCTCCGGGGAGGGCGTTTTTTCCGAAGACAGGAGATCCCGATGAAGAACTTCGCTGCTTATACGAACGCCCTCGATCTGATCCGTGCCCTGGTTCCGGTGTTGGCGCAGTTCCGTGCACACAGCGCGGATCTCGCCAAGCAGCTGGAGCAGGCGGCCTCGAGCATCGTGCAGAACGTCGGTGAAGGAGCGCGGCGACACGGCCGCGATCCGCGGCGGTTCTACAGCATGGCGAACGGCAGCGCGAACGAGGTGCGATCGCTGCTCGATCTCGCCGAGGCCTGGGGCTGGGCGATCGAGGATCGGTCGGCGCGCTCGCTGCTCGATCGCGAGCTCGGTCTATTGTGGGGGCTCACGCGCGATCGCAAGGCGCCTGCCGCGCGCGCGTCGTGAACGAACCACGCGAGACGCGCCTGACGCGCGCGTGTCGGGAGCGATCCACTCGATCGCTGCGTGTTCGCGGTTCCGCGGAGCCGTGGCGTGACACATCTCGCTCCGCGGTTCCGCGGAACCGTGGCGTGACACAGCTCGCTCCGCGGTTCCGCGGAACCGCATCGAAACGCGCCTGCCACGCCCCGTGTCGCGAATGTTCGCGGTTCGGCACCTTCGTCGGCCAGCAGCGCGGAGCCGCGGCGTGACACATCTCTCTTCGCGGTTCTGCGGAACCGGATCGACACGCGCCTGCCACGCCCCGTGTCGCGAATGTTCCCGGTTCTGCGGAACCGTGGCGTGACGCAGCTCGCTTCGCGGTTCCGCGGAACCGCGGCGTGACACATCTCGCTTCGTGGTTCCGCGGAACCTCATCGGACACGCGCCTGCCACGCCGTGTCGCGATTGTTCGCGGTTCCGCGGAACCGTGGCGTGACACAGCTCGCTTCGCGGTTCCGCGGAACCGCATCGACACGCGCCTGCCGCGCCCCGTGTCGCGATTGTTCGCGGTTCCGCGGAACC
The DNA here is from genome assembly GCA_963772655.1 of uncultured delta proteobacterium. GTDB lineage: Bacteria > Myxococcota_A > Polyangia > Haliangiales > Haliangiaceae > JABFXX01. The sequence continues at coordinate 1,367,578 of CAVYYE010000002.1, forward strand.
GCGAAGCGACACCTCTCGCTTCGCGGTTCCGCGGAACCGCCGAAGACGGACCGCGCGACCGCGAACGATCAGCGTCGCCGCGCTCGCGCGGGGCCGATCGACGCGCTGTGCGTGAGGCCCCATAGCAGCGCGTGCAAGCGCATCAACTTGGTTCGCGCGGCCGAGTCATCGCGGATGTGCCCCCACGCCTTCGCGACATCGAGGCTGCCTTTCACCTCGTTCGCCTCGCCGAACGCGATGTCGTACTTGAGGCGCTTGTTTCCACCCCGATGACGTTCGCCCTCGGCGAGGTTCTGGACGGTGCTGTTCATCGCATCGACGAGCTGCTTCGCCAGTGTGTTGTCGTGCTTCTTGATCTGCTCGACCAGCGGACGAAGCTCGACGATGACTTCCAACGCGACTTGATAAGCAACCAGCATGTTCGTGTTCTCCTGTGAGGTTCGTGCCCGGTTAACCAGGAACCCGCTGGCTCCCCGAGGGCGGCGGGCTCTCGCCCCGTGGCGCGACCCGCGCACGGACCGTGCCGAGCACCTACACGACCGTCGGCAGGCGCCGAACGCTCCAGCCCCGCGGCGATGGCTCACGCCGGCGCGGAGCTCCTGGTGCTCGGCACGGTCCGGTGCGCGGAAGCGCGCGGGAGCGAGCCCGCCGCACGAGGGGCCGGGACGACCGATCGGCTCGACTCCTCGTGCCGTCTTCCCGTCTCGTCTTCTCGTCTCGTCTTCCCGTCTTCCCGTCTTCCCGTCTTCCCGTCTTCCCGTCTCGTCTTCTCGTCTTCTCGTCTTCTCGTCTTCTCGTCTTCTCGTCTTCTCGTCTTCTCGTCTTCTCGTCTTCTCGTCTTCTCGTCTTCTCGTCTTCTCGTCTTCTCGTCTTCTCGTCTTCTCGTCTCGTCTTTCCGTCTTCCCGTCTTCTCGTCTTCCCGTCTCGTCTTTCCGTCTTCTCGTATTCCCGTCTCGTCTTCTCGTCTTCGTCTTCTTCTTCTCGTCTTCCTTTCCCTCGCCCCTCATCTCCTCGCCCCTCATCTCCTCGCCCCTCATCCCCTCGCCCCTCATCCCCTCGCCCCTCATCCCCTCGCCCCTCATCTCCTCGCCCCTCGCCCCTCATCTCCTCGCCCCTCATCCCCTCGCCCCTCATCTCCTCGCCCCTCGCCCCTCATCTCCTCGCCCCTCGCCCCTCGCCCCTCGCCCCTCGTCCCCTCGCCCCTCACTCCTCGTCCCCTCATCTCCTCGCCCCTCGCCCCTCGTCGCCCCTGCCTCTCCCCTCCTGCAACCAAACGCGAGGCGGCTCACAGAGATTGCACCGTCGGCCGTGACCGTCGGCACGATGCCGTTCCACGCGTGCGCATGCCGAGCCTCCCGACTAAGCTAGCCGCCGTGAGAGTGCTTCCGATCGTCCTGCTCGCTGCCTGCAGCACGGCACGGTCGCCCGCGCTCGATGGCCCGCCGGGAGTCGACACGCCGCCAACCGACGGCACCACCGACACGCCCGACGACGGCGCCGGCGCGTACAGCCACACGATCACGATCGACGGTGTCGACGACTTCGTCGCCTCGGAGACCTTCCCGACCACCTCCGCCGGCTACACCGCTCGCGTCGCGTGGGATGCCGACAACCTCTACCTCGGCTACTCCGGTCCGGATCTCGATCCGACCGCGCTCGACACCTCGACGAAGTGGGTGTTCGTCTACCTCGACCTCGATCCGGATCAGGCGACCGGCGCGACGCAGAGCGAGATCTACAACACCCAGCGCGCGACGTTCCCGACCGGCTTCGCCGCCGACCTCTACGCACGCTGGAAGTGCGACGCCACGTTCGACACGCTCGAGCACTTCGACGGCGGCGATCTGTGGTCGACGATCGCGACGCCGGTCGGCGGTCACTCCGGCGACTTCGTCGAATTCGCGATCCCGCGCACCCAGCTCGGCGGCGCCCAGGTCGTCGGGCTCGTGACCTGGATGATCAACGAGAAGCCGAACTTCGAGGGTAGCTTCGCCGGCCTCTACGCCGACAACTTCGTCGACGGGTATGCGGCCGACCTGCCGCTCACGCACTATCTGAAGATCGACTTCACGTCCGCGAACGCCCCCAACGACGCGGCCAACCAGGCGCCGTAGTCACGACTGCGCGCGAGCCTCGGTCGGCGTGCGACCGGTCCACCGCTTGAACGCGCGATGGAACGCGCTCGGCTCCGAGTAGCCGAGGAGGTACGCGACTTCGCCGATCGCCATCGTCGGTGTCGCGAGGTAGCGCAGCGCGAGCTCTCGACGAAGCTCGTCGACCAGCGCGTCGAACGTGATGCCCTCGTCGGCGAGCCGGCGCTGCACGCTGCGTTCGCTCATCTTCAGATCGCGCGCGATCGAACCCAGGGTCACGTCGGTCTCGCCGAGCCGGGACACGATGGATCCGCGCACCCGCGTGGCAAACGCGGCCGTCGGATCGGGCCGGCTCGCCAGCAGCGCGTTGGCCTGGCGCAGGATCACCTCCGACAGCATCGGGTCGGCAGCCGGGCACGTGCGATCGACATCGGCGCGCGCGAGCTCGATCGCACCAACCGCGGCGTCGAATCGGGGACCGACACCGAACACCGCCGCGAGCTGGTCGCGCGTTCGGGACTCCTCCGGGTGCGGGAGGTCGACCGCGAGCGCGTGAAGCGGTTTGCCGATCAGCTGGCCGCCGATCACGATCAACGACGCGAGTGTGAACTCGCTGGCCTGACGGCTGGGTCGATGCCCCGGCGTCGCGAACGCGTGCTCGATCCGGATCCGATCGCCGACCTCGCTGACCTCGAACACCGCGGCGCTGTGTACGAGCCGGTTGTAGCGGACCAGGCGATCGAGGGCAGCGCGAAGAGTGGGCGCCGTCCGGATCGCGTAGTCGAGCACGTCGAACACCCCGGGCTGGAGCAGCCGCGCGGCGTGAAGGCCGAACAGCGGATCGCCGAGTCGCGTGGCCGCACCGTCCCACAACGCGTCCTCCGTCTCGACCGGGATCCGGGCGTCGGGGTCGGCGGCGATCGCCGGATCGAACCCGACCTCCCGTGCCAGTGCGGCTCCATCGGCGCCCAGCGCGCTGCACGCACGGACGATCATCGAGCCGATTCGCGCGGATACCTCGACACGCGCCATGGGACCGTCAGCGTGAGATGCCTGGCGTCGGACGTCAATGGTCGTGGCGTCGACGGTCAATGGAGATCCGTTGGACCAACCCTATGGTGGCTCTCGAACCAAGGAGCCCACCATGCCGACCCGCTCGATCTTCCTCATCCTCGCCCTCACCCTCGCGACGCCGATCGCCCACGCCGAGGTCCCGGCCCCGGCCTCGACCCACCTCGACCTCGAGGTCGACCCGACTGCCTACGTGTTCGACGGCTACTCCGCCCACGTCGGGATCGGCCGGAACCACCTCCGCCTCGACCTCGGCGCCTATGCGATGGATCTACCCGAGCTCTTGCACGGCAACGAGGGGTGGGACGCCTCGTTCGCCGGATTCGGCGCCAAGCTCCAGTGGTTCTTGCGTGCGCCCCAACGTGGCTTGTTCGTCGACCTCGGTGTCGGCGACAGCCGCCACGACGTGACCCTGCAGCGAACCGGCCACCAACATCGCAGCTGGGTGCCGGGGGTCGGTGCCAGCATCGGGTACCGGTTCTCGCTGCCATACCGGTTCTACGTCACCCCGTGGGCCGGGCTCGACGTCGACCTCACCCACACCGACGTGATGGTCGACGGCGAGCGCTTCGAGATGTCCCGCGTCACACCGTTCGCGGCGGTCCACCTCGGCTACCGGTTCCGCTGAGCTGCCAGCCGCCGGGTTTCGTGGCACTGTTCGATCACGACGTGCGCGCCGCCCTTGCCCTGATGTTCGCTGCCGCGTGCTCGCTTCACGATCCGCCGGCGCCGGCCGTGCCGACCGCCGACCCGCTGCCCGCGGATCCGCCGCTCACGCTCGACACGATGCAGGTCGAGTGCGACGCGCTGCTCGCCGCGCTTCATACGTACAAGGAGTGCGAGAACCTCGAGGCCGGCGAGGAGGCCAAGATCGGTCGCTGGATCGAGGTCGCCGAGGAGGACTTCGCGGCCGGCAAGAAGTCCAAGCCCGAGCCCAACGCGCAGAAGGCGATCGCCGGCGCGTGCCGGCGCGCGACCGATTCGGTCAAGGCGGCGAACGAACGCTGCCTCGCGGGCCCGCGCCCCAAGGGCGTCGTGCCGATGCCGCTGTCCGAAGACGGCAACGGCGGCAACGACGACGAGTAGCCCGCACGATGTAGGCTGATCGCCGTGCGACGGTTCGAGCTCGGCGATCGGCGATGGGCGATCGAGGTGTTTGGTGATCGGGTGAGGCTCGTCTGGGGTCAGGAGGGGCATCTCGAGCAACGGCACGAGCGCCAGCTGGCCAGCGGAGAAGCTGCCGCCGCCTACGCCCGAACCCAGATCGCGAAGCAGGTGGAGCTCGGATTCGTCGAGGTCACGGCCCCTGCCGACGACACGACCACACAAAACAGCGACGAGCCACCCGTCGCCCGCGCGATCCGGTTCGAGGTTCCCGCGGAGGAGAAGACGTCGTACCGGAGGTATCCCAAACCGGCACGGTTCCTCGAGGTCGTGCAGCGCGACCGGCAGGTCCACGAGGTCAGCGGCGAGCTCGACTCCAGCGATGCGTCGAAGAGGCATCGTCGCGAGAGCACGTTCGAGACGATCGCCGAGGCCAGCCGGGCCTACGACGAGGTCGTCGCCACCGCACGCGAGGACCGCTGGCGGCAGGTGGGCTCGTCGGAGGTGCAGCCCGTGCGGGAGCATCCCGAGCTCGAGGCGCAGTGTCTGGCATCGCCCGAGGATCCCGCACCGTGGGCGGTGTACGCCGACTGGCTGATGTCCCAGGACGATCCATGCGGCGAGCTCGCGGCGAGTCGCGACGACACCGTCGCCGCGGCACGGTTCGCCGATCAGCTGCGCGCACGCGGCGTGTTGCCCGACAGCGTCACCGTCGAGCGGGTGTACGGGTTCCCGCGGCGCGCGACGATCCGGTTGGTCGACGAGCCCGACCCGCGCGCGATGGCGGACACCACGCGCGCGGTGCGGACCTGCAGTGCCGGTCGATTCATCGACTCGCTGCGCTTCGGGCTCGCCGGCTACTCGGATCGCAACGACTGGGCACCGACCCTGCGCGCGCTCGCCGAAACCCCACACCCCGAGCGGATCCGCGAGCTCCGCTTCGACGCCTACGAGTACATCGATTGCGAGATCAGCTGGGCGACGATGGGTGACCTCGCCGGACTATTCGCGCCATTCGTCTCGCTCGAGGTGTTGCACCTCAAGAGCGGCGCCGGCGGCGCGCTCGGAGAGCTCGATCTGCCAGCGCTCAGAACGTTCATTCGCGAATCGGGCGGTCTCGCGGCCTCGGAGATCGCATCGATCACGACCGCGCGGTGGCCCAGGCTCGCGCACCTCGAGATCTGGTTCGGGTCGTCGGACTACGGCGCCGACAGCACGGTCGCGTCGATCGACCCGATCCTCCACAGCAAGACCCTCCCCGAGCTTCGCCACCTCGGCATCGTCAACTGCGAGTGGGTCGAGGACGCGATCGCCGCGCTCGTACGCTCGCCGCTCCTGCCTCGGCTCGACTCGCTCGATCTCTCGAACGGCATCCTGGCGCGGCGGGGCGCGGCGCTGTTGGTCGAGTACGCGAGCGCGTTTCGCCACCTCGCGTCGATCGACCTGGGCGGCAACCAGCTCGAGCCCGACGAGGCCGCCCGGATCCGCGCCGTGCTCGACAACGTGATCGTCGTCGAGCAACGCGACATCGACGACGACTACGAGGAGCAGGAAGCCGATGGCGAGCGAGCGCGGTACGTCGCGGTCGGCGAGTGAGGTCGCGAACCGCTCGGCTAGTCGTAGTACTCGGCGCCGAGGTGGGTGATCAGGTCGTCACCCTTGGTGTAGCGGAGCGTGTTCTTGAGCTTCATGAGCTGGATGAACAGGTCGTGCTCCGGGTACAGGCCCTCGGGCGTCATCGGGCTCTTCCAGTAGAAGGACAGCCACTCCTGGATGCCGCTCATGCCCGCGCGGTGTGCGAAGTCGAGGAACAGCGCGAGGTCGAGGACGATCGGCGCCGCCAGGATCGAGTCGCGGCACAGGAAGTTGACCTTGATCTGCATCGGGTAGCCGAGCCAACCGACGATGTCGATGTTGTCCCAGCCTTCCTTGTTGTCGCCGCGCGGCGGGTAGTAGTTGATGCGGACGACGTGCGAGATGTCCCCGTAGAGCTCGGGGTAGAGGTCGGGCTGGAGGATCGTGTCGATCACGCCGAGCTTGGAGACCTCCTTGCTCTTGAACGACTCGGGGTCGTCGAGCACCTCGCCATCGCGATTGCCGAGGATGTTGGTCGAGTACCAGCCCTCGAGGCCGAGCATGCGCGCCTTGAAGCCGGGCGCGAGGATCGTCTTCATCAGGGTCTGGCCGGTCTTGAAGTCCTTGCCGGTGACCGGGAGGTTCTGCTGGCGAGCGAGCTCGAGCAGCGCCTTGGTCTCGAGGCTGAGGTTGGGTGCACCGTTGGCGTACGGCACGCCCGACTTGAGGCACGCGTACGCGTAGATCTGCGACGGAGCGATGTCGTCGTGCGACGCCTCGAGGCCGGCCTCGAACTTCGCGAGTGACGAGTGGACGTCGCTGGGCTTGCGGTAGACCTCGGTCGAGGCGCACCACACGGCGATCAGGCGATCGCACTTGTTGGTCGTGCGGAACTGCTCGATGTCGGCCATCAGCTGCTTGGCCAGATCCATCTTCGACGTGCCCTTCTTGACGTTGGGCCCGTCGAGCTTCTTGACGTAGGCCTGCTCGAAGACCGCCGGCATCGGCTTGATCTTCTCGAGCTCCTCCTTGAGCGGGTCGAGGTGCTTGGCGTCGAGCACGCCGGCGCGCACCGCCGCTTCGTAGGCGTTGTCCGGGAAGATGTCCCAGCCGCCGAACACGAGGTCATCGAGCTCCGCGAGCGAGACGTAGTCTTTGATCGCGGGCGAGTTGTTATCGGTGCGCTTGCCGAGCCGGATGTGGCCGAGCTGGGTCACCGAGCCGATCGGCTTCCCGATCCCACGCCGGATCGCCTGAACCCCTGCGATGAACGTGGTGGCGACCGCGCCCATCCCGGGCATGAGGATCCCGAGCTTTCCAGTGGCGGGCTTGACGTCGACGCGAGGCTTCAGTGGCATGGTTTCTCCAAACGGCGGGGGGAACTTGCCCCAAGGGGGCGGTCAAACACAACTCGAAACGGGACTGTCAAACCTTCGACACCTGGCCGTCACGCCTGTCCACGCGCGGTAGCCACGACCTGCCGGTAGGCGTCCCGCTCGCTGGTCGTCAGCGACAACCAAGACGAGAACGAATACCCGGCCATCCAGAAGAACACGATGTCGAACAGGAAATGCGGCTTCACGAGCGCCGTGACGATCGTGACGATGAAGAAGGCCGCGATCGCGATCTGGGCGGCCCGGCGGTGCGACCGCCCCAGCCGGTGGTTGGCGAACGGCCAGTAGGTCAGGGTCGCGATCGACATCGCAGGGATCAGCGCCACGCCCAACCACCATCCCCCCGGGGCGTACGGGGCGAGTTGGGCATTGCAGTAGCCGATCGCCCAGAATCCGAGCACGGAGCGGGGCAAACCGACCCACACACCCTTGAAGTTGACGGGCGCGACGATGTTCCGCGCGTGCCGGATCGAGACCGACACGACGATCGAGGCGGCGAGCCCGATCGCGAGGACCTGGCTCCACGGCGCGGGGAGGATGCCGACGTCCTTGTAGACCGTGTAGACGATCGCCGCCGGCGCGACGACGTGCGAGAGGTGATCGGCGATCGTGTCGTACTCGGCACCGAACTGGTTGGCTGTTCCGAGGCGCCGGGCGACATACCCATCCAGCGTGTCGCCGAGCAAATAGCCCAGCAACACGGAAATCCCGGCAGCGTACGGCTCACCGTCGATACACAGGCAGATCGCGACGACCCCACCGAGGAGGTTGATCGTCGTGAACAGGTCCTTGATACCGAACACGACCGGCCCCTACCGGCTCTAGGCCGTACGGCGCACGTTCCGCTTCACGTGACGCGTCGTCGTCGGCTTCGCCGTGGCCGTCGCCGCTTCCAGCTCGACGATGTACTCGAGCTCCTCGAGCTTGCGCCCGGTGTACGGAGTTTGCACGAACGCGTGGATCATGGCGCGATTGAGCGCGAAGCCACGGTTCGCCGAGAGGCACAGTACGTTCGCGTTGTTGATCGTGCGCGACAGCTCGGCGTCCTCGACGGTCAGGCAGCGGGCGGCGTAGACGCCGCGGAACTTGTTGGCCGCGATCGACATCCCGATGCCGGTACCACAGACAAGAATTCCGACATCGTCCTGTCGGAGCTCCCGGCAGAGCCGCTCCGCGGAGGTCAGATAATGAAGTGGCGAGTCGACGGTCTCGACGACCTCGCCAAGCCCTTGCAGGGTCTCGAGATAGACGGCGAGCTCGGGTACCAAATAGCGGTCGTATCCGAACAGGATGCGACTTCCGCGATGGGAGCCTAGGCGACGAATCACGTTTACTGACCCTTTTGACAAGAGAACGTCACCGCCCGAACGCAAGAACGCGACCAATGCGATGTCGACGCGGTTTCGTACACTTAGGGCGTGCGCGGTGTCAACGTTCTAACACGTTCGACAACGCAGCCTGCGCACCCAACACGTGTTCGTCACTCAGGTCGCCAATGGTGCTGAGCTGGAAGTGGCTCTCGTCGCCCGGGATGCCATAGAGGCAGTAGTAGCCGAGCTCCTCGAACCGCCGCGCCATCTCGCGATACTTCAGCCCGTCGGGCAGCCGGAAGTTGACCGCGATGTTGGAGCGGTACCGCGCGTCGAGCAGTGGCTCGATCCCCAGCGAGGCGAGGTGGTGAATCAGCATCTGCATCTGGCGCTGGATCCGCGCCATGTGCGCCGCGACACCCACCGTGTCGAGGTGCGTGCATGCCGCCCGCAGCGCCGCATGGAGTGCCACCGGCTGTGCGAACCGGGTCTGGTGCTCGGCGCGTTGCTTCTCGTACTCGGAGATCACGTCGAGGTAGTAGCCGGCGCGGCGCACCGCGGTGAGTGCAGGCACGGCGGCATGCTTGACGAACACGATCCCCAGGCCGGGGACGCCCATGATCGCCTTGGCCGACGATGCCGTGACCAGATCGCACCCCGACGCCTCGATATCGATCGGATAGGCATACGAGCTCGAGATCGCGTCGGCACCCGCCATCACGCCGCGTGCCTTGCAGACCTGGCCGATCGCTTCGAACGGATTTCGCAGCCCGGTGCGGGTCTCGTGGCTGACGTGGAACACCCACTTGATCGAGCGATCACCGTCGAGACGCGCCGCGATCTGGTCGGGGTCGAGCGGCCGGTCGGTCGGCGACTCGAGGACCTCGAAGTCGACCCCGTTCTGGCGCGCCTGGTCGACGAGGCGCGCGGCGAAGAACCCGTTGTTCGCGATCAGTCCGCGTCCGAGCGGCGCGAGCGCGAGCAGGCACGCTTCGTTGGCGCCGGTACCGGTCGCCGTGATGGTGGTCGCGTAGTAGTCGTCGGGCCGTGCGATCCCGACGAGCCGCTTGAGGTCGCGCTCGGTCGACGCGAACATCTCGCGGAACGCTTCCTGGCGGTGGTAGTTGCACGGCGGGTTCGCGACAAACTGCGCGACCAACGGTGGGATCCGGACGGGGCCGGGGGTTAGCAGGATCGGCTCGGTCATACGGGCGCTAAAGAGAATCGCCCGCATGTAACACGATCGGAGTGGCAGAGGAGAACAAAACGAGGCGGTTCCCGCCCGCTATGGCGTTCGCCGGCAACGAGCGGTATAGCACTGCGCCGTGGCCGACCAGCGCGCGCAGCGATACGCGACCTGGGTCGACGCACACCGCCGCGGGATCCAGGTCCTGGCACTGCTGATCGCCATCGGGTGCGCGTTCGTCGCGTCTCACCTTCCGGTTCGTACGGATCTCACGAAGCTCCTGCCCCACTCCGCGAGGTCGGTCCAGCAGCTCGAGGCGATCCAGCGCCGAGCGCGGCCGTTCGCGACGATCCAGGTCGTGCTCGAGTCCCACGACCCCGCCGCCCTCGCGCGCGCGGGTGCGACCGTACGCGAGCGACTCGCGCAGCTCCCGCCCGACCAGGTGCTGGCGTTCTCACCCGACGACCGACCGCTTCACCGGTTCGTGTGGGACCACCGGTTCTTGCTCGCGAAGCGCACGGATCTGATCGCGGCGCGCGACGCGTTAACCGAGCGGCTGCGCAAGGCGAAGCTCGCGGCCAACCCGCTGTTCATCGACATCGATCCCGAGAAGGCCAACCCCGGACCGGATCGTCTCGACGAGCTCGAACACCGGATCGACAAGCTCGAACGCGAGGCCAACGCACCCCCGCGCCGGCTGTCGCGCGACGGGACCATGGAGCTGTTCGTGGTGCAGACCGCGTACGGAGTATCCGACTACGATCACATCCGCGCGATCGTCGAACGCATCGATCGCATCGCCGCCGAGGCGTGCGCCGCGACGACCGGCGTCACGTACGGTCTATCGGGCAACGCGCCGATCACGCTCGAGGAGCACGACTCGGTGCTGCACGGGATGGCGCTGTCGGTGGGGATCACGGTGCTGCTCTGCGCACTCGCGCTCGTCTGGTACTACCGATCGGGACGCGCGGTGCTCGCGATGCTGCTCGCCGTCGGGGTCGGCGTGTGCGTGACGTTCGCGTTCGCCTACGTCGCGATCGGGCACCTCGACATGATGAGCGCGTTCTTGATCGCGATCGTGGTCGGCAATGGCATCAACGCCGGTCTGATCCTGATGGCGCGCTACTTCGAGGAGATCCGCACCGGCACCGATCCGCACGAGGCGCTCGGCCCCGCGATCCGCGGGTCGCTGCTCGGCACGCTCGGCGCCACCGCCACCGCCGCGATCGCCTACGGCTCGCTCGTGGTCACCGACTTCCGCGGGTTCCGGCACTTCGGCGCGATCGCGGCGTTCGGGATGTCCGCGACCTGGATCGCCACGTACACCGTGTTGCCGGCCTTGCTCAGCTCGCTCGCGCGCGGCGGCCGGTTCCACGTCACGCCGCCGCCGGCGATCGGAGCGGCCCTCGCACGTCTGATCCCTCGCCGAAGGTTCGGCGTCGTGGTCGCGATCGGCGTCGTCGTGGTCGCGATCGCCGGTGCGATCGCCGGCCGCTACATCGCGGGCGATCCGTTCACCAAGGACTGGCGAGACCTGCAGTCGTCGACCCGCGAGATCCGCGAGATCGGAAAGGTCGGCGAGAGGATCAAGAACGCGTTCGACTCCTCGACCACGATGGCCGCGCAGGCCTACCTCGCGGTGATCGCCGTCGAGCACCGCGACCAGCTCGCACCGCTGGTCGACCGGATCCGGCTCGACAACTCGCTGCGCCCTGCCCCGCTCAAGTGGTTGCGAGACATCCGCAGCCTCGACGATCTGGTGCCGCCCGATCAGGACGCGAAGCGCGAGGTGCTCGCCCAGATCCGTCACCTGATCGACGACCCGACCTTGCGCAGCTCGCTCGACGATCGCGAACGTGCCGAACTGCTGAAGGTCCGCCCGCCCGATCACCTCGCTCCGATCACCGACGCCGACGTGCCCGCGCAGCTGATCTGGCCGTTCGTCGAGCGCGACGGATCGGTCGGCAAGATCGCGATCCTCCGCGGCTCGTCCAAGCTCGATTCGTTCAACGTGGCCGACCGGCTGCGCTTCGCTGCCGAGGTTCGCGCGATCGAGCTACCGCCGGGTGCCCAGATCGCCGGCGAGGCGATGGTGGTCGCCGACATCATCGACACGATGGAACGTGACACGCCATGGATGGTCACGTTCGCGCTCCTCGGCGCCATCATCGGCGTGATCGCGGTGGTCGGTCGCCGGCGGCACGGGGCGGTCACGCTGGCGTGCGGGCTATCGGGCGTGGTGGTGATGATCGCGACGTGCGCGCTCGTCGGCCTGCGCGTTCACTTCGTCGACCTGATCGCGTTGCCGATCACGATCGGCATCGGCATCGACTACTCGGTCAACCTCGCGATCCGCGATCGCGAGCAAGGTGTGCTCGGACCCCGGCACCTGATCTCGACGACCGGCAGCGCCGTGCTGTTGTGCTCGTTCACGACGACCGTCGGCTACGCCACGCTGCTGCTGAGTGCCAACGGCGGGATCCGCGCGTTCGGCCTCGCGGCGCTGATCGGCGAGATCTCGTGCATCGCGATGGCCCTGCTGATCGCCCCGGCCCTGCTCGCCATGCTCCGTCATCGCGCGGAGAGGAAATCGATCGCGTGATCGCGTTTCTCGAGACCACCGGCGATCGCCACACCCGCGTGGTCAGTGGGCTGCCCGCGCTCGAGCGCCGGATCCGCGAGCTCGCGAAGGCCGGGACCACGCGGGCGATCGTCGCCGCCGAGCCGATGACGTTCGCACGCCCGCTGCCGATCGAGGTCGAGTTCGTGCCGGTGGGGACCGCACCGCCCGACGGAGCGCGGGTCGAACGCGCCGATCAGATCGCGGGGGTCGAGCTGGTCGACGACGCCGCGTGCCGGCGCGCCGAGTGGACGCTGATCCGGACCATGAACAAGTCGTTCCAGGGACCGGTCGACGCGCTGATCAACTGGCGGTTCTCGATGCGGCTGACCCGCCTGCTCGCCCGGACCTCGCTCGCGTTCACGCCCAACCACATCACGATGACCTCGATCGTCGTCGGCCTGTTCGCGTCGGCACTGGTGCTCTGGGGCTCGCGGTTCGGGCTTTCGCCGTACCTCGGCCTCGCCCTCGGCGGCGTGACGCTCCAGGTCCAGTCGATCCTCGATTCGTGCGACGGCGAGCTCGCGCGGCTGCGCTACCAGTACTCGACGCTCGGCCAGTGGCTCGACAACCTGTCGGACGACATCGTCGACAACCTGTTCGTGCTCGCGGTCGGGCTCGCGACCGGTGGGCTCTGGCAGACGATCGCGATCGCTGCCGTCGCCACGCGCGGCGTGGTGGCCGTCTACACCTACGTCACCGTGTACCGGAAGACCGGCACCGGCGACGTGTTCGCGTTCCGGTGGTGGTTCGAGGTCGAGCAGGCCACGCCCGACGACGTCTACGACAAGACGTCGATCACCACGTGGATCCGCTCGCTCGGCCGCCGCGACACCTACGTGATGCTGTGGATGATCGCCGCGCTCGCCGGCTTCCCGTACGGCATCGTCGGTCACGCCGCGGCGATCGCGTCCGCCTACGGGGCGCTGTTCGTCCTGCAGGTCACGGTGTTTTCGCGGTCGACGCGCGCCCATTCTCCGGACGACGCAGTTGCCACAGATAGTGATACGGGTTCTCGCGAATGAACCCGCGCTCGACGACGTCGAGGTGCTTGGCGAGCACCTTGGTGATCTTGCGCGCCGTGAGCGGGTAACCGAGCTCCCAGTAGTGCTCGGGGCACGGCTTGTGGCGCCACGGCAGCAGGAACTTGTGGCCGAGCGTCAGGTAGTGATCGCCCCACCACAGCCCGAGCCGGATCCTGAGGCCGCGGTACGGCAACGAGATGAACACGTGCGGGTTGGCGCGCGCGGCGATGTTCTGCAGGCAGGTCTCGAGCTCGGACAGCGGCAGGTGCTCGAGCACCTGGAACGCGCACACGGCATCGAACGTCATGCCGGCCGGGAGGACCTCGTCCATCTTGGTGATGTCGCCGACGAAGTCGACGTCACGCGTGGCGTCGAGGTCGAACGTCTTGACGTCGATCCCGACCGAGCGCAGGTAGTTGCGGAATACGCCCGAGCCCGGTCCGATCTCGAGCACGGTGCGCGGCCGCACCGCGAGCACGACGCGGAGCTGGTGCCAGTACGACATCCAGCGTTCGGCGTCGTCGTAGCGCTCGAAGTCGTAGTGCTCGGGCGCGACCTGGACTTCACGAGGCGCAGCCGCAGGCTCGGTCATGCCTCGCCCGCGAGCTCGAGGCGCGGGCGTTGCGGCAGGTCGCTGCCGCGCAGGCGGCGGTACCAGCGACGGCCGAGCCAGCCGAGCCACAGCGCCGGCATGGTGACGTAGAACCCGCCGAGCGCGGCGATCTGGCGCGCGCGCGTGTCGTGGCGGCGGCTCATCGAGCACACCCAGTCGCCGACGCGATACGCGGCGTAGACGTAGTACGCCGGGTACAGGAGTGCGAACCGCACCGGGAAGTAATGACCGGTGATGTCGTGGAAGAACGTGAACAGCTTCTTGGCGTAGGCCTGCGCGCTGAGCCCGCGCTTCGCCATCCCGCCCGGAGCGTCGAGCCGGCGCAGGATCGGCGCCTCGGGATCGAACGCGAGGTATTCGTTGTCGGCGATGCCGGCGACCATCCGGTAGTTGAACGACGCCTCGTCCTCGATCGGCGTGCACTCGTCCCACAGCCCGAACCGCTCGACGGCGGTGCGCCGCAACGACACGTTGGTGCCGTGCACGGTCTGGACGCGAGCGCGTCGATCGGTGCGCACGAACACGCGCTGGAACCCGAGTGCGTTGAGCGACAGCACGCTGCGATACGCGCGATCCATGTTGCGGTACGGCCGATGATCGGGACCGGCGATATCGTCGACACCCTCGTAGAGGTGCCGGCCGGTGACGCCGAGGCAGGCCGGATCGGCGTAGTTGGCCTCGTGACGGGTCAGCCAGTCGGTCCCGATCGGCAGATCGTCGTCGTCGATCAGCACCAGGATGTCACCGCGCGCGGCGCGAACGCCGACGTTGCGTGCGCGCGGACCGCCGAGCGGCGGGTGGCGCAACAGCCGGACCCGAGGGTCGCGCGCGAGCTCGTCGACGCGGGCCGCGGCCTCGGGCGGCCGCTCGACGCTCTGCTCGACGATGACGACCTCGAACGAGTCGTGATCCTGACCGAGCACGCGCTCGAGGAGCTCGACCAGGTTCGCGAGCCGGTTGTACGACCGGATGATCACCGACAGGCGCGGCACGTCCATCCTCTTCACGACCGGTGTCAGGCGACGACCGCCTGCGGGGTCCGCCGCAGGCGCGCGATCTCTTCCTCGAGGATGACCAGGAACCGGGCGATGTCGTCGTCGGCGAGGTCGCCCATGTTGGCGATCTGCATGTAGCTGTCGGCGAGCACGCCCTTGCAGCCGTAGACGATGATCCCGCGGGCCCGGATCGCGGCATACAGCTCGGCGAACGCGACACCGTCGGGCAACCGGCAGGTCACGATCGAGTGCGACTCCGAGCCGGTGTCGGTGAGCGCGGTCATGCCGAGTGCCGCCAGGCCGGCGCGAAGCTCCGCGTTGCGGGCGCGATACATCTCGAACCTCGCCTCGTGGCCGTCGGCGAGGAACTCGCCGCACGCGGCGTCGAGCGCGTAGTAGATCGAGACCGCCGGGGTGAACGGCGTCTGTGCCAGGTCCTGCATGTACGTGCGGTAGCGGCGGAGGTCGAGGTAGTACGAGCGCGGCTTGACCGCGTCGACCCGCGACCACGTCCGCGGCGAGATGCAGACGAACGCCGCGCCGCTCACGGCGTGGAGGCACTTGTTGGCGCTCGCGTAGCAGACGTCGATGTTGTCGCGAACGACGTCGATGTCCTCGGCGCCGAGCGACGACACCGCGTCGACGATCGACAAGACGTCGAACCGGCGGCAGATCGCGCCAATCTCGGCGACCGGGTTGAGCAGGCCGACCGACGTCTCGTGGTGGATCATCGCGACCGCCGAGATCTCGGGGTGCGCCATCAACGCGCGCTCGATGTCGGCCGGGTCGACCGGCTGCCCCCACGTGTACTGGAGGTGCACCACGTTCATCTCGTGGACGCGCGCGACCTCGACGAGGCGCGACCCGAACGCGCCGTTGTCGACGATCAGAACCTTGGTTTCGGGGTGCACCGTCGAGACCAGCGCGGCCTCCATCGCGGCCGTGCCGCTACCGGTGATCGCGACGACGGTGTGGGCATCGCTACCGCGGAACACGCGCCGCAGCTTGCCGGTGAGCGAGGTCATGAGGTCGCTGAACGACGCGTCGCGATGGCAGACGTCGTGGTGAACGAGCGCGCTCTTGACCGTGGCGGTCGTGTTGACCGGTCCCGGGTTGAGCAGGACGTAGCGCGTGTCCTGCTTGGCCTGCAGCAGCACGCCGATCGAGTGTTCGATCTTCGGGGCACGCCGCACAGCCATTCCGAGCGGCGTATGCAACCGGTAGGCCGGCCGGTGGTGCGGGTACTTGGCGCGATCTGCGGTGAATACCTGACGGATTGTGACGGCGGTCTGACAGCCACGTTGCGCAGGTCTATCGGTCGATACGGCTTCGTGCCACGTGTTGACGCGGAATCACGTTCGAGTATCGTGGCCGCGTTCTTGGACCTCCCCGTGTCATGAAGGCCGTGATCCTCGCTGCCGGTCTGGGCTCGCGCCTCGCTCCCCTGACCGACGACCGCCCGAAAGCGCTGGTCGAGGTCGCCGGCCGATCGTTTTTGGTCCGCCAGCTCGAGCGGCTGGCGGAAGCCGGGATCCCGAGTCGCGACGTCGTGGTGGTCGGCGGCTATCGCATCGACCGGCTGCGCGACGAGCTCTCCCGGCGCGGCTTCGAGGGCGAGGTCATCGAGAACGACCGCTACCAGCCGTGGAACAACTTCTACTCGCTCCTGGTCGCCGAGCCCGCGCTGGCCGGGCACGACTTCGTCCAGCTCGACGGCGATACCATCCTCGACCCGCGCCTGTTGCCGCGCCTGCTCGCCGCCGACGGCGAGGCGTTGATCGCCACCGACACCGGTGCCGAGCTCGACGACGAGACCATGAAGATCCAGCTCGCGCCATCGGGCAAAGCGATCGCGATCGACAAGCGTTTGCCACCCGCCGCGTGCGCGGGCGAGGCGATGGGGATCTCGCGGATCTCGGCAACCGTCGCGCCCCTCGTGTTCGCCGAGCTCGCGAAGCTGCGGGACGAGGGTCTCACCCACGAGTACTACGAGCACGCGTTCCACCGGCTCGCGATCGCCGAGCGTGTCGAGTTCCGGATCGTCGACGTCCATGACTGTCAGGTGATCGAGATCGACGACCTCGCGGATCTGAAACGGGCCGAGCAGATGCTCGCCGGGTCGGCGCACGTGGCCAGCGCATGACCTCGCGAGCGGGCGCGGCAACAACGACGTTCGACGCCGTCGTCCTCGCGAGCTCGCCGCATGCTCGGCAGATCCTGCTCGGCCTCACGCTGGTCGAGCGGGGTCGCCGGGTCGCGCTCAAGGCAGGCGCGCGCCGGGTTCACGTCGTCGAGACGGCCGACGACGCCGCCGCCCTCCCCTCCTGGGATGCCGGCCGCGGTGCTGCCGGGTTGCTGGTGATCCGCGCTGGCGATCAGCTGGTGCATCGCCCGCTGGTCGAGCCGCTGGTCGCGGGGAGCGGCCACCGCCGGATCGCCGTCGGCCCCGACGGAGCCTACGCGGGTGCGCTGTTCGCCGACGGTGACGCCGCCGCAGCAGCGATCACCGCGCTCGCCGAAGACCCCGCCGGCGATTCCGTGCTGGTCGCGGCCTGGAACACCGAGGCGGGTGACGACGTCACGCGGATCCCGCACGGCGACATCGCCGTCCATCCCGCCACCACGGCCGCCGAGCGCAAGGGCGCCACCCGCATGCTGCTGCGGATCCTGGTCAAGCCCGACGAGGACAGCCCGGTCAGCAAGTACATCTACCGGCCGCTGTCGCGCCCGATCACGCGCCTGCTCGTCGGTACGCCGATCACCGCCAACCAGGTGTCGTACGCCGTGGCCGCGATCGGCCTCGTCGGGTGCTGGCTGATCAGCCGCGGCGACCAGCCGTCGATGATCCTCGGTGCGGCGCTGGTGTTCTTCGCCTGCGTGATCGACGGCTGCGATGGCGAGCTGTCGCGGCTGCGGCTGACCAGCTCGCGGTTCGGCGCGTGGCTCGACACCGTGGTCGACGAGACCACGACCACGCTGCTGCTGGTCGCGTTCGGCCTCCACACCTACGCGCATCACCCCGCGTCGTGGCTCGCCGCCAGCATCCCGATCGGCGTGGTCGGGTACGTCGCGTCGGTCTACGGCATCTACTACTTCTGCATCGTCGTGCTGAAGGCCGGCGGCAGCCAGTACTACATCGGCTCGCTCGAGCTCGTCGATACCGCCGACGGCGTCGCGCTACGCCCCAAGCCAGCCGCGGCGTCGAGCTTGCCCCCGTGGATGCAACGGATCGGCGTCGCCGCGATGTACGTGGTCCGTCGCGACTTCATCAATCTCGCCGCCCTCGCGCTCACGCTGGTCGATGCGTACGAGGTGCTCTACGTCGGCATGTTGCTCGGGGGCATCGTGGCGCCGATCGTCGTGATCCCCGAGCACCTCCGGTTGCGCCGCCAACTGCGCGAGGTCGCGCGACGCGGTGGCACGCCACGGCTGGTGTCCGCATGAAGCAGCGCGATTCGGCAAAGCCCGGCCAACTCCGAGGTCCTGCTTTACACCCCGGCGAAGCGCATGCTACCGATTCCGCCATGCGCGCGTTGTCGTCGTCCACCGAGGTCGTGATGTTCGATCTCGACGGCACGCTCATCGACACGATGGGCGGATTTGCCGACGTCGCGGCCGCGGTGATGGCCGAGCTTCACGGCATCGATGCCACGACCGGCCGCCGGCGATACCTCCAGACGTCGGGGATCCCGTTCCGCCAGCAGCTCGAGGTGATCGCACCCGATCACCCGGCCAACGACATGGCCTCGGACATCTTCGAGCGCAAGAAGC
This sequence comes from uncultured delta proteobacterium, assembly GCA_963772655.1. GTDB lineage: Bacteria > Myxococcota_A > Polyangia > Haliangiales > Haliangiaceae > JABFXX01. Next base: position 1,386,335 of record CAVYYE010000002.1, read on the forward strand.
GCGCGTACGCCGACACCGCGGATCTCGACGAGCGCACGCTCACCGCCCTCCAGCGGCTGCGCGGCTTCGGCCTCTCGCTCGTCGTGTCGTCGAACTCGGCGCAGCACTTCGTCGACGAGTTCGTGGCGCGCCAGACGTTCGCGTTCGACCTCGCGCTCGGCTTCGACGATGCCACCGGGCTCGCCAAGGGCAAGCCGCACGTCGCGCGCGCGTGTGCCGCCCTCGGCGTCACCACCGAGACGATCGTGTTCTGCGGCGACTCGCTCAAGGACGGCGAGCTCGCACGCGACTGCGAGGTTCGGTTCGTCGGCCGGCTCGGCACGTTCACCCGCGACGACTTCCAGCGCTGGGATCCGGCAGCACTCGTGGTCGACGACGTCCACGCGCTGGCGGAGTTGTTCGCCGCGCCCGCGGCGGCGTAGAACCACACCGCATGCAAGCGATCATCATGGCGGCCGGCCTGGGTAGTCGGCTCAAGGACCTCACGCAAGCCACGCCGAAGGCGCTGATCGAGGTCGGCGGGCGACCGCTGATCGACTACGCGCTCGCCTTCGCGTCCGCGACCGGCGCCGATCGGCGGATCGTGGTCGGCGGGTACTGCCACGGCGATGTCGCGGCGCGCGTCGCGAAGGTCGCGGCCGACGCGATCGTGGTCGAGAACCGCGAGTACAAGAAGGGCAACCTGATCTCGATGACCACCGGACGGGCCGCGCTCGAGCCCGGCGGCTTCCTGCTGATGAACACCGACCACGTGTACCGCCCGACGATCGCCGCGATCGTCGCGGAGGCGTGTCGCGCGGGTGAGGCGTCCGGCCTGGTGACCGCGTTCTGCGATTTCGATCGCACGCTGGGCGCCGACGACATGAAGGTCTCGCTCGACGGGTCGGGGTCCGCGCGTCGGGTCAAGGACATGGCGAAGACGCTGCCGACCTGGGATTGCGGCTACGTCGGGATGACCTACGTCCCGGCGGCCCGCACGACGGATCACGCGGCGGCCGCCGAGACCGTGCTCGCCGAGCGCGGAGAAGCCAGCCACGTCGAGGCGATCCTCGTCGAGCTCGCGCGACGCGGCGCGCCCCCGGCGATCGCCGACATCAGCGGGCACGGCTGGCTCGAGATCGACGAGCCGCACGAGCGCGCGCACGCCGACGAGGTGCTCGCGCGCGAGCGCTGGTGGGCCTAGCGGCCTAGCTCCGCGCGGCGCTGCGGATCGAGTCCAGGTTGCGCAAGAGCTGCACCGCGAACACGACGAAGAACACGATCGCGCCCGCCGAGAACACGACCAGGATCCACTCGAGCCGACCGATCGCCGCGAACACCACGAACATCGTGAGTGCGAAGTCGCGCTTGAGGGTCTTGGGAAGCGTCTGCTTGAGCCAGCCCCACAGGCCCAGCCCCTTGGTGGTCAGAAACTCCGAGCTCTGGAACGCCCACGGGATCGCGGCCAGGTCGCCCGACTTGTAGACCTTGGTGATCAGGAAGTACTGCGTCGACTGCGTGAGCGCGAAACACACGAGCGCGGTGATCGCGAGCGGCGTGGTCCACGTCATGCCGGCGTCGTGCAGGTTGAACGCGATCCCGGAGATATACGCGACGTTGCCGAAGTCGTCGGCGAGCGTGTCGAGCCACGCGCCGATATCGGAGAACCGGTACTTGAGGCGCGCGAGCTCGCCGTCGACACCATCGAGGATCGACCCCAGGTTGACGAGCACCATGCCGACCAGCCCGGCCAGGTAGCCGCCCTGCCCGATCACGACGCCGCCGGCCACCGCGAGCAGGAAGCAGAACACCGTGACGTGATTGGGCAGGATCGACGTGCGCATGATCGCGCGCGTCACCGGCAGCGAGAGGTGGCGGTTGATCCAGTAGGCGGCGATCCCCTGCCACTGCTTGCGCAACGACCACACGAGTTGCTTCTCCGCGCGACGCAGCCCGCGATGATCGGCAGCCGCCACCGAGAACCCGAGGTACGGCGGATCGACCTCCACGGCCGGCTCACTCCGAGGGTACTGGCTCGTCTCGCGGCTCGCTGGCGCGATCGCGGCGACCGCGGCGGCGATCCCGCCGGCCTCCGCGGCCGCACCGCAGATCCGCTCGGCGTCCGCGCGCGCGACGACGACGACCGCGTCGAGGTCCGCGACGCGGGCGAGCCGCGCGTCGTCGTGTTCGCGCCAGGCCTTCACGCACAGCTTGGGCAGGTCGCGGTGATAGATCCGGTCGGCGCGTACGAGCAGCACCGGCTGGTCCGGATCGCCCCCAGGTGCCGACGAGTCCGCCGTCACGCGGGCGCCGCGCAGCCGCGCGTCGCCAGCGATGCCGGAGACATCGTCGATCGCGGGTGCGGTCCCATCTCCCAGCCACACGACGTGGATCTCGGTCGCACCCGCGTGAGCGAGGTCGGCGGCGAGCCGCAGCACGTAGGGCATCCCGCAGACGTCCTCGTCGAGCGATGGATGCGCCGGGATGCCATCGAGCGTCCCCGCAAGGATCCAGGCTTCGGTCGGGCCGGCTCGCATCTCGCTCACTTTCGCAGCTCCCGGATCACCGCGCCCACTCCGAGCCCGTGGAACTTCGACAGCAGGATCGCGAGCGTCGCCACCGAGACACCGCCGGCGACGATCAGGCGCTCCCCGGCCGTCACCCAGTCGGGAAGGAAGTGACCGAGTGCGAACCCGGGAACCACCGCGATCGCACCGCAGACCACGATCGCGGCGAGTTTCTTGATGTACGTCCACGCGCCGAGCTCGAGCTGCCCGACCGCGAGCCGGGCGTGCACCGCGATCACGATCGGGTAGCCGACCATGCGTCCGAGCGCGACCGCCGTGAACCCCATGCGGTCACCCAGCACCGCCGCGAACACCACGTCGCCCGTCGCCAGGACCACCGCCGCGAGCCCGGCGACCGCGAAGTTGCGGCCGGGGTATCCCATGGCGTCCAGCAGCGGCAGGTACAGGCAGTCGATCGCGCGCAGCATGCCGACGACACACAGCAGACGGACCGGCGTCGACACGTCGGACACGCGCGGGAAGATCACCTCGATCACCCACTCGGCACCGACCATCAGGATCACGAGGATCGGGAGCGCGACGGCGAGGTTCTGCCGGCTGAACCGCAGCAGCTGCGCCGCGAGTTGCTTCGGGTGGCCGCGAAGCTTGGCGAACGCGGGGAACGCGACCTGCGCGACGACATTCGACACCCAGTTGATCGGATACAGCACCAGCTCGTACGCGATCCGGTACGCGCCGACCGCGGTCGGGCCGAAGAACACGCCGACGACCTGGTGACTGATGTTGTGATAGAAGTGCTGCAACCACTGACTGCCGGTGGTCTTGAAGCCGAACGACAGCATGTGTCGCGCTTCCTTGAGCACGAGCCGGCCGCGCGGCCGCCATGGATGCGCGATCTGGAGTCCGATCCCGACGATCGCGACGCGCGCGAGCGGTCCGGCGACGAAGCACCAGATCGGCTGTCCCATCGCGGCGAACACGATCTTCGCGATGGCATCGCCCGCGTTCGAGATCGTGCGCACCATCGACAGCTCCTTGAACCGCATCTCGCGGCGAAGCAGTGCGGCGGGCACGAAGTACACGTTCTGGTACAGGAGCTTGGTGCCGTAGGCGATCAGCATCCAGCCGACGATCGGCTCGCCCTGGATCGCTCCGATCAAGGGACCGATCCCCAACAGCGCGACGAACGCGACGATCGAGAGCCCGACGTTGAGCCAGAACACGGTTGTCAGCGTGTCGTCATCGAGCGTCTCTCGCTGGATCAGCACCGAGCTCAGGCCCGCCTCGGTCACCAGGTCGATGAAGTAGTAGAGGGTGACCGCGAGCGACGCGATGCCGAAGTCGCGCTCGGTCACCCACTGCCACAACAGGATCGCGAGCGAGCTCGCATCGAACACCGCGATCACGGCACTCGCGGCTCCGACCCACGCGACCGCGCGACTGACGCGTTTTCCGTGTTCGGCGTGGGACTGGTCGGCGCTCACGAAACTGCCCGCACCGCCGACGGCGTGCGGCGGTCGAACACCTCCCGGTGCCACAGCTCGAGCACCAGCAGGTTCCAGATCCGGTCGCCGTGATCCTCACCGCGCCGGTGGCGCTCGAGCAGGTCGTCGACGGCGGCCGGCACGAACAGCCCGCGCTCGCGCGCGGGTTGCGACAGGAGCGTGTCGCGCGCGAAGTCGTAGAGCTCGTGCGAGAACCAGCGGGCCAGCGGCAGCGAGAACCCGCGCTTCGCCCGCCGCAGGATCGGCTCGGGCACGAGGTCCGCGAACGCGCGCTTGAGCAGCACCTTGCCGGTGAGCCCCCGCACCTTGAGTGCGGTCGGCAACCCGGCCGCGAGCTCCATGACGTGGTGATCGACGAACGGCGAGCGCACCTCGAGGCTGTGCTGCATGCTCGCGATGTCGACCTTGACCAGGATGTCGTCGGGCAAGTAGGTGCGAACGTCGAGCTCGAGCAACCGACCGATCGGATCGGGCGCCCGCGAGCCGGCGAGGATCCCCGCGAATCGGCGGGCGCTGGCATCGCCCGCGAAACGCGCGCGCAGATCGGAGCTGTAGATCGAGGACTTCTCGTGTGCGGAGAAGTGGCTGACGAACCGCAGGTACCGGGTCGCCTCGTCGGTACGCAGGTGATGTCCGTACTCGCGCACCCAGCGGGCCGGCCCGCCGGGCACGTGCTCGAGGAGCGATGCGATCGCACGCTGGGCGACGCCCGGCAGACGGTGGATCGCGTGCGCGACGTGGGCCCACACGTACCGCTTGTAGCCGCCGAACGCCTCGTCCCCGGCATCGCCCGAGAGCGCGACCGTGACGTGCTTTCGCGTCATCTCCGAGAGCACGCGGGTCGGCACCGCGGATGGATCGGCGAACGGCTCGCCGTAGCTGCGCACCACGGTGGGAAGCAGGTGCAGCGTGTCGGGGACAACGTGTTCTTCGTGGTGGTCGGTGTGATAGCGCTCGGCCACCATCCGCGCGTACGGGAGCTCGGTGGTCTCGCCGATCCCGATCGAGAACGTCTTGACCGGTTTGCTGGTCACGCGTGCCATGCAGGCGACCACGATCGACGAGTCGATCCCACCCGACAGGAACGCGCCCAGCGGCACGTCCGACATCAGCCGCACCTTGACCGCGTCTTCGACGAGTCGGCGGGTCTCGCGCGCGGCCTCGACCGCATCGATCCCGGCGTACTTCGGCGAGTGATCGATCGTCGCGTACGGTCGCGGCACCGGCTCGATGCCGGGGCCGACGAGGATCAGATGCCCGGGTGGGAGCTTGTGGATGTCGGCGAACATCGTCCGCGGATGCGGGACGTACTGGAGCGCGAGGTAGCTATCGAGTGCATCGAGGTCGAGCTCGCGCCCGACGTGCGGGAGCTCGAGCAGCCCGGTGATCTCCGACGACCACGCGAGGCCGTGGCGTCGCGAGTACGTCCACACCAGCCCCTTCTGACCGTAGCGATCGCGCGCCAGCATCAGCTGGCGCCTGCGCGAATCCCACAGGGCGATCGCGAACATCCCGCGAAGCATCGCCGGCGTGTCGGCGCCGTGCTCCTCCCACAGATGCGCGATCACCTCGATATCGGTGTGGCTCTTGAAGCGATGGCCGCGTGCCTCGAGATCGGCGCGCAACTCGAGGTGGTTGTAGATCTCGCCCACCACGCTGATCACCACCGAGCCGTCCTCGTTGGTCATCGGCTGCGAGCCCGCCGCCGAGAGGTCGATGATCGCGAGCCGGCGGTGACCGAGCACGCACGGGCCGTCGCGGTGCACCCCTTCTCCATCGGGACCGCGGTGCGCGATCGCCGCCGTCATCCGGCGGACGGCCTCGGCATCACCGGCCTCGCCGTCGGGCGCGAGCAGGCCCGCGATCCCGCACATCAGGCGAGCCCTTTCTCGGCCACCAACCGATCGTAGAGCGCGACGGTCTCGTCGAGAATGCGATCGGGATGGAACTTGTCGGCAACGTGCGTACGCCCGGCCAGGCCCATCTGGCGCCGCTGCTCGGCGGTGGTCTCGAACAGCTTCGCGAACGAGCCGGCGAGCGCCAGCGGATCGAGGGTCGGAGATTGCCACCCGCTGACACCGTCGATCACGATGTCGTCGCGGTTCGCCGCGTACGACACCACCGCCGGCAGCCCGCAGGCCTGCGCCTCGAGCACGGCATTCGGCATGCCCTCGAACAGCGACGCCATCACCAGCGCGTCGGCCGCGTGATACAGCGAGAGCATGTCCTTGACGGGTTCGAGGTACGTGATCTGGTCGGCGATGCCGAGCGCGCGCATGCCCACGGGCACGATCTGGCTGTAGATCTTGTCGCGGCGGCGGCCGGCGAGGATCAGCCGCAGGTTCCGCGGCAGCCGACCGCGGCGGCGCAACAGCGACAGTGCCACGCCGAGCCCGAGCTGGTGCTTCTGCATCGCGAGCCGCCCCGGCAACACCACGACGAGCTCGTCGTCTCCGAATCCGTACTTCGCGCGCGCGGCAGCGCGCTCGTCATCGCTCGGTGGGCGCCAGCGATCGAGGTCGACGAAGTTGTTGATGATCTGGATCCGCTCGGGCCGCACCCGCGACCAGTTGACGAGCTCCTCCTCGATCCCCCGCGAGTTGGTGAGGATGCGATCCGAGGCGGTCTGCAGCAGGAACTCGGCCGCGCCGTAGCGCAGGCCCTGGTAGCGGTTGCGAACGCTGGTCAGCACGATCGGGACGCCGGCCGCACGCCCGGCCAGTCGCGCCCACAAATTCGCGCGGTCGCGGTAGCTGTGGATGATCGTCGGGCGCTCGGTACGCAGCAAGCGGATCAGCCGGGTCAGTCCGACGGCTCCCATGTCATCGACATCGAGCGCGAACTTCGGCTCGCCCGGCGGGAGGTAGTCCGCGTAGTGAAACCGGGCCGCGTCGTTGGCGCGGTACAGACACAGCGTGGGTGCGTACGGCGGTGGTAGCCGGCGCATCAACTCCAGGATCTGCCGCTCCGCTCCACCCTGCTGGAGGTGTGGAATGAACAGCATGACCTTGTGAGGACGATCGCCGGCCTGACGCACGGGGCCCCCGTATAGCATGGTCAGCCGGGATCGCCGCGCATCGCGCGACGCACCGTTCGAAGGCTGATGCCCTGGGTGTACGCGAGGAGCAGTGCGGCCGAGGCCATGATCGCCAAGGTCGTCGCGATCAGCCGGATCGAGGGTGCGGTCGCGGCCAGCGCGAGATGCACCCCGGCGCCGGCCGCCCCGGATGCCACCATGCACGCGAACACGCCGACGATCGAACGACCGTAGCTCGCGAACGTCCAGTCGAGCGTACGTGTGACCAGGTAGATCAGGACCACGAACGCGATCGGATACCCGCACGCCCACGCCACCGCGACCCCGAGGTACCCGATGCGGTCGCCGAGCAGCACGGCGCCGGCGATGTACGCGATCGGTAGCGCGATCGCGGCCGTGGTGGTGTAGCGCAGCGTCCGCTGTGGGTGGCCGAGACCGTCGAGCAGTGGCGGCATCACGAAGCTGACGGCGCGCAGCACGGCGACGATGCACAGGATCCGGATCGCCGTCTCGGCGCCGTGGAAGTCGGGAAAGATCACCGCGATCACGTCGTCGGCGGCGACCAGCGCGACCGCCGAGTACGCCATCACGAAGATCAGGTTGAGCTTGGTGAAGTCGACCAGCTGCTTGATCGCCTTGTCGCGCGCGTGCTTGAGCTTGGCGAACGCCGGGAACGCGACGTCGACGATCACGTACGAGATCGTGCGTACCGGCTCGAGCACGACCTCGTAGGCCAGGCGGTAGTAACCGAGTGCGACGTCGCCGAAGTAGTAGCCGACGATCGGATAGTCGACGTTGGTGTAGAAGTAGAACAGCACCTGGCTCGCCGAGCTTCGCAGGCCAAACGTCACGTACTCCTTGGCCTCGGCAAACCGGAACACGAACTTCGGGCGCCACGGGTGGCGCAGCTGGCAGCCGATGCCGGTGACCGCCACGCGACATAGCGGCCCGAGCACGAAGCACCACACGCCGAAGCCCGCGGCGGCGAACCCGACCTTGCCGGCGAACTCGGCGACGTTGGCGAGCATGCGGATCATGGACAGCTCGCCGAACCGGAGCTCGCGCTTCATCATCGCGGCCGGGATGAAGTAGGCGTTCTGCCAGATCAACTTGGTGCCGTACGCGATCAGCATCGAGCCGATCACGGCGTGGCCGTAGAACCCGGTGGCGAGGATCGGGGCGACCACCACGATCGCCGCGAACAGCACCAGTGCGGTGCCCATGTTGATCCAGAACACCGTCGAGATCTTGGTCTCGCTGTGATCGTCCCTCTGGATCACCGCCGCCGACAGCCCGAGGTCGGTGGCGTAGTCGAGGATCGGGAAGATCCAGATGCACTTGGTCGCGATCCCGTACTCCTCCGCCGAGATCCAGTAGTTGAGGATGATCAGGATCGCGACCAGGTCGAGCACGCCGACCAGCGCACTGGCCGCACCGATCCACGCGAGGCCACGGTTGACCTTGGTGGACGTGCTCCCGGCCTGGTCGGACATCGCGGTGGGATCACTTGCCGACGGCGAGTCGAGGCGCGGGGGCGGACTCCGGCTCGAATGCGCGCGCGCGCTCGTGGTGCCGCTGCCTCACGCGCTTGACGGTCTCGTTGGTGGTGACCAGCACGAGACCGATCGTCGCATACACGATCGTGACCGCGCGACGCGCGAGCACCAGCGTGACGCCACGGGCCGGGTTCTCGCCGAGCGCACGGTAGAACCCGTAATAGCCGCCCTCGGAGATCCCGAATCCCATCGGCACCAGGGTCGCGGCGAAGTAGATGCCGAACGAGCCCACGATCCACGCGGCCACGAACGTCGCGGTGATCGACTCGCCGACAGCGTGCAGGATCATCAGCGACAGGATCATCGAGTTGGTTCGCGAGCCGCACACCGCGAGGATCGCGATCCAGCGATCGCGACGGCGCGCACCGGAGGTGAAGCGCATCTTGTCGTCGACCCCGACCAGCTTGGGCTCCCAGCGCTCGTAGCGCGCCCGCGACACCAGGCGAAGCCGGACGCCGAGGCGCGCGACGCTCGCGACCATCCCGCGCTGGATCAGCCAGTACAGCGCGAGCGTGATCACCACGCACAGCACCGCGGCCGCGATCAGCCCCCACTTCAGGCCGGCGGGCATCGGGACCAGCACCGCGAGAAACGGCACGGCGAGCGCGAGGATGAGCAGCTCGACGCAGAAGCTCACCACGTTGTAGAGCAGGATCGACGACACCGCGCGGGACGGCGTGACGACCTCGGTGAGCACGCTCATCTTGACCGCCTCGCCGAGGTTGCCGGCCGGCGTCACCGAGTTGATGGCGCGACCCGCGAGCTGGGCCAGCAGCGTCTTGCGCAGGCGCGGCCTGTCGGGCGACGCGAAGAACCGGATCGCCGTCGCGTCGAGGGTCGTGCAGATCACCTCCATCGGGACGATCGCCAGCCACCACCAGCCGATCTTCCCCAGGTACTCGATCAGGGTGCCGAGCCCGAGGTTGTGGATCGTGTAGACGAGCGCGACGCTCGCGATCGCGAGCGACACCCAGGTCAGCCACCGCGCCCACTTCGGGCGTGCTGCGGTGGTCGTCTCCGTCACCCCCCGATGTATGCACCCGGGAGGCGCTTGGTCAATTGTCACCTGCGCGCGAGTCCCGATGGACCGCCCTGCACGGACGGGACGCTCGAGAACGGGCCTCGCCTCCGGTCAATCGTGACCTGCGCGCGAGTCCCGATGGACCGCCCTGCACGGACGGGACGCTCGAGAACGGGCCTCGCCTCCGGTCAATCGTGACCTGCGCGCGAGTCCCGATGGACCGCCCTGCACGGACGGGATGCTCGAGAACGGGCCTCGCCTCCGGTCAATGCACGGGATCGACGGGGCGGCGCTTCGTGGGGACCAGTGCCGGGGCGGCGTCCGGATCGGGCGTCGTCGCGAGCCGGGGCAGCGGTGCCGGCGGGGGCGCGGTCTCGTCGGGCGTCGTGATCTGGGTGATGCCGAACCCGACGAGCCCCGCGAGGATCAGGCCGAGCCCGATGTCGCCGGTGATCGTGGCGTTGCGGCGGCAGTCGTCGTACGCCGCGCGACCGGCCGGGCCGGCGGTGCAGTCGGCACCGGAGCCGGTGACGGCGAGCATCGCGATCCCACCGGCGATCACGCCGCCCTCGGACCACTTCGCGAGCCGGCGACGGCGCGTGTTGTGCGGGAAGCAGGCGGCCATGGAAATGACGAGGAGGACACAGACGAGCCGGTTCATGCTGCACACGCTAGTGGGAAACCGTGCGCGCTCGTCGTGACGACCGATGATGCTTGCTCACGTGTGCGCGTGGTGATCGCGCGATCCTGTGAGCAACGCGAGTGGCCTGGGAGCCGACGCTCCGAGACGCGGCCACCACCCCCATGCGACAGACTCAGGTCATGCGGATCTCCGCGTAGATCCCGCAGTGATCCGACGCGTACGTACCGGCTACCGGATCAGCCAGTACGACGCGCGCTGCGATCGGCTCGCCGCGGTGCCACCGGTCGGGGCCGCGAACGAACACGTAGTCGATGCGCCGCTCCGGGAGCGGGAGCGCGGAGGTCAGCGGATTGTCGCGTCGCCAGGTGTCGCCGCGACCCTCGCCGCACCACGCGAAGCAATCGGCGAGGTAGCAGCCGTACGGGTCGGCCATCAGCCCGGTGAGGAACCGGATCTCGTCGGCCTCGGGCGGTGCGTTGAAGTCGCCGACGAGCACCGGCGGCAGGGTCTCCGACGGCGCGCCGCTCTCGGTCGCACGCTCGATCGGGGCGCGCTCCTTCATCCATCCCCGGATCTGCTGGCACTGCATGAGTCGCGCGGCGCCCCAGTGCAACATCCACGACAGATGAGTCGCGAACACCGGCAGCTTGCCCCACGGCGTGTTGGCGATCGCGAACACGAGGTTGCGCTCGTGATCGCCGGTCGGCTCCGGCAGCGGCCACGCCTCGCGCTCCACGAACGGAAACCGCGACAGGATCGCGTTGCCCTCGCGGCGCGCGCCGGTTTCGTCGCTCGGGACCTCGAACGCGGCAGCGAAGTGGACGTGCCAGTCGCCACCGATCGCCCGCGCGATGTCGTCGGCCGACATCCCCGCGGCGTCCTCCCACACCTCGGCGAGACAGATCACGTGCGGATCGAGCGCGCGCAGGCCGTCGCCGATCGCGCGCAGGCGATCGTTCCACGCGCCGTTGCGGCCCCACGTGTTGAGGCCGACCACGCGCACCACGCCGCTCACGATCCGCCCGTGGCTTGGCTCGCGCGCAGCTTGCCGATCTGCTCCGCGCTGCCGAACACGACCAACGTCATCCCGGGTTCGAGGGGCACGCTCGCGTCGGGGTTATACGTCCAGTCCGTGCTGCCCTTCGCACGTAACGCGAGCACCGTCATCCCGAACCGTTCGCGGACCCGCGCGTCGCGCAGCGTGGTGCCGAGATCGCGGCTGTCGCCGAGCTGGACCTCCTCGATCCGGTGCGGTTGCTTGTCGCGCAGCATGTCGTCGAGGAAGCGCACCACCGCGGGGCGCAGGATCTCCGAGACCAGACGCATGCCGCCGATGAAGTTCGGCGACACCACCGCATCGGCACCGGCCCGCCGGATCTTCTCGACGTGGGACAGCTCCGCGCAGCGGGCGACGATCCGCGCCTTGGGGGCGAGCTGCCGCGCCGACACCGTGAGGTAGAGGTTGTCCTTGTCCGACGACAGCGCCGCCACCAGACCCCGCGCGCCCGCCAGGTTGGCCTGCGCGATCACGTCGTCGTCGGTGGCATCGCCGATGAGGTAGCTGAACGCCACCTTGGGATACTTGTCGGTGAACTCGCGGAGCTCGCGCTCCTCGAGGTCGATCGCGATCACCGGGATCCCCGCGGCCAGCAGCTCGTCGATCACGTTGCGGCCGGTCGAACCCGCACCGCACACGATGATGTGATCCTTCATCCGTCTCATCCTCTTCTTCATGCGAGACGCGAACAACATGTCGCGCAGGTTTCCGTCGATGATGAACGCCGTGATCGTCGACGCGAAGAACACCAGGATGCCGGTGCCGAACACCAGCAACACGACGGTGAACGCGCGGGCGTACGGCACGAGGTGCATGCCATCGAGGACCTCGGCGTAGCCCACCGTGGTCACGGTGACGACGGTCATGTAGAGGCAATCGCCGAACGCCCACCGGCCGTCGCCGATCCACCAGTAGCCAACGCCGCCGCCGAACACGACGATCAACATGCTGACGAATCCAACGAGCAGGCGTCTTCGGAGAGACATCGGGGGGCGAACATTATAGAACCCAAGGGCCATGAAGCTCCTCGCCAGCTACCTGTCCGGCTCGTGGTCGCCGGGATCGGGATCGAAGATCGCGCTCGTCAACCCCGCGACCGAAGCCCCGCTCGCCGAGGTCGCCTCCGGCGGCCACGACCTCGCCGCCGCGTTCTCCCACGCACGCACCACCGGCCGCTCCGAGCTCGGGGCCCTGACGTTCGTCCAGCGGGCCGAGCTCCTCGGCGCGCTCGCCAAGGCCACCCACGCCGCCCGCGAGGAGCTGATCGCGCTGGCCGTCGCCAACGGCGGAAACACGCGCGGCGACGCCAAGTTCGACATCGACGGCGGCGCCGTCACCCTGTCTCACTATGCGGAGCTCGGCGCCACCCTCGGCGAGGGGCGCATCCTCGCCGACGGCGAGTCGCTGCAGATCGGACGCACCGCGCGGATGGCCGGACAGCACGTCTACACCCGGCGCAGCGGCGTCGCGGTCCACATCAACGCCTTCAACTTCCCGGGTTGGGGCCTGTGCGAGAAGCTCGCGCCGGCACTGCTCGCCGGCGTTCCCGTGATCTCCAAGCCCGCCACCGCGACCGCGCTGGTCGCGCATCGCATGGTCGAGCTGTTCGCGCCGTTGCTGCCGCCCGGCGTCTTGCAGCTGCTCGTCGGTCCGGCGGGCACGCTGCTCGATCACCTGGCGCCCGGCGATGCCGTGGCGTTCACCGGCGGATCGGCCACCGGCCGCACGGTGCGTAGCCACCCGCGCGCCGTCGAGTGCGCCGTGCACGTCAACGTCGAGGCCGACTCCTTGAATGCCGCGATCCTGGGTCCCGACGTCGATCTGTCGTCGGAGACCGGCGCGCTGTTCGTCGCCGACGTCGTCCGCGACATGACGCAGAAGACCGGGCAGAAGTGCACCGCGATCCGGCGCGTGCTGGTGCCCGCCGACAAGGCCGCCGACGTCCACGAGCTCCTCCGCGATCGACTCTCGCAGCTCGTGGTCGGCGACCCCGCGCACGACGGCGTGCGCATGGGTCCGGTCGCCACCGCCCAGCAACTCGCGGACGTGCGCGAGGGCATCGCCAAGCTCGCCGCCGCCACCGAGTCGATCCACGGCGGTACCGGCGAGGTCGCCGCCCCCGTCGGCGGCACCCCGGGCAAGGGCTACTTCGTCGGGCCGGTCGTGCGCGCGACCGACAAGCCGCTCGACTGCGCGCCACTCCACGAGCGCGAGATCTTCGGCCCGGTCACCACCGTCGGGACCTACGACGGCTCCGCCGATGTGGCGTCGGCGTTCCTCGCCCGCGGTGGTGGCTGTCTGGTCAGCTCGGTGTACTCCGACGATCGCGACTGGGTGACGTCGTTCGTCGGCACCGGCGCGGCGTGGGCCGGTCGCCTCTACCTCGGATCGGCGAAGATGGCGTCGCAGAGCCCCGGCCCCGGCACCGTGCTCCCCTCGCTCGTCCACGGCGGCCCCGGTCGCGCCGGCGGCGGCGAGGAGCTCGGCGGTCTGCGCGGTCTACACGGCTACATGCAGCGCACCGCGCTCGAGGGCGACGCCAGCGTCCTCAAGGCACTGCTGTAGTTCGGCTCGATCGCACGGATCCGGCTGCTAGGCTTCGCCGGATGCGGATGCTCGCGTCGATGATCGTGCTCGGTGTCGTGGCCTCCACCGCCGGGGCAACCGAGCCCACGCCTCGGCCGACGCCGAAGACGCCGAAGCCCAAGGCACCCGCGAAGCCGAAGCCGCTCGATGGCTGCGCGAAGGTCGCGTCGATCGCGCCGGACACGCGGATCGCCGCCGAGCGTCACGTCACCTACGCGATCGGCACGCTGCGCGTGTGCGTCGTCAAGGCGGTGTATCCGTATCGCGGGCCGGGCAAGGGGCACCGGCTCCTGTCGTGCTACCTCGCCTCCGACGGCAAGCGCACCCAGCGGCTGTGCGGCGACGGCAACACGTCGACGCCGTTCGGTGACTACCGGATCGAGGTCACCCTGCGGCGGCCGCACTTCACCGACTCGTCGGAGGTGTGGCTGCGCGTGGTGCCGGCGAAGCCCTGAGCGTGGGAGAAGCCCGAGGCAGTGCCGGGGCGAGCTGGCGAGCCCGTTCCTACGGCAACGTCGGCGGGCGACGGCGGATCGCGGCCGGCCCACCGGGATCCGGCTCGAGCAGCGGCAACAGGTTCGCGAGCTCGCGGCAGACCTGGCGGCAGCGGTGGCGCACGAAGTCGATCGCGTATGGCTCGGCGAGCAACACGACGAGCGCGGCGTCGTACCAGAAGCTCCTCGCGTAGGCATCGGGATCGACGATCTCGCCGTGCGAGCTGTTGGGCTTGTGCGTCGACAGCGCGCGGCGCGCGAGGAACGGCCATCGTGCGGCCTCGCCTTCGTCGGGCGGCATGGCACTCGCGATCAGCTTGTTGTCGAGGATCACGAACGCGTTGCTCGCTCGATCGATCGAAGCGAGGCCTTTCATGTAGGCGATGATCCGGTCCTTGACGACGTCGTGCGCCGGCTGGTTGTCGCGCGAGAAGCTGACCTGCGGCAGGTTGGCGACCTCCCACCGCCGGCGGATCGCGCGCAGCTGGCGGGTCGCGTGCTCGAACGCGACCTCGATGTCGACCGATTCGCTCTCCTCGCGGAGCTCGACGCGCAGATACTCGCCACCGCCGAGCGCGAGCGTACGCACCGGCGCGTCGTTGGTCTCGGTGACGGCGTCGGTATCGGCCACGGGCGCGGGTGCGGCCTCGGGTCGATCGACGACGATGCGCGCCGCGGCCGCGTGGATCTCGTCGACCAGGTGGCGCAAGGTCTCGCGCACCTCGTCGACGATCGCCGGATCGACGACGTCGGTCATCGCGCCTCCCGCCCGTCGACCAGCGTCGTCGAGGTCATCGTCGTGGGTTGCGGATAGAACAGGTAGTTCGCGATCGCGGGCTCGCTGCCGTACAGCGACGGCCACACACCCGCGTGGAAGCCGGGCGGCGGATGCGCGATCTCGCCGAAGTCGACGTGCAACAGGTCGTAGGCGGGCAACAGCGCCACCAGCTTCTGCATGCGGTGGAGCAGCGGCGCGTCGTAGACGCCGGCGCGCGGCGCCTCGTGGATCACGTAGCCATCGCCATCGCGCGTGACAGACATCGCGACCTGCTGGACGGCGGCGATGCGTGCGCGCTGGCCGATCACGACGCGCAGGTAGAGCTCGTCGACGCGATCGATGGTCGCCCACTCGGCGGGCGCGGGCACACCGTGATCGCGCACCTGGGCGATGCACGGAGAGCGCCCCATGCAGAGGACGTAGAGGAAGTCGCACGGTTCGGTGTCGTCGCCGGGACGCACGAACGTCGCAGCGCGCAGCTCGGAGGCCAGCTCGTCGGCGAGCGCCCCGAGCTCGTCGGGTGGCAGCCCGAGCTCGACCGGCTCGCGAGCCTCGCCCCAGGTTCGCGTCGGGTAGAGCTCCGCGAGCACGCGGTCGACCTCGGCGAGCATCGACCCCTTGCGGTCGTCGCAGCCGGACTTGCTCTTGCAGTTCGTGCAGCCCCCCACGTGCCTCGACTGTAGCGGAATCCGTGTCGCGGAGGTCAGAGTCCGTCGCGCTCGGACGGTGGCAACGACAGCCCGAAGCCGTCGTGGAGGGCGCGCACGGCCAGCTCCGCGTACTTGCGCGCGATCACGCAGGAGATCTTGATCTCGCTGGTCGAGATCAGCTGGATGTTGATGTTCTCCTCGGCCAGGAGCTGGAACATCCGCTTGGCGACACCGGCGTGCGACCGCATGCCGACGCCGACCACGCTGACCTTGCAGATCTCGTCGTCGTAGCGCAGGCGCTCGCCCTTCTGACCGACCAGATCGGGCACCTGGTCCCTGAGGATCTCGGCGGCGCGCTTGCGATCGCCGCGCGGCACCGTGAACGTCAGGTCGGTGGTGCGATCGTGCGCCTGGTTCTGCACGATCATGTCGACGGACACGCCCGCGTCGGCGAGCGACGCGAACAGGCGCCCCGCCACGCCCGACGTGTCGGGCAGGTCCTCGCAGGTGATCTTGGCCTCGTCGCGCGCGACGGTGACGCCAGAGACGACGACCTTTTCCATGGCTGCCTCCTCGGGGACGACCCACGTCCCCGTGACTTCCGAGAAGCTCGATCGTACGTGGATCGGAACTCCGTACTTCATGCCGAGCTCGACCGAGCGAATCTGCAGGACCTTGGCGCCGAGAGAGGACAGCTCGAGCATCTCTTCGTAGCTGATCCGCTCGATCTTGCGCGCCGACGAGACCATGTTCGGATCCGTCGTGTAGACGCCCTCGACGTCGGTGTAGATCTCGCAGACGTCGGCACCGAGCGCGGCCGCGATCGCGACACCCGTCGTATCCGAACCGCCGCGACCGAGCGTGGTGATGTTGCCCTTGTCGTCGACGCCCTGAAATCCGGCGATCACGGCGATCTCGCCGGCGTCGAGCGCCTCGCGGATCGGCTTGGCATCGATATCGAGGATGCGTGCTCGCGAGAACGAGCTGTCCGTCATGATCTTGCACTGGTGTCCGAGGAACGACCGGGCCTTGCCCCCGGCCGACCGGATCGCCAGGGCGAGCAACCCGACCGAGACCTGCTCGCCGGTCGACACGATCACGTCGACCTCGCGATCGTTGGGATCGTCCTGGATCTGACGGGTCAGCTGGAGCAGCCGGTTGGTCTCGCCGCTCATCGCGCTGACCACCACGGCGACCCGGTTGCCCTCCGCCGCGGACGCCAGGCAGCGCCGGGCGACATGGCGGATCCGGTCGATCGACCCGACGGAGGTCCCGCCGAACTTCTGGACGATCAACATGCGGGGACCGACCCTACACGCGGCCGTCGCCATGGTACAGCCCTCGCGCATGTCTACTCCGGCCGAGATCGTGGTGGTCCTGTCGACGTTTCCGAGTGCCGACAAGGCCACCGAGGTCGCGCGTGCGCTGGTCGAGCAACACCTCGCGGCATGCGTGAACATTCTCCCGAGCGTGCGCTCGGTCTACCGCTGGCAGGGATCCGTGCAGGAGGACGCCGAGACCCTGGCGGTCATCAAGACGACGCGCGACCGCTACGAAGAAGTGGCGGCATGCATCGTCTCGCTTCATCCGTACGAGCTACCCGAGGTGATCGGGCTACCGCTCGTCGAAGGCCACGCGCCGTACCTGGCGTGGGTGGCCGGTAGCGTCGAGTAGCCGCAGCTACATCAAGCAGGCCTGGCAGGCCTCGGGCGTCGCCGGCGGCGTGCAGCCCGTCGGATCGATCAGGCACGTGATGCAACCGAGCAGGACGTTCTGATCGTTGCAGTCGAGCGTGCCGCCGCCACCGCCGCCACAGTCCCCCGGGCAGTTGGTGGAGTTCTCGCCACCGGTCATGTCGCAGGTGCCGTCGCCGCAGATCGGGCCGGCCGCCATGCAGTCGTTCGGGCAGTTCGCGTTCGACTCGCCCGCCTCGCACATCTGGTTGCCGCACACCGGGCCACTCGACGAGCCACAGTCCTGCGCGCAGACGCCGACCTCGGCAGCCGCGCAGGTACCGTCGCCGCACACCGGCGTGGACGACGACGCGTCGGGCGAGGAGGTATCGTCGCCGTTCCCACCACCACCCGCGCACGCGCCGAGTACCACAGCAAACACGAATGCTAGTTTCAGCGTCCTCATCGGGGCGCATGTTCCCCAAGACCCGTGGTCGATGCAACGACAAAGTAACAGGACGACACACCTACCCCCCTTCCGCGCCATACACAGAATGTGCAAGCCGGCGCTCTAACGCGCGCCGCAATGCGGCGTGGACGGGGCGGACCAGGTCGGGATCCTCGTCGAGGATCGCCTCCGCATGTCCGCGTGCTTCGAGGAGTAATGCGGTGTGTTGTGCGAGGTCGCCGAACGATAGACGCGGTGCGCCGGCCTGCCTCGGACCGAGCAGCTCCCCGTGCCCGCGCAACACGAGATCCTGCTCCGCGATCCGGAACCCGTCGGTGGTCTCGACCATCGCGGACAGCCGGGTCTCGGCATCCGACCCCTTCGCGATCGACCGCGCGAGCAACACGCAACGCGAGGCCGCGCGCCCGCGTCCGACCCGCCCGCGCAGCTGGTGGAGCTGCGCGAGCCCGAACCGATCGGCGTCGTGGATCACCATCACCGTCGCCTCGGGAACGTCGACGCCGACCTCGACCACGGTCGTCGCGACCAGCACGTCGAGCTCGCCGGTCTTGAACGCGCGCATCACGCGATCGCGCGCGGCGGTGTCGAGCCGGCCGTGGCACAGCCCGACCCGCGCACTCGGCAATGCCGCGGCGAGGTCGGCGGCGGTCGTGGTCGCGTCCTTCCAGTTCTTCGACTTCCCCGCGCCCTCGTCGTCGAGGTCATCGTCGCCCGGCTCGATCTTGGGACACACGACGTACACGCGCTCGCCCGCCGCCACCCGCTGGCCGATCAACTTGATCGCCGCGGTGGTTCCACGCGCGCCGGTCTTGATCTCGGTGGCGACCGGGGTCCGTCCCGGTGGCAGCTCGTCGAGGAGCGCGACGTCGAGATCGCCGTACGCGGTGAGCGCGAGCGTGCGAGGGATCGGGGTCGCCGTCATCACCAGGAGGTGCGGTGCCCCCTGCCCGTCCCCCTTGTCGCGCAGCTTCGCGCGCTGGGCGACGCCGAACCGGTGCTGCTCGTCGATCACCACCAGGCCGAGCGCCGCGAACCCGACCGCCTCGGAGAGCAGCGAGTGGGTCCCGATCAAGACGTCGAGCTTGCCGGCGGCGAGCAACGCGAGGAGCGAGGCCCGCACGCCCTTGGGCGTCGAGGCGGTGAGCAGCTCGATCCGCAGGCGATCGCCGGCGAACCGCTTCCAGGTCTCGAAGTGCTGCTCCGCGAGCAGCTCGGTCGGTGCCATCACCGCGGTCTGCCGGCCGGCGCGGGCGACGTGCAGCGCTGCGGCGAACGCGACACAGGTCTTGCCCGACCCGACGTCGCCCTGGAGCAGGCGATTCATCGGCACGTCGCGCGCGAGGTCGGCCCCGATGTCTCCGATCGCGCGGTGCTGGGCACCGGTCGGCTCGAACGGCAGCGCGCTCGCCAGCTCGGCGGCGAGCGTCGGGGCCGGCGGGCACGCGACCGCACGATCCGCGCGCCGTTCGCGACGGCGGATCGCGACCGCGACCCCGAGCGCGAACAGCTCGCCGAACGCGAGCCGTCGTTGCCACCGACTCTCGCCGCGGTTCATCGCGGCCAGCTCGTCGGGCGAGATGTCGGGTGACGGTGCGTGGAGGCGCGCGAGGGTCTCGGACAGACTCGGCAGTCCGACCGCCTCGGCGACCGCGGGCGGCACGCCATCGTCGACCATGTCACCGACGCGCGTGCACGCCGCGGCGCACGCCTGGCGGATCCGGCCCGCGGGTACGCCGGCGATGTCGGGGTAGCGCGCGAGGATCGAGGCCAGGGGCTTGCCGCTCGCGGCACCGTCGATCTCGATCCCGAGGATGTCGGGATTGGCGAGCTCGAGTCGGCCACCGCGCCGGCGCAGCGGTCCGGACAACACGACGCGTGCACCGGGCGGCATGCGTTTCTCGATCCCGGCGTAGACGTTGAACCACCGCACCGTCGCGAGCACCGCGTCCGGCGCGCCGTCGTCCGAGATCCGGACCTCCGCCCATCGCCGGCCGCGCGCGAAGATCATCCGGCTGGTGACGACGCGTGCCGACAGCGTCGTGCGCACGCCCTCCTCTTGGTCGCACACCTCACCGAGCGGCCGGGCCCCGCGCACGTCGTCGTAACGACGCGGCAACGTCCACAACAGGTGCTCGACCGTCGCGATCCCGCGTTCGGCGAGCCGCGCCGCGAGTTGCGGTCCGATCCCCGGCAGCGTGTGGGTCGGTGCCGCGAGCGGATCTCCCTCCCAGGCCGCCGGCTTGGCCGGCTTCGCGGGCTTCGACGGGTTGGCCGGCTTCGCGGACTTCGACGGTGCGGGTGCCGCGGATCGCGGCACAGCGATCGGCTCGAGTACGGGTTTTCCCGAGGCCGGCGCGACGCGTCGCAGGCTCCGCGGCACGCGCGCGATCAGACGCATGCCGCGCGCGATCTCGGTCGCCTGCTGGAGCTCGTCGAGTTGTTCCCATCCGGCGAGCGTCGTCCGCCACGCGTCGAGGCCCTCGAGCCCGGACGCGATCGGGATCAACGCGTCGACGGCGGCGCGCAGCGCATGTCCGAGACCCTTGACCTTGCGCACGCCGCGAAACCCGTCGGCCGCGGCGAGCTCGAGCGGACGGCGCAGCGCTTCGACGCGACGTTCGAGCTCGGACACGGTCGAACGCTACCACCCCCGCGGGGTGATCTCGGTCAGTCGGCGCGGTAGGTGAACCGCAGCTCGTAGTCACAGAGGTGGAACACGTCCCCCTCGTCGATGCGCTTGTTGTCGATGCGCATCCCCTTGTAGTCGATCCCGTTCGTCGACCCGAGATCCTTGATGTAGAAGGTGCCGTTGCGGCGGATCACGGCGGCGTGCTTGCGCGAGATGTTGCCGTCCTTGATCGCGAGGTCGGACGTCTTGCTGCCGCGACCGATGATGAACTGGTCCTTGGTCACGGGATAACGCTGCCCGTTGTAGATCAGGAACAGCGTCGGTCCGACGCCCATCCCGACGCCGGGATGCATCGGCGCCACGGCCGGGTTATGCGTGGCCATGCCCGGCCCGCCTCCGTGGCTGTTCATCATCGGTGCGCCACCGCGAGCGGCCATCCCGGCGTTCGCGTAGCCACCGGGTGTCGGGGGTGCGGGACGGCGGTTGGCGAGTGGCGACGACGTCGGACCCGCGGTGTTCGGGGGCCCGGGTGGCGACGTGCCCGGTGGCGGACGCTTGGGATACCCACCACCCGGTGCGACCGGCGCACCACCCGTCAACGCGGGCGAGTTGGGCGAGTGGTAGTTCTTCGACCGCGCGTAGTAACGCATCGCCTCGTTGACGAGATAGTCGATGGAGCAGTCGAAGTCGTTGGCCATCTGCTCGAACGTCTCCCAGAGGACGTCCCGGCAATAGAAGTGGCGCATCGTCTTCTTGGACTGATCCATGGAACTTCCTGACGGAGGCGCAGGCAGAAGCCCTCTCTCTCCCGGCCTCCTAAGATACTACATTGCCACGGAACGCGCGACCAAGCGCACTACTTGGACGTCTCGAGAGCCGCCGCCAGCTCCTTCGCACGTTGTCCAAGCGTCGGGTCCTTCTTGCCTTCCGGGTTCTGCCCCCAGTACCCGAGAAGGGGTTCTCGGGACCGTTCCAACGCCGCGATCCGAGCCTTGTCTTCGACGGACTTCATGCCCGCCAGGGCCTCGATCGCGACCCACCGAACCACCACCGACCGGTCGGCCAGGAGCTCGCGGAGGGCGGTCAGCACCTGGGACCGGGGGGCTAGTTTGGTGATCTCTTTGACCACGTCGCGATCCAGCGTCTTCCGATCGTAGGCCCCCGCCGGCAGCGCGCGGACCACCTCGAGGATCGCCTTCACCCCTCCACATCGCAGCGCCTGGCCGGCGGCCACGTACTTGAAGTGCGTCTGATGCGGCGTCCCGATCATGCTCACGAGCGGCTCGATACACTTCGGCGCACCGACCGCACGGATCAGCTTGATCAGATCGTCGATCGCGTTGCCGGAGGTCGCCGGGTCCTTGACGAGCTCGACCAGCCCATCGAGGTTCGCGGCGAGTCCCTCGGGGGTCTGCACCTCGAAGAGCCCGTTGTTGTCGACGTACGCCTTGTAGAGTGCGTCGATCGCGCGTCCGCGAAGGCTCGGATCGCCGCGATCCATGCGCGCGATCTCGAGCAGCTTCTCGACGCCCTTGGCGCCACCGGTAGCGGCGATCCCGAGCATCAGCTCGTCGGTGATCCGGAACTTCGACTTCTCCTGCCCCGGCGCCGCGAGGAACCCGTTGACGACGTCGATCATCTTCTTGGTCATCGCCGAGCCGACCATGCGCGCGACCTCGGGGCCGGAGTGGTGCCCGCCCCGCGCGCGCGCCTCGTACGCGTACACCGCGTACCAGTCGATCAGATAGCCGTCGATCTGCTTGCGATGTGCGTCGTCCGTGTACTGCCGGATGTCGACCAGCGCATCCTTGGCCGCGATCTGGAAGTTGTTGGCCGGCCGTTTCTCGTCCTCGACCCGCGCGACATCCCAGAGCCTGGGGACCATCTTGTCGACCACGTCGGTGCGCCGCCCCTGGGACATGTGCTCGAGCGCGGCGCGAACCACGTCGGCCTTGCCCATGCGGACCAGGTTGACCGCCGCGTGCGCCGACAGGTCGGGGTCGATCCCCTCGTTGGCGACCGCCTTCTGGAGCTTCGCCGGGCCCTGCTCCGTCTCGACCCACTTGTCGATCGAATCGTGGTCGGTCTTCTCGCACCCCGCGAACAGCAGGCAAACCACCGTCAACAGGCGTACGAACATGGCGGCAGCTTAACGTGGTGATAACTTCCGCGCGATGCTCCGCTCGGTGATCCTCGAGCTCGTCGCGCTCGCGATCTCCGTGACCCCGGCAATCGCCTCGCCCCGAAGCGATACGACGGCGGGGCGGGCGGTGTTCACCGGTGCCACCCTACCGACCGCACCCTCGATCACCCTCAACCCGGCGGCGATCGGGCTCGGTTCCGCGTTCGAGGTCTACTTCGCGCTCACCGGGCTGGTCGACCAGTTCGGCGTCCATCGCAAGGTGATCGCGGATGCCAGCGGCGATCTCCTCGACGGTCCCACGGTGCACGACCTCGCCGGCAGTGCCGGTGCCGAGTTCGCCACGATCTGGCACCCCGGTCGGGTCACCACGCTCGGCCTCCAGCTCCACATCCCCCCGTCCGAGCTGTTCCCGGCCGATCCGGCGCTGCGCTATCACTCGCTCGGATCGTTCCAGCGCAACTTCCTCGTCACCGGCGGGTTCAGCCTGCGGGTGTCCGGATCGTTCTACTTCGGCGTCAGCCTGTCGCACGACGTCAGCTACCTCCGGCTGCGCTACGCGCGAGACACCGCACTCGACGTCGGGCTCGATGCCGATTGCCTCGGCCAGCCGTGCGGGATCGAGAACGACGCGGCCGCCGAGACCTACGACATCAAGGTCCGCTCGAAGCGCGTGTCGACCGAGAACCTCGCGGTCAACCTCGGCGTCGCGATCCAGCTCGCCCACGACGTCTGGCTCGGCCTCGCGTATCACAACACGCCGGGGTTCGGGATCCAGAGCCAGCTCGATGGCGCCGTCGAGATCCGTCGGGCCCCGCGCGACGGTGGCGGCACGCTGGACGCGAACTCGACCGTGCTGGTGTCGTATCCGGCGAGCGTCGACGGCGAGGTGCGTGCACGCGTGCTGCCCGATCTCGACGCGCACGTCGGCGGGCGCTGGATCGATCTGTCGCGCATGCAGTCGTACGACGTGCGCGTGTACGGCCCGCAGCTCCTCGGGACTTCGATCCCGGAGTGGGTGCTGCGCCCGCGCGGATTCCGCGACTCGTTCGCGCTGTGGCTCGGCGCCGAGCAGGTCGAGTTGCGGCAAGACAAGCGCTGGCGGCTGGGCGCGCGGATCGGCCTCGAGACCCCCGCGCTCAAGACCGCCCGTACCTCGCCGGGTAACATGTCGCCGACCTCGGTCACCCTCGACGTCGGCGCGCAGATCCGGATCGCACCGAGCTGGGCGATCCAGATCGGCTACGGCGCGCAGCTGTTCTCCAACGTCGAGGTCCAGTCGAGCGACTACAACCCGCTGTTCGCCACCGACTGCCGCGCGACCGGGTTCGACTACTCGACGCGCGCGTGCGAGGCGCTCCGCGACGGCTACGCCATCCCGACCGCCGCCGGCGACTACACGCGGACCGAGCACTCGATCCGGATCGGCCTCCGCTACGAGCGGCTATGACGGACGGCGCCCCCGCGATCTGCGTGTTCGGTGCCGGGGTGGTCGGCCGCCGGATCGCGCGCCAGCTCGTCGCGGCGGGACAACCGTTCTCGATCGCGTCGCGCCATGGCGGCGGCGATGTCGAGGGCGCCACCGCGCGCTTCGTCGCCGATGCGTTCGACCCGACCTCGCTGGCGACCGCGCTCGCCGGTGCGCGCGTCGTGATCAACGCGGCCGGCCCCTTGCGCGAGACCGCGGCCCCCGTGCTGGTCGGCGCACTCGCCGCGGGTGCGCACTACGTCGATGTCGGCGGCGAACAGGCCGTGCTCCAGACGCTGTACGAGCGCCACGACTCGACGGTGCGCCGCGCCGGCCTGGTCGCCCTGCCCGGCGCCGGGCTCGACGGTGCGATCGGCGATCTCGCCGCCGCGTGGGCCGCGACCCACGTGCTCGGGATCCGCGACGATGGCGAAGCCGTGCGAACCGAGCCAGCCCCCCGGCTGGCGGACGACCGGCCGCTCGACGAGGTGTGCACGACCTACGTGTTCGACGATCTCGTGCTGTCGGCCGGGAGCCAGCGCGCCGTGTTCGCGACGGTCGGCCACCGTCCCCAGGTCTGGCGGCGCGATCGCTGGGAGCCCGGACGTGCCGGTGCGCGGCGGCGCGTCAACGCCGGTCCGGCGATGGGCGGCGAACGCGACGCCGTGCTGCACGCCGGCGGCGGGCCGATCACGATCCCGCGCCACGTCGCGGCGAACCTGGTCGCGAGCTACGTGTCGACCACGCGCACGGCGACGTCGGGTGTGCTCATGCGCCTGCTCGCGACAGCGGCGCCGCTGTTGCCGCCGTCGGCGCGCGACGTCCTGGCCGCGTACGCGCCACCCGAGGACGAGCTCGCGTGCACGACCTTCGCGGTGATCGCGCAGGTGAGGCGCGGCTTCTCGGCGGCGCAGATCGCGATCGCGGGGCACGACCCGTACACCACGACGGCCGCGATCGCCGCGTGGTGCGCGCGGATGCTGGTCGCGCGAGGTCCCGGTCCGGTCGGGATGCGCGCCCCCGGCGAGCTGTTCCGCGGCGAGCCGGCCCTGCGCGAGCTCGCGACGCTCGCCGAGCTGACGATCCAGCCCAGCTTCGGCACGTGATGCTACGATCGGCGGCGATGACCAAGCCGACGACCACGATCTGGCGAACCGTCGTGTTCTCGGGGGCGATGCTCGGGACGCCGCTGGTCCACGCGGACAAGGCCCCGCCGCCACCGCCGCAGGCCTCGCGCCCCGCCCCGCTTCCCCACCTGCCGCCACCCGAATCGCACGAGCAGGTCCAGCGCGCGATGGATGCCAACATCGCCGCGATCCAGGACGCCGTCCGCACCTATCAACGCGCATCGCTGCAGAAGCACGGCGACGTTCCCGCCGCCCGCGAGGCGCTCGCGAAGGTTCGCAAGCAGCGCATCGCGATCGAGGGACGAATGGCGCGAGCCCGCCCACCGGTCCGCCCCGCCCCGCCGGCCAACATCCAGAAGCTCGAGCGCCAGCTCGCCGCTGCCGATCGCACGCTCGTCCACGCGATCGACCAGGTGTTGAAAGCGAACCGGGTCTCGCTCCCCGGCGCCAACCAGCGGCTCGCTCGCGCGGACCGGACGCGCACCTCGATCGCCAAGCGCCTCGCGGCCGCCAAGAAGCGCCCGCGTACGGTGCGCACGCGTCCCGTCGGGCGCGGCTTCGTCCTCGCCTAACGGAGACCTGACGCTCGACGTGGCGCGGGCCATATCGACGATCCGGGTCGCGGCGTACGATCGAAACGATGTCCCGATGGTTCGTGCTCCTGACGATCGCGTGTGCGGCGTGTGGCTCCAGCGGCGGCGGTGATGACGATGGCTCCCCCGACGCCGCGACCGGCAATGCCGGCGTGTTCGATCCCTCGTTCACGAAGGTCACGATCGAGATCGACTACGAGACCGGACAGGAGCCGTTCACCGGGGCGACGATCGGCTTCGGCGATACCTTCGATCTGTCCAAGGCCAACCTCGATCGCGTGTTCTCCGGCACCAAGCAGCTGACCATCCCGTCGGAGCTTTCGAGCATGGAGGACGTCGGCACGATCGACGACGAGGAGCTCACCGTGCCCGACATTCTCGCGATCGCCGATGCCCACCGCGACTCGTTCGACTCGACCACCGAGAAGACCTACTACGTGGTGTTCGTCAGCGGCCACTTCGCCGACGACAGCGGTGTCCAGAACGGCGTGCTCGGCGTGTCGATCGGCGACACCGGCGTGATCGCGATGTTCAAGGACGTGATCCGCTCGACCGACGTCCCGGCGCTCCCCAACGTGGTGCGGTTCGTCGAGCAATCGACGCTGATCCACGAGCTCGGTCACGCGATCGGGTTGGTCGACAACGGCGTCGCGATGGTGACCGGCCACAAGGACGCGGCGCACGGCGCCCACTGCGACAACGACAAGTGCGTGATGTACTACCTCAACGAGGGTGCATCCGATGCGGCGATGTTCGTGCAGCAACGCGTGACCAGCGGTAGCTCGATCCTGTTCGACGACCACTGCCTCGCCGACGTCGACGCGCTGACGATGCCCTGAGCCGTGCATCTCGGTGCTCGCTCTGCTATCGACGTCGGATGCAGATCTGGCTCGCGGCGATCGCCGTGTTCGCTGCATGTAGCGCGCCCGCGACGTACACGCCGCTGTCGCCGGCGGAACCGGTGACGTCCGCGCCCGGCGGCAGCGCGACACCTGCCGCGCCCGCAACGGCGCCGGCACCGGTGGTCGAGACCGCGGCATTTCGGGGGGCGATCAAGCCGGCGCGGTCCGACGGCGCCCCGCTCGAGGGAACGATCCGGGACGCCGCGACCCGCGATCCGATCGCCGGGGTCTCGATCGTCGTGACCTCGGCGGCGAGCTCCGAGAAGTGGACGATGGTCACGGACGATCGCGGGCGCTTCGTGATCGCGAAGCTCCCGATCGGACGCTACGAGCTCGCGGTGTTCTACGGAGAGATCGCCGCCACGACGTCGATCGAGCTGGTACCGGACAAGACCGTGGCGATGACGATCGACCTGCACACCAACGCGACGCCGGCCGACGAAAACGACACCGACAAGACCGGCGTGCCGAAGTAGCGGCTTCTTGAAGTCGTCGCGATCGACGACGGTCACCGCGCCGACAGCGTGACGGTCGGCGTCTGCCAGCCGCCCTGCCGAATGCAAACGACGCACTACTTCGCGTAGAATGGGAAAGCATGCAGGCAACGTCGTGGGCGTGGTGGTTGCGAAGATGCTCGTAGTGCGGCTTCAACGAAGCGTTCTGGCTGCACTGTGCCTAGTGGCCATGGTCTTGAGCGCGCGCCAAAGCGCGGCCGATACTCAGCCAACTGACGAACAGCGCGCGCTCCTGGCGAAACCTTCTGTCGTTCGCGTCTACGCCGGGTACGTGGGTCACTTTCGGCTCCAGGATCGAGCCATTCCTCCTGTCGAAGTTGGCGGGGTGGGATCTGGGTTCTTCATTTCGGCCGATGGATACATCGCGACCAACGCACACGTAGTCGAGGCGGTCGAAGGTGGCGACATGGAGGCAAGAGACCGGCTCATCAACGAGGTCCGTTCGCGACTCAGCGACGGTGCATGCGACCGGCTACTTGCTTCGCTCCATCCAGCTTGTGAAGGTGGAACGAGTTGCCTACGTCGTACTCGGCAATGGCCAGAAGCTCCGTTACGAAGTGGTCGCGAGTGGCACCGCGGGAGAAGGCAGCGACTGCGCGATTCTCAAGGTCGACATCAGAAACGCTCCAGCCCTGAAGATTGGAGACTCGACCCGAGTCATGGACGGGAATCAGGTGATGGTGATCGGCTTTCCTGCGGTAGCGGATGGCCGCGGTCTCCTCGATGAGCAGTCCCGGTTCGAGCCGTCGGTCACGAAAGGCATGGTGTCTGCTGTAAAGCGTGCTGAAACAGGCGAGCCGCTCATCCAAGTGTCGGCCCCGATCCATCATGGCAACTCGGGCGGGCCCGCGATCGATCGGTCGGGCGCAGTGATCGGGATTGCCACGTTCGGCAACGAGAAAGAAGTGCAGGGATTCAACTGGCTCGTCGCATCAGAAACGCTGAATGCCCTCCTCGAGAGGACCCACACGAGGCTTGCTGCCAGCGAGACTCAACGACGCTGGGAAGAAGCACTCACGCTCTATTGGGACGATGACTATGCAGGCGCGATCTCCAAACTGGAGGAAGTGCAGCGCCTGTTCCCAGCACATGTCGACGCTCAGCGCCTGCTGACCCGAGCGCTTCAAGACCGACATAACGACAGCAACCGTAGTCGCGGCAGTTCAGGACTCGTACTCGTAATTGTCGCGGCATGCGTGACGTTCGCAGTTCTCGCCGCGTTCGTGAACGTGCGACGTCGAACCGGCGCCGGTGCTCGACTCTCCATCGCCATTACATCGCCTCCAGACCCATCACCCTTGGTTGCCGATGACATCCCTTCCGAACTCGCACGCAGTAGGCAGCCACAACCCGGGCCACCACCGCGACAGGCTCCCCGCACGATGCTCTACCTCGTGTCGGCTTGTGGCCTCGGTCTTGTCGTTGGCACGCTCGTGATTGTCTTACTCCGCTCGCGTGGGGGTTCCGACGGTTCCGACAATACCCCGCCCCTCCCCAATCCTGGCAACGAGATCGTCGAGAGCGACCCGACGACTGTTCTACGGGCATCCGACGGTGCCCCCGACTCACAACAGAGATCGTCAAACGTTGCCGCAAAGACGACCTCGGGGACTGAGATTCGGCCTCGACGGACGACGGCATCTACAAACCATCCTCCGAGCGCCGGCTACACGTACGGCGCCAGGAACGTGTCCGACGGCAGGCTCGGTACCAGCTGGCAGCCAGCGAAGGGTGTGCCGCAATGGGTGCGTCTCGATCTTGGTGACGAGTTTGTTGTCACGTCGGTGAGTGTCGCGAACGGCTTCCAGACCGAGGACCGTTTTGGAGACGAGTTCCTGCTCAACAGCAGGATCGCGCACGGTCGAATTCGATTCTCCGATAACACCGAGATCCCGGTCTCATTTGCGTCCTCGAAGCGCGGCTTCATCGAGTTCCACATCGACCACAAGAACACGACCTCGATTACCCTAGTCGTCGATGAGGTGTTCCATGGAACGCGCTGGCACGATCTCGCTGTCTCAGAGATCCGCGTGGAGGGGATCCGGATCGATCCCGACTAGCCAGCTCCGTTCGCCCAAGAATTCAACTTCGCGCTGACGACGGGACCTCGTAGAGGCTGATCGGCGGCTGTGATCGCCACGCCGCAGACAGCAACCAGGTCTCGGGAGCCATCACGCCCATCCGCTGGTAGGTCTCGGGTGCGAGCCAGGCCGCAGGTTGCTCCTTCCATCCGTAGAACGCCATCGCTGTCGAGTACGGATCGAGTGTCCAGCCGCGCGCCGCCCCGCGCAGGTGCTCGCCGTGTTTGCGCCAGTTGTTGAGGACGTAGGCGAGCGTGTTGCGGGCCTGACGCGGGCTGGTGATCACGTCGCGGTGGTAGCGATCGACGAACACCTTGCCGCGTCGCGGCCGGCCTCTCCGACGAGCGAACATCGCGTTGAGGCGCCTGGCCGCGGAGATCTCGAAACCTTGCATGCCCTTGGCGAGCGCGTCCTGGCACGACGCCTCCACGATCAGGTGCACGTGGGTCTGCTGGATGCTGATGTGGATGATCCGGAAGTCGTCGCGGCCGAGCACCTTGAACGACGCGTCCCGAAGCGCCTTGTAACAGTCCCGCTTGCGCAGCGATCCGATCGCCTGATTCACGCGCAGCACGACGTGTAGCGGATGGTGTGGCGAGAACTCGTTCCGAGGACGATGCGACTCGGTCTTGCGGCCGGACTTGCGTTTGCGTCCGGCGCCTCGGCGCTTGCCGCCCCAGGTCCGGAACTCGATCTCCACCTGCACGTGCCGTTTCCGCTGCCGACCCATGTATCCCTCTACCACGCGTCACTTGAATAGGCACATATTTAACATCTAGATATGCAGTTCGATCAAGAGATCTCAGTCCAGATCTCGGACGGGATGCCTCTGGCCTCGATACAAATCCTCGTCGGCTGCATACCACAGCGCCGAACCGTTCGTGATCGCCAAAGCGATCGCGCGAGTGTGGTTTTCTCTTCTCCCATCCATTTATGAATTCTTCCAGGGAGCGCCGGCGCTCGCGTCAGGCGCTGAGGGCCTTGTGGGTGGCGCCTTCATGATCTGCGCGGTGAGCCGATGCCCGGTCTCCGGCGCCATCCACAAGTCCTCGGCGCGGGCGTGCGATCTGCACCGAGTCGTGTGTGGGTCGTGATTGCATTTTTCCCTCGCGATCGATGAATCGCTCTTCGTAGGTTCGTGCGACCGCCGCCGTGCGACACGAAGTCATCGTCGCGGGCGGACAGCGGCTGGCAACACCGCCGCAGCGAGCGGCAGTGCGACTGGCTCAGTACTCGTCGTGATCGACGACGGTCACCGCGCCCGCGCCGGCCGCCTCGAGCGCCGCGCGCGCGCGATCGGCGGTGGTGACCGCGACGGTGATCGCCTCGTCGGGACGCAGACACCGCTTGCACGCCGCGCGCACGTCCTCGGCGGTCAGCGCGCCGAGCGCCTCGGGCACTCGCGCGGTGAATCCCGCGGGCAGACCGAACACCGCGTCGCGCACCGCGAGCTGCATGCGCTGGCGCGCCGTCGCGACGTGGAACGGCATCGCGCCGACCAGATACGAACGCGCGAAGTCGACCTCGTCGTCGGTCGGACCGTGCGCGGCATAGTCGGCGAACATGTCGAGCGTGAGCGCGACGGCGGGTCCGGCGACGTCGATCCCGGCCGCGGTCCAGATCTCGAACCAGTGCGGCAGCCGCGAGCGGCGCAGCGAACAGCCGGCACCGTAGCTCCACCCACGCTTGACCCGGATCTCCTGCATCAGCCGCGAGCTGAACATGCCGCCGAAGATCGCCTCCGCGAGCGCGAGTGCCGCGGTGTCGTCGTCACCGTAGCGGATCGAGAGGTGTCCGATCCGGAGCTGGGCCTGCGTGCGGTCGGACTTGTTGACGAGGATCAGCCGCCGGCCGCTGCCGGTGCCGGTCGGAGTCGGTGGCGAGCCGGGCATCGCGACGGGATCCGGTGGCGCGCCCGTCGGGATCCGCTCGGTGAGGCGCGCGACCAGACGCGCGGCGGTCGGCTCGTCGATCGCGCCGGCCACTCCGATCACCAGGTTGTCGGCGGTGACCTCGCGTTGCCACAGCTCGATCGCGGCGGCGCGCTGGATCTGCCCGATCGAGCTCTTGGTCCCGAGCGCCGTCCGGCCATAGGGGTGCCCCGGGCGACACGACCAGTCGAACCACCGCGTGGCCAGCACGCTGTCGTCGTCGCGGATCTCGTCGAGTACCTGCGGCGTCTCGCGCAACAGGCGGGCGTGCTCGGCCTCGTCCCACCGCGGCTCCGCGAGGATGTCGACCGCGAGATCGATGGCCGCATCGAGGTGCCGCGACAGCGCGAGCCCCGACAGCGTCACTGCATCGCGCGACGCGCCGACATCGATCGCGGCGCCGAGGCCGTCGAGCGTCTCGTCGAGCTCCGCGCGAGCGCGCCGCCCGGCCCCGCGCCGCGCGAGCAACGCGACGTGGCGGTGCAAGCCCTCGACGCCAACCGGGTCGGCAGCCGCGCCGCCTCGGATCGCGACTTCGAACCACACCAGTGGCGTGTCGTCCGACGGCTCGACGATCACGGTCGGTGGCATCAGGTATCGCCCTCGTCGGGGTGCGCGATCACGATCGTGCGGCGTGCCGGCACCAGGTAGGACCGCACCACGCGAGCGACGTCGTCGGCGGTCACCGCCGTCAGCCGTTCGGCGAGCGCGGTCACCTTGCGGAAGTCGCCGAGCGCGGTCTCGTAGTGCCCGAGCGCCTCGGCCTTGCCGTCGACATCGACCAGCGACGTCCAGAAGTCGGTCTCGGCGATCGCCTTCGCCTTCTCGACCTCGCTGCGCGCCGGGGGTGATGCGGCCATCGCCGCGAGCTCGGTATCGATCTCCTGGAGGATCTCGTCGGCGTGATGGTTGCGGGTCGCCGTGACCGCGAGCCGCAGCAGCGACGGATCTGCGAACGGCGTCAGCTGGGCATCGACCGACGACGCGGCCTCGCGCTCGATCACGAGCCGGCGATACAGCCGCGCCGAGGGGCAGCCGGCGAGCAGCGTCGCCACGATCTCGAGAACCGCCCAGTCGGGGTCGTCTTGCCCCGGGGCCTTGTAGCCGATCAGCACGCGGTCGGTCGCGATCGGCTTGGGCGCGCGCACGACACGCTCGCCGGTCTGCTCGGGCTCGACGGTTCGCACCGGCGCCGGCAGGCTGGCAGCGGGAATCGCCCCGTAGCTGCCGGCGATCAGATCGAGCAGCGCCGCCTCGTCGAAGTCACCGACGCACACGATCGTGGCGTTGTTGGGCGCGTACCAGGTCCGGTAGAACGCCCGGATCTCCGGCAGCGCGAGCGCGCGGATGTCTTCCATCCAGCCGATCGTCGGCCACCGATACGGGTGGGTGGTGAACGCCTGCGCCATCAGCTGCTCGTCGAGCCAGCCATCGACGTCGTCCTCGACGCGCTCGCGCCGCTCGTTGGTGACGACATCGCGCTCGGCCTCGACGGGATCGTGCTCGAGCACGAGGTGCTGCATGCGCTCGGACTCGAGCCGGATGCCGAGCGGCAGGTCGCGCGTCGGCAGGCTGAGCCGGTAATAGGTCCAGTCGACCCAGGTCGCGGCGTTGGACTCGCCCCCGGTGCGCTCGACCAGACGATCGAACTCGCCGGGCGGCAGGTGCTCCGTCTGGCCGAACATCAGGTGCTCGAACAGGTGCGCCATCCCCGTGGCGCCTTGCCGCTCGTGGCGCGAGCCGACGCGGAACCAGGTCTGCAGCGCGACGATCGGCGCGCGGCGATCGATCGCCGTGATCACGCCGAGCCCGTTCGCGAGCCGGAACCGCTTCGCCGTGTACCCGCTTCCCGACGGGCCGATCGACGCCTCGGTCTCGAGTTGCCACGACGACTGCATCGATCATTGGTACCACGTTCGCGATCGCCCGGAGGAGTCGTGCTCGTGCGGCAGCGCGTCACGGCGAATCGTCGACGTTCGTGCGTGACGTGGCGATCGATTCGTGCTGTCGCCCCACCCCTCGTTCGTCGATGATGGAGTCGTGCTGCCGTACTGGCGCCCGAACACGCCGATCGCTCCACCGCTCGAGACGTTCCTCGTCGTCGAGCCGCCGGACGGTGCGCCCGTACAGATCGTGCCCCTGATCGACACCATCCTGATCGGTCGCGGCTCGACCGCCGACATCCAGATCCGCGACATCTCGCTCGCGCGCCTTCACCTTCGGCTGACGTGGGGACCCGACGGACTCACCGTCGAGGACCTCGGGTCGACCAACGGGACGTGGTCGACCCGCCGGCTCGAGCCCGGCATCCACCGCGTGCACGTCGGCGAGCGCCTGACCTGCGGGCGGAACCGGCTGTCGTTCCTGCACCGGCTGCCACCGGGACCAGAACCCGACGACGACATGCGTGGTCTGCTCGCGGCGATCTGCGAAGCGCCCGACGACGACGAGCCGCGCCTGGTGCTTGCCGATCTACTGAGCACGCGCGGCGATCCGCGCGGCGAGTTCATCGCCCTCCAGATCGCGGCGGAGGTCGGGGTCAACCGCGAGGCCCACGACCGCGCGGAGGCCCTACTCGCCGAGCACGAATTCGCATGGCTCGCACCGCTGCCGGTGCGGGTCGCGAGCTGGACGTTCCGGCGCGGGTTTCTCGACTGCGTGTGGGTCCCGCCCGGCCAATCGGTCGCCGAGCTGCGCGCGCATCACCCGCTGCGCGCGGCGGTCGAGCTCGAGCGTTAGCCTTCGCGAGCGGCCACCCAGCGGGAGGGCCGCGGAAGCGAAGGCGAACACAACGCCTACCAGACCACCTGGGCCTGGAGCTTGACCACGTTCTTGTCGGGCTCGGTCTCGAGGGGCACCTGGCCGGCCCGGAGATGAACCTTGTCGCCGTACCAGTAGTGCGAGTACATGAAGAACAGCTCGCCCCAGTTGTCGAGCGGGAACGAGATCTTCGGGCTCAGCACGCGGAAGCTGTTCTCCGAGTCGTAGACGTCGAGGATCACCCGATCGAAGCGTGTCGAGAGGGAGAGGCGCTTCATCAGGCGGTACGACGGCTCGACGCCCCACTTGAGGTAGAGCCGGCGATCGCGATTGATCGACGGATCCATCTCGTCGCGCTGGTCGCTGCGCACCCAGGTCGCCATCCCGAACGCACGGGCGCCGATCTTGTCGGTGATCTGGATCGGAGCATCGGCGGCGAGCGTGTACATGCGGCCGGTGCCGTCGTTGCTCGAGTCGGTCCCGAGGAAGTTCTCGGTCAACCCGCGGCCGCCGGTCGAGTGCATGACCTCGAGCGCGGGTGCGAGGTAGAGCACCTTCTTCATGTTGTAGTAGGCGAACATGAGGTGCGCGATGCCGCGGTTGCCGGGCAGCTTGTAGCGCGCCTCACTGCCGGCGACGTACATCGTGCCGTCCTGGATCGGCGACAGCTGGCGCTGATCGCGCGTCCACGACCGCAACAGGTAGGCGCCGAGCTCGAGGTTCTCGAGCACCGGGTAGGTACCGGCGAGGTGCGCGACCGGCGTCATCCCGAGGTTCTGCTGGATCTCGGCCTCGTGGAATCCGATGCCCGCCTGGATGTGGCCCTTTCCGGGCAGCTCGTACGCGACCTTGACGCCACCCTGGTGGGTGCGGCCGTAGATGTACGTGTCGTACGGCTGGATGTAGCCGAACCGATCCCAGAACACGCCGAGCTGCACGCTCAGCTTGTCGACGTCGAGGAACTTCTCGGCGGTCACGCTCGCCTGCGCGATCCCGAACTGGTTCTCGAGGCGCGCGCTCGCGTAATCGGAGTACAGCGAGGCGAACATGCCGAGCTCGACCTTGTAGTTGCCCTTCTTCGCGCTGAAGAACAGCTCCGACCAGTCGGGCTCGTAGAGCCGCGTGTACGCGAAGCCCGACAGGAAGTAGTCGTTGTCGACCAGGTACGGCTCGCGCTTGCCCTGGGTCGAGAGCGGCATCCGAGCGTAGCCGTGGAGCTCGAACCGCACGTCGCCCGCGTCGAGTGACGTCGGGCCACCCGACTTCGAGACGCTGCCGACGGTGTCCGACGAGCTCAGCGACTCGATCGCCGCCGTCTTCTTCGGCGCGGCCTTGGCGTCGGCCTTGGCATCGGCCTTGGCATCGCCGGTCGGAGCCATCGCCGGGGCCGCGCTCGACGGGGCGGTCGACTTCTTCGCCGACTTCTTCGTCGACTTCTTCGCCGGCTTCTTCGTCGGCTTCTTCGCCGACTTCGTCGTCGCCTTGGCGGCCGGCACCGAGTCCGGCACGTCGTCGCCGGCGGCATCGCCCTTGTGCGCGACGCACTTGTCGTCGTCCCACGCGACGCACGACGTGTCGGACTCGACGGCCGGCTTGTCGTTGCCGGCGACGCGCGTGGGCGAGTCCGCCATCGCGGTTCCCGCGACCGAGGCGAGCACCACAGGAGCGAGCACCCGGATCATCGACTTCGTCTTCACTTCGCACCTCCAGGCTTGCAGGACGGGACTTCGGTGGCCTGCAAGAACCCACTGTCGACCAGCGAGTACGCGTTATCGGCCGTGATCACCTCGACGCGCACCGCGACGACGGGCACCTTGCCACCGTCGAGCGTCAGCGTGCCCGCCGCCTTGGGAGTCTTGCCGTCGGCGATCGCCTTGGCGACCTCGGCGGCGGTGTCGGCGAGTGGCTCGATGTCCTTGAGCACCTCGATCGACTGCTTGCCCTCGCACACGAAGTCGACGTTGGCGGCATCGGCATCGGCGCCGGCGATGAACACGCCGGAGAGCCCCGCGTTGCCGATCGCCTGCACCGCGCCGCGCGCCATGCCCGAGTTGTTGGCGAGGATCGCGTCGACCCGGCCGCCCGACCGCGTCAGCGCATCCTCGACGGTGCGCAGCGCCTGTTCGCTCGACCACGCGCTGTGGCTCTGCTCCATCACGATCTCGATGTCGCCGCGCTCGACGTACGGCCGCAGCGTGTCGTGGTAGCCGCGCGTGATCTCGATGGCCACCGAGTGTCCGGCCTGCCCCGACAGGATCACGTACTTGCCCTTGCCGCCGGTCGCCTCGATCGCGGCCCGCGCCTGGAGCACGCCGACCTTGTAGCTGTCGTGCGACACGTAGTAGTCGAGGTCGCGCGAGACGATCGCCCGATCGTAGGCGACGACCTTGGCGCCCTTCTTGTGGGCGAGCGCGACGTAGCCGGCCGCGGCCTTGCTGTCGGTCGGCTGGATCACGAGGACCTTCGCCCCGAGCGTCAGCGCGTCCTCGACCTGCGCGAGCTGCTTGGCGTTGTCGTTGTCGGCCGCGAACGTGACGGTGTGGAGACCGAGCTCCTTCGCGTGCGCCTGGAAGTACTTGACGTCCTTCTGGTAGCGCTCCTCCTGCAGCGTCGCGAGCAGGAACGCGACGTCGGGCTTGCCGGCGGTGTCGGAGGTGGCGAGCGTCGTCGTCGGCTTGTCCCCCGCCACCGCCAGGGCGATCAACGGAATCGCCGGCAGCGCGAGCACCATCACCATGACGCTGCGCTTGCCACCGATCTTCGGCCCGCCGCTGCGCGACTTCATGACGACGTCGATCAGGACGGCGAGCATCAGGATCAGACCGGTGAAGATGAGCTGCCAGTTCGAGTCGATGCCGAGCAGGCTCATCCCGTTGGCGAGGGTCGCGAACACCAGCGTGCCGAGCACCGTGCCGGTCACGCTGCCGCGACCACCGGCGATCGAGGTCCCGCCGATCACCACCGCGGTGACGGCATCGAGCTCGAGCAGCTGGCCCTGGTTACTGGCGGTCACGCTACCGACGCGTGCCGCGGCGAGCAGCCCGCCGACCGCGGTCAACACGCCCATCGCGATGTAGACGATCAAGGTCACGCGCTTGACGGCGACGCCCGAGAGCCGCGCGGCTTCCGGGTTGCCACCGATCGCGTAGATCTCGCGGCCGAGCTTGGTCCGCCGCAGCACGAACACGCCGCCGAGCGCGACCAGCCCGGCGACGAACACCGGCACCGGCACGCCGCGCGAACCGAACACCGCGAGCACCAGGCCCGCGAGCAGGATCTGCCCCGCCATGCGCAGCACCACGGTGAGCGTGGTGAGCGGCGGAAGCTCGAGCGCGACCCGCCGCCGCGCCTCGCGGTACACGGTGACGAGGCCGAGCGCGAGCAGCCCGAGCACGACGATCCACGTCGCGATCGCGGGCACGGTCCCGTTGAGCACCTCGAAGTCCTTGTTCATCGACATCGAGGTCGCGTTCGACGCCACCAGCGCCGCACCGCGATACGCCTTGAAGCCGGCGAGCGTGACGATGAAGGCCGGGATGCCGAGCCAACCGACCCAGTAGCCGTGCCACGCACCGAGCGCGGCTCCCGCAGCCAGCGTGATCAGGATGGCGCACGTGGCATCGCACCCGAGTCGTTGCTGGGCGAGTGCCGCGACCACACCGGTCAAGGCGACGCCGGCGCCGACCGACAAATCGATGCCGCGGATCAGGATCACGAGGGTCATGCCGACCGCGACCACCAGCAGCACCGAGTACTGCGACAGCAGGTTGGCGATGTTGCCGGGGGTCAGGAACATCCCGCGCGTCGCCGGCAACAGCGCGAGCAGCGCCCACATGCCGGCCAGCACGCCGGCCATCGCCCACGCCGAGCGAAGATTCGCGCCGGGTGCGCTGCGCCGGTCGTTTGGTTTCATGGCGATGCGCTCCAGTTTCTCGTTCACGACGCGGCCTCCTCATTCCCGTCGGAGGTCCCGGTGCGACCGGACTCCCCGACGGCGAGCTGCATGATCGCGAGCTGCGTGATGGCCTCGCCCGCGAGCTCGCCGGCGAGCCGGCCCTCTCGCAACACGAGCACGCGATCCGCGAGCCGGAGCACCTCCGGCAGATCCGACGAGGCGAGCACGACCGCGTGGCCGCGCGCCGTCAGATCTTCGATCAGCTTGTAGATCTCGGCCTTGGCGCCGACATCGACCCCGCGGGTCGGCTCGTCGAGGAGCAACACGCGCGGAGCCAGATCGAGCCACTTGCCGATCACGATCTTCTGCTGGTTGCCGCCCGACAACGTGGCGACTTCGACGCCGAGCCCGGCGGACTTGAGTGCGAGGTCGCTCGCGCGGATCTGCGCGGCACGTTCCGCGCGCACGCCGTCGAGCAGGCCCCCGCGGGCGAGCCGGCCGAGTGACGCCAGGATCATGTTGTCGGCGACGCTCGACGACAGCACGAGGCCGCTCGCCTTGCGATCCTCGGGGACGAACGCGAACCCGGCGGCGATCGCCTCGGCCGGCGTGTGCGACGTCGCCGGCTTGCCGTCGACCGTGACCGTCCCGGTCATCGCGGTGCGCGCGATCCCGAACAGCGCGGACAGCGTGGCGCTGCGACCGGCGCCCATCGCACCCGCGAGCGCGACGACCTCGCCGGCGCGCACGCGGAACGACAGGTCGTCGACGACGCGGCGGCGCGGCAACGTCGGGTGCGAAACACAGAGCGCCGTTACCTCGAGCACGGTCGGCGCGTCGGCGGGCACCGGCGGGCGCGCGTGATCGAACGCCAGCTCCTTACCGGTCATCATGCCGACCAGCGCGTCGACCTCGACCGGAGCGCGCCGCACGCCGACCAGCTCGCCGTCGCGCAGGACGGCCACGCGGTGGCACAGCTCGGTGATCTCGTCGAGCCGGTGCGAGATGTACACGAACGACATGCCGCTGGCACGGCGCGCGCGGATCAGCGCGAACAACCGCGCGATCTCGGCGTCGTCGAGCGCCGCGGTCGGCTCGTCGAGCACGATCACCTTCGCCGCACCGGTACCGCGATCGTCAGGGGCGAGAGCGCGCGCGATCTCGAGCAGCTGCTGCACGCCGACGCCGAGGTCGCCGACCCGCGCCTCGAGCGGGATCGATCGTCCGAGGTCGTCGCCGAGCACGTCGACCAGGAGCCGGCGTGCCGCGGCCTCGGTCGCCACGGTGTCGACGATCCCGAATCGCCGGCGCTCGCGCCCCAGCATCAGGTTATCGGTCACCGTCATGTCGGGCACCAGCGACAGCTCCTGGTGCACGATCGCGATCCCGGCGCGCCGCGCGTCGGCGGTCGAGTGAAACGTCTGCGGCTGGCGACCGATCCGCACCTCGCCGCGATAGCTGCCGGCCGGGTGCACGCCCGCGAGGATTCTTGATCAGCGTCGACTTGCCGGCGCCGTTCTCGCCGACCAGCCCGAGCACCTCGCCCTCACCGATGTCGAGCGAGACCTCGTGGAGCGCGCGCACGCCGGGGAACGACTTGCCGATGCCGCGGAGCTCGACGACCGGCCGCAACACGCGAGCACTGGCCGGTACCGAGTCCGACTCGTCGCCGCCCCAGCGCGCGGGCATCCTCTCCTCGCGGTCGCGAATCAGCACGCGGGCTCCCGGCGGCGCCGCCGGCGCGGCAGCACCAGCAGCGCGAACGTTCCGACGAGCAACGCGGCGGTACCGGACGAGCCGGGCCCCGATCCGCCCCCTGTACACGCGCACGCGACCCCGGTGCGGCCATCGCCGCCGGTCCCGTCGTCGTCGCCGCCGTTCTGTCCCGGGTCCTGCCCCGGGTCGAACTCGCCGCAATCGGCGGCCTCGCGGAAGCCGGCGCGATCGAGCAGCGTCATCTGGTAGGCGCCGGCGCCGTAGCCGACCATCGGGATGCTTCCCGAGTACGCGCCGATCTGACCGCTCGAGGTCCGCGTGTTGTAGAGCTCGGGGAGCAGGTCGAAGTTGGCGCCGCCCTGCCCCGTCACCCACGCCAGTAGCTCGTCGGCCTTCGCCGTTTCGCCGGCGCGGCGGAACGCGGTCGACGCGCGAAGGTCGATCAGGATCCACTCGTCGGTGTCGTACTGATCCTGCGAGCCCTCGAGCCGCTTGTAGCCGCCGGCCGGCGTCTTGAGGAACGACATCGCGTCGAGCGTCGACTTGCCGATCGAGCTGTCGGCCGGGATCAGATCCCACACCAGCGCGTCGACCGTCGCACCGTCGCGGTAGTTGGTGCCGCGGCTCAGCCGCTCCAGCGATCCCGCGAGGACCTTGTTCGAATCGATGAAGAACGTCTCCATCGCGGCGACCGCCTTGTCGTGGAGATCGCGGTAGCGCTGGATGTCGTCGTCGTGACCGCCGCGACGGGCGATCGTCGCCATGTCGCAGAACCCGCGGGCGGCCGCCGCCGTGGTGTAGAGGAAGTGCTCGCGGTTGCCCCAGTGGACCTCCCAGATCGAGGCATCGGCGATCGCCATCCCGGCGTCTTCCATGTTGGCCGCGAGCGGCTCGGCGACGCCGTTCTTGATCGCGTCGTAGACGGTGTCGCCCTTCGGGGTGGTCTCGTCGAGCCACCCGAAGTCACCGCTGGTGTCGAGGTACTGGCGCGCCGACCACAGGAACAATCCCCAGCCGTCGATCTCGACGTTGCGCGTCGGCGAGCCCGAGTAGTCGGCCTCCTCCACGCCATCGCCGTAGTAGCGGACCGTACTGATCCGGTAGTCGACGTCGCCGACGAACGACTTGTACCTACCGGCGTCGGCGCCGAGGAAGAAGTTCAGCGAGTCCTTGGCCTCGGCCGCGTGGCCGACGCGCGCGAGCGCCGTGGTCGCGTAGGTCGCGTCGCGCACCCAGCCGGTGTGCCAGCCACCGGGCGGAAGGCTCGCGAGGATCATGCCGTGGTTGTGCAGGCCGTCCTGATAGGGCTCGCGGATCTGGCCCATGCGGAGCACCGCCTCGGCCTGCCGCCACACCGCGCGCTCGGTGTCGGTCAGACCGTCCGGCGGCGTGACTCGCCACGCCTCGAACTCGGCGAGGATATCGGTGTAGAGCTGGTCGGGAGCGCGGTCGGCGAGGAACGTCGTCCACGCCGACTTCGCGGTGGCGGCGTTGGCATCGAACAGCACCGCGACGCCCCACCACTTCGACTCGCCGGGAGCCAGGGTGCCGAGGTCCTTCGAGAACGCCTGCTTCTTGTCGCTGCCGCTGCAGCTCGGCGTCGCGGTGATTCCGGCGCCCGCCGCGACCGTCTGATATGCGTTGTCGGCGCAGCTCGCCACGTCGGACCCACCGATCGGCGCGTACACCATCGAGCCGCCACCCGGACCGGTCTCGGTCGCGAACGTGCCGTCGAAGTTGATCGACTCGCCGTTGGCACCGGGCGCATCCGGGTTGGGCGCCGAGCCGAGCTTGAAGTTGTGGATCGAGTACGCGGTGACCGGGACGCTGCTGCCACCGGTGTTGGTGACCTTGAGGAGCATCACCATCGCGTTGCCGTCGTAACCGAACGGCGAGACCACGTAGGTCTCGGCCGAGACCCCGCCGAGCGAGACCACCGATCGGATCATGT
Source organism: uncultured delta proteobacterium (assembly GCA_963772655.1). GTDB lineage: Bacteria > Myxococcota_A > Polyangia > Haliangiales > Haliangiaceae > JABFXX01. The sequence goes on from CAVYYE010000002.1 coordinate 1,428,019, forward strand.
TGGTCTGATCGACGTAGCCGACCTCGCTCGGTGCGCGCCCTCCAAACCAACCGGCGGTCGCGCCCGCCTTGATGCCGAAGTAGGTATCGAACACGAGGTTGCGACGGACGATGCCCTCGCCATCGGGGTTCTGCGGGTTGGCGCGCAGGTAGCGATACGGCCGTTCGAGGTACTGGTTGATCGCGTTCGCGTTGGTGTCGAACACCTGGAACCCGAAGCCGTTCCCGGTCACCAGGTAGTGGAACGACGCCACCGGCTCGATCGCCTCGGCTGGTCGGGCGACCCCGAAAAGCGCGATCAGCAGGGTCGCCGGGATCAGCTTGCGCGCGAACATGCTTCGCCCACGACGCACGATTCGTGCCCGTGAGCCGGGTTTTCCCGTGAATATCTCGACTCGTGAGATCACGAACCTACGCAGGTGACGTCACCTCACGTTGCGAAACGAAACCTCGATCCCTGCTGCGATCCGCGACGTGGGCCGTATCTCGGCACAGCCCCGAGGGCGGTTCGTGGCACGTGATTTGAAACGATTGCGGCCGTGCGTCTGTCCCGCCTCGTCATCTTCACCTCGCTCGTGGCGATCGCGGCCTGCCGCCCGCCCGGCTACGGCAAGCATGGTGACGATGGCAACGATCCGATGGTCGACGCTCCGGCGGCCACCGAAGACGCCCCCGTCACCGACGACGCCCCGACCACGTCGAGCTGCACCAAGCAGTTCCGGCTCGACGGTCATGGCACCGCACAGTCGGTGTGGCTGACCGGCAGCTTCGTCGACTGGGCTGGCGATCCGGCGCACGGTGCGATCGAGATGACGCTCGGTACCGACGGCGGCTGGACCGGCTCGCACGACTTCGACGCCGGTCAGGTGCAGTACAAGTTCATCGTCGACGGTTCCGACTGGATCAACGATCCGACGAACCCCGATGTCGTCGACGACGGCTTCGGCGGCACCAACAGCGTGTTCACCTGCGTCCCCTGACGCGTGAGCGGTCGCCCAGCCGTGAGGCAGACCGCGGAAGCGACTGGAGAATCTACGAGTCGCGAGAAGGATCGACCTCGGCCGGCGCGACCTCGTCGGTGTTCGGCCGGGGGCTGATCACGACGTTGCGCAGGTGCGCGGGTGCACCGGCACGCTCTTCGGGCGTCATCATCGCGACCTCGAGCTGACCGAGCCGCTCGATCTCGGAGAGAGCGTTGAATCCGCCGACGAACTGCCCGCGCAGGTAGATGAACGGCACGGTGTGCTGCTTGGTCTCGAGCGACAGCGGCATCGCCTTGCTCTCGTGCTCCGGCTCCTCGAGGTCGACAAAGTCGAAGTCGACCTTGTGGCGCTCGAGCAGCGTGATCGCGCGCCCCGACCACGGGCAGCTCCGCTTGCCGAAGATCTGCGCCTTGAGCGACGGATCGCCGTACCCGACCTGCTTCGGTGCGGCCGGCTTGGCCGAGGTCGCCGCGGCGGCTGCCACCTCGCGCTCGCGTTGCTCGCGCTTCTCGGTCGCCTCGTCGCGCGACTCGTAGTCGCGACCGAGCAACTTCGCGATCCGCTTGCGGGTCTTGACGTACCGCGGGTCGGTGGCGACCCGGTCCTGCAGGTAGTCCCGGATCTCGCCACCGATCTCGTCGGCGCGGTTGAGCGCGGCCAGCACGCGCTGGGTGGCCTGCTTGGCGAGGGTTTTTCCCGTGGTGGCGACGGTCGACTTCTCGGGCATGGGGCTGTCCATACCACCGGTCGGCTTGCAGCGGTGAGGTTTCCGGGGGATGCTCGATCCGTCCTCGGGAACGAGTAAGAGCTAGCCTTCTATCCGTGGCGCTACGCCGCGGTCGAATACGACCTGTCATGAAGCATGGGGTGCGATTCGTCGACGACGTCCAAGGACGTCCACCCCGCTAACGGCTTCGTTCGTCGACGAAATCGACCGGTCCTGCCGAGCAAGTGGCTCTCGTTCCCGAGGACGTTTACTCGTCGTCGTTGTCGTCGGCGTCGGCATCGGACGCGGCCGGCTTGGTCTTCTTGGACTTCTTCGGCTTGCCGGACTCGCCGTCGGAGCCGGATTCGTCGGTTTCGGGCTTGAGACGCTTCAGCGTGAACTCGAGGTCGAGCGTCCCACTCGAGAGAATCGACCTCCTCCCGGATCCCCTGGTAGCCGTGTCGCCGCAGCTTGAGGATGTGGCGCGACCGCTCCTTGACCGGCACCGTGTCGTCGAACGGGGACTTGCCGAGGCGAACCCCGTCGAGCTCGACGGTGGCGTGATCGGGCGTGCTGACCACCTTGACCCGGATCTCGCCGGGCTTCGGGGCGGCGCGCCGTGCGTCGACGGGCTTGGCACCGGCATCGCTCGCCGCGGCCTGGTTACCGGCGTCGATCGCCACCCCGGCATCGACCGCCTCCGGCGTGGCCTCGACGTCGACCACCACCACCTTGGCGTCGATCGTGGCCGACGCGTCGATCGCGGTCTTCGCGGTCTTCGCGGTCTTCGCGTTCGACGCGTCGCCGGGCGTCGACCCGACGACGTCTCGGGAGCCGCCCGATCCATCGACCAACAAGATCACGCCGATCCCGATCCCGACGACGAGGATCGCGATCACGGAGATCCACAGGATCCTGCGCTTGCCCTTCCCGGGCACGTTGGCGAGCGGTGGCACCGCGGGGACGACGTTCGCCCCCGGCACGCGGCCGTCGACCTCGGGGAGCGACGATGGCGGTGGTGCGGTCGGGATCGCCGGAACGTCCCCGGTCTGCGCGAGTGACGCGAGCATCTCGGTGCCGCCACGCGCGAGCCGATCGAGGGGAGGTGCCGCGGCCAACGGGCTTCCGAACTCGAGCGGACGCGCGGGCGTCGACGTCGGATCGAAGGGCTGCTCCACCGACGACTCCGTGAACAGCCGCTGGATCTGGGATGCCCGTTCGGGTGCGGGCTCGATCGTGGCGTTCGGGTTCACCACGGTCGGCGCCTCGTTGGCGCCGAACCCCGCCAGCGTCGACGACGGCGAGATCGGCATCGCGATCGGAGCCGTCGCGTCGTCGGAGACCTCCTCGGGGGCGACGGCGTTCGGGGCACGTGCCGACGAGCCTGGTGGGGGTGAGGGTGGCTTGGTGCGGGCCGGTCGGGTGGCGGGCATGGAGCCGGGCAAGGTCCCGCCACCGGAGGTCCCTGCGGGCTCCGGCGTGAACATCGCGGGCTTGTCCTCGAGCGCGTCGAGTGCCTCGGTGGCGCTGCGGAAGTGGCGCCTCGGGGGTGCGGGCGCGGCGGGCTTCTCCGGTTCCGCAGCCGCCTCCTCGAGCGGGATGGACAGATCGGTCTCGTGCCGCTTGGAGATCCGTTGCCACGGCTCGCGCCGGTCCTCGAACAGCTGGTGCATGACCTCGGAGATCGCCGCGTCGCCGAGCACGAGCTCGAACCGGTGGCCGAGCATGTCGAGCGCACGCCGCATCGCCTCGGCGTCGGGATAGCGTTCGCGTGGATCGACGCGGAGGGCCCGATCGATCACGTGCTCGAGCTCCTGCGGAAACTCCGGGACCACCCGCGACGGCGGTACGTAGGCCCCGCCCTTGATCCGCTCGAGCGTCATCCGATCCGACGCCTCGGAGAACGCGCGTGCCATCGTCGACAGCTCGTAGAGAACGACGCCGAGGGAGAACACGTCGGTGCGTGCGTCGACGTCGTGACGTCGCGCCTGCTCGGGCGACATGTAGCCCAGCTTGCCCTTCACGAAGCCGGTCTGTGTACGTGCCGTCCGGTTGGTCGCCTTCGCGATCCCGAAGTCGATCAGCTTGACCGCGCCGTCGTAACCGATCATCACGTTCGACAGCGACACGTCGCGATGGACGATCTGGAGCGGCTTGCCGTCGGCTCCGTGCAGCGTGTGGGCGTAGTGCAGGCCCGACGCCATCGCGGCGACCACGGTCAGCACGAAGTCGACGGGTAGCGCGGCCCCGATCCGCCGGGTCTCCTCCCACACCTGGTGACCGGTCCGGCCGTGGAGGTAGTCGAGCACGAGGAACAGCCGGCCGTGGTCCTCTCCGACTTCATAGATCGGGACGATGTGCTGGTGATGCAGCAGGCCGAGGACGCGCGCCTCGTCGAGGAACATCGCCTTGGTCTGGTGCGGATCGTCGTCGTCGGCGCGCGCGTCGAGCGTCTTGATGACGACGTGGCGAACGAACCCGCCCGGCCCGCTGGCGCGGCCGAGATAGATCTGGCCCATCCCGCCGGTCGCGAGCAGCGCGACGAGCTCGTAGCGACCGAGCCGTTCGCCAGGAGAACCGCGCATCGCGACGCATCATACGACGCTTCGATCGTGGCGGGCGGTCGGGGGATCCGAGCACGTCCAGCACCTCTGCACGCACGCGCAGGTGTAACCTCTCCCGGCCCCGGGACGGCGAGCTAGCCTTCCGTCCGCGGCGTCACGCCGCGGCTGATCGCGACCCACCATGGAGACTTCCGCTCGAACCAGCCACGACCCGTCGAGGACGGGAGGCCGCGCTATGCGGCTTCGCTCGTGGCTGGTCCGATCGTGATGCCGAGCAAGTAGCCCGACCCGGGGCGTCTCTACTTCGCTCGCGAGGCGCCGCTAGCCGAACACCTTCTTGGCGAGCTCGCCCGTCGACTGCAGGTTCAACAGCTCGGGGCGACCGCCGATCGCCTCGCCGGCGACGAACACGACCGGCAGGCGGTAGCCCTTGCTGTCGCGCTTGACCGCGACCTGCGCGGCCGGATCTTCCTCGATGTTCGACACCTGGTGCGGAATGCCGGCACCGTCGAGGATCTCGACCAGCCGCTCCGCATCGCGTCGCGTCTTGTCCATGTGATAGACGATCACCGGCGCGGCTTCGCGATCGGACGATGCCGCGGGGGCCGGCGTCGGAGCCGGGCCGTCGCCGCGGTGATCGAACGAGCGGCGATCGGCGAGCTCGGCATCGTCGGCGAACGGCCGTCCGAGCACCTCGTTGGCCCGCTGGGCCAGCTGCCCTGCCTTGCCGGGCAGCCGGGACATCGCCTTGTGCCCTCCTACCCGTGCGCGATCGATGACGCGCTCGACCGACGGCACCGCCTTCTCGACGGTGCCGCGGATCGCGCGACCGGTGCGTTCGAACAAGTTCGCCATCACCACGTCATACCGCGCCCGTCGTCAGTTGACGACGCGCAGGCTCTTGCGGCCCGCGGGAATCGGCGGATGGCTCTGGTCGTCCGGATCGACGTCCGGCGCCACGCTGACCACCGCGCTCTTCTTCTTGTTGACCTTCTCGGCCGCGCGACGAGCCACCGACAGCAGTGTCTCGTGGGCCTTCGCGTGCTCCTTGTCGTCGCGCCGCGTGACCGCGTTGACGAGCTTGTTCTTGAGATACGACACGCGATTGCGCTTCGCACCGACCTCGTAGACCAGGTCGGCCGCGGTGCAGCCGGCCATGTGCGGCGCGCGATGGAACGCGCTGTTCATCTCGGGGTGCTTCTTCAGGTAGGCGCGCACCTCGTCCATCGTCATCCCGACGTCGGCGAGCGCCTGGTCGACCTCGCGCTGCGCGAGCTGCTTGGCCTTGAACAGCTGCATCTGCACGCGGCTGTACACGTTGACCGCGCCGTCGCCGTTGGTCTCGATCGGCAGGAAGATGCCCTGCGGATAGAGCTCCGTGATCATCGACTGCACGCCGTCGGACACCGACGAGGACGGCATGCACCCGAACGGCTTCACCGACAGCGTCATGTTGACCTTGCTGTAGGCGACGTTCTGGATCAGCTTGCCGACCTCCATGTGGCCCTCGCCACCGCGGAGGTTGTTGTCGTAGAACGCGTGGCTGATCTCGGCGATCTTGTCCATGTCCGGCAGGTGGTAGTCGTACAGGCCCATCGACTTGGCGATGGTCTGGAACATCCCGCGGATCACGCGCTCGCCGGCGTACAGCGTCAGCAGCTTCTTGCGCACGTCGACGCCGTCGAGGCTGAACTTGCTGCCGCCCTCGGCGCTCTTGGCCTTGTCGACGCCGCGCAGCTGGGCGCGCTCGTTGGTGTCGTACTTGCCCTGCCACAGCATGTAGAGCAGCCACGCGGTGACCAGCTGGATGTCGGGCTCGGCGCCCTCGGCCTCGAGGAACCGCTGCAGGCCGTAGTTGCCGTCGCCCTCGGTGGTCATCGCCCAGAACTCGCCGATGATGCCGACCCGCGGCTTCACGCGCGTGCGGTCGACTTTCACCTTGGACATCGTGCGGCGCACCTTGGCGAGCGCCACCACCAGCGAGGTGCTGCCCTCGAACGCGTCGCTGATGATCTTCTTGCTGATCTCGAGCGCGCGGTCGGTCGCGCCGGCCTCGACCTCGTAGGGCCGGATCCGGTAGCCGAGCGCGTTGAGGCAGTCGCCGATCAGGATCGCGCGGACCACGCCCCAGAAGAACGCCGGACCCATCTCGAGGCCAACGCCCTCCCCGGTCGCCTGCTTGAGACCACCGGTCTGCTGGAACAGCAACACGCGGAAGCCGTCGAACCCGGAGTCGCGGAGCGCCTTGCGGTACTCGGTGACGTAGGTGCCGAACCGGCACGGGCCGCACGCACCCGCCGTGATGAACAGGTGGTTCTTGACCACGTCGTCCTTGCTCATGCCGCGGTCGCGAAGCCCGTCGAGGTACTTCACGAGGTTTCCGACGGTGAAGTACGTCGGGTTGCACTGGCCGCGGTTGCCGTACTCGCGCCCGTACTGGAGCGCGTCGTTGTCGGGGGTGTCGAGCGCGAGGACCTTGTACCCGAGGCCGCGGAGCGCCGCCTGGATGAACAGGTCGTGCGCCATCGTCAGGCCCGAGACCAGGATCGTCGTGTGCTCGCGCTGATCGCGGGTGAACGCGCGCGGCACCTCGTCGAACCACTGCTTGACCGACTCGGTGGGCAGACCGAGGCGCTTGCGCTCCTCGATCTCGAAGTTCTTGAGCTCGTTCTCGATCGCGTCGATCGAGTCGAGCGACATCGGGTTGTTTCCGTTGTTGTCGTTGGTCGTGCTCATCGTTTTCTCCTGGTCTCCGATGTCTACTTCTGGCGGGCGTTGGGGACCTGCGTCGCGGTACCGGCGCCGGCCTGGTTGGTGGGGGTGGGCTGGTTGATCACGTTGAGGGCCGCTGCACGCTTGGCCTTGGGTCGCGCCGCTTCATCGGCGGCGCGCCATGCGGCGATCTGGGCCGCCGCCTCGGCGATCTTGTCGTCGAGGGCGGCGTCGACCTTGCCGACCGAGGACAGCTTGGCCTGCAGCTTGGTCATCAGCTCGAGCTTCTTCTCGGTGACCGTGCGATCGAGCTCCTCGCGCTTGATCGCCTGATCCTCGAGCTTCTCGCGCAGCAGCATCAGCGTGTGCGCGTAGGTCTTGACGCGGATCTTGATCGATCCGCTCGGCTTGTTGGCGTCGATGTCGTGGAGCGCGGAGTACGCCTTGCCGGCGCTCGCGATCACGCTGTCGATCAGGCCGTAGGTCGGCGCGTCGTGGCCGCACTTGAAGCTCGACAGGTCGAGGCACGCCAGATGCGGATGGCGCGCGGCGTACTTGGCGGCCCACACCTTCTGCACCGAGTTGGTCGAGTAGTTCTCGGGCCACACGTCGGACACGTCGAGACCGCTCTCGATCACGCCCTTGGCGATGTCCTCGGCGAACAGCTCGCGGATCGTCTCGGGGTCGCGCGGCAGCGACCGCATCGACAGGATCGGATAGCCGATCGCCTGGAACTCCTCGAGCACGGCGTGGTTGAGCCCCGGATCGTTGTGGTACGGGCGGCCCAGCATCACCAGCGCGACGCGGTTATCGCGGGTGACCTCGTCGAGGATCTCGCGACCCTTCCGCTGCATCTCGGCCTCGAACGCGTCGAGCGCCTTGAACCCCTGCTCGACCGCGAAGTCGCTCTCGTCGACGGTGATCCCGAGCAGCGGGCCCCACTCGCGGAACATCTGCTGCTTGCACATCAGCGTCTCGTTGAGCGTGACCGCGGTGTCGAGGTACGTGATGTTGCGCTCGGCGAAGAAGTCGGTCTCCTTCGTGAACGCCGCACGCAGCACCTTCGGCGTACCCGACACCACCGGGCAACTCGCGGTGTCCATCTGGTTGACGATGAACGTCGGGACGTGGGTGATCGCCGGGAAGAAGATGTAGTCGAGCTTCTTCTTCTCGTGGTGCTTGAACAGCAGGTTGTGGATGTGCGCCTGGCACACCTTCGACGGGTAGCAGGGGTCGACCGAGCCGTACTTGCACCCGGCCTGCCACATCTCCTCGCCGGTCTCCTCGGAGAACACCACGTTGCGACTCGACACGCCGAGCGCCTCGAAGTACGTGCGCCAGAACGGGCCCGTCGAGTAGATGTTGAGCACGCGCGGGATGCCGATGCGGACGTCGCGGCGCTTCTCCCACGCCTCGGCGCTCGACCGCTGGAACGGCCGCTGGATCGGCTTGTGGCGAACGGCGCCGAGCAGGGTGCGCTTGACGACGATGTCGTCGATCGGCGTGCCGTGCTCGGGCATCGCGGCCGGTTCGAAGAAGCTCTTGAACGCGAGCTTGGCCTCGTAGTCGACCAGGTTCGGGTACCGCTTCATCCGCGCCTGGCGCTCCTTGTTGAGCGACTTGAGCGCGGTCATGTTCTCGACCGTGCCCTTCTCGCAGGAGAACCCGGAGATGTAGCGGGCGCTCTTGCCGTCGAGCGTCTTGGTGTCGATGAACGTACGCGAGCAGTTGTTCGGGCAGAAGTTGCAGCGCGTGTCTTCGTTGTTGGTGCTCGTGTAGTCGATGTCGATCGCCTGGTCGAGGCCGACGAACGTCGACGTGCCCTTGCGGCGCACGACGCGGAGCGCCTCGAACGCGGCACCGATCGCGCCGGCCTCGCCGCAGTGCGGGTGGAGGTAGACCTCGGCGCCGGGGACGCGCTTCTCGATGTAGTCGACCTGCGCCTTGAGCGCGGCGACGTTCTTCTGCGTGCCGCCCTGGAGCACGAACACGCGACCGAGCTCGCTCATGCGCGGGATCTGGACGACGTACTGCCAGACGTTCTTGGGCAGCACGAGCGCGAGGCCCGCGAGCAGCTCCTCGCGCGAGTAGCCTTCCTTCTGGAAGTTCACGCGATCGGAATCGAGGAACACGGCGCAGCCGTAGGAAAACTTCGGCGCGAGCCGCGCTTCGAAGGCCACCTCGGCGTACTGCTTCACCGGCAGACCGAACTGGTCCGCCATCGCCTGCAGCAGCATGCCGTTGCCGGCGCTGCAGCTGTTCGACAGCCGGAAGTTCTTGACGTCGCCGTTCTGCATGAACATCACCTTGATGTCCTGCCCGCCGATGTCGCAGATCACGTCGACCGCCGGGAACCAGCGCTTCGCGCTCATCATGTGCGCGACGGTCTCGACGATGTTGGCGTCGGCGCCGAGTGACTTCTCGAGCACGTCACCCGCATAGCCGGTGACGCCGAACCCGGTGACCTCCAGGGTCGCGCCCTGATCGGTCGCCCACTGGCGCATCACCGAGAACATGTCCTTCATGTCCTGGATCGGGTTGCCCTTCGACAGCGTGTAGACCTTCTTGAGGATGTTCTCCTGCTCGTCGATGAACACGCACTTGGAGGACGTCGAGCCACCGTCGAGGCCGATCACGCCACGGTACGTCTTGCCGCTCTCGAGCTTGGCGTCGTCGTAATCCGGCGTGCGGTACTTGTCGACGAACGCGTCGCGCTGCGCGGGCGTCTCGACGAGACCGGGGCCGGCGTTCTCGCCGAGCTTGGCCTTGCGACCGTGGTTGATGAACTCGTCGAGCGGATCGATGCCGCGGTAGCGGCCGACGGACTCCGGCTCGTAGAGGCCGAACAGCACCGCGCCGTACGCGGCGTAGAGATCGCTGTTCTTCGGCACGAAGATCAGCTCCTCGATCGGCACCGACTTGTCGTACTCGTAGCCACGCTCCGCCCACGCCTCGGGGATGCGGAGCCGCCAGCACTGCTGGAGGAACGGCAGGTACGTGTTGGGACCGCCGAGGAGCAACACCTTCGACTTGAGCGTGTTGCCGCGGGTCAGCACCGCGAGGTTCTGGCTGACGATCGCGTCGGCCAGCGAGTTCATGATCTCGTTGCGCGGGATGCCGCTCTTCACGAGGTTGACGATGTCGGTCTCGGCGAACACGCCGCACTTCGCGGCGACGTGGTGCAGCTTGCTCGGATCGAACTGCAGCGCCGGGACCTCCTCGCGCGGCATGCCGACCTTGAGCACGCACTTGTCGATCGTCGCGCCGGTACCGGACGCGCACTTGTCGTTCATCGACGTCTGCGCCGTCTTGTCGCCGGTCTCGGCGTTCTGCTTGAACATGATGATCTTGGCGTCCTGGCCGCCGAGCTCGATCACGCTTCCGACGTCGGGGTGCAGCTGCTCGACCGCCATCGTGACGGCGTTGACCTCCTGCACGAACTTCGCGCCGATGTGCGGCGCGATCGGGCTACCGCCCGAGCCGGTGATGAACACGCGGATCTGGTCGTTCGTGATCGTCGGGAACGCCGCGTGGATCTCGCGCAACATCTCGCGCGTCATCTCGGGTTGGCGGGTCTCGTGTCGGAGGTACTTCGACCACAAGATCTCTTTCGAGTCCGGATCGACCACCGTCATCTTCACGGTGGTGGATCCGACATCGATACCGATGACGACGTTTTGGGGCGTGTTGGTCATAAAGGGGCTCCAAAGGTCAGCTGGACTGACGCGTCAGTCTAGGACTAGAATGACACGTCAGTCCAGTTCTAAGTTTGGATACTGATTGGCGAAGTTGCGATCCCTGCCTGCGAAACATGCTGCGCAGCATTTGGTAGTCCAGATCACGTTCTGAGGTCGGTTCGCGTAATCACCAACGCACCCGACTTCCCCAAGCACCCGATCTCGGGTGAGTGGCCGTGCAGCTTTCCAGTCATGGTGTCGACGCTCCTCACCCGAAGCGTTTCGTTTCGCAACGCGGTCACACGTTCGCGCCGATAACCGCGCCGAATACACGCCCGCAAACGAGCACGAAATGTGCTGGTGTTTGCGGCGCATGAGGTTCGGGGCATGCGCGCTGCTGGTGTCGCTACTCGCCGGTTGTCCGGCGTCGCAGGATCTCGATCTCGGCGACGACGACACCACCTGTACGGATGGTGATTGTCCCCACGCCTGTGACAACCCGCGCACCATCGGCGAGTTCGAGCTCTGCACCGAGACCACCGCCGACTCGTACGACGTCACCATCCATTACCTCGGCACGGGCTCGCTCGCCCTCGACGACAGCGAGATCACCCTCAACGGAGCACCGTTCGACGCCGCGAGCTCGTTCGACCCGTCGACCCAGAGCTTCGAGATCACCGCCGCCGGTGTCGCGCCCGACAAGTACAGCTTCCTGTTCCGGATGCGCGACGACACCGGCCGCGACATCCGCCCGTTGTTCGTACCGATGTGGATCGGCGACGGCATCGGCTACGCCGACTTCACCTGGCGCGACGCGTTCATCTATCAGATCCTCACGGATCGCTTCCACGACGGCGATCCGAGCAACGACATCGACAACTCGGTCGGCGACCTCGCGCGCGTCGACGATGTTCGCAGCCAGTGGCAGGGCGGCGACTTCGCCGGCATCACGCAGAAGATCCGCGACGGGTATTTCGAGAACATGGGCGTCAACGCGCTGTGGATCTCGTCGCCGATCATCGACTCGCACAACTCGCAGCCATCGGTGCAGCTCTCCGACACGCGGCGGTTCGCGAGCTATCACTCGTATCACCCGGTCGCGACCGGCTACAGCTTCGCGAACGACCTCGGGATCGCGAACCCGATCGAGCCCGCGTTCGGATCTGCCGACGAGCTCAAGGAGCTGGTCAACGAGGCCCACGCGCGCGGCATCCGCGTGTTGCCCGACTTCGTCGCCAATCACGTCCACAAGGAGAGCCCGCTCTACGCCGAGCATCCCGACTGGTTCTTCCCCTACAACCCGTGCGACGGCCGCTGGGACGTGGCGCGCATCGGGTGCTGGTTCACGACCGACACGCCGGACTTCGATTACGGCGGTCACCCCGACGCGATCCAGGCCGTCGTCGATCACGCGCTGTGGATGATCGAGGAGTTCAACTTCGACGGCTTCCGCGCCGACGCACTCAAGCACATGGACGATAGCCTCGTGCGCTCGCTCAAGGCGGCGGTGGTCGCCGAGATCGAGACCACGGTGAAGGATCACAGCAAGACCGACGAGCCGACGGTGTTCTACATGGTCGGCGAGTCGCTCGGTGGCTGGGCGCGCTACCACGTGCGCGAGGACATGGTGCAGGGCCAAGTCGACGAGGGCTACTACAACAACGTGAAGGGTGCGTTGCTCACCTTCAACATCAGCGTCCGCGACCTCGCGAACTTCGCGGTCCCGAACGACACCGCCTACCTCACGCCGCAGGACACGATGGGCGGCAGCGGTGGCTACCCCGGTGCGGTGATGGGCAACTTCTTCGGCAACCACGATCAGGTGCGCGCGCTCACCGAGGCCAGCGATCACTACGAGCGGCTCGAGCTCGCGCAGACGTTCCTGCTCACCTCGCCCAAGAACATCCCGATGCTCTATCAGGGTGACGACATCGGCACCGATGGTGGTCCCGATCCGGACAATCGCCGGATGCAGCGGTTCACGAACCTCTCGCAGGCCGAGCAGCACGCCCTCGACAACGTCCGTGCGGCGGGTCTCGCGCGCGCCGAGCATCCCGCGATCCGGCGCGGAGATCGCACGAACGTCGTGGTCGAGGACTGGTTCTGGGTCTACGAGCTGACGTACGAGGACGACGACGTGTTCGTCGCGATCAACCGTGACGACAACAAGCTGTGGTCACCGCCGGCGGGCTACGTCGACGTGCTCGGCAACTGCTCGAACGGCGTGGTGCCGATCCTCAGCTCGTGCATCTTCGTGAAGCAGTAGCCACCGTCCGTCACGTTCGCCCCGCTACCAAGTGCCCGGATTTCGTGAGCCGCGTCGCGGGTGAGTCGTTCTCACACGATCTCGTACGTGTGCGGCGCTACCAGAGAAACACCTTCACGGGATGTAACCTGGAGTGATACAAGGGGTTTCAGTCAAAGCTGGGTGCGACAGCTTCCATGGTCGCTGGTGTAGCAACTCTCTCTTCTCACCGAGGACTGGTTACATGCCGACGAAGAACTTCCTGGTCTCGTTCTCTGCTCTCTTGCTCGGTGGCGCGTTCGTCGCCGCCTGTGCCGATACCGGCACCGACCCCGCCGACCCGTCGCGTGCCGACGGGATCGACGACTCGATGGTGCACGACGGTAAGGTCCGCTGCGCGATCCGCGAGCTCACCGACGAGCAGAAGCTCGCCGACTACCAGAAGCTCACCGCGTTCCTCGCGAGTGCCGACCTCAGCCAGAAGAAGGGCGGCGGACACGGTGGTCCCGGCGGCGGTGGTGGTGGCGGCGGCGGTGGTGACGGCACGGTCGTGACCGGCGGCACGGTCAACGTCCACTTCCACGTGATCCACGATGGCGCCAACGGCAACCTGAGCGCGGGCGACATCGACGCACAGATCAACGTCCTCAACGCTGCCTATGCGGACACCGGCTGGGGCTTCAACCTGGTCTCAACGGACTACACGGACAACGCGACGTGGTTCAACACCTGCGACTCGAGCAGCAGCGAGAACGCGATGAAGTCCGCGCTGCGTCAGGGCAGCGCCGACGACCTCAACCTCTACACGTGCAACCCGGGCGGTGGTCTGCTCGGCTGGGCGACGTTCCCGAGCTCGTACAGCTCGAACCCGTCCGACGATGGCGTGGTGATGCTGTACTCGTCGCTACCCGGTGGTAGCGCCGCGCCGTACGACGAGGGCGACACCGCGACCCACGAGATCGGCCACTGGATGGGCCTCTACCACACGTTCCAGGGCGGCTGTCACGGCAGCGGAGACTACGTCGACGACACCGACGCGGAGCGCTCGGCGGCGTTCGGCTGCCCGGTCGGTCGCGACACGTGCCGCGGCGGCGGAGCCGACCCGATCGAGAACTTCATGGACTACACCGACGACTCCTGCATGAACAACTTCACCGGCGGGCAGGACGCCCGGATGGACCTCGAGTTCTCGCTGTACCGCTACGGCAAGTAGCGTCGCTGTCTCGTCGAGACACCACGCCCGCGATTCCGATCGCGGGCGTCTTCGCGTCTAGACCAGGACGCCGCGCAGCGCGACCTGCAGCATCTCGGTGACCACCTCGTTCACCGTCGGTGCGTCGGTCTGGTGGATCATCAGCTCGATCACGCCGCGGATCATGCCGAGCATCGCGGCGGCGACCAGCTCGGCGTTGCACGGGCGGAGCAGCCCGATCTCGACGCCGCCCTCGAGCGCGCGCCGCAGTAGATCGCGCACCTCGGCATAGAACTGGTCGAGGCGCTCGGTGGCCTCGGCGTCGGGCGTGTGCCCGGCGGTGATCAGCATGGTCGCGAGCGGTCGATCGCTGACGATGTACTCGAGCGCCGCTTCGATCTGCTCGCGCAGCTGGACCTGCGGCGCCGCCGCGGAGTCCGTGACGTCGATGCGGTGGATCTTCGCGCGCAGCTCGGTCATCGCCTGGTCGAGGATCGAGTCGAACACGGCCGACTTGCTCGAGAAGTAGAGGTAGAACGTGCCGCGCGCGATCTGGGCGCGCGCGATGATCGCGTGGATCGAGGCACCGTGATAGCCGGCGTCGGCGAACACGGCCTTGGCGGCGGCGAGGATCTGACGGCGTCGCTCGAGCTTGGCGCGCTCGCCGGGGTCGAGGGATTCGGCGCGCTCGGCCATCGGCCGGCTCACCCACCCCGCCGCGATTGATAGGCGATGATCGCGCGCTCGAGGCTCGAGTACATCTTGCGCCACCGCAGACGCTGGGACACCACCTGCCCCGACTCGCAGTGGACGTCGATCTCGCGCTCGAGGTCGCGAGCGAAGCCTTCGCTATCGGCGTACAGGTTGATCTCGTCGTAGACGCCGTGCGACAGCGGGGTGAAATTCGCCGAGCCGACATCGGCAAACCGGTGATCGATCACGACCACCTTGCTGTGCACCATGCGAGGCACCAGCACGATCTCGAGGTTGCGCGGGGCACCGGTCAGCCGCATCAGCGCGTCGACGGTGGCGCGGTTGATGTTGCCGAGCACGTCGGCCTGGTCGGCGGTCACCACCTTGACGTGAACGTCGCGCTGGACCGCGCGCGCGAGCGCGGCGGTGAACCGCCGGTCGGTGAAGTACGCCATCTCGACGGTGATCGACTCCTGCGCGGCGTCGATCAGCGCGAGCCGGTGGCTGATCATCGGGCAGCTCTTCTTGCGGTGCGCCTCTCGCGAGTGAACGAGGAAGTCGAGGCCGCGCGACGGATCGAACTCGTCGTGACCGACCATGCGCTCGCGCAGCCGCTCGACGTGCTTCGGCCCCTCCGCCTCGACCATGACGTCGATCCAGTCGTGGCGGTGGTTGTCGCCGATGCCCATCGACCCGAGCATCAGGTAGCGATCGTCGACGATGTACACCTTGCTGTGATCGAACCGCTTCCGGCGGTGCTCGACCTTGATGTTCTCGTGCGACAGGATCCGCGCGGACAGCGCGTTCGGCTTCTGTTTGAACGAGCCCGGCGCCCGATACACGGCGCCGAGGAACCACGCCTGGAACCCGCGGATCGCATCGACCCGCTTGTGAAAGAAGCTCTGCTTGTTGCCGCCGGTGTACTCGTAGACCGCGGCGATCTTGTCCTTGTGGATCGTCACCTTGGCGCCGCGATCGGCGGCGGCCAGCACGGCCTTGCCGAGCAGGTTGCCGGCCTCGTCGTCGCGCCACAGAAACGCGCGGATCTCCACCGACTTCTCGGCGTTCTGGACCCGGTCGACGATCGCCTGGAACGCGACGTCGCCCGAGCCCAGCACGCGGAGCTTGGCATCGTGCGCGGGGCTCGACGCCGCGTGGAGCGGGCCCGGGAGCCCCACCGGCAACATCTGGTTGGCGCGCCGGGCGCGCCGGCGCCCACCCCAGAACCTGGGTCGCAGGCTCGTCGCGCGCCGGCTTGGTGGAGGCATGTAGCAGTTTACGGGTAACCCAACCTCGCCGAGCGGTCAATCTCCGGCAGGCCCCGCGATCCCCAAGCATCACGCGGAGCTGGACTCGCTCGGCCAGTCGCGTTAAGGCCACGCCCATGAAATCGAGCGTGATCGTGGTCGCCGTGGTCCTCGGTGCGGTCGTTGCACGGGCAGATGCCGCGCCGACGTGCAAGGTCAAGCCGGTCACCCAGCGCGATCTCGATGCCTGCCGGAAGGCGTGCGACGCCAAGGGCTACGGCGCCTGCGCGACGCTCGGGCTCGCCCTGATCAACCACGGCGACGCCGCTGTCCTACCCAAAGCGATCGCGCTGCTCGAGAAGTCGTGCAAGGGGGGCGCGCCACTCGGCTGCGGCGGACTCGGCTCGGTCTACATGGGCGGCGTCGGCGTGAAGCGCGATCCCGAGCGCGCGGTCACGTTGTTCGAGTCTGCGTGCAAGCGGGGCGACGCGCTCAGCTGCGAGAGCCTCGGCGGCTGGTACTCGATGGGGGCCGGGAACGCCCCGCGTAGCAAGGCAGAGATCGATGCGACGGTGCTGCGTGCCGCACCGTGGTACGAGCGCGCGTGCAAGCTCGGTCGCCCGGCGGCATGTGGATTCCTCGCGGCGTTCATGCTCGACGGCTCGATCCGCGGGACTCCGCGCCGCATCACAACGCTGCTCGATCGGGCGTGCCGCGGCGATGTCGAGGTCGCGTGCGGCATGCTCGCGAGGATCTACGACGAGGGGAAGCTCGTGCGCCGCGATCTCGTGAAGGCGAAGCGGCTGCACGAGCGTGGGTGCAAGCTCGGATATGATCGCTCGTGCGCGGCGCTCGGTAAGCCGATGCCCGCGCGCCCAGATCGCTAGCCGTGTCGACGTCGATCGGTCGGTCGATCGATCGATCGATCGGTCGGTCGATCGATCTCGTCGTGCCCAGGGCTTTGCCGCCGCGGTCGGCTACTTCTTGACGACCCAGTGCCCGTTGTCGAGCCGGTACTCGTCGGTGTACTGCTCGTCGTCGGCGGGCGCGACGTGACGCTTGACGGTCAGCGCCGACGGGCTGCCACCGAAGTCCCACTTCTCGTCCCACTTGCCATCGCGATCGAGATCGAGCTTGGCGCGGTTCGGCGTCGTGTGACCTGCGTCCTGGTAGACATTCACCTTGTAGGCCTCGCCCGAGAACGCGTCCTTCTTCTTGCTGCTGCCGAGCGGCCTGGCGGCGAGCTCGAGCAGCGACGTGTCGACCGGCCGCAGCGCGTCGGTCGACGACGGATCGACCGGCGCCGGATGCTCGGCCACGGTCGGCGTCGCCGCCTCGTCCTTGGTCTGCCAGCGACCGTGGTCGGCGCTCAGCCGGTACTCGGCCGTGTATTGCTCGTCGTCGGCGGGCGCGACCTGGCGCTTCCAGGTTCCGCCGTCGTCGAGGGACCACTTCTCGTCCCACTGGTTGTCGCGATCGAGATCGACCTTGACCCGGTTCGGCGTCGAGTGACCCGCGTCCTGGTACAGGTTGACCTTGTACGGTCGATTCGAGAACGCGTCCTTCTGCTTGCCGTTCGAGATCGCGCGGCCGACCGCGGTGAGCACCTCTCGATCGACCTCGCGCAACTCGCCCGTCGATGTCGAAGGCGGGGGCGTCGTCGCGTGCGAGGTCGACGGATCCGACGGCGTCGTGGTCGCCACCGGCTCGGGCTCGGGCCTCGGCTGCGGCTCGGAGGAACCACCGCAGTGGCGGGCGGCGAGCACGATGCCGCCGATCCCGGCGACGGCCACCCCGGTGAGCACGAGGGCACGGAAGGTCTTGTATTTCACGACAGGTCCTCGCTGTTCGGCGCAAGCGCCGCGATCTCGTCGTCGGCGAGCGGCATCATGCCGCGCGCGATCGGCACCGTGCAGTTGCAGCTGGCGTACCGGCACGGCTCCGGTTCGTCGGCGAGCCGGAACCCCGGCTCGAGGAAGTTCCCCATGCGCTCGATCTTGAGGCGGCGCGCCGGATAGCACCGGTACGCCACACCGAGATCGTCGAGGATGAAGTAGCGCGCCCCCGACCAGCACGGGCGTCCCGCGAAGTGGTGGACGATCCGCCCGGTCTTGTTGTGACCGCCGAGCGCGAGGATCTGCGCCTGCTCGCCCGGCGAGTAGTCGATGACGTCGCGGTTCTGCTTCTCGGGCTGCACCTTGTACGCGACCCCGCGCGCCGCGAACGTGTCCGCGAGCGTGGGGAGCCGTGGCAGCACGTCGCGGGTCGCGACCGAGGTCACGCACACGTGGGGTCCCGGCAGGTCCGGATCGCGCATCGCGAGCAGGCGCTCGGATAGCCACGCTGCCTTGGCGGCGAACGCGTCGACGTCGGTGACGTACTCGAGGTGCAGGCTCGCCGAGAACACGCCGACGCGTCCGCGCGCGGCGGTCGCGAACGCCTCGAGCTTGTCCTTCGACGCCGAGAAGTTGGTGACCACGCTGATCCGGTGCCCCAGCGAGGCCAGCCCGCCGACGATGTCGAGCAACGTGGGGTGCACGAACGGCTCGCCGCCGGACAGCTTGATCTCCCAGCGACCGGGCAACCGCGCGAACGCGTCGAGGAACCGCTGGGTGTCGCGACTCCACCGCCCGCGATCCTCCTTGAACCGCTGGGTGCAGTAGCTGCAGCGGTAGTTGCAGGCGGTGTTGATGTTCCAGCTGATCACGCCCTCCTCGGGACGCGGCGTCGCCAGCTTCGTCCGCGGCAGGTCTGCCGACACGCTCGCGCCGCTCTGTTGCTCGACTTCGCTTCCGCGGCCTACCTGCCGCTGGGTGTCCGCGCGCGACGTCATGCCCGTGCTCCGGTGCCGATACCCTCGATCATCCCGCGGTTCGCGGGCACGGTGCACGGACAGATGTCGTACGCGCACGGAAGCGGTGCGGGCGCGAGCGAGAACGATCCGTCGAGAACGTTGCCGAGATAGCCCTCCGCGAATCGCTTCGCGGTGCGGCAACTCCAGCCGTCACCGGTCTGCGTCAACACGAAGTACTCGACGCCGGTCCAGCACAGCTTGCCCCGGTAGCTCGGCGACAGGTTGGCCTCGCGCGGGGTCGGCGAGCGACCGACCAGCTGGACCAGGCGCTCGCGATCGCCGGCATCGTAGTCGTGCACCCCACCCTTCACCTTCATGAGCTGCGGGAACAACTTGAGGCCGACGCCCTCGATCGCCACGCGCGCCGCCGCGACGCGGTCGAGGCGACCCGGAACCGCGACGGCGTTGACCACCATCGCGGCGGCCGGGTCGATCGCCGCGCGAAACCGGGCGGCCTTGGCGGCAAACGCGTCGATGTCGACGTGCTCGAGGTGGATCGACGCGCTGACGATGCCGAGCCGGCCGCGCGTGAGCGCCGCGAACCGCTCGAGGATCGACAGCGGCGCGCTCAGGTTGGTCAGCACCGAGATCGTGTGCGGCGTGCGCTCGACCAGGCCCGGCACGATCCGCTCCATGAACCCGCGGAACGCGAACGGCTCGCCGCCGGTCATCTTGATCTCCCACCGCCCCGGCAACTGCGCGAAGAAGTCGAGGAACCCGGTGACCTGTTCGGGGCTCGGGTGACCGACCCGGTACTTCTTGCTCTGGATGCAGTAGCTGCAGTCGTAGTTGCAGACGCCGCATACCTGCCACTCGACGGTCGGACGTCTCATGAATATCCCCCCCGCCCCGTCACCTCGGCCAGTCGCTCGTCGCCATACGCCTTCGCGAACGCGCGACCGATCTTGACGTTCTGGTTGAGCTTCCCGCACTGCGAGCAGCTCGGCAGATAGTCACCGCGGCGCATCTGCGCGCGCAGCTCGTTCCACACCGGACCGCGCCACAGCTCGGAGAACCGCGTGCCGTCGGCGAGCGAGCCGACCACGACCTCGGTGTTGCAGCAGAACAGCACCGTGCCGTCGACGGTGATCCGCGAGTACACGTAGCCCATGAAGCAGCCGATGTCGGCGATCGGGGCGGTCGCCGACCCGCCGGTGGCGAGTTGTGCCGCGAGCACGTCGAGGTTCGTCATCACGCCGAGCTCGCCCGCGCGTTCGCGCGCGGCCGGCACGCCCTCGGCGATCAGCTGCGCGCGTTGCGCGTCGTCGATCATCGCCGCCTCGGTACCGCCTCCGAGTCCGGCGAGCTTGAAGTTGATGCGTTCCGCCGCGTACCGCGCACCGAGCTCGACCATGCCGGTCAGCTCGGTCGCGTTGACCCGGCAGATCACGTGCACGTGCTTGTAGCGCCTGCCCGCCGCCGCGAACATCGCGAGCGCCGCGTGCAGCCGCTGCCATTCATCGCTCCTGAAGCTCGGGTGGAACGCGCGATACGCGACCTCGCTCGCACCGTGGATCCCGATCAGCAGCTGATCGACGCCGAGCTCGATCACGCGCGATGGCTGTGCCGGGATCAGGTTGGTGATGATCGTCAGGTGAAGCCCCCGCCTCTTGACCGCCGCGATCAGCTCGTAGATCTCGGGGTGCACGAACGGATCGCCCATGCCCGAGAGGATCACGGCGCGCAAGCCGCCGAGCGAGATCACGTCGTCGAGGAGCGCCTCGATCGCGGCCACCTCGACCCGTCGTCGTTTCCACGCCGCCGCGCGCGGCCGGACGAGTAGCGGCGAGTGGTCCCAGCACGTGATGCAGTTGGTGTTGCAGCTGTTGGTGACGTCGATGTGGATGGTCTCGGGACCGAGTGTCGGGGTCCCGGTATCGATCGCGGCGAGGATGGAGGGACGCGTCACCGGCACCTCTCCTGCGCGAGCCGGAGCAACTCGACGTTCGCGTGGTCGCCGGTGGCCTGCGCTCCCGAAAGGTACGCGATGCCGCGATACAGATCGTCGCCGCGGCTACGCAGGCGCGACAGGAACGCGACCACGTCTCCCGCGAACTGGGCGGCCGGCACCCGGCGCTCGACCCCGAACACCTTGATCAGCGTCGCGGCGGCGCCCCAGTCGCCGAACGCGGCGAGCTCGTCGAGCAGCACGGCGGCGGCATCCGCACGATCGTCGACCCGACCGACCGCGGCCTTGCGGATGAAGTCTCCGACGACGCGAAGGCCGAGCCCGATCGGAACGCCGTGACCGACGATCGCCTCGACCAGTCCCGTCGCGCGCTCGAGCGCGCGCTCGGGCTCGCGGTCGCCCTCGTCGGAGATCGAAACCCGCTCGAGCAACCGCGCGAGCTCGAAGTACGGCGCGAGCTCGAGCCCGAGACGCGAGGCGCTCGCGAGCACGTCGTCGCCGACCGCGGCCTCCGCCGCATCGACGGTCGCGGCCGGCAGCACCAGACGCAACAGCTCGCCCGCGAGGTGCCGCGCCCCGTTCTCGGGAACCAGCCCGCGCGCCGCCTCGGCACCGCGCGCCCGGACCGCGGGATCGCGCCAGCGATCGACCGCCGCACGCAATGCCGTGGCATCCACCGGGGTCGATAGCAGCTCGGCGGCGCCGACCTCCACCGCGCGCGCGGCGCGGCGATCCTGCTCGTCGGCGATCTTGGTCTGCGGCAGGAACACCGCGGGCACGCCGACCTGCATCAGCTCGTAGTAGGTGTTGTAGCCGACGGCGCAGATCGCGAGATCGATACCGGGGAGGAGCTCCGCGATCCCGCTGGTCACCCACGCGATGCGCGCGCCGTGGCGAACCCGTCCGCGATACAGCGGCCCGGCGCCGACGACGAGGTACAGCGACGGATCGTCGGCCAGCGCGTCGATCACGTCGTGGAGCTGCGCCTCGGCGGTGGGATCGCCGCCGCCGCCCGCGGACACGTAGATCGCGATCGCATCGTCGGGAACCTCGAGCCGCCTCCGCGCATCGTCGCGCGTGCACAGCTCCGAGCGTTCGCGCGAGATCACCGGCCCCGTGTGCACGACCCGATGACGGATCGCGCTGGGCACCGGGACATCGACAGCTTCGTGCTCGGGCACCAGGATGCTGTCGTACAGCGGCAGCATCGCCTGGAAGTCGGCGCGTGCCGCGAACGCGTCCTTGACCGGGCGATAGATGAACGCGCGATGCCGGCACAGATCGAGCGCGCCGAGCAGCTCGCCGAACGAGCCGCGCGGGAACGTGTCGACGACGAGCAGGTCCGGACGGAGCAGTCCCACCGAGTGCCACACCCACTGCTTGGCGAGCGCGAGGTAGGTCTGCTTGTCGATCCCGGCATCGCCGACCACCGTCTTCGACGGCAACTTGAACGACGCGAACCGCTCGTGAAACAGCAGCCCGTCGGCCTCGCTCGAGGTCAGAAAGTAGATCTCGGCGCGCAGCCCGGCGTGCGCGGCGTAGCGCCGGAGCCAGCGCGACACGGCGACCAGGCGCTGCAGGTGACCGACGCCGCCGCCGTTGACCGCGTAGTTGACGATGCGAATCGAGTTTCCCATCGCCGCCTCACGAAGGATCGAACGCCGACAGATCGTCGGCGCTCTGCATCGCGGCCACCGTCGCGACGGCCGCGGCGCTGTCGTCGTCGTCGCGGCTCCACCGGTAGTTCGGGTATTGCCTGTGGAACGACTGCACCGACGGGCTGAACGAGCCGTCGATCCGCCCGTCGGTCATCAGGTCCCACCACAAGAAGTCATCGACCAAGGAGCCGCGGTCGTAGTTATCGAACACGTAGACCGTGTTGTAGGTGCGGTCGTACCGGTCCCATCGCTTGTCGAACCATGGCCGCCGATCGCGAAACCGCTTCTGGAACTTGTCGGTCTGGAACTGCGTCCACGCCTTCTTGGGCCGGCTGTACTTGCGGCGATCGCGCTCGAGCTTCGCGAGGTCGCCGCGCAGCCGACTCTCCATCGGATCGAGCTCGCTCGTCGCCAGATCGTTCAGATACTCGATCTTCTTCCCGATGCCGACGATCGTCTTGGCCAACAGTGCGGCGCTCGGATCGTCGCCGAACCGCTTCGCGAGCGAGTCCGGATCGAGGTTGCGGATGTGCTCGGTCAGCCACTGGCGACAGTTGCCGAGCACCTCGTCGTGGAGGTGAGCCAACCGCTCCTGCGAGTACGAACGTTCACCCTCGAGCGTCGCGATCTCGGAGAGCTTGCCCTCGAGCGTGCCGATCATACGATCGTACTCGACCACGGCCGAGCGCGCCGACAGCACGGCCTCGCGCACCTCGTGGAACGCGGTCTTCTCGGGGAACTGCGCGAGGATCTCGTCGCCGGCTTTCCAGTCGGCGTAGTAGCTCGCGCGCCACCAACCGACCGCATACTCCGGCGTGTCGTAGCCCACCCCGATCAACCGATCGAGGCGCTCGTGCGTCGAGCGCGCGAGCACGTCGGCCAGCGGCGCACGGAACTCGCGGAGCTCGCCGAGCTCGGTGTCGGCGCGAACCTTCCGCACCTCGCGCTCGATCCAGCGCGGGTCGGCCTCGATCTCGGCAACTCGCTTCTCGAGCTGAACGCGAACATCCTCGAGCTGCTTCTGCGGCTTGCCGTGCATCAGATCGGTGAGCACCATGAGCGCGCCGGCGCGATCGGTCGAGGCGCGTGACAGATCGGGCAGCAGATACCGTGCGAGCTGATCGATCATCGACTGGCGATCGGCGGTCAGCTTCTGGACCGTGGTCTGGTGCCCTTGCTTGCGCCGGGCAACCTCGCCGAGTCCCCACCGCAGCTGCGCATCGAGGCCGGGGGCCGCATTGAAGAAATCGCGAACGCCGTAGCTCACGACAACCGCCCGAGTGCACGCAGCCGACCGAGGAATCCTTCCGCCGCATTCTCGAGCACGCTCTTGTCGGCGATGTCGCGCTCGTCGATCAGCAGCACGTAGAGCGTGCCCGCATCCATCTGCTTCTCGAGTGCCGCGATCACCGCGGGCGTGACCTGTTCGCGGTCGCCGGCCTCGGTGGTGATGTACTCGTAGCCGATCTTCTTCGCGGCGTCGTAGCCATCGAGGTCGACCACGAGACCGCCGTCGAGCTCGAGCCGGTGGTCCTCCGAGATCTGCACCCCCGCCGCCTCGAACCGCTTCCGTAGGACCCGACGTCCCTCACGTTCTGTCATCGAGCAGCGCTTATATCCCAAACGTGACGCCGGGTTATCGGGCGCGGCTCCGAAGCTCTCGGATCGAGCGAACGTTTCCCCACTCGACGTCCCCTCGTTGCCGGATGCAACGACAGATCACGTTCTCCAACGATCACGATGACTTATATATGGAATGACGCTTGCTCGTCACATCCGACGTGTGTGACGTCGAGCTTCGCCGGATCAAGAAACAGTACGAGGGCGTGTCGCGTCTCGTGATCCCCGACCTCGACCTCTACGTGCCCGCCGGCAAGATGGCGGTGCTCGTGGGGCCCTCGGGGTGCGGCAAGTCGACCACGCTGCGCATGGTCGCGGGTCTCGAGGAACCGACCGCCGGCACGATCCACATCGACGGCCGCGACGTCACCCAGGTCGCCCCCGCCGATCGCGACATCGCGATGGTGTTCCAGAGCTACGCGCTGTACCCGCACATGACCGTGTTCGAGAACATGGCGTTCGGGCTGCGCATCAAGCACCTGCCCGATGCCGAGATCAAGACGCGCGTCAACGCCGCGGCGGAGTCGCTCGGGCTGACCCAGTACCTCGAGCGCCGCCCCAAGGCGCTGTCGGGTGGCCAGCGCCAGCGCGTCGCGATCGGTCGCGCGGTGGTGCGGCAGCCCAAGGTGTTCTTGTTCGACGAGCCGCTGTCCAACCTCGACGCCAAGCTGCGCGGCGATATGCGCCGCGAGATCGCGCGCATCCACCGCGAGTCGAGCACGACGGCGATGTACGTCACCCACGACCAGATCGAGGCGATGACGCTCGCCGACCAGATCGTCGTGCTCAAGGACGGCGTCGTGCAGCAGATCGGAACGCCGGTCGACATCTACGAGCGGCCGGCCAACCGGTTCGTCGCCGGGTTCTTCGGCACGCCGACCATGAACTTTCTCAATGCCGATCTGCGCGCCACCGGCGAGCGCCGGTCGGCACGTGGCAATGGCTTCGAGATTCCGCTGTCGGACGCCCCGCCCCTGCGGCGCGCGACCGAGCCGAACACGATCGTGGTCGGCATCCGCCCCGAGCGCCTGTCGCTCGCTCCTGTCGACGGACACGTGCCACTGAGCGGCGCGGTCGACATGCGCGAAGTGCTGGGTGCCGAGGTGGTGCTCCACGTGACGTCGCCGGCCGGCCCGCTGACCGTGCGCACCGATGCAGGGGCGGCGCCCCACACGGGCGATGCCGTGCAGGTGTGGCTCGATCCTCACGCGCTGCACGTGTTCGACGGAGATACGGAGCTGCGCCTGTGATCGAGCTGGCAGCGGATCGGGCCGACCGTCGCTGGTGCGACGAGAAGTGGGGACTGGGTCGTTTGATCCCGGTGGTGCTCGCCGCGATGTTCGTGATCGGCGGCTTCGTGCTGACCGGTTGCGACACCCCGCACGACGGCATCGTGCTGTGGCACGCCTACAACGGTGCCGAGCGCTCGGCGCTGGAGTCGACGGCCGCCCAGTGGAATGCCGAGCATCCGGATCATCCGCTCGAGCTCGTGGCCGTGCCGTACGCGGCGTTCGCCGACAAGCTGACCAGCGCGATTCCGGGTGGCAACGGCCCCGACCTGTTCATCTACCCGCAGGATCGGATCGGCGACTGGGCCGACTCCGGCGTGATCGAGCCGATCGAGTTCTGGCTCGACGACGAGCGCGTCGATCGGTTCGTCCCCGAGGCGGTCGGCGCGATGGCCTACAAGGGCTCGCTATGGGGACTGCCGGTGGCGACCAAGTCGCTCGCGCTGTTCTACCGCACCGACCTCGCGCCCCAGCCGCCGGCGACCACCGATGACCTGTTCGCGATGGCGCCCGCGATGAAGAAGCGCGGCGGTTACGCGCTCGCGTACGCCAACGCCGACCTCTACGGCCACGCGCCGTGGCTGTTCGGGTGCGGCGGCAGGATCCTCGACGACAACGGCGAGCTCGCGATCGCGAGCGAGGAGGCCGCCGACGCGATGAAGCTCGCGAAGCGCTTCGTCGACGAGGGCGTGGCGCCGAACCGCACCGAGAACCCGCAGGTCGCGGCGAAGTTCAACGACGGATTGGCCGCGACCGCGATCTCCGGTCCGTGGTTCATCGCCGGCATCGCGAAGGACGTGCCGTGGAAGGTCGCGCCACTTCCGATCGTGAGCTCGACCGGCAAGCCGGCCGCGCCGTTCTTCGGTGCCGAGGGCATCCTGATGAGCTCGCGCGCCAAGGACAAGGACGTCGCGTTCGAGGCGATGGACTTTCTCACCAGCAACGCCTCGGCCACCGAGCGCGCGAAGCAGGCCGAGCAGGTGGTCCCCAACCTCGTCGTCTACCGAGATCCCGAGGTGGCGAAGGACGAGGTGCTGATGGCGTTGCGCGCGCAGGTGGCGAACGCGGTGCCGATGCCCAAGGGTCCGGCGATGCGCATGGTGTGGACGCCGTACAAGACGGCCCTCGACAGCGTGCTGTCGGGTCGGACCGAGCCGGGGGCCGCGTTGCTCGGCGTCGAGCGCGAGGTCCAGAGCTACCTCGACGGGGCTCACCGCTGAGGGCCGACCGATGCCGATCACGAAGCAGTTGCGCGACTTCGCCATCGGCGCGTTCCTCGCGATCCTGATCGCGACCGGTGCGTTCGTCGCGGTCCGCAACCACGAGCTGGCGGAACGCCAGATCGACCTCGCGACGCGCAGTGCCGAGGCGGTCGTCGAAGGCCGCGTCGAGCCCCCCACCGTGCACGCGGTGATCGTCGGAGCGCCGGCGCCCTCCAAAAAGCATCCGATCCTCCGGCAGCGCCAGGTGCGCGACCAGGGTCAGTGGCGGACGCTGTCCGCCAGCGGGTCGGTCGACGACAAGCTGTTCTACGACGCCGCCAACCGGTTCGAGCGGATCAAGCAAACGCTCGCCAACCTCGAAACTGCCTGCGGGTCGCTCGCGCGCGTCACCCACGCGCCGTTCCCGCCGTGCGAGCTCTGGATCCACCAGCTCGACGGATGGAACCAGTTCGGCGAGTTGCTTCGCGACGGCAGCGGACGCGCGATCGCGGTGCGCGAGGCCACGATCGTGCGCGAGCACGGCGCCGCGAGCGAAGCGGGGGTCGCGATCGCGATCACGCCTCCCGCGGCGCCCGCACCGTATCCGTGGCTCGTGATGATCGGCGTGCTCGGCCTCGGGCTCGCGATCTCGGCCGCCGGTGCACTTCTCGCCGGCCCCCGTGGTGGCGCGGCCCGTCTCGGCACGCTGCTCGGAGTCGGCGCGTTGTCGATTCCGTGCATGTTGTGGCACGCGCCGGTCGCCACCACCGCGATCATGCTCGTCGCGGCGGCGCTCGCGCTCGCGCAACGCGCGAAGCTCACCGATCGTCTGTCGCGCGGCCTGGTCCGCCACCGCACCGCGCTCGGCTTCCTCGCGCCCGCCGCGATCTCGATGCTGGTGCTGGTCGCCGCACCGTTCGTGATCGGGCTGGTGCTCGGCTTCTATCACCATCACCAGGGCCAGTGGTCGTTCGTCGGGCTCGACAACTTCGGCGACATCCTGTCGGGCGGCGGCCGCCCGCTCGACGACCCGCTGAACTTCTGGTTCATCCTCGGCGTCACCGTGCTGTGGACGGTGATCAACGTCGTTCTCCACGTCACGATCGGCGTGCTCCTCGCGCTCGCGCTGTCGCGCTCGTGGCTCCGCGGCCGCGGCATGCTGCGGATGCTGTTCATCCTGCCGTGGGCGATCCCGAACTACATCACCGCGTTGATCTGGAAGGGCATCTTCGTCAACGAGCACGGCGCGCTGTCCTCGATCCTCGGCTGGTTCGGTCTCGATCACGTCAACTGGATCGGGTCGTGGCTCCCCGCGTTCTCCGCCAACGTGATCACCAATACGTGGCTCGGCTTCCCGTTCATGATGGTGGTCGCGCTCGGCGCCCTCGAGACCATCCCGAAGGAGCTCTACGAGGCGGCGTCCGTCGACGGCGCCAGCGCGTGGCAGCGGTTCCGCCACATCACCCTGCCCCACCTACGACCCGCCCTCGGTCCAGCCGTCGCACTCGGCGCGATCTGGACGTTCAACATGTTCAACGTCATCTACCTGGTGTCGGGTGGCAACCCGGGTGGGTCGACCAACATCCTCGTCACCGATGCGTACCGGTGGGCGTTCGAGCGCGGCGAGCGCTACGGCATGGCGGCCGCGTACGGCACCATCATCTTCCTCATCCTCCTGCTGTGGACCGTGTTCGGTACCCGCATCGTCCGCAACAAGGGGGACCGATCGTGAGCGCGCGCCGCCCTCGCCTGCTCTACCAGGCGCTGACCTACGCCGGCCTCGCGGTCGCCGTCGCGGTCGTGCTGTACCCGGTGCTCCTCGTGTGCAAGGCGTCGCTGACGCCCGGCTATCAACCGAGCCTGCCGGCGTCACCGGTGCCGCACCACCTGTCGACCGAGCACTTCCGCGAGCTGTTCGGTGCGGAGGGTCCGCACGGCGAGCTGCTGTTCCTCCACCACGCGTTCAACTCGATCGTGGTCGCGTTGCTCACCACGGTGGTCGGCGTATTTTTGTCGTGCACCGCGGCCTACGCGTTGTCGCGATTCCGGTTCCCCGTACGCAAGGCCAGCCTGTCGGCGTTCCTCGTCGTCCAGATGTTCCCGGCGACGCTGCTCCTGATCCCGCTCTACGTCGTGCTCGAGAAGCTCGGCCTGCTCAACTCGATCGCGGGCCTCGTGCTGGTGTACTCGACCACCGCGATCCCGTTCTGCGTGTGGACGCTCAAGGGCTACTTCGACTCGCTTCCGCGCGAGCTCGAGGAAGCCGCCCGGATCGACGGCGCGTCGCAGTGGATGATCTTCCGCAAGATCATCCTGCCGCTCGCGCGTCCCGGCATCGCGGTCACCGCGCTGTTCTCGTTCATGACCGCGTGGAACGAGTTCATCATGGCGTCGACGTTCATGACCAACCAGGACAAGTACACGCTGCCGGTGCTGATCCAGCAGAGCGTGACCGAGCACTCCGCCAACTACGGATTGTTCGCCGCCGGTGCCGTGGTCACGTCGATCCCGGTGATGGTCGCGTTCTACGTGCTGCAGCGCTACCTGGTCGGCGGGCTCACCGCCGGCGCGGTCAAGGGCTAGCGGCGGCCTCGAGCCACCCCCCTTCCACGGCAAGAGTATCGCTGCACGGGGGACTTGCGGCAAGCCCGGGATCCGGGCGCACCGTGGTCTGCGATGACACACCACGCAGTCGTGATCGCGGGCGCCGGTCCCACCGGACTCGTCCTGGCAGGCGAGCTCGCGCTCGCGCGGATCGACGTCGCCCTCGTCGAGCCACGCGCCGATCAGACGCTCGCAGGATCGCGGGCCGGCGGTCTGCACGCGCGCACGATCGAGGTGCTCGATCAGCGCGGGATCGCGGATCGCTTCCTCGCCGAGGGTACGACCGCGCAGGTCGCGGGCTTCGCGATGATCCGGCTCGACATCGGCGACTTCCCGACCCGCCACAACTACGGGCTCGCGTTGTGGCAGAACCACATCGAGCGCATCCTCGCCGGCTGGGTCGACGAGCTCGCGGTGCCGATCTATCGCGAACGCGAGGTCACCGGCTTCACGCAGGACGCCACCGGCGTCGACGTCGAGCTGTCCGACGGCCGGACGCTGCGCGCGGCGTACCTGGTCGGTTGCGATGGCGGCCGCAGCCTGATTCGCAAACGTGCCGGCATCGAGTTCGCCGGCTGGGATCCCTCTGTCAGCTATCTGATCGCCGAGGCCCAGACCACGGGCGAGCTGCCCGCGGGGCTCCGCCGCGACGATCGCGGCGTCCACGGCATCGGCAAGATCGATGATGGCAAGCGCGTCCGCGTGGTGACGTGCGAGCGGCGTGTCGAGTCCGGTGACGAACCGACGATCGACGACCTCCGCGCGGCGCTCCACGCCGTCTACGGCACCGACTTCGGCATCCACGACATCACGAACCTGTCACGGTTCACCGACATGACGCGGCAGGCGACGGCCTACCGGGAACGGCGCGTACTACTCGCCGGCGACGCCGCGCACGTGCACTCTCCGACCGGAGGACAGGGGCTCAACCTCGGCGTCCAGGACGCCGTCAACCTGGGATGGAAGCTGGCGCAGGTCGCGCGAGGCACGTCGCCCGACCACCTGCTCGACACCTATCAGACCGAGCGCCACCCGATCGGCGCGCGTGTCCTCGCGAACACGATGGCACAGACCGCGTTGAGCCGCGGTGACGATCGAACGAACGCACTGCGCGACAGCATGGCCGAGCTCCTCGCGCTCGACGAGCCGCGCAAGCGCTACGCCGGAATGATGTCGGGGCTCGACATCCACTACGACCTCGGCACCGGACACCCGCTACTCGGACGCCGCATGCCGGATCTCGACGTGGCCCTCGCGAACGGGGCGAGCCGCGTGTTCGCGCTGTTGCACGAAGCCCGACCGGTGCTGCTCGATCTCGGGGGTGCCCCCGGCGTGCTCGATCTGGGACCGTGGACGGATCGCGTACGCCGGGTCGACGCGCGCTACGAGGGCGCGTGGGAGCTCCCGGTGATCGGGACCGTGGCCGCGCCCACGGCCGTGCTGATCCGACCGGACGGCCACGTCGCGTGGGTCGGAGAGGGTACCGACCTCGGCCTGCGCGAGGCACTGACCTCGTGGTTCGGTCCGCCGGGTTAGTCCTTCGCGAGTTCCCCCACCCGCGGTCGGTCGTGGACGACCCAGCTGACGACTAGATGTCGATCAGGCCGCAAGGCGGCTTGCGACACTTCGGCGGCTTGACGCCGTTGCCACCGGGGGGCGGCGGTCGGCCGATGCCGCTCTGGTGCGGACGCTTGACCATCTCGACCTTGAGCGTGGTGTCTTGCTGGCTGATCAGCTCGACCTTGCTCGCGTGCGAGAAGTAGCCCGACGACCGGACGTAGACCTTTACCTTCTTCTTCACGTCGCCGACCTTGCCGTCGGGGCCCGGCTTGGCGTCCTTGACGAGATCCGTCATGTCGAGCTCGTAGGTCAGGCCGTCGATCGCCTTGCCGTCGACGAGGATCTTGGCGTCCTTCGCCGCGCCCTCGGGCTCGATCTCGATCTTGAGCGTGCCGACGATCTTCGTGGGCTCTGCCGCGCTACCGCTGCCGGCTCCCGCGCTGCCGCTTCCGCTGCCACTTCCTGCCGCGGCGCTACCCGCATCACTGCCGCTGCCACCATTGCTGCCGCTACCCGCGGCACTACCGCTGCCGACCGGCGCCATGCTCGGCACGTCGACCTTCTTCGTGGTCGGCTTGAACGGATCGGGCACGTCGTCGGACGTCTTCGAGTCGGACTTGTCCGCGACCTTGTCGTCGCTGCTCGAGGTCGCGGCGGTCGCCGTGGTGTCGTCGTCGAGCCCGACGCCGAACAGCAGACCGCAGAACACGCCGATCGCGAGCCCCGCCGACACCACCACCGGGACCGCGCGGGACGTGCCGCGACGCACCGGTGCGCGCGCGGGGGCCATCGGCCCACCGCCCATCGGTCCCCCCATCGGTCCGCCCATCGGCGGACCACCCTGCATCGGATAGCCTGGACTCGCCATGTGACTCCTAGAACCAACCGCCGAGGGACACGCCCCCTGCATCGGATTGGACCCACGGGACCACCATCGCCTTGGCTCCGACCATGCCCGTCCCCTGCCCCCCGGCGCGGTACGTCTCCTGGGCGGGCCGGAACTTCATGAAATACCAGTACGCCGTGAACCCGGCGGCCCCGATCGCCCCCAGGAACATGGCATCGGTGACGTGCGCGAGGGTGCGGCCGCTCGACTGCGCATCCGCGCGTTGCGACGCCGACGAATCGGGCGACGTGAAGGTGCCGTGCTTGGACACCGCGACCAGCCCGGTGACGCTACCGATCGCGAACAGGCCGACCGCCGCGCCACCCCCGATCAACAGCGGCAGCTTCGAGGGCGGCTTCGGTGGCGGCGGCGCGACCTCTGTGACTTCCACCTTGGGCGTTGGCGGAGCGATCACGATCTTGATCGGCTCGAGGTCGATCGAGCGCTCGCTCTCGCTGCCGGCATCGATCTTGACCTCCACGGTCTGGTTCTGGAAGCCGTCGGCCACGATCTGGAACGAGTAGGTTCCCGGCATCATGATCAGCGCCTCGGGGAGTGGCGTCTTCCCGATCTCGGTGTCGTTCAGCGAGATCGTCGCGTTCTCGGGCGTCACCTTGAACGTCACGCGCCCGACCTTGTTCAGCGTGATGTCGTCGTACTTCTCCTGCGCCTGCTTGAGGATGTTGGGACGCGCGTCCTTCCCGGCCTCGATCAACTTGCGCCAGTGATTGGCCGCGTCGACCCAGCGGCCGAGGTGCTCCTCGACGACGCCGAGGTCGAGATACACGTTGATGTCGTCACCGAGCTCGACCGCCTTGGTGAACGCGTTGAGCGCGGCCTCGTACTGCTCCTTGGCTTGCTCGGCCTTCTTGTAGCGGACGTAGGCGTCGCCGCGACGGAGCGCGATGCGTCCGACGTTGGCGAGCTTGCGCGCGAGCCGCGGATCCTTGACCGGTGCCGGTGGAGGCGCCGGCGCGCCGTCGCTCGCGTTGTTGTCTCCCGTGTCGTCCTTCGGTGCGTCCTTCGATGCATCGGTGGGAGCCGCATCTTTGGGCGCATCTTTGGGCGCATCTTTGGGCGCATCTTTGGGCGCGTCCTCGGGCGCCGCCTTCTTCGGCGTGGCTTTGTTGTCGGGTGGGTTCGGCTTGGGAGGCGTCGCGCTCCCATCCGGCTCCATCTCGATCTCGTCGTTGTCGTCCGGGCCGGCGAGCACCGGCGCTGCGAGGACCGCGAGGACACTGATGACCGTCACGGCGATGCCGCGTCCCATCCCCCGATTGTACTACGAAGCCGGACGTCGTCCCGCGGCGACCAGCTTCTGCAGGTACTCGAGCGACCGCAGTGGTCGGCCCACCAATCCAGTCACCATCGCGATCATCGCCTCGCGGGCGGCGACGCGGTCCTCGGCCAGGAACCGCGCATCGACGGCCGCGGCCTCCTGCGGGTCGTCCGCCTCCGCGATCGCCGAGAGGTACGCGCGCGCGCCCTCGGGAAACGGCCGTACGCCCGGTCCGCGACTGGTCGCCGCGCAGCTCCGGCAGATCGCGCCGCCGCGCGACGGATCGAACACGGTCACCTCACCCTCCGGGCCCCCTTGGGGATCTCGACCGCACGCGGCACAGCGATCGATCGCGGGACGGTGCCCCGCGAGGTCCAAGAGCGCGAATTCGATACCGCGCAGCGCGCCGGCCGAGGGTCCGGTGGTCGCCATGGTCTCCCACGCCGCACACACCAGATCGAGCACGCCGGGATCCGGTGTCTCCGGAGGTAGCAACGCCGCCACCAGCTCCGCCACGTAGCTCGCGTGCGCGACCGCGACGACATCGCCGGCGAGCCGCGTCCACTCGCGCTCGATCTCGGCACTCTCGAGCGTCCACAGCTCGCCGCGTCCCGGCACGAGCTGGAACCGTCCGAGCACGAGCAGCTGCAGCGCCCCCGCGAACCGCCGCTGCGATCGCCGGCCACCGCGCGCGATCGCCGACACCTTGCCCTTCGTGTCGGTGTAGAGCTGGACGATCAGATCCGACTCGCGGACGGGTGTCGTCCGCAGCACGACCCCGAGACAGCGATCGCCGCGACCGCTCGCGCTCACGCGAGCGAGGCGGTGACGGTCGTATCGACCAACGTCGGCGTGTCGAGCTGGGTGACGCCGTCACCGCGCGAGCTCGGCCGCCGCATCAGGTACGACAGCGCGAGGGTCGCCGCGATGAGCAGGATGATGACGGCGAGCGTCAACCCACCCTGACGGCTCGAACGATCGCCATCGCGCTCGAGCAGGATCGGCGGCAGGAACGTGCGGCGCGATTCGCGCACGCGGCGCTCCTCGAGCGCGCGCTCCGCAGCCTCGGGATCGTCGTCGTCGATCACCGCGACCAGCGCCGGCGCGGCCGAGGTGGGACGGCGCCACGACACCGGCGACGGCATCGGTGCCGGCGGCATCCTCGGGGTCCACGTTCCGGCGACCGCGAGCTCGCCGTCGTCGGCGCGTTCGAATCGCGTCGTCACCGAGTCCTCGTGATTGTCGAGGTTGTCGAGGTTGAGCGACGCGTCGATGAACGCCTGGTTCGCCGCGGCCTCGCCGTCGACATCGCTCGACGTCTCGACGGGCGCGGCCTCGCTGGCCCGGGTTGCCTCGGTCGTCGGCGCGGCGTCGATCGCCGGCGTCTCGGTCGCCGGCGTCTCGGTCGCCGCGTCGATCACCGCTTCGATCACGGGCGTCTCGGTCGCCGCTTCGATCACGGGCGTCTCGGTCGCCGCTTCGATCACGGGCGTCTCGGTCGCCGCTTCGATCACGGGCGTCTCGATCACCGTCTCGGTCGCCGGCGTCTCGGTCTTCGCCTCGATCACCGGGGTCTCGACGGGGGCGGTCCCGCGCGCCTTGCGACGACGCGTGCGCTTCGGCGCCGGTGCGGCTTCGTCGGTGCCGGCCGCCGACATGCGCGCCAGCTCCTCGCCATTCGTGGTCGTCGTGGTGTCGACCTGCGCGGTGCCCTTCGCCTTGCGACGGCGCGGCTTCTTCGGTGCTGGCTCGGCGGGAGCCGCGACCACGGGCAGCGGCTCGGCGGGAGTGCCGGTCGCGATGTCCTTGCGCTTGCGACGCGAGGTCGTGCCGGTCGTGCGACGCGTGCGCTTCTTCTTCGGCGGCTCGGCCGGCTCGGCCGGCACCGCCAGCGACGTGAGGTTGATCGACGGCGGCGGTGCGATCACCACCGGCTCGTCGACCACGGTCTCGGGTTTGGTGTCGATCTCGGCGGCGGGGGTCTCGGCAGCGATCGCGTTCGCGATCGGCGTCTCGTTCGTCTCGGACTTCGAGATCTCCTCCACGTTCACGTCGCCTTTCGTCTGCTCGGCAGCCTCCACCGCGACCGTGGAGATCTCCTCGGCCACGACGACGGGACTCTCTCGATCGAGCGTCTCCTCGCGAGCCTCGGCGCTCGGGATCTCACCGTGCACGGCCTCGAGCTCGACAGGCTCGAACGGCTCGGTCTCGGGAACCGGGATCGCCGGCACGCTGGCCTCGGCGAGGATCGGCTCGACCGGAGCGTCGTTGCGTGCCCGGGTCGTCGGGACGAGATCTCCCATCGCCTCGACCATCGCCCGCGCGGCGGCGGGCGGCTCCTTGGACTGGGTGACCTGGGTCGCCGCGATGTAGCGGCGCAGCGCCTCGTCCTCGTCGAGACCGACGCAACGAGCGACGCTGCGCACGAACCCGCGGACGAACACCTCGGCGGGAAGCCCCTCGAGCTTCCCGGCCTCGAGACGCTCGAGGATACGCGACTGGATCTTGGTCACGCGCGCCACGTCGTCGAGCGACATGCCCTTCGCGGCGCGTCCGTTCTGCAGCCACATCGCCAGCGACATCTCGCTCGTTCGCTTGGTCCCCGTCGGTCGTGCTTGGGAGGGCGAGCGTTTGTCGACGTGGCGCTGCATGGAGAGGGACTACCGCGCGGCGGTGCGCGCACGACCGAGCGCGCCGCCATCGGCACGGCACTTCGAAGCGACGCAGCTACGCGGCGAGAGCTTGAGACAGGCATCGCGCGCGCGGCGCGCGTCGTCGACAAGCCCTTGCTGCATCCGCGTCTTCATCAGGTAGAGGCTGGCTTCCTGCGATCCGCAGGACGGGTCGTCCGAGACCGCCTGGAAAAGTTCCGCAGCTTTTTCCCACTCCTCGCGTGCGAAGTAAACCCTCGCTAGTCGATAAGTTGCCACGCACATGTTGGGGTGAAACTGCACTGCTTGGCGGAGCTCCTTGGCCGCCTTGACCAGCTCGTGCTGGTGGAAGAACGCCCACCCCAGATGGGCTCGCGTCAGGCTCGGGCTGTCGAGTCGCATCGGGTATTGCAGGGCACGCTCGAAGAAGCCCGCCGCCGCCGGATAGTCCTCCTGGAGCGTGTGGACGATCCCGCGATCGGCCCACCCTTCGCCGTATTCCGGATTCACCTTGGTCGCCTCGACGAAGTCCTGGTCGGCCTTGCGCAGATGCTCGTCGAGATCGCGCTGTGTCACCTCGGCATCGACGCCGGTCAGGCAGGCATCGACCTCGAGGGTCCGCATGGTGTCGATCGCGCGCACCATGTTGACCAGCCCGCGGACCAGATAGGCTTCCTCGTTCGAGGAGTTGTAGCCGAGGGCACGATTGGACTCGGTTTCGGCCGCCGCGAGCTCGTGCTTGCGCAAGAAGTCCTTGGCCAGGTCGAGTCGCGTGGCCGACTTGGCCACGTCGTGTTCGGTGTGGTGGATCCCGCAAGCTGCCAGGATCACGAGCAATCCAGTCATCGAATACGTCAGCTTCATCGCCATGGCTCCTCGGTTCCCTGCTCCTTCCACGACTAACAAGAAGTCCGCCTCTGGGCGATTTTTGAGCGAGACCTGTATAACCGCGCGGGCATGAGCCCCTTTCCCGGTCCGATCTCCCCGACGACCACGCGCACGATCGCCGGCCTCTACGCCGAGCAGTTCACCCCGTCCGGCACCCCCAAGGGCGCGGTGGTGATCTCCCACGGCTACGCGGAGCACTGCGGGCGCTACCGCGAGCTCGCCCACGTGATCGTCGAGGCTGGCTGGCTCGCGCTGTCCTACGACGTCCGTGGTCACGGGAAGTCGCCGGGGGTCAAGGGCTACATCGACCGCTTCGATACCTACCTCGAAGACCTCGCGCAGATCCGCCGCGAGGCCCGCGCCCTCATCGCCTCCGACGCACCGCTGGTCCTCCTCGGTCACTCGCACGGCAGCCTGATCACGCTGCGGGCGCTCGCCGACGAGCGCCCGATCGAGTGCACCGCGGCGATCGTGTCGTCGCCCTACCTCGGTCTCAAGCTCGCCGTCCCCGGCTACAAGAAACTCCTCGCGCGGATCGCGAGCCGGCTCGCGCCCAAGCTCGCACAGCCCAACGAGCTCAAGGTCGAGCAGCTGACCTCGGACAAGGAGAAGCAGGCCGAGCGGCTGTCCGACAACCTGTGCTTCGACATCGCCACCGCGCGCTGGTTCACCGAGGCGTCATCCGCACAGGACTACGTCGCCCAGCATGCCGACCGGATCAACGTCCCGACGACCTGGCTCGTCGGCGGTGCCGACCCGATCGCCGACCCGGCGCGGTCCCGCGAGATCGCGTCGAAGGTTCCGAACGCCGACTACCACGACCTGGCCGGGCTCCGGCACGAGGTATTCAACGAGACCACGCGCGACCAGGTGTTCGCCCAGGTCGCAGGCGTCCTCGAAAAACTCGCAAGCGGTTGATCGAAAACGCGATTCCGATACGAACATTGGCGCGATCAGACGCGGCGCCTATACTAGACGAGGTTCGGGTGGTTGGCGTGAGTGTGCTCTTTGAGGTCTCGACGTCGTGGTCGGCAATTCGTGTCGAACGCGAGGTGTCGTGGCTGGAACCCCACATCCCATGAAGCTCTTCGCCTGCATGTGCAATCAACCCCAGCGGCTCGCCGCCGCGCTGGAGCCGATCCGTCCGGCGCTGATCGCCGACGCCAGCATCGAGGCGCCGATCAGTCGCTGGGGTTTGGGCTACATCCAGGGTGGCGATGTCTTGCTGGTCCGTACGCCGCGTTCGAGCACCGAGCCGGTCGACCTCGCGGCGCCGCTCGCCGAGATCCAGACCGACTGCGCGATCGCCCAGGCGGTGTCCGACCCGCGCGGCGCCTATGCCGGCACCGATAACACCCCACCGTTCCGCTACCGGCGCTGGCTGTTCGCGCAGACCGGCGTCGACATCCTGATCCGGACCGCGAGCGGCACGCTGGCGCCGGCGCCCGACGTGGGTCCCGCCCTGCTCGAGCACATCCCGGAGTACCTGCGCCGCAACATCCGCGGTCGTACGCCCGGCGAGGTGGTGTTCCACCTGTTCCTGTCGATGCTGCACGACGAGGGCAACATCGACGATCCCAACGTTCCCACCGCCGTCACGCGTCGCGCGCTGGCGGCCACGCTCCGGTTGGTGACCTCCGAGCTCGAGAAGCTCGAGATCTCTCCGAGCCAGGTCGTGATCGGCAACGTCGCGCTGACCAACGGCCGCTCGATGGTCGTCGCGCGGCTCGACCAGCCACTCGAGCTCCGCCGGCTGACGGTATCGAGCGACGACGAGTCGTCGCCCAAGCCCGGATCCGTCAACGCCTTCCGCGGCGTGCTCCTGCTCTCCGGCAACACGGTCCCCGGTCCAGCCGAGGGCTTCGAGGAAGTCCCGGCGAACACGGCCGTGCTCGTCAGCCGCGATCTCTCGATCGCGTTCGCCGACCTCGATCCCTAACCTCGGGTCCTAGAACCGATCCGAAACATCACAACGGGCCGTTCTCCTTCTCGGTTCCGCTTCCCTATCCCCTATTCGGTCGCCACTGATTGCTGCGCCGGATCGCTCGTGATCTACGCGGCGTGTGGAGACCAAGTTCGCCGAGATTCCGGCGACGCAACAGGTCCTAATCCGACAGACCGAGGCAAGTCCGGCGTCAAGCGTCACATCCTGACCGACGGAAGAGGCGTGCCGTTGTCCGCCACCCGTCGCTGCCCGCACCAGTTGTCGCGCGATGGGTTTGGCCGATGCGTCGTCCGGCAGTCGCCGGCACAGTCGAACGACCCCGGCCCCGAACACGAGCAGTCACGTCGCGATGTCCTCGCCCTTCATTCGCGCGGGCTACGGGTCCGCTCTGACGAATAGGGAGTAGGGAAGCGGAACCGGGAACCTGAATTTCAGGATCGGGTCCTAGTCGTTCTTCAGTCCGCGCGTCACCGTGCGGATGCTGATGCCCTGCGTGTACGCGAGCAGCGCGGCCGCGGTCACCACGATCACGCCACTGGTCGCGGCCAGCCGCACCACCGCGGGAACGCCGGCGAGCGCGACGTGCACGCCGAGGCCGACCAGACCGCCGGCGATCAGGCACGTGGCGACGCCGCCGATCGCACGCACGTACGCGCCGACGGTCCAGTGGATCGATTCCATCGTCAGCCACAGCAGCACGCCGAACGCGATCGGATAGCCGACCGCCCACGCGATCGCGACCGACAGCATGCCGAAGCGATCGCCGAGCACGACCGCGCCGGTCACGAACAGCAGGGGCAGCACGATCGTCGCGACCACCTGGTAGACGAAGCTGCGATGCGGCTTGCCGATGCCGTCGAGCAGCGGCGGCAACACGAAGCTGATCGCACGCACCACCGCGACCGCGCACAGGATCCGTACGGCGGTCGCCGCCCCGGTGTAGTCGGGGAACACCACCGCGAGCAGATCGTCGGCGGTGACCAGCACCACCGCCGAGAACAGCATCACCGTGATCAAGTTGACCCGCGTGAACGAGACCAGCTGATCGATCAACCGCTGCGGTTTGTGGCGGAGCCTCGCGAACGCCGGAAACGCGATGTCGACGACGACCGCCGAGATGATGCGCACGGGCTCGAGCACGACCTCGTACGCGAGCCGGTAGAGCCCGAGTGCGTAGTCACCGAAGAAGAACCCGACCACCGGGTAGTCGAGGTTGGTGTAGAGCTGGAACAGCAGGGCGCTGCCCGAGGTCTTGAGCCCGAACGACACGTGGCTCTTCGCCTCGGCGAGACGCAGCACGAACCGCGGTCGCCAGGGGTGGCGGAGCTGCGCGCCGATCCCGGTGACGAGGACGCGCGCGAGCGGACCGAGCACGAAGCACCAGATCCCGAAACCGGCCGCGGCGAACCCGATCTTGCTCCCGAACTCGGCGAGGTTCGCGAAGATCCGGATCACGCTGAGCTCCTTGAAGCGGAGCTCGCGCCGCATCAGCGCGACCGGCATGAAGTAGACGTTCTGCCAGATCAGCTTGGTGCCGTAGACGATCAGCATCGAGCCGACGATCGCGTGACCGTAGAAGTCACTCGCGATCGGCGCGAGGAGCAGGATGCAACCGAACAGCGCGACGCCGACGGCGATGTTGAGCCAGAACAGCGTCGAGCCGGTGTCCTCGTCGAGGCGCTCGGACTGGATCACCGCCGTCGACAAGCCGAGCTCGGTCGCCTGATCGAGCAGCGGGAACACCCAGATGCACTTGGTCGCGATCCCGTAGTCCTCGGTCGAGATCCAGAAGTTCAGGATCAGGAGGATCGCGATGATGTCGAGGACACCGACCAGCGAGCTCGCGACACCGATCCACGCGAGGCCGCGGTTGACATGCTTCTGCATGTGATGCGACTGCCCGGCGTCGGTCACCCCATCGCCACCCTAACCCAGCCCATGCCGCTACGCGGCATCGGGGTGAACAAGTGAACGCGGTTAGAGCTGAATCGTGAGTCAGCTTTTCGGAAAGCCTATGATCTCGACGAAGTAGCAAGCCAGCTCACGCTGTTAACCGCAGGAATCTATGGAGCAATCACCTGCTACACGATGACTATTGACCCAGCGCGTCAGCGGTACTAAACGAGCGCACATGACGAACGCTCAAGAACGCAAGGCACAGGAGCGGCAGGCTCGCCGCCGACGCATCCAGGAGGCTGCTCGGACGGTGTTTGCCGAGAAGGGCTACTCCGGCGCGTCGATCGAGCTGATCGCCCGGGCCGCCCAGCTCTCGGTCGGTGCGATCTACCTCTACTTCCGCTCGAAGGAGGACCTCTACGTCTCTCTGATCGAGGACGCGCTGACGGTGTTCGACGTCGAGATGGTGCGCGTCCGCGAGGACAACGAGCCGGCGGCTCGGCTTCGCGAGACCTGGAACATCCTTCTTCGCTGGGCGGAGCGGGAGACCGAGGGTCCGCGGATCCTGCGTCTGCTCGCGCAGCCGGCGATCCGGCCGCAGCTGTCCGACGAGGTCGTCGCGGCGGTCTCGGCGGGCATCGATCGGATCCAGAACCACCTCGGCGCGTGCGTCGCCGACGGGATCCACGCGGGCATCTACCGCCAGGTCAACGCGCGCGAGATCGCGGACCTCGCGTGGTCGGCGATGCTCGGCAGCCTCGACGCGGCCGAGATGCACTCGAACCTCGGTCTGCCGACCGAGCCGCTCGAGCTCCGGGCCGGCCGTGCGTTGTCGATGATCGAGAGCGCCCTGGCGCCTCAGGTCGCGGCGACGCTCCGCGCGGTCGCCTAGTTCACCGTCATCCGACGTCGCTTCCGCGGGCGGCCTACTTGCTGGGCGTCCGCTCGCGGCGTCTTGCCCGAATATCGGTCTGCACGTAGCCGTCCAACGACGGCTGCTATCTTGTGATCCCAGTGCAGATCTGCCTCGCATGCTCGACGACGACCCCCGAGAGCTCGGGAAGGTTCTGTCCCGAGTGCGGGGCGGTGTTGACCGCCGAGCTCGGCGCCAGCGAGCCCGAGGCGCCGGCCGCGAGTCCGAACGACGACGAGCCCGATGACAGCCTGGTCGGCACCACGATCGATGGCTTCGTCATCGAGGCCGTGATCGGCGGCGGCTCGTTCGGCACCGTGTATCGCGGTCGCCAGGTCGCGCTCGATCGGGTGGTGGCGATCAAGGTCCCGACGTACGAGATCGCGATCGATCCCGTGATGAGCAAGCGGTTCGGACGCGAAGCGCGCGCGGCTGCGAGGATCACGCACCCCGGCGTGGTCGCGATCCACGGCGTCGGCGAGCTGCCCGACGGACGGCCGTACCTCGCGATGCAGCTGGTCGATGGCGAGCCACTCGACACCATCCTCGAGGACGGTCCGGTACCGGTCATCCGCGCACTCGACATCGCCCGCCAGATCGCGAGCGCGCTGTCGGAGACCCACGTCGCCGGGGTGGTGCACCGCGATCTCAAGCCGAGCAACATCATCTGGCGCCGCGATCGCAACGGCGACGATCGGATCACGCTCGTCGACTTCGGCATCGCCGTGTGCAAGCCGGGAGGTGCCGACGCCACGCGACTCACCGCCGGCAACCTGATCGGCACGCCTCACTACATGTCGCCCGAGCAGGCCCACGGCGAGGTGGTCGACGCGCGCGCGGATCTGTACGCGCTCGGCTGCCTGCTGTTCGAGATGCTGACCGGCGAGACGCCGTACGACGGGTCCGGCGTCGAGGTGTTGCTCGCGCACCTCGGGCGACCGGCACCGATTCCCAGCGAGCGGTTCGCGGGGATCCCGCCCACGGTCGATCGCCTGGTGCTCGCGCTGCTGGCGAAGAAACCGGACGAACGGATCGCGAGCGCCGACCAGCTGGTCGAGCTGATCGACGGCACGCTCGATCACCTCGACGAGCCCGATCTCGACGACGACGCGGCGATCGACGAGCCGCCCCGCCCTCGTCGCCCGACCGGCTCGACACGACGCGATCGCCCGGTGATCGTGGTTCCGCCGTCGGCGCTGGCGCCCGATCCGCTCCCCGGGACGGCGGACACCGCGATCGTCGACCACGCGGCCGCGGCCGAACCGGCACCGGTGCGCGGACGTGTTCCGGACCGCGCCAGGACACCGACCGGCACCGAGAGCACCGCCCTCGCGGCGCGCTCCGTCCACCCCCCGTCGCGCGCACGCTGGATGGCCCTCGGCGCTGCACTCGCATTCGTGATGTCGGCCGCCGGCGTGCTGGTGATGCGCTACGTCGTCGCCCCCGAGGCCGGGGCGGTCGCTGGCACGGACGAGAGCGCGTATCCGAGCCAGCCCAAGCGCCGCACGATCTTTCGCGACGACGGCGAGACCCGGCTCCGCGCGTGGGTTCCCGATCCGTTCCGCGTCGGTCGCGCGTGGTTACGGATCGAGCTGCGCAACAAGCTCGGCGCGCCGATCGTCGCCGACACGCTGCTGGTCACGATCGAGGGGCCCAGCGGCACCGCCACCGCGGTGACCGCGTATCGCCGTCACGACAATCCCGACCAGTTCGGATTCGGCTACGACTACAGCCAGCCCGGCACCTACCACCTGCGGGTGTTCCCACCCGAGGCAGTGGCGCAATCGCCGAGCACGTTCCAGATCCCGCTCGAGGTGAAATAGCGCTCGCCAGTTCCGCGCGCCGTTCCGGGACCACAACGAATTCGTTACTTGGTGTCGTCTTCGGAGAAGTCGACCTTGCCGGTGTAGTGCTCGCGCTCGCCGATCAGCTTGAACCGCGTCGACGCCAGCGTCCGGTTGTGGTGATCCTGGATCACGAGCAGGAGCGGCTTGTTGACGCCGACGATCTTGCGCTCGAGCTTCATCGAGCCGATCAGCGAGTACTGGCCGCGCATGTCGGTGAACTGATCGAAGCTCGCGAGCAGCTGCTGCTGGCGGCCGACCAGCTCGTAGATCTTGACGTTGTACTCGACGTCGTTGAGCGGGCGGCGGAGGAAGCCGGCGAAGTACAGCTTCCACTCCTTCTTGCCCTTCTCCTTGCCCTCGAAGAACGTGGTGCGCGACTGCTTGCGAACCTTCGCGTTGAACGCGGCAAGGCTCCTGGCACTCGTCGGGTAGTGCTTCTGGCTGAGCATGATGCGCCCGGCGAACGCCCGGTTGGCGCGTTGCTTGACGACGCGAGGGCGCGCGAGCGCGCTGCTGGCAAGTAGTCCGATGGTGAGGACGATCGAGACGAGTGTACGAACCTTCATCGACGAGCTCTCCTTCTTGCCGTGATGCTAACCAAAGGTAGATGTAGGCAGAAAGGCCGAATCCGGCTCGAACGTCGATCAGGTTTTTTCGACGACGAGCGCGCGAATCGCGTCGAGACCTGCGCGATCTGGCGCATCTCGTCCGTCGATCCGCGAGGCGATCTCGAGGGCATGCGCCGCAAGAGTCCGATAGATCTCGGATAGCTCCGGACGGCTTCGCAGCGCGTCGAGATGGCGTTGAATCGTGGCCGCGTCGCCACGTCGAACAGGACCGGTGAGCCCCGCCGTGGTGCCGTGCTGCGCGACGTTGCGGAGCGCGCCTTGTGCGAGAGGTACGAGCGCCTGCGCTGCCTGATCGGCCGGGACACCGGTGCTCGCGAGCACCGCCCCCGCGACATCGATCAACGCGACCACGTAGTTCGAGGCCAGCGCCGCCGCCGCGTGATACGCGGCCATCTGCCCGCCATCGAGTCGGAGCACGACGCCGCCGAGCGCGGTGGCGAGCTGGGTCGCCTTGCTGCGGGCGAGCTCGTCGCCCTCGATCCCGAACACGGTGCCACGGAGCGCGCGCATCGCGACCTTGCCGTCGGCGATCGCGCTCAGCGGATGCAGGGTGCCGACCGCCGCGACCTGATCGACGACGCCACCGAGTGCCTCGCGCGCCGAGGCCGCACCGGCGCAGTGCAGGAGCACGTGACGCTTGTTGACGAGACCGGTGCCGACCAGCATCTGCGCGACCTCGCCGATCGCGGGATCGCGCACGGCGAGGATCACGATCTCGCTCTCGAGCAAGATGTCGGGTGGCGCCGACGAGAACGCGGCGACTCCGGCGACCGAGCCGGCGTGCCGAGCTTGCCCGGAACGCCGCGCCCACAGGCCGAGCACGGGG
This sequence comes from uncultured delta proteobacterium, assembly GCA_963772655.1. Classification (GTDB taxonomy): domain Bacteria; phylum Myxococcota_A; class Polyangia; order Haliangiales; family Haliangiaceae; genus JABFXX01. Next base: position 1,472,493 of record CAVYYE010000002.1, read on the forward strand.
ACGCCGCCGAGCCGGAGCGAGCCCGCGAGTGCGGTTGCCACGGGGCCGGCTCCGACGACAAAGGTGGTGGGGTTGCGCGCGGTCATGGGTCGGGTCGGTAGAGACGGTGCGACGCGATATACCGCAGGACGTCCCGCGGCAACAGAGCGGTCAGCTCCGGCGATTGGAGATTTCCCGTCGCCAGCAGCTCGCGCACGCGGGTCGCCGAGACCTCCGGCATGGTCACGCCGGTGACGGTGATTCCGGCCCCGTTCCCCGATGCCTCGAAGCCACCGCGCCCGATCGCGATCACGGGCGCCTTCGCGACGAGGTCGTCCCAGCGGTACCACTTGTGGGTCTCGCCGAGGATGTCGGCACCGACCACGAGGCGAAGCTCGCGTCCGGGCGTCTCGAGCAGATACTCGACGAGATCGAGGGTACGGCTCGAGGTGAATCCCGGACGCCGTGCGAGCTCGTGCTCGGCGCGGCTGACCTTCGCGCGCGGACCGAGCGGCGCCGCGAGGAGCTCGCACATCTCGACCCGGTGATCGTACGACGCGAGGTCCTTGTGGAACGGGTGCGCGTACACCGGCACGAACCACAGCTCGTCGACCGGCTGGGTCTCGAGCACGTAGAGCGCCACCAGCTGGTGGGCGACGTGCGGCGGGTTGAAGCTGCCGCCGAACAGCGCGATGCGGGTCATGCCTCGTAGAGCAGGTACGCCGCCCGCTCCTCCTGAAACGCTCCCTCGGCACGCGGCCATGCCTCGGCGAGCTCGTCGAGGCTGGCCCCGGCATCGATCCCCTCGCGCAGGGTGGCATCGCCCGCGAGCAGATCGATCGCGGGGATGGTGTCGACGAACTCGTACGCGCGCGTGCGCCACGCGAACTGTTCGGGGTCTTGATCGCGACACGCCTTGAGGAACGCCACGCCGGTCCGGTAGGGCCGGAACGTCTCGACGTTGGTGACGTGGATCTGGATCCCGCCGCACGCCGTGCGCGCGTGCTTGCCGAACATCGGGGTGAACGTCGCCGGACGGAACCGCACGCCGGGCAGCTGCATCGCCGAGAGCTCGGAGGCCAGCCGATGGCCGTCGATCCACGGCGCACCGGCGAGCTCGAACGGACGCGTGGTGCCGCGCGCCTCGGACAGCTCGGTGCCCTCGACGAGGCACATCCCCGGATACACCAGGGCCGTGTCGCAGGTCGGCATGTTCGGCGACGGCAGCACCCACGGCAGCCCGGTGTGCTCGAACCGCATGTCGCGTTGCCAGCCGCGCATCCCGATCACCGCGAGCTCGAGATCGAGATCCTCGACCGCGTGCCGCCACCGCGCGATCTCGCCAGCGGTCAGGCCGTGGCGGTTCGGGCAGCTGACCAGCCCGACGAACGACTCGAACCCCAAAGCGATCGCGCTCCCCTCGACGTGCACGCCGCCGAGCGGGTTCGGGCGATCGAGCACGCAGAACGCCTTCCCCGCCTTGGCGCACGCGCGCATCGCGAGCACCATCGTCCACACGAACGTGTAGTAGCGGCTACCGATGTCCTGGACGTCGTAGACCAGGACGTCGAGATCCTCGAGCATCTCCGGTGTCGGTGCGAGCGACGCCTCGGTCGAGCCGTAGAGCGAGTGGACGGGCAGCCCCGAGCGCGCGTCGTGTTGATCGTCGACCGAGATCATGTCCTGCGCGTCGCCGCGTACGCCGTGCTCGGGACCGAACAGACACACCAGCTCGAGGTCGGAGCGCGCCCCGAGGAGCTCGATCGCATGGGCGAGCTCGGGGTCGACCGCCGTCGGATTGCACAACAGGCCAATCCGCCGGCCGGCGAGCAGCGGGCTGCCTTCGTTGGCGAGCCGCGCGAGACCGGTCTGGACCGTCACGAGCTACTCGAAGATCGGGACGGGCTTGAGGCTGACCTTGCCGTCCTTGGTGACGACCCGGAACCGGACCGCGCGGCACTGGTACTGCGCCCGCAGCTTGCCCTCGTTGACCTTCAACTTGGCGATGAAGTTCTCGAACGACACGTCGTCGGGCGCGCCGGCGCCTTTGCGCGCGGCGATGTACTCGGTGTAGACGCGCTTGTAGTAGTCGGGCTCCGACTCCTGGGTGAGGGCCGCGAGATCGGGGTCGACCGCGGGCTTGTCCTCGCCCTCTTCGAACTCGACGCGGCCCGGGATGATCGGGTTGCCGTCCTCGTCGAACTCTTCCTCGCCCGGCTCGGGGCGACCGAGCAGACGCGCGAGCATCACGTTGAGCCCGTTGGCGAGCCCGTCGAGCTCGTAGCCGACCGGACGGAACGTGCGATCGACGTTGCCGTTGATGATGTCGGTGACCCCCTGCTCGATCTGGTCGACCTGCGCCACCAGCCGGCGGTGCGTGAGGTAGATGCCGAGCAGCGCGATGGCGAGCGAGCCACCGCCGAGCAGGAGGATGAACAGCACGAGCGAGCCATCACCACCATCCCCCGAGGCCGCCGCCAGCACCACCGCACCCGCGGTCGGCGGCGGGTACTCCTTGGGCAACGGCTTGGTCGCGTTCCCCGGCATCTTCACCGATGCCGCGATGTAGTCCGAGCCGTCGAGCGAGATCGTCTGCTTGGAGCTCAGCACATCCTTGGCCAGCATCCCTCCGAGCTCGCCCGTCTTTGCGGTGTCCCCGGCGAAGCTCGACGCCACCACGCGATCGCCGTCGAAGTACGCGATGTCGGTGCCGAGCAGCGACTTGTCGGCCTGGGCGCTCTTGGCCGTGACCGCGTACGCGACCACGATCGCGCCGATCGGCATCTCCGGATCCTCCGCCGCCACGTCGATGATCGGAGCGACGCCGATCTTCATCAGCGTGCCCTTGTTGTTCCACAAATCGCTCACGATCACCCGCCGGCCGAGCACGACGTTGAGCGCCGGGATCACGGTCGGCTTCTCGGTCGGGTTGGACACGTTCTTGGCGTCGTTGCGCCACTCGCTCGGCGTGATCGACGAGACCTCGTACATCGCGACCAGATTGCCGTCGTGCGACACCAGCGCGGCGATGTCGGGCTTCTGCGCGCCCAGCTTGTCGGACGCCATGAACTGCTGGAACCCGAGCCGGGCCTGGTTGCTGCGCTCCGACTCGCCCTCGGCATGGATCGCGGTGATGAACTCGGGACGGGCCGCCATGCGCTCGGCGATGTTCGAGACCTCGACACCCTCGAGCTGGTGAAGACGCTGGACGACCTGATACGCGCGGTTGAGCTGGGCGTCAGCGCGCTGGCGCACGCGATCCTTGAAACCGACGTTCGAGATCAGGAACGCGATGGCGGTCAACGTGGCGATGACCACCCCCACGACCGCGGTGATTACGGTGCGCGACATGCCTGCCTCCGCCGCCGATTATTCTTGGGTTCTCGCGGGGTTGTCAACGTCCCGGGTCACCGCGTTCCCCGCGCGAGATCGCAGATCAAGATGTCGCGCTGGTCGGGGCGCGCCTTCGCCGAGCACACGATGTCACCCACCGCCGATCTCAGACCGTCCTCGATCCGCGACGACACCACGTAGATCCGGAACGCCTTGCCGCCGGTTCGCCCGCCCTGGGAGATCGCGTACAGGGCGGTGTCGCAGTGCTTCGGAATGAAGTCGTCGGCGACGTACGCGCTCTTCATGCACAGCGCGGACTGCGGCACCGCGTACAGCTCCTCCGCCGGACTGTGCAGCGTCGCCGGCGACTCGTGCTTCGCTGCGAGCCCGTCGTCGACGCGCTTCTGCGCGGCCGCGAACGCGTCGCGGTAGGACCTCGCCACGGAGCTCGCATCGACGCTGCCGTCGGTGATCACGCGCAGGCCGTCGACCGTGACCGCCGGCTGCAGCGACAGCGCGGCGAACGGTCCCCCGTCCTTCGTCGATCCCGCGCCGCGCATCACGAGCACCAGGGCGACGGCCCCACCCGCGAACACGAGCAGCGCGAGCGCGAGCCACGGCCACGGCGAACGACGACGCACCGGCGGTTCGAGGTCGGGACCGGACTCGCCGAGCTCGTTCGCGGTCGCGATCCTCCGCGCACTCGGTCGCTTGCTGGCGGCGTCGCTCGGACGCTCGGGACGCGGGGTCATCGACGACCGCACCTCGGACAGCACGCTGCCACTGACGCGCTGGGTGTCGACCAGGCCCGGGTCGGAGGCCCGCAACGCGGCCTCGAGGATCTTGCGCATCGCGCGCGGGCTCTCGAAGCGATCCTCGGCGCGCTTGGCGAGGCACCGCATGATCGCGTCCTCGACCTGCGTCGGCATCGCGATGCCCATCACCGACGGCCGCTTCGGCGGGTCCGACAGGTGCTTGGTCATGATCTCGAAGTGCGTCGCGCCGTCGAACGGGGTGTCGCCGGTCACCGACTCGTAGAGGGTGGCGCCCAGCGAATAGATGTCGGTGCGGGGGTCGACCTCCTGGCCGCGCACCTGCTCGGGCGACATGTACCGCACCGTCCCCATCGTCTGCCCGGTCGCGGTCAGCCGGGTCGACGTCGTCATCTTCGCGATCCCGAAATCCATCACCGTCGCCGAACCGTCATGTGCGCGCACCAGCACGTTCGACGGCTTCATGTCGCGATGGATGACGCCGCGGCCGTGCGCGTACTCGAGCGCGCGCAGCACGTCGCACGCGATCCGGCACGACGGCCGCCAGTCGAGCTTGCCGGCCTCGAGGATCATGCGCTCCCAGGTCACGCCCTCGACGAACTGCATCGCGAGCACGAAGTAGCCGTTCTCCTGCCCGAAGTTGTAGAGGTGGACGATGTTGGGATGATCGAGTGCCGCGAGCGCCTTGGCCTCCTCGAGGAACCGCGACTTGACCTGGCTATGGGCCGCGAGCTCGGGCGGCAGGATCTTGAGCGCGACCGCCTGGTCGGTCAGCTGGTGACGGCCCTTGAACACCACGCTCATGCCGCCCTGCCCCAGGACCTCGACCAGCTCGTACTGGCCGAGCATGGTCTGGCCGATCATCTTGTGCGCGCCGGTGGCCGCGAGCGGCGTGTCGCAGTGCGGGCACTTGACGTCGATGTCGAGTACTTCCTGGTGGCACTCGGGGCACTCCACGTTCACGCCGCGCGCTCCCATCCCGGCACGCGGTCGAGCCAACGTCCGAGCTCGTCGACGAGGATCTCGGGGTACTCGACGGGCGTGTAGTGCGTACCGCCCTCGATCACGACCAGCCGCGAGCTCGGGATCATGCGGTGCATGTGCTCGGCGGTCGACGGAGGTGTCATCAGATCCTTGTCACCGGTCACGATCGATACCGGCACGTCGATCGTCGGCAGCACGTCCTCGGCGTCGTGCTCGTCGAGCCGCGCCAGCAGGTCGGAGTAGATCACCCAGTCGATGTCCTGAAACCCGGCGGCGACCTGGCGAAAGATGTCGAGATCGATGGTCTGGGACACGAGCCCGACGCGCTTCATCGCGCCGATCAGCGCATCCGAGCCCGCGACCCGCTTGGTCGCGCGACCGACCAGGTGCGCCTGCGCCTTGATCAGCTTGAGCAGCATCGGGATCACCTGCCCCATGAGACGCGATCCCATCACGGTATGAAACGCGTGGCCGTAGGTCCCGTTGATCGCGTAGAGGCCCCGCACGCGCGCACGGTCGCGCTTGATCGCCTCGAACCCGACCTGGACGCCCATCGACCAGCCCACGAGCACGTAGCGCTCGATGCCCTCGGCCGCGAGGATCGCGCGGAGGTCATCGACGTGGTGCCCCATGGTGTTGGCGTGCGGATCGGCCGGCGCCGACGACGTGTACAGCCCGCGGTAGTCCCAGCAGATCGTCGAGTAGCCGTCGAGCGCGGCGTACAGGTGCTTGAACGCGAGATAGGTCCCACCGAGGCCGTTGGCGAGCACCACGGCCGGTCCGCGACCGGCTATCTGATAGCCGATGCGTGTCCCGTCCGCGGCCACGACGTGGCGCTGCTCGACCATGGATCGACAAAATAGCCGAAAATGCCGGCCCGCGCGCGAACGGGACGATCGGCAACCGTCTCCGAAAATCCCGAACCGAAAAGCAAGACGGCCACCCGAGGGTGACCGCCTTCCACCAAGAAGAAGACCAGACGAAGAAGACCAGACAGAGAAGAATCAGAACATCAGGACCGCCGCGAGCCGGGCCCGCGTGTAGTTCTCGTTGTCGTTGCTCGACGCGCTCGGCGGCGTGACCTGGCGGGTCGCGACGTCGGTGTTCGGCATCGCATCGCTCGAGCGGGTGGCTCGGCTACCGGCGCGGACGTCGAACAGCACGTGGAGGTGCTCGCTGAGTGCGTAGCGGAGACCGACGCCGAGCTCGCCGAAATCCTGGGTGGTGGTGTACTGGTTGTCACCGACCTCGGCCTGCTGCACGCCGAGTCCGGCGAGGACGTAGGGCGCCAGCTTGTTGTAGGCGCCGAACTCGTAGACCAGCGAGCCACCAATCCGGCGATCGACGCGCAGATCGTTCTGGTAGGAGGTCTTGCCAATCTCGGCCTCGACGAGGAGACCCGTGGTCAGGCGCAGCCGACCGAGGAGACCGACGTCGTTCGAGTCCTTGGTGCTCGCACCGTCGGTACCCTCGACCGCCGCACCACCGGCGAACAGACCGACGCCGAGCTTCGGAAGCGGCGGCCGCTCGGCCACCGCGACGGGTGCCGTGGTCGTCGCCGCCGGCTGGACCGGGTAGTAGCTCTGCGAGTACACGCCGTAGTACGACGGCACCGGGCGGTAGTAGTAGTAGTAGCGCGGGTAGTAGTAGGTGCGCGGGTAGTACGCGTAGTGGCGACGCGGGCCGACGTAGATGTGACCGCGGACGCCCCACCGGTGGTTCCTCAACCACGGACGGCTGTACGAACGATAGGCCGGACGCGAGAACCGCACCGACACGCCCCCACCGACACGCGCGTGGAAGCTGCCGCCGATCCGTGCGTGAACGTGTCCGCCGCCGCTGAAACGGTACCGGCCAGCATCGGCGGTGCCCGAGCTGGCCAGAAGCCCGAGCGAGGCGAGGCCGAGGACGGCGAGGAGGGGTAGGCGACGGTTCACGGGTTAGCCTTTCGTCTTGGTTCGCAACTGTCGATGACGCCTTAAGGACGCCTGAGTTTACGATCTGGTTTAGTGTGCACTCGTCGGGCCAGCATGACCACGGCTTCGTTGTCAGAGAAACGATGGCGATTCCGAAGTCTTACAGTCGCCCCGAGATCACCCTTTTCGGGCGACTGTGACCCGCTTTTCACGATCTCGTGGAGCTGTAGCCATCCGTCGACAGCGACCGCGAGTTCCTCGCAACTCCGCCAACTCACGGGCATCCTTGACACTCGAGGGACCTGGTCCCTAAGCTCTCGCGACGAACGGAGGAACGTTCCTTGAGTGATTCGAAACGAACCGGCAGCCGTGACATCAGCGATCTCAAGGCGCGCCTCGGCCTGAAAAAAGGTGGTGCAGGTCCCACGACCGGGCAAACCAGCAGCACGCGGCCGAGCAACGGCGTCGTGGCACCGCCGGGATTGAACCTGCCGCCTCCTCCCGGCATGCAGCAGCCCGCGTCGCAGCAACCGGCCGCTCCCGCGATTCCCAACGCCGCCGACGATCCGTTCGGCGCGATGAACGCGATGGCCGCGGTCGGCACGGTCCAGCGCGCTCCCGAGATCGTGATCGTGAACGACGGCAATCCCGTCGAGCACGTCGGCCAGAAGTCGACCGGTGCCACGATCGCGAAGATCGCGATCCCCGCCGCGCTCGCACTCGTGATCGGTCTCGCCCTCGGCAAGATCGGCTCGAACGCGAACCGCCACAACGAGGGTATCGAGGGCGCGAAGGAGATGCTCGGCGACAAGGGCAAGCCGTGGTCGATCGTCGGCGTCAAGAAGACGCTGTCGTCGATCGACACGCTGCTCGACGAGGAGCGCACCAAGAACGGATTCCGTCCCGACCACGACTTCGACCAGAAGCTGTCGGCGCTCGCCGGCAAGCTCAAGTTCGACGCCAAGGAGCAGACGCTGTTGTCGTTCGCACGCGGGCTTCCGCCCGACGTCGCCGGCTCGACGATCAAGTTCTACGCCGGTGTCGCCGAGGTCAAGGCGCTGATCGACACGCACGAGAAGGCGGCGACCGCGCTCAACAACGTCTACGCCAAGAGCAAGGAGAAGATGGACGCGGCCGCGCTCAAGGATTCGGAGAACGCGCCGCTCCAGGGTCAGCTCCGCTACGCGATCCTGATCCAGGCCCCCACCGATGCCGACACCAACGTCCCATTCGGCGCGAAGCTGGTCGAGCTCGGCGGTCTGTTCTGCGGCGCGGGGAAAACGCCGGTGGCGCACTGCAGCGAGGGCGAGTCACCGAGCGGGGTCGCCTATCGCACCGACATCGGCGCGCCGATCCTCAACAAGGGCGACATCGCGAGCCCCGGCAACGACAGCGTCCCGACCAAGAAGATCCTCCCGCTCCTCGACAACACCATCCGCGACTCGCTGATCAAGGGTGCCGGTGGGATGGCCTCGGAGGCCTACTACCAGCGCCGGTTGCGCACGTTGTACGAGCTGCTCCGCGGCAAGACCGAGAAGGGCAAGTCCACCAAGGGGCTGATCGAGGAGGGCAACGACCTCCAGCGCCGGATGTCCACCGAAGCCAACAAGAGCACCAAGTTCACGTGGTTCATGTGAGTGATCGCGCGTCGTGTCATCTTGTCAGGCGGGGCTGCGCACCCGTGATGAATCTCTGTCGCGGTTGGCGCGTCTAGAAGGGAACCCCATGCACCGCATCAAATTCTTGCTCGTCGCTGCGCTCGCATTCGGCACGATCTCGACAGGCACCGTCCTCGCGAAGCCCCACGCCGCCCGCAAACGGGTGAAGCGTCGGCCGCCGCCCAAGAAGAAGATCGTCCGGGTCTCGGCGGCGAAGAAGAAGGTCCTCGCCGAGCTGCTCGGCGGCTTCAAGTTCGGGATGACCAAGAACCAGGTCCTCAAGGTCCTGGCGAAGCAGGTCGACCAGCGTTACGACGAGAAGATCCGCGCGACCGAGGACATCTCGCGCAAGGATCACCTGCGTCAGGAAAAGCGCGTCGAGCTCGCGCGGGTCAAGAAGAGCTACATCGAGTTCAAGGGCCGCCAGGCCAACGGCTGGGACGTGTCGATCATCGAGGGCGAGTTCGCCCACGACACCAACGAGTCGATGCTCGACCGGTGGGAGAACAAGGACGGCAAGAACCAGCGCCGGTTCTTCTTCTTCTATCAGGGCAAGCTGTGGAAGATGGCGCTGTCGATCGACGTCTCGATCCTTCCCGTCGACAAGCGCAACTTCGCGACGTTCAAGGCGGTGATGGAGGGCAAGTACGGCCCCGGCGCCGTCGAGCCCGGCAAGATCACGTGGACCGCCGATAACTTCGAGGTCCGCGCGCTCGACAAGCTGCGCACCTACACGGCGCTGATCCTCGCGATCGAGGATCCCAACGTGCGGCACCAGGTGCTCGCGCTCCGTGCCGAGCGGGCGCCGAAGAAGAAGGGCACCTCGCCGATCATCAAGGCGGTCGTCGAGACCGACGACTCGACGCAGATGGACGTCAAGCAGAACTCCAACGCCGTCGACTCCGTCATCAACGCGACCGGCGGCGGCGGCCGGCACAAGTAGTCACGAACCGCCAACCGCGAAGGCCGCGAGGAGATGCTCCTTCGCGGCCTTTCTTGTTGTTCGGGCGGCGCCACGCGCTGCGGCGCCATCGGGACGGACTACCTACTGCGGTGTCTGCGGTGCCTGCTCGCGGCTGATCGACTGCGAAGCGCCGGTCAGCGCGTCGGGTGTCACCGTGACGTCGACCTCGCGAGCCGTGACCGCGCCGTGGCAGCCACCGCACACGGCGTCGAACAGCGTCCTCGGCACACCCATCGACATGCGCTCGCCGGGTCCGAACTGATGCTCTTCGCCCATCGTCACGACGGGATTGCCGTCGCCATCCTGGAGCTCGAAGACCAGCCCCGTACCGCTCGGCAGCATGGCCTTCACCGAGCCGTCGTCGGCGAGCGGCACCTTGCCGAGCAACGCGCGTTGCTGGAAGATCGAGCCGGTGTTGGGGCTGCACGTGCCCGCCGGACACTCGCCTTCCGAGTAGACAGCGAGGAACTTCGCCCGAGAGAAGTCGTCGAGCGGGCGCCCGCGCCGCAGGTTCGCGACGAGCACGGTGAACACCATCGGCGCGTCGGGCATGTAGAGCACGGCATCTCCCGAGCCGGCCGTCGACCCGCCGAACACGAGCTGGCGGCGGTTGAGGTAGAGCTCGCGCGGCGGATGCGCGTACGCGAGCACGGCATCGACCTGCGCCCCGGTACCGCCCGTGAGGAGCGGCGACCGCGACAGCGTCCGGGGATCGAACGTCACGATCTGGAACGCACCGGCGCTCGCGTTGGGCGCGTACGACACCATGAGCCGCCCGTCGGGCAGGATCCGCGGACGGCGATAGCCGCGATCGCCGTCGAGCACGCGCAGCGACTTGAGGTAGCCGACATCGTTTCGGCCCTGCTCGAACGGTCCGATGCTGCGGTTGAAGATCGCGAGTGCACCAGCGGCGCCGGGGGTGGCGGGCGCACCGGTGTCGGGATCGACGTCGGAGAGGATCAGCAGGAAGTCACCGTCGCTCGACTCGACGACGTCGGTCGCGGACGAGAACCCGATCGACGGGTGGGTCGAGGTCAGGTCGTTCATCGTCGGATCGATGAACCGCGACTCCTTTCGCTGTGCGAGTAGCGGGTGGTAGTCGGTGAGGTCCCAGTTCATGCGACGGCCCGACAGCTGGTAGAAGCCATCGCTCGCCTTCTCGGTGGTCATCGTGACCCGGCCTTCGCGCATGAAGTCCGGCGTGACCTCCGAGTTGGAGAGGAAGGTCATCTGCTCGTACGTGCCCTGATCGGCGGAGAGCCCGTTGATCTTGACCCGCCACAGATCGGACTGTGGGAGGAACCGCTTGCGCGACAGCACCGCGCCGGTGCCGGGCTTGCCGCGCGTCGACGCGAACACGATGTACTCGCCGTCGGGCGAGAACACCGGATCGAAGTTGTGGACCTTGAGCCCGTTGGAGTCGGGGTCTGCGGGTGTCACGCGCTGGCAGCCGCCGTTGGCCAGACTAGTCACGAACACGCCGAGCGGCTCGGCGGCCGACGCGCGCGCCGCGAACACCACGCGATCGCCGTCGGGCGCGACGTTGGGGTACTGGATGTCGCCGCCGCCGGCGAGCCCCGGGCACCCCGCCGAGATGTTGGTCGCACCGCCGATATCGATCGGCGTGTTGGTGAGGTTACCGAGCGCGTCGAACGTGGCGTTGACCGCGAGCAGGTCCGCCCCACCCTCGAACGTGTCGAACTCGAGACGGCCGGCGCCGGTCGAGGCGGCGGGCCGGTTGACGAACACGATCTGCGCACCGGTGGTGCCGAAGTCGGTCGCCTGACCGTTGGCGATCAGCGCGTCGCGTTCGCGCGCCACCCACTCCTGGATGATGCAGAACGGCGTGGTCGGTGTGGTCTGCGGATCGAACGGGTGCGCCGGACACGTCGCCGGATCGGAGGCACTGGTCGGTCCCGGCGTGTCGAGCACGGGACCGCCGCGGTGAACGATGCCGAGCACGCCGCTCGGCAGGCGCGGATCGTCGTCGAGGATGGTCTTGGCGACGGCGCGTCCGCGGCGCGCGTCGGGGAACTCGAGCGCCATGAACTCGTTGCGGAGCTGGTCGTAGTTCTTCTCGAGCGCGATCGTCGAGAAGAATCCGACCGAGCCGCTGCGCAGGTTGAAGTCGTTGGTCGACTGCGGGCTATGGCACGCCTGGAACTGACAGCCACGCTCGACGAAGATCGGCTGCACGTTGTCGGCGAAGAACGTCCGCAACGGATCGCCCTCACCGAACTTCACCTCGCCCACGCTCTCGGCCCATTGCTGGAGGGTCTTGAACTCGTCGTCGTCGACCGACGCGAACTGGTCGCCACCGGTGTGTCCGCGACCACCGGCGCCGGCCGCCAGCGGCACGCGCAACAGCTGCGAATCGAGCACCTGGGGCGCGCCCGGCATGCCGGTGTCGTGCACGAACGCGTGCGCCTGGGTGTAGTTGAACGCGATCTGGGGGTCGGAATCGCCGCAGCTCAGGAAGAAGTCCGATTGTGGAGCACCGTGGCAACTCCCCGCATCGCACCCGTGCTCCTTGATGATCGGCTCGATGTTGAGCTTGAACGCGGTGAAGCCGGACTCGGCCATCGCCGCGTTGGCGTCGAAGCCGGCGGGGATGTCCGGCGTGCAGTTGCCGGTGCCAGTCACCGGCGGGCTCGGCGAACGCAGGCCGTTCTCGGTGGCCCCGTTGTCGAGCCACGTCTGCAACGTGAAGTAGGCATCCGAGCCGACCTCGATCACGCCACCGCCGGAGTGCTGGACGTCGATCGGACGCAGCTGTCCCTGGTAGTCGAAGCTCAGCTTGCCCGGACCGACCGCCTTGATCAGCAACAGCGGATACGGGAACGCGCCGAACGGGGTCAACGTGTCGCGGCGCTTCTGGACGTTCTCGAACGTCGTCACGTCGAGGTTGCCCGCGACGATCGCGAACGGATCCTCGACACCGGTGAGGGCATCCCGGTTGATCGCGTGACAGCCGCTGGTGTTACCGACGCACTTCTCGCGCAGGATCGGCTCGATCGTGCGCTCGAAGTAGGTACGACCTTGCGGCGAGTCACCGCATGCCGCGAGCGAGCCACCGACTCCGGCAAGGAGGGTGGCGACGAAGACGCATCCCCGCAGCTTCATGTCGATCATGGTACCCCTGGAATAAGCAAAATGCCGCGTTCCCCGTCGGGAACGCGGCGCAGGTCACGCGTAAGTCTTGCGCGTTGCGATCAGCGGATCGAGGCCAGCGCCGCGCGTGCCGTCAGTTGCACGAAGCGGCTCTTGTCGTTCGAGGCCGTGGTCAGCGCCGCCCGCGACGAGCTCTGGCCGAGCTTGCCGAGCGCCCACGCCGCGTTCTTGCGAACGAGCGGGCTGGGGTCGTTCACCACCAGCTGCTCGAGCGCACCGACACCGGCGGTGATCCTCATACCACCGAGCACCGTGGCCGCCTCGGCGCGGACCGTCGCGTCGGCGTCGCTCAGCATGCCGACGACCGGCTGCGCGGTTCGCTGACCGCGAATCTCGCGCCATGCCCGCACCGCTTCGGCCCGCACGCCAGCGTCGGCGTCGGTCATCGCGGTGGTGAGCACCTCGTTGCCGCCGAGGTTGGCGAGCACCTTCACCGAGCGCACGATGGCGATCTTCGCCTCCGCGGTGAGGTCGCTGCGGTGAATGGCCGTGCGCAGCTGGGGCAGCGCATCGAACGTCCGCGCCGATCCGAGGAAGTCGGCCGCGTTGCGAACCGAGATCGAATCGCCGCTGACCAGGTCGGTCTTGAACCCGGTCGCGAGTTGCTTCGCCAGCCCCGGGCGCCGCGCGATCCACCACGCAGCGACCTCGCGGACGGCGTAGCGGTTGTCGGTGGTGAGGCCGGTGATGAGGGTGACGCAGTCGCCGCAGATCAGCGACTCGGCACGCTCGACCTCGGCGAGGACAGCGTCCTGCGAGTGCGACGCGATGGCGTCGCGGATAGCAGCAGCGCTTCCACCCTTACCGGCGACCGCGGGGGCGGCGCCGACGATGCAGGTGAGAGCGACCGCGGCGAACTTGATACCGATGTTCTTCATGGGATGTCTCCTTTAGCTCCGCGGTGTCCGCTAGTAGGTGGCCAACCCGGGGTTGTTCTCGCGGGCGTAGAAGTTGACGCCCATGTCGGCGGCGAGGATGAAGGCGTACATCTCGTCCGGCGTCAGCTCCGGCTGTCCCTGCTCTGCCATGTGGCCAACGCCCGGGAACGCGCGGACGTTGGGGTCCTGGTTCGGGAACTGGACCATCGGGTTGAGCGCCACGATGGCGGCCGACCCACGCGAGTTCTGCGGCTCCATGTAGACCTTGAAGTCGCCGCTGATGACCAGGTTGCCACGCTCGATGGCCTCCATGTCGGGACCCGCCATCGAGATGTACGAGGCCGGCCACGAGCCGAGGTCGATGCTTCCGCTCTGGAGATTCAGCATCGTGTCGGAGAGGTCGAAGTTGATCGTGATCGAGTCGCCGGTCGCGGGGTCGGTGATCGTGTAGCTCGACAGCCCCGGGATGGTGGAGGTGGCGTTGTGGCAGCTCACGCACTTGGTGTTGAAGATCGGCTGCAGCGCCTTGTCCCAGGCAACGCCGGTGATGTTGTCACGCGAGAAGTCCAGCGACATGCGATCGGGGCGAGCGATGGTGCTCTTGAGGTCCGAGGCACCGATGGCGAACGCCTGCAGCTGGCCGGGGTTGACGTTGGTGGTGGTGGCACGATCCTCGTGGCAACCACCGCACACCCGCGACTCGCCGGGGCGAGCCGAGAACCACACGGGCTCGTTCTGGATCGCCATACCGAACTTGTCGATGGCCTGGAGGTGGAGCGGCACGTTGGCCGGGACCTTGGCGAGCCACGAACCGTCGTTGGCGAGCGGCGCGACGCCGAGGTTCGCCTGACCCTCGAACATCGTGGTGCCGAACATCCGCGGGAAGCCCTCCTCCGACGAGAAGCCTTCCTGGACGCGAACACCGTAGATCTGGCCCTGCTGGAAGTTGGCGATCGTGGTGTCGTAGGTGTTGAGCGCGCCGATCAGGGCGGTGTTGCCGAAGTCGGGGTCGAACGCCGACGCGATGATCGGCGGCGCCGTGCGCGTCTGCAGCGGGCGCGCGAAGATGTCCCACATGTTCGGGTCGTCGAGGATCGGCAGGCGGGTGCCGCGCGCCGAGTCGAACAGGTAGACGCCGAAATTCGCCTTCTTGTTGGCGAGGCCGAGGACCTCGGACTCGACGGGGCCGTCGGCCCACGACACGAGCAGGTCCGGCGCGTCCTTGGCGTCGAGCGGGAACGCGTCGTAGTAGCGACCGATGGTGTCCGCGCTGGGCTCGCGATCGAGCGGCACGTCCGCGGTCAGCAGGTGGAAGGTCGCGCGCGCCTCGGACTGCTTGTCGTAGGCGCTGACCACGCCGTCGTTGTCGACGACGGTGCCGAGGCGAACGTCGATGAGCGCACCCGACTGCAGCGTGCGGTCACGCGAGGTCGCGATCGCGATGAAGCGTCCGGGGCTGATCTCCTGCGCCTTGAGCGTGGAGTTCGAGGCACCGGTGCCTTCCTTGCCGAACGCCTCGCGGAGGTCCGACATGTCCGGGTTCATGTACATGAGGTGGCCGGAGTTCTCCGGTCCGAGGTGGTCCCACTGGGTGAAGATCACGCGGCCGTCGGACGACAGCGCGGGGAACGTGCGGTGAGAGAGGTTGCGCGGTCCGAGCTCCTCGCCGGTACCGTCGGCGTTGATCCGTCCGATCTGGATGGTCTTGCCACGCTCGTACTCGTCGACGTGCTGCTTGGCCTCGACCAGTCCACCCGCCCCGTCGTCCTCCTGGACGGCGAGGTTCGTGTTGAACATGATCTTGTCGCCGGGCAGCCAGATCGGGTTCGTGTAGTCACGTCCCGGATCGACCGGCAGTGGATCCACCGACCCGTCGGCCAGCGTCAGCACGTACAGGCCGTAGTGCGTCGTCTGACTCGTGCGCGCGGAGAACACGATCTGCTTGGCGTCGAACGAGATGTCGTAGCTCGAGATGTCGACGTCCTGGTACATCGCCGCGTCCGCGCCAGCGAGCAGCTGGTCGGACGGGAACAGGGTCTCGAGCGTCCCGTCCGCGGTCGGTGGCGTCAGCTTTACAAGCCGCGCCCCCGGCACGTACGAGGCGTACTGGAAGATGTCACCCGTATCGTTGCGAGCGGGCCGCTGCAGGATGACGAGGGAATCGATGCTCCCGAGCGGTCCAGAGTCGTCGCTCCCACCACACGCCAGCATGCTGCTGGCGGCGATCAGTGCGGCTCCGAAGCCGATATGATTGATTCGCTTCACGGGTTCCTCCTCAGTGACCGGCGATTAGTACAATCTCCGCGCCAAGTCCAACCGCTCGACATCGTTGGCTTCATCGGCGGGAGTCAACGGCCTCTGACCCCCGATCGATCGCGGGTTGGGGGCGCGGACCCACAAATTGGTAGGGGGACGTCGGACGGCGCGCGCGAACGTCTTCGTGTGCGCGCACGTGCACGTGCACGTACACGATCTCAAACGAGGTTTCGGAGCTCGGCCAGGATCTGGAGGGCTTCGATCGGGGTGGTGCGATCAAGATCGATGGTCGCCAGTCGCCGGACGAGCTCGGACTCGCCGACGGTCCCCTCTTGTCGGGACATCAGAGAGAGCTGGGTCGACCGCCCGTCCAACGAGCCACCTTCGAGCTGGCGCATGATCTCGCGCGCCCGCGCGATCACCGAGCCCGGCAGCCCGGCCAGTCGCGCGACGTCGATGCCGTAGCTCTTGTTGGCGCCGCCCGACACCACGCGGCGCAAGAACACGATCTCGCCGGCGTGCTCGCGGACCGCCACCGAGACGTTGCGGATCCGCGGGCGGGTCTCCGCCAGCGCCACCAGCTCGTGATAGTGCGTGGCGAACAGCGTGCGTGCACCGATGCCATCGTGCAGGTGCTCGCACACCGCCCACGCGATCGACACGCCATCGAACGTCGACGTGCCGCGCCCGACCTCGTCGAGCACGACCAGCGAGCGCCGGGTCGCCTTGGAGAGGATCGAGGCGGTCTCGCGCATCTCGACCATGAACGTCGAGTCGCCACGCGACAGGTTGTCGGCGGCCCCGACCCGCGTGAACACCCGGTCGCACAGTCCGATCGTGGCCGACGCCGCCGGCACGAAGCTGCCGATCTGCGCGAGCAGCACGATCTGTGCGACCTGGCGGATGTACGTCGACTTGCCCGCCATGTTGGGCCCGGTGATCAGGACGAGCTGGGTGGCGTCGTCCGGATCTTCGGGATCGAGCTGACAATCGTTGGGAACGAACGTGTGGTCGGGCAGCATCGCCTCGATCACCGGGTGGCGACCGTCGACGATCTCGAGGTGCGTGGTGTCGTCGACGACCGGGCGGCAGTACCCGCGCGACGCGGCCACCTTGGCCAGCGACGCGCACGCGTCGAGCACCGCGATCGCCGCACCGGCGGTGGCGATCTCGCGCGCGCACGCCACCACCGCACCGACCTCGGTCCGGAACAGCTCCGCCTCGCGCGTCGCGAGGGTCTCCTCGGCCGCGATCACCTTGCGCTCGAGCTCGGCGAGCTCGGCGGTCACGAACCGCTCGCCGTTCGCGATCGTCTGCTTGCGGATGTACTCCTCGGGCACGCGCGCGAGGTGCGTCTTGGTGACCTCGATGTAGTACCCGAACACGCGGTTGTAGCGGACCTTGAGGCTCGGGATGCCGCTGCGCTTCTGCTCGCGCTCCTCGATCGTGAGGATCGCTTCCTTGCCGCCATCGGCGAGACGGCGACACTCGTCGACCCCGTCGTCGTAGCCCTCGCGGATCACGCCGCCTTCCTTGAGCAACGACGGTGGCTCGTCGACCAGCGCCTTGCCGAGTCGCTCGGCGAGCGCCGGCAGCGCGCGATGCGTGCACGCGGCGAGATCGAGCAACTTCGGCAGCGGTTCGAGGTTGGAAAACGCGTCGTGCCCGGAGCGCACCAGCTCGATCAGCGACGGCAGGTGCGCGAGGGCATCGCGGAGTCGTCCGAGGTCGCGCGGCGTCGCGACACCGAGCGAGGCCTTGCCGGCGAGGCGCTCGAGATCCGAGATCCGCGCGAGCGCCTGCTGGATGCTGTCGCACAGCGCGGGGCGCTCGACCAGCCATGCCACCGCATCCTGGCGCCGGCGGATCGCCGCGACGTCGACCAGCGGATAGAGCAACCACCGCCGCAGCATTCGCCCACCCGGCGCCGTCACCGTGCGATCGATGACCTCGAGCAGCGATCCCTGCTTGTGGCGACCGATGAGAGTCTCGACGAGCTCCAGGTTGGCGATCGCCGCCTCGTCGAGCACCACGCTGTCGCCCGGCGCGTACAGCCGTAGCTGCGCGATCGGCAGGCTCCCGGTGGGCTGCGTCGAGCGCGCGTACGCCACCACGGTCGCGGCCGCGCGGGTCGCGAGCGGGTGGTGAGTCAAGTCGACCGGCTCGGGCTTCTTGTTCGAGGTCTTCTTCGGTGCGTCGTCGCGCGCGGCGTCGCCTCGCTCGTCGATCGACCGGCTCCAGAGCGAGCCGAGCGCGGCGCGGGCATCGTCGTCGGGGATCGACGCCGCGTTCCACGGCAGCTTGTAGCGCGCGCGCACCGGCGCGAGCCGCGAGCGCTCGGCGAGGAGCTCGGGCGCGCACACCACCTCGCGCGGCGCGATCCGCACCAGCTCGTCGACCACCGCGGCGAGCGGGAGCTCGGTCGCGCCGAGCTCGCCGGTGGTGACATCGAGGTACGCGAGTCCACAGATATCTCCGTGCGACCTGTCGACCGGCCGGCGGTCGCTGCTGGTCGACGTGCCGTCGAGCGTGCCGAGCGCGAACGCCGGGGCCTTCGCGCGCGACGTCTTGCCCGCCGGCTTGGTCCTGGCCGCGCCGGCCTTGGCGGCCACGGGCTTGGATTTGGGAGCGAGCGCGAGCGCGACCACGTAGCGCGGGATCTTGGGATCGAGCACCTCGTCGTCGAGCACGATGCCCGGCGTGATGATGCGAACGACCTCGCGCTTGACCAGCCCCTTGGCCACCTTCGGATCTTCGACCTGCTCGCACAGCACCACCTTGTGACCGAGCTCGGTCAGCCGGGCGATGTAGCCGCGCGCCGCGTGATGCGGGACGCCGCACATCGGCACCGCGTCCTCGCGCCCCTTGTCGCGGGTGGTGAGGGTGAGATCGAGGAGCCGCGACCCGAGCACCGCGTCCTCGAAGAACATCTCGTAGAAATCGCCGAGCCGGAAGAACAGCACCGCATCCGGATGCTTGTCCTTGATGTCGAGGTACTGCCGCATCAGCGGCGTCTCGGCCGGGTTCCGACTCACGGCCCAGCGGTACCACGCCCACCTGACATGGATGGCGAACGCAACTCAAGGTGTCCTCGAAGGCGCCTTCGAGGAGGCAATCCCCTGCGGCACGTGCGAGGTCGCAGGGCGTCGCGGTGCGAGCGTCCCGCGGTCGAACCGGTTTCGGCACGAACGCAACACTTTGCAACCCGAACCGGCGTGTCGGCGAATCTCCGAGGTGGTATCCGAAGCGCGTGCGCATTCCCTGCTTCGTCGCGCTGTTGGTGTGCGCGACCGCGTGCAAAGAAAAGGCGCCTCCCGGTGGCGGTGGTGGTGGTGGTCAGCGACCGCCACCCGATGTCACCGTGGTGACGCTCGCGACCGAGCACGTCGCCCTCAAGACCGAGCTTCCCGGACGCACGGTCGCGGCGCTGACCTCCGAGGTGCGTCCGCAGATCACCGGTGTGGTGAAGTCGCGGCTGTTCCAGGAAGGCGCCGAGGTCAAGGCCGGCCAGGTGCTCTACCAGATCGACTCCGCGCCGTACCGGGCGGCGTTCCTCGGCGCCCAGGCCGATCTCGCGAGCGCGAAGAGCTCGCTCGAGGCCGCCAAGCTCAAGGACCAACGCTACGCGAGCCTGCTCGGAATCCAGGGCGTCGCGCAGCAGGCCGCCGACGACGCACGACTCGCGCACCAGCAGGCGACCGCGAACGTCGCACAGAAGTCGGCCGCCCTCGAGGCGGCTCGGATCAACCTCGCGTACACGTCGATCCGCGCGCCGATCGCCGGCCGCATCGGAACGTCGGCGGTCACCGTCGGGGCACTGGTCACCGCCAACCAGCCGGCGCCGCTGGCGACCATCCGCTCGCTCGATCCGATCTATGCCGACGTCGTCGAGTCCACCGAGCAGCGGCTGCGGCTGCGCTCGCAACTCGAGGCCGGCAAGCTCGAGGCCGGCTCGACCGAGGTCAAGCTGGTGCTCCCCGACGGCACGACCTACGCGCACGCGGGCACGCTCGAGTTCGCCGAGGTCGCGGTCGACGCCGCGACCGGCACGGTCACCCTGCGAGCGAAGTTCCCCAACCCCGACGCCACGCTGCTCCCCGGGATGTACGTGCGCGCCGTGCTCGACGAGGCGATCGATCAGAACGCGATCCTCGCGCCGCAGCGCGGGGTGTCCCACGATCCCAAGGGCAACGCGACGGCGATGGTGGTCGGCCCCGACGACAAGGTCGAGCTCCGCACGCTGGTCGCGACGCGCACGATCGGCGATCGCTGGCTGGTCGAGAGTGGCCTGAAAGCCGGCGACCGGTTGATCATCGAGGGCCTGAACAAGGTCGGTCCCGGCATGCCGGTGCACCCGCACGAGGCCACCGCCGACGCCGGTTCCGGACCCGCATCGGCCGTGCCACCCGCCAGATCTGGATCCGGATCCGACAAGCCCGCTCCCGCCGCGTCTCCCGCAAAGAAGCCGTAGATGCTCGCCCGGTTCTTCGCCAACCGCCCGGTGTTCGCGTGGGTGATCTCGATCGTGATCATGCTCGCGGGCATCGCGTCGATCCGCGCGCTACCGGTCGAACAGTATCCGGACGTCGCGCCACCCACGATCAACATCTCGGCGGGGTACTTCGGCGCGTCGGCGGAGACCGTCGAGAACAGCGTCACCCAGGTGCTCGAGCAGCAGCTCACCGGCATCGACGGCCTCCGGTACTTCTCGAGCTCGTCGACCTCGACCGGTCAGGCGAACATCAGCGTCACGTTCAGCCAGGGCACCGACCCCGACGTCGCGCAGGTCCAGGTCCAGAACAAGATCCAGGGCGCGATTCCCCGGCTGCCGCCCACGGTCCAGCAGGCCGGCATCGTCGTCACCAAGAGCCAGAGCAACTTCCTGCTGATCATCGCGATCTACGACGAGACCGACAAAGCCACACCGATCGACATCTCGGACTACTTGCAGAGCACGCTCCAGGATCCGATCGCGCGGATCGACGGCGTCGGAAGCACGCGCGTGTTCGGTGGCGCGTACGCGATGCGGATCTGGCTCGATCCCGACAAGCTGCACGCGCGCGGTCTGATGCCGTCCGACGTCGAGAACGCGATCGCCACGCAGAACGTCCAGGTGTCGGCCGGCAAGATCGGTCAACAGCCGGCGCCCGCGGGCCAGCAGCTCAACGCCACGGTGACCGCGCAGTCCAAGCTGCACACGGTCGCCGAGTTCGAGCACATCCTCCTCAAGTACGACGCCAGCGGTGCGGTCGTGCACCTGTCCGATGTCGCGCGGATCGAGCTCGGCAGCGAGAGCTACGACTACGCGACCCGACTCAACGGGCACACGGCCTCGGGGATGGCCGTGCTGCTGGCGCCCGATGGCAACGCGCTGGAGGTCGCCAACCGGGTGCGCGAAGCGGTCGCGGCCTACGAGCACGACCTCCCGCCCGGCTGGAAGTTCGCCTACCCGCTCGACAGCACCAAGTTCATCCGGCTGTCGATCGAGGAGGTCGTCAAGACGCTGCTCGAAGCGATCGGGCTCGTCATCCTCGTGATGTTCATCTTCCTGCAGAGCTGGCGCGCGACGCTGATCCCGGTGATCGCGGTACCGGTGGTGCTTCTGGGCACGTTCTCCATCCTCAACCTCCTCGGCTACTCGATCAACACGCTGACCATGTTCGGCTTGGTGCTCTCGATCGGGCTTCTCGTCGACGACGCGATCGTGGTGGTCGAGAACGTCGAGCGCCTGATGCGCGAGCAGCAGCTGTCTCCCGTCGACGCCACCATCCGCTCGATGAAGGAGATCACCGGCGCGCTGATCGGCGTCGCCACCGTACTGTCGGCGGTGTTCCTCCCGATGGCGTTCTTCGGAGGGTCGACCGGCGTCATCTACCGCCAGTTCTCGATCACGATCGTGGCGTCGATGCTCCTCTCCGTGTTCGTCGCCCTCACCGTGACACCGGCGATGTGCGCGTCGCTGCTGCGATCGAAGCAAGCGCACGCGCACCGCGGGCCGTTCGGATGGTTCAACCGCGGGTTCGACGCGGTGACCCGTGGCTACCGGCGATCGATCGCGTGGATGCTGCGCGGCCCGCTCAAGTGGCTGGTGCCGTACGCCGCGATCTGCGCGCTGCTGGCCGTGATGTTCGGCCGCATCCCGACCGGGTTCCTGCCGCAAGAGGATCAGGGCCTCGGCATGGTGATGTGGACGCTGCCGCCGGGTGCCACGCTCGACCGCACGATCGACGTCGCCAAGCAGGTCGAGCACCACTACCTCGACGCCGAGAAGAACAACGTCGGCATGATCTTCACGATCAGCGGGTTCTCCTTCATCGGCGCCGGGCAGAACGCCGGCATGGCGTTCGTCGGCTTCAAGGACTGGGACGAGCGCCCCGGCAAGGAGAACACCGCCGCCGCCGTGTCGGCGCGCGCCACCGCGGCGCTCTCGCACGTGCGCGACGCGTTCATCTTCTCGCTGACGCCTCCCGCGATCCGAGGACTCGGCCAATCCGAGGGGTTCGACTTCGAGCTCCAGGCGCCGCCCGGCACCGATCGCGCCACGCTCGCGAAGCGACGCGACCAGCTGCTCGGGATGGCGAGCAAGGAGCCGACGCTGGTCGGCGTGCGTCGCGGCGACCTGCCCGAGACCCCGCAGCTCAAGATCGACATCGACCAGGCCAAGGCCGCGGCGCACGGCGTCGCCGCCCGCGACATCGACAGCACGCTGACCGCGGCGTGGGCCGGCGTCTACGTCAACGACTTCATCGATCGCGGCCGCGTCAAGCGCGTGTTCGTGCAGGGCGACAAGGACTCCCGCTCGCGTCCCGAGGATCTCGCGCAGTGGTACGTGCGTGGTAGCGACGGCTCGATGACGCCGTTCTCGACGTTCTCGACGACGCGGTGGACGTTCGGCGCCGAGTCGCTGCAGCGCTACAACGGGCTCGCCTCCTACGACATCCAGGGTGCGGCCGCCCCCGGCATCAGCTCGGGCACCGCGATGGACACGATGGAACGTCTGTCCACCGAGCTCCCCGGCACCACGCACTCGTGGACGGGCCTTTCGTACGAGGAGCGGCTGGCGAGCGGCCAGACCCTCACGCTGTACGCGATCTCGATCCTGGTGATCTTCTTGTGCCTGGCCGCCCTCTACGAGAGCTGGTCGGTGCCGTTCTCGGTGCTGCTCGTGATCCCGCTCGGGCTCGCCGGCACGGTGCTCGCGGCGTCGATCCGCGGGCTCGAGAACGACGTCTACTTCCGGGTCGCGTTGCTGACCACGATGGGACTGTCGTCGAAGAACGCGATCCTGATCGTCGAGTTCGCCGAGGCGGCGTATCACCGCGGCGCGACCGCCGTCGAGGCCGCCGTCGAGGGTGCGCGGCTCCGGTTGCGACCGATCATCATGACGTCGCTGGCGTTCGTGGCCGGCGTGTTGCCGCTCGCGGTGTCGACGGGCGCCGGCGCCAACAGCCGCGTATCGATCGGCTCGGGCATCGTCGGCGGCACGATCACCGGCACCGTGCTCGCGGTGTTCCTGGTCCCGGTGTTCTTCGTGGTGGTTCGCAAGATCGTGCGCGGCAAGCGCCGGGAGATCGGGTGATCCGCGGCGCGCTGCACGCCGGCGTGCTCGCGCTGCTCGGCGGCTGCATCTCGCTGGCGCCGAAGTACGAGCGGCCGGCGGCTCCGATCCCCGCGGCGCTCGACGGTGCCAACACCGGCGAGGCCGACGGTCACGTCGCGCAGGTGCCGGTGGCGTCGTTCGTCCGCGAGCCGCGACTGCGCGGCGTGCTCGACCAGACGATCGAGCGCAATCGCTCGCTGCGCCGTACGGTGCTCGACATCGAGGCGGCGCGCCAGCTGTATCGCGTGGCGCGCGGGCAGCGGCTCCCTCCGATCGACGCCTCGGCCTCGGTGACCGCTGCGCGCCAGTTCATCGGGATCCCCGGCAACGAGACCACGCGGTTCACCAACTACTCGGCGTCGATCGGGTTGTCGCGCTGGGAGATCGATCTGTTCGGTCGGGCCAAGAACGTGGCCGACGCGCGCTACCAGCGTTACCTCGCCGCGATCGAGAGCGCCAAGGCGGCGCGGATCAGTCTGGTCGCCGAGACCTCCACGGCCTACGTCGCGCTCGCCGCCGATCGCAGCCGGCTCGCGATCGCGCGCGAGACCATGGCGACATCGAAGCGGGTGATGGACCTGACCGAGAAGCTGGTCACCGGCGGGACGTCGGATCGCAGTGACTACTGGCAGGCGTCGACGGTGTATCAGGGCGCGCGTGCCGACGTCGCCGCGCTGACCGCGGCGATCGCGCGCGATCGCCACGCGCTCGAGCTCCTCGCCGGCGGCCCGATCGACGATGCCGCCCTGCCCGACGCGTTACCCGAGCAGCTCGATTGGTTCGCCGAGGTTCCGGTCGGGATGTCGTCGTCGGTCCTGCTCGACCGCCCCGACGTGCTGGCTGCCGAGTACGACCTCGAGGCCGCCAACGCCGACATCGGTGCCGCGCGCGCGCAGCTGTTCCCGACGCTGTCGCTGACCACCAGCGCCGGCCTGATCAGCGCCGCGCTCGCCACGCTGTTCACCGGTCCCACCGTGGTGTGGGCGGTCGCGCCGAGCCTGGTGATGCCGGTGTTTCGCGGAGGCGCGAGTCGCGCCAACGTCGCGCTCACCGAGGTCCAGAAGAAGAACCTGATCGCGGCCTACGAGCTCGCGATCCAGACCGCGTTCCGCGAGGTCGCCGACGCGCTCGCGACGCGCGCGACGATCGGCGAGCAGCTCGAAGCCCGCGCCGCGCAGGTCGAGGCAGCGACCAAGAGCCTCGAGCTCGCCCAGGCGCGCTACGACGCCGGCATCGATACGTTCCTCACCACGCTGGTCGCGCAACGCGAGCTCTACACCGCGCAGAACTCGCTGGTCGCCGCGCAGCTCGCGGCGCTCTCCAACCGGATCGAGCTCTATCGCGTGCTCGGCGGCGGCGTGCGCTGACGCGCCGCAAACGCTCGCCGGGATCGCGGCTGGGTTCACCGCTACAGCATGGCTGCCGCGACACGACCACGCTACGCCGCCTTGCCGGCGAGCGCCTCGAATCCTCGAGCCACCGGAGGATCGAAGTGAACGTCGACTTGCGGGAACGCGATCACGATGTTCTTGGCCTGTAGCGCCCACCAGATGCGCTGTGCGATCTGCGAACGCACCACCATCACGCGCCACGGATCGCGATGCCAGACGGCGACCTGGAAGTCGACGGAGCTGTTTCCGAAGCCGACCATGATGATCTCTGGCTCGCGATCGTCGACGAGCTCCGGGATCTCGCGCATGGCCGTCCGCGACGCCTCGACGAGCGTCTCGTGCACCAACTTCATGTCGGACGAGTACACGACCCCGACCGGCACCCGCGATCGAAACACCGGCTCCTGCAGCGTGTAGTTCTTGACCGCCGACTGCACGAGGATCGAGTTGGGCATGATGATGTCCTCGCCGTCCCGCGACTGCACGAGCGTGGCCCGAATCCCCATCCGGATCACCTTGACGAATCTACCGTCGACATCGATCACGTCGTTCGGACGAATCGTTCGCTCGATCAACAAGATCACGCCCGACACGAAGTTCTCGGCGATGTTCTTCATCGCGAACCCGATGCCGACCGCGAACACGGCACCGGCCGCGAACAGTGCGGTGAGATCGAGCCCCATCGTCTGGAGTCCGATCGAGATCCCGACCGCGAGCACGACGTAGTGCACGAGCCCGTTGATCCCGACGATCGTGCCGTCGTTTCCCACGCGCTTGGTCAGCGCCCGCGTGATCGCGCGGCGCAGGAGCTTCGAAGTCACGATCGTCGCGATGAAGATCGCCACGACGATCAGGATCGTCGACACCATCACCGGGGTGTCTCCGAGCCGGAACAGTTCGAGGTTCAAGACATCCCGGATCGTTTCGAACACGTGGGTCCACATGGATCCACCACTACCGCGCCGCCGCGACGCTGCGATAGATCCCGACGCCGCGATGGCCCGCCGGAGCCTGGACGAGCCACGGAACCGACGGGAGCGGCAGATCGACACAACACACCCGGATCGGGTGGACGCGCGCGATCACCTCGAGCTCGTCGAGCACGCGACGAAGGCGCTCGCCGGAGAACGGACAGTAGAGGAAGAACACCGAGGCGGCCGCCAGGGCGCGGATCTCGGTGACGGCGTCGCCGCGGATCGACGTGATCCGTGGCGAGACCCGCGCCGCCAGCTCGCGTGCCGCGCGGTCGAGCGCCGGCTGGATCTCGATCCCGATCGTGTCCGCGCCGGTCAGCAGGTGGAGCACCGCGAGCGCGCGGCCGAGGCCCGAGCCGAGATCGACGACGACATCGTCGACACCGATCGCAGCCTCGTCGACGATGGCCAGCAACGCATCGACCGGGCACGGCAGGTACGGCACGCATCCGCGTGGCAGGTCCGGACCGTCGGCGGGGAGGTCGTCGAGCGCGAGCTCGCGATCGACCCACACATCGCGATCGCGGGGGGCGACGTCGGTCAGGGCGGCCCGAAACGCCGCCGGGTCGTCGAGCCACGCCCGCCGCATCAGCTCGCGAGGTAGCGGCCGAGCACCCGGGTCATGAGTTCCGGATCCCGGGCTCCGCCGAGCTCGCGGGCCGAGTGCATCGACAGGATCGGATTACCGACGTCGACGGTGGCGATGCCGAGCAGGGTCGCGGTGATCGGACCGATCGTCGAGCCGCACGGCAGATCGGTGCGGTTCGCGTAGTGCTGCACCGGCACGTCCTCGGCGCGGCACAGCTCCGCGAACATCGCGGTGGTCGCGGCCGTGGTCGCGTAGCGCTGCTGTGCGTTGGTCTTGATCACCGGCCCACCGTTGAGCTGCGGCTTGTGGCGCGGCTCGTGGCGGGCGGCGTAGTTGGGATGGATCGCGTGCGCCATGTCGGCCGAGATGCAGGTCGAGCGCGCGCACGCCTGGTGGAAGTCGTCGCGCGACGGCATCAGCCGCTCGAGGACGCGCGGCAGCACGGCCCCGGCGGCGCCGGCCGCGCTGGTGCTGCCGACCTCCTCGTGATCGAACAGCGCGATCACCGGGATCGACGTCGGCTTCGTGGCACGCTGGATCGCGGTGACGGCCGCGTGGCACATCGCGAGGTTGTCGAGCCGCGCCGAGAACACCAGCTCGCCAGCCACGCCACCGAGTGCGGGCGGCGTGACGTCGTACAGCATCAGCTCGCTCCCGGCGATCCGGTCGGCGGCGATCCCGGCCGCCTCGGCGAGCGTGTTCGCGAGCGAGACCTCGCCGAGCCCGATGATCGGTGCGAGGTGATTCTGGCGATCGAGCACGAGGCCCCGCTCGTTGACCTCGCGATCGAGGTGGATCGCGAGCTGCGGCACCCGTGCGATCGGCTTGTCGATGCTGACGAGCCGCGGGGTGATCCCGCCCTTGTCGTCGTGGACGTGAATGCGACCGGCGAGCCCGAGATCGCGGTCGAGCCACGAGTTGAGGAGCGCGCCGCCGTACACCTCGACGCCGAGCTGCGTGTAGCCCTCGGCCGTGAACGTCGCGTTGGGCTTGAGGCGCAGGTTCGGGCTATCGGTATGGGCGCCGACGATGTGGAACGCGCGGCGGTGCTCGTGTGTGGCCGGGAGCACGAACGCGAACAGGTTGCTGCCGCTCGACGTGACGTAATACGAGCCCGGGCCGAGCTTGTCCCACGGCTCCGCCTCGTCGAGGGCGCGAAAGCCCGCGCTCTCGAGGCGCTGGCGGGCCTGATCGACCGCGTGAAAGGGAGTGGGAGACGCGCCTAGATACGCCAGGAAGTCATCGATCACGCCGCGAAGCTACCGCACTGTCCCCTGGCGCGCTGCGTCGAACCGGATGTAAGGAATGGTGACGACACCCCACCGGGCTGTCAGCACCTCGCAACAGGACGATCGCGTTGATGACCCCAAGGTTGATAGGCTGGTTCGTGGCTTTCGTTCGAATGTGGTGGTGGCCGGTACTCGCGGCCGCGGCATGCGGTGGATCGACACCTCCCCTGCAAACCGCAGAACCCGGCGTGGTGTTCGTGTATCCGGCGAATCACCAGCTCGACGTCCCACTCGGGACGCGGATCGTCGCGACGTTCTCCGAGCCGGTCCAGGAGTCGGCGCTCGGTGCGTGCACGGCGACCAGCGGTGCGTTCTGCCTGATCGCCGAGGACGGCACGGTGATCGACGCGACGCCCGAGGTGGTCGGCGATGGCTTCAGCGTGCAGTTCGATGGCGCGCAACTTATGCCCGGCACCACCTACCAGGTGTTCGTGCGCTCCGAGCTCGACCCCGAGGCCACCAACCTGCCCGACGGACCCTTGTTCGACTTCACCACGCGCTCGAGCTCGCCACGCTCGGCGGCGCCGGAGCTGGTCGCGGTCAACGGCGCGCCGCCGGCAACCCCCGAGGCGTTCCGCCCGATGCTCGAGACCTCGACGATCCGGCTGGTGTTCAGCGAGCCGCTCGATCCGAGGACGGCGCAGCTCGCGACCGGCGCGATCGAGTTCGTCGATTCGTCCGGCGTGGCGGTGCCGGCCACGCTGTTCGCGGATGGCATCCACGTCGCGATCGATCCGATCGACGATCTGACCCCCGGCGAGACCTACCAGGTCAAGCTCGGCAACCAGCTGCTCGACCTCGGCGGCCAGCCGGTCGCGGCAACGACGATCCCGCTGACGCCGCAGGATAGCGGCGGGGCCAACCCCATCCCGCAGACGTTGCGGACGCGCCAGGACGGCGACCCGGGTCCGGCGCGCTCGCGGTCCGGTGCCGCGATCAACGTGATCGCGCTCGACAAGCCGCTGATCGGCAAGGAGACCTCGACGATGTTGCCGGCCGCGCTCCACGCCGAGCTCGGTCAGCCCGACGCGCTCGGCGGTCCGATCGGCTTCACGATCCGTCGCGGGTCGCGCCTCCGTGCCAACGCCCTGCCGGTCAAGCTCGGCGGCACGATCGACACCGGCCTGCAGACCGGCGACGTCTACATCGAGTTCTTGACCGACGCCGGCGGTCGCATCTACCGCAACCCGTTCCAGGCCGACGACCAGCGCCCGGAGAACGACCGCGCGCCGCTGTACGTCGACCTGTCGATGGACGTCGCGGTCTACACCGTCGATCCCCAGGGCAACGCGGTGATCTCGCAGGTCGCGCTCGGCCTGCAGGCCAGCGGCACCGCGATCGCCACCGACGGCGTGCTCGCGATCGAGAGCGTGTCGTCGATGGAGCTCGGGCTCCTCGGCGTCACCGTGGCGCCGACGAACCTCGTGCTCTCGCTGATCACGGACGAGTCGGCCACCGTGCCGGCCGACACCCAGGCACCGTCGCTGATCTCGACCTACCCCGCCGAGGGTGCCAGCGACGCGCACGTCGGCGAGGGCATCGAGCTGGTGTTCGACGAGCCCGTCGACATCGATCGCCTGCGTGCCGGCGGCGCGCATCTCGAGACCATCAACGGCACGCCGGTCCCGACCGTGATCGAGAGTCACGGCGCCGCGATCGTGCTCCGCCCGCTGACGCCGCTCGCGTACGCGACGACGTTCGACGTCGTGCTCGACGATGTCGCCGACGTCGCCGGCAACGCGATGGCGACCCGGCCGCCGATCGCGTTCTCGACGCCGCAGTTCGCCAGCACCGGGATCCCGATCACGGCGACCGCGGTCCACCCCGGGATCGCCTGCGCGCTGACCGGTGGCGACAACTCCACGCCCGGTCGCTGTGCCGGTGGCCAGGGCGGCGACGACACCTACAGTCCGTTCACGCTGCCGGCCAACGAGCCCGTCGAGATCGAGTTCAGTCAGCCGCTCGCTCAGAACACCGTCCAGCTCGGAACCGCGTGCGGCTCCGGCGACGTGCGGGTGGAGCAGCTCGACGGTGCCGGTGCGTGCGTCGCGCCGGTGCCCGGCGCGCTGATTCACCGCGAGCGCGGCCTGCTGTTCGTGCCCGACACGCCGTGGGCGGACGGGACGAACTACCGGCTCGTGATGGTGTCGGGAGGCAACTCGGGATGCGACGCCGGCGAGCTGTGTGGCTCGACCGGTGACGCCGCGAGCTTCGATCCGCTCAACGGTGCGCAGAACGGCGACGGTGGTGGCCCCGCGCTGTCGATCGATTTCACGGGCGCGCCGGCGAGCAAGGCGACCTACATGTTCGCGGCCGCCGGACCGTTCACCGACATCAACGGCGACTATCAGGTCAACGGCGTCGAGCTCGCGCAGGACGCGAACCGCGCGGCGCTCCAGATCGCCAGCACCACCGGCGACATCACCCAGGCCAGCTTCAACGGCACCGACTGCGTGCCCGAGACGCCCGACAAGGACGCCTGTATGTACCTGACCGGCGCGATGCCGGTGGAGATGGGCGAGCTCACCACCGACTGCCCGCTGCCCGACGGCAGCATGGCCGCCTCGTGCCTCCCGGTCACCATGAACCCGGGCGTGATGTACGCGACCTCGATCTCGATGAAGGCGACGATCAACGCGCTCGTCAACATCAACATCAACTCCGACACCGGCATCACCGTGATGCGCGTGCGCGAGCCCGCGGGTGGCGGCCCGGTCACCGGCTACATCGTCGACGACGGTGCGGGCGGCACCAAGATGGTCGTCGCGCTCGACCTCTACATGGATGCGCCCGACCTCAGCCTCCCGCTGTCGAGCCACGACCTCCACAGCAAGCCGGTGACGGTGTCGCTGGAAGGTCCGGTGCGGTTCCTCGACGACGGTCGCATCGCGATCGCCCTCACCAACACGGCCGACGTGCCGGTGTCGATCAAGGTCAGCGCGCCGCTCGGCGTCGGCGGCAACGTCAACCTGGTGATGCCGGCCCACCAGATGAAGCTGCAGCTCGAGAGCCGCCCGTTGCGCGGAGTCGAGAAGTGAAGGTGGCTGGCATGAAGCGCCGCATCGCGCTCGCGTTCGCGTTCGCCCTCGCGTTCGCGCTGTGCGCTCCCGACCTCGCCGTCGCCGCGCCTCCGACCAAGGCCGAGAAGGCCGCCAAGGCCAAGAAGCGACAGAAGGCAAAACAGGCGAAGGCCGCCAAGGCCAAGCGGGCACGCGCGGCCCGCGCCAGGCGTGCCCGGGCCGCACGCGCTCGCGCCGCCGCGCGTCGGGCCAAGCTCCGCAAGGCACGCGCGCGCAAGGCGACG
The DNA here is from genome assembly GCA_963772655.1 of uncultured delta proteobacterium. Lineage (GTDB taxonomy): Bacteria > Myxococcota_A > Polyangia > Haliangiales > Haliangiaceae > JABFXX01. The sequence goes on from CAVYYE010000002.1 coordinate 1,503,552, forward strand.
CCTCCGCCACCGGCCGATCCCAATCCCGAGATCGAGATGGAGCCGGATCCCGCGCCCGCGGCACTCGCGCCCGATCCGACGCCCCCTCCGGCCTCCGATCTCGATGCCCCCCTCACCGACGTGTCGACGTCGACCTCGGTCTCGGCGTCGGCCTCGAGCTCGGGCTCCGAGACCACCGTCGAGAAGTCCGCCGAGCCCGCGAACGAGTCGCCCTACAAGCACCTCTACCTGCGCGCCGGCGTCGCGCGCATCCAGCCGCTCTCGCAGTCGCGCGAGCTCGTGCTGTCCGACATCGACGGTCCCGCCAGCCTCGCGGTCCAGAACGGCCCGGTCGCGGGCTCGGGCTCGAGCGTGTCGCCGGCGACCATCCCCGCCATCCTGATCGGCTATCGCCTCACGGATCGGTGGTCGCTCGAGACCGTCGCCGGCCTGCCGTTCAAGGTGAAGTTCAAGGCCACCGGCAGCCTCCGCGACATGTCGCTCGCGCCGACGGCGCTCGGCATCCCCACCGGCGTGCCGGCGCTCGGCGAGGACCTCGGCGAGGCCCAGGCGGCACCGCCGCTCCTCACGCTCGTCCGCAAGCTGTTGCCCGGCGCGGTGCAGCCCTACGCGGGCGCCGGCGTCGGCGTCTTGATCGCCTACAACGCCAAGGTCACCAACCCGATCCTCACCGAGGTCAGCCAGCCCGACATGAAGGTGGCGCCGGCCCCCGGCCTCGTCCTCCAGACCGGCATCGAGGCGCGCCTGATGAAGCGCGTCTATGCCCGGCTCGACGTCAAGTTCATCGCGTTCATGCTCGCGCGCGCGCGGGTCGAGCACGTTCAGGTGCGCGCCCCGGACCTCCCGCTGTTCGATACCGTCGAGGTCGGGACCGCCGAGATGAGCGTGTGGGTCAATCCGTTGATCGTGCAGCTCGGCGTCGGCACCGACTTCTAGCGGCCGGCGATTGTGTAGAGTGCCTCGGTGACGAGAAGCGCACTCCTCATCGTCGCGATGCTGACCGCGTGCGGCACCGATCCGGCGGACGGCAACGACCTGCATTCGCTGACCACCTGCGACATCAGCACCGGCAGCAACGCGGGTCTGACGTGCGAGCGCGGGTGCGCCACACATCACGACGAGACGGCGATCGGATGCCAGGCGCACAGCGACGTGCCCGAACCGAATGGCACCGACGTCACCTGCGACGGCACGTTCGGACTCGACGGTGTGATCGGCTGCTGTGCCACGCTCCCCGGGACGATGATCCTGCGGTTCGTGGAGTGCCAGTAGCGGTCGTGAGGACCCTGGCTGCGGCGACCGAGCTCAGCGGCGTTTCGAGAACACCGGATCGCGGAGCTCGTCGTCGTCGACCCCGAACCCCGGGATCGTGACTACCCCCGAGCCGAGATCGGCGCGCGCGTCGAACGGCTGGCTCGAGCCCTCGCGCCACTGGCGCAATTCGATGGTCGGCGGCTTGGCGCCGTTGGGCTGGATCAGAACGTGGGTGAAGCTGCGGCGCAGGCCGGGCTTGGTGGCCGGAAGCCAGGTCCCGGCGTTGACGTAGAGGCCACCCGCGCGGAGCGGCTGCCACCGGGGATCGTGGGTGTGGCCGAACACGACGACGGGCGCGTCGACGCGCTTGCGGATCCGCTGCGGGATCGATCGCATCGGGAGCTGCGAGGTCACGAAGTGGGTACCGAGCCAGCGCGAGATGCCCATCGCCCCGGCGATCGCCGCGAGGCTACCGAGCAGCGCCCATCCGATCGGGAGCAGGACGAGCATCAGGATGACGGCGACGACGACCCCGAGGATGAGGCCGAAGCGATCGAGCATGAGCAGCCGGCCGAGCCGGCGGAAGTTGACGGTGAGTGGCGTACGGGCGAGCCGATCGATCGCGGCGGCGTCGTCGAGCGGAATCCCCCCTGCGGCGGCGACGTCGGGCAGGCGCTGGTAGTGGGACCGGCGCCGGCGCCGGCGCCGCTTGATCGAGCGGTGGAGACGCCGGGAGCGGAACAGACTGCCGACGAAGCGGGCGTACGCCATCCAGATCCGACTACCGGAGCGCAGGCCGGAGCCGAGCGTGTACTGCATGTAGCCCCAGAAGCTCCACGACTCGATGCCGTGCGGATCGATCTCGGGGACGGCGCTGCCGAGGTAGCGAACGGCGGCGTAGTCGGCATTGAAGATCAGGTTGCCGTCCTTGGGATCCATCGGCGCGAGGTTGAACTCGAACGAACAACCCTCGTCGTAGACGTGGCCGTGCTCGATCCAGGCGACGCCCGGCACGTAGACGAACCACGGCACGACGCGGATCCGCGACATCATCCCCTCGTGGCCGCCGTTGGTCTTGGTTTCGAAGCCGCCGTCCGAAACCGGCGAGCTGGCGCGCGCGACCGTCGCGATCTGGCGGAGCAACTCGTCGGCGACCTCGGGAGCCATCAGCTCGACGTCGTGGTTCCCGGCGACGACGGTGATCTCGTGCCCCGCCGCCGCGAACTTGGCGAGATCGGCGAGCAGCGGCCGGTGATGCTCGCAGATCATCCGCATCCGCACCACGCCGGTCTTGATGCTCCGGGGCAGCCCGTGGATCCGCTCGTCGCGCGTCTTGGGATCGCGCCCGGGGATCGACGGGATGACGACCGACATGAAGTCGAACAGGTCGCCGGCGATCACGAGCCGCCAGGGCCGGCCGTCGCGCCGCCGCATGGCGTGGTAGCGCACGAACTCGCGGAACGCGGTGACCCCGAGCTCGATCGCGTGCCGGCGCTCGACCGATGCCCCCGGCAACAGCTCCTCTCCGAAGTGGAGATCGCTCACGATCAAGATGTTCGCGTCCGGTGCCACGGCCCTGATAACCACCATGAAACAAAGCGGCCGGTCGGGACAACGGCCGATCGCAATCGTGTTATCCCAACTGCGTCGTGACCCAGGTCATCTTCATCCTCCTGCTCGCGGCGTCGCTGGCGTTCTTCGCGCGCACCACGTGGTTGTTCGGACGTGCCGTGTTTGCGGGAACTCCGGAGCCCCGGCCCCGACTCGACGAGATCGGTGCGCGTCTGATGGACGTCGGCATCTACTTCTTCGGCCAGAAGAAGGTCGCCGAGGAAGGGCCCCAGCATCGCACGAGCAAGCACCACCTGTTCATCTTCTGGGGCTTCATCATCATCGGTCTGGCCACGCTGGACGTCGTGCTGTCGGGGGTCGTGCCCGGGCTGTCGCTGCGCCTGCTTCCCGACATCCTCTACGTCCCGATGTACGTCGTGATCGACGTCATGAACCTGGTCGTGCTGGTGATGGTGATGTGGGCGATCACGCGCCGCCTGGTGGTCAAGCCGCGCCTGATCCCGTGGAGCCTCGACGCGGGTCTCATCCTCGGTGGCATCGCCGCGCTGATGCTGAGCCACCTGCTCTATCACGGCTACGAGATCGCCGGCGAGGTGACCGCGGGCGGCACCGCACCGAGCTACCTGCCGATCTCGTCGCTGGTCGCCAAGATGCTCGGCCCGATGTCGGCGGAGGCGGCCACCCGCGGCCATGCCATCGGCTACTGGCTGCACGTCCTGATCCTGCTGACGTTCCTCAACTACCTGCCGTACTCGAAGCACATCCACCTGCTCGGCGCGCTGCCCAACATCTTCACCCGCAACCGCAGCGACCGCCGGCTCGACCTGCCCAAGCTCGACCTCGAGGACGAGAACCAGTGGGGCGTGGCGCGATTCGAGCAGTTCACGTGGAAGAGCCTGCTCGACACCTACGCGTGCACCGAGTGCGCCCGCTGCACCAACTACTGCCCGGCCTACAACACCGGCAAGAACCTGTCGCCGATGCAGCTCGTGCACGACATCCGCTACGAGATGCTCGACCGCACGCAGCTGGGCGACAACATCGCGGCGATCGAGGCAGAGGTCGAGACACTCACCGAGTTCTCGACGTCGCATGGCTTCGACGACGCGCACCCGCATCCCGATCTCGTGTTCGCCAAGGAGCGCCTCGCGGCGGCCAAGGCCGAGTTCGACGGCATGCCGCTGATGACCGGGGGGCGGATCCAGGAGGACACCCTGTGGGCGTGCACCACCTGCGGTGCCTGCCAGGAGGTGTGCCCGGTGTTCATCGAGCACCCGATGAAGATCATCCAGATGCGCCAGAACCTGGTGCTCGAGCAGGAGAAGACGCCGGGCGAGCTCCAGCGCACGTTCCGCAACATCGAGCGCCAGGGCAACCCGTGGGGCATCGACAAGGGCCAGCGCATGGACTGGGCGAAGGACCTGCCGGTGCCGACGATCGAGGACAACCCCGATCCCGAGTACATCCTGTGGGTCGGCTGCGCCGGCGCGTTCGACAACCGGATCGTCAAGCAGACCCGCGCGATGACCAAGGTGCTCGACGCGGCGGGGGTCGACTACGCGGTGCTCGGTCACATGGAGGCGTGCACCGGCGATCCGTCGCGGCGCGCCGGCAACGAGATGCAGTTCCAGGAGCTGGCCGCACAGAACGTCGAGACCCTCAAGAGCGTCAACGCGAAGAAGGTCGTCACCAGCTGCCCGCACTGTCTCCACACGCTGCGCCACGACTACCCGCAGTTCGGCGGCGAGTTCGAGGTCGTGCACCACACCCAGCTGATCGACCACCTGTTCAAGGAGGGAAAGCTCAAGAGCGAGACCCCTCCGAGCGAGGCCGTCACCTATCACGACAGCTGCTACCTCGGCCGCTGGAACCGCGAGTTCGATGCCCCGCGCGACGTCATCCACGCGGTGATCGGCGATGCCGGCAACTACCACGAGATGGCGCGTAGCAAACGCCACGGCTTCTGCTGCGGAGCCGGCGGTGGCCGGATGTTCATGGAGGAGAACGACGGCGAACGCGTCAACGTCAATCGCGTCGACGAGGTGATCGCGACCGGTGCCGGCGCGGCGGTGGTGGCGTGCCCGTTCTGCAACATCATGCTCACCGACGGCATGAAGACGCGCAACGTCGACGACAAGATCGAGGTGCTCGACCTCGCCGAGCTGGTCGCCAACAGCATTCCGGACGTGCCGGTCGATCGCCTGGTTCGCAAGAAGCGCCCGTAACGACGGCAACCGCTGCGGCCCGGCGGTATGCTCCGCTCGATGAAGTGGATCGCAGTTCTCGTCATCGCCGCGAGCGCGTGCAGCGCGGGCGACGACACCACCGATGGTGCCCGCGGTGTGTGCGCGTTCGGCGGCCAGCTCACCGACTGTCCGGACGCCGAGCGCACCCCGGAAGCCGCGTGCTGGCGACTGGTCGACTGTGGCCGGATCCCGGTCGACGACGAGGGCAACAACAACGCGTTCGACTGGGGCACCTGCGTCGACGGCCTGTCGAGGCTCACCACCGACCGGCAGAAGCTCGTGATCGACTGCATCGCGTCGTCGACCTGCGACGAGCTCCGCTCCACCGACTTCTGCCTCGACCTCGGACAGTGATCATGCGGCCACCTCGGTTGTTGTTGCTCCTCGGGTTCGTCTCGCTGGTCTGGCTCGTGCTCGCCGTGCCGCGCGTCGCGCACGCACAGCCGTCCGACGTCCCCGGCATGATCAAGTTCGTCGAGCACCAGCCCGATGGCATGGCCCGCTCGACCTGGAAAGAGAAGCGACGCGATGCCGCCCGCCAACTCGGCGCTTCTCACGACAAGCGCGCCGTGCCGGTGCTGATCCGGCTGGCGGAGAAGGAGACCTTCGACATCATCGGGGAGATCGCGATCGAAGGGCTCGGCAACCTCCGCGACTCGTCGGCCGTGCCGGTGCTGCAGAAGATCGCGAACGACGCCGGCCGCGAGAAGCCACAGCGCGACCTCGCCAAGAAGGCGCTCGCCAAGCTCGGTGCCAGCGCGACACCGACGGGAGACGGCGGTGGCAACGGCAACGACACCGGCAAGGGTGGCGGCGACGGCGGCAAGGGCGGTGGTGACACCGGCAAGGGTGGCAACGACAACGCCAACGTGCTCGGCACCGGCGATCTCGGTGGCAGCGATACCTCCACGACGACGACCTCGACGACGACCTCGTCGTCGGGTGGCGGGCTGTTCGGAGAGAACAAGACCGAGCTCCCCACCCTGCCCGCCTTGCCCGACGACGCGATCGCGGCCTCGGATCGCCTGACGTTCGCGTTCGGTACCGCCACGCTCGGCTACGACACCGCGCGCGAACGCTTCAGCCTCGATGCCGACGTCGCCGGCCGCTACGCCCACCGGGTCGAGCGCGAGAACATGGCGTGGGGGTTCGACACCAGCGCGCACGTGGTCGCCGGCTTCATCAACCCGTCGGGGCGTGCCCAGACGCGCGGCACGCTCGTCGACCTCGCGGGCACCGGCGAGGCGCGGTTCTACAGCGGCAAGATCTACGGCGTCGGCAAGGCGGCCGTCGGCACGCAGATCAGCTACATCAACTTCAAGGACGGCAACGATCCGGGGAACGACCAGAACGACACGCGGTTCACCGGCGACGTGCAGCTCGCCCTCGGCGGTGGCTACGGTCGCGTGGTCGACGTCGGTGGTGCGATCCGGGTGCGCCGGCTGTCCCGCACGCTCGACGCCAACAAGGCGCTCGGCAAGCCGATCGACAACGCGACCGCTCGCAAGCTCCAGCTGACCTGGTGGGCGCTACGCCGCGAGCGCTCGTCGTACCGCGCGCTGATCGCCACGATCGCGATCCTGCGCGAGGCCGGCATCCTGCTCGTCGAGCCCGACGCGGGTCTCACCTACGAGATCCTCAACGTGCTGCACGACACCCAGCTGTTCGAGCGGCCGAGCGGTCTCGACATCCAGCTCGCGTTCGGCGAGGGATATCTCCGCCGTCCCGACGACAACGGTGGTGGACCGCCGGTGTCGGGTGAGGAAGGCCGCGTCGAGCAGCTCCTGGTCTCCGCCGGGTATGGCAACCAGCTCGCCGACGACACGCTCGAGCTGTCGGGTACCGCGTACGCGCGCTACCGGCTGTTCGCCGACGAAAACGATCAACCGACTCCGTGGTTCGCCGGTGCGGTCGCGCGGGCGCGCCGGTTCACCTACGGCGAGCACGGCGATCCGTTCGGCGCGATCGATCTCTCGGTCGATGCCCGGATCTCGCGCGACGGATCGATCCAGGGCAACCAGGAGGGCGACCTCGGCACGCGGCTCGCCGGAGAGCTCGGGTTCACGTACTGGCTCAACCAGGCCTCCGGCGTGCGGCTCGCCGGCACCGTCGCGATCGAGGGCCGGGAGCTGTTCTTCGGTGCGTCCCTCGAGGCGACCTACGGGTTCCTCGACACCACGTTCTCGAATCTCTGATTGTCGTTCGATGTCGGGATCCTGGGCGATTGGTCTGGTGGTCCGACCTCGCGTTTGGTAGGGTGTCTTCGTGCCCCTGACGGCCTCGCAGCACGCCACGCTCGTCGCGCTCGCCGAGGCCGCGTTGCCCGAAGGGCGTTACCTCCCCGCGGCCAACGCGCACACCGTCGACCGCGTCGAGCGGTTCGTCGAGACGCTGCCGAGCCCGGTGCAACGCGCACTCGACGGCCTGCTGCGCAGCCTCGACGTGCAGGCGTGGATCACCGCGCGGCGCTCGTTCGCCAACGCGCCGATCCCGAAGCGACTCGCGATCCTCGACGGCTGGCGACGCGGCGATGCGGTACGCCGGCTGATGCTGCGCGCGCTGGTGTCACCGCTCAAGATCGCTCACTTCGATAACCCCGAGCTGTACCGGCAGCTCGGCTGCGTCTACGAGACCCACGCCAAGCCCGAGCCCAAGCCCGCGTATTTCCGCGAGCGCGTGCACGCACTGTCGCCCGGTACCAACGGCGATGGCGACCTCGCCGTCGAGGCCGACGTCGTGGTCGTCGGCACCGGTGCCGGCGGTGCCGTCGTCGGGCGCGAGCTCGCCGAGGCGGGTCTCGCGGTGGTGTTCGTCGAGGAGGGTGCGTACTTCGATCGCTCCGAGTTCACCAGTCGCCCGTTCGCGATGCAGCAGAAGCTGTATCGCCGCGGCGGCTCGACGTTCTCGATCGGCAACACGGCGATCCCGATCCCGCTCGGCCAGACCGTCGGTGGATCGACCACGGTCAACTCGGGCACGTGCTTCCGCACCCCCGATCGCGTGCTCGAGGAATGGGTCCACGAGCTCGGACTCGCCGAGCTGGCACCGGATCGTCTCGGCTCGTATTTCGAGCGCGTCGAGGCGGTGCTCGGTGTCGAGCCGGCCAGGCGCGAGCTGCTCGGTGGCACCGGCCGCGTGATCGCGCGCGGCTGTCGCGAGCTCGGCTTCACGAAGCACGGTCCGCTGCGCCGCAACGCGCCGGCCTGCGACGGTCAGGGCGTGTGCTGCTTCGGCTGCCCCACCGATGCCAAGCGCTCGACCAACGTCAGCTACATCCCGCTCGCGCTCCGGGCGGGCGCCGAGCTGTTCACCGGTGCCAAGGTCACGCGGATCATCGTCGACGGCGGCGTCGCGCGTGGCGTGGTGGCACGCACCGCGAACGGGCACCTGCTCACCGTGCGCGCGCGGGCCGTGGTGGTCAGCTGCGGCGCGATCCTGACACCGCTCCTGCTGTCCGCGCAGGGGCTCGGAGCCAGCTCGGGGCAGCTCGGCAAGAACCTGTCGATCCATCCCGCGGCCGGCGCACTCGCCGAGTTCGACGAGCAGATCCTGCCGTGGAACGGCATCCCGCAGGGCTACTCGATCGAAGAGCTCCACGACGAAGGCATCCTGTTCGAGGGCGCGATGGTGCCGCTCGAGATGACGATGAGCATGACGCAGATGATCGGCCCCGAGCTGATCCGGCTCGCCGAGAGCTTCGATCACGTCGCCAGCTTCGGGTTCATGGTCGAGGACAGCTCGCGCGGCTCGGTGAGCTCCGTGATGAACCAGCCGGTGATCCGGTACTGGCTCACCGACCGCGACGTCGCCCACATCAAGCGCGGCATGGACGTGCTCGCGCAGGTGTTCTTCGCGGCCGGCGCGCGCCGCGTGCACACGGCGATCAACGGCTTCGACGTGCTCGAGTCCCCCGACGACCTCGCCCGGCTACGGCGAGCGAACCTGCGGCCGTGGGATCTCGACCTCTCCGCCTATCACCCGCTCGGGACCGCGCGGATGGGCAGCGATCCCGCAGCGAGCGTGATCGGTCCCGATCACGAGGTCCACGACACGCGGCGGCTGTACGTCGTCGACGGTGCGGCGGTGCCGTCGTCGATCGGCGTCAACCCGCAGATCACGATCATGGCGCTTGCCACGCGCGCGGCCGAGAAGATCGCCAGCGTTCTGAGTTAGCTCTTCTCGCGCGCCTCGAAAATCCGTCGCCCCCGCACGCTCGCGCGTGACGTTTCGCGCGGTTGCCGACTGGCATGCGTGATGCTCGCGCGCGTATGTCATGAGAGGCTTCATCATCGCGGGCGTGCTCGCCTGCCCCGCGCTCGCCGCCGCCAACCCGATCACCATCGGCGCCTCGATCGGACTGACGCAGGATCAGGTCGATGCCGATGCGGGGAACGACGCGACGCAGACCCTCGGGCTGTGGGGACGACTCGGGTTCTCGTCGCGCGTCGCCGGTCAGCTCGAGCTGTCTCGGTTCGAATCGAAGACCGGCTGCGACACCTGCACGGTCGGCACGTACACGGATATCCGCACCGGCACCGCGCTGCTCGTCGTCGACCTCGCGGAAGGCTCGCACTGGATGCCGATGTTGGTCGCCGGACTCGGGCTCGATCGCGACGACGGCTCGATCCCGACCCGAGGCCACCACATCGAGGGCGGGCTCGGGCTCGAGTATCGCGGCGATGGCGGCATCACGCTCGGCGTCGACGCCCGGCTCGGCAGCCGCACGCTCGACGGCGACGTCGTGCTCCAGGGAAGCGGTAGCGACGTGATCGCGTTCGTCCCGCCATCGAAGCTGCAGGAGGGCGACTACCAGTCGCTGCGCCTGACGCTCGGGGTCCGGTTCTAGCTAGCTAGAGATCGATGCGCTCGCGCCAGGTCGCGGCCGGACCGGGACGGAACCGGATCTGGCGCAGCACGCCGTGGATGCAGTCGGCGAGCTTGTGCGGCAGGTCGGTCTCGATCACGTTGAGCATGCCGACCGAGCCGTCGGTATCGACGCTGATCTCGATCTGGACGTAGGCACCGGCGAGCAGCCCCTGCTTGGCGGCGACGCGCGTGCACGCGGCGAACGTGTCGTGGCGGATCCCCGCGCGGAGCTGGCGACGGCGCATGTCGATGCCGTGGTCGGGCGCCGGCTCGGGCAACACCGCGAGGTGTGCGGGCGGTGCGTGTGCGGACGGTGCGGCGACATCGACCCAACCGGCGCGGCGATAGCGCCCGCGATCGTCGGCGGCCTCGACCGTATGGCGGCCCGGCATCACGCGGATCTTCATCGGCGCCTCGCCGACCTCGACACCGTCGACGCGGACGGCGCGATGGTCGGAGGTCGCGATCGCGAGCGGTGCCGAATTCGCGAGCGTACCGAGGTCCCACACCGGCATCGTCAGCGGCGTCGCCTCGACGAGCGCGGTGACCTCCTCGATCGACATCGGGACGACGCGGGCCTCGGAACCGCCGAGCTCGACCCTCCGCGCGGTGCCGACCTCGATCGGAGCGGCGGCCGGATCGGCGTCGTGCACGGCGACCAGCCCGTGGCGACACGCGATCGCGGTGGGCGCGTTGGCGACGTGGCGAACCCGGAACTGCGTGCCCCGGACCTCGATCGTGCGGGTCCCGGCACGCACCACGAACGTCTGCTCGGGCGCGCGCGGCGCGACCTCGACGTCGATCGTGCCGTCGATCGCGAGCTCGACGGCACGCTTGTCGAACCGCACCAGCTCGAGCCGCGAGTGCGGACCGAGCGCGAACGCGCTGTCGGCCCCGAACTGGACGTCGACGCGACCCGCGCCCGTCGCGATCACGGTGCCGGCGTGGAGTCGGAGGGCGAACGGATCGGCGGGCAGGATGCCGTCGACCATGACGTCGCCGGTCGTGCGGTTGACGATCCCCGCGAGCGCCGCGGGCGCAGCCGGTGCAGGCGCGATCGGCGCGGCCGTCGCGCTCGGGTGCTCCGCCACGCCGGTCCCGGACTCGTCGCTGCCACCGAACGCCCCGAGCGCGAACGCCCCGGCGGCGATCGCGGCGGCGCCCCCGAGCGCGAACCACGCGATCCGGCGGCGCGACGATCGCGCGGGGACGCGTGCGCGACGCTCGGTCGATACCGACCAGTGCACCTTCGCGCGGACCGCATCCCAGCCGACATCGGGCGGCGACAGGTTCTTGATCGATGCGAAGCTATCGCTCGCACGGGTCACGCGCTCGCGAGCGCGCGCACACGACGGACACGCGTCGGCGTGACGCTCGATCTCGATGCGCTCGGCCTCCGCGAGCTTGCCCGCCCACGCGTCGGCCCACCGGTGAGGCGCGACGTGACTCACGAGTCGCCTCCCGTCTTGCCATCGGGATCGTCGTTGCTGTCGTCGGAAGCGATCAGCTTGTAGAACTCGCGACGCGCGTAGAACAGCCGCGTCCGCACGGTCACCGGATTGGACTCGACGAGATACGCGATCTCCTTGAGGTCGAGACCCTCGATCTCGTGGAGGTAGAGCACGATCCGCTTCTTGGGCGCGAGCTTCTCGAGCGCGCGATACACCCGCTCCTGCTCGCGGCGACGTTCGAGGCTGCGCTCCGGCGTCTCCGGGCGCTCGACCAGCGACGGATCCGCCGGCGCCGTGTCGAGATCGGCCATGCCGATCGCGGCCGGCCGGCGTTTGCGCGTCCGGATCCGGCCGAGGGCGACATTGACGCAGATCCGGTACAGCCAGGTCGACAGCCGCGCGTCACCGCGAAACCGATCGAGCCCGCGGAACGCGATCACGAACACCTCCTGGACGAGGTCGTCGAGGTCGTCGCGATCACCGAGCACGCGATACAGGTTGGCGGCGACCTGCCGCCGGAACCGGTGATAGAGCTCGTCGTGCGCCGCGCGCTCGAACGCACGACACCGATCGATGAGGTCAGCCTCGTCGACCAGACCGAGTGCCTTCGCGGACCCGGTATCGCGCGTCATTCGAACGATCATAGCCTGCGTTGCCGGTTAGTCACCGGTTCGCGAGAGGCCGTTCACGCCCGCGGGATTTGGGGGTGCGACGAGCCAATCATCTGAACGACTTCCGGCCACGGGCCACGGGCCTCACAGCGCTAGCGGCGAGCCGGAAGCACCACGAAATCGATGCCTTTGCCGAGATCGCAGTGCAGGGCTTCCTCGTCGCCGTGGGGCTCGAACACGCAGCGGGCCTCGTCGGCCGAGGTCGCCTTGCCGTGGTTGGGCAGGATCAGGGTGATCCCGCCGGGCTCGATCCGCCACTTGCCGCGGAACGGCAGGTTCGAGCGCATCCCCTGACAGGCCGTGATCACGTGGAGGCGGAACGTGCGCTCACGCTGCAGCTTCATCCGCACCTCGGCCTTGTCGCAGGTCGTCCCCGCCTGTTCCCAGCCCCCACCGAACCGCATCACGCGCTCGTACGACGTGGCCGGCTTCTGATCGAGGCCGACGGCGGTGCGGAACCGCGCATCGCCGCGCATCGACGCGAACGCCTTCTCGAACCGCGCCTCGATCCGCCACTCGATCGCGTCGGGCTTGCTCGACTTCGCGAGCAGCTCGAGCTCGGCGAGGGCGGCGGGCTCGTGTCGCGCGCGCGCCTCGAGCACCGCGATCCGGTACAGCGCCTGCGCGTGCTCGGCGTCGGCGGCGAGCACCTTCTTCCACGCCGCCAGCTGGCGCCTGCGCGGCGTCTTGGCGGCGGCGTCGACGAGCTTCTTGATCGCGGGCGGATCGGGAATCACGCCGGTATCGGGATCGCGAGGCTGCTCGGGACCGGTCGGCGTGGTCGTCGTCGGATGCGTTGGATCCGGATGTCCGGTCGGAGGCTTGGCGCCGGGCCTCAGCAGATCGAACCCGATCACGAACGTCTGCTCGCGACCCATCACGCGCGTCGTGTACGCGACCGCGACCCGATCCTCGTACTGGCTCGCGTACACGTCGACCACGCGCTTGATCGGATCGAACGTCTGATAGGTGAACAGCGTGTCGCCGGGCTTGCGCGACACCGTGAGCGTGCGGCCGCTCGCGCGCGCCGCGAACTTCGCGTTCGGGTTGCCGGTCTGCCGCGTGCCCTGCTTGATCGCGAGCTTCGCGATCACGTCGGCCGCAGCCTTCTTGCAGTCCGGTGCCCCGGTGGCCTTGCCGCCCGTGACCCGGATCGGCGTGCACACCTTGTCGGAGTTGACGAGGTACGGCTTGTCGACGCTCGAGAACCCGCCGAACGTGTCGGCCCTCGCGGTCCCGAGCCCGAGCCAGAGTCCGAGAACACTCACCACGGTGAAACGCACCGCCATAGCGACGGTGATAGCGCGAAATCGATTCAACTGCCCGGAAGATCGCGCCAAGCCGATACCCTTACACGGGTCAATTGCTAAGGTCGCCGGGTGAGCCTGTTCACGCGTGCCAGCGCCGCGATCGATCGGGGGGCCCTCCGCTTCATGGGGCGCCAGATGGCCCCCCGCCGGCGCCACGATCCGGTTGCCAAGCTCGGTGCCGGCGAGGCCCGCCGCCGGCTGATCGAGCTCGCCGGGGCGTACAACGCCGCACACGCATTGCCGAGCCCGTTCTTCGCGACCCCGGAGCTCCCGAAGGCACGGATCGCCTCGATCGGCCCCGGTCCGCTCGGCACCCAGATCCTCGACATCTCGTACCCCTCGACCTACGTGCCGTTCCTGCCCGCGGCGCGAGAGCTGTACGCCTCGCCCGGCATGGCGAACAACGCGATCGCACGCGCGCGGCTGTGGACGTCGGGCGATCACGGTCGTCCGACGATCGTGTTTCTCCACGGCTGGGGCGGAGGGAATCACTGGGTCAGCGCGCGCGCGTTCGCGGTGCCGTACTGGTTGCGCCACGGATTCGACGTGGTCTCGGCGGTGCTGCCGTTTCACGGGGCGCGTGCGTTCGAAGGTCGCTCGGGTGCACGCTCCGGTGCGGGATGGCCCTCCCCCAACCCGCTGCGCACCAACGAGGGCTTCGGGCAGGCGATCCACGATCTCCGCGCGCTCGCGCGGCTGTTGCGATCGCGCGGCGCCACCGCGGTCGGCGCGCTCGGCATGTCGCTCGGCGGCTACACCACCGCGCTGTGGGCCTCGGTCGCCGGGAACTCTGACGAACACGACGATGACACCGGCCTCGACTTCGCGGTCGCGATGATCCCCGCGGTCTCGATGTCGCGTTTGATGTGGCGGCACGGCGAGGACAACCCGACACGTCGCCGCGCCGCGCGCGAGGGCATCACCGAGGATCTGCTCGCCGACGCGTTCGCGATCCACGCGCCGCTCTCGCGCCCGGTCCGGCTGCCACCCGAGCGGCTCGCCGTGATCGCCGGCCGGGGCGATCAGATCACACCGCCCGATCAGGCGAAGGCGCTCGCGGCGCACTGGGGCGTCGACGTTCACTGGTTCGGAGGAGGTCACCTCGCACAGGTCGGGCGCGGCGACGCGTTGCGCGCCGTGCGACGGCAACTCGCCGAGCTCGAATTCTCCGGCCGCGAGTTTCGATCATGACCGATCGCGAGATCAGCACGCGTCCGTCCCTGCTCGAGGCGCTCGCCAAGGGGCCGCTGTTGTTCGACGGCGCGATGGGCTCGTTGCTCTACGAGCGCGGCGTGCTCCACACCCGCAGCTACGACGAGCTCAACCTCAGCCAGCCCGAGCTGATCCGCACCGTCCACCGCGACTACGTCCACGCCGGTTCCGACGTGATCGAGACCAACACGTTCGGTAGCAACCGCATGTCGCTCGCCCGCCACGGCCTCGCCGATCGCGCCGCCGACATCAACAAGGCTGCCGTCGCGCTCGCGCGCTCGGTCGCCGACGACGTCGCGTATGTCGCCGGTGCCGTCGGACCCACCGGCGTCAAGTTCGGGATCGCCAGCGCCAGCGAGCGCAAGCTGGCCCGGTTCGCGCTCGCCGAACAGATCGACACGCTGGTCCTCGCCGGTGTCGACGCGATCGTGCTCGAGACGTTCACGTCGATCCTCGAGATCGAGACCGCGATCGCGGTCGCCAAGGAGCGGGGGCCGCGCGTCCCGGTGTTCGCGATGATGGTGTTCGGCCCCGACGGCAGAAGCGACGGCGGCCTGCGCCCCCAGGAGATCGCGGATCGGCTGATCGCCGCGGGCGCCGACGTCGTCGGTGCCAACTGCGGAGCCGGCCCGGCGGAGCTGTATCAGGTCACGACGTCGATGGTCGGCCGCGGCAAGCCGGTGATCGCGCAACCCAACGCCGGTCTACCTGCGTCGGTCGAGGGCCGCACGCTGTACGTCGCCAACCCCGAGCACTTCGGCGTGTTCGCACGCCGCATGCTCAAGAGCGGCGTGCGCGCGATCGGCGGCTGCTGCGGCACCACCCCCGAGCACATCCGCGCGATGCTCGGCGCGGTACGCATGCTGCGCGGCGAGAAGCCGCTCGATGCCCGCGGCGGTAGCGCGGTGGCGAAGACGCGCGAGGCCCCGCCCGCTCCGCCACCCGCGATCACACCTCTCGCCGATCGCAGCCGGCTCGGTGGGCGGATCGCGCGCGGAGAGTTCGCCGTCTCGGTCGAGCTCACGGCGCCGGTCAACGGCGATCTCACCAAGACCAAGGCGCAGGTGGCCGAGCTGCTCGCGGCCGGCGTCGACGTGGTCAACATCGCCGACGGCCCGCGCGCGTCGGCGCGGATGGCGAACATCGCGGCCTGTGCGCGGCTCGTCTCCGAGACCGAGATCGAGCCGATTCTCCACGTGTGCGCGCGCGATCGTAGCTTTCTCGGGTTGGTCTCGCACCTGTTCGGCGCGCACTCGCTGGGGCTCCGCAACCTGGTGATCATCACCGGCGACCCGCCGAAGATGGGCGACTACCCGTTCTCGACGCCGGTCTACGACGTCGACTCGATCGGCCTCCTCCGCATCGCCGCGGGCCTCAACGCGGGCGTCGACCCGGCGGGCAAGCCGTGCACGCCCACGTCGTTCGTGCTCGCCACCGGAGCCGAGCCCGCCGCGCACGATCGCGATCGCGAGCTGCGGCGACTCGAGGAGAAGAAGCACGCCGGCGCCGAGCTGGTGATGACCCAGCCGGTCTACGACCCGCGGACGCTGGATCGGTTCCTCGAGGACGTCGCGCCGCTCGGGCTTCCGGTGATGGTCGGCATCCTGCCGCTGGCGTCGCATCGCAACGCCGAGTTCCTGCACAACGAGGTTCCCGGGATGAGTATCCCCAGCGAGTATCGCGAGCGCATGGCGAAGGTCGAAGCGGGACCCGCCGCACGCGCCGAGGGCATCAAGATCGCGCGCGAGACGTTGGCCGCGGTTCGCCAACGCGTGCAGGGCGCGTACGTGATGCCGCCGTTCAACCGCGTCGACGCGGCGATCGCCGTGCTCGAGGTCGTCCGCGATCGCTGGCAACCGGCAAGATCAGCATGAGCCTCACCTACGACGAAGCGAAGGCCTTCCACGACGAGGTCTGCGTGCTCGACCTCCACGCCGACACCGCGAAGCTGATGGACAAGCTCGGCTACGACCTGGCCGCGCGCCACGAGCGTCCGATGCCGAAGCGCGTGAACTACATCGGCCACGTCGACCTGCCGCGGATGCGCGACGGCGGCGTCGCCGGCCAGTTCTTCAGCTTCTGGACCACGCCGTATCCCGAGCGCGGCTGCACGCGATCGGTCGCGCGCCAGCTCGACGCGCTCGATCGCGCGATGGAGAAACATCCCGAAGAGCTGGTGTGGACGCGCACCGGAGCCGACGTCCGGGCGGCCAAGGCCGCCGGCCAGATCGCGGCACTCGGCGGGATCGAGGGTGGTCAGGCACTCGAGAGCGATCTGTCGACGATCGAGCCGTTCGCGCGCCGCGGCGTGCGCTACCTCGGCCTCCTCCACTTCACCGCCAACGCGATCGGAGCGCCGGCGAAGGGTCGCGGCTCGGATCCCGATCAGGGGCTCACCGGGTTCGGCCGCGATGTCATCCGCGAGTGCGAGCGCACCGGTGTGATCGTCGATCTCGCGCACATCAACCGCCGCGGGTTCATGGACGCGATCGAGCTCGCGACCCTGCCGCTCATGGTGTCGCACACCGGCGTGCTCGGCGTGCACGAGCACTGGCGCAACATCGACGACGAGCAGCTGCGCGCCGTCGCCGATAACGGTGGCTGCGTCGGCATCATCTTCGCGCGCAAGTACCTCGGCTCGGCCTCGCTCGACAGCGTCGTCGATCACCTGTTGCACGTGATCGACGTCGCCGGGACCGACGTGCCCGCACTGGGCTCCGACTTCGACGGCTTCGTGGTCCCGCCGCTCGGGCTCGAGGACGTGTCGACGCTGCCCAACCTCACGGTCGCGCTATCGCGACGCGGGGTCTCGACCGCGGTGCTCGAGAAGATCCTCGGTGGCAACGTGCTGCGCGTGCTCGACGCCGTGCCGGCTTGGGGAAAGCTGGCCTCGTGAGGCTCGAGCTCGCGGCGACCGCGCTCGCGCTCGCGGCGTGCGGCAGCCACAGCAAGCCCGACAAGCCCGACAAGAAACGCGATGCCGGGACCGCGGTCGCCGTGCACGACGCGGCGAAGCTCGATGCCGCACCGTTGCCGCACTTGGCGCCCGCACCGCCGTTACCCGCGATCCCCGCCGGACTCCCGCAGCCCTCGCTCCCCGCGTTCGTCACGCCCGACGCGATCGCGCTCGGCGAGCTGTTGTTCTGGGATCCCCGGCTCGCGAGCGACGGCAAGACCTCGTGCGCGACCTGCCACGATCCCGCGCACGGCTACAGCGGTGCGACTCGGCAAACCACCGCGGGCGGCAAGCCCAACCTGCGCCGCGCGCCGACGCTCGTCAATCTCGCGTGGGATCGCGAGCTCGGCTGGGACGGACGCTACGCGTCGCTCGCCGAGCACTTGCCGGCACACGCGATCGGTCAGCTCGGCAACGACCTCGCGACCGCGGTCGGCCGGATCGCGAACATCCCCGGGTACCGCGCGCACTTCGCCCGGCTCGAGAAACCGGCGAACGCCGACACGGTGGTCGCCGCCTTGAGCGCGTTCGTGCTCACTCGCTACGCGGGCGACTCCGACTGGGATCGCGTCGAGCGGTCCGTCTCCGTCTCCTCGGACAACAACGATGCGGCGACCGCGGACCTGGTGGCCGGCTACAAGCTGTTCGCGAACCGCGCGCAGTGCTCGGTGTGTCACACGCCACCGCTCTACACCGATCTCCGGTACCACCGGATCGGTCTGGTGGCGTCGCACGACGAGGGCCGCGGCCGGGTCGACCCCGCGGCCAAGGGCGCCTTCAAGACGCCGACCCTGCGCGGCGCGGCCGACCGCACCGGGTTCTTCCACGACGCCAGTGCGAGGACGCTCGACGCCGCGATCGACTGGCATCTCGCCGGCGGTACCGGCCAGGGCGCCGACAAGAGCATCATCGACCGCGAGCTCCACGAGATCGCGCTGTCGAAAGCGGAGCGCCACCAACTCGGGGCGTTCGTACGAGCGCTGTCCGACAGCCGGTCGACGACCAAGCCGCCCGCGCGGCCCGCCCTCCCGCGCTGAATCTAGCGTCGCTGGACCGGGCAATTTGGTAGGGTGCCGGCGCCATGTGGCGCCGCTTCCGGTACGTGCTGTTACTCGTCGGGCTGTGCTCGATCGCGACCTGCCCGGCCGCGAAGCGTGCGTGTACCGCGAAGCAGCGTACCCGCGAGGCCGATCAACTGCTCGACTACCTGGCCGACCGCGTCGAGGCCTCGATCGCGGCGACCGGCCACGTGCCCCCCACACCGGCGGGACCGACGCCACTGCCGAGCTGTTGCGAGATCGGTGGCGAGTGCGAGGCCGACGCGTCGACCTGGAACACCCCGGGCTGGCAGGCACTACAGTTCTCGATCGACGGGGACTACCGATACACCTACTCGTATATTCCCGCGAAGGACGGACGATCGGCGATCGTGCGTGCCGTCGGGGACGTCGATTGCGATGGAGAGACGAGCCTCTACGAGGTCGAGATCCGCGCGGTCGGCTCGGGCGCGGAGCGCACCGAGAAGAGCGAACACTCGTACGAGTGACGTTGACCGACAATCGCGTGTACGGTAGCGCTGTGAAGATGTCTCGCCTGTTCGTCGCCGGCGTCCTCGGAGTCCTGTTGGTCGCGTGCGGAAAGGGTGACAAACCACCGCCGCCATCGTCCGGCGGACTGCTCGCACAGGAGACGGGACCCTCGCACGACCCGCCGCACGGAAACATGGGCGGCGGCATGGGAGGCGGCATGATGGGTGGAGGCATGGGCGGTGCCGGTGGTGCCGGCGGCCCGTCGGAGGCCCAGCGCATCTTCTTCGGCCAGTGCGTGATGTGTCACGGTCGCAACGGCATGGGCGACGGGCCGGCCGCGGCCAACCTCCCGGTCAAGCCGCGCAACTACACCGACGCGAAGTGGCAGGCGAGCGTGACCGACGACGAGATCAAGAAGACGATCGTGATGGGCGGGGCCGCGGTCGGCAAGAACGCCAACATGCCCGCGTTCACCCAGCTCAAGGATCAGCCGGAGGTGCTCGACGGGCTGGTCAAGATCATCCGAGGCTTCAAACGGTAGCGAACAGCGCGATGACCTCGGTCGCGATCGCTTCGTCGGCGGACGGTCAGTTCGCTGTGTTCCGCCGCGGAACGACGCTGAGCGTGATCGATGGTGGCGAGGCCGCGGTCCAGCTGCCGTCGGACGAGGTCGATCTCGCGGTCGTCGGACCTCCCCACGGGGTGGTCGCCGTGTTGCGCACGCCGACGCCTCGGGTCGTGCTGTACGCGCTTCCCGAGCTCGATGCCGCCGCGACCTTCAAGCTCGACGCCCCGATGTCGATCGCGACCACGTGCGGAGGTCGCGTCGTCCTCGCCACCGCGGACCGGCGCCGGTTCGTGATCGTGCGGGCCGCGGCGCGCGCGCTCGCCGGTCAGGCACTCGATCCCGGCCTCGCCGCCGAGTTCGCGGTTGGCCTCGACAAGAACCAGTTGCTGCTCGGGCTCCCGCGCAAGCTCGAGGTCTGGGATCCGATCGCCGGGCGCCCGACCGTCCGGCTCCAGCTCCAGCTCCCACCGCCACCACGCACCGTCGGCGCGTCGCTCGGGCACGTGTGGGCGACACGCGCGGGCAGCGACGAGGTGTTCGTGTATCGACTGTCGGACGGCCGTCCGTTCCGTCACCACGTGGGCTCGCCGGTCGAACGCGCGATCGCGCACCCGAGCTCGCCGGTGGTCGTGCTGGTCACCGCCCGCGGGCTCGTCCGCATGCACTGCTTCGCCCACTCGATGTCGCCGATCGACATCCCCGACCCGCCGAACGGCGATGTCGCGCTCGCGCTCCACGGCACCGGTGATGACATCTCGCTCCTCGGCGCGACCCCGACGGGCGAGGTGTGGAAGACCACGCTCGACGCGCCGCAGGCGACGGGTCGCAGCGAATCGCGTCCCCAGAATATACCGGTGAGCGTGCCGGTCAGCGCACCGGTCCCCTCGCCCGTTCCGGCGTCGTTCGGGACCACCGATCCGGCACGAGCGTCGAGCGACCGGCCCGATCCGGCGTGGCGCGTACCACTCGCGACCACCGCGGCCGAGCTCGCACGGGCCGAGCGGGCCGCCGAGCGCCGCGACCGACCGTTCGAGTTCTCTCCGTTGCCCGACGATTGCGAGCTTTCGCTCCTCGTGCGCGAGCTATCGCTGGGCGAGCCGGCCCACCGCGCGCTCGCGCTGATCTACGGCCTGTCGCTCGCCAACGAGACGCTGTCGATCGCCGGAATGGCGCGTGCGCTCGGCGACTGGACCGAGCCCCTCGGTCAGGGCGAGCTCGGCACCCACGAGCTGATCCGGCGTACGCCGACCGGCGTGGTGCTCCGGCGGTGGGCGGCGATGTATCTCGACGGCACCCGCGGCCTGAACTGACGAGGGGCCTAGAGAGCCGAACCGCTACGCAGCCCGTCGACGGGCGACCTCGTGGAGGTTCGCGATCGCTGGAGCGCCGCGGCCTGGGCCTGGTCGTCGTCCCAATCGACGTCCAGTGCCGCTTTGATGCTGTCTGCCGAGAGAATGCTCAGCCCTGCGCTCTTGATCACCGTTTCCTCGAGATCTACGGCGATGCTGACGGCCGGCCGATAAGATTCCAGGTGTCCTCGACGCGCCCAGCTCCATGCAGCGGTGACGAGTCGAGGGCGACCCGCAGGTGTCTCCAGCCGAACTGCCTGTCCGTTTGGCGAGCTCGATCGTGCGATCCAGAAGCTTCTGATCGAGAGCATTCGTGATGGCTCTCGTCCGGAAGCGCACCAAGGTGCCCTGTCCAAACGGGGCACTCTCGTTGCCCGAGGTGCCAAGCACTAGCTGCCAGCGCCGATCATTTTCCGCCGCGTCGACCGCATCGGCGTCGCTTGGCTGGTCGTACTTCTCGAGCAGCGTCACCATCGCGAGCAACGCCGGTGGGCATGGCTCCTGGCCTCGCGGCTGGTAGCTCGCCACCAACTCCCTCTGAAATTCCGCGCTGAGCGCACGCCCGCGCTGAGGACTTGTGGATGGCGCCAGACGCCCGGCATCGGCTCGTCGCACAGATCGTGAGGGCGCCACCCACAAGGACCTCAGCGCCTAACGCGAACGCTGGCGCTCCCTGAAGAATCTATAAATAGATAGGAGAAGAGAAAAAGCACGCTCGTGCGATCGCTCTGGCGATCACGAACGGCTTCCCGGTCGGCGACATCGACGACACTTCTGCAGACGCCGGTGCAAGCGGGAACATAGGTGGCACTTCTGACCGGGCACATGGGTGGCAGGTTGTTGGTCTGAGGAGGCAGATCAGAGGGCGATGAAGGTGTTGTTTGAGAGGTGCCCGAGGTCGAGCTTCATGAAGGTGACGAGCCAACGTCCGTCGGTTTCCTCGCGGAGCCCGACGTACTGAAAGGCCAGTGCCGCAGAGACGTAGATCTGCTTCCGACGGAAGTAGATGTGACCGATGCGATTCACCGGAACCACGTCGTCATGCTCCGGGTAGTCGGGTTCGTCCAGGACGGATGGAAGCTTACGCGGTGACGGCTTGTAGACCTTTCGCGGCGGCTTCATGCCGAGCGCCTCGTGAGGGCGCTCGTTGTTGAACTCCTCGACGAATTTGTCGAACCGCTCCTGCTGTTGGAGCAGGTTGCTCCTCGGCGGACGGGTGGTCTCAAACTTGAGCGTACGGTGCATCCGCTCGTGGCGACCGTTCTCCTCCGGGTGCGCTGGACGAATGCGCTCGAGCTCGATGCCGAGCCGCAGCCAATAGGCGGATAGCTGCGTCAGATTGGCGAGCCCGTTCGACGCGAACGGCACGCCGTTGTCCGAGCGGATGGCCTTCGGCAACCCGTAGCGATGGAAGATCTCCTCGCAGGCCTCACGGGCCGCCGCGTCGGAGATTGCGGTCATGGCCTCGCAGCCGAGGATGAAACGACTACGCTGGTCGGTCAGCGTGAGTGGGTAACAGAGCGATCGGTCGCCCAGTCGGAACTGCCCCTTGTAGTCGATGCACCAGACATCGTTGGGGGCGTTTGCCTCCCGCAGCGTCGTCGGCCGTGGTGGCACGCGCTGCCGTCGCGGTCGCGACTCGACGACGCCGGCCCGTACCAGGATGTCGCCGATCGTACTGGGAGCCGGAAGCACGCGTCCCAAACGCTCCTCCAGCACCTCTTTGAGCTTCTTGGGGCCCCAGGTGGGGCGGCGCTTGCGTTCCGCGACGATGAGCTCGACGAGCTCGGGCGGCGTGCGATGTGGAATGACCTTGGGTGCGCGTGACTGGTCCAGCAGCCCCGCTTCGCCCAATCGCTTGAAGCGCTGTTTGAACTTGTCTCCGGTCTTTCGCGAGATGCCGTACTCGCGACACAGCTGCGCGACGGTCTCGCCGCGCATCACTCGATTCATGAATTCGGTACGCAGGTCCACGGGTGTGCTCGATTTCCAAGGCACGGCACCCTCCTGCGCCGTGCCCTAGCAGGTGCCACCCATGTGCCCGGTTTGGAGTGCCACCCATCTACCTGGTTTGCACCGCCGGGGACGATCGTTCGAGATCTCAGACTGAGATCTAGTGATCTCAGTGCATATCACCGTGTTTTATATGTGCCTATTCAAGTGGAACGTGGTAGAGGAATGGATGGGTCGGCAGCGCAAACGGCACGTGCAAGTGGAGATCGAGTTCCGGACCTGGGGCGGCAAGCGCCCAGGCGCCGGGCGCAAGCGCAAGCCCGGGCGCAAGGCCGAGTCGCATCGTTCTCGGGACGAGTTCTCGCCGCACCATCCGCTGCACGTCGTGCTGCGGGTGAATCAGGCGATCGGATCGCTGCGCAAACGTGACTGCTACAAGGCGCTGCGTGACGCGTCGTTCCAGGTGCTCGGCCGCGACGACTTCCGGATCATCCACATCAGCATCCAGCAGACCCACGTGCACCTGATCGTCGAGGCGTCGTGTCAGAACGCGCTCGCCAAGGGCATCCAGGGCTTCGAGATCTCCGCGGCCCGGCGCCTCAACGCGATGTTCTCTCGTCGGAGAGGCCGGCCGCGTCGCGGCAAGGTATTCGTCGATCGCTACCACCGCGAGGTCATCACCAGCCCGCGCCAGGCCCGCAACACGCTCGCCTACGTCCTCAACAACTGGCGCAAGCACGGCGAGCACCTGCGCGGCGCCGCGCGAGGCTGGACGCTCGATCCGTACTCGACCGCGATGGCGTTCTATGGCTGGAAGGAGCAGCCTTCGTATTGGAGCGCACCCGAGACCTATCAACGGATGGGGGTGAGGGCGCCCGAGACCTGGCTCTTGTACGCCGCGTGGCGATCACAGCCGCCGATCAGCGCCTACGAGGTTCCGTCCTCGCCACGGGCCTAGCTGGGTGTCCGTAGGTGTCCTGACCAGGCTCGGCCGTCGGACCCGGCCGTGCCACGAACGGCCTCGCGTACGAGCCTGGAGCGTTCGAGATCGCGAGAACGCTCGTACGAGATCGCTTTTCTGTCTTGTTCACTATTGAGGTTCTTCCAACGAAGCGCCGGCGTTCGCGTCAGGCGCTGAGGGCCTTGTGGGTGGCGCCACCGCGATCGGCGCGACCGGTGGGTGCCGGGCGTCCGGCGCCATCCACAAGTCCTCAGCGCGGGCGTGCGCTCTGCTCGGAGCCATGCTGCTGCTCACTCTCCCAACCCTGCGAACGTGCAACAACGCGTTTCAGGACAACGGTCAGAGCTCGTGCAGCGCCGGTAGACGAGCGAGGTCCGGAAGCGCACCAAGGTGCTGTCCAAACGGGGCACTCTCGCCGCCCGAGGTGCCAAGCATTAGCTGCCGGCGCCGATCAACTTCCGCCGCGTCGACTGCATCGGCGTCGCTTGGCTAGTCGTACTTCTGGAGCAGCATCACCACTCCATCCCTGGAGTGGATCACCTCTGCCGGCCGCCGTCGATCCCCGTCGAGAACTTGGTGGATCGGCTCTCTAGTCGCGGTCCGAGAGGATCGTGAGAGCAATGTTGCCCTTCGAGCCGCTCGGCGCATCCCACTGGATGCCCGACGGCGCACCGGCCTTGTCGAGCTTGTCGAGGATCCGGTCGCCCTTGAGCGAGGCGAGCACCTTCATCGCGCCGGTGTACTCGTGCCACACGAACCGCGCGCCCTCGAGCTGGGCCTGGAGTGCGGCGTTGTTGGGATCCGCGGCGACCGCGTCGTTGAGCTCGCGGAGCCGCGACACGTAGGCTTCCTCGCTGCCGAGCTCGATCTGGACCTCGTTGACGAACGTGGTGTTGAACACCTTCGCCGCCGGCAGTGGCTTCTCGAACGAGCGATCCGCCTCGGGGATCGACAGCCATTCCTCGTGGCTGATCATGTCGGTCATGTCGGTGGTGTCGATCATGAAGTTCGAGAACGCGCGCGACGACGCCGGCACCCAGTGCTCGCGGGCTTGATCGAACCACAGCATCCGACCTGCGAGTCCGGCGGTCTCGATCTGGTGCTCGGCCGCGGTCAGCGTCGCCTTCTCGATGTGCCCACCGAGGCGATCCCAGGCCGCGCTGTCGAGCGGCTGGAAGTTGTCGAAGTCGTCGTTGCCGGCCGACCGCTGCGCGCTGCCGTAGGCGTTGAAGTTCGAGATCGCGTTGGCGCGATTGGAGGTCGAGCTCAGCGCGCGCCACGACGCGAGGAAGTTCTCGTACGTGGTCTTACGGGCCATGCTCTTGTCGAGGCTGATCCGCCACGCGCGGAACATGTCGACGTAGTCGTCGAAGTCCTCGTCGCGAGCGTTGGTGATGATCCGATCGGTGTCGTCGAGGGCATCCGCGAACTCGTGATAGACGGTGTTCGTCACCTCCGCGATCACGCGATTCTTCTCGAGGTCGGCATCCGACGACGGGGCCGACGCCGCGTCGGGCAACTGCAGGTTCGACGCGGTAACGCCGAGGTTCGGCGCGGCCTGGTTGATCCGGGCCGCCAGCAGCGACCTGTCGAGGATGCCGCGTGCCATGCTCTCCATCGCATCGACCGCGGCCGCATCGGCGGACGGGATGATGCCATTGGACCGTGCCCGGGCGACCACGTTGAGCGCACCCTGGATCCGAGCCGCACCGTTGGCGAACACGCTCTTGAGCGAATTGAGGCTCGCCTCGTTCATGTGATAGCGGCTGCGAGTCGACCGCAGGTGTGCGGCCGGCTCGAGGAGGAGCACGCCCTTGTGGGCGCCGATGTCGAGCAACAGGTGCTTGTCGGCGAGCTGCTCGTAGACACCGCGCACCGGAATCGCCTCGGTATCGCTGCCGTTCCAGTCGGTCTTGCCGCGGCGGACGTCGGTATCGAGCGCGGCGATCTCGGTCGCATTCGCGCCGTCGTTACGGATGTCGACCTTGGTCGTGGTCTTGTTACCGTCGGCGTCGATCTCGGTTCCGAACTTGGCGGCGATCAGGAGGCGCCGCACCGTGGTCGGGTTGTCCCAGCGCGCGCGACCGCGCAGCTGGATATCGTTGCCGAGCAGCGAGTACGCGTGGGTGTCGTAGTACGTGTCGTCCATCAAGTCCGTACCGAGCGACAGCTCGAGCTCGCCACTGTCCTCGTCGGGCGCGTAGCGCCCGGGCTCGATCGAGAGCGCCACGAACGGCATCTGCTCGCGTGCCTCTTGCGCCTTCTTGTCCCACGGGATCTCGTCGATCGGGTACCCGTAGGTGAACGCCTCGATGATGTGGTCGCGGCGGATCTTGTCGTAGAGCGTCTTGCCTTCGGAGTTCTCTTCGAGGAGCAGCGAGCGCAGCTTCTGGCCGGTCGTCCCCTGGACACCGAGCACGACCTCGACCTCCTCGTTGTTGCGCGACCATCCACCGCCCTGCCCCGTGAACGTCTGATCGTCGATGAACGGACGATCGTTGAGGTCGTTCTCGCATCGCGGCACCACCGCGTACACCAGCTGACCGAGTGCGAGGTTGCCGACGAAGTCGACCGCGTCGAGCTCGTCGAGGTCGTCGAAGATGTCGTCGTCACC
Organism: uncultured delta proteobacterium; assembly: GCA_963772655.1. Taxonomy (GTDB): domain Bacteria; phylum Myxococcota_A; class Polyangia; order Haliangiales; family Haliangiaceae; genus JABFXX01. The sequence continues at coordinate 1,530,064 of CAVYYE010000002.1, forward strand.
GGTGCCGAGCTGGTCGTCCGGTCCGACGTGGTGGGCGTAGATCGCCTTGGCCGCATCGTCCGACAGTCCGACGTCCTTCAGCTTGCCGACGTCGGTCGTCGACTCGTTGACGAACTTGAGCACCTCGGCGAGCTGACACGTGCTGTAGATGCCATCCGACTTGGCGCCCGAACCACCGAACGAGTCATCGCGGGCGTCACCTTCCACCCCAGTGCAACCAACCGTGAGCAACAGCGCGAGAGGAATCGAGATCCGCATGGTGTCGCGCCTCCCTACAAGCACCGTGCCGCATGACGTCATCGCAACATCAACAGCTTCGTCGTCATGCAGGCTTGTCACGTAGCCGCACATCGGCAGGTCGACTAGCCACACGCTCGCCGGATCTCCACGGTTTCCACGTGGTTCGCGATTTGCTTGCCTGACGGCGCCGTGACCGTGTTGCGTTCGACCTGCCCCCTGTTTGTCGCACTCGCGAGTCTGACTGCGTGCGCGACGGCGACCGCCACCGAGATCGATCCGTTCATCGATAACAGCAAGGCGGATGGACACCACGTGCGGCTGCACCTCGTCGACCACCACAAGCTCGACGTCGACGAGCCCTCCGATCTCGCGATCTACGACGGCCGGCTGTTCACGGTCAGCGACCAGCACTCCAATGTCTACGAGATCGATCGCGACGGCGACACGCTGGCCAAGATCGACATCAAGGGCAAGGACGTCGAGGCCGTGGCATTCGACTCGCTAGGCCGGATGTTCATCGCCGACGAGTCGACCGCCAAGATCTGGCAGATCGACAAGGACGGAAAGCGCATGGGCGACCCGATCGAGATGGTCGATTCCGACGATGGCAACGACGGTCTCGAGGGCCTCGCGTTCGACGACCGGGATCACATGTTCGTCGCCAAGGAGAAGAATCCCGCCCGGATCTACGAGCTCGACACCGACTTCGGACAGCTCGAGCGCAAGAAGGTGAAGTTCGCCGACGACCTGTCGGCGCTGGCGTTCGATCCCACCGATGGCCACCTCTACGCGCTGTCGGATCAGGACCACGCGCTGTTCCGCCTCGAGCACGATCTCGATGTCGACAAGGCGTGGAAGCTACCGATCAAGCACCCCGAAGGGATCACGTTCGACGGCGACACGCTGTACGTGGTCAGCGACAGCGAAGAGAAGCTCTACGAGCTCGAGATCCAGCGAGACTAGACTTCGCGAGCGGGCACCCAGTCGGGCGGTCGACCGCGGAAGCGAAGTCGGGCACTAAAGCCGCATCACGCGCGCCGACTTCTTGATCGCCTTCTCGACGTGCGACTTGGCGTCCTTGGCGTCTTCCACCGAGCGGTACTTGCCGACCCGTACGCGGTAGAACGTCCGCCCCGTGACGTCGGCCGACGTCACGTACGGCTGGTAGCCGGCGGCCCGCACCGAGGCGACGAAGCTATCGGCCTCGCGCTTGTCCGCGAACGACGACAACTGGAGCGTGAACTGGGCCTTGTCGGCCTTGTGGTCGTTACGTGCCTGCTCGGGCCGCGTCACCGGACCGGAGGTCGGCTTGTCGGCCTTGTCGTGCTTGTCGGCCTTGTCGTGCTTGTCGGCCTTCGGCTTGTCGACCTTGTCGGCCTTGACCGGCTGGTCGTGCTGGTCGTGCTTGTCGGCCTTCGGCTTGTCGGCCTTGTCGTGCTTGTCGGGCTTCGGCTTGTCGGCCTTGGCCGGCTTGTCCGGCTTGGCCGCCTTTGCCGGCTTGTCTGCCTTGATCGCCGGCTTGTCCGCGTCGGGCTTCTTGTCGTCGGGCGCGATGCCGCGCTCCTGCTCGAGCCGATCGATCTCGCGCTCGACATCGGTCTTCGACTCGCCACCGACCAGCGTGGTCGGAAACGTCAACCCCTTGCCCTCGAGGTCGTCGAGCGCCGCCAGCGGATCGGTCTGCGACCGCGACGGGTCGGCCTGCCCGAGCTGCGCCACGTGGCTGCGCGACTCGACACGCCGGCCGACCATGACGCCGAGCACGAACACCAGCCCGACCAGCACGGCGCCACCGAAGAACAAGTAGAAGATCTGACGACCATCGAGGCTGACCTCGATCTTGTCCTTGTAGACGCGCTTGTCCCGCTTGGGATCGACGGTCGCACCACTCGACATGCTGCCAGCGTCCGCAAGCAGAGCGCCGGGGGCAACATTTGTGACCTCCGCGCGAGCCGATGGGCCCGATGGGCCCCGATGGGCCCAATACCGCTCGCTCGAAACCCGCGAGACCGGGTCTCGCCTCCCAAGCTATTCGCCTCGGGGCTGGCTATTCGAGGATGTTGATCAGGCCCAGCGAGTTCGGCTCGATCCGGAACACCTTGCCGCGCGTCGATGGCTGGGCGATCGACGTCGACAGGAAGTCGCCCTCGTCGATCACCCAGATGCTCTGGGTCGGCCCCCGTACCACCTTGATCGGGAGCGCGGGGGTCACCGGGATGGCCAGCGGCGAGAGTCCCGCGGTCTGGCGGAACGTCAGCGCGTAGCCCGGGAACACGTGGGGGATGTTGCCGAGCATGCCGCCGCGGTCGAGGATGCACTCGGCATCGCCGGGATACGTCGGATCGACGATGGTCAGGTTCATGCCGCGATTGCGGTACTTGATCGCCGGAGCCTGGCGCGGCAGCAGCTCGCTTGCCGGCGTGTCCAGCGTACACGTGCCGGGGATGTAGCGCGGCGTCACGTCGGTGGTCTCGGCGGTGAACGAACACGGGTTGGGCTCGAACGTCCCGTCGGGGAGCTGTCCACTCAGCGGGTCCGCGGTCGGATCGCAAGCGGGCGGATCGAGCGGGATCCGGCCGGTGATGAGCGGGCTCGCGTTGGGATCGCGGATGCACTTGCCGTCGGTGTCCTCGATCGTCGCGTGGACGAAGCCGGACCGCGACCCGACGACCGCGAACGCGTTTCCCGCGCGAAGCGCGTAGCGCTGCGGAGCGTTGACGCACGCCTGCGGTGGCACCACGCCCTCCATGCAGAACCCGGCCTTGGTCCCGTCGCCGGTCCCGCCCTGGCACACCGTGCCGGTGAGGCAGTCGGAGGTGGCATCGCACCGCATCTGGCAGCGCTTGCCGGTGGCGACCGGCTCGAGGTTCGGATCCGCGTTGCACGTCCACGTGTGGGTATCGGGCGCGGTGGTGTCGAACATCGGAGGGTTCGAGTTGCTGTTGCGGAGCGCGTAGTCCGCCAGGGTCTTGCACTGGTCGTCGCTGGTGCAGCCCTCGACCGGCGTCGTGCGCAGGGTCTCGCGGCGCGGCAACAGCTGCAGGCTTCCACTCTCGGTGGTCCCGACCGTATAGCGACGGATCGAGGTCAGGAACGGCTCGCACGCGTTGGCCAGCCGATCGGCCTCGTCGGCCGCCATGCAGGCGCCGATACCCTGGACCTGACTGTTGGGATGGACGAAGCAGCGGTACCCGAGCGGGCACTGCACGTCACCCTGCGACGGATCGCAGCCCTGCACCTGCAGGATGTCGAACGGCTGGACGCCGGCGTTGCAGTACGGCCGGGTCGCATCGATCGCGTGCATGCCGGTGTTGTCGACGCGGAACTCGCTCTCGCGCACCGCGGGTCCGTCGGTCGCGGTGGTCGCGCTGTCGAGCGACAGCGAACCTTCCCAGGTCAGGTTCCAGGTCTCGTCGGCGCGCAGCGCGGCGAGATCGGGGAACACCTCGTCACGCACGGGCTCGGGTGCCGCGAACGACAGCTCCGAGATCGCGCGGGTGTCGTCGACGCCGTCGCACCGCAGCTGGCGGAACCCGGGGAGCTCGAACGACTTCTCGGCCGAGAACGTGGCAACGGGAACGTTGCGGACCGGTTCGCCCACCGAGCGAGGTCCGCCGGTGGTCGACGTGTCGGTGCCGCCGGTATCGGGGCCGGTGGCATCGCAGAGATGCTCGGTCACGCCGTTGAGCTCGATCTCGGCAAGCGCACCGCGATTCGAGATCCCGTCGCGCAGCTGGTGCGCGATGATCAGCGGCATCGGCGTCAGCAGCGGACGTGTCGACGAGAACAGGTCCCGCCGATCGTCATCGTCGACGTTGACGATGAAGACGCCACCGTTGCTCGCGCTCACGATCGCGAAGTAGCCGATCAACTTCGTCGGATCTTCTTCGGGGCGGGAATCGCCGCCGATCGCATCGGATCGGATGATGTCGACCGACAGCGGGATCGCGGGCTCGGGGAGCTGGATGCCCGGACTGCGTGCACCGGCGCGACGCGGCGGCGTCGCCGCATCGCCGACCGGCAAGCACGACAGCGTCGCCACGCTGCGGATGTCGCGCAGGTATCGCGGATCGACCTGGGTGTCGCACTCCTTGCCGAGCGACAGCACGTCGGCAACCCGCACCGTGTCGTCGGTCGCGACCGCGTACACGAACTGGAACTGACCACCGACGGCGTTGTCGTCGTTGATCACGTGGATCTCGCCGCCCATGCCGATCTGCGGCGTCAGCGCGAGCTGGGTGATCCCGAGATCACCGGTGGGATCCTCGAGCGCGACCTGCGAGAGCGAGTCGGGCAGCGTGGTGTCGGCATTGAGCTCGACCATCGTGATCGACGACGAGTTGTCGGCCCCGATCGCCATCCGGCGCTCGGCCGTCCGCGGGTCCTTCTCGACATCGATCGTGACCGGACGAACGCCGGTCTCGATGGTGCCGTTCCCACCGCACTCGTCGGGGCAGGTCAACGTGTCGAGGTCGGTCTGCTGGAGCAACGACGGCGTCCCGGCCGCGTCGTAGCGCACGCCGCCGACCACGGTGCCGTTCCCGGCATCGACCGCGGCGACCAGGTGGCAGCTCGGATACGCGATGTAGACCAGACCCGAGGCACCGGTCTCGGTGGCGGGACACGCCTTACCGATCGTGTCGATCGCGGGCTCGGCGACCATCGCCGCCGGACGCGCACGGATCGGCTCGCCGCTCGCGTTCTTCACGTCGAGTCGCCGCACGTCGATCGGCGTCGACGGGCTGAAGTCGACGGCGGACGTCACGTCGAGGACCGACAGGTCGCACGAGCCGGCGTTCGCCGTCAGCACCTTGCAGCCACTGCGATCGGTGGCGATCGCGATCGGATCTTCGCCGACGCTGATGCTGTTCTTGCCCGGCGTCAGCGGGTCGGCGTCGAGCACCGCCACGTCGCCGCCCGAGAACGAGGTCGATGGCTTGGTCTGGAACTGCGCGAGCGCGACCGTGCCCGGACCCGACTGCAGGATGAAGCCGAACCACGACGACGGCTGGATCGGGATCCCACCGTCGGCGGTCAGATCCTCCTGGCCCGGCGGCACCGGGACCGGCGTTCCCGTCGGGTGCGTACCCGAGCGGATGTCGCACGCGGGGGTCGGCATCGCACTCAGCACGACCTGATCGTCGGGCAACCCCATCGTCTGATCGGCCCGATCGTCGGGGATCAGGCGCAGGCCACCGACACACGCGAACGCGATGTCGGTCGGGCGATCGAGGTTGAGCTGGTTGACCGTGGTGGTCGCGGTATCACCGCAGCTGACGGACAGCGCCGCGCCGATCGGCAGGAGTAGCCCGAACGTGAAACGCTGCAGGTTCGTGAACGTCTTCATTGCAGGTTCCTCGGCACGCCGATGCGGAGCACCACGCGGTTGCGGGTCAGCGAGCCCGGCGTCAGGTCGAGGACCGCGATGGTGTCCTCGAGGAAATTCGACACGTACGCCTTCTTGCGGGTCGGCGCCGTGACCACCGAGTACGGACCGCGGCCGACGACCACGATGTCGTCGGGGTGCGCGAGCCCGTTCGGATCGACGATGTAGAGCTGGCCGTCCTGGAAGCAGGTCACGTAGGCGCGCTCGCCATCGCCGGTATCGGCGACGGCGACGGTCGACGCCTGGCGGCAGATGTCGGCGACGCCGACGAACCGGTTCGCGGGGAACCCGGTGCTATCGAGCGAGGTGTCGAAGATCTGCAGCGACGGCGGGCGGCGGTTGACGAGATACAGCCGGTTGCCGGTCGGCGAGAACGTCATCCCGCGCGTGTCGGCCGAGCTGCCGGTGTTGCCACCGACCGCGTCGAGGAAGAAGAAGTTCCCCTGCAGCAGGAAGGGCGGCTTGTCGTTGACCGGCCGGCCGACCGTGAACATCTGGATCCGGTCCTCGCTGCGGCTCCCGACGTAGACGATGTCGCCGGGCGCCTTCGGCGCGCGCCCCGCGATCCCGGTGGCGCCGCGCAGGCCGGTGTTGGGATCGGGCAGGAAGATCGAGGCCGTGATGTCGGTGATCGTCGCGAAGCCGTTCTTCGGCGAGTCGAGCAGCGTCACCGCACCGGAGGTCAGGTGGGTGACCATCGCGAACTCGCCGGCCGAGTCGGCGAACACGCCGAACGGCTCGTTGGGGATCGCCACGTCGGGGTTGGTGTCCGCGAACGACAGCCGGTGGTCGTCGTCACACAGGGCGAAGCCCTCGGTGCCGCCGCAGTCGAGCCGCGAGCCATCCCAGTCGGCCCACGCGATCGAGGGGTCACCACGGGTCGGGACGAACAACCGCAAGTTGCCGTTGTCGCGATCCTGCACCGCGATGTCGGTCGCGAAGTTGCCGACGCGCACGCCGGCCTGGCTCGACAGGAAGGTGGCCTCCTCGCACTGCAGGGTCTCGACGTGATCGGGATCCGGCTCGCATCCGTCGGGGACCGTGCCCTGCTCGAGCCACGCCTGGACCACGCTGTCGACGTTGGCGAGATCGACCACGTCGATCGCGCCCGAGTCGAAACGGAGCTCCGAGTTCGCGTTGGCCACGAACAACACCGACTCGTCGGGCGCCATCGCCATCCCGGTCGGAAAGAACAACTCGTCGGTCGGCGGCCGCACGTCGGACGCCGAGGCCGTACAGCCGAGCCCTCCCGCGGCGAACCCGACAAACGCGACACACGAGAGGCGGCGCATGATCAGTCGCTTCGACCTTGAAGCCGCCGGGTGGGTTGCCTGCATGATCGTCGTCACGTCCTAGTTCTTGGCTGCAGTTTCGCGATGTTGGAGCGCCGCCCGCGCGGCGGCTACCCGTGCGATCGGCACGCGGAACGGAGAGCACGACACGTAGTCGAACCCCATCCGATGGCACAGCTCGACCGAGCTCGGTTCGCCGCCGTGCTCGCCACAGATTCCGACCTTGAGCCCGGGCCGCGTGCCCCGACCGCCGCGCACGCCGAGCTCCATCAGCGCGCCCACTCCCTCGGGATCGAGCACCGCGAACGGGTCGTTGGGGAGCACCCCGCGGTCGATGTAGCTCGGCAAGAACCGCCCGGCGTCGTCGCGCGACAGGCCGAACGTGGTCTGCGTCAGATCGTTGGTGCCGAACGAGAAGAAGTCGGCGTGCTCGGCGATCCGATCGGCGACCACGCACGCGCGCGGCAGCTCGATCATCGTGCCGATCGTGTAGGGGATCGAGACGTCCCCGCTGGCGGCGAGCGTCTGATCGAACGTCGCGGAGACCAGCGCGCGGAGCCGGCGCAGCTCCTCGGGCGTCATCACCAGCGGGATCATGATCTCCGGGTGGACGGTCACGCCCGCGCGAGCGCACTCGACCGCGGCCTCGCCGATCGCCTGGACCTGCATCTCGTAGATCTCGGGGAACGTGATGCCGAGCCGGCAGCCGCGATGGCCGAGCATCGGGTTGGCCTCGGACAGCTCGGTGACCTTGGCCGCGACCTGCGCCGGCGTCTTGCCGAGCGCCGCCGCGACCTCGTCGATCTCGGCCTGCTGGTGCGGCAGGAACTCGTGCAGCGGCGGATCGAGCAACCGGATCGTGACCGGCAGACCGTCCATCACGCGGAACAGCTCGGCGAAGTCGGCGCGCTGCATCGGCAGTAATTTCGCGAGCGCCTCGCGCCGCGCCACCTCGTCGGTCGCACCGGTCGACAGGATCATCTCGCGCACGACCAGGATGCGCTCGGGCTGGAAGAACATGTGCTCGGTGCGGCACAGCCCGATGCCCTCGGCACCGAAGCTCCGCGCCGTGCGCGCGTCGACCGGCGTGTCGGCGTTGGTCCGCACCTTCATCGTGCGGTGCTCGTCGACCCAGCTCATGAGCGTGCCGAGCTCGTCGCCGAGCTTGGCCGGTACCAGCGGCAGCTTGCCGACGAACACCTCTCCGGTCGAGCCGTCGAGCGTGAGCGTGTCGCCCTCGACGAACTTCAGCTCCTTGCCGCCGCCGACGAACATGCACGTCTTCCGCGGCACGTCGACGCGCAGCGAGGTGCACGCGGTCACGCAGCACTTGCCCATGCCGCGCGCGACCACCGCCGAGTGCGAGGTCATGCCGCCGCGTGCCGTCAGGATGCCGGCCGCCGCCTTCATCCCGTGGATATCCTCGGGAGAGGTATCGGTGCGCACGAGGAGCACGGTCTCGCCCTTCTGCGCCCACTCGGCCGCCGCGTTCGCGGTGAACACGATGCGCCCGATCGCGGCGCCGGGTGATGCCGGCAGTCCCTTGCCGATCGAGGCCGGCCGCGCCTTCGGATCGATCGTCGGATGCAGCACCTCGTCGAGTTTCGCGGGATCGATCCGCATCACCGCCTCGGAGGATTCGATCCGACCCTCGGATACCAGGTCGACCGCGACCTTCACCATCGCCTTGCCGGTGCGCTTCCCGGTCCGGGTCTGCAGCATGTAGAGCTGGCCCTTCTGGATCGTGAACTCGAGGTCCTGCATGTCGCGGAAGTGGTCCTCGAGCAGCTTGGCGACGCGCACCAGCTCGGCGTGAGCCTCGGGCAACGTGCGCGCGAGCTCGGCGATCGGCTCGGGCGTGCGCACGCCCGCGACCACGTCCTCGCCCTGCGCGTTGGTGAGGAACTCGCCGTACAGCTCGGCGGTGCCGGTCGCCGGATTACGCGTGAATGCCACACCGGTGGCGCAGTCGTCGCCGAGGTTGCCGAACACCATCGCCTGCACGTTGACCGCGGTACCGAGCGTCGCCGAGATGCCGTGCATCTTGCGATAGACGTCGGCGCGTGGGTTTTGCCACGACCGGAACACGGCTCCGATCGCGCCCCACAGTTGCGTGCGCGGATCGTCGGGGAACTCCGCACCGGTGGCCTCGCGAACCTTGGCCTTGAACCGGCGCACGGTCTCGCGCAGCGCGGCCTCCGACAGATCCTGATCGCGCGAGGCTTTGTGCTCGCGCTTGACGTCGTCGAGGATCACGTCGAACGGCGGAGCGTCGTCCTCGGTGGCCGGTGCCACGCCCATCACGACCTCGCCGTACATCGCGACGAACCGCCGGTAGCAATCCCACGCGAACCGCGCGTTGCCGGTCTGGGTGGCGAGCGCCTCGCACGTGACGTCGGACAGCCCGAGGTTCAGGATCGTGTCCATCATCCCCGGCATCGACACCGGCGCGCCCGAGCGCACGCTCAGGAGCAAGGGCCGCTTCGAATCACCGAGCTTGGCGTTGGTGAGCTCCTCCACTCGCGCCACCGCCTGATCGACCTCGCCGTGCAGCTCGGCGGGGTACTTGTCCGCGCCGTGCTCCATCACGAAGCGCGAGACCTCGGTGGTGAGCGTGAAGCCCGGCGGGACCGGAAGTCCCAGCGACGCCATCTCCGCGAGATTGGCGCCCTTGCCACCGAGCAAACCCTTGTCGCGCGCACGGCCCTCGGCCGTGCCACCGCCGAATTGCCGGACGTGGTTCACGCCGCTTCATACAAGCTGGGGCGCGTTCGCTCAAGCCCCCGGAGATCGAGGACTTGGGTCATTGCCGAATCGCGCTCAGAAACGCGCCAACCGCGGCGTAGCGGACCTCGGCCACCGCGTTCCAGATCCCGTCACACCATCCGGAAGTCGGCGATCTGCATGTATGGCCCGATCAGCCAGTGCAGCAGCGCGAGCCGGTTGGCGCGCAGCTTCGGATCGGGATCCATCACCATCACGCCGCCCTTATCGAAGAACCGCGCGACCACCGGCTGGAGCCCGACCAGCGAATCGAGCACGGCGGCGTAGTCGCGTGCTTGGCGCGGCTTGTCTTCGCGCGCTTGGGCGGTGGTGACGGCGGCATGCAGATCCTGCTCGACGGTGTTGTCCTTGGCGAACAGGGCCGGATCGACCTTGTCGGCCGGCGCGATGTTCTTCGACGTGGCGTCGTCGAGGATGTTCGCGACCCGCTTGAACACCTCGCGCGCCGCGGCCGGCACGCGCGCGACCGCACGGGCACGCGCCAGGGCGTCGACCGGATCCTCGAAGCTCTGGGCGAGCGCGGCGTCGGCATCGGCGGTCGCGACGCCTTGATCGACGAACATGCCCTTGAGCCGCTGCACGAAGAACTGCGTCAGCGAGGTGTCGCTCTTCAGCTTCACCTGGTGCTCGAGCAGCGCGGCGCGCGCGGCGTCGAACGCGATCCGCCACGCCGAGGCCCACCGCGGATCGGTGCCGCGCGCGAGCAGGATCTGCCAGATCCCGATCGCCGCGCGCCGCAGACCGAACGGATCGGCCGAGCCGCTGGGCTCGAGCCCGACCGCGAAGCATCCGATCAGCGTGTCCATGCGATCGGCGATCGCGATCACCGCACCGACGTCGGTCGACGGCAACGCACCGCCCTGCCCCTTCGGCCACCAGTGCTCCTCGATCGCGCGCGCCACGGCCTCGGACTTCCCGGCGTGGATCGCGTAGTGGCGTCCCATCGTGCCCTGGAGCTCGGGGAACTCGCCGACGGCGGTCGACGCGAGGTCGGCCTTGCAGAGGACGGCTGCTTCGCTCGTGGCATCCACGTCGGCACCGACGTGCTCCGCGAGCTTGCGGCCCGCGTGCTGGATCCGGTGCACCTTGTGCCCGATCGTGCGCGCCGCATCGCCGAGCTTGGCCTGGAACACCACGGCGTCGAGCTTCTTGTTCCAGTCGTCGAACGAGTGCTTCTTGTCCTCGGTGAAGAAGAACTTCGCGTCGGACAGGCGCGCGGCGAGCACCTTCTCGTTGCCGGCCGCGACCACCTTCGGATCCTTGACGATGGTGGCCATCAGCGTCGCGAACCGGTTGGCGAGCTTGCCCTGGTGATCCTCCATCGCGAAGTAGCGCTGGTGGGTGCGCATCGCGGTGACGATCATCTCCTCGGGAACCTCGAGGTACGAAGGATCGAACTGGCCGGTCACGCCGACCGGGTACTCGCCGAGGTGGATGACCTCGTCGAGCAGCGCGTTGTCCTCGCGCACGCGGCATCCGGTCTGTTGCTCGAGCCGCACCAGCTCCGCGCGCACCAGCTCGCGGCGCGCGTCCGGATCGGCGACGACGTGCGCCGCGCGCAGCGCCTCGAGGTACTGACCGGGGGAACCGATCTCGACCGACGACGGCGACAGGAAGCGATGGCCGCGGCTGTTGCGTCCCGACGACAGCCCGGCCCACGACAGCGGCACGACCTCGCCGCCGAACAGCGCGACCAGCCACTGCACCGGACGCACGAACGTGGTCTCGCCCCACCCCCAGCGCTGCGACTTCGGCCACTGGATCGCACGCGCGAGCTCGACCAGCACGGTCGGCAGCAGCGCGAACGTGTCCTGACCGACGACGTGGCGCATCGCCACGACGTACTGGCCCTTCTTGCCCGGGACCTCTTTCTTGACCAGCGTCGCCGGATCGACGCCGTTCTTGGCGGCGAACCCCTGCCCCGCCTTGGTGATCGCGCCGTCCTTGAACGCCGCCGACACCGGTGGGCCAACGACTTGTTCCTCGAGGTCGGGCTGGCGGCCGATCAGCTGCTTGACGATCACCGCGAGCCGCCGCGGCGTGCCGTACATGCGCACGCCACCGTGGGTCAATCGCTGTGCGGTCAGGCGATCGTCGACGAGCTTCGGCAGGTCGACGAGCTGGCGGGCGAGCATCGCCGCCGGAATCTCCTCGCACCCGATCTCGAACAGCAGATCCTGGCTCGTGGTCTCACCCGGCATGCGGAATCTCCTCGGCGTGGCCGGCGACCGCGCGGGCGGCGGCGAGCGATGCAGCGTTGACGCCGGCTTCTTCCACACCGCGATACGCCTCGACGGCCTGCGTGCGGAACTTCTCGGGGAGCAGCGGAAACCCGAGGCGCGCGCGCGAGCCGACGTAGGTCTCGGCGCATGCCTTCGCCATCCCGCGCACGCGACCGATGAAGCGCGCGCGCTCGGTCACGCTGATCGCGCCGCGCGCGTCGAGGCAGTTGAACGCGTGCGAGGCCTTCATGCAGTTCTCGTAGGCCGGCAGCACGAGCGGCCCGGCGGAGCGCGCGAGCAGGCGCCGGCACTCGGCCTCGTGGGTATCGAAGTTGGCGAACTCGATCGCGGGGTCGAGCTCCTCGAACTGGTACGTCGAGTACTCGACCTCCCACGGCTTGCGGATCTGGCCGTAGGTCACGGTCTTGTCCCACTTCAGGTCGAACATGTTGTCGACGTTCTGCAGGTACATCGCGAGTCGCTCGACGCCGTAGGTCAGCTCGCACGTGACCGGCATGAGATCGATGCCGCCGGCTTGCTGGAAGTAGGTGTACTGCGTGACCTCCATGCCGTCGCACCAGACTTCCCAGCCCAGTCCCCAGGCGCCGAGCGTCGGCGACTCCCAGTCGTCTTCGACGAAGCGGATGTCGTGGCTCGCCGGATCGAGGCCGATCGCGCGCAGCGAGTTCAGGTAGAGATCCTGGACGTGCTGGGGGCTCGGCTTGAGACCGACCTGGAACTGGAAGTACGCGCCGGCGCGGTTCGGGTTCTCGCCGTAGCGACCGTCGGACGGTCGCCGGCAGAACTGCGCGAACGCCGCGTTCCACGGTTCGGGGCCGAGGACTCGCAAGAACGTCGCCGGGTGAAACGTCCCGGCGCCGACCTCGACGTCGACCGGTTGCTCGACCACGCAGCCGTGGTCCGCCCAGAACTTCTGGAGCGTGAAGATCAGATCCTGCAGGTACACGCGCGTCGGACCTTACTGGCGGGTGGCGATCGAATCAAGCCGCGGACCGGTAGCTAAACCCGCCAGATCTCTTGACCTTCTCGGCACATAGCGCGCTAGAATCGCTGTCGATGATCCGCGCCCTCGCGATCGCGATTTGCGTTGGACAGGCCGGGTGCTCGTTGGTGCTCGACTTCTCCGACAACCAGATCCCGATCGATGCCGCGCCGTTCTCTGCCGAGGAGTGCAGCTTCGGCGAACCCAACGACTCGTTCGCCGAGCCGTTCGCCCTGCCGCTCGATGCGGTCGGTCCGGCCGCGATCTGCGGCGACGGCTTCGACGATCACGACTTCTACAAGATCGCGATCCCCGCCGGCACCGCGACGATGTCGATCCAGATCTCGTTCATCAACTCGGCGACGGGCGACCTCGATCTGTACTTCTACGACGCCGCGGGCACGCAGCTCTCGCTGTCGGTCGGGACGATGGACAACGAGCAGGTCACGTGTCCGGGCGCGTCGCCGGCGTGCAACCTCGCGTCGCCGATTCCCGAGGGTGACTACGTGTTCGAGGTGCGTGGTGCGCTGCCCGGCACGCAGAACCGGTACGACATCGGCATCACGTTGACGCCCCAGTAGCTCGCTACGAATCGGGCGCCGCGTCGGTATAGCGCACGGTCAACGTGGCGCGCACCGTCTCGTTCGCCGGCACCACGACGTGGAGGCGCAGGAGGTCGTTCGAGATCTCGGGGGGCGGCGTACTCGGTGTGACCGTGACCTCGCGTCGCATCCCGGGTCGGAGCCGCTCCTCGATCCAGACCTCTCGATCCACGGCCGCCGAGCTCGCGACGCTGTACTCGACGTGTTGCGAGATGCCGCGATCGGGACGGCGCATCCGGGTGGCGCGACTCTCGCGCTGGCCGTGGAGCTGGCGAGCGATCCACAGTGGGACGCGCACCGTGTCGCCGAGTTGCTCGACGTCGCGCGCCTCGACGTGAACGTCGCGGGCCTGCTCGCCGGGCAACCCGGCGTGGACCTCGAGGGACCCGGGTGCCAGGCGCGCGCGATCGAGCTCGAGCACGGTGCGGACTTCGTGCCGCGACTCTCGCCCCCACGCCAGCTCGGTCGGCGACGTGTCGTGGTCGCGAATCGCACCCTCGAACACGCGACGCACGCGCGCCGACACCTTCCGTACGGAACTCGCGACCTCCACCGTGCCTCCGTCGATCGCGAGCGTCGACAATCCGAGGGCGCGCACCGGTTCGACACGGCCGGGCACACCGTCGACCAGGTGGATGCGCACGCGCACGTGCCACGCCGGCACCGTCACCGCGTATCGCGAGACCACGGTCGCGCGGTCGCCCTCGACGACGACGTGGTGGCGGGTCCGAAACGCGATCGCCGGCGTCGCGTGGACGACCCGCACGAAGTGTCGTCCCGCGGCCCCCTCGACGCGACACGTGACGGCTGGCGGCGACGGTCGTCGGGCGGGCACGCGCGTGCACGGTCCGAGCGACAGCGGCTGGTCATCGAGCGGAACAATCGCGAGCGAGGCCAGCACCTCACTCGCCGGACCCGCCGGGACCAGCCCGATGCGATCGAGCGTGACCTCACCGTGCGCGACGTCGATCCACCGGCGATCGTCGACCAGCGCGAACCCGGGTGCACCAGGGGGGGAGTACACGGTGATCGCAATCCCCTCGACCGGTCGCGCGCTACCCGGTGGCGCCCGACCCGAGCTTCGCGGCCCACACGCGAACGCCACGAGGGGGAGACTCGCGAGTAGCGCCGCCCGGCGCACGGCCTACTCCTCGACCGCGACCGTCTCGCCGATGCGCTTCGCGGCCTCGCGAGGCTCGAGCTTTCCGGTGAGCACGGCGGCGATTCCCTGCAGCACGGGCACGCGCACGCCGAGTGCGTCCGCGAGCTCGACCGCGGCGAGCGCCGCACGCGCACCCTCGGTTCGGCTCGAGTCCGCCGTGACGATGCCGTCGGCGAGCCGGCGCCCGAGGGTGTAGTCGGCGGATCGATCGGTGCCCAGCACCGATCGCACGAGCAGGTTGCCGAGACCGGCGAGCCCGGAGAACGTGCGCTCCTCCGCGCCGACGACGCAGCCGAGTCGCGATGCTTCGGCGACGGCGCGGGTCACCAGCACGGCACGCGGTCCGGGGGTGGTGTCGAGTCCGTCGGCGAGCCCGAGTGCCACGGTGTAGGCACCCGACAACGCCGACGCGAGCTCGACGCCGATCAGGTCCTTGGAGCCGTACATGCGCAGCACCGGCGGTGCGTTGAGCAGCCGGCGACCCTCGCGCACGACCTCGTCGAACCGGCTCGCCACCACCATCGAGCTGTACAGGTTGTCGGCGAGATCGGCCGGCAGCGCCGGACCCGCGAGTGCACCGACCTTCTGCGTCGGCAGCCCGGCGAGCATCACCTCGGACACCCGCTCGACCGGATTCTTCGGGCTCGGGCCACCGTTGCGAACCGGCGGTGCCGGTAGCGCACCAATCGCGTGGACCACGATGTGGCTGCCGTCGATGACATCTCCGAGCTCGCGCGCGCGCTCGCGCACGTCGCGGGAGCTGACCGCGAACACCAGGAACCGCGCCTCGGTGGCGAGGTGCTTCGGATCCGCCGTCGCCTCGAGGGGAGCCGGCAACTCCGCGCTCGGCAGCCGCGGACAGCGTCGCGATTTCTGGATCGACTCGACGACCGTGGTGTCGCGCGACCACAGCACGACCCTCCGGCCGGCGCGCGCGAGCACGGATCCGAGTGCGGTGCCGAACGTGCCGGCACCGACGATGCCGACGGTTTCCCCACGCGCGCTGCTCACGACTCGACTTCCTTTCGGGCCGGCTCCGCCAGCGGCGGAATATGCGCCGTGCGGTTGTAATAGTAGTAGAGCAACTTCACGTCCTGCACGGTCACGGTCTCGGCGGTGCGCGCGACCGCGGGTCGCGTGTGGTAGGTCGACAGGCCGTGGATCCCGGTGGCGAGCTTGTCGGCCGCGGATTGCGTGGTATGCAGGGGGTGTTCGGTGCCGTACTCGGGATGTTCTCCGAGCCGTCGGCGCAGGCGATCGATGCTCTCGATCACCTCGGATACCGGCACCTCGAGGTGGCCGGTCGGAGCGCGTAGCAACCGGTAAATGTCGCGCGTGCCGGCGTTGGCAGCGATGCCGTCGTACACGGCTCGCGCGACCAGATGGGTCGAGTGCAGCACCGTGAGCCGCGGGTATACCGCCGCGAGCCGGCGGCCGAGCGCTCGCGTGTACTCGGCGTCGCGCTGGTCGTCATCGGTGACCTCGCCGTCGGGGCCGCGCAGATAGCTCGCGGGATCGACCACGCGACCGGCGCGATCGATCGACTCGCCATCGTCGGTGACGTCGTTGCCGAACGGATCGAGCGGGCGCCCGAACCGCACCACCACGGAGCCTTCATGAACCAGGATCTTGCGGAAGAACTCGAGCAAGCGCCCGAACCGAGAGAACTCGTCGTCGGTGATGATGTACCGGCGCTTGCCGGTCTCGGCGAGGTAGTCGTCGATCAGCGTCTCGGCCTCGAGCACGAGGCGGTAGTTGATCGTCGCGGGCACGATGTAGAGCCGCTTCTGCGGCGAGCCCTCGCGGACCACGTTCTTGTACGCGGTGACCGTGGTGCCGAGCAGTCCGAGCTTGAGGTTCTTCTCGACCAGGTTCGAGCGGCAGCGCGTGCCGCCCGGGAAGAACAGCGAGTGGTAGCCGTGCTCGAGCAGGACGGTCGAGTACTCCTTGAGCACGTCCTTGTAGAGCTCGAACTTGAGCCGGCGATCGACGCGGTACGCGCCGAGGTTGCGCATGAAGAACGAGATGAACGGGTTGGTGAACAGGTTCTTGCCCGCGCCGTACGTGGTCGGCGGCAGATGCGCGCGCAGAAGGCCGAGCCCGATCGCCGGGGAGTCCATGTTGGACGAGTGCGTCGGCGTGACCACGATCGTGCCGCGCTCGGCACACGCCCGCGCGACATCGACCTCGCCATCGGCGTGGATGTGCGCGTCGAGATGGCGCAGCGTGTTCATGCCGTCGCGAAGCGAGCTGGTCGGCGAGAACAAGAAGCCGAGCAGCGACGGACCGATCCCGGTCGCGAACCGATACACCCGCGGATCGAAGTTCCCGACCACGTCCTTGCCGTAGTGGCGAACCAGCGAACGCAGCTCCTCGCGCTTGTCGTCCTCGCTCATGCCGAGGAGACGTCGCGACAGGTCTTTCCAGCGTTCGACTCCATCGGACTTCGAGGCCTCGAGCCGGCGGATCTCGCAATACGCGACGTCGTTGAGCACGTATTCGAGCGACGCGTCGCCACCGGTCTTCGACTCGGCGACCCGGCGCGCGACGACTCTGCGTTCGACCTCGCCGAGCAGGCGTTCGCGATCACCGTTGAACTTCTCGAGGCGGTTCTCGGCTTCGATCACCGGCCGCGCGGGAGGCATGGCTCACTCATATCATTCCCGCGCCGGGCCTGGCCGGACGGCGACGAGATATCCGTGCACGAGCAAGGAGTTGAACTGGGCGTAGGCCCTTGCACGGCCGGATGGTGTATGATGAAGATGTTCCTGCGCGGAGCGCTCGCACCTTGGGTGGAGCGGAGCTCCGAGTCCTCGGCCGGACGGGATGTGATCCCGGCACCAGGCCAGGAGTGAGTGGTTGATGTGACGACGAAACGTCCCAGTACCAAGAAGGCGGCGGCCAAGCCCGCAGCCAAACCTGCGGCCAAACCGAAGAAGGCGGCGACCAAGGCTGCGCCGAAGACGAAGTCTTCTTCGAAGACGGCCGCCGCACCGAAGGCCACGGCCCCGAAGGCCACGGAGGCAGCCGCGCCTTCGAAGCCAGCCGCTGCCGCGGACGAACCGGTCAAGAAGCCGGCGACGCGCCGCACGACCAAGAAGCCCCCCGAGAAGCCCGAAACGACGGCCGCGAAGGTCTCGTCGTACGACCTGTCGGGACCGGTACCGCCCGAGGGTGCCGATCTCCCACCGAAGGTCGGCGCGCTACTCGGCGTCGGTCAGCGCGCGCTCGGCATCAAGCGCTTCCGTCCCGGTCAGGCCGAGGCGTTCGCACACCTTCTCGAGAACGAGGATCTGCTCGCCGTCATGCCCACCGGCAGCGGCAAGAGCCTGCTCTACCAGTTGACCTCGCTCGTGATGCCCGGCGTCACCGTCGTGGTCAGTCCGCTGATCGCGCTGATCAAGGACCAGATCGACAAGATGGTGGCCAAGGGGGTCACCGCCTGCAAGGTCGACTCGACACTCACGGTGAAGCAACGGCGCGAAGTCGAGGCGCTCGTGCGCTCGCCGGGCGGCAAGCTGCTGCTGACCACGCCCGAGCGCATGGCGGTACCCGAGTTCCGCGAGTTCTTGCGCGAGGCCTCGAGCGGCGTCGGCGTGTCCCGCTTCGTGGTCGACGAAGCACACTGCGTCTCGCAGTGGGGCCACGACTTCCGGCCGGCGTATCTGTCGCTGCGCAAGGCGATCGAGGATGTCGGCAACCCGCCGATCCTCGCGACCACCGCGACCGCCCCGCCCCACGTCCGCGACGACATCCTGTTCCAGCTCGGGATGGAGAAGGCGACCACGGTCACGACGACCTTCGATCGCCCCAACCTCCACTACGAGGTGATCGTCTTCGGCGACGAAGACGAGAAGATGAAGACCCTGGTCACGCTGCTCAAGAAGCTGCCGCGGCCGGGCATCGTGTACTGCGCGACCGTCAAGAAGGTCGAGGAGCTCTACGAGGCGCTGACCCGGTGGGGCGTGCCGGTCGGCAAGTACCACGGCCGGATGAACAAGGGCGAACGCGACGCCAGCCAGAACGCGTTCATGGAGTCGAGCGAGCTGGTGATGGTGGCGACCAACGCGTTCGGGCTCGGCGTCGACAAGCCGAACATCCGCAACGTGCTGCACTACCACGTGCCCGGATCGCTCGAGGCCTACGCGCAGGAAGCCGGCCGCGGCGGTCGCGATGGCAAGCCGGCGCGTTGCGTGCTGTTGTTCTCGCCCGACGACGTCGCGATCCAGGAGTACTTCCTCTCGGGCACGTACCCGACCAAGCGCCAGGTCCGCCAGGTGTTCGAGGCACTCGAGGCGTTCACCAAGATGGCGCACGAGGGCCATCGCCTGGTCGACGAGACGCCGCCCAACGTCGCCAACGTCGCGCTGTCGTCGAGCGTCGGCCAGCAGCGCACGCGCACCGTGCTGTCGCTGCTCAAGGACGAGGGCTTCGTCACCGAGAAGGACGGCGGGACGTACTATGTCGCCGACCCGCCTCCCGATCAGGCGCTCTTGCTCGAGCGCGCGAAGCAATACGAGGCGCGGCGGATCATGGACCGCCAGCGCCTCGACGCCCTGCTCGCGTACGTCAAGGCGCCGGGCTGTCGCAACCAGGCGATCCTCGAATACCTCGGGGAGCCGAACCCGCCGAAGTGCGGGCGTTGCGACAACTGCCTGCGCTCGCGCGAAGCCGCGCTCGCCGCCTCGACCGAGGCCACGCGCCTCGGGGCATCGCTCACCCGCCAGCTCGACAACGAGCGGTTCGCCGGCGAGGCCGCGCCCGCCAAACCCAAGCGCGAGATCAAGGCGCGCGTGGTGAGGATCGATCAACCACCGCCGACACTCGAGGGTGGTGCGGCAGCACCCGCGGAACCCAGCGCGGCCGCCGGGAAACCGGCGGTGCTCCGCCGCCCGGCCACCCCCGAACCACCCCCCGCACGACCGGCGGTGCTGACGAGAACCAAGGCGGACAAGGCCGCCGCCGACAAGGCCAAGGCCGACAAGGCCGCCGAAGACAAGGCCAAGGCCGACAAGGCCAAGGCCGCCGAAGCCAAGCGACTCGGACCACCCTCCGAAGCGCCCGCCGTGTCCGCGCGCGCGAAGGTCCCACCGACCGACGATCTCGAGGACCACGAGCTCGAGGACGACGACCTCGACGACGACGAGCTCGACGACGACGACCTCGACGACGACGAGCTCGACGACGACGACCTCGACGACGAGGATGACGACGAGCTCGACGAGCTCGACGACGACGACCTCGACGACGACGACGACGACGACGACTTCGACGACGACGACGACGACGACGACGACGACCGACGACGACGACGACGACGACTACGAGATCATCGACAAGACGGCCGCCGAGCTCGCCGAGGAGGGCATCGAGGGTCCCGGCGAGATCACGGTGCTCGCGCGCAAGCGTCAGCCCAAGCAACCCAAGCAACGCCCCACCCGCCCCACCGACACGACGTCGGCGAGTGCCGCCGAGGCGCGGCGACGGCGCCGTCGACGGCGGCGCAAGCGGCGCGCGATGCTCCCGCCGAAGAGCGCGTTCACGACCCCGGTGCTGTCGACCGCGGCTCCGATTCCGGAGGCCCAGCCACGCCGGCAAGGTGGTAGTGGCGGTCGGCGGTGGCGGTGGCGGTGGCCCGGTGATCGAGTACGTGCGCGGTCCGATGCGGATCGCGATGGCACCCGTCGCCTCGGCGAATCCCAACGACGCGGGTGTCACGCGCCGTCGCGGCGGCACGCGCGGACGCGATCGCCGCGGCACGCGCTGGGATCGCGATCGCACCCGATCGCGTGGCAGCAAGCCGTCGATCGAGCAGCGTCCCTCGACCACGAGCCTGGTCGGTGCCGGTCAACCCGGCGATCCGAAGACCGACGGTCGTCGACGTCGCCGGCGTCGTCGACGTCGGCGTCCCGGGAACGGCCTACCGATGCAGGCGCTGCCGCAGGGCAACGGCGCGACGGGTGGCGGGAGCGATCCGGTGTCGTTCTTCACCGCCAACTCGCCCCAGCAACAGCCGGTGATTCTCGGACCCGACGGTCAGCCGATCCGCAAGCGACGCCGTCGTCGGCGACGTGGTCGAGGCGGACGTCAGCGCGAGTGGCGTGCGGCCGAGGGCGCCTCGAACGGTGGTGGTGGGAGCGGCGGTGGCGGCGGTGGCGCTGGTGGTGGCGGTGGCAGCGGTGGTGGTGATGGTGGCGCCAGTGGTGGCAGCGAGAGCTAACTAGGCGCGCTCTCCTCGGGTCGACGAAACGCGCTATGGTTTCGGGATGCTCGATTGGCTCGGCTCGGTGGCGATTCGCCAGCGTTCCACGACGCGCGTCGAGCTCGATCTCACCCGTGCGACGGCGTGGACGGGATGGGGGATCGCCGGTGCCGGCACCTGGCTGGTGTTCCTCGGTGCGGTATGGGCGATCGTGCTCGGTGGTCTCGGCATGGCGGCCGGCGTGCTTCTCGCGACGCTGCGACGCCGCCTGGTGTTCGATCGCGACGAGGGCTTACTCCGGATCGAACAGCGCGTGTTCGGGATCCGGCGCCGCGCCGCGATCCCGTTGTTTCATCTCCGTGCGGTCGTGGTCGCCGCACGCCACGGGATCTACATCGCCTACGTCGAGCGTCGTGTCGGTGGAACGATCCATCTCGACGAGGCACGCAAACCGGCCGGGCTGCTCGCCCTCGCCGAGGCGATCTGCGAGGTTGCCGAGTTGCGGCTGGTATTCGACGCAACCACACGCGCCGCCCAACCCTGATTCACCCACGCCGGAATCGTCCCGGTCGGGTGACACGCGACCACGGGCCGCGTTACCGTCCAGTCGATCGTGAGGAACCGTAGTACTCGCTCGACCATCACGGTGGCGCTCGCTGGCGTGGCGCTCGCTGGCTGCGGGAACGAGACCTCCAGCCCCAAGGCCAAGCCCACCGAGGAGACCCACGCCAAGGTCGCCGGTGTGGATCCGGATCACTTCGAGTGCCGGTCGATCCTCACGCTGGCGCAGCTGACCGAGATCCTCGGCGCTCCCACGCGTGCGGTCGATTCGGCGTCGTCGATCCCGAAGGGTGTTCCGCGCCCGTGCACGTACGAGGTCGCCACCACGCCGCCCGAGATGTGGACGTTCGACTTCGACTGTCGCGATGGCTACAAGAAGCGCGCGGATGCGCTGTTCGCACAGTACAAGCAGATCAACGAGGACCGGATCGAGCGCTACAACGAGCTCTCGGATGCCGGCGTCCCCAAGCCGAAGCCGACAAACCCCGACAAGACAAAGGATGCGGGCGTCGTCGAGCTCCACCCACCGGGCGAAGCGACCCGGGTCGACGTCGGTGCGAAGGGGCTCGATCACAACGATCAGGGCCTCCTGTTCATCGACGACGATGCGCCGTGCTACGTGCGCGTCGTCGGTCGCGATGCCGCCCGGCGACTCGCGCTCGCGAAGGCGGTCGCGAAGCACCTCACGTTCGTGAACGCGCCGATGTCGCCGCGACCGCTGAAGTAGCTTTGCTGAACTCGCTTTCCGACATCGCTACCCCACCGCTACCCGACGATTCCGACATGGCGTCCGAACTCCTACGCCATGCGCACCATCCTTACCATCATCCCCATCATCCCGCTTGTCGGAGCGTGTGCCACCGAGGCACCCGACACGACCGGCACCACCTCGAGCGCGGTGACGTCGGCCAACAAGCTCGCCGCCAACAAGCTCGCCGCCAACAAGCTCGCCGCCAACAAGCTCGCCGCCAACAAGCTCGCCGCTAACAGCCTCCAGAGCTCGGACCTGATCGACACCGCGGACGGTCGCGAGGTCCTGTCGTACATCATCTCGTGCGCGCTTGCAGAAGGCGACGAGATCGAGGTCGTCGATTCCAACGACGTCCACTACACGTTCCCCGGCAGCATCGGTCTCGCACCCGACTGGGCGACGCAGGCACCCAGCGTCGCCGAGCGACACTGGGTCACCGCGTGCGTACTGTCGCGGACCAACTACTTCGGGATCAGCGTGCAGCTGTCGCTGCGCGGCGATCACCCGGCGCTCGCCACGACGTCCGAGGAGCTCGAAGCGTTCTCGTTCCCCGAGGCGGCGTTCTACGGGGACCTGTTCGACCCCGACGGCATCCAGATGTACGCCTGCCAGGCGCCGCAGGAAGGTTGGACGCCGACGATCGATCTCCGCGTGTGCGCGGTGTCCGACGATGGCGTGACCACGCGTTGCGGCTTCACGTACACGGGCAGCTGCGAGATCCCGAACGGGACGATGCGGCAGACCTGCTCGGACTCGACGTTCGCGTACGGCGGTTGTCGCGCCGGAACCGACGCGGCGGATCCGGACTGGAGCGAGGTCATCTCGGTCGCCCTCGCGACGCCGTGATCAGAACGCCGATTCGAACCCGGCGATGAAGCGCAGCGATCCGGCGGAAGCACCGTCGAGCGGGATCGCGAAGTCGAACCGGAACAGGTCACGCGCGGTCTGCGGGATCAGCATCCGGAACCCGGCACCGACGTCCTGATGCAGCTGCATCCCGGGACTGCTGCCTCGCGCCAGTAGCGTGTCGGACACGCCGCCGACCTCGTAGAACAACACGCCGCCGTAGCGGACCACCCACAACGGCCGCGGCACCGTGCGCAGCTCGATCTGCGTACGCATCAACCGATCGCCGGTGCGTTGCCCGGAGAACTCGTTGATCAAGAACCCGCGCAACCCGTTGTCGGAACCGATCGCGAAGAACCGGTTCGAGACGTCGTGCCACCGGGTCGCGATCGTCGACTCGGCGACGATCCGCGCCCACTTGTACGTCGGCGTCACGATGCGAACTGCCAGCGAGGCCGTGTTGTCGACGAACTCGTGATCGCCGTCGTTGTCGATGTCCTGGAACCGGGTCGACATGCTCGCCGCCGGACGGATCACGCCGTCGCGGCACCACGGAAACCCCCACGACGCCGACCAGCTTCCGCGCTGGGAGTTGGCATCCGAGCCCAGGAACTCGAGCCCCACCGAGTAGCTGAGGTTGAGTGCGGGACCGAGCCGCGCGTCCTCGGCGAGATCGAACGTCGACACGTTGCGCAGCGTCTTGAAGCTGGGCCGGAACAACCCGTACGAGATGAACGGGGCCGACAGCACCTCGCTGCGTGGCAGCACGTCGCGAATGAACGCCGCGCGCTCGGCGTCGTTTCCGGGGAACGATGCCAGCGGCCGCGGATCGACGTTCGACACGCTGTGTCCGATCGAGATCTGTTGCTTGTACTTGGTGCCCCACTGCCGGACCGCCGAGGCGCTCGCCGCCCACTGGCGCATCTCGTACTGGACGCCGAGGATCGAGGCGTCGGTCGGCGTATCGCGGGCCTGATCGAGGATCGAACGCACCCGGTTCTGATCGTCGAGCGGAAACACGCAGGTGCCGCTCGAGCAGTCGCGTGGCGACAGGCCGAGCCCGCGGAACTGCCGGTTGATCGCGAACCGGTGCGAGAAGCTCGCGCCCCCTCCCCACTTGCTGGCGAGCGAGAACAGCGGCTTCGACATCGAGATCGAGCTCTGCGTCCCCTCGAAGTTGAACCCCGGGGTGTCGCTCTCGGAGATCGTCGGCGGGGCCTGCGAGAACCCGAGCTTGTCCTCGAGGTTCTCGCGGTTGTAGATGAAGTCGAACCGCGCGCGCAGATCGAGTTGATCGCCGAACAGGTTCTTGTCGATGAACACCGGGCCGGTGGCGATCGCACCCTGGTCCATCGTGAAGCCGAGCGCGAACACGCTGCGCGTCCCCAGGAAGTTGTTCTCCGACAGCGCGATCGAGAGGTCGGTGAGCGAGCCCTGCTGGAACGTGTACTGGGTGTTGAGGCGAAGGCTCCAGATGTCGCGCGTGATCACCAGCGCGTCGACCTTGCCGGGCTCCGACGACTTCACCGGGAGCACGACCACCACGGAGGTCCACAGCGGATCGCGGAGGTGGCGCGCGGACTCTTCGATCTTGTCCTGGTCCCAGACCTCGCCGGGCGCGACGACGATCTCGGCGAGGATCGCGCGGTCCTTCGTGGTGACGTGGAAGTGGTTGAAGAACCGGAGCAACCCGAAGTTCTCCGCGAACACGTCCTCGGTGTAGACGCGGATCTTGCCGATCACTTTCCCCCACGGCGACGGCTCGAGCTCGTAGCCGCGTGCGGTCAGCGCGCGCAACGTGCTCTGGCGCTCGAGCGAGGACAGCGTGGCGAGCCAGTCGCAGCTCGGATCGTGCGCGGCGCACACCCGCTCCGCCTGCTGCCGGCGTTCGAGTCGCGCGTCGGCCGCGGCCCGGTGCGTGTCCGCGAGGATCGTGCCCGCGAGAATGGCGCAGGCAACGGCGGTGGCTCGCACGTCACCAATCGTACACGCGCGGACGGGGTCTCGCGTGGCAGCGGGAAGACTTCGCGAATGCGAAGTCGCGTGTGAGGAGCGGGGTCACGACGCTCCGGAAGGGCTACCGTGCGTCGATCACGACGGCATCGGCGCGCGCCCGCGGGTGACCCGCGGATTGCCACCCAGGTCACGCACCAGCGCGACCTCCTCGAGGCGGGCGGCGACGAAGCGCGCCTGGACCGCCTCGGCCTGATCGAAGCCGTGCTCGACGGCCAGCACGCCACCGGGGACGAGGTACTCGATCGCCGCGCGGCAGATCCGGTCGTAGAACTGGAGGCCGTCGGGACCACCGTCGAGCGCGATCCGCGGCTCGCGCTGGACCTCGGCCGACAGCGTCCCGATCACCGCGGTCGCGATGTACGGCGGGTTCGCGACGATCAGATCGAAGCGCTCGCCGGCGACCGGCTCGAACAGATCGCCGATCCGGATCTCGACCCGATCGGCGACCTCGTTGCGCTCGGCGTTGCGGCGCGCGAGCGCCGCGGCCTCCGCCGAGATCTCGGTCGCGATCACGTGCGCGCCCGGCAGCTCGCGCGCCAGGCTGATCGCGACCGCGCCCGAGCCGGTGCACAGGTCGAGCACCCGACACGGCGCCGCGCGATCCGCGCGGGTCTCGAGGGCGCGCTCGATCAAGGTCTCGGTGTCGGGGCGCGGCACCAGCACGTGCTCGTCGACATAGAACGGTAGCCCCCACAGCTCCTGCTCGCCGAGCAGGTAGGCCACGGGCTCGCCACCGAGCCGGCGCTTGATCAACGCGCGATACGCCGCGAGCTCGCCCTCGCCGAGCGGCTTGTCGAAGCCGGTGTAGAGCTGGACCCGCGTGCACGCCAGCACGCTCGCGAGGAGCAGCTGCGCCTCGAGGCGAGCACCGGCGATCCCGGCGTCGGTGAAGCGCTGGGTCGTCCAGTCCAGGACGGAGAGCGTGGTCCAGACCACGCGGTCGTATACCTCATCTGTCCTCGGGGATCTCGTGGCCGGTGATCCCGGCCCCCGCGAGCTCGCCGGCGAGCGTCGCGGCCGACATCCCCGGCGTCCCGGAGCGGTTGGTCACCGCCGCCTGGACGAGCTCGACGATCCGGTGGTTGCGCGGCGCGGGGACACCGACCTCCTCGGCACGGCGCACGATCTCGCCATTCAGATCATCGACTTCGGTCGGTCGACCACGCACCAGGTCGTCCCACATCGACGATCGCGCCTCGGGATCGACGCGCAGTTGGGCCCGCGCCACCACCCGCAGGATCGGCGTCGGCAGGCGCAGGAGTGCCGGCATCCACCCGACGGGGAGCCCGCGCAACCGGGCCGGTCGGATGTTGGCGGCGCGAAGGACGGTCAGCGCCTCCGCGATCAGCGATGCGATCACGCGGCGAT
Organism: uncultured delta proteobacterium; assembly: GCA_963772655.1. Taxonomy (GTDB): domain Bacteria; phylum Myxococcota_A; class Polyangia; order Haliangiales; family Haliangiaceae; genus JABFXX01. Next base: position 1,556,499 of record CAVYYE010000002.1, read on the forward strand.
ATCCGCGCGACAACATCAAGTCGCGCGTCGGTGCGTTGGACAGCGCGCTGACGGCGTTGCCGAGGTTGACCAGGAGCTTGGTCCACTGATGGCGTTCGATGTCCGCCGGCAGGTCGACCGCGAGTCCCGCGGCGCGCAGCGCGGCGACGACGGAGCGCACCTCCGGGGCATCACTCGCCTCGATCGCGATCGGGCCCGACGTCGTGCGCCGGATGATCGGATCGTCGCGCACGACGTTGAACCCGACGATGCCGGCGAGCACGCGGTGACCGGGAAGCGCAGCGCGTAGCCGCAGCACGTTGCGCAGCCCGTTCTGCAAGCTGATGATCGTCGGCGGGGCCTCGTCGGCTGACGTCGCCGCGATCGTGGCTGCGGCCGACTCGGTCGCCGTCGACTTCACGCAACACAGCACGACGTCGCAGCCCGTCAAGCTCGGCCGCAGGTGGGCGCGCACGCGCTCCGCCGACAGCTCCGCCTCGACCTCGCCGCCGAGTCCGATCAACGTCAGCGCGCCGAGCTCGTCGGGATGCCGGGTCGCGATCGCGACGTCGGCGCCCGACGCGATCAACGCACCTCCGACGTAGCGACCGATCGCACCGGCACCGAGCACGCCGATCGTCATCCGGCGATCACCAGATCGGCATGGTTGACGCCGGTCGGCCCGGGCACGAACAGCGCGCCCACGGCGGCCAGCGCGGGGCCGCTGTCGCGACGCGCGAGCGCGGCGTCGGGGTCGACACCGGCGGCGGTGATGCGCGCCCAGGTCGTGCCGTCGACGTACGCACCCGCCGGTACAGGCCGGCCGTGTGGTGCCGGGCCGTCGCATCCGTCGGTGCCGGCGACCAGCGCGCATCGCTCGGTGCCGCGGAACTGGCGCGCGAGGAGCAGCGCCAGGTGTTGGGCGCGACCGCCCTCCCCCGCCTGCGCGGGGAGGGCGATCGTCGGCTCGCCGTACGCGACCACCGGCGTGTCGCCGCTTCGCGCGAGCCGGGCCGCGATCGCGACGACGTCGCCCTGCAGGACGTCGGGTGACGCGTGCGCGGTCACGCCGGCGGCCGCCAGCTCGCGCAGTGCCTGCCGCGCGACGGCGTCGAGGCGACTGACGACGACCGCGCGATCGTGCGAACGCGTCGTCGCGACGGCGCGCGATTCGATCGGGCTTGGCGGCGGGCTTGGCGGCGGGCTGGGCGGCGGGATCGTCGGAGGCGCGATGCCGTAGCGCGCGAGCACGTCGAATGCGAGACGGCGCCGCGCCTCGGCGAGCGCGGTCGGGTCGATCGGTGCCCCGGGCGCGGCGAGCCACGGCCCGATCGTCGGTCCGGATCCGATCACGTCGAGCCGATCGCCGATCACGTCGCTCGCGACCAGCGTGAGGATCGGCGCGGCGCACGCGAGCGCGAGCTGTCCACCCTTGAGCTCGGACAGCGCGGCGCGCACGGCGTTGAGCTCGTCGATCGAAGCACCGGCCGCCATCACCGCGGAGGTCACCGCGCGAAACTCGGCGAGCGGGATCCGCGGCTGCTCGATCAGCGCCGACGCGCCACCGGAGATCGCCACGATCAGGCGATCGCCGGGTCGTGCGGATCGCACGAGCGCGAGCACGTCGGCGCCCGCCTCGACGCTGCGTGCGTCGGGTACGGGATGCGAGGCGATCGCGAGCCGCCAGCCGGCAGGCAACCGGGCACCGTCATCGCCGGCATCGTTCGTCACCGCGATCCCGCGGCTCACGGGGCCGATACCGCGCGCCATCGCGACCGCGCTTTTTCCGGCGGCGATTCCGAGCCTGTCTCCGTCGACTGCCCCGACGTCGACGAGCGCCGCCGCGACCTCGCGCTCGGGGTCGCACGCGCGCACCGCGCGGTGAAACACCAGCTCGCAGAGCTCGCGCGCGAGCGCCGTCATTCGAGATCCGCGAGCACCGCCGCGATCCGATCGATGCCCTCGTCGAGCCGGTCGGGCGGCACGCCGGTGAAGCACAGCCGCGCGTGGCTCGTGCACGCCGCGCCGAACGCGCTGCCCGGCGCGAGCAGCACACCCGACGACGCACAACGTTCGAGCACGGGCAGGCAACCGTCGGGCTCGCCACGGCTCCACTGCGAGAAGTCGACCCACAGGTACACGCCGCCCGGCGGCACCTCGGTCGGTGCGGGCAGTCGCGCGCGAGCACGATCGCGCAGCGCGCGGTACCGATCGCGCGCGTCGGCGAGAAATGCCTCGCCCTGCTCGAGCGCACCGAGCGCGAGACGCTGGTTCGCGACCGGCACGTTGTAGACGGAGTGGTTGACCAGCTTGCGGATGGTCGCCGCGATCGGCTCGGGCGCGAACGCGTAACCGACCCGGAGCCCGGCCTGCGCGTAGCTCTTGGCGAACGAGTACACGGCAACGGTGCGCGCGGCGGCGGCGGGCGACACGCTCGCGATCGGGACGTGGACGGCGTCGTAGCCGTAGTGCTCGTAGACCTCGTCCGACAGGATCCACAGGTGGTGTCGTTCGGCGAGCTCGGCGAGCGCCGCGAGTCGCTCCGCACCGAGCATCCGGCCGTCGGGGTTGTTGGGGGTCGCGAAGTAGAGCGCGGTCGTGCGCGGCGTGATCGCGGCCTCGAGCTCGGCGACCGCCGCGTCGAACGGAACCTCGACCGGCACCACCCCGTGGCCGAGCGCCATGCCGCGGATCAGCGGCCAGTGCGGGGTGAGCAGGAGAAGCTCGTCGCCCGGGTCGCACAGCGCCTGCACGGCGCACGCCAGCGCGTGGGTGGCGCCGCACGCGATCTGGATGTTGGCGGGTGTCGCGGCGATCCCGCGCGCACGCGTCCGCTCGACGATCGCGTCGATCAGCGGCGCGTAGCCATTGGGGCTGCCGTAGGCGTAGAGCTCGCCCGGTGGCATGTCTCGCCACGACACCGCGTCGAGCGTCGAGGGTGGCGCCAGGTGGGTGTCGCCGATCTGGAGCGGGATCACGTCACCTGGGTACTTCGCCAGATGCTCGCGCAGGCGGGCAAAGATCGACGCCGGTACGGCGGCGCCGGCCGCCGACACGTCGGGGAACCGAGCCATCGAGGCACGCTAGCATGCTCGCGCGTCGTGTTACGTTCCCGACGTCGATGCCGGCCGATCGTCCACCGACTCGCTCGCGCGACCCCGGCCTCACCCCCACCGCCCCTTTCCCTACGGCCGGGGTCGCCTCGCTCGCCGACCCGCACACCGAGCGCCCTCTAGATCGCCGCCCGTTGCGATTCGAGCTCGCGCTGGTGTTTCTGGTGTCGCTCGCGGTGCTCGCGCCCGGGATCTGGAGCTACTCGCTCGTCGATCCGTGGGAGACGCACTACGGCGAGGTCGCCCGCACGATGCTGCAGGACAACGACTTCGTCCACACCAACTGGATCGGCACGTCGAGCGGTACCCCCGGCGACATCGAGGGGTTCCGCAGCAAGCCGGTGCTGACGTTCTGGATGGGCGCGCTCGGCATGCGCGCCGTCGGCGTCGCGGATCACGGCGGCTACTCCGGCGAGATGGTCAGCACCGTGCGCGTGATGCTCGGGCTGCGCTTGCCGTTCGTGCTGTCGGCGATCTTCGGGCTGATGCTGATGTGGTGGATGCTCGCGCGCCTGGTCAACCGCCGGCTCGCGTGGCTGGCCCTGCTCGTCGTCGGATCGACACCCATGTACTGCCTGGTCGCGCGCCAGGAGATTCCCGACATGCCGATGGTCGCGTGCACGATCGGATCGATCGCGCTGTTCATCCTCGCCGTCGAGGATGGCGAGCGACCGATCCGGACCCGCGCGTTGTGGAGGGGAAATCGGGTGGGCGGGTGGGCAAGGACGCTCCACTACGACGCGCGGCACGTCGTGCTCGGGCTGTCGTGCGGATTCGTGCTGCTGCAGGCGCTGTACTACGCGATCTACTTCGTGCTGTCGCCGCAGCTCGCGATCCGCGGCCCGATCCCGAGTCCGGCGATCTGGCTGCCCGGGATCATGCTGCTGATGCTCGCCGGCCTGTCGCGCGACGGCTGGCTGATCTTCCGACTCCCGATGGTGCTGATCGGTGGCGTGATCGCGGCGATCGTCAACGAGCCGATGCCGCGCAAGCGCCGCGGGCAGTCGACGTGGCGCCACATCTTCGACGACATCCTGACGCCGTGGGATCGCCACGCGCTCGACCGCTACATCATCCGCGGGCTGGTGATGCCGTTCGTGCTGTCGTGGCGCGCGACCGCCGGAGTTGCCGACCGCGCGCTCCGGATCCAGCCGATCACGACGATGCGGCAGCTCTATCTCCTCGGCTGCTACTTCTTGCTCGGCATCAGCCTGCTCGCCAAGGGCCCGCCCGGTGTCACGGTGGTCGGCCTGGTCGGCGTGTTCTACGTCATCTGCTTCTGGCGGTGGCGCGCGCTGTACGAGGGCGCGTTCGAGATCAAGCGCGGCCTGCTCCTCGCCAGCGTGGTCGCGATCCCGTGGCACGTCGGGATGTGGCTCAAGGAAGGGCTGCGGTTCGTCGACGAGTACTTCTACACGCACATCCTGAACCGCGCCGGATCGGGCGTCGACAACTCGACCGGCACGTTCGAGTACTACTTCAATCAGATCGGCCACGGCATGTGGCTATGGGCCGCGTTGCTACCGGCCGCGATCGCGGCGGCGTTCCTGCGCTCCGATCGCACGACGCGCGAAGGACGCGTGCGGTTCGTGATCTCGCTGTGGGCGATCCTCGGCACCGCGCTGTTCTGCCTGGTGCAGACCAAGTTCCATCACTACATCCTCCCCGCGATCCCGGCGCTCGGCGTGCTCGTCGCGTGGTACCTCGACGACTGCCTGTCGCGGCGCCAGCCGATCCACTGGCTGTACGCGATGCTCGGCGCCGGCATCGTGCTGCTGATCGCGCGCGATCTGATGTTCGAGCCCGAGCGGTGGATCGAGATGTTCGTGTTCCGCTACGACCGACCGTGGCCATCGGCGGATCCGTGGTCGATCGATCCGTCGGACGGGTTCCTCGGCCTCGGCATGTTCGCCGCGATCGCGCTGATCGTCGCGAGCACGCGCTACGTGAGGTTCGGCGTGACGATGATCTGCGCGGCCGGCCTCGCGATCTGCATCTGGGCGCTCCAGGTCTACATGCCGCTCGCCGGCACGCACTGGGGCATGCGCCACGCCGCGCGCACCTACTACGAGCGCCGCACGGTGTATGGCGAGAAGCTGATCTACTTCGGCGGTGCCGAATTCTATCGCGCCTGGTCGAACGCCAGCTTCGTACGCCACTTCGACACCTTCATCCCCGACAACCTCCAGCTCGGGCAACCGATGACGGTGACGATCCAGATCCGCAAAGCGGAGGACGAGCGGGTCATCCAGGACACCGTCGTCTTGAACGGAACGGCGACCGCGATCGGCGATCACACCGTCGAGGTGACGATCGATCCGAAGGAACACGCGAAGCTCGCCCCCTTGCTCGCGAAGACGGCCCACGCCAAGGCCGGCCGGCGCCCACCCATCGAAGCCGTCGACGCCGATCGCCTGATCGCCTGGCAGCTGTACTGGCGCGGCGAGAACTTCTGGTCCGGCGGCGAGATCTGGCGCTGGCAGCCCGACATGCAGACCAGCTTCGTCAATCCGAACAACGTCGAGATGAAGAAGTACCTGAACGACCGATCGCGCTCCCCGCTCGGCCGGCACTACTTCGTGATCACCGAGGCCGGCCGCATCAACAGCGTCCGCTCGCTACTCCCGACCCCGCATGCGAGAGACACCTACGAGGTGCTCGACACCACGAGCAACAAGTTCTCCCTCGGTTGGTTCGAGCTTTGACCCGTCGCACGTGTCACGCTTTTCCAGGCTGTGGTCACGTGTAGGTACTCGCGATCGCGATTCATCGGCAACCACACGAACACGCTGGGTGTCGAAGGTTTCGATAGACCGGATGCAGAACTGGCGCGTGGAAATCGGGTGGGAGGGTGGGCAATGAAATATTGGTGCTATCCTCGAACGTTAGAGACGCACGGTGGCGCCTCGCCGCGCTCTCGGGGACCGCGATAAGGGCCTGATGCCAGACCACACCCCACAACCTTCTTCGATCCCACCCGAGCCGACGGCGATCGTGACGTTGGTCGCCCGCGCCCGCGCGCGGATCCGGATCCAGAACGCGCTCGAACGCGCGACCACCGCCACGATCCTCGCCGCGGCCACCGCGCTGTTCGCGATCTTCGCGATGCGCATCGAGCTGATCTCGGGTGGCGCGGGTCTCGCACTACTCGCCGTCGCCGGAGGCTTGATCGTGGCGGGTGCCGTGATCGGCGCGATGGTCCGGCTCGACGACGAGGTGATCGCGCGCCGCATCGATCGCGCGTCGAACCTGTCCGATCGCCTGTCGACCGCGATCGCGTTTCGCCGCACGTTCGTCACCGCACCGGAGTCGATCGCCGACCCCGAGACTCACGACCTCATGGTCGCCGCGATCCGCGACGGCGTGCGCGCCGCGCCACGCGCCAACCTGATCGCCGCCACGCCGTTCCGCTGGCCCAAGGACCTCAAGGCCGCGTTCGCGTTCCTCGCCGTGTCGGCGCTGATCGCCGGGCTCGCGATCCCGACACCCGATCGCACACCACACGTGTACCGGGTCGAGCCACCGTACGGCCGTCCCGGCGTCGAGATCACGATCCACGGCCTGAACCTCCGCACCGGTCTCGCCCCGCCGGTCGCCGCCGAGAACACCGCCGCCGCCACGATGGGCGCCCCGGGCGCTGCCGTCGGCGACGCGGATGGCACCATGGAGGCGACCCCGCCGTTCATTCCCCACGACGGCTCGGTGTATCTCGGCCCACTCGGCCAGGGCCGCCCGATCCAGATCCTCGACTGGAAGAGCGACACGATCCGTGCGCGGATCCCCGCCGACGCCCCGGTCGGTGTCACCCAGCTGACCGTGTACATCGGCAAGCAGATGTTCGGTCCGCTCGAGTTCGAGGTTCTCGCGGCCGACGACATTCGCAACTTCAGCGAGGACGCCGTGCTGCTCGATCCGGCCGAGCGCGCCTACGTCGAGCGCATCCTCGCCGAGCTCAAGGATCTCGCGAAGCGCGAGCACATCGAGGACCTCGACAAGTTCATCGCCAAGATCGAGAAGCTCCTCAAGGACGCGCAGGAGGGCAAGATCACCAAGGAGAAGCTGCTCGCCGAATTCGCCAAGGCGGAGGAGCTACTCAACCAGGGTAACGAGCCCGACCCGAAGGAGATCGCCAAGAAGCTCGGAGAGCTCGGCAAGGAGCTGCAGAAGAGCGACGTCACGAAGAACCTCGGCAAGGCGCTCGAGAAGAACGACCTCGACAAGGCCAAGAAAGAGCTCGAGGACCTCGCGCGCAAGCTCGAGAAGAGCGCGATCGAGAAGCAGATCGAGGATCTCGAGAAGAAGCTGAAGGACCCCAAGCTGTCCGAGGCCGAGAAGAAGCAGATCCAGAAGAAGATCGACCAGCTCAAGAAAGAAAGGAACCAGGAGCTCGAGGAGCTGAAGAAGCAGCTCGAGCAAGACAACAAGGACCACAAGTTGTCCGAGCAGGAGCGCAAGGATCTCGAGAAGAAGCTCCAGCAACTCAAGAACGAGAAGCCGCTGACCGAGAAGCAGAAGCAGGAGCTGCAGAAGCAGCTCGAGAAGGTCAGCCAGCAGATGCAGAAGCAATCCGAGAACGAGCAGAAGAAGATGGAGCAGCAGCGCCAGCAGCTGCAGAAGCAGATCCGCGAGCTCCAGAAGAAGCAACAGCAGGCCAAGACCGAGAAGGAGCGGCTGAGCGCCGAGCGCCAGCTCAACAAGAAGAAGGACGAGCTGCAGAAGCTCGACAAGAACCAGCAGCAGAAGAACCAGTCGGCGCAGCGTCAAGCTCTCAAGCGTCTGCAGCGCGACATGCAGAAGGCCGCCGAGCAGCTGCAACGCCCCAACCAGCAGCAGCAGGATCCGGATCAGGCCGAGCGCGAACGCCAAGCGGCGCGCCGGCTCAAGCAGGCCGCGCGCGAGACCGGGCGCGTCAGCCAGGATCGTCGCAAGCGATCGCAGCAGCGCAAGATGGCGTCGCAGATGGAGGACCTCCGCGAGGCCATGCAGCGCGCGAAGCGTCGCGGCAAGAAGGGTCCCGGCGATCCGTTCAACAAGCAGGCGAAGAACCGCGACTTCGGCAAGCGTGCCCGCGGTGGTCAGGGCAACCCTGGCGCGTGGAAGCCGGGCCAGGGCCAGAAGAACGGCCAGCAGGCCGGCAACCAGGGCAACCAGCCCGGCGGCAAGCGCTGGGGCACCGGCCACGACGACAACCTGACCGGCGACCCGACCGGCAAGACCGGCAACGAGACCGACGCCGACCTCACCGGCAAGACCGGCCGCAACGGCGGATCGCGCCGCGAGACCATCCTCGCCGCCGCACAGAAGGGCTTCGCGGCGACCAGTTACAAGAAGGTCTACCAGGACTATCAGAAGATCGTCGAGGAGGTCATGCGCAACGAGAAGCTGCCCTCCAGCTACCGCCACTACGTGAAGCGTTACTTCTCGAACATCCACCCGACGGGTGCGCCGCTGCCGATGCCGCAGGCGCCCAGCCACTGACCGCAGAACCACAGAAACGGGCAGACACGATGGAACAAGTCACCGAGCGCGACGTCGAGCAGAACGTCGCCACGTTCACCCAGGACCTGCGCAAGCTGCGTGAAGAGATCGCCACGATGATCGTGGGCCAGGAGGAGATCGTCGAGGGCGTGCTGATGTGCCTGCTCGGCGGCGGTCACGCGCTGCTCGAGGGCGTGCCCGGGCTCGGCAAGACGATGCTCGTGCGTACGCTCGCCGAGACCATCCACGCGACGTTCTCGCGCGTCCAGTTCACGCCCGACCTGATGCCCGCCGACATCGTGGGCACCAACGTGATCACCGAAGAGAGCGGCGTGAAGCGGTTCGAGTTCCAGCGCGGACCGATCTTCGCGAACATCGTACTCGCCGACGAGATCAACCGCGCGACGCCGAAGACCCAGTCGGCGCTGCTCGAGGCGATGAGCGAGGGCTCGGTGACGGTCGCCAAGCAGACCTACCTGCTCGAGAAGCCGTTCTTCGTGCTCGCGACCCAGAACCCGCTCGAGATGGAAGGCACCTACCCGCTTCCCGAGGCGCAGCTCGACCGGTTCTTCTTCAAGCTGGTGGTGAAGTACCCGGCGCGCGAGGCGCTCCACACGATCCTCGATCGCACCACCGCCGATCACGTGCCCGAGCCCAAACCGGTGATCGACAAGAGCCGGATCATGGAGATGCGCGAGCTGGTGCGGCGCGTGCCGCTGGCCCGCCAGATCCAGGACTACGCGGTCCGCGTGGTGCTCGCCACCCACCCGGAGAACCCCGAGGCCACCGCGATGAGCAAGCAGTTCATGCGGTACGGCGCCTCGCCGCGTGGTCTCCAGTCGATCATCCTCGCGGCCAAGATCCGCGCGCTCCTCGAGGGCCGCTACGCGGTCAGCATCGACGACATCCGCCAGGTCGCGGCCCCGGCGCTCCGCCACCGCATGATCCTCAACTTCGAGGGTGAAGCCGAGGGCATCGAGTCCGACGCGATCGTGCAGGAGATCCTCAAGGCGACTCGCGAGGCCTAGTGGCAAACCGGTCTGCCAGTAACACCGGCTCGATGCCGTCGGCGTCGGCCTCGATGTCGGGCATCCAGGCGGCGCGGCAGTCGCGCGGCAATCGCGCGGCCGATCGTAGCGAGCTGTTCGACGAGCGGTTTCTCAAGACGCTCGAGCACCTCCACATGGTGTCCCGCAAGGTGTTCGCCGGGAACCTGCGCGCCGAGCGCCGCACCCGCAAGGTCGGATCGGGCATCGAATTCGCCGACCACCGCACGTACGCGCGCGGCGACGACTTCCGGTACATCGACTGGAACCTGTACGGCCGGCTCGACAAGCTGCTGCTGCGGCTGTTCGAAGAAGAGGAAGACCTCCACATCTACATCCTGATCGACGTCTCCGACTCGATGGCGATCGGTAGCCCGCTCCCGAAGCTGCACTACGCGATGCAAGTCGGCGCGGCGTTGACCTACGTCGGGCTCGCGAACCTCGACCGCGTCGCGATCGTCCCGTTCGGCGATCGCATCATGGACCGGCTGCCGCCATCGCGCGGCAAGAACCGCATCTTCCGCGTGTTCCAGTTCCTGCGGAACTGCGACATCGGCGGCAAGACCGAGCTCGCCGAGTGCATGAAGGACTTCGTGCACCAGAACAAGCGACGCGGGCTCGCCGTCGTGATCAGCGACTTCTACGACCCCAAGGGGTTCGAGCAGGGCATCAACACGCTCCGCTACAACAAGTTCGAGCCGTTCGTGCTCCAGGTCTACGACCAGCGCGAAGCCGAGCCCGAGCTGCACGGTGACCTCGCCCTCGTCGACTGCGAGACCGGCGACACCCGCGAGGTCACGATCTCGCGCTCGCTGCTCGAGCAGTACACCGCGGCGCACGAGTCGTACTGCAAGGAGCTCGAGGCGTACTGCACCAAGTACGCGATCCCGTTCTTCCGCACCCACACCTCGATCCCGTTCGACGAGCTCGTCCTCAAGATCTTCCGCTCGGGAGGTTTCTTGAGATGAGTCTTTTGGGGCCGCTCAGCAGCAGCCTGTTCGCCTACATCGCGGCGGGCGCCGCGGCACTCGCGATCGGCGCGTACATCATCAAGATGCGACGGCGCCGGTTCGAGGTGCCGTTCTCCGCGCTGTGGAAGCGCGTGCTCGAGCACAAGGAATCGAACGCGCTGTGGAAGCACCTCAAGCGGCTGATCTCGCTGCTGCTGATCCTGCTGATCCTCGGCCTCGTGCTGTTCGCCGCGCTCGACCCCACGCTCGGTGCGGTCGATCGCGAGGCCCGGAGCGTCGTGATCCTGATCGACGCGTCGGCCTCGATGAAGACGATGGACGGCGACGCGGAGGGCACGATCACCCGGATGGAGGCGGCGCGGCGCCGCGCCGACGAGCTGATCGACTCGATGGGCGGCGGCGACCTCGCGATGGTGATGAAGGTCGACGGCCAGGCCACGCCGCTGTCGCGATTCACCAGCGACGGTCCGATGCTGAAGAAGGTGATCCACGGTGTCGACGGCGACACGGCCACCACCGCGCTCGACAAGAGTGCGGCCGCGGCCGAGGCCCGCCGCCGGCGTGACCTCCGCGATGCCGGCATCGTGGCGAGCGACACCCCGGCCGATCTCCCGCGCGCGCTCGCGGCCGCCGCCGACGCACTCCGCGACCGTCCGAACCCGCTGATCGTGCTGATCTCCGACGGCGCGTATCCCGAGCAGCAGCTCGGTCTGATGAGCTGGGACAAGGCCAAGCCGCCGCAGCCTGCGAAGGCCGACGACAACAAGGATGGCAAGAAGACCAGGCCCGAGCAGTGGCACACCAAGAACCTCGCGAAGGTCGATCTGTCGGGCGTCGACGTGCGCTACCTGCCGGTCGGCAGCAAGGGCGAGAACGTCGGCATCGTGGCGTTCAACGTCCGGCGCTACATCGCCAACAAGGCGGCGTACGAGGTCTACATCGAGATCCAGAACTTCGGTGCCGAGCCGGCCCACCGCGAGCTCGCGCTCTACAACGGCGACAACCAGGTCGACCTCAAGCGGATCGATCTGTCGCCGGGGCAGCGCCTCAAGCAGATCTATCCCAAGCTCCCCGGCACCGCCGAGAACCGGCTGCGCGCCTCGCTCCGACCGGTCGAGGGCCCGAACGGCTCCGATGCGTTCGCACTCGACGACACCGCCTACGCCCTCCTGCCGCAGCGCAAGAAGCAGAAGGTGCTGATGGTCACCGACGACAACATGTTCCTCGAGGGCGCCCTCTTGGTGTTCGACGACATCGACCCGACCAAGGTCACGCCCAAGGAGTACGAGGCCGATCCGAGCATCGCCGAGCGCGTCGACGTGGTGGTGTTCGACGACTACACGCCCGAGAACATCCCACCACCGCCGACCAGCCTGTTGTTCTTCCACCCGACCGGCGAGCACAGCCCGTTCACGATCAAGGGCGAGATCGCGCGCCCGCGGATCACCGAGCTCGACGAGGGCCACCCGGTGATGCGCTGGGTGACGATGTCCGACGTCTACACCGACAAGAGCAACGTGTTCGCCGTCGACGCGCGGAAGGGCGAGACCGCCCTCGCCTACTTCGCACGCGATCCGTTGATCGTCGCCAAGCGCGAGGGTCACCGGAAGATCGTCGCCTTCGGGTTCTCGCTCCCGGCGCCCGGGCGCGAGAGCGCGACCGACCTGCCGATGCGCGTCGCGTTCCCGATGATGCTGGTCAACACGCTCGACTGGTTCGCCGGCGACACCACCGACCTGCTCACCACCTACCCGACCGGCCGCCGCGAACGGATCCCGCTCGACGGCGTGGTCGGCGCGACCGAGGCCGAGCTCACCGGTCCCGGCGGCGCGCTGACGCGGGTCCCCGTGATCGACGGGCTGGCGACGTTCTATGCCTCGCGCGTCGGCTACTACGACGTCTCTGCGCTCGACCCCGCCGGCAAGAGCATCGCGAAGATCCAGCTCGCCGCCAACCTGGCGTCGACGACGGAGAGCAACATCGCACCGTCGGCCAAGCTCTCGCTCGGCGGCAAGCAGCTCGAGGCGCCGGAGAAGTTCGCCGTCAGCCACAGCCGCAAGATCTGGATCTACCTGTTGTTCGTCGCGATGGGCCTCGTCGTGATGGAATGGATCACCTACCACCGCCGGATCACGGTGTAGCCCCATGGCGAAGCGACCCATCTTTCCGTTCTTGATTCGACTCGGCCTGACGCTCGGGTTCGGGATCGGGCTGTATTTCGCGATCTCGGCGTGGATCGGGGACCGCACCAGCATCCACATCGACTGGCTGCCGACCCGCCCGATCGATCTCCTGGCCCCGCAGTGGCTGCTGATCATCTGCGTCGTTCCCGCGTTCTACCTGCTGCGGATCCTGTCGCTCACCGACCTCTCGCTCGCCCAGCAGATCCTGCAATCGACGCTGCGCTCGCTCGTGGTCGCCGGGTTCGCGATCGCGCTCGCCCGTCCGTCGTGGATCACCGAGCAGAGCAAGGTGTCGACGGTGGTCCTCGTCGACGTCTCCGACTCGGTGTCCGACAAGCAACTCGACGCCGCCAAGAACTACGTCGACAAGCTCGCCGACGCGTCGGCGGCGGCCGGTGGAGACATCCAGCTGGTCACGTTCGCCGAGAAGCCGCTGGCGGTGCACGCCGACGGCGACAAGCTGTCGGCGGCGATCAAGCGCCACGCCGACGGTGGCGCCGGGACCGACACGCAGTCGGCGATGCAGCTCGCCTACGGCCTGTACCCCGAGGGGTACTTGCCGCGCTTGGTGATCGTGTCCGACGGCAACCAGACCGTCGGCGACGTCGCCGTCGAGGCCTACCGGGCCAAGGAGCTCGGCGTCAAAGTCTCGTGGCGCACCTTCGACAAGGACAAGACCTCCGAGATCCGCGTGGTCGGACTGACCGCCCCAGACGATCTCAAGGTCGGGCAACCGTACGAGGTCACCGCCGAGGTGTGGTCGACGGAGAAGCAGAACGCGACGCTGGCGCTCACCCAGGACGAGTTCGCCAACCCGCTCGAGCCCAAGAAGACCGTCGAGCTCCGCGAGGGCAAGAACCTGATCAAGTTCAAGGCCGAATCCAAGCGTGCCGGTGCGACCACGTATCGCGTCAAGCTGGTCAAGTTCGAGAAGGACACCGAGAAGGCCAACAACTCGGCCGTCACCACCGCGCCGGTCAAGGGTCGCCCCAACATCCTCTACGTCGAGGGCGGCATGCTCCACGAGCCGGGCAGCGCGCGGTACTTCCAGCGCGCGCTCGAGCACGAGAACATGGACGTCACCGTGCGTGGCCCGTCGGGGCTACCCGGCAGCGTCAAGGCGATGGAACGCTTCGACCTCGTCGTGGTGTCCGACGTGCCCGCCCACCTGGTGAGCACCAACCAGATGATGGCGCTCGACAACTACGTCCATCAGGGCGGTGGTCTGGTGATGGCCGGCGGCCAGGATTCGTTCGGCTCCGGCGGCTACCAGAACACGCGGATGGAGCAGATCCTCCCCGTGCGATTCGACTCCGAGAAGGTCCGCGAGCAGCCCGACATCGCGGTGGTGCTCGTGATCGACCGCTCGGGCTCGATGCAGGGCCCCAAGCTCGAGGCCGCCAAGGAATCGGCGCGCGCCACCGCCGAGGTGCTCTCGCCCAACGACTACATCTCCGTGGTCGCGTTCGACAGCGACGCCAGCGTGCTGGTGCGGCCGCAGCGCGCCGCCAACCGCATGCGGATCTCGAGCGACATCGCGCGGCTGTCGTCGGGCGGCGGCACCAACATCTTCCCCGGCCTCAAGGAGGCCTACGAGATCCTGCAGGGCATCAACGCCAAGGTGAAGCACGTGATCGTGCTGTCCGACGGCGAGGCACCGACCGACGGCATCGCCGAGCTGGTCCAGGACATGCGCGCGTCGCGCATCACGGTGTCGTGCGTCGGCGTCCAGGGTGCCGACCGCACGATGCTGTCGATGATCGCCGACAACGGTGACGGTCGCCTCTACATGGTCGAGGACCTCGGCGCGCTGCCGAAGATCTTCATGAAGGAGACCCAGGAGGCGCAGAAGTCGCAGCTGGTCGAGGATCTCGTCCGCGTGCGCGTCGCCAAGCGGGTCGAGGCGATCGAGGGCGTCAACATCGAGAGCGCCCCGCCGCTCCACGGCTACGTCACCACCAAGCCGAAGCCGACCGGCGAGGTGATCCTGATCTCCGACCTCGGCGAGCCGATCCTCGCGCGCTGGCGCTACGGGGCCGGCACCTCGGTCGCGTGGACTTCGGACATCAAGAACCGGTGGTCGGTCGACTGGATCCGGTGGGGCAGCTATCCCAAGTTCTGGGGCCAGGTCGTGCGCACGTCGATGCGGCGCAAGGTCTACGACAGCTACGATCTCTACGCGAAGGTCGCCGACGGCCGCGCTCACATCACCGTCGACGCGATCGACTCGTCCGACAAGTTCGTCAACGAGCTCGACACCAAGCTCGAGGTGATCAACCCGGCGACCAACAAGGTCGAGCTCACGATGCCGATGGAACAGACCGCGGCCGGCCGTTACACCGCCGACTTCCCGATCCCGAAGTACGGCAGCTACCTGCTCAAGGCGATCCACAAGCGCGGCGACAAGACGGTCGCCGAGTCGCCGGGCTCGGTCGCCCTGTCCTACCCACTCGAGTACCTGCGCACGACGCCGAACAAGGAACCGCTCGAGCACGCCGCGCGCGTGTCGGGCGGCCTCGACCAGGCCGAGCCGGCGAAGATCTACGACCCCGGCAAGGAGAGCGTGAGCTACACGCAGGACCTGTGGCCGTACGTGCTGATCGGGGTGGTCGGGCTATTTCTGCTCGACCTCTACACCAAGCGGGTCCGGTTGTTCGGCTACCGCACGATCAAGTTCTCGTAGGCACTTTCTCCCAGCCCCGGGCAACGACTCTCGTAGCCACCTGGTCAGCACCCTCGATCATGTGCGCTACTCCCCGCATGCTTCGCGTGCTCCTGTGTTGCGTGGTCGTGGCCGCGTGCGGCCCCTCGCGTTCGACGTTCGCCCGCTATCCGGGCGCTCCCGCGACCTTCGATCGCGCGGCGTCGGATCCCAAGGCGGTCGAGATCGCCGAGGCGGTGTTCACCGCGTGCGGCGGCCCGACGAACTGGGACAAGGCCAAGCAGGTCAAGTGGACGCAGACGATCACCGCCGACGGCAAGGTGACGATGTCCGGCGAGGAAGCCTGGGATCGCTGGAACTCGCGCCACTACGGCCGGCTGCATCGCACCGACGGGAGCGACGTCATCGTCGGCTACGACCTCTACGGCTCGTCGGCGATCGGGTTCGTCGAGCAGAAGACCGATCACGGTTTCGGCAGATGAAGCTCGACGACGCCAGCCGCGTCAAGGCCGTCAACCTCGCCAAGGGCCGGTTCGACCAGGACACCGCCGTCCTGATGATGCAGTTCCTCATGCTCGAGCCCGGCACCAAGCTCGCCTACGTCGGGCAGGTGAAAGACGATGCCGGCGCGGATCACTACGACGATCTCAAGGTCACGTTCGCCGACCCGCTTCGCAACGAGCTCGAGTACCACGTGGTCGTCGACCGCGAGACCCACCTGATCCAGCGGATCGAGATGCTCAAGGTGGGCACCACCCAGAAGATCGGGTTCACGCTCAAGGACTGGGTCACCGTCGGCGGACTCAAGTTCGCGACCGCGCGCAGCAACATGGGCTACGCGGGCGAGACCGTGGCGATCGCCGACCTCAAGGTATCGGAGCCCGAGGACGACCTGTTCATCGCGCCTCTGATGCCCTAGCGAACGCGGGGCACGACGATCGTCCCGCTCTGCGTCCGTTGCCGCGTCTGCGGAATCTGAGGTAGCTGGCACGTATCCGCGCGCAGCCACAGCGTGGTCAGCGCCGCCGCGGCGAGCAGGTCCATGACCGCGACCAGCAGCAGCTCGCCACGGCTACACGTGGCCCGCGACACGGCGACCGAGCACTCGGTGACCTCCGTGACCACGAGGGACGCTCCGATCACCACGGCCAGGATCGCCGCCGCGCCGAGCACCGCCACCAGCCAGTCGATCGCCGGCCGTACAGCCCGCAGCCGCGAGATATTCCACCCGGCGAGCCCGGCGGCTCCCGCCATGACGGCGAGCCAGATCGGCAGGTGATCGGTGGGGTTCACGTCCGGGGCTCCATCGTCGTGTGGAGGCAACGCGCGGCCCGGGACCTGTGTTCCCGAGGAACGTCAGGGCGTCGGCACGGGCGAGACCGGCGTACCAGCGTCGTCGCGAAGCCGGAACTCCTGGAGGTCGTGGTCGAATCCGTCCGTGCCGGCGCGGAGCGACGACCGGCCCGTGATGTCGTACGCCCGCCCCCGATGCTCGTGATGGCACTCGCCGCACGACCGACCACGCACCAGCGCCGAGGCGTGGAACGCACGTGGGCTGGGTAGGTTGCGGGATTCGTGACAGGTGACGCAGCGCGCGTTCGTGATCGCCTCGGTCGTCCCGGCGTGACACGAAAGGCACCCCCGCGGTCCGTCGAGGGCAGCGTGGGCCCCGGCCAGCGGTCCCGGTGAGGTGAGCGGGGCGGTCGTCGGGCTCGTCGGTGACGTTGTTGAAGTCGCCGGAGTCGTCGCAATCGTCGGAGTCGTCGCAGTCGTCGATGAGGGCCGACTCGAGCACGCCGCGATCGCAAAAACGACGAGAGCCAAGGTGCGCATCTAGAACCTATACGCGATGCGGAGGAATCCCGACAGTCCGGTGATCGGCGGATCCGCCGCTCCCATGCTGGTGATGCTCTGATGGGTCAAGAACAGGTTCGCGATCCCGAGCCAGTCGCGATTGAAGCGATAGAACACGTTCCCGCCGATCGAGAGCGTGCTCGAGGTCGACGAGCCGTAGCAGCTGAGGATGTCGGCACACACCGCCGCGACGCCGTCATCCTTGGCCTTGGCGTACGCGATCTCGGCCTCCCACTCGCCGTGGCCGTTCGCGAGCTCGCGCGACGCCGACGCCCGGTACTGGTCGCTCGTCGTGCGCTGATACGACGTGCCACCCGACTTGAAGATGTGCGAGCCGTCGAGGCCGATCCGCAGCTTCTCGAACGAGTGGCGATCGGTGACCGCGCCGTAGACCTCGATCGACTTGCCGCCGGGCAACGTGAGTGCCGTCGCCATCATCCCCGGCGGAGTCAACGTGATGTCGTCGCGGTAGCGCAGCGCGCTCGCGACCGTGATCTCGAACCGCTGCAGCGGACCGAGCGCGGCCGACAGGCTGGCGCGCGCCGCGTTCTGCGCCACCCGGATCAGGAACGCCTCGTTCTGGAGCACGTTGCTGAACGCGGGATCGGGATCGTTGAGGAACGCCTGGGCCTGGACGTTGAGCGTCTCCGTATCGACGCGGTTGAACGACAGCGTCGCGCGCAGCCGCTGATCGGGCTTGAAGTTGAGGCCGGCCGACAGGTTCGTGAGGCCGGTGTTGACGGTGTTCGATCCGAGCAGGTCGATCACCGCGTAGTGGTAGAGGTCGAGCTTGCTGTTGGCGCGCCAGTATCCGGTGGCGGTGCCGAACACGCGGGGCGATTCCGACGACAGTGGCACCAGCGCGACGCCGCCGAACGCGCCGTACGAGTTCTGGGTGCGGTACGCGGCGCCGAACCCGCCGGACCCGGTGAACTTGCCGGCATCCGCGCGCACGCCGGTCGTCGGATCGGGCGTCCCCTTGAGCGCCGTGTAGTCGGTGGTGATCGATCGCGAGCCGCGGATCGGATACAGCCCGCCGAACCCGAGCAGCGTGAACTTCTCCGAGCTCGCGTAGTCGAACCTCAGGCCATCGAACTTGATGCCGCCGAGGTCGGCCACGAACTGGCGGCCGAAGGTGAGGTCGGTGCGCTTGCCGCCGCGGAACAGCCACAGCTCCCGGATCTCGAGCTCGTTCTCGCCGAGGAACCCGGACTGGGAGCTCTTCTCGGTACCCGGGATGAACCCCCGGGAGTTGATGCCGGGTGTGGTGACGTAGCGGCCGCGCAGATCGGCGCGCGCATCCCAGTTGCCACCACCGATGTGCCGGAAGTCGGTCTGCAGGCGCAGATCGGTGAACATCCGGCTGAACTGACTCGCCGCCGGCGCGGTCGCACCGGTGCCCTGGATCGTGCCACCGGTCTCGCGGTAGGCGAACGAGGTCGACGTCAGGCTGCCCTGGATCAGCGTGCCCTTCGCCGTCTTCTTGGTGTCGACCTTGTCGACGAAGAACCGGTCCTTCTCGAACAGGTTGGACTTCCGGGATCCGGCGAGGTCGTGCCCGCTGAGATCCTGCTTGGTGAAGTCCTCCTTCTGCTCGTTGTCCTTGTTGTCCTTGTTGCTCTTCTTCTCGGGCTTGGCGTCCTCGTCGTCCGGCTCCTCGTCGTCCGGCTCCTCGTCGTCGCCCTCGTCGTCCGCCGACTCCTCGTCGTCATCATCGTCGGCCCCGCCACCACGCGCGTGCGCGACGTGCGGAACGATCGCCAGCGCGAAGGCGAACGCGAGCAGCTTCCTCATGAACAGACCTCCGCGCTCGCTCGCTGGCCTCCGGTCATCGACACACCGAATCCCGGCCGAACCCGAGGCTCGCGTCGGCCGATGCGGGGAGCCACGAGTTGGGGTTGTGGCAGTTCGCGCAGGTCGTCTGCGTGTTGTGATCGACAGTGGAGCGGAGGCCCACGCGCAAGCCATCGTCGTGGTGGCAGCTCGCGCATTGCCCACTCAGCGCGGCGAAGTTGCCGTTGCGGTGACAGTCGAAGCACGCCACCGTGCGGTGCAGACCGGTCAGGTTGCAGCCGACGCGCGTGTGATCGAACTTGGCCGGCGCGAAGCTCCACTGCGTGTGGCACTCGCCGCAGCGTGGCGACAGCGAGTTGTTGTGGATGTCGTCCTGGCGGTGGCAGTTGATGCACAGGTTGCCGCTGCCCGCGAGCGGGCGATTATCGCGGTGGCACCGCTCGCACGCGATGTTGTCGTGCGAGCCCTTGAGCGAGAAGTCGCCGACGTCGTGCAGCGGCTTGATGTCCTCCCACGTCCGCGTGGTGTGGCACTGCGCGCAGCCGGTGCCGTACTGGCCCTTGTGGACCGCCGGCTCGGGGTGGCACCCGAAGCAGGTCTTCGGCCGCGGCTTGAACGTCACCGACGGGTGGCAGTCCGCGCACCGCACCTCGAGGTGCTTGCCGTCGAGATGGAACGCCGACATCGTGTTGTGGTTGAACAGGTTGTCGCCGGTCTCGAGGTGACACTGCTCGCACTTGTTGCCGAGCCGGCCCTTGTGGGCGTCGTCGCGTGCGTGACAGCCCTCGTCGGCACAGTGCACCGGCGTCTGCGCGAACGTGCGATCGCGCGTGTGGCAGGCCTCGCACTTGTTGTCCTTGTGCGCACCCTTGAGCTTGAACTCCTTGACCTTGCCCTTGGCGTCGTCGGGGAACGGCTTGTCGTGATCGAAGTTGAGCGCGTCCCAGGTGCCCGACTGGTGGCAGTACATGCAGTTCTTGCCGAGCGTGCCCTCGTGGAGCGAGTCCTCGTGGCACTGCCCCGAGGCATTGCAGTTCGGCTTGAGGTCGGAGAACGACGTCTTGCCCTTCTTGTTGCGGCCGGTGTGGCAGTCGACGCACGGGACGTTGCGGTGCTCCTTGACCAGCGGGAAGCTGCCGCGCGGCCCGTGGACGTCGCGCACGATCAGGTTGTTCTTGCCGGTGCGGATGTCGCGGTTACCGGGGTTCAAGTGACACTGCAGGCACTGGGAGTTCTTGTACTTGCCCTTCGGGTGCTGCGGATCGGAGTGCACGCGCCTGTGGACGTGGCAGTTCATGCACTGCTTGTTCGGATTGAACCCGGTGAACCGCTCGAAGTCGGCCGGGCCCTTGCCGCGGTGACACGCCCGGCACGGCTGCTTGGCGTGCTCGAACTTGAGCGCGAACTTGGTGCGCTTGTTGTGGTTGAACGCGTTCGGCGTGAACTTGGGACCGCCCGACGGGTGGCAGACGTCGCACCGCGGCGGGTCGCCGAACTCCTTGAACCGCGTGCCGTGCTTGTTGTCCTTGGCGTGACAACCGACCTGCGCGCAGCTGCGTTGCGGCTTCTTCTCGCCGAGTGCCTTGGTGTGGCACTTCATGCACGCGATCCGCTTGTGCGCGGCGCCGAGGTCGAACCGGGTCAGCCCCGAGTGGTCGAAGATCTGGGTCTGCTTGAGGCTCTTGAACGTCGGCGAGTGACACCACTCGCACGGCTCGATGCCGTAGAGGTGTCCCTTGTGCGGGTTCTCCTTGTCGTGACACCCGACGTTGCCGCACGACTGCGGCCGCTTCGCCGGCAGGTTGAACACCGACTTGGGGTGGCACTTGGTGCACGCGACCGAGGCGTGCGCTCCCAGGATCGGCATCGCCGCATCCTTGCGATCGTTGTGATCGAACCGCTTGTTCGACTTGCTCGGCTTCCACACGCTCTCGGTGTGGCAGCGCTCGCACGCGAGCATGTCCTTGCGCTTGAACTTGTGCGGCTGGTCGTTGGCGTGACAGCCCGACGACCCGCACAGCTTGTTGGTGCCCATGTAGACCCGGAGGCCCTGACGGTTGCGTGCCTTGTGGCACTTCTCGCAGTCGGTCGACGCGTGCTTGCCGTTGAGCTTCCAGCCGGTCTTGTTGTGGTCGAAGCCCTTGGTCCCGCCCTTGATCGAGTTCCACCCCATGATGTCCCACCCGCGCTGCTTGTGCTCGGTGTGGCAGGTCTTGCAGGCCTTGCCCTTGACCGTCGACGTCGCGTGGAACCCCTTACCGGCGCGGATGCGCGCGCGCAGGTCGTTGTGGTCGTGGCAGTTGAGACACTTGTTGTTCGACACCTCGCTGGTGCCGTCGATGTGGCAGTCGTTGCAGTGATCGGCGTTGTCGATCGAGGCGTGACTCAGCGAGAGCGGCCCGGGTGATGTCGAGAAGAAGTCGTCGGCACGCGCGACCGTGGCGAGCACGATCAGTGCAAACAGGGGGACCAGACGGGTGAAGATCTTCGTCGGTTTAGAACGTCGCATGAGCCCAGGACGTGATGATGTGAGCCGTCGCGAAGCCGGCCAGGAAGATGGTGAACGGAACGTGGACCTTTTTCCACGAGTGAAGAAGCAGCTGGGCCTTGGGAGCCACTACCTGCCGTCGCGCGATCACGATCATACGCGCTGCGCGGCGAGCGAGGTCTTTTCTCGTGCGGCGATCGACGCCGAGTTGAGCCAGGCGGCTGCGGCGAGCGAGCGTGCGCGGGATCCGCCCGATATCCTGGAACAACAACCACCACAGCGCGCGGAGCACCGAGGGTGACATCGCGACGCGGTGCGCTTTCTGGCGTTGCTCCGCCAACTCCCGATCGATCTCCGCCATCGGCACCGTCAGGATCGGTCGCGCCTTCTGGAACGCGCGTTCGTGATCGAGCTCCTCGAGCTCGACGCCGCTCGCGAGCTCGGGCACCTGCGTGTACAGGTAGCGTCCGAGGAACCCGGACAGCACCGTGATCACCATGCTCCAGAACGCGAGCGAGATCCACGAGTCGAGCTTGAGGGACGAGTGGAGGGCGATGAACATCGGCCCGACGGTGCCGGCCATCAGGTGGAAGTCGAACCACATCGTGTTCGACGCCATCCACCGGAACAGCTTGATGCGCCGGAAGATCGGATAGATCGCGGCGATCACCATGAGGCCGGTGCCGATCAGGCCACACCACGTCCCGAGCTGATCGCTCGACGTGTACTTGACGGCGTCGAGAATCAGCCGGTGCTTGTCGATCGTGGAATCGTCCGCCATGTTGGCGAACTCCGCGGAGTGACTGATCTGCGTGTACAGGTACGACAGGTCCTTGGCGTACGTGCGCAGCAGGATCTCGGCGAGCGCGACGAGGAACGCGAAGATGCCGATGATCCAGAACAGCAACGGCGCGTAGCGACCCCGCTTGACCTTGGCGACACCACCGGACCGCACCGCGAGCCCCTCGGTGAACGGCATCACCGGGAGCACCTCCTTGCGGTCGCGTTTGTGGAGGTCGTGATCGAAGCCGGTGCGTGCGAGCTCGGCCATCTTCGACGAGCGCTCGCGGAACAGGTCGTAGGCGTTGATCTCGATCAGCGAACCGGTCGGGCATGCCGACACGCACGCCTGGTCACCGTACGCGACGCAGTGATCGCACTTGTTCGCGATCCGGCGGGCGCGCGCCACGCGCGGCGTTCCCGGTCCGAACTTGAGCGAGTCGCGCTTGTCGAGCCGGGCCTTGAACTTCTTCTTGAAGGTCGGCGCGTCGGGCTCGACCTCGACCATGTCGATCGCGCCGTAGGGGCAGCTCTGCGCGCACGCCGTGCACCCGGTGCACGTCGACTCGTTGATCACGACCTCCATGCGCTCGGTGTCGAACGTGATCGAGTCGTACTCGCACGGATCGATGCAGCGCTGGTCGGTACACGTACGGCACGTGTAGATGAAGTCGAGCATGCCGAGCTGGTACCCACCGAGCGTCAGCCGGCGTGCGCCATAGCGCTCCTCGCACGCCTCCTCGCACAGCTTGCAGTCGATGCAGAGGCCAAGCTGGCGGACGCGCACCATCTCGCCCGACACGCTGATGCCCTGGCGGACGAAGAAGTCCAGCAGCTCCTGCTTGACGCCGGAGACCCACGCGAGCCGCTCGCGCGAGATCGACAGCGCGCGGCGCAGCCGTTGCTCGAACATCGGGTGGCGCACCGCGAGCTCGGCGATCCAGCGCTGGTCGATCGAGATCAGCACCGATGGTGCGGTGGTGTAGAACGCGATCGGTTGACCGCGCGCGGCGGACAGCGCGCCGGAGTTGAACAGGTCGCCGTCCATGAACAGCGCGACGTTCTTGAGTGCGACGCGCGCCAGCGGCGGCGGCTTGATCAGCGACTCGGCTTCGCGCTCTTCCTTGGACGCGTTCTCGTGCGCGACCTGCGCGGCGCGACGTTCGGCGAGATCGTTCTCCATGAACACCGCCGCCGCGATCTGTCCCGCGCCGATGTACACGACCGGTGCGGCCTGCCCGTTGGCGAGCCCGACGGGATCGAGGACGAACATGTCGCGCTCGAGCCGCCGCACGGCGATCCCACCCTGCTGCATCGCCGACACGAGATCGCCGTCACCGACCCCCTCGAACAGCGGCAGTTGACGGACTGCGCCAAAGTCGTGCTCGAGGCCGGGCGGGACCATCGACATCGGTCGCTGCTCGAACCCTTGTGGTTGTGGCTGGTGGATCGCCAAATTCGACGGCTCGCCGGGATACATGAAACGCGCGCTTTAGAGACTGCCGAGCGGGCGGATGGCCCGAGGACCGGGTACAAGCAAGTCACGAGCCCGGGGACCCTCGAGCCGTTTAGCTACTAATTCTACCAGGATGGCTTCGGAACGTGTTGCTTCATCACCCACTGTCGTGGGTCTGGCCACCCAGGGGTGGTGCCAACATGCTCCTCTCAAAAAACTGATAGTGGTCGCATGGTTGCTGGCGTCCCATCGAGGCGACGCAGATCCGACGGTCGCACCGGATCCGCCGGCACGCAAGACGATCCCGACCGTCGGCCCCAACGGATTCCCTCCGAGCTGGAATCTCGACACGACCTATCTGTGGCTCGGACCGTTGGGGGCAGCGAGCCACGTCGATGGGGACTGGGATTCCACGATCGGCGGCGACGCGACCGTCGTCCGGATCCGGGAGCGCCGCTCTCTGGCCGCGATCGGAGGATCGCTCGGTGCCAGCAAGTGGACCGCGCGCGACGGCGGTCGGATCTGGCTCGACGCCATCGTGGGCACCCATGTTCTGGGATGGATGGCGGGAGTGTCGGCGGGACCCATGGTCGAGCTGTCCGACTTCGCGCATCCGCGGTTCGGCGGATCGATCGGGGTGTGGGCGTTTCTCGGAATCGTGCCCTATGCCCGGATCGGGGCCGTCCAGGAGTTGGGAATGTTCGGAGAGGTGGGCGTCCACATCACGCTGCCGGTGTGGCGGGGTCGCCGTTGACAACCCCCGGCGATCAAGGTAGCTACCTGTCTCCCCACGGGGCGTAGCGCAGCCTGGTAGCGCACTTGGTTCGGGACCAAGGAGTCGCAGGTTCAAATCCTGTCGCCCCGACTTATACTGAAGAGACCGTGGTCGCCACCGCTGCTCCCCCCCGTATTGCCTCGACGTTGTCGGTCCTCGTGATCGACGACGACGAGAGCATCCGCGAGTTCCTTCAGGACTTCCTGACCATTCAAGGGTTCGAGGTCACCACCCTCGGTGATCCCACGCAGGCCCTCGAGCGGATTCGCGAGGAGTGTTTTCACCTCGTCGTGCTCGACCTGATGATGCCCAAGCTTCACGGGATGGAGTTGCTCGCGCAGATCCGCGCGATCGACGACGACATCGCGGTGATCATCATCACCGGGTACCCGACGCTCGAGAGCGCGTCGGCGTCGATCGAGCACGAGGTGTCGGCGTACATCCAGAAGCCGATCGAGGGCGAGCAGCTCCGCGAGGCGATCGCCCGCATCGCCAAGAAGAAGGGGCTCGTGCTCCGGCGCGAGGACGAGCTGCACGCGGCGATCGGCCGTCAGATCCGTCAACTCCGCAACACGCGCGGGCTGACGCTCAAGCAGATGGCCCGGCGGACCAACCTCAGCGTGTCGCTGCTCTCGCAGATCGAGCGCGCGGAGTCGAGCGCGTCGGTGTCGAGCCTGTACAAGGTCGCGACCGCACTCGACGTACCGCTCACGGATCTGTTCGGCGGCTACTGACCCGGGCTGGACCACGACCCTATATTCGGGGCGATGCCGCCGATCCGTATCGCACCGTCGATCCTGTCCGCCGATTTCGGTCGGCTCGCCGAGGAGGTCGCCGCGATCTCCGCCGCCGACTACGTCCACGTCGATGTCATGGACGGCCACTTCGTCCCCAACCTGACGATCGGTCCGCCGGTGGTGGCCGCGGTTCGCAAGGCCACCAAGCTACCGCTCGACGTCCACCTCATGATCGAGGATCCCGATCGCTGGGTCGCCGCGTACGCCGAGGCGGGGGCCGATCTGATCGGCGTACACGTCGAGGCGTGCACCCACCTGCACCGCACGGTGACCCAGATCCGCCAGCTCGGAAAGAAGCCGTTCGTGGTGCTCAACCCGCACACGCCACCCGAGGCGATCGAGTACGTGCTCGGCGATGTCGCGCAGGTCCTGGTGATGAGCGTCAACCCCGGGTTCGGCGGGCAATCGTTCATCCCGTCGGCGCTCGACAAGATCCGCCGGCTTCGCAAGATGATCGTCGACCGCAAGCTCGACGTCGAGATCGAGGTCGATGGCGGCGTCAAGCTCGAGAACATCGCCGAGGTGTGCGCGGCCGGGGCCAACGTGATCGTGTCGGGATCGGGCGTGTTCAAGACCAAGGACTACGCCGCGACGATCACCGAGATGCGCAAGCGCGGCGAAGCCGCCTACCCCGCCTGACAGGCGCCGGAGAGTATTGTCACGGATCGCCGGGGACGAAACGTCGTACGCTGATCGCATGCGGCTACTGCGGTTCGGGGCCGGAATCGCGCTCGCACTCGCCACGTTCGGGTGCCGGCAGATCCTGGGCTTCGACGACCCCTCGGTGATCCAGGGCGACGACGTCCAGCCTCCCGATGCCGCCGCGACCTGCACCGACCTGTCGACCACGTGCGTGTCGCCGGACGTCCTCCGTGCGTGCTCCGCGATCGGCAGTCTCCCCCAGGACACGACG
Source organism: uncultured delta proteobacterium (assembly GCA_963772655.1). Lineage (GTDB taxonomy): Bacteria > Myxococcota_A > Polyangia > Haliangiales > Haliangiaceae > JABFXX01. The sequence continues at coordinate 1,582,788 of CAVYYE010000002.1, forward strand.
TGCACCTGGGGCTGTCTCGAGGACGTCGGGGGAGCTCGTTGCGGTGTGCTCGTGCCCGCGGGGGGCGGCGTCACCACCGGTGATGTCGATCCCGCGAGCTTCGCCACGGCCGAGGACCAGACGATCCAGGGAATCATCGACGGCGACGACGGCACGATCGACGGCGTGCCGCACGCCGACTATCACGTCACCGACGAGAACGTCGCCGTGTTCCGGTTCAAGTCGCTCGAGATCGCGGGCGCCGTGCAACTCCGGGGCACGCACGCGATCGCACTCGTCAGCGATGGCGACCTCGTGGTCGATTCGGTGATCGACGCGCGCGGCATCTGCAACACGATGCCGTCGACGCCGGGGCCCGGCGGGTTCGCGGGCGGTGCGGTGGGCACCGCCGGCAGTGGGCTCGGCGGTGGCGGCCGCGGTGACGGAGGTGCGAACAGCAACGGCGGTGGCGGTGGTGGCTACGGCGGCGCGGGTGGCGCCGGCGGTTCGAACGGCGGCGGTGCGGGCGCGGGCGGCGCCCCCTACGGCGACGACGCGATCGCGTCGCTCGTCGGCGGTAGCGGCGGTGGTGGAGGTGCCGGCGATCCGAACGAGACCGGCGGCGCCGGCGGCGGCGCGATCCAGCTCGTGTCGAACCACGACGTCCAGATCACGACGTTCGGAGGGATCAACGCCGGTGGCTGTCGCGGCATTCGGGTGATGTGTGCGAGCTGCACGGCCAGCGGCGGTGGTGCCGGAGGCACGATCCTGCTCGAAGGCCAGCACGTGCACGTCGACGGCACGCTCGCCGTCAACGGCGGAGGAGGCGGCGGCTCGCTCACCAGCGGTAGCGATGGCGGACTCGATCGCCAGCCGGCGATGGGTGGAGGCGCCGGTGGTGGGGGGCGAGGTGGCGCGGGTGGCGCGGGTGCGGCGCTCGACGGCGAGACGCCCCCCGCTGCCGGCAACGATCGTCAGGGCGGCGGGGGCGGCGCGGTCGGCCGGATCCGGATCGACACCCGCTCGGGCGAGGTCAGTGTCGGCATCGTCTCGACGCTGAGCCCGAGCTTCGCCGACAGTCCGACGACCGCGACCCAGGGTGTCGCGACCGTCCAGTAGGTCTTCTTCGTCGCCCGACTTCGCTTCCGCGGCCTACCTGCCGGCTGGGTGTCCGCTCGCGAAGTCTCCTACCGCGTCAGCTTCGCGATGTAGAACGCGTCGGCATCGGGTGGCCACGTGCGGCGCTCGTCGACGATCTGCATCCCGGAGCGCGCCGCGAACGCCGCGATCTGGTCGGGACCTTCGGCACGCGTGAACGTGCACACCGCGTAGACCAGCGTGCCACCGGGAGCGAGACGGTGGACCATCGCGTCGAGCAGGCGGCGCTGGAGCTCGGCGAGCCGCTTCACCGCGTCGGGTTGGAGCCGCCACTTGGCATCGGGGTGACGCCGGAGCACGCCGAGCCCCGAGCACGGAGCGTCGAGCACGATCAGGTCGTACGCCGGCGCCAGTGCGGCCGTGGCTTCGGGATCGAGCAGGTCGCAGGCGCGCGTGTGGATGCTCGACAGGTGGAGCCGGCGCGCGGTCTCGGCGAGCAGGCCGAGCTTCGTCGCCGACAGGTCGGCGGCGTCGATCGTCGCGCCGTCGCCGGTGAGCTCGGCGAGGTGCGTGGCCTTGCCGCCGACCCCGGCGCACGCGTCGAGGATCCGCGTCCCGGGGGACGGTCCGGCGACGTGCGCGACCAGCTGGGCGCCGGCATCCTGGATCGTGAATCGACCCGCGAGGAAGTCCGGATCGCGCGCCGGATCACCGAGGTCTGTCGAGCCGCAGCGCAGCGGTCGTCGTCACAGATCGGCCGGCGGAGGACGTCGCGATCCCGGTGACGTCGACCGGCGTCGCGGTCACGCCGCGCGTTGCGAGCGACTCGATCCATGCTTCGCGCGACACGCCCCGCCCGACCCGCGCGATCAACGGCGGTTGCTCGGAGAACGCCGCGGCGAGCTCGCCGACGCGGGCCGCCCGTGCGGCGTGGGTCGCCTGCCCCGCCTCGTCGGTGACACCGCGTACCGCCGCCGTCAGCTCGTCGAGGATCCACCGCGGGATCGAGCACTCGACCTCGAGGTGCGCGAGCCGCGCGTCGAGCGAGGCATCCGGCGCGAGCTCGGGCAACGCGGGCACGCCGGTGTCGGCCACCTTGCGCAGCACCGCGTTGGCGAACCCGGCCAGCTTGGCGCCGCCGACGTCGCGCGCCGCGGCCACCGCGTCGTCGACCGCGGCGTAGGCTGGCACGCGGTCGAGGAACACCAGCTGATACGCGGCGACGCGCAACGCGGTCACCACCTTCGGAGGCGTGCGTTTCAGATCGGCGTGCGCCGCGAGTGCGCGATCGATCCGCGTGCGATGGCGGAGCACGCCGTAGACCAGCTCGGCTGCCAGCCGCCGATCGCGCTCGTCGAGGCCTGCACGCTCGAGCTCTCCATCGAGCGCGGGAGTCGCCCACGACCCCTTGTCGACGCGATCGAGGACGCGGCGCACGAGCTCGCGCGGTGTCACGCGCGCACCGGAACGACAGGGCCGAGCACGTCACCCACCGCGATCCCGCGGCCGGCCGCGACCTGCTGGGCCGCGAGCCGCTTGCGCCCGGGCACCTGGACCTCGCGGATCGCGACCGCCCCATCGCCACACGCGACGTGGAGCCCGGCGTCGTCGATCGCGAGCACGGTCCCGGCGGCGGTGTTCGCGGGCACCGCACGATCGTCGGGACGCGCGCGGAACAGCTTCACGGTCTGTCCGCGTAGTGTCGCCTGCGCGCCCGGCCACGGATCGACGCCGCGGATCCGCGCGGCGACCTCGGCCGCCGGACGCGCGAACTCGATCGCACCGTCGGTCTTCGCCAGCATGCGGGCGTGTGTCGCGGCCGCGTGATCCTGCGGCGTCGATCGCGCGGTGCCCCGCGCGATCGCGTCCAGGACTTCGAGCAATGCCGTCGCACCGATCGGTGCGAGCCGAGCGAGCAGCTCGCCCGAGGTCTCGTCGGGATCGATCGCGACACGCCGCTCGGCGTACACGGGTCCGGTGTCCATCCCCTCGTCGAGCTGCATGATCGCGACGCCGGTCTCGGGCCGGTTGTCGATCACGGCCCACTGCACCGGTGCGGCACCGCGGTACGCCGGGAGGATCGAGCCATGCACGTTGAGGCAACCGCGAGGCAACGCGTCGAGCACGGCCTTCGGGAGGATCTTGCCGTACGCGACGACGATCGCGATCTCCGCGCCGCTGTCGCGCAGCGCCTGCTCCAGCTCGCCGGTACGCGCGCTCTTCGGCTGGATCACCGGCAGTCCGAGCTCGGCCGCGGCGACCTTGACCGGCGGCGCCGCGAGCTGCTTGCCCCGCCCCGCCGGCTTGTCGGGCTGACACACGACGAGCGCCACCTCGTGCGCGCCGGCCAGCGCGCGCAGGCACGGCACGGCGAACTCGGGAGAACCCATGAACACGACGCGCACGGTCGTTCATGTATCACGTCCGCAACCGGCGTGAGCCTCGCGACAGTTCGGGGCACGATCCGTGACAGGCCCGGTCAGTTCGGGTCAGCCAGCGCTATTGACTTGACGTCAACGAGGGTCACCGGCAGAACCGACGCGTCATGCGGCGCGTGTTCGTGGTTCCCCTTCTCGTCCTGGCTCCGGCCCTCTTTGCCTGCGGCACCGATGGCCCCGGCGTCGACCCCGACGACCCGTTGCCCCCGCCCGCCGAGGGCGACGGGATCCAGATCGCCCACGAGGTGATGGTCCAGCCCGGCGAGGAGGTGTGGCGGTGCTACGTCGAGGACCTGCCGACGACGCACTACTTCCCGATCAACCACGCCGAGTCGGTGCAGAACGCCGGCATGCACCACATGGATCTGATGGCGACCGCGTTCGGTGCCCCCGAGCTCGAGCCCGGCGAATACGACTGCTTCGACGTCTACGACCAATATCCGGGATTGATGGACAGCGGGCTGACCGTCTACGCGAGCCAGCAGAACGTCCAGGACGTCCAGCTACCTCCCGGCACCGTCGCCAACCTGCTGCCGCGGATGCGCGTCATGCACGAGATCCACTTCATCAACCCGACCGACGAGCCGGTGCTCGCGTACTCGAAGATCAACGCCTACGAGTACAAGGACCACATCGACCAGGAGATCTGGGGCGGCGCCGTGCGCGACCTCGACATCACCGTGCCGGCGAACACCGACTCGCACGTCGAGTGGACGCGATGCGCGATGAACCAGGATGTCGACGTGCTGTTCCTGTCGAGTCACACCCACCAGCTCGCCGAGGAGACGGTGATCCGCACGTACGACGGAGCGACCCAGACGGTGGGCGACGTGATCTACACCAACCCCGACTGGACCGCGCCACACCTCGAGGACCTGTCGCGCACGCCGCTTCACGTGCCGGCCGGCAGCGGGTTCGAGTTCGAGTGTCACTACGCGAACCACGGCAGCACCGACGTCCACTGGGGATTCTCCGCCGCCGACGAGATGTGCCAGATCGCGCTGGTCTACACGCCCGGCGAGGCGACCCGGCAGTGCGAGGTGATCGCGTCGGGCGTGCGCTAGTCGATCAGGTGCTCGAGATACGCGCCGCGCAGCCGATCGTCGCGCAGCACGCGGAACGCCTCGTCGAGGACGTTGGCGATATCATCGAGCTCCTGCGCGAGCTCGCGCCGGAGGTCGGCGGGGAACGTGTCCGACGCGAAGTCGCGGCGCGCCGCCTGGTAGGCACGCCGGATCTCGAACGCCGTGGCATCGCGACGAACGCCGAGTAGCGCGAAGTAGTCGGCCTCCGTGACCAGCTGCCAGCGCGCGTGCACTCGTTCGCGATCGATCGCGAGATCGGTCTCTCCGACCAGCGCGGTCGACTCGTCGGGAACCTCGGTGTCGGTACGTCGCGCGGTGGCGAGCCCGAGCACGCAGAGCCCCCACGCCAGCGGCAGGATGTCGGCGAGGTCGACCCCCGCGCTCCGTGCGACGTGCCCGAGGTCGGACTGCCCGTCGAACGCGGCCAACGCCCCACGCTCCTCGGCAGACAGATCGCCGGTGTGCCCGGTGTTGATCACGTTGGCGAGCCGCTCCTTGTCGGAGACCTCGAGGATCGTCGACGGTGGACCGACCAGGCGCTCGAGCATCGACCGATCGAACTTGCGACGGATGCCCTCGAGCACGAGTGCCGCGGGATGCCGCGATAGCCGGATCCGCTCGTTCGACGGCTGCGTGTCGATCGAGATCTCGTACTGGCCGCGTGCCCAGCCGAACAGCGAGTACACGATGTCCTCGACGTGGCGGCGTACCGCGGGCAGGAGCTCGCGTCGCTTGAGGTACCCGAAGTCGACGAGGATCTCGCCCATCCGCCGCCCGGACTCCGTGACCACGGTCTGGCAGCGGTCGTACTGCGAGGCGGTGATCTTGCCCTCGCGCACCAACAGCTCGCCCATGCGATCGCCGGGCTTGTCCGACGATGCGAACACCGGGCGTCCCTGATCGAAGTACACGACCTTCTCGACGATCCGCGTGGCGCCGTCCTTGAGTGGGCGGCGGAACGAGATCCGTCCGGTCGCGCCGGTCGCGAACATCCGCGCGAGCAACACCGCGGCATCGGAGACGCCGCGCACGATCTCGCCGCTGTCGGGCAATCCGCGCTCGCGAACCTGGGTGTCCCACGAGCCCGGCGAGGTCGCGGCCTCGCGCAGCAGGTCGCTGGGGCGCTGCACCGCGCGCGATTCGATCTCGGTGACGCCACCCCCGAGCGGGGTCTCCTCGCCGAGTGCTGCGAGATCGATCTCCGTGTGGTGATCGTGGCGCGGCGCGATATCGACCGGACCCGAGGTAGACGAATCGCCGCCCTGGAACAGGCGCTGCGCCATCTGCGACATCTTGGCTCGTAGCTGACGGGCGAAGTCTCGCTGCGGGACCGGGTTGGTTGGCTCGTCGGACGCCGGTGCGGCGATCGCGTCGGTCGCGTCGGTCGCGTCGGTCGCGTCGGTCGCGTCGGTCGCGTCGGTCGCGTCGGTCGTTCCGGGCACGCCGTCGAGCACTTCGATCCGCGGATCGGAGCGCCGCCCGAGGAGCAGCTCGGCCGACGACGAGCGTTGGTTGCTCGGGGCACGACGCGGCGTGCCGTCCTCGTCGCCGAGCACGAGCTCCTCGTCGAAGTCGTCGAGTCCGAGGTCGCCGACCTCGACGCTCGCGAGCAGGTCGTCGCCGGGCCGCCGCGTCGACGTCACGCGGTCGTCGTCGCCGTCGCGATCGTTGCCCGCGGGCTCGAGGTCGCGGGTGTCGCGCTGCGAGTCGCGATCCACCAGCGCGGCCAGCGGCATCGGCTCGGACCACTTGCCGTCCGGATCGCGCTCGATCATGTTGACCTGGTTGTCGCCGGTTCGCGTCCGCGACACCGGTGGATCCTCGGTCTGCGCGCGAAGCCGCGGGCCGAGATCCTCGGTGGGAGCGCGCGACGGCGTCGGCACCGGCTCGGGCTCGCGGATGATCAGCGTGGGCTCGCGCACCGGCGGTGCCGGCTCGCGCCACTCGCCGGCGGGCGGTGCCGCCACCGGGGGCGCGGCGGGTTGTGGAGGCAAGGGTGCGGGCTCCGCGGCTTCGGGCGCGGGGACCGCGATCGGTCCGCTGTCCTGGTCGGCGATCGAGTCCGCGAGCGCTTCCCACCGGGCGCGCTGCGCGGCGCGCGTGTCGCCGGTATCGACCGCCGGATCCGTCCCCGGGCGGGTCCCCGATCCAGACATCTCGTGCACGCGCTCGAGCGCGCTCGCCACCGCGAACCGCAGCGCGCGGCCGACGATCGGCCGTGGCACGAACCGATCCGGCGACAGGCCCCCCACGCCGGCTTCGGTGCTGAGCGCTCCCTCGCGATCACCGATGATGACGACGCCGAAGGTCGCGTTCCCGGCCGTCGAGCGCAGCGCCTCGAGCAGCGAGGCGGTGTCGCCCGCCGCCAGGGTCGCCGCGAGCACGACCACCGGAGGTCGGCGCGCCTCGAACTCGTCGATCGTCTCGTCGCCACCGGTCGTCACGGTGACCTCGGCGCGACTGATCACCGCGGTTGGTAGCGGTTCCGAAAGCATCCCCGCGATCTCGGCGAGGTCGCTATCGTCGGCGGCCACGAGAAGACAGGTCGGAGCGTCGCTCACCGCCTGGAATATTACATCGCCGACAACGGATCGACGTCGAGGGCGACGCGGATCGCGCCCGGCGTCTGGTCCTTGGTCGTCGCGACCGCACCACGTGCGACCCTGCGCAGCGCGTGGCGATCCGTACCGCGCAGCCACACCTGCCAGCGCGTGCGACCGCGTAGCCGCTCGATCGGGGCCGGGACCGGGCCACGGACCTCGATCCGAGCGTCGTCGGCCAGCTTGCGCGCCAGTGCCTCGGCGAGCTGCGCCACCCGCTGTGCGACGCCGGCGACCCCGTGCGAGTCCGGACCGTCGATCCGGATCGCGATCATCCGGCCGTGTGGCGGATAGCCGAGGTCGGCGCGCTCGGCGATCTCCGCGGCGAAGAACGCGTCGTAGTCGTGCGCCGCCGCCGTCGCCACCGCCGCGACATCGGGCCGATAGGTCTGGATCAACACGCGCCCTGCTCGCTCGCCACGACCCGCGCGACCCGCCACCTGCGAGAGCAGCTGGAACGTGCGCTCCGAGGCCCGGAAGTCGGGCAACTCGAGGCCGGTATCGGCGCACAACACTCCGACCAGCGTGACGCCCGGGAAGTCGTGCCCCTTGGTCACCATCTGGGTGCCGACCAGGACGTCGACCTCGCGACGCGCCACGCGCGACAGCACCGCCTCGACCTTCGCGCCGCTGGCGACATCGCGATCGAGCCGCGCTACCCGCGCCTCGGGAAATGCCTCGGCCACCGCCTCGGCGACCTTCTCCGTGCCCAGCCCCTTGCGCTCGATCGTGCCGGCCGCCTTGCACTTCGGGCAGGTCTCGGGGATCCGCTGTTGCGCGTTGCAGTAGTGACAGCTCAGCCGGTCGCTGTGGCGGTGGTAGGTCAGCGACACCGAGCAGTTCTCGCACCGGAACGAGTGACCACACGCGCGGCACAGCACGAACGTCGCGAACCCGCGGCGGTTGAGAAACAGGATCGTCTGATCGCCCGCGGCGAGCGCCTCCCCGATCGCCTGGCGCAAGGGTGCCGACAGCATCGCGTCGCCGTCCGGCATGTACGTGCGCAGGTCGATGACCTCGACGCTCGGCAACGCGCGCGCCGTCGGTCGCTCGGTCAAGCGCAGCGCGCGATAGCGGGCCGTGCCGCCGCCGTACCCCGCGTTGGCGGCGGTCTCGAGGCTGGGCGTCGCCGATCCGAGCACGCACACCGCCCCTGCCCGTTGCGCGCGTACCAGCGCGACGTCGCGCGCGTGGTAGCGCACGCCCTCGTCCTGCTTGAACGATCCGTCGTGCTCCTCGTCGACGACGATCACGCCGATGTCGGCGAGCGGCGCGAACACCGCCGACCGCGCGCCGACCGCGATCCGCGCCGAGCCGCGCCGGAGCCGCGACCACTCGCCGAGCCGCGCCTTCTCCGACAGACCCGAGTGCAGGATCGCGACCTCGTCGCCGAACCGCGCGCGAAACCGCGCCGCGAGCTGGGGCGTGAGCGAGATCTCGGGGACCAGCACCAACGCCGTCTTGCCGCGAGCGAGCGCCTCGGCGATCACGCGCAGGTAGACCTCGGTCTTGCCGCTGCCCGTCACGCCGTGCAGCAGGAACGCCGACACCGAACGCGCGCGCTCGCCATCCGCGGCATCGCGCTCCGCCGTCGCGGCGCTCGTGTCCTCGGTTCCGATCGCTGCGGGCAACGCGCTCGTGATCGCCTCGACGGCCGCGGCCTGCTCGACGGTGGGCTCCGGTGGAGGACCGGGCGCCATCGCCTCGGCGGTCGCCACCGCGTCGAGCTTGGCCTCGCGATCGCCGGCGATCACCAGGCCGTCCTTGATCAGCTCGCGGATCGCCGCCCGGGCGCGCGGAATCTCCCGCGACAGCTCGGCGAGCGATCGCTCCTCGCCGCCGGCGAGCGCCTCGATCACCGCGTAGCGCTTGGGTGCACGCGCGGTCGCCTCGCGTGCCTCGGCGAGTGGCACCGCGAGCCGCGCCGTCTTCTCGCGGCGCAGCGCCACGCGCGCACGGTCGCGCAGATCGCGGGTCTCGACGAGCCCGGCCGCGGCGAGCGCGTCGTACGCCTCGCGGTCGCGCTTGCCCGCGCTCGAGGCGGGAACGTCCCCGGCGAGCAACCGCGCGAGCACCGCACGCTGTTTCTCGGGCAGCGCCCCGCCCTCGCCGTGCGCCGCCCGACGCCCCTCGTCGGTCAGTCCGATCACGAGCCGCGATCGCACGCCGCTCCCCGCCGGCAACGCCGCGCGCATGACCTCGCCGAGCGGTGCCTCGTAGTAGTCGGAGATCCACATGCACAGCTCGACCAGATCCGTCGACAGCGCCGGCACGTCGTCGAGCACCTCGGCGACGTCGACCGGCCGGATCCCCTCCGGCGGCAGCACCTGCTCGCGCACGATCACGCCGGTCAGCTTGCGCGCGCCGAACGGCACCAGGACGCGGCTCCCGACGCGCGCCCGATCGGCGAGCTCCGGCGGCACCCGGTACGTGTAGCGGTTCGTCACCGGGAGGGTCACCACCACCTCGACGTACGCGCCACACACGCCCGTGCTGCCCGTGGGCTGCCCGCGAGCGCACTCGTGGCGCGTGGTCGGCTCCGGCATCACCCTCGAGCCGTACCACGGGGCTCTGATCGCCCCATCGTTCCAGAGACTTCGCGCGACACTCCGGACGTCGGCCGGCGCCAGCGTCGGCGTCGGCTACTTCACGTACTCGGCGCACAGCGCGCGTACCGCGTCGCGCAGCTCCGGTCGCTTCAGTGCGTAGGCGATGTTCGCACGCAGGTAGCCGAGCCGGTCGCCGGCATCGTGCCGGGTGCCCGCGACTTCGACGCCGTACAGCCCCTCGGGCGACGCGATCAGCTGCTTCATCGCGTCCGTCAGCTGGATCTCGCCACCCGCGCCCGGCTTGGTCGCCGCCAGGTGGCCCCAGATCGTCGACGGCAACACGTAGCGCCCGACGATCGCCCACCGGCTCGGCGGATTCGATTTCGGCTTCTCGACCATGTCGGTGACGCGGAAGTGCCCGGTCGCATCCTTGGCACCCGCGACGATGCCGTACATGTGCTCTTTCCCCGGCGGCACCTCGACGATCGCGACCGCGGCGGCACCGGTCTGCTCGTGCACGCGGATCAGCTGACCGATGCCCGGATCGTCGTCGTTGTCGATCAGGTCGTCGCCGAGCAGCACCGCGAACGATTCGTCGCCGACCGCTTCGCGCGCACACAGCACCGCGTGACCGAGACCGAGCGGTTGCTTCTGGCGTACCGAGATCAAGCGCACCATCGTCGACACCTTCGTCACCGCATCCGCCAGCTCGGTCTTGCCGCGATCGCGTAGCGTGCGCTCGAGCTCGAAGGCGTGATCGAAGTGATCCTCGATCGCGCCCTTGCCGCGACCGTTGATCACCACGACGTCGGTCACGCCCGCGCGCACCGCCTCGTCGACCACCAGCTGGATCGTCGGCTCGTCGACGATCGGCAACATCTCCTTGGGGACCGCCTTGGTCGCCGGCAAGAACCGGGTGCCGAGCCCCGCCGCCGGGATCACCGCCTTGCGTACCGATCGAGTCGCCTTCGCCATCGTCATCGCGCGCACGTTACCATCGTTGGCGAATGTCCGAGCGTCGCCCGTTTCCGCCGTCGCCTCGCCGGCGACAGCTCGCGCGCCGTGCGGGGCTTCACGCCGCGAGCCCGCTGCTCGTCGGTGCGATCGCCGCGGCCGCCGCGATCGGCGCCGTCGCCGTGTTCGGACGCGCCGCGGCCACGCGTCTCGGGGCCGCGATCGCGAGTGCGTGTGCGTCCGCCGATGGAAGCGTGGTTCCCGATGTCATGCCGGCGTCCAACCTCGCGCGCGACGTCCTCGCGCTCGCCCTGCCGATCCTCGCGGCCGCCGCGCTCGCCGCGATCCTCGCGCATCTGCTCCAGACCCGCGCCGCCTGGCTGCCGCGCCGCCCGCTGCCCGGCGCACCGTCGCTGCCCGCCGGCGCCGCCGCGCGCGGTCGCCGCGCCGCACTCGATCTGATCGCGGCCGCCACGATCGGCGTCGTCGCGTTCGGTTGGCTGTGGTGGGCCGCCCCACGCCTCGCCGCGCTGTCCTCGATCTCGATCCCGCTCGCCGCGGCCGCGCTCGTGATCAGCGCGCTGGCCGCGCTCGCGATCGCGTGGACCGTCCTGGGTGCCGGCGATGCCCTGCTCCGCCACGCCGCCGTCGGCGAAGCGCTCCACATGACCGCGCGCGAGAAGCGCGACGACGAGCGTCAGGCCGCCGCCGATCCGCGGTGGCGCTCGCTGCGCGCCCGCCTCGCCCGCTCCCCCGCGCGCTCCCCCGCCGCCCGCGACGCCACCACCGCCGTCGCCCGCGCCACGCTGCTCGTCCTCGGCGACGACCTCGCCGTCGCGATCGAGTGGGATCCGATCCGCCGCCCGATCCCGATCCGCACCGCCACCGGGCGCGGCGTGCGCGCGACCCAACTCCTCGGGCTCGCGCGCCGTTACCGGCTTCCGGTTCACCGCGATGCGCGACTCGCCAGTCGACTGGTCACGACGACACCTGCGCCCTCGGCGTCTCCGATCCGCGCCGGTGCGATCGACGAAGCGCTGTGGCCCCAGCTCGCCGAGATCGTCGCCGCCGTCCGCCGCGACTGACACTCGCGCCTGTCAGCGTGCGCCCGGCGACGCGACGAACGCGAGCGACCGCCATATAGACGTCCCGACCGGGGTTCGTCGCCGCTCACACCGTGCGGATCGCGGTCGCGATCGCCACCGCCAACGTTCCGACCAGCGCGGCCGTCATCATCGCGATCGCCGCCGGTACCGCCGCCGCCCCCGGTGCGTGGACCGCCGCGCGGTTTCCGAGCCGCATCCCCACGCCGCGCGCGATCTCGACCACCGCCGCCGTCACCAGCCACGGGACGGCAAGCCGCACGCCGATCGCGATCAACGTGCCGAGCGCGTCGATCACGCGCGGCTGCACGTCGGCGATCGCGGGCACGTTCGCGTAGCTCTCCGCGATCCCGCGCACGAACGTCACGTGACCGTCGATGCCGACGAACACCGCCGCCGCCAGGATCCCGAACAGCCGCGCGTACGGTCCGTCCTTGCCGCCGCGATTCGCGATGTCGACCAGGCGACCCGCGATCGCCGCCGCTACCAGTGGCACCGCCGCCACGATCCCGATCGTCGCGCCGATCACGAGCTCGCGCGCTGCGACGATCCACAGCTCCGGTCCCGCCACGATCGGCGCGCCGACATTCGCCGCGATCATCGCCCATACGCCGACCACGATCGCGAGGCCGAGCTGCACCACGCGCGGCACGCCGCCGACCACCGTCGTCAACACGGCGATCGCGGCCGCGCCGCGCAGCGCGAACACCAGCTCCGTCATGCCGCGTGCTCGCGTGCCGGCGTCTCGGCCATCACGAGCCCTTCGATGCCGTCTCGATCAACGGCCACACCCGTCCCGCGAACGCCACGACCTGCGCGCCGATCGACGGTGCGAACAGCGCGAGCGCGATGCCGATCGCGACCGCGCGCGCCACCAGCCCCACGGCCGGATCCTGGATCTGCGTGAACGCGCCGAGAAGCCCCGTCACCACGCCCGCGATCACGGCGGCCACCAAAACCGGCGCCGCGACCAGCAGCACCAGCAACAGCCCCTCGCGCAGCAGGTCGACGAGTGCCGTCGTCACGCGTACCCCCGGAGCAAGCTCTCGAGGAGCAGGCGCCAGCCATCGACCGCGACGAACAGCAGCAGCTTGAGCGGCAAGGCCACCGTCTGCGGGGACGTCGTGGTCAGGCCGAGCGCCGCCAGCCCGAGACCCACCACGAGATCGATCACCAGGAACGGCACGAACAGGAGCACCGCGATCGCGAACGCCTCGCGCAGCTCCGTCGACAGAAACGCGGGCGCCAGCACCCACAGCTCGTCGCCCTTGGTCGCGCGACCCATCTTCGTCGAGGTCTCGACGAACGTGTCGCGATCGTGCTGACTCGCGTGCTTGGTCAAGAACGCCCGCACCGGCTCGAGTGCGCGCATCGCGCGATCGATGTCCTTCGCGTGATCGGGCCCCGCGACCTCGCGCACCGTCTGCTCGAGATCGACCGGGCGTCCTGCCGTCGGCGCCGTCGGTGCGGGTTGCGCGCCCGTCGGTGGCACCGGCGGCGTATCCGTCGGCGTTCCCGGCTGTCCCGTCGGTGCCGGCGTCCCCGGATCCGCGGCTGCCGCGTTCACCACGTCGATCGCCGTCGGCGCCATCACGAACGCCGTCAGCACCAGCGAGATGCCCATCACGACCAGTCCCGACGGTGCGTCGGTCGCCCCGATCGCGTTGCGGAGCAGCGCGAGCACGACCGACACCTTCACGAAGCTCGTCAGCATCAACACGACGAGCGGGATGATCGCGGCGAACGCGATCCACCAGCCGGCGTGATCGCTCACGACCCTGGCCGTCCCGGCTCGTCGGCCGATCCGGCGTCACCGGCACCGCCGGCCGATCCGGCGTCACCGGCACCGCCGGGTTTCGATCCGACGCTGGCTTCCGCGGCGACCGACTCGGCCTTGCCGCGCCGCTTCGCCCACGCCGACTTCACCAGCTCGGCGAACGTGGGCCGGGCCACCACGCGCGACTCCACCTCCGCCGGATCGAGCTCGGACAGCACGGACAGTCCCATCTCGCTCGTGCCGACCAGCAGCGTCTTGCCCGCGACATCCACCACGTAGAGCGACCGCCGCGGCTCGAGCGGTACGCGCGCCACCACGTCGAGCAGATGCGCACCACGGGCTCGCCCCGTCGAGAGCACTCGGCCCAGCAGACGCACGACCACGAACGCCGCCACGCACACCGCCGCGAGCACCACCAGTGACGTCACCAGCAGGTCGCCGTAACTCGCCGCCTCGCCACTCGCTGGCATGCCCGCGTCTTACCGCGGGCCTCTGACACCACCCTGCACTCGTCACGTCGAAGGGGGGTGTTCGGGGTGGCATGTCGAATGAACATGTCCTCGTCAGGAGAATCGCCATGCTCAAACTCGTAAGTCTCGGAGTGGTGTTAGCTGGGTGTGCGATGGGCACCGCGGGACCGAGCGTCCCGAAATCACCCGACGAGGCCGTGCTCATCAAGCGCGCGCCCATCGATCCGACGCTGCCCTCGGTCGATCGCATCGAGTATCAGGTGCGCGGGACGTTCGGGTGGGTCGCGAAGGACGACGTCAACGTGTGCGTTCGACCGAACGGCACGGTCGAATCGGTCGAACTGGTCGGGGGTTCGGCCTTGCCGGCGTTCGATCTCGCGGTGGTCGACGACACCTCCCAGTGGAGATATCCCGCGATTCCCGGGCCCGACAACGTCTACTCCTGCACGCCGACGGTGGTCGCTTATCACCCGCACTGAGCGTGTCGATCCGACTCGCGAGGCGAAACGAAACAGCGTCCGGACCGGAAATCTCCGGACGGGGACGAACCACGGTCAGGCCGGTCCCGAGAAGGCACATGTGCCTCCTCCCTACTCGTTATAACGGACGTACGAACGGATCCGTTAGAACGTTCCGACGAGCTAGGGGACTCGTGGCGGCGAATCGTCAGAGTCGCCCGAATCGGCCGGCGCTTTCTCTGCCGGTTTCGTGCCCGCCGGTTCGCCGTTCGCGGGCGTGCGCTTGGTGAGCCGAACACCGCGGCCGCGAACCTCCGCGCACACCTTCCCCGCTTTGCCGTGCGTGACGACGCTCGTGACCAGGATCGTGTCCGCATCCTCGAGGCGAGACACCGCGTCCAGGGTCGCGGCAGCGATCGCCTGTCGGGTCAGTCGATCTGGACCCAGCCTCGCGAGCCGTTGCCCGACCACCCAGTACCTGACGTCCTCCGTGTCCGCCGTACAGGCCTTACCGACGCCGGCGCCCAGAAGATCGAACGCGTAGTCACCGACCAACTTCAGTCTGCTCGACGGCGAAACATCGAGCACCAAAGCGCTCCCACTCACGTCGCGCTCGGGTGCAGGCTCGGCTGGTTTCTGTGGTGGCGGTGGTGGCTGACAGCCGACCCACCCCGCGACCCCCACCAACACGACGCACCTCGTCCACAACCGCCCGAACCCCATCTGCATGCCTCCACCATACCGCGAGTGCCGGAAGCGGAATCACTCCACCATGGAGCAAAAAGCACGCAACCGGCTCGCTGGGCGGTCGACACCCACGCCTTCGCACTCGTTGATCGCTCTTCGAAATTCTCAGTTGCAGGTGCCGCCGTCCGTCTTGCTGATCGGGAACAACGCGTAGACGTTGTCGAACACCTGGTACGACCAGATTCCTGTCACGGAGGCGTAGCAGGTCCCCGCGTCATCCGTCAGGCGAAGCACATCGTCGTCCGTCTCGAACGTCGTCGCTCCTTGCTGCATCTGTCCCACACCGAAAGCGCTCGGATCCTGCTTGGTGATCACTTTGACGTTCGTGAGCGTTACGAGCACGGACTCGTACGGCTCACCGGTACCAGCCACGACAAGATCCGCCGCCGTCTGATTCGTGACCGGCACGGGCGCACCGGTGGGCGCCGCGACGAAGGAAACGCTCGCACCACCGGCGATCTGCGTGACGGTATCACCCGTCGCATCGTTGTTGTTTTCAGCCACCGTTCCAGCCACGTTGATCTTCGCGCCCACCTCGAACTCTGCATCCAGAGTTGCGCCACTACGGAACACGAAGATGCCTTCGTTCGGCGCTGCGGTCAGCGACGACGACACCCACAGGCTCTTCTTGTTGAAGGCCAGGGCGGTGATGAACACGTCGTTGAGGACACGTGCACCGTAGCCGTTCCGGCCTGGATCTCAGAAACCGTGGCGGTGGTCAGCGCCGGGCACCCGGTGCCGCCGGCGGTGTACGCCGCTTCCTCGCGCGGCAGCAGCAGGTAGTCGAAGAAGTAGTCGCCGATGCCGACGATGCCGGAGTAGCAGGTGCCGAACGTCGCCGACGCCGGAATCGCCGCGAGCACCGACTCGACCTGAAGCGTCACCGCTGACCTTGAACGCGTGCTGGTCGTCCGCGCCACCACCGAAGGTGTTATCGGCGCTGAGCTGACGCGCGTTGACCACGTTGATGAGGACGCCTTCCCACTTCTCCCATTCCGCGTTCTGCCCGGCGTGATCGAGCGCGTCGATCGCCGCGGCATCGACCATGTCCGGGGTCGGCACGGTGCCGGTGCCGGTCTTGACGACCGAGAGCTGGCCCCCGCCGGCGCCCTGGATCTCGGTGATCGACTGGCCGGCCTCGAACTCGCCACCACCGCAGATCGTGCCGGCGCACGCGAACTCGTTCTTCTCGGCGTTGCTGATCGTGACGATGTCACCGACCTGGAGCGCGGCGACCTGATCGAGCGGCGCACCGAACACCTTGACGCCCGAGAACTCGCCACCCCCCGGCTCCTCGACCCACAGATCGCCGGTCTTGGCGCCGAACGAATCGATCGCCGTGACGATCACGCCCTCGAGCGTGACCGGCGTGCCCGACGGCATCATGTCGTTCTGGACGTCCTGGATGTGAACGGTCTGGCTGACCGGAGCGTCGGTCGTGGTGTCGTCGTCACCGTTGTTCCCGCCGCCACGGCAGGCTACGAGGGACAGTCCGAGAAACGCGAGATGGGTAAGGCGCATGAGGGGAAACTCCGGGATGCGAGAAAGGCTGGTGGCTGGGTCAGGTCCGGGAATCGGGATGCAGCTGTATAGCCAAAACGGGCTGCCAGCTATGCGATGGGCATCACAAGAAACCGCCAATCGTGAACGACAGATCGTCCGGCTACTGGAGTTGCCACCGGCAGGGCGAATGGTCAGCTAACCTCGCGATCTCGCTGCAGAGTAGCGACGGTGACGTCACAGGTTTGCCGCGATCGAGCGATGGGCTGTCAGCAAATCGGCTAGGGTCGGCCCCGTGAGTAGCTCGTTGGTCGGCCGGGGAGCTATCTCGCGGACAAGCAGGTCGAGCAGGCGCTCGATACGCTGATCGCGGCCTGGCGCGAGGTTGTCGACGCGACCGACGGTGCGACACCGGAATCGACGGCCTGCGCGTCGTCCGCGATCTCGCACCGCGGATCCGCGAGTTGGTTTTCGCGGCGGTGGCCGCCGGGGCGCCGGTGCCTGCGAGCTGGCGATCGATGACCCGGTAGCGCAGTCACGATCGTAGCCGCGACCCACCGCAGCCCAACCGCGGCCGCAACCGCAGCCGCAACCGCGGCCGCAACCGCAGCCGGAACCGCGGCCGGAACCGCAGCCGCAGCCGGAACCGCAGCCGCAGCCACAGCCGCAACCGCAACCGCAACCGCAACCGCAGCCACAGCCGCAGCCGCAGCCGCAGCCGCGGCCGCGACCGCAACCGGAGCCGCAAGGCGTTGCCCATGGATTGATCACAAGGTAGCGGTTCAGAGGCAGCGACCTTGATCGCGGGGCAGTTCGCGGGCGACCTGCGGCGGCGACCGGTCCTCGATCGATACCGTCGTCACGATACCCGGAACCACCATTGCCTCGTGTGGCACACTGGGTGGGTCCATGTTGGACACGCGGGAGTCCCCCCCGCATCCCGGGCCAAGTCCACATCGCAGGAGTCACCCCTGCATCGAATCGTCTCCATCCGGAGTGGGCAATGAAAGAGACGAAGCTGGTGCTACTGGCAGCAGATCTGGCCGGTTACACGAAGGCGTGCGCGCATCTCGACGCGCTTTCGATCGCGCAGTTCCTCGATCGCTGGTATCGGCAGGCGTCGCCGATCATCACGTCGCGCGGCGGACGCGTCGTGAAGTTCATCGGCGATGGTGTGTTTGCGGTGTTCCCCGCGGAAGCGGCGGTCACGGCCGTCGATGCGGCGAGCGCGCTGCGCGAAGCGGTCAACGCGTTGCGGGGCAATCAATGGCGCATCGATCTCGGTGCGAACGTTCACATCGCGATCGTCGCCGAGGGCGAGATCGGGCCCGAGGACCGCTACGACGTGTTCGGCACCGGCGTGAACCATCTATTCCGAATGGGCGGTGGGCCCGGGATCCGGATCAGCGAGCCGGTCTATCGGCAGTTGCCGAACGAGGCACGCGGTCCGTGGAACAAGATGAAGCCCCCCGCGACCTACACGCTCGATGGCTAGGCAACCCGCTGAGATTCGCGCCGCGTTGACCGCCTGGCCCAAACCTCCACGCCTCGCAGTCGCCGAGGCTGGCACCTCGCCTCGCCGTCCTCGGAGATCGAGAGCACGAACGCCGTGGTCATGCCCGTGCCATCCGTTCAGGGGCACGATTCGCGATCGAGACGCAGAGGAGACGTCGAGAGGCAACGCCCCGCCGCAACCCGAGAACGCCGCGACCGGAAGCCGGTCCCGCGGAGCCGCGTCAGTGCGTCAGCCGCCACAGCATCGCGCGCACGCGATCGAGCGGCGTGTCGGCCGCGGCGAACTCGTCGGCGCTGATCAACCGGCGCGCCTTCGCGATGCGCAGCCCGGTGGTGAGCTCGTCCGCACTGCCGGCCGCTCGGCGGAAGAAGTCGGGCCGGTCGAGACCGCTGCGCTTGCGACCCTCGGCGAGATTGAGCGCGACGCTCTCGGCCGCGCGCGCGATCTCGTCGGCGAGCGACTTCTTCCGCTGCCGGATCTTCGACTCGAGAGGAGCGAGCTCCTCGAGAACGACCAGCGACATCTCCAACGCATCGAACGACATGACTCTCTCCTGGTTCGTGGTCTCGCAGCCCCGAGCATCGGCGCCGCCTCGCCCGTACGCGCCGCACCCGCGCGGCGGCCGTGACGAGCGCCCTTCCCTCGAGGTCGCGGTCTCGGTCGCGGCCCAGCTGCGGGGAGATCGCGAGCGCCGGCACCGTCGGTACGGCGCTCGGCGAGGCCGTAGCGCGGAAGCGGCGCAGGGCGGCGGCGCCGGTGCTCGGGGCGGAGGCACGAGGAGAGATGCGGCGTGGAGCGGAGGAGCACGGTGGAGCACGAGTTGCTCGGGGCGGAGTCGCGACGAGCGACGCCGGGCGGCGCGTGGAGTCGCGACGAGCGACGCCGGGCGGCGCGGAGGAGCACGAGTTTGTGTCGGGGCGGGACGCGACGAGCGACGCCGGGCGGCGCGGAGGAGCACGAGTTGCTCGGGGCGGAGTCGCGACGAGCGACGCCGGGCGGCGCGGAGGAGCACGAGTTGTGTCGGGGCGGGACGCGACGAGCGACGCCGGGCGGCGCAGAGGAGCACGAGTTGCGTCGGGGGGAGACGCGAGGCGACTTGGGGTGTGGAGGAGCACGAGTGCTCGGGGCGGAGGCGCGAGGAGACGCGTGGAGCAGAGCAGAAGAGAAGCGTGACGAGAGCTCGGGCAATGTGGCTCGATAGGCCAAGCGGCCGGCCCGTGAGGAGAGTGCGAATCTCAGCTGCAGAACCGCTGTGCACGGCTCCGCGGAACCTCTGCGTGATAGAGGCCGCCTCGCGGCTCCGCGGAACCGCTGTCATGCAGGCCGCTCCGCGGTTCTGCGGAACCGCTGTAATGCAGGCCGCTCCGCGCTTCTCGCGGAACCGCTGCGTGATAGAGGCCGCATCGCGGCTCCGCGGAACTTGCTGTAATACAGGCCGCTCGCGGCTCCGCGGAACCGCTGCAATGCAGGTCGCTCCGCGTTCTCGCGGAACCGCTGCGTGATAGAGGCCGCATCGCGGCTCCGCGGAACCGCTGCGTGATAGAGGCCGCATCGCGGCTCCGCGGAACCGCTGCGTGATAGAGGCCGCATCGCGGCTCCGCGGAACCGCTGCGTGATAGAGGCCGCATCGCGGTTCCGCGGAACCGCTGTCATGCAGGCCGCTCCGCGGTTTCGTGGAACCGCTGTCATGCAGGCCGCTCCGCGGTTTCGCGGAACCGCTGTAATGCAGGCTCCGCGGTTTCGCGGAACCGCTGTAATGCAGGCCACTCCGCGGTTCCGCGGAACCGCGGAGTGATAGAGGCCGCATCGCGGTTCCGTGGAACCCGGCTGCTGAGCGCTTAGCGGCGGAAGTCGCCGTTCCGAACGCGAACGCGGGCGCGTCGTCGTTGCGACTGCGGTTGTCGTTGCGGGTGCGGGTGTGCGGTTGCGGCTGCGGCTGCGGTTCCGGCTCCGGCTTCCGGTTGCGGCTCCGGCTGCGGCTGCGGTTGCGGTCGCGGGCGCGGATGCGGATGCGGACGCGGATGCGGTCGCGGTTCCGGTTCCGGCTGCGACCGCGGCTGCGGTTCCGGCTCCGGCTCCGGCTGCGGTTGCGGTTGCGGATGCGGCTGCGGTTGCGGTCGTGCGGCTGCGGATGCGGATCGCGGACTGCGGCTGCGGCTGCGGTTCCGGTTCCGGCTGCGGCTGCGGCTGCGGTTCCGGCTGCGGCTGCGGCTGCGGTTCCGGTTGCGGTTCCGGCTGCGGCTGCGGTCGCGGTCGCGGTCGCGGTCGCGGTCGCGGATGCGGATGCGGTGTGCGGCGCGTCCGGAATGCGAAACGGCGCCGTCTCTCGACGACGCCGTGCGTCCCGTAGAACCGGCCGTTACTCGGCGGCGGCGGCCTGCTGGCCGTTGAGCCCGACGAGCTCGATGAACGCCATCGGCGCGGC
Organism: uncultured delta proteobacterium; assembly: GCA_963772655.1. GTDB lineage: Bacteria > Myxococcota_A > Polyangia > Haliangiales > Haliangiaceae > JABFXX01. Next base: position 1,603,487 of record CAVYYE010000002.1, read on the forward strand.
GTCGCCCTTGCGGACGCGCGTCTTGAGGACGCGGGTGTATCCGCCCTTGCGATCGACGAAGTGCGGCCCGATCTCGGTGAACAACCGCTCGAGCGCCTCGCGCGTCTTGACCGTCTTCCGCGCCATGCGGCGGGCGTGGACGACCTTGGCGCGCTCGTCGATGGTGGCCTTGTCGCCCTTGGCGATCAGCGGCTGCACCGACACGCCCCACCCGATCGTGGCGTCGGCGAACGAGCGCAGCTCCTTGGCCTTGGCCACCGTCGTCTCGATGCGCCCGTGGGTGAGCAGCGAGGTGACGAGGTTGTTGAACAGAGCCGAACGGTGCGAAGCGTTGCGGCCGAGCTTTCTGCCTGACTTACGGTGGCGCATGGTGAATCTCTAGCTAGGGCTTCTTGAGCGGGTTGGGACCCGGCCAGTTGTCGAGCTTCATACCGAGCTGGAGACCCATCTCGGCAAGCAGCTCCTTGATCTCTTTGAGCGACTTGCGGCCGAAGTTCTTGGTCTTCAGCATCTCGCTCTCGGTCTTCTGCACCAGCTCGCCGATGTACTTGATGTTGGCGTTCTGGAGGCAGTTGGCCGACCGCACGGACAGCTCGAGCTCGTCGACGGTCCGCCACAGGTTCTCGTTGAGCTTCTCGGCGGCCTCGTCGCGCGGCGCTTCGACCGGCTCGGCCATCTCCTCGAAGTTGATGAACAGGTTGAGCTGCTCCTTGAGGATCTTGGCGGCGTAGGCGACGGCGTCGTCGGGACGGACGGCACCGTTGGTCCAGCACTCGAGCGTCAGCTTGTCGTAGTCGGTCTGCTGACCGACGCGCGCGTTGGTGACGGTGAAGTTGACCTTGCGAATCGGGGAAAACAGCGCGTCGATCGCGATCGTGCCGACCGGAAGCTCGGCGGAGTGCCGCTCGGCCGGCGCGTAGCCACGACCGGTCATGATCGTGAGCTCCATCGCGACCTTGCCGTCCTTCGACAACGTGCAAATACGATGATCGGGATTGAGGCAGGTGACGCCGTCGACGAGCGACAGGTCACCGGCGGTGACGACGCCCTCGCCCTGCTTGTCGAGCCGGATCGTGTACGTCTTGTCGGCCTCGACGCGGAACAGCGTCTCCTTGAGGTTGAGGATGATGTCGGTGACATCCTCGACGACGCCCGGCAGCGAGGTGAACTCGTGCAGCGCGCCCTCGATCGCGATGTGCGTGACCGCCGCGCCCTGGAGCGACGACAGCAGGATGCGACGCAGCGCCACGCCGAGCGTGGTGCCGAAGCCGCGCTCGAGCGGCTCGCAGGAGAACTTGCCGTAGGTGTCGCTCCGCTCCTCGATCTCGAGCGTGCGCGGACGGATCAGGTCCCGCCAGTTCTTGGCCATGAACGCCGTCTGCTCGGGGCTCGCCACTCCGGCGTGAGGATCCATCGGGGTCATGTCATCCATCGGTATCTCTCTTCTTCCTAAGGTGGGTCGCTTTCATCACGCCCACTGCGTGTTTGCAGGGTTTCGACGCCTGCACCTAGGTTCCCGACGACACCATCGCCGCCGGGCCAATCAAACTACTTCGAGTAGAGCTCGATGATCAGCTGCTCGCGGATCGGGAGGGTGACATCTTCGCGGGTCGGCAGGGCCGTGATCGCACCGCGGAAGTTGTCCTTGTCGAGGTTGATCCACTGCGGCACGCCACGGCGATCGACCGCCCCGAGCGCCTCGTTGATCCGCGCCATCTTCTGCGACGGCTCGCGAACCGCGACCGTGTCGCCGACGCGCACGAGGTACGACGGGATGTCGACCTTCTTGCCGTTGATCGTGAAGTGACCGTGGCGAACCAGCTGGCGCGCCTCGGCGTGATCCGACGCGAAGCCCATGCGGTAGGCGACGTTGTCGAGGCGGCGCTCGAGGAACTGGATCAGCATGTGACCCGACACCCCGTGAGCGCGCATCGCCTTGTGGTAGTAGCCGCGGAACTGGCGCTCGGCGATGCCGTAGATGCGCTTGACCTTCTGCTTCTCGCGGAGCTGCTCGCCGTAGTCCGAGCGCTTCTTGCGCCGGCTCTGGCCGTGCTGGCCCGGCGGGTAGCTCCGGCGCTCGTAGCCGCACTTGTCCGTGTAGCAACGCTCTCCCTTGAGGAAGAGCTTCATGTCTTCGCGCCGGCAGAGCCGACAAACCGCACCAATGTAACGAGCCATCTTTATCGTTCCTGCAAGGTGATCAGACGCGACGACGCTTGCGCGGCCGGCAACCGTTGTGCGGCACGGGCGTCACGTCCCGGATGAGGTTGATCTTGAAACCCGCGGCATTGAGCGCGCGGAGCGCCGACTCGCGACCCGAGCCGGGACCGTTGACGTACACGGTGACGTTGCGGACACCGTGCTCCATCGCCTTCTTCGCGGCGTCCTCCGCCGCGAGCTGCGCGGCGAACGGCGTCGACTTGCGCGAGCCCTTGAAGCCGCACGTACCAGCCGACGACCACGAAATGACATTTCCGCTGACGTCGGTGATCGAGACGATCGTGTTGTTGAACGTCGCGGAGATGTGCGCGACGCCGGTCTGGATGTTCTTCCGGACCTTCTTCTTCTGCTTGCCCTTGACCTGCGACATGACCGACTACCTCTTCGTGACCGCGCCCTGCTTCTTCACCGCCATGCGGCGAGGACCCTTGCGGGTGCGGGCGTTGGTGTGAGTGCGCTGACCGCGAGCCGGGAGGTTGCGGCGATGTCGATAACCACGGTAGGTGCCGAGGTCCATCAGGCGCTTGATGTTGAGCTGGACGTCGCGACGAAGATCGCCCTCGACGCGGAAGTTTGCTTCGATCGCGTCGCGGATCCGACGGACGTCATTCTCGTCGAGATCGTCGCTGCGCTTGTCCGCCGAGATGCCGGCAGTGTCGAGCACGACCTTGGCCGCCTTGCGACCGATGCCGTAGATGTACGTGAGTGCGATCTCGATGCGCTTGTTGCGCGGGAGGTCGACGCCTGCGATGCGTGCCATGGTTTTGCCTTAGCCCTGCCGCTGCTTGTGGCGCGGGTTGGTGCAGATGATGCGGACGACGCCCTTGCGCTTGATGACCTTGCACTTGGGACAGATCGGCTTGACGGATGCTCGAACTTTCATGGTCGTGGCTTTTGCTAGGTGATCAGGTTCTGGAAGGTTTCAGGGATGTCCCGGCGTGGAAGATGGTCTGGTGAGGACCCAAGGCCCCTCGTCCGTGACCGCGATCGTGTGCTCGAAGTGTGCGGATATCGAGCGATCTCTGGTCACGGCCGTCCACTTATCGTCGAGAACCTCTACGTCAGGGGACCCGGCGTTTACCATGGGTTCGACGGCGATGACAAGGCCACTCTTCAGCCGCTTACCGGTCCCCGCGACGCCGAAGTTCTGGACCTGCGGGTCCTCGTGCATCTGCCGGCCGGTGCCGTGGCCGACGAACTGCCGGACGACAGAGTAGCCTCGAATTTCCGCGTAGTTCTGGACGGATGAACCGAGGTCACCCAGACGGCTGCCCACCCGGCACAGCGCGATGGCCTCCTCGAGTGCGGCCTCGGTGGCCTCGACCAGCTTGCGCTTCTCGTCGGAGACGGTGCCGACCATGACGGTTCGGGCGGTGTCGGCGCAAAAACCATGCTTGAAGATGCCGAAGTCGATTCCGATGATGTCGCCGTCCTCGAGCACGTCGTTCTTCCGCGGGATGCCGTGGACGATGACGTGATTGCGCGAGGTGCACAGCACCGCGGGGTATGGCGGGACGTCGTAGCCGCCGTAGCCGAGGAACGCGCTCTTGACCTTGTGCTTCTCGATGCCCGCTCGCGCGATCCGATCGAGATCCCAGGTCGAGGCGCCCGGCTTGGCGGCCGCACACACGTCCTCGAGGATCTCGGCCGCGACGAGCCCTGCCTCGCGCATCAGCCCGATCTCGTGCTTGGACTTGAGCTGAACGCCCACGCGAGCCCCGAGTCGCCTAGCGTGGGCGCGCGGCGATCCGGCCGCGGAGCCGCGGCCCCTTGGGACCGGAGAAGCCTTCGTAGTTGCGCGTGATCAGGTGCGACTCGATCTGCTGGACGGTGTCGAGCGCGACACCGACGACGATCAGCAGGCCGGTGCCACCGAAGGCGAACGGCACCTGGAAGTACTTCTGGAGCAGCGCGGGGATCATGCACACCACGCTGAGGTACAGCGCGCCGGCGAACGTGATCCGCGACAGCACGCGCTCGATGTACTGCGCCGTGTTCTTGCCGGGCCGCACACCGGGAACGAAGCCGCCCGACTTCTTGAGGTTGTCGGCGACGTCGACCGGGTTGAACACGACCGCGGTGTAGAAGAACGCGAAGAAGATGACGAGCAGCGTGAAGATCGCGCTGTAGCGCCAGTCCGACGGGTGCAGGATCGAGGCGAACTCCTGCATCCAGTGGTTGTTCGACATCCCGGCGATCTGCGCGGGGAACATCAGGATCGACGACGCGAAGATCGGTGGGATGACGCCGGAGACGTTGATCTTGAGTGGCAGATAACTCTGCGCACCCGAGTACATCTTTCGTCCGACCTGGCGCTTGGTGTACTGCACCGGGATCCGGCGGTGCGCGCGCTCGAAGAAGCAGATCGCCGCGATCGTGACGATCACGAGGAGGAGCACGAACGCGATCGTGAGACCGCTGGTGTCACCGCCACCTTTGCCGACGAACCTCACGATCGCGTCGGGCATGCCGGCGACGATGCCGGCGAAGATGATCAGTGATGAACCGTTGCCGATGCCGCTCTCGGTGATGAGCTCGCCGAACCACATGATGACGACCGTGCCGGTGGTCATCGTGATCACGGACAGCATGTGGAAACCCAGGCCCTGGATGTCCTCGGCGACGACGGCATTTGCACCGCCGTGACCACCGAGACCCTGGACGTAACTGGCGGCGAACCACGACTGCACGACGGCGACGAGCACCGTCCCGTAGCGGGTGAGCTGGTTGATCTTCTGCCGGCCTTGCTCGCCCTCTTTGTTGAGCTGGTCGAGCTTGGGGACGACGACCGTGAGCAGCTGCATCACGATCGATGCCGTGATGTACGGCATGATGCCGAGCGTGAAGATCGAGAAGTGCGACAGCGCGTTCCCCGAGAACATGTCGAACATGCCGAGGAACGAGCCCGAGCCGCCCTTGGTGACGACGTGGGACATCTCCGCGCGGTTGACGCCCGGAACGGTGATGAAGACGCCGAGGCGGTAGATCGCGAGGATGAACAGCGTGAACAGGATCCGTTTGCGGAGCTCCGGGATCTTGCCGATGTTCGTAAAGCCTGCCACGGGTGTGTTGCCTGCTTAGCTGGTTAGTCTTGCTTGTCAGTTGACGATGACGCGGCCGGAACCGTTCCGCGGCCGAGCACCTCGACGGTGCCACCGGCCTTCTCGATCTTTTCCTTGGCGACGGCCGACACGCCGTACGCCTTGACGGTGAGCTTCTTGGTGAGGTCGCCGTCGCCGAGGATCTTGACGTACTCGGTGAGCTTGGGAACCATCCCGAGCGCGCGAAGCGCGTCGAGATCGACCGTGGCACCGGCGTCGAACCGCTGCTCGAGCGTCGCGACGTTGATCGGGAACGTCTCGATGCGGTTCGGGTTCTTGAACCCGCGCTTGCCGATCCGGCGCGCCATGGGCGTCTGACCACCCTCGAACGCGTAGCGTGCGCCGTGGTGCCCCGGGCGGGCCTTCTGTCCCTTGACGCCCTTGCCGGACGTCTTGCCCTTGCCGGAACCGCGACCGCGGCCGAGCCGCTTCTTCTCGCGGGTGGCGCCGTCGTTCGGGTGGAGATTATGGAGAGTAATGGACATCGTCAGGACCCCGAGAGCGCCGGATGGAATCTGGCGCAGAAACTAGGATTGGGCAACCGTACCTACCCGATCAGTCAGCGGATTCTACGGTGATCAGGTGACTGACCTTGCGGATCATCCCGCGGATCGAGGGGGTGTCGAGGAGCACCTTGGTGGTGTGCGGCCCGCGGAGACCGAGTCCCTGCAGGGTCCGCTTCTGGGTCTCGGAGCGGCCGATGCCGCTCTTGACCTGCGTGACTTTGAGCTTGATCGCCATGGTTATCTCTTCTCGGCTTTCGCTCGTCAGGGGGCGGGTGCGGTCGTCTGCTTGCGACCGTAGGCCTGGATCTCCGCGACCGACTTACCGCGCGTCTTGGCGGTGAGCTCGACCGACCGCAGCTCCTTGAGTGCGGTGACGGTCGCGTGGATCACGTTGTGCGGGTTCGACGTGCCGAGCGACTTGGTGAGGATGTCGGTGATGCCGGCGACCTCGAGGACGGGCCGCACGCCACCGCCGGCGATCACGCCGGTACCGGGAGCGGCCGGACGAAGCAGCACCTCGGCGGCACCGAAGTAGCCGACGATCTCGTGCGGGATCGTGCCGTTGACCAGCGGGATCTTCATCAGGTTGCGCTTGGCGCGCTCGGTGCCCTTGCGGATCGCCTCCGGCACCTCGTTCGCCTTGCCGAGGCCCGCACCGACGTGACCGTGCTGGTCACCGACGACGACGAGCGCCGAGAACGAGAACCGGCGGCCACCCTTGACCACCTTGGCAACACGGTTGATGTGGACCACGCGGTCCACCAGCTCGCCAACTTCTTCGGGATTGATCAGCATATCTATTTCCTAGAACGTGAGCCCAGCGTCCCGAGCGCCGTCGGCGATCTCCTTGACGCGACCGTGATAGATGAACCCGTTGCGGTCGAACACCACCGACTTGACGCCGGTGCCGACGAGCTTCTCGCCGATCGCTTTCCCCACCAGGCGCGCGCGCTCCTTCTTCGGCTTGCCCGCGACCGCGCCCTTGAGGGCGGTGTCGAGCTCGCTCGCCGACGCCAGCACGCGGCCGGTGGTGTCGTCGATCGCCTGCGCGTAGGTGTGGCGCGCCGACCGGAACACGGACAGGCGCGGACGCTCGGCGGTGCCGCTGATGCGGAGCCGGATCGAGACCTTGCGGCGGAGCCGCTTGCGGGTCTTGGGGTTGGGGACTTTGATGTGGCCAGCCATGGTTCTCTCCTGTCGTCTGCGTGACCCGCCGTGCCCGAAGATTCGGATAGGCGGCGTCGGACGACGCTGTCTTACTTACCTGCGGTCTTACCCGCCTTGCGGATGATGTGCTCGCCCAGGTACTTGATGCCCTTGCCCTTGTACGGCTCGGGCGGACGGAAGCTACGGACCTTGGCGGCCGCGGCCCCGACGGCCTGCTTGTCGATCCCCGACAGGATCAGGTTGTTCTTGTCGACCTTGGCGTTGATGTTGGGCGGTAGCGTGTACTCGATCGGGTGCGAATACCCGAGCGAGAGGATCACCTTGTCCTTGCCCTTGATCTCGGCCTTGTAGCCGACGCCGTTGATCTCGAGCGTCTTGGTGAAGCCCGTGGTCACGCCGGTGATCATGTTGTTGACGAGGGCGCGCATGAGGCCGTGCGCGGCACGCACCGGACCCTCGTTGCTCTTGCGCTCGAACAACAGGACATCCTTGCCGTCCTCCTTGTCCTGCTTGATCTCGATCGCCGGGTGGCGCTTGATCGACAGGGAGTCCTTGGCGCCCTTGGTGGTGACCGTGTCGGCGGTGATCGACACGGTGACGCCCTTGGGAATCTCGACGGGTTTACGACCGATACGGGACATGACTCACCAGACCTCGCAGAGGACCTCACCGCCGACGCCCTTGTTGCGGGCCTCGCGGTCGGTCATCACGCCTTGCGACGTGGACAGGATGGCGATGCCGAGCCCGTTGCGGACGCGCGGCACCTGTTTTGCGGGGACGTACGAGCGCTGGCCCGGGCGCGAGACCCGGCGCATCCCGGTGATCGCCGGGCCGACGCCCGGACGACCGCCATAGCGCAACGTCAGCTTCAGCATCCCCTGCTTGTCGTCATCGGTGGAGACCACACCGTTGAGGAAACCCTCGTCGCGCAGGATCTCGGCGAGCCGCAACTTCATGTTCGAGCGCGGGCAGGTGATGTCCACCTTGCGCGCACGGATCCCGTTGCGGATGCGAGCGAGGAAATCAGCGATCGGATCAGTCATCGACATGGGTTGTTCCTCACCAGCTCGACTTGATGACGCCCGGGATGTCGCCGCGCAGTGCGAGCTCGCGGAAGCAGCACCGGCACATCTCGAACTTGCGAAGGTAGGCACGCGGGCGACCGCACCGCTTGCAGCGCGACTTCACGCGGACCTTGAACTTGTGCTTCTTGGGAAGCGTATCGATCAGCTTGGCCATGATCAGGCAGCTCCTGTCGCTGCGGTCGGCTGTGCCTGGCGGAACGGCATGCCGAGGTGAGTGAGAAGCGAGCGCCCCTCCGCGTCGTTCGACGCGGTGGTGACGATGCTGATGTTCATGCCTTTGATCGAGTCGATCTGGTCGTACTCGATCTCCGGGAAGATGATCTGCTCGCGCACGCCCATCGTGAAGTTGCCGCGACCGTCGAACCCACGCGGCGAGATGCCACGGAAGTCGCGGACGCGCGGCAGCGCGATGTTCATGAGACGGTCGAGGAACTCCCACATCCGCTCGCGGCGCAGCGTCACCATGACGCCGATCTTCTGGCCGCGACGGAGCTTGAACACGGCGATGTCCTTCTTGGCGCGGGACACGACCGGCGCCTGGCCGGTGATCGCCTTGAGCTCCTCGATCGCGCTGTCGATCATCTTGGGCTCGTCCTTGGCCTTGCCGAGTCCCATGTTGACGGTGACCTTCACCACGCGCGGCACCTGCATGATCGTGGAGTACGAGAACTCCTTCATCATCTGGTCGCGGATCTGCTTGTCGTAGAGGCCCTTGAGCTTGGGCGCCTGCTCGCGCTTGTAGGTCGGCACCGGCCCCGCTTCCGCGGCCGCGCCTTTCTTGGCCTTGGGGGCCTTGGGCGCCTTTGCCTTCTTGTTGTCGTCGGCCATGGCTCAGCTCATCCCTGCATTGGGGAACTTGGTCCCGCTCTTGACGCCGACGCGGGTCTTGGTGTCCCCGTCGACGTCGATCTTGGTACGCGTGCCGCGGTCCAACTTGTCGTCGAACAGCGCCACGTTGGAGATGTGGACGGTGCCCTCGCGGTCGACGATGCCACCGCTCGGATTGGCCTGCGTCGCACGCGTGTGGCGCTTCACCATCGCCACCTTCTCGACGATCACGCGATCGCCGACCACGCGCAGGACCTTGCCCTTCTTTCCCTTGGACGCACCGCTGGTGACGATCACCAGATCGCCTTTGCGAACGTGGGCCATGACTACAGCACCTCCGGCGCCAGCGAGATGATCTTCATGAACCGCTTGGCGCGCAGCTCGCGAGCGACCGGCCCGAAGATACGGGTACCGATCGGCTCGTTCTCTTTGTTGATCAGGACGGCCGAGTTGCCGTCGAACTTGATGAAGCTACCGTCGGGCCGCGCCAGCTCGCGCTTGGTCCGCACGATCACGGCACGGGCGACTTCGCCCTTCTTCACCTTCGCACCCGGAATCGCCTCGCGGATCGACACGATGATGACGTCTCCGACCGTGGCGTAGCGACGGCGCGTGCCGCCGAGCACCTTGATGCAGAACACCTTCTTCGCGCCGCTGTTGTCCGCGACGTCGAGGACCGAGGTCATCTGGATCACGACACGGCCTCCCGCGCGCGGGACACGAACCGGAGCAGACGCCACCGCTTGGTGGCCGACATCGGACGCGACTCGATGATCTCGACGACGTCACCGACCTTGGCGACGTTGCCCTCGTCGTGCACGTGGTACTTCACGCGGTTGGTCAGGAACTTGTGGAACCGACGATCGCGGACGCGGCGGATGACCATCACGGTCACCGTCTTGTCGTTCACGGTCGACGTGACGGTCCCGACGATCGTGCGACGCGAGCCGCGGTCGTCGGACTTGGCCTCGGGATTGTTGTTGGTGTCGCTCATGACTTCGCCTTGGCCTTCTTCGAGGTCTTCTTCTTGGTCTCGGTGGCTTCGTCCGTGGCCGCGGGTGCCTCGGCCGACTTCTGCGCCTGGTGCTCGAAGCCGAGGTTGCGGCCACGCAGGATCGTGAGGATCCGCGCGATGTCGCGACGCTTGGTCTTGAGCAGCGCGGTCGACGTCACCTGGTTGGTGTGCTGACCGAGGTGGAGGCGGAACAGCTCGTCGCGGGTGTCCGCGAGCGCGGCGATCAGCTCGTCGTCGGGCTGGTCGCGCAGCTGCTCGAGGGTAACGGAGGTCTTACTCATAGGACGGGCTCCCGCGAAATCAGGTGGGTCTTGACCGTGAGCTTGTGGTGGGCGCGATCGAACGCGGCCTTGGCGATGTCGTACGACACGCCTTCGACCTCGAAGATCACGCGGCCGGGCTTGACCACGGCGACCCAGCCTTCGACACCGCCCTTACCGGTACCCATGCGGGTCTCGGCGGGCTTCTTCGTGTACGGGTGGTCCGGGAACACGCGCACGTAGATCTTTCCGAACTTCTTGACGTGGCGGCTGATCGCGATACGCGCGGCCTCGATCTGGCGCGCGGTGATCCAACCGGGCGACAGCACCTGCAGGCCGTAGTCGCCGAACGAGACCTCGTTGCCGCCCTTCGCGAGGCCAGCCATGTGGCCCTTGTGCGACTTGCGGAACTTCGTTCGTTTGGGTGAAAGCATCGACATGACGATTCGTCCTTGTTAGCTAGGCCTTAGGTGCGCGGGGCGTTGCGGGCCGCCTGGGGCTCCTTGCGGGGCGCCGGCAGGACCTCGCCATGGAACACCCACGCCTTGACGCCGATGCTGCCGTACGTGGTGTGCGCCTCGGTGAAGCCGTACTCGATGTCGGCACGGAGGGTGTGCAGCGGCACGCGACCCTCGCGGTACCACTCGCGGCGGCACATCTCGGCGCCGCCGAGCCGGCCGGCCGACGCCACGCGGATGCCCTTGGCGCCGAACTTCATCGCGGTCTGGGTCGCCTTCTTCATCGCGCGACGGAACGCGATCCGGCGCTCGAGCTGGGTGGCGATGTTCTCGGCGACCAGCTGGGCGTTCGTCTCCGCCTTGCGGACCTCGATGATGTTGAGGAACACCTCGTTCTCGGTCAGCTTCTGGACTTCCTTCTTCAGCGTCTCGACGCCGGCGCCGCGCTTCCCGATCACGATCCCCGGACGCGCCGTGTGGATGTTGATCTTGGCCTTGTTCGCGGCACGCTCGATCTCGATGTAGCTGACGCCCGCGTGGTGCAGCTTCTTCTTGATGAAGCCCTTGAGCTTGATGTCCTCGTGCAACCACTTGGCGTAGTTCTTGGTCTCGAACCACCGCGACGACCACGTCTTGATGATGCCGAGGCGGAAGCCCGTTGGATGTGTCTTCTGGCCCATGGTGTGTCTCGCCTTACTCGTCGGTCACGACCACCGTGAGGTGGCTGGTGCGGTGGTTGATGCGGTTGGCGCGGCCCATCGACCGCGGCATCCAGCGCTTCTGGATCGGGCCGTTATCGACCAGGATGGTTTGGATGCGAAGGTCCTCGACGGACGCGTCACCACCCGAGCGATCCTCGGCGTTGGCGGCGGCGCTCTTGACGGCCTTGCTGATCAGACGCGCGGCTTTCTTGGGCAGGAGGTCGAGGAAGCCGACGGCCTCCTCGACGTTCTTGCCGCGCACCAGCGCCGCGACGACGCGCATCTTGCGCGGCGACATCGAGATTCCTTTGACAACAGCACGTGCCTGCATGGCTCGGTCTCCGTTTCCCTTACTTCTTCCGGTCGCCGGTGTGCCCGTGGAACGTCCGCGTGTGCGCGAACTCGCCGAGCTTGTGACCGACCATCTGCTCGGTGATGAACACCGGCACGAACTTGCGGCCGTTGTGGATCGCGAACGTCAGGTTGACCATGTCCGGGATGACCGTGGACCGACGCGAGTAGGTGGAGATCACCCGCTTGTTCGGGTTGGCTTCCTTCTGCGCCGCCGCGATCTTCTTCGGCAGGTAGTGGTCCAGGAACGGGCCCTTTTTTACGGAACGAGGCATAGGTCTTGTCTTCTTCCAGGGGCTACTTGGTGCGGCGGCGGATGATGAACTGATCGGTGCGCTTGTTGTGGCGGGTCTTCTGACCCTTGGCCTTGAGGCCCCACGGCGAGCACGGGTGACGACCACCCGAGCTGCGACCCTCGCCACCACCCATCGGGTGATCGACCGGGTTCATCGCGACACCGCGGTTGTGCGGACGGCGGCCGAGCCAACGCATGCGACCGGCCTTGCCCCACATGATGTTGCCGTGCTCGGAGTTCCCGATCACGCCCACCGTGGCGCGGCAGTCGATGTGGACGCGCCGCATCTCGCCCGACGGCAAGCGCAGCGTGGCCCAGTCACCTTCCTTCGCCATCAGCGTGACGCGCGCGCCAGCCGAGCGGCCGAGCTGCGCGCCGCGGCCCTGCTTGAGCTCGACGGCGTGGATCTCGGTACCGACCGGGATGTAGCGGAGCGGCAGCGAGTTGCCCGGCTTGATGTCGGCCGAGTTCGCGCTGATCACGGTGTCGCCGACGGCCAGCTTCTGCGGCGCGAGGATGTACGCCTTCTCGCCGTCCTTGTACTGGAGCAGCGCGATGCGCGCGGTCCGGTTGGGGTCGTACTCGATCCCGACCACGATCGCCTCGACGCCGGTCTTGCGACGCTTGAAGTCGACCACGCGGTAGCGTTGCTTGTGACCACCGCCGCGGAACCGCGACGTGATCCGACCGTTGTTGTTGCGACCGCCCTTGGCGGACTTGTGCGCGAGCAGCCTCTTCTCGGGATCCTTCTTGGTGATCTCGGTGAGGTCCTGGCTCGACATCTGGCGACGGCCAGGAGAGGTCGGCTTGTATTTCTTCGTGGCCATCGGCTCAGACTCCCTCGAAGAACTCGATGTTGTCGCCGGGGGACAGCGTCACGAACGCCTTCTTCCACGACGGGCGACGACCGGAGAACCGGCCGATCCGCTTGAGCTTGCCGCGCACGACGAGCGTGCGGACCTGGGTCACGCTGACCTTGAACAGCTTCTCGACCGCGCTCTTGACCTCGATCTTGTTCGCGTCACGAGCGACCTCGAACACGACCTGTTGGGCGTACTCGGCGCCCTCGGCGTGCGAGGCAGCGCCACCGCCGGTCTCGCGAAGCCGCGCCGACTTCTCGGTGAGCAGCGGACGCTTGATGATGGACTGCGCGTCGCGCATGGCTATTCCTTCTCCCCTGCGGTCCGCAACGAGGTCTCGATCGCCTTCGCCGCGGCCTGGGTGAGCACCAGGGTCTCGTGGCGGAGGATGTCGTAGACGTTGACGCCCTCGGTGGCGATCCACTGCGACTTGCGCAGGTTGCGGGCACCCGCGATCAGGTTCCCGTTGGTCTTCGCATCGACGATCAACACCTTCGTGTTGTTGACGTCGTTCTTCTTGGCGATGCCGAGGAGCGCGCCGATCGCGCCGGTGACCTTCTGGGTGGCGCCCTTGGGTCCCTCGACGTCGAAGTTGTCGACGACGATCAGCTTGTTCTCCGACGCGCGGAGCGACAGCGCCGAGCACAGGGCCTGCTTCTTGACCTGGCGGGGTAGCTTGTAGTCGTAGGAGCGCGGCTTGGGGCCGAACACCTTGGCGCCGCCGACCCACTGCGTGGCCTGACGGTTACCCTGGCGAGCCTGACCCGTGCCCTTCTGCTTCCACGGCTTCTTCGCGCTACCGCGGACCTCGCCCATACGCTTGGTCGAGGCGGTGCCGGCGCGACGGCGCGCGAGCTGCCACTTCACGGTCTCCCACAGGAGATGCTCGTGGACCTCGGCACCGAACACGGCGTCGTCGAGATCGATCGATCCGACGGACTTACCGGCGATGTTCTTGACGTCTAGCTTCGGCATGACTGTCTCTTTGTTCCCAAAACTCAGGTCTTGATCTCGACGTCGACGCCCGCCGACAGGTCGAGCTTCATGAGGGCGTCGAGGGTCTGCTGGGTCGGCTCGAGGATGTCGAGCAGCCGCTTGTGAGTGCGGATCTCGAACTGCTCGCGCGACTTCTTGTCGGTGTGCGGCGACCGCAGCACGCAGTACTTGTTGATCTTGGTCGGCAGCGGAATCGGACCCGCGACCTTGGCTCCCGTGCGCTTGGCGGTATCGACGATCTCGCCGGCGCTCTGATCGAGGAGCTTGTGGTCGTAGGCCTTGAGCCGAATGCGAATGCGTGGGGTCGTCATGGTCTCTTGTCCTGGACTACTCGTTGATCTTGGTGACGACGCCGGCGCCGACGGTGCGGCCGCCCTCGCGGATCGCGAAGCGGAGCCCTTCCTCGCAGGCGATCGCGCCGACCAGCTCGACATCGATCTTGATGTTGTCGCCCGGCATCACCATCTCGGTGCCCTCGGGCAGCTGGACGGTACCGGTCACGTCGGTGGTGCGGAAGTAGAACTGCGGCCGGTAGCCCTTGAAGAACGGGGTGTGGCGACCGCCCTCTTCCTTCTTGAGGACGTAGACCTCGGCCTCGAACTTGGTGTGCGGCGCGATCGAGCCCTTCTTGCACAGCACCATCCCGCGCTCGACTTCCTCGCGCTTGGTGCCGCGGAGCAGCACGCCGACGTTGTCGCCCGCCTGGCCCTCGTCGAGCAGCTTGCGGAACATCTCGACGCCGGTGCAGGTCGTCGTGCGGCTCTCGCCGAGACCGACGATCTCGAGCTCGTCGCCGACCTTGACGATGCCGCGCTCGATGCGACCCGTGACGACGGTGCCACGACCGGTGATCGTGAACACGTCCTCGACCGGCATCAGGAACGGCTTGTCGACCTCGCGCTTCGGCTCGGGGATGAACGCGTCGCACGCGTCCATCAGCTTCTGGATCGACTGCACGCCGTACTCGCTGTCCTCGCCCTCGAGCGCCTTGAGCGCCGAGCCGCGGACGATCGGCGTGTCGTCACCCGGGTACTGGTACTTCGTGAGCAGCTCGCGAAGCTCCATCTCGACCAGGTCGAGGAGCTCCTCGTCGCCCTTGCCGATCATGTCGCACTTGTTCAGGTAGACGACGATCGCCGGCACGTTGACCTGACGGCCGAGCAGCACGTGCTCGCGGGTCTGCGGCATCGCGCCGTCCGGCGCGCTGACCACGAGGATCGCGCCGTCCATCTGCGCGGCGCCCGTGATCATGTTCTTGATGTAGTCGGCGTGTCCCGGGCAGTCGACGTGTGCGTAGTGGCGCTTGTCGCTCTCGTACTCGACGTGCGCCGTCGAGATCGTGATGCCGCGAGCCTTCTCTTCCGGTGCCTTGTCGATCATGTCGAAGGCCGTGAACTTCGCGAAGCCCTTCGACGCCTGCACCTTCGTGATCGCGGCGGTCAGCGTCGTCTTGCCATGGTCGACGTGACCGATCGTTCCGATGTTGACGTGCGGCTTGTTGCGAACAAATTTCTCTTTGGACACGAGGCTTCTCCTGAAAGGTCAGCTACAGACGAGCGCGCCGGGTCTTGAAGACCTCGTCGCGGATTTGCTGGGGGATTTCGGCGTAGTGATCGAGCTCCATCGCGTATGTCGCGCGGCCCTTAGTTCGTGACCGCAGGTCGGTCAAATAGCCGAACATCGTTGCCATCGGGACAAAGCAGGCGACGGTCTGTACACCAGGTCGGGAGGTAATTCCAGCGACTTTCCCGCG
This sequence comes from uncultured delta proteobacterium, assembly GCA_963772655.1. Lineage (GTDB taxonomy): Bacteria > Myxococcota_A > Polyangia > Haliangiales > Haliangiaceae > JABFXX01. The sequence continues at coordinate 1,619,083 of CAVYYE010000002.1, forward strand.
TCTGGCGTGCAAATCTCCGAGGACCTCACCGACGTACTCGTCGGGAGTCACGACCTCGAGGGACATCACGGGCTCGAGCATCGTCGGGCCGGCCTTGTTGGCGGCGGCGACCAGGGCCTTGCCGCCAGCGACCTTGAACGCGTAATTGTTCGAAATCTACGGGGTGATAGCTGCCGCCGACGACCTGGACGCGGAGGTCGGTGAGGGGGTGGCCAGCCAACACGCCACGCTCGACGGCCTCGTTCACTCCCGCCTCGACGGCACCCGCGTGCTCCGAGGGGATGTCGCTCGCGGCTGCGCGATTCTCGTAGACATACCCGCCGCCGCGGTCGGTCGGCTCGACGAGGAGCCGGACGTGGCCGTACTCGCCACGGGGGCCGTTGGGTCCGCTGGCGACGCGAACGAACCGGTTCTCGCCCTCGGCCTTGCGCGTGATGGTCTCGCGGTACGCCACCTGCGGCGCACCGACCCGGGCGTGGACCCCGAACTCCCGGCGCAGGCGATCGACCACGATCTCGAGGTGAAGCTCGCCCATCCCCGAGATGATGGTCTGGCCGGACTCGGCATCGGTGCGGACCCGGAACGACGGGTCCTCGAGCGCGAGCCGCGCGAGCGCGTGCGCGAGCTTGTCGTGGTCCTCGAGCGTCTCGGGCTCGACCAGGACGCCCATGACGGCGTTCGGCACGATGATCGGATCGAGCAGGATCGCCGACCGCGGATCGCACAGCGTGTCGCCGGTCGCGACGCGCGTCGCGGGGCCCAGGTCTTCCGGACTCTCGGCGGGATGCGGCTGGAACAGCGCGCCGATCATCCCGGCCTCGATCTGGCGGATGTCCTCGCGGTGGTTCGCGAACATCCGCACCAGTCGATCGATATGCTCGAGGTGACCGCGGGTCGCGTCGAGGACCGAGTCCCCGACGCGCAGGCAACCGGTGTAGACGCGCACGTAGGTCAGCTGTCCGCCGGCATCGTCGGACTGGACCTTGAACGCGAGCGCGCTGAGCGGCTCGTCGATCAGGTGCGTGACGTCGACGGGACGCGACACCGGCGCCGCGGTCGGATCCGCCGGATCGCGGCCGCGCAGATGACCGGCGCTGTCGGCCTCGAAGCCCTCGATGACGGAACCGGCGACGAAGGCATGCGCCGGCGATGGCAGGTAGTCGATCACCGCGTCGAGCAGGTTGTGGATGCCCTGGTTCTTGAACGCCGCGCCGACCAAGGTCGGGACGCCACGACCCGACAACGTGATCCTTCGGAGCGCCGCGCGGATCGCGTCGACCGACAGCTCGCGCCCGGCCACCCACGCCGTCATCAGCTCGTCGTCGAGCTCGGCGATCTGCTCGATCATCTTCTCGCGTGCGCGCGAGGCGTCGGGGATGTGCGCGTGTGGGATCGGACCGTCGTGGAACGTGGCGCCGAAGCTCGACACGTCCCACGTGCGCGCGCGCATCGAGATCAGGTCGAGCACGCCGAGGAAGCTCGGGCCGAGCCCGAACGGCAGCTGGATCGCGATCGGGTGCGCACCGAGCCGCGCCCGCATCGCGTCCATCACGCGCGCCGGATCGGCGCCGGGGCGATCGCACTTGTTGATGAACGCCAGCCGCGGAATCTTGTAGCGATCGGCCTGCCGCCACACGGTCTCGCTCTGCGGCTCGACGCCGTGCTCGGCGCAGAACACGACCACCGCACCGTCGAGGACGCGCAGCGATCGCTCGACCTCCATCGTGAAGTCGACGTGTCCGGGGGTGTCGATCAGGTTGATCACGTGCTCCTTCCACCCGAACGTGGTGGCGGCAGCGGTGATCGAGATCCCACGCTCCTGCTCCTGCGTCATCCAGTCGGTGACGGTGGAGCCCTCGTCGACCTCGCCGATGCGCGAGGTCACGCCGGAGTAGTAGAGGATCCGCTCGGTCGTCGTCGTCTTGCCGGCGTCGACGTGCGCCATGATCCCGATGTTGCGGATCGACGCGAGCGGCGTGGTGGCGGAGGCTTCGGTCTTCACGGGCGTGTCGCGACGGACAAGACAGCGACGGCGGGGCCCGTGGTGACGACAGGTCCGAGCGAGCTCTCTCGCCGGCGGTATCGTCGGAAGGCTTGGCGGTTTGGCAGCTGCCACCTCTCAAGCCCCGCGTGTCGTGTTCGACTAGTCCGTCATCGCCTCCGTCGTGAATGCTTCCGAACGCCGGTTACCAGCGGTAGTGCGCGAACGCCTTGTTGGCGTCGGCCATCTTGTGGACGTCCTCGCGCTTCTTGACCGCGTTGCCGCGGTTCTGTGCGGCGTCGACGATCTCGTTCGCGAGGCGATCCATCATCGTCTTCTCGTTGCGCTTGCGGGAGTACTCGACCAGCCAGCGCATGCCCAGCGCGAGCGAGCGATCCGGCCGCACGTCGACGGGGACCTGGTACGTCGAGCCACCGACGCGGCGGCTCTTGACCTCGACGCGGGGGCGCACGTTGGACAGCGCGCGGTCCCACACCTTCAACGGATCGTCCTTGGCCCGCTCGGCCACCATGTCGAACGCCCGGTAGACGATGCCCTCGGCGACCGCCTTCTTGCCGTCGCGCATGACGACGTTGACGAACTTGGTCAGACGACGGCGGACGTCGAGCGGCGCATCCGTGTACTTCGGATCCGGCAGGACCTTGCGCTTGGGAACTTCACCTTTGCGGGGCATGACGGCTCCTACTACTTGGGACGCTTCGCGCCGTACTTGCTGCGCGATTGCTTGCGGTTCTGCACGCCCGTCGTATCGAGCGTGCCGCGGATGATGTGATAGCGAACGCCCGGCAGATCCTTGACGCGGCCGCCGCGGATCAACACGACCGAGTGCTCCTGCAGGTTGTGCCCCTCGCCCGGGATGTACGACGTCACCTCCATCGCGTTGGTCAGTCGAACACGCGCGACCTTGCGGAGCGCCGAGTTCGGCTTCTTGGGCGTGGTGGTGTACACGCGAGTGCAGACGCCGCGCTTCTGCGGGCATCGCTTGAGCGCCGGAGATGCGCTCTTGGTGCGCAGCTTCTCGCGGCCTTTACGGACGAGCTGATTGATCGTGGGCATGAAAAACCTGGGTGAACGAGGCCGGGCCAGAAGTTGTGGGTGGGCCGAACGGAGCGCGAGACTTTACGGAATCGCTCCGTTCTGTCAAGCGGTTCGGCGGGATCAGGCCGTCGGGCGAGCTAGCGCCGGGCCATCGCCTTCGCGAGCTGGCCTGCCAGCCGGCGAACCGTGGCGTTCCGGTCGGATCGGCCGGCCTGCCGCAGGTAGGGAACCGCGGACTTACCGATGTTCGTACGTAAGAACCGATCGGCCTTCCAGCGGGTCTTCGAGCTCGCCAACATCCGGATGATGTTCCGGATCAGGGTCGGGTTCCGTCGATAGCCGCTGTTCTTCTTGATCGCGGTCCGGTAGTGGTCCATCGCGATCGACCACCAGGTCTTGTCGAAGTAGAGATTCCCGAGCAAAAACGGGATATAGGCTGACTTCGGTGCCTTCTTCCAGAGCTGGCGCAGGCTCGCGAGGGCGAGCTCGGAGTTCCCCTTCTTGACGAGCACGACCGCGTCGTGGAGGGTCCGGGCCATCTTCGGCGGGGACTTCTTGGGGACCCGCTTCTCGACGTCAGCCTCGCTCTTGGGCGCGTCCGCGGCCTCGTCGTCCGCCTCCGGAGCGGCCGGCGCGATGTTGGTCGCGGTCGACGGATCGGGATCGATCTCGATCGCTTCGATGTTGATCCCGTCCGAGCCCGCGGCATCCGATCCCGAACCGGCATCGGCGGAACCCCGATCGGCCGATCCCGCGGCGTCGCCGGAACCGGCGTTCGAACCGTCGTCGGATCCTGCGTCGGCCGACCCCGAACCGGTCGCGACGTCGGCGTTCGATCCATCATCGGAATCGTTCGAGCCGTTCTTCGCTCCGTTCGAATCGTTCGATCCGTTCGCTCCGTTCGAGCCATCCGAGCCCACCGGATCGGGGCGAATGATCTGTGCCGCGCTCCCGAAGTTGTCCTTCTTGGTGTCGCCTCGTCCGCCGAGCACGTACCACGCGATCAGTGCACCACCCGCGAGCACCGCGACCGCCAGCCCGATGCCGAGCAACGTCGGCGGTCGCGACGGCGGTGGCAGCTTCGCCTTCTGGCTCGTCGCATCGATCATCGTCGACGCGACGGCAGCCTCGGTATCACCATCGCCGCGCACGAACGTCTTGGTCGACACGCCGATCGCCGGGGTCGAGCGCCGACGGTGCACCACTTTCCCCTTGGGCTCGGGCGGGGTCTTGGCGCCGGTGATCTCGTCGATCGCGTCGGCCAGCTCCATCGCTGTCTGGTAGCGATCGCCGGGGAGCTTCGCCATCGCCTTGTCGAGGAGATCCTGCAGGCCGTGCGGCAGGATGATCGTGCGATCGAGCCGATCGGCGACCTTGGGGATCGGCGCCGCGCGGTGCATGCCGAGCAGCGACATCGTGTCCTCGTGGTTGAACGGCCGCTCGCCGGCGATCATCTCGAACAGCATCACGCCGACGGAGTAGACGTCGGTGCGCGCGTCGATCTTGCCGCCGACGGTCTGCTCGGGCGCCATGTAGTTCGGCGTACCGACGACGACGTTGGCCTGCGTCGCATCGCGACCGACGTTGCCGCGCAGTCGCGCGAGCCCGAAGTCGAGGATCCGGACGTGCTCCCCTGTCCCGATCTCCTCGGTGATCATGATGTTCGCCGGCTTGATGTCGCGATGGACGACGTCCTGCGCGTGCGCGTGCGCGAGACCGGCGACGACCTGCCGGATGATCCCGAGCGCCCGCATCGGCGAGAATGGACCGTCGATGTCGAGCACCTGGCGCAGCGTGCGGCCCTGCACGAAGTCCATCACCAGGTACGGCGATCCCTCGAACACGCCGAAGTCGACGACCGACACGGTGTTGGGGTGCGCGAGCTTGCTCATCACCCGGGTCTCGCGCTCGAACCGGATCAGGAATTCGGAATCGGTCGAGTACGCCGCGTGCAGGAACTTGATCGCGACTTGCTTGCCGACGGGCACACGCTCGCCCTTGTAGACGGCGCCCATCGATCCCGAGGCCATCGCCTCGATCACCCGGTAGCGCTCGTCGACGAGACGACCGATCAGATCGTCCGCCTCTGCGTCCGGTTCGACCATGCTCGCCCCCGAGCGTAGCACGCCCGGGCCGCTACCTCAGTGCGTCCACTTGTCTTCGCGGCGGTGCTCGCCGTCGTCGTATTCGTGCGCCATGACGAAGTGGTAAGCCACCTCGCGTGCGCGTTCGCCTTCGACCACGCACTCGAACAGCCACTCGCCGTCACCCTCGGAGGGCTCGACCTGGACGTAGGCGATCTCGTGCGGGAACACCAGCAGCTCGCCGACCAGATCCTTGGCGCGCGCGAGCTGGACGACGTGGGTGTGGGCGTCCTCGGTGATCAACGTCCAGTGGAAATCGTCGTGATCGAGCAGAACAACTTCCGGCGTACCCGCGCGCACGATGCAGTTGGCGTGGCCGCCGAGCCAGGCCCAGAACTTCTCGAAGCTGAGCGTCGTGGCGACCGCCGCTAGACCGCGTTTCCCTGGAGTACCCATGACGGCCGGAGAATAGTCAGATCGCGCCGTCGCGCAAGAGGACCGATCTGCGCGAAAGCACTAGGTGTCGTCGCGGACGACGCGGCCGTCGACCAGCTCGACCACCCGATCACAACCATCGGCGATGCGGGTGTCGTGGGTGACCACGAGGACGGTCGTCCCGAGCTCCCGATTGAACCGCCGCACGAGCTCGAACACCTCGTTGGAAGACGCGGTATCGAGGTTCCCGGTCGGTTCGTCCGCGAGCACGAGTGCGGGGCGATGGACGAGCGCGCGCGCGATCGCGACACGTTGCTGCTGGCCCCCGGACAGATTCGTCACGCGGTAGTGCACGCGATCGGAGAGGCCGACCTGATGCAAGATGTCCTCGGCAGCGGTGCGCAACTCGCGCGTCGGGGTGCCGCGATCCCCCCACGCCGGTAGCATCACGTTCTCGAGTGCGGTGAACGCGGGCAGGAGGTGGTGAAACTGGAACACGAAGCCGAGCGTGTGCGCGCGCACCGCCGTCCGCTCGCGTTCGTCCAGCTCGGTCGTGTCCTTGCCGTCCACCACGACGCGGCCGGCGGTGGGCCGGTCGAGGAGGCCGATGATGTGAAGCAGCGTGCTCTTGCCAGAGCCCGACGGACCGATCAGTGCCGTCAGCTCGCCGCGGGCGAGCACGAGATCGACGCCGTCGAGTGCGCGCGTGCGCAGGGCATCGCCGTAGTCCTTGACGACGCCTTCGACCGCGAGGACGGGCGCGGTCTCAGCCATTGCGAATCGTCGTCGCGGGGTCGAGCCGCGACGCCCTGTACGCCGGGATGATCGCCGAGACCAGTCCGACACCGGTGGCGAGTGCGATCGAGGAGGCGAACAACGATGGGGAGAGCTCGATGGGAAACCGCGGCGCTCCGCTCGGATCTCGAACGAGCCCTTCGAACAGCTTGGCGAACACCGCGCCGAGTGCGGAACCGGCCAGCGAGCCGACGACACCGAGGATCCCGCCCTGGATCAGGAACACGAGCAGGATCCGTCGTCGTGGAGTGCCGACCGCGCGAAGGATGCCGATCTCGCGAGACTTCTGGACGACCGACACGATCAAGACGCTCGCGATGCCGAGCGCGACCGCGACGATCACGAAGAACTGGATCAGCCCCTTGCTACTCGACTGCGCCGACAGGCCGTCGAGCAGCTCGGCATTGATCGTCATCCAGCTGTCGGCTGTCAGGTCGGTCGCACCGGCGATATCGCGCGCGATGCGATCGGCGGAGAACACATCGGCGACCTTGATCTCGATCGTGGTCACGCCGCCGGGCAAGGAGAACAGCGTCTGCGCGTGCCGGAGCGACGTGATCAGCCACGTCGCGTCGACACCCTGGTTGCCGAGCGAGAACACGCCACGGACCGTGACGACGTCGTCGATGCCCTCGCTCGACGTCACGCGCAACTTGTCACCGACACCGACGCCGAGATCCGAAGCGAGCTTGGACCCGATCGCGACACCGCCCCCGTCGAGCTCGAAGCGCCCCGCCACGATGCGCGCACGAACGTCGATGATGTGCAGGAACCGCTCGGGGTCGACGCCGCGAATCACGATCGCGCTCTTCGCGTCGGCACGCACCGCGAAACCGGCACCGGTGATCGATGGCGAGGTCGCGATCACTCCCGGTGTCCGCTCCACGGTCGCGATCACGTTCGGCCACTGGTCGATCGAGCGCAGCCGTTGTGGACTCTCCTGGACCGAACGAGCGATCGCGGTGGTGGCGGTGGTGGTGGCGAGCGGGCGCGGCTCCTCGCGCGGCACGCGCAACGTGATGTGCGGCTGCGATCCCAGGGTCTTGTCGATCAGCGACGCCTGGAGCCCACCGATCAGCGCGGACAGAAACACGATCACGCTGACGCCCACGGCGACCGCGGCGAGGATCAGGGCGGTCTGGCCCTTGGCGTCGCGCATGTAGCGCAGCGCCACGAACCACTCGAACGGCATCAGTCGGGCTCCGCGCGCACGCGCGTGCCCGGCGCGAGTTGCTTGCCGTCGGGATAGATCACCTCGGCTCCCTCGGTGAGCCCCGACGCGATCTCGGTCGTGCCTTCCCCATGGATACCGAGCGTGACCTCGTGGCGGACGACGTGCGCGTCCTCGACGGTCAGCACCCAGGGCGTTGGCGTCGACGCGCCGTGCACGACCTCGCTCGGCACGGTGAGCACGCGCGATCTCGACGCGACCAGGAGGTCGATCGATACCGTCATGTCGGGCTTCAGCGCCGGCGGTGGTTTGGCAACCGCGAGCCGCACCTCGACCGTGCCGCGAGCCGGGTCGACGGACGGAGCGATGTAGCTCACCTTCGCGTCGAACACCTGTTGCGGGTACGCGTCGGCCGACACGCGCGCGGCCTGGCCGACGTGCAACAGCGCGAGGTTGCGCTCGTCCGACTGGAACACGAGCTCGACATCGGCGTCGGCCGCGAGGACGAGGAGCGTGCGCGACGGCTGGATGACGTCGCCGGGCTCCACCGAGCGCGAGAGCACGGTGCCGTCCTGAAGCGCGGTGATCCGCGTCTGACTCAGCAGCACGTTGGCGCTGGCCAGCTGGGCTTGCGCCTGGAGGAGCGCGGTCAACGCCACGCGCGAATCGGCGCCCCTGGGTTCGGACGCGATCTGCTGGGCCTCGGCGGCGGCACGTTGCGCGCGCGCGATATCGACGGCCCGACGCGCGTTCTCGAGCTCGATGGCAGGCACCGCGGCCTTCGCGACCAGCTTCTCGGCGCGGTCGAGCTCGGTCTCGGCGCGGTCGAGGTTGCTCTCGGCCTCGCGCAACACCTGGGTGGCGACGATCGCGCCGACCCGGCGCAGCTGATCGACCCGGGCCTTGGCCTGCTTGACCGTTGCCTCGGCCTGCGCGACCGCCGCGCGCTGCTCGCGATCGTCGATCTGCACCAGCAGGTCCCCTGCCGTGACGCGCTGCCCTTCGGCCGCCCCGACCGCGAGTACGAGGCCCGCGGTCTGTGCTGCGATCTGCACGCGCGTCGGCACGCGCACGCGCCCGCTGGCGACCACGTGTTGCTCGAGATCCTTGCGTACGACACTCGTGGTACGGACCGCCGGACCACGCACGAGGATCACGAGGGCGACCGCGCCGATCGCGATCAACGCGACCACGATCCAGAATCCCGGCCGCCGCCACAGGGTTCGCATCGGCTTCCGTGTTTACCATCCGGCACGCGCGCGGCCATGGCCACGCGCGGCTATCGAGTCAGTGGCAATTCCGGGTGTCGTGCGCCGGGCATTGCTCGAGGAACGCCGCGCCGATCTCGCCACCGCGGGCGACCCCGACCGCGAGATCGGGCACGCCGTCACCGTTGAAGTCGCCCTTGACGAGCTGGATGCCGACGCCATCGAACACGGCGAACGGTTTGGGATCGCGCACGCCATCGACGATCCGGAACACGCCGGTCCGCCGGCCGTCGGCGGCGCCGCACATCGCGATCGCTTGGTTGTTGCCCGCGTCGACCACGTCGGTGCAACCGGCGAGCGCGCCGGCGAACAGCTCGGAGCCGAACGTGCACGGCGAGCCCGGCTGGATCGGGAACACGCGGACCTCGTTGTTGATCGACACGACCAGCTCGTCGGCGCTGTCGTCGCCATCGAGCTCGGCGGGGTGCAGCGAGAACGCCGCCCCCGAGAGCGTCGGACTCGAGCACCGCGCGCCGGTGTGATCGATCGCCGCGACCACGACGCCGCCGGACATCCCGCCGGTCGGCTTGGAGAACGCGGCGAGCAGCGGCGGTGACCCCTGCCCTCTCTCCAGCGCCACGGGTTGCCGCAAGGTATCGACGGCAAACCCGGCGACGGTGTTCGCATCGCTCCACTCGCCGGTGACGATGTCGTTGAACGTGACCTCGGTGTCGCTATCGGGATCCTCGCGGTTCTCGAGGCGCAACGTGCCGGCGACCAGCGTGTTGCCGTCCACGAACTTGCCGATCGCGACCGTGCCGACCGGACCGGGGAACGTGAAGGTCCCCACCGGTGGGAGTCGCTGCGTCGTCATCAGCCGCGGCGCATCGCCGTACAGGATCCCTCCGCGGGTCTCCCCACCGGCGGTACGAGCGACCAGGAGATCGTCGATCCCGTCCAGTCCGCGAGTGCTGCCGTCCCACGACAGGCGGCGAAGCGCAGCGACCCGTAACGTGCCCTCGGACCTGCTGTTGACGACGGGGGCACCGACGACGCCGTCCGACGTGCCGTACAGGATCGACACCCGATCACCCCCCATCTGACTCTCGACGAGCGCGACGTCCCCCAGCGAGTCACCGTCGAAGTCACCTGCCACGACCTGCGTGACCGGGAAATCGGTGTCGGCGCGATACACGTTCGGCGATCGGCCTCCGCGGACGACATCGACGTCGTCCTGTCCCTGGCGCCCGGCGACGACGTCGTCGTGTCCGTCGTTATTGAGGTCGACGATCGCGGCGGAGGTCCACGCGTTGATGTCGACCGTCGGGCCGAGCAGCGGACCTCCGATCAGCGGTGTCGGGCGGTACACGCCGTGGGTCGCGACCAGCTGATCGGAGCCGTCCGGTACATCGACGATACGCCCGGCGGCGAGCAGCGTGTCGGACACGCTCAGGCTGCCCAGGGAGATCGGTGTCCCGAGGAGCTTGCACTTGTTGACGACATTATTGGGATCGCCGGGCAGCTCGAAGTAGTCCGTGTTCGTCGCGGTGGCACGAACGAACACGAGGTCGAGACACGCATCCGTGGGCGTCATGTTGGCGAGCACGACCGAGGTCGGTGGCGCGGCGTTGACCTGCGTGATCGTCATTTCGAAGGTCGCGTTTGGCGCGGGCGCCGGGTCCGGCCACGCGTACCGACACACGAAGAACGTGCCGTTGTCGACCATCGGGGCTCCGACCACGACGAAGGCATCCTCCGCGACCGTACGATCCGGGGCGCGCGTGATCGCGATCAACTTCGAATTCGGCGGACCACAGGTCGGCAGTGACACCGGGAACTGGCTGGTCGGGAGCGCGGGGCGCTCGACCGTCAACGTGCCCATCCGCGCGACGGTGTACACGGTGTCGCCGAGCTCGAAGAAGTCGTTTGGATCGCGGACCGTGAGCACGGCCTTCGTCGTGAGGTCGGTCGAGAACGTCAGGTCGAGGTCGGGTTCGAAGTCTTCGGTCGACGAGGTCAGCAGGGACAACCCGTCGCTCGGGACACCGAGTGCGAGCGTCGACGGCAGCATCGACTGGTGATCGGGGTCGCGGTCGAAGATCGCGATCGGGCTCTCCGACGAGGGTGACTTCTGCTCGAACCCGTCGATGAACGGCGTGGTCTGCGATCCGAGCCGCACGACGACCCGGGTCGCACTGGTGCCGACGAGATCGTCGATGCCATCGCCGTCGAAGTCCCCCGTGGTCGCCGACCGTGCATCGAACGGCTCGGCGATGCCGGTGGTCGTGAACAAGCCCGACGGCTCGCGACAGATATCGTCCTGCCCGCACGCGAACTTGTCGGTCGGGCAGAACTGCGCGTCGGCGCCCCCGCCAGCGACCTGCACGTAGCTGTCGAGCCCGAGATCCTGCACGTCCGCCTGGCTCAGGCACTCGAGCTCGCAGGTGTCGTTGCAGCCCGAGGTGCCGTCGCAGGCCTCGCCGTTGTCCGCTTCGACGATGCCGTTCCCGCAGGTGCCGAGGTCGGGAAGGCTCGAGCAGCCCGTTCCGAGGCCGAGCCCGAGCCCGAGCCCGAGCCCGAGCCCGACAATGATCGGCCACATCGCCGCCCGCATCAGAAACTCCCTCCGTAGCCGAGCCCGAGACCACCCGTGATCGCTAGCGGAGCGAACCCGCCGCTCGGCTGGTCGTGCTCGACGGGCCGGGTCAGATCTTCCGGAGACGGCCGGTCGAAGTAGTACAGCCACAGCGCGGTCGCCGCCGTGGCGAGTGTCGCCGTGCCGAGCACGAGGCTCGCGGTCCGGAAGTTGTCGCGGCGATCGCGCAGTCGCAGGTAGCGGTCGGCATCGACGCCGGAGAGCGGCGTCGACGAGTCGCGGAGATCACTGGCCGACGAGTTCGCCGCGATCGCGACGATCGCGGTGGTGAGCGTCGCCGCACCGAGCACGCCGTCGCCGATCCACACCCACTTGACCGCGCGGCGGCGCGCGGTGGGATGCAGCGGCACGTCGAGCGTGACCTCCTGTCCCGGCGCCAGGTCGAGCTCGCGCGTCACCGGCTTGCGGCCGACCGCATACACGGCGATCACTCGCTTGCCCGGCGTGACCGCCAGCGGTGCACCGCCGAGTGCCTCGGGTCGCCCGTCGACCGTGACCTTCGCGCCGTTCTGGGTCTTGATGTTGACGTGTGCCGGGTGGGCTACCAGCTCCACGGGCACGATCGCCTGCCCCTTCGACACCTTGACCTTGCGCGCGATCGATTCGTAGCCATCGGCGCTGACCTCGACGGTGTGCTCGCCCGGCGCGACCTCGACCGAGGTGTAGCGCTCGACCGCCTTGCCATCGACCGTGACCAGCGCGCTCTCGAGCGCGACCGACACGTAGATCGATGGCGTCTGCTTCTCGACGAGCTCGACCTTCTGCCCCGACGATTCGATCCGCGAGAGGATGTCGCGCAGCCGGGCGAGGTGTGCGAGCGCGTCCTTGCGCTTGCCGCCCTTCGGCGTGGCCGCGACGTAGATCTCGAACAGCTCGATCGCGCGCTTGACGTGGATCGGATCCTTGTCGGCCTGGTACTGGAGGCGGTGCGCCTGGGCCGCGGAGAACGCGATCTCGGGCGCCTTGAACAGCTCGTACGACCGCTCGAAGTTCTCGGCCGCGGCGTCGAACCGGCCATCCTTGTAAGCCTTTGCCCCGATCCGGAACAACGCCTCGGCATCGGCGCGCGGATCGGCCACCGCGGGTGCCGCGATCAACATCGCGACGACCACGAATACGAGTCGTCTCATTGGCCAGGCTTTTCCTTCGGGAAGTTGATGATGTCGTCGGTCGGTTCGGTCGCGCTGCCGCCGCTGCCCTTGTGGGGCGGGCGAGTGACGTGCGTCGTGTGGCGTTTGTGGAGCTTGTACGGATCGCCGAGATCCCGGTCGGGCGTCACCGTGACCTTGCCGGGCAGGTAGCCCGACGCCGTGAGGATCAAGATCACCGGACGCTTGCCTCGCGGGACCTGGACTTCGGGAGCCGTGCCGTAGAGCTGGCCGGCGATCCGGACCTCGGTTCCCGAGGGCACGTTGGGGAGCGTGATGGTGACCAGCTTCGAGACCGCCACGTCGACGGGCGTCGTAGCCGCGGCGTCGATCGCTGCCGGCGCTGCCGGCGCTGCGTCGGGCGGAGCTTCCGCGGAACCGGATGCGGCCATCTGCGCACGAACCAGATGCTCTTGGGCCTGCTCGACCTTCGCCCTGGCCGCCGTGATCGACGGGTGCGTGGCCGTGTATTTCTGCGAGAGCTCGTAGAGCTCGTTCTCGGCAGCGCGGAGCTGTTTCTTGGCCTGTTCGACCGCTGCCGCGTTCGCGACCGGATCCGAGCCCGAGCCCGAGCCCCCGATCGCGACCGACCCCGACCCCGAACCCGGATCGTCGTGGTCGTTCTTGCTGCCGGATCGCATCGCCATCACGACGACGATCGCGCCGAGCGCGAGCACCGCACCGCCAGCGAGCGCGAGCGCGCCGAGCCGGCGCGACCGCCCACCCATCCTGTGGCCCGGCACCATGGTTTCTGCGGTCGCCTGGGTCTTGCCGAGTGCCGGCGACGTGGTCGTCGCCTTCCCGAGTTGCGGCGTCGAGACGTGGGCCGGGATCTCGACCGGCCCGGTCGTCGGCGCCACGGTCGGCGACGTGCCGAGTCCTTCGGTTGCTTCCTGGAGCGCGCGCACCGCCGTCATCAGGTCGGGCGGCCGCTCGTCCGGCGCCTTGCGCATCAGCCACGCGATCACCTGATCGACGCGTGCGGGCAGGTCGCGGACGTGGCTCGACGCGGGCTCCGGCTCGTCGGTGACCTGCCGCATCAGGATCGTCATGTAGTCGTCGCCGTCGAGCGGGAACTTCGCGGTCAGCATCACGTAGACCAGGACGCCGAACGCGTAGTAGTCGGTGCGGTGATCGACGCCGCGCCCACGCGTCTGCTCGGGTGACATGTAATACGGCGTGCCCATCGGCGCACCGGTCTGGGTCTTGTGTGCGATCTCGTCGTCCGCGCCCATCAGCTTCGCGATCCCGAAGTCGAGGAGCTTGGGAAACACCGCGCCGTCCGAGTCGGTGCCGAGAAAGATGTTCTCGGCCTTGAGGTCGCGATGCGCGACGCCCTTGGCGTGCGCGGCGTCGAGCGCCTTCGCGATCGGCTCGAGGATCGTGACGGCCTCGACGAGCGAGATCCGCCCGCGCGCGACCCGGCGATCGAGCGGCTCGCCGTCGATGTACTCCATCACGTAGTAATGGCGGCCGTCCGGCAGCTGCCCGAACGAGAAGATGTCGATGATGTTGCGGTGGCGGATCTGGTTGACCGCTTTTGCCTCGGCGATGAACCGCGAGACCATCTGGCGGTCGGCGGAGAACTTCGTCGACAGCACCTTGATCGCGACCAGCTTGCCGATCAGTGGATGGACCGCCTTGAACACGGCGCCGAACCCGCCCTGCCCCAGTTTGCCCTCGACCTGGTACTCCCCCACGACCTGGCCGATGCCGAGGTCGGGGTCCATTTCCGTCCCACTGGGTTCGGTGGCGGCCGGCTCCGTCGGCTCCATCGGCCTTCGAGTGTACCGCTCTACACGGGTACGCGTGGGGTACCGCGATCAGAACCGACCGATCGCGGCCACGCCCGCACCATGGGGGCTCGCGGTGGGTGTGATCTGGAGCTTGGTCTCGAGCCTCGCCGGTGCGGGGGAGTCGAACCAGTACAGGCCGAGGCCCACCGCTCCCGCGAGGATCGCGGCGCCGCCGAACACGAGGGACGTCGTCCGGAGCTGGTCGCGCCGCTGGACCTGACCGTCGAAGTTGTCGGCGACCGAAGGCGCCGCATCGCCCTGGGCGATCTGGTCGCGGAGATCGCTGGCCTTGCCGTTGGCGACGATCGCCGCGATCCCGGTCACGGTCGACACCAGCGCGAGCCCACCGGCACTGCCGAGCACCCACGGGACGGCGCGCCGCTTCGCGGTCTTCTGGAGCGGCGCGACGAGCGACAGCTTCTGGCCACGGCCGACGGTGATTCTCGCGCGCGAACGGCTCGCGACCGTCGCGGAGCACCGCGACCACGTGCTTGCCGGCGACCAGGTCGAGCGTGTGTGCGCCGTCGCTGGCCGGCCGGCCGTCGACGAGGATGTCCGCTCCCGACTCGGTCTCGACCTCGACCCGCGCCGGCATCGGCCTCAGCTCGACGTCGACCAGGGCGGTCGCGCCGGCCACCGCGCGCTGCTTCTTCTCGACCGGGAAGTACCCCTTGGCGGCGACCTTCACGGTGTGATCGCCGGCCGCCACGTCGATCAACGCGTACGGCTCGACCGGCTTGCCGTCGAGCGTCGCGGTCACGCCGGCGAGGCCCGTGCCGGTGCCCTCCCCGATCTCGCGCATCGCGCCGGCGTCGGGGTTGGTCTGATCGGTGACGGTGATGTTGACGCCGATCCGCGTGCGCTCGACGGGTGCGTCGGCGCGCGTCTTGGCACCGCTCGCCTGGAGCTTGTCGAGCTCGCGCTGCATCTCGCCGAGGTTGTCGCTGGCGTCGCCGACCCGGCCGCCTGTCTTCACCTTGTCGAGATAGATCCGGTAGAGCTCGACGGCGCGCCGCACGTACTGGCCCTCGGGATCGACGCGGTACAGCCGGCGGTAGGCCTGCGCGGCCGAGAACGCGATCTCGGGAAGCGGGAACTCCTTGTAGGCCTCGTCGAAGTACTCCGCCGCGGCACCGAAGTTCTGCGACGCGTACGCCTTGGCGCCGGCCCGGAAGTACTTCTCGGCGGCCTTCTTGTCGGCGTGCGCCGAGCTCCCGAGCAGGCACGCGATCACGACGATCCACACGATCGGGCTCTTCACGGGCCACCCTCCAGCGTCGTCAGCTGGCGACACGCGCCGGCGTCCCGCGAGGTGCACTGGCGAAACACGATCACCGACTGCGAGCCACCGGTGCCCAGGGCCGCGACCACGTCGTCGACGCCATCACCGGTGACATCCCCGGTCTGGATCGCGGTCATGCCGACCGCGTGTGCTTCCAGCGACGTGACCGCGCCGCCGGACAGCCGGAACAGGCTCGTCGTCGCGGCCTCGCGGCACAACACGACGAGATCGGCGCCCGCCGATGCATCGGGATCGGTGCCGTCGCGAACCACCGCCGGCGCGGCATCGATGCACGACGTGACGTCGGCGGCGACCGCCTGCACCAGCGGGGTGATGTCGGTGCAGCTGTCGGGGACGCCGGATGCCGACATCGTGCACGTTCGCACCGCGCCGTCGGTCGGTGACTGGAACGAGACGATCAGCTCGTTGGCTCCATCGCCATCGAGGTCGGCGGCGTGCAGCGACCGCACGACGACACCGTCGGGCAATCCCGACGTCAACTTGTTCGTGATGTCGGAGGCACCGAGCCCGACCGCCGACGCCCGCGGATCTAGCACCGACGCGTGCGGTGGCTGCTGGCGATCGACGGCGATCACCACGTCCTTGTCGCGGCCGATCGACCACGGGAAGTACTCGGCGTTCGCCACGCACACGGCACTCCCCGGACAACCCGACAGTCCGTTGGCCGCGATCCCGTCGCTCGGCGTGCCGTCGAGTCCGTCGTCCGTGCCCGCCACGGGCCACGCCAGAAGGCCCATCGCCGTCTGCGCGTCGGCGGTGGGCGTCCCGACGGCGAGCAGATCGTTATGCACGCTCTGGGGCTCGTCGATGAAGTCGCCGACCACGGCCGCGCGGAGCACGGTCTCGCCCTTGACCAGGTCGCTGCGCGGATCGAAGAACGACAGCATCGTACGCTGCGGACTGCCGTGCAGCAGCGACAGGAGCGACGCCCCACCGGCGCCGGCGCCGGGCTGGATGATCGCGAGGTCCGCGCATACGTTCAGCGTGTCGACGCTGTCTCCGAAGTTGACGACGCTCACCGAGCCGACACCGGAGAACGTGGCCACGCGCACCGGGTCGAGCGGACGATCGCCGGTACCGTACGCGATCCTCATGTCCTGGTGATCGCCGTTGGTCTCGGTGTATGCGATGTCGAGATGGCCGTTGCCGTCGTAGTCACCGAGCGTCAGCGACGTGGTGTGGCTCGCGGTGTCGATGCGGAACAGCTGCACCCCGAGCGGGAACCGGAACAGGACGTCGAGATCGTCCTGGTCGGACGTCGCGAGCACGGCATCGGTGTCGCCATCGTTGTCGAGGTCGCCGGTCGCGACGAACGCGAGCTGCCGGCCGTTCGAGCTGTAAAGCTCGGCGATCGCGGATTGCGACGGCACGCTGATGTACACGCCGCTCGTCATCACGAGCGCGTCGCGCGCGGCCCCGGCGATCGCGGGCTTCAGCTCGATCCGGCCGATGGCCACCGCGTCGGGCGGAGCGCCGGTCGCCGGTGGCAGCGCCGATCCTGTCGCACCGGCGGCGACGAGCGTGCACCGGCCAGCGCTCGACTGGCCGTCCCACTGCCGGAGCGCCGCGGCGCCCCCGTCGGAGTTGATCAGCGACGGACACTTGTCGGCGTCGGACTCGAGGTCGGCGAGGATCGGCTTGTTCGCGAGCTTGCCGATGCCGGCGGGCGTGATGTCCTCGAACGTGTAGCTCGACAGCAGGCCGCCGCGGATCGTCGTCACGCAGACATCCCCGGCGGTGGTCAGGAACGACAGGACGAACTCGCCGTTGAACAGATCGCCGTTGACCTCGTAGAGGTCGATCGAGGTCTGATCGATCTGCGAGGCCTTCAGCGGACCGAGCCGGTTGACGCACGGCAACGCCGTGAACTGCCGGTTCGCGTTGAACCCGACCACGACGAGCGCGGTCGCGATGTTGCCGTTGCCGTCGTTGAACTCGACGACGCTGCCGAGCTCGCCCGTGTTGACGGAGAACACGCGCACGAAGTTGATCGGTAACCCGGTCCCCGAGTCGAACACCGGATTCTCGATCGCGACCGGAGACAGCACGCCGAACTCCGACGTGTACGACACCAGCCCGTCGCCGGTGGGCAGCGTGATATCGATCCGGCCATCGCCGTCGAGATCGCCGAAGGCCGCTGGCCCCGAGGGAACCGGGGTCACGAACGACGTGCCGGCCGCCAACGACCCTGCCGGATCGCCGTTGCGGAAGATGATCGACGTCTTCGACACCCCGATCACGTCGCCGATGCCATCGCGATCGGCATCGGTGACGCGCATGTCGTCGGCCTGGAACGTGACGGGCGAACCGGGCTCCGCGAGCTCGCCACCCGGTGCGTGACAGAACCCGTCGACGCCGCAGGTGTACGCGTCCGACGGGCAGATGCCCGGATCGCAGGTCACCGCGCAACGCACGCAGTTGGCGGCGTCGCTATCGCAGTCCTCGCCCGGCTCGAGGATCCCGTTGCCGCACACGTTGCGGGGGACGTCGGGGAAGTCGGTGCACGATCCGAGCGTCAGGGATAGCGGCGCGAACACCGCGAGCACCGCGAGCGAATAGGCAAGTCTCATCGTTGGTTCATCGCTTCTTCTTGAACGGGTCGGAGATGATGTCGTCCTTGGTCGGTCGCTTGATCGGACGAGCGACGCGCTTCTTGAACAGTCTGACCTTCAGCTGCTGATCGTGATCGGGCGTGATCGTGCGCGAGGCGATGCGATAACCGTCGGCCTTGAACACGAGCACGACGGCGGCGGTGTCGTGCGGCAGCTGGACCGGGCCCGGCGCTGCCCCCACCGTCATCCCGCCGACCAGCACCTCGGTGCCCGCCGGCGTGCCACTGACGTCGACGATCACGCTCTGGGTTTCCGGCGGCGGACGCGTGGGCTCGGCGACCGCCGCGTCGACCACGACCACCGGCGTGGGATCCGGAGGCGGTGTCGGCGCGGGCTTGCTCGGGACCGGGGCTGGCGTCGGCGTCGGAGTCGGACTCGATGCCGACGACTCCCACGGCCGCAGCACCAGCACCGCGACCGCCGCCGCGACGACGATCACGCCGGAGATCGCGACGAACCGCCCGGTGCGCGAACGCGAGGGCGGCAGCATCGTCGCCGCGGTCTCGACCTTGCTCGGCGTCCGCCACGGGCTCGACGGTGCCTTGGCCGCCGCGCCGCTGATCCGTGCCGAGGACACGTTGGGCGGCTTGGTCTCGGCCTTGAACGGACTCGGCGTATGCACGTCCCACGCGTCGGTGCCGATCGAGATCCCGGCCCGCTCCGCGGCGGACTCGAACGCGGCCACGGCGGTGCGCAGGTCGGGCGGGCGATCGGCGGGATCCTTGGCGATCAGCCAGCCGATCGCGTCGTCGATGCCCTCCGGCAGATCCGGGACGAGACTCGACGGCGGATCCGGGTGCTCGGTGAGCTGCCGCATCAGGATCGACATGTAGTCGTCGGCGTCGTGCGGATACGCGCCGGTCAGCATCAGGTACGACAGCACGCCGAACGCGTAGTAGTCGGTGCGGTGATCGACGTCGCGCCCGCGGCACTGTTCGGGCGACATGTAATAGGGCGTTCCGACCGGCGTACCGGTGCGGGTCTTGTGCTTCGGTTGCTCGAGCGCGTTGTCGGGCGCCATCAGCTTGGCGATGCCGAAGTCGAGGAGCTTGGGAAACACGTGACCGTCGCTATCGGCGGCGAGGAACACGTTCTCCGCCTTGAGATCGCGGTGCGCGATGCCCTTGGCGTGCGCGGCGTCGAGCGCGCGCCCGATGCCGCGCAGGATCGGCAGCGCGTCCGGGAGCGACAGCGTGCCCTCGCGCTCGATCCGCACGTCGAGCGGCTCGCCGTCGAGGTACTCCATCACGTAGTAGTGACGGCCGTCCTCGAGCTGTCCGAACGAGAAGATATCGATGATGTTGCGGTGCCGGATCTGGTTGACCGCGCGGGCCTCGGCGACGAACCGCGACACCATGTCGGGATCGACGGAGAACCGCCGCGCCAGTACCTTGACCGCGACCACCTTGCCGATCAGCGGGTGGGTCGCGCGAAACACCGTGCCGAACGCCCCCTCGCCCAGCTTGTCGTTGACGACGTACTCCCCCACCTGCTGCCCGGGCTCGAGGTCCGGATCCTTGGACGATGAGGGGAGGTGGGACGTGGTTTCGGACACGACAGAGGCCATTCTCCACGATTGCAAGAGCGCAGCCGCCCGTGTTGTGGAGCAACCCTACGCCGGAGACGAGTTTTTCCCCATGTTGGTTAATCGACGTGATCGGTTGGCCACGCACCGTGAATCACGCCCGTGGTGGGGAGGTGGGACAACCTGCGCGAACGTCCGATAGACGCTCGGGATCGTTCTAGAACGTGCCGGTGACCGCGAGGCCCGGCGAACGGTGGACGATCGTCGGGGCGAGCATCGCCTGCGTGCCTGCCGGCCGGCGGTTGCGGAACCGGTAGTCGGGCTTCATCTCGCGGGTCAGCCGCGTCCCGAGCGCGAACCCGCCCCACAACCCGGCGAGCGTGATGCCGGCCCCCAGGCGGGCGGTGTTGTCGTTGCCGCTGTCGGCAAACAGCAGGATCGACGCGCCGCCACCGGCGAGCGCACCGAGGAACGCGGACAGTCCGACGAGCCGCGCGCGCGACAACGACCAGTCGAGCTTGCCCGCGAACGCGGCGCCGACCCCGACACCGACGTCGAGACCGGCCGCGCTGATCGTGAGGAACGCGTCGCCGTCGAGCTCCGACGGCTGGACGATCGCGAGCCCGAGCAACGTCGACGCCAGACTCATCACGCTGATCGTGCTGACGACGCTGACCTGCGCGCGCGTCGGCTGGACGCGATCGGCGGCGATCAGTCCCGCGGCCGCCCCACCCCACGCGCCGGCGAGCACGAACGACAAGACCTTCTTGTCCGCGTTGTCGCCATCGAACAACCCGAGCGGCGACGACAGGAACAGCGCGTTGCCGACGCCGACGCCGAGGCCGAAGCTCCACGCGTCCGCCATGCCGCCGGTCATCCGCCGGCCGCGCGTCCCGTAGAGCGACCCGATCAGGCCGGCCGCCGTCGAGCCGAGGACCAGTGCCGTGCCGGCACGAACGTCGCCGATGTCGAGCAGATCGATCGCGACGACGCCGGTGTACAGCGAGGCGATCGTCGTCGTGATGATGAAGCTCGTGCGACCGCCGTCGGCCTTGTCGTCCTCGGACACGCCCCCTTCGTCGACCTCGCCACCGCCAAGTGTCAGCGCGCCGGTGCCACCTGGAGTGCCGCCGAACGACAGCCGACCACCGCGTCGCGCGTAGTCCGCCGCGAGGCGTCCGAGCTCGCGAGCGGCGCCGCGGAGCTCGGGATCGACCGCGGTCTGCGCGACCGTGCGGAACCCGACCTCGGCCCCCGCGAAGTCACCGCGCGTCATCGCGTCGAACGCGGCATCGAACGCGGCCTGCGCGGGATCCGCCGGTGGTGGCGGCGGCATCGAGTCTGCCGGCGGCGGTGGCGGCACCGGCTCGGGCGCCGGGGCGCCCGGTTGTGCACCGGCGATGCCGGCACTCGCGAGCAGGACGAGGGTGGTGATCCAGAGGCGCATCGTGGATGCGATCGTACCGCTACCGCGACTGGCGCGACGCGACGCGGGGGGTGGCAAAGACCGGCGGAGAACCATCCTTGTCGAGAGAGCAAGGCACGCGCCGATCACCCGCGACGAGTCGATCGTGCGAGTTAGGTGGCGCGAGCGTGCGATTCACCGCGGAATCGCGACATCGCTGTCGTGCTCGACGACGTCACCGGACGTTCGCGTGAACGCTTGTTCGCGCGTGGTCCGGTGGTCAGCCGGGATGCGCGACGATCACTCCGGGGCGCCGCCGGCGTCGGCCATCACGGCCGGCTCGGGCGCCGGTGCCGGCGACGTCGACTCGACCGGCGAGTCCATCAGGAACTCGTCGCCCTCGTCGTCCGACTGGACATCGACCGTGAGGCGCTTGTACGCCCCGAGGCCGGTGCCCGCCGGGATCAGCCGGCCCATGATCACGTTCTCCTTGAGACCGCGCAGGTAGTCGACGCGCCCGTTGATCGACGCCTCGGTCAGCACCTTCGTGGTCTCCTGGAAGCTCGACGCCGAGATGAAGCTCTCGGTCGAGAGCGACGCCTTGGTGATGCCGAGCAACAGCGGCTCGCCCTTGGCGGGCTGACCGCCGGCGATGATCACGCGCTCGTTCTCCTCCTCGAAGATGTGCTTCTCGACATGCTCCTCGAGCAGGAAGTTGGTGTCGCCCGGATCCGTGACGCTCACGCGACGCAACATCTGGCGAACGATCACCTCGATGTGCTTGTCGTTGATGCGCACGCCCTGGAGTCGGTAGACCTCCTGGATCTCGTCGACCAGGTACTTCGCCAGCGCGCTCTCGCCGAGCACCTTGAGGATGTCGTGCGGGTTCGCCGGACCGTCCATCAGCGCCTCGCCCGCGCGAACGCGGTCGCCCTCGCGGACGGAGAGGTGCTTGCCCTTCGGGATCAGGTACTCGCTCGGATCCCCGACCTCGGGAACCACGAGCACCTTGCGCTTGCCCTTGGTGTCCTTGCCGAAGTGGACGGTGCCATCGATCTCGCAGATCACGGCGTGGTCCTTCGGCTTGCGCGCCTCGAACAGCTCCGCGACGCGCGGCAGACCGCCGGTGATGTCCTTGGTCTTGGTGGTCTCGCGCGAGACCTTGGCGATCACCTCGCCGGCCTCGATCGGGTCCTTGTCGTTGACGTAGATGTTCGAACCGACCGGCAGGAAGTACCGGGCGTCGGCATCCGTGTTCGGGATCTTGACCGGCACGCCGTCGGCTCCCGGGGCGTCCTTGATCGTGATCCGCGGACGGCTGTCGGCATCCTTGGACTCGGTGATCGTCTTGCGCGACAGGCCGGTGACCTCGTCGAGGCTCTCCTGCATCGTCACGCCGTCGATCACGTCGCCGTAGTGCACGAAGCCGGCGACCTCGGTCACGATCGGCATCGCGAACGGATCCCACTCGGCCATCACCTGTCCGGCCTTGACGCGCTGACCGTCCTCGACGGTGAGCCGCGCGCCGTACTGCAGGCCATAGCGCTCGCGCTCGCGGCCGATATCGTCGACCAGCACGAGCTCACCCTGGCGGTTCATCACCACCCAGTGATCCTTGCGCTTCACGGTGTGGACGTTGTTGAGCTTGACGTTGCCCTCGTTGCGGGCCTCGAGCGAGCTCTGCTCCGTGCGGATCTGACCGACGCCACCGATGTGGAAGGTACGCATCGTGAGCTGCGTACCGGGCTCGCCGATCGACTGCGCGGCGATCACGCCGACCGCCTCGCCGATGTTGACCATGTGGCCGCGAGCCAGGTCACGGCCGTAGCACAGCGAGCAGATGCCGCGGCGGCTCTCGCACGCGAGCACCGAGCGGATCTTGACGCGGTCGATGCCCGCGTTGTCGATCGTCTTGACGTCGTCCTCGGTGATCTCCTTGTTCTGCGCGACCAGGACCTCACCGGTGTACGGATCGACGACGTCGTCGAGCACCACGCGGCCGAGGATGCGATCGCCGAGGCGCTCGATGATCTCGCCGCCTTCGATCAGCGGCATCATCTCGACACCCTGACGGGTCCCGCAGTCGAACGCGCTGATGATGGTGTCCTGCGACACGTCGACGAGGCGGCGGGTCAGGTAACCCGAGTTCGCCGTCTTGAGCGCCGTGTCCGCGAGGCCCTTGCGAGCGCCGTGGGTCGAGATGAAGTACTGGTGGACCGACAGGCCCTCGCGGAAGTTCGTCGTGATCGGGGTCTCGATGATCTCGCCCGACGGCTTCGCCATCAGGCCGCGCATGCCGGCCAGCTGCCGCATCTGCTGCTGGCTTCCGCGAGCTCCCGAGTCGGCCATGATGAAGATCGAGTTGAACGACGGCGCCTTCTTGTGCGCGCCGCCCTCGGGATCCGCGAACTCGTCCGTCGAGATCTCCTTCATCATGTCCTTGGCGATCGCCTCGGCGACCTGCGCCCAGATGTCGACCACCTTGTTGTAGCGCTCGCCGTCCGTGATCAGGCCCTCGGTGTACTGGTCCTCGATCTCGGTGACTTCCTTCTTGGCCTCCTCGAGCAGGACTTCCTTGCTCGGCGGGATGACCATGTCGTCGAGACAGATCGAGATGCCGGCCTTGGTCGCGAACCGGTAACCGGTCGTGCGCAGCGCGTCGGCGAGGAGCACCGTCGCCTTCTGACCGCTCTCGCGATACACGAGGTCGATCAGCTCGGCGAGCTGCTTCTTGCCCATCACCTTGTTGATGGCATCGAACGCGATGCCGTCCGGGCAGATGTCGAACAACAGGGCACGGCCGCACGTGGTCGACACCATGCGCTGCTTGCCCGGGTTCTCCGGGTCATCCATGCGCAGCTTGATCGCCGCCTGGAGGTGGATCTCGCCGTGGTCGTAGGCCATGCGCACCTCGGAGATCGAGCTGAACATGCCGCGGATGCCGTTGCCCTTCTTGTCCTCCTTGTACTCGCCCTTGGCGAACGGACGCTCGCGGGTGAGGTTGTAGAGGCCGAGCACGATGTCCTGCGACGGCACGATGATCGGCTTGCCGTTCGCCGGAGACAGGATGTTGTTGGTCGACATCATCAAGACGCGCGCTTCCATCTGCGCCTCGATGGACAGCGGCACGTGGACCGCCATCTGGTCACCGTCGAAGTCGGCGTTGAACGCCGCGCACACCAGCGGGTGGAGCTGGATCGCCTTGCCCTCGGTCAGCACCGGCTCGAACGCCTGGATGCCGAGACGGTGGAGCGTCGGCGCGCGATTGAGGAGCACCGGGTGCTCCTTGATGACTTCCTCGAGGATGTCCCACACCTCGGGACGCTCCTTCTCGACCAGCTTCTTGGCACTCTTGATCGTGGTGACCAGGTGCCGCTCCTCGAGCTTGTTGTAGATGAACGGCGTGAACAGCTCGAGCGCCATCTTCTTGGGCAGGCCGCACTGGTGCAGCTTGAGCTCGGGACCGATCACGATCACCGAACGGCCCGAGTAGTCGACGCGCTTGCCGAGCAGGTTCTGGCGGAACCGGCCCTGCTTGCCCTTGAGCATGTCGGAGAGCGACTTCAGCGGGCGCTTGTTCGGGCCCGTGATCGTCTTGCCGCGGCGACCGTTGTCGAACAGCGCATCGACCGCCTCCTGCAGCATCCGCTTCTCGTTGCGGATGATGATCTCGGGAGCGTTGAGCTCCTGGAGCCGGCGCAGACGGTTGTTGCGGTTGATGACGCGGCGGTAGAGGTCGTTGAGATCCGAGGTCGCGAACCGACCACCGTCGAGCGGCACCAGCGGGCGCAGGTCGGGCGGGATCACCGGGATGATCGTCAGCATCATCCACTCGGGCTTGTTGCCACTCTCGCGGAACGCCTCGACGACCTTGAGGCGCTTGGCGATCTTCTTGCGCTTGGCCTCGGAGGTGATCTCGCGCATCTCCTGGCGGAGCGTCTCGGCGAGCTCGAGGATGTTGAGCATGCCGCCGTCCTTGGGATCCTTCAGCAACTGGAGGATCGCCTCGGCGCCCATACCGGCCTCGAACGCGTCGTAGCCCAGCTCGTCGAGCAGCTTGCCGTAGCGCTCCTCGGTGAGCAGCTCGCACTGGGCGAGACCCGACTGCTTCGGGTTGATGACGATGTATGCCTCGCAGTACAGGACCTTCTCGAGATCCTTGAGCGGGATGTCGAGCAGGTTACCGATGCGGCTCGGCAGGCTCTTCAAGAACCAGATGTGCGCGACCGGCGTCGCGAGCGTGATGTGGCCCATCCGCTCGCGGCGAACCTTGGCCTGGATGACCTCGACGCCGCACTTCTCGCACACGACGCCACGGTGCTTCATGCGCTTGTACTTGCCGCAGTTGCACTCGTAGTCCTTGACCGGTCCGAAGATCTTCGCGCAGAACAATCCGTCGCGCTCCGGCTTGAACGTCCGGTAGTTGATCGTCTCCGGCTTCTTGACCTCGCCGTGGCTCCACTCCCGGATCTTCTCTGGCGACGCCAGCATGATGCGGATGGCGCTGAACGAACGCGGGTCTTTCGGCTTCTCGAAGAAGTTGAAAATGTCCTTCATGGTGATGCTCTCCTGCTGCGTTCGTTCGTGATTAGCTGGCGCTGCCCATCTTGTCGGCGACTTCGCGTGCGAGTGCCGCGAGCCCGGCCGGGATGCCCGGCGCCTGCTCCTGGGCGCGACGCGGCTGCGTCGGATCCTCGATCAGCTCGACGTCGAGACACAGCGCCTGGAGCTCCTTCAACAGCACGTTGAACGACTCCGGCAACCCGGCCTCGAGCACGTGCTCGCCCTTGACGATCGACTCGTACATGCGGGTGCGACCCAGCACGTCGTCCGACTTCACCGTCAAGAACTCCTGCAGCGCGTACGCCGCGCCGTAGGCCTCCATCGCCCAGACTTCCATCTCGCCGAGGCGCTGACCGCCGAACTGCGCCTTGCCGCCCAGCGGCTGCTGGGTGACGAGCGAGTACGGTCCGATCGAGCGTGCGTGGATCTTGTCGTCGACCAGGTGGTGGAGCTTGAGCATGTACATCACGCCCACGGTCACCGGGTTCTCGAACGGGTCGCCGGTCTTGCCGTCGATCAGTCTCGACTGACCGGAGCTCGGCAGCCCCGCCATCTTGAGCGCGGTCTTGATCTCGCTCTCGTCGGCACCGTCGAACACCGGCGTCGCGAGGTGAACTCCCGACGTCGTGGTCTTCGCGAACCGCAAGGTGTCTTCCTGCGACAGCTTCTCGATCAGCTCGGCGCGCTCCGGGAACAGCTTGGTCAGCTGCTTCTTGAGAACGTCGGCGCTCCAGTTGGTCTCGAGGTAGGCCTGGATCTGGTTCCCCAGCGCCTTGGCCGCCCACCCGAGGTGAACCTCGAGGATCTGTCCGATGTTCATGCGGCTCGGCACGCCGAGCGGGTTGAGCACGATGTCGACCGGGGTGCCGTCCTCGAGGTACGGCATGTCCTCTTCGGGCAGAAGCCGGCTGACCACGCCCTTGTTGCCGTGGCGGCCGGCCATCTTGTCGCCGACCGAGAGCTTCCTCTTGATGGCCAGGTAGACCTTGACCAGCTTGATCACGCCCGGGGGCAGCTCGTCGCCCTTGGTGAGCTTGGCAATCTTGTCCGAGTACTGCTGCTCGATGTTGAAGACGTCTTCTTCACGCTTCGCGGCGAGCTGCTCGAGGTGCTCCTCGATCTTGCCGTCGCCGCTGTCGAGCTGGATCTCGTGCCAGTACCGCTGCGGGGTCTCCGCCAGCATCTCGGCCGTGATCTTCTCGCCCTTCGGCAGCAGCACCTTGCCCTTGTCGTCGACCAGGCGGCTCGCCGTGGTCTTGCCGATCAAGAGCTCGCGCATCTTGTTGTAGTAGGCCTCCGAGATGATCTTCACCTCGTCGCGCTTGTTGAGCATGAGGAGCTCTTTCTCCGCATCCTCGATAGCTTGGGCGCGCTCATCTTTTTCGGTGCCCTTGCGCGCGAACACGCGGGCGCCGATCACCACACCGGTGACACCGGGCGGCACGCGGAGCGAGGTATCGCGCACGTCGCCGGCACGCTCGCCGAAGATCGCGCGGAGCAGCTTCTCCTCGGGGGATAGCTGGGTCTCGCCCTTCGGCGTGATCTTGCCGACGAGGATGTCGCCGGCCTTGACCTCGGCGCCGATCCGCACGATGCCCGACTCGTCGAGGTCCTTGAGGGCCTCTTCACCGACGTTCGGAATGTCGCGCGTGATCTCTTCCTTGCCGAGCTTGGTGTCGCGAGCGACGCACTCGAACTCCTCGATGTGGATCGACGTGAAGATGTCCTGCTTGACGAGCTTCTCGTTGATCAGGATCGAGTCCTCGAAGTTGTAGCCACCCCACGGCATGAACGCGACGACCACGTTCTGGCCGAGCGCCAGCTCGCCGGTCTCCGTGGCCGGACCGTCGGCGATGACATCGCCGGCCTTCACCCGATCGCCCGGCTGGACGATCGGCTTCTGGTTCATGCAGGTGTTCTGGTTCGAGCGCTGGAACTTGACCAGCGTGTAGATGTCCGGGCGGACGCTGTTGGGATCCTTCGGATCGACCTTGCTCGGCCGGACGACGACGCGATTGGCGTCGACCCAGTCGACGACGCCGTCGCGCTTGGCGACCACCGTCACACCGGAATCGCGGGCGACGATGTGCTCCATGCCGGTGCCGATCAGTGGGCTGGTCGTCCGGATCAGCGGCACCGCCTGGCGCTGCATGTTCGATCCCATGAGCGCGCGGTTGGCGTCGTCGTGCTCCAGGAACGGGATCAGTGACGCCGCGACACTGACCAGCTGGTTCGGCGACACCTCCATGAGCGTCACGTCGTCGGGACGCGACATCACGACGTCGGAGCCCTTGCGGCTCGACACGAAGTCGCTCGCCAGCTTGCCGTTCTTCTGCTCGGCGTTGGCGTGGGTGATGATCTGGCCCTCCTCCTGGAGCGCCGAGAAGAACTTCACCTCTTCGTCGATCTTGCTGCCCTCGACCGCGCGGTACGGCGTCTCGATGAAGCCGTACTCGTTGATCTGGGCGAACGTCGACAGCGACGCGATGAGGCCGATGTTCGGACCTTCCGGCGTCTCGATCGGGCAGATGCGACCGTAGTGGGTCGGGTGAACGTCGCGGACCTCGAAGCCCGCGCGCTCGCGCGTCAGACCGCCCGGCCCGAGGGCCGAGAGGCGGCGCTTGTGCGTGACCTCCGACAGCGGGTTGGTCTGGTCCATGAACTGCGACAGCTGCGAGCTGCCGAAGTACTCCTTGACCACCGCCGAGACCGGCTTGGCGTTGATCAGGTCGTGCGGCATGAGCGTCTCGATCTCCTGAGACATGCTCATGCGCTCCTTGATCGCGCGCTCCATGCGAACCAGACCGATACGGTACTGGTTCTCCATCAGCTCGCCGACCGCGCGAACGCGGCGGTTGCCGAGGTGGTCGATATCGTCGACGACGCCGCGGCCGTTGCGGAGCTCGATCAGGTAGCGAACCGTCTCGAGGATGTCCCGCTTGGTGAGGACCTTGGTCTCGATCGGCTCGTCGATGCGGAACTTGTAGTTCAACTTGAGGCGACCGACCGCCGACAGGTCGTAGCGCTCGGGGTTGAAGAACAGGTTCTGGAACAGCGTCTGCGCGCTATCGAGCGCCGGCTGGTCGCCCGGGCGCAGGCGGCGATAGATCTCCATCACCGCCTCGTCGGGGCCCTGCAGCTTGTCGATCAGCAGCGTATTGCGGAGGTACGGGCCGACGTTGAGGTTATCGATGAACAGCACCTCGACGCGCTCGACGCCGCGCTCGCGCAGCTCCTCGAGCTTGGCCTCGGACAGCTCCTCGTTGCACTGGAGGAGGACCTCACCGGTCGAGTCGTCGATGACGTCGCGGGCGCTGACCTTGCCGACCAGCTCGTCCATGTCGATCGGCAGCATCTCGACGCCGGACTCTTGCAGCTTCCGGATCGCCCCCTTGGTGAACTTGCGGTTCTTCTTGACCAGGACTTCCTTGGTCTTGGGGTGCTTGATGTCGCGCGTCGCGCGCTGGCCGACGAGTAGCTCGTAATCGACCTGGCGGCTGTACTTCTTCTGCGGATCGAAGTGGATCGTCTCCGTGTCGTAGAAGTAGTTGAGCAGCTCCTCCGTCGAGTATCCGAGCGCGCGGAGCAGCACGGTCGCGTGCAGCTTGCGGCGCCGGTCGATGCGGACGAACAGGATGTCCTTGTGGTCGAACTCGAAGTCGAGCCACGAGCCGCGGTACGGGATCACGCGGGCGCTGTAGAGCAGCTTGCCCGACGAGTGGGTCTTGCCCTTGTCGTGATCGAAGAACACACCGGGCGAACGGTGCAACTGGCTGACGATCACGCGCTCGGTGCCGTTGATGATGAACGTGCCGGAGTCCGTCATCAGCGGGATCTCGCCGAAGTAGACTTCCTGCTCCTTGACGTCGCGGATCGACTGGACGCCGGTCTCCTCGTTGACGTCCCACACGACCAGTCGGATGACGACCTTGATCGGAGCGGCGAACGTCATCCCGCGTGCACGACACTCGTCGACGTCGTACTTCGGCTTCTCGAGGTTGTACGAGACGAACTCGAGCGAGCTGGTCTCCGAGAAGTCCTTGATCGGGAACACGCTCTTGAACACGCCCTGCAGGCCGATGTCCTCGCGCTTGTCGACAGGAATGTCGATCTGGAGGAACTTGTCGTAGCTGCGCTTCTGGATGTCGATCAGGTTCGGGATGTCGATGACCTGTTCGAGCTTCGCGAAGCTCTTGCGTGCCCGGAAGTTCTTCTGGATCTGCGATGCCATGTTGATAGTGATCCGTTCTGACCCTGCCGGCCGAGCAAGGTCTGTGTGTCGCGGTCGCGCAGCCGCTAACCGAGAGACTCTAGAAACCCTAGAAATGCCGACGGGCCGGGCTCGCCCTCGAGACGTCTCTCGAGAGCGACCGGCCAGTATCGCTGCTTGCGTGGACCGGGGACGTCGCGCCTTCGCCCCGGATACGCATGAATCGGACTGCGCAAACCGGGGCTGCGTATAGCACGTCTACGAAAAAGGAAAGCAAAAAGTGCGACGCAAGTCGCCATGCCAAGATCCCCTGCCAAACCAGGAGGTTTCGGCTGTCGGACGGCCTCTGAGTGACCTCCCCGACCAGCCAGATCGAGACCCGTTCACCCGGTCAGCTGGAGTCGACCTCGAGCCGGGCCTCGCGCTGGAACAGGGCCACGATCAGCGGCCAGCCATGGGGCACCGCCCCACGCGCGATCCGCGCTCCCTCGATCCACCGGCCAGCCAGGTAGGCGTCCCGGGCGATGTCGAGCTCGCCGACCTGGAGGTCGTCGAATGCGAACGAGGTCACGAAGATCGTCACCTCGCCACCTACCGTCCCGCTCTGCGGCTTGTACTCGAACAGGCCGTAGCCCGGCTCGACCTCGAACGAATCCCCAGCTTCGTAGATCGCGAGGACCCGTCCATAGGTGAAGTCGAACCACCGGTACTGGCGCTGTCCCCAGGCGCGCTCGACGAATTTCGTGAGCTGGACCGAGAGCTTGCCGAACCGCAGGTTCGGAAACACGGTCGCCACCATCCCCGCGAGCGCCTTGGAGGGCTTGCGGATCCGGATCCGGGTGTGGGGAGAGAGCGTGTACACGGAACGGCCTGACGCGGCGCAACCGGGTCGCGGGAGGGGGGCGTCTTCCGCATCATGCAGGACGCCCGAGGACAGCGCACGGACACGGATGTCCGCCAGCTCGGCGCGCGCATCGCGCTCACCGTGGCGGTGTTCGGGTGCGGCGTGGTCGGGGCGATCGCCCTGTCGCCGGTGATCGAATGGATGACGCACCAGTGCCGAGGCACCGGCGCGCAAAAAGACGACTTCGCGGTCGCCGCGATGATCGCGGCATTCGTCGCGAGCGGCGTGATCGGAGGCGTCGCCATCGACGGGATCCGCCGACGACACCGACCGAAACTGCCACGCGCGATCGCCGTGCGACGCGAACGCCGCACGACGTGATCGAGAGCTCGATCGATGGCCGAGATCGCTCTCGGCCAGGGATTACTTGAGCTCGACCTCGGCGCCGGCGTCCTTGAGCTTCTTCTGGATCTCCTCGGCCTCGGTCTTCGACACCCCGGCCTTGACCTCCTTGGGAGCGCCGTCGACCAGGTCCTTGGCATCCTTGAGGCCGAGACCGGTCACCTCGCGGACGACCTTGATCACGCCGATCTTGTTGCCGCCGCCGGCCTTGAGCACGACGGTGAACTCGGTCTTCTCCTCGGCCGCAGCCGCCGGAGCCGCGCCCGCCGCGGGAGCCGCCGCAACGGCGACCGGCGCCGCCTTGACGCCCCACTTGTCCTCGAGGGCCTTCGTCAGGTTGACGAGGTCCATGACGGTGAGGTTCGAGAGGTAGTTGATGACATCATCCTGAGAGAGCGACATGAGCTTTTCCTTGTTGCAGTAACGGTGGTTAGAAAACGTGGGGTGGTGGCGCTGCTTAGGCGCCGGTCTCGAGCGCCCGCTTGCGAGCGTCGAGGAGGTAGGCGAAGTTCTGCGGGCCCGCCGCGATCTGCGCGACGAACTCCTGCGGAGCCGCGAGGAACGTCATCAGCATCGAGGCGCGCATCTCGGGCTTGCCCGGCATCCTCGACAGCGCGTCGACGCCGGCGAGGTCCAGGACCTGGCCCTCGAAGAAGCCGCCCTTGATCTGGAACTTGGGCTCCTCGCGGGCCCACTTGAGCGCGAGCTGCGCCGGGGTCTGCGGGGTCTCTCCCTCGGTCCAGATCACCGCGGTGGTGCCGACCATCAGGCTCGACATCGGCTCCATCGGCGAGTCCTTGATCGCGATCTTGACCAGCGAGTTCTTGAGCACGCGGTAGTGACACCCCGCCTTGCGGAAGTCGTCGCGCATCGTCGTGACGACCGGAACGGTGACGCCGCGGTAGTCGGCGATCACGACCGAGGCGACGTTCGAGAACGCCTCCTTGATCTCGCCGAGCACTTGCTCTTTCTGGGTCCTGTCCATGGTTGGTTCTTCCTTCGCTCGAAACGCGAAAAACCCTCTCGACGACGAGAGGGTTTTCATCACCGGCCGGGCCGGTACGAGTGCCACTCGTCTACGCAGGATTTACGGCAGAGCCACCTGCGGTCTTCGACAAGGTTGTTGGTGAAAGCGTCGTCCTGGATCTAGCTCCGGGTGGTCGCCTAACGGCTGACTGGCGTATAGCGAACTTCGTCGTCGTAGCCAAGGGGCTTCGTGACATCCCAGACCACGGTCGCGCCCTTCGCCTGCTCGTTCGCGAGCTTGCGCCAGCGATAGACCTCGGGCTCGCCGTCGATCATGGCGACGTAGGAGTCGTTCCAGATCTTGTCGACTACGCGGATGATCATGGGGTCACTCCGCGGCGAAGTTCGACGCTGCGAACGGGGCGGTGTCGATCTTGATGCCCGGACCGTGCGTGGTCGAGATCGTGACCGACTTCATGTAGGTGCCCTTGGCCGTGGCCGGCTTGAGCTTGAGCAGCACCTCGAGCAGCGCCGTCAGGTTCTGCGCGAGGGCCTCGGGCTTGAACGAGGCCTTGCCGATCGGGGTCTGGATGATGCCGGCCTTCTCGACGCGGAACTCGACGCGACCGGCCTTGAGCTCGCGCACGGCCTTGGTGACATCGGGGGTCACGGTACCGACTTTCGGGTTCGGCATCAGGCCGCGGGGGCCGAGGATGCGACCGATCTTGCCGACCTGCACCATCATGTCGGGCGTCGCGACCAGCGTGTCGAAGTCGAACCAGTTCTCCTCGCTGATCTTCTTGATGTACTCGTCGCTACCCGCGAAGTCGGCACCGGCGTCGAGCGCCTCCTTGGCCTTGTCGGGCTTGGCGATGACGAGCACGCGCTTGGTCTTGCCGGTGCCCGCGGGCATCACGACCGAACCGCGCACCATCTGGTCGGCGTACTTCGGGTTGACGCCGAGACGCACGCTGGCGTCGACGGTCTCGTCCCACTTCGACGAGATCTTCGTCCTGGCGACCATCTCGCTGGCCTCCTTCACGGAGTACTTGCGGCTCTGGTCAAAGCTCTCGAGGACCTTCTTGTACTTCTTTCCTGCCATGGTGACTCCTGCCTGGTTCGAGCGCGTGGCGCCAAGCCACGCTCCCAGGGTCGATCGTCAAGCGCCTAACGGCGCACACAAACCCTCGCGCCTAGAAGGGCGCGTCAGTCAACGACATCGAGGCCCATCGAGCGAGCGGTGCCCGCGACGGACTTCATCGCGTTCTCGACGCTCGTGGTGTTGAGATCGGGGAGCTTGAGCTCGGCGATCTCGCGGACCTGCTTCTGCGTCACCTTGCCGACCTTGTTCTTGTTCGGCTCGCTCGAGCCCTTGTCGAGCTTCGCGGCCTTCTTGAGCAGGATCGACGCCGGCGGCGTCTTGGTGACAAACGTAAAGCTACGGTCGGCATACGCCGTGATCAGCACGGGGATGATCAGGTCACCCTGCTGAGCGGTGCGCGCGTTGAACTCCTTGCAGAACTGCATGATGTTCAACCCGTGCTGGCCAAGTGCCGGGCCGACCGGCGGAGCCGGGTTCGCCTTACCGGCGGGGCACTGGAGCTTGATGATCGCGGTGACCTTCTTCATCTCGAAACCTCTCGCGCTCGCTCGGCCGGGGGCATCTCTCGCCTCCGGTCAACGCCAGGAGCTGAGCGAGGACGCTTTATGCTTTCTCGACCTGGGCGAAGTCAAGCTCGACCGTGGTCGGCCTGCCGAGGAACGACAGCGAGACCTTGAGCTTCTGCTTGTCGGCCTTTACTTCCTCGACCTTGGCCTGGAAGTTCGCGAACGGACCCTCGATCACGCGGACCGAATCCCCGGCCTCGAACACCACGCGGGCCTTCGGCTTGGCCTTGCCCTCGTTGATGTTGGTCTGGACGCCATGGATCTCGCGCTCGGGCACCGGGGTCGGCTTGGTTCCGCCGAGGAACCCCGTGATCTTGGGCGTGTTCTTGACCAGGTGGAACGTGCGGTCGTCGAGCGCCATCTGCACGAACATGTAGCCCGGGAAGAACTTGCGGGTGGTGGTCCGGCGCTGGCCCTTGACCACCTCCATCACGCTCTCGGTCGGCACCAGCACGTCGCCGAAGTAGTCGTTGAGATTCGCGTTCCGGACTCGCTCGAGGAGGGTCAGCTTCGCCTTGTTCTCGTGCCCCGAGTAGGTGTGCACGATGTACCACTTCTTCTCCGCGACCGGCGCGGCGGCAGCCGGGGCGTCCGAGGACTCGGCCTCGGCACCCTCGTGCGCACCATTGGTCGGCGACGCAGCCGCCGGCGCCTCGATCGGCGCAGCGGAGGTCTCGACGGGATCGACCGGCGACACGTCGTCGTCGGGACTCAACGTGTTGTCGCCCATGTTAGCCATACACCAGCTCCGTGAGGTTCGACCACACCATGTCGAACATGCCGAGGACCGCGGCCGAGATGATCGCCATGACGATCACCACGATCGTCGCCGAGCGGACCTCCTGGGCGTTGGGCCAGGTGACCTTCTTGAGCTCGCTCGCGACCTCGTTGGCGAGGTTGTAGTACTTGTCACTGCGATACATCACGATGCCGGCAACCACCGCGGTGACTGCCGAGATCATGGTCAGCGTGAACTCGCTCGGGAGGGACTGCGGCCAGAAGTAGCCCCACACCCAATCGATCGTCCACTGCAGGACATAGAACAGGATCACCGCACCGCAGAGGTAGATGAGGTGAACTGGCTTGTTGGGCGCGTTGTCTTGCTGCTGGGCCACGATGTACTCGCTGTCGACTTCTCTCTAGACTTTGGCAGGGGAGACAGGACTTGAACCTGCAGCCCTCCGCTTTGGAGACGGATGCTCTACCAATTGAGCTACTCCCCTAAATATCTCGCTGACTTAGCTATGCCTTCGCCTGGGTACTCCTGTGCTGTGCGGACAGAAGCGGACGTGTACCCCAGTTGAAAACATCTGGCAAGTACATGATGCAACACAATATGCGCGCCTCCAGACCGGTGTTCGAGCGGCTCTCGGAGTCGGCTCTCGCTGGCGCGATCACGCTTCTCGCAGGATGCCCGCGGACCGCGCCCGCCCCCGAAATCCGACATGTCCCATCGCCCGCCACACTCCCGAAACCCGAGCGAGCGATGTTCGGTCGTGTCGACGAGCGTGGCCGGTGGATGCACCTGCGCGAGCTCGGGTTCGTGGCCGGAAAGCAGTTCGGCTGGCGGATCCGCCTGCCCTGCCACCAGCCGGTCGAGTTCACCGAGACCATGACCCTCCCGTCCCCGGGGGACTGGACGTTCGATCCAGAAGAGCTCCCCGAGACCACGATCGGTGGCAACGGTCGGATCGCGACGACGCACGACTACGCCGCGTGCATCGATGGCTGGATCGAGCACAGCTGGTCGCTGTCTCCCAAGGATCCGAAAGGCGCCTGGGAGGTCCGGGTCGCGATCCCGCACTACCAGACCACCGTCTGGCACGTCCGCTTCACGAAGTAGGCGCCGCTAGAACGTCAGCGAGACCATCGCGCCGTTGTGCGTCGGCCAGATGGCGATCCGGTTCGGGCTCTCTTTGCTCGACTTCCCGGTGCCGCGGATCATGCGGATCGTCGCCCACGTCGCGCACGCCACGCCGACGCCAACGGCGCCGATCGCGATGTTGCGCAGGAGCGTCGCGCGATCGAACAGATCGTTGTAGTCGGCCAGTGACTGCGCGCGATCGGCGTCCTTGCGTGTCGACCGCGACAACATGTAGGTCGTCGCCGCGCCACCGAGCGAGATCCCACCGACCGTATAGAGCGCGATCGCGAGCTTGTTGCTGCGCTGTTCGGTGCGGGTTCGATACACGGTGCGGACCTGGATCACCGGCGCGTCGCGGCGTTCGACCTCGGCCACACTCGCCTTCGCCACCGGTTTCTCGCCACGCTCGATCTGACGGCACAGCTCGAGGTTCTGCTTCACGACCTCGATCGTCTTGGGCTCCTTCGCGGTGTCGAGCACCTTGGTGTAGTGCGTGATCGCGTCCTTGCAGTTGTCGGCCATGCGCTCGGACTGGGCGAGCGCGTAGAGCGTGCCGGGCTCGGGCGCGAGCTCGTAGGCCTTCGACATCGACGACGCGGCGGACGCGTAGTTCTTCGCCTTGTACTCCTCGATGCCGAGCTGGAACAGCTGGTGCGCGAGCTCCGTGTGGTCGCCGGCCGTCGCGATCCGAGCACGCGACGCGAACAACCCGACCATCACGGCAAGAACGGCGAGTCGCCTGTTTTCCATGTCGGGTCCTTCTTCGGGTCCTTCTTCGGGTCCTTCGGGTCGGTCTTGGTCGCCGGATCTTTCGGCTTGTCGGACTTCGGCTTGACCGGAGTCACCTTCGCGACCGGCCGCACGGGTCGACGCCATCGTCGCACCGGACGATTGACGACGGGGTGAGCGACCGGCGCAGCCGAGCCGGTCGCGACGGCCCCCGCCGGCTTCTCGGGCACCTTCGCCGCGGCCGAGCCATCCCTGTTGTCGGTGTCCTCGGGATCCGCGGTGTCCTTGGGATCCGCGGTGTCCTCGGGATCCGTGGTGTCCTCGGTGTCGGGCTGAGCGACCAGCGGTGGCGTCACGGTCGCCGCCGCCGGTGCGATGGGAGCGCTCGTCGGTCGCGTGATCGGTGGCGTGGTGGACGGCGCCGGTTCGGCGACGTCGTCGGGGGGCGGCGCGCCGATGACGCGGTAGGCGATGTAGCCGCCGGACACGAACACGATCGCGAACAGCACCAACACCAGCACGATCCAGCCGCGGCGCCGCACGTTGGTGTCGGGTGCGAACGGCATCATCGGCCCGGTCTGCTCCGACGCCCGAGGCGCCACGGGCGGTGCGATGATCGGCATCGACAGCGGCGTGGGGTTCGCGCGCACCGGTCCCGACGCTTGTGTGGGGATCTCGCCCGGGACCGCGATCGGTCCGCTCTCGACCGCCGCCATCTGCTCGGACAGCGGCGCGATCACGGGGAACGACGACACCGGCGTCATCCGGATATCGGCGCTCGGATTGCTCGGCCGGCTGAAGTGGACGGTGTTGCCTTCCTCGATGGCGGCATCCCACGCCTGGATCTGCTCGTCGAACAGCGACCGCATGTAGCGGCTGAGCTGCTTCGGCGTCACGAACAACCGGTGCCCCGCGATGAACGGCTCGAGGTCCTGCAACATGTCGTCGGCGGACTGGTAGCGATCCTCCGGACGGTGCGCGAGTAGCCGCATCACGATGTTCTCGAGCTCGGGGGGATACCCGCGCAGCACCTGCGAGGGCGGCTTCGCGCCCTGGTAGACGATCTGATCCATGATCGCGAAGTCGGTGTCGCCGATGAACGGCCGCCGGCCCGCGGTGAGCTCGTAGAACACGACGCCGAGCGAGAACAGGTCGCTTCGACGATCGAGGGGCATGCCGCGGCACTGCTCCGGCGACATGTACGGGATCTTTCCCTTGAGCGTGCCGGTCTTGGTCTTGGCGTCGTTGCTGGTCGCGCGCGCGATACCGAAGTCGATCAGCTTGATCGCACCTTGGTAGCTGATCAGGACATTGCTCGACGACACGTCGCGGTGAACGAGACCGAGGTTGACGCCATCGGGGCCGGTGCGTTCGTGCGCGTAGTCGAGCGCGCTCGCCATCCCGTGCACGATCGCGAGCGCGATCGAGAGCGGCACCGGTGTGCGTTGCTTGCGCGCGGCGATCCGGAGCGAGCGCGCGTCCTGCCCGTGCACGAACTCCATGGTGAAGAACGGCGCGCCCTGGTGTTCGCCGGCCTCGTAGACGTCGGCGATGTTCGGGTGGCGCAGCGTCGCCGCGAGGCGCGCCTCGTCGAGGAACATCTGCACGAACTTCGGATCGTTCGCGACCGTCGGCAGGATCCGTTTGATCACCACCATCTTCTCGAACCCGGCGGTGCCGCTCAGTCGCGCGAGATAGATCTCCGCCATCCCACCCATCGCGAGCTTCGTGACGATCTCGTACTTCCCGAGCATCGTGCCGGGAGGCAGATCGAACTGAGGACTCGATTTTGGGGGTACCGCATCCCCTTGCGGTTTACCGGCGACCACTATTCTCAGGATAACAAACGTAACCTCGGTGCTGCTAGTCACCCGAATCCCCACATCGGAGTACCTGGGATCTGCCGCTCATCGGCGTGGACTAATTCGTCGAGACGGACGATCCTGGACGTGATGCGTTGGGGCTTGTTGTTTCTCCTCCTCCTCGCGGCCATGGGCTGCAGACAGGGTGAGTGTGTCGGGTTGCTGCGTTTCGGCGACAAGTGCGTCGCCGTCGATCCGTTCGACAAGACGCCACCGACGATCACCGTCGATCCGCCGCTGTACACGCGGGAGGTCGGCACCGTACGCCTCACCAGCGACGAGCCCGCGACGATCTACTACACCATCGACGGCACGTCGCCGACCACCGACAGCGACCAGGGACTCGACGAGGTCGTGATCCCGAACGTGCCCGACGACGCGCAACTGCGGTACTTCGCCGTCGATCTCGCCGGGAACGCGAGCCCCGAACAGGTCCGGCTGTGGGTGATCGATCGCGACGGTCCGGGGGCGCCGGCCGACTTCAAGCTCGCGCTGGCGGGAGACACCCGCACGCTCACCTGGACCCCGGCCGACGATCCTCGCCCCGGTGGTGTGCTCATCGCCCGCGTCGAGGGCCGGCTCGGCGGACTCCCCGAGTCGGGTCGCGAGTACGCGGTGGGCGACACGGTCGCGGGGGCGACGGTGGTGGCGGTCTCGACCGACAGCGGCGCGACCTCGTTCGCCGAGACGGTTCCCGTCACGCCCGGCCTCGTGCGCTACGTCGCGTGGCCGTTCGACGACCTCTTCAACTATGGAGCCACCGCCGGCGACTACGTCGTCGTGCCGCTCGCCGAGCAGACCATGCAGCTCGATGTCGACGTCGCCAACGAGACCGTGGCGGTGACGCAACCGTCGGTGCTGGGCGTCTCGGCGACCGCGATCTACGATTCCTCGGCGTCCACGCTCACGCTCAAGGTGACGGTCCAGAACACGACGTCGCGCGTGCTGTTCGCGCCCAAGCTCCTGCTCACCAGCGCGCAGACGGGGTTCACGTTCACCGCGGATGGCACGCTCGACATCGGCAACGGTCCCGTCGGGTTCCGCCAGCTGGCGCCGGCGATCGCCCCGCTCGGCGCGAGCGTCGCGTCGTTGACCTTCACCGGGGTCGCGGCCAACGCGCAGCTGTCGCTGGCGTTCGCGTTTCGCGACAACCGCGCGGTCGCCGCGACCGTGCGCGATTCCGATCGGAGCGCCGGCCAGATCGCCGACGACGTGACCGGCGTGTTCCTGCGCCAGCTCGGGACGGCGACCCTGTGCCAGAGCGGCTCGACCGGACAGTCGTACTCGATGGCGATCACCCCCGACGGTCGGGTGATCACCGGCGACCGCGCCGGTGGTGTGGTCAGCGCGTACGACCTCATCACCGGAGCGCGAGTGCGCACCGTGACGGTCAAGCCGGACAAGGCCCACATCCCGCAGCTGGTGCTCGATCCCAGCGGATCGACGGTCTACGCGCTTGCCTCCGCGCAGCACCCGCGCAGGGCCAACCAGAACGCCGCGGGTACCGACGCCGAGCTCGTACGACTCGATGCCGCGACGCTGACGATCACCGGCCGGCTATCGCTCGGCAGTAGCAGGAACCGCAGCCTCGAGATGTCCCCCGACGGCAAGACGCTCGCGATCGCGACCGGGCTCAGCGCCGGCGCGATCCTGGTCGACATCTCGTCGTTCACGATCAAGGGCCAGATCATGCCGGGCTTCCGCGCCAACGTCGCGACGTTCTCGCCCGACGGCACCCAGCTCGCGATGGTCGGGGAGCAGATCCAGACGTTCGGCCTCGACGGCACCGCCAAGATGGACCCGATCCCGACACCGCTCTCGACCGGGAGAAAGGTCGTGCGCGCCGTGTGGCCCGACCCGAGCTTCGTGTGGATCGCGCGCGGATCCGGCGGCATCGCGAAGGTCGACCTCACGGACCCGGGGGCGACGCCGCTGACCGACGACACCAAGTGCAGGCTGGCCGAGGTCTACGACGGCAAGCTCTACACCGAGTCGTGCAGCACTCCGCGGGCGATCGTCGTGCTCGATCTCGCCGACGGCACCCAGCTCAACCAGATCGACGGCATCGCGAGCCTCCAGGGGCACCACGTCGTCAGGAGCCCGTTCTGATGCGGACCCTACTCCTCGCCGCGGTCGTCGCACTCGTGGCCACCACCGGCTGTAGCAAGGTCGAGTGCACCGACGGCACGTTCCGCGACGGTAACAACTGCGTCCCCTACGATCCCGACGATCACGACGCACCGGTCACGACGATCTCGCCCGATGGCGCACGGACGCGCGATCCATTGCCCACGCTGGTGACGCTGACGTCGAGCGAGCCCGCGACGATCTACTTCACCACCGACGGGCGCGACCCCGATCCCACGATCGACCCTCCACATCGCGATCGAGCCACGGTCGTCGGCATCGCGCAGAACACGACGATCAAGTACCTCTCGGTCGATCTCGCCGGCAATCAGGAGGCGGTCCGCACCGCGACCTACGACTCCGACAACGTTGCCCCCGCGCGGGTCGCGAACCTGAGCCTCGGATTCACCGACACGACGGCGGACCTGACATGGGCCAATCCGACCGACCCCGACTACGTGGGGACCGTGATCGCGCGCGTCCACGACCTCGTCGACGCCGACCCCGAC
This sequence comes from uncultured delta proteobacterium, assembly GCA_963772655.1. Classification (GTDB taxonomy): domain Bacteria; phylum Myxococcota_A; class Polyangia; order Haliangiales; family Haliangiaceae; genus JABFXX01. The sequence continues at coordinate 1,660,005 of CAVYYE010000002.1, forward strand.
CCGGGATCCACGGTCGCCCCCGGCACGATGCTCTCCCCGTCACTCGAGATCGTCGCGAACGGCACGATGACCGAGTTCCACGATCCCGACCGGCCTCCGGGACCGGTGCGCTACGTGGCGTGGACCTACGACGACCTCGGTAACTACTCGCGGCCCGTCGCCGCGCTCGGCGAGCTCTCGATCGGTGCGACCACGCTCCAGGTCGATGTCGCCCTCGCGACCGACACCGCGACGGTCGTCCAGGCGCCCGATCACTTCACCGTCACCGCGACGGCGTCCCACGCCTCGACGAACCTCACCCTCAACCTATCGATCACGAACGATACCGAGCGCTACCTGCAGAACCCGAAGCTCGAGGTCGTGACCACGACGTCGACATCGCTGACCTCGCCGAGTGGCACCGCCGACGGCCACCCGTTCAAGACGCTCGGGCCGAACATGTTCGCCCCCCACACGACGATCGACACCACGTTGACCATGGGCGGACTGACCGCCACCACCACGGAGTCGATCCATCTGACGCTCGCCACCCACCCCGCGATCGTGGCGGCGCGCGGCTCGACGCGCGGCATGATCCAGATCCGCGATTTCGGCTCCGGCCAGTCGCTGGACTTCGACGCCGGGCTCACCGGACCCCAGGGGCGTGTCGGTGGTCGGATGCGGCCGTCGCTCGCGGTCGGCCAGCACATCGTCGACGTCGCGAGCAGTCATGGCATCGCGCGCATCGACATGACGACGCGGACCCTGGTCTCCAGCCTGGCGTTCGACGACGGGGCGGTGCAGGCTCTGCTCTCGACGGGGTCCGAGGAGATCGCGCTCCTCAAGTTCGGGACACGTCGCAGCAGCGGGCCCGTCACCGTCGTCCGGCTGGACGAGGGACTCCACATCAAGAGCAAGGTGACCCTGCCGTTCGAGGATTCGCGCGGCTTCCCGCTCCCCGGACTCTCACCCGACAGCTCCCAGCTCGCGATCCCTCTCCCGTCGGGCCTGGCGCTGGTCGACCTCGATAGCATGACCCCGATCGATCTGTTGCCGGAGACCCCGGACATCGTCGAGGCGCTCGACGTCGGGATCTCGGGACGCCTGCGCTCCGCGACCTACTTCGGTTCCGGCACCACCGCGGGGATCGCCGTGGTCGGCCGCGATTCCGGAACCCTCACGCTCGTCCACCCGACCGAGACCGGGTTCGAAACCCAGGTCGTCAACGAACCGACGGCCGTCCGCGGCATGGGCGCCGTGGTCGCCCCCTCCGACAGCCGCGTGTGGATCGCGTTCGACAACGTGATCGATGTCTACGATCCGAACGACGGATCGCTGACGACCGTCCCCTATCCGTTCGTGTCCGATGGCATCTCGGTGATCGACGGCAAGGTCTGGATTCACCGCCGCGAGAGCAGCAAGCGCTCCGAGAAGATCGACGAGATCAACGAAGCCACCGGCGCGGTGGTCAAGACGATGACGACCGCCACGAACATCGGCATGCGCGGCCACTGGACGACCGTCGCGCGATAGCTTCACGCGCGGCGAACACCCGCGCGTGATCGATAACGACGATGACGACGACTAGGTCGTGATCTTGGTGACGACGCCGGCGCCGACGGTGCGGCCACCCTCGCGGATCGCGAAGCGGAGGCCTTCCTCGCAGGCGATCGCGCCGACCAGCTCGACGTTGATCTTGATGTTGTCGCCCGGCATCACCATCTCGGTGCCCTCGGGCAGCGCACAGGTGCCGGTCACGTCGGTGGTGCGGAAGTAGAACTGCGGCCGGTAGCCGTTGAAGAACGGGGTGTGGCGACCGCCCTCTTCCTTCTTGAGGACGTAGACCTCGGCCTCGAACTTGGTGTGCGGCGCGATCGAGCCCTTCTTGCACAGCACCATCCCGCGCTCGACTTCCTCGCGCTTGGTGCCGCGGAGCAGCACGCCGACGTTGTCGCCCGCCTGGCCCTCGTCGAGCAGCTTGCGGAACATCTCGACGCCGGTGCAGGTCGTCGTGCGGCTCTCGCCGAGACCGACGATCTCGAGCTCGTCGCCGACCTTGACGATGCCACGCTCGATGCGGCCCGTGACGACGGTGCCACGACCGGTGATCGTGAACACGTCCTCGACCGGCATCAGGAACGGCTTGTCGACCTCGCGCTTCGGCTCGGGGATGAACGAGTCGCACGCGTCCATCAGCTTCTGGATCGACTGCACGCCGTACTCGCTGTCTTCGCCTTCGAGCGCCTTGAGCGCCGAGCCGCGGACGATCGGCGTGTCGTCACCCGGGTACTGGTACTTCGTGAGCAGCTCGCGAAGCTCCATCTCGACCAGGTCGAGGAGCTCCTCGTCGCCCTTGCCGATCATGTCGCACTTGTTCAGGTAGACGACGATCGCCGGCACGTTGACCTGACGGCCGAGCAGCACGTGCTCGCGGGTCTGCGGCATCGCGCCGTCCGGCGCGCTGACCACGAGGATCGCGCCGTCCATCTGCGCGGCGCCCGTGATCATGTTCTTGATGTAGTCCGCGTGGCCGGGGCAGTCGACGTGCGCGTAGTGGCGCTTGTCGCTCTCGTACTCGACGTGTGCCGTCGAGATCGTGATGCCGCGAGCCTTCTCTTCCGGTGCCTTGTCGATCATGTCGAAGGCCGTGAACTTCGCGAAGCCCTTCGACGCCTGCACCTTCGTGATCGCGGCGGTCAGCGTCGTCTTGCCGTGGTCGACGTGACCGATCGTTCCGATGTTGACGTGCGGCTTGTTGCGGACGAATTTCTCTTTCGACATGGCCTTTTTTTCTCCGAGCCCTCTCCGAGAATTGAACTCGGGACCCCCTCCTTACCAAGGAGGTGCACTGCCACTGTGCTAAGAGGGCGAACTTCTTCGCGGACGTTGTTACCTCGAACCGTGCCGCCACTCAATCTGCCCGCTACTCATTCCGAGTCGACGGATTCACGGTTCGTTTGCAGAGCGGGCGATGGGACTCGAACCCACGACAACCAGCTTGGAAGGCTGGAGCTCTACCAACTGAGCTACACCCGCTTGGTGGAGGAAGGTGGATTCGAACCACCGAAGGCATGAGCCGGCAGATTTACAGTCTGCTCCCTTTGGCCGCTCGGGCATTCCTCCGGATCTATAGGTAGGGAGCTGGCGGTGGGACTCGAACCCGCGACCTCCTGATTACAAGTCAGGTGCTCTACCGGTTGAGCTACGCCAGCAAATTCCTCGTGTTATCCCCTCGTTTGGCTAGTGGACGAAGGCGAAGACGTATAGACGACACCTCGAGGGTCGTCAACGGAGAAACTTTCAATTCGAGGCGTGTGGGCCACTTGAAGGGGGCGAGATCGTCGATCCCGGTCTCACGAAGCTCCCGGTCGAATCGCGCTGGAGCATCTCGAACACCTGGGGGACCCGGATCGCGCTGCCCCGGCTCCACGACGTCTCGACCCCGTAGGTCTTGGCGAGCTCGAGGTTCATGCGGTGTCCGTCGAGTGCCTTGGTCAGGTGTTCTCGCATCCGGGCGTGAACCTCCTCGATGTACTTGTCGCGGGCGGTCGACGATAGCTGGGTCGGGAACGGCGCCTTCACCGTGGCCTCCCAGAGCTCCACGAAGATCTGGGACATCTGATAACCCGCCGCGGTCCCCCAGTACGGATCGTTGTAGTGGAGCGAGTCCTTCCAGTGGTCGTACGCGACCACGGCGAGGTCACGCTTGTGCTGGAGGTCAGCGTACAGCGTCGCATCGGGCAGCCGGATCGGTGCGGCGAGGAACTTTTGGTGCGCGAGCTCGCCCTGATAGTAGGCCGCCATCGCGATGTAGTAGGTGTCATCGATGCGCGGAGCCTTGCGCCATTCATCGATCGCGGACGCGAGCGAGGTCGCGGCCTCCGAATCGCGCGACATCTCGAGCTGGACGTAGCCGCGGCGCGCGAACGCCTCCACCCGGTCCGCATAGGTCAGATTGGGACGCGCGAGCAAGCCATCTAGTGTCGCGAGCGCGTCTGCCCACTGATCCTTCTCGGCCTGCAGCGCCGCGATGTAGAGGTGGCCCTCGATCGACTCGTGGGACTGCGGATATTGCCGGATCAGGTCGCGCAGCGTGGCGATCGTGGCGGTGCGATCGCCGAGCTTGTCCTGCAACGCGGCCACGTTGAACAGCGACACCGGCGCGTACAGCGACGCGGGGAACTCGGCGACGATCTGGCGATAGCGGGCCATCGCGTCCTCTACGCGGCCTGCCGTGACCGCCTCGCCCGCCTCGCGGAACAGATCGGCGGTCGCGACGCTCGTCGTCTCGATGTCGCCACCGGGTCCGCGCGTCGCGTTGATGCGGATGATGTCGAGATTCACCACACGTGGGTCGGCGACCGCGAGCTTGTCGCCTTCGATCTGCTTCGCAGCCTGTTTCGCGGCGGCGAGATCTCTCGCGGGTGTCACCGGCGACGAATCCGTGACCGCGTGCGGTGTCGTGGTGCCGCGCGTGCCGTGACACGCGATCGCGGTCGTCATCGACATCGCGGTGACAAACAAGCGCGCACAGAACCGACGCATGACGTTGTTATGACCCATTCGCTCGCGAAGTGCTTCACCATCTACAGACGCATCGACCGCGCGATCCGGTCTCGCGAGTCGCAACGTCACGGGACCACGCGTGACTTTTCCTTGACTGTTACGGTGTCACACCGCTTTGCTAGAGAGTGGGAACTCTATGAAGGTCGCGTTCACTCACAATTTGCGTCTCACCGACGTTCGCGAAACCGAGAAAGAGGCCGAGTACGACAGTGCAGAGACGGTGAGCGCGATCGCCACCGCACTCGAAGGTGCTGGGCACGAGGTCGAACGGGTCGAGGTGTCGGGGTCCGCCTCGAATCTGCTCGAGCGTCTCGAGGCGATCGATCCGGACATCATCTTCAATACCGCCGAGGGCGACAGCACGACTCGCGGCCGCATGCGCGAAGCGTTCTACCCCGCGCTGTTCGAAGAGCTGGGCATCCCATTTACCGGCAGCGACGCGTATATCAACGCGATCACACTGGATAAATGGCTGACCAAGCTCCTCGTCCAGAAGGCCGGGATCGATACCGCGCGAGGCGTCTTGGTCACGCCGCGCAACATCGATTCGATCCTCGAGCGCGGCGCCGGGCTCGCGTTCCCGGTGATCGTGAAGCCCAACCACGAGGGATCGAGCAAGGGCATCTATTCGTTCGACCCGCGGTGCGCCGACTTCATTCGCGGCAACTCGTCCGTGATCCGCGAGCCACGCGAGCTCGTGGCCGCGCTCAAGGCCGCACTGCGTCAATATCCAGACGGTGTGCTGGTCGAGGAGTACATCGATGGCGTCGACGTCACGATCGGCTTCATCGATGGGGTCGGCCACGACAATGGCCTGCTCACGCCGGTCGAGGTGATCACGGACTCGGGATCGGGAAACGACCGGCCGTCGTTCCCGATTTACGACTACCGGCTCAAGAACATCGATCCGACCAAGGTCCAGTACCGCTGCCCCGCGAACATCCCGCGTGACGTCGCGGCGCGCGTGCGCTCGATCTCGCTCGATGTCATCAAGACCCTGGGGTTGCGCGATGTTGCGCGGCTCGACTATCGCGTCACCTCGGAGGGCCGGATCTTCCTGCTCGAGGTCAACGCGCTGCCCGCGCTCAGCAGCTCGTCGTCCCTGTTCGCGGCGACCGCGCAGGTCGGGCTCACCTACAACGCCACGATCGGTGCGATTCTCAATGCGGCGGCGCTACGCACCGGGCTCGCCACCGCGAGCCAGCTCGGCACGCGGACCGGCCGCCAGCGCAAGTCGCAGCCGATCCGCATCGGGTTCACCTACAACGTCAAGCGCCAGGACAAGGGTGACGACGAGGCCGAGTGGGATCCGCCCGAGACCATCATCGCGATCGCCAACGCGCTCGCGCGACAGGGTCATATCGTCGTCCACCTCGAGGCCACGCCCGATCTACCACGGGTGCTCGCCGAGGCCGATGTCGACCTGATCTTCAACATCGCGGAGGGTGTCGAGGGTCGCAACCGCGAGGCCCAGGTCCCCGCGCTGTGCGAGCTGCTCGGGATCCCCTATACCGGCTCCGATTCCGCCACGCTGGCGATCGCGCTCGACAAGGCACTCGGCAAGAAGGTGCTCCTCCAGCACGACATCCTGACCCCGAAGTTCCAGGTCTGGGAGTCGCCGCGCGAGCGCATCTCGCCCGACATGAAGTTCCCGATGATCGTCAAGCCCAACGCCGAGGGCAGCTCGAAGGGCATCGGGTCGACCTCCGTGGTCGATAGCGAGGAGGAGCTGCGGGCGGCGGTCAAGGCCTGCATCGAGAACTACCGCCAGCCCGCGCTGGTCGAGGAGTACATCGCCGGCCGCGAGTTCACCGTCGGCCTGCTCGGCGACAAGCGCCCCCGCGTGTTGCCGCCGATGGAGATCAAGTTCAAGAAGAAGAACAACCCGCGGCCGGTCTACGACTACGGCGTCAAGCAGGAGTGGGAGGAGTACGTCTACTACGAGTGCCCGGCCAAGCTGACGGAGGCCGAGCAGAAGGCGATGGAGAAGATCGCGCGCGCCACGTTCTGGGCGCTCGATTGCCGCGACGTCGCCCGCGTCGACATGCGGATGGATGACGAGGGTCGGATCTACGTCCTCGAGGTCAATCCGCTCCCGGGCCTGACTCCGAACTACTCCGACCTCGTCCTGATCGCACAGGCGGTCGGCATGGAATACGACCAGCTGATCGCCGAGATCATGGTCGGCGGGCTGCGGCGCCTGCGCGAGAAGCGGCGCGAGGAGCGCGAGCTCGAGCGCGAGCGCGAGGCCATCCGGAACGGCGACAAGGACAAGGACAAGAGCTCCGACAAGTCCGACAAGTCCGACAAGGACAAGGACAAGAGCTCCGACAAGTCCGACAAGGACAAAGACAAGGACAAGGACAAGGACAAGAGCTCCGACAAGTCCGACAAGTCCGACAAGGACAAGGACAAGGACAAAGACAAGAGCTCCGACAAGTCCGACAAGAACGACAAGGCCGCCGACAAGAGCGACAAGTCCGACCGCAAGAAGAACGGCAACGGCACCGTGAAGTCGCCGATGCGCCGCGAGCGCTCCGAGCCCGTGCCCGGGCGGCGCGACGATACCGATTCCGACGGGGTCGCCACGCCCGCGGTCGCCGGCAGCACCTCCGCGCACTGACCGACCCGGGTACCTGCGTGCGACATCGGGGGGGTAGGCTCGTCCGCTCCTATATCCATCTGTTTTAGGAGCTCCTCATGACTCGTTCTGTGATTCCCGCACTCGTGCTCGCACTCGCACTTCCCTTCGCCGCCTGTGGCAAGGACAAGAAGGGCGAAGGTGGTGGTGGTGGTGACGACAAGGCCGCCGCGGTCGAGGTCAGCCCGGAGATGAAGGACTTCTTGTCCGGCTTCGGCTCGCACACCGGGGTCGAGGCGGCGCTCCAGAAGCACGGCGCCGAGGGCCTCGATACGCACGACATGGAGATGTACGACCTCAAGGATCCGAAGGTCACGGCCAAGACCGGCGACTGCTTCACGTTCGACGCGAAGTCCGGCATGACCACGCGCACGTACGACGTGTGCTGGAAGGGCGGGAAGATCTCGTCGGTCGCCGACAAGGGCATGCACTGACGTCCGGCGCCTCGGGGGCGCTACACGGCACGCGCTCGACGTGATCGTTCCACAGGGCCGACGCACGCCCGGAGGTGCAGACCGGGCACGGTGACGACAACGGGGCTATTCTTCCGGGCGTGAAGGTCGCGACCCGCATCACCGTGGCCACGGCCGTGGCCGTGGCGATCGTCGCGGCGGTGTACGCGCTGGTCGATCTACGCGGGCGGACGGCTGCCCGCCGCGAGGGTGTGGAACGCGAAGCGCGATCGATCTCGACCGTGCTACGCGCCGCGCTGGAGACGCCGGCGGGGTCGTTCAAGCCGCCGAGCGACGCCACGCTGCGCGAGCTCGGGAGGGCCGCCGGCGGTTGGGGCTTGCAGGTGATTCCCGCCGCGCGAGCGGCACAGCTACCGAGCGCGGACGTGTCGGCGGCACAGCTCAAGCGATTGCGCACCCTGCTCGAGGTGCCGCAGGTGACGTTCGAGGATGTCGAGGGCGACGAGTACTACTTCGACACGCCGCTGCGCGCGCTGGCGGCACGCGACCAGGACCGCACGGTGCTGGGGATGCTCGAGATCACGCGACCCGCGGACGATCTGGCGTCGTCGGGCAGCGACCGCTCGCGGGCGCTCGTGCTGGTGTTGCTGATCGTGGTGGTGACGACGGTCGTGGTAGGCGCGCTGGCGGGCCGGTTCGTGAGCCGACCGATCACGAAGTTGTTGGGCGGCATCGACGACGTGGCGAAGGGAGACCTGTCGCACGTGATCCTGTCCGAGCGCGACGACGAGATCGGAACGATCGCGACCCGGTTCAACGAGATGACGTTCTCGCTCCGCGAATCACGCAACGAGACCGAGAGGCAGAACGAGGCGAAGCTGGCACTCGAACAGCGCCTCGGCCACACCGAGAAGCTGGCGACGATCGGCCAGCTCGCGGCGGAGATCGCGCACGAGGTCGGCACGCCGCTCAACGTGATCGCCGGGCGCGCGCGCTCGATCCGCCGCAAGGCGCAGGATCCGGAAGCGGTCGAGAAGAACGCCGAGATCGTGGCGGAGCAGACGGCGCGCATCACGCGCATCATCCAGCGCCTGCTCGACTTCGCCCGGCGCAAGGTGGGTGCGGCCGAGCGCGGCGCGATCCGGGTCGACGAGCTCGTGGTGACGACGATGGAGCTGTTGGCCGGACAGTTCGCGAACGCTCGCGTGAAGACGTACGTCGACAAGGTCGGCGCCGTGCCGACGGTGGCCGGCGATGCCGACCGCCTCCAGCAGGTGCTGATCAACCTGCTGCTCAACGCGGTTCAGGCGATGCCCGAGGGCGGCACGCTCGGCGTCGAGACCACGTCGGTGCGACGCGCCCGCCCCGGCCTCGAAGGCAAGAACGCCGAGGCAGAGTTCGTCTGCGTGGCGGTGCGCGATAGCGGGATCGGGATCCCGCCCGAGATCCGCGAGAAGATCTTCGACCCGTTCTACACGACGAAGGAAGGTGAAGGCGGCACCGGCCTCGGGCTCGCGGTGTGCTCCGGCATCGTCAAGGAGCACGACGGCTGGATCGATGTCGACGACGCACCGAGCGGGGGCACCGTGTTTCGCGTGTTCGTGCCGGCCTAGAACAAGCGACCGGGGGGCTCGCGGAAGCGAAGTCGGACGACGCCTACATGATCTCGTCGTAGGCGCCGTAGCCCCCGCCGTAGCCGTAGCCCCCGTACTCGGGCGCCGGACCGGCGAGCTTGGTGACGACCTGCTCGGTGCTGTCGTCGAGATCGGTGCCGCGCCCACGCAGCTGACCGGCGGCGGCGCGACGAAGCGCATCATCGGCACCGGAGTCGTTGACGATCGACAGGAGCGCGCGATCGATCTCGGCGCCGCCCGAGTACGCCGACGAGATCGCGACACGTGCGACCGAGGTGTCGGAGTCACGCATCAGCCGCGCGATCTGCTCGCTCGCGTCCTGGTCGTCGATCGAGGCCAGCGCGCCGAGCGCGGCGATGCGGTCGGCGGCCTTGCCACCCTGGGTGGCGTCGATCAGGGCGCGCTTCGCGGTCTCGGACCCGATCTGGCCGAGCGTGCTGAGCGCGACCGCCCGCACCCGGGCATCGCCGTCGCGGACCAGGCGCACGAGCTGAGCGGTCGACCGGTCGTCGGGGCTCTGACCGAGCGACGAGATCGCGGCGACCCGCACGTTGGTGTCGCTCGAGGTCAGCGCCCGCTCGATGATGCGCTTGGCGCCCTCGCTTCCGTTCTGGGCGAGTGCGTAGATGATCGACGACGCGTCGCCGGTGCGGTGCGTGCTCGACAGCATGTCCTCGGCGAGCCGCAACCCCTCGGGCGCGCCGAGGCGCACGAGCTGCTGCATCAGCTGACCGCGGATCTTGGGGTTCTCGCGCGCGGCGGCGAGCAGTGCCGACTTGACCGCCGGATCCGTGGCGTTCTGACCGAGCGCGTTCGCGGCGGCGACCGACAGGTTCTTGTCGTCGCCGGTCAGCGCCGACAGCAGCATCTGTCGGGCCTGCTCGGTGCCGACGCGGCCGAGCACGCCGGCGGCGTACTGCGCCTCGGTGCGACGCCCCGAGAACAGCGAGTCGCCGAGCAGCGTCTCGACCGCCTGGTCGGACGGCCGGTGCTGTGCGAGGAGCTCGAGCGCGCTGACCCGGGCTTGTCCGTGGACCTTCCCGGCGATGTCGACCAGCGCGTCCCAGGCCGCCGGCGTCGGCGTGTTGGCGAGCAGGTTCATCGCCTGATAGCGATCGGAGCGCGAGCCGCGAGTCGCCATGTCGACCGCGACGCGCAGCGCGTCCTCGTTGCCGGTGCGGAGCAGACGCGGCAGCGCGGCACGCCGGGCGGTGTTGTTGCCATCCTTGATGATCTTGAGCAGGGCCGCGTCGACGTCGTCGCCGTCGAGTCGCGCCAGCTGGTCGATCGCCCCCGTGATCTGCGCGCGATCGGAGAGCGCGCTCGAGATCAGGAGGTCGCGCGCGTCGGGTCCGCCGATGTTGGCGAGCGCCCTCGCCGCCTCGCCCGCGCTCGACCGATCGCCGGCGTCGAGGATGTTTCCCAGCGTCTTGACCGCGTCGGGACCGCCGATCTGGCCGATCGCGTTGATCGCTGCCCACCGCATGTTGTAGTTGCCGTGCAGTGCAGCCTCGCGCAGCACCGGCAGGCCCGCCGTCCCGGCCTTGCCGAGCGCCGCGAGCGCCGTCGGCGCGCGCATCGGATCGCCCGACTTCGCGATCTTGCCCAGGCGCGCGAGCAGATCGCTATCGATGTTGTCGATCGCCGACATCGCGGCGTTCGAGACCCGGACGTCGGACGAATCGATCAGCTTGCGAAGCGCGGCGTCGGCCGCCTGGTTGTCGGTGGCTCCGAGGGCGAGCACCGCGGTGGACGCGATCGAGCTATCGGACGAGCCGGCGAGGCCGATCAGGGTCTCGGTCGCGCGGTCGGTACCGAGCTGCCCGAGCGCGGTCAGTGCGCTGTTGCGAGTCGCATCGGCCGGATCGCGCGCGATCTGGATCAGCAGGCTCTCGGCCTCCTCGCTCCGGGTCTGACCGAGCGCGAGCACCGCCGCGTGTCGCACGCTGATCCGATCGTCGCGGGTGCGTTCGGCGAGCACCTCGACCGCGTGCTCGGTTCCGATCCGACCGATCGCGGTCAGGATCGCCTCCGGCACGCCACCCCGCGGATCCGAGAGCAACGGGAGGACGTCGCGGATCGCGTCGTCGTCCCCGACCATCCCGAGCTTGTCGGCGAGCAGCCGGACGTCCTTCAGCGACTTGGCCGCCAGCAGGTGCTCGACCAGGTCGGCCTTCGAGATCCCGGCCTGCGCGGCCGAGATCCGGAGGGGACGTCGCAGGGAGGCGGGCAACGCCCCCGACCGGGTGGTGGTGGCCGCCTCGGCGGCAGGGGTGTCCTGGGATGGACCGCGCAAGAACAGCGCGTAGCCGGCGATCGCGGCGAACACGGCCGAGGCCAGCTTCCAGCGGTTGAGTGAGGTCATGATTCGTCTTCGCCCTCGTGAGCCACGGGCTCTGCAAACGTCTGTGTCAGACGAACGCGATCGGGTAACGATCCATTCGGACGAATCGACCGGGCGCAGATCGCGAACAAACGTCGGGGCGGGTCGGGTCGGGGAATAAACGCCGGGGCCCGTGCCAGCGACCTCGGGACGACCGGGGATGATCGCCAAACACCCCGGCCGCCGCAAGCGTCGTTCCACCACGACGAATGGCTCGACGAAAACACCACGTCCGAAGGCCGCTCCACATTGACGACGCGTCGGGGGTTCGTAGACTGGATTCCATGTTGACCCCCGAGGAAACCGCAAAGCTCCGAGAGCGCCTCCAGGCGGACCTCGATCGTTTGGGGAAGCACGCCCACAACGCCCTCGAGTTCACGATGGACCGCGACCGCGATCGCATCGGCCGCGACTCGATGGACGAGTCGACCGAGGAAGAGATCTACTCGACCCAGCTCCGGCTGCACGACCGAGAAACCTTCCTACTCGCCAAGATCCGGGACGCCATGCAGCGGCTCGAGGCCGGCACGGTCGACGAGTGCGAGTCCTGCAGCGAGCCGATCGGGTTCAAGCGCCTGATGGCCCGCCCGGTGACGACGCTCTGCTTCGAATGCAAGTCGGCGAACGAGCAAGTCGAAGCCGACGCCGGCTAGCGGCCACCCGGGGGGCGACTTTGCTACACCAGCGAATCCTCTGGTAGACTCGCTCCGTCGGGGATGCGCGACCGCTACACGATCACGGAACGTCTCGATCATGGCGGCATGGCCGAGGTGTTCCGCGGTGTCGCCGAGTCGATGGAGGGGTTCAAGAAGTCGGTCGCGATCAAGCGAATCCTTCCGAACCTGACGAAGAACCAGAAGTTCGTCCAGATGTTCCTGGACGAGGCGCGGCTCTCGCTGTTCCTCCAGCACGCCAACATCGTCCAGGTCTTCGACATCTCGAAGACGCCGGACAACGCCTACTTCCTGGTGATGGAGTTCGTCGACGGGTGCAACCTCAAGGCCCTGATCGAGCGCCAGAAGCAGAAGAACAAGCGCATCGAGATCGCCCACACGATCTACATCATGATCGAGGCCTGCAAGGCCCTGCAGTACGCGCACACGCTCGAGCACCCCGAGACCAACGAGCCGCTCGGCATCGTCCACCGCGACATCTCCCCACCCAACATCCTGCTGTCCAAGAACGGCGAGGTGAAGGTCGTGGACTTCGGGCTCGCCAAGGCCAGTAGCCAGATCGAGTCGACCGACCCCGGCGTCGTCAAAGGCAAGTTCAGCTACCTGTCCCCCGAGGCCGCCAGCGGGCTCGAGGTCGATCACCGTGCCGACATCTTCGCCGTCGGCATCATCATGTGGGAGCTGTTCACGGGCCGCCGGCTGTTCTACGGCGAGACCGACTATCAGACCGTCGAGCTCGTTCGCCAGGCCAAGGTCCCGTCGATCGCCGCACTCAACCCGGAGATCGAGCCCGAGCTCGAGCAGATCGTTCGCAAGTCGCTCGCCAAGGAGCCCGACGATCGCTACCAGAGCGCCGCCGACTTCGGCGACGCCCTCGCCCAGTACCTGTTCTCGCGCCGCATGAAGGTGACCGCGCGCGACATCGCCAACCTGGTCCGCGACACCCAGGTCGAGATGATGCGCAAGCGGTCGGCGGAGCCCAAGGAGTCGCTGATCGACGGGCTGATCCTCGACGAGATGCGCAAGATGACGTCGCTGCTCGACGGCGAAGGCGCCGACGGATCGACCCCCGCCGAAGGCGCGATGAGCCTCGACCCGAGCACGTTCGTCAACACGTCGAACTGGACCAGCGAGCTGGGCGTGCAGCAGAGCGTGCCGCCGCGCCCGAGCAGCGCGAGCCGTCCACCGGCCAATCGCAAGGCGATCCCGCCGAGCGGTGACATCGAGTCGCTCGAGAACCTGCTCGAGCCCGAACGCACCGGCGTGCATGCCAAGGAAGGCAAGCCGCCCTGGGCGCTGATCATCATCGTGATGTTGCTGCTGTCCGCGGGTGCCGCGGTCGCGGTGATCTTCGCGATGCAGTGATCAGGTCGCGTCTGCCTCGTGCTCGGGGCCGCAGAGATCGACTAGCGTAGCTTCTGCAGCTCCTTGAGCTGCTCGCTGTCGGGAGCCAGCGCACCGACCCGGCTCAGTGCCTCGGTGAACAGCTTGCGGTTGCGGAGCGCGTGGGCCGCGGTCGCCACGAACGCCCACCCGTCGACGCTGTCGGGGTTGAAGCGCACGGCCTTCTGCGCGAGCGCCAGCTGCTTCTTGCGATCCTTCTTGCCCTGCAGGTCGGCGAGATACAGGTAGGCCTCGAAGAGCGACGGGTCGAGCGTCACGGCAAGCTCGAAGCGATCGATCGCCGTCGGGTCGTCCTTCCGGTTCATGTAGTAGACGACGAGCGCGCGGCCGAGCACCGCCTGGGCACGCCGGCGGGCCGGCGCGCCGGCCTCGAGTGCCTCGTTGGCCTTCTCGTACAGATCGCGCGCGACATCACCGGAGCTGCCGAGCAGCTTGGCCTTCACGATCATGGTCTCGGGACCGTTCCCGAGCCGCGCGACCAGCTTCTTCACCTTGTCGCCCAGCGCCTTGTGCTTGTCGTCGGCGGCGGCGATCTCGGCCGCGAGGAAGAACGTCTCGACGTCGGCGCCACAGCCATCGAGTGCCTTGTCGATCGAGGTCGCGGCACCGTCGATGTCACCCCGTCGCACGGTCAGCCGGGCGTGCTCGCGCTCGTACTTCCACCGCACCACGCCGGGCAGCTTTTCGGCCCGGTCGAGCATCCCCTCGGCGCCCTTGCTGTCTCCATCGAGGATGTGCGCGCGCGCGGCCTCGAGTAGCAGCTCGGGTCCTGGTTTCTCCGTCTTGTCGAGGAGCGCGTCGATGGTCTCGCGCCCTTCGCGAGGCTTCTGCGAGTCAATCAGGTAGGTCGCGAGCTCGAGCTTGATGGTGGGGTTCGCCGTGGTCTCGAGGACCTTGATGTAGTGTTCCTGGGCGGCGGGATCGCCGAGCTCTCGATCGACGCGCGCGAGCTCGAGCCGGGCGCGCAGGCGCGACGGTCCGGCGGGACCGGCGACCAGCTTCTCGAGGATCTTCTTGGCCTCCGCTCGATGGTCGGCCGAGGTCTGCAGGATCGCCGCCCATACGGTGAGCACACCCGGCGAGGCGGTATCCGGAGGACTCGCAGCTTTGAAGTACGTGGTCATCTCCTTCTTCGCGGCGTCCGCTTTCCCCATCGCGAGGTCGGCCCACGCGCGCCCGACAATCGCCGGCTCGAACCCCTTGGCGTGCTCGAGTGCACCGTCGAAGTCCTCGATCGCCGCGCTCGGGTCCCCGAGCGCGATCCGGATCTCGCCGCGCAGCACGCGCGCCTCCGGGATCCGGTCGACATCGACCTTGCCGAGCGCGTCAATCGCGGCGTGCGGCTTGCCCTCGACGAGCATCACCCGCGCGCGCGTGACGGCGGCCCGCCAGCTGTCCGGCCACTCCTTGAGCACCGCGCCGACCGCCTTCTCCGCGGTGGCATAGTCGCCGGTGAAGTACGCGGTCTCCGCCGCCTGCTCCGCGAACCCCTGGGCATCGAGCCCGACGTCGAGCGCCTTGCCGAAATCGGGATGTGCCGTCGTACTGCCGAGCTGATAGTCGATCCTCGAGAGTGCGAGGTAGGCGAACGCGAGCTGCGCCGGCGACACGCCGCGCGGCTGGTCGTCGAGACCGCGACCGCCCTCGGTGATGGTGTCGGCGAGCTGCGCGCGCAGCTTCTTGGCTTCGTCGCCCCCGAGGCGGCCGCCCGCCACCGCAATCTCGACGCGAGCAATCGCGATCGCGGGATGATCGGCGGCCAGCTTGTCGACCTCGATGCCCTCGGTCTTGAGCTCCCGCGCGGTATCGGGATCGAGTGCCGAGAACCAGTCGGTGACCTTCTTCTGGTCGAGCGTGGCCATCGCGTCGTTCCATCGGGCGTCGGCGGCGAGCGCGAGGGCGAGCCCGACCAGATACAGCGGCCGGGGCTCCTTGGCGACCGCGGCCTGGAGATCGGAGAGCGCCGACACCGGATCGCCGGCCATCAGCTCGGCGCGTCCCGAGACGTAGAGCACCGCCGGATCGTCCTTCGCGATCTGCGCGGCGCGATGGGCGGCGACCAGCGCGGCCTTGGCGTCGTGTTGCGCGAGCTGGACGTAGGCGTCGGCGAGCTCGATGTCGAGCCCCGACTTCCCCGAGAGCGAATCGACCGACTTCTTCGCGTCGACCAAGCCATCGCCGAACTCGAACGCGATCCGTGCGCGAGTGCGAGCGAACGCGGCCTGGTTGTCGGAGGTCGGCGAGGCCTGCGCGATGCCGGCGAGCCGATCGCGCGACCGCACCAAGCCCTTCCAGGTATCGGCCCTCGCGAGATCGATCGCGATGTCTCGCGTGGCATCGATCTTCTTGCTGAACCGGATCGCGCGGAACTTGAATCCGACGAACACGCCACCGGCGATCACGAGTCCACCGACGATCAGCCACATCGCGATCGCCAGCTTCGACCGGCCCTTGCGCATCCCGGTCTTGAGCGAGCGCCCCTCTGCCATCGATGACGTGTTCGGCGGCGACATCATGTCGGCGGACGCACCCTCGAGCATCGCCGCGAGCTCGGGACTCATCGCGGGCGCGGGTTGCGGTTGCGGCTGGTGCGGTTGCGGTTGCGGCTGGTGCGGTTGCGGTTGCGGCTGGTGCGGTTGCGGCTGTCCCCACGGCTGTTGCGGGTCGGGGGCGATCGCCATCGTCGGCATCGCCGCGGGCGCGGTCGGCACGAAGCCAGGCCCCGGCTGCATCGGTCCCGGTGCTCGTGCTGGTGGGTAGTTCGCGGAAGCGTTCGGGAACCCGGGGCCCGGGCCCGGTCCCGGTCCTGGTCCCATCGGGTTTCCACCCGGGAACCCCGGATTCGGTAACGGTGCGGGCGCCGCCATCGTCGGCATCGCCGCGGCAATCGGGTTGCCCTTGGGCTTGGCCGCGAGCGGACCGGTGCCCGGCATCGTCCGGCCCATCGCCTGCTGCGCGGGTCGGGCGCGCTCCATGACGTGCGGTGCGCCGGCGAGGACCTGTGCGAGTGGTGGGTCGTCCTCGAGAATCGAGTGGGCCCGACGGCATGTCGACCGCGTTGCGCACGCGCGTCCCGGGGCCCGGGCCCCGCTGGTCGGGCGGCAGGTGCGTCTCGTCGATCTCGAGCATGTCGTCCTCGTCGAGGAGCTCGACGCTCGAGATCTCTTCGAACTCCTTGTCTCTGTCCTTGTCGGCGTGGGGTCCGCGGGTCGAGCGCACCACGTGCCCGCGCGGCACCGCTGCCTGCTGGCGCGACGGTGGAGGCGATACCGCGTCTCCGAAGTCCTCCGCGCCCGACATCTCGATGCCGTCGAGCTCTGGATCGACCTCGACGGTGCCGGTCTTGTCGCCACCGAACGCTCCGGGCGGTGGCGTCGATGCCGGACCGCGTGCGGAACGCTGACCGGATTGTTTGATGGACCCCGGCGTCGACACCGAGGTCGGCCGGTCGAAGTTGCCCCCCGTGGTCTCCCCGTCGTCTTCGAACGCCCGGTTGGGGTAGTTGCGAGTGTCGTCGCCAATCTTGGGTTCACCGCCCACGAAGCCGACCGACGGGTGGCTCGCGCTGATCGTCGACGGGCCGCTCAGCACGCTCTCCGCTTCCGCGATCAACCCGGCAATCCGCGGATCGCCGGCGCCGTGTGCGCGTGCGGTCTCGAGGACCTCGATGGCGCCGCGCGGGTCGCCTTTTCCGAGGAGCGCCTCGCCCTTGAGCACCTGCGCGATCAACGACGAGTGATCGAGCTCGAGGGCGACCCGCATCTCCGCGAGCACCTCGTCGTACCGCTTGAGCGCGAGCAACGCCTGGCCGAGCACGACCCGTCCCTCGACGGTGGTCGGCCTACCGAGCAACCCCAGACGGCAGACCTTGACTGCCTCCTGGAACTGCCCGGAGTTGACCAGCGCCTGGCCCCGGTGGACGAAGTCGCTCTGGGACACCTCTACGGCGAAATGTTACCCCGTCCCACGCCTCCGTCCGAAGCGGATGCGCGCCGAGAACTACGCGAAGTTCCGAGTTTTTCGGGATCGTTCTCGGTCTCGACCGGCTCTGGAAGCCCCGGCATCGCGGTCCCGCGAACACGCTCCTCGCCCACCATGAACCACGCCTTGCCGTGGCGCTCCCAGGTTTGCTCGGCGCGGGTCTCGTGAAGCGTGCCTTCATCGGTCGAGTACCACGACATCTTGAGCCGCACCCTGGCCTCGCGCGGACTGGTCGAAGCGACGTCGACGATCTCGTACTCGGTGATCTTCACCGTGTCGGCGCGCTCGTCCATGTCGTCGATGAACTGCGAGCGTTCGCGCGGCGGGATCTTGGTGGCGGCGACACCGAAACGCCCCCACCGCACACCATCGTTGTAGCTGCGGATCGCGTCGCCCAGCGAGTCGGGGTTTCGGGCCACGGCGCCGCACGCACCGAGTGCCGCCGCGCACGCGGCGATCGCGAGCAGTCGTGTCGTCATGGTTTCTCCTGGTTCGAGTCGGGTTCCGCGGGGGTGTTGGATGTGGATTTCTTCGTGCGGGCCGCGCGGATCGCCTGGAGATCGCGCTTGCCGAGCTCGCCGGTGATCACCAGCGTGGCGAGGAAGGACAGTCCGACGATGGCCGCCTCGACCAGCGTCATCAGCTTGCCGTGAAGCGGCAGCGTGCGACCGACCACGAGTGCGACCGCCATGGCGATCGCGATCCGCACGCCGCTCAGCACCGGCACGAACGCGCCGAACCGCCGGTACAGGATCGTCCCGGACACGATCGCGCCGACCACCATCGCGCTGCCGCTGACCGACGCGGCGACCTCGAGCACGCGACCGCGCTCGGCCGCCATCGGGATCGCGATCCAGTTACCGACGAACGACACGCCGAGCGTGACCGCCGCGACCGCGATCGCCGAGCGCGTGAGTCCCGCGCCGTTGAGGATCGTGCAGTTGATCGCGATCACGCAGAACGCGACCGTGCCGAGCGCGAGCGGCACCAGCGCCGAGGCGCCGAGCGAGACGTAGTCCTGCGCGTACACCAGGCCGAGCACGTCGGCGGGGTTGGCCGCCATCACCACCGCGATCGCCATCGCGAACATCAGCGAGTACCGCGACGTCACGCGGATGTAGTGCCGCGTGGTCTCGCGATCCTCGGCGAACGTCGACCGCGAGACCAGCGGGAACACCACGAACGTGGCGGCGATGATCGCCTGGTAGCTCAGCCGCGCCAGGTTCTGGACCGCGGCGTAGTACGCGTTCTGGACGTCGGCGAGCACGCTGGGATCCGCCCGGTACCCCGACACCCGCGAGACCCACGGGATCGAATCCAGCGAGTGCGCGAGCTGGGTCGCGTGATCCGCGAAGTAGATCGTCGTGAACCGCTTGATCAGGATCGCGTCGACGAACAGCAGCGCGTTGAACAGGATCAGGTACAACGCGACGCTGAGGAAGTACACGACCAGCGGCTTGACCGGCAGCCGCTCGTGTTCGCCGGCGCGCGGCAGGCCCACCCAGATCGCCGCGGCACACAGGATCAGCCCGACCGCCGCGACCCAGCCGCCGATCACGCCGACGACGCCGAGCCCGGCCATCGCCATCCCGATCAACCCCGCCACGCGCAGCGTCGCGAACGTGACGTCGAGCCCGGCCTGCTTGTTGAACTGGCGCAGCCCGTTCGCGGTGCCGATGAATACCGCGTAGAACGAGTACCCGCCGACGATCAGCCCGGCGAGCATGAGCGGCGCCGTCTTGCTGGTGTCGAGCAGCACGAACGACGACACCACGGGTGCCAGCGCGACGAATCCGACCGCGATCGGCAAGCCGACCCGCACGTGCATGCGTAACCCCGCCGCCTGCACCGCCCTCGCCTTCCCCGGCTCCTGCGCCGAGAACCGGGACACCGTCTGGATCGTCCCGGTCACCACCACGTTGTTGACGAACGAGGCGATGCCCGCGACCAGGCTGTAGCTACCGAACGCGGCGCGACTCAGGATCGCCGGCAGCCGGATCTGCACGAGCAGTCCGGCGAACATGAAGTAGAACTTCGCGCCCGCGATGTAGAGAACCCCGCGGCCGGCACCGGTCGCCTTCGGCGGCGCGTCTGCGTCGGCCTCGGTCATTCATCTTCCCGGGTATCACCGGGCGAGGGAAGTCGGCAACTTAACGGCAGGTTCGATAACTGGTTCGATAGCCGTTTCACGAACAACGGTTCGTACCACTCGCAGAAGGCAAGCGGTCTACTTCGGACGCGTGACCACGAGGTGGCCGGTGCCCGACGCGTCGACGTAGCCGAACCGGAACCCGAGCCGGCGCCGCGGGCTGCGCCGCCACAGATCGACGAACGACTGGTCGGCGCGAGTGTCGCGGCTGCCCTCGAGAAACGCGCCGCTGTAGTGGCCGTAGGTGATCTGCTGCATGCCGGCGCGGCGGGCGTAGAGCGGTGGGATGCCGGTCGAGTCGGACAGCATCCACGCGAGGTGATCGAGCATGTAGTTGCGGATGATCGAGAACGAGGGCCGGTGCAGCAGGTAGCTCGCTCCCTTGGTGAGCATCGTGACCTTGCCCTTGGCCTCGAGGTGCGCGAGGAGCGCGGGGTGATCGCGCAGGTACGCATCGGACAGGTTCCAGCCGAAGTGGCGGTGCACGCGGATCGTGGTCTCGCCGATCTTCCGGTAGCGGATCTCGACGTGGCTGAACGCCTTGGAGAACGACGGGTCCTCCCAGTCGCCCTTGAGGGCGTGGGTGTTCTTGGCGTCGGCGTCGTCGATCTCGGCCTTGTCGAGGTAGTGGATCCGACCGTCGGGCTCGAGCCGGAAGTAGCGCATGTCGACGGGCTCGTAGCCGCCGGCGACGAGTCCCATCATGAACGACGCCACTTGCCCCGGGATGTCACTGCGCTGCTGTGCCGACAGGTTCACCGAGGTGTTGGATCCGACCGAGAGCAGCCCGCCGATCTCGACGCGCAACGCGGCGAGCGAGTTGCCGAGCCGGCGCGGCGGAAGCGAGCGTAGCCGGCGCGGGTCACCGGCGAGCTCGAGCGAGATCGTGGTGATCTCGGTGGCGTCGGGGAACGCGACCAGCGCGGACAGCAGGTCGCCACCACCGAACGGGTAGACGACGGTCGTCGGGAGGTCCTTCGGCACGACGCGCTCGAACCACGCGGCGTGCTTCTCGAAGTAGGCCGCGCGGAACTTCGCGATCCGCTCGAGCAGGTTCTTGCAGTGGCGATCGACGATACGGCGGAGCTTGTCGCGGCGAATCGGATCGCCCAGCGGTGGCCCGTCGCCCTCGGGGATCCGTTGCGCCGGATCCCCGCCGCACGCGGCGATCCGGTAGATCAACATCGCGTCGTCGGCGAAGCTCTCGCCAGCGACAGTGGTGGTCGTGGTCGTGTCGACCGGTGCCGCGGCATCGGCGGCTGTCGGTGTCGGTGCGGCAGCATCGGCGGGTGCCGCCGCGACGTGAGCGCTCCCCAGATCGTGACCGAGCCCCGACAGATCGAGATCGGAGCTCGGCGGCGGCGAGGAGGTGGTGCTCCCACACGCCGCCGTGACGACCAGCGTGAACAGGCCAAGACGCGTCATGTCGAGACGCAACGCCCGACGGCGGGCGATTGTTCGGCCCTGCACCTAGCTGGCGTCCGCGATCGTGCCCGCGTACATCTTGTCGAGGACCGACGCGTACTTCTTCTCGACGACCTTGCGCTTGACCTTGAGGCTCGGCGTGAGCTCGCCGGCATCGACCGACAGATCCTCGGGCAGGATCGCGAACTGCTTCACGGTCTCCCACTTGTTGAGCGACTTGTTCACCTCGTCGATGAACGGGGTGAGCATCGACTTGGTCTCGTCGGCCTGCACGATATCGGCGTAGCTCTTACCGCCGAGGTTGTTGTCGCGCGCCCACTTCATGGTGGCGTCCTCCTCGAGGGTGATCAGCGCGCTCACGAAGTTGCGCTCGGCGCCGTGGATCACGACCTGGCTGATGAACGGACAGGTGGCCTTGAGCTTGCCCTCGATGAACGACGGCGCCACGTACTTGCCGCCCGAGGTCTTGAACAGGTCCTTCTTGCGATCGGTGATGCGCAGGAAGCCCTGGTCGTCGACCTTGCCGATGTCACCGGTGCGGAGCCAGCCGTCCTTGGTCAGCGTCTCGGCCGTCTGCTCCGGCAGGTTGTGATAGCCCTGCATCACGCCGGGCGACTTGAGCAGGATCTCCTGATCCTCGGGCGCGAGCTTGACCTCGGTACCCGGCATCGGGAGCCCGACCGACCCGAACGCGTACTTGGTCGGTCGATTGACGACGCTGGCGGCGCTCGACTCGGTGAGGCCGTAGCCCTCGAGGATCAGGATGCCGCACGCGTGGAAGAACTCGGCGATGTCGCGCGACAGCGGCGCCGAGCCCGAGATGAAGAACTGCACGCGACCACCGAACCGCTGCTTGATCTTCGAGAACACCAGCTTGTCGGCGATCTTGAGCTTGAGCGCGAGAAAGCCCGACGGCTGCTTGCCGTCCTGCCGCACCTTGGAGCCGGCGCGACCGACGTCGAGAGACCACTCGAAGATCTTCTGCTTGAGGCCACCCTGCTTCGCGCCCTCGACGATCTTGTTGTAGACCTTCTCGAAGATCCGCGGCACCGCCGCCATCACCGTGGGGCGCACGGTCGCGAGGTTCTCGACGATCTTCGGGATCCGCCCGTCGACGGCGCACACCGATCCGGATGCGATGTGCCCGGCCATCAGCACCTTGCCGAACGAGTGCGACATCGGTAGCCACAGGTACTGGACGTCGTCGGCGGTCATCAGGTGCGTCGACTCCATGGCGTCGGCGGTGTACGCCCAGCACTCGTGGAGTAGCCGCACGCCCTTGGGCTTGCCGGTGGTGCCCGACGTGTAGATCAGCGTCGCGAGGTGCGTGCCCTCGATGCCGGCCACGACGTCGTCGACGACCTTCGGATCCTTCTCGAGGTGCTGCGCCCCGGCGGCCTCGAGGTCGGCGAGCGTCATCGCCCAGTCCTTGGCCTTCGCGTCCGGGGTGCCGTCGATCAGGATCAGCTTGGTCAGCTTGCCGAGCTCCGACTTGTGCGCGAGCAGCTTGTCGAGCTGCTTGGCATCCTCGACGAACGCGTACTTGGTCTCGGAGTTCGACAGGATGTACGCGCACTCCTCGGGAGTGCTCGATGGATACACGGTGGTGGTCGCACCGCCCGCCGACAGGATCCCGAGGTCGCACAGCAGCCAGTCGAGGCGCGTGTTGCACAGGATGCCGACGCGCTCCTCGCGGTGGAGACCGAGCGAGAGCAGACCGGCCGCGATCGCCTTGACGCGCTCGCCGGCCTGGCGCCAGGTCATCGACCGCCAGTCGTCTCCGACCGGGTAGCGATAGGCCTCGCGGTCCGGCGTGTCGCGCACGCGGGTAGCCAACAGCTGGGCGATCGACGTCGTCTTGCGGGTGAGCTTTTCGGGCGCTTTCGATTCCACGTGCGGACTATGCCGTCCCTCGCCGCGGCCGTGCAACGGGATCCGGGACCGGGTGGGACTTCGCGGAAGCGAAGTCGAAACACCAAGACTTCCGGCATCGACCGCCTCGGGGGTAACGTGGCGGACGTGGCAGGGGTACCTGACGCGCGAGAGTGGCTCGACGAGCTGGGAGCGGCCTGGCGCGCCGAACGCTCCGCCGTCCGCGCCAAGGTCGCGCTCGAGCGCGAGGGCCGGGTGCTGTCGGAGCGGGTCGCGCTCGGCATCGCGCTCGCCCGCCTGCGCATCATCGACGAGCGCTCGGCCCCGGGCGACCGCGTGCGGGTCCGGGTGGCGGTCCCCGAGACCATCGATCTCGACAACCTCCGGATGGCCCCCGGCGATCCGATCCGGCTGTGGGCCGAGCATCCCGACGAGCCGACCGCGATCCGCGGCGTCTACGAGCGGCGCGAGGACCACAGCGTGTGGCTGATGCTCGATCGCGCCGTCGACGAGCTCGAGCGCGAGTACGCGGTGGATCCCGAGGCGCCGGAGGTCACGTTCGATCGCGGCGACGTCGCGATCCAGCGCGCACGCGAGGCACTCGCCACCTCGGACCTCGCACGGCTGCGCGACGTCGCCGCGCGGCTGCGGCCGCCCCGCCCGCTCGCCCCGGTGAGCTGGAAGCCGTTCGACGTCGACCTCGACGACCGCCAGCGCGAGGCGGTGGACGTGGCGTTGCGGTCGGGCGACATCGCGCTGATCCACGGCCCGCCCGGGACCGGCAAGACCCGCACGCTCGTCGAGGTCATCCGCCAGCGGGTCGGGCGTGGCGAGCGCGTGCTGGTGACCGCCCCGTCGAACACCGCGGTCGACAACATCGGCAAGCGACTGCAGCGCTACGGCGACCGCACGATCCACGCGATCCGCCTCGGTCACCCCGCGCGGATCCGCCCCGAGCTCGAGGCGCTGACGATCGACGCGCAGATCGAGCTCGACGGCGCGGCCGATCTGGCCCGCGAGTGGCGCGACCGCGCGCGCGTGCTGCGCAAGGCGGCGATCGGCCGCTCGGGCGCCGAGGCACGAGCGCTGTGGACCGAAGCACGCGCCCTCGATCGCGACGCCGCCCGCGAGCTCGAGAACGCCGAGCGCGCGATCATGGCGCGCGCCGATGTCGTGCTCGCGACCTGCGTCGGTTGCGATCATCCGCTGCTCGGCGATGCGGTATTCGATTGCGTCGTCGTCGACGAGGCCACGCAAGCGTCGGATCCGCTGCTCCTGATCGCGCTGGGGCGCGCGCGCGTCGCGGTGCTCGCCGGCGATCCGCATCAGCTCGGCCCCGTCGTCACCGGTGGGCCGCATGTCGAGCGCGTGCTCGGTTCGACCGTGTTCGAGCGCATGGTGCTCGGCCCACCCGTCGAGCCCGACCCGCGCGACAGCCGAGCGCAGATCGCACCGGGGCCCGGGTCCACGTCCGTGATGCTCGAGCAGCAGCACCGGATGCACGCCGACATCATGGCGTTCCCGTCGCGCTCGAAGTACGAGGCGAAGCTCGTCGCGTCACCCACCGTCGCCGGTCACACGCTCGCCGACCTCGGCGTGCGCCCCGATCCGCTGCGGCCCCGCGCGCTGTGGCTGGTCGATACCGCCGGCAAGGACTGGCTCGAACAGCGCACCGACTTCGAGCCCGGTGGCTCGCTCAACAACATGCCGGCGTACCAGTTCGATCCGAGCACGTTCAACGCCGGCAACGCCGAGCGGGTGGCCGCCGAGACCCGCCGCTTGTTGTCGCGCGGCCTTCCGCCGCACGCGATCGCGGTGATCGCGGCGTACTCGGCCCAGGCGAGACGACTCCGCGAGCTCCTGACCATGGAGCGTGCGGCCGGCGTCGAGATCGGGACGGTCGATAGCTTCCAGGGCCGCGAGAAGGAGGCGGTGATCGTCGATCTCGTTCGCAGCAACGAGATCGGCGAGATCGGGTTCCTCGCCAACACCCGGCGGATGAACGTGGCGCTGACCCGCGCTCGCCGGTTCTTGATCGTGGTCGCCGACTCGGCCACGCTGGGCGAGCATCCCTACTACGCGAGCTTCTTGCGCTACGTCGACGAGATCGACGCCCACGGCAGCGCCTGGAGCGACGACGCTCCTCCCCTTGCGTAGCCGCGCGCTTCCTGCGAAAACCGCGACATCACATGAAGCTCTTGTACGTGATTCTTGCAGGTCTCGCGCTCATCGGTTGCGAGAAGTCGTCGAACGTAAGCGCGTTGCAGGAGGAAGCGACTGGCATCGCGAACCAGTATTCCCAGCGCTTCGACAAGCTCGAGCAGCGCACGCAGCTGCTCGGCGCCCGTGCGGACTCGATGAAGTCGTACGGGGCGGTCCCCGAGATGGACCAGGCCCGCCAGCTCTACAAGGCGACGTCGTCGCAGCTGCGTCAGCTCCAGGCCGCGTCCAAGACGGCCCTGACCTCGATCGCCAACGCCGCGAAGTCCGACGACGCGCGCGTCGAGCTGATCAAGTTGATGGCCGAGATCAAGGAGCGCTTCGAGCGCGGCAACACCGAGGTCACCTCCAAGCTCGACGAGATCGAGACCTGGCTGGCCTACGTTCCGCTGCGCGCACAGGCCGTGGCGATGACCGACGAGGCGCACCCCGAGAACGACGCCGCGAATCCCGACGACGCGACGCCACCGCCCGACGACTCGGCGCCGGCTGACGACTCGGCGCCGGCCGGCGACACCGCTCCGGCCGGCAACACCGCTCCGGCCGGCAACACCGCTCCGGCCCCCGCCGGCGCGACGCCCGGCAAGGCCGGCGCCGCCGGCGCCGCCGGCGCCGCCCCGACTCCCGCCGCCGGCTCCGCGGCACCCAAGGCCGTTCCGGCCGCGCGCCCCGCCAACCCGTGAGCGCGTGCCGTCGGCTGGTATGCTGACGGCATGAAGATTCCGGCCAAGCCGAAGGTCATCCTCCGCAGCTGCCGCGACTACGACCCCGAGAAGATCCGGACGATCATCCGCGAGGGGCTCGAGGAGCTCGGACTCCGTCCGTTTGGCCGCACGCTGGTCAAACCCAACCTGGTCGCCGCCGGTCCGTTGTTCCCGTACGCGTACACCCGGCCGGAGTTCGGCGAGGGCGTGCTGCGTGCACTCCGCGACGTCGGCGGCACACCGGGCACTGCGGGTGCGTCGATCACCGAGCTCGCCGCCGGTGAACGCTGCGGCATCACGGTCCCGACGCGCGTCGCGTTTCGCGAGTCGGGATGGGACGCGATGCTGAAGAAGGTCGACGTCAAGCGCTACTGCTTCGAGGAGGCGCAGCAGGTCGAGATCCCGCTGAGCCACCCGCAACGGCTTCGCGACTACTTGTTCACGCCCGAGCCGGTCGCGCGCGCCGACTTCTTCGTCAACTGCCCCAAGTTCAAGGCCCACCCGTGGACCACGGTGACGTTCTCCTGCAAGGCGTACATCGGGATCCAGGACGATCGCCATCGCCTGATCGATCACGATCACAAGCTCAACGAGAAGATCGCCGACCTCCAGCACATCATCCAGCCGCAGTTCATCGCGATCGACGCGATCACCGCCGGCGAGGGTCGGATGCTGACGCCGACGCCGTTCCCGCTCGGCATGATCATCATGGGCAACAGTCAGATCGCGTTCGACACCGTGTGCTGCAACATCATCGGCGTCGACGCGAACACGGTCGATCACATCCGACTGGCGGCGGAGCAAGGCTTCGGCTCGACGGACATGTCGGGGATCGAGGTCACCGGCGACGTCACGCTCGACGAAGCGCGCGCGCGGGCGGAGGGGTTCAAGGTCGGACTGATCCGCGTCGAGAAGTACTTCGAGGGCACCAACATCACCGCGTACGCCGGGCCCCCGCCCGAGGCCGAGGCCAGCGACTACTGCTGGGGCGGTTGTCCGGGTGCGATCGAGGAGGCGATCGAGATCCTCCGGGTGTTCGACAAGGACACCGATCGCAAACTGCCGCGGATGCACGTCGTGTTCGGCGCCTACAAGGGCGGCATCGATGCCAAGCCCGGCGAGCGCGTGATCTTCATCGGTGACTGCACGGAGTGGAAGGGCACGATCAACGACCAGCCGGTCGCGATCGAGAACTTGTACAAGCCGCGCACCACGCTCGATCCACACACCGCGCGCTCGCAGGACATCTTCGCCAAGCTGGCGAGTGCGAAGGGCAAGCTGAAGGATCCCGTCGTGCGACTCTCCGGGTGCCCGGTGTCTGTCGCCGAGCAGGTGCTCGCACTGGTCGCGGTGTCCGACGTCAAGAACCCGTACTACGATCCGGGGAACATGCTGACGTTCGGTCGCGCGTACCTCGGATGGAAAGCCCGCGTCACGCTCAACAAGCTGCAACGCAAACGCTACCAGCAGAACGGTACGTTCCTCGAGCGCGGTCAGGCCGCACCGGAGCTGGCATGACCGAAGGCGAGCGAGGCCGTCTGGCCGAGTCGAGCGCGGAGGTCTGTTCGTGATCGGTCAGTTTCGCGTCGCTCAGCGAATCATGTACCCGCGACCGCGGCGCACTCCGACCTACACCCGCTCGCGCGGCCGTCGCCCGATCGGACGGCTCGGATCGCGCATCGTTAGCGTCCCCGCCAGCCGTGCACGCCCCACCTCCGCAGGGAATACTAGGGGCATGTTTCTCGATCGTCCCGCGTCACTGCCGACCGCGACTGCGCGTGCGCGCTCGCCGATCGTGCAGCTCGCGAGTCGCCTGCGCGGAACGCGCGCCGCGGGTTGGCGGTGGCTCCGCCCGCGGATGGTGCCCGTCGCGGTCGCCTTGACCGGCATGTTCCTGGTGCTCGGATCGGCAGAGTATCTGACCCGGCTCGCGCGCCGTACGCCGGCCACGGATTACAGCACGTCGGTGGCGTCGGAGCGTGCCCCGTCGACCAACCGCTTGCCGAGCGCCACGAACCCGATCCACATCACCGGCGTACCGGGTGCGACCGTGGTGCTCGACGGCAATCCCTCACCGGTCGGACACGCGATCCAGATGCCGGCACAGCCGCTGTTCATCCGCCTCGTTCCCCTCAGCCGCACGCGTCGTTGATCCGGTAGGCTGCGGGCATGTCCCGCGTCCACCACCTCAACTGCGCCACGATGTGCCCGTTCGGTGGCTTCTTGCTCGGGCGCAACCGCATGCGGGGCCTGTTGGTCGCGCACTGCCTGGTGGTCGAGACCGCGCGCGACGGGCTCGTCCTGGTCGACACGGGACTCGGTACGCGCGACGTCGCGGGCAAGACCGAGATTCCCGCCGTGTTCCGACACCTGGTCGGTCCCGCCCTCGATCCCGCCGAGCCCGCGGTCGCCCAGATCGTCGCCCTCGGCTACCGCGCCGACGACGTCCGCCACATCGTGGTCACCCACCTCGACGTCGATCACGCCGGCGGCATCGGCGACTTCCCTCACGCCAAGATCCACGTCCACGCGCGCGAGCACGCCGCGGCGATGGCCCGCACCACGTTCCGGGAACGCGAGCGCTACGTTCCCTCGCAGTGGGCGCACGGTCCCGCGTGGGAGGTCTATCGCGAAGATGGGGATACCTGGCGTGGGCTCCCCGCCATCACGCGGTTGCGCGGGGTCGAGGCAGAGATCGGGCTGCTCCCATTACACGGTCACAGTCGCGGCCACTCGGGCGTGCTGGTCCACGCGGACGATCGCTGGTTGATCCACGCCGGCGATGCGTACTTCCACCGCAACTCGATCGCCGGCACCGGGACGCCGCTGGGGTTCACGATGTTCGAACGCGCGGTGCAGGTCGATGGCGGCGCTCGGCGTGCCTCGCTCGGAGCGCTCCGCCAGCTCCGTCATAACTACGACGACGTGGTCGTGTTCTCGGCGCACGACCCGGTCGAGCTCGAGACGCTGCGCGCCCGGTCGGCCGAGACCGACGCTCGCTCGCGCGAGTCCGCGAACTGACCCGGTCCTACATCGGCCCCGGATTCCTCCCCTACACCGCCGCCGCGAACGGTCGAGTCATCAGGCATGCCCCGCACGCCCAGGCACCCGCGTGTATTGCCGCGAGGCACGCGCGACATCACCACGGTCGTGATCGAGCAACGGGTGGTGCACGCGATCGTGTACTCGCCGGACCCCGAACGACAACGCTGGATCGAACGCGAGCTGTCCCGCGATCCCGTGACCATCCAGAGCACGACCGATATCGGAGACGTGGTGTCGGCGCTGATCCCCGATGGTGGCCCGCACCCCCAGTTCCTCGTGATCGACATCGACGCCCTCGATGCCGGCGAGCTGTTCCACTTGCACCAGGTTCGCGACGCCGGATGGTGCGGAACCATCGTCGCGCTCGGCCACATCCCACCCTCGCTGCGCTCGTCGCTCAAGATCGCGCGCGCGATCCCACCCCCCTTCATCGACAGCGCGCTCACCGACGAGATCGTCACCTACCGCTGCGCGACGATGAACGTGACGGCCCGGATGCCGGTGATCGATCAGGTCCGGACGCGCCTGCCCTCGCGGCGCCCGCGCTAAGAACCGATCCGAAACATCACAACGGGCCGTTCTCCTTCTCGGTTCCGCTTCCGTATTCCCTATTCGGTCGCCACTGATTGCTGCGCCGGATCGCTCGTGATGGAGCGAGTCCGGCATCCAACTACCTGGCGCTGCTCCATCTCGCGTGCGCCATGATCGCCCTTCGCCACACGACGTGACGTCGCGCTGCTTGGCCGTCCTGATCGATGCCGTCAGGATCGCCACCAGCTCGTTGGCCTCGCAGATCAGCGCTCCAAGCTCGGTGTCCGCCACAAGCGCCGCCTCCTCGGTCAGCCGCAACCAGTACAGCGCCTCGCGCAGCTCCTTGTTCGCGATTCCAACCTTGTGGATGAAGTCCGCGCGGCTCTCTGCTCCGCGCGCCTCCTCGTAGTTCGCACCGCCACCCGTCGCTGCCCGCACCAGTTGTCGCGCGATGTGTTTGGCCGATGCGTCGTCCGGCAGTCGCCGGCACAGTCGAACGACCCCGGCCCCGAACACGAGCAGTCGCGTCGCGATGTTCTCGCCCTTCATTCGCGCAGGCTTCGGGTCCGCTCTGACGAATAGGGAGTAGGGAAGCGGAACCGGGAACCTGAATTTCAGGATCCGTTCTAACTAACTCTTCGTCTTCGTCACGGCCGCGTTGGTGGTCGCGCCCGGCTTGGGTGCGGTGGCGTCGTCGAGGTGAAGCTCGGCGAGCCGGTCCTGGAACCGCACGCGCGCGAGCATGATCTTCTCCTCCTGATCCACGATCGCGATCGTGGTCTTCTGCACGCGGTTCGAGATGTCCTTCATCTTGGCGCGCAGGTGGCGCATCAGATCGTTCGGCGTCTTGACCGCCTGGAGCGTCAGGATCTGCGCGTGGAGCTCGTCCATTCGCTCCTTGTAGTCGGCGAGCCGGCGCCGCAGGCTGTCCTGCTCCTCCGAGAGGTCCGCGAGGTTCTCGTGGATGGCGAGGAGCTCTTTCAGTTGCCCCTTGAGCTCGGTGCCGACCTCGGCCGAGTCGATGTAGACCTTCATCATGCCGAGCGTGACGTCGGCGTTGAGATCGAGCGTGCGCTGCATCGGTGTGGCCTCGGCGATCTCGACGTGCTTGACCTCGTGCGGCTCGAGCTCGACATAGAACAGATGCGCATCGCCGACGCGCTCGAAGTCGGACGGTGCCGCGATCAGCGTCCATCCCTTCTGGATCGTGTGGCGCACGAACACCTTCGCCGGCGCGTTCAGGCGGTTGGTCAACGTCAGCTTCTTGCGCCGGATGTGCTGGACCTCGGCGGTCAACACACCGCGCTCGAGCGTGACCAGGCGAGAGAGCTGGTTGTCGTCGGCGTCGTCGCGCTCGACGACGATCTGGCGATCGAGCGCGTACGGCACCACCGCCGACGCGTGTGGCGGAATCGGCTCGGTGAGTCCCTCGCCGATGAACCGCTCGTTGCCGTACACCGTGACCGGTCCGGTCTCGAGGGTCGACGTCGTCGGGTTGCGGAACCGCACCGCGCGGAACGCGAAGTGCTGGTTCCCGCGCGCGCTCTCGGCGTCGTACAGGTAGACGACCTCGCCCTCGGTCTCCTTGCGCACCATCGACACCATCGCCGACGCACCCTTCTCCACCGTCATCGGCGTCGGGCTCGCGAAGTGGCTCTCGCCCACCGGGGCCGCCGACAGATCATCGGCGCCCGCCTTGCCGGGTTGCGTTGCCGCGCCGGCTTGCGCGACCAGCCGCACGCGCTCCTGCGCGTTGGGCTGGACCCTGGTGACGATCTTGATCCGTGCCGGCGAGATGCCCTGATCGACGAGCTGGTTGCGCACGATGTTCGCGCGGTCGGTGGCGCGGCGCTTGCCATCGCCGCGGTTGGCGTCCGCGTAGCCCTCGATCACGATGTTCTTGTTGTTGCTGGCGAGCTTGTGCGCCAGTTGTGTCAGCTTGGCGTCGCCGATACGCGTCCGGGTGTCGCCCGTGGGTTGTCGGGGTGGTGGGGCCGGACTCCGATGGTTGGATCGCGGTGGTTCGGGCCGCGGGCGATTCCCCGCCGCCGTCGGCGCCCATCGCGATCCGTCGTCGGCACCGCCGACATCTTCCTTCTCGACGGTCGCGACCCGCTCGGCCTTGTCGTCATCGGGGTGACCGGCCGGGCGGCGGATCTCGCCATCGTCGAGCTCGGCGATCGCGGTGTCGCCGCTGGAGGCCGTGGCGTCCCCCGGTCCACCGTACGGTGACACGCCGGTCGGGGGTGCGATCGCGAACCGCTCCTCGGATTGCAGCTGCTCGCGCTGGACGTGGCGAACGCTCCACAGGTCGTAGCGAAACGACAACGCGGAGCTCGAGCCAACACCGACGAGCACGCCACGCCAGTCCTCGCCGCTGGTGTTGTCGACGATCGCCCAGCCCTCGAGCATCACCTTGCCGTGATTGCCGACGACGACGCGATACGAGGGCTTCCATGCGGGCGACTCGGTGACGTAGGTCAACACGACGTCGTGCGCGGTCTTGTTGGCGTGCGGCACCCGCAGCTTCATGGTCAGGTACGCCCCGTCGTCGGCCTGCCGGCGCGGGATCGAGACCGGCAGGGGCTTGCCGGTCGCCGCATCGACCACGGTCAGCGACTTGAGGAAGTCGTCGACGCGGTCGCGCGGCACGCTGACGGTGAGCGTTCCTCCGGTCACGGTGGCGCGGCGCTCGTAGTAGGCCACGCCGTTGCGGTAGACCACGACGCGACCGAGCGCGACGTCGTCGACCTTGACGAAGCTAGCGTGTTTGGGTCCGCACCCGAAGGCGAGCGCGGAGGCGAGCAAGAACCCGGCGAGTGTCTTCTTCATCACGACATTCCCTTTCGAGGCGCGCGACGGATCGACGGCGCCTCGGTCTCCCGACCAAACGCACGGCGCCGAGCTGGGGTCTAACGGCGGCGGGGTTTTTTCGCGACGGGCTTCGCAGGTGCCGGGGCCGTCACGCCTCGCGAAGCCTTGCGCTCTTCGAGCTCCTCGAGCGTGCGTGGCCAGTCTTCCTTGAGCAGCCGCGACAGCGAGCGGTCAGCCAGGAGCTTGCCCTCGGTCTGGCAGGTCGGACAGTAGTTGGCCTCGTTGTCGGCGTACACGATCCGCTGGATCGGCGTGCCACACGCCGGGCACGGCTTGCCGTACTTGCCGTGCACGGCCATCTCGGGCCGGAACGCGGTGACCTTGTCGGGAAACGCGTTGTCGCCCGTGCCGACCTCCTGCCGCGTCCGCTCCGTCCACGCCTCGAGCGTGGACGTACACGCCTGGTGAAGCGCCGCGATCTCGTCATCGGACATCGCCGTCGTCATGCGGAACGGCGACAGGTGGGCGGCGTGAAGGATCTCGTCGGAGTACGCGTTGCCGATACCGTCGAACAGCGTCGGATCCGTGAGCGCACGCTTGACCGTGTGGCGCTCGCCGCGCAGCCGCTCGGCGAAGCGCGCGGCATCGGCCGCGAACACGTCGAGCCCGCCGCGATCGAAGTCGGCGAGCGCGGCGCGCCCCTCCACGATGTGGATCGAGGCCCGCTTCTTCGGCGACGCCTCGGTGAACACCAGCGTGCCGTTGGGGAAGTCGAACGCGGCGAGCCCGACCTTGCCCGGGATCTTGTCGCCGCGCTTCTTCCAGCGCAGCCGCCCCGCGATCATCAGATGGATGACCACGAACCGCTCGCCCTCGAGCTCGATCACGATGCGCTTGCCGAGCCGCTCGACGCCCTCCACGGTCGCGCCCGCGAGGTCACGGGGCGACGGCGCGAACGTGCGCAACACGAACACGCTCGCGATCCGGATGCCTTCGAGCGGCCGGCCGATCGTGAGCGCGCGAAGTCGCTCGACGTAGACCGTGACGTCCGGAAGCTCCGGCACGGTGCCTCGTCAGCGCTTCTTCGAAGCCTTCTTCTTCGGCGCCGGCTCGGCCTTCTCGGTCTTGGCAGGTTTCTCTGCCTTCGCCGGCTTCGCCGGGGCCTCGCCGCCACCCTCCATGCCGAGGCTCGCCTTGAGGGCGGCCATCAGGTCGATCACCTTCCCCGCGGGCGCCTCGGGCACGACCGTGATCTCCTGGCCCTCGACCTTCTGCTGGATCAACTCGAGCATCCGCGCCTGGACCTCGTCCTTGTACTTCTCGGGCGCGAACGTCTCGTGGGCGATCTGCTGGATGATCTGCTTCGCGAGCCCGATCTCGGCGGGCTTGAGATCGGGGAGGTCGGGCAGCGGGACCTCGGTCCACGGCTTGACCTCGTCGGCGTACCGCAGCTGGTGCATGATCAGTCCCTCGTGGAACGGCCGCAGGCACACCATGTACTGCTTGCCGCGCGCGGCATACGACGCGACCCCGACCAGTCCGGTGTCGATCATCGCGTCGTGGATCAGCTTGTACGCGCGCTCGCCGCCCTTGTCGGGGCCGAGGTAGTAGCTCTTCTCGACGTAGAGCGGGTCGACCGCGGTCGCGGGCACGAACTCCTCGAGTGCGATCGTCTGGGTCGCGACCGCGTCGAGTGCCTTGAGCTCCTCGGCGGTGAACACGACATACTGTCCCTTGGCGTGCTCGTAGCCCTTCACCGTGTGCGAACGGTCGACAACCTCGTTGCACTTGGTACAGATGTACTGCTGCTTGAGCCGCGACCCGTCGGCGTCGTGCAGCATGTTGAAGTGAATGTCTCCGGAGGACTCGTTCGTGGTGTAGAGCTTGGTCGGAATCGAAACCAGGCCGAACGAGATCGTGGCAGTGCCGATCGAGCGGGCGGGCATTCGTAAATTGTACCGGTGCCGACGTGAGCGCAGACGACGACGACCCGCAGAAAGACGCCGAGAAACAGGGCCCGGCTGGGGGACCCGATGCTCTGGCGACCTATCGGGCGAAACGCACGGGTGGCGCGACACCTGAACCGATGGCCAGCGCACTGCCGCTGAGCCCGGACCGCCCGATGGCCCGCGGCCCACGCGTGTTCGTGGTCCACCAGCACGACGCCACCCGGATGCACTGGGATTTGCGCCTCGAGATCGACGGCGTGCTGTGCAGCTGGGCCGTGCCGAAGGCCCCGTCGATGGATCCGGACGACAAGCGGTTGGCGGTGAAGGTCGAGAACCACCCGATCGAGTACGTCAACTTCGAGGCCGTGATCCCGGCCGGCAACTACGGCGCCGGTCCGATGATCGCGTGGGACCGGGGCCTGTTCCGGCCGCTGATCGATCCCGCCCAGGGCCTGATCGACGGGGAGATCAAGTTCGAGCTCTACGGCTACAAGTTGCGCGGTGCGTTCACGCTCGTCCACACCGGCAAGGGCAAGCGCGGCCGGCAGTCGGGACGCGGCTCGGATCACTGGCTGCTGATCAAGAAACGCGACGAGTCGGCGGAGGCGTTTCTCGCCGGCGGACAGCCGCTATCCGACGCGTCGGTGCTGTCGGGGCTCAGCGTCGACGAGCTCGAGGACGGCGCTCCGCGCCACCAGCTCGTGGTCGCCGAGCTCGCCAAGCTCGCCCCACCCCGCCGTGCAATCGCTCCCGGTTCGTTCCAGCCGATGTTGTGCCACACGGCCGACGCGCCGTTCTCGTCGAAGGACTGGGTGTTCGAGCTCAAGTACGATGGCTTCCGCATGCTCGCGTTCGGGGGCGCCGGGGAATGCACCCTCCGCTACCGGTCGTCGCAGGATCCGACGCTGCGCTATCCCGAGCTCACCAGCGCGGTGCGCGCGCTCCCGATCCCGGGCCTCGTCCTCGACGGCGAGGTCGTGATGCTCGACGCCGAGGGCAAGCCCGACTTCCACAAGCTGTCGTTCCGCGGCCAGATGCACCGGACCTCGGAGATCCAGCGCGCCGCGCTATCGCAACCGGTGACCTACGTCGTGTTCGACCTGCTCGGCGCCGCCGGTTTCGACCTCCGCGGACTCCCGCTGCTCGCACGCAAGGCACTGCTCCAGAAGATCCTGCCGACCGTGGGCCCGCTGCGCTACGCCGATCACGTCCCCGAGTACGGCGAGGCCCTTCTCGCCCAGGTCGTCAGCCGCGGCCTCGAGGGCGTGGTCGCCAAGCGCGCCGACGCGCCGTATCGCTCCACCCGTTCGCGCGACTGGCTGAAGATGAAGTCGGATCCCGAGGCCGACTTCGCGGTGTGCGGCTACACGCCACCCAAGCGCTCGCGCACCGGCATCGGCGCGCTGCACCTGTGCGTGTGGGTCGACGAGCGCTGGATGTGGGCGGGCAAGGTCGGCTCCGGGTTCGACGACAAGCAACTTCGCGAGCTCAAGCGCGTACTCGACGACAAGCCGACCTGGAAGCCGACGTTCCCCCGCCCCGAAGGCAGCTCGGACGCGCGGTGGATCGAGCCCGACATGGTGGTCCAGGTGCGGTACCGCGAGTGGCCGGTCGACTCGGCGCTGCGGTTTCCGGTGTTCGAGCGGTTTCGCCCCGACAAGCAACCGCGCGACTGCGGCATGCCGCTCCGCCACACCGGCGAGCGTCGCGAGCATCAGGTACCCGACGAGCCCGATCGCGATACCGGCACCGCCGACACCGCCGACACCGAGGCCGCGCCCGCGCTGTTCGGGACCGACGCCCCGCCGGTACGCGCGGCCGACGACGAGAGTACGGGCCCCATCCTGCGCGAGCAGATCGAGCGTGACCTCGAGATCGACGCACCCGTTCGCGAGCTCCGGCTGACTCGCCTCCACAAGGTGTTCTGGAAGGACGACAACATCACCAAGGGCGATCTGATCGACTACTACCGCGACGTGTCGCCGGTGCTGTTGCCGTACCTCAAGGATCGCCCGACCGTGCTCACCCGTTACCCCGACGGCATCGACGGCGAGATGTTCTACCAGAAGGACATGCCGTCCTGGGTGCCGCCGTGGCTGCGCACCACCACGCTGTGGTCCGAGCACAGCCAGCGCGAGATCCACTACGTGTTGATCGACGACGCCGACGGGTTGGCGTTCATCGCCAACCTCGGCTCGATCCCGATCCACGCGTGGGCGAGTCGGGCGACCAGCCTCGAGAAGCCGGACTGGGCGATCGTCGATCTCGATCCCAAGAACGCGCCGATCGAGCACGTGGTGCCGCTCGCGCTCGCGATCCACGAGCTGTGCGAGACCGCGAAGTTGCCGAACTACGTCAAGACCTCCGGCCAGACCGGCCTCCACGTCCTGATCCCGCTCGGCGGTCAGTGCACGTTCGAACAGGCGCGGACGCTGGCATACCTGATCGGCCTGCTCGTCGAGAAGCAGCACCCCGACAAGGCGACGACGGCCCGCAATCCCGCCGCGCGCAAGGGCCGCGTCTACCTCGACTGGGGGCAGAACGCGCACGGCCAGCTGCTGGTCGCGCCGTACAGCGTGCGGCCGATCGCCACCGCGCCGGTGTCGATGCCGCTGACCTGGGACGAGGTCGTGCCCTCGCTCGATGCCCGCCAGTTCACGCTGCGGAATGCCCGCGAACGGATCGCGAGCTGGGCCGGCGATCCGTGCGCGAACGTGCTCGCGGAGCGGCCCGATCTGACCGCCGCGCTGACCGCGCTCGAACAGTTCGCGAAGGACTGAGCTCGCCCGAGGAACAGCATCAGCCCGGTCGGCTTGTCGACGGTCGCGAACACAACCGGTCGATCGACGCCGAAGTCCTCGGTCTTCGGCGGTCTCAGAACCGATCGATCGCGGCCCGATCGGGCGACTGCACGATCACGCTGCGCGAGAACGCGAGGAGCGCGTTCTTGATCGACAGCGTCCCGAACCCCGACTTGTCGGCGGCCGTGAACCCGAACGTGTCGGGGCCGCGCTGGCACACGTCGTCGAGGTTGAGCCTCGCGACAAACGATGCGAGCGCGTGCACGAGGTCGCGCTTGATCGCCGAGTCGGGACCGTGGATCCCCGCCTGCTGGCCGTACGGCGATCGCGTGTGCCAGGCGATCACCTCGTCGACGCGGTGGTAGCGCACGATCGGAACGATCGGACCGAACTGTTCCTCGTCGTAGATCCGCATCCCGAGCGCGACCCGGTCGAGCACCGCCGGGCGCATGAGCGAATAGCAGCCACGACCACCGCCGTCGTTCGCGATCGCGGCGCCCTGACCCACGGCGTCGGAGATCATCGACCACATGACCTCGAGCTTGTGGGCCTCGGGCAGCGGCGTGATCGCCACACCGGAATCCCACGGCATGCCGACCTCCAAGCGGTTGACCTTGTCGGCGATCGCGCGCACCAGCGCATCGCCCTCGGCGCCGGCCGGGGCGAAGATGATCTTCTCGGCGGTACAGCGCTGACCGTTGAACCCGAGCGCCCCCTTGACGAGCCGGCTCGATACCGCGGCGACGTCGGCGCCGGGCAACACCACCGCCGCATTCTTGGCGCCGAGCCCGAGGATCTTGTGGACGAAGCTCGGTGTCGGGTGGTGCCCCAGGATCGCGTTGGCCGCACCCTCGCTGCCGATGAACGCGAACACGTCGATCGTGCCCTTCGCGTTCTCGAAGATGTCGACCGTCTTGTGCCCGATCACCGCCGGCAACACCACGCGGCCGTCACCGGGGAGCAGCGCCACGACGCCCGGTGGAAACGCGTCGGCGAACGCACGCATGAGCACCTGGCTCGCGAGCACCCCGAACCGCGGCGTCTTCGCGATCACCACGTTGCCCATCAACAGCGCCGGGATGATCGTGGTGAGGAACTCGTTGATCGGATAGTTGTACGGCGCCACGCACAGCACGGTGCCGAGCGGGCGATCGACATCGCGCGCGTGGTGCGTGGTCGAGCCGGTGACGCCGGTATACGGAGCACGCGCGCTCTCGATCGCCCGCAACTCGACGATCGTGTCTGCGATGTACGCGAGGCTACGCGTGACCTCCTTGCGCGCGGAGGCGAGCGGCTTACCGATCTCCCACATCAGCAGCGTCGCGATCCGGTCGACGTCGGCATGGAGGTGCGCGGCGAACCTCTCGACCGCGGCGATCCGGGTCTCGATCGATGCGGTCGGCCACTCCCCGTTACCACGGGCGAGCGCGCGCTCCGCGGCCGCCATCGCCTCGTCGACCTCGATCGTCCCGAGCTTGGGCTCGTGCCCGAGCAACACCGGGACGAGGTTGCCGCCCTCGCGCACGGCGACGCGCGAGTAGATCGGCAACCAGCGATCGGTGTCGTCGATCTGGCGGACCTGCCCGTCGATCAACAGACACGCAGGGTTTGCGTGAGGATCGATGCGCGCGTCGGTGGGAATCGTCGACGGAGTCGGAAACAGCGAAGCGAGCGAGCGGTCTTCGAGCGTTGGAGTCGGCACGGCCCGACCCTACCGCGTCAAAAACACGCGCGTGTGACGGGAGCGCGGTCGTCGGCGACAGAGGGCACCGTGATAGGGTCCCGGCGTGAAGATCGCCTGTATCGGCGGTGGCCCTGCCGGGCTGTATCTCGGGATCCTCGTCAAGCGTGCGGCCCCGCAGCACGACGTGGTCGTGTACGAGCGCAACCGGCCCACCGACACGTTCGGATTCGGCGTGGTGTTCTCGGACGCCACGCTCGGCAATCTCGAGGCCGCCGACCCCGAGACCCACGCCGAGATCACCTCGCACTTCGCGCGCTGGGACGACATCGAGATCCATACCGGCGGCGAGGTGCTGCGCTCGACCGGCCACGGGTTCTGCGGACTCGAGCGCAAGACGCTGCTCCAGATCCTCCAGTCTCGCGCCGCCGCACTCGGCGTGCAGGTTCACTACGAGCACGAGCTCGGCTCGCTCGACGCCCCCGAGCTCGCCAGCCCGCGGCCGGATCTGATCGTCGCGTGCGACGGCGTCGGCAGCTGGGTTCGCGACGCACTCGCCGCCGACTTCCAGCCCGACGTCGATGTCCGACCCAACAAGTTCGTGTGGCTGGGCTGCACCGTACCGTACGGCGCGTTCACCTTCATCTTCAAGCCGTCGCGGTTCGGGCTGTTCCGCGTCCACGCGTACCGCTACCACCAGGACGGCTCGACGTTCATCGTCGAGTGTCGCGAGGACACCTGGCGTGCCGCCGGGCTGGCCGAGGCCGACGAGGACACCACCGTGCGCATCCTCGGCGAGATCTTCGCCGACGAGCTTGCCGGCCACTCGCTGGTCAAGAACCGATCGATCTGGCGCAACTTCCCGACCGTGCGGTGCGGGAGCTGGCACGCGCCGGCGCGCGGCGCGAGGCCACCCGTCGTGTTGATGGGCGATGCCGCTCACACCGCGCACTTCTCCATCGGCTCGGGCACCAAGCTCGCGATGGAGGACGCGATCGTGCTGCGCGACGAGTTGCTCGCGAAGCACGCGAGCGTCACCGAGGCGCTCGCCGCATACGAGAAGCACCGCCGTCCCGACGTGCTCGCACTGCAGGCCGCGGCGCAGGCCAGCCTCGAGTGGTTCGAGGGTACCGAGCGCTACATGGAGATGGCGCCGATCCAGCTGACCTACAGCCTGATGACGCGCAGCTTGCGGGTGTCGCACGCCTCCGTGGCCAAGCGCGATCCGCACCTCGCACGCGGCGTCGAGCAACTGCTCGCGACCCAGCAAGGTCTCACCGGCGAGCCACCCGCCCCCACCGAGATCCCGCTGACCGTCGGCGATCGCCGCCTGCGCTCGCGGATCGCGATCGCACCCTCCGATGGCAACACGCCGGCCGCGATCGAGGCCAGGCTCCAGGGAATCGCCGACGCCAGCCACACCGACGTCGTCCGTACCGATGCGGTGCCAGCCCCGCTTCCGAGCGAGGACACCGTCCCGCACGCCGCCGGTGGCCCGGCGAACCCCGCCCGCCCCGACGACGCGCGCTTCGCACACGCGGGCCTCGTGCTCGCCGGCCCGATCGCGGCCGCCGACATCGCGAACGACCCACAGGGCTGGAGCTCGTGTGTTCGAACGGCACACGCGCGCGACGTCCGGCTCGCCGTCCGCCTGATCGTCCCCGCGTTTCGCGGCGCGCCGGACGAGGCGTTCGGCGCCGCGATCGACGCGTTACTCGAACACGACGTCGATCTGGTCGTACTCGATGCGGAGCCTCCGGCTGCGGGCACGCCCACCAGCCCGGCAGCGAGCGAATCGCTGCCGGCGGCGGTGCAGTTCGCGAGCGGCCGCGAGACCGACCGCACCGACTGGCTCGGCGCGGTCGTCGTCGATCGCCCGGCGACGCGCGGCGCGGTCCTCGCCCACGCCGCGCAGCTCACCCGTGCCGGCGCGAGTCATTTGTGGGTATTCGCCGGCCCGGACGCCGACGACAGCGCGCGGATGCCGGCCGCGCCGCTCGCCGATCGCCTGCGCAACGAGCTCGAGGTGCCGACGTTCGTCGACGGTTCCGGTGCCGCGCTCCCCGATCTCGAGGCCGCGATCGCCGCGGGGCGCGCCGACGCCGTGATCGCGACGCCGGCCTGACATGCGTCCTCGTCGTTACCAGCTCCGCAAGGACGCGGTCGCCATCGTCGAGCGCGGCCACCCGTGGATCTTCCGCGCCCAGTTGAGCTCGGCGGCAGAAGTATTCGCCGACGGCGATTGGCTACGCCTGGTCGACGGAGCGAACCGGGTCGTCGGCCACGGCATCTACGAGGCCGAGGGCGCGATCGCGATCCGCATCGTTCGTCGCGGTCCCGAGCCGCCCGACGGTAGCTGGCTCCGCGACCAGCTCGCCGCCGCGATCTCGCGCCGCGCGGCGCTGATCGAACGCACCGACGGCATCCGGCTGGTCAACGGCGAGTCCGACGGGCTGCCGGCGATCGCGATCGATCGGTTCGGTGATCACGTGGTGGTCGCGAGCTATGCCGCGGGGGCCGATGCGATCGCGCGCTACCTCGCCCGCGCGCTCGCCGCCGAAGCCGAGCGTGCCGACCTCGATGACCTCGACGATCTCGACGACGACCTCGACGCGATCGGCGCCGCCGACGACGACTTCGACGATCTCGACGAGCTCCACGACCTCGTCATCCACGAGCCCAGCGGCCCGGCGCCGCGGGCCTCGGCCGAGCCCGGCGACGACGATGTCGAGGACAATGCCGACCAGCCCGCGCAGGATCCCGGCGACCGCAGCGGTCCCATCGATCGCGCGACGCTCGACGACGACGCGAGTGGCCCGGTCGATCGCGCGGAG
Source organism: uncultured delta proteobacterium (assembly GCA_963772655.1). Classification (GTDB taxonomy): domain Bacteria; phylum Myxococcota_A; class Polyangia; order Haliangiales; family Haliangiaceae; genus JABFXX01. Next base: position 1,701,705 of record CAVYYE010000002.1, read on the forward strand.
CTCTCCGACCTCGGCCTCGACGAGCCCGCGCTCGAGGCCGACCTCGCCGCGCTGATCGGCCCCGCGTTCTCGATCACCGTGCGCTCGGGCCGGCGCCGCCAGCATGGCGGAGTGACGCCGCCGCCGCGCGCGATCCGAGGTCGCGCGCCCGATGTCGCGCGATTCGTCGAGTACGGCATCACCTACGCGGTCGACCTCGCCGCCGGTCACAAGACCGGCGCCTACCTCGACCTCCGCGCCCTGCGTCGCGATCTCGCCGCCTCGCGGGAGGCCGGGGGGCTCGCGGGAGGTGCGCGCGTCCTCAACCTGTTCGCATACACCGGCATGCTCGCGCGCGCGGCCGAGGCAGGCGGCGCCATCTCGATCACCAGTGTCGACGCGTCGGCGCGCGCCCTCGCGTTCGCCGCCGAGTACCACGTCGTCGATCGCGGGCGGCACAAGTTCGTCGAGGCCGACGTGTTCGACTGGATCCCGCGCCTCGCCGACGAGCCGTTCGACATCGTGATCGTCGATCCGCCGTCGATGACGAGCAGCAAGGCGAAGGTCCCGGCCGCGCTCGCCGCGTATCGCAAGCTGTATCGTGCGGTCGCCAAGCACGTGCGTCCCGGGGGGGCACTGGTCGCCGCGTGCTGCACCAGTCGGATCGAGCGCACCGAGTTTCACCGCGTGGTGTCCGAGTCACTCGGCCATCGCTTCAAGAAGACCCGCGAGCTGACTCCCGAGCCCGATCATCCGGTCGGGTTTCCGCAGGCCGACTATCTGAAGATCGCGTGGTGGCGACGTACGGGATAAGCGATGGCCGTCGCAGGTGAGTCGCAGGTGCGTCGCCCCGCGTCGCAGCGATCGGATCGTCAGGCGCCGCGTGCGAGCCGGCGATAGCTGGCGAGGTGACGGAGCGCGCGGCGGAGCATGAGGTCGTCGTTCGCGCGCTTGCCGAGCTGTTCGTAGACCCGCGCGAGGTTGTAGTGCGCATCGGTCAGGGTGGCGTCGAGCGAGAGCGCCCGGCCGTACGCCTCGATCGCCGGCGCGAGGGTCCGCGGCGTCGCCACACCGGCCCGCCGAGCGACGAGATCCTCAATCAACACGCCGAGGTTGAACCAGTACAGGGCCACCTCGTCGTACGACAGCGCTTGCCGGTAGTGGTGCTCGGCGGCCTCGAGCTCGCCCCGTTCGTGGAGTAGCCGGCCGAGGTTACAGTGCGCGTCCGCCAGGTCCCCGCGCGCCGCGATGGCCCGCCGGTAGGCCGCGATCGCCCGCGCGGGATCGGTGTCCTCGAGCGTCCGCCCGAGCTCGTACCAGTCCGTGGCCGAGCGCGCGCGACGCATGCCGCGTCGCGGACCGAGCTTCGTGAACAACACCAGATCGCCCACGTCGAACAGGCTATGCCAGCGGTCTGACAGTCGACCGGAAGGCCCGGATCACACTAAGATGCACGTGTGGGTGACGCGCAGGGAACCACCCTAAGCTTCCACGAGGATGGCAAGTCGGGGCGAACCGGGCCCCGGCCCGAGCCCGTGCTCGTGCTGGTACTCGAGTGCGGTCGGCCGCGTGCCGGATCGGTGCGGTACCGGTTGTCCGAGCTGACCTCGGTCGCGCTCGGTCGCGGACAGGAGCGACGCGCCGAACGCACCGGCGACGAGCTCACGATCCGCGTCCCCGACAAGTGGATGTCGTCGCGCCACGCACGCATCGAACCGAGCTTCGGGCGCTGGGTGTTGACCGACACCGAATCGAAGAACGGATCGATCGTCGACGGCCACACCACGAAGCGTGCGGTGCTCACCGACGGTTCGCTGATCGAGCTCGGTCACACGCTGTTCCTGTTCTTCGAACGGCTGCCGATCGACGAAGACGCACCGGGCATGCTCGAGCTGTCAGCGACCGACGGTCCGGTCGGGTTCACCACCTTGATGCCGACCTGGGGCACCGAGATCCAGCGACTGCGCCAGATCGCGTCGTCGGAGATTCCGATGCTGATCGAGGGCGAGTCCGGCACCGGCAAGGAAGTGATCGCGCGCGCGATCCACGGTGCCTCCGGTCGCGGCGGTGCATTCGTACCGGTCAACTGCGGCGCCGTCCCCGAGAACCTCGTCGAGAGCGAGCTGTTCGGATACAAGAAGGGCGCGTTCTCGGGCGCGCAGTCCGATCATCCGGGGCTGGTGCGCGCGGCCGACGGCGGCACGCTGTTCCTCGACGAGATCGGCGATCTCCCGCCGAGCTCGCAGGCCGCGCTGTTGCGCGTGCTCCAGGAGCGCGAGGTCATGCCGGTCGGCGGGACGCGTGCGGTCGCGATCGATCTGCGCGTGGTCGCCGCCACCCACCGCGACCTCGACGACATGGTCGCCGAGGGCACGTTCCGCCACGATCTGTTCGCTCGCCTCGCCGGGTTCCGCGTCACCGTGCCGACGCTGGCCGAGCGCCGCACCGACCTCGGGATCCTGATCGGCGCACTCCACGCGCGGCTGTTCGCCCCCGAACATCCGGGCTTCGACATCGACGCCGCACGCCTGCTCCTGCGGTATCCGTGGCCACTCAACGTGCGCGAGCTCGAGCAAGCGCTGGCGACCGCACAGGTGCTCGCCGGCAACGAGCCGGTCCGCGCCGATCATCTTCCCGACACGGTGCGTACCGGTCGTCCGCCGGGTGCCCCACGTCCGGTGGTGCTCAGCGAGAACGATCAACGCGTCCGCGATCAGGTCGTGGCCGCCTTGCGCGAGCACCAGGGCAACGTCAGTGCCGTCGCGCGCGCGCTCGAGAAGGACCGCAAGCAGATCCAGCGCTGGATCAAACGCTTCGGCCTCGATCCCGGCAGCTATCGCTAGACGTCGCGAGCGGAAGCGGCCGCGGAAGCGACGTCAACTACGACGCTGCCTCGTCGAGAAACGGCGCGATCGCCTCGAGGAAGAGCGGCACCGCATCGACGTGCGCGAAGTGCGAGCCGCCCGCGAGCTTGACGAACCGGGCTTGCGGGATCAGCGCGTGCAACCGATCGCCGACGATCGGCGGCACGATCGGATCCTCGGGCGCGTACACGAGCGTCAGCGGGATCGGGAACTCGCGGGCGCGGAGCGCGGCGACAAACCGCTTCATCTCGTGGCTGTCGAGCGTGTCGTGGAGCTGGCGGTAGTAGGCGCGTCGCCCGTCGCGGCGATGCAACGCGCGCGCGTACTCGCGATGCTCCTCGCGCGACTTCAGCGACTCGTCGCAGTAGTGGACGTTCTCGTGGACCCACTTCTCGGGGTTCTTGCGGATCATGCGATCGAGCACGCGCCACCCGGGAAGCACGCGGAGCGCCCAGCGTAGCGCGACCATCTTGGGCGTCGGCACGCCGGGCGAGTGCAAGTCGACCAGGCGGGACATCGCGGCGGGATCGAGCAGCGCGGCCCGCATGCACAGATAGCCGCCCATCGAGTTGCCGATCACGGGCACGCCGCGCAGGCCGAGTCCGTCGATGATCGCGAGGATCGCGCGCGCCTGGACGTCGGGCCCGAGATAGACGTCGGGACAATCGGACTCGCCGGCGCCCGGCAGATCGGGGATCACCAGACGAAATCGCGACGCCAGCGGCTCGAGCACGTAGCGCCAGCTGTACCCGGTGGTCCCCATCCCGTGAACGAGGAGGAGTGGCGGGCCGTCGCCGAGCTCGTGCACGCAGATGCTCACGTCGCCGAGCTCGTCGGTCGAGATCGCGAGGTTCGACCGCCGCGTGTCCGCCCACCGGTGCACGACCGCCGGCGTCTCCGGGACGTCGGCGAATGGCAGCTGCTCGAACGGTCGAGATGGCACGGCGCGAGAATGTTGCACGACTCAAAGGTCACCTTCGGCCGCATATGCGCTTTCCGCAATGGCGAACCAACTGGCCTGCGTCGTCGCAGCGACGGGGCATGCGACGTCACAGTCGTGCGTTCGTGCACGGTACGTCGAGCAGTTAGCGCCGCCGAGCGGCGGCCCGGATGTTGCTGCGTCGGTAGAGATCCACGCGGCCGGCTACCCGAGCCTCCCAAACGCACAACTTGAGTAGCCGGTCGCGTGGGTTACTTACCCCCGACGATAGCTCGTCGCGGGCCCGCGTCCAGTCCGGACGACCTCTCCACGTGCGAGCAGCTCGCGAAGGGCCCGGTGGAGTGGCGACCGGCTGATCCGGAGCCGCGACTGCAGCTGCCACATCGAGACGGTGCCGTCATCCGGTAGGCACTGCAGCACGCGGTCGCGGAGGCGGTCGCCGTGGAGCGGTCCGAGCTGGCGTTGCGGCATCTCCACGATCCGGACCTCGAGACCAGGATCGACCGCGACCGCGCCATCGCGCACGCGAATGATCGACGGGGGTGCACCGCAGGTGCCCAGCCACGTGCGCAGGCGATGAACCGCGACGTGGATCTTGTTCTCGTGGATCAGCGGGTCGTACCGCTGCCCCCACACCGCGGCGAAGCACTCGGCGAGCGGCAACGACAGGTGCTCGGTCGTCAGCACGGCCTCGAGCAACCTCCTCAGCACCGGATGCTCGCGCAGCGCGTGGGGACCGCGGCCGTGGAAGAAGAAGCAACCGCACGGCCGATCCCAGTACAGATCCGCGCCGCGTGCCGACGGGCGCGGCATCCACAGCCGCACGAGCGCGATCGACTCCTTGCGATCCCAGCCGCGTTCCACCACCTCGACGTCGCGCAGCCCGTGCGGGTAGCGATCGACGATCGCCTCGAGGAACCGCCACCGCTCGAGATAGACCGGAAGCTGGTGGCGGTGCACGTGCGCGGCGAACTCGGCCAGCGCACCGGGAAGCTGCGCGCGGCTCGCCGCGAACACCAGATAGCACCGGATGTGGCACGCCAGCACCGCGTGCCCGGTCGCGTTCGCGAACCCGAGCGCGCGCCGGCCGGCCTGCCACGCGCGCGCCGGCTCGCCGTCGAGCAGTCCGATCTCGAGCTGCGCGAGGTCGCGATAGCCCTGTGGACCGGGATCGCTGATCGCGGTCGCCGACCAGCCGCGGATCAACGCGTGCGCGCGATCTCGATCGCCGACCCGCGCACACGCCATCGCGAGCAGCGGCTCGGTGTACGCACGCGCCGTCGCGAGGCCGTGCTGGTCGGCGATCGCGAGGGCCTCCTCGAGTAGCGCGACCTCGCGATCGAACTGGTGACGAAACGACGCGACCCGCGCCTCCGCGCGCAACACCAGCTGGTAGGCCTCGGGATGACGCCGCCCGCGACCGCGCTTCCACGCCTCGATGTGCTGTTGCGCTTCCTCGAACCGGCCCGCGACCACCAGCGCCCAGGCGCCGTGGAAGATGCCGCGGGCATCGCCGACGCGACCGCGACAGAACCAGCCCTGCGCGTTCGATAGCTCGATCGCGCGATCGATCTCGCCGCGGAAGAAGTGCGCGACCACCGCGAGCTCCGCGACCGCGGGATCGCCGGCACTCGCCTCCTGGAGCAACGTCGCCGTCGTGGTCGGCGAGCAGAACACCAGGAACAGCGCCTGGAGCAGCCGGAGCTGGGGATCCCGCGGCGCCTGCTCTCGCCACCGTCGCACGACGCCGGCCGCGCGGCGCGCCAGCCCCAGCGCGGCGATCGTCAGAGCGTGCTCGGACAGGAGCTCGACGTCGTCGGGAGACGGCCGACCAGGGCGATCGATCTCGGCGAGGATCGCCGTCGCGGCCGGACGCGAACGCGGTGCGCTCGGACGCGCGGCCGCCGCGCGCATGCGATCTCTCCGGGACCTGGCCATGGCGAGGCACGCTACCACGACAAATCGCACCTTTCGTGAAAGGACATGTAAGTTGTGCGGATCGATCGGCCGCGTATCGTGCCCCGCGATGAAGGAGATCTATCTCGGCCTCGCCGTCGCCCTGGCCGTCGCCCTCGCCGGCTGCGACTACCACGAGGACGCCGACGCCGCGTCCCCCGACGCCGCGGTCACCGGCGATACCGACGCCGCGGTCGACCCGCCCGGCGATGGCCCGTCGGGCTGCCCGCGCATCATCGGCGGCCACACCGACACCGATCCGATCGATGCCGCGGTCGGCGCGATCGTCGGCCGTCAGTTCAACGGGCCGTGGCAGGTCGGGTGCAGCGGCACGCTGATCGCTCCCGACACCGTGCTCACCGCGGGCCATTGCGTGTCGCAACAGATCATCGGCAACCGCCAGCTCGGGTTCGCGCTCGGGACCGACCTCACCACGGTCCCCGCCAGCGCCGTACACGTCGAGGCGACGCGCATCCCGCATCCCAACTTCTCGCCGCAGAGCCTCGCGAACGGGCTGTCGAACACCACCTACGACATCGCGCTGCTCAAGCTGGCGCAGCCGATCACCGACGTCGCCCCCGCCAAGGTGGTACGCGCGAGCGACGCCTCGCTCGTGCACGACGCGTCGACCGTCCGCATCGTCGGGTACGGCGTGACGTCGAACAACGGCAACGACATCGGAACCATGCGCACCGCGACCACGCTGCTCGGCACCGTGATCGACGGCGAGATGATCGTCGGCGTGCCCGGGATGCCGCAGAAGTGCAACGGCGACTCCGGCGGTCCGACGTTCCTCGATGTCGAGGACACCTGCACGACCGTCCCGCGCGTGATCGGCCTGACCTCGCGCGCCCAGGACCAGCAGGCGAACTGCGACAAGCCGGGCATCGACACCCGGGTGTCGTATCACCTCGACTGGCTGGCCACGCAGGTCGACTTCGGCTGCGATAGCGGCACCAACACCACCGCCTGTCCGTAGCGTCTAGCTGCCGGTGGTCCGGCGCGCGAGCGAGAACAGCTGGCGCTCGATCCACTTGGACCACCACACCGGCGCGTGGGATCGCCGATCCGCGGATCCGCGATCTGCCGTGCGACGGCGGGCCTCGGCGTACGCGGGGAGCCATACCGCGGGGCGCGGGATCCGGCGGTACACCGTCACGAACGTCGCGATCGCCGACCGCGCGACCCGCGGCGCGCTGCGCAGCTCGAACTCGTCGGCCAGCCGCGGCGGCAGGAGCTCGCGCGAGATGATCTCGGCGAGCCAGCCCAGCGGCGGCTGCGGCGACGACGAGCCTCGACCGAACAGAAACCGCGCCAGGTCCCGCGCCCGCGGCACCACCGCGAGCCGGCGCGAACGCAGCATGTCCTCGACGTAGGCTTCGTGGGCGGCCCAGGTCGGCGACAGCCGCGCGGCGGGGATCCCGAACAGCGCACCGAACCGGTGGAGCTCGATCACGTACGCGTCCTTGACCTCGACGGGGAGCGGCCCGTCGATCCGTTCGCGCATCCTGACCGCCGAATCGAGCAGCGTCGCGTGCACCCATCGCAGGGCATCGATGTCGTTGGCGTGGTACGGCGTGTTCGCCGGCCACGCGCCGATCGCCTCCGGCATCATGCCGCTGATGCGCGCGTGGATCGCGTGGACGCGGCGCGCCGCGGCGACCGCGTCGTCGAGATCGCCGAACAGCATCGCGAACACGTTGCGAAACGTGCGCTGGAACCGACCCGCCACGTCGGTGCGCGTGCGCGAGTGCTCGTCGATCGCGTACGCCACCATCGGGTGCGCGAGCTGGAGCAACGCCGCACACCCGCCGCCCGCGAACAATCCGAGGTCGTTCGCGATCCGCCAGCCGACCGAATCCGGCCCGAGGATCCCGGCGTGCGGATCGGCGAGTTGGGCGGACAGCCGTGCGAGCGAGGCCTCGAGGTCTTCCCGGGACACCGGTTGAACGGGTGGGATCGCGACGATCACGGGCGTTTGATGCCGACCACGAGGCCGTCCGGCGTCGGCACGCACACCGAGTCGCAGTGCTTCGCGACTCGCTGGTGGAACGCCCTCATCCCGCGTCCGCGATCGGTGTCCTCGAGGAGGTTGCCGAACAGATACGCATTGTCGCCCAGCACCAACCCACCCGGCCGGAGGTTCTCGATCGCCCACGCGCCGTAGTCGTCGTAGCCCTGCTTGTCGGCATCGATGAACACGGCGTCGAACGGGCCGTGGTTTACCAGCGTGGGTAGCGCGGCGGCGCCGGTGCCATCGACCACCGTGATGCGCTCCGCGAGGCCCGCGGCCGCGATGTTGCCGCGCGCGACCCCGGCATGCTCGGGATCGGCCTCGACCGTCCATAGATGTCCGTCGGCCGGCAGCGCGCGCGCCATCACGATCGCGGAGTAGCCGACCAGCGTGCCGACCTCGACGACCTTCTTGGCGTCGACCAGCTTCAGCAGCAGGTAGAGCAGCTTGCCGTCGCTCGGCCCGACCTGGATCGCCGGGATCCCCTCGGGCGTCGCGAACGCCCGGGCGAGGCCGGCGTCGTGCGGCACGTGCGTGTCGTTGACGAACGCGAGGATCTCGGGGGTGGTGTAGGTCGTGCCACTGCGCGACTGGTTGTCCGCCATGGCTGGATGCTACTCGGTCTTCGCGTCTTCCTGATGGCGGTACGGACCGTAACGCGCGAGCTCGGCGAGCTCGTGCGCGACCGCGCGCGACTCGCGCCGGGTGTAGTCGCCGATCGCCTCCGCGAGCCCGGGATGCCGGATCCAGTGGGCCGAGTACGTCGGGGCGGGCTCGAACCCGCGGAGCAGCTTGTGCTCGCCCTGGGCGCCGGCCTCGAACAGCGGCAAGTGCTGCTCGATCGCCCGCTCGATGCCCGCGTAGTACGCGGTCTCGAAGTGCAGCAGATCGACGTGCGTGGTCGCGCCCCAGTAGCGGCCGTACAGCGCGCGATCGCTCTCGAGGAACAGGGCGCCCGCGATCCGCTCGCCGCCGGCGATCACCTCGACCATCCGCATCGCATCCGGCAGGTACTCGGCGAGCTTGTGGAAGAACCCCGGCCGCAGGTAGTCGCGACCACCGTGCTCGTCGGTGGTGTGCCGGTAGAACCGGTCGAGGTCGTCGAGCTGATCGGTGTCGAGCGCGCCACCATCGACCCACGACAGGCGATCGATCGCCGCCTGCGCGCGCTGGCGCTCCTTGCGGAGCTGCTTGCGCTTGCGGCTCTTGAGCGCCGCGAGGAAGTCGTCGAACGAGGTGTATTCGCGGTTGTGGAAGTGAAACTGCATCGTCGCGCGCGGGAAGTACCCGGCGTCGGCGAGCGCCGCCTGCTCGTCGGCGGTGCAGAACAGCCAGTGGATCGACGAGCATTCGGTGTCCTCGGCGAGCTCGCGCACGGCACCGATCAGGGCATCTCGGATCGGCCGCGGCTCCTCGCCGGGAGCGACCAGTAGCCGCGGCCCCGTGGCCGGCGTGTGAGGTGCGGCGATCACGAGCTTGGGGTAGTAGGAGATGCCGGCGCGCTCCGCCGCGCTCGCCCAGCCCCAGTCGAAGATGTACTCGCCGAAGCTGTGAGACTTGATATACGCGGCGACCCCGCCGACCACGCGTTCTCCGCGCTCCGCGACCAGGATCACCTGGACCCAGCCCGAGCGCCGGCGGGCAAACCGCCCCATCGCGCCCAGCCGCGAGAGCACGTCGACCGAGCCCGAGTCCTCGAGCGCGTGCAAGAACCCGTGCCGGAGAAACGGCGACGGACCGTGGTCGAGGGCGTCCCAGGCGCTGGTGGGGACGTCCGTGATCGACCCCACCGCACGGACCACCAGATCGGGGGAAGCCGATCGCGCGGGCTTCATGCTAGAAGGACCCGAGGCCTAGTCATGACCCTCGACCCCCAACTCAAGAAGAAGCTCGATGACATCGTCACGAGCGACCACGTGGTGCTGTTCATGAAGGGAAACCGGAGCTTCCCGCAATGCGGGTTCTCGGCGTCCGTCGTGAACATCCTGAACACCATGGTGCCCAAGTACACCACCGTCAACATCCTCAGCGACCAGGACGTCCGGTCGGGGATGAAGGAGTACTCGGACTGGCCGACGTTCCCCCAGCTGTTCGTCCGCGGCGAGTTCGTGGGCGGCGCCGACATCGTCCGCCAGATGCACGAGAACGGCGAGCTCGAGAAGATGCTCGGCGAGCTGGTCGCTCCCGCCAAGGCACCGGATCTCACGGTCACGCCGCGCGCGGCCAAGGAGCTCTCCGAGGCGCTGAAAGAAGGCGAGCCCGGCGACGTCATCCACCTGACGATCACGCAGACCTGGGAGCACCAACTCGACATCGGCGGCAAGGAAGCGGGCCGCGTCACCGTCGAGACCGCCGGCATCACGCTGCAGCTCGATCGCACCAGCGCCAACAAGGTGTCGGGGACCACGATCGACTTCATCGATGCCGCGGAGGGTGCCGGCTTCAAGATCGACAACCCGAACCGGCCCGCCATCGTGCGCGAGATCGGCGCCAAGGAGCTCAAGGCGCTGCTCGATGCCGGCAAGATCGAGCACCTGTACGACGTGCGCACCGAGCGCGAGCGTGCCGTCGCCAAGCTCGCCGATCAGGGCCTGCTCGACGACGCGCTGCTCGCGAAGATCGAGCAGCTGCCGAAGCAGACGCCGATCGCGTTCTACTGCCACACCGGCAACCGCAGCCGCGCCGCCGCGCAGCACCTGCTCGAGCTCGGGTTCACGTCGGTCTACAACCTCGCCACCGGCATCGACGGCTGGGCGCGCGACGTCGACTCGTCGATCGCCCGCTACTAGGCGGGCCCGCTACTAGTTTTTCGTTGCAGGCGCTTCGCGTCGCGGGCATGGTCCGCGCGCGATGCATGTTGACCGGAGGCGAGACCCGTTCTCTAGGGGCGTAGTACGAGCGCGGATGCCCATCGGGGCTCGCGCGAAGGTCGTGATTGTCTTCGGGCTGGTCGCGGCCTGTGGCGGCAACAGCCAGCCCGCCACGCCCGATGCCCCCGCCGCGCCGACGGCCAACCCCGATCGCGAGATCGTCGACACCGGGCTGTCGTTCGACGTCACCGCGCAGACCGCGGTCGCGACGATCACGTTCGGGCCGAGCGCCGATGCCGGCGCCACGGTCGAGGTCGGCGACCTCGCGTTCGACACCGTGACGCTCGATGGTGCCGACGTGGCCTTCGCGACCGACGGCAGCACGCTCGACCTCGCCCTGCCCGCCTCCGACCAGCCGCTCGCCGTCGCGTTCGCCTACCACTACCAGACGCACGAGAGCTTCACCGGCGCGTCGTCGAAGGGCTTCACGTTTTTGTGGCCGTACTACTGCGGCAACCTGTTCCCCTGTCACTCGGATCCGGCCGACGGCACCGACTTCACGCTCGAGCTCTCCGGCGTGCCGGCCGACCAGACCGCCGTGTTCCCGGCGACGATCCCCGCCGACGCGCCGTCGTACCAGGTCGCGTGGGCGATCGGCGACTACACCGAGCTCCCGCTCGGTACCACGACCGCCGGCACGCAGGTCTCGCTCTATCACCGGCCCGACGAGGTCGCCGCCGCGCAGCAAGGCGGTGCCAACCTGGTCGCCGTGTTCGACTGGTACGAGACGACGCTCGGACCGTACCGGTTTGGCGACCACGTCGGCGGCGTCTCGATCACGTGGCCGATCGGTGCGTTCGGCGGCATGGAGCACCACCCGCTGTGGCACGTCTCGAAGGGCTCGTTCGACGACGAGGAGACCCAGGCCCACGAGGCCGCGCACGGCTGGTTCGGCGACGGCATCCGGATCGCGTGCTGGGAGGACTTCGTGCTGTCCGAGGGCACGGTGAGCTATCTCGCCGGTCGTGCACTCGAGGTCGTCGCACCATCGGTCGGCGCGGCGGTGTGGAATTCGTACGCGACCGCGCTGTCCCGGCTGTCGGGCACCGACAAGGTGTGGCCGGACGGATGCAACTCGATCGACATCCTCCAGGACGACCTCTACACCAACGCCCCGTACATGCGCGGCGCGTTCTTCTATCGCGCGCTCGCCGACAAGGTCGGTGCCGACAAGGTCGACGAGGTGCTCCGCACGTTCTACACGGAGCACGCCGGGCAAGCCGCGCACATGTCCGACATGCTCGAGACGATCCAGCAGGTCACCGGCTACGACCCGACGGCGTGCGCGGACACCTGGCTGAAGTCGACCACGCTGCCGACGCCCGGCCCGTGTCCGTAGCGTGAGCTCCGATCGTGCACGTATCACGTGCACGAATCACGGGGAGGACGCGGGCGTCTCCTCTGGCTTCGCGTCGACACCGTCGGGTAGCCGAGGTGCCGTCAGGGTCTTGCCACCGACCTTGAACAGCATCGCCCGCACCTGGTTGCGATCGTCGACGACGAACTTGGCGGCCGACTGGAGATCCTCGATCCAGAAGCCGCGATCGCCGTACGGCGCCATGCGGTGGCGCGGCTCGCCGGGTCCCTCGAGGTAGACGCGGTCCTTGTCGCGTACGACCGACAGCACGGTGCCGGAGAAGTTGTAACGGCCGAGATAGGTCCTGATCTGGTTGCGCGTCGGGCTCGGCGTCGGCGGCTTGGCGGTACCGTCGAGCACGTCGAACAGGATCGGGCCGATGAAGTCGATCAACGTCGTCGAGGTCGACGCCAGCACGACGACCGCTCGCTTGGTCTTCGGATCGATCCCGAAGTAGGCGCGATAGCCGGCGGTGCGACCACCCGCCCACAACCGGCCACGCGAATCGATGTTCCAGCCGAGCCCTTCGTTGTCCCCCGCGCGATCGAGCTGAGGTTCCTGGGTGAGGCGCATCTGCGGCCGCAACGGACCGCGCCCGCCGGCGGCCGCGTCGATCTCGTCCTCGAGCAAGGTCAGGGCGTCGTCGGCGGTGGTCATCACCCCACCGGCCCCGACGAGGGCGCCCCACGTCCAGCGCGAGGTCGGATGGAGGTCGTCGTCGGTACCGAGTGCCTTGCGGCGTGCGGCACCGGCGGGGAGCGTGATGACGGTGTCGCGTAGCCCGAGCGGCTCGAGCACGCGCTTGGACAGTGCGGCGGAATAGCCACCACCGATCTTGCGACCGAGGGCGAAGCCGAGCAGCCCGACGCCGTAGTCGCTGGTCAGGATCTCGGTGCCCGGTGCCGTGGCGAGCTGGGTGGCGACGAGGTCCTGGTAGAGGATGTCCGCGGTGTAGCCCGCGAACGGATCGGGTGGCGGCTTGCGCGAGACCAGGCTGGGGGGATACGGAGGCAGGCCCGAGCTGTGAAGCACGAGGTGCTTGGCCGTGATCGCGACGCCGTCCTTGGTGGGCACGGTGACGCCGGGCGGCAGGAGGTCGGCGATCGGCGCGTCGAGATCGACCTCGCGACGTTGCACGGATTCGGCGAGGAGCAGGCCGGTGTAGATGTCGGTCGCCGTCCCGATGTCGAACAGCGTGGTGCCGTTGGGCGGCTTCTTGCCGGGGCCGGTCCCGAACCCGTAGACCTCGCGGGTGCCGGCGTCCGAGACACCGATCACGATCCCGGCGACGAGGTGGCCGTCGACGTAGGGGGCGAGCTGGGTCTCGATCGCGCCGTGGTGCGGGCCGTCCGGATCGATCTCGGTGGTCTTGGGCGCCGCGGGCTGGGCCGGGCGGTTGGGAGTCGAGCCACAACCGACCAGCATCACGAGCATACACAGGGTGGCCCGGGCGGAGCCGGGTTGTTCGATCACGGCGAAAGCTTAATGAACTCGCGGTCGCGCGCAACCTCGACCTCGGGACTTGTGAGTTGCGGCGGCGGCGCCTCAAACCAAATCGATCCGTTGCGAGCGGGTGCCAAGGTTGGCGGCTTCCCGCCCGCGCAGGTCGTGCGAAACTCTGGGTCGATGCACGCCGCGTCCCGTGTTGTCCCCCTGTTGCTGGTCCCCGCGATCGCCACGGCCGATTCGGCCCGCCCGGCGCACGACTCGACCCCACCACCCCCGGCGACGACCGTCGCGCCGGTGGTGGGCGGAGAGAACGCGCCATCGGGCCGGTGGCCCGACGCGGCCGCGGTGCTGTTCGGCGGCCAGCAGGCGTGCTCGGGTACGCTGATCGCGCCGACCGTGGCGATCACGGCCGGGCACTGCGACGACGCGTCGCTCGACAAGATCCTGGTCGGCACGACGTCGCTCGCACGCCCGAGCGACGGCGAGACGCTGAGCGTGACCAAGCGGGTCGAGCTGACCCAGAACGACATCACGGTGCTCGTGCTCGGCCAGGCGTCGCGGTTCGAGCCGCGCGCGATCGCCAGCGGGTGGGCCTCGTTCGACATCGCGAACGGCGCGCCGGTCGAGATCGTCGGCTACGGAGCGATCGACAACAACGCGAACCAGTACATCGACGACCTGCAGGAAGCGCAGGCGTCGATCACCGACTTCGACTGCACGATCGAGTCGGGGTGCGACCAGTTCGAGCTCGGCGCGGGCGGCAACGGCATCGACAGCTGCAACGGCGATTCCGGCGGCCCGCTCTACCTGCTCACCGACTACGGCGACTTCCTCGTCGGCGTGACGTCTCGTGCCTACAACGACGCGACCGCACCGTGCGGCGGAGGCGGGATCTACGGCCGGCCCGACCAGGTGCTGACGCAGATCGAGACCGCCGCGGGCGTGCCGGTCACTCACGGCCCCGAGCCCACGGCCGAACCGGTGATCGCGGTGCGCGGCGATGCCGGAGAGACCACGATCGATACGAACGATCCGAAGTCGGACCAGCACACGTTCGAGATCGTGACCCCGCCGGCGATGGGGACCGCGGCGGTGCGCGACGACGGCCGGGTCCGCGTGTGCGCGAACCTCGACGCCACCCCTGGAAACGACTCGCTGACCGTCGAGGTCACCGACGCGAACGACACCTCGCGCCACCTCCAGGTCGTGGTCCCGATCTCGCTCGCCGTCAACCAGAGCGACGGCTCCGACTGCGACGTCAACGCGTTCGAGGATGGCGGCGCCGGCGGTGGCTGCTGCGAGACGTCGTCGGGCGGTCACCCGGCCGGGCTGTTGCCGCTCGTGCTCGGCGTCGTGTTCGGCCTGCGCCGACGCCGGCACCCGGTGGTCAGGTAGACCGCGGCAGCGAAGTCAGGCAACAAAGACTTCGCGAGCGGGCACCCGGTGGTCAGGTAGACCGCGGCAGCGAAGTCAGGCAACAAAGACTTCGCGAGCGGGCACCCGGTGGTCAGGTAGACCGCGGCAGCGAAGTCAGGCAACAATGACTTGAGGTAGGCTGCGTCCGATGGCCGACGACACGTGGCTGAAGTGCACCGAGTGCAAGAAGGACATCCCGTTCGGCGGGCACCACTACGTGTGCAGCGTGTCGACGTGCAAGCGCAGCAAGTTCCGGCTCGTGTTCTGCTCGCCGACCTGCTGGGATAGCCACCTGTCGTCGGTCCGCCACCGCGATGCGTGGGCCGAGGACGCGGTCGCCCCGACCCGCGAGGTCTGGGCGCGAGAGCTCGCGGCGGAAGGTGCGAGCCCCACGCCATCGGCGCCGGCGCCTCGACCGACCCCGGCACCGAAACCGGCGCCCGCGCCCGCTCCCTCTCCCTCTCCCTCTCCAGTCACCCGGCGTGTGGTCGGCGACGCGTCGCCGAGCACGGCGGCCACGCTCGAGGGCGCCAAGCTCGCCGAGGTGCGCGATCGCGACATCCTGATCGTCGTGTCGAAGATGAAGAAGTACATCAAGGAACGCTCGGGCATGAACTGCTCGGACGCGTTCGCGGACGTGCTGTCGGATCACGTGCGGGCGCTGTGCGACGAGGCGATCCGCTCGGCGACGCGCAACGAGCGCAAGACCGTCCTCGATCGCGACCTGGTCCGCCCCCGGCGCTAGGGCGTCTGGCCCCGCCGGCGCAACAGCTCCTTGCGAGCCGCCTCCATGTGGTCGTAGCCGCAGTAGTTGAGGCCGTCGACCTGCAGCCGTATCGACGGTGCATCGCTGGCCCACTCGCGGGCTACCACGTACTTGCCGAGGTTGCAGGCGGCGCGCATGCAGAGCACGGTCTGCGGCCGGCGTGCAGCGCGGCGCTTCTGGCAGTTCCGGAACACCTTCGCGAAGTCCTTGGCGCCGAACGCTTCGACGATCCGGCGCGCCGCCGTCGCGTCGGCGCCGGACGCGTCGGTATCGGAGGCGCGGCCCTGGTGGCGTGCCGATCGCGTGCGAACGGCGGTCCCGCACGACGTCGCGCCCTCGGCCCGCTCGGCCCGATCGAGCACCGGGTCCGCGCCCCACGCGGCGATCGCCACGTGCGCCCGCGCGCGGGCCGCCGCACACGCTCCGCGACGCACGAGCTTCGCGATCTCGGAGTGCTCGTGCGCGAGCGCGTCGGTACGCGCGGTGTCGCGAAGGCGCATGGCCTCGTCACGTGCGGCCGCGTCGTCGCTGCGAGCGAGCTCGGCGAGGTAACGCTCGGCGGTGTCGAAGTCGCGGCCCTCGATCGCCCGACGTAGCAGGACGAGCTGCGCCTGCGCCGGCGTGATCGCACCGCTCTCCCCGGCGCTGCCCGCACTGCCCGTGCTCGTGCCCGCATCGCGACTCGCGCGCATGGCTTGCTCGATCCGGTCGTCGAGGGTGTGCTCGTGAGCGACGGGCGGTCCGGGAACCCCGGGCCGCGGATCGCTGTCCGACTGCTCGCGCGGATCGACGATCCGCGTGTCGGAGCTCGAGCTCGACGTCAGGGCCAACGTCAGTGCCACCGCACCGGCGACGAGCGCGACGCCGGCGACCGGCAGCACCCACCGGTGCTTGCGTGGGGCGGGCTGCGGAACGAGCGGCTGGCGGGTCGGCGGGACGCGGTCGCTCGTTCCGGGTCGGATCGCCGTCGGGCGGTGGATCCGCGATCGACGCGAACGGTGTCGACGGAATCGGTTGCGGCCGCACCGTGACCGCCGCGGCGGGGTCGGACAACGCCTCGACCAGCTCGTCGCCGCTCTGAAACCGATCGTCGGGCGACTTCGCGAGCAGGCGATCGATGATCGCGTCGAGCCGTTCGTTGACCGCGCGGTTGTGATCTCGCGCGCGGGGCGGCGTCATGTGGAGGTGCGCGCCGATCAATCCGCCGGTGCCGCTGGCGACGAACGGCAGCCGTCCGGTCACCATCTGGAACAGCGTGCAGCCGAGCGAATACAGATCGGTGCGCTGGTCGACGACCCGCGCGCCCTCGCACTGCTCGGGCGACATGTACTGCGGCGTGCCGAGGATCGTGCCGGTCACCGTCTGTGCGGGTTGCACCGGCTGATCGAGCTTGGCGACGCCGAAGTCGAGCAACTTGACGCACTCCCCGCGCTCGGCGTGCGGAACCAGGAACATGTTGTCGGGCTTGAGATCGCGATGGACGATGCCGGCGCGATGTGCGGCGGAGAGCGCGAGCGCGGTCTGCCGCGCGATCGCCACCGCCGTCGGGATCGGGAGCTGGCCATGCGAACGCAGACGCGCCGCGAGCGACTCGCCCTCGAGGTACTCCATCACCAGGTACGCCTCGCCTCGTTCGTCGGTGCCGGTCCCCAGCACCGAGACGATGTTCGGGTGCTGCACCGACGCTGCCGCCTTCGCCTCGGTGAAGAACCGCGCGATCAGATCGGCGCGCTCGGAGACGGACGGCAGCAACACCTTGATCGCGACCCGCCCGCCGGTCCGCGGATCGACGGCGAGGTACACGGCGCCCATCGCCCCGCGACCGAGCTCGCGCTCGATGACGTAGTCCCCGATCCCCGACGGAACAACGCTGGGTTCGGTCGCACCCCCCATGCTCATCATTCTAGACGGACGAGCCCCCGCGACGATCGATCGACCGTGTAGGTCCTGAAATCACACCGTTCGGCGGATCGCGCGCGCGGTGGCGATCCAGTGTGGGCCGTGCTCGCGCCACGTCGCCTCGATCTCGACGGGGAGCTGCGAGGCCACGGCGCAAGAGCCGTCGCCGCCGACCTCGAGCTCCACCTCGACGAACCCGACGAACCGCTGCACGATCGGATCGACGGCCTTGTAGATCGCTTCCTTGATCGCGAAGCGCAGCGTCACGGCGCGCCCGCGATCCGGTAGCGCGCGCTGTTCGCGCTCGGTCAGGATCCGCAGCGCGATGTCCTGCTTGGGCGGCGCGGCGTGCTCGAGATCGATCCCGATCCAGCCGACCCCGGCGTCGGCCACGATCGCCGCGGCCGTCGTGCCCTTGTGACTGACCGAACCCACGCGCCCACCCGACAGCTGCGGCGCCCCCCGCGGCGATGGCAGGAAGGCCGCGTCGAAGTCGTCCGCCGCGAGGTGAAGCGCGGTGCGTCCGACGATCAGCTCGCGTCGACGTACCGCGGACAGCGTGTCCGCGAACGCGCGCTCCTGGGAAGGGAGCGCCCGGAACGCCGCATCGAGCTCGTCGTCGTCGAGCGCGATCAGGACGCAGCGGCCGTGCGGCGTGTCGACGTACTCGAGACTTCGCAGATGCGAAGGCGGTGTGAGGAGCGGTGTCACGACGCTCCGGACCGCCTACGTCGCATGCCTCGGGCGCGTCACCATCAGATGCGGGCGCTTGTTGGAATCCGGATAGCCGAACCGGAACCGCAGCTTCCGGTGCGGCTGCGATCGCCACAGCTTGATCATCTCGCGCCGCGTACCCTTGGGATCGATCACGAACAGCGGGCCGGCAAACTCGCCGTAGGTGATCTGTTCGTAGCCCGCGGGATCCGCGTAGCTCGGCGGGATGCCCGAGGCGTCGGAGATCATCCACGCGATCGCTCCGAGCAGGTAGTTGCGGACCTCGCTGAAGTCGTCGTACCAGAGCAGGAAGCTCGCCGCCTTGGTCATCACCGATACCTTACCCTTGCGGCGCAGGTGTGCGAGCACGCGACCGTCGGCGTGCAGGTGGGCGTCGTCGAGGTTCTGCACGATGTGGCGGTACACGCGCACCGGCGCGGTGGTGTCGCCGCGTGGTCGAAACCGGATCTCGACGTTACCGAACGCCGAGTCGTGCTCGTACCAGTAGTGCGTGATCCGCTTGGGACGCTTGTCGCCGCGCTTGGTTCGCGCGTACTCCTCGGCCCGGCTCTCGAGCTGGTCGGCGGTGAGGTAGGTGATCGTGCCGTCGGGGTTGATGTCGAAGTACCGCAGCGAGACCGGCTCCATGTCGTGGAGCGCGAGTCCGGCGAGCGCGAACATCAGCGTGCCGGGGAACATCGGGTTGCGCGAGTCCTTCTGTAGATCCTGCGTGGCCGAGTATGCCGAGTGATAGAGCCGGCGGATGTCGCGCGAGACGTCACCCAGTCCGGTCGCGAGCGCGTTGGGGCGGATGTTGTCGATCTGCCGGACGTCGCCAGCCGCCTCGAGCGAGATCGTGGTGATCTCGGTGGCGTCGGGAAACGCGACCAGCGCCGTCGACAGATCGCCGCCGCCGAACGGATAGATCACCGTCTCGGGTACGTTGGCCGGCCGGATCTCGGCGATGAACTGTTGGGCCTGGTCGGCCCATCGCCGGCGATGCGAGGCGTACAGCCGCTTCATCTCCTTGCAGTGGCGGGCGATCGTCCGCGCGATCGCGCGCTTCGCCCACGGACCGGCCGTCGGAGCGGGCAACGTGCCCGGCTCGTCCCCACCGCACGCCGCGACCCGATACAGCGTGCGGGCCTGTCGGGCGAAGTCGCCCGACCGCGGATCCGCGGCGGCATGATGGGACAACGAAACGACCACGCACACCGAGATCAGGCGCATCGCTTTGTTCATGTCTTGCCCACCCTTTCTCGCACGAGAACGGTTTTGCAGGTGATGGATAGTTCGTGCCGCGTGACAGGCGTCTGTCGCACGGTTGGTCATCGCCCTGTCAGACCTCGGGCAATTGACAACGCCAACGATCGGAAATCGCTCGGGTTGAATGACTGGCATGCGGGTTGGACTCCCTGTGGGTCATGAAACGAATCGCGGTGCTACTGGTCGTGTTCGCGGCCGCCTGCTCCCGCCCGTCGGTGGTGGTCAAGCGTCCGGCGGATCCCGATATCGACCATGCGGTCACCCGCATGTGGGCCTCCGAGGTCAAACGTGTGGCACGCGATGGCGATTGGATCCTGACGCGGTCGTACTACCTGGTCGGGGATGCCATCGCCGCCGCGACGCCCGGCGAGTCGCTGTCGCACGCGTCGATCTACGACGCCGAACGCGGCAGCGTGATCGAGGCGGTCGGTAGCGGGGTCCGCGAGATCCCGCTGGCGAAGCTCATCGATCGCAACCACTACGTGATCGTCGTACGGCCCTCGAACATGACCGCGACCGAGCAGCACAACGCGGTCCTGCGCGCCCGGAGCAAGCTGGGCGCGAAGTTCGACGTGACGGGTATGTTCGGCCTCGGCAGCGACGATCGGTTCTACTGCTCGGAGCTGGTGTACTGGGCCTCGCAGACCGAGGAGCGCACGGGCGAGCACGAGCACGTCGTGACGCCGAGCGATCTCATGAGGTACGGCGCCGTGATCTACTGGAGCGGCAAGCGCGACGACGCGCAGGTCATGGCGATCGCGAGGAGCCGAGCCCGGACCATGTAGCAGGTCTTCACGCGCGGCCCGGACGCCCGTCGCGTCGAGGTCTCAGGCGACGTCGATCGCCGCCCCGAGCGAGGTCAGCGCGCGCGCGAACCCGGGGTACGAGGTCGCCACGTTGTCGGCGTCGTCGATCGTGGTCTCGCCGGAGGCGACCAGCCCGGCCACCGCGGCGGCCATCGCGATCCGGTGATCGCCGCGAGCATGGACGTGGCCGGCATCGAGCGGCGCATCCGGTCGGCCGACCACGGAGAACCCGTCGGGCCCCTCCTCGCAGGTGACCCCGAACGACCGCAGCATCGCGCACGTGGTCGCGATCCGGTCGCTCTCCTTGACGCGGAGCTCGGCGGCATCGCGGACGACCGTGGTGCCCCGTGCCCGGGCCGCGAGCACGGCCAGGACCGGCAGCTCGTCGATCGAACGCACCGCGAGGTCGCCACCGATCTCCGTCGCGACCAGTGCACCCGCGGGCCCGCGGACCACCAGATCGGCCACCGGCTCGGAGCCCGCGGTGCGCGAACGCTCGATCGCGACCTTGCCGCCCATCGCCACGATCGCGTCGAGAAACCCGGTACGCGTCGGGTTGGTGCACACGTTCGGCAACCGGAGCTCGCCGGCGCCCGCGATCAGCGCGGCCGCGACCAGGAACGCCGCCGACGATGGATCGGCGGGGACCTCGACCTCGCTCCCCGCGAGGCGGCGGTTCCACCCCCGGGTATCGATCGTGACCGTGCGCCCGCTGGTCGAAAGCGGCGCCCCGAGATAGGCGAGCATGCGCTCGGAGTGATCGCGGCTCGGCCCGGGCTCGGTGACGCGGGTCGCGCCATCGGCATACAGCCCGGCGAGTAGCACCGCGGTCTTGACCTGCGCGGACGCCATCGGGAGGACGTAGTCGATCGCGGTGAGCGGACCGGTCGCGGGTCCGATCACGAGCGGCGGGCGGATGTCGTCGCCGTCGGTCGACCGCCCGACGATCGCCGCACCCATCCGCGCCAGCGGATCGATCACGCGACGCATCGGTCGCGAGCTCAGCGACTCGTCGCCGAACAGCTCGGTGGAGAACGGTTGGCCGGCGAGTAGCCCGCACAACAGGCGGATCGTGGTCCCGGAGTTGCCGCAGTCGATCTTCGTACCGGCGGCGCCGCCGCGGGCGCGCATGCCGTCGAGCCCGGTGCCGGTGATCACCAACGAGTCGCCGTCGCGCTCGACGCGGGCACCGAGCGCGGTGATCGCCTTCGCGGAGCGGCCGTTGTCGGCGCCATCGCCGAGCCCGCGCACGCGGACCGGTGTTGCCGACAGCAGCGAGAACAACAGCGAGCGATGCCCGATCGACTTGTCGCCGGGGATCTGGATCGTGCCCGACAGGGGGCGCGTGCAAGGGACAACCGTGAATCTCATGATGCGGGCTGGTCCAGGACTTTACTCGCACGCTCGACGACGCGCTGCAGGTGGCGCGGGCCGATCACGACGATCGTGCGGACCCAGCTCCCGCGGGTGATCACCTTCGCCTGCTCGAGGCTCGACGGCAGACCGAGCGCGATGATCGTCGGATCGCGCGCCAGCGTGGCGAGCGCCGCGCGCATCGTCGCCTTCATCCGCGCGACCGAGCGCTTGATCGACTTCTCACCCGGGTCGGTGGCATCGGCATCGACGATGATCCCGAAGTCGTCGATGACGTCGGCCCACACGCCGAGGCGACCGGGCGCACCTTCGATCCCGGTCATCCGCGACAGCGCGATCCGCGCATCGAACGCGAGCTGCGCCGAGATCCGCAGCGACGCCCCCGGCGCGCGCGGCGGCATCGCGCGCGACCGCAGGTCGATCAGTTTCTGGGGAACGGTCAGCGGCGTCCCGCTCGCCTCGATCGCGGCGCGCGCCTCGACCTGCGACACCCACGAGGTCGGCCCGACCGCGTAGATCCCGTCGGCGATCCGGGTAGTCCCGCTGATCGGCGCCTTCGCGGTCATCAGCGTGATCGTCGCCGCCTCCGTCGTACCGAGCCCGTAGGCCGCGAACGTGACGAGGTCCGCCTCGGCGAACCCCGACAGGATCGGGATGCCGCCGTCACCGAGCAGCTTCGCGACCAGCGGGCCGATGGTGGGGTTGGCGCGCAGCCGTGGCAGATCGACCTCGGCGACCAGTTGCGCGCCCTCGGGGAGTAGCGCGAGCAGGTGCTCGGCCGGACCGGACGGAGTGACCGGCGCGGCGTTGGCCGGGCTCGGTCGTTTCGCTCGCGCACCGCAGCCTGCGACCGACACCAGCGTGGCGCAGACGATCAGCAGCGCACCGCGCGCCACGCCTAGCCTGTAGGACGGAACGCGCTCGCGAGATCGCACTAGGCGGCCCGCAACACGGCGTTGAGCGTGTCGATCACGCGCGGCATGTCGGCCTCGCGCGCGATCGAGACCCGGATGTGATTCGGCAGCCCCCACGCTGCCATCGGCCGCACGATCACGCCGCGGCGAAGCAGCTGGTCGTAGATCGCCTTCGACGGACGGCCGCAGTCGATCAACACGAAGTTGGTGAGCGACGAGAACACGCGGATGTTCGGGCCCGAGACCTCGCGACGTAGCTGCTCGATGGCCGAGCGCGCGTGGGCCGCACTGCGCGCCACGTGATCCGTGTCGTCGAGTGCGGCGATCGCCGCGGCCTGCGCCAGGCTCGACACGCTGAAGGTGCGGCCGACCCGGTTGAGCACCTCGATCACGCGCGCGTCCGACGCCGCGAACCCGACGCGGAGCCCGGCCAAGCCGTAGATCTTCGAGAACGTCCGCAGCACCACGACGCGCGGATCCTTGGCGCGTACGGCCAGCCCGTCGGCGTGATCGACCTCGGGCCACGTGGCCGCGTACTCGGCATAGGCCTCGTCGATCACGAGCAGCGCGCGGCGAGGCAACGCACCGAGGATGCGGTCCATCCCGGCTCGGGAAATCACGGAGCCGGTCGGGTTGTTGGGCGTGCCGAGCATGATCAGCTTCGTGCGCGGCGTGATCTTCGCGATCAGCGCGTCGACGTCACACGCGAGGTCGGGCGTGGTGGGCGCGGCCACGAACGTCCGTCCCGCGACCTGGGCCGACAGCCGGTACGAGAGGAACGCGTACTCGTGCGACAGCACCTCGTCGGACGGCTCGCAGGTCGCGAGCACGAGCTGGTAGAGGAGATCGTTCGAGCCGTTACCGACGGCCAACTGGTCGAGCTCGAGGCCGTACCGGGCCGACAGCGCCCGGCGCAGCGCGAACGCACCGGCATCGGGATAGAGATGTAGCTGCGGCAGCGCCTCGGGGAGTGCACGAATTGCACAGGGGCTCGGTCCGAGCGGATTCTCGTTGGATGCGACCTTGATCGCCCCGCTGATCCCGAGCTCTCGTTCGAGCTCTTCGAGCGGTTTTCCGGGCTGGTAGACGTCGAGATCGCGAACGTGGGCGGGGATAAACTCGTCGACAGACACGCCGCGGCACCGTACACCTCGGGCCGCTCCCTGTCAGGACAGGAATGCCGGAGGTGTCAGGAGGAGGAATGCCCGAGTCGCTGCCTCCGGTCTATAGTCCCAACGTCATGAACCGCCGTACCGCTGCGATCGTCGCCGTGATCCTGCTCGTTCCCACCGTCGCGTTCGCGAGTGGTGGCGGCAGTTTCGAGGACGCGCAGCAACAGGGGTGGTTGTGGATGTATCTCGGTGCGTTCGGCGCCGGGTTCCTGACCTCGCTGACGCCGTGCGTCTACCCGATGATTCCGATCACCCTGGCGATCTTCGGCGCGCGCGGCAAGGACGTCAGCAAGCGCCGAGCGATCGCGCTCGCCACGGTCTACGTACTCGGCATGGGCGTCACCTACGCGGTGCTCGGCGTCGTGTTCGCCACGATCTTCGGCGCCACCGGATTCGGCAGCCAGCTGTCGTCTCCCGTGGTCGTGATCCCGCTGGTCATCCTGTTCGTCGCGTTCGCGGCGTCGATGTTCGGCGCGTTCGAGCTCAACCTGCCGTCGGGTCTGCAGGCGCGCCTCAACCAGGTCGGCGGCAAGGGCTACGGCGGTGCGTTCGCGATGGGGACGGTCGGCGGGCTGATCGCTGCTCCGTGTACCGGCCCGTTCCTCGGCGGCCTGCTCGCGTTCACCGCCAAGACCAGCGCGATCGGCGGCGGCTCGATGCTGTTCGTCTACGCGATGGGTATGGGCGTGCTGTTCTGGGTGCTCGCCGCGTTCGCGCTGTCGCTTCCCAAGAGCGGCGCGTGGATGGATGCCGTGAAGTCGTTCGGCGGCGTGCTGATGCTGCTCGCCGCGATCTACTTCCTGCGTCCACTGCTGCCGTGGATGCGCACGTTCGCCTCGCCGGAACTGTGGTTCCTCGCCATGGCGGGCGGCCTGATCGTGGTCGGCCTCGTGCTCGGCGCGATCCACCTGTCGTTCCACGGCTCGGGCATCGCCAAGCTCCGCAAGGGTCTCGGCCTCGCCTCCCTCTTGACGGGGTTGTTCTTCGCGTACGCGTGGAAGCTCACGCCCAAGCACGAGCTGCCATGGATCCACGACGAGAGAGCCGCGTTCGCGCAGGCCGAGCGCGAGCACAAGGGCGTGATGGTCGACTTCGCCGCGACCTGGTGCGGCCCGTGTCAGGAGCTCGAGCTGACGTTCGGGGACGACGACGTCTACGACGCGATCCTCGCCGACTTCGTGCCGCTCAAGATGGACGTGTCGGAGCAGACCGAAGCGAACGACAAGAAGCGCGCGCGCTACGAGGCGGTCACGCTTCCCTCGGTCGTCCTCGTGACCTCCGACCGGATCGAGATCGGCCGGCTCAAGGAGAAGGTCGAGCCCGCCGAGTTCCTCGAGATGTTGCGTCCCGCCGCCGCGCGCGTGCGGCGCGATCGCAACACCAGCGCCCGCAACTAGCGCGGTTTCAGAGGAGCTTGATGTTGAGGCGCAGGAACACCAGCGCCTCGGCGTGCACGCCGCGATAGTGATTGCTCACGTCGTTGGCGGCGACGCCGTTCTTGAAGAAGTAGCCGTACTGCACGGGCACCTGGATCCCGTAGTCGAACAGCTTGCTGGCGTGCGCACCGATGCCGATCCGGCCGCCGAGCATGAAGCCCTTGTCGGTGACCTGACCGTTGTCGAGCGGTGGCATCACCTGCTGGCCGGTGCCGAGGCCGAACCCGGCGAGCGCCGAGAACTGGATGAACTTGCCCTTGTGCTCCTTCTTCTCCTTCTCGCTGCCGAGGTCGATGTCGAAGTCGACGCCCGCCGAGAACTGGGTCCAGGTGCGCAGGCTGTTGGCGGTCTCGCCGCCGAAGAACGTGTACTGGTCGTGCGAGATCTCGGCGGCGAAGAACAGGAACCGACCCGCGACCGACAGGCCGTAGGTCCCGTTGGGTGCGTTCTGGAAGAACGACTCGTCCTTCTGATCGCCAGCGGTGCCCTTCCCTCCCATCACGCCGCCATGGACATTGCCGTAGAGCAACAGCACGTCGGCATTTGCCGAGGACGCCGCGGCCGCCACCACGAAGAGACTCAGCATCGAGGCTCGAAGCATCCGTTGATTGTCACTCGTTTCGGCGACGAATGCATGTCCGTGGCTTAGCTCACAGGTGTGCGTGTCGTATGCTGCGAGCGATGTCGCGGTTGCCGTCTCTGATCGTGATCGCGGTCGCGATCGCGCTGTGCGGTTGCCACGATCCCGAGCTCGAGAAGCTACGCGACGTTCGCAACCAGGTTTGCAAGTGCGAAACCGCGGAGTGTGCCGACGCCGCGCTCGGCGAGCTCGATCCCCACGCCAAGCGGACCGACCACCGCGCCCAGGCGATCGCCAACGAGATGCTGACCTGTCTGGCCAAGCTCTACGCGAACGGGCGCCCGATCACCGACATCGATGCGGACCCGGACGAGACGCCGATCACTTCCCCCGGAAGCTCGGCTCCCGCTTCTGGAGAAACGCCATGACGCCCTCGCGGAAGTCCTCGCTCCCGAGTAGCTGGAGCTGACCGGTCGCCTCGCGATCGAGTGCACCGGCGAGGTCGCCCGACCAGCCGGCGTACACCGACTGCTTGACCAGGCGATGCACCAGCGGCGGCCCCTTCGCGAGTCGATCCGCGAGCGCGGTGACGGCAGCGGCGAATTCCGGCTCCGGCACCACGCGGTTCGCGAGTCCGATCCGGTAGGCCTCCTCGGCGTCGACCTTGTCCCCGGTGAGCAGCATCTCGAGCGCGCGCCCCGTCCCGACGATCCGCGGCAGGAACCAGGTCCCACCGCCGTCGGGCATCAGGCCGCGCTTGACGAAGATCTCGCCGAACACCGCGCGGTCCGAGAGGATGCGGAGGTCGCAGGCCAGTGCGAGATCGCACCCGAACCCGGCCGCGGCACCGTCGACCGCCGCGATGGTCGGCCGATCGCAACCGACGATCGCCCGGATCGCGCCGTGGAAATGCTCGCGCAGGCCACGCTCGAGCTCGGGTCCCGACTGGATCCCGCGCTGCATCGCATCCTTGAGATCGAGCCCGGAGCAAAACGCACCG
This sequence comes from uncultured delta proteobacterium, assembly GCA_963772655.1. Classification (GTDB taxonomy): domain Bacteria; phylum Myxococcota_A; class Polyangia; order Haliangiales; family Haliangiaceae; genus JABFXX01. The sequence continues at coordinate 1,728,477 of CAVYYE010000002.1, forward strand.
TGGCGGCCCGTGATCACGACGCAGCGGATCGCGTCCGGGACGTCGCGGAGCGCCGCCGCGATCGCCTGCGTGATCTCGATCGTGAGCCCGTTCTTGGTCGCGGGACGATCGAGCGCCAGCACGCGCACGGCTCCGCGGTCTTCGATGTCGATTCCCTGGTCGCTCATGGTTCGGGCTCCTCGTCGGGCTCCTCGTCGGGCGTTTCGTGGTCGGGTGGCGCTTCGTTGGCTTCGGAGGCGGGCGGCGGCTCGTCGCCCTCGAGCGCGATCTCGGAATGCTCCTCGATCACGCTGTGGCCATCTTCCCATACCCCCGGCGTCCACGGCTTACCGGGCATGATCAGCGCCATCGCAGGCGTCACCACGATGTCGGCATCCGATTCGTGACCGAAGAAGTGCGTGCTCTCGTAGTAGCGCACGACGTAGCGACCGAGCACGGCGAGCGTGGCCGCGATGGGCACCGCCAGCACGATGCCGACGAAGCCGAGCAACTTGCCGCCCGCGACCACGGCGAGGAGCGCGCCGGACTCCGACAGGCCGACCCGGTGGCCGACGATCTTGGGCGTCAGCACCGCGGCCTCGAGCAGGTGGAGCACCACGAACACCACCGCCACGCCGCCGAGCATGTGCAGATTGCCGCCGCCGCCGATCGTGACCAGCACGGTCACGCCCGCACCGACGAACGTGCCGACGAACGGAATGATCGTGAGCGCGCCGACGACGAACCCGATCGGCACCGACAGCGGGATCCCGACGACCGTGAAGGCGATCGCGTAGAGCACCGCGAGCGTCGAGGTCACGAGCGCCTGCCCGCGCACCCAGTTCGCGATCACGCGATCGATCTCGCGCGCCAGATCGCGCACGGTCGCGCGGCGGCGAGGAGGGATCATGTGCTCGACCCGGCGCATCAGGTTGGGCCAGTCGACGAGGAAGTAGAACGCGAACACCGGAACCAGCAGCACCTCGGCGAGGATGCCGAGCACGCCGAACAGCCCCGCGAACACCGCCTCGCCGATCTTCTGCATCGGGGTCGCGTGACCGAGGGCGTCACGCACGTTCTCGCTGGTCATGTACTGGCGCCAGTCCTGCGGGATCTCGAGGCCGAAGTGATCGCCGAGCCACGTGTTGGCGTGGTCGAGCGTCTGCGGCAGGTCGCGGATGAACTCGGCGATCTGGTCGGCGATGTAGGGCACCGCGATGCTGACCAGCACCACCACGAGCCCGGTGAAGGCCGCAAGCAACAGGCCGGCGCCCGCGGTGCGACTCATCCCCCACTTCCCGAGGCCGTCGAGCAACGGGTTGAGCAGGTACGCGATGCCGAGCGCCGCGAGGATCGGCGCGAGCACCCCGGCGAGGTAGGTGAGGACGAACCACCCGGTGACGATGAAGATCAGGATCAGCAACCACCGCAGCATCACGAGCGTCTGCGCGAGGTCGCGGTTCTCCGTCTGCGGTTCGGGGAGCACCGATCGGACGTATCACGGCCCCGACGCCGGCCGCTACGGCAGGACCGGCGCGAGGTCGACGGCGATCTTTCGCCGCTCGGATCGAGCCAGCGTGACCTCGAGGTAGCGCGAGAAGTAGTCGTCGCGGCGAATCTCGAGCCGGTGCGTGCCGGGAGCGATCGCCACGCCGTGGATCGCGTCGAGCGGCCCGACGAAGCGACCGTCGACGTAGAGCTGCGCGTCGCGCACGTTGCTCTTCACGATCACGACCGCGTGGTCGCGTGGTCGCGGAGCCTGCGGCCCCGGTGTCGCCCCACATCCGACGACGACGGTCGCGACGAGCGCGAGCACCGCGGCGCGAATCACCGGCCTCCCGAGATCGCGAGATCGACGATGTCGCCCGCGAGCTTGACCTTCACCGAGGTCTCCGAGGTCGGCGCCTTGCGGGCGATGCGCGCGACGTGCTGCGCGGAGTCCGACGTCGTCACGCCGATCACCCAACCGCCGGGCGATACCCGGTGGAGGGTCGCGCTGCGGACTCCGCGGGCACCGCGCAGGTACTTGATCTCGGCCTTGACCAGCACCCAGGGCGTCTTCGAGGGGACCCGGATCAGCACGACCCCGGGCTCTTCGAGCGGCGTGTCGTCACCCGCGAACGCGGTCGGGCGGTCGAGTGCCGCACGCTTTGGGAGTGCATCACCGACGGCGGCGACCAGCGCGCGCGCGATCGCGTCGTCGATCGACGCGGGTGGCATCGCGAGCGCCGCCTCGCCCTCCCCCACTCGCCTCTTGTCGCGGCCGACGATACGCACGTGGGAGGTCACCAGCGAGGCCGTGATGGGCAGGCCGCGCACCGGTACCGGAGCGCCGACGGTGACGCTCGCGATCACGCCGACCTCGGCATCGCTCGCACCGACCAGCGCCGCGGCGGCCGCATCGTCGAGGGGCATGTTGCCGCCCGGAGTCGGCTTCGCACGCACGACCCGGATCCCGGCGCTACGCAACCGCGACGCCAGGGCCCCGAGGCCGGGCGGATCGAGCTCCGCCGTCGCGCCATAGCTCGCCCGCGTCTTCACGCCGTCGCTGATCCTGAGCAGGATCACGCCGGGGCGGGTGCCGGCTTCGACCGGGCCGCTGCTCGAAATGCCGAGCTCGGAGAGACGTGCGCGCACCTTGTCTCGATCGACACGCACCGCGACCCTCAGTTGCCGCCGACCTTCGACCGTGGCGTCCTTGACCACCGAGAACCGGGCAACCCACAGCCGCGCCCGGGACACGATCTCCTTGTCGAGCACGATCCGCTCCGACGTGCGGGTGGCGGGGTCGAGGATCTCGGCGAGTGCCGCCTCGGCCGCCTTCGCGAACGCCGCGTCGAGGGCCGCGATCCGCGGATCGGAGCCGCCCGCGTTGGATTCTCCGTCGACCTCGTAGGTCGCGACGTCGTCGGCCGCGGCGCTGCGAGGAACGACGAGGGCCATGGCGACGACGAGACCGACGAGCGCGAACCGCATGCAGCTCGAACCTAGCAAACTCGAACCACTCTTGCTCGTCGAACGTCGAACCGCCCGGCCTGCAATAGCAACCCGCTGCCGATCGTTGGATCGGGCTAGTTCGATGGCCGAATGTTCGAAACGCAGCGCTGGTAGGTCGAGCACTCGCCGTCGGCCTCCTCGAGGCAGTCGCGCACCTCGGGCTCCAGCGTGCAGCTCGCGGCGCAGAGGTCGACGTCGACGCAGTCGGAGAGCGCCCGGCAGTCGTCGCGGCATCCCGCGGGATCGATCGGCGGACGCGAGCTGACCGCGATCACGGCGACCACCACGATGACCAGCATCACCGCGCCGGCGATCAAGTACCAGTGCACGCCGAGCGCACCGCGACGTCGCGGCGGATGCATGTCGGGCGACGACATCGCGGCGGCGGATCGCGCGTGTGGAGGCACGTGTGGCGAATACGGCGACGGTTGCGGCGCGCCGGCCGGCCGGGGCGAATACGCCGGCAGTGAGGCGCCCGACGGCACGAACCGCTGGGCCGGAGGTGCCGGCGCCGGCGCCGGTGCGCTCGGAGGCGGCGACGACGGCGCGAACGAATCCACGGTCGGCGCGTCGCCCGCGACCGGTGCGGCAGACGGGAGCAGCGGCGCGGGTGTCGGTGGATTCGCCCGCCGCGCGGTGACGAGCGGGATCCCTCGGATCGCGTCGGACATCTCGCCGGCCGAGGCGAACCGCTGGTCGCGATCGCGCGATAGCGCGCGGCCGAAGAACCGTTCGAGCTCGGGGGGTGCGTTCGCCACGTGACCGCGGATCGGATCCGGATCGCGCGTGGCGAGGGCCTGCACCATGTCGCCGAACTGACCGCGCGGGTACGGCAGCGTCCCGCTCACCAGCTCGTACGCGATCACGCCGACCGCCCACAGGTCCGCGCGCGCGTCGACGCTGCGCGCATCACTCAGCTGCTCGGGCGCCATGTAGCTCGGCGTGCCGAGCATCGCCCCCGCGACGGTGCGCGACGTCTCGAGCACCTTCGCGATCCCGAAGTCGAGCAACTTGACCGTCTCGGACTCCCCCGCGAGGAACACGTTCTCGGGCTTGAGATCGCGATGGACGATCCCTCGCGCATGCGCGGCACCGAGTGCATCGAGGAGCTCGAGCAAGATCCGTCGCGAGGTCTCGGCGGCCAGACCGGCCCGCAGCGCCTGGCGCAGGGTGCGACCGGTGAGCAGCTCCATCGCCAGATACAGCTCGCCCTCGGGGGTCAACCCGGCATCGAGCACCTGCACGATGCCGGCATGGCCGATCGTCGACGGTGTCCGCGCCTCGGCGAGGAACCGCTCCTTGGCATCCTGGTTGAGCTGGAGGTCGGGCTGCAGCATCTTGAGCGCGACCTTGGCGCCGGTGAACTTGTGCCGGGCCGCGAGCACCACCCCCATCCCTCCGACGCCGAGTGTCGACTCGACCTCGTAGCGACCATCGATCACGCGCCCCGTCCAGCGATCTGTCTCCGACACGCGACGAGCGTAGCAGATCGGCGATGCCGTTCACGCCGGCTCGCCGGTGCCGCGCTACTTGGCGACGAGGACGAACAATGTCGACGGCCCGCCGATCGGCCGCGCGATCTCGATCCGCCCCGCGCGAACCCGCTTCGCTTCGACGCGTGGCGCGTCCTTCGCCCATGCCGGCGGCGTCTTCACCCACAGGCTCGCTCCCGCCACCTTCCCGATCGTGTAGCCGACCGCCGGCTTGGCCGTCACGCCTTCGACCACCACGATCGGCGGATCGTCATCCGAGCCGGCAAGCGTCCGGCGTCCGGCGAGCACCTGACGCACCGCCTCGATCGGCACCGCGAGCGTGACGTTCCACGAGCCGTCGGTCTCCGGCGTGGACTCGATCGTGCGTGCCGCGGCGACCGCAGCTGCGAGCTTCGTGCGGTGCGCCTTGTCGAGCTTGGCGCCGAGCGTGCCACCGCGCGCGAGCGGCAGCTTCGGCAACGCCTTGGCGAGCGACGCGCGCGCGGCCTCCTCGGCACGTCGTCGCGCGGGACCCCGCGCGGCCGCCGGCGACGGGGCGTGACGGTCGGCGATGCCGAGACCGGTGGCGGTGACCAGGCCCCGCTCCCAGTCGACGTCGGCGCGCGCGCTCGGAACGCCGATCGCGAAGGCGATCGCGAACGTGACGACCGCGATCCGCGGCCGGCCTACTCCCACTCGATCGTTCCCGGCGGCTTCGACGTGATGTCGTAGACCACGCGGTTGATCCCGCGGACCTCGTTGATCACGCGCGACGAGATCCGACCGAGCAGATCGTACGGAAGCTGCACCCAGTCGGCCGTCATGCCGTCGCGCGAGTGCACCGCGCGCAACGCGAGCGCCTCTTCGTAGGTCCGTGCGTCGCCCATCACACCGACCGAGCGCACCGGCAGCAGCACGCCGAACGACTGCCAGATCGACTCGTAGAGTCCGGCCGCGTGGATCTCCTCGTCGATGATCGCATCGGCCGCGCGGAGCACGTCGAGCCGCGCCTTGGTGAGCGGGCCGAGACAACGCACGGCCAGTCCCGGACCGGGGAACGGCTGCCGCCACACCATGTGCCGTGGCAACCCGAGCTCGAGGCCGAGCTGGCGAACCTCGTCCTTGAACAGCTCGCGCAGCGGCTCGACCAGCTCGAGGTGCATGCGCTCGGGCAACCCGCCGACGTTGTGGTGGCTCTTGATCACCGCCGACGGGCCCTTGAACGACACGCTCTCGATCACGTCGGGATACAGCGTGCCCTGGGCGAGGAACTTCGCGCCGTCGATCGACTTGGACTCCTCCTCGAACACGGCGATGAACTCGTAGCCGATGACCTTGCGCTTGGCCTCGGGGTCGGTGACCTCGGCGAGCTTGTCGAGGAACCGCTTCTCGGCGTCGACCACGTGCAGATCGACGTGGAAGTGATCGCGGAAGATCGCCGCCACGTGATCGCGCTCGCCTTTGCGGAGCAACCCGTTGTCGACGAAGATGCACGTCAAGCGGTCGCCGATCGCCTTGTGGAGCAGCGCCGCGGCGACGCTCGAATCGACGCCGCCCGACAGCCCGCAGATCACGCGACCGCGCTCGCCGACCTGCTTGCGGATCCGCGCGACCGACTCCTCGACGAAGCTCGCCATCGACCAGTCGCCGGTGACGCCGACCACGCCGAACAGCCAGTTGCCGAGGAGCTCGGCACCGCGCGCGGTGTGGACGACCTCGGGGTGGAACTGCAGGCAGTGGATCTTCTTCGCCGCGTTGGCGAACCCGGAGAACTTGCAGTTGTCGCTCTCGGCGGTGTGCACGAACCCCGGCGGGATCGCCTCGACGTGATCGCCGTGCGAGGCCCACACCGCCAGCTCGTCTCCGGAGGTCGATCGTCTTGAACACGCCCGACGAATCGAGCACGCGCACACCGGCACGGCCGTACTCGCGGCGATCGGACGAGCGCACGTCACCACCGAGCAGCTTGGCGGTGAGCTGCGCGCCGTAGCAGATCCCGAGGATCGGGACCCCGAGCTCGTACAGCGCCTTCGGGATCGTGGGAGCGCCCTCGTCGTAGACCGACGACGGGCCGCCCGACAGCACGATGCCCGCGGGATCGAGCGACCGCAGCTTCTGCAGCTCGGGGTCGGTCGCGAGCGTGTACGGATGGATCTCGCAGTACACCGCTTGCTCGCGGATCCGGCGCGCGATGAGCTGGGTGTACTGCGAACCGAAATCGAGGACGACGATCAGCTGATGCATGTAGCTCTCTCTCTCGCCCGAGCCATCCGCTCGCGCTATTCGACCCGATAGTTCGGCGCTTCCTTCGTGATGATGACGTCGTGGACGTGGCTCTCGCGAAGCCCCGACGAGGAGATCCGGACGAACCGCGCCTTCTCGTGCAGCTCGGCGATCGTGGCGCAGCCGACGTAGCCCATCGACGCGCGCAGCCCGCCGATCAACTGGTAGATCGACTCGCGCAGCGGGCCCTTGTACGGCACGCGACCCTCGATGCCCTCGGGCACGAGTTTCTGCGGGGTCTCGACGTCGGCCTGGAAGTAGCGGTCCTTCGAGCCGTCCTTCATCGCGCCGATCGAGCCCATGCCCCGGTAGGTTTTGTACGACCGGCCCTGGTACAGGATGATCTCGCCGGGTGCCTCGTCGGTGCCGGCGAACAGCGAGCCGATCATCACGGTGTCCGCCCCGGCGGCGAGCGCCTTGGCGACATCGCCCGAGTACTTGATTCCGCCGTCGGCGATGATCGCCACCCCGCTCCCCTTCGCCGCACTGACGGCGTCGGTGATCGCGGTCAGCTGCGGGACGCCGACGCCGGCGACGATCCGCGTGGTGCAGATCGATCCGGGACCGACACCGACCTTGACGGCATCGACGCCGGTCTCGATCAGCGCGCGAGTCGCCTCGGCGGTGGCCACGTTGCCGGCGACCAGCTGGATGTTGGGGAACTTCTTGCGGGCCTCGCGACACGCCTCGAGCACGCCGGCCGAGTGACCGTGCGCGGTGTCGATGCAGATCACGTCGCAACCGGCGGCGACCAGCGCCTCGATCCGCACGTCGCGATCCTGACCGACGCCGACCGCCGCGCCGACGCGCAGCCGGCCGCGCTCGTCGTTGGCCGCGGCGGGATGCATCTCGGCCTGCTCGATGTCGCGGATCGTGATCAGGCCCTTGAGCTTGCCGTCCTTGTCGACGACGAGGAGCTTCTCGATCCGGTGCTTGTGAAGGAGGTCCTTGGCCTCGTCGATCTCGACGCCCTCCTTCACGGTCACCAGGTCCTTGGTCATCACCTCGCCGACCTGCTGCGTGAGCCGCTTCTCGAACCGGACGTCGCGGTTGGTGAGGATGCCCACCGGCCGCTTGTCGGCATCGACCACGGGCAACCCCGAGATCCGGTAGTGCCGCATGATCTCGAGTGCGTCTTGGAGCGTGCGCGACGGCGCGACCGTGAGCGGGTCGACGACGATGCCGGACTGCGCCTTCTTGACGCGACTGACCTCGCGCGCCTGTCCCTCGATCGTCAGGTTCTTGTGGATGAAGCCGATGCCGCCCTCGCGCGCCATGCGGATCGCGGTGGCGGACTCGGTGACGGTGTCCATCGCCGAGCTCACCAGCGGCATGCGCAGCGGGATCGCGGGCGTCAGCCGGGTGGCGACATCGACGTCCTTTGGAACGACCTCGGAGAACCCGGGAACGAGCAGGACGTCGTCGAAGGTGAGGGCGTCGCGAAGCTCTCTGTCGACCATGGCGGACCATACTCGTGGGGTCTGACGCTGACAACACACCTCCCCACGGTGGGGGGTACACCCTCCGACATCGGACCCGGAGCCGGCGCAACATCCCGAATGTACAAACACTCCGGTGGCACGCTCCGTGATCTATCCTGGTGGTAGCGACATGCGCATGTCCTGGAGGTACCGCCCCACCCTCGTCCTCGCCCTCGCGATGGCAACGGCTGGGTGCGCCGGCGAGGCGCCGCCGGCACAGGAACGCCCGGATGCCGCGGTCGCGTTCGGTCAACAGCTGACCGGGACCACGCTCGACTACTTCCGCGGAACCCCGCTCGCCGATACCGAGATCACGACCGACGGCATCGACCCGCCCGCCTCCGCGACGTCATCTGCGGACGGTGGCTTCACGCTCGAGGGGCTTCCGGTCGGCAGTCAGATCGTACTCACCGCGACGCACGCCGGGTATCGCACGACGCGCAACCCGAGGCTGGCGATCGTCGGGGATGCCTCGCAGGACGTGCTCCTGATGTCCGAGGCCGACGTCTCGAAGCAATACAGCCTCGCGGCGCGCATCCCGACCTCGGGAACCGCGATCGCGATCGTCGATCTGGTCGACGACGCCGGGCAGCCACTCGAACAGGTCACGGCGACCGACATCCGGTTGGTCGATGCCGGCGGCCAGACGGTCGCGATCGATCCGGTGTTCTGCGGTGCCGACGGCAACGCGGACCTGAACCTCGCCACGGCGACCGCGTTCGCCGGACGCTCGCGGGTCGCGCTGCTCGACATCCCGCCCGGGACGTACGCGATCGAGGCGAGCTTCTCCAGCGCCGGTGGAAGCCGGCTGACCGCGCGAGCGACGATCGTCGCGACCGCCGATGGTGCCGCGCTCGCGATCGCGAAACCGTGAGCTGATATCGTCGCCACGTGACCGCGATCGCCGTGTTCGGAGCCGGTGCGATCGGTTGCTGGGTCGGTGGCCGACTGGCGGCGGCGGGAAGCGACGTGACGCTGATCGGACGGCCGCGCGTGCTGGGCGCGCTCGAGCGCGGGCTCGTCGTCACCGATCTCGACGGTGGCGAGTACCGCAGCACGCCGAAGCTCGCGACCGAGCCGATGGTCGCCGGCGTCGCCGGCAGCGCCGACATCGTGCTCGTGACCGTGAAGTCGGCGCAGACGGCGAGTGCCGGCGAACAGCTCGCGCCCGTGCTGGGCCCGCGCGCGATCGTCATCAGTCTGCAGAACGGCGTGCGCAACGCCGACGTGCTCGGCGCCGCCCTCCCCGACCATCGCGTGCTCGCGGCGATGGTGCCGTTCAACGTGGTCCGTCAAGACGGCCGCTATCACCGCGCCTCGAGCGGCACGCTCGCGATCGAGGATGCTCCGGCCGCGCGCACATTCCTCGACGCGTGCGCCGCGGCGCACCTCTCGATCCGATCGCACCGCGACATGCCGGCCGTGCAGTGGGCGAAGCTGATCATGAACCTCAACAACGCGATCAACGCGCTGTCGAACATCCCGCTCGCCGCCGAGCTCGCCCAGCGCGGGTTCCGCCGCTGCCTCGCCGCCGCGCAACGCGAGGCCTTCGCGATGCTCGCCGCCGCGCACCAGAGGGTCGCGCGCCTCACCGCGATCCCACCGTCGTGGATGCCGCGCCTGCTCGAGCTTCCGGATCGCGCGTTCGCGATCTTGGCCCGCCGCGTGATCGCGATCGACCCCGACGCGCGCTCGTCGATGTGGGACGACCTCGAGAGCAGACGCCCCACCGAGATCGACTATCTCCAGGGCGAGGTCGTCGCGCTCGCCGACAGGCTCGGCCGCGCCGCACCGATCAACCGTGCGCTCGTCGACCTCGTCCACGCCGCCGAGGCCGGCGGTCGGCGCGACTTCACGGCACGCGAGCTCGCCGCCGCGCTGTCGATCTGAACCTCCGAGCCACGCGCGCGTTCGACGCTAGGCGGCCCACAGCGCGATCGCGCCGGATGCCAGCGCCGCGACCACCAGCATGGTGTCGAGGAACCGCCCGTAGCTCTGCATCCGCGCGCGCAACGGGGCCGTCCGATCGTGCGCTTCGGTCGGCATGTCGCTGCGCCGCAGCTGGCGCACCAGGACGTCGAACCGATCCCAGTCGCGCGCGGCGAGAAACCACCAGCTCCCGCGCTTGGCCTGGAGCGTGATGCCATCGCGATAGACGTGGGCCTTCGCGACCCGGTTCGCCGTCTGGGTGAACCCGAAGCTCGTCCATCCCCATCGCACGCCGTTCTTGCTGATCGCGAGCCGCGCCGAGCGCACCGCGATGCCGAGTGCACCGAACAGCGCGAGCGCGACCGGCACCACGACCCGGATGCTCGCACCGTGGCGCCACGGACGCTGATACGTGAAGTACCAGCTCAGCGCACCGAGCCCGACGATCGCCAGGAACGAGGCCCACGCGAGCCGACGCGAGCTCCGGGGCGCGTGGAACGTGGCGAGCGGCGTGCCTTCGAGCCCGATGCCCGGCGGGAGATCGATCGCGGTCACGACGGGACCTGCCCCACCGCCGCCTCGAGCCTGGCGACCAGCGCGGCGCGCTCGCCGGGATCCGTGAGCCGCTCGCCGCCGCGGGTCACGTAGAACACGTCGGCCACCTTCTCGCCCTCGGTGGCGACCTTGGCCAGGGAGATGTCGAGCCCGAGCTCGGCGAGCACCTGCGTGATCGCGTGCAGCACGCCCACGCGATCGAGGGTGGCGACCTCGACGATCGTGGCCACGGTCGAATCGTCGTGGAGCTTGATCTCGGTGACCACGCCCGGCGTGACTCGACGGGGCATCCCCGACGGTGGACGGCGACGCGCGATCAACGCCGCGATGGCGTCCGGATCGGGCGCGCGATCGCCCTGCAGCAGCGCACGTAGATCGCCGCGCAGGCGCGTCCACCGCGGATCGTCGTCGGGAATCGGCTGACCCTTGAGATCGCGGACGTAGAACACGTCGAGCACGAGCCGGCCACGCTCGAGATCGACGTGACCGAGCTGCGCGCCGAGCACGTCGATCCGGTTCGCGATCAAGGCCCCGGCGACCGCGGCGAGCACGCCCGGTTGATCGGGCGCGACGATCGCGGCCTCGGTGTGCCCTTCGTACGTTCGGACCGCCAGGTCCACCGGCTGCACGTCGCGCGCGGCGATCGATCTCGCGATCAACAGCGTGCAGTCCGCCGCTTGCCCGGGCGTCAGCTGGACGAACAACCGCGGATCGATCGCGTCGATGATCGGTTCGACCTCTGCGCCGGCGAGCGCGATCACGTGGGCCCGGAGCGCGGGTGGTGGCGGCACGCGGTCGTCGGTGCCGACCCCTTCGCGGAAGAACGCGCGCGTACGAATCACGAGCTCGCGGAGCAGACCGGCCTTCCACGCGGTCAGGTTGTCGGGCGCGGTCATCGCCGTGTCGCAGAGCGTGAGCAGGTAGAGCTGGATCAGGTGCTCCTCGTCGCCGGTCAGCTTGGCGAACCGCTCGATCACGTCGGGATCGGAGAGGTCGCGACGCTGCGAGAGATGCGACATCGTGAGGTGCTGGCGCACCAGGAACTCGGCGAGCTCGGCATCCTCGGTCGACATCCCGAGCCGCTCCGCGATCCGCCGCGTCACCACCGCGCCCTTCTCGGCGTGACCCTTGCCGAGCGGTTTGCCGACGTCGTGCAGCAGCGTGGCCAAGAGGAGCGGCGCCGGGCGGGTGACCTCGCGACACAGCTCGGTCGCCGTCGGGTGTTCGCTCGCGAGCTCGCCGCGCGCCAGCCGCTTCTGCATCGCGACCGCGTACAGCTGATGCTGGTCGACCGTGTACACGTGATAGAGGTCGTGCTGGACGCGCGCGGTGCACGGCGCCCACTCCGGCATCACCGCCGACAGGATGCCGAGCTGGTGCATCAGATCGAACACACCGGGCTGCCCGACGTCGTCGAGATCACACAGCGCCTCGAGCACGAGCCGTCCCACGTCGCGATCGCCTGCGAGGGATCCGGCACCCTCGCGCGACAGCTTCTCCGCGATCAGCTCGCCCGTGTGCCCGTCGATCTCGAGCCCGCGCTGGACCGCGACCCGGAACAGCCGCACGAGCTCGGCCGGGCGCTCAAGGATCGCTCGATCGCGGATCGCGAGCGCACCGTCGATCGTGATCAGCGTGTCGTCGATGTCGGCGATCACCGGCGTATGCCGGACGGACACGCGTGCGGACTCGAGCACGCGATCCGTGACATTGACCAGCCCGCGCGCGTGCAGGTAGTAGTCGCGCATCAGCGCCTCGACCGCCGGCGCCACCGCGGGACGAATGTCGCCGGGGACCGGACGCGCATCGGGATACAGCTTGGGCGCGATGGTCTCCTGGATCTCGAACGTCAGCTGATCGAACCGCCGGCGCGCCGCGAGCTGGACGAGCGTTCGCACGCGGAGCAGGAAGTCGCGCGCCCCGGTGAGCACCGCCGCCTGGCGCGTCGTCAGATGGCCGCGCTCGACCAGGTGCTCGATCACCTCGCCGGCACTCGGCGGATCCCGATCGGGCGGCCGCGGATACCAGCGGATCGCCGCGACCCACAGGGCGGTCGAGAGATCGCGCAGCGCGCCGATGCCGTGCTTGAGGTCGGGCTCGAGCAGGTACAGCGACGCGCCGAATCGGTGGTGGCGTCCGCGCTGCTCGCCGGCGAGTGCCGCGATCAGCTCGTTGGGGTTGCCGTCGGGAGCCAGCGCCTCGTGGGTCTCGCGCACCAGCTCCGCGGTCAGTCCGCGATCGCCCGCGACGTGACGCGCGTCGAGTAGCGCGGTCGCGGTGGCGAGGTCGCCGCGTGCGAGATCAGCCACCGTGCTCGGCTCGCGGACCGCGTGACCGATCGCGAGGCGCTCGTCCCACAGCGGGTACAGCAAGCGATCGGCCACCTGCTTCGCGAACGCCTGACCGTGCTCGCCGTGGAGCACGATGAAGTCGATGTCCGAGTACGGCGCGAGCTCGCGTCTCGCCCACCCACCGGTGGCGACCAGCGCGAGGGGAATCGCGGTCCCGCCGGCGGCGGCATCGGCGACGGCGGCCTCGAACCGCGTGCGGATCTCGCGATCGTAGAGATCCGAGATCGCGAGGCACGCGGCCACACCGCTCTCGGGATCGGCGAGTCGCTCGAGGCGCGGAGGGAGCTCGGTGAACGCCGCGTCGAGCATCGCGCGCAACCCGGGTGCACTCATCGGCCCCAGCTTAGCGTCAGCGAGGCGCAAACGACATGCGCGAGAGATCGACCCAGCCATCCCACACGTGCACGCCTCGCACGCGGTGCGCCACCAAACCTTGCGGGGCCTCGGTCACGATCCCGATGATCGGCCAGCTCGCCTCGAGCGCGCCGGCGAGCTCGCCGGCCAGCTTGGCCCGGCCCGCCGGATCCCACACCGCGCTCATCTCGTCGAGCACGCGATCGACCTCGGGCGACGCGCCGCCCAGCCACGGCCGCAGATCCATGTCCGCCATCCCGCTCCACTCGAGCTCGGCGAGATCGTACTTGCCCTCGCGGATCCGCTTCTCGACCCACTGAGCGCCGCCGGTCTTGAGATCGATCACCACGCCGATCCGGCGCGCGGCCTCGATCAGGTAGTCGCGCGGCAGCTTGATCGGACGCCCCGACGAGTCGGCGCTCTTGTGCTCCTTGGGTCGCTCGCCTCCGACCATCTCCACGCGTAGCTCGACGCCATCGCGATCGCGGATCCCGTCCTTGTCGGTGTCTTTCCAGCCCGCCGCGTCGAGCAGCGCCGCGGCCGCCTTGGGATCGTACGGCGCGATCGGCGGCTCGGTGCCGTGGACGAGCCCGCCGGGCCAGATCGGCCAGGTCGCCGGCCGCGCGAGACGATGGAAATAGCGCTGCGCGATCTCCTTGCGATCGACGAGCAGCCCGAGCGCGTGACGAACGCGAACGTCGTCGAGCGGTCCGGGTTTGGTCTTGGTGGTGTTGAAGGCGAACAGGCGCAGCTGCGGTGGCGCGAGCTGGAGCGGCGCGAACGCGGCCACGGTGCCGGGCGCCGTCGCCTGCTCGGGGTAGTGCTCGGGGATCAGCGCCGGGATGATGTCGAACTCGCCGCGCTTGGCATCCTTGAGCGCACTCGCCGCGTCGGGCTGGTAGACCAGCTCGACGTCGCGGATCGCGACCGCGCGTCCCCAGTAGTGATCGAAGCGCGTCAGGTGGATCGTGCCGTGCTTGGTCTGGGTGACCTTCCACGGCCCGGTCCCCACGAGCGCACCGCGCACCGGCAGGTGGTCCTTGTAGACGTGCATCGGCAGGATCGGGATCTCGGCGAGGGCACGCAGCACCCAGCCGGCCGGCACGGGCTTGTCGAGGACGAGACGGACCTCGGTCGGCGTGATCAGCTCGACCGCACTGACATCGGCCAGCATCGGGCGAAGGTGATCGACGTGGCGGCGCCGGTCGCGCACGGAGTCGAGCGTGAACTGGACGTCCGAGCTGGTCAGCGGGCGGCCATCGTGGAACTTCACCCCGGGTTCGAGCTCGATCCGGATCTCCTGGCCACCCCACGGCGGGGTCACCACCCGCCAGGATCGGGCGAGCCGTGGCTCGTAACGACCGGCCGGCGCACCCGGCTCGGGCGGGACGTAGTGAATCAGGGGCTCGAACACCGGGCCCACCAAAATCCGGCGCGCCCACCGCGAGGGACGCACCAGCGGGTCGAGCCGTCCGGGGTCGGAGTCGAGCTGGATGCGGAGCGTATGTCCGCGTGCCGCGCGCACTTCCGACGCGGCCGTCCCATCGCCGAGCGCGGGTGACCGCGGGGCGTGGGCGGCCTCGGCCATCGGGTCCGGGGCATGGCGCCACGGTTTGACCCGCGCGGGCGAATCGCAGCCTCCGCAGATCTGGGAGAACGCCGCGATGACCACGACTTGAGAGGCCCAGGTCAGCATGTTATGACCGCGAGCATGCTGCTCCGTCCCGGCGTCTGCGCCGTGCTCGTGTCCTGCTGTGGGCTTCTGGTCATCGGTTGTGGGGAGGACAAGCTGAAGGGGCCCGAGGCCGAGGTCCACAAGAGCAACATCAAGCTGGATATCCCTCCGGTGCCCGCGTTCGATCTCGCGAACAAGCCGATCAAGGAATTGCGAGTGAAGGGCCGCAAGAGACTAAACACCGAGGTCACCGTCAAGGGATACGTGACGTGGGCCTACGATTGTCCGACCGCGATCCGGCAGCCGGACGAGGACGAGAAGGACGTCCAGGAGCGGATCGACAAGGATCCGACCCTGTGCGAGCGCCCCAAGTTCTACATCGGCGATGACAAGGACACCCCGGCCACCAAGAGCCTGTGGGTGGTCGACGTGCCGCGCCCGTACAACAAGGCCGAGCTCAAGAACATCAAGAAGAAGGATCGCAACGACCCGCTCAAGTGCGAGCCCGACCAGCTGAAGAAGCACCCGAAGGACAGCATCTGTCCGCCGTACGCGGTCGGTGACGAGGTCGAGATCACCGGGACGTTCGCGCTGTCGTCGCCGCACAGCGAGCGCAACAGCGACGGCCTGCTCGTCTACAAGAGCATGAAGAACCTGACGCAGGACTACACGTCCCCGCCGCCGCCGGAGCAACCGGAGGGTGCGGGTACGACGCCGGACGGTGGCAAGCCGTCGCCCGAAGATCTCGTCAAGCGCCACTAGAGGCTTCGCGAGCCGATCATCCCTAGCGCGCGAGCCCGGTCACCAGCGCGCAGATCCGATCGGCCACGGCGTACGGCGTCGGGTCGGTCAGCACGCACGTCCGGTTGCGTTCGCCTCCCCAGCCGATCGCGAGGTCGCGGGTGGTCTCGGGCCCCGCGGGCGGCTCGATCGTGAGCGCAACCGCGTGCTGCGGCAACGCGCGCGCCGCGGGTCGGAGCTCGACATCGAGCGAGCGCGGCGACGCGAGCAGATCGGCAAGCTCGTCGAGCGCCTTGGCGTCGGGCTTGTCGATCGCGGAGCCGTCGCGCGTCCACTCGCCGATCACGGCACCGCGCTCGAAGCGCACGCCCTCGATCCGGATCGCGTGGATCGAGAGCGGGTCCTCGGTCCACAGGATCGGATCGATGTACGCACCGCCGTCGCGCTCGAGGATCGCGACCGCCCCGTCCCCGACCCGGAGCGCGATCGGCTCGCCGTGCCGGGCGACGATGCCGCCTGGATAGATATCGAGCACGACGTCGAGTGGACCGGCATCGACCTCGATCGTGCCGCGCGGGGCGACCGCCGGCAGGTCCACCGGCTCGGCGGGGAGCGCGAGCACGCCGATCAGCTCGGCGACCTTCGACGGCTCGACATCGCGCGTCTTTCGCACCCAGTTCGGTTTGCGAACCCGCGGGCGCTTCGCCAGATCGAGCACGCTGTGATCGGGCAGCGTGATCTTCGTCGGCGACAGGTTGCCCGCGATCGGCACCGGCCGGCGCTCGACGATGGCGCCGAGCGGTTGTTCGAACGCGCGGGTCGCCGCGACCACCGCGGCCCACGCGGACGCGCCGACGCATCCCGGGCCGATCGCGGGACCGGCGATCGCCGGTAACGCGGCATGCGGTGCGGGACAGTGACCATCGGACGGTGCGGCCGTCGCGATCGTCGTGCCGTCGATCGAGATCGCGTAGGCGTCGCGGCCCGGCAACGCGAGCGGTGTGGTGGGGATGGCCTCGACCTCGACCTCGGCGAGGGCGTGCTCGAGATCGGTCACCAGCTCGGGGCGCGCGAGCACGTCGATCGATCCACGTGCGTGAGCGTCGAGCGCGACGATCCGGCGCGGCGTCCCGGCCAGCGCGAGCGAGCCGACCGCAAACCGCTTCGCCTCGGGCGCCCCCGCGAACGGATGGCGCACCCGGAGCGCGAGCGGCCCGGGATCGAGCGCGTGCGCGACCCAGCCGTCGACCAGCTCGGCGCGATCGTCGATCGTGATCCAGCGCTGCTCGCCGAGCGGTTGGCCGATGCCGATCGCGGTCGTGTCGCCCATCTCGACGGTCAGCGTCGTCGTGATCTCCCCCGCGGCCGCAGCGTCGGTGCGCCGTTGCCAGCGCGCGCCGCGCAGGGCCGCGATCACGGCATCGACGGTCTCGCGATCGGCCATGCCCGGAGGCGCCACCCAGCTCCAGCCCGACGTCGCGTGCGTGTCGCGCACGATCCGGAACGCGGCTGGCTCGCCGGCCTCGCCGGTCCACGCCAGCGCGGTCACGCGATCGGCATCGAAGCCGGGGATCAGCGCGCGATCGGGAGGCGGACCGCTGCCGCGCACGTCGATCACGAGCACGACCGCCAGCACCGCGGCGACCACCCAGATCGCGATCGCGCCCGTCCGGCTCGCCGTCACGACGACTTCTCCCTGTCGACCGAACGTGCAGCGCGCCGGCGGCGCACCAGGATCCACAGCCCGCCGAACGCCAGCCACGCGAGAGGAATGCCGGCGACCGAGACCGTCTTGATCGCGCGGCGCTCGCCATCGTCGAGCACGAGCCGGACCTGGTTCGGTGCGCGCGCGGCGATCGCCGCTTCGCGCGGCTGATCGCCGGAGAGCCATCGCACCACACGCGCGAGCCACAGACCGTTGGCGAGCCCGCCACTGGACAGCACCGACGACGCGAACGTCTCTGCCGCACCGATCGCGATCACGCGGGTCGGGTGCTCGGGCCTGGCCGCACCGCCACCCACCGCCGCGAGCACGACCGGACCACCGAGATCGTCGGCGCTCTTGGTCGGTGGCGAGGTCTCGAGATCGCGCTCGCCCCAGCTGGCGGCCGATGCGTGGACCAGCGCGCGGGCATCGCCGTCGACGATCACCGGCCGCGGTTGCCACAGCGTGAACCGGGCCCTCGCGAACCCGGCATTGATCGACGACGCGATCGACGAGCCGGCCGGCGCATCGGCATAGCCGTCGTCGACCAGGATCGCCCCCGGCGCCTCGCGCACCGTGGCGTCCGGATCGACCGCGATCGCGGCGGGAATCCCGAGTCCCTCGGCAGAAAGCACGCCAGCGAGCCCGGTCGAGCCGCGACCGTCGGTGAGCGCGCGCAGCGACCCCGCCACCAGCAGGCCGCGGCCGGCGCGCACGTGGTTCTGGATCGCGAGCGCCTCGGCCGGCGATAGCGGCGTCGCCGGTCCGGCCACGATCAGCACGTCGCAGCGCGCCGGGACCTCGGGGACGATCGTCACCGCCGCGATCGCGAAGCCCTCCGCGCGCAGGCGATCCGCCACCAGCGCCCAGTCGGCGTGATCGGGTGTGGGCGTCCACGGCAACTCGCCGTGACCGGTGGTCGCGCACGCCACGCGCTCGCGGCCGCCGGTGGTGGTGGCGAGTCCGGACAGCGCGCCGGTCAGCGACTGCTCGATCGCGAGTCGCTCGACGGTGGGTGCCCCGCCCGGTCCGACCGCGATCGTGGCGATCGAGAACACATCGACGACGCGCCGCCGACCCGCGAGATCGAGGACGATCGAGCCACTGGTCGCGAGGTCGGTCGGCCGCAGCCCGGCGGTACGGGCGATCGCGTCGAGACCGCCCGGCGCCGTCGCCGGATCGGCGATGCGGACGCGGATCGGCGCGACCTCGGCCATCCGGTGCACGACGCGCGCGACCTCGTCGTACACGGGCTCGAGCCCGGCGAACGTGGGCCGCACGATCGTCACCGTGACCTCGCCGCGGAGGTTCGCGAGCACGTCGAGCGTGACCGGGTCGAGCGTGTTGCGATGCTGGCGAGAAACGTCGAGTCGCGCGGGATGACGCGCCGCGAGCGCACCCACCAGAATCGCGACCGCCGCGATCCCGATCGTCGAGACCAGCCGCGTGCGGACCTCGCGGCGACGCCGGCGGCCGGCGCACGAGAGCACGACGGCGAGCGACAGCCCGGTGATCGCGAGGCCGGCCAGCATCGCGATCGGCGCCACTCCGATCTCGCCGCGCGCGAACCCGAGCACGGCATGTCGCAGGCCCAGCCCGTCGAGCACCGCCGCGATCGTCGGGTGGTTCGCGGGGAGCTCGGGCCACAGCGCGGGGAGCTCGCCGATCAAGAACAGCCCGACCAGGAGCGCGAACCCCAGGCCACCGGCCGCCAGCGTCGAGCGCGCCGCCGCGCTCGCGGCGATCGCCCATGCGAGCAGCGCGATGCCGGTCGCGATCGCACCCGCGTACCCGCACGCGATCGTGGGGATGTCCCAGCCACCGGTGTCGGCGCGGAACGCGGCGACCACGCCGAAATACGCCAGCGTCGGGATCCACAGCAGGGCGTACATCGTGCTCGCCGCCAACCACTTGCCGATCACCGCGGCGCCCTCCCCGACCCGCGCGGTCAACAGGAGCTCCCATGCACCGGTGCGCTTGTCGTCGGCGATCGCGCGCATGCCGAGCAGCGTCAGCACGACGAGCTGGAGGACCCAGGTCAGCAGCGTGCCCGCGAGCTGGCCCTCGAGCAGCGCACCCAGCGGTGCCGCGCGCTTGACGTCCGAGAGCTGCTCGATCAATCCGGCGAACGCCACGCCCTGGACGGCGAGGAACACGCCGCCGATGCCGTAGACCAGTGGCGCGCGCAGCATGTCGTGGAGCTCGCGCCGCCACACCCAGTACACGGTACGTGCGGTCGTCATCGATGACCTCCGCGCGAGCCCCGGGGGGCCGACGTGCTCGCACCCGCCCCTCGAGAACGGGTGTCGCCTCCGGTCACGTCCTTCGCCTCGTCGAGCAGCCCCACGATCGCGGTCTCGAGGCGATCGGTGCCGGCCTTGATCGCATCCGGCGTGTCGAACGCGACCAGCTCGCCCGCGCGGAGCACGGCGACCTTGGAGGCGAGTGGCTCGAGGTCGGCGACGGCGTGACTCGACACCAGCACCGCGCGGTTCGGTTCGCGCGCGATCGCGATCAGGCTGTCGCGCATCTGCGCGGTCTGGATCGGATCGAGTCCGCTGGTCGGCTCGTCGAGGATCACCAGCGGCGGATCACCGAGCAGCGCGTCGGCGAGCCCGACCCGCTGGCGATAGCCCTTGGACAGCGTGCGGATCGGCCGGTCGAGCTCGGACTCGATCTCGACCGTGGCGCAGGCCTTCGCGACCGCGGCCTCGGCGTCGCGACATCCCTTGAGGTGCGCGCGCAGGTACAGGTGCTCGCGGACCCGGGACTCGCCGGTGCCCGGGGCGTGCTCGGGCAGATACCCGAGACGCGCCTGGGCGCGGGCGCGGGTCGAGGCGGTGGTGATCGCGATGCCGTCGATCGTCACCTCGCCGGCGTCGGGATCGAGAAACCCGGTGGCGATCCTGAGCAGGGTGGTCTTGCCCGCACCGTTGCGCCCGACCAGCAGCACCGCGTCGCCGGCGGCGACCGACAGCGTCACGCCCGCGAGCGCGCGGCGACCGGACGCCCCCGGGAAAGTCTTGTCGATCGCGCGCGCGACGAGCACGTCCCAGTGATACCGCGACTGTCCGCTATTCGCCTTCGGAAGGCGCGCGCGTCGACGGCCGACCGGCGGGGATCCGGATCACGAACGTGGTGCCCTCGGAGCCGGTATCGCAGCGGATCGTGCCGTGGTGATCGTCGATCACCTTCTTGACGATCGCGAGGCCCAGGCCGGTACCGCCCTTGCGTCCCGTCGCGAACATCTCGAACAGCCGATTGCGGACCTTGTCGGGGATACCCGGACCGTTGTCGGACACCGTCCACACCAGCGTGTCGTCCTCGCGATCGACCTTGAACTTGATGTGCCCGCCCTCGGGCATCGCCTGCATCGCGTTGCTGGTGAGGTTGTGGAACACGCGCATCAGCTTGTGCTCGTCGAAGTACGCGATGCCGTCGTAGCGAGCCTCGACCTCGAAGTCGATGCCGCGGCCCGACAGCGCGGCGCCGAGCTGGGTGGTCAGCTCCTCGGCGAATCGGTTGATGTAGACCTTGCGGATCACGAGGTCGGTATCGCCACGCGCGAACGCGAGCACCTCGCGGGTCATGCCGGCCATCAGATCGAACTGGCGCTGGATCTGGTCGACGTACTTCTCGCGCTGCTCGGAATCGTCCGACGACGCCATCAGCTGCGCGTACCCCGAGATGATCGTCATCGGGGTCTTGAGGTCGTGCAGCAGGCCCGCGAGCATGCGGCCGATCGACGCCAGGCGGTCGCGGTTGCTCTGCTCGCTGCGCCGGCGCGCCATGCCGATCGCGTTGGCGGCCTGGGCCGCGATCAGCACCAGCAGTTTGAGGTCTTCCTGTCCCCACGCGGCGTCGCGATCGCGACCGCTGCGACGCTGGTCGATGATCTCGATGCCGCCGATCACCTCGTCGCCGTCGACCAGCGGCGCGACCATGATGTGCGCCGGCTTGACGCCGAGCTCCTGCGCGATCCCGACGGCGTGGCGCGGATCCTCCTCGGGGCGATCGATCACGAGCGGCGTGCGGTGTGCGATCGCCCACCCGAGCAGACCGGTGCCCCGCGGTAGCGTGCGCTCGATCAGCTTCGGGGCGGCGGGACCCTGCACCGTCGCGAACCGCAGCTCGCCGCTCGACTCGACCAGCGCGATCGATCCGGCGCCACCGCCGAGCACCGTGATCGCCTGCGACAGGATGCGGGACAGCAGGTCGTCGAGGTCGAGTGCACGCGTCAGCTCCTTCTCGACCTCGTACAGCGCGTTGAGCTCGCGCTGGCGGCGCTCGAGATCGCGGCGCGCGCGCTGGAGCTCCTGGTTCTGAGAGACCAGCGAGTGGTAGAGGCGCGCGTTCTCGATCGCGATCGCGGCCTGGCTCCCGAGCGCCATCAGCAGCTCCTCGTCGGGCTGCGTGAACGGGATGTTGCCCTCGGTCCCGTGCTTGTTGAGCACCTGGAGCACGCCGACCAGTCCGCCGAGCGCGCCGAGCATCGGCACGGCGAGGATCGAGCGCGTGCGATAGCCGCTCTTGAGATCGACCGCGGGCTGGAATCGCTGGTCGGCGTAGGCGTCGGGGATGTTCACGATCTCGCCGGTCTCGGCGACCCAGCCGGCGATGCCCTCGCCGACCTCGAGCCGGATCTCGACCCGCTCCTTGCCCTGCGAGACCTTCGACCACAGCGAGCGACCATCCTCGGTGATCAGGTAGAGCGTGGAGCGGTCGGCATCCATCAGCTCGGTGACCTTGCCCATGATCAACGTGAGCAAGGTGTCGAGATCGCCGGTC
Source organism: uncultured delta proteobacterium (assembly GCA_963772655.1). Taxonomy (GTDB): domain Bacteria; phylum Myxococcota_A; class Polyangia; order Haliangiales; family Haliangiaceae; genus JABFXX01. The sequence continues at coordinate 1,750,787 of CAVYYE010000002.1, forward strand.
TCGGACAGCGCGCGGCTGACCTCCTGCACCAGCGCGACCTTCTTCTGCTCGCGCTGCAGGGCCGCTTCGAGCGAACGCAAGGGATCCGGGCTGCTCCCCATGGGCGCCAGTCCCTGACCATCCGACATGCCCGTCGATATTAGCCCGGAACCCCCGACCCAGCGGGAGCGGGAATCCGAGGATTTCGGCCGTTACTCCATGCCGCGGCGTCGCAAGTCGTCTTCGTCGAGCCCCTCGAGGTGCCCGATCTCGTGGAGCAAGGTGTCGCGGATCTGCTCGAACAGCTCGGCACGCGTCTTGACCGCCCGTTCGAGGTTCTTGCGATACAGCACGATAGACGGGGGCTCGTCCGCGGTGCGCAAAACATGCGGCCCCTTGCCGACCGGACCACGGTACAGCCCGAGGATGGTCGGGGGGAACGGTGGCTTGACCGCCGCGAGGTCCGCCGGATCGGGCAGGTCCACGATCTCGATCTTGACGGCGCGAACACGCGCGCGGCGGGCCGCCGGTAGCTTGTCGACGATCGCGTCGATCTCGGCGCGGAACTCGGCGGGCGTGACCCTCACCGGAGGTGCCAGCTCCTTGGGTGCGAGGGCCACCGCGCGCGACAGCTCGCGAGCGGCGGTCTTGCGATCCCCGAGCTGCTCGAGGGTGAGGCCCATCATCTGATGCGAGTACGCGTCCTCGGGCTGGACCGCGATCGCGCGCGCGAGCACCGTCTTGGCCTCGTCGAATCGCGACAGGTCGAACAGCGCGACGCCCTTCTCGTGCAGCGCGTCTCCGCGACCGGGCGCGAGACGGAGCGCGACCTCGATCCGGCCGAGCGCCTCGTCGCTGCGTCCGAGATCGTTGAGCGCCTGGGCCTCGAGCACGGCGAGGTCTGCGGCGAGGGGCGTGTTGCGACGCCGTCGAGCGAGCACCCGGCGACTGCCGCGTTGTGCGAGCTCGAGCCCGAGGCGGAGCGCGTCGCGGCCGCGTTCGCCGCCGGCCGACGGCTTGTTGGTGCCGTTGATATAGAAGTCGGCGACCGCACGCAGCGTCTCGGGATCGTCGGGATCGAGCGCGAGTGCGAGCGAGTATGCGACCTGCGCGTCGGCCTCCTTGCCCTGGGCGGCGAGCGCGGCCCCCCGGAGGTGGTGGGCCTCGACCGAGGTCGGCATCAGGTCTGCGGCGCGGTCGGCGCACGTCCACGCGGCGCCGTAGGCCCCCGCGGCGATCTGCTTGTTCGCGGTGTCGAGGAGCGCCGTGATCCGGGTGTCGTCGTCGGCGTCGGCGGCAATCGTCACCGGGCAGGCGACCACCCGCTCCTCGTGGTGCGGTCGCAGGTTCGGCTCGGCGTGCTCGGCGGTGTGCTTGGGCAGCGGCGAGGCCGCGGCGGCCGCCGAGGCCGTGTCGCGAGCGGGCTTCTCCGCGGGTGCGGGTGCCGGTGCCGGTGCCGGCGACGGCGACGGCTCCCCGCGGCACGCGGCGATCGCCACGAGCGAGATCCACACCGCACGAGCCATGTCCCGAAAAGGATACCGCGAGTACCCGCGTGCGGCGAACATCGTGCTCCTCGCCTCTCCTGGCGGCTGGTGTAGTAGAAATCCCCGTGATCATCGATCGCGCGCTCGCCGCCCTCGGCGTCCGCCGGCTGGCGTTCGCGATTCATGACGCCAGTTTCCCGTGCGATCCCGACGAGGATCTCGGGGCGGGCTCCCCCGGCACGCGTGCCGCCGGGCGGCTGGCGGCGTTCGTCCGCGAGCTCGGATTCACCGCGATCCAGCTCGGGCCGGCCGGCCAGACCTCGCGCGCCAACGCGTCGCCCTACGACGGCACCGTGTTCTCGCGCGGCCTCGCACTGATCCCGGCCGCTGCCTATGCCGCCGGCGGTGCGTTCGAAGGTCTGGTCACGCCGGCGATGCTGTCCGCGGTGACCGGAGCCGGCGATCGCGAGCGCTGCGATCACGCCAGCGCGCACGACACCGCACTCGCCCTGCTCCACGCGGCGCACCGCGCGTATGCCGGCGGTGCACGCCGCGACCTCGCGCACGCGCTCGCCGACTTCGCGCATGCGAACGAGACCTGGCTCGAGCGCGATGCGTTGTGCGACGTGCTGCGCGACGTGCACGGCACGGGGCCCGCGGCCTGGCCCGAGCCCGATGCCGGCCTGTATCGCGACGATTCGGCGGAGCGACGCGATCGGCGTGCCGAGCTGTCGCGCACGCACGCCGCCGCGATCGAGCGCTACCGGCTCGGCCAGCTGATCGCGCATGCCGAGCACGCGCGGGTTCGCGAACGCGCTCGTTCCCTCGGCCTCGACCTGTTCGCGGATCTCCAGATCGGGCTGTCCGACGGCGATCGCTGGGGCCTCGCCCGCGCGTTCTTGCCCGGCTATGCGATGGGCGCGCCGCCGAGCCGCACCAACCCCGAGGGCCAACCGTGGAACTACCCGGTCCTCGATCCCGCGAAGATTCCCGGACCGGCGCTCGCGCTCGTGCGCGCCCGGATCGAGAAGACGTTCGCCGAGTACGACGGCCTCCGCGTCGATCACCCACACGGGCTGGTGTGCCCGTGGGTCTATCGCGCTCCCGCGGCGCGCGCGCTCGCGACCGCCACCGCCGCCGAGGTCGCCGCCATCGATCTCGCGACCGCCACCGCCGCGGTCCGCGCCGGCGCGCGCCTGTTCGGGTCACCCGATCTGCCCGACCATCCCGACCTCGCTCGCCTCGCGATCGCGCGGCCCGATCAGATCGACCGCTCGGTGGCTCGCCACGCCGACGGCTGGGTGCGCGAGCTCGAGCCCGCGCAGGTCGATCGCTACGCGGTGTTGCTCGACGAGATCGTCGCGATCGCCGAGCGCGCCGGCCGCACGCACGACGACCTGACGTGCGAGGTGCTGTCGACGATGCCCTACCCGCTCGGTCGCGTGCTGTCCCGGCACGGGCTCGGTCGCTGGCGCGTCGCGCAGAAGGCCAACCTCGACAACCCGCACGACGTCTACCGCAGCGAGAACGCCGCGCGCGCCGATTGGATGATGCTCGGCAACCACGACACGCCGTCGATCTGGGCCGTGATCGCCACGTTCACGACCGAGCGCCGCGACGCGTGGTGCGCGCACGTTTCGGAGCGCCTCGCCCTGCCCGAGCCCGACCGCATTCGCCTCGCCGATCGCGATCGCCCCGGCTTCCTCGCTGCCGCGATGCTCGCCGAGCTGTTCGCGAGTCGCGCGGACAACACGATGATCTTCTTCGCCGACCTGTTCGGCTACGAGGACCGGTTCAACGAGCCCGGCACCTACCATCCGGGCAACTGGTCGCTGCGGCTACCTCCGACGTTCGACGCCATGTACCGGCAGCGCCTCGCCGCGCACCGCGCGCTCGATCTTCGGCTCGCGCTGTCGTTCGCGCTCGCCGCCCGGGGCAAGCACGCGCTCGCGGCCGAGCTGCGCACGCCGATCGAGTGATCGCGCATCACGTGACGGTCCCGGAACCGCGATCCGTCGCGCCTCACATGACGGTCCCGCGGAACCGCGATGCGACGCGCCTCCCGTGACGGTCCCGCGGAACCGCGATGCGACGCGCCTCCCATGACGGTCCCGCGGAACCGCGATGCGACGCGCCTCCCGTGACGGTCCCGCGGAACCGCGATGCGACGCACCTCCCGTGACGGTCCCGCGGAACCGCGATGCGACGCGCCTCCCGTGACGGTCCCGCGGAACCGCGATGCGACGCACCTCACGTGACGGTCCCGCGGAACCGCGATGCGACGCACCTCCCGTGACGGCCCCGCGGAACCGCGATGCAACGCACCTCCCGACGGCCCCGCGGAACCGCGATGCGACACATGACGGTCCCGCGCAACCGCGATGCGACGCGCCGCCCATGACGGTCCCGCGGAACCGCGATGCAACGCACCTCACATGACGGCCCCGCGGAACCGCGATGCGACACATGACGGTCCCGCGGAACCGCGATGCGACGCGCCTCCCGTGACGGTCCCGCGGAACCGCGATGCGACGCGCATCACGTGACGGTCCCGCGGAACCGCGATGCCGCGCCTCCCGTCGGTCCCGCGGAACCGCGATGCGACGCGCCTCCACGACGGTCCGGAACCGCGATGCGACGCGCCTCCCACGACGGTCCCGCGGAACCGCGATGCGACGCGCCTCCCACGACGGTTCCGCGGAACCACGATCGAAATACGACGATCACGATCCGCGGCTCGCCACGGCCCGCGCCTTCCGATCGCGCGTCAGCCCCCACAACAGACCGAGCTCCCGATCGAGGAGTGCCCGGGCATCGCGATCATCGATCGACCAGCCCCACGCCTCCGCCAGATCGAGCAGCGACCGCACCTCGTTCGCGCTGCCGTTGGCCATGCTGTAGAACCGCCGCGGATCGCGACCGTGTCCGCCGCGCGCCTTCGCCGACGTTCTGCACGATGCTCGAAGCCGCTTGCTCGAGTTGTTTCGCCAGGTCCGCGCTGTGCGCCCGAGACTTCTCCAAGATCGGCACCAACGCACGGACCAATCGAGCGCGTTGGTATAGGCAGCGAAGTTCTTCATCGGAATCTCCCTTTCAAGAAGACGCCCTCCCCGGAGCGGCGGCGGGCTCTCGCCCGAACGCGGGCGCGGCGCGCGAACCGTGACGAGCGCCCTCTCCCGAGCTCGTGTTCGCTACGCCGCCAAGCTCCGCGGCCGCCGCGCGCGTTGCACCAACGCACGGGCGCTCGGCACGCGTTCACGCGCCATGCGGCCGCGAGGGCGAGCCCGCCGTCGCGGAGGCGACGAGGTCGACGTGGCCCGGCCGTGAACGGTCCTGCCGCGTAAACCATGTGTTGACTAAGACCCGATAGCCCACCGTGACCGTCCGACCGTCACCGTCTGCCGAGATCCTCGCCACCGTCTCCGCTTCACCGTCACCGCCGCCGTCACCGCCCACCGTCACCGCCCACCGCCCACCGCCACCGTCACCGCCCACCGTCACCGCCCACCGTCACCGCCACCGTCACCGCCGCCCACCGCCGCTACGGGCGATGGCGCAGATAGATCGCGCCGAGCGGTGGCAACAGCGCCGTGATCGAGAGCTCGCGGCCGTGCGCGCGCACCGGCCCGGCCTCGAGGCCGCCGAGGTTACCCTGCCCCGACCCGCCGACCTCGACGGCATCGGTGTTGAGGATCTCGTCCCACCAGCCACCGGTGGCGACGCCAATCCGAACGTTGGGACGCGGCACCGGCGTGAAGTTGTGGGCGGCGATCAGCCGCTCGCCCGTGGCCGAGATCCGCTCGTAGACCAGGATGCTGCGCTCGGAATCGTCGACGATCAGCCACTGGAACCCGGCGGGATCGCAGTCGCGATCGTGCAACGTCGGCTCGGTGCGGTACAGCCGGTTGAGCTCGCCGACGAGCAGCTGGATCTGGCGGTGCGAGGGCTCGTCCTCGAGCTTCCAGTCGAGCCCTGCATCGTGGTTCCACTCGCTGTCGGCCGCGAGCTCGGAGCCCATGAACAACAGCTTCTTGCCCGGCTGGCTGTACATGTACGCGTACAGCAAGCGCAGGCTCGCGAGCTGCTGCCAGCGATCGCCCGGGAACTTGTTCACCAGCGATCGCTTTCCGTACACGACCTCGTCGTGCGAGAGCGGCAACACGAACCGCTCGGCGAACGCGTACATCCCGCGCATCGTGAGCTCGTTGTGATGGTACTTGCGGTGGATCGGATCGCGAGCGAGGTACGCGAGCGTGTCGTGCATCCAGCCCATGTCCCACTTGTAGTCGAAACCGAGCCCACCATCGTCGACGGCACCCGACACCTTGGGCCACGCGGTCGACTCCTCGGCCATCGTGACGACGTCGGAGTGCTCGCGGTGGATCGCGGTGTTGAGCCGGCGCAACAGCTCGACGGCCTCGTCGTTCTCGTTGCCGCCGCGATCGTTGGCGACCCACTCGCCGCCCTGCCGCCCGTAGTCGCGATACAGCATCGTGGCGACACCGTCGACGCGCAGACCATCGACGTGAAAGCGATCGAGCCACGCCATCGCGCTCGACAGCAGAAAGCTCTGCACCTCGGGCCGACCGTAGTCGAAGATCATCGTGTTCCACTCGGGATGGAAGCCGCGGCGCGGGTCGGCGTACTCGTAGAGGGGCGTGCCGTCGAACGCGACCAGCCCGTGCGCGTCGTTGGGGAAGTGCGCCGGCACCCAGTCGATCACCACGCCGACGCCGGCCTGGTGGAGCGCGTCGATCAGCGCCATCAGCTCCTCGGGCTCGCCGTAGCGCGAGGTCGCCGCGAAGTACCCGGTGGTCTCGTAGCCCCACGATCCGTAGAACGGATGCTCGGACAGCGGCAGGAGCTCGACGTGCGTGAAGCCGAGGCGAGTCACGTAGTCGACGAGCTGCGGGGTGATCGACGCGTAGGTCGGGAGCTGGCCGTCGCTGCGCCGCCACGATCCCAGGTGGACCTCGTAGATCGCGACCGGGGCATCGTTACCCAGGGTGCCTTGGCGCTTGGACATCCAGGCGGCGTCGCCCCAGGTATAGGTGCGGTCCCACACCATCGATGCGGTGTTCGGCGCGACCTCGTGGCGCTGCGCGAACGGGTCGGCCTTGAACAGGTGCTTGCCGTCGGCAGCTTCGATCTCGTACTTGTACAGCGCGCCGTGCCCGACACCGGGCACGACGACCTCCCACACGCCGGTGTCGCCGATCTTCGCCATCGTCGCGGCACCCGGCTTCCAGTCGTTGAAGTCGCCGATGACGTGGACCGCGCGCGCGGCCGGCGCCCACACCGCGAATCGCGTGCCGCCATCGACCACGTGCGCGCCGAACCGTTCGTGCAGGCGCGGATGCGTGCCCTCGCGGAACAGGTGGACGTCGATGTCGCCGAATGCCGTCACGCGACACCCACCAGCGAGAGGCAAGCACGCAGCGGGATCTCGAGCCAGTCGGGGCGATGGTCGAGCTCGTAGCCGATCTCGTAGATCACCTTCTCGAGCAGGTAGAACTCGATCAGGGTCTTGGTGGACTGGAGATCCGCCGGGAACAGCGACGTGCCCTTCATCTTCTCGAGGTAGCCGTCGAGGAACGCCGACGACACCCAGTCGACCCACAGCGCGGCCCACGGGCCCAGGGTCACGACGTCCTCGTGTCGCAACCGCCCGCTCCGCAGCGCGGCCTCCGCGGCGTACTGGAACGATCGCAACATTCCCGCGACATCGCGCAGCGGGCAGCGCTTGAACCGACGCTGCGACAGCGGGCGCGTCGGCTCGCCTTCGAAGTCGATGATGACGAAGTCGTCACCGGTCCACAGCACCTGGCCGAGGTGGTAGTCGCCGTGGACGCGGATCCGCTGCACCCCGGTGGGCTTGTCGCGCGCGATGCGCGACAGCGCCTCGTCGACCGTGCCCTCCGCCGCGATCACGCTGCTGCGCGAGGCCGCGCGTCGAATCGGGCACGCCGTCCAGCTTGCCGGGAGCCCCGAGGTGTTGCGTGATGCGCGACAGCATCGAGACCGCCGACTGGTAGATCGACTGCAGGTGCATCGCATCCATCGGTTGCGGTGCGAACAGCGAATCGTTGGACTTCGACGCCAGCACCTCGTGGAGCTGCGCCGTGCGCAGGCCGAGCAGGCGCGCGTTGTCGATGTACGGACCGATCAAGCCGATCAGGCGCTCGTCGGGCCGGGTACCCGACCGCGCGAGCAGCCCGGCCGGCTTCGCAGGCTCTTCGTGAACCTCGTCGGTGAGCACGCGATCGAAGTAGCGATCGAGCGAGTCGAGCGTCATCTGCCACGCGTCGCCCTGGTTGGGGACGAAGTCGAACAGGGTGCCGATCGTGCTGCGCTCCCGCCCCTCGGCGACGTACTCGAGCGCGCCCGCGATCCGCGCCGTCCCACGATAGTCGCGGGCAGCGAGGAACCGGCCGATCTCGTCCTCCGAGCTCGGGCCGTCGGCGACCACGCGATACAGCTTGAGCACGAACCGGTTGCCATACACGATCGAGCTGTTGGTCTGCTCGACGCCGACCGGTCGCGCAGCGAGGTCGGTGTCCGGCGCGACCTGCTTGAGCGACTTGAACGCCGTACCGTGGATCTGCCCGCGCGCGCCGGTCGTCTTCTTCCGCATCAGCGCCAGCAGCGCCGGACCGAGCCGGTCGTCGAACAGCGCGTCGATCAGCATGCCGGTGGCCTGCGCCGGATCGGCCGGGTTGGCGATCTCGACGCTCGCGATCACCGTGTTCGGCGCCGGGATCTGCGGCATCGATGCCGACGCGCTGGGATCGGCGACGAACGCCACCGGCACCGAGTACAGCTCCGCCGCGCCGTGCTCGTACTCGATCAGGAGCAACACCAGCGCGAGCCGGTCGTCGAGCTTGATCGTGTCGGTCACGGTGGCCTTCTTGATCACGCGCGCCTTGCCGCGGAACCAGCGGCGCTCGACGACGAACCTCCGCAAGGCACGCGCGAGGTCGTGGTGAGGCGACGCCAGCGCGCGCTCCCAACTGCCGGTGCACCTGAGGGTCGGTCGCTCGACCTCGGCCGCGTGAACCGGCGCGACCAGCGATAGCCAGTAGAACCCGTGCGGGCCGAGCGAGACGAAGTACGGATCCTTGGTGACTCCCGGGAACCGCGTCTGTCCGAACACCTCGGTCGGGACGCTGCCCTCGTAATGCGACAGGTCGAGCCGCGTGCACTGTACGAACCGCGACAGGTTCGCGAGCACGAGCAGCTGCTCGCCCTGGTACTCGCGCACGAACGCGAGCACGCGCGGGTTGTCGCCGGACACGAACGTGGTGTCGCCGCGCCCGAACAGCTGGAACTCCTTGCGCTTCGCGATCAGGCGCTTGGTCCACCACAGCAGCGAGCTGGGGTTGCTTTGCTGGGCCTCGACGTTGATGGCCTCGTAGTGGAACTCGGGGTCGATGATCGTCGGCAGATACAGCTTCTGCGGGTTGGCGCGCGAGAACCCGCCGTTGCGATCGCCGCTCCACTGCATCGGCGTGCGCACGCCGTCGCGATCGCCGAGGTAGATGTTGTCGCCCATCCCGATCTCGTCGCCGTAGTACAGGACGGGCGTGCCGGGTAGCGACAGCAAGAGCGCGTTCATCAGCTCCATCTTGCGGCGCACGTTGAGCAGCGGCGCGAGCCGCCGCCGGATGCCGAGGTTGACCCGCGCGTGACGCTCCGCCGCGTACGCGCGGTACATGGAGTCGCGATCCTCGTCGGTGACCATCTCGAGCGTGAGCTCGTCGTGGTTGCGGAGGAACGTCGCCCACTGGCAGCTCTCGTGGATCTTGGGCGTACGCTTGAGGATGTTGACGATCGGGAAGCTGTCCTCCTGCTCGACGGCCATGAACATCCGCGGCATCAGGGGGAAGTGGAAGTTCATGTGGCACTCGTCGCCGTCGCCGAAGTAGGCGGCGGCGTCGGCCGGCCACTGGTTGGCCTCGGCGAGTAGCATCCGGTTCTTGAACTTGCCGTCGATGTGCGCGCGCAGCTTGCGCAAGAAGTCGTGGGTCTCGGGCAGGTTCTCGCAGGTCGTGCCCTCGCGCTCGTAGAGGTACGGCACGGCATCGAGCCGCAGCCCGTCGACGCCCATCGCGAGCCAGAAGTCGATGACCTCGAACAGCGCCGTGTGGACCGCGGGGTTGTCGAAGTTGAGGTCCGGCTGGTGCGAGTAGAAGCGGTGCCAGTAATAGGCGTTCGCGACCGGATCCCAGGTCCAGTTCGAGGTCTCGAAGTCCTGGAAGATGATCCGGGTGCCCTCGTAGCGATGCGGCGTGTCGCTCCACACGTACATGTCGCGCGCCGGACTGCCCTGCGGAGCACGCCGCGCCCGCTGGAACCACGGGTGCTCCGACGACGTGTGGTTGAGCACGAGCTCGGTGATCACGCGCAGGCCACGGTGGTGCGCCTCCGTGAGGAGCTTCTTGAAGTCGCGTCGTGTCCCGTAATGCTCGTGGACGCCGGTGTAGTCCGCGATGTCGTAGCCGCCGTCGCGCAGCGGCGACGGGTAGAACGGCAACAGCCAGATCGCGGTGACTCCGAGGTCGACCAGGTAATCGAGCTTCTGGATCAGTCCCTCGAGGTCCCCGATGCCGTCATTGTTCGAGTCGTGGAATGCACGAATGTGCAGCTCGTAGATGACCGCGTCCTTGTACCAGAGGGGATCGTCGGAGAGAGACATCGGAAATACCTCAGAGGAAGTAATCGAACTGGTGCTCCGTGCGCACCCGGCGCCGCACCTCGAACACGTGAGCGGGCGCTGCATCCGGCACCAGCTCCACGTAGTTGCGGGAACCTTGCCAGACATATCGCGAATCGCCGATCAGATCGTGGACCTGAAATGCTCCACCGGCTTCGATTCCGAGCTCGGCGAGATCGAGATCGAGCCACGCCGAGTGGGTGTGGTGCGGATCGAGGTTGACCACGACGAGCACGACATCGCCGCGATCCGGTGTGCGTTTGGAGTAGCACAGGACCAGATCGTTGTCGGTCGGGTGGAACCGCAACGACCGCACGTGCGCGAGCGCGGGATGCTCGCGCCGCACCCGGTTGATCCGCGCGATCAGGTACCGCAGGCTCTCCGGCCGATCGCGATCCCAGGTTCGCAGCTGGTATTTCTCGTTCTGCGCGAGCTCCTCGGCGCCCTGTCGCTGCACGTGCTCCATCAGCTCGTACGACGGGCCATAGATCCCGTACGTGCCGACCAGCGTCGAGGCGAGCACGAGCCGACTCGCGAACGCGGCTTGCCCACCGTGCACCAGGTGCTCCGGAAAGATGTCGGGCGTGGTCGGCCAGAAGCACGGACGGAAGAACTCCACGACGTCTGTGTGGAACAGCTCCTCGAGGTACCGGGTGAGCTCGTACTTGCTCGTGCGCCACGTGAAGTACGTGTACGACTGCGAGAATCCCACCTTGGCGAGCGCGTACGCGAGCTTGGGTCGAGTGAACGCTTCGGACAGGAACATCGTGTCGGGATGGCGCTGCTTGACCTCGCGGATGCACCACTCCCAGAACGGGATCGGTTTGGTGTGCGGGTTGTCGACGCGGAAGCACCGCACCCCGTGGTCGGCCCAGAACAGGAACACGTCGCGCAGCGCGTTCCATAGCTCGCGGCGATCGACCGAGTCGAAGTCGAACGGGTAGACGTCCTGATACTTCTTGGGCGGGTTCTCGGCGTACTGGATCGTGCCGTCCGGCCGCTGCTTGAACCACGACGGGTGCTCCTTCACCCACGGGTGATCGGGCGACGCCTGGAACGCGATGTCGATCGCGATCTCGAGATCGTGGGTGCGCGCCGCGGCGACCAGCCGATCGAAGTCCGCGAGCGTACCGAGCGACGGATGCACCGCGGTGTGACCGCCCTCCTTGGCACCGATCGCCCACGGGCTCCCCGGATCGTCGGGACCAGCGGTCGAGGAGTTGTCGGGCCCCTTGCGGTACGCGAGCCCGATCGGATGGATCGGCGGCAGGTAGAGGATGTCGAAGCCGAGCTCGCGAACGTACGGCAGCCATGCCTCGGTATCGCGGAGCGTGCCGTGCTTGCCGTCGGAGCGGGTCGACCGCGGGAACAGCTCGTACCACGCGGCCGAACCCGCGAGCGGGCGCTCGACGACGACGGCGAGCTCACGCGCGTAGCGTGCCTCGGTGGATCGATCCGGATGACGCGCCATCGCATCGGCGAGCCCCGACTCGTTCGCGATCGCGATTCGATCAACGCGATCGGTCGTGCGCAACGCGCTCGCCATCGACACCAGCAGATCGCGATCGATCGTCGCGGCGGCGTGATCCGCGCGCGCCGCCGCGCCCTCGACCAGCGCGGCGAGCTCGAGTAACTCGACGCTGACGTCGACGCCCGCGGCGACCTTGCGCTCGAATCCGTGATGCCAGGTCGCGAACCGATCGATCCATCCGACCACGGTGTAGTAGTGCACGCCGAGCGGTTCGAAGCTGACCTCGCCGGCCCAGGTGTCGTTGCCCTTGGCGACGAGCTCGACCTCGGTCCACGCGGCCTCGGACTCGTGACGATGCAACAGGCGTGCGGCGATCAGGTCGTGTCCGTCGATCACGATGTCGGCTTCGACCGCGAGGGGCTCGTTGGCGATCCGCTTGACCGGATACCGTCCGCTGTCGACCTCGGGTCGCACCGCGAGGATGACGACGCGCGAGGGCTGCGAAGCACTCACGAATGCACCTGCGACCCGCCGGAAGCAGGCCGAGCATCGAGCTCGAGGTCCGCGATCACGTGACGAATGTAAATCGAACACGAGGCGCTTCCAAGCGAGTGCCCGACGTTCCGTCACCGTGGCGGCAGTTCGCGCGCGCACTCGCTCAACCACGATGATCGCGGCGATCGATGATCGGTACTCAAAGCATCGGCGCACCGCGCGTGCATGCGCTACCGTCGCACCGTGCTGACGCGACGCGCGTTCCTCGGCGGTTCCCTGGCCGGTTCTCTCGCGACGATGATCGGATGCCGCCACGGTCCCGCGTTGCGATCGCGACGTCCGTCGATCACGCACGGCGTGCAGTCGGGAGACCCCCAGGTCGCCGCTGGTGCCGCATCCGCCTTGGTGTGGGCTCGCTGCGACGAACCAGCGCGGATGATGGTCGAGTGGGATACCACCGAGCGGTTCGCCGCCCCCAAGCGCGTCGCCGGCCCCCTGGTATCACCCGAGACCGACGGCTGTGGCACGGTCGCGCTCGACGGACTCCCACCCGGCCAGACCATCGCCTACCGCGTGCGGTTCGAACGCGAAGCGGCGCGGGGCGCCAGCGCGTGGACGGCCGGTCGGTTGCGCACGCCGAACGGCCAGCGCACGCGGATCGCCTGGACCGGTGACACCTGCGGCCAGGGTTTCGGGCGCAACCCCGAGTGGGGAGGCTTGCGCGGGTTCGCGGCCCTCCAGGCAACCGAACCCGACGTGTTCGTCAACTCCGGAGACCTGATCTACGCCGACAATCCGATCGAGGCCGATGTTCGACTACCGAACGGCCGCGTGTGGCGGAACATCACCAACGAGCGCGTCGCGCGGGTGGCACAGGAGCTCGACGACTTTCGCGCGCGGTTCGCCTACAACTTCGAGGACGATCACCTGCGCGCGTTCGCGGCCGAGGTGCCGGTGATCGCCCAATGGGACGATCACGAGACCCACAACAACTGGTATCCCGGCCAGCTCCTCGACGATCCGCGCTACGACCGCGAGCGCGATGCCTCGAAGCTCGCCGCGATGGCCCGGCGCGCGATGTTCGAGTGGTATCCGCTGCGATCCGGACCGGTCTACCGCACGATTCACTACGGCGAGCTGGTCGACATCTTCGTGCTCGACTGTCGGTCGTTTCGCGCGGCGAACTCGACGAACCTGTCGGACACGGGCGACGAGGTCATGTGGGGCGCACCGCAGGTGACGTGGCTACTCGGCGAGCTCGCGCGGTCGACCGCACGGTGGAAGGTGATCGCGTGCGACCAGCCGATCGGCCTGGTGATCCCCGACGACGGCGACCGCCAGGAAGGCTTCGCCAACGGAGATGCCGGCCCGCCGCGAGGGCGCGAGCTCGAGCTCTCCCGCCTGCTGATGGACATGATGGAGCACCCCGCGGCGAGCAAGAACTGCATCTGGATCACCGCCGACGTCCACTACACGGCGGCCCACCACTACGACCCCGGTCGGGCGCGCGGTGCCGCGTTCGATCCATTCTGGGAGTTCGTGGTCGGTCCGATCCACGCGGGCAACTTCGGCCCCAACCCGCTCGACCTCACGTTCGGTCCAGACGTCCGGTTCCAGTGGGCACCACCGCCGGGCGAGGACAACCTCGCGCCGTGGGAGGGCATGCAGAGCTTCGGCACGATCGACGCGACACCCGACGCGCTGTCGATCGCGCTGCGCGACCTCGACGGCACGTCGCGGTTCGCGCTCGACATCCCCTACACCGGCTAAGGCTCCATCACGTCGGCGTGAACACCCGCATTCGCCAGCGCTGGGTCAGCAGCTCGCGCTGCGCGGCGTAGCTGATCCGCGCGTTCATCGTGACGAGGAGTCCCACGGCGACGAAGATCGCGACGGTACTGGTCAACACGAACACCGTCGCCGGAGCACCGTCGAGATCGATCGCGTAGGAGTGGATGGCGAGCTGCCCGTTCACGAACTCCCAGGTCGGGCGCACCACGTCGAACAGCTCGAGGAGCACCGGGACCACCCAGCCCGCGATCAGGCCGGCGATCATCAGCGTCGGCTTCCGCGTGAACGTCGGATAGGTCGCCATCGACGCGATCATCAGACAGGTCGCCGGGGGCGCGATCACCAGCGGGCTGCAGATCCGACCGATCATCGCGACCAGCGCCGCGATCAACACCGCGTACGCGTAGAGCTCGCGCTCCGCGCGTGCGGGGTTGCGGGACAGCAGGCGCGCGGACACCGACAGCACGATCGAAGCCGCGGCGATCGATCCCAGGAGCGGCAGGCTCTTCGCGCCGTTCCACACCGCGATCGCGAGGAGCGGCAGGATCATCAGCGACATCAGGGTCGCGTGGCGAGCGTGCTTGACGGTGGTCTCGTGGTCCGCGCGGTCGAATTCCGCGAGCAGCTCCGGGGGCGGCGTCGCCGGCGGCTCGAGCATCAGCCGCGACACGATCGTCGTCGCCTCCGACGTCCGATCGAGCGCGATCGCGCGTCCCGCATCGCGCATCGCGTCGTCCTCGCGATGTTCGGCCAGCGCCGTCTTGGCGCGTTCGAATGCCTCGCGCGCGGCTTCGCGCCGCATCGCGAGATCGCGATCGCCATCGAGGTAGGCCTGGACGCCGTCGGCGAGCGCGCGGGCGCTGGGCCTGCGATCCGGATCGCTGGAGACCGCCGCGGTGCACCACTGGTCGAGCTCGGGTGGTACCTCGCGGTTCGGGTAGCGACGGCGGGGCGAGGTCTCGATCCCCTCGATCGTCGTGGTGAGTGCATGGTCTCGGGGGTGCAGCGGCTCCCCGGTCAAGATCTCGAACAACACCGCACCGAGCGCGTAGACGTCGGCGGCCTCACCGACCGACGACGCGTCCTCGATCTGCTCGGGAGCCATGTAGCCCGGCGTCCCGAGCAGCGACCCGACAGCGGTGACTCCCGACACCGGCGTCGACGTCGTACGGATCGGACCTGTTCGCCGGATGTCCTCGAGCTCGCGCGCGAGTCCCCAGTCGAGCACGTAGACCTCGCCGTAGTCGCCGAGCATGATGTTCGCCGGCTTGAGGTCGCGGTGGATGATGCGCTTGGCGTGAGCGAGCTCGATCGCCTGGACGACGTCGACGAACGCGCGCAGCAGGCGTTGCCGGGTCTCGGTTCCTCGCTCGATCAGCTCGGCGAGCGTCACACCGGTGAGGCGTTTCATCGTGAAGTAGGGCTCGCCGTGGGCGTCGCGACCGAGCTCGTGGACCGGCACGATCGCCGGGTGATCGAGGCGAGCCTGGATCTTGGCCTCGCGGAGGAACCGCGCCACCGCCTCGTCATCGGTGGCGGCACCGCGCATGCGTTTGATCGCGACGTCGCGACCGATCTGGAGATCGCGCGCCTGCACCACCTCGCCCATGCCACCACGACCGATCACGGCACCCAGCGCGTATCCCGTGAGTGTGTCGGACGGACGTGGCGTGCTCGGATCGTTCGACGGGGCGGTCGGGATCACGGAATCTTGCAGCGTGGCGTCGTCCCCGTCTCTCCGCTTCATCGCCTCCATCGTAGTGTGTTGGTCGACGCCTCTCCAGATGCTTGGCGTCGAGCGTGCGGGTCGGGGTCGCTTCTCGGTCGCCGCCGTCGTTATTGCGCGGCGGGCAGCGAGCACCACGGCGTCATGCCCGGATCGTCGAGCACGATGTCGTCGCTCGAACCCGCCGCGGCACACGACTCGTCGGCCGACCACGACACCCACTCGCCGCTGTGGCCGGTGGAGCTCGCGAACGCCTCGAACGGGTCGTAGCTGTTGTTGGTCATCTTGAACACCGTCGGGTCGACGCAGCCATTCGCGGCCTGGGCGGCCTCGTACATCATGATGAGGTCGAACATCGGGCGCGTCGTGCGGTTCCAGCAGCAGGTCCGCGAGTGCGTGTAGTCGAGCGGCTGGAACACGTAGTCCTCGATCGTGGTGCGGTACTGGGCGTCGACCTCGGCGCGGCTCATGCCGAAGCTGGTCTGCATCACCTGGTAGAGCTGGCGGAAGCTCTCCTCGCGGTTGGTGCGTGCGGCACACGACGACGGGTGGTCGTGCAGGTACTCGCGCTTCTGCTGGATCACGGACAGCAGCTGGTCGCGCTGTACCATCGGATCGAGGTCGCCGAGCAGCTTGTCGAACTGCGCGGGACGCGCGCCGATCCGATCGTAGTCGGTGTCGTTGATCCAGCTCGCCTCGTCGGCGTCCATCCAGGTGTTGAACCAGCGGCCGTTCTTGACCTTGGCCACGCGGAACCGCTTGAGCCCACCGTTCAGGTGCGAGTACAGGGTGTCGCCGCCGTACGGCGTGTTGAGCGTCGGGCCACCGCCCTCGTTGTCGGTGAACAGGCGGCGGCTCGAGGCCGGGTTCTGCCACGCGGGCTGGGCCGGCGGATCGTTGCCGTAGATCGACTCGATCTTGAGGTTGGCAGCGCCGACGTGCTCGACGCGCGTCACGATCGTGGTGTGGCCGTCGACTCGCGGCGAGCGCGCGAACATCAGCACGTCACCGGTACGCACCGACTCCGGCACCAGGTTGTAGGTGTTGCGGCTGTCGACCATGTTGTGCGAGCCGAGGTAAGCCATCGCCCAGAACGTCAGGTACGCCGCGCGCTTGTTGAGATCGATCTCGTCGAGGAACGCGCCGAGCCGGGCGCCCTCGCCGAGGAACGGGATCTCGTCACCCTCGTGGATGCCGCGCTTGCGCAGCTTGTCGTCGTGCGGCCAGCTCGCGCCGTACTCGGCGGGCGTCAGGTCCGAGTAGTCCTTGTAGCGACGCGCGAACGACGGCGCCTCCGACCACGGGCCGTTCGAGGTGCGGATCCCGAAGTGTCCGAAGAAGATGGGCGTCGAGCCCTCGTAGCCGACGAAGTAGAACGGCAGGTGGTACCAGGACGCGAACGAGATCCGCAGCAGCAGCGAGAGGTCGGCGCAGTCGATCTTCGGGCCGTCGACGGACTTGCCGAACGGCGTCGAGATCTTCACGGTCTTGGACCAGCTCGAGAAGTAGCCATCGACCTGCTCGAACGAGCCGACCCACTTCGAGTACTTCTCGTCCCAGTTGAGGCCGCTGTTCTCTCCCCATGCGATGCCCGCCTTGCGCGCATCGGGGGTGTCGGTGTCCTCCCACTGGTTGGTCACCTTCCACGCCTCGGTGTCGGAGTAGTCCCCGTCGACCGGCAGCGCGGGTACGCCGGCGGAGTCCTCCTTGCCGAGCGGTCCGCCCGGATCGAGCTCGTCGAAGTTGTCTCCGGGGTCGGTCGCACAGCCGGCGAGCAGCAGCCCGGCACCGAATACGGCGAGAAGGATTCGATGGCGCATGCCGAGCTTCGACGCACGGCCCGGGCCAGCCCCAGATCCGGTTCAAATCGACGAGTTACCCGCGACACGGGATCAGCCGGCTAATCGAGCCGCCTGTCGCACGTGGGGTATGTCGACCCGGCCGATCGGCCGGATCAGCGACGCCGGCGCCGCAGGGCGATCAGGCCGAACCCACCCAACACCAGCCACCACGCACCACCGGTCGAGCCGGCCGCGCAACCGCCCTGCCCCATGTCGCCCGGGTTGTCCGGATCGGTGGGATCGTCGGGGTCGGTCGGGTTGTTCGGGTCGTTCGGATCGGTCGGGTTGGTGTCGCCCGGATCGGTCGCGCACAGCGGCATCGTCAGGCAGTAGTGCTCGCCCGATCCGATCTCGGCGCAGCACCCACCACCCGGCAGCACGCCGCAATCGGCGTCGGTCGCGCACGAGGCGGTGCAGAACGAGGTCGCGTTCGCGCCGGTCGTGTACAGACAGACCTCGGCGCCGAGCGTCGAGTTGCACCCCGGCAGGTCGCTGTGGTCGGGGTACGCGCACGCGTCGCCGAGTTGACCGTCGGGATCGTAGCCCGGAGGGCCCGAGCCACACGTGCCGGGACCCCCGCCGGTCGGCGCGAACGTCACCGTGAGGTCGTAGTTGCCCGCATTGCTCGCGCCGCCGTAGGTGTCGGCGACGATGTAGTAGGTCCCGCAGTCGAGGGTCTGGTTGAAGCTGACGTCCGCACGCGCGGTGCAATCGCTCGCATTGGTCGAGGTCATCAGGTGGACGTCGATGTCGACGCCCGCGTCGTCCGCGACCGCCACGGTCAGCGTGCCCGGCTCGGTGATCTGGACCTGGTAGACGTACTCGGGGCCGGTCTCCGGCGTCGACGGCGACGCGCCGCAACCATCGAGCAGGTTGCTCGGCGCGGTGCGGGTGTCACGCGAATCGGAGAACGGGAACGACGTGATCGCGATCGGATGGTTCAGCGTGCCGACCGGATCGGCGACGCTGGTGCCGGTGATGTTCTGGTAGCGGCGCGGCACGTAGCCGTCGACCCACGACCAGCCACCGTACGCGTTGACCCGCGTGTTGAACCCGGCGGCCTCGTAGAGCAGCGGCTCGCCGGAGGTCATCGTGCCGCCGTACAACACGACGTGGGTGCCGGCGTCGTTGATCGCGTCGCCGGGGAGCAGGCTCGCCATCCCGATCGCACTCGAGATCTGGTCGAGCGTCGACGTCCCGTACTTGTCCGAGGTGCGCCAGGTCTGGCTGACGAACCCGGAGCAGTCGACACCGGTGGTGCACGACGTGACGTCGCCCCCCGCCGGGCTGCCGGCCGCGTAGCCGGCATCGATCTTCTTGGAGAACTGGAACAGGCTGTCGAACCCGCCCCAGTCGTAGGCAACGCCGAGGAAGTCGCCGACCACGAACGCCGAGTCGTAGTTCGCCTGACACGACGCGGTCAGGTTCGCGGCCCTCGCCCGCCACGGATAGAACGCGTAGGCCTTCGCGCGATCGATCACCTCGGTGCGCGATACCTGCGGATCCGCGGCGGCGGGCGCGACGGATGCGACGCTCGCGACAACCACCAGACAGGCGAGCCGCTTCATCGCGTCACCTCGCAGCTGGAGACCACGAGTCCCTCGGGGGCGGCGGAGATCCAGGCCAGGCGGGCCGGCGATCCGCCGAACGCGACATCACGGCGCGGCAGGTACAGGCCCCGCCGCGGCAGCATGCGATCCGCGACCACCGCACCGTCGACGAGGTCGACGCACACCGCGCGGCGCTCCGTGGTCAGCTCGCGATCGCTCGCTCCCTGATCGACGCGCTCGACGCGCGCACACGCGATCGTGCCGCTGACGCCGACCAGCGCACCGGCATCGATGCGGCCGGGCAGCGCGAAGTCGGCGACCGCATGCGACCGCCGGCCCGGCGTGTTGGTGACGACGTGGAGCGTGGCGGTGCCGTCCGCGGCCGTCAGCGTCACGCCGCGGCCGTCGGCCAGCACGAACGATCCCTCGCGCTTGCCGGTCAGGCTGGTCGCGAGGGCGACCGGCGCGTGCACGCTGCCGGCCGGATACATCTCCTGGTACGCGGTGCGGATCGCGATCCGCCGGGAAGACTCGACCGACAGTCCGACGATGTTTCGGAACGAACGATCGATCGAGAGATCGCCGGCGGGCGTGCCGTCGGGCTCGAACATCCACGCCTTGCCCTGCAGCGGGCTGAACACCGCGAACGCGCTGTCGTCGCCGATGGCAATGTCTTCGGCGTCGCGCGCGATGCCAGTCGCCGCGCTGCGCACACCGCTCCGTCCGACCGCGAGCACGCGACCGTTGATGTCGTCGACCACCAACGCTTCGCCGGATGGCGCGACCGCGACGGCTTGCGGTCCCCACGCCAGGCTCTCGGCCGCGGCGGGGCGCAACCCCGCTTCGCCGGCTCCGCTTCCCCACGCGAGCGTCGTCTCGAGACACCCCGAGGTCCGCTGCGCGACGGCGGGCGCGTCGTCGTGCGACGGGCTCGCGCACGCCCCGAGGACCATCACCAGGACACCGATTCTCATGGCGCGCGAACGTCGCTTCTAACCGCCGACAGGTCAAGGGCGATCCTGCGCCACGAACCCGTCCGGACCTGACGTCCGAAAGCTCCGATCCCGGCGGGATGATGGGCACGACGGCCGCACTACATCCGCTGGTGCAGCTCGATCACGTTGCGGTCGGGATCGCGCACGAACGCGCCCCGCGCCCGCGGTCCGAACTGCACCGGACCTCCGGATAACGGGATGCCCGCGGTCGCCAGCGTCGCGATCGCGGCATCGAGATCGGGCACCAGCAACGCGACGTGCGTGATGCCGGCGTGCTTGTCCGCGACGTCCATCAAGATGTTCGGTTCGTCGGCGACCGGTGCGTTGAGCACCAGATTGATCTCGACGCCCGACGGATGATCGAGGATCGCGACCGGCTCCGGACCGATCGGGCCGGCGGTCTTGACGAACCCGAGGTGTGCATAGAACTGCACGGATCGTTCGAGGTCGTGCACGCGGATCCCGATGTGAGCGATGCCGGTGATCATGCGACGAGTCTACGGGGCGTGCGCCGGCTCGACGACCGGTGACCTCCACCTCGTCCTCCCGCGACCGCGACGATCCTTCGTACAAGTCGTGTGCACCCGCGTAAGATGTGGAGATGTGGAGATGTGGCGGATCTGCGTCGTAGCGTGCGTGGCCTGCCGCTACGTTCCGCCCGGGGACAACATCGTCGTCGACGGCCCGGCCACCCAGACCGATGCCGCCGCTGCGGTCCCGATCGCGAGCTACGAATTCGACGAGGGAGCCGGGACCACGATCCACGATGGCGCCAGCGATCCGCTCGATCTAGCTCTCGATACCCAGGACGGCACCGAGTGGATCACCGGCGCGCTGGCGATCACCGGCAACGTCCGGATCCGGTCGGCCGGCGCGGCCACCAAGGTCATTGCGGCGTGCACGGCCTCGAACGAGGTCTCGATCGAGGCCTGGATCAAGCCGGCCACCGATGGCCAGACCGGGCCCGCACGCGTCGTGGGCGTGTCGAACGGTCAGCTTGCCCGCAACGTCACCCTCGCACAGAGCGGCAAGGAGTGGGTGTTCCGGCTCCGCGTGCCCGGGCACGACAACGGCATGCCGGACCTGGCGACGACCCAGTCGGTGATCGCCGCCCAGCCCGTCCTCGCGCATGTCGTGGTGACCGGCGATGCGACGTCACGCCGGATCTATGTCGACGGCGTCGAGAGGGCGAAGGACACGCAGGCCGGCAGCTTCGCGGGCTGGGATAGCGGGTTCCCGCTGGTGATCGCGAACGAGGAGACCGACTCGCGGCCGTGGCACGGCGAGCTGCACCGGATCCGGATCTTCGATCGAGTGCTGTCGCCGGGCGAGATCGCGACGCTGCACGACGCGGGCCCGTGATCGCTCAGGCCTCGGCCCAGTTCTCGGCGATCCCGACGTCGACCACGAGCGGCACGTCGAGCTTGTAGACGTTCTCCATCTCTTCCTGGAGGGCCTTCGCGACGCCGTGCTTCTCGACCAGCTTGGCGGGCGCCTCGAACACGAGCTCGTCGTGAACGGTGAGCAGCATCTGCACCGGCCACTTCTCCTTGTCGATCCGCCGCCGCGCCGCGAGCATCGCGAGCTTGATGATATCGGCGCCGGCACCCTGCATCGGCGTGTTCTGCGCGACCCGCTCCGCGGCGTGGCGCGCCTGCGGACTCTTCGACATCAGGTTCGCGATCGGTCGCCACCGACCGAGCAACGTGCGCGCCCCACCCTGCGCGCGCGCGAGCGCGACGATGTCGTCCATGAACTTGTGGATCGTCGGAAACCGCTGGAAGTAGCGCCGCGAGTACTCGGCGGCCTGCGTGCGACTGATCTCGAGCGTGCGGGCGAGCCCGAAATCGGACTGGCCGTACGACAGCCCGTAGTTGACCGCCTTGGCGATCCGGCGCTCGATCCTTGGTGACCTCTTCGCGCGGGACCTCGAACACCTCGGCGGCGGTCTCGGTGTGGATGTCGACCTTGTCGCGGAACGCGCGCGTCATCTTCGGGTCACCCGACAGGTGCGCGAGGATGCGGAGCTCGATCTGCGAGTAGTCGGCGGCGATCAGCACGTGGCCGGGCGCCGCGACGAAGCCACGCCGGATCTCCATCCCCAGCTTGGTGCGGATCGGGATGTTCTGGAGGTTGGGATCCTGCGACGAGATCCGGCCGGTCTCGGCGACCACCTGGTTGAACGTGGTGTGGAGGCGGCCGGTCTTCGGATTGACCAGCGGTGGCAACGCATCGAGATACGTGCCCTTGAGCTTGGACAGCTCGCGATGCTCGAGGATCGGCGCGATCACCGCGTGCTGGTTGATGCGCTCCTCGAGCACCTCGGCCTCGGTCGACCATCCGAGCTTGGTGCGGCGCACGCCCTTGGTCTCGAGCCCGAGCTTGTCGAACAGCAACTCGCCGAGCTGCTTGGGCGAGCCGATGTTGAACTCCTCGCCCGCCGCCTTGTAGATGAACGCCTCGAGCTCGGCGAGCTTGTTCGCGGTCTCGGTGCCGAGCTTCTTGAAGTGGGCGATGTCGATGTGGATGCCGCGGCGCTCGATGTCGGCGAGCTGTCGCGCGATCGGGAGCTCGAGCTCGCGGTACAGCGGCAACAGACCGCTCTGCTCGAGCCGCTCGGGCAGCTGCTCGGAGATCGCGAGCACCGCGTGCGCGATCGCTCCGGCCCACGGCGCCGCCCGCTCGACCGCCACGCCCTCGAGGCTCGCGTGCTTGTGCGACTTGGCGCGCCCCGCGATCGTCGCGCGTGTGGGCAGCAGCACGCCGCCCAGGCGCTCGGCCATCGCCTCGCCCGGCTCGCACGGCTTGGTGCAGTCGAGCAGGAACGCGGCCAGCATGGTGTCCTCGACGATGCCCTTCACCTCGACCCCGCGGTCGAGGAACACGCGCGTCACCGTCTTGCCGTCGTGCGCGATCTTCGCGATCGCCGGATCCGACAGGATCGCGTTGATCGGCTCGAGGTCGGTCGCGGGCGGCGGCGCCGGTGCACCGATGTAGCGATGCCCGATCGGGAGGTATGCGGGTGACTGCCGCGGCACCGCGATCACGATCGCGACCAACCCGGCGGTGTCCGCGCGCGTCGGGTCGACCTCGACGGTGATCGCGAACCGCTTGGCCGCGCGGGCATCCTCCGCGAGCTGGGCGATCGCATCGGGGCGCAGCACGATCCGGGTCTCCGGCGCCTGCTCCACGCTCGCGATCGTCGTGGTCTCGGGAGCCGGCACCACCACGACGTCCTCGCCGGGTGGCATCCGCATCTTCACCTTGTCGACCAGCACGCCGAACTCGAGCTCGGTGAACAGCTGGTAGAGGACGCCGAGATCCCACTGGGTGGCGACCAGCTCGTCGAGCGTCAGCGGCAGCTCGACGTGGCGCTCGAGCTCGACCAGCTTGCGCGACAGCTTCACGCGCTCGAGCTGCTCGGGGTCGCCGAACGGCTGCTTGACCTGGACCCGCGGGACCACCGGGTTCTCCTCGATCAAGTTGTCGAGCGAGCCGTACTTGTCGAGCAGCGTCGCCGCGGTCTTGCCGCCAACACCGCGGATCCCCGGGATGTTGTCGCTGGTGTCGCCGACGAGCGCGAGGAAGTCCGGGATCTTCTCGGGCGGCACGCCCATCTTCTTGATCACCTCTTCGCGCGTGTACGTCTTCTGGTGGAGCGCGTCGATCATCGACACGCCGTCGCCCACCATCTGCATGATGTCCTTGTCGGCGCTGTAGATCACGACCTCCCAGTCGCGCTGCCTGGCGGACGCGACGAGTGTCGCGATCACGTCGTCGGCTTCGACCCCCGGCACGGCGAGCACCGGCCACCCCATCCCGCGCACGATCTTGGCGAAGTACTCCATCTGGACCTGGAGCTCTTCCGGCGGTTCCTTCCGCGTCGCCTTGTAGGCCGGATACATCTCGGCGCGGAACGTCTTCTTGCCACTCTTGTCGTCGAACACCACGGCGATGCGCTGCGGGTTGGCGTCCTCCTCCATCCGCATGAGCATCCGCGTGAACACGTAGAGCGCCCCGGTCGGCATGCCCTCACTGGTCGACAGCCGGACCTCGCGCCGCTCGCCGCGCGAGATGTTCATCAGGCCGTAGTGGGCGCGAAAAATGTAGCCGTGCCCGTCGACGATATAGAGCCGCTCGCCCATGAGCGGGGCACCATAGCATCTGGTCGCGGGCCGTATCACGGCTCGCGCGAGCCGTGGCAAGATGCGAGCCATGCACCGGATCGTGGTCGACGCGATGGGGGGCGATCATGCGCCGGACGAGGTCGTGCGTGGCGCGGCGGAGGCCTCGCTCCAGCTCGCGAACGCCGAGATCATCCTGGTCGGCGATGCCACGCTGCTCGGTCAGTCGCTCCCGGGCTTGCGCCACGACGGCGCGCGCGTGCGCGTCCACCACGCGGCGACCAAGATCGACATGGACGAGAAGCCGGCCGAGGCGCTCGCCGCGAAGCCCGATGCCTCGATCGCGGTCGCGGCCGATCTGGTCGCGGCCGGTGACGGCGATGCGCTGGTGTCGGCCGGCAACACGGGCGCCAGCGTGCTCGCGTGTGCGCGGCGCTGGAAGCTGCTCGACGGCGTGCCGCGCGCCGCACTCGCTGCCGTGTATCCGACGGAGCTCCGGCGCGGCGAGAAGGACGATCCGTTCTCGCTGATCCTCGACGTCGGCGCCACCGTCGATGTCGAGCCCGAGGATCTCGTCGGGTTCGCGGTGATGGGCTCGGCCTACGCCAAGCTGGTATCGAACAACCGCCGCCCGCGGGTCGCTCTGCTGTCGAACGGCACCGAGCCCAACAAGGGCACGGCCGCGGTGGTCGCGGCGCACGCCGCGCTCGTCGAGACCACCGAGCTCAACTTCATCGGCAACATCGAGGGGCTCGACATCCCGCGCGGCGTCGCCGACGTGGTGGTGACGTCGGGATTCGTCGGCAACGTCGTGCTCAAGATGCTCGAGGGCGTCTCCGAGACGGTCGTGCGGCTCGCCCGCTACGCGCACAAGGAGCGGCTGGCGTGGCGGCTCGGGCTGGTGGCGCTGTCGTCGGCGATCGATCAGTTGAAGTCGGTGACCGACTGGCAGCAGTACGGCGGTGCACCGCTCCTCGGGTTCACGCATCCCTTCATCAAGGCGCACGGTCGCTCCAACGCGCGCGCGGTGACCAACGCGATCAAGGTCGCGCACAAGGCGCTGGCCGGGAACCTGTGCGGCAACATCGCGCGCACGATGGCCGAGCTCGACGAGCGTGCGCGGCGTGCGCCGGCGAACAACTCGGACTGACACGCAGATGCACCGAGATCGCAGGACGATCCGCCGCACTCGACGCGGTCGGAGGGCTTGCACGCGAAACCGAAAATCACGCTAGAGTCCGGACTCGGATCATGCCTGCCGTTCGTTGGTTGCTCGTGATCGCCACGGCCGTGCTCGCGCTCGGTCGTCCGGCCGTGGGCTACGCGAACGCGGGGCTCGAGCGCGATGCGTTGTGTTGCTGCATCGATGCCGAGCACTGCCACTGCAATCACGACCGCGATGGGAGCGGCCGCTCGTCGATGCACAAGTGCGGCGGCGGCGATCACCTGGTGACGCCCGATCTCGTTCCTGCGGTCTCGGCCGTCCTGGCCTGGCCCGCACCGATCGTCGTTCCAGAGATCGCTCCGATCGAGCTGGTGCAACTCGCACCGCCGACCCGGACGATCGAGGTCGAGGTTCCCCCGTTCTAGGGGCGCGGGACCTCCTTCGATCCGTCCGAGTTTTTTCGATCCACCTGCGTGAGCGCACGGCGATCCGAGTGTCGTCGCGCGCACAGGAGCTCGTGTTACATGCGTTCGATTTCGATTGTTGCGTTTGCGGCCCTGCTGGGCCTCACCGCCGCGTGCGGCGACGACAAGACCATGGGAGACGACGACACTCCCGATGCACCCGACAACACGCCGGTCGCCGTGACCGTGAAGTTCGCGGCCCAGATCGGCGGCACCGACTTCGCGTGCGGCCAGGACTACACCAACATCGGCTCGGCCAACTCGACGTTCACCGGTGCCGACTTCCGGTTCTACATCACCAACCTCAGGCTCACCGGCACCGCCGGTGACGTCGAGGTCACGCTCGATACCGACGACTTCCAAAACAATGGGGTCGCGTTGCTCGACTTCGAGGACGGCACCTCGAGCTGCCAGAACGGTGACGCCGGCACCCACGAGGCGGTCACCGGGACGGTCCCGCCCGGGACCTACACCGGCGTGTCGTTCACGGTCGGCATCCCGTTCGACCAGAACCACCTCGACGTGGGCACCTCGACCGCCCCGCTCAACGTCCCGGCGATGTACTGGACGTGGGCCGGCGGTCACAAGTTCATCCGCATCGACGGCCTCGTGGGAGGCAACGGGTTCAACCTCCACCTCGGCTCGACCGGCTGCACCTCGGCGGGTATGACGGACCCGCCGGCGTCGCCGTGCGCGAACCCCAACACGATGGATGTGTCGCTGAGCGGCTTCTCGGCCGACACCAACACCATCGTCCTCGACCCGGCGCCGGCGTTCGCCGACGTCGACGTCAGCGCCAACACCGCGGCCACCGCACCGGGATGCCAGTCGTTCCCGAACGATCCCGAGTGCGACCTCGTGTTCCCTCACCTCGGCCTCGCCTACGGCAGCACGCCCGCCGGCACCGAAGCCGTGTTCTCGGTGCAGTGATGGCAGTGCGCGCGTACTCGATCGCGGCGCTCGTGGTGCTCGCCGCCTGCGGCGACAACACGAGCTCCGCCTCGCCCGACGCGCCGCCGGTGGATGGTCCACCCGACGCGGAGGTGCCGACGTGGCCGTTCGACCTCCCGCCGGGGTTCCCGATTCCCCGATTGCCTCCCGGTGGCCGGATGACCCCGGAGCTCGCCGAGCTCGGGAGGTACTTGTTCTACGACGTGCGGCTGTCGGGCAACGGCACGCAGGCCTGCGCGTCGTGTCACCAGCAGGCCAAGGCGTTCACCGACGGCTTGCCGCGCGGGGTCGGTTCGACCGGCGAGGTCAACCGCCACAACTCGATGAGCCTGACCAACGTCGCGTATGGCGCGACCCAGACCTGGGCGAACAACGTCCTGGTCACGCTCGAGCAACAGGCGCTGGTGCCGATGTTCGGCGACGCGCCGGTCGAGCTCGGGATCACGAATCACGAGGACGAGGTGTTGCAGCGGTTCCGCGACGACACCGACGACTACCCCGCGCTGTTCGCCGCCGCGTTTCCCGGCGAGGCCGATCCGATCAACTTCGACAACATCGTGCGGGCGATCGCCGCGTTCGAGCGCCGGTTGATCTCCGCCGGGTCACCCTACGATCGCTACACGCGAGGAGAGCTGACGGCGATCTCGGACTCGGCGAAGCGTGGGCTCGACCTGTTCTTCAGCGAGCGGCTCGAGTGCCACCATTGCCACAACGGGTTCGACCTGTCGATCGCCGTCGATCACGTCGGGCTCGCGAGTCCCGGCGTCGCGTTCCTCAACGACGGCCTCTACAACGTCGGCGGCACCGGCGATTACCCGGCCGGCGATCAGGGGATCTTCGATCTCACGGGAACCCCGGCGGACCGTGGCCGGTTCAAGCCGGTGACCCTGCGCAACATCGCGCTGACGGCGCCGTACATGCACGACGGCAGCATCGCGACGCTCGACGAGCTCGTCGACCACTACCAGCGCGGCGGCCGGTTGATCGCCACTGGCCCCAACGCCGGGGACGGCGCGCTCAACCCCAACAAGAGCGAGTTCATCACCGGGTTCACGCTCACCGCCCAGGAGCGCGCCGACGTGCTCGCCTTCCTGAATTCGTTGACGGACGACACGTTCGTCAGCGACCCCACCCTGTCGGATCCCTTCCAATGACCCCACGAACAACCGTCCTCGCCCCGGCGATCCTCGCAGTCCTCGGGGGTTGTGGCGGCGGCGGTGCGTCCACGCCGGACGCTCCGCCGACCGCGCCCGACGCGGCGCCGCGTCAGGTCGTGATGGAGACCAAGTCGCTCCTGGTGGGTCAGCTGATCGAGGCGACCATGACCGGCGGCCCCACCGACCTCGCCACGATCCACTTCAGCGTGGCGACCCCCGACCTCGACTGGAACATCCACATCCACCCCGGCAACGAGTCGATCAACGTGGTCGAGGAGCTGGGGCAGTCGACGGTCGACTACGTGTTCCAGCCGACCGAGCAGACCGACTACTTCCTGATCATTCGCAACGGCGGCACGGCACCGATCGATGTCGACGTCGAGATCGGGCTGTACGGCGCGCTCGGCTGGTCCGACTGGCAGTAGACGTCTCGCGCACCCACGAGTCGCCCTCAATCGAACGTTCGTGGCAGAATCGCGAGCCCGTGGCGCGCCGTTCGCTGTTGACTCGCCTGACGACGTTGCCGGTCAAGCTCGGCGAGCGGATCGGTCTGCTCGACTACGTGCCGCCCGGACTACCGCCCGGCGCCAAGCCACCGCGCCACACGTTCCGCTGGGACCTCGACAAGACCTACCTCCGGACCGAGTTCGACAGCCTGACCGACCTCCTGCACAACGCGATGCAGGACGCCAGCGACAAGCAGGCGTACCCCGGGGCCACGTCCCTGCTCCGCGCGCTCAACCAGGACGGCCACCGGATCTGCATCGTGTCGGGCAGCCCGACCCAGATGCGCCAGGTGCTCGCCGCCAAGCTCACGCTCGATGGCGTCGAGTACGACGAGTTCGTTCTCAAGAACAACCTCAAGAACATCCTGCGCGGCCGGTTCCGCGCCCTGCGCGCCCAGATCCCCTACAAGTTGCCCGCGATGCTGCAGTCGCGGATCGGGGCCGCGGCAGGAGCCGAGACCCTGTTCGGCGACGATGCCGAGGCGGATGCGATCATCTACTGCCTGTATGCCGACCTGCTCGCCGGTCGCGTCGGACTGTCCGACCTCGAGCGCGTGCTGATCGCGTCGCGCGCGTACGACGACGACGCCCAGCGGATCCTCGATCTCGCGCGCCGGGTGCCCAAGGGCGACGCGGTCAAGCGGATGTTCATCCACCTCGATCGCCGGTCACCGCCCGGTGGATTCCACCGGTTCGGCGGGCGGCTGGTGCCGGTGTTCAACTACTTCCAGACGGCGATGGTGCTGTACCAGGATCACGTGCTGTCCGCGCGCCAGGTCATCTTCGTGGCGCTCGAGATGATCGACTCCGGCCAGTACCAGCTCGGTCACCTCGCGACCAGCGTGCAGGACATGATCCGGCGCGGCCGGATCACCCGCGACGTCGCGCTCCAGCTGTCGGAGGAAGCGGGCGAGGCGGCGACCTCGGGTGCACTGTCGGGGCGCACCGATCTGCCCCCGTTCGAGCAGATCTCGCAGGCATTCCGCGATCGCGTGCGCGAGCTCGGCACCGCCGCCCAGCCGCCGCTCGACGATCACGAGCCACTCGACTACGTGCGCCTGGTCGACGAGGAACACGAACACCGGCGAACCCGCCGCAAGCAGGGAATGAGCTAGCCCCGCAACTCGACCCACCGTGCCGGTGTCTCGCTCTCGACCCGACCGGATCCACCACGCCGTACCCATGCCCCGCCCGAACCGACGCCCGCGTACGCCCGACCAGATCGACGCGTCGGGCCTTCGGGCCGCGCGAGGAGACGGACGCGTGCTAGAACCGAAACCGATGTCGGAGGGCAGCCCCTCGATCCTGGTCGTCGAAGACGATGCGGCGATGCGCGACCTGCTCGCGGAGGAGCTTGCCGACGCGGGGTACGAGGTCGAGTCCGCGGGTGGTGCCTCGGGCGGGCTCGAGCTCGCACGACTCGAGCGCTTCGATCTCATCGTCACCGACCTCCGGATGCCGGAGATGGATGGCTTCGATCTGATCCGCGGCGTGATGGCGATGCCGGATCCGCCGCACGTCGTGATGATCACCGCGTTCGGCTCGATCGAGACCGCGATCCGCGCCGTCAAGCTCGGTGCCTACGACTACATCACCAAGCCGTTCGAGATCGAGGAGCTACTGCTGGTCATCGACAAGGCACTCGGCGAGCGCGCGCTGCGCCAGAAGGTCGCGCGCCTGCAGCGGGAGGTCGAGGATCGCTACGGCTTCGGCAACATCATCGCGAAGAGCCAGTCGATGCGCGACGTGGTGGCGCTGGTCCAGCGGATCGCGCCGTCCACCGCATCGGTGTTGATTACCGGCGAGAGCGGCACCGGCAAGGAGCTGGTCGCGCGCGCGATCCACTACAACTCCGCGCGCGCCAGCGGGCCGTTCGTCGGCGTCAACCTCGCGGCCGTGCCCGAGGGACTGATCGAGAGCGAGCTATTCGGTCACAAGAAGGGCGCGTTCACCGACGCGCGGTCGGACAAGCCCGGCCTGTTCGTCGAGGCCCACGGCGGCACGATCTTCCTCGACGAGATCGGCGAGCTCGCCCTCCCCCTGCAGGCGAAGTTGCTCCGCGTGCTGCAGGAGTACGAGGTGCGGCCGCTCGGCGCGACCAAGAACCAGCGCGTCGACGTGCGCGTGGTCGCCGCCACCAACAAGAACCTCGAGGAGATGCTCACCGACGGCGGGTTTCGCGAGGATCTCTACTACCGGCTCAACGTCATCCATCTCGATCTACCGCCGCTGCGATCGCGACCGGAGGACATCGTGCCGCTCGCCGCTCACGTCCTCGAGCAACTCGGGGCTCGCACGCAACCACCTCGCCGGTTCCGGCTCGCCCCCGAGGCCCAGCACCTGCTGCTCGCCTATCACTGGCCGGGCAACGTGCGCGAGCTGATGAACGTGCTCGAGCGCGGGGTCGCACTGTGCCAGGGCGAGCTGATCTCGGACGAGGATCTGCCGCCGCAGGTTCGCGAGAAGCGTCCGAGCGACTTCCTCGGTGCCGCGGTCGCGCGGCGAATGAGCCTCGCCGAGCTCGAGCGAGAGTTCATCGAGCGCGTACTCGAGGACGAGGCCGGCAACAAGACGCGGACCGCGCAACGTCTCGGGCTCGACCGCAAGACGTTGTATCGAAAGCTCGACGAGTACGCGAAGGCCTCGGGAGCGCCACCGACGCGGCCGTCGAGCCCGACCGGCGACGGCGAGTGATCTGGGCGACAGCCTGATCGCGGATGACCGTGTGCAACCTCGATCCGTCGATCGAGACCAGCAGTCCGTGCGATAGGATGCACGAGTTGTGCAATCGACGTCGGTCGTACCGAAC
Organism: uncultured delta proteobacterium; assembly: GCA_963772655.1. Classification (GTDB taxonomy): domain Bacteria; phylum Myxococcota_A; class Polyangia; order Haliangiales; family Haliangiaceae; genus JABFXX01. The sequence goes on from CAVYYE010000002.1 coordinate 1,782,011, forward strand.
CCGTTGAGCCTGTCACGCCGGATGCGTCATGGTCCGCCGGTGATGTCGCCGGCTCGGGTCGTGATCGCTGCCTCGCTGTTGGTTTCCGCGTGCTCGTACGCGCCGCCGAACGCCAACAACAGCGACGACGACGGTACCAGCCCCGATGCGCCCACCACGCCGGACTCCCCCGACGGCTCCGACGCGCCGCCGCGCGAAGCGTGCTCGGCGCCCGACAGCACCGGCCTCGTACTGTGCCTGGAGTTCGACGACGGCGTCGACGACGGCACGTTGCTCGACAGCTCGCCGGCACACCGCGACGCCACCACCAGCGGCCTGTCCCCGGCGACGCGCACCGTCCCCGGCAACTCGCCGGCCGCGCAGATCGGCGCCACGTCGACCACGCGCGTCCCGCAGGATCCCGCGCTCGATCTCTCGACCTACACGCTCGCCGCCTGGGTGCACCCCGACTCGCTCCCTCAGACCAGCGTCGACATCTTCGGCGTCGTCGATCACGAGAACCAGTACGCGATGTTGATCGGCTTCGACACGATCTCGCCGTCGATCGAGAGTCGCTGCGTCAACACGGACGTCGGCCGTTACGAGTACACCGACGTTCTCCCGATGGGGGCCTGGTCGTTCCTCGCCTGCACCTACGACGGCACGCGTCTGTGCGCGTATCACTGGAACGCCACCGACGGCGGCAATTCGTTCTGTCACGACGAGTCACCTCCTAACGCGACCGGTGCGCAGGGCCTCGCGATCGGCCACCTCAGCGATACGGGCGTCGCCCAGAACCACTTCGACGGAGCGATCGACAGCGTGCAGGTGTTCGACCGCGCCGTCACCGAGAACAAGCTGTGCGCCGCGATCGGTCAGGCCGCCGGCTGCATGCCGTGTCAGGCCGGCGACTGTCCGAGCGAATAGCGCGACATCCCCACCGCACGAATCGCCGCAGCGGAGCGGCTCAGCGCCGGAACCGTTTGCTCGCCGGCAGGATCTGGTCCCAGAACCCGAACGTCGCGGCGAGGATGTAGTCGAGCTCGCGCGTGACCTTCGTGCGCGCCAGTCCCGCGCGATCCGGCAAGCAGTACGCCGCCAGTCGCGATGCCTCGAGCTGGTGAAGCACGCCGACCGACCACCCGCGACCCGCGTACACCAAACAGCCCGGCACCCACAGCGCCGCGAGATCGTCGAGCGCGTACGGAATCTTCTCGTCGGCCGTGCCCTGCGAGTCCTGGTACTTGCACTCGATCGCGATCGTCTTCTGATCGCTCGGTCGCACGACGAACACGTCGATCTGGCGGTCCTTGCCGATGATCGTCTTGCCGAGGCTGACCTCGCGATACACGACCAGGCCCTGATCGGCGTACTGGTGATCGATGTACGCCGCGATCAGATCGCGGAAGCCGTTGCCGGTCATCGTCGCGCTGGCCTTCGCGCTCGACTTGGCCGAACTCTTCGAGTACGCGGCGTTCGTCCGGATCGGCTTCGGCTTCGCGTGCGCCTTGAGCGCCTTCACCCTCGGCGCGATCGCCTTCGCGCGCGCCGAGCGTCGCTTCGGGTCGCGCCGCGCTCGCCGACTTCATGCGTGCCATCGCCATCCTCCTCACAGAAGTCCGAGCTGCGGCGATCCCGGACTCGCCGGCGCGATCTCCCCACCATCCTCGCGACCGCCGGCCTCGACGAGTCGGTTGCGAGTGATCTCGACCGCCTCGGCACACAGATCGTTGCCGCGGAACGATCGGCCGAGCGTCACCGCCGCCACGCCCACCGATCCCGATCCCATGAACGGATCGATCACCAGCTCGCCGGGTACCGTGCTCTGGCCGATCAAGGTCTCGCTGACACTCGTCGGCTTCTCCGCCGGGTAGCCACCATTGATCCGCTTGGCCTGCAGGATGTCCGGCACGCCGAGGTCGGAGAGCTTTCGCTTGCCCTTCTCGAAGAACAGGATGCACTCGTACCGCGCGCGGTAGTGGTATCCCATGCCGATCGAACAGTTGTGCGTGACCAGGCCGTTGGCGAGCACGAACAGCTCGTCCCGATCGGCGATCGAGACGTCGACGAGGTCGACCTCTCCCAATGGCTCGATCTCCAGCACGGTGGTGGGTGCGCCCCGCTGGACGGGATCGAAGCGCACCTGCCAAGCACCGGCATGGTCGTTGGCGAGTCGCCGCATCGACGGTCGGCGATCGATCGCGTCGAGCTCGCGACGGACGAACATCGCGAGGTCGTGAGACGCGCTGGTGTAGCTCTCCCGCTGCTCGTCGTGAGACCAGTGGCCGTCGCCCTCGAGCAATCCGTCGAGGATCCCGCGTCGGAACTCCGCCGGAGCGGCGTACACCACCGGCTTCAGGAACTTCGCGGGTGCCCTATCACCACCGACGAAGTAATCGACGAGGTAACGCATGACCTTGGCATACGCGGCCACCACGGCCGTGTTGCCGTCGACGCGGACGCGGGAACGGATCCCGATCGAACGCGCGAACCGCGCGATCGCGGCATGCAGGTGCTTCTCGTGCGCGTGGAACGCGAACGTCACCCCGGTTGGTGCATGCGATCCTTCGGCCGCATAGAGCCCGATCACTCTCCCGAGCTCGTGGTCGAGGCGAAGCGTCGCCGGGTACCACGCTTCGAGATCGTTCTGGAGACAGCACTGGACGCGCTCTCCGAGCTTGTCTTCGAGTCCGAGCTGCTTCGCCCACATCCGGGGCAATCGCCCTCGCTCCATCCAGCGCCGCAACCGCTTGGCGCGAATGCCGAGCCGATCTGCCATCTCTTGTTTCGAGGTGGCCTGCGCGCACCAGCGCGCCTGGTGCGCGCCCGCCGCACGCGGGCTCTCGAACTCGGCGCCACACCACAGGCACGCGCTCGTGCTCGGCAGCTCGCACACCGCATCGTCATCGGGAATCACGTCATCCATCGACAACGTCGAAACCCCGCGCTCGCGAACCGGGCGCGCCAACAGCGCATCCCCGATCCGGAGCGCGCCGGCCTCGACGAGCTCCCCGTCCGCACGCATCATCCGGTGCTCTATCGACGCGACCAGCTCGGTTCCGTCCGACAGCACGAGACGGATGGCCGGCGCTCGGGTCCGGCGCGTCGCACGCACGCTGGTGGTGCCACCCTCCGGGATCGCGACGCGATCACCGACCTCGATGTCCGCGATCCGCTTCGTGCCTTCGGTGGTCCACACCAGCGTGTCGGGTCCGAGGCACTTGTCCCAGATCAAGGGTTTCCAGAACTTGAAACCGGCCTGTTCGGCGAGCGGTTTCGCGACGAACATCGTCTCGGGATCGCAGTACAGGTAGAAGTGCGTGTTGCGCTTGAGCACGCGATAGACCTCGGCGAACAGCTCCGGGAATCGATCGTTGGGAAAGATCGAGAACCAGTCGTTGCTCGAAGCCTTGCTGTGCTTGAGCCGGGTGGTGGTGCCGATCGCCCGATGCTTCTCGAGCGACTCGTACGGCGGATCGGTGACGACGAGATCGATCGAATCGGACGGCAGCGTGCGCAGCCACGTGACGGCATCGCCTTGCGAGAGATGGAACGTCGGACCGTCCATGCGCCAGACCCTCGCACGCCGGTCTGACAATCCGTTCAGTGCGAGATCGCGTTCAGGTGATCTCGGAGTCGCCGCAGCCCGAGCTCGGTCTTGAGGTCGACCAGGTCGCCCCGGACGCAGGCGTCGAGCGCATCTTCCAGCAACATCCAGCGAGTGCGCGCACCCTCCTCCATCGGCGACCCGTCTCCGGACAATGGATGCTGTGCGGCCGGGTCGACCTCGACCGCGGCGAAGTAGAACTTCTCGACCATCGCGCCGGGCGACGCGTACATCCCGGCACCCAACAGGGCGATCGCCTCGGGCGCCACGACGAAGCCTGCCTCTTCCTCGACCTCGGCCGCGGCGCGCGCGCGTAGCCCGGCCTCCCCGGCATCCCCGGATTCGATCACGCCGGCGACCAACTCGGTGAGGTAGAGCGATGGAGGAGACTCGGGCAGCGGCGCGGCCGCCGGATCGCGCCCGAACCACAAGGCGGGGCGAAGGCCGTCGCGAAGCAGCACGTCGATGTGGTGTTCCCGCCGCGCGTACACCGCGACCACCACGGCGTCCTGTCCGATCGCGCGCGCGATCGAATCGGAGATGTAGCTTTTCGACAGCGAGCCGTCGGCGCGGCGGTTCTTCAGGTGGATGCGGCGCACCTCGAGAAACCCGCCACCACCGAACCGCTGGTCGGACGTGACGACCAACTCCGTGACGATGTCGTCGTCGCTCGTCATCACAGCTCGATCGTGTGCGGCACCAGCGGCACGTAGTCGGGCTCGGGACCCGCATCCGCCGGGACGTACGGCGGTGGCTCCGGCGTCGAGCCGGTCACGCCCTTCACGAGGTACGGCAACAGCACCTGATGGATCTCCCAGGCCACCAGGTCGACCTTGCCGGTCAGCCAGCCGGGCACGTCGATCTGCGTGGGATCGATCGGCTCGAGGACCGGCATGCCGATGTTGAACCGCGCGATCGTCGGCTGCACGTCGACGATCAGGTACTCGCCCTCGGGCAGGAACCGGACCGTCATCGCGACGTACAGGCTCTTGTCCGGCATCCGCAGATCGCCCGGGCGGCGCGGCGTCGCGAGCCCCTCCGGGGTGAGCCACCGTCCCTTGGTGACGATCGTCAGCGTGGTCTCGTCGGAGATCGCGATCCGCTGCCGGCGCGCGACCGCCCACTTGGCACGCGCGAACATGCCGAGCTTGCTGCCGCGATAGCGGGCGAGCTTGGCCAGCGCCACGTCGCGAGCCGACGGACCGCAGGCGAAGGCGAGCATCGACAGCACGCTCACCACCACCACCACCCACGCGACCGTCGAGCGCACCGGCGGATCAGGACGCCGGGGTGGGCGCGGGCGCGGGCTCGCTCGCGGGAGCCGGTGCGGCGTCGCCACCAGCGGCGGGCGCGGTATCGCTACCGGCCGGCGCGGACATGTCGTTACCGGCGGGCGCGGACTCGGTCGCCGGCGGCGGCATCTGCGCGCCCGGCGCCTTGACCTCGTACCGCTTGAGCGCGTCGTAGATGTCGAACGCGAGCTGGTCGACCTTGCCGCTCGCCCACCCCGGCAGGCTCGGATCCTTGAGCGACAGCTGCTCGGGGTTCGGCATCCCGGCGTTGTAGCGCATCATGTTGGCGTCGACGTCGACCACCCACTGGTTGCCGTCGGGGAGCATCTTCACCGTCAGCACGACGTTGATGCTCTTGTCCGGGAGCTGGCGGATGTCGGCGGCGCCCGAACCCGTGGCGACCAGGCCCTCCGGCGTGTACCAGCGGCCGGTGGTCTGGAGCGACAGCGTGGTCTCGTCGCTCATCGCCAGCTTGTACTTCGACGCGGCGGTGTCCTTGATCGCGTTGAACAGGACGAGCTTGTCGCCGGTGTAGCGTGCGGTCTTGGCGAGCGCGACGTCACGGCCCGAGGGACCGCAGGCCGCGAGTTGCGCGAGCGCCAGGATGCAGATCGGGATCAGGTTCCGCATGCGCCGTTCGTACACCCGGCGTGCCCGCCAGACCAGCCCATCACGGGGTCTCGATGTACTGCATGGCCGGCAACCTGGCATGCTAGCGTCGCCGCGTGTCGGACCTGCGTGGCAAGCGCGCCCTCGTCACCGGCGCGTCGAGCGGGATCGGAGCGGCGCTCGCCCGCCTGCTCGCCGCCGACGGCGTCGATCTCGTGCTGACGGCGCGCCGGAAGACCAAGCTCGACGACATCGCCGCCGCGTGTCGCGAGGCCGGCGTCGCCGTCGACGTGATCGCGGCCGACCTCGGCAAGCCGGGTAGCGCACGGAGCGTGTGGGAGACCGCGACCGCGAACCGCCCGGTCGACATCCTGATCAACAACGCCGGGTTCGGCTACTTCCGCGAGCTCGGCAGCATCGAGTGGGAACGCGACGCCGAGCTGTTGCAGCTGAACATCGTGTCGCTGGTCGAGCTCAGCTACCTGATGGTCGCGGCGCGCGGTCGAGGGCCCGGGGCCGGTGAACGGGCGCACCTCGTCAACATCGCGTCGATCGGCGCGTACCAGAGCGTGCCGTGCATGGCGTCGTACGCGGCGAGCAAGGCGTACGTTCGCAACTTCACCGAGGCGCTCCACGACGAGCTCCGCGGGGAACGCTCGCCGCTGTCGGCGACCTGCGTGTGCCCGGGCGGCACGACGACGGAGTTTCACGCCACCGCCGGCGCCGGCAACTACGGGTGGATCGCGAACCACTCGATGTCGAGCGCCGAGCTCGTCGCGAAGGCGACGCTGCGCGCGATGCAGAAGGGCAAGCGGTGCGTGATTCCCGGCCTCGTCAACAAGCTGAGTTGCTGGGGCGTGCGTCTGGTGCCGCGACGGTTCGCGTCGTGGATGGCGCGCCGGATCCTCGGCAAGCCGCGCGCGGGGGCGCTGCCGTCGCGCGACTCGTCCGCGGCGTGATATATCCGGCGCCATGTCTACCGAACGCAGGCACACGCCACTGTGGGAGGCCCACAAGGCGCTCGGCGCACGCCTCATCGACTTCGGGGGCTGGGACATGCCGGTGTCGTATCCCGCCGGCACGATCAAGGAGCACAAGGCCGTGCGCGAGGCGGTCGGCCTGTTCGACGTCTCGCACATGGGCGAGGTCTACCTGCGCGGTCCGCGCGTCCGCGAGGCGATCGACAAGCTGACCACCAACGCGGTGGCGAGCGCGCCGGTCGGCAAGGCGGTGTACACGCTCCTGTGCCTGCCAAACGGCGGGGTGGTCGACGACTGCATCTTCTACAAGCGCTCCGACGAGGAGTTCCTCGTCGTGGTCAACGCGTCGAACACGGCGAAGGACCTCGAGTGGATCCGCGAGCACACCCACTCGCTGTGCGACGTCGATGACGCCTCGGAGACCACCGCGCTGATCGCGGTGCAGGGCCCGAAGGCCGTGGCGCTGGTCGACAGCCTCGCGGACGGCGAGCTCGCGAAGCTCCCGGGCTTCTCGTTCACGGATACCCGCGTGGCCGGCGTCGACTGCATCGCCGCGCGCACCGGCTACACCGGCGAGGACGGCTTCGAGCTCGCGTGCGACAACGCGCATGCCGCGAAGCTGTGGACCGCGCTGCTCGACAAGGCGACGCCGCTCGGTGGCCTACCGATCGGGCTCGGCGCCCGCGACTCCCTCCGCCTCGAGGCCAAGCTTCCGCTGTACGGCAACGATCTGGACGAGGACCACACGCCGCTCGAGGCCGGCCTCGGTTGGGCGGTCAAGCTCGACGGGCGCGACTTCATCGGCGCCAGCACACTCCGCGAGCAGAAGGCGGCCGGGCTCACGCGCAAGCTAGCTGGCTTCACGATCGCCGAGTCGGTGCGAGCGATCGCGCGCCATGGTTACGCCGTCGTCGATCGCACCCAGACGCCGCCGACGATCGGTACGGTGACCAGCGGTGGTCCGGGGATCTGGGTCGGTGGCGCGATCGGTCTGGCCTACGTCCCGACCGCCCTCGCCGCCCCCGGCACCCAGCTCACCATCGATTGCCGCGGCAAGGACATCGCCGCGACCGTGGTCGCGGGCAAGTTCTACAAGCGAACGTGAAGTGACCGAACCCCGAGTGAAGCAACCATGAGCATTCCGACCAACCTCCGTTACACCAACGACCACGAGTGGCTCGAGGCCAAGGGCTCGATCTGGCGCGTCGGCATCACGCAATTCGCCGTCGACCAGCTCGGAGACATCACGCTCGTCGACCTGCCGAAGCAAGGCGACCTCGTGACCAAGGGACAGCGGTTCGGCACCGTCGAGAGCGTGAAGAGCGTGTCCGATCTCTATGCCCCGGTGTCCGGCAAGGTGACGGCGATCAACAGCGCGCTGTCGAACACCCCCGAGGACGTCAACACGGAGCCGTACGGCAAGGGGTGGATGATCGAGATCGAGCCGACCGAGAAGAGCGAGATCGACGAGCTGATGACGCCCGAGGCGTATACGACGCACGTCGCCGAGCAGTGAGCTGCGGGCTCCAAGTCCCCGACAATTGGTGGTCTTGCCGCGATGACCACCGGCGCTCGGCCAGTGGTGTCATGACCGCGCGCGTCTGTTAGCGATCCGGCCATGTGGCGTCAGTCGCGGCGACTTCTCATCGCGGGCGCCTCGACGTACGCTTCGCCGGTGACTTTGGTGCGTCTTGCGTTCGTGGCTCTCGCGCTCTCTGCCTGCGCGACGGCAGGCAAGGACCAGCAGAACCCTCTCACCGATGCGCCGCCCGGAGGCAGCGACGGTGGGGTCGACGCGGGACCGGACGCCAACAGCTGCGTCATGCAGCCGTGCGACATCCTCCCGCAGTGCGGGTGCGCCGCCGATCAGGCGTGCGACATCGACACCAGCGACCTGATGGGTACCGCCTGCCGGACGGTGGCCGCGACGCCCAAGAACGAGGGTCAGGCCTGCTCGACCGCCGCGCAGTGTGCGGTCGGCACGGTGTGCCTCGGTGGCTTCTGCCGCAAGTACTGCAGCACCAACGCCGACTGCGGTCAGCCGCGCGGCCAGTGCGTGATCGATATCCAGGACAGCATGGGCAACATCCTTCCCGGGATCCCGACCGCGTGCTCGTCGAACTGCGATCCGTCCAACGTGGCGGCGGGCGGCTGCGACACCGGTGCGAAGTGCGGGTTGTTCTCGGCGACTCACATGGGCGTCCAGTCCGACATCGTCGCGTGCACGGCCGCGGGCGCCGGCACGCAGGGCACCACGTGCACCGGCGGCGGTCAGGGCGACGACGGCCTGTGCGCCGCCGACTTCTCGTGCACCACGATCGATGGCGGCACCAGCTTCCAGTGCCGCCAGGTGTGCCCGGTCGGTGGCAACACGTGCGGCGTGCGAACCTGCATCTCGTTCAACCCGGCGCTGACCATCGGCGGCACCGAGTACGGCGTCTGTAACTGACGTTCGCTGTTTCCCTCGGTTCGACGTTTGTGGTGCGTGTGCAGCTCGCCCGCGGGTTAACTGAACGCAAAGCACGCAAAGGCGCAAAGCCGAGACGAAGATCTCGGTAGGACACGTGTGCAGTGCACGCGAACCGCGCCGAACGTGCCCACCATCGATCTCCCTCTGACCTTCGTGCCCTTGGGTCTTTGCGTTCGATCCTTCCGGGCGACGTTCGCGAACGCGCAAAGCCGCGTCGATCAGCGTGTCGGGTGCAGCACGAGCGTGTGACCGGACTCGCGGTCGCGCGCGCAGCGCGGCGAGTCGGCGGCGCACTGGATCCGTAGATCGGCGGAGCGATCCGGCGAGCGATAGCGATCGAACGCCGCGAGCGCGTCGCGGGCGAGCCCGCGCAGCCGGTCCTGCCGCCTCGGATCCTTGGCGTGCTCGGCGATCGACGTCAGGGCCGTCGCCTGGCTGCGCAGCAGATCCTGATCGCGCGGCGATAGCGCGAGGCCCTTCGCCGTGGCGGCGAGCGCGTCGGTGTCCCGGCCCAGCGAGCCGAGCACGCGCGCGTACACCACCCACGCGCGCGCGTTGCGCGGTGCGAGCTCGGTGCACTTCTTCGCCGGCGCGAGGGCTTCCTCCCACCGCCACACGCGAGACAGCGCGTCGGCCTCGATCGCGTCGAGCACCGGCGGATCCGTCATCGCGTGACCGGCGGCCTTGGCGAGGAGGCTTCGGGCGGTCGCGACCTCGGCGAGCGCGTCGTCGGCGCGTCCCTGCCGCGAAGCCACCCATCCGAGCTGCGCCGCGATCATCGCGCGTGCCCGATCGTCGGGCGCCTTCGCGCGAGCGACCTCGAGGACCGCGCGCGACTCGTCGAGGCGCTCGGTCACCGTCGAGGTGAGCGCCATGCCGTGCTCGTAGATGCGCTGCCACGCCGGCCGCGCGTGCGAGATCGCAGCACCGGTCCCGACCTCGACGTGTGCCTCGGCGATCAACGTGATCGGCTGCGGCTTGCAGGGGTCGAGCACGACGCCGCGCGTCGCCAGCGCGCCGCGCGAGAACGCACGGCCGAGCTTGGTCCGCGAACGCTTGCACGTCGTGGCCTGCACCTTGAGCGTGCGGCTGCGGTGGCGAAGCCGCGCGGTGACGGTCAGGGGCTGCTGCGCCTCGGTGAGCTTCGCCGGGACGTCGAACGCGTAGCGCACGACCTGGGCCTCGCGTGCGGTCAAGGTCTGCGTCGAGATCTGGGTGCGGAAGTGCTGGAGGTCGTGGAGCTCGAGCACCTCGCCGCGCTCGTCGACGATCAGCGACCGGAGCACGTGGGTGTCCTCGTCCTTCGGATCGGTGGCGTGCGACAGGCCCGATGCGGCGAGCCGCTTGCCGTTGCGATCGGTGACCTCGACCTCGACCCAGGTGTCCTGGATGTCGAGCACGCCGCCGGGGAACCGATGCCCGGCGAGCAGGTTGCGTACGACGACATCGAAGTCGACGTGACCGCCCGGCGAGAGCGGCGTGCCGTCGGCGGGCAGGTGCCAGGTCGGGCCCTGGCCATCACCGTCGGGGGCGGGTGTGATCCGGCTGCCCGCGATGTCGATCGAGGCCGCACCCTCGAGCTTGGCCTGCGTGCGACGGAGCTGATCGTCGTCGCCCCGCATCGCCGCGAGCCAGGTGTGTGCGCCCACGAACCGATGCGACGCCAGCGTGCGGTTGCCGTGCGCGTCGCGCTTGGCGCCGAGCTCGTCGACACCCGCCGGCTCGCGATCCATGTGGCAATCGAGGCAGGTCTTCTTCGGGATGCCGTCGTCGATGCGCTGCATGCCGCCGCCCGAGAACGCCGAGGCGCGCCACGCACCGGGCTCGTCGACGCCGACGAGGTGGACCGGCAGCCCCATGTCGGCCGACAGGAAGCCGCGGTGACATCCGGTGCACAGCTCGTCGCCGAGCTTGACCTTGACCTGCTGCTTGTGGCGCGCGATCGAATCGGGATCGTCGAGCCGAGGCGCATCGAGCGGCGTGCGCGACCACGTGAAGCTGGCGTTGCCGTCGCTGGTCGTGCTCGTGATGCCGTGGCACAGCCGGCACGTCACGCCGCTGTGCGAGCGCAGGTCGTCGGGCGGAACCTCGCCCTTCGTGAGCAGACCATCGACCATCAGCGGCATGTCGTGGCAACCGCCGCAGTGCCGGCTGGTCTCCTTGCCGAGCATGCGGCGGGTGTCCTCGACGTCGTAGCGAAAGATCGGGTTGCCGTACGAGGCGAACGAGTGCGCGCTGTGCGACCACTGCGCGGCCGCGTCGGGATGACACGTCGAGCAGGTATCGACGTCGGTCAGCATCGTCCCGTCGGAGACCTCGCCCGGCGCGCGCGGCGTCGTGCGATCGATCGCGACCAGACTGGGACCGAGCTCGCCGGGCTGCTTCGGCAGATGGATGATCGGATCGACAAGCGTGGCCGCCACGTGCTTGTCGTGGATCGATGTCTCGGTGCCGTGCGTCGCTTCGCGCAGCGTGGGGTCGCCGCCGCAACTGCCCGCGGCGATCGCGACGAGCGCGACCCCGAAGACAGTCACGAGCATGCGACCCCGGCGCATCGGACTACGCGCGCCTCCGGAGGAGGCGGGTCCCGAGCAGGATGCCGAGCAGACCGCCGAGCATGCCGAACGTGAACCCCATCGCCTTGCGACCACCCGCGCCCGGCGGCTTCGCGAACCCGTGGTTCGGCGCGCCGCGCACGGAGCCACGCGGCGCTGCCTTCTTGTAGCCGATCTCCCACAGGTCGCGCTTGATCACCTGCGCGAGCTCCATCTTGCCGCGCGGCGCGAATGCGGTCTTGCCCGCCGCGATCGGCATCTGGTAGCCACCGTTCGGCGGCCCGCCCCACACGCCGCGGCGCGGGTTCTGGCACCGGATCGGACCGGTCCACCAGTGGCGGATCGCGTAGCGCGCCTGGAAGTAGTTCTCGGCCGACGGATGGGCGCCGTACTCGAGCCCCTGACGGGTCCACTGCTCGCGCCCCCCGGTGATCGGCGGAGCCTCCTTGAACCGGAGGTCGTCCTTCATGTCGTTCTTACCGTAACGCGCGTGGAGGCGCGTGATCACGTAGTAACCCTGCGCGATTCGCCCGCCGATCACGTCACCGCCGAGCGTCATGGCGTCGGCGTCGGCCGGCACCTGCGGCGGGCACGGATCGCACTTGAAGCTCGGGTTGGTGGTCCACGCGTACTCGGTGACCACCGCACCTGGATTGGCCTCGACCGTCTTGTCGAACAGCGCGGCGTAGAACTCGCCGAACCGGTTGCGCACGCCGTTCTTGACGTCGAAGTTGGTCGGGATGACCACGTTCTTGTAGTTCGCGACCTCGTAGCGCTTGTCGGCGAGGATGTTGACGATCAGGTCCTGCTGGCCGTCGGCGTTGGCCATGCCGAGCCGGATCGGCAGCGCGAACTCCTCGCTGTCGTAGTGAAACCGCAGCGGGCTCAGGGCGGCGTGGTTGCCGACCATGTGGACCTTCTTCGGATCGACCTTGGCGACGAAGAACTTCGACCCACCCTCGACGTACGGCCGGAGCAGCGGCTCCGCACCCGGTGGGATGTGATAGCGGTTCGCGCGCAGCCAGCTCTCGAGTCCCGAGCTGTCCGTCGCCGACAGGATCAGGATGTTGTACTCGCCGACCGAGAACTTCGCCTCGATCTTGACGGTCTGGCGTTTCTGGCGGACCTCGCTTCGATCCGCCCCCGCCGTCATCGGCGCGTCGTCCTCGGCGTCCTCGTCCTCCAACACGCGGTTATTGGGCGCGGGACACGGGTCCTGCTCCCAGTACTCCACCAGACGCGGCGAGCCCAGCGAGTCGATGCGATCGAACACGCCGCGATCGAGCGTCTTGACGTCGCTCTTCTTGAGCACCACCGGCACCGGCACCACCATCGCGAAGTTCTCGAGTGGGCCGCGATAGGCGTTCTGCATCGACAGCACGGTCCGCGTGCCGGCGCGCATCATCACGACCTCGGTCGCGTCGTTGAACATCTTCTTCTCGGACCCGTTGATGTAGAAGCCGCAGAACGCGTCGGCCACGGGGGCCGCGGCCGCCAGCGCCACGATTGCGGCGCCGAGCGCCATGCCGATCTTCATCCTGAATCTCCTGTTGTCGGGCGAGAGCTCGCCCCTCTCGCGTTCAACGCGGGCGGGGGGCGTTCGATCTACCGAGACCCGCGCGGGCCCGTGCCCAACGCGCCGGAATCACACCCGCCGCCGGCGGCGGCGACGCCCGCGCGAGGAGAAAACGAACAACACCCCGGCGAACACGGCGCCACCGGTGAGCTCGCCGGTGTTCGACGCACCGCACCCACATCCCTGCGGCTTGTTCGTGAAGCTGGCCCCGGTCGGCAGCGGCACGCCCTGCTGGACATCGATCTCGGGGATGTCCTGCTTGACCAGGTTCGGCAGCTGCACGTTGCCGCGCGGTGCGAACGCGAGGTTGGTCGCGCCCTGGTTGGGCGGCGAGCCACCATCGGGCGGACCGCCCCAGATCCCGCGGCGCGGGTTGTCGCACGTGATCGGGCCGGTCCACGCGTGGCGGATCGCGTAGCGCGCCTGGAAGTTGTTGATGCCGCCCTCGTCGGGACGCGCGCGCTCCTCGAGGTGTCCCTGCGCGTCGCGCTGCTCGCGGCCGCCGACGATCGGTCCGGCCGCCTTGAACATCAGGTCGTCGGGCGCGCCCTCCTTGCCATAGCGCGCGTGCAGCCGCGTCAGCACGAAGCCACCGTACGCGCCGTTCTGGTTGCCGAGCACGTCGGCGCCGAGCGTGGCGAAGTCGTTGCCGTCGAGGTTCGGGCCAGGACACGGATCGCAGCTGCTCGCATCCCACGCGTACTCGGTGACGATCGCACCCGGGTTCTTCTCGACGGTGCGATCGAACAGCGCGGCGTAGAACTCGCCGAACCGCGTGCGGACCTCGTCCTTGACGTCGAGGTTGGTCGGGATCGTGACGTTCTTGTAGTTGGCGACCTCGTAGCGCTGACCGGGCGCGAGGATCGAGACGATCAGATCCTGCTTGTCCTTCGCGTTCGCCAGGCCGAGGCGGATCGGCAGCGAGAACTCTTCGCTGTCGTAGTGGAACCGCAGCGGACTCAGCATCGCCTGCCCGTTCACGAACTTGACCTTCTTCGGATCGACCTTGGCGACGAAGAACTTCGATCCGCCCTCGACGTACGGCCGCAGCAGCGGCTCCGCGCCGGCGGGGATCTGGTAGCGCTGGTCGCGCAGGTAGCGATCGAGCCCGGTCGACTCCTTCGCCGACAGGATCACGATGTTGTACTCGCCGACCGTGAACTTCGCCTCGATCTTGACGCCGTAGTCGGCGGCGGGGGCACCGGCCGCGTCGGCCATCTCCGCCATCGGCGCCGACGGAACCGCCATGTCGCGGTAGTCGGGCTCCTGGCGACACGGATCCTGCTCCCAGTACTCGACGAGCCGCGGCGATCCCATGAGATCGACCTTGGCGAACACGTCCGCGGGCAGGGTCTTGACGTCGGTCTCCTGCAGCACGACCGGCACCGGCACCACCATGGCGAAGTCCGATGGCGGCCCCTGGTAGTTGTTCTGCATCGACAGCACGGTCCGCGTGCCGGCGCGCATCATCACCACCTGGGTGGCGTTGTTGAACATCTCGCCTCCCGCACCGTTGATGTAGAACCCGCAGAACGCGTCGGCGTCGCGGGGTGCGAGCGCGCACAGCGTGCCCGCCATCGCGATCATGATCCCTAGCTTCCGAGACATCAGCTCTCCTTTTTCCGTGTCGACCCGGACACCGGCAAACGAATAACGCATGGGCCGGGGGTTGCTTACGCGTGGGGCGTCGACGCACGAGCGCGCCGATCGATCTGCGAGGAACGTCGTCGGTCCCGCGCGCGTATCAGGTCACCGGCGCTTCGCGGGCTTGCGCTTGCTCGCGGGCTTCTTGCTCGCGGGCTTCTTGCTCGCCTTCTTGCTCGCCGGCTTCTTGGTCTTCTGGCTCGTCGCCTTCTTGGTCTTCTGGCTCGCCGGCTTCTTGCTCGCGGGCTTCTTGGTCTTCTGGCTCGTCGCCTTCTTGCTCGCCGGCTTCTTGGTCTTCTGGCTCGTCGCCTTCTTGCTCGCCGGCTTCTTGGTCTTCTGGCTCGCGGCCTTCTTGCTCGCCGGCTTCTTGGACTTCTGACTCGTCGCCTTCTTGCGCGGCGTCGGGTGGATCTGGGTGAACGTGTAGCCGACGCCGTTGTCGGCGAGCCACGTCATCACGCGCGAGACCGGCGTCCCCTCGGCGATCGCGAGGTACGCACGTCCCGGTCGACGAGCCTCGGGGCCCCACGCGCCCTCGATGGCGAGCTCCGGTCGCGAGATCGCCTCGACCAGGGAGCGCCAGTTGCTGTTCCCGCGGTGCCGGTAGTCGACGATCATCGCGAACCGCCCACCGTCCTTGGCGATCCGGGTCCCGATCTTCCGCCACGGCACCCCGCGTTGATCCCACTGCAGGATGTAGCTGGGATCCTCCGGATCGGGCTCGACGACGAT
Source organism: uncultured delta proteobacterium (assembly GCA_963772655.1). Lineage (GTDB taxonomy): Bacteria > Myxococcota_A > Polyangia > Haliangiales > Haliangiaceae > JABFXX01. Next base: position 1,797,455 of record CAVYYE010000002.1, read on the forward strand.
GATGTCGTGCAGCGTCGGCTTGGCGTGCAGGAAGCAGATGTTCGCGATCTTGACGCGCCGCGCGCCCTTCTTGCGGGCCGGGCCGAGGTCGTACGCCCACACCGACTCCGAGTCCTCGTTGCGATCGTGCAGGCGGACCTTGATCAGCTTCGGCGATTTTCCCATCACCCCGAGCCTATGTCTTTCCGGAGCGTCGTGACACCGCTCCTCACATGCGACTTCGCATTCGCGAAGTCTTCACAGCTCGCAGCGGAATAGCTCGCCGGGTGTCGTGACAGCGGAGAGCGAGAACGTGAACGTGGTCGCGTCGACGTCGAAACCGTCGGTCGCCGCGAAACTGGCCGGCCGCGATCCCCGTGCCATGCTCGGGCGATGCACGCGCGCGCGATGGGAGCGGCGATCGTCGGAGTCGGGCTCGCCCTGTCGATCGCGATCGCGAAGCCGAAGCCGAAGCCGAGGCCCGTCCCGGCCCCGACATGGGCCGACTGGGCGGGCAGCTACCGCGGTGCGCTCCGCTCGACGAGCTGCACCGTCCCGGGCGCGAAGTCCGCGACGGTGACGGTCGCGTTCGCCGATGGCGTCGCATCGATCGATCTCGCCGGTGTACGCGCCGGCATGGATTCGCTGACGCTGGTGTCCGACGACCACGGCTGGTCGGCGCGCCAGGGCGATCTGTCGGTCGCGATCGGCCGGCACCGTGCCAACACGATCGACCTCGCGATCGAGCTCGAGTCGGGCTGCGCGATCCGGGGCCGGTTGACGCGACGGAGCACGCGCATCCCCGCCTGCGACCGGTGGCTCGGCTGGGCGCGGATCCAGGCCGCCTGCACGCGCCTGAACGCGCCGGCGCGCAAAGACCCCGCGGGCAGGTCGACCGCGGACGCGAAGTCGGCAGACAACGACCTCGCCAAGCTCGAGGCCAGGGCGTGGAAACGCACCGATGCCGCGCGGTGCACGCGACGCTCGAACGAGCTCGAGCGCGCGCTCGTCGATGTCGGTTGCGCACCCCACCCCGATCCGATGATCGGTGCGCGAGCGGCCGACTGCCTCGCTCTCGCGGATCTCGCGGGCAAGCTGTCGCGGTGCGGTGCCGTGCCCCAGGATCTCAAGAGTCGCGTGCTGGCGTCCGCCGAGGCGCTGGCAGCCGCCGCCCAGACCGCCGAGAAGGCGACGCTGCCGTACGTCGCGAAGCAGTGCCGCGACGTCCACGCGGCGCTGGTGTCGATCGCGACCCGGTTCCCGTCGTGCGCGCCCTGACGTGACCGCGGTATCCTCGGGACGTGTTCGAGGGGCTGAGATTCGGTCGCTACGTGGTCGGCGAGCGGATCGGTAGAGGTGGCTTCGGCGTCGTCCACCTCGGACGCGACTCGGAGCTCGGACGCGACGTCGCGATCAAGTTCCTGCGGCCGGAGTATCTGACCCGCGAACAGGTGGTGCAGCGGTTTCTCCAGGAAGCGCGCGCCACCGCCACGATCGGCCACCCCGGGATCGTGACGGTGTTCGAGTGCGGTGTGGTGACCGGAACCGGCGAGCGCGCCGACGGCACCGCGTACATCGTGATGGAGCGCCTGCAAGGCGAGAGCCTGGCCGCCCGGATCGAGGACAAGGGACGCTTTCCGATCGCGGCGGCGATCGCGATCGGACGTCAACTCGCGGCTGCGCTCGGCGCCGCGCACGACGCGAGCATCATCCACCGCGACCTCAAGCCGGATAACGTGTTCCTGCTACCCGACGCCGCGGTGGTCGGTGGCGAACGCGCGAAGATCCTCGACTTCGGGATCGCGAAGCTCGCCGATCCAGGCGCTGGCGGCGTGCACACGCACTCGCAGATGATCCTCGGCACGCCGCGCTACATGTCTCCCGAGCAGGCGCGCTCCGCGGCCAAGGTCGACGTGCGTAGCGACATCTACGCGCTCGGCTGCATGTTCTACGAGCTGGTGTGCGGCCGCCCGCCGTTCACGGGCAACACCGGGGACGTGTTGATCCATCACCAGTCGACGCCGGCCGTGCCGCCGCACGACGTGGTCGACGGCCTGCCTCCGGCGCTCGACCGCCTGATCGTCGACATGCTCGAAAAGGAACCCGACCGGCGGCCCCAGACGATGAAGGCCGTCGACGAGGCGCTCGCCGCGATCGCACCGGCGACCCCGCTCGCCCCGGTGGTCGCGACGCCGCGGGCGGCGACTCCGAAACCGATCCGCGAGGTCACCACGACGACGCTCGCCGAGCCGCCGGTCGCTGGCGACGCATCCGCGGTCACCGCCCGGCGCGATCCGCTTCCTGCACCTCCCGGGTTGCCGATGTTCGGCGAGCCGCCGACGCTGGCCGCGCGCACGCTCGCCACGGTCCGAAATCGCTGGTACCTGATCGCCGGCATCGTCGCGGTGCTGTTCGTCGGCACGGTGGCGATCGTGATGCTCGGCCAGCGCGACGACGTGCCGGTCGCCGCGTCGCCCGGAACCGAGCCGGCACCCCCGTCGCCTCCGCCGGCGCTCGCCCCGGTCGGATCCGACGACGAAGCGAATGCGGAGGCAGCAACCGACAACGGCGAACCGAACGCCAGTTCGGACGTCACGACGATCGAGACCCGGTGTGCAGAGCTCCTCGACAAGCGACGGTGGCCAGAGCTCGGCAACTGCGGTCACGAGCTCGAAGCGTTGGATCTCGATCGCGGTCGTGATTGGATCGAGCGCGCGACCCGTGAGGCGAAGGCCGAGGTCGCGCTTCGCCACGAGAAGACGGCGCTCGAGCGCGGTGACCTCGCGGCGGCGAGTCGCGAGTTTCGCGAGATCACGTCCGGATCGATCTACTACCTCGAGGCCTTGCGAGCGTTCGATCCGTTGACCGAGACCGCGGTCGCTTCGCTCGACGTGCTCGCACGCAAACACGCGTGCGACAAGTACGAGGCGATGCTGAGAACCCTGGAGACCCGCCTCGAGCTTCCCGTGTTCGAGAGCATCCAGGAACGCGCGCGCGGTTGCGGGTCCAAGACCCGCGTCGCGACGGCACCGAAGGCGAGCTCGAGTGACGATGTCGTCGAAGTGTCCTCGTGCGAGAACGCCGCCGGGATCGAAGCCAGCGCCGACGCCGATAATGCTTCCGGGAGGTACGCAGCCGCGCTCCACGGCTACGAACAGATCATGGCGTGCAAGAACGTGAAGCAGAAGGCCTACCTCGCCGCCTGCAAGTCTAGGCAGTTCCTGAAGGCAAGGAACTACTTTCGCGGGTTGCCCAAGAGCTACGCGCAAATCTGCCTCAACCAGGGCTTCGATCCGCGCGCGGTCGCGCCGTAGGCGCCACGACTCCGGATCCTCGACGACGTGGAGTGCTACAACCAGGCTCATGCCGTGTGGAGCCAGCCTCGAGATCGGATGGATCCCGGTTCGCCGGACGGTGAACCGCAAGGATGACGTCCACGCCTCGGATCACGTCGACATCGCGATCCGCCTGCTGCCGATCCTCGAGAAGGAAGCCCAGGACCACATCCTCGTCGAAGAGCTCGAGCAGCGCGGCTGGACCCGCCAGCCCGACGGCTCGCTGACAAGGACGCTCGGCGATGTCGTGGCGACGCTGCCGAAGGGTGGCAACGCGATCCGGATCGAGATCTCGGCGGAGCGCACGGTCACCGCGTCGGCGACGGTCGAGGGCCGCGCTCCCGAGGACGACAAGGCACGGCAGGACGCGATCGGCAACCAGGCCGCGAACAAGGCCGACCGGCAGCTCGCCGACAAGAAGGCCGAGGCCGAGGCCCAGATGATCCGCGACAACATCCGCCGCCTCGAGCAGGCCCACGAGGAGCTCCAGGCCGAGATCGCCGAGGTGGCCACGATCGTCACGCGGCGGTCCCTCCGCGAGCGCGCCGCACAGATCGGTGCGATCCAGTCGGAGAACGAGACCCACGGCGAGAATGGCCTCGAGGTCCAGATCGTGGTGAGGACGTAACTCATGAGCAACATCGATCGCGGCAAGAAGATCACGCTGACGTTCCGGGAGAAGGGGCCGTCCGGCAAGGCGACGCTCGTGATCGACGTCGCCGCCGACGACGACATCCTCCCGCACGAGCACCGCGAGGACATGCGCAGCGTCGCCGCGGCGATCCTGCAGGTCCCGCCGGCGGCGCTCGAAGACGTCGAGGTCGAGCTCAAGAAGACCGGCGGCGATCACAGCCACCCCGGCGATCACGATCACCCGATCGCCCTACCCTCGGACGCGTCGTCCGACGGCGGCGGCAAGGCCCCGGCCTAGACGTTGTCGTGGGAGGTCACTTCCGCAGCCTACCCCTGCTGGGTGTTCGCTCGCGAAGTTACTTCTTGTCGTCGACGACGCGCGCCGATGGCAGCTCCGCCGGCGTGTCGATCGGATCGTTCTCGTTGGGGAGCGGCGGCTTGTTGCGGGTCGACAGCCAGTACACGACGCCACCGACGCCGAGGATGCCCCCGATGATCGCGGCCTCGAACGGCTGCGCCTTGATCTGCGCGAACGCGATCCATACCGACGACAGGACAAAGATCACCGGGGTCACCGGATAGCCCCAGGTGCGGTACGCGCCGGCCTTGCCCTGGGTGCGGAGCACGAACACGGCGATCACCGCGAGGGCGGCGAAGATCGCGAGCGTGAACCCGACGAACCGGATCAACGTGTCGGGATCGCCGACCATCACGAACACGCTCGCGAGCACGGCCTGGGTGACGACCGCGGTGACCGGCACGCCGCGCGCGTTGTGCTTGGCGAGCACGGGGGGCAGCGCGCGATCGGCGGCCATCGCGGCATACACGCGCGGACCGGCCATCACCATCGCGCTCACCGCCGACACCAGCGCGAGCGAGATCACGGAGCTGACGAGCTGACCGACGCGGGTGCCGAACAGCGCGGTCGCGGCGGCGTGGCCCACCTCGTACACCGGACCGCCGCACTGGCCGTCCTTGATCATCTGCTCGACGACGTGCTTCGCGGCGTCCGGACACGGCGCGCTGGCGAGCGCGTCGCTCGGCACCGCGTAGAGGAACACGGCGTTGAGCAGTACGTAGAGCACCATCACGGCGCCGGTCCCCAGCAGCAGCGCGCGCGGCAGCGTGCGGCTCGGCGAGCGGACATCGCTCGCGATGTAGGCCGCGGCGTTCCAGCCCGAGTACGCGAAGCTGACGTACATCAGCGAGTAGGCGAACGACATGGTGCCGACGTTGGACAGCCCACCGCTCTGGCTCGCGAAGTGTGCGGTGTCGCCGGTGCCGATCAAGAACCCGCCGAGGATGAACACGACGATCAACGCGACCTTGACCGCCGTGAACGCGGCCTGCACCCAGCCGCCGACCTTCGTATCGAACGAGTGCATCGCGGCGACCGCCCAGATCAGGACGAGCGCGACGACGTGCTCGAGGCCGAGCCGGACCGTGAACAGGTGGGTGCCGCCGACATCGAAGCTGTGCGAGGTCCACGGGTCGACCATCGCCAGGCTCGGGAACACGCGGCCCATGTAGCGAGCGAACGTGATCGCGGCGAGCGCGATCGGTGCGGAGAACCCGGCGGTCAGCGACACCCAGCCGCTCATGAACCCGACGGCCGGGCTGTAGGCCTCGCGCAGGTAGATGTACTCGCCGCCGGCGCGCGGCATCATCGATCCGAGCTCGGCATAGGCCGCGGCGCCGCACAGCGCGATCACGCCGCCGACCACCCACAGCAGCAGGATCGTCATCGGATCGTGGACGCCGGCGGCCTGGAAGCCGGTGCTCGTGAACACACCGACGCCGATCATGTTGGCGACCACGATCGCCGCGGTCACCCCGAGCCCGAGTTGTCGCTTAGGTGGGGTCACCCGCCCACCTGTGTATCAGCTACGCATCGCGCGGTCGAGAAATGCGAGGGCGTCGCGCCAGCAGCGGCGCGCGGCCGGGTCCCAGACCATGGCGTGGAACGCATGAATGCCGCCGGGGTAATAGCGTGCCTCGCAGGGCACGTTGAGGGTGGCGAGCGCCTTTTCGAGGCGCCGGGTGTCGTCGAGCAGGGGATCGCGCGTGCCGACCGGCGCGAAGAACGGGGGCAACGGGCGATCGAACCGGGCCGCCCCGACGTCGCCCGCGGCGGCCGCGGCCTCGAACACGCGCAGCGGGTCGGCGAGCTCGGTGGCCGGCCCTGGTGCGGGCGGATGCCCATGCAGGTACGACGCGGAGGCATCCCGGATCATTCCATCGACCCAGAACGGAAGCCGCCGGCGCGCCGAGAACCGCTCGGGGTTGGACACCTCCAGCATCGCGCAGAACGGCAGCGCGGCGCGGGGCACCAGATCGGTGTCGTACACCGCGCGTGCCCACGGCTCGTCGCGACGCTGGGTGGCAGCGAGCACGAGCGACGAGATCAAGTTGCCGCCCGCGGACTCGCCGGCGACCGCGACCCGGTTCGGATCACCGCCGAGCGCGGTGATGTTGTCGGCGAGCCAGGTGTACGCCCGGCACGTGTCCTCGATCGCGGCCGGATAGGGATGGCGCGGTGCCAGCCGGTAGCTGATGTTGGCGACGAGAAACCCGAACCGCGCGAACACCAACCCCATCAGCCAGTGAGTGTCCTTGGACAGCAGGTGGAACGCGCCGCCGTGCACGTAGAGCACGACCGGCCACGGTCCGGGCCGATGTATCGGCCGGTAGAGGTCGAGCTGGTGCCACTTCGGATCGGGTCCGTACACGATGTCGCGCTCGACCTCGACGCCGTGGCGTTTGGGCGACGCGGCCGGATGGAGCTGACCGGCGGCCGATAGCCCCTCGAAGAACGCCGAGGCGAGTGCCGATCGGGCGCGACGCCACACGGTCTCGCGATAGGCGCGGCGATGGGGCGTGGAGGGCGACTGCGGAAGCGGAGACGCGGTGGCGGTACTGCTCATGTCGTGGCCCGGGGGGCCTCCAGAGCATACCGCCTCGCGCGCCCGCGCGGAGGAGACTTACGGCAGTGCTTCCAGGACCAGCTTGACCTTGCGGTGCTGGCCGTCGCGCACGACCTCGAGCGTGACCTCGTCTCCCACCTTGTGCGCATCGAGCGCCTTGAACAGATCGCTCGAGCGTTTGATATCGAAGTTGTCGAGCTTGACGATCACGTCGCCGAGCGCCATCCCGCCGATCGCCTGGCGCGCTCCGATGATGCCGGCCTTGTCGGCGGCGCCGCCCGGCGCCACGCCGAGCACGACCACGCCCTCGATGCGCTGCGACGCCGCGATCTGGTCGGCGAGGATGTTGATGCCGAGACCGGGCCGCAAGATCTTGCCGTTGCGGAGGAGCTGCGGAACGATCGAGTTGATGGTGTCGACGGGCACCGCGAACCCGATGCCGGCGTTGGCGCCCGACGGCGAGTAGATCGCGGTGTTGATCCCGATCAGGCGCCCGGCGCTATCGAGTAACGGACCACCGGAGTTGCCGGGATTGATCGACGCGTCGGTCTGGATCACGTCGAAGATCGAGCGCTGGGTCACGCTCTTGATCTCGCGACCGAGGCCCGAGATCACGCCGGTGGTCAGCGTCTGATCGAGCCCGAACGGGTTGCCGATCGCGAGCACCTTCTGGCCGACCTGGAGGTTGCCCGAGGTGCCCACCGGCAGGGGCTGCAGCTTCTGCGCGGGCGCGTCGATCTTGAGCACCGCGAGGTCCTTGTCGGGTGCGCGGCCGACGATCTTGGCGGGATAGGTCGAACCGTCCTGGAGGGTCACCGAGGCCCGGTTGCCATGCTGGATGACGTGGAAGTTGGTGACCACGTGCCCGGCGGTATCCCACACGAAGCCGGAGCCGGTTCCCTGTGGGATCTCGGTGACGTCGAGGGTCATCCGGTCACGGCGGGTCTCGAGGCTCGTGATGTGGACCACCGAGCGCGAGAATTTCTTGAACACGTCGATCGTGGCTTGCTCGTCGGCGCCGAGCTTGTCGTCGGGGCGCTGCGAGAATCGGCCGAGGCTCGAACGAGAACTGCTGGGCCTGCTGTCCCCGCATCTTGACGACGGTGAACACCAGGGCTCCCGCGACGACCAGGAGAAGTACCGCCAGAACCTTGGTCATGTACGACTCGGCTGGAGGGCGGAAGTTATGCTGCGGATCGCGATTCACGGGGTACAGCGATTGTGACATGGCAGCCTCGCCTGTCGTACCGGTGAGTGACCTCCGTGCATTCCCGAGCGCCCCAGGTCGAGACGTGTCTAGAATAGAACAATGGCGGAGCCCGAACGCTACGGCTCGTACCTCGTGTACGAGCAGATCGGGCGAGGGGGTATGGCGTCCGTGCACCGAGCGGAACAACCGCTCAAGGGTGGTGGCGTGCGCGAGGTCGCCCTCAAGCGTCTGCTCCCGACGCTAAAGAGGGAGCTGGTGAACCTGTTCCTCGACGAGGCCCGCCTGCTCCACTACCTGAACCATCCGAACATCGCGGCGACCTACGATTCCGGTCGCGTGTTCGGCACCTACTTCATCGCGATGGAGTACGTGCCCGGCCCCACACTCAAGCAACTGGTCGAGCACACCGGCGCGACCGTCGGTTCGGTGCCGCAGCCGATCGCGCTCGACCTCGCGGCGCAACTCTGTGACGCGCTCGACCACGCCCACACGCGATGCGACGAGAACGGCCAGCATCTCGGCATCGTCCACCGCGACGTCACGCCGGCCAACCTGATCCTGTCGCCCGACGGCACCCTCAAGTTGATCGACTTCGGTCTCGCCAAGGCGCAGCTGTCGACCGAGCGCACGTCGGCCGGCGTGATCAAGGGCAAGTTCGGCTACGTCGCCCCCGAGTACCTCTCCGGCCACCTCGACCTGCGCGTCGATCTGTGGGCGGTCGGGATCATCATGTACGAGCTGCTGACCAGCCGGCGGCTGTTCGACGGCCCCGACGCACTCGAGACCATGATGCGCGTCAAGGCGCTGCCGATCCCGCGGCCCTCGATCGCCAACCCGACGGTCACGCCCGAGCTCGACGAGATCGTGATGACCGCGCTCGAGCGCGACCCGACCCGGCGCTGGCAATCCGCGGCACAGATGCGCGACCGGCTGCGCGATCTGCTCGCACACCAGTTCCCCGGCGATCGTCAGGTCGCGAGCTGGGTGAGCTGGGTGTTCACGCAGGAGCGCGGGCGCGTGCCGCAGATGACCCCGGTGATGCCGGCACCGATCCTGCGGCCCACCCCACCGACCATCGAACCGTCGCTCCCGTCGCGCCCCGGCCCCACGCCGACGCCACCCGCCGCCCCCCACCTTCCGGATCCGCGACTCGCGACCTCGATGGTCAACCTGCCGACCGCGCCCACGATGCTCCCGGAGCCGCGTACGCTCGCGATCTGGATCGGCGTCGCGGTCGCGGTGATCGTGCTGGTGGTCGTGATCTCGAAGCTCGTCTGAGCCCAGCTGGCGAGCCCGTTCCGCACAGGCGAGCGCTTCGCGAGCCGATCCATGCGCGGTCGCAGGCGTACCGCTTCCGCGGAACGTCTACGAGCCCGCCAAGAAGTGCTCGGCCTCGAGCGCGGCCATGCAGCCGGTGCCCGCCGCCGTGATCGCCTGACGGTACTTCTTGTCCTGCACGTCGCCGGCCGCGAACACGCCCTCGACCGAGGTCTGCGTGGTGCCGGGCGTGGTGAGGACGTAGCCCTGGTCGTCGCACTTCAACTGACCGCCGAGGAACGCCGTGTTCGGGATGTGACCGATCGCGAAGAACAGGCCGGCGGCCGGCACCGCCCGCTCCTTGTCGGTCTTGAGATCGCGCACGGTCACGCTCTCGACGCCCTGCCCGCCCTCGACCTTGGTCACGCGATGCGACAGCAGCATCTCGATCTTGGGGTTGTCCTTGGCGCGCTGCTGCATGATCGCCGACGCGCGCAGCTCGTCGCGGCGGTGCACGATGTAGACCTTGGACGCGAACTTCGCGAGGAAGCTCGCCTCCTCCATCGCCGAGTCGCCGCCGCCGATCACGAACAAGGGCTGGTTGCGGAACATCGGTAGCGCGCCGTCGCACACCGCGCACGCCGACACGCCCTTCTGCCACAGCTCGCCGTCACCCGTGCCGGGGATCGCATCGCGCTTCGCGGTGGCACCGGTGGCGATGATCAGCGACTTCGCCTCGCCTTCCTGCTCGTCGGTCCAGTAGCGGAACGGTCGTTTCGACAGGTCGACCTTGGTGACCGTCTCCGTGATGATCCGCGTCCCGAAACGCTCCGACTGTGCGCGGAACCGCTCCGTGAGATCCGGGCCCATGATCCCCTCGGGGAAGCCGGGAAAGTTCTCGACGTCGGTCGTGGTCGTGAGCTGGCCACCGGCGGCGATGCCGCCCGCCATGAAGCCCTCGAACACGACCGGCTCGAGATTCGCGCGCGCGGCATAGATGGCTGCCGTGTGTGCGGCGGGGCCGCTTCCGATGATGACTACATTGTTCGCCCGCTCGGTGGGCGTGTCTTGCGCGGTGGGCACGGGCGATATCTAGCACGGTCTGGGTTTCCGTTGACCGGCGCTTGTCGGAACACATCGGATACGCGATTCTCGTTCGCGTATGGGTCTGGCCAGCCTCGCTCAGCTCGAGCGATGTCACCGCCGTCACGACGACGTGATGATCGGGCTTCTCGAAGCGGCCAGGCGGTTCGCGGTGGGGCGTCCGGATCCCGGCGATGTCGACCTCGTGCGCGAAGCGGTCGACTACTTCGAGCGCTCGACCCGACGTCACTTCCTCGACGAAGAGGGTTCGGTGTTCCCGCGGCTATCGACCCGGCGCCCCGAGCTCGCCGCCGAGCTGGCCTCGCTCTCCGCCGAGCACCCGGCGCAGGTCGAGCTCCAGAGGGCGGTGGCCGCGGCGGCCGCCCAGCTCGACGATCACTCGCGGCCCGGTGCCGGCAAGACGTTGCTCGATGCCGCGATCCGGCTCGCCGAGGTTCACGCGTCGCACGTCGGACGCGAGGACACGCTGTTCGAGATCGCCGAGGAGGCGCTGACCGCGCAGGACGACACCGACATCCTTGCCGAGATGGAGACCCGGCGCGATCGCGATGGTGATCGCGGTCGGCGGCACCGTGGCGAGGACCGGCAGGCCGACCGCGGTGGACGCGGTGGTGGCGGTGGCGGTGGCGGTGGCGGTGGCGGTGGCGGTCGCGGTGGCGGCGGTCGCGGTCGCGGTCGCGGTGGCGGTGGCGGTCGCGGAATCCGCCGACGATCCGACGCGCGAGCTCCAACCGATTCCGCGCAGCGCGAAGGTCGCGACGACACGCTCGAAGCCGGCGGCCGCCAAGACGGCGACGAAGAAACCGGCCGCCAAGAAGGCGAAGCCCGCCAAGAAGGCGAAGCCCGCCAAGAAGGCGAAGCCCGCCAAGAAGGCGAAGCCCGCCAAGAAGGCGAAGCCCGCCAAGAAGGCGAAGCCCGCCAAGAAGGCGAAGCCCGCCAAGAAGGCGAAGCCCGCCAAGAAGGCGAAGCCCGCCAAGAAGGCGAAGCCCGCCAAGGCGAAGCCCGCCAAGAAGGCGAAGCCCGCCAAGAAGGCGAAGCCCGCCAAGAAGGCGAAGCCGGCCGCCAAGAAGTCGAAGCGGCGCTAGTCCGCGGATCAGTCCTGGAACAGGTTCTCCGCCTCGGTCTCTTCGCCGTGGCGGTCCCCGTGGAGCGCGTCGCTCAGATCGTTGGTCGTCTTGCGCAGCCGCTGCCCGAGCACCTGCACGAAGCTCCACAGCATCTTCACCGCGCTCGACGGCTCGCGCTTGATGAGATCGTAGAAGTCCTTGCGACTGATCGCGATCAGGCGCGTGTCCTCGGTTGCGATCGCCGAGAGCGACCGCACGGATCGATCGATCAGCGACATCTCGCCGAAGTGAGAACCGCGCCCGAGGTCCGCGACCTTGGTCCCGCCCTTGGTCAGGCGGATCTTGCCGCTCAGAACGACGTACATCGAGTCGCCCGGTTGACCGGCGGAGAACACCACCGCCTTGTCGGCGACCTCGATGATCTCCGCGATCGACGAGACCCGGACCAGCTCCTTGTAGGACAGGTACCGGAACATCTGCATGCCCTTGAGGACCTCGAGCTTGAGCGAGACCTCGGTGGTGCGAGGGGCGACCTCCTTCGAGACGTTCTCCCCGATGCGGAGCACGACCGCGGTGATGTTGTCGTGCCCGCCGCCGGCGTTGGCCATCTCGACCAGCTTCTTCGGCACGTCCTTGACTTCACCCGCGGCGAGTTGCTCGGGAAGCTCGTCCTCGTCGACGTAGGCGTACATCCCGTCCGACGCGATCAGGAATCGATCGCCGGGCAGGATGTCGAAGTCGAAGGTGTCGACCTCGACCGACCCGTACACGCCGACGGCGCGCGTCACCGCGTTCTTGTACTGCTTGTAGGGCGAGCTCTCGATCTGCTCGCGGTTGAGCTTGCCGCGACGAACCAGCTCGTTCATCAGCGAGTGATCCTCGGTGAGGATGTGGCACTGGTTCTGGCGCGCCAGGTAGACGCGGGTGTCGCCGACGTGTGCGATGAACCCGCGCAGCTGGTCGGGACCACCCGCGATCAACAGCACGGTGGCGGTGGTGCCCATACCGCGCTTGTCGGGTTCGTCCTGTGCGCGCTGGTGGACGGCGCCGCATGCCGCCTGGATGGCGTGCTCGAGCACCTGCAGGATCTCGTACGGCTGCACGGCAGGGTGATCCACCCGGTAGCGATCGATGAGATCGCGGTTGTTGTTCACCGCGTCGCGGATCTCGTGGACCGCGATCGACGACGCGATCTCGCCGGCCGCGTGACCACCCATCCCATCCGCGACCAGAAACAGACGGAGCTTCTTGTCGATGAGGAAGTTGTCCTCGTTATGGTTGCGCTGCCGGCCGACATCGGTCGCCGCCGCGAACGTAAGCTCCATCGCATCCAAGCGTACGGCGAGCGCCTTGGGGGCGGCAAGCCCAAGCCCGGCCGACCATCGGGTGATCGCCCGCTCTCGGGGCACGCCGCGGCGCGTCTCTGATCGCGGGCGGGTCAGTCGTGTGTGGGCGTCGCACACCCGATCGTCGCGCACCGGGCCAGCACCCCCGGGGCCAGCTCGGCCTCGATCAGTTGCTGGATCTGCCGAGGCTCGGTGAGCCCCTCGTAGATCCGCCCGCCGATCACGATCGCCGGGGCGCGCTCGACCCCGGACTTGCGGGCGCGCTCGACCCAGTCGAGCGTGGAATTCGCGATCCGCGCCCGGCACTCCGACAGCTCGGCCAGGTTGATCTCGAGGTCGTGGGCGACCTGATCGATGATGCGCTCGGCAGGGAGCCGTCGACTGTGCTGGCTGTGGTAGGTCTCGAGCACCTTGTTGACCCACACCCAGCCGGGTGAGGCGTCGAAGTCGTTGGGGCTCGAGCCGACCTGCTCGGCGCACAGCGCGGCATCGCCGAGCAGCGCCAGGTCCGCCGCACGCGACTGCCGCGTGACGTCGAAGAACGGCGCCCACACGATGCGGATGTCGTCCGCGTACACGCTCTGCTGGCTGCGCAGGTCGCGCATCAGGCTATGGCAGTTGACGCGATCGGGCTGACACAACAGCACCACCGGCAGCGCATCGCGCGCCTTGCCGAACGTCGGCATGCCGGCGAGCGAGAGCGGTGGATCCGCGAGCGGATGCGTGGCGGCCAGATCGTCGTCGATGAAGTCGTCACGTGCGCCGGTCGCGATGAACGGCTGCTCGGGGCGGAGTGCCTGCAGCTCGAACGCCTGCTGGAGCTTTCCGATCGGGACGCCGCGATCGAGCAGGTCCTCGGCGCGATCGTATGCCGCCTGGTACTCGCGCTCGAGCTCGTTGGCATTGGGCGACGTGATCCCGCGCGCCGGCAACCGCGCGTTGAACAGGGCGACGGTCATCGACGAGTTGCCATGCGCGAGTCGCTTGAGGCGACGATCGTTGGCATCGAACACGTCGTCGTAGCGGCCCTCGGACAGCGCCGCGATCAGGCGCTGCTCGTTCATGCCGGCCTCGCGCGCGAGCGCGAGGATCTTCTTCTTGGGCAGCTGGGGAGACCGATCGGTGTGGAGCACGTCGATCAGGTCGGCGAACTTGCCCTGGGCCTGGGCCTCGAGCACCGCGATCGACAGCATCGGCTGGCTGCCCTTGAGGATCCGGTAGACCAGCCGGATCCGCGTCGGGTGCTTGTCCTGCAGCCGTTCGAGCGCCCGGAGCCCCGACACCGCGGCGCCGAGGTTGGTGCGCGGCACGAAGAACAGCTCGATCTGGACCGGGGCGTCGAGCGGTCCGCGGGTCGGTGCGGTCACCGGATCTCGATGCTCGATGCGCACCACGCTACCGCGGACACCGCGGGGAGCCGCGGGAGCCGCGGCCGGAACCAGCACGCAGCACAGCGCCGCGAGCGCGGGCGTACCGAGCCGGAGCCTCGAGAGCGCCGTCATGCGCCCTTCTCGACCGGTTCGTCGGTGCTCGGTGGCGCGGCCGGTGCGGGATCGGCCTCGTCGGCGAGCTCGTCGTCGGGTTCGACCTGCGGCCACAGGTAGGCGAAATACAACCCGGCCGACACCACCAGGCCGAGGATCAGCGCCAGCACGAAGGGCTCCCAGATCACGGCTCACATCATAGCGCGCGCCTCCTCGCGTTCCAGCTCGGTGGTGTAGGCTCGCAAGCGAATCATGTACGCGCACGCCGGCTCGATCGCGGCCTTCCCGTTCTTCCACCTCGGATCGCTCGACATCGGCATCCCGATCCAGTCGTTCGGCGTGATCGTCGCCGCCGGCGTCCTCATCGGTGCCGCGCTCCTGCGCCGCTACGCCGAGTGGCACGGCGTGTCCGACGAGCACATCCGCGGGATCCTGGGGTGGATCACGATCTGCGGCTTCCTCGGAGCGCACGTGTTCGACGTCGTGTTCTACCCCGAGGCCGGCCGCGTCGACCCGCCGATGGCGATGTGGCCACCCAGCCACTGGCCACACATCCTGCGGATCTGGGACGGCATCTCGTCGTTCGGTGGCTTCGTCGGTGGTGCGGCCGGGTTCGCGATCTACGTGTGGTGGAAACGCCGGCCCGTCCGGCTGTTCGCCGACGTCGCGATCGTCGGCCTGTTGCCCGCGTTCTCGATCGGACGCATCGGCTGCACCGTGGTGTCGGATCACGTGGGCGCCGTGGTCGATAAGGCCAACTGGTACGCGTTCATGGCGATGAACTACCCGGTGACGTTCCGGAACCAGGTGGTCACCGACGAGATCTCGCGCATCGACGAATACGGCAAGCACATCCACGCCAACCTGTTCACCGGTCCCGAGAACCATCAGCTCGTCAAGGACGCGACGATCACGATGTGGAACCTCGGTCTGATCGAGTTCCTCTATCTGATCCCGGTCAACGCGATCGTGTTGTGGCTCGCGTTCCGGCCGTCCAAGCGTATGCCCGCCGGCTTCCTCGCCGTGCTCACCGGCATCCTCTACGCGCCGGTCCGGTTCTTCCTCGACTACCTCCGCCCCGAGGACACCGATGCCCGCCACATGGGGCTGACGTTCGCCCAGTGGTGCGCGCTGATCGCGTTCGGTGTCTGCGTCTACGTCGGGTCGCGGATCCTCAAGGGCGGCACGGCCGCCGAGACCGTGGCGCGGACCTCCGGCGAGGCCCAGCAGCGCCTCAAGCTCCTACTCAAGGAGGACGAGGAGCGAGCCGAGCGCGAGCGGGAAGAAGCCGAGGCCATGAAGCAGGCCAAGAACAAGTCGGCGGCGAAGGGCAAGCGCGCCGCCGATGACGATGATGATGACGACGACGAGGCCGAGGTCGAGGCCGACAAGAAGGCCGACAAGGCCAAGGCCGCGGACAACAAGGCCGACAAGGCCAAGAAGGCCGACAAGAAGGCCGACGACAAAGCCGAGAAGGCCAAGGCCGACGACAAGGCCGAGAAGGCCAAGGCCGACGACAAGAAGGCCGACGACAAGAAGGCCGACGACAAAGCCGAGAAGGCCAAGGCCGACGACAAGAAGACCGACGACAAGAAGGCCGACGACAAGAAGGCCGACAAGAAGGTTGAAGCCAAGGCCGAGAAGGCCAAGGCCGACGACAAGAAGGCCGACGACAAGAAGGCCGACGACGAGAAGACTGACGACAAGGCCGAGAAGGCCAAGGCCGACAAGGCCGACGACAAGTAGCCCTCGCGACGCCCACCAACCTGCCGGGCGCACGTTCCCGGCGGTTGCGGTACGATGAAGCTCATGCGGAATCCGTTCTCGGTACCCGACGTGCACGACCCGAGCGGTCCCGACGTCATGGCGTTCGCCAAGCGGGTCCCCACGGTCGACGTCGAACACGACGAGAACGCGATGGCGTGGGTCACGATCGCGACCGACGTCGTCGGCCTGGAGGGCGCCTGGAGTAGCCGCTGGCGCCGTACCAACGACGACTGGCAACAGGGTGTGGCGACCTTGCACGTGGTCCCCGACAACGCGGGCGACCACATCTTCATCCTCTACCGCGACGCCGGGACCTTCCTGTTCGAGGGCGTCCGCCAGGGCGATCGCATCGTCGGTCGCTACGTCAACGTCGACAACCCGGGCGACTCGTCCCCCTGGGTCGGCACGATCATCAACGACTTCCGGATCGACGGACACTGGGGTCGCGGCCGCTGGGACTTCCGGCGATGCAGCCCCGACGAGCGCCCCGAGCCGATCGTGTCCGCGCTCGTCACCGAGGCCCGCCAGCTACCGCCCGCGGCGCTGCGCGAGCTGCTCGGGTTCGCGCGCTACCTGCGCTGGAAAGCCGACGGCAAGTAGTTCACACGAAGACTCCCCGAACACTGCTGACGCTACGCCGCCAGCCAGCAGGAGCCCGCCGATCAAGCCCGAGATCGAAGCCAACGTCGCACGCCAAACGGGTCGGACTTCCAAGCTCCGTCGAACGAGCTCGAGCCCACCCAGCTTGTCGGTGTCCGGCGAGCTCTCCTCTCTTCTCCACGGACTGAGAGTCATATCCGAGTGTTCGGCCGCCCCCGATCCCGGTTGCGTGCGACGTTCGTTCCCTAACCGAGCTTGGCGATTACATCGGGCGGCGCCTGCACGAGCTCGATCAGGACGCCCTCCCCCGATCGGGGCGTCGCGTCGTTGCCCTTGGGGTGGATGAAGCAGACGTCGTGACCGGCCGCGCCGCGCCGGATGCCACCGGGCGTGAACCGCACGCCCTGGGCGGTCAGCCACGTAACGGCGGCGGCGAGGTCGTCGACCCACAGGCCGAGGTGGTTGAGTCGCGGCTCGTGCACCTTGGGCGACTTCGCGGGATCGATCGGCTCCATCAGATCGATCTCGACGCCGGCGAGCGACAGGATGTCCTCGTCGACGTTCTCCTTCTCGCTGCGGAACGTGCCGGTCGCGGCGACACCGAACAGGTCGACCCACAGCCCGCGCAGCGCGGTCTTGCTCGGTCCACCGATCGCGATCTGCTGGACGCCGAGGATGCGAAACGGACGATCGCTCATGTTCCTACTTGGCGGCCCGCGCCTCGGCGAGCGTGTGCAGGCCGGTTCGCTTGGCGTTGACGAGGATCGCCATGTTGCCGAACGGGTGCTTGTTGTCGCGCATGAGCTGGTGACACTCGGCGGTCTGGGCGAACTCGAAGGTTCGCGACAGGCACGGATCGACCTTCTTCGCGATCACGAGATCGTTGACGCCCTTGGCCTGATCGTCGTTCGCGAAGTGCGAGCCCTGCAGGCGCTTCTGCCGCATCCAGTGATAGCGAAGATCGAGCGTCGCGTTGTAGCCGGTGGTGCCGGCGCAGATCACGACCATGCCGCCGGTGTCGCACATGAAGTCGGAGGTCGGCAGCGTCGACTCGCCGGGGTGCTCGAACACGATGGTCGGGTTCTTCTTCTCGCCGAGCGCCTTCCAGAACGCGGCGCCGAACGCCTTGGCGCCCTTGAGCCAGATGTCGTACTCGACCTCGTCGGACCACCGCGGCAGCTTGCCCCAGTGAGCGAAGTCGTGGCGGTTGATCACGCCGACGGCACCGAGCTTCTTGCAGAACGCGATCTTGTTCTCGCCCGACACCACCGCGATCGGCCGCGCACCCGCCGCCCGCGCGATCTGGATCGCCATCGAGCCGAGCCCACCGGCGCCACCCCACACCAGGATCGGATCGCCGGGACCGACGGTGTTGGGCGGCCAGCCGTGCAGCATGCGATACGCGGTCGCCGCCACGAGCATGTACGCCGCGGCCTCCTCCCACGTCAGGTGCGCCGGCTTGGGCAGGCACTGGTGGTCCTGCACCTTGGTGTACTGGGCGAAGCTGCCCCAGTTGGTCTCGTAGCCCCAGATCTTCTGGGTCGGCGCGAGCATCGGGTCCTTGCCCGCGACGACGTGCGGATCGTCGGGTGCCCACTGACCGCAGTGGATCACGACCTCGTCGCCGACCGCGACGTTGGTGACGTCCTTGCCGGTCGCCCACACCACGCCACTCGCGTCGGAGCCGCCGATGTGGAAGTCCTCCACCTCGCCGCGCTTCTGACGGATCTTGATGACGTCAATCGGGATCCCCATCGCCGCCCATACGTTGTTGTAGTTGACCCCCGCGGCCATCACGTACACGAGGACGTCGCGCGGCCCGAGGTCGGGGACCTCGACGACTTCCTCGCGAAACGCGTCGATCGGCTCGCCGAAACGACTCGCGCGGATCAGCTGCGCCCGCATGTGGCGCGGCACGACCCCGAGGTCCGGGATGTCGCCGAGGGCGCGAACGTCCGAGGATTCCGGATGCGTGGAGCTGCTCGACACGGTGCGTTAGCCTACCTCATGACCGACGCTCATTGTCGCGGACCGGTCGCAGCGCGCCGTGCGCGCCGACGTCGTCGGTCGGAACCTCGCGATCGGGTTCGATGAAGCACCACTTCGCTGCGGGGAACCTCCCGCGCAGGTCGCGCTCGAACGCGTTGATCGCGTCGACCAGCGCGTCGACCTCGAGCCCGCGCTTGAACTCGAGCTTGAGCGCCACCAGCACCTCGCCGGGTCCCTGCTGGACGCTGAGTAGCTGCACCACGCGCTCGACCTGGGGGTGCGTGCCGGCGATGTCCTCGACGATCACGGCGAGCTTCGGATCGGCAGCCTCGCCGACCAAGAGCGCCTTGATCTCGCGCGCCAAGAAGATCGCCACGCCCACGAGCACGATGCCGATCGCGAGCGAGCCCGCCGCATCCCAGCGCCCGTCGTCGGTCTTCGCCGCCATCAGGATCGCCACCGAGGCGAACGACAGGCCGAGCACGGCAGCGCTGTTCTCGCCGAACACGACGATCAGATCCGAGTCCTTGCTCTGTTTGAGGTAACGGAAGAACGGCGTATCGCCTCGCCGTTTGTTCATCACCTTGAGAGCGCCCAGCGTCGACCAGCCTTCGAGCGCGATCGACAGCACGAGGATGATGATGGCGATCGTGATGTCGCCGACCGGCTCGGGGTGCTCGAGCTTGTGGATGCCTTCGTAGATCGAGAACATCCCGCCGCCGGTGAACAGCAAGAGCGCGACGATGAACGAATAGAAGTACATGTTGCGCCCGTGACCGAGCGGGTGCTGGGCATCGGGCGGCCGGTGACTCTGCTTGATGCCGACGAGGAGCAGGATCTGGTTGCCGCAGTCGGCGAACGAGTGCAGCGTCTCGGCGAGCATCGCGCCGGAGCCGGTGATCGCGGCTGCTACCCCCTTGCTGGTCGCGATCAGCACGTTGACCGCGAGGGACTTGATGACTTCGCTGGTCGAACCGGCCATGACGTTGTTATTCGGCTTCGCTTTCGCGTTCTACCAATTCGCTGGGTGCCCGCTCGCGAAGCCTACTTGATCAGCCTGGACAGCACCTTGAAATCTTCCCCACCCGCGCGGCCGAGCAGATCGAACACCACGACCTCGGTCGACGTCGGGATCCCACCCGCGCGATCGATCAGGTCGAGCCCGACCCGCCAGTTGTCCTCGGTCCGGCTGCACGTGGCGTCGCGCACGACGTGAGCCTGGAAACCGCGCCCCACGAGATCGCGCGCCGTCTGGTAGACGCAGACGTGGCACTCGACACCGGCGACGATCCACTGGTCGCGCCCGCGCAGCGCATCGCCGGCGAGGAGGGCCCCGAATTCGGGCGTCGCGACCGCCGAGAACGACATCTTGTCGAACCGATGCAGCGCCGGCTTGGCGTCGGCGAGTGCGTTCTCGATCGGCGCGATCGTGGAGCCGAGGCCCTGCGGGTACTGCTGGCTGACCACCACCGGCAGGCCGAGTCGGGCCGCCGCCTCGATCAGGATGATCGTGTTGCGCGTGGCGAGCCCGGAAGTAGCCTCGGGCATCACCCGCATCAGGCGCTCCTGGATATCGACCACGAACACGCCCGCGCGATCGCGCGATAGACCGAGCGAGCGCGCCGCGCTCACGACTCGCTCCCCAGCGTCGCGAGTGCGTCGACCAGCCGCTGCTTGCGGGCGGTTTCCTCGACGAGCCGGGCGCGGTTCTCGGTGACGACCTCCTCGGCCGCCTTCTCGAGGAACGCGGGATTGGCGAGCTTCTTCTCGAGCATCGCGATCTCCTTGTCGGCCTTTCCGATGTCCTTGGCGATCCGCGCGCGCTCGGCCGCGAAGTCGACCAGCCCACCGAGCGGCATCACCACCTCGACGTCGGAGCCGACGATCGCCTTCGCCGAACCCGGCACCGGTTTCCCCTGGGCCGCCACGGTGGCGGTGATCTTCGCGCTGCGCTCGATCAACGTCAGGTAGGTCTCGACGATCGTCCGCCGCTCGGGTGTGGCGACGCGGAGCTCGACCGCGATCGACTGTGTGGGCGGCACGTTGTAGGTCTGCCGCAACATCCGGCACGCCGCGGTGACTTCCTGCACCAGCTGCATCTCGGCCTCGGCGACCGGATCGCGGAACTGATCGAGGCGCGGGAACACGGTGATCATCAGCGAGCCCGGCAGCTGCGGCAGCTTGGGTAGCTTCTGCCAGATCTCCTCGGTGACGAACGGCGCGAACGGGTGCATCAGACGCAGGGTGGTCTCGAGCACCGTGGCGAGGACGCCCTGGGTGACGTGGCGGCGCGCGGCGCGTTGCGCGTCGAGCGTCTGGCTGTCCTCGCGCGGCTGATAGAGATGCGGTTTGGCGAGCTCGATGTACCAGTCGCACAGCTCGTCCCACACGAAGTGTCGGATCGCGTTGGCCGCGTCGGCGAACCGGTAGGCCTCGAGCGTGGCGTCGACCTCGGCCGACACCGCCTGGAGCCGCGACAGGATCCAGCGCTCCGGCATCTCCAGGGCCGCGCGCCCCGACTTCGATCCGAGCTGGATCTCGAACCGCTCCGGGTCGTAACCGTCGAGGTTCATCAGCGCGAACCGCGAGGCGTTCCACAGCTTGTTGATGAAGTTGCGCTCGGTCTCGACGCGCTCGACGGACAACCGGATCCGCCCCGTGGTGTTGCGGATCGCGAGCGCGAACCGCAGCGCGTCGGCGCCCATCGGCGGGATGCCCTTGGCGTGGGTCTTCTTGATCGCCTTCACCGCATCCGGCGGTGCGTTGTCCTTGTCGGCGCGCTCGAGCAGCGCGGCCAGCGTGGCACCGTGGACGATGTCGAGCGGGTCGAGCACGTTGCCCTTGGTCTTCGACATCTTGTTGCCGTTTTCGTCGGTGACGATCGCGGTCAGGTACACCGTGCGAAACGGGACCTTGTTCATGAAGTGCAGGCCCATCATCATCATCCGCGCGACCCAGAAGAAGATGATGTCGGGTCCGGTGACGAGGACGTTGTTGGGATAGAAGGTCTGCAGCGACCGCGTCTTCTCGGGCCATCCCAACGTCGAGAACGGCCACAGCCCCGACGAGAACCACGTGTCGAGGATGTCGGGATCCTGATCGAGCTGCGTGCCCTTGCACTTGCTGCACGCGCTCGGCGCTTCGCGCGCGACCATGATCTCGCCGCAGCTGCAGTGCCATGCCGGGATGCGGTGGCCCCACCACAGCTGACGCGAGATGCACCAGTCCTGGATGTCGGTCATCCAGTCCATGAACACCTTGGTGAACTGCTCGGGGACGAACTGCGTCTTCCCGGCGGTCACCGCCGCGGCGGCCTTCTCGGCGAGCGGCGCCGCGCGCACCCACCACTGATCCATCAGCAGCGGCTCGATCACCGCCCCGGAACGCTGCGACCGCGACCGCGGGACCTTGTAGTCCTTGACCCCGACCAAGAAGCCCTCGGCCTCGAGGTCGGCGACCACGGCCTTGCGCGCCTGCTCGACCGTCATCCCGACGTACTTGTCGGGCGCCGGCGCGCAGATCTTGGCCTGGCGATCGATCACCTCGATCACCGGCAGGTCGGCGACCTGGCTGACCGCGTAGTCGTTGGGATCGTGCGCGGGGGTGACCTTGACGGCGCCGGTCCCGAACGCGGGATCCGGGAACACCTTGCCGCGGATCTTGAGCTCGACGGGCACGATCGGGATCGTGCGACCGGTCAGCGGCAGCACGACCTGCTTGCCGTGCAGATGCGTGTAGCGCTTGTCGTCGGGATGCACCGCGATCGCGGTGTCCCCGAGCATGGTCTCGGGTCGCGTCGTCGACACCACGATGTCTCCGCTACCGTCGACGAACGGATACCGGATGTCCCACAGCGACCCGTTCTCCTCGACGCTATCGACCTCGAGGTCCGACACCACGGTCTCGCTGACCGGATCCCAGTTGATCATCCGCTTGGCGCGGAAGATCAGCCCCTCCTCGTAGAGCCGGACGAACGCCTCGACGACCGCCTTGTTCGAGCGCTCGTCCATCGTGAAGCGCTCGCGCGGCCAGTCGAGCGAGAACCCCATCAGCTTCTCTTGTTCGCTGATCCGGCTACCGCTCTTCTCTTTCCATGCCCACGCGCGCTCGAGGAAGGTCTCGCGTCCGAGATCGAACCGGGTCTTGTTCTCGCGTCGCTTGAGATCGCGCTCGACCAGCACGTGCACCGCGATCGACGCGTGGTCGATGCCCGGCATCCACATCGCGTTCGAGCCCTGCATCCGCTTCCAGCGGATCAGGATGTCCTGCAGCGTCGAGCCCAGCGCGTGGCCCATGTGCAGCGACCCGGTAACGTTGGGCGGCGGCAGCGTGATCGAGTACGGAACGGTGGGACTGGTCTCGTCCGCGTGAAAGAACCCGTTCTCGATCCAGAACCGTAGCCAGCGAGGCTCGACCTCGGAGGGATCGTACTGCTTGGACAGCGCCGACGTGGTCACGCGGGCCACGCTAGCACGACGGCTGTCCCCGGTGAGACGTCGAACCGCGTGCTACGAACGGCGCGCGGTCAGTTCCTTCAGGTTCTCTTTGATGATCGTCTCGGCGAGGTCGGGCACGACTTCCCAGACCACGCGCTCGACCACCTCGGCCGACAGCTTGAGCAGCGCCAGAAGCTCGGGGCTTCCCGGCTCGAGACCCGAGGCCTCGGCGAGACGCGACGCCATCTTGGCGAGTGCGCGTTCGACCAGCGCCGATCGCTTGCTCGGATTCGCACTGAGCATGGGAGGCCTGGCGGTGATGTTGAGGGCCGGCGCGGCGGCGGGGGCGGCGGCAGCGGGCGCCGGCGCCGGCGCTGGCGCTGGCGCTGCGGGCTTCGCCGGTGCACGGAGCCCGGGGCTCGGCGCGGCAGCTCCATCACCAGCAGAGATCGGCGGCACCGCCATCACGGTGGTCCGTGCGGGCGTGGGCGTGGGCGCGACGCCGGCCGGCAACTTGATCGTCGGCATGCCCATGATCGTCGCGGAGCGCGGCGGCTGGTTCGCGACGTTCGCGGCAGCAGCGGCGGCGGCGACCGGCGAGATCTTGGCCGGGGCCGACGGTGCGGGCGCAGCGGCGACCGCGCCGGCCTGACCCGGTTTGGCCACACCACCCGCGGCCTTGGTCACCACCTCGGTGACCTTCTCGATCATGGTCTGCGTGTCCCACGGCTTGGGAAGGTTGGCGTCGGCGCCGACCTGCACACCCTTGGCGTTGTCGTACGGCGCACCGTTACCGACGAGAATCACCACCGGGACCTTGGAGGTCGCGTCGTTCGACTTGAGGGCGAGGCAGAGGTCGTAACCGGACTTGCCGCCGGGCATCGTCGAATCGGCGAGGACCACCGCCGGGGTCTGCGACTTGGCCTTGTCGAGGGCTTCGTCGTACGAGCGAGCGCCCACGTACGTGAACTCGCTCCCGCGGAACGTGATGTCGGCGACCTGTTGCATGGTCGCGCTGTCATCGACGCACAAAACAATCTTGCTCACTAGGGCTCCTCCCGAAACTGGACGGTCTGCTTGCAGGCCCTCAGCACCTCCTTTGGTATCACGGGCTCCGAAGAGGGGTCAATTCAACTACCCAAAACTCGTGGGGCTTTTCGCCGGTGACGGCGCGCGTGCTGACGAAACTCGCTCGGGTTGCTCCAACTCGAGCGAGCCTTGAGTCGTGG
The DNA here is from genome assembly GCA_963772655.1 of uncultured delta proteobacterium. Lineage (GTDB taxonomy): Bacteria > Myxococcota_A > Polyangia > Haliangiales > Haliangiaceae > JABFXX01. Next base: position 1,821,815 of record CAVYYE010000002.1, read on the forward strand.
GGTGGCGAGGAACGAGCCGGGGACCCCACCGACAATGGACCGGTGAGCGCACCGCGCGAACCCGCAAACGAAATCCTGCTTCAGCTCAGCTGAAGCGGGATTCGCGTTAGCGTGCGCCCGATCGTCATGCCCCCCCACCTCACACCGCTTCATCGCGCGGCCGCCGAGGCCGCGGGCTCGCTGGCCGGGGTCGACCCGGCCGAGCTCAAGGTCGATACCCCTCGCGCGGAGCTCGGCGACTTCGCGATCCCCTGCTTCGCGATCGCCAAGGCCGCCGGCAAGAACCCCGCCGAGCTCGCTCGCTCCATGGCCGAGCGGTTCACGGCCAACCAGTGGCTCGCCACCGCGACCGCGCAGGGCCCGTTCGTCAACTTCCGCGCCGATCGCGCGCACACGTTCCGCTGGCTGATCGAGAGCTGCCTGTCGGGCACGCTGCTGCCGAAGGAGCTCGGTACCGGCAAGACGATCTGCATCGACTACTCGTCGCCCAACATCTCCAAGCACCTCGCCTACCACCACATCCGCGGCACGGTGATCGGCCACGCGCTGGTCCACATCTACCGCGCGCTCGGCTACCAGGTGATCGGCATCAACTTCCTCGGCGACTGGGGCACCACGCACGGCAACCTGCTCGCCGCGTGGAGCAAGTGGGGTGCCGGCGTCGAGGGCGAGCTCGACGTCACCAAGCTCAACGAGCTCTACGTCCGGTTCAACGCCGCGATGAAAGACAACCCCGCCGTCGAGGCGGAGGGTCGCGCGTGGTTCAAGCGGCTCGAGGACGGTGACCCCGACGCGCGCGTGCTGTGGCAGAAGTTTCGCGACGTGTCGTGGGCCGAGTTCGCACAGGTCTACGACATCCTCGGCATCGAGTTCGAGGAAGTCCGCGGCGAGAGCGCGTACGAGCCCGACCTACCGGGCGTGATGCAAGAGCTCACCGACAAGGGGCTGGTGTCGACCAGCGAGGGCGCCCAGGTGGTCCAGATCCCGGGCGAGAAGACCCCGCTGCTCCTGCGCAAGCAGGACGGCAGCACGCTGTACGCGACGCGCGACATCGCGGCGGCCGAGTACCGCCACGACACCTTCCACTTCGCGCGCTCGCTGTACGTCGTCGGGCGCGAGCAGGCCCTGCACTTCCGCCAGCTGTTCAAGGCGCTCGCCCTCGCCGGCCACACCTGGGCCGGCACGTGGGACGGCGACAAGTACACGCCCGGCAGCTGCCAGCACGTGCCGTACGGCCACATCCGCATCGGCGGCAAGAAGACCGCGACCCGGCTCGGCAACGTCGTCTTGATGCGGCAGGTGTTCGACATCATGCAAGACGAGATGCGCGAGCTGATCGCGAAGAACAACCCGACGCGCACGCCCGAGGAGATCGATCCGGTGGCGCGCACGGTCGGGATCGGCGCCGTGGTGTTCGGCAACCTCGCCGCGCAGCGCGAGAAGGACGTCGACTTCGACATGGAGAAGGTGACGTCGACCCAGGGCGACTCCGGGCCGTACCTGCAGTACGTGCACGCGCGGTGCGCCTCGATCGAGCGCAAGGCCGAGACGCCGCTCGCCAAGCTCGAGGACATCGACCTGTCGCTCCTGACCCACGATGCCGAGTGGGCGGTCGCGCGCCGGCTCCTCGAGCTTCCGGACGTGGTCACCCGCGCGGGCGATTCGGCCGAACCGCACCTGGTGTGTCACTACCTGCTGCAACTCGCGAGCGAGTTCTCGTACTGGTACACGCTCGGCAACGGCGACAAGAGCCTGCGCGTTCTGTGCGAAGACCCGAAGCTCCAGCAGGCGCGGCGCGCGCTCGCCGCGGCGGTGCGTGCGGCGATGGCGAGCGGGCTCGGGCTACTCGGCATCGGCGCCCCCGAGTGGATGTAGAGGAGTTGGTCTAGGGCGTGGTCGACAGCGGTCGCACCGGCAGGTGCCGGTAGCGATCGCGCAAGCGGGTCTGGTGCGTGGACAGCGGCTGCACCACCCCGTTCTCGATCACGGTGTCGACCCGGGTCGTGACCTCGAGCGGATCGCCCGTCCAGATCACGACGTCGGCAACCTTGCCGCGCTCGATCGTGCCGCGCGCGAGCGGCCCGCGATCGAGCCCGAAGATCTGCGCCGGCACCTGCGTGATCGCGGCGAGCCCCTGCGCCCACGGCAGGCCGTTGGCGACCGCGATCCCGGCGAGCTGGCGGATCGTCCGCGCGGCGCTGGCGTTACCGAGCGTGGTGATCGCCAGCGGCACCCCCGCCTTGACGAGGACGGCGGCATTGTCGTCGCGAACGTCGGCGGCGCTGATGCTGCCGGGAAGGTTCGAGCTCGCGTCCAGCAGCACCGGGACCTTGGCGCGCGCGAGCTCCGGGGCGACGCGCCACGCCTCGTCGCCGCCGGCGATCGCGATCCGGAGCTTCCGCTCGGCGGCGATCGCGAGCGCGGCCCGGATGTCGACCTCGGAGTCGGCCGCGATCACGAGCAGCCGGCGCCCCGCGAGGACGGGAACCAAGGCCTCGCGGTCCAGACGCGTCCCGGCGAACTTGCGGCTCTTGTTCTTCTCGAACTCGACCTTGTTGCGCCGGTAGGCCGCGACGTCGTCGAGCAACCGGCGCATGTGCTCGACGGCATACCCGCGCGATGCCAGCTCGGTGGCGGGCGCTCCGAGCGCCGCGTTCATCGCGATCGTGGGCACCAGCGGCTTCACCGCGCCGACGGCCGTCGAGATCCACGACGCCTGTCCGGCCACCAGCCCGCCGCGTGGTCCGACGATCGCCGAGGTCACGCCACCGGCGCGTGCCACCGGGATCGCGACCGAGCTCGCATCGAACGCGTCGCTCGCGCGATACGCGGCGTGAACCTCGACGGGCTTGACGCCGAAGGTGCCGTCGTTGCCCGAGGCCTCGGCGTCGACCTCGACCAGGCCGAGCATGCTCGACGCCTCGATCAGACCCGCGGTGACGATCTTGCCGGAGCCGTCGATCACCTGGGCCCCCGCCGGGGGCCGGACCTTGCCGACCGCGGCGATCTTGCCGTCGCGGATCACCACCGTCGCGTGCTCGAGCTTGTGGTCGGGGCGCGCGTACACGGTCGCGTTCGTGATCGCGATCGTGTCGGCGTGCGCCGGAACGGCGAGCCCGAGCCCGAGCACGAGCACGACCATCACCCCTGTTGCCCTCATCGCGTCACCCCGTGATCGATCGACGTGTTGCCGAGCTCGAAGTCGGCGGGCCGGAGCCCGCGCGCGCGATCGAACGTGACCTCGCCGCCGGCGATCGTGAGCTCGGCGTGCGCGTACACGGAGAGCGGTGTGCGGTTCCACATCGTCACGTCGGCGCGCTTGCCGACCTCGAGCGTGCCGGTGACGTCGCCGATGCCGAGCACCCATGCCGGGTTCGCGGTGATCCAGCGCAGCGCCTGATCGTCGGTGATCGCGATCCCGATCGCGCGGCCTGCGGTCATCGCCTTGGCCGCCTCCTGGTTGAGCCGCTGGATCCCGATCGCGGAGTCCGAGTGGATCGTGGCGCGGCCGCCCTGCTCCGTAAACAACGCGGCGTTCTCCTCGATGCCGTCGAACGCCTCGAGCTTGAAGCCCCACCAGTCGGCCCACGTGTTGATCGCGATGCCCTTGCGCACCAGGAGGTCGCGAACCTTGTAGGCCTCGAGCGCGTGATGGAACGACCGGATCGAGAACCCGAGCTCGTCGGCGACGGCCACCATCTCCGCGATGTCGTGCGAGGTGTAGCAATGGATCTGGACCAGCACGTCGCCGCGCAACACGGCGGCCAGCGTCTCGAGCTTGAGATCCGGATCGGGTGGCTCGGGGGCATCCTCGACCTCGACGCGCGGGCGCTTCCCGCGCTTGGCGTCGAGCTCGGCGGCGCGCGCGCGCTTCTTCAGCCACACCGCCCGCTTCCGTTCGTAGGCCTGCTGCTTGGCGAGGTAGGCGCGTGCCTCGTAGAACGCCTGGCGAAACTGCGCGTACTCGCCCATCCGCGTCTTGAGTCCCTTGTCGGCGTAGACGCGCTTGGGGTTCTCGCCGCACGCCATCTTCAGCGTGCGCGGCGCACCGGGAAACGCGACGTCATCGGAGGTGCGCCCCTGCTTCATCACCACCGTGAAGCCCTCGCCGCCGATCAGGTTGGCGGAGCCCGGCAGGATCAACGCCGCCGTCACGCCGCCCGCCGACGCCCGCGCGATCTGGGGATCCTGCGGCGCGTAGGCGTAGCGCGCCTTGACCTCCGCGGTGACCGGAGCGCTCGACTCGTTGCCGTCCTGGTGGGCGTTGGCGCCCGGCGCCGGATACACGCCGATATGCGAGTGCGCGTCGATCACGCCCGGCGTCACCACCTTGCCGGTGCCGTCGATCACGCGAGCCTTGGCGGGAATCGTGACCTTCGCGTCGGGCCCGAGCGCCGTGATCGCGCCGCCCGCCAGCACGATCGTGGCGTCGGTGAGCGTGGTGCCGGTCGCCGTCATGATCGTCGCGTGGCGAATCGCGATCGTGGGCGCGGCGGGATCGTGTAGCGCCGCGGAGCGTTCGGCGATCGTGCGCGGCGCGCCGGTCGGGAGATCCGCGACCGGATCGACCCACGCCTGATCGACGTCGAGCTTGGGCGCCTCGAGCTTGCCCGGCTCGGGCTTCTTCGACAGCGGCGTACACGCCGCGACACCGAGCGCGGCGATCAGAACAACCCGGGGCATGCGGAGTTGTAACTGATCTGCGCCCAGTACGATCCGCAGGACCGTCCTGCGAAACACGCAGTCGATCCGCTTCGCCGTCACCGAGTTCCGGGCACTTCGCGCTGGCCCGCCGCTTGTACTTCGTTGGCTGCACAGAAAGGAACTCACCATGAAGAAGCTCGTCACTGCCGGTATCGTCCTCTGTCTCTCGTCCGCCGCGTTCGCGGCTCCTGGCTCGCGCGATCGCGACAACCGCCGCGACAACGACCGCGACCGTCACTCGGAGCATTCCAAGGACAAGCGGAAGCCCGCGTACAAGACTCCCGTCTACAAGGCGCCTACGTACAAGAAGCCCGTGTACCGGGCGCCCGCGACCAAGCCCCCTGTCCGGACGGTCACCAAGGCTCCCGCGAAGCGCATCGAGTACCGCCCGCCGATCGTGATCCGCGATCATCGCGAGCCTGTCCGGCCGGTGTTCTCGGTGCTCTCGGGCAGCCAGAGTCTGTGGGGCCGTACGTCGTTCAACCTGTGGTCGCAGTCCGCCTACGCGACGCTGAAGCTGCAGGCCAGCGCCGGCTTCACGTTCGTCGACCGCGTCGTGATCACGTTCGGGAATGGCCAGACGCAGACCCTCACGCTCCGCCGGTGGGTCGGGGGCCGCCTCTCGCCGCTCTCGATCGACCTCGACGGCAACCGGCGGTTCATCACCAACGTGATGGTCTACGGTTGGAGTGGGTACGCCTCGTCGATCCAGCTGTTCGGGGCCAAGTAGCTACTTGCGGTCGCGCCGACGAATCTGCTCGAGCAACTCGACCGACTCGTCGAGCGCGCGCCGCAACCGTTTTCGTTGATCGCCCCGCACATCGTCGAACAACCGGTCGCGTCGCAGGATGGACCGAAGCAGCGCGGCGATGTTCTCGGCGTACAAGACGTGGCGTTCGGGATACGGATGGTCAGGCTCGGACGCCCTGGCTGGCGTCGGCGGCACCTTCGCGGGTGCCGCCGGCGCCTTCGCCTGTTGTGGCGAGGGCGGTGGTGGATCGAGGACCGCGACCGGCTTCGCGTGTGCGACCAGCGCGGGAGACGCCGGATGCGTGCCGCGCGCCGGCGCCGGCATGATGCGTGGCGCCAGCGGCATCCCCGGAGGGCGCGGCGCGGCGAAGTTGCCGTCCGGCGGCACGACGTTGACACCGGGGCGCGCCCACGGATTGCGGGCGCCGTCGATCTCGCCGTCGACACCGACCGCCGCGATCGCCGCCGGATCGGTCTCGATCGCCGCCGACACGATCGTGCTCGACGTCATCGTCGCGACCTCGAGCTCCTTGCCGGGCCAGTCCGAGAGCGGCACCTCGAACATCGAGCGCCCACCGATCCGCGGGTTGCTGTCGCGGATCACGACATGCTCGCGATCGGTGCCGAGCTGTCCGCGAATCACGACGAACTTGCGACCGTCTTCGACCTCGTGAAAGCCGATCAGATACACGCTCTTCTGTGTGTGGACCCGGTAGACGGCGTGGGCTCGCGTATGGAGGTCACCGAACACGGTGTGCTGGGTCACCCGAGCATTGTACATATACGGCGGTGTCGCGTCGTCCCGAGGACCTGGCCCGACGGTATGTCGGATGGATCCGACGCCACCGCCTCGCGATCGTGCTGGCGTTCGCCGCGATGGTCGGCGGGGCGGTCTACCTGATCGCGAACCACCTCCCGCTCTACGCAGACTTCTCGTACCTGCTCCCGCAGGACGCTCCCGCGGTTCGCGACCTGCGCCGGCTCCAGGCGCGGGTCAAGGCGTCGGACACCCTGCTCGCCCTGGTGAAGGCTCCCGACGCCAAGACCCGGGCCGCCGCCACCAAGGCGCTCGCCGATCGACTGCGCCGGTTCCCGCCCGAGCTGGTGGAGCGGGTCGATGCCGACGACGATGCGCTGCGCTCGTTCCTGCGCGCGCATCGCCAGCTGTTCGTCCCGCTCGACGACCTCGTGCGCGCGCACGACACGCTGAAGAAGTACCTCGATCACGCCAAGCTCGAGGCCAACCCGCTCTACATCGACCTCGACGAGCCCGACGCCGACGCCGAGGCCAAGACCAAGAAGCAGCTCGCCGATCTGCAGGCGCGGCGAAAGGAGGCGGAGGCCCGGCTCGACAGATCAGGCCAGGTCAGCGCCGACGGCACGCTCGCGATGATCCAGATCCGCTCGCCGTTCCAGACCACCGACGCCGGTCAAGGTCGGCTGCTGATCGATCGACTCGAAGCCGCGCGCGACGAGGTGATCGCGCACTACCCGACCGTCGAGATCGGCTTCACCGGCGGCATCGTGACCGCGGTCGCCGAGCACGACGCGATCTTCCGCGGCATGGTGCTGTCGAGCGCGATCACCGCCCTCCTCGTCGGGCTCGTGCTGGTGCTGTACTTCCGCAGCGCCACGCTGCTGGCCCTGCTGATCGGCTCGTTGACGGCCGCCACCATCACGACGTTCGGGTTTGCCGCGCTCACGGTCGGCCATCTCAACGCGGCGACCGCGTTCCTCGGCGCGATCGTCGCGGGCAATGGCGTCAACTACGGCATCCTGCTGATCGCGCGCTACCTCGAGGAGCGCCGCGTGAGCGGCGCGATCGACAACGCGCGAAGATCCGACGCCGCCGAACCGGCGCTCGCACGCGCGATCGTCGGCACGTTGCGTCCGACCGCCGTGGCCTCGCTCGGTGCATCGATCGCGTACGGCTCGCTCGCGGCGACCAGCTTCAAGGGGTTCGCCGACTTCGCGATCATCGGCGCGATCGGCATGTTCGTGTGCTGGACCGCGAGCTACCTGCTGTTGCCCGCATTGATGCTGACGTTCGGCCGCAACACGCGGATGTTCTCCGGCGATCCGGTGGTCGGCTCGACGCTGGTCCGCATCCTCGGGTTCCGCAACAGCAAGCTCGTGTGCGTGACGGCCTCGGTCCTCGCGGTCGTCTGCGGCTTCATCGTATATCGCTACATCGCGGCCGACCCGTTCGAGTACGACATCAAGCACCTCCGGTCCGAAGGCGCCGATGCCGTCGAGTCACGCAGCTGGATGGCGCGCTCCGACGCCGCGTTCGGTCGCGGGTACTCGGGGCGCACGTACATCGCCGCCGATCGCAAGGACCAGGTCCCCAAGATCATCGCCGCGCTCGAGCACTACGATCGCGGCAAGCGGCCCGACCAGCGGACGTTCGGCGCCATCCACTCGATTCTCGACGTCGTACCGCAGCACCAGAAGGCCAAACTGAAGGTGCTCGCGCAGATCCGCGCGCTGCTCGACGATCCGGTGCTCGACACGCTCGACGACAAGGATCGAAAGAACCTGCTCGCGCTGCGCCCACCCGACGATCTTCGCGCGATCACGCCGAAGGACCTTCCCGCCTCGGTGCGCGATCCGATCACCGAGAAGGACGGCCGGATCGGCTATCTGATCGCGATCCGCCCGGCCCCGCACCTCGACGAGTGGAACGGCAAGGATCTGATCCGGTTCGCGGACGCGGTTCGCGAGATCCACCTCGCCGATGGCGAGACCGTGACGACCTCGGGGTCGAGCGTGATCTTCGCGGACATCATCGATTCGATCGAACGCGACGGCCCGCGGGTCACGGCGGTTGCCGCCGGCGGCCTGATCTTCATGGTGTTGCTGCTCGTCGGTGTCAACCGTCGCGCGTTCGCCGTCCTCGCGGGGACCGCCGCCGGCTCGCTGCTGATGGTGGCGACGTGCGCGGTGATCGACCTGCGGGTGAACTTCCTCGACTTCGTGGCCCTGCCGATCACCCTCGGCCTCGGCATCGACTACGCGATCAACATCGCTCACCGCCAGCATCACGAAGACGCGCCCGATCCGATCGTCACGCTACGGACCAGCGGCAGCGCGGTGTTCATGTGCTCGCTGACCACGATCATCGGATACGGGTCGCTCGAGATCAGCGACAATCTCGCAATCCGAGGGTTCGGTACCGCCTCGCTGATCGGCGAGCTCGCGTGCCTGCTCACCGCACTGGTGCTGGTGCCGGCGCTGCTCGCGCTCGATCACCACAACGACGGCACCACCAACGACGGCACCACCAACGACGGCACCACCAACGACGGCACCACCAACGACGGCACCACCAACGACGGCACGGCGTGACGCGAAAATCCGATCCCACCTAGCCGATCGGCCGATACCGCATCGGCCGGACCAGTGGTCCACTTCCGGTAATTACCGCTTTCCAGTTGGGCTTTTGCGCCTGATTGCGATTAGTGTCGAGGACTCACGTGAAGCGGCACTGGCGTTCGTTCTTCTTCGGCCTCTGCGCGATCGGCGTGGTCGGCTCGGTGTGCGTGCTACTCGCGCCGCGCCTGGGTGGGCTGTTCCTGCTCACCCTGTACTGCATCCCCACCAACTCGATCTTCCCTCTCCCTCACGAGCCGGGAATCCTGTACTTCGCCCAGTTCTACGACCCGCTGTGGATCGCGATCGCGGCGACCATCGCGAGCGTGGTGATGAGCTTCGCCGACTACGCCATGGTCGGAGCGTGGATGCGCCACCCCAAGCTCGGCGCCGTCCAGCACACCCGGGTGTTCCGGTGGGCCGTGCGGTGGATGAAGCGGTGGCCGTTCGCGATCGTGACGCTGTTCAGCCTGACGCCGCTGCCGATCCAGGTGGTGCGCATCCTCGCGCCCGCATCGGGCTACCCGATCAAGCGCTACATCGCCGCGCAGGCGCTCGGCCGGTTGCCACGGTTCTATGCCCTCGCCTGGCTCGGTGCCGCGATCCGGTTCCCGCCGTGGCTGCTGATCGGCATCTTCGTCGCCACGGTGGCGGTGTTCTGGATCACCCACCGCTCGTCGCCCGCCGACGATTCCGAGCACGCCCCCGACGCCAGCGACACCGACATCGCCGAGCCGAGGCCCGCGTGATCGGCGTCATCGGAGGCACCGGGCTCTACGATCTCCCGCTCGAGGGCGCGGAGTGGAAAAAGGTCGGCTCGCCGTTCGGCACGCCGTCGGACGACATCCTCGTCGGAACGCTCGACGGGCACCCGCTGGCGTTCCTGCCCCGTCACGGTCGTGGCCATCGCATCCCACCACACCAGATCGAGTTCCGCGCCAACATCGACGCGCTCAAGCGTGCCGGCGTCACCCAGATCCTGTCGCTGTCCGCGGTCGGCTCGCTGCGGGCCGACCTCGCCCCCGGCACGTTCGTGCTGATCGACCAGTTCGTCGACCGCACCCTGCGCCCGAACAAGACCTTCTTCACCACCGGCTGCGTCGCCCACGTATCGATGGCGCACCCGACCTGCGTGCGAATGCTCGACGCGCTCGAGGGGAGCGGCGATCCCAACGTCGTGCGCGGTGGCACCTACGTCGCGATGGAAGGCCCGCAGTTCTCGAGCCTCGCGGAGTCGCGCCTCCACCGCCAGCTCGAGTGCGACGTCGTCGGGATGACCAACATGCCCGAGGCCAAGCTCGCGCGCGAGGCCGAGCTCTGCTACGCGACGATCGCGATGGTCACCGACTTCGACTGCTGGCACCCCGATCACGACCACGTCAAGGTCGAGGATGTCGTCCGCGTGCTGCATGCCAACGCGGAGCGCGCCCGCCAGCTCGTGCAACGCGTCGTGCCGGCGCTGGCCACGGCCAGTGCGCCATGCCCGCACGGCTGCGACCGCGCCCTCGACAACGCGATCCTGACGGCGCCGTCCGCGCGTGACCCCGAGCTGGTCGCGAAGCTCGATGCGGTCGCCGGTCGCGTGCTCGAATCATGAAGGTCGAGGGCACGTGGCGGCGCGCGATCGAGATCGCGCCGGGGACCGATCGCGACGTCATCGTCCTCGATCAGGCGAAGCTGCCGCACGCGATCGCGTGGGTCCGGATCGCCACGCTCGCCGAGGCCGCGGCCGCGATCCGCGACATGACGATCCGCGGCGCACCGCTGATCGGCGCCACCGCCGCCTACGGTGTCGCGATCGCGCTCGCCGAGGGTGCGAGCCTCGATCGAGCGATCGACGTGCTCGCGGCCACGCGCCCGACCGCGGTCAACCTACGGTGGGCGCTCGACGACATGCGTGCGACCCTCGAGGCCGCTCCCGCGACTGCCGATCGCGTTACCCTCGCGTTCGAGCGCGCGAAGCAGATCTGCGACGACGACGTCGCCCGCAACCAGGCGATCGGTACCTGCGGCGCCCCGCTGATCGCCGACATCCACACGCGCGTCCGCCGGCCGGTGAACGTCCTCACCCACTGCAACGCCGGCTGGCTCGCGACCGTCGACTGGGGCACCGCCCTCGCCCCGATCTATCGCGCGCACGAGGACGGCGTCCCGGTCCACGTGTTCGTCGACGAGACCCGGCCGCGCAACCAGGGCCTGCTCACCGCGTGGGAGCTCGCGCAGCACGGCGTGCCGCACACGCTGATCGCCGACAACGCCGGCGGTCACCTGATGCAGCACGGCAAGGTCGACCTCTGCATCGTCGGCACCGACCGCACCACGAACAACGGCGACGTGTGCAACAAGATCGGCACCTACCTGAAGGCACTCGCCGCGCGCGACAACGACGTTCCGTTCTACGTCGCCGCACCGACGCCGTCGATCGACCTGTCGCTCGCCACCGGTGCCGACGTCCCGATCGAGGAGCGCGGCGGCGACGAGGTCCGCGTGATCCGCGGTGTCGCGAGCGGCGCACCCAGAACCATGACGACCGTGGCGATCGCGCCCGACTCGACGAACGTCGCCAACCCGGCGTTCGACGTCACGCCCGCCCGCCTCGTCACCGGCATCATCACCGAGCACGGCGTGTTCGCGCCGGGCGAGCTAGCCGTGCGGCTCGCTACGCTCTACCCTGCCCGCCCGTGACGCTTTCGCTTCGCAGCGAGCTGGTGACCACCGCGCGCCGGATGTTCGAGCTCGGCCTCGCGCCCGGCACCTCGGGCAACGTCAGCGTACGCTCGGCACACGGCTTCTACGTCACGCCGTCGGGGATCGCGTATGGCGACCTCGCCCCGACCGACATCGTCGAGGTGCGTGCCGATGGCAGCGTGCGTCCCGGCCAGCGCGCACCGTCGAGCGAGTGGCAGCTCCACCGCGATCTGATGGCGGCGCACCCGAAGGCACAGGCGATCGTCCACACCCACTCCGCGTTCTGCACCACGATCTCGTGCCTGCGCCGCCCGCTCCCCGCGATCCACTACATGATCGCGCTCGCCGGCGTCGCCGAGGTGCCGTGCGCCGAGTACGCGACGTTCGGTTCCGCCGAGCTCGCCTACAACGTCACGCGCGCGCTCGGCGGTGGTCGCGCGGCGCTGATGGCCAACCACGGCATGGTCGCGCTCGGCGATACCCTGCCCCAGGCCCTGCGCCTCGCCGCCGAGATCGAGACCATCGCCGGCCACTACTGGCGGGCGCTCCAGATCGGCACGCCGGTGATCCTCGACGCCGCCGAGATCGAGCGCGTCGCCGCGCAGTTCGAGAGCTACGGCCAGCCGCGTAAACGCAGCTAGTCGAGGTCAGCGCCGGGGTGCGGTACCTCGCCGCGCGCGGGATGGTTTCACTCGAGCTTGCCGAGCGAGCGCGGCACCATCGAGCGGCCGCCCCAGATCACGAGGACGAGCAGCGTCAAGACGTACGGCAACAGCGGCGCGAGCTCGCTCGGGATCACCGAGCCGAGGATCTGGAGCTGGATCTCGAACGCCTGCGCGAGCGCGATCCCGAGGCACGCGAGCACGGCGATCGCCGGGCGCCATCCCGCGAGGATCACCATCGCGACCGCCATGTAACCACGGTCGTTCGACATGTCGGCAGAGAACACGCCGACCGACAGCGACAGCTGCGCACCACCGGCACCGCACAGTGCCCCGCCGACGAGGGCCGCCCAGAACCGCGCGCGCGTGGGCGACACGCCGACCCCGACCAGCGCCCCGGGACGATCGCCCGCCGCGCGCAGTCGCAGCCCCCAGCGTGTCCGGCGAAGCGCGAGTGGCACCACGATCGCCGCGATCGTCGCGATCCAGAAGATCGGGTTGGTGAGCAGCGTGTCCTCGAAGCCGGGGCACGGCGGAGTCGCCGCGCCCTCGTGGAAGATGCCCTGCAACAGGAACCGCGTGCCTCCCATCGCGAACAGGTTGAGCGCGACCCCGACGATCACCTGATCGGCGCGGAATCCGAGCGCGAACCCGAGCTGGATCGCGGCGACCGCGACACCGGCCACCATCGCGGCGAGCAACCCGACGAACGCGGAGCCGGTGGCGTAGCTGACCGCCGCGGCCGTGAACGCGCCGAACAAGAGCTTCGCCTCGAGGGCGAGATCGATCACGCCGGAGCGCTCGGTGAGCGATCCGCATAGCGATGCGAGCGCGAGCGGGATCGAGATCCCGATCGCCTGGGGGACCATCGCAGCCCAGTCGATCACGCCGGCTCTCCCTCGATCGCCGGGCGCGTCACCGTCGACCGCGATTGCACCCACGGGCCCGCCGCGGCGACGGCCAGGACGACGATGCCCTGGAGCACCTCCGTGAACTCCTTCGGCACCATGTCGCTGACCACCAGCCCCCCGGTCGAGAGAAACCCGAGCACCAGCGAGGCGATCACGACGCCGACCGGGTGACTGCGACCGAGGATCGCCGCCGAGATCCCGAGCAGGCCGGTTCCGCGACCGAGCCCCTCCTCGAACGCGTACTTGTGCCCCATCACGAAGTTCGCCGCCGCGAGGCCGGCGAGCGCACCGGCACCGGTCATCACGAGCGTGTGGACGCGCCCGACGGAGATCCCGGCGGTGCGTGCGGCGGTGTGATCGGAACCGACCGCGCGCCACGTCGTTCCCCACGTCGTCCGTGCGCGCAGCCACCAGATCCCGACCGCGGCTGCCACGGCGATGATGATCGAGGTATTGCCCGACGTCCCGGCGAGCGGAAGTCGCGGGAGCTCCGCGGAGGCGACGATCGACGGCCCGCGCGTGGTGCCGGCCTGGAACAGGAGCTCGTTCCCGATCCACAGCGCGATGCCACCGACGATCGCGTTCATCATGATCGACGTCACGACCTCGTGTGCGCCGCGCGTCGCGCGCAGCCCGCCGATCAAGGCCCCGATCGCCGCCCCGGCCGCCGCCGCCGCGAGCAGGCACACCGAGACCGCGACGATCGCGGGGGTCCCCGAGGGAAGTGCATGGCCCGCGACGGCGCACGCGAGGATCCCGGCCGTCATCTGTCCCTCGGCGCCGATGTTGAACAGGCCCGCATCGAGCGCGATCGACACCGCGAGTCCGCACAGCACGAGACCCGTTGCCTTGTAGAGCACCTGGCCGACCCAGTACTCGCTGCCCCCGACGCGCTCGACCATCGCCCACCACACGCGCCCGGGCGCAGCCCCGAGTCCCAAAAGCAGGACGCTGCCGACCGCGATCGACGCCAGCATCGCGATCGCCACCACCTGGAGCTCGCGCCGGCCCTTGGAGCCGGGGCGCAACCAGCGAAGCAGGTGGTCCATCGGCGAGCGAGCCTACCGCGGCGGACCCGGTATGATCAGCCGATGCAACGGTCCGCGATCTCGCTGGCGACGGTCGGCATCGCCGTGACGGTACTCGCCTGCAAGAAGCCCGACGCCGAGCCCGCGACGTGCACCTGTACGCCGGGCAACGTCGCGCACGCGAAATCGGTCGGGGAAGCGGCGCCGATCACCGGCGAGGGGCTGCTCGCGGCGCTGCGTCGCCACCGCCAGGAGGTCCGCGATCACGTCAATCCGCGCGACATCAAGGTCCACGACGACCAGCTGCGGTTCCAGATCGTCGACTACTGCCAGCCGTGCTCGGACTGGGTCGGCGATCGCCTGACGATGGAGGACATGTTCCCGATGGGCCGGCTCGACGAGGCGACCCGCGCGGTGTGCATGGGGCTCGTGCTGCGCGACGGCTCGACGGTCTACGGCGACGCGCGGCCCGCGGCCTGCCGCTGATCGATCGATCGATCGATCACGTCGCTTCCGCGGCCTGCCTCACGGCGGGGCGGCCGCTCGCGATCGATCGACGTCGCTTCCGCGGCCTGCCTCACGGCGGGGCGGCCGCTCGCGACGATCCACGTCGCTTCCGCGGCCTGCCTCACGGCGGGGCGGCCGCTCGCGTCATGGTTGTTCGACGTCGCTTCCGCGGCCTGCCTCACGGCGGGGCGGCCGCTCGCGTACGATCGTTCGACGTCGCTTCCGCGGCCTGCCTCACGGCGGGGCGGCCGCTCGCGAAGTCTGGGCGCCGGTCATCATGCGCGCCGAGCCGCTCGCGCACCGCTTCGAGGCGCAGGTCCTCGCCCCCGACCTCCCCCACGATCCGCCCGCGCAGCAGCACGACGATGCGGTGACACAGCGAGAGCAGCTCGTCGAGGTCGGCACTGATCACGAGCACGCCGGCACCGGCAGCGGCGGTCGCGCGCAACCGATCGTGGATCCGGCCGACCGCACCGAGGTCGACACCGCGGGTCGGCTGCGCCGCGATCACCGCGCGCAACGCCGGCCGCGACAGCTCGCGCGCGATCACGACCTTCTGCTGGTTGCCGCCCGACAGCGCCTTCACCGTCGCGCCCGCATCGGGTGGGCGGATGTCGAGCGACGCGATGCGCTCGGCGGCGAACGCCGCCACCGCCGCGCGATCGATCCGGAACCGCCCCGTGATGTCGCGGCGGCCGAGGGTCAGGTTGTCCGCGACCGTCCAGTCGAGGAGCAGCCCACCGTGGTGGCGATCCTCGGGGATGTGGGCGAGCCCGCTCGCGAGCCGGTGTCCCGGCGATCCGGTGAGCGCCTCGCCGCCGATCCGGACCTCGCCGGCGTGCCGGACCAGCCCGGCGATCGCGAGGGCGAGCTCGCGCTGGCCATTGCCATCGACGCCGGCCACGCCGACCAGCTCGCCGCGACGCACGGATAGATCGATCCCGTGAAGATCGTGCCCGACGCCGACGCCGGTCAACCCGAGTGCCTCCGGTGCGTCGTGCGGAGGGGCCTCGAGCGTCTCGGACGGCGGCAGCTCGGCGCCGACCATCGCCTTCGCGATCTCGCCGACGTCGAGGCCGCGATAGGGCGTGTCCGGTTTCGCAGCGAACGTGGTCACGGTCTTGCCAGCGCGCAGCACCGTGACGTCGTCGGCGACGGCGCGCACCTCGTCGAGCTTGTGGGTGACGATGATGACCGTGGTCCCGCGCGCCGCGAGCGTGCGCAGCGTGGCGAGCAGGCCGTCGACCTCGACGGGCGTCAGCACCGCCGTGGGCTCGTCGAGGATCAGCAACTTCGCGAGCTCGGTCCGTGCGCCGCCTCCCGGGCTGAGCGCGCTCACGATCTCCGCGCGCTGAGCGGCGCCGAGCGCGAGCGTGTCGTGTCGCGCGTCCGGATCGATGGGCAGTCCGATCTGGTCGCCGAGCTCGCGCAGCCGCCTGGCGGGCATCTCGAAGTCGACCACCGGCCACCCGGTCTCGACGCCGAGCACCGCATTCTCGACCACGGTCAGCGTGCCCGCCGACGCGCCGTGCTGCTGCACGATCCCGATCCCGGCCGCGCGCGCCTCGACGCGCGTCCACCCGGCGAGGTCGACGCTGTTCCCGCCGACCGACAGCGTACCGCCATCGGCGGGCACCACACCGGCGACGATCTTGACCAGCGTGCTCTTGCCGGCGCCGTTCTCGCCGACCAGCGCGTGCACCGTCCCGGGACGCACCGAGATCGTCGCGCGCGATAGCACCTCGCGCCCACCGTAGATCTTGGTCAGCTCGGCTTCGATCATCATCGTCGTCGCGAAGTCATTTGTCGGGAACCTGGATCTTCCCCGCCACGATGTCCTCGCCGATCTTGCGAACGCGACCGACGACCTCGAGGGGCAACAGGCGCCGGTTGCGCTCGTCGGCGACGAACCCGACGCCGTCCTCGGCGAGCCCGAGCTCGTGCATGCCGCCGCGGAACTGGTGGTCGATGACTTCCTTGATGATGTCGACCACCGCGACGTCGACCCGCTTGATCATGCTGGTCAGGATGCAGCACGGCGCGGACTCGTACTGATCGGAGTCGACCCCGATCGCGAGCAGCTTGCGCCGGCGCGCCACCGCGAACACGCCGTCGCCGGTCTTGCCGGCGGCGTGGAAGATGATGTCGGCGCCCTGGCCGTACTGCGCGGTCGCGAGCTCGGCGCCGTGGTTCGGATCGTTGAACGCCTTCGGATCGCTGCCGGCGTAGCTGCCGAGTACCCTGCAGGTCGGGCACGCGTAGTGGACGCCGGCCTCGTAGCCGGCCTCGAACTTGCGGATCAGCGGGATCTTCATGCCGCCGACGAAGCCGACCGTCTTGGTGCGCGTCACCATGCCCGCGATCGCCCCGACCAGAAAGCTCCCTTCCTGTTCGCGAAACCGCAGGCCGGCGAGGTTGGGCAGATCGCCCACCCCCGGCGACGGGCTGTAGTCGATGCCGGCGAACTTCACGTTCGGGAACTGCTTGGCGAGCTGTTCGAGGTCCGGTCCGAACAGAAACCCGACGCCGATCACCAGGTCGTTCCCCGACGCCGCCAGGCTACGCAGGGCGCTCTCGCGGTCGGCACCCTCCGAGGGCTCGATGAACGAGGTCTGCACCCCGAGCTCGACCCGGGCCCGCTCGAGGCCGCGATACGCGGCGGAGTTGAACGACTTGTCGTTCTTGCCGCCGATGTCGAACACGATCCCGACCCGGATGCCCTTTCCCGCTTTCTCGGGAGGTGCACCGATCAGGATCCATCCGCCCAGGATCAACACGGTGTTGATCCCGAGCAGGATGTAGATCAGGTTGCGACTCGCTCGCGCGCGCCCGGCCTCACCTCCCACAACCACACCCCCTACGGCCGGGGGCACCTCGCTCGTCGTGTCGGCGCGAAGTCATCGCGCCGGGAACCCTACCACTCGACCTGGACTACAGAATGATCGGACCGGAGCAGTCCGAGACCAGCGACGGGTCGAACGAGATCGCCCAGCTGAACAGGAAGCCGTTGTCGATGCCCCACAGGTCGGTCACGCGCATCGTCCACGTGCCGTTGAGGGTCGAGCCGGCGAGCGCCGTCCACGGCGCGTCGGCCGCGTAGTCTCCCGGGGGGAGCTCGTCGTGGCCGTTGTACGTGGTGGTCGGGGCCGCCAGGAAGTCGAACTGGCCGGTCGGCGTCCAGCAGTACTCCTCGCCCACGCCCGGAACCGGGTTGGCGGAGTCGTCGGAGTCATTGGCCTCGCCGAGGTAGATCTCGCCACCGGTGCGGTCGATGAACTTGTGGAGGATGAAGATCGCGCCGTCGGGGTTGATCAGCTCGATCTGGAGATCGCGCACCCACGAGTGCTCGGCGTTGATGCAGACCTTGAGGAGCTTGGACGGGTCGGTGAGCTGGGCGCCGTCGGGGAACCCGATGAAGTTCAGCGTCGAGGTGTACGACGCGTGGCACTCCTTCGCGACGCAGTTCGGCGTGGCCGCGTTGGTGCAGTCCGCGTCGGTCGAGCACATCGTGCCCGAGCTGACGCCGTCCGGGAGCGCGAGGGGCTGGGCCTCCGGATTCTCGACCGCGCCGCACACCGGACATCCATCGATGCCGGAGCACGCCGGATCCGAGCAGTCCGCGCGACCGTTGCCGTCGTTATCGACGCCGTCGGTGCAGACCTCGGGTCCGCCGTTGGAGTCGACCAGACCGTCGTCGTCACCCGTGCCGGGGCGTGCCGACGGACCGCAGGCGACGATGCCGAGCGAAAGCGAAAGCAGTAGATAGTTCCTCATGTGGGCTCCCAGGTGCGCGGACCTTACCCCGGGCACCGGTAGGCCGATCAAGAGAAAAACACCGGGGCGTGTGCTAACTTACCTGCGGTCCACGGTTATCAAACTGTGCAGGGATAGACACAACCAGCCTCGGGGCTGGACCGGAACGACCGGATCGAGGAGAACCAAAACCGATGGGAATCATCAGCTTCATCAAGGGTGGCGTCCAGGAGTTGGCCATCGCGCGCCCCGACAGCGCGAAGAATCTCTGGGTCTATAAGCACCCCGATCAAACGATCCCCATGAAGGCACAGCTGACCGTCGACTCCGACGAGGTCGCGCTGTTCTTCAAGAACGGTGCGTACGTCGGCGCGTTCTCCGCCGGTCGCCATACGCTCGATGCGAGCAACATCCCGTTCCTCGGTCAGCTGATCGACAAGTTCACCGGCGGCAACGTCTTCATCTGCGAGGCGTTCTTCGTCACCACGCGCGAGATGCCGTCGATCAAGTTCGGCACCTCGATCGGTGACGTCCAGGATCCGCAGACCCGGTTGCGCGTGCGGCTCATGGTCCACGGCGAGTTCTCCGCCAAGGTGATCGATCCCGTGAAGCTCGTGATCGGGCTGGTCGGTCAGCAGGCGGCCTCGAACGAGGGCTTCGTGCCGTGGTTCAAGAGCCAGGTCCAGAAGACGATGAAGGACGGCATCGCCGAGCTCATCGTCAAGCAGAACTGGCCCCTCATGAAGGTCACCTCGGGTGCCTATACCGAGGAGATCGAGGCGTCGACGCTCCAGAGCGTCCGCAAGAACATCGAGCCGTACGGCGTCGAGATCATCCGGTTCGGCGACTTCTCGATCGCGATGGACGAGAAGGACAAGGAGCGCCTCGACAAGCTCGTCGATCGGATGGCGTACGTCGAGGGCATGAACTCGGTGAGCGGCGGCATGGCGGCGTACCAGCAGCTCGCGCAGGCCGAGATGATGATGGGCGCGGCCGAGGGCATGAAGCACGGCGGCGGCGGTGGTGGCGGTGCGCTGCAGGGCGCGGGCATCGGCATGGGCTTCGCGATGGCGGGGCAGATGGCCAACACCATGGGCAACGCCAACGCCACCCGCCCGGCCGCCCCGGCCGAGAGCAAGGAGTCGATCATGGCGACCCTCAAGCAGCTCGGCGAGCTCAAGGCCGCCGGCATCCTCAACGATGCCGAGTTCGAGGCCAAGAAGAAGGAGCTGCTCGCGAAGCTGTAGACTTCGCGAGCGAGCATTCCCGAGCATTCTTCCGAGTGCTTCGCGCTCGCACGACAGGCTGACCGAGGGGTTGCTCGCGGAAGCGAAGTCGGGCAACTAATAGCCCGCGTGTCCCGACTCGACAATCGCTCGTACTACGACGACTTCGCCGGCTGGTACGAACGCGAGCGCCACCTCCCCTACCACCGCATGCTCGACGACCTCGAGGTCGAGCTGGTGGAGCGCTACGGCACCGGCAAGGACCTGCTCGAGGTCGGCTGCGGCACCGGTCTGATCCTCGACCGCACCGCGCGGTTCGCGCGGCGGGCGGCCGGCATCGATCTCTCGGGCGGCATGCTCGCCCTCGCGGCGCAGCGAGGCCTCCACGTCGCGCAGGCCTCGGCGACCGAGCTACCGATCGCGACGGGCTCGGTCGACGTCGCGTACTCGTTCAAGGTGCTCGCCCACATCCCCGACATCGCCGGCGCGCTCCGCGAGATGGCGCGCGTGGTGCGTCCGGGTGGGTGGGTGCTCGCCGAGTTCTACAATGCACGGTCGTTGCGCCGCCTGGTCAAGGCAGTCAAGTCGCCCACCGCGGTGTCGGAGACCACGCACGACGAGCACGTGTACACGCGCTACGACGACGCGGCGGCGATCCGCGGGTACTTACCTTCCGAGCTCAGGTGGGTGACCAGCCGCGGGATCCGCGTGATCACGCCGGTGGCGAAGGCGCTCGAGATCCCCGTGCTCGGTCCCGCGATCCGGTGGGCCGAGCATCGACTCGCCGACGTTCCGGGCGCGCGCGATGTCGGAGGATTCCTCGTCGCGTGTTGCCAGCGGCGCTGACCGACCTCACGTGATTACGTGCCATAGTCAGGCGTGGGACAGATCCTGATCGTCGACGACGAGCAGTCGATGCGCGAGTTCCTCGGCATCTGTCTGCGCCGCGCCGGCCACCAGACCTCGGCCGTCGATAGCGCCGAGGCCGCGATCGTGGAGCTCGAGAAGCACCGCGACTTCGACGTCGTGGTCACCGATCTCAAGATGCAGGGTGCACTCGACGGCATCGGACTGCTCGACGCGATCAAGTCCGGGCGGATCGGAGGCACGCCGCTCGACTGCGAGGTCATCCTGGTCACCGCGTTCGCCACCGCCGACACCGCGATCGCGGCGATGAAGAAGGGCGCGTACGACTACCTGACCAAGCCGTTCCACGTCGACGAGATCAACGCGGTGATCGACCGCGCGCTCGAGAAGCGGGCGCTGATCAAGGAGAACGTCGATCTCAAGAACCGGGTGGCCGGGAAGGTCCGGCTCGCGCAGCTGCTCGGCAAGAGCAAGGCGATGCAGCAGGTGTTCGAGCTGATCGGCAAGATCCACTCGACGCGGACCAACGTGCTGATCACCGGCGAGAGCGGCACCGGCAAGGAGCTGGTGGCGCGGGCGCTGCACACCGAGGGCAACCGCGCGCAGAAGTCGTTCGTGGCGGTCAACTGCGGCGCGATTCCCGACGAGCTCATGGAGTCCGAGCTGTTCGGTCACAAGCGCGGGGCGTTCACCGGCGCGATCGCCGACAAGCTCGGGCTGTTCCAGGAGGCCGACGGCGGCACGCTGTTCCTCGACGAGATCGGAGAGCTCTCGCTCGGGCTGCAGGTCAAGCTGTTGCGCGTCCTGCAGGAGCGCAAGGTCAAGCCGGTGGGGTCGAACGACGAGCTCGAGGTCGATGTCCGGCTGATCGCCGCCACCAACCGCGATCTCGAGGCCGAGGTCGCGCGCGGCGCGTTTCGCCAGGACCTCTACTACCGGCTCAACGTGGTCGAGATCCGGCTCCCTTCATTGCGTCAACGTCGCGAGGACATCCCACTTCTGGCCGAGCACTTCCTGCGCAAGTTCGCCGAGCAACCCTCGCAGCTGACACCGGACGCGCTCCGCGTGCTGGAGCGCTACGACTATCCGGGCAACGTGCGCGAGCTCGAGAACATCATCGAGCGTGCGGTGGCGCTATCGTCGAACCCGACGATCGACGTCAGCGACCTTCCGGAGCTCGAGTCCAAGAGTCCCGAGCCCGCGATCCCGACGGAGTTCCCGAGCGAGGGCGTCGACCTCGAGCGCCTGCTCGGCGACTACGAGCGAACGTGGGTGTCGCGCGCCCTCGAGCACACGGGGGGGGTGCGCAAGAAGGCCGCGGCGCTCCTCGGCGTGAGCTTCCGCTCGCTACGCTATCGCCTGGTGAAGCTCGGGATCGATCGCGGCGAGGAAGACGCGACGCCTACAAGCGCGCATAGCGACGCCGATGTCGAGTGACATTCCTCGCCCACGATCACGTGGAGAGTGACAATTTTCGTCGCCGCTACCCGATCGATAACCAACTGATCCAAGGCAGTTAGCGATGGATCGGGGCTTGCTTCTAAGGCTTCGCAACAAGACCAAGGAGCGACACCACCGATGCTGAGCATGATGATGAAGAAGAAGGGCCAGAAGGGCTTCACCCTGATCGAGCTGATGATCGTTGTCGCGATTATCGGCATCCTCGCGGCCATCGCGATTCCTGCCTTCCTCGAGTACATGAGCAAGAGCAAGACGACGGAGGCCAATGTCCAGCTCCGCGCGATCGAGGAGAAGGTGAAGATCTACTGGAACGAGAAGGCGATCGCGCCGACCGCCGGCACGGTCATGCCGGGTGCTGCAGGTACGGCATGTGCGGGTGCGAACGGCAAGATCCCGCGCGCGACGCAAGCGGCGTGGTTCGCGGCCGGCACCGGCTGGAAGGACATCGGGTTCCACATCGATGAGGACACCCTGTTCTCGTACACGATGACCGGTGGCGCGTTCCCGGTGACCGTGACCGCCCAGGCCGACCTCAACTGCGATGCGGTGATCGGCGCCGCGACGCTGGTGCTCGCCAACACCGCCGGCAACGTCGGCGCGACGTACACCTCCTTCACGGGTGACTGATCCGAGACCTGGTCTCTCGTGACCGCGACCGCCGCCCACCGGGCGGCGTTTTTTGTTTTCGGCACTCGCCTTCGCCGCGCATGACGATCGGCTAGGATCGATCCGTGAGGTCCGGGCTCGTCTCGCTGTGCGCGCTGCTCGCGATCGCGGGTGCACAGGGCGCCCGCGCGCTCGCGCGCGACCAGGAGGCCACCATCGAGCCCGCACCGTACGCACCGTCGCCCGGTGCCGCGCCGTTCGTCTCGCTCGGATATCGCGAGGTCGCGGCCGACCTGCTGTTCTTCCGCGTGGTCGGTTACTTCGGGGGCCGCGACTACACGTCCGACGGCGTGGCGTCGCTGCTCGAAGCGATCGAGGCGCTCGATCCCCACTTCCGCAAGATCTACGAGTGGGGTGGCCTCGCGATCCTACTCGCCGCGCACAAGGACAAGGACGGCAACCCCGCCATCCTCCGGGCGATCGCCCTCTTGGAGCACGGATCGAAGCTGTTTCCCGACGACTACAAGATGCCGGAGATCGCCGGAGAGGCCTACATCCTCGACCTCCAGACCAAGGACGACGCCCAGAAGCGCACCTGGGAGCGCAAGGGCATGCGCCTGCTCGAGGCCGCGGTCCGCAAACCCGACGCCCCCGCCAAGTCGGCCACGTGGATCGCGGAGCTGCACTCGCGACTCGGCGAGAAGCAACGCGCGATCGATGGCCTTCGCGAGATGCTGCTGATCACCAGCGACGACCAGGCGCGCCAGGAGATCCTCGACAAGCTCGCGAAGCTCGAGAACGCCGACTCCACCGAGCTCGCCGCCGAGATCCTCGAGCACCGCCGGGCGTTCGAGACCGCCTGGAAGCACGACCGGCCCTACATGTCGCCGTCGCTGTACATCCTCGTCGGCCCACGGGAAAAGCCCGGGTTCGACATGACCGATCTGGCGACCGGTGGGCGCGACCTCGTCGGTGCGCACGTCGACTGGGACGACGCTACTTCACGCGATCCATGAAGTTCTTGATCACCTTGGTCGGCGAGTCCGACTTGATGTCGACCACGAACTTCTCGTTGATCCCGAACTCGTTGTTGATCAGCGTGATCTTGTGGCGACCGGCCGGCACGGTCAGCTTGTGCGGCGTGCGCGTGTTGGTGTTGCTGCCGTCGATGTAGATCAAGCACGGCGGCTTGGAGTTGATGAGCAGCACGCCCTTCGCCGCCACGGCCGGCCTGTCCGGCTTGTCCGGCTTGTCGGGCGTGACGACCGGGTGGTCCGGCTTGTCGGGCGTGACCACCGGGTGATCCGGCTTGTTCGACCGGATCACCGGCCTTACGACGTTGTGGGTCGGACGCACCGGATTGGTGACCGGGTGCTCGGGCTTCTTCGGCGTGTCGTCGGTCGCGACCTCGGAGCCGGCCTTCTCGAGCGGCACCACGAGCTTCTCCTCGAGCTGGCCGGAGAACACGACCGGGCGGTTGACCGACACGTAGCCGGTCTTCTCGAACAGCACCTGGTACGAGTGCCGGGGATCGAGCGGCGTCTTCTGCGGCGACGGCCCGAGCGTCTGGCGCTTGCCGTCGACGATCAGCGAGATCGTGGCACCGGGGGGCGTCGAGTCGAACACGCCGACGATGCCCTGGATCGGCTGCAGCGTGATCGTGATCTTCGGTGCCTTGCCCTGCTCGACGGTAACCCGCTGGCTCTGGCTGAGGAATCCGGGCGGCGGGTCGATCGAGATCTCGTGCGGACCGGGCACGATGCTGCGGATCCGAGACGGCAGCCGGTCGGTGCGCGTCTCGCCGTCGAGCTTCCACTGCGTGATGCCGCTGGGCTCGACGTAGAGGTCGAACCCGGTGTTGGGATCGGCCGGTGCGGTCTTCGGCGTCTCGGCGACGTCGGGCTTGTCCGCCGCCGCCGTCGTCGTGCCGCTGCTGTTGGTCGCGAGGATCACCGCGACCACCACGATCGCGGCGACCAGCACACCGCCGATGATGAACAGCAGCACGTTGCGCTTGCCGCCCTGGCGCTGCGCGACGACGTTGTGGCCGAACGAGGCCATCGGGTCGAACACGTCCGGCCCGGACATCGGCAGGGGCATCGGCCCCGAGGCCGACATCTCGTGCTGGCCGGAGTCGAACAGCATCGGCGCGCCGTTGGGCGGTGGCGGGAACATCGGCGGCGGCTCGGGGGCGACCGTCTGGTGCGAACCGGTGGCCAGCTTGGGGGAGCCGTTGGCGCCGTGCGACCCGCCCATGCCGCTCAGGGTCGAGGCGGGATGGGCCGCTTCCCACGCCTTGCTGGTGGAACCGACCAGGTTGGAGAGATCCGGGGACTGCGCGGCCATCGGATCCACGGCCGACGCGATCGCGGTCGGCGCGGACGGCGGCGCCACCGCCACGCCCTGCATGCCGGGCGACGACGACGGCGCCTGCAACGGCAGCTGCTTGCTGCTGGTGCGCGCGGCGACCGGCTGGTTGCGCGGATCGTCCTCGGGGTTGTCGTAGATCTGGGTCTCGAGCTCGTCGTCGTCCCAGTTGAGCTGGTCGGACTCCTCGTTCCTCTGCGCCGGGATGTTGCCGCGCGACGGACGCGGCAACGACGGCACCGGAGCGACCTGTGCGGACAGCTGCTGGCCGGACATCCGGGCCAAGGGATCTTCCGCCGCGGGCGGCCAGCTCTGCTGCGCCGCGCGCGGCGGCGGTGGCGGCTTGGTCATGCCCTGCGTCGAGCGACGCGGCGCGGGCGTGTTGCGGCCGGTGATCGTGCGGGGCTGGAGCGTCGGGGGCTCGGCCGGCGGCGGCTTGAGCTGGCGGTAGCTCTCGAGCTTCGCCGTCTCCTCCTCGATCTCGCGGCCGAACGTCTTCTTCATCCACCCCGCGAGGTCCTTGCGCGAGTAGAACTCGCCGGCGGTGTAGACGAACGCCTGCAGCTCGTCGTGGAGGTCGATCGCGTTCTGGTAGCGATCCTCGGTGTCCTTGGCCAGCGCCTTGAGGACGATCCGCTCGAGCTCGTCGGGGATCCGGCGGTTGTAGGTCGACGGCGGAAGGATCTCGACGTTGCGGACCTTCTCGAGCGTCGAGAAGTCGCTCTCGCCGACGAACAGGCGCTCGCCGGTGAGCAGCTCGTAGAGCACGATGCCGCACGAGAACACGTCGCTACGACGGTCGACGGGAAGCCCGCGCACCTGCTCGGGCGACATGTAGCCGAACTTGCCCTTGAGGATGCCCGCCTGGGTCTTGCTGCCCTTCCCCGCGGCCTTCGCGATCCCGAAGTCGATGATCTTGACCTCGCCCTCGAACGAGACGATCACGTTCTGCGGGCTGACGTCGCGGTGGACGAGCGCGAGCTCGCGGCCCGACTGGTCGCGCTTGTTGTGCGCGTAGTCGAGACCCTCGCAGACCTTCATCACGATGAAGCACGCCTGCGCGATCGGCATCGCTTCGCCGACGTTGCGGCAGCGGTCGAAGATGCCGCGCAGGTCACGCCCGTGGACGTGCTCGAGAGCGATGTAGTAGCTCCCGTCGACGACGCCGAGATCGAAGATCTGCGCGATGTTGGCGTGGTTGAGCTGGACGGAGAGCTTCGCCTCCTCGATGAACATGCGGATGAACTCTTTGTCCTCCGCGATGTTCGGCAGGATGCGCTTGACGGCGACCAGACGTTCGAAGCCCTCGACGCCGAACGCCTTCGCTCGGAACACCTCGGCCATCCCGCCGACGTTGATCCGCTCGAGTAAGAAGTACTTGCCGAAGGGGGTCGGCTTTTTCACGGGTCCGTTCCCATAAGGGAGGGGCTAAACGCCCTATCAGGTGGGACCCTAACGTAATTCGGTTCCTTGGGCCACAGAGTTCGAGAGCCCCACTTTCAGGTGTGGAGCTGTCGTACCCGGCGAAAAAACCTCAGTTCTGGACCAGCGCCTGGGCCGGCTCCATCTTGGCCGCGCGACGGGCGGGCAAGAAGCCGCCGAGCATGCAGAACACGGTCGAAAACACCAGGCCACTCGCCCAGATCCACGTCTTGAACTCGAACCACGAGTCCGGCTTGAACGGGAACCTGGGGATGTTGTTGGCGGCGAAGTAGTCCCACCCCGCCGCGATCCCGAGCGCGAGCCCGATCCCGATGAGGCCTCCGACGATGCCGATCACGGCGGCCTCCCCCAGCATGATGAGTGTCACGTCGAGCTCGGTCGCCCCGACCGCACGCATGATCCCGATCTCTCGTCTTCGTTCGGAGACCTGGATGAAGAAATTGTGACCGATGTTGATCACCGCGATCACGAGGATCGCGACGGAGATGATCAAGAACAGCAGGCGGATCACGAAGATCACGGTGGCGAACCGCTCGCCCAGCGAGTCCTCGAGCCGGAGGCCCTGGTCGTCCACCAGCCACTGCGAGAACGGTGCGAGCTTGGTGCGGTCCTTGAGGGTGACGATGATCGACGAGTACGAGGTCGCGGCATCCTCGCCCATGTACTCGGCATTCCAGCGGCGGATGTACTCGATCGGCATCGTCACGCCGACGGGCATCGCGCGCGTCGACACGCCGACCACCACCGCCTCGACCCGGCGCGGTCGCTTCTTCGTGACCGATCCGGACCCGGCGATCGTGGTGTAGCCGAGGCCGATCGAGAACCGCATCGCGGACAGTCCGCGTTGCTGGATCAGCATGTTGACCAGGTTCTTGTCGGCCATCGGCATGCCGTGCGACTTCGCGAACTGGTTGTTGTAGAGCTCGACCACGGTGGCCGACAGCACGACCGGCACCCGGTGCTTGCAGATGCGCTCGGTGTCGTCGCAGTAGTAGCGGTCCGGATCCGGACACGGGTCGTAGTACTTGGTCGGCTTCGTCGGCGCCGGTGGCGGAGCCACTGCCCCCGAGCCCGAGCCCGCTGCGGATCCAGATCCGGATCCCGCGGCGATCGCCGAGCCCGAGCCCGCCGCATCCGAGCCCGACCCCGCCGCATCCGAGCCCGAGCCCGCCGCATCCGAGCCCGAGCCCGCATCCGCCGAGCCCGCATCGATCACCGGTCCCCAGCCGACATCGCCATCGTCGTCGTCGTCCTGCTTGGGCGGTGCGCCCGGTGCCTGGATGATGTCGTTGCGCGAGTCGCGCGGCGGCGGCACGCACTTGACGCGGTGGGGGTCGTTCTTCACCGCGTCCCAGTCCTTGAACAGCTCGCGGATCCGGTCGTCGTCGCGCACGAACGCGGGGTCGACGCCGTCGGCAAACCCGCCGACCTCGAACTTCAGATCCGTACCCTCGAAGTCACCGCGTCCGGCCGCCGGGAACGCGAGGTTCATGCGGGGGACCGCGCTCTTGACCTCCTTGCGCGACAAGATCGTCTTGACCACCGAGTCGTCGAGCTTCTTGCTCGCATCCTTGCCCAGCAGCGACACGCGCGGCGCGACGACCTGGACCTCCTCGAGCGGGAACACCTTCTCGAGCACCGAGCCGGCACGCTGGGTCAGCGCGAGGAACAGCACGAACGCGCCGATGCCGATCACGATGCCGAACGCCGACAGCACGAAGTGTCGTTTGCTGCGCACGGTGTTCTTGAGCACCATGCGGACGAGGTTTCCGGCGGGCATCATGGCGTGCGTCGTCCTCCCGTCATGCCGGCCCCGCCGCTTCGTGCGCCTGGTCGTCGGTGGCGTCCACGAGCATCCCGTCGCGCATCGCGATCACGCGCTGGGCCACGCTCGACACCCGGCGCTCGTGGGTGACGATCAGCAACGTGACGCCATCCTTCGCATTGAGCTCGCGGAAGAAGTCGATCACCTCGCGCCCGGTCTCGGAGTCGAGGTTGCCGGTTGGCTCGTCGCAGAGCAGGAGCGACGGTGCCCCGAACAGGGCTCGTGCGATCGCCACGCGCTGCTTCTGTCCGCCCGACAGCTCCGACGGGTAGCGCTTCGCGAAGTCGGCGAGCCCGACCCGGCGCAGGGCCTCGCGGCCGCGCTCCTCGATGTCCTTGCGCCCCCCGCGCGAGAACGCCGCCGGGATGGTGACGTTGCCGAGACAGTCGAGGTGATCCATCAGGTTGAAGGCCTGGAACACGAAGCCGATCGACTCGTTGCGCAGGTTCGCCAGCTTGGTGTCGTTGGCGTGCAGCGTGTCGAGTCCGAGGACCTCGACCTCGCCCGCATCCGGAATGTCGAGCCCGCCGATGATGTTGAGCAGCGTCGACTTTCCGGACCCCGATTGTCCGACCAGCGCGATCAGCTCGCCGTGCTGGATATCGAAGCTGACACCGCGCAGGACCTGGGTCTTCGCTGCACCGGTGCCGTAGCTCTTGGTCACGTCACGAAGACGTACGGCAGGACCCGTTGCCACGGAGCGGACCGTACCACGATCCACTCCACCGGTTACGCGCCGGGAGGGCGCCGGATTACCGCTCACCGGTCACCTCGATCACGAGCCGCGTGCCGTCGAGCGAAGCGCCGGCATGAAGCGCGCGCCATCGCTGCAGGCGATCGACGCCGGACATCGGTAGGCCGGCGGCATCGAACAGCCACGCCCACGCCTCCCGAGACAGCGCGGGCGGATGCGCGTCGAACGCGAACACCTGCGGCGCACCGGTGCCCGGTCGCCCGGAGACCACGCGAGCCAGCATCCCCTCCCCCACGGCGCCGAGGGCGAGCGAGTCGGTGAGCACGTACTCGACGGTGGGCCCGAACGGGATCGAGAGGGAGTGCCCGGCGTACGGTCCGAAGCGCTTGCTCGACTCGATCCGCGTGCGCAGCGGAATCCGATCGAGCATCGACTTCACGAACTGCGTGCTCGAGAGATCGAGTGCCACCACCCCGGTCCCCATCGGCTCGCCGGGATCGAACGTCGCGAGCAACGCGCGTGCGGCACGCACGCCGTAGCGATCGAAGGGCGCCGGGTCTTCGCCGAGCGCGCGTGCGCACGGCGCGAGCGCATGCTCGACGGTGGGGATGTCGAGGTTCCACGCTCCAGACAGCGGCGCGGCACTCGCGGCCTGGTCCCAGCTCGACGGCGGCGGGTGGACCGCGCGCGCCAGGCCGGCGGCCGACGCGCCGAGGTCGAGATCGAACCGCATCGTGGACCGTGTCCCGTCGGTCTCGATCGAGAACGCGACCTCGCCGACCGGCGCGAGCACCTGCGTGCACGCGGCCACCGCGGACAGCCACGGCATCGCGCGCAGGAGCCCGCGCGGATCGACGAAGCCCGCGATCCGCGGCGTGCGTGCCGAGGCGCGGCGCCACGCGGCGTCCCACGCCGGTGCCCCGGCATGGCGGCTCGACGTGAACCAAGACGTGCCGCGCCCTCGCGAACCGCCGGCGAGGTCGAAGTGCACCCACAGCCAGTCGTCGTCGACCGCCCACTGCAGCGCGACGTTGTTTGACTCGGTCGCGAACACCTCGACTCCGTCGACGCGGGTCTGGACGGTCTGCATCCCGTGTTCGCGCCGGTTCGTCAGGAAGTCGCCGAGCAGGCTCGCGTGGTTCAGGTGGACGACCAGCGTCGGATCGAACCCCTCCGAGAACACCGCGATGCCACCATCGACGTCGACGCCGATCCGGGTCAGCGCGTCGGGATCCAGCGGATCGACGCCGAGCACCCTCGCCAGCGCCTGACCGATCCCGACCGCATCGACATCCAGCACGATGCCTGCCGGCCCGATCCCGTCGGCAAACGCACGCTGTGCCTCGCGAACGGAACGCGCGACGACCGCGTAGGTCGGCCGCGCCGGCACCCACCGGATCGCCGCGTAGTCGACGACCGCGACGCGCTCCGGGGGGTGATGTGGGGTGGCGTGTGGGTGACAGCCGAGGGTGGCGGCGACCAGCGCGGTGACGACCAGCATCCGCATCGGCTCCGAGCTTGCCACGCGATCGGCAGGATCACGATCGAGGGCCGTGGTTTTGCCAACCTGGCACGATCGACGACTGCTCGCGTTTTTTCGGCAACCGCGTGCGACTCGGGCGATACAGCCTCCTCGAATAGGTTTCTGGTACGTTTCCCGAGGTAACTCATGAGCACGATCGGCGGACCCGGCGGAATCGGTGGCCCTCGCGGCCCGGGTGGCCCGGACGGTCCGGACGGACCCGACGGACCCGACGGGCTCGACGATGTCGGTGAGGTCGACACCGCGGGACCAGCGGATCGGATCGATGCGGCGGCGGCGACCATGGTCGACCAGCTCGCGGCCGATCTCGCCGCGGGCAAGCTGACCCAGCGCGAGGCGATCGATCGTCTGGTCGATGCCACCGCGTCGGAGCTCGGGAGCGCCGAGCGTGCCGAGCTCCGCGAGCTGCTCACCGACCTCGTCGCGAACGATCCGTATCTCGCGAGCCTCGCGCAACGCGTGTAACGCGCGAGCTCAGTACACGGTATCGCCGACGAACATCATCCCGCTGGTCGCGCCGCGTGGCCCGACGAACTGGATCGTGCACTTCGACGCCTGCGGCAGCACGTCTCGTCCGGCGTCCGGACAATCGCCCGCCACCACGGGCCCGCGCTTACCGCGGATCTTGACCAGCGAGAACGGCCGGGTCAGCGGCCGGCCCGCCGGATCGTGGAACGTCGCGACCACCATGATCGTGCCGTCGCGCTCGGCGTCGTTGACCAGGTACGCGGCCACCACGACCTGGCCGTGGTCGTCGAACGAATGGAAGTCCTCGAGGTGCACGGTCGGCGGCGTACCGACCAGCGCTCCACGTACGACGGCTCGCGCGGTCTTCGCCGTCGGGCGCGCCTTGCGCTCGGTATCGACGAGCGCGAACGTGCGGGTCTCGCCCGCGGGGATCCACAGCGATTGCAGCGCGAGGTGCCCGACCGCGGTGCCACCCTCGTCGATCAGGTCGCCACCCAGCGTGACGTAGGCGCCCTCGGTGGCCGTGTTCTTGGCATCGACCAGCACGAACGTCGCGGTGTCGGTGAACTCGCCGCCGCCGACGGTGTCGGTCCGCATCGTCGCGCCCGCGATCTCGATCGCGTCGAGGTCGAGCTCGTGCGACGGCGCGCGATGACACGCGCCCACGACGGCGAGCGCCGCGAGCAACGCGGCGATAGCGAACGTGGCAAGCCTCACGCGCTGGTTATAGCGCGCCAGGAGCCTGTCGGACGGGCCCGCGAGCTCGCGCTCAGGCCGCCGTCTGGCGGTGGCGGCTGGACGGCTCGTAGGTCCGCAGCACCTCGCGGACCTGCTCGGACAGCTCGAGCTCGCTGGTATCGAATCGCGCCAGCGCGGTGGCCAGCGTGACGACCCGTTCCTCGGAGGACGCGCGGCGATCCACGATCACGCGGAACTCGCCTTTGACCTTGCAGAGTCCGCCGTGCCCCATGGCGGCGCTGGTCTGCAGGGATTCGTAGCTGACGCGAATCCCCAGCTGATCGGCGACGTTTTCCAGGAGCTCGAGCACGACTTCCGGCTTCATTGTTCTGGCCCGCTAACTGTTCTGGTCACTGCACTGGCCAGAGTAGCCAGCTAGATCGTGGGGGCAAGCTTTCTGCCACCGACTCGTCGATCGGGAGAGATCGCAGGGATCTCGCCGAGATCACACCACCGGCAGGATGACGCGGAACGCCGCACCACCGAGGTCGGAGCGCGTCACCGAGATCTCTCCGTGGTGCTGGTCGATGATGTTGCGGACGATCGGGAGCCCGAGCCCGGTGCCCTTGCCATCCGGCTTGGTGGTGAAGAACGGCTCGAAGATCTTCGCAGCCTCCTCCTCCGACACACCGGTCCCCGAGTCGGCGACCTCGAGCAGCACGGCCGACGGACTCTCGACCTGCGCTCGCACGACGACCTGACCGGACGTATCGCCCTCCCCGGTAGCCTCGACCGCGTGGACCGCGTTGGTGATCAGGTTGATCAGCACCTGCTCGAGCTGACCCGCGATCGCCTGGATCGCGGGGAGCTCGGGATCGACCTCGACCGTGAGCGAGATCCCTCCGCGCTCGACCAGGTGCTCGCAGATCGAGACCGACGCGCGCACCACCGCGGCGAGGTCGACCGGTTCGAGCTCCTGGCGGCTCGGGCGCGCGTACTGCACGAGCTCGCGCGAGAACCGCAGGATGCGTTGCGCGCTCGCGCCGATCCGCCGCAGCTTCTCGACATCGGACTGCTCGGCGTTCTGCGACTCGAGCTTGCGAACCAGGTACTCGGCGTACACCGTGATCGACGTCAGCGGGTTGTTGAGCTCGTGGACCACGCCGGCGGCGATGTTGCCGAGCGTGGCGAGGCGTTCGGCGCGCACGACCTGCTTCTGCAACGCTTCGATCTGTGACTGGTCCTGTCCGATCGCGACCACGGCATCGATCGGTCCGCCGACGGCACCG
Source organism: uncultured delta proteobacterium (assembly GCA_963772655.1). GTDB lineage: Bacteria > Myxococcota_A > Polyangia > Haliangiales > Haliangiaceae > JABFXX01. The sequence continues at coordinate 1,854,657 of CAVYYE010000002.1, forward strand.
GCCCGTCCGACCGGCGCGATGCTCCACACCGTACGAACGCTGCCGCTATCGCGCGTGGGGAGCGCCACCGTGACCGCGGCATGGTGCTGGCCGAGCAACGCCGCCGCGAACGCGGAGGTCAGGTACTGCCGCTGATCGGAGGTGATGAAATCGCGGACATCGCGCCCGAGCACCTCGTCGCGCGCGAACCCGGTGAGGTCGAGCAGCGCGCGGTTGCACACCGTGATCCGCCAGTTGCGATCGATGCCGAGGATCAGCGCATTCGCGCTCTCGAGCAGGCGGGACTGGTAGTCGCGCAGGCCGAGGGCATCGCTCGCGAGCCGGAGCGCCCGCAACGCGATCGCGAGCTGCGCGCACGGCGCGAGCACGATCGACTCGTCGCTGTCCGCGGTATCGGCGCCCGGGGCGTAGCCGACGTCGAGCACGCCGTAGAGCTCGCCGGCGGCCGCGAGCGGGACCACGAACCCGGTCGCCACGCCGGTGAACGGCGAATCCCACCGCTCGCGCACGAGGAGGCGCGCGCTCGCGGCGACCGCGCCCTTGAGGTTGATGCGATCGAGCGCGGCCTGACTCACCGTGACGCGCTCCGAGGTCACGCCCTCGCGCAGGCCGGCCCCGCGCACGTAGGCGCGCGCCGGCTCGCGGCCGCGGATGTCGAGGACGCGCAGGCACAACGCACGCGCCGGGAGCAGCCGCTCGAGCACGTCGAGCGCTGCCTTCGCCATCGCGGGTTCGGACGTGATCGTCGCCAGCTCGGTGGCGAGCGACGCGATCGCGCCGAGTCTGTCATCGGTGGTCGGCGGGTTCACTTTCGATCCTCGTCCAGACCCGCCAGCTCGCTATCGCGCGGGCGGGGCGGATCGAACGGCGGATCCACGATCGGATCCTCGACCACGCCGTCATCCGCGGGCGCGGCCGAGTACTCCCCCGTCTGGCTCTCCTCGACCGACACCGCCACGGGGATCGCCGGGTTGCTATCGGTGGCCGCCGCGCGATCGAGATCGAGCATGCGGGCGCCACCGACGTAATCGGTAGTCTCGTACTTCGTGATCTTTCCGATCTTCTTGACGATGCCGGCCATGCGCTCGGCCTCGGAGAGGATCACGCCGACCGCGCGCATGTGCTTTGCGTCCTCTTCGCTCTGGCGCTTGATCAGCTGCGCGTAACCCATGATCGACGTCAGCGGCTGGTTGAGCTCGTGCGCTGCGGCGCCGGCAAGCTCGGCGACCAGCGCCTGCTTCTCGGACATCTGGAGCTTCTGCTGGGCGTCGAGGAGCCGCTGCTCCATGCGGATGCGCTCGCGAAGGTCGGTGAGGATGCCGACGGTGGCGATCTCGCGATCGCCCTCGTACACGATCGAGGCCGTCATGCTCACCGGCACGATCTCGCCGGACGCGATCCGGACCTCGCGCCGGGTCTGTTCGAGCCGACCGACGCCACCGTGCGAGGTCGAACGCAGCATTCGCATGATCTGCTTGCCGTGGCCTTCCTCGTAGAGCTCCCACACCGGCCGCTTGCCGATGATCTCGTTGGCGCGATAGCCGAACAGTCGCTCGGCGCCCTGGTTGAACAGGATGATCTGCCCGCGCATGTCGGCGGCGATGATCGCGTCGACCGTCGAGTCGATCAGGCGCTCGAGGAACTCCTTGGTCTTGCGCAGCTCGAGCTCGAGGGCGCGCTCGGCGGTGACGTCGCGGAACGCCAGGATCACCGCGCCCGTACCGGCGAGCACGGTCGAGGTCGACACGCTGACCCACACCGCGGACCCCGAGGTGGTCGACAGCTCGAGGTCGAACGACTCGACGTTGTGGCCGGCGAGCACGCGCGCCACGGTGTTCGCGATCAGGCCGCGATACTCGCCGGGCACCAGGTCGCCGAGCTCGCCGCCGACCAGCCCGTCGCGGGCGAACCCGGTGATCCGCTCCGCCGCGCGGTTGACGAACAGGATCCGCCCGGCGTCGTCGAGCACGACCACGCCGTCGGCGCCGGCCTCGAAGTGCTCCTTGAGCGAATCGATGCCGCGCAGCCGGCGCTCGGCCTCGTAGCGCGCGCGAGAGATCCGATGGGTCTGGTCGCGCAGGCTCTCGAGCACCGCGCCGTGGCGAAGGTGTGCGGCGGTGATGCTCGCGATCAGCCGGCCGAGATCGCCGCCGCGCGGACCGAGCTCGAGGCCGGGCGTGCTCCGGCGAAGCAGGATCGCGCCGAGAGCGCGACCACGCCACTGCACCGGGAACACGGCGATCCCGCGGACGTTGCGCGACGACAGCATGTCCGCGATCCCCGAGGTCAGCGGGTCTGTCAGCACGTCGTCGATGAGCACCGGCTGCAGCGAACGGATCGCCTCGGCGACCTCGGGATACTCCGCGATCGCGAGCGTGAAGCGCTGGGTGGGCTCGGCGTCGTTGGCGGCGATCACGAAGGCGTGATCGGAACCCTCGATGTGGGCGAGCAGCGACGCGCGCTCGAAGCGAAGGAGCTGCGCCGTGATCCGCAGAACCTCGGTCAGCGCCTCCGAGTCGTCGCCGGCGGCGGTCAGCACGTCGTTGATCTTGTGGAGCGCGATCTGCGCGTTGACCTCGCGACGGTCGGCGCGCAGGAGGTTGCGACACCGCGCGTTGAGGATCGCCGCCGGAACCGGCAGGCGCGCGACCTCGGTCGCTCCGGCCGCGAGGGCTTCGGCCACCGCGGTCGGCGGAACCGCCGCGACCACGGCGAGGATCGGCACGTCGGCGAGCGGCGGCAGCTCGCGCGCCTCGGCCACGAGCTCCGCGACCTCGGAGCCGGTGATCACGATCAACGGTGGCGGTTGGTTTCCATCGACCACGAGCTGGACCTCGGCGCGGGCGGAGAGGCCGCTGTTCGCCAGTTGCGAGACCAGCTGGGCCCTCTCCTGCTCGTTACCCCCGAGCACGATGATCGATGGCTCCACGCGCCGCCACGGTACCACGCGACGCGGCCGCCATCCACGCGAACCCCCAACCGCCCGGAGCTAGTCGCTCCGACGGAAATACGCTGCGAGAGCAGCCGCAAATACGAGCTTGACCGCGACGCCGTGAGCCCGGGCGGCGTCCGCGCACGCTTCGTACTCCGGCGCGGCGTTGACGACCTCGACACCATCGCGCGCGACCTTGATCGCGATGGTCCCGTACCGGGTCGAGACGTCGACGCTCGAGCGTGCCAGCACGGTGCGTTGCTGCGGGGCGTAGCGCACGCCGATCGTCGTGGTCTCGCGCAGGATCGCGCCGACCACCGCGGCTCGCCGAGCGCCGGTGACGAGTGCCGACAGCATCAGCGCCGGACGGCCCTTCTTCATCGTGATCGGAGTCCACCACGCATCGAGCGCACCGGCCGCCAGCACGGCATCGAGGGCCGGCGCGCACAGCTCGGGGCTCATGTCGTCGACGTTGGCCTCGACCTGCCAGACCTCGTCACCGCCGGCCTCGACGCCGAGGACGACGACACGCAGCACGTTCGCGCGATCGGCGAGGTCGGCATCTCCCGCACCCCACCCGATCGCGATCGGTCGACCCGCAGGGGCCGGCGTCCACGCCGTCACCGCGGCAGCCAGGATCGCGGCGCCGGTCGGCGTGCACAGCTCGCGCGCGACTCCGCCATCCGCCATCACGCCACCCGCCTCGCGCAGGATCTCGAGCGCCGCCGGCGCCGGCACCGGAAGCACGCCGTGCGCACACGTGACCGTGCCGTGTCCCATCGCCACACTCGCGCAGCTCACGCTCGCCGGCTGGAGCCAGTCGAGTGCGGCGGCGGTGCCGACGATGTCGACCACCGAGTCGATCGCACCGACCTCGTGAAACGCGACGTCGTCGAGTGTCGCTCCGTGGAGCGTGGCCTCGGCCCGCCCGATCCGATCGAACATGTCGAGCGCGCGGCGCCGCGTTCCGTCGGTGAGCTCGGCGTTCGAGATCCGCGCGTGGATGTCGCGGTAATGAACGTGGCGATGCGAGGCGTCTTCGTGCGTGTGTCCGTAGCCGAGCTCGCCCGCGGTATCGACCGTGACATCGGTCGCCGCGATGCCGCCCTTGACCCGCTTGGCGATGCGGAGCCGGCCCCGTCCCGCACCGATCGCGTCGAGAGCGCGCCCGATCGTGTCGACCGGCACGCCGAGATCGAGCAGCGCACCGAGCATCATGTCACCCGCGGCGCCGCTGGCCGCGTCGACATGCAGGTGGAGCCCGCGAAGCTCGCGCTCGATCCCGGACATCTAGCCCGACGCTCCCGCCGCGAGCCGCGCGATCTTGACCGCGGCGACCGCCGCGCCGACACCGTTGTCGATGTTGACCACCGTGATGCCAGGCGCGCACGAGCTCAGCATCGATGCCAGCGACACCAGCCCGTCGATCGACACGCCGTAGCCGACGCTGGTCGGGAGAGCGATCACGGGTTGCGAGATCAGACCGGCGAGCACCGAGGGCAACGCGGCCTCCATGCCGGCAACCGCGATGGTCACCGCCGAGGGACGCAGATCCTCGACCCGGGCGAGCAACCGGTGCACGCCCGCGACGCCGACGTCGTGGATCCGGATCACCGGTGCGCCGAGGAACTCGGCGACAAGCGCGGCCTCCTCGGCCACCGGGAGATCGCTGGTGCCCGCACACACGACCGCGATGTCGCGCGCGGCCGGACGCGCCGGAGGTGCACCGAGCGCGACCACGCGGGCGAGCTCGTGCACGATGGCTTCGGGAACGAGCGTCTTCACCGCGCGCGCCTTGTCCGGATCGACGCGTGTCGCGATCGCGGCTCCGGCGACCCGGGTCAGCTCGCGCAGACCCGCGGCGATCTGGTCGGCGGTCTTGGTCGCGCCGTACACCAGCTCGGGAATGCCGGTGCGGAGCTCGCGGTGGTGATCGATCACCGACCGGCCGACGGCGTGCGCGACCTCCGCATACGGGAGATCGCCGAGCTGTCGCGCAGCCTCCTGGGGAGACAGCGTCCCCTCGCGCACGCGCCCGAGGATGTCGAGCAGCCGATCCGGATCCATTGCCGCGCACTCTACCCCGTTTCGTCGGCACCCGTCGGCACACGCGCCTACACGCGACGGCACGACACCCGCGTGAACGTGCGGTCACAGACCTGGCGATCGTCCGCCAGTCGCGGTGCTCGAGGCGTGGCACGATGGGTGCTCGAGCTGTCGGCTGGAGGGTTCACGATGGGTTCATCGTCGTTTCGTGTTTGCTTGCTCGCGTGCGTCGCCGGATGTGGGGCCGGCGGCAGCACCGACGTCCAACCCACGCTGGTGTTCGCCGATCGCACCGACGTCGAGATCGCGCGTCTGGTGTCGGCGGCGTCGGCGAGTGAAGGCTTCCAGGCGCAGGGCCAGATCCTGTCGTTCGACGATCCGTTCGGCACCGATCCGTGTCCGACGATCGTCGAGGACGCTTCCAACCTGACGGTGACGATCACCGGTGGCTGCACGACGATGGACGGCACCGACATCGAGGGCACCGCCACGCTGGAGAACCCCGCCGGCTGGGGCGACCTCGGCTACAACTTCAACAAGGACTCGCGCTACGAGTTCTCGCAGTTCTCGATCGGAACCCAGGCGTTCTCGACGTCGTGGGATGGCGTGTTCGTGGTCGGGCCGCAGTTCACCGACCTCGACATGGATCTGACCACCGACCAGCTCGGCGTCGCCGTGCGCTCCGACCTCTACATGGACTGCAACTCGACATCGTGCGAGCACGGCAACAGCGGCCTCGAGCTGGTCGGCGTGGGGGGCGCGCTGGTGTCGGGCACGATCGCGGTCGCCGGCCAGAGCGCCACGGGGTCGATGACCCTGCGCGGCGTCGATACCGTGAAGGTCACGATCGCGAACAACTGCGTGGCGTGGGAGCTCGAGGGCACCGATCGCGCGATGGCGTGCCCCTGAGTCCGTGGTGCCCGGCGTCGCTTCCGACGCTCGCGACGCCTATTTCTTGCGCTTGACGATCCGCACGACCTCGATCGCGCGGTCGGACGCCTCGACGATCTCGATCGTCATCCCCGGCAACGCGAGCGTCTCGCCGGGATCCGGGATCCGCCGTAGCTTCTCGATCAAGAACCCCGCCACGGTCTCGTAGTCCTCGCTCTCGGGCAGCCCGAGGTCGAGCTCGGAGTTGAGCCGGTCGACCGGGGTCCGCGCCTCGATCCGCCACACGTTGGGACGCTCGGCCTTGATCGGCGACGGCTCGACGTCGTACTCGTCCTCGATATCGCCGACGATGATCTCGAGCAGATCCTCGATCGTGCAGATGCCGACCGCCTTGCCGTACTCGTTGACGACGATCGCGAGGTGCGTCTGCTCGCTCTGCAGCTGGACCAGCACGTCGCTGGCCTTCATGGTCTCCGGCACGTAGGTCGGCGGGTGCGCGAGGCTGCCGACGGTGCGGGTCTCCGCGGCCTTGTGGTCGGTCGTCGCGGCCTGGAGCACGTCGAACACGTGGACGATGCCGACCACGTCGTCGACCCGCGACCGGTAGATCGGCATCCGCGAGTGCTGCTTGTCGGCGATCTCGAGCGCCGCCTCGGAGATCGGCGCGTCCTCGGGCAACGCGAGCACTTCCGACAGCGGGACCATCAGCTCCTCGACCTGGTACTCGGAGAGCTCGAAGACGTTCGCGATCATCTCGCGCTCGTCGGCGGTGATCTCCGGCTTGTCGGTCTCGGGCTCGCTCTCGATGAGCAGCGCGAGCTCGTCGCGCGTGACGAAGGCCTTCTTGCGATCGGTGCGCGTCAGCCTGGTGACCATGGTCGCGAACGCGCCGACCACCATCACGATCGGGCGGAGCAGGAACGACATCAGCTTGAGCGGGTTCGCGATCAGGTCGACCACCGAGTCGGCGTGCGCCTGCACGATCGCCTTGGGGACCAGGTGACCGATGACCAGCATCGGAGGCACCACGATGACCGGCGCCCACAGCAGCGGCGTGCCGGTGTCGTGGAGAGCGAACGCGACCGCCAGCACGGCGATCAGCAGGGCCAGGTTGGCGCCGACCAGCGTGGTCGCGAGGGTGACCTGCGGGACGGCGAGCATGCGTTCCGCGCGGGCCGCGCGAACCCGTCCCGACGCGGCGCGCGCGCGCAGCCGCGGACGGTCGCACGCGCTGAGGGCGACCTCGGAGGCGACGAAGAACGCGTCCGCGAGGGCACAACCGCCGAGCAAGAGGCCGAACGTCGACGACGTCATGAATAGACCTCCGCGCTCGACTCGGCCAGACGGCCTCGCTCGCCTCCGGTCATGAACAGACCTCCGCGCTCGACTCGGCCAGACGGCCTCGCTCGCCTCCGGTCATGAACAGACCTCCGCGCTCGACTCGGCCAGACGGCCTCGCTCGCCTCCGGTCATGGCTAGTCGAACCTCCCCTTGTTCCCGTTCAGCATCTCCTGCACGTCGACCGCGGGAGGGGTGACCTCGTCGAACGAGTGGTGGCGACGGAACGGAGCCGACTCGTCCTCGCGCGCGACCGGACCGCTATCCGCCGGGCTCGATCCCGGACGCACGACAACGCCGGCGGGCGGCGTGCGGACGCGCAACCGCCCCGGCGGGATCGAGCTCTGCAACTCGGCGCGCTCGTCGCGCAGGGCGCCGAAGATCTGTGCCAGCAGATCGTCCATCGTGACCAGCCCGAGGACCTTGCCGTACTCGGAGACCACGATCGCCATGTGGACCTTCTTCTCCTTGAAGGTCAGAAACAGTCGCTTGACCGGTGTCGTGCGCGGCACGAACAGCGGCTCGTGCAACAGCTCGTTGAGCGGCCGCCCGAGCGGTTGCTTCGCCGCGGTACGCACCAGGTCCTTGGCGTTGATGATGCCGCGGACGTTGTCGAGGGACTTCTGATACACGGGCACGCGCGAGAACCCTCGCTGCGCGAGCTCCTTGACCAGCCTCTGCGCCGGCAGGTCGTACGACACCGCGAACATCCGAGCGCGCGGGGTCATCACCTGGCCGACGTTCTTGTCGTTGAACTCGAACACGCGGTGGATCAGGCGGCGCTCGCGGGCGTCGACCTGACCCTGCGCGGAGCCGGCATCGACCAGCGTGCGAAACTCCTCCTCGGACAGATCGCGCGCCGGACGTGTGCGTGCCGATTCACCGAGCGGCCGGAGCACGATCTCGGTCGCGACGTGGATCACCACCCGGAGTGGCGCGATGATCCAGTAGAGAAGCTGCAACAGGCCGGCCGTCGCGCGCGACCACCGGAGCGGCGACTTGGCGGCCAACGTCTTCGATGTCACCTCCGACAGCAGCACGACCAGCGGCAACGTGATGCCGAGCGCGATCCCCGCGTTCGCCCACAGCGATTCGTAGGGACCGTGCTCGATCACCATCGACAACACGATCACCGAGAGCAGCGCGTTCATCGCCTGGCTCCCGATCAACACGGTGACGATCAGGCGACGCGGATGCTCGAGCATCCTGAGGATGAGGCGATCGACACCGAGGTTCGAGCTCGACAGCTGCTCGCGATCGACACGGCGAAGCGAGAACAGCGCGACCTCGGTGCCCGAACAGAATGCGGACACCACCACGCACAGGATGGCTAGCGGGATCGCGAGCCGCGGCTCGTGAATCACGAAGTGGCCTCCGGGGGCGGTCTCGCGCCCGGGGCGGCGACTTTCGTGGCGGTCGATGGAAACGTCGCGACGAACGTCGAGCCCTGGCCGGGGATCGTGTCGACCCAGATCCGGCCACCGTGCGCTTCGACGTACGCCTTCGCCAACGTCAGTCCGAGTCCCGTCCCTCCGAACGCGCGGGTCGACGACGAATCGACCTGGAAGAACGGCTCGAAGATCTTCGCGACCTGATCGCGCGAGATCCCGATCCCGGAATCGGTGACCACGAGCTGCACCGCCGATGCGGCATCCTCGTCGTTGGGAGCCAGGGGCCCCTGGCGCACCGCGACCCCGATCTTGCCGGCGTCGGGCGTGAACTTGACCGCGTTGGACAGCAAGCTCGACACCACCTGGCGGATCTTGCGGCGATCGCCGAACACCGTGGCTTCGGAGCACGAGTCGACCTGGATCGCGATCCCGCGCCGATGTGCCTGAGCGGCGAACACCGCCACCTCGTTGACCACGACATCGGACAGCGACAGCGCGCAGCGGTCCATCGCGAGTTGCCCCGACTCGAGCGTGGCGACGTCGAGCACCGCCGTGATCAGACCGAGCAACTGGTCGGCCTTGCCGAGGATCGTGGTCAGGTAATCCTTCTGCTCGGTGGTGATCGGTCCCGCGAGCCCCTCCGCCATCATCTCGGCGTAGCCGATCACGCTGGTCAGCGGCGTGCGCAGCTCGTGCGACATGGTCGCGAGGAAGTTGGACTTGAGCCGGTCGAGCTCCTCGAGTCGCGCGACCGCACGGGACAGCCGCTGGTTGTGCTCGGTGAGCTCGCCGAACGTCACCCGCATCGCCTCCTCGTGGGTGAGCGCGGCGAGCTCGCGGGCGTGGGCGTGGTGGACCAGGAGGCCGAGCGCCTCGGTGACCAGCTCGAGCGCGTCGGCGGACCGGCCCCCGGTGACCGCGAGACGGCCGAGCCGCACCCCGTCGTGCACGAACTCGTGGGTCGGCGGCCCGGCAGCCTCCGATCCGGCGATCCGGGTCCCCGTGCGGTCGAACACGGCGATCCGACACTCGAGCGCACGACCAATCGCGTCGAGTAAGTCAGCGAGCTCGTCGGGGGGCACCAAACGATCGAGCTCGATCGGCTGTTCCAGCAACAGCCCGGGGCCGTTCACTCAGGGATCTTACCAGGTTCCTTCGCCTGCGGGTCGCCCCCCACGTGGTCCGCGAGGGCCCGTTGGAAGGCGTCGCGATCGATCCCCAACCGCTCGGACAGGTTGAGCTCCGTCCCCAGCGAATCCCAGGTCTTCGCAGCGATCTCGAAGAAGGTCCGGACGACTCCTACACCCTGGTGCGCGCAGGCCTCTTCCAGTCCATCCACCCCGAAACGCTCGGCCTCGGCGAGGGGCACCGCGCTGTCGAGGTCACGCTTGTTGTACTGGACCACGATCGGGATCCCGGTCAGGCCGAGCGCGGCCAGGTTCGCCGTCAGGTTCGACCACGACCGCTGGTTGGCCTCGCGCTGCTCGCGATCGGAGTCGGCCACGAACACCACGCCATCCGCGGCGGTGAGCACGATCTTGCGCGTGGCCTCGTGCACCGGCTGACCGGGCACCGTGTACACCTTGAACCGGAACGAGAACCCCGAGGTCCGGAAGAAGATCGGGAGCAGATCGAAGAACAGCGTGCGATCGTCGCGCGTGTCGAGCGTCATCAGGCGCCCGCGGTTGAGCTTGTCGACCGCGGCGTGGAGCGCGCGGAGGTTGCTCGTCTTCCCCGACAGCGGCGGACCGTAATAAACGATCTTCAGCGTCAGCTGCCGTTCGGCGAAGTCGACCTGGGGCACGGTCGAACCCTACCTCAGCCGCCGCTCGGGGGGGATGCGGGCGTCGGGTCGGAGGTCTCGGATGCCGGCGTGCTCGGCGGCGTCGCGGGTTGCGGCGTGGTGGGCGGCGGGGACGGTGCCGTCGCCGGCGACGGTGCCGTCGTCGGCGACGTCGTGGGTCCGACCGTCGGCGGTGTGGATGGTGGCGTCGCGGTCGGGTGCCGGTTGCGGACGGCCATCGTGTAGACGAGGCCCGCGATCGCGAGCGCGACCAGGACCGCGAGCAGCAGGGCGACCGAGCGGTACGGCGACGGCCCCTTCTTCGCCGGACGCACCGTCGCCGCGTGCATCATCGTCACCTCGGCCGCCTTCCGCACGCGATCGAGTTGCGCCTTGCCGATGTCATCGGTGCGATCGCGATACTTCGCGGCCGCCCACGCGTACGCGCTGTTCTGCGTGACCAGGCGGATCAGCTCGTCGTGCGCGGTGGTGTCGTCCCATTGCGCGTCGACACGCTCCCACGCCTTGTGCAGCACCTCGGGGACCGAGGCATCGCGAATCGCCGCGAAGTTCCCCATGCGCTCCGCGCGGAGGCCGCACTTGCGGCAGGCACGGTCGCCCTCCCGTTGCGCGGCACCACACTTCGGGCACGTTCGAGACGTGGAAGTTGCGGGATCCGCGGGAGCCGCTGGTTCCTCGGGCTTCGCGCGCGGCCCTCGCAGGCGAATCACGAACTCCCGGAGCGAAGTTCTTCGTCGGCGAACCGGTCGGTCATGGAGTTGATCGTCGCCGTCCGCCACGACCTCATCCTGTCACAGGACCGGTCGAAACGGCACCGGAGTGGCGATCAGGCAGAACACGATCAGCATCCCGATCGCGCGCCGATGTCGCGCGGGATCGAGCGGAGTCTCGCCGACGGGTGGGTGGTATTCGCCCGCCTGACGGCGCATCAACGCCAGCAGGAGCGTCCAGGTCAGCCACGGGATCACGCCGAACTTGGCGTACGACAGCGCTCCTTCGATGTCGCGACCGGCACCACGCGCGATCGCGAACATCACCGCGCCGACGACCAAACCGACCACCGGCAACACGACGTGTAACCTTTCGGACAACTTCTCGTGGCGGCCGCCGAGCACCGCACGGGCGACGTGACCGCCGTCGAGTTGCCCGATCGGCATCAGGTTGATCATCGTGATCAAGAGGCCGACCCAGCCCGCGAACGCCATCGGGTGGAGCTGGACGTCGATGCCGTTGCCGGGCAGCCACTGATGGAACACGGCGAGCTTGAGGAGGGCGTACAGGATCGAGTTGCCCTCGATCACGCCGTTGGGATTCGGCGGCCCGAGGTCCGAGAGGTAAAGGCCGATGACGAGCAGCGGGATCGCGATCACCAATCCGGCGATCGGGCCCGAGGCGCCGACGTCGAACAGCTGGTTGCGATCGTCGATCGGCTTGGTCATCTTGATCACCGCGCCGAGCGTCCCGAGCGAGATCACCGGCGGCAGCGGGATGAAGTACGGCAGCGAGGTCTCGACACCGTGCCACCGACTGGTGACGTAGTGGCCTGCCTCGTGGCACGCGAGGATCAGCATCAGCGTGCCCGCGAAGTACACGCCGCTGCCGGGGTCGCTGATCTCGGCGGCCCACCACGTGGTCACGCAACACGCCAGGAACAACCCGACGTGAATCGCGAGCTCGCGACGCGTGTGCACCGTCGTCAGCTTACCCCGATCACATCGCGACGACGAACTGGTCCCCCTCGACCTCGAGGATCTGCGGCGAGGTTCGTACGAGCTCGCCGCCGGACGTCATCGCCGACGGGCCACAGGCGCCGTCGTCGAGCTTGACGCGAGCCAGGGCCGCACGAAGCGCCGCGCGAACGTCGGGGGCGTTGCCGACCTCCTGGCGCGCACGCGCGATCAACGTCGCGGCGTCGTAGACCTCGGCCGCGGCCGTCCCCGGCAACCGGCGCGTGCGTGCCTGGAACGCCGACGCGAACCCCGCCGCGGCATCGCCTCCGACATCGCCGCCGGCATCGAACGCGAACGCGTCGACGACCAGCGCCCCCTGGACCGCCGCGCCTCCGCGAAGCGGTAGCGACGGGTGATGCCACCCTGCCCCGCCGACGAGCTGGACGACCTGGGGCATCACGCCACCGTGCTTGCGCCGCAGCCGATCGGCATCGGGGAACTCGGTCGTGCGTAGCTCGACGTTGTAGTACGGCAAGAACGCGGCCACGAGAGCGGCGCGATCGTAGCGATCGGGGATGTAGAGCAGCGAGTACGAGAGATCCGGGGTGAACGTCTTCCAACCCTTCTTGCCGTGGCGCGCCAGGTGATCGGCGAGCGCCGGATTCTTCGTCGGGTCGAGCTGGAGGAATGCCTTGACGTCGGGCTGCAGGTTGCCGCCGGTCGGATCGTAGGTGCCCTGCGCGGTGACGGCGAGCCCGAGCTGCTCGGCCTCGGCGACGAACGCGGCCGCCGCGTCACCACCGACGTCGTCGCGTGGTGACAGCACCGCCACCGTCGGGAAGCCCTCGTCGCGCGCGAGCCGGGCGACCGTGCGGCCCTCGTCGCCGGGCGAGCCGACCAGCCGGAACACGCCGCTCGCCGGATCGGCACCATCGGCCGGGGCGAGCAGGCCGATCGGGATCCCGCGCATCGCGGCCACGCGTGCCGCCGCCAGCGCCGTCCGCACGCCGACCGGACCGAGGATCGCGGCCGCCCCCTTCGCGATCGCCTGATCGACCGCCGCGGCGGCGGTCTGGGGATCTCCGCGGGTATCGAGGAACAGCCACGTCGTGCCGCTCGCCGGTGCGAGCTTGATCGCGAGCTCGAGCTCGTTGCCGATCGAGGCGAACCGTCCCGAGAGCGGAAGCAGGACGGCGATCGTACGAGGTGATACCGGCGGCTCGGCGATCGCGGTGGCCAGCGCGTGTGCGGCGTCCGCGATGCGCGCCCCGTCGGCGGCGGTGGTCGCGCGCGCGACCAGCGATCGTGCGAGGGCGGCATCACCACGGTGCCACGCCAGCCGCGCGGCGCGCAGCGCCACCCTGCCGGCTGGTGCGGCGTCGCCGAGCTTGTCGACCACCGCACGCGCGGTGGCTTCGTCGAGCTCGTCGATCGCCGCGGCGTCGAGGTGCGCGAGGTCGAGCTTCGAGATGTCGACGGTCGGAGCCGGTGCGGCCGAGCCTGACGCCGCACCGACATCGTGGGTCGATCCCCCGAGCTGTCGGCCGACATCGTGCTCGATCCACGGCAGCTCCGGCGCCTTCGGCCCGCACGCCGTCGCGAGCAAAGCCAACAGGATCACGCGCCCGAGCATCGGCATCACTCGTCGAGCAGGCTGCGCACGCGATCCAGGAGGCGACGTCGCGGTGCCGGCCGGTCGTGCTCGCCGCTGGTCTTGGCGAGCTCCTCGAGCAGCTCGCGCTGGCGCGCCGACAGCTCGGTCGGCACCTCGATCTGGACATGAACCAAGTGATCGCCGCGCGGGGCGTTCGCGCCCGCTGCCTGGGGCACGCCGCGCCCGCGGATCCGGAACACGCGTCCGGGTTGCGTGCCCTCGGGGATCCGCATCTTGACCACACCGTCGAGCGTCGGCACGTCGATCACCGCGCCGAGCGCTGCCTGGGTGAACGAGATCGTGTGCTCGCTGCGGATGTCGATGCCGTCGCGCTCGAACGTCGCGTGGTCGGCGACGCGGATCATGATCACGAGATCGCCGGCGGCACCGCCGTTCTTACCGGGCTCGCCATCTCCCTTGAGCGTCTTCACCGTGTTGGGCTTCAGGCCCGGCGGGATCACGACCGTGACGGACTTGGTCTTGCCGCGACCGTCGGGGACGTCGATCGTCTTGGTGGCGCCAAACACGGCCTCCTCGAACCCGACCTCGAGCGTGTAGCGGATGTCCTTCCCGCGGGTCTTGCGCGTCCCGCGTCGTCGCCGGAACACGTCGTTGATGATCTCCTGCGCGGCGTCGACCACCGCCGACAGCCCACTGGCGTCGTCGGGGTGACCCCAGCGGTCGTAGCGTGCACGCGCGTCCTTGTCGGACAGCACGGCGTACGCCTCGTTGATCTCGCGAAACCGTTCGCCGTCGTCGTCGGGGCCGACGTCGGGGTGGTGCTGGCGGGCGAGCTCGCGAAACGCGCGCTTGATCTCGCTCGAGCTCGCGTCCTTGGTGAGACCGAGCACCGCGTAATAGTCGCGCTTTCGCCTCGCCATGCTAGCCGCCGTCCATGCCGCCGTCGTCGCCGTCGAGCGGATCGGGAGCCGGCTCGGCGGCAGCGTAGATCGCCTCGCCGATCCGTTGCCCCGCGACCTCGAGACGCGCGACGGCATCCTGCACGTAGCCGAGGTCGTCGGCGTCGAGCGCGGCCTTGCAGTCCTCGAGCTCGGTGGCGAGGAACACGCGTTCGTCGTCCGGCAACAATCCGCCGAACTCCTCGAGGGCGCGCTCCGACGAGTACAGCAGGCCCTCGCCCTTGTTGCGGGACTCCGCGAGCAGACGTCGCACCTGGTCGGCGTCGGCCATGTCGGAGGCCTCGTTGACCAGTCGTTCGATGTCGGATTCCGACAACCCGGTCGACGGCGTCACGGTGACGCGCTGGACCCTGCCGGTGCCGTGATCGCGCGCGCTCACGCTGAGCACCCCGTCGGCATCGAGATCGAACGCGACCTCGATCTTGGGCACACCGCGCGGCGCCGGCGGGATGCCGGTGAACTCGAACAGCGCGAGCGACTTGTTGTCGACGCACATCTCGCGCTCGCCCTGGAGCACGTGGACGTTGACGAACGGCTGGTTGTCGACCGCGGTCGTGAAGATCTCGGTCGCGCGCGCGGGGATCGCGGTGTTGCGTGGGATCAACCGGGTGAAGATGCCGTTACCGGTCTCGAGACCGAGCGATAGTGGCGTGACGTCGAGGAGCAGCACCTCCTGGACCTCGCCGGTCAGGACGCCGGCCTGGATCGCCGCGCCGATCGCGACCACCTCGTCGGGGTTGACCCGCCGCGACGCTTCCTTGCCGAACATCTCGGCGACCAGCGTGTGGACCCGCGGCATCCGGGTCTGGCCGCCGACCAAGATCACGACGTCGATGTCGTTGGCCGTCATCCCGGCGTCCTCGAGCGCGCGACGGCACGGATCGAGCGACGCCTGGACCAGTGGCTCGACGAGCTGCTCGAGCTGATCGCGCTCGATCACCGTCTGCAGGTGGCGCGGCCCACCCTCTCCGGCGGCGATGAACGGAAGGTTGACCTCGGTCGAGAACCCGCTCGACAGCTCGATCTTGGCGCGCTCGGCGGCCTCCTTGAGACGCTGCAGCGCCATCCGATCGCCGCGCAGATCCATCCCGCCGTTGGCGTCGGCGAACATCGCGAGCAGGTGCTCGACGATCGCGTTGTCGAAGTCCTCGCCGCCGAGGAACGTGTCGCCCGCGGTCGAGCGCACGCGGAAGACGCCATCCGCGAGCTCGAGGATCGAGATATCGAACGTGCCGCCGCCGAGGTCGTAGACGGCGACGCGTTGCGCACCCTCGGTCTCGACGCCATAGGCCAGCGCCGCGGCGGTGGGCTCGTTGACGATCCGCAGCACGTTGAGCCCGGCGATCCGGCCGGCATCCTTGGTGGCCTGGCGCTGGGCGTCGTCGAAGTACGCCGGCACGGTGATCACCGCCTCGGTGACCTGGTCGCCGATCCAGTCCTCGGCGGTCTGCCGCATCTTCTGCAGCACCAGCGCGCTGATCTCCGGCGGCGAGTAGTCGCGCCCGCGGATCCGCACGTGAGCGTCGCCGTTCTCGGCGGCGACGATCTCGTACGGCGAGGTCAGCAGGTGACGCTGGACTTGCTCGTCGTCGAACTTGCGCCCCATCAGGCGCTTGACCGCATACACGGTGTTCTCCGGGTTGGTCATCGCCTGGCGCCGGGCCGCCTGCCCGACCAGGCGCTCGCCCGATTGGGCGAACCCGATCACGCTCGGCGTGGTGCGTGCGCCCTCGGAGTTCGCGATCACCGCGGGCGCGTCGCCATCCATCACCGCGACGCACGAGTTCGTCGTGCCCAGATCGATGCCGACGACGCGCGACATGTGCGGGCTACTCGGACTCGGCCGGTTCGACTGGCTCGGCCGGCTCGGCCGGCTCGGCCGGCTCGGCCGGCTCGGCCGGCTTGGCCTGCGGCTTGGCCACGACGACGAGCGACGGACGCAGCAGGCGCTCGCCGATCTTGTAGCCCCGTTGCAGCACCTGGACGATCGTACCGGGAGGCGCTTCGCTCTCCTGCTGCGAGATCGCCTCGTGCACGTTGGGATCGAACGGTTGGTCTTGGGCCTCGACCGCGACCACGTCGAGACGCTCGAACGCGGTCTGGAACTGGCGGAGCACGAGCTGGACGCCCTCGACGATCGGGTCCTTGGTGCCCTCCTTGCCATCCCCCTGCGCGGCGTGCTCGATCGCGCGCTCGAGGTTGTCGACGACGGGGAGCATCTCCTTGAGCGTCTTGATCTTGGCGTCGTAGCGCGCGTCCTCGATGTCACGCCGCGAGCGCTTGCGATGATTCTCGAGATCCGCAGCGGCTCTCAGATAGCGATCCCAGGTGTCCTTCCTCGCCTTCTCGAGCGACGCGACCTTTGCCTCCAGGTCGACAGGCTCGGGCGGTGCCTTGGCTCGAGGAGCGGCGGGCGCCGCGGGCGCATCGGCGGCCTCGACTTCCACCGGAATCTCGTCGGAGTCCGCGTCGTCCGCGACCGGCGGCGCGGCACCCGGAGCCGGGACCGGGGGGTCGTCGGGGGTGGATTCGCTCATCCCTCCGACCATAACCAGCTTTCTGGGATCGAACCAGGCCCCGACCGAGATTCACATCAGGTCTGGTCGCGGCCCAACTCGGCGAGGAGCTGGGACACGGCATCGGCGGTGACGTCGACGACCGACATCACCTTGCCGTAGTTCATGCGCATCGGACCGATCACCGCGAGTGCACCGATCGCCTGGTCCTCGGGACCGTAGGGCATCGCGATCACCGAGCTCCCCTGCAGGGCCGTCAACGCGGTCTCGGCTCCGAGAAACACCTGGATCCCCGCGGCGGTACGCGTGCGTTCGAGGAGCCGGATCAAGGTCTCCTTGTCTTCCAGGGTACGGAGCAACTCGCGGGCGCGGTCCTGCGCGAGCGCATCGTCGAGCAGGTTGGCCTGACCGCTGACCAGCACGTCGGCGGCTCGGTCTCCACCATCGACAAACACCGCGTGGCCGAGCCGCAGCGCCGCGGCGATGATCTCGTCGTACCGGTTCTTGTCCTCGGCGAGCTCGCGCACGACGCGTTCGCGGATCTCGTCGAGCGTCATCCCGGCGAGCAGGTCGTTCAGGTAGTTGTGGATGCGCTCGAGGCGCGCCGCATCGACATCGTCGAGGATCAGACGGTTCTCGATCCGGCCGTCCGCCGTCACCAGCACGGCGATCAACTTGCCGTCGCGCAGCGGCACGAACTCGATCTGTCCGAGTCGCTGGCTGTCCGGATCCGGCGCGATGATCACGGCCGCGTGTTGCGTGAGATCGCTCAGCAGTCGCGACGCGCGCTGGACGACCTCCTCGGGCGTCGGCGCCGACACGCGGTGGCGGATCTCGTCCTTCTCCGCAGACGACAGCCCGCGCACCTTGAGCAAGCTGTCGATGAAGAACCTCAGGCCAGAGGGCGTCGGCACGCGGCCCGCCGACGAGTGGCGTTGCTCGAGCAGTCCCATCTCCTCGAGGTCGGCCATCACGTTGCGCACGGTCGCCGGCGACAACCCGAGGTCGTGCTTGCGTGTCACCGTCCGCGAACCGACCGGATCGCCACCGTGCAGGTACTCGGTGACCACGGCGTGCAGGATCTTCTGCGAGCGCCGTGATAGGTCGGAGGAGGACATCGTCGTCGAGCTTACAAAGCAGCCTCGGGGCCGTCATCCAAGCTTTGCACGATGCGTGCGGCGATCCGATCTGCAAGCAGAAAGCCCCGGAGAGTCGGGCAGATCCGTTGCACGCCCGCGACCTCGCGCTGCTCGCCCAGGCCCTCTTCGAGTAGCCAGGCGACGAGCGAGTGGCCCAGATCGGTCGTCGCGATGCCATCCGAGGTGCGCATCGAGAGCCACGCGCGATCGATCGCCATCTCGCGCGCATTCGCGCGAACGACCTCGGCGGGTGTGCCGGGTGCGCGGGCGTAGTCGGCCCATCGGCGAGGGTTGGTCGCGCGGATCGCCGAACCGTCGGAAGCCACCTCGAGCGACGCGGCACCGACCCCGAGCCCGAGGTACGGTTCGCCGCGCCAGTACAGGTAGTTGTGCACGGCGCGATGACCGGGGCGTGCGTACGAGCTGATCTCGTAGTGCTCGTAGCCTTCGTCGAGCAGGCGATGGTGCGTGGTCGTGTAGAGCTCGGCGAGCGCGTCTTCGGAGAGCGGAACCAGCCGACCGTCGCGAACGCGCTTGCCGAACGCCGTGCGCTCTTCGATCGTCAGCTCGTAGATCGACAGGTGATCGGGCCGCGTGTCGAGCTGGAGGTCACGAGCACCGGGGACGCCCAAGATAAAATCGCTCGAGATCTCGAAGCCCGCATCGAGCGCCCGATCGATCGCCGCGCGCCCGTCGCCGAACCGGTGATCGCGGCCGAGCGTGACCAGCGCCGAAGGCTCGAACGACTGCACGCCGATCGACAACCGGGTGATGCCCGCGTCGCGCCACCCGGCCAGGTGGTCGGCGTCGCAGTCCGTCGGATTCGCCTCGATCGTGATTTCTCGGACGGCGCCGGTCAGACGGGCGCTGATCATCTCGATCGCGCGGGCCAGACAATCGACGCGCCACAGCGACGGGGTTCCCCCTCCGAGATAGATCGACACCAGCTCGTGGCGCTCGAACCCGGCCGCGCGGTCGTCCAGCTCTCTCGCGATCGCCGCGAGATAGTCCTGGTGGGGCGGCTCGCCGACCTCGACCGCGAAGTCGCAGTACGGGCACAGCTTGCGGCACCAGGGAAAATGGAGGTAGACGCCTAGATCGATGCCGCCAATCTACCTCGACAACGCCGCCTCGACCCGGATCTCCGACGACGTGCTCGCCCTGATGACCGAGGTCATGCGCACCGCGTGGGGCAACCCGAGCGCCGCGCATCCGCAGGGGGCCGCGGCGCGCGCCCACATCGAGACCGCGCGCGGTCGACTGCTCGCCGCGCTCGGCGATCGCGGTGGCATCGGCGACATCGTGTGGACCAGCGGCTGCACCGAAGCCGACGCGCTCGCCGTGCTCGGTGCCGCCCGAGCACGCGAGAGCGGCGACGTCGTGATCACGTCGATCGAGCATCCCGCGATCGCGGCGACCGCGAACGCGCTGGCCGGCGATCGACGGATCGTCCAGATCGCGCCCGACGCCACTGGCGTGGTGGATCCCGAGGCGTTCGCGGCCGCCGCGCGCACGGCGGCGGTCGCGGCGGTCGTGATGGTGCAGAACGAGATCGGCGTCGTCCAACCGGTCGCGCAGATCGCGGCCGCGGTGCGAGCGGCCAATCCGGCGTGTCACATCCACGTCGACGCGGCCCAGGCGTTCGGCAAGATCGCGATCGACGCCCAGACCCTCGGCGCGGATTCGATCGCGATCGCGGGTCACAAGGTGCACGGCCCCAAGGGCACGGGCGCGCTGTGGCTGCGCCGGTCGGCACGCATCGCACCGCTGTGGGTCGGCGGCGGTCAACAGGGTGGCTTGCGCGGAGGCACCCAGGACGCCCCCGGAGCCGCCGGGCTCGGGCTCGCCGCCGAGCACGCCACCCGGGAGCTCCAGCGGATGCGCACGCGCTGGCTCGAGCTCGCGCAGCAGGTGCTGAGCACGCTCGCGCGCCACGGCATCACGGCACGCCAGCTCGTCCCCGACCAGCGACGCTGCCCGCACATCCTCGCGCTCGCGATTCCCGGCGTGCCGGCCGCCGCCCTGCGCACGGTGCTCTCGAGCCGTGGCGTCTACATCTCCACCGGATCGTCATGCGCGTCCGACGGCAAGAAGGCCTCGGCGATCCTCGAGGCGATCGGGCTCCCCGAGGACGCCGGCATGGCGCGGCTGTCGTTCGGCCACGACACCACCGAAGACGACGTAATGCTCGCGGCCGAGCAGATGGCCGAGGTCGCGCGCGACCTCTCTTCGCGAGCGGGCTAGCCCGGCTTCGCGAACACGAACCCGAAGTTGCCGCCCGAATTGGGCTTGAACCGCCAGCCCTGGATCATCCGGGTCAGGCAGCTCGTCAGCGACTTCGACCCCTTCTCGGACAGGGTGACGTTACTGACCGTGCCGTCGGGCGCGACCCTGAACGTCACCTTGATCTTCTTGATGTCCGCGAGTCGGATCGCGTCGGCGCCGCGATCCGCGCGACGGAAGCACGCCGTCGTGGTGCTCGATGTCGAGCGCGCCATCGACTCGATGTCGTCGACGCCGAGCGAGTTGCCGGACGGCGGAGGATCGGGCGGCTTGACCGGCGGTCGTCGAATGATCGGCCGCGGCGGAATGAACGGATTGGGGGCCGGCTCGGCCGAGCCGGACTTCTCGATGATGCGACGGATCGGATCGTCGGGACGCTGGCCGTTGAGCGTGTACTCGCCGCCGAGGCTGGTCTCGCCGTTCTCGCGGTTGAGCTTGATGAACACGAACGCGGCCGCGGCGCCGATGAGCAGCACGGCGCCGACGATGAGCGCGATCATCCCGCGGCGATGCGATGCGGCGACGGCCGGGGCGATCGGCGGGATCTCGGTCGAGGGTTCGGCGAGCGGGTTCGCGCTCGGTGGGGCGTCGACCGCGTCGATCAGCGGGACCGGGACCAATCCGCTGCCATTGAGCTTGGGAACCGCCCCGGTGCGGCGTGCCGCCGCTGCCGCCGGGGCGGGCTTTGCCTTCATCAGGTCGGCAATCCGGACGACGCGCGACACCTCGCCGATGTCGAGGTCGCCATCGTCGTCGTCGTCATCGTCGAGCGCCGGCGTCGGCGTCGGCGTCGCAGCAGCCTTCGAGGCCTCGAGTGCGGCGGCCAGTGCCGCGGCGGCGCCCGGATCGGTGGATGGCACCGTCGCCGGTTCCTCCTCGAGCTCGGCGACGAGCGACGACAGCGACCGCTGGGGTCGGGCTCGAGCCGGAGCCGCCGCCGCCGGAGGAGCGGCCGCCGGCACGGGCATGGTCGCCGCGGGCCCAGGACCGACGCTCGACCCGAGGGGCTGCGAGAACGCGTTGGCTGCGGGCTCCGCCGTTGGCTTGGCGGGCGGGTCGAAGGTCGGCGCTTCGATCTGGGTCTTGCCCTCGTCGAGCTCGTCGCGATCATCGAACGTCGGCAACGCGTTCGACAACGCACCCGGTCGTGGCGTGGGAAGACCGAGACCCCGTGTCGTCGGTACCGGCTCGGCCGCGGCGGGCACGGGGACGCGACCGTTACGCGCATCGGCGCGCATGCTGCCGAGACCGGGCAGCTTCTTCGGCGCGGGAGCCGACTTCTCGAGGGACGCCAAGGTGGCCGCGAACAGCGGCTTGGGATCCGGTTCGGGTGTGGCCATCGCGGCCACCTGCATCCCGCGCGGCGCGGCGGCGGTGATCGCGCGCGGCTGCCCGGGTCCGTTGCGGGGCACGGGCGGCGGCATCGCCGGCGGTGCTGGCTTCTTCCGCCGCCCGCGGAAGTGGCTGACCTTGTCGACGGGCAACCAGTCGTCGAAGCCCTCGCTCCAGCAGTAGAGGTCGGCGTCGAACGGCTTCGCCGCGACCCAGCGCTGTGCTTCCGCGAGCGAGAACGGTCCCTCCTGCTCGCCGTCGATCGAGACGTACCACTCCTCCTCGAGCGCCGCCGGCGGCGGCTGGGTCATCGCCGAGGCGAACGCCGCGCCGAGCGCGTTCTTGGCTGGCGCCGCGGCCCGCGCGGGAGAGGCTGTCTTGGGAAGCGGCGTCTGCTGGACGAGTGGGATCGCGGTGGTCGTGTTCGTCTTGCGAGGCACGCCGCCGTCCGCGTCCGGCATCCCCTCGCGAACCGTGATCACGTTGGCGCAGTTCTTACAGCGGATCTTGAGGATCTTGCCGCGGACGCGTTCGTCCCCGATCGAGTACCGAGTCTTGCAGCGATCGCAGAGGAACTTCACACCTCGGCCCTCGCGAAGCTCCATTCCGCTCGACGTGACACGAGCGCTAATTGTGCCAAAAAAGCCAGAGGTGGCAAAGGGGTAGGCCTGACACGTCCATCGTTCACGGTTGCTCGGAACCACCGGAACGTTCGAACAAACCGGCATCCAGAGGCACCCCACCGTCGATCTCGGTCGCCGGTGTACGCCGATGGCGACGCGGAACCAGGCTCGTGGAGATCACCACGACATATCGCACCCGACCGTCCTCGCTCGTGGTCAGAAGTCCTCCGACCTCGATCCCCTCGGGTTTGCTCGCCAACTCCAGGTAGAGCTCGATGTCGGATAGCGCGCTCCCGATCCATCGCGTCCGCGCGTTGGTGATCTGGTAGATGGGCTGCAGCGTGATCGAGCGTTGCAGCCTCTCCCCGTCGAGCCGCCACGCCGAGATCGCCCAGGTGCGCCGGAAGCCATCGCCGCCGCGCATGATCGCGACCAGCTCGTCGTGGCCGTCGGCCGGATCGCGCAGCGGAACGGCGAACACCAATCCCGGTGCCGACGCGCGCGCGATCACCTTGTCGCCCTCGACCGCGCGAACCACGAGCTCGTCGCCATCCTTCTCGACCAGCTCGCCGGTGCCGAGACAGATCCCGAACGTCGATCGCTGGGTGGTCTCGGGCCGCGTGCACTTCGACGCCACCGGCTCCGTGGGGCCGTTGGGCTCGTCGATCAGCGCGATCGCCGCGACGCGCTTGTTCTCGATCACGAACCGCACGTGATCGATCGCCGACAGCACCAGGTGCGGATCGTGTGCGCGCTCGGGATCGTCGGGCGCGACGCCCAGCTTCTGCACGTCGGCGAGCGACGACCCCACGCGCACGCCGGACTCGAGCTGCGCGACCTCGCCCGAGGTCACCGCGAGAAACGTGGTCGTGCTCGCGGCCGAGACCGTCGGTTCGGTGCCGATCAACACGCCGGCGTCCTCGGCGCGGATCAACCCCGCGTGCAGGATGCCGGGGATCTCGAACCGCATCATGCCGGGACCACCCTTGAGCCGATCGGCGAGCGACGCCACGCTCTGATTCAGCTTGTACGGGCCGACGCCATCGGCGCCGATCACGTACGGCGGACCCGCTTGCACGATGCCGCTCGGAGGCTCGATCACCCGGCGTTGCGGCTGGTGATCCTGCAGCGGCGGGTCTCGGGTCTCGGAGCACGAGCCGCACGCCACCATCGGTGCCACCAGCACCGCCAGCACCGTGTCGATCGCGCGCGCTCTCACCTAGTAACGATATACGCCACGAGTGCCGCAACGGCCACGCACAGGATGCCCACCAAGATCCACGGCAGGCGCGGCGACGCCGGCGGTACCGGCGGAGGAGCCGGAACGGGCTCGCGCGTGATCGGCGTCGCGTTCGCGACCGGACGAGCGACCGGCGCCGGACGAGCTACCGGTGCCGGCGTATCGAGCGTCTGCGCCTCGTCGACGTCGTCGTCGCCCTCCTCCACCGTGACCGGTCGAGAGTGCACGCGAGGCGGAGCTTCGGGTTCCTCGGGCGCTAGCGGCGGCAGCTCCACCGATCGCAACGGCACGGGCGTGCGCAAAAGCCGCAGCTCCGCGAGCTCCATCCCGAGCGCCGCGGCGACGTCGGCCTCGGGCTCCTCGAGATCCTCCCACTCGGCCGATTGCTCCGGCCCGGGGGCGCCCTCCGAGGGGGCGAATCCGTCGAACACGTGGCTGTCGAAATCGAGCTCGTCCTCGGCCTCGGGCACCTCGCCCGCCAGCTCGGCGCGGCGCGGTCCACCCGCCGCGGCGGTCAGCGCGTCGAGGTAGCGCGCGATCCGCACCGGTCCCGAGTGCATGCGGGCGTCGCGCAAGAACGCCTCGAGATCGTCGGCGAGGTCGTACGCGCTCTGGTAGCGATCCTCGACGTGCTTCTCGAGCGCGCGCATCACGATCGATTCGAGCGCACTCGGGAAGTTGCGTCGCGCGAACGTCGGCGGCTCGACCTGCGCCTCGACGAGCCGGTTGACCACGTCCTGCGGTGTCCCGCGGAACAGTCGCTTGCCGACCGTGATCTCGTACAGCACGATGCCGAGCGAGAAGATGTCGCTGCGGTGGTCGACGCGCTTGCGCCCGGCCTGCTCGGGCGACATGTAGCCGAGCTTGCCGGGCAACACGTCGCGCGCCGAGTGCTGGCCGCGCGACGTCGCGATCCCGAAATCGATCACCTTGAGGAAGCCGTCCTGGGTGACCAGCAGGTTCGTCGGCGAGATGTCGAGGTGAACGATCGAGAGCGGCTCGTTGGCATCGGCCGCACCCTCGACGCCGCGCTTGGCGTGGAAGTACCCCATGCCGGCCGCCGCTTGCCGCATCAGCTCGACGGCGTGCTCGAGCGGCAGGAACCGTCCTTGCGCGATGCCGCGGCGGCACAGCTCGTTGAGCTCCTCACCGATGATGTACTCCATCGCGATGTAGGGGATGCCGTCGTGCTCGTCGACGTCGTAGACGTGGACGATGTTGGGGTGGTTGAGCACCGCGCCGATGCGCGCCTCGTCGAGGAACATCTCGACCACGCGCGGGTCGTCGGCGAGCTCCGCGCGCAGCCGCTTGATCACGACACGCTTCTCGAACCCGGCCATCGCGGCCTGCCGCGCGAGGAAGATCTCCGCCATGCCGCCGACGGCGAGCCGCCGGATCAGCGTGTAGCGCCCGCCGAACGAGGTCGCCTCGAGATCTGCGGTGCGGTGACGGGTCATGAATAGACCTCCGCGCTCGACTCGGCCAGACGGCCTCGCTCGCCTCCGGTCATGATCCCGTGGCCGTCCCGGTCGCATCGTCGTCGACCGCTGGTGGTGGGATCGGGTGGCCCGCGCTGGCGTGCGCGGCCAGCGTGGCATCGATCGCGGCGCGCGCCGGGCCGGTCGCGGGGAGCGCCACCGGCGCGTCGAGGATCGCCGGGTCGGCGGGCTCGGTGAGCGCCGAGAGCACGCCGGTCATGCCACCGGCGAGCCCGTCGAGATCGTAGCCACCCTCGAGCACCGCGACGATCCGGCCACCGGCCACGCGGTCGGCCACCGCGCGCATCCGCCGCGCCATCGCCGCGAACCCGGCGTTGGTCACGCGCATGCCGGCGAGTGGATCGTGCTCGAACGCGTCGAACCCGGCCGACACCAAGACCAGGTCGGGTGCGAACGCGAGCATCGCCGGCACGAACACGTGATCGAATGCCGCGAGGTAGTCGCGATCGTGAGCGCCGCCCGGCAGACCGACGTTGATCGTCGCACCCGTGGCCTTCGGGCCACCGAGCTCCATCGGCGATCCGCTCCCCGGGTAGTACGGGAACTGGTGGACCGACAGGTAGAGGACGTCCGGATCGTCCCAGAAGATGTCCTGCGTGCCGTTGCCGTGGTGGACATCCCAGTCGAGGATCGCCACCCGCGCCGCCCCCGCCGCGCGCGCCGCCGCCGCCGCCGCCGCGACGTTGTTGAACAGGCAGAACCCCATCGCGCGCTCGCGCGTCGCGTGGTGACCGGGTGGACGCACGACGGCCAGTCCCTGCGCGTACTCCCCATCGAGTACGCGCGTCGCGAGGTCGCACGCCGACCCCGCCGCGGCGCGCGCCGCATCCCAGGTGCCCGGCGAGTAGAACGTGTCGGGATCGAGCCAGCCCTCGTGCCCAGGCACCACCTTCGCGAGATCGTCGAGATAGCTCGCCACGTGAACCCGCGCGAGCTCGTCGTCGGTGGCCGCGCGGATCGGCACGTGGGTCCCGCGCTGGGCGATCCCCGCCTTGGCGAGCGCCTCGCGCACCGCCACCACTCGCTCCGGGCGCTCGGGGTGTCCCGACGGCGCGCGGTGCTGCACGAAGATGTCGTCGAGGACGTAGCCCAGGGGGCGGGCGAGGGGCACGTGCGCTCTACTCGCGCTCCGCGCGCGCCGGGCGTCCGAGCAGTGGAACGATCGCCTCGCGCGCCGGAACGCCTTCGTGGATGATCGAGTACATGGTGTCGATGATCGGCGAGTCGACGCCGATCTTCTTGGTCAACGCGTACGCGACCTTCGTGGTCTTCACGCCCTCCGCGACCTGCCGCATCTCCTTCATGATCTCCGGCAGCTTCTTGCCGCGACCGAGCGCGAGCCCGACCCGCCGGTTGCGCGACGCATCGCCCGAGCACGTCAGCACCAGGTCGCCCATCCCCGACAGTCCGGCGAACGTCAGCGCGTGGGCGCCGAGCGCGACGCCGATCCGCGTGATCTCGGCGAGCCCGCGCGTGATCAGTGCGACCCGCGTGTTCGAGCCGAAGCCCATGCCGTCCGACATCCCGGCGCCGATCGCGATCACGTTCTTGAGCGCGCCGCCGACCAGCACGCCGAGCACGTCGTCGGTCGAGTAGATCCGGAAGTGCAACGTCGTCAGCGTCGCCTGCGCGAGCGTCGTGCTCTCCGCATCGCGGCCCGCGAGCACGATCGCCGCCGGATGCCCGGCCGCGATCTCGCTCGCGAACGTCGGTCCCGACAGGAACGTCGCACGGTCCGCGATCCGCGGTGGCAAGACGTCGCGATACACCGCGTCGATCGTCTTCAGCGTGCCGTCCTCGAGTCCCTTCGCCGCGTTGATCACGATCGCGTCGGGATCGATCACCTTACCGATACGACCGAACATGTCGCGCACGGTGTGCGACGGCGTCACGCCGACCACGAACGGCTTGTTCTTGACCGTCGCCTCGAGGTCGGCGCTCGCGCGCACGGTGTCCGGCAGCGTGAACCCCGGCAGGTAGTTCTCGTTGGTGCGCGACTCCTCGAGTGCGCGGGCCTGCTCGTCGCTGCGGCAGTACAGGCTGACCCGGTGACCCGCGTTGCCGAAGCACATCGCCAAGCAGGTGCCGTAGCTGCCGGCGCCGATCACTGCGATGTCAGAAGTGCTCATCGTTTACCCGGTGTTACCTCGGTTCCCCGCCCCGCACCCTACCACGGAGCCGGTCACGGCTTGCAGTACCCCTTCATGTTGCACTTCTTCCCGGCCGACCCGTCGGGGCACGTCGAGTCGTCACCGGGCGTGCAGGTCACCGAGCACACGGGATGGCCGACCATGTCGAACGAGTCGGTGCACACGCCGCTCTCGCACTCGGTCGACCCGGTATCGACGACCGTCGTGCACTCGGACCCGAACGCACCGGGATCCGGACCGCTGCCACCGTCACTCGCACACGCCAGCGCGACGAAACACAGCCATCCACACACGAGCTTGATCATGGCCGCATCGTCGCACGGTTCGACGGCTCGCGATGGCCGTCACCGGAACACGTCGATGCAGGTCGGGTAGACCGTCGCGCCACCCCGCTCGTCGCGCTGGATCATCCACAGCTGGACCTCGGTCGAGCGCTCGACATCGGGCGCCCGCCACGTCGCGCTGAGGGGTGGCTCGTTGCCGAACGGGTCGCGCGTCCCGCCCGTCCACTCGGTGTCGTACGAACCCGCCGTCGCCAGCCACTGGTACGTGATCGACTCGTCGAACCGCTCGAACGTGCCGTCGAGCGTCGCCGCCGGATAGTTCTCGCGCGTGGCGTCGATCTCGGCCGGCACCATGTCGATCTCGGTGTTCGGTGCCACCACGATCCGCGGAACCCCCGAGCCGCAGGTCCCGAACTGCGGGCGATGCAGCTCCGGCGCTTGGTACTGGAGCTCGCCGAGCACCGGGTTGTGGTTCGGCACCCGGTCCTCGGGGATCCGCGCCTGGAGCGACAGCTTCTTCTCCGAGAACACGTCGTCGGCCGGATCGCCGTCGTCGTCCCCGACCTCGACCATGATCCTGAACTTCACACCCGCCGCGCCGTGCACCGGGTCCTCCTTCAGCGCGTCCGCCGCGACCGCGACGAGCCCCGGCGTCGGCATCGCGATCGCGCAGATCGGCGACGCGCTCGCCTCCGGGTCCGGCGCCACCCCGGTCGCGATCAGCTCGCTCGGCCGCGTCGGATCGCACCGCTCGTTATCCGGGATGCATGCCGTCATCGACCACCGCAGCGCGCCGGCCCGGTCAGGCTCCGCCACCGTCGCACACACCTCGACGGGCCCCAGCTGATCGATCGCGCTGGCCAGGATCGTCGCGGGGTCCGCCGACAGGTCGACGTCGATCACCTGCTCGGGCGGCGTCGCCGTCACCGCGATGATGCGGAGGTCTAAGACGATCGTCGGATCTTCGAAGTCCGCGCAGCCCGCCGTGACGACCGCGGCGACCGTGGCGATTGCGGCGACCAGCGCCGACCTCATGGCACCGCCTCCTCGACAAGGCCCGACTGACCAGCACCCTTGCGCTCGACTCCGTCGGTGACGTTGGCGACGACCAGCCAGCTCGTTCCGGCCGCGATCGCGAGCCGGTCATCCCAGATCCCGAGGTCCTCGAGGTCTCTCGGTGACAACACGACCGCGATCGTCGAGCTCGCGTCGACCCAACCCGGAGAGACGCGAGCCGACCATCGCGGTCCGCAGTCGTCCCCGCACTCTTTCGTGAAGAAGATACCTACGACCGCCTCGTAGTCGATCACCGGTTCCACATAGGCGCCCCAACTGAACTCCATCCGACCGTCGTGAACGATCAGGGATGCGAGCGTGAGCAAGGGGGGAAGCTCGAACTCGAGCGGAATCTGATCGAACGTGGTGGCCACGTACGTCAGGATCCGGAACCCGACCGATGCGGCACACACGAGGTCGATCGTCAGCCGATCCCCCGCTCTCCACAGTCCGGGTGGGGGCGCTGTGATGAACGTCGGCGCAGTCCCCAGATCGACATCCGTGTTGTCGAACGAGAACGTGTTTCGGCCCGAGCACCCTGCAGCGCCCGTAATCGTTGCGTTTCCGATCTTCAGTACATGGGCGTCGATACCGAAATCGGCATTTTCGACGCGATCACCATCCACCACCACATCGCGCCGCAGGATCAGCTCACCCGGGGTTTCGACCCCGTTGATGTGCGTGTCGTGCGTGAATGCGATCGCCTGGGTCCCTTCCGCGACCTCGACCTGGTAGGCGCGTGGTGCATCGTTGTCGACACCCGTCTTCAACTCGATGGCACCGTCGTTCCCGGTCACCCGGCCGGCGTGGTCGCCGAGTCCCGCCACCATCCCCGACACCAGGTGCCGCGGCTTGGTCTCCAATATCGCGGGAAACACCACGTCGGACATCTCGTCGACGGTCGTGTAGTAGCCGTCGACACGTTGGTGGGCGACATCGACCAACGCCACCGAATAGCGATCGGTCTCGATATCGAACCCGAGTTTGTCGCCGACCCGCGGCGCGATCTGCCACGGCCCGTCGCCATCGCGATACACCACGACGCCGTCGCCGAACGCGTCGATCAGGACATCCGCTGCCCGCGGCGGCCGACCCGGCGTCGAGTACCCATCCGGTAAGCAGCCCGCGAACATGACCAGCATCGCCGCCATCGCCAACCACCACACCCGCGTGCGCTGCATGTCCGGCACGAATGTAGCACCCGGGCGCGACGCCACCGACAACGATCCGAGCGCCGGACTAGGACACGGTTCCGCGGAACCGTCGGCGAGCTCGTGATCTCGTCAACGCGAGCAAGCCGGGCGGGGTCATCGAGGCGACTGTGTCTAGGTAGGGAGGTCCTGTTCCGCACGAACCTCGCACTGCATGCGCGAGCGCCGGTCGTTGTTCGGCAGTCGCCGAGGTGACCTCGCCTGGCGCAGCAAAGCGTGTCTGCGTTCTCGATCGCGTGCGCCCGCCTGGTGTCGGCGTCCTGTCGGAGCGGTAGAAGCGGCGCGCGGCCATGCCGGGGTAATCGGCGTTAGGGACCAGCACGACGCGCGCGTCTACGCGACGGTGTCGACTATGCCGGCGTCGCCGACATCGCCGCGGTGGCGAGCACGACGCGGTTGCGACCGGCGCGCTTGGCGGCGTAGAGGGCGGTGTCCGATGCGCGGACCAGCCCCTCGGCATCACTGCCGTCGTCCGGATACGTCGCGACGCCGATCGAGACCGTGAGCTGGCCGCCCTTGGGCGCCGCGTCCGAGAAGTCGTGGGCGGTCACGCGCTCGAGCACGCGCTCCGCGACCTTGGCCGCCGTGAACTTGGCGGTGTCGACGAGGATCACCGCGAACTCCTCGCCGCCGTAGCGGGCGACCACGTCGTTGGCGCGCCGGGTATCGGCGAGGACGCGCGCGAGCTGGCGCAGTACCTCGTCACCGGCGGGGTGACCGAAGGTGTCGTTGAAGCGCTTGAAGTGATCGACGTCGAGCATCAGCAGCGACAGCGGCAGCCCGCTGCGCTGGGAGCGTTCGACCTCGAGCGCGATGCGCTCGTGGAAGTGGCGATGGTTGTAGAGGCCGGTCAGGCCGTCGGTGACCGCGAGCTGGGCGAGGCGCGCGTTGGCCTCGGCGAGCTCGTGCGTGCGCTCGTGGATCTTGGCCTCGAGCTCGCGGTTCATCTCGAGCAGCGCCTGGTTCTTGGCCGACAGCGAGGCGATCAGCTGCTGGTTCTCGTGCGCGAGCCGGTACTGGCGCAGCAGGTTCTCGACCCCGAGGAGCAGCGCGGTCTCGTCCCACGGCTTGGCGATGTACTGGTTGAGGTGGGCCCGGTTGATCGCGTCGATCACGGCGTCGAGGCCGGCCTGCCCGGTGAGCAGGATCTTGGTGGTGGCCGGCAAGCGCCGGTCGACGATCTCGAGCAGCTCGACGCCCTTCATGCCGGGCATGATCTGGTCGGCGATCACGAGCGCGATCGATTCGTCCTCGCGCGTCAGCTCGTCGAACAGCGCCACGGCCTCGTCGCCCGATCGCGCGGTCGCGATCTGACACTCGTGTCCGAACCGGGCACCGAGCTGCGCGCGCAGGACGCGGAGGACACCCTCCTCGTCGTCGACGCACACGATCACTTCGCGCTTGTTGCTCACGCGGACGACGCCTCGCTTGCGGTCTTCGCGGGCCGCGTGGGCTCGCTGGGATGAATCGGGATCCGGACCTCGAAGCTGGTGCGCCCGGGCCGCGACTCGCAGCGCATCTCGCCGCCGTGCTTCTCGACGATCTTGCGCGCGATCCCGAGGCCGAGGCCGGTGCCCTCGCCCTTCGGCTTGGTGGTCACGAACGGCTCGAAGATCCGCGGCAACACGTCCTCCGGCACGCCCGGGCCATCGTCGATCACGCGCACGACCACCGCGCCGTCGTCGACCGCGGTCTCGATCGTGATCGTGCCCTTGCCCTGCAGGGCCTGTTGCGCGTTGGAGATCAAGTTGGTCCAGACCTGGTTGAGCTCGTCGACGTACACCGGCACGTGTGGGAGCTCGCCGTAGTTTCTCTCGACGACGATATCACGCAGCGTGTGGTGCAACAGCACGAGGGTGGTCTCGAGACCTTCATGGATGTCGGCCTCCATACGGATCGCCTGCTGGTCGAGGTGCGAGTACCGCTTGAGCGCACCCACGATGCGCTGGATCTGGCCGATCGCGTGCCGCACGGTCGACGCGGTGCGATGGAGGTAGACGTGCTCGGTGAGTGCGGCGATCACCTCGCGCGCGACGGTCTTGTCGGTGCCGATCGCGCGCACCAACGTCTCGGCATCGGCGGCACCGGCACCGAGGTCGGCCACGTCGGCGGCGAGGATCGCGGCGTCGGGGATCGCGGCCGCCTCGAACACGGCGGCGATCTCGCGTGCGATCTTGCGCGCCGTCAGGCTGGTCGGCAACGAGCGCTCCGCGAGCTTCGGAGCGAGGGTCTCGAGGCATGCGTTGACCACTCGCGCGACACCGGGCGTCCGCGCCACCAGCTCCGTCTCGATCCGGACGACCCGCGACAGCGCGCCGGGCAGACCATCGATCGTGCCGCGGATCGCTGCGGTCGGCGAGTTGATCTCGTGCGCGACGCCCGCGACCAGGAGGCCGAGCCCGGCGAGCCGTTCGGACAGCACCAGCTGGGCCTGGGTGTCGCGCAGGTCGGCCAGCGCCTTGCCGAGCTCGCTGTTGATCGCCGTGAGCTCGGTCGTGCGTAGCCGCACCTTCTTCTCGAGCTCCTCGCTGGCCTCGCGCACCTCGCGGTACAGCAACGCGTTGTCGACCGCCGCGCCCGGCCTGATCGGCGAACGTGGTGAGCAGGTTGAGGTCGGCCTCCGAAAACCGGTTGGCCTCGGCGCCGCGCGCAACGGCGAGCACCCCGACGACGCGCGCCCGCGAGCCCCCGCGGCTCCGATCGAGCGGTAGCGCGACCAGTGGTCCGGGCGCGCCGGCGGCACGCGCGGCCTCGCCCCACTCGGGATCCTCGGCGGCGCGATCGAGACGGAGCGGCAGGCGGCCGTTGCGGACGTGCTCCGCGATCGAGCGCAACGGATCGGCGGCGGCGATCGCGTCGTCGACGGCGAGCGAGGTCGACACCTCGGGACGGCGCGCCCGGGCGGCGGAGGTGCGCAGGTACGACTCGTCGCCCGAGCCCTCGATCAGCCACAGTGCCGCGAGCTGGACGTCGAACACGCGCGCGACCGCGTCGACGATCTTGCGCGCCACGGCATCGAGATCGATCACCGACGACACCGCGCGACCGGCGTCGTGGAGCGCCACGATCTCGCGCATGCGTGCGGCCAGGCGGGCCTGGTTCTCCTTGAGGGTCGAGGTCATCTGGTTGAACGCGGTCGCCAGATCGGTGAGCTCGTCCCCGCCCGGGATGTCGATCCGGTGGTCGAGATCCCCGCGCGACACCGCGATCGCGCCGCGATGGAGCCGCGCGATCGGCGAGCCGAGCCGCCGCGACCAGAACAGCGAGATCACGAGCGCGAACACGATCGCGCCGCCGCCCCCGACGATCAGCGCGCGCAGCGCGAGTGCCTTGGTGGCCGCGAGCGGCGCGCGGTCGACGGCGACGCCGATCACGCCGACCGGGTGATCGCCGCGATCGCGCAGCGCGGTCACGGCGGCCATGTACTTGCCGTCGGCGACGTCGAGGTCGCGGATCACGCGCTGCCCGGACATCGCGCCGATCAG
Organism: uncultured delta proteobacterium; assembly: GCA_963772655.1. GTDB lineage: Bacteria > Myxococcota_A > Polyangia > Haliangiales > Haliangiaceae > JABFXX01. The sequence continues at coordinate 1,888,121 of CAVYYE010000002.1, forward strand.
CTCGTCGGGCGGGATCGCGATCGGATCGGCGCGGGTGCCGAGCCCCGAACGAAACGTCCCGAGCAGGCCCCCGTTGGTCGTGCCGATCAACACGTCGGCGGACAGCGCCCCCTTGATGCCGTCGGCGAAGTCACCGTCGAGCGGCGTCGACAGCACGAGGACGCCGCGCAACGCGAGCGACGCGTCGACCACGGGCGATGCCGCGCGCATCACGACGCGGTCGCCGACGCGCACGATCGACACGCTGCGCGTCCACGATTGACCGGCGCGCACGATCTCCGCGTCCGGACCGACGCCGGCCTGACGAAACCGCGCCTCGGCGCCACCGAGCGTGCGATCGAGGACCAGGTGCCCCGAGTGGTCGAACAGTTGCAGCCGGGCCGACGGGACGTGCGATTCCTCCTTCGCGATCCAGGTATCGAGCGCGGTCGGCCCGACGGAGAGCGCGTTCGACAGGCTGGTGCTGTCGGCGAGCTGCGAGGTCTCGTCTCCGAGCCGCTCGACGGCACGCAGCACCAGGTTGAGCCCGACGGTGAGTTGCCGATCGGCGTCCTCGCGAAGGCTCGACTCGAGGCTCGACAGGATCACGCGGGTCGCCAGCAGCGCGACGATCACGACCGGGATCAACGCGGCGATCACCATCGCCACCACCAGCTTGGTGCGCAGCCGCAGCCGCAACTTCGGAGGTGGCGAATTCGACAGCCGCGGTACGCGACGCGTCGTGATCCGGAACCGCTTGCGGAGGTTGGACTCCGTGAGCTTGCTGGAAGACGACGACGGTGCCGGGTCGGGCACGCTAGTTGTCCTTCTTGCGCCAGATCGCGGCGTAGACCGGATGGCCGAGTGGGGACAGCACGACGCCCTGGATCTCGGTGCGTCCCGCGACCACGTACTCGCTGTGCGCCAGCGGGACCCACGGCTCGACGTCGGCGAGCCGGTCCTGGACGGCGTGGTAGAGCGCGCTGCGGGTGGCGTCGTCGACGGCGCGCTGCGCGTCGATCAGCAGCTTGTCGACGTGTGGATCGCGGAAGAACGCGAGGTTCGCGACGGCGCCGGTCGCGTTGTCGGAGTGAAACAGCACGTACAGGAAGTTGTCGGGATCGCCGGTATCGCCGACCCAACCGAACAGCGCGAGATCGTGCTCGCCACGCTCGAGCGACTTCCGGTGCTCGGCGTAGGTCTGCATCACGAGATCGGTGTGGATGCCGACCTGCTCGAGCGCCGCCTGGATGAACCGTGCGACGCGCTCCGGCTGGGCCAGGTACGGGCGTGGCGTCGACATCGCGTACAGCTTGTAGACCTTGTCGCTATCGAACGTGCCGTCGGTGACCGCGGCCTCGATCAGCGCGCGCGCCTTGGCCTGGTCGAAGTCGTAGACCTGCTTGGGTTCGTGATAGGCCCACTGCGACGGCGGTAACGGGCCGTCGGCAGCGATCGCGCGGCCCTGGTAGGCGAGCTTGACGATCGGTTCCTTGTTGATCGCGTGGGCCACCGCGCGTCGCACGCGGACGTCGGCGAACGCGTCCTTGGCCATGTTGAACGCGAGATAGCTGACGTCGTTCCCCGGCGTGTGGTGCAGGACCAGATCGGGGTGGAGCTGGACGTAGGGCTGTTCGTCGGGAAGGATCGACATCGCGAGGTCGACCGATCCGGACTCGAGATCGACCAAACGCTGGCGCGCATCGACCACCACGCGGAACACGATGCGCTCGAGCTTCGCCGGCTGCCCCCAGTAGCGATCGAAGCGCCGCACCACGACGTGATCGCCGACCTTCCATGCCTCGAATGCGAAGGGCCCGGTGCCGATCGGGTGCGCCTTGAAGGCATCGCCCCACCGGCGCACCGCGGTCGGCGACACCATCGGGAACATCGCGAGGTCACCGAGCAGTGGCGCGTACGGTTGTGCGACGTCGACCTCGACGGTGTGCGAATCGATCGCACGCACGTGGGTCACGCTCTTGAGCAGCGATCGCCAGTAGCGACCGTCGTCGCCGATCGCGTCGGGATGCGTGGGATCGAGCAGGCGCTCGAACGAGAACACCACGGCCGCGGCGTCGAACGACGTGCCGTCGTGGAACACCACGCGGTCGCGCAGGTGAAACGTCCAGCGCTTGCCGTCGTCCGACACCTCCCAGCGCGTGGCGAGCCCCGGCATGATGTCGGTGGTCCCGGGCTTCCAGCGTACGAGTCCCTCGAACAGAAGCCCCCCGACCTCGATCGACTCGTTGTCCGTGACCCGGACCGGGTCGAGTTTGAGGGGGCCGGTTGCCTGCGCGACCACGAGCGCACCCGGATCGCGGCGGCGATGCAGCGCGCCCGGGCTATCGCACCCGACCACCAGCAACGCGGCCAGGATCCATCCCGCGTGGCGAATGGCCGGCCTCACCGGGCCGACTCTACCACCTGGCGGCGATTGACTCGGGGCTTTCGCTGACTTAGCGTCGCCCGGTCCGTGTCGAGGTCAACATGAATCCTCGCGCGGGGCCACCGTCAGAAGGGGAACCTCCGTCCATGCGTCTAGCCTTCCGTTTCGGTCTGTTGCTGTCCCTTGTCCTGGTCGTCTCGTGCGACATCGGCAAGCTCACCGTCAACACCACGTCGAAGGTGCTCGTACGCGGCCAACCGGCGCTCCAGATGGAGTCGGACTACGAGCTCGCCCGTCAGGCGATTCCCGGCGCCCTCAAGACGGTCGAGAGTTTCTGGGTTGTCGACCCCGACAACAAGCGGCTGATCAAGATCCTGACGGAGGGCTACTGCCAGTACGGCACGGCGTTCGTCGAGGACGACTGGGAGGCCGCCAAGATGAAGAACGACATCGACGCGGTCGAATACAACAACCGCCGCGCGTCCCACATCTTCACGCGGTGCCTCAACTACGCGCTGAAGTCGCTCGGCGACCGGTGGAAGAAGGAGATCTTCGGCAAGCCCGAGGTCGTCAAGCAGCTGCTCGCCGACACCGGCGCCGGCAAGCGCACGCCGATGATGTTCGCCGGCATGGCGCTCGGCTCGATGATCAACCACAACCTCGATCGCATCGAGATGATCAGCTACCTGTCGACGGTGATCGCGATCATGAACCGCGTCATCGAGCTCGATAAGGCGCACCCTCCCAAGAACGAGCAGCACGCCGCGTTGCCGTACGTCGTGCTCGGCATGCTCGACACCGCCAAGCCCAAGGCGCTGGGTGGCGATCCGGACAAGGCCCAGGCCGAGTTCGAGATGGCGCTCAAGCTCACGAACAACAAGTTCCTGCTCGCGCGCACGCTGATGGCGTTCCGGGTCGGCAGGTCCCGCAACGACCGCAAGTTCTTCCACGAGCAACTCAAGCAGGTGCTCGAGACCCCCGCTTCGGTGTGGCCCGAGCAACGTCTGGCCAACGAGGTCGCCCATCGCAAGGCGCGCCGCTATCTCAAGAACGAAAAGGAGCTGTTCTGATGATCAAGCTATCGACGGTGTGCGCCAGTGTTGTCTCGCTGTGCGCGATGAGCTCGCTCGGACATGTCCGCGTGGCGCATGCGGAGAACGAGCTCCGGATCGCCACGCTTGCACCCGACGGCAGCGACTGGATGAAGGTGTTCGACAAGGGCGCCGCCGAGGTCAAGGAGAAGACGTCGGGCCGCGTGACCCTCAAGTACTTCGCGGGTGGCCAGCAGGGTGACGAGCGCGACTACGTTCGCAAGATCAAGCTCGGCCAGCTCGACGGCGCCGGCGTGACCTCGATCGGCCTCAGCATGATCGACGAGTCGATCCGCGTGCTCGAGTTGCCGCGGATGTTCGACGACGTCAAGGAGGTCGACTACGTCGCCAACAAGATGTGGCCGTACTTCCAGGCCAAGTTCGCGCGCAAGGGTTTCCGGCTCGAGGACCGTGGCGAGGTCGGCTGGATCTACGTGATCTCGAAGAGCCCGATCAAGAGCGCCGCCGACCTCCGCAAGGCCAAGATCTGGCAGTGGGGTGACGACGTGATCATGCACGAGCTCTACAAGCAGATGAACGTCCACGGCACGCCCCTCGGCGTTCCCGAGGTCGAGCCCAGCCTGACGTCGGGCCGGCTCAACGCGGCCTACACCTCGCCGTACGCGGCGGTGGCGCTGCAGTGGTTCACCAAGGTCAAGTACATCACCACCACGCCGATCTCGTTCTCGATCGGCGCCACCGTGGTGTCGGACAAGGCGGTCAAGAAGCTGTCGGCGGCCGATCAGAAGACCGTGCTTTCGATCAGCCACTCGTCGTCGAAGAAGCTGCGCCGCGTGATCCGCAAGGCCAACAAGAACGCGATCCGCACGATGAAGAAGCGCGGCGTCCAGGAGATCGACTCGACCCAGCTGGGCAAGGACCTCGATGCCGCCGCCCAGAACGTGTGGAAGGCGCTGGTCGGCAAGGTCTACTCGCAGCAGGAGCTCGACCTGGTCCTCAAGTACCGGGCCGAGTATCGCAAGAAGCACAAGAAGTAGCCGATCGCCGCTATTTGCCGCGGCTCGATTGAAAGCCCGTCGAGCCCCCCTCTACCATCAGCGTCGTGAGCGAACACGACGACCGGGACGGCGAGGACGAGTCCGACGGCACGCCCGACAAGGGCGCCGATATCCCGCCCACCCGGCGCCACGAGAGCGTGGTTCCGGGTGACGCGCCGCCGGTTCGCGAGAGCTACCACGACCTGATGAACCCGGTCGTGACGTACCCCGACGACGGGCCGCTCTCGAAGACCCTGCGCAAGGTCGACACCACCGTGGGCACGGTCGAGCAGGCCGTGCTGGTGGCCATGCTCGCCGCGGTGGTCGTGATCGCGGTGATTCACTCGATCGCCAGCAAGGGTTGGGGCGGCGACCCGTTCGGTCACTTCAAGGACGACGCGATCCGCGGTGGCACGTTCGCGATGGCGCTGCTCGGCGGCGCGTTCGCGACCCACCAGGGCCGCCACCTCGCGATGGACCTGGTGTCACGCCGGCTGACGCCGCGCGCGCGCCTGTTTCTCCAGGTCTTTCTCGGCGTGTTCGCGATCGCGATCGTGGTCCTCCTGATCCGCGCCGGCATGGACACGATCAAGACCGAGGAGTCGATCCCGCAGAAGGACAAGCTGATCACATCGGTCCGACTCGCGTGGCTGATCCCGATCAGCGGCGCGTTGATCATCTTTCACACCGCGCTGCACATGGTGATCGACGTCGACTACATCCTGCGACGCAAGACGCCGCCCGAGAAGATGAGGTCTCACTGATGCCGGCTCCCAAGATCACCCTCGGGCGGGCCTTCGTCCTGCTCGCCGTGTTCTTCGCGATGTTGTCGATCGTGATGCACGGCGGGTCGTGGAGCAGCATCTTCCACTACCGCACCGCGCTGATCATCGCGCTGGTGATGGTGTTCATCTCGGGCGCGCCGCTGTTCACCATCATGCTCGCGGCCACCGCGCTCGGCACGCTGTACTCCAAGCGCGGGTTCGACATCGGGTTCAACGGCGCGATCAACAAGCTGTTCGGAACCTCGGGACGCGACGAGATGGAGGTGCTGTCCACCATCCCGCTGTTCATCTACGCGGGCTACCTGCTCGCGGAGGCCAAGACCGCCGACCGGTTGGTACGGCTCGCCAACGCGGCGCTGGGCTGGCTCCCCGGTGGGCTCGCGATCGTCACCATCAACATGTGCGCGCTGTTCACGGTGTTCACCGGCGGCTCCGGCGTCACGATCATCGCGATCGGCGGCGTGCTGATGCCGGCGCTGCTCAAGAACGGTTACCCGCAACGGTTCTCCCTCGGCCTGATCGCCGGTACCGGCTCGGTCGGTCTGCTGCTGCCGCCGGCACTGCCGCTGTTCATCTACGGCACGGTCTACGGGCTCGTACAGTCCGAGCACGAGAAGGCCGCCGGGATCTGGGCGACCGAACGGTTCCTGTTCGCCGGCATCCTGCCCGGCCTGTTCCTGCTCGGCCTGTTGTGGCTGATCGCGATCGGGATCGCGGTCAAGAAGAAACTCCCGCGGCAGAAGTTCGAGCTCGCCGAGCTCGGCCGCAGCATGGCGGTGGCACTGCCCGAGTTGCTCCTGCCGTTCGGCGTGCTCGCCGCGCTCGGACTCGGGTTCGGGTTGCCGGAGGTCGCGGCGCTGACGGTGGCGTATGTCGTCGTCCTCGAGGCGGTGCTCTACACGCCCTGGTTCCGCCGCACGATCGCCGCGGTGTTCGGAAGGAAGACGATCGGAGGCTGGCCGCAGAGCGGGCTCACCCCGAAGGTGATGTGGGGGATCAGCTACGAGGCGATGGCGATGATCGGGGCGATCTTCATGATCATCCTGGCGTCGACGGCGCTCACCGACTTCACCGTCAACGCCGACGTCCCGCGCAAGATGGTCGACTGGACCACCGCGCACGTGTCGTCGAAGGTCATGTTCCTGCTCGCGATCAACGTGATCCTGCTGATCGTCGGGTCGGTGATGGACATCTTCTCGGCGATCGTCGTCGTGGTGCCGTTGATCGCGCCGATCTCGCGCCAGTACGGCATCGACCCGTACCACCTCGGCGTCATCTTCCTGCTCAACCTCGAGGTCGGCTACCTGCACCCACCCGTCGGGCTCAACCTGTTCCTGACCAGCGTGAAGTTCCAGCGACCGATCACCGAGGTGATGTGGGCAACGGTCCCGTTCCTGCTCACGATGATCTTCGCGCTCCTCGTGATCACGTACGTGCCACCGCTGACGCTGGCATCGGTACCTCCAGCCGAGCGCACCGACCCGGTCGCCAACCTGGTCGCGATCGCGCAGAACGGCATCGAGGAGAGCAAGGTCGTCAAGAAGAAGATCACCTTGGTCGATGCCGCGGGCAACGAGCTCCACGGTGCCGACGGCAAGCCGATGGTTCGCACGCTGGCGGCGTGCCGCAAGCAACGCAAGGGTGACGACGGCAAGCTGCGCGACCCGACGCCCGACGAGCTCACGACCTGCCAGAAGCTGTTCTTCGACGTCACCGACTGTGCGACCGACAGCGAGACCAAGAAGCGTCGCGATCCCAAGGACCCGAAGGTGATCGCGTGCCAGAACCAGGCGATCGCGCAGTGGTCCGCCGACCGGTTCGCCGAGACGCCGTCCGAGGCCGTGTACCTCGTCAACAAGATCTCGCTGGTCGACGAGAACGGCGACGCGCTGACGATCCAGGAGGACGTGATCGGCCCCGACGGCAAGCCGGTCTACGACGACCTCGACGGGGTCAAGATCCCGCAGAAGAAGGACGTGCCGGTGCTCGAGAACGGCAAGCCGATCACGCGCACGCTGGAGTGGTGCAAGCAGCTGCGGTTCGAGAGCGACACCGAGAAGTGCCAGAGCATGTTCGTCGCCGCTTCGAACTGCCGGATCGCGTTCGAGCCCGCCGACGAGGACTGCATCGACGAGACGTGCGAGGGAGGTGACGACGACGACGCGGACACCGATACGGATACCGATACGGATACCGATACCGATGCAGATACCGATACGGATATAGAAGCGGGGTCCGGGTCGGGTTCGGGGTCGGGGTCGGCCGCGGCGGGCTCGGGCTCGGCCGCGGCGGGCTCGGGCTCGGCCGCGCCGAGCGGCGCCGACTGTCGCGCCAAGGCCGCGAAGACCTGCGTCGAGAACAAGATCCAGTCGTGCATCCGCGAAGCGGCGAAGAACTGGGTCGACGACAACCCGGGCCTGGCCAAGGATCCCAAGCTCGGCGATGCCAAGCCGGTGAGCCAGACCGGTGACGAGAACGAGGAGGAAGGCTGCGCGGTCGGTGGTGGTGGTCGAGGTGGCACCGGCATGGTGATCGTCGGTGCGGCGCTGGTCGTCGTGCTGTCGCGCCGGCGCCGTCGCCGGGCCGCCTAGGCGTCATGTCGTTCGTCGTGGCGCTGCTCCGCACGCTGCGTCCCCACCAGTGGGTGAAGAACCTGTTCGTGGGTGCGGCGCTGGTGTTCTCGAAGCACCTCGACGACACCGACTACGTCGTGCGGACCGGGCTCGCGTTCCTCGCGTTCTGCGCGCTGTCGGGCGCCGTCTACGCGTTCAACGACGTCCGCGATGTCGAGGCCGATCGCGCGCACCCACAGAAGTGCCACCGGCCGATCGCCGCCGGCGAGCTGTCCGAACGTGCGGCGCTGGGGGTGGCCGCCCTGCTCTCCACCGCTGCGCTCGCGGGCGCGTTCGTGCTCGACTGGCGCCTCGGTGTGGTCGCCGCCGTCTACCTCGCCCAGAACGTCTGCTACAGCGTCGGACTCAAGAGGGTAGCGTTCCTCGACGTCACGCTGATCGCGAGCGGCTTCATCCTCCGCGTGCTCGCCGGCGCCTACGCGATCGACGTCCCGGCGTCGGAGTGGCTGCTGCTGTGCACCGCGCTGCTGGCGACGTTCCTCGGGTTCGGTAAACGCGCCCACGAGCTGTCGTGGGCCGAGCGCACCGGCGCGAGCGCACCGACCACGCGCGCCGCCCTCGCCGGCTACCGGCTCGACGTGCTGCGGATCGCGATGTACGCGCTCGCCGCGATCACCTGCGGCTCGTACGCTGCCTACACCCTCGAAGGCGCCCCCGGCGTGTTCGGCACCGACCGCCTGGTGTGGTCGACCCCGTTCGTCGCGCTCGGTCTGCTCCGCTACCTCTACCTCGCCTTGTGGCGACCGCGCGACGCCAGCCCCACCGATGCGATGCTGCGCGATCCGTGGTTCCTCCTCGATCTCGCGGCCGCAACCGGCGCGATTCTTTATCTCATCTACGGCTGAGGTATAACGGCGCCGTGTCGAACGACACGGACAACCGGCAGGCCGAGCCCGCGATCGCGCGGCGCAAGGCCGACCATCTCGAGGTCGCTGCTTCCGGCCGGGCCGACTTCTCGCGTTCCACGCTGCTCGAGCACGTCCACCTCGTGCACCAGGCGCTGCCCGAGCTCGCCCTCGACGCGATCGACCTCACCACGCCGCTGGTCGGCAAGACCCTGCGCGCGCCGCTCGTGATCACCGGCATGACCGGAGGCACCGCGGAGGCCGCCGCCGTCAACCGCGATCTCGCCCGTGCCGCCGAGGCCGCGGGCGTCGCGTTCGGCGTCGGGTCGCAGCGGGCGATGGCCGAGCACCCCGAGCTCGCCGCCAGCTATCGCGTGCGCGACGTCGCCCCCGACGTCACGTTGCTCGGCAACCTCGGGGCGGTCCAGGCGGTGGCGATGGGCCCGGCGAAGGTCGCCGAGCTCGCGCGAGCGATCGGCGCCGACGCGCTGGCGATCCACCTCAACCCCGGGCAGGAGCTGATCCAGGAGCATGGCGATCGTGACTTCCGCGGGCTGGTCGCCGGCATCTCGCGGATCGTCGCCGAGACCGACCTACCGATCATCGTCAAGGAGACCGGCTGCGGGCTGTCGGCCGAGGCCGCGCGCTCGCTGGTCGGTGCGGGCGTCGACACCGTCGACGTGTCGGGGGCCGGGGGGACCAGCTGGGTTGCCGTCGAGGCCGTGCGGGCGCAGGCGGATTCGGCCGCGGCCGCACTCGGGCACGAGCTCCGCGACTGGGGGCTTCCGACGGCGGTGGCAGTGTTCGCGTGTGCCCGTGCGCGACTCACCGTGATCGCGTCCGGCGGCTTGCGCTCCGGCTACGACGTCGCGCGCGCCCTGGCGCTCGGCGCCCGTGCCGGCGGGATGGCCGCACCGATGCTGCGCGCTCACCGCAGCGGCGGTCGCGACGCCGTGGCACTCGAGATCGCCCGCATCGTCGACTCGATCCGCGCCGTGTGTCTGCTCGCCGGGTGCGCACGTGCGCGCGATCTGGTCACCGCCCCGCGCCACCTCGGCGCGCCGCTGCGGAGCTTCCTCGAAGACCTCGGGCTCGCGCCATGACCGCGATCGGTTGGGGCAAGATCATCCTGCTCGGCGAGCATGCCGTGGTCTACGGCTACCCGGCCCTCGCCGCCGCGCTCGATCGCGGCGTCACCATCGACACCGTGCCGACGACCAAGGGCGGCCTGCGGCTGGTGATTCCGGCATGGAACCTCAACGTCAAGGCCGAGGATGACTCGCCGGTCGCGCGATGCTTGTGCGCGGTCGCCGACGCGCTGGCGCTCGGCCGCCCCCAGCTGTCGCTGATCGGCGACGCCCAGATCCCGTTCGGGGCCGGACTCGGCTCGTCGGCCGCGCTCGCCGTCGCGATCGCGCGTGCACTCCTCGAGGCATCGAACCGCGAGCTCGACGCTGGCACGATCGCCCACGCGGCCTCCGCGAGCGAGACCTTGGTCCACGGCACGCCGAGCGGCGTCGACGTCGCGCTCGCGATCTCCGGCGGTCTCGGCGTGTTCCGCAAGTCGAGCGGCCTCGCTCCCGTGCAGCGCGCCGACGGCTCGGCGCCGTCGCTGCGCGTGCTCGTCGGACCGAGCGGTCAGCCGCGCACGACCGGCACGATGGTCGAGCGCGTCGCGGCCTCCGTCGACGGACCCAGCGACAAGCGGCTCGCCGAGCTCGGCGGCCTCACCGATCTCGGGACGACAGCGCTGCTCGGACACGACCTCGCCGCGCTCGGCACCGCGATGAACCGAGCGCACGAGATCCTCGCCGGGCTCGGCGTCTCGACCCCCGTGCTCGACGGTCTGTGCCAGCGCGCGATCGATCGTGGTGCGTACGGTGCGAAGCTCACGGGAGCTGGCGGTGGAGGCGCGATGATCGCGATCGCCCCGCGCGAAGCAGAGGGCGCGATCCTCGACGCGTGGCGCAGCGCCAAGGTCACCGGCTTCGTGGCAACGCTGGGCGCGCGCTGATTCTTTGTTGCCCGACTTCGACAACTCGACACGCACCGACGGCGACAGCGCGCTATGGTGCAGCATGCTTCCCGTGGTCACCGCACGCGCGTGCGCGAACATCGCGCTCGTCAAGTACTGGGGCAAGCGAGACGCCGCACTCAACCTTCCCGCGGCGGGCAGCCTGTCGGTCACCCTCGACGCGCTCACCACGATCACGACCGTGGCGTTCGACGAGTCGCTGACCAAAGACGAGCTCGTGCTCGACGACGCGCCCGGCAGTCCCGACGACCTCGACCGGGTCTCGAAGTTTCTCGATCTCGTCCGCGCCGAAGCCGGCGTGCCGATCCGCGCGCGGGTGACGTCACGCAACGACTTCCCGACGGGATCGGGGCTGGCCTCCTCTGCCTCGGGCTACGCCGCGCTCGCCATCGCGGCCAGTCGTGCGGCCGGGATGAAGCTATCGCCGCGGCAGCTATCGGTCCTCGCGCGCCGAGGCTCGGGCTCTGCCGCGCGGTCGATGTTCGGCGGGTTCGTACGGATGCACGCCGACAGTCGATCCGACGACGCGTTCGCCGAGCCGGCCGAGGTCGCGAAGGGGTTCGCCGATAACTTCCGGGTCGTGGTCGCGATCGTCGGTGGCGGCGTTCCCAAACAGCAGGGTTCGCGCGACGCGATGGGTCACACGGCATCGACGTCACCGATGTACCGCGCGTGGCTCGACATCGTGCCCAAGGATCTCGCCACCGCCGAGGCCGCGCTCGCCAAGGGCAACCTCGCCGCACTCGGTCAGGTCGCGGAGGCCAACGCGATGGCGATGCACGCCTCGGCGATCGCGGCACGTCCGTCGGTGTTGTACTGGCGACCCGCCACGCTGGCCGTGCTCGCGGAGGTCCGCGGCCTGCGTGCGACCGGCAAGCAAGCCTGGGCGACGATCGATGCGGGACCGCACGTCAAGATCCTGACCACCGCGACGGATGCCGAGCTGGTGTCGCGGGCGGTGGTCGAGGTACCCGGGGTCACCGCGGTGACCGTGAGTGGTGTGGGAGGGGATGCGGCGGTGGTGGATCCCACGAAGATCGTCTCGCTCGCGTGATCGCGACCGCACCTGGCAAGCTGATCCTGAGCGGCGAGTACGCGGTACTCGACGGCGCTCCGGCGGTGGTGGTCGCGATCGATCGCCGCGCCATCGCGCGCCGCACGCGCTCGGGAGATCTCGGAGACTCGCCATTCTTGCTCGCGGTGGTCGAGGAGCTTGCTCGCCAGCGCGGTGATGACGACCCGGCGGTAGGAACAGCACGCGCGATCGAAGTCGACAGCGGGGCGTTCTACGACGGTGGCTCGAAGCTGGGACTCGGATCGAGCGCCGCGGTCACGGTCGCCGCCACCGCCCTCGCCCTCACCACCGCACACGGCGAATTCGATCGCGACGAGGTCCTCAAGATCGCGCTTCCCGCACACGGGCGCGCGCAGGCCCGGCGGCACGCCGAGCGAACCCACGACGCGAGGCCCGCGGTCACCGGCTCCGGCGCCGACGTCGCCGCCGCGGTCTACGGCGGGACACTGGTGTACGAGATGGGACCGCGCCTCCAGCCGCGCCGGTGGCCCGACACCGTCCAGCTGATGCCGTTCTTCACCGGCGCCTCCGCGGACACCGCGACCCTGGTCGCTCGCGTCGGTGAGGCACGGACGAGACATCCCGGCGAGGTCGAGGCAGCACTCTTGAAGATCGCCACGGCGTCGCGCGCGATCGCGGCGGCGCTCCCCGCGTTCGACGATCCCACCGACCCGGCCGCCGCTCCGGTGATCGCCGCCTTCGATCGCGGACGTCTCGCGATCGACGAGCTCGCACGGGCCACGGGCATCGAGCTGGTGCCGCGGTGCGTGACGGCGGTCGCGCACGCGCTCTCCGCGCTCGGGGGGACTGCGAAGACCACCGGGGCCGGCGGCGGAGACGTCGGGATCGCCGTGATCCCGGGCACCACCGACCCCGCAGCCGTCACCGCCGCGCTCCTCGACCTCGGGTGCCAGCCGCTGCGCTTCCGGGTGGCCGACACCGGCGTGGACACCCGTCCGGACCCGCAGTAGAAAGCGGGGTCCACGTGACTTCTCGCCCGCCCACCGGGTCCTCGCGACTTCCCGGGTTCTACAACGCCTCGATCGCCGAGCGCCGCCGCCTGCTCGCCGAGGCCGCCGGTCTGCCCGCCGACGCGTTCGCCAGCGTCGACCCCGAGGCGTTCTCGCTCGAGCTCGCCGATCACATGATCGAGAACGTGATCGGCACCTACGCCCTGCCGTTCGCCGTCGCGGTGAATTTCCGGATCGACGGTGCCGAGGTCGTGATCCCGATGGCCGTCGAGGAGCCGTCGATCGTCGCCGCGGCCTCGAACGCGGCGCGGATCGCGCGTGCGAACGGGTTCTCGTCGGAGAGCTCGCCGCCGATCATGATCGGCCAGATCCAGGTGATCCAGATCGCCGACGTCGAGGCCGGCGCGGCGGCGGTGCGCGCGGCCGCCCCCGAGCTCGTCGAGGCTGCGCGCGCGCTGGTCCCGCGAATGGCGGAGCGCGGCGGTGGCCCCCAGTCGCTCGACGTTCGTACGCTCGCCAAGGCCGGTCCCGACGGTGGCGTGCTGGTCGCTCATCTCCACGTCGACTGCCGCGATGCGATGGGCGCCAACCTCGTCAACACGCTGTGCGAGGCGCTCGCCGATCGCGTGGCCGAGATCGCCGGAGGTCGCCCGGGCCTGCGGATCCTGTCGAACCTCACCGACGGACGAACCGTCACCGTGCGGTGCTCGATCGATCACGCCGACCTCGCCAGCAGCGAGGTCGGCGGCGAGGACATCGCCGCCGGGATCGCGACCGCGTCGCGGTTCGCCGAGGCGGATCCGTACCGCGCGACCACGCACAACAAGGGGATCATGAACGGCGTCGACGCCGTGCTGGTCGCGACCGGTCAGGACTGGCGCGCCGTCGAGGCCGGAGCCCACGCGTTCGCGTGTCGCGACGGCACCTACCGGCCGCTGGCGGTATGGCGCGAGCGACCGGGCGGGCTCGAGGGCGAGCTCGCGATGCCGCTCGCGGTCGGCACCGTCGGCGGATCGGTCCACTGCCACCCGAGCGCCCGGCTCGCGCTCGCCCTCGCCGGCGTCACCACCGCCGATCGGCTGTCGGCGATTGCCGGAGCCGCCGGACTCGCCACGAATCTCGCGGCCCTGCGCGCGCTGGCCACCGAGGGAATCCAGCGGGGCCACATGGCACTGCATGCCCGCAAGCAGCATCGCATGGTAAAGGAACCTTCGTGATCCAACGCCTCGGAGTCGCCCGCACCCCCGCGCTCGCTGTCCCGCTCCCGCCGTCGCTCGAGCTCGAGGCCTGCTATCGCTACTGCGAGTCGTTGTGCCGCGCCCGCCACCACAACTACCCGGTGGCATCGATGTTCGCGCGGTCGGCCCTGCGCAAGCACATCTTCGCGCTGTTCGCGTTCGCGCGCGTCGCCGACGACTTCGCCGACGAGCAGGCCTACGAAGGTCGTCGCGCCCGCGAGCTCGATCGCTGGGAAGAGCAGCTCCATCAGGCGTACCGGGGCAATGCCGAGCACCCGGTGCTCGTCGCGCTGGCCGACACCGTCGACAAGTTCGGGCTGCCGATCACCGAGTTCACCGAGTTGATGTCCGGGTTCCGGACCGATCTCGAGCGCCGCCGCTACGCCACGTTCGACGAGCTGCGCGGGTACACGCGCCTCGCCGCCGAGCCGGTCGGCCGGCTGCTGCTCTACATCGGCGGCTACCGCTCGCCCGAGCTCCACGCGTACGCCGAGGATCTCGCGTCCGCGGTCGCGGTCGCACGCCTGATCCAGGACATCCCGAGCGACTGGCGGCGCGGCCGCGTGTATCTCCCCGCCGAGGATCTCCGTCACTTCGGCGTCGTCGAATCCGACATCGAGCACCGCCGCGTGACCCCCGCGGTCGGCGCGCTGGTGCGCTACGAGGTCGCCCGGACCCGCGCGCTGTTCGAGCGCGGTCGCCCGCTGATCGATCTGGTCGGTGCCGACCTCGCCGTCGAGCTCGCCCTGACCTGGCACGGCGGCATGCGGATCCTCGAGAAGATCGAGAGCGTCGGTCCCCGGCTGTTCGCGGAGCGCCCGCAACTCGGCAACCGCGACAAGGCGATCGTGCTCGCGCGCGCGATCCGGTGGCGCGGCGAGACATTGCCGCCGCGCACGTTGCACCTGCTGTCGCGCGTGCTCGACAAGGTCGGTTAGTCGCGACTTTTCAGGCGGCGACGGCGATCTGGTCGACGATGTCGGGCGCGTGCTCGCTCACCGACACCTTGTGCAAGCACACCGGCGTGCCGAGGAACGCGAGGCCGACCTTGAAGTCGTCACCGTCGTCCTTGAGCCACACCCCGCGGGCGCGAAACCGGTACGACAGATCGCCGAGCTCGATCACGATCTCGACCTGCTCGTCGCGTGCGACATACGGTGCGTTGCGCACCACGAGCCCGCCGAGCGACAGCTCGCTGACCTCGACGAGATCGTGGATCCGATCACCGCGCATCATCGCGGTGAGTCGCACGCGCTGGCGGCGGAACCGCCGGTTGGTGTGACGATCGCGAGTCGACGGCTCGAACATCGATTCGATCGAAGTGACCTGCTCGATGTCATCCCAATCGAGCCCGGTGCCCAGCTCGCACTTCCCGATCAGGGTGCGATACTGAAAGAGGACGTCGACCAGCATGCCCGGAGACGAAGCATCGGGCATGCCACTTCGCTACCCCAACTACCCGAGCGTAACGTGGTGAAAATCCGAGCGACGCGATCTCGCCGGTCGATCCGGTTGCCGGGTGTTACGTCACCAGCACCTCGAACGAGGGAAGGAATGTGAACACACGGCGCCGAGCTGTTGCCGTAGCGGCACTGGGATCGTGTATCCCCGTGTAAACGCACCGCCGCATCGGTGTCATCTTGTCCCTGCCCATGGATCTGTTCGCCCGCACAGCACGTCGTGCACGAATCGGACAGCCGCTCGCCGAGCGTATGCGCCCGAGAACGCTCGAAGAGATCGTGGGGCAACGACACCTCGTCGGGCCGGGGAGAATCCTCAGTGACCTGACCCCCGGGCGCACCCTTCCCTCCTTGATCCTCTGGGGCCCTCCCGGGAGTGGAAAGACCACGCTCGCGCGGCTGTTCGGAGAGCTTCTGAAGGCCGAGGTGATCGCGCTGTCGGCGGTCGATGCCGGGGTCAAGGATGTGCGAGAGGCGGTCGCCAAGGCCGCCGAGCGCCGCGACCAGTTCGGCGCGCGCACCCTGCTATTCGTGGACGAGATCCATCGGTTCTCCAAGACCCAGCAGGACGCGCTGCTCCCGCACGTCGAGGCCGGCACCGTGATCCTGATCGGAGCCACCACCGAGAACCCGAGCTTCGGCGTGGTGGCCGCACTGCTGTCACGTTGCCGCGTGGTCCGGCTCGAGGCGCTCGACGACGCCGATCTCGCGGTGCTCGTGACCCGCGCCCTCGCCGATCGCGAACGGGGCCTCGGTACGCTCGACGTCACGATCGACGACGCCACGCGCGAGCAGCTGGTCGCGGTCGCGGCCGGCGATGCGCGCCGGCTGTACTCGGTGCTCGAGGTCGCGGCCGACCTGGCGCGCGCCTCGGGAGAGAACTCCGCGATCACCGCGGCCCACGTCGCGGAGGCCGCGCAGCAGAAGTCGCTGCTCTACGACAAGGCCGGCGACGAGCACTACGGCGTGGTCAGCGTGTTCATCAAGAGCATGCGCGGCTCGGATCCCGATGCCGCGGTGTACTGGATGACGCGGATGCTCGAGGCCGGTGAGGATCCGCGCTTCGTGTTGCGGCGGATCGTGATCTTCGCGTCGGAGGACATCGGCAACGCCGATCCGCAGGCCCTCGTGGTCGCGACGGCCGCGCTCCAGGCCTACGAGCTGGTCGGGCTCCCCGAAGGCGTGTTGCCGCTCACCCAGGCGGTCACCTATCTCGCACTCGCTCCGAAGTCGAACCGCGCGCTCACCAGTTACGCCGCCGCCCGCAAGCTGGTGCGCGACCACGGCGCGTTGCCGGTGCCGGAGCGCTATCGCCCCGGCTCGACCAAGCTGGCCAAATCGATGGGCCACGGCGAGGGC
The DNA here is from genome assembly GCA_963772655.1 of uncultured delta proteobacterium. GTDB lineage: Bacteria > Myxococcota_A > Polyangia > Haliangiales > Haliangiaceae > JABFXX01. The sequence continues at coordinate 1,904,976 of CAVYYE010000002.1, forward strand.
TACAAGTACCCGCACGACTTCGACGGTCACTACGTCGTCGAGGACTACCTCCCCGAGGCGCTGGTCGGGGAGCGGATCTACGAGCCCAGCGACTCCGGGTTCGAGCGCGAGCTCGCCGAACGGCGCGCCGAGCTCGACGCCAAACGCGACAAGTAAGATCGCGAGGGGGCACCCGGCGGCCAGGTGGGCCGCGGAAGCGACGTCGAGCGACGGTCGCTACTCGCCGGCCGCGATGTAGCGGTCCTCGGGATAGCGCGGGTCGTAGCGCTGATCGGCGGTGATGGCCTTCGGCAACGCCTCGCGCACGCGCGCCGCGATCGGCGTGTCGAGCCAGCTCTCCGAGAGATCGAGCTTGTCGAGGTGGGCGAAGGCGGCCTTGTTCGCGATCAGCGCCTCGGCGCCCTCCGGGCCAAACGAGCCCTGCGACAGATCGAGCTCGCGGATCCGCGGCAGGATCTTCGAGCTCACGAGCCGCGGGATCAGCTCGTTGGTGAATTCGTAGTTGGCGAGCCCGAGGTGGACGAGGGTCGCCGGCAGACCCTCGCCATCGAGGATCGGCTGGAGATCGTCGGGCGTGATGTTCGAGTCGTAGCGCGACGACCCGATCTGGAGCTCGAGGCGCTCGAGCTCGGGCCAGTGTGCGCCGGCGATCGACGCGATCGCGTCCTTCTGGAGACCTCCCGTCAGCGTCGCGAACCGCCGCAGCTCGGGCAGCACGATCGTGCCGAAGTGCATCGTCCCGCTGCGCAACGTCAGGTCGCGAACGTTCGGGATCCCGCCGTACAGCACCTCGGCGTTGCCGAGGCTGCTCCAGTTGAGCTCGGTCTCCTCGCTGTGGAAGTCGCCGAGGTAGAGCGTGCGCAGCGCGAGCAGCTTCCGCTTCCCGATCGCTGCCATCACCCCGTCGTAGCCGTTGTCCTCGTAGTCGACGATGCCGACCGTGAGGTCCTGGACGAAACGCCCTGCCTCGTCGAGCACCATTTCGAGGAGCTCGACGACGTCGAACTCCTCGAGCTCGCCGTCGTGCAGCGGGGACCGGTCGAACGTGTTGGCGACCTTGACCCGCCGGAGGAAGCCGTTCTTCCACTCGCAGTCGTCCAGCATGTCCTTGTAGTCGGCGAGCGAGCCGAGCAGATCGGTCTCGTGCTCGGCAACGTAGTCGTCGCCGCCGTGGTGGTGTCCGACGATCAGCTCGCCGAGCGGATCGTTTTGCTGCTGGAGCCAGTCGGCGTACACCAGGTAGCCGGCACTGTCGTCGGGGTTGGCCCCGATCGCGGCCTCGAGCTCCAGGTTGCGGCCTTCCATCGCCAGGGCGAGCTTCGCCTTCTGTAGCGTGATCGAGACCAGCTTGTCGTCGACCAGACGGAACGACGCTCCGTCGTAGGTCAGCCGCTTCCACGGCTTGCCGCGATCGGCGCCCTTGTGGACCAGAAGCGGTGCACCGTGTGCGGCGACGATCGCGTCCTCGGTCGCGCCGAGCGCAGCGCCCTGCTCGGTGCGGCCGGCGATCTGCGCGAACTTGGGCGAGCTCGGATCTCCGCAGTACGCGACGATCGCGATCGCGCGGTCGTTCTCGATCCATGCCTGCACGCCGAGTGCGTGCCACGCCGGATACGCCATGTTCCCGTAGCGATCGACGGCGTCGGGCTCGCCGAGCGCCGCGCGAAGCTCGTCGAGCGTGGCGCCGACGACGGCCGGTCCTCGCCCCTGCCCGATCACGATCGGGAGGTCGGCAAATGCGGTCGCGTCCATGGACGCGAGCGTACGCGAGATCCACGGTCTCAGGAGCGGACGGAGGCGTCCGCGCTGGGAAGTGCCTCGCGCACGCGCGCCACCACCGCGGACCCGAGTGCGTTCCGCGAGATACCGATCCATTCGAGGTGCGCGAACGCGGCCTGGTTCGAGAGCAGCTGCTCGACACCCTCGGGTCCCAGCGAACCCTGCGACAGATCGAGCGAACGGATCCTCCGCAGGATCTTCGAGCACGCGAGTCGTGCCACCAGCTCGTTCGACTCGTAGTCAGCGAGCCCGAGATGGATCAGCGTGGGTGGCAGACACTCGCCATCGAGGATCGGCTGCAGGCCGTCGAGCGTGATGGCGTCGTCGGGGCGAGAAGATCCGAGCTCGAGCTGGAGGTGTTCGAGCTTCGGCCAGTGCGCGTTCCTGATCGACTCGATCCCGACCTTGCCCAGACCGTCGGTCGCCGCGGAGAACCGCCGGAGCTCGGGCAACACGATCGCGCCGAGGCTCATCCTGGCGATGCGCAGCGTCAGGTCCCGAACGTTCGGGATACCCCCGTACAGCTCGTCCGCTCCGTCGAGGCAACTGAGCGTCCGACTCCGTTTGAAGTAGGTGCCGACGTGCAACTTGCGCAGCGCCAGCAGGCGCCGCCTGCCGATCGCGGCCATGTGATCGGTGTAGTCGTCGATGCCGAAGTCCACCGCGCCGATCGTGAGGTCCTGGACGAATCGTCCCGGCCCGTCGAGCAGGATCGCGAGTACCCGCTCGACGCGCGAACCCTCGAGCTCGCCGCGGCTCGACGGCCCGTCCGTCGTGGCCGCCAGCTTGACGCGTTTCAAGAACCCGTTCTTCCACTCTCGATCGAACAACACGTCCGTGTGGTCGACGAGCGCGCCCAGCAGATCGGCCTCGCGATCCCCGACGAGCTCGTCGCCACGGTGGTGGTGGGCGACGATCAGCGCGCCGAGCGGATCGCCCTGCTGTTGCAGCCAGTCCGCATACACCAGGTAGCCAGCGTCGTCGTCGGGATCCGCCGCGATCGCGCCCTCGAGCTCCGCATCGCGACCGATCATCTTCGACTTCTCGACGGTGATCTCGACGAGCTCGTCGCCGTAGAGGCGAAACCGTCCGCCGTCGTACTGCATGTGCGCGAACTGCGTGCCGCGGTAGCTGCCGCGACTGATCTGGAGCGGGTTGCCGTGCACGGCCACGATCGCGGCCTCCGTGGCGCCGAACTCGACGCCTTGCTCGGTACGCCCGGCGACCCGTGCGAATTCGCGAACGCGCTTGTCGTGGAACAGCTCCACCGCGATCGCGCGACCCGCCTCGAGCCAGACCTTCAGTCCGAGCGCGTGCCACGCCGGATAGGACATGTCGCCCTGGCTCTCGACGACCGAGGGTTCTCCGAGTCCTGCGCGAAGCTCGTCGAGCGTCGCGCCGACAACGGCGGGCCCACGACCGGTTCCGAGTACGATCGGGAATTCGGAGAACGTGGTCGCGTCCAAGACTACGACTTGTCGGTCTCGAGCAGCCGCACGATGTCCTCGAGTCGAGCGAGGATCTGGCGATTGACCTCGGCGGCCTCGGCGTCCTTGGCGGCCTTTGCCGCTTCGGCGGCACGCCGCTCGGCGGCCGGCGGTTCGAACGCGGCGTTGGTCAGCGCCGGACCGAAGGTCTGCGCGAACGTGGCGAGCGCGTGGCCGGTCGCCGTGGTCGGGAACAGGTTGTCGTAGCCGACCGCGAGCGCGGTCGACATGTACAGGATGCCATCGAGCGGCGACTGGCACCCGGGATTGCTGTCGCGCTCGGCCAGGTAGAACGCGATGCCACCGCCGAGCACGACGGCCCCGAGTGCATCCATCGGATCCTCGTCGGCCCACGTGCGCAGCGAGCGCTTGGCGTCCGCGAAGCTGTCGTTGGAGAGCAGCGCGAGCGCGAACGGGAGGAACTTGGTCACCTCGTCGAGCCCGAACTGGACGGGGCTCGACACGGGATCGTTCATGCGCGCCGGATCGATGTACATGCGATCACACCGTAGGCATGGTTGGGATGCGGGTCCAGACGCGATCGTGCGGGTGACGCGATCGAGTCAGGCGAGCCGGACCCAGCGCGCCTTCGCGGCCTCGATCTTCCCGGCAAACGATTGCGGGAAGTGATGCATCACGTACGCGAACGCCTGGCTCATGAGCTCGCGATCGACATCGGGCGGCACCTCCATGTTGCCGTCCGAGGGATCGGGACGAACGTTCATGCGCACGATCTCGGTCAGACGCAGGACGTGAAGGCGGTTGACGAACAACGCGTGTGCGATGCCCAAGAACATCTCTTCGTTTCCGGGATCCATGGCCATGAGAGCCCCGTTACGTACCACAGGCACCGTAGGGGCTCCAAGGCTCGTTTCGGCGACCGGATTTCGAATCGCCTAAGTGGTCGTCTGTGGTTCGTTCCGGTTGAAATCCTGCACCGCGTCGTCCGATCGTCCCTTTCCTGGTGCGCCGGTGGGTCTTACAGATGAAGGCAATTTGATAAACACATCACCACCCGGGAGGTCGACGACATGTTGATCGAGGCTGCGCAACAGTTCCCGACGGTGATCTTCACGATCGGCCTGGGCATCTGCCTGATCTACTGGCTGTTCGTGCTGCTCGGCGCGCTCGACATCGACCTGTTCGGCGATGCCGACATCTCGGGTCATGGCGACGGCATCGGCGACGCGCTCGGCGGTCACCACATCGAAGTCGGTGATGTCGGAGGCCACGATCTCGGCGGCGGGCACGACGTCGGCGGTGCCCACGGGCACGACGTCGGCGACGGCGGCGACCACGACTTCGAGGCCGGCGGCGGTGGTGGCTTGTGGAGCGGCCTCGGCCTGTCGCGCGTGCCGGTCACGATCTCGGTGTCGGCCATCTTCCTGGTGTGCTGGGTGCTGTCGATCGGCGGCATGTACTACACGCCCGCGGCGCTGGGCGGCGGTGCGTGGGTCGGCGCGGTGGTGCTGCTCGTGGTGTTGATCGTCGGGTTTCCGATCGCCGGTCTCCTGGTACGCCCCCTCGGCGGCGTGTTCACCCTGCGCGAGGGCAAGTCCAACCGCGACTACGTCGGCCACACCTGTACGGTCACGACCGGCAAGGTCGACGACCAGTTCGGCCAGGCCACCGTCGAGGACGGGGGTACGGTGCTCGTCATCCCGGTCCGGTGCGACAAGCCGGGCGCGTTGTCGCGACACGACCGAGCCTTGATCATCGACTTCGATAGCGACCGCCACGCCTACGTCGTGGAACCGGTCGCCGATATGCTCCCCAGCACGGGGAAGCCGTCCGGAGCGACGTGACACCGCTCCTCAGCAATGGCCTAGTTCGCGAGTAATGGGTTCTGGAACGAGGTCCGGTGGGGTCCGGACCTGAAGGAGTGCTCTATGGGTCAACAAATGATGTGGGTGCTGATCATCGGCGGTGGCGTGATCTTGCTCGGTATCCTGACGCTGCTCGCCCGCACGTGGCGGCAGGTCGAACAGGGCCGCGCGTTGATCGTCAACAAGATGGGCACCGAGCCCAAGGTGACGTTCTCCGGCGCCGTCGTGCTGCCGATCGTCAACAAGGCCGAGATCATGGATCTGTCGGTCAAGACGATCGACATCGCACGCAAAGGGAAAGATGGACTGATCTGCGCGGACAACATCCGCGCCGACATCAAGGTCACGTTCTTCGTCCGGGTCAACAAGACCAAGGATGACGTGCTGCGGGTCGCCCAGTCGATCGGCTGCGTGCGCGCCTCGCAGCAGGCGACCCTCGAGGAGCTGTTCGCCGCCAAGTTCTCCGAGGCGCTCAAGACCGCCGGCAAGAAGATGGAGTTCGAGCAGCTCTACACCCATCGCGAGCGGTTCAAGGACGAGATCCTCCAGGTCATCGGCAGAGATCTCAACGGCTACGTCCTCGACGACGCCGCGATCGACTTCCTCGAGCAGACCCCGGTCGAGGTCCTCGATCCCCACAACGTGCTCGACTCGCTCGGCATCGAGAAGATCACGAAGATCACCACGTCCGCGAACATCGCGACCAACCAGCTCCGCCAGACCGAGAAGATGGAGCTCGGCAAGGCCAACCTGACCTCGCAGGAAGCGATCTATCGCTTCGAGCAGCAGCAAGCCGAGGCGGAGGCAAAGAAGAACAAAGAAATCGCGGTCGCCAACGCGCGCGAGGAGAACGAGGCCAGCCGGTTCCGCCTCGAGGAGGAGAAGCGCACGCACATCGAGCGGCAGCGCGCCGAGGAAGCGATCCAGATGGCCGAGCAGGCCAAGCTGCGATCGGTCCAGGTCTCCGAGCAGGGCCGGATCCGCGAGGTCGAGGTCGAGAAGGTGCGGGTCCAGAAAGCGCACGACCTCGAGGAGGTCACCCGCGCACGCGAGGTCCAGCTCGGCCAGATCGACATGAACAAGGCCGTCGAGACCGAGAAGCGCTCGATCGCCGACATCATCCGGGCGCGCGTCGCCGTCGACAAGACGGTCGCGGTCGAGGAGGAGTCGATCAAGGATCTGCGCGCCGACGCCGGGGCCAAGCGCGCGAAGCAGGTGACGATCACCAACGCCGAGGCCGCGGCGCAAGAGGTGTTCATCAAGGACATCAAGAAGGCGGAGGCCGAGCAGCAGGTCGCGCAGGCGCACGCCAAGAAGCAGCTGATCCTCGCCGAGGCCGCGATGGAGGCATCCGACAAGGAAGCCCGCGCCTCGATCCGCCGCGCCGAGGGTTCCCAGGCCGAGCACGCGGCCCCGGGACTCGCCCAGGTGCGGGTCAAGGAAGCCGACGCGCTGGCGATCGAGAAGGTCGGCCTCGCCGAGGCGCGCGTGCGCGATGCCCAGGTCGCCGTCACCGACAAGGAAGGCACGGTGATCGCGGAGAACGTCAAGCGCAAGGCGATGGCCGAGGCGTCGGGTCGCGAGGCGGAGGCCGCCGCGATCGAGAAGCAGGGGCTCGCCGAGGCGGTGGCCAAGCGCGAGCTGCTGCTCGCCGAGGTCACGGCGAAGGAGGCCGAGGCGCAGGCGATCGAGAAGCGCATGATGGCCGAGGCGCACGGGCTCGCGGAGAAAGCCCAGGCGATGCAGAACCTGCAGGGTTCGGCCCGCGAGCACGAGGAGTACCGACTCCGACTCGAGAACGAGCGGCTGATCGCGCTCGAGCAGCTCAAGGCTCGCGTGCAGATGACCGAGCAGCAGGCACGCGTGATGGCCGAGGCGATGACCCACGCCGACATCAAGATCGTCGGCGGCGACGGTCAGTTCTTCGACCGGTTCGTCCGGGCGGTGTCGCTCGGCAGCTCGATCGACGGCGTGGTCGACAGCTCCGACATCGTCAAGCGAACGCTGGCCAACGGCAACGGCAACGGCAACGGCAAGGCGAGCCTCAACGACCTGCTCGCCGGGCTGATGACCAAGGCCGACGACTCGACGAAGAGCAAGCTGGCGGCCCTCCTCGAAAAGACGACGCCGTCGAGCGAGCCCGGCGGCAAGGTGAGCTGACCGGCGGACGATGGCAACCACTGCCGATAGCGCGCGGACCGACGCTCCGAACCAAACCTCCGACGACGACGCCCTCACCGGCGGCAACTACGAGGTCCTCCGGGCGCGCCTCGCCACGGCCGGCCAGGAGCTCGCGCGCCGGACCGACACGCTCAACCAGCGGCGCAAGCAGATCTTCGGAGCGACCGAGCCGCAGCTGGTCGCGACCGAGCGCGTGCGCACCGAGCATAACTGTGCGCCCGCCGACATCGTGTCGGTCGGGCGATACCTCCTGCTCGGCTACAACGTGTTCCTCGGACTCAAGTCCGAGACCGCGCTCGACGATGTCCTCGCACTCCACCGGTTCGAGCCACTCGCGAAGGCCGGCGAAGAAGCCAAGGACGCCGAGGTGTCGTTCGACACCACGGCGCTCCCGCGCGACGCCGAGGACGGCGCGTTCCTGCACGACGCGACGCTGGTCCGCGACTTCAGCAACCTCTACCGCTACTACCGCGATGCCCAGCTCCGCCAGCTGGTGCGTACGGACACCCAGCTGATGGCGGTGTTCCAGTCCGGTGCGACCTGGCACGAGTCCAAGGTGCTGCGGTGGCGGATCGAGCCGTCGGGCGAGATCGTCTACGTCGACGACCGCGGCGATCGCGATTACGCCGCCCTCGCCCCACCCACCCACGACTTCGAATGGTGCGAGGTCACGCGCGAGCATCAGGTGTCGGGTCGCCACCCGCACTACAACCTGCTCGACACCGTGTTCGTCGAGTGCGTCGGCGGCGACCTCACGATCAAGGTCGAGGACAACACCGAGGTCGGCCACGGCGTGTACAGCGAGCCGGTCGAGGACGCCAACCAGACCCTCGACGACGCCCGCATCTACTACGCGACCATCGGCAAGGCCAACGATCTCGTCGTGCTCAAGATCCTGCCGTTCCGGGAGGACACCTGGCGCTACCTGGTGTTCGACACGCGCTCGCGCAAGGTGATCCGGGCCGACGGTATCGGCCTCGGCTGCCGGAGCCTCCCCGAGGACCACGGCATCATCTTCCCCGGCGGCTACGTGCTGGTCGGCGGCGACTACAAGAAGTTCGACGGCGACCACACCGACTACCTCCTCGAACGCGAGCTCAAGTCGCCCAACGGCGAGGACGTGCTCTACGTCTATCACCGCGGTCGCGACGGCACCTACGTGCTCGCGGCGTACAACCTGATCGACAAGGCCGTGGCGTCGCCGATCCAGTGCAACGGCTACTCGCTGTTCCCCGACGGGCGGATGATCGTCATGCGCGGGATCTCGAGCGAGCCGACCCGCGTCCACCCGATGCAGGTGTGGAAGACGCCGTTCACGTCGGCCGAGTTCGCCGCCAGCGCACCGACCGACGGCAGCTACCTCGCGAAGGTGGGCAACGCCGATCTCGTGCGTGGCCTGTCCGACGCACTCTCGATCGCGCGGCTCGCCGGTGCCGACCAGCCGCGGCGCACCACGTTCGAGGACATCCTCGCGCTATCGACCCGCGCGGTCGACGCGTATTACTGGCTCGGCCACGGCGATACCGGAGACCTCAAGGCCGCGATCACCGACGTCCGCAGCACCGCGAAGTTGATCCTCGACGAGTACGACAAGGTCGTCGCGCTGCAGGCGTCGGCCAAGCAGACCGTCGTCGAGGCCGAGACGCTGGTCAACGAACGGCTGCGCGCGACGCGCTCGGAGAGCTGGGAGACCATCGACCCGTTCCTCGAGGCGCTGACCTCGCTGCGCGGCTTGCGCGGCCAGCTGATCAGCAAGAAGGAGATCCGGTTCATCGACGTCGGCCGGCTCGACGCGCTCGAGAAGCGGGTCACCGAGGCCTTCGATCGCGTGACCACCGACTGCGTGGCCTTGCTCGCGCGCGGCGAGGCGTTCGGCGAGCTCGTGGCCAAGGCCGACAAGCTCGCCGGAAAGGTCGGCGGGCTTTCTACGGCGATCGAGGTCAAGCCGATTCGCGAGGACATCGACAAGGTCGCGAGCGGCCTCGACCTCCTCGGCAACGTGATCGGGTCGCTCAAGATCGACGACACGACCAAGCGGACGGTGATCCTCGAGAACATCACCGACGCATTCGGCCAGGTGAACCGCTCGCGCGCCACGATCGACGGCCGCTACCGCGAGCTCGCGGGCACCGAGGCGCGCCACGAGTTCGGCGCGCAGGTGAAGTTGCTCACCCAGTCGGTGGCCTCGGCGCTCGCGCAGTGCGACACGCCCGAGCGTTGCGATCAGGAGCTGACACGCCTGCTGGTCCAGCTCGAGGAGCTCGAGGGTCGGTTCGCCGATGTCGACGAGCTGACTGCGGAGCTGTTGACCAAGCGCGAGGAGATCGTCGATGCGGTCGGTGCGCGCAAGCAGCTGCTCGCCGCCGAGCGCCAGCGCCGCGCCGCCAACCTCCAGAAGGCGGCGCAACGGATCCTCGAGGGCGTCGCCCGTCGCGCGTCGACGCTGGCCACCTCCGACGAGGTCAACGCGTACTTCGCGTCCGACGCGATGGTGCAGAAGCTGCGTGACATCGCCGGCGAGATGACCGAGCTCGGCGACGCGGTGAAGGCCGACGAGCTCGACGCCAAGCTCAAGACGGCGCGCCAGGATGCGCTGCGCGGTCAACGCGACAAGGCCGACCTGTTCGAGGGCGGCGGCGAGACCATCAAGCTCGGGGCGTTCCGGTTCCCGGTCAACACCCAGCCGCTCGAGCTGATGATCGTCCCGCGCGGCGACGACGGCGACGACGGGCTGGCGGTCCATCTCGCGGGCACCGACTTCTACGAGCCGATCGAGGACGAGCGCCTGCTCGCCGCACGCGCGCTGTGGAACCAGGACCTGCCGAGCGAATCGACCGAGGTCTATCGCGGCGAGTACCTGGCTTCATCGATCATCGCCGGCACCGATGCCGGCCAGCTGCGCGACGCCGTCCGCGACGGCACGCTCGGCGATCTGGTCAAGCAGATCGCTCAGGGTCGCTACGACGAGGGCTACGAGCGTGGGGTTCACGATCACGACGCCACCCAGATCCTCGAGAAGCTGCTCGCGATGCGCGACAGCGCAGGACTGCTCGCCTACCCCGCCCCGGCGCGTGCGCTCGCCGTCACCTACTGGGGCACCACGGTCACGCTCGGGAAACGCGACGACGCCACGGCACGCGAGAGCTGGCACCGCCGCGCGATGAGCCTGGCCCGGCTCGCGGGCATGTTCGCCGATGGGCGGTCGCACGGTCGCGATCAGCTCGCCGGCGAGATCGCCGCGGCGATCGAGCGGTTCCTCGAACGCGATCCCGCGCTGTGCGAGTGCGGGCTCGCGGCGCGCGATGCCCGGCTCGCGGCCGACTACATCGTCCGCGAGCTCGCCGATCCCGCACCGCGCTTCGTGATCGGCGGCGATGCGATGGCGCTCGCCGAGGCGCTACATGCCGAGCTCGCCGCCCGCTCGGCGCGCACCGGCTTCGACGACGACATCCGCGCGCTCGCGAGCTGTCCCGGGGCGGCGCTCGCGCTGGCCAAGGCGTGGGTCGAGGGAGTCGTGGGCAAGAAGCCCGAGCTGGCACCGGCGGTTCTCGAAGCGGCGACCTACCTCGCGTCTCCCGGGCTGCCCCGCGAGACCTCGAGCGCGACCGTCGAGACCACCGTCACCGGTCTGCTCGGTCGCCATCCGCGGATCCAGAACGGCCAGCTGACGTTTCGGCTCGACGAGCTCACGGCGCGGCTCGATCGGTTTCGCACCGAGGTCGTGCCGGCGTTCCGCGCCTATCGCGCGCTGCGCTCCGAGATCGCCAAGCGCGAGCGCGCCCGGCTACGCATCGACGAGCTCAAGCCGAAGGTGATGTCGTCGTTCGTGCGCAACCGACTGATCGATCAGGTGTACTTGCCGCTCGTCGGTGCCAACCTCGCCAAGCAGCTCGGCGCCTCCGGTAGCGGCAAGCGTACCGACCAGATGGGCATGCTCCTCCTCGTGTCGCCACCCGGCTACGGCAAGACGACGCTCATGGAGTACCTGGCGGCACGGCTCGGCCTGGCGTTCGTCAAGGTCAACGGTCCGGCGCTCGGACACGAGGTGACGTCGCTCGATCCGGCGGAGGCACCCAATGCCACCGCACGCCAGGAGATCGAGAAGATCTCGCTGGCGCTCGAGATGGGCACCAACGTGATGCTGTACCTCGACGACATCCAGCACACGTCGCCCGAGCTGCTGCAGAAGTTCATCTCGCTGTGCGACGCCCAGCGCAAGATCGAGGGCGTGTGGCGCGGCCGCACCCGGACCTACGACCTGCGCGGGAAGAAGTTCTGCGTCGTGATGGCGGGCAACCCGTACACCGAGAGCGGCGAGGCGTTCCAGATCCCCGACATGCTCGCGAACCGCGCCGACGTCTACAATCTCGGCGACGTGCTCGGCGGCAAAGCCGACGCGTTCGCGCTGTCGTTCCTCGAGAACGCGCTGACGTCGAGCCCGACGCTGGGCCCGCTCGCGACCCGTGACCTCGCCGACGTCTACAAGTTGATCCGCATGGCGAAGGGCGAGCCCGTGCCGACCACCGAGCTGTCGTACGGCTACGCCGGCGTCGAGCTCGAGGAGATCCTCGCGGTGTTCCGTCACCTGTTCGTGGCTCAAGCCACGCTGCTCAAGGTCAACGCCGAGTACATCCGCTCGGCGGCGCAGGCCGATGCGTTCCGCACCGAGCCGCCGTTCAAGCTCCAGGGCAGTTACCGCAACATGAACAAGATCGCCGAGAAGGTCGTCTCGGCGATGACGCCCCAGGAGCTCGAGGCGCTGGTCGACGACCACTACCGCGGCGAGGCGCAGACCCTGACCACCGCCGCCGAGCAGAACTTGCTCAAGCTCGCCGAGCTCCGCGGGCGCCTGACGCCAGCGCAGGCAAAGCGGTGGGACGAGATCAAGGGCGAGTTCGTGCGCCAGCGCCGGATGGGTGGCAACGATGCCGACCCGGTGACCAAGCTGGTCGGCACGCTGTCGGGCCTCTCGGCCGATCTCGATGCGATCAAGGGGGCGATCGCCGGCGCGCGCCAGCCCGAGCTGACCTCCGAGCTCGTGAAGCTCCGCACCGCGGTGCAGCAGGCGGCGCAGAGGCCGCCGGCACCACCACGACCCCCGATCGACTCGACCCAGAACTGGCTCGCGCCCAAGCTCGACGCGATCGCGGAAAGCCTGCGCACGCACGCCGAGCACCTCCGCGACTCCGCGCCCACACGCCTCGGCACCGATCCCGGATCGCTCGATGCGGAGTCGCTGATGGCCCAGATCCGTCGGATCGAGGACTCGATCCTCCCCGTCGTGGGAGCCGCCGTCGAGGGGCGCGCCGGCGACACCCTGCTCGCCAACAAGATGGTCCAGATCATCGAGCTCTTGCAGTCACTCGATGCGCGCCTGGGCAACGGTCGCTGAGCGCCGAGAGCGCCACACCGCACGCACCCCCGCCCGCGGTTCGCGTAGACTCGCGGCATGGCGAGGTTGCCGCCGGACGGGTCGACGCCGAAGCACGACCGGAGCGTGTGGAAAGGGCTGGTCGTCCAACCCGACGAATTCGTCCCCTCGAGACGGCCGCGCCTCTGGGTGATCGGCCTCATGGCGTTGACCGTGCTGGCGATCGCCGTCTTGATCTACCGGCTCGCCTGAAAGCGATGGCCGAAGACCTCACACGCTCGATGATGCTGCCGGTCGATCCGGCCTACGCCGCCGTCGCGATCGAGGATGCGGCCGATCGCGAAGCGGTGTTCGACTACCTGCTGCGCGGGACCCGGGGGCGCGCACAGTTCGCGGGCCTGTTGCGCGTCACGGGCGATGCGTTGATCGGACACCGTGCGGCGACCGCGCAGTCGGTCCCGATCGAGGCGTTCGACGCGCTCGAGTTGCCACGGACGGTGCCCCTGTTCGAGGAGGCGATCGCCTCGGGCGAGGCCGAGATCGGCTCGCTGGCGACCGGCGAGATGTTCATCGACGGGATGCTCGAACGACTCGGCGGACCGTGTGCGATGGCGTTCGCCGCGCCGATCGTCGTCGACGGTCGCACGCTCGCCCTGCTGGTGGCGCACCGCGGAGATGCGGAGCTGTCGTACGGAGAGTTTCGCGAGGTCGTGTCGTTGATCGAGGCGGCGACCACGGCCCTCGCGCGCGGACGGCGAGCGCGTTCGCGCGCGGCCACCGTCGGCACGCCGTCGCATCGCCGCGCGACCACGATCGCGGACGATCACCGAACGCCACGCCCCGAGAGCTCGTACGACGTCGAGATCGTGATCCACGACGGCACCGAGCACCGCACGTCGCTCGACGAGCTTCGCGAGAGCGAGGCCTGGGACGAGCTCGCCGATGCGATCCGGGACGTCGTGTTGACCGGCATCGAGACCGGGACTCCCGACGAGCTCGAGCAACTCGAGCTGTTGCTCGAGCTCGGACACGTCGAGGTGCGGCTCGGACACGTCGAGCGCGCGCTCGAGGCGTGGCGCAGCGCGCTCACGATCGACGGCTCCGATCCGCGGGTTCAGAGCGCGCTCCAGGCCCAGCTCTCCGCCAACGGTGCCTGGAAGGACTGCGCGGAGCTACTCGAGCGACGGGCGGCGATCGCCGACGACCCGGCCGACCGCATCGAGCTGTTGCTCGAGCTCGCGGAGCTCTGTCGCGAGCGGCTCGCCGACGACGAGCGCGCGATCGCCGCGTACGAGCGCATCCTGCAGTGGGAGCCCGATCATCCGATCGCGACCGCGGAGCTCGAGACGCTGTACGCGAGCCGGGGACATTACGAGCTCCTCGCCACCCTGCTCCTCGACCGCGCGTCTCGGGAGACCGATCCGGAGGCCCGCGCGGACATGCTCGAACGCGTGGCCGACCTCTACGAGACCGCCGTCGGCGATCCGCGAGCGGCCGCCCTCGTGTGGACGACGGTGGCGCGCACGGGGCCGCGTCGCGCGCCGACGGCGCTCGACCAGCTTGCACGTCTGAGCGACGTCGTCGACGAACCGGACGAGCTGATCGCCGAGGTGTGTGCCGTCGCCACCGATCTGGGATCCGGAGCTCCAGAGGCCGCGAGTCGTGCGTGGGAGCTCGCCGGTGGCTGGACGCGTGCGCGCGGTGGCGATCCGCGCGTCGCACTCGAGCGCGCGATCGAGCTCGAACCCGACCCGGCACGGCGCGCGGCGATCGCGACCGAGCTCGGCGAGCTCGCGGCAGCGGCGGGAGAGACCGCCCGCGAGATCGCGTGGTACGAGCGCGCGCTCGACGACGAACCCGAGGCCTCGGTGCCGCTGGCCGCGCTCCGCGATCGCTATCGGGATGCCGGCCGCTGGGAAGAGCTCGCGGAGCTGTTGCCGAGGATCGCGCTCGCCGCCGCACCGAGGATCGCCGTCGAGCTACACGTCGAACGCGGCCGGATCTTCGCCGATCGCCTCGGCCGACCGAAGGACGCGATCGCCGCGTACCAGGCCGCCCTCGAGATCGATCCGCAACACGCCCCCGCGTTCGGGGGCATCGCGCGTGCCTACGAAGCAACCGGCGAGACCGATGCGATGCTCGATGCCGCCGAGGCCTCGCTGTCGTCGGCACCGAGCCCTCACACGCGAGACGACACGCGGGCCAAGCTCGCGGAGCTCGCCGCGGCGTGGCACGAGCGCGGACGGTTCGATCGCGCCGCCGGGTGCTGGCTCCGCGTGGTCGAGCTCGCTCCCGACGACGCGGCCGCACAGCTCCAGCTCGCGACGTTACTCGACGTGCACCTCGGCGATGCCGACGGCGCGATCGCCGCGTACACCCGGGTGGTCGAAGCCGAGCCGACGGAGGCGAGCGCGCTCGACGCCCTCGCGCGCCTTCACGAGCGCGCCGGCCATGCCGAGCTCGCCCTCGACATGCTCGGACGTCTGGCCGAGCTGGCGCGCGCGACACCGCGGCTGCGCGCCGATGTCCTCACCCGCATCGCCGGCGTGTACGAGACAGCCGGTGACATCGCCAACGCGCGGATCCATCTCGTGCAGGCGCTCGCCCTCGACCTCGACAACCCCGAAGCCCACGAGGGCATGGCGCGGGTCCATCTCAAGCAGGGCGAGCTGGTGGCCGCATCCGAGGAGCTGCTCACCGCGGCGCACCACTCGACGTCGCGCGACAATCGACTGCGCCGGCTCGCCGATGCCGCGTGGGTGTATCGCCACCGACTCCGCGACATCGACCGCGCGCGTGATTGTCTCGACCAGATCCTCGCGATCGATCCGGGCCACCGCGATGCACGCGACGCGATGGGGGGCCTCCTGGCCGACACCCGGCGATGGCAGACGTTGTGGGACCACCTGGTCCCCGAGGTCGAGCGCGCACGGCAGGGCGGCGGCGATCCCGAGGTGAGTCCCGACGAGCGCCGCGAGGTGTTCCTGCGCGCCGCGCGCTGTGCACTCGAGCTCGACCAGCTCGACCGCGCCCACGAGCTGTTCGATGCCGCGTGCGAGCTCGACCCCACACCGGCCCACCGCATCGAGCGTGCCGAGGCCCTCGTCCGCGCGCGCGCGTTCGACCGGGCGGGCGCCGCGTTCCGCGCGATCCTCGTCGACCACGGTGGCGAGCTCGACGACGCCCAGACGATCGCGGCATGTCGCAAGCTCGCCGAGATCCACGCGTCGCTCGGCAAGCCCGCGGCCGCCCGGCCGTGGCACCAGCGGGTGCTCGAGATCGATCCGGGCCACGTCGGCGCGCTCGCCGACATCGTCGAGCTCGACCTCGCCGAGCATCGCTACGACGACGCGATCGCCAACCTGCGCGCGATCGTCGAGATCGTATCGCCGGCCGAGCGCGTGCCCCACCTCGAGCGGATCGGCAACATCTATCGCGATCGCGTCGGCAACCCGGCGCGCGCGATGTCGGCGTACCTCGAGGCCAGCGAGATCGATCCCGACAACCGGAGGATCCTGCAGCGTATCCTCGACCTCCAGACCGCGACCGGTCGGTGGGCGAAGGCGGTGGAAACGATCGAGCGGTTCCAGGCGCTCGAGACAGATCCCGTCAAGCGCGGCACCTACGCGATCGCGGAGGCCGAGATCCGGCGCAACGAGCTGGTCGATCGCAAGGGAGCCCTCGCCGCCTACGATCGTGCGCTCGACGGTCTACTCGGGCAGCGCCCGCTCGATCCCGCGACCCGCGCCCGCGGCCTGGCGACGTTCCGGACGGTCGACGAGCTACTCACCGCCGAGCGCGACTGGCCCGAGCTCGAACAGGCCTACCTGCGGATGGTTCGCCGCGTACCCGAGGACGATCCCGTGTTGCTCGCGCTGTGGCAGGCGCTCGCCGAGATCTATCACTCGCGACTGGTCAACCCGGAGCACGCCGCCAAGGCCACCGAGGTCGCCCGCACGATCGAGGCGAGGTTGGCGGCACCGCCGCCCATCGCCGGCACCGCACCCGTGGCGATCGACATCGAGGGAGCGCGCGAGGCGATGTACCGGGCCGCCGAGGCCGGTCGCGTCGACGAGGCATGGTGCTGCGCGCGCGCCCTCGTGATCGCGAAACAAGCCACCGACGACGAACGCGCCGTCTACGATCGTTACCGCAACACCGAGACCGCGAAGGCGACCGGCATCCTCGACCGCACGGCGTGGCCGTGGGTGCGTCACCCCGACGAGGATGTCGTGGTCAGCGCGATCTTCGCCGCGATCTGGCAAGGCCCGATCGCCGCGGTCGCCGGCTCGCCGAAGGACTTCGAGTTGCGGCCGCGCGAGCGCCTCCCCGTCGAAGACGGCACGCGCGTGATCGCGAAGATCTTCCGCCACTCCGCCCGCGTGCTCGACACGCTGCTCCCGGAGGTCTACGTGCAGCCGCGACGTCAGGGTCGGCTGTTCCTCGCCAACTGTGTCGACCGGGGCCGGCTCCTTCCCGCGGTGATCGTCGGCCGCGATCTGATGGCCGGCTATCGCGACACCGAGCTCGCCGCCGAGGTCGGCGCGATGCTCGCCCTGCTCCGCCCGAGCTACTACCTCCAGCTGTGTCTCGATGCCGACCAGCTGCGCGCCGCGTTCGCGGCCGCCGTGCAGGTGGGAGGTCGCCCCGACCTGGTGCCCCCGCATCCCGGCGCGGCCAAGCTGGTCGACGAGATCCAGAAACGGATGACACCCTCCGCGCGCGACCAGCTCGAGGTCGTCGTCGGGCGCCTGCCCGGCCCGCCCGACCTCGCGCGATGGAGCGACGCCGTCGAGATGACCAGCCGCCGCGCGAGCCTGCTCGTGTGCGGCGAGCTCGCCGCCGCGATGCGCATGATGTCGACCGGTCCCGGTGGCGTGAGCCCGCGCCACGCGGCGGACCTGTTCGCGTACTCGACCTCGGAGAGCTACCTGTCCGCGCGCACGCACCTCGGCGTCGCGGTGGCCTAGCTCGTCGGCGACGTGGACGTCGTCGATCGCGTTTCTGAAGACCAACGCGAAGGGGGACGAGGACTCTGCGTTTACCGCGAGCGCAACCATCGCATCTGGCGCTGGCTCGACGAGGACGCCTAGATCCCGCGCGGCTTCTTGGTGACGTCCACCAGGCCGTCGAGCCGGGCGTTCGGCGTGATCGTGTAGCCCGAGACGTCGTGGTTCACGAGCACGATGTTGTCCTCGTGATAGAGGGGCACGATCGGCATGTCCTCGTCGAGGATCTGCTGCACGCGATCGTAGATCTCGATGCGCCTTTCGCGGTCGAGCTCGCGGCGACCGCGCGCGGTGAGCTCGTCGACCTCGGCGTTTCTGTAGCGCCACCGGTTGTAGCCGTCGGGGTTGTGCTCGTTGGGGATCCACGACGAGTGGAAGTACGTGAAGTAGAAGTCGGCCTCGCTGAGCGCGGCGGTCTGCATCGAGCCCAGTTGATAGGCGCCCTTCTTGATGTCGGCGAAGAACGTGCCGAACTCGAACGGCCGCACCTCGACCTCGATCCCGACGCGCGCGAGCTGTGCGGCGATCACGCGCGCGACCGCGACCCGGAACGCGTCGGAGCTGGTCTTGTAGGTCAGCGAGAATCGCGGCGCCGGCCCGTCGCCGTCGGGATCGGGGTGCCCGGCCGCGTCGAGCAGCTGCTTGGCGCGCGCCGGGTCGTACGTCCACGCCGGGTGCGGGGAGTAGGCCCAGTGGCTCGCGGGCAGAAGGCCGGTCGCCAGCTTCGCGCGCCCACCGAACTGCGTGCGGATGATGGTCTCGCGATCGACCGCCAGCGCGATCGCCTGCCGCACGCGCTTGTCGCGAAGGATCGGATCGGTGTTGTTCATCATCAGGTAGGTGAGGAACACGCTGGGGCCGGACTGCATGTCGATGCGCGGGCGCGCGCTGATCTCGTCGACGAGATCGAGCCGGAACGCGTTCTGCACCAGATCGGCCGAGCCCCCGGCGAGCATCAGCAGGCGCGCCGCCGCGTCACGCACGAACTTGATCTCGACGTGCGGCACCTTCGGATGCGTGCCGTAGTAGTAGGGGTTGACGTCGAGCAGAACGTGGTTCGAGTCGATCTCGCGGACCACGTAGGGCCCGGCGCCGATCGCATCGCCGTGCGCCGGCCGACCGTGGTGGTACGACACGATCCCGAAGTCGACATCGGTGCGGAACGTCGCCAGCGGCGCCACGAGGTGGAACCGCACCGAGCGCGGGCCGGTGGCGTCGATCGCGGTGAACCGATCCGCGAACTGCTTGTGGAACAGGCTGTCGGAATCCGGGTCGATCAGCTCGCGATAGGTCCTCGCCACGTCCTCGCCGCGCACTGCCGAGCCGTCGGAGAACTTCGCGTCGGGTCGGATCTCGACGTCCCAGGTCAGCGGGTCGGTCATCGTGATGCGCGACGCCAGCGCGAGCTGGGGCTCGAGGGTCTGCGAGGTCACGGTCGTGAGCCCCGCCTGCACCAGGTACGACAGCTTGCGGCTGTAGCCGGTGATCGCGTACCGGGTGTCGGCGGTGGACATCGGCGACTCGATCACGACCACCACCGTGTCGTCCGGGGTACGGCGGGCCCGCGCCTCGCACGCGACCAGCGCAGGCACCGCCAGCAGGGCGACGAGGGCAGTGATACGGTGGAGTCGTGGCATCTCGGATCCGCTGGGAGCTGCTGATCGTTACCGCACTAGGCGCGACTGCGCTCGTCGCGAGTATCGGCGCCGGCACCGCGCGCTCGCAAGATCCTGCGAACCCCGACGACGACGATGACGACGGCAGCGGTCGTGGCAGCGCCGGCAGCGACACGCTGGTGGCGCCGGCGAACCCGCTCGCACGCCCGGCGTGGGTCAAGGAGCGGTTCGAGGGGGCCCTCGCCACGCACGCGGCGCTCGCGAAGGCCAAGATCGGCTACTACGCGGTCGATCTGTCGACCAGCACGGTGCTCGCCTCGCGCGATGCCGACGCCGGCTTCAACCTCGCGTCCAACACCAAGCTGCTGACGTCGATCGCCGCACTGCGCGGGCTCGGCGGCGGATTCCGGTGGCGCACCACGGTGTACGCGAACAAGCCGCCGGACGACACCGGCATGGTCGACGGCGATCTCTACGTTCGCGGGCGCGGCGATCCGGTGCTGCTCGTGTCCGATCTTCGCCAGCTCGCGCACGACGTCGCCGGGCGCGGTGTCCGCACGGTCAAGGGCCGGCTCGTGGTCGACGCCAGCTACTTCGACAACGTCTACGACCCACCCCACTTCGACGAGCAGCCCAAAGAGCACGCGTCGTTCCGCGCACCGATCGCCAGCTTCGGGGTGCAACGCAGCGCGTACACCGTGACCGTGATGCCCGAGCCCATCGGGCCGCCGAAGATCACGATCGAGCCGGACGTCGGCAACTACCTGAAGCTGACCAAGAGCGAGGTCACGTGCGTGCCGGAGGGCCGCACGCGCCTGCGGCTCGAGCCCACGTACAAGCGCAACCAGATCGCGATCGAGCTCACCGGCCAGATCCGGATCGGCGCCGGGAGCTGGAATCTGCGCCGCCGCGTCGCCGACCCCGCGCGCTACGCGGCCCGCGTGTTCCAGCAGGCGCTCGCCGACGAGGGCGTCCGGCTGCGGTCGAGGGCGATCGCGTTCGGTACGGTGCCGCTCGCCGCCAAGGTGATCGCGCATCACGACAGTCCGAACCTCGCCGACGTGCTGCGGCTGATGAACAAGCACTCGGACAACTACATCGCCGAGAGCGTGCTCAAGACACTCGGCGCCGAGGCCAAGGGCGACGTCGGCGCGACCTGGGCCGACGGGGTCGCGGCCGTGAAGAAGCGCCTGCTCGAGCTCGGCATGGTCGGCGAATACCGCGCCGACAACGGGTCGGGGCTGTTCTCGGCGACCTCGGTCAGCCCCAAACAGCTCGTCACGTTGCTGAGGGCCGCGCACGCCGATTACCGGATCGGACCGGATCTCGTCGGGTCGCTCCCGGTCGGCGGGCTCGACGGCACGCTCGCCCGGCGGTGGCACGGCAAGCCCGCGCGTGGTCGCGTGCGGGCGAAGACCGGAACCCTGGCGAGCGTGATCACGCTATCCGGATACGTCGGCGTCGACGGCAACCACCTCGTCGCGTTCGCGATCCTGGTCAACGACGTCCCGCGCGGGAGGCGCAACGTCGCGCGCACGATGTCGGACGAGATGGTCGACGCGCTGGCGGCGTATCTCGACGCGCACTGAGAGTTACGCGGCGCCGCGCGTGAGGACGCGACGATCGACCTGTCGTGGCATTGCTGGCCCTCGTCGGCAGTGGTACCAAGACCCGTCGAAAAGGAGTTACCGATGGCCGACCTCAAGGGAAGCAAGACGCACGGAAACCTCAAGGACGCGTTCGCTGGCGAGTCGCAGGCGAACCGCCGTTACCTCTACTTCGCCAAGGTGGCGGACGTCGAGGGTCACCCGGACCTCGCGGGTCTGTTCCGCGACACCGCCGAGGGCGAGACCGGCCACGCGCACGGTCACCTCGACTATTTGAAGAAGGTCGGCGATCCCGCGACGGGCGAGCCGATCGGCGACACCGTGAAGAACCTCAAGGCGTCGATCGCCGGCGAGACCTACGAGTACACGCAGATGTACCCGGGCTTCGCGAAGACGGCGCGCGAGGAAGGCTTCGAGGAGATCGCCGAGTGGTTCGAGACCCTGGCTCGCGCCGAGCGTTCGCACGCCGGCCGGTTCCAGAAGGGCCTCGACACGCTCAACACCAAGTAGCGGGTCGCGCCACCAGCGCGCTGGGTCGCGGACGACGTGGTACACACGTGCCATGAGTCTCGTCCGCCCCATCACCCGCCGGGACATCAAGGGTCCCGCGCTGTACGGGCCGATCCGCGACGACTATCGGAATCGCGTGATCGCGCTCAAGCGGCCGCGCCGCGTCCTGATCGGCGACCGCGTGAGCCTCGTGTTCGAGAACCGGCACACGCTGACGCTCCAGATCGAGGAGATGTGTCGCGCCGAGCACCTCACCCGCGACGACCAGATCGAGGCCGAGGTCGAGGTCTACAACGAGATGATGCCGACCGAGGACTCGCTGTCGGCGACGCTGTTCATCGAGCTCCCACCCGACGTCGACGCGCGGGCCGAGCTCGACCAGCTGGTGGGTCTCGACGAGCACCTCGTGCTCCACATCGGACCGCACGCGATCCGCGCGCAGTTCGAGCCCGGACGCGCGACCGAAGACCGGATCTCCGCGGTGCAGTACACGCGGTATCCGCTGTCGACCGAGGCGCGCGCCGCGCTGCTGACTCCGAACACGCCGATCGTCGTCGAGATCGACCACCCCCGATATCGTCACCAAGTCGAGTGCCCGGAGGATCTACGGGCCTCCCTCGCGGGCGACTATGCGTAGGTGGCTAGCACTCGGCATCGCCGTCGCCGCGGCCGGGTGCGGCGCGAGTGCCCGTGAACAGGCCCGGCGCGAGGCGGCCGACTTCGACTGTCGCGAGCGCACCATCAGCTACGTCGCCACCCACCACATGGGCGGCGACGAGATCGGCGTGCAGATGGACTGCGCGCAGAACGGTCCCCGGATCAAGCGCTGGCGCACCGACAAGACCGGGCACCGGATCGACGATGTACACGCGGTCTCGCCGAGCGACTTCGATCGCGTGTGGGAGCAGGTCGCCGGCGTCGGCTGGGAGAACCTGAGCGACTGCAGCGATGGTGGTGGCGACCGCGACCCGCTCTACACGTTCGACGTCAAGGACGACCAGAACACCAACTCGTTTTCCTGCCAGGCACGCTCGATGCCCTACCCCTACAACGACCTCGTCGATCCGCTCGACGTGCTCGCACAGAAGGTGGGCGGACAATTCGTCGAGGAGCCGAAGGAGCTCCAGGAGCTCGACGAGAAGCAACCGAAGCAGTAGCGGAGGGAACACGTGAAGCTCACTGGCTGCACGGCCGTGGTGACGGGCGCGAGCCGCGGGATCGGGCGAGCGATCGCACTGCGGCTCGCGAGCGGAGGTGCACGAGTTGCGCTGCTGGCGCGCGATGGCGACGCGCTCGCGCGAGTCGAGACCGAGATCGCGAACGCCGGTGGCAAGGCGCTCGCGGTGGTCTGCGACGTCACCGACTCCGCGCAGGTCGCGCGAGCTGCCGACGCCGTGCGCGACGCGCTAGCTCCCGTGCGCGTGATCGTCAACAACGCGGGAGCGGTGTTGCGTGCGGTGACCGCCGACATCACCGATGACGAGTGGCACCACGTGATCGCGGTCAACCTCGATGGCACGTTTCGCGTGACCCGTGCGTTTCTGCCCGATCTGGCGCGCGAGGGCGGCCGGATCATCAACATCTCGTCGCGTGCGGGCCGTCAGGGCACGCCGCTGCTCGCCGCGTACTGTGCCGCCAAACACGGGGTCGTCGGCTTCACGCGGTCGCTTGCCGAGGAGCTTCGCACTGCTAAGGTCTCCGTGAATGCGATCTGCCCGGGCAGCGTGGATACGCCGATGCTCCGTCAAGGGCTGCCCGATGCGAGGCCCGATATGATGCCAGACGATATTGCTCGAACGGCGATGTTTCTGGCCGCCGATGCGCCGGATGCACTGACCGGCACATGCATCGACGTCTTCGGATAACCTGGGTGAGGACGGCATGCCGGATCTCGAACGAGTCGAACCCAGCGCGCTCACCTCGCTCCCGATCTTTCCGCTTCCGAACTGCGTGCTGTTGCCGGGCGGCCTCTTGCCGCTGCACGTGTTCGAGCCGCGCTACCGCGAGCTCACCAAGCACTGTCTCGACACCCACCATCTGATGGGCGTGGCGCGGCTGCGGCCGGGCTTCGAGTCGGCGTACTACGGGCGCCCTCCCGTCTACGAGCGCTGCGGTGTCGGCAAGATCATCTGCTCGGAGGAGCTGCCCGATGGCCGCTTCGCCCTGCTGCTCCGCGGCGTCGCCCGCGTCGAGATCGAGCGCGAGCTCCCGGCCGAGCAGTCGTACCGCCTGGTCGCCGCCCGGATGCTGCCGGACGGGACGTACGACGTGTCCGATGCGAGGTCGTGTCAGCAGCGGCTGATCGCCTTGTGCGACCGGCTCGCCGAGGTCCTCGATCACGGCGGCCCGCAGCTTCGCGATCTGGTGCGCTCGGTCGACGAGCCGGGTGCGTGCGCCGATGCGATCGCCGCCGCCCTGGTGATGGACGCCGACGCACGCCAGGAGCTGCTCGAGGCCTGCGATCCCCTGGTCCGGCTGCAGCGCACGCTCGGGCACGTCGGGCACATGCTGTGCGAGCTCGCGCCGTGCACCGAGACCGTGAACTAGGTCCGGCAACCGGTCGTGCGCCGCCCCCGCCCTCCTCGTGTCCCGGTGGATCCCGGCGACATCCTCCGGCGTCGCGCGACGCCATGGGATCACGCCTTCCTCGAGGAGACCCACGTGGCGGCGCTCGGCCCGGTGGCCCTCGTGGGATACGGATGGACCGCGGAACGATTGCGCCGCCAGTTTCACCGCGAGATCGACCCCGAGTGTTGCTGGGTGATCTTCGCGGAGGGCAACCGCGCCGGCTACGTATCGATTCTCGATCGCGGATCGCACTGGTACATCGACGCGATCGCGATCGTCCCGAACTACCAGGGTCGAGGGGTGGGTGGCGCCGCGATGCGCGGCGTGCTCGACGAGGCGCGGCGCGTGCGGCTCAACGTACTGCTGGTCAATCGCGCGCGGTCGCTGTACCGCCGGCTCGGGTTTCGCGTGATCTCGAGCGACGCACAGCGCGAGCTGATGGAGTGGCCCTGACTTCGCGAGCGAGTACCGAGTCCCCACCTCACGTGCTCTCGCGAGAGCCGGTGCCGGCCGCTCGCGGAAGCGACGTCGAACCGATCTAGTTCTGCTTGAGGCAGACGTTGCCGGTACACGTGAACCCGCTCGCGCACTCGGCCTGCGAGGTGCACACGTCGCCCTCGGTGCCGAGCGGCATGGCGGGGGCGGGCTTGGCCGGTTTGGCCGGTGCGGGCTTGGCCGGTGCGGGCTTGGCCGGTGCGGGCTTGGCCGGTGCGGGTTGCGGGATCCGCGGGTTCAGCGGCACCGGTGGAATGCGCGGCGTCGCCGCTCGCCGCATGCCGGGCGAGCGCGGGTGCACGGTGCGCGGGCTGGGCCGGCTGAGCCGGCTGGGCCGGCTGAGCCGGCTGAGTCTGTTGCGGGTAGTACGGCTGCGGGTAGCCGTACCCCTGCGCGTACGGATACGGCTGACCGTACGTCTGCGCGGTGTAGATCGCGGTCGCTCGCCGGCACCGGCTGACGCGCGAGTGGCCGACCAGCGCGCTGACCGCGGCGGCACCCGCGATCACGACGCCGGTCGCGATCGCGTTGCTGTTCGAACGATCGGTGTTCTGCGTGTTGTCCGAGCTGACCGAGGCGATCGACGCGAGCAGGATCACCGCGGCGCCGAGGCCGTCCACGGTCGGCCAGGTCATCGAGGTCGTGCAGCTGGGCGCGGCGAGTTGCGTCGTCGTCACGGAGGTATCGGAGCTCGGCCCGTGCGTGAGGAACAGCGAGCATCCGGTCACCGAGACCGACGCGAGAGCGACCACCAGCGTGCGCATCACGGAGCCGATGCTCGCACGGGCCGCGCTGGGAGTCAGCGGTAACCTTCCTTGCGCTTCTGGACCGCCCGCTTCTCGGCGTCGGTGCGTGCATGCGTCGCACTGCCGATCTGGGACAGCCGGGTCTGCCCGGTGCTTCCGAGCTTGCCGAACGTGGTCACGTGCACCGTCCCTCGCACCTCGATGTTCCAGAACTTGTTCTCGCCCTCGTGGACGAGCTTGCAGCGCCACGACACCGGGCCGTACTTGGCGAGCGGGCTGTCGTCGGGCTCGTCGTCGTCGTCGGGCGGAACCGGCAGCCGCGGCGGCTTGGGCGGCATCACGTTCGCCGGCTTCGGGGATGGCGTCTTGTTGGCGCGGATCGTCCCGTCGACCAGATCCATGAACGCGCGCTCGCTGATGATCTGGAGCTCGTGGCCCTGGTTGATCAGCTTCTCGGCCTTGAGGATCTTGTCGCCCTTGGCACCGGCGCCGAACAGCGGCGACCCGTCGTCACCGACCACGAGGTAATCGAGGTCCTTCGACACCGAGCCCGCGACAATCCCACCGATCGCCTTGACCTTGGCCTGGGCCTGGCTCCGCATCATCGACGCCAGCTTGCCGGTGAACATGAACTTCTTGCCACGCGCCGTGGCGGTCGACGACGGCGTGTCCAGTCGGGGTGCCGGCTGCATCTTGTTGGCGGGCTTCGCCGGTGCGGGCTTCGCGGGCGCGGGCTTCGCGGGCACGGGCTTCGCGGGTGCGGGCTTCGCGCTTGGCGGCTTGGCAGCCGCGCGCGACTCCGGCGCGGTGGTCCTCGCACCCGAGCTCTTCGACGTCGCGCCCGAGCCCTTGGCGTGCGGCACGGTGGCGAGCTTGCGCGCCCCGGTCGCGATCGGCGCCGGCGTCTTGACGTCGAGTCGCTCGCCGACCCACGACGGGAATCGCGGCACGCCGTCGTCGGATAGCTCCTGGTAGCGGAACGTCACCACCGTGCCGACGGTCGGCGGCTTCTCGCGCTCGGCATCGGAGAACCCGGTGCCGACGTTGAACCGGACCCCGCCGTGAAGCTCGACGACGAGCGCACCGAGTCGGCCCTTGTGCTTGCCGGTTCCCGGCACGTGTCCGACCACCGTGCCCTCGGCATCGTGGAACGACTTGACCTTGAGCAGCGTCGCCGAGCGTCCCGACACGTACTTCGAGCGCGGCTGGCGCAGCATCAGGCCCTCACCGCCGAGCGCCTCGACGCGCGCGAGCTCGTCGCGCAGGTGATCGACGCCCTCGCACACCACGTGGTCGTGCCACCGAGCGTGTGGCGCGTTCGCGCGCGCGAGCACCTTCTGCGCGTGCTTCTGGCGATCCTCGAACGTGCCCTTCGCGAACGGCGCGTCGAACACGACGTACTGCACGCTCTTCCACTCCACGCCGGCGGCGCCGGAGCGCACGATGCTGGTCGTCTTCTGGAACATCTTGCGACCGACCCACAGCTCGCCGTCGAGCGTGTCGGCGGGCAGGTCCTCGACGAACCAGTCGGGAGCGAAGAACCGGTTCCCCAGTCGCGACACGAAGGTCTCGCCGTCCCAGTACGCGCGGATCCCGTCGAGCTTCTCGCTCATCCACCACCCCGTGGGGTCGCGATCGGTCTCCCACTTGTGGGCGAGCAAGATCGGCGGCGCGGTCTCCTTCTTCGCAGAGCTGCCACTCGAGCGGCTGACGATCGACGCCGCGCGCGACGGCAACGACCCGAGCCGCTTGGTCTCGAATTCTTCGCCGAGATACGCGCGGAGGTGCTTGCACGTCCGCAGGTCGACGGGCGCGCTCTGGTTCTTCCACGCCGGGCACGAGCACATGTAGACGCCGCCGTGGTGGGTCAGCGTGTACGTGCTACTCGAGCCCTCGACCTCGACGCTGTCTCCATCCGCGAGCTTGTCGGCGGTGCCTTTGGCGCCGTCGTCAACATCGTCATCGCCGGCCATGGCGCCTATCGTCTCACAGCGCCCGGGCGCTCAGGCTCGCTCGGTCGGCGACCGCTTCGCTGCGGCGTCGAGGTCCGCGAGCTTGCCGCGCCACTCCGCGAGGTGTCCGGAGGTCACCCACCAGCCACTGAACGCGACGATCGCCACGATCAGGAGACCGAGCTCGCCGACCGCGGGACGCCACAGCGCGAGCGCGAGCGAGATCGCGGCCAGCCCCGCCGACAGCCACACCAGGCGGCGGCGCGTACGCTCCGTCGCGGCGATCCAACCGACCAACTGCGCGCGCCGGTCCATGCCTCGATCGATGCACGCCATGCGAGAAACGTCGTGCGGCAAACCGACGCGGGCAATCAGCTCTCCTTGTAGCCCTCGCCGACCAGCGTCCGCTTGAGCCGGTCGTGCGCCTTCTTCGCCGCCTCGGGGCTCGAGTAGCTCTCGACCGCATCCATCCGCACGGTCTTGCCGTCGAGGTAGAGGTAGGTCTCGACCTTGCGGTTGCCGGCCTCGAGCACGAGCCTCAGGCCTCCCGCGGGACGCGCCGCCGGAGCAGCCGCCGCACGCGACGGCTTGCGGGGCTTGGCCTCCTCGTCGTCGTCGCCCTCGTCACCGTCCTCGTCCCCGCCCTCGTCGAGATCCTCGTCCTCGTCCTCCTCGTCCCCCTCGTCGTCGCCACCCCCGCTACCGGCATCGACATAGCCCTTGCGCCGCTTCTCGCGGACGAGCTTGTCGTATTCCTTGGCCGCCTTGTCGGGATCGCCGAAGTCCTTGACCTGGGTCTGACCGTTGGAGCCGATCCGGCCGTAGTTGACGTAGAGCGTCTTGCCCTCGACGCGCGCGCGCCAGAACTTGCTCGACGTTCCCTCTTCGAACTCGAGTTCTACGGACCAGTCACTCACGATCATCTCCTCGGTTTTCGTCTCTCGCGATCAACGCGTCGATCCGCTGCATGAAGTCACGACCGCGCTTCTCGTCGGTCATCATCACGAAGGCCGCCATGCCCTTGAGCTGGTCGAGGGTCTCGTCGCCTTTACCCGGGCGGCCGAGCTCGCGATTCTTGATCGCCGCGCGCAGCCGCCGGATCGTCTTGCGCGGTACGCGCACGCTCGGCACGCCGGCCTCGGCGTGGTTGACGACCAACCCCGTCACCGACTGCCGCGCACCGCTGCGCATCACCCGCGTCTTCTTGACGTGGATCTCGAAGCCCTCCGATCGCACGATCGAGCTCACGCTCCTCAGCAGCGTACCGATGTCGCTGGTCGAGCTGCCGTGCCACGAGAACGTGAGGTCGTCGGCGTAGCGCGTGTAGCGGCAGTCGAGCTTGCGGGCGAGCCCCGACAGCCGGCTATCGAGACGCAGACACAGCGCGTTCGTGATCGACGGGCTGGTCGGTGCGCCCTGCGGCAGCGAGCGCGGCGCGATCGCGACGTAATACTTCTTACCGTGGGTCTCGACCTCCTCGCGCGGACACTCGGTCGCGAGCAGCGCCATCAGCGTCGCGACCTGCTCGCCGAGTCCGGCACGCCGGAGCAGGCCCTTGACCCGCGGCATCGTCACCGTCGGGTAGAACCCCTTGATGTCGAGCTTGACGATCGTCTTTGCGCGCGCGTGGACGAGTGCGTTGGTCACGATCGACCGCCCGGGCAGAAAGCCGTGCGCCGCACCGTGGACCGGCAGGTGCTCGGTGACCTCACGCGTGATCCAGCGCTGCACGCGCTTGAGATCGGGCTTCGGCGCGGAGATCAAGCGCGGCGAGCCATCGCGCTTGGGCACCTGCCACCGCACGTAGTGCGTCCCGGTGTCGACCTCGCGGTGAAACGACAGCCAGCGTAGCCGCGAGATCGAGAGCCCGATTGCCTTGGCGAACGCGTCGACGTCGGTGAGGCCCTCGGCCAGCAGCGCGTTGTCCTGGCGCTTCTTCTCGGGATCCTCGGCGTCGAACCGATCGACATCGGCGGTGTCGTGCCAGAACACGCCGGCACCGAGGTGGACGATGTGCGCGCGCTTGTAGGCGAGCCACGCCACGCGATACAGCTCGCGGCGCACGCGGCGCTCCTCGTCGCGCCGGGCCTTGAACTGCTTCTTCTCGGCGTCCGACATCGACGACGGAACGCCGGTGAACGCGAGCCCTTGCCGCGTGACCTCGGCATCCACCCACTCGCGGATCCCGCCGGCGGCGGCGATGTCGGCCCACTCGATCGTATCGGGCTTGCCGAGGTCGCTCATCGCGCTCCCCGGTTCAGCGGAGAAGTAAAATGGAGGAGGAGTCGAGAACCGCTACATCCCTCATGGGACACGGTAGGCTCACCGGACGGCCGAGCGCCAGGGGTACTAACACTGGGCTCGAACCGCGGTGGTGTGGTTGGTCCAGCTGAGCCCGGTGTTAGTACCCCTGGCGCTCGAGCCGTCCAAGAACAGCCTACCTTGTGGAGAGTGGCCTGTGATTGTGCCCGGACGGCGCGACGCCATCCTTGCGCTTGCGCGCAGGCTAACGGTTTCGACTCCTCCTCCAAAACATGTGACGCAGATGATCCGCGAGCCGCTCGATGGTGTCGAGCGATCGCGACCGCAATCCGACCCTGACTAGTCCTGGGTCGCATCGAGATATCCTTTCGTGGCGAGCTCGTCGAGCCGCGCGAAGTACGCCGCCCGCGCGTCGTCGACCGAATCGAAGCGTAGCCGCTGCACGCGCAGCGCATCCCCGATCCCGAACCGCGAGGTCAGGCTGCGCCCATCGAGGGACAGCCGGAACGTCTCGGCACCGTCGCGCGTGCGGCGGAGCAGGATCCGGGTCTCGGCGGTGATCTTCGCGCGGCCCTCGGGAGTGTTGCGCTCCGCCTCGAGCTGGGCCTGCACGCGGGCATACGCCACGCGCAGCGCCATCATGTGCTCGCACGGACCTTCCTTGACGCCGCTGCGCCGGAACAGGCTACACGTACACGTCGCCGATCCGGTTCGGCCCTCGCGATCGATCGAGAACCCCGGATAGAACGAGCGGTGCGCCTTGGCGTCGACTACCTGCCCTTCGATCGCCTTGCCCTCGATGCCCTGGTCGGCGACCTTGGTGACGGTCACGCCGCCTTCCTCCCCGAGCAAGCGGTGCGCCGCGGCCTCGCGCGGTCCCGAGAACCGAAGCTGCGCCGGATCGACCGGCTCGGCCGTGAGCGGCCTCGCGTAGAGCTCGCCGGTCGCGAGATCGTGACCGACGCGCAGGCGCGAGAGCGCGGCGAGTGCCGTGCGCCGGACCTCGGTAGCGGGCTTGCCGAGTCGTTCGGCCAGCGCGTCGGGCGTGGTTGGGTGCGCCAGGGCGCCGACCAGCGCGTCGATCGACGTCGGATCGTCGTCGGCCGCCAGCAGATCGAACGTCGCGACGCCCGCCCAGCTCGCGTCGGTCCAGCCGGAGAGTCCGAGGGCGAGGGTCGCGTCGCCGAGATCGATGATGTAGGCCGCGGGTAACCCCGGCCCCGCGATCGCGACCTCGAGCTTCTTCGCGTGCGGCAGCACCCGCGCGAGCACGTTGAGGCGCTGACGGCCCCACGTGCGGATGATGCGCGGCTGCGCCCCGCGATACGGCCCCCCGGTGCCACGCACCACGAGGTCCCACGGCTCGAGCACCAGACGCGGCGCCTCTCCCGGCACCAGCTCGTAGCGCAGGCCGCGGGGCGCCTTCTTCGCCTTCTTGAGGCGGAGGTTGAGGAGCACGTTGTAGAGGTCGATCGGTGCGATCTCGAACCGATCGGCGGCGATCAGCGTCGCCGCCTGCATCTGGCCGAACGAGCGCAGCCACTTCATCGGCACGCGTCGCGACTTCGCCTCTCCGCTGGCCGCCGCGAAGTCGATCACCGTCGGGCGGTAGCCGCGGATACGACCGATCGCCGACATCGCCGTGCCGAGGTCACAAAATGTGGTTCCGGTCGCGGTGCCGCCGTCGCCCGGGTGATCCGCATCCACCAGCGCCGCCGGTCGACGCAACACGAGCTGCGCGTAGGTCGACTCGTCGCGCGACATCACCTCGAGCCGCAAGGCCTTCGGCTCGACGGTGAGCACCGGGTCGAGGGGCTCGTCCTGCTTGGCCGCCACGCTGTACTGGAGCGCGAGGTATTCCTTCTGCGCGTCCCACACCGCCTTGCCGACCCCCTTGCCCCGCGAGATCAGGTACGCGAGGTAGTCGGCGCGATCGGTCGCCTTGCGACGCAGGTCGCTCGACAGCACATCTCCCATCGCGAGCAACGCATCGCGCACGACGGCCGGACGGTGGACGCGCGCCGCCAGGTTCGCCGGCCGACCGCCATCGGTCGGAATGACGAGGCGCGCACTGCCGTCGGCGGCGACCTGGGACTTCGCCGTGCCGAACGCGACCGGGATGTCGAGGGTCTCGCTCATGCGAGGCCTCCATCAAGGCGAACCGGACTCGTCGGCGTGCACGGGCACGTGACACGTGCACGAGAAGAAACGCAGGCAACGACCGCGTCGAGGTACTCAGTCATCGTCATCCTCGTCGTCGTCGTCGTCGTCGTCGTCGTCGTCGTCGTCGTCGTCGTCGTCGTCGTCGTCGTCGTCGTCGTCGTCGTCGTCGTCGTCGTCGTCGTCGTCGTCGTCGTCGTCGTCGTCGTCGTCGTCGTCGTCGTCGAAGTCGTCGTCGTCGTCGTCGTCGTCGTCGTCGTCACCACCACCACCACCGCCGCCACCGCCGGACTTCGGACCACCCTTGTCCTGACCCTCGGCGTAGGTCTTCGCCTTGCGCCGCACGATCCGCTTGAGCGACTTCCAGGCAGCCAGCTTGACCTCGTCGGGCTCGCCGTCGTCGCCGTGGATGGTCTCGAGCGCGGCGAGCACGTCGTCGTCGTCGAAGCGACCGAGGGCCGCGATCGCGGCGAGGCGACCCGCGTCGGCACCCTTGCCGCGAGCGATCGCGAGCAGCTGCGCGCGGCCGGCCACGTCCGCGACCGACACCGCGAGCGCCCACGATCGCGTCGCGGGCTCGGCGACCAGCTCCGATGCGAGCTCGCCCCACGCGGGGAGCGCGAGCGCAGCAATCGTCGTCGCGTCGGCCCGCGAACCGAGTGCGCGCACGGCCGATGCCGCCGTCCCGGGCGCCAGTCGAGCGACGGCGGTGGCCGCGATCGCGCGCACCTCGCGGTCGCGATCGCCGAGCACCTCGGCCAGCGCGCTCGTCGCGCCCTTCGATCCCGAGGCGGCGAGCACGGAGGCGGCCTCGCGACGGACGCTCGCGACCAGCGCGAGATCCGCATGAGGGAGCTCGGAGGTCAGCGCGGTGCGTGCGGCACCCTCGACGGCGGACGTCGAAACGACGCCGACGCGGCGCGCGGCCCACATCGCTCCCCAGAACGCTTCGAGCTCCGAGGCGTGGGCCGGTCCGGGTGCCGTGCCCTTGGCGGGCATCGCCTGCGCCGAGCTCCGAGCCACCGCACCGGCAATCGCGTCGGCGAGTGGCTTGGCCGCACCACCGGCGTGGCCCGCGATCCACGACGCCTCGGTCCGCGCCGCCGACTCGGTGCCGGTGAGTGCTGCGGTCAGCTCCGCGACCGGGAGCGCGCCCCGACGGATCAGACCCTCGCGCAGCATCCGGCGCGTGTCGGGGTTCTTCACCGAACCGAGACGCGCGACCAGCGTCGCGGGATCACCGGCGCGCGCCAGATAGCTCGCGGCGGGCTGACTCACGTGATCGAACGGCGAGCCGAGCGCGTGCAGACTGACGCGCGTGCGATCGCCCCCGAGCATCTTGGTGAGTGCGGCGACAGCAGCGAGCCGGACCTGGTAGTCGCGGTCCGATAGTAGCTCGGCGATCGCGGTCTCGCCGGCCTCGTCGGAGCCGGGCACCATCCCGAGCTGACCGATCGCGTGGACGCGCACGTCGCTGCGTGCCTCGACGTCGGACGCCACGGCGCGCAGCGTGCCGAGGTCGCCGGCGTAGCGCAGGCCGGTGAGCGCGCGCAGCCGGATCTCGCCCGAGCCCGCCAGCGCGAGTCGCAGCACACGCTCGCGAGCGTCGGCGAGCTCGTCCGCTTCGAGTGCGTGTTCTCCGGTCGCACCCGCACCGACCATGCGGCCGAGTGCCTCGGCGGCCGCGGGCGTGAGCTGACGCGCGGCTTCGTCGTCGGGCTCCGGGGAGAGCAGTGGCAGCACGTGATCGAGTGCGCGGCGATCGCCGAGCGATCCGAGGGCGAGCAACGCGCGCACCCGCTCGTCGCCCTCGCCGGCCTTGATCACGAGCAGCAGGGGCTGGAAGGCCTCCGGCCGACCGCGCGCCGCGAGCCCGAGCGCCGCTGGCAACACCAGCTCGCGACGACCCCCGCGCAACGCCGCCTCGAGCGCGACCAGTGATGCCCCCGGCACGTACTCGGCGCGGAGCGCGAGCGCCTCGGCGGCCGCGATCCGGACCTCCGGGACACGATCGGCGATCGCCTTGGCGAGCAGATCCTCGGCGCCGCGATCGTCGACGTCGCCGAGGGCCGTGGCCACACGCGTGCGCACCGAGGCGAGCGTGCTGCGGGCCACCTCGCCGAGCGATGCGACGGCGAGCTCGTCGCGATACCGCACGCGGATCCGGCCGTCGGGCAGGTTGCGGGGGCGAGCCGTGCGATCGCGAAGGATCGAGAGCAACGCCGCCATCGCCGGATCGACGAGCGGTTCGACCTCGGATTCTTTGCCGGTGGGAATCTCGGTCAGCAGGCGCGCGATCGCCGGAGCGCCGCGTTCGTGACCGAGCGTGCCGAGCGCGCCGAGCAGCGCGCGGCGGTTGGCGGTGCGGTCGGGATCGTCGTCGAGCCGGTTGGCGATCGCCTCGGCCGCCAGCGCGGCGGTCCCGGGGTTGCCATCGTGCAACCCCACCAGCGCCTCGAGCGCCTTCGCGGCCTGGTTATCTTCCGTGCGCAGGAACGCGCCGAGCACCTCGACACCGAGCGCGTTGCCGACCTTCGCCAGTGCGACGGCAGCGCGCAGTCGGAGGTCGGCGTGCTCGCTGCCGAGTGCGGCGACCAGCGCCTCGGTGATCGCCGGGGTCTGCTCGGGAGCCGTGGCGAGCTGGGCGATCGCGGCCAATCGGATGTCGCCGTGTCGGCTCCGCGCAGCGATCAGTTGCGGCTCGGCACTGCCGGCGGGATACAGCTTCGGCAGCCGCAGCGCCGCGTACGCGCGGATGTCGTGATCGTCAGCGTCGAGCGCGGAGCGCACCAGCGCCGAGGCGCGATCGTCTCCCTCGATCGCGAGCTCGACGAGCTCGTCGATCGCCGCCTTGCCGAGATCCGCCGCACCGGCGATCGCCATCTGCAGCGGTCCGAGCGCACCGATCGGGTACAGCGAGCGCACCGCGCTCATCGCGACCCCGCGCACCAGATGATGCGGGTCGCCGACGGCATGCGCGAGCACCGGCAGCACGGCGTCGGCACCGACGGCATCCTCGCGCGCCAGCTCGACGAGCCGCGAGAGCGCGTCGCGCCGCACGCGGTGGGTCTCGTCGGCCTCGCCCGCCGACGGTGCCTGGCGCACCAGACCGGCGTAGACGCCGAACACCAACCGCTGCGCGGCCGCGGCATCGGCCGTGACGGCACCGCCGGCGCGCACGAACGCACGCGCGAGAACCTCGAGCTCGGTGGCCTCCGGATCGCGACGCTCGACGAGCCGGCGCAACCAAC
The DNA here is from genome assembly GCA_963772655.1 of uncultured delta proteobacterium. Lineage (GTDB taxonomy): Bacteria > Myxococcota_A > Polyangia > Haliangiales > Haliangiaceae > JABFXX01. The sequence continues at coordinate 1,939,796 of CAVYYE010000002.1, forward strand.
CGGGGCGACGCGACAGCCGCGCCTCGGTCGACCATCCGGTGTGCGGCACCGGCGCGCGCGCGGCCGGGCCGGCGAGCCGTGCAACCTCGCGCCAGAACGTCACCGGTTGCGTGCGAAGGGCGAGCGTCTGCGCGGCCGCGTAGCGCACCGACGGATCGACACTCGCGATCGCGTCGGCGAGCACGGCGAGTTGCGCGGCCTGGCGTTCCTTGGCCGGCCAGTCGGCCATGTCGGAGGCCTTCTCCGGCTTGCGCGGCCCGACGAGCTCCGCGATCGCATCGGCCGGAAGCGCTTCGCCCGTCGCACGACGCTCGAACACGCGCGCCGCCGCGAACCGGATCTCGGGGCTCGGCGACGACATCGCGTCGACGATCAGGTCGGGCGCGATGCCCGCCCTCGCGAGGGCCGCATCGCGCGCGACGATCACGGCGAACGCGAGATCCTGGATCTCGCGATCGGAATCCTCGAGACCCTGGCGCAACCCGCGCACGCCATCGGGGCCGAGCGCGACGAACCCGACGATCGCACCGATCCGGAGGGGCCGATGATCGTGACGCTGGGTGCCGGCGAGCACCGGCAGCGCGCGCAGATCGCCGAGCTTGGCGAGCCCCTCGCCGGCCCACGACCGCACCGGCAGGTCGGCGTGACCGAGCAACGCGAGGAGCGCGTCGAGCGCGCGACGATCGCCCGCACTCGCGGCGGTCGCGATCCCGCGCGCGGCCATCTCGCGCACGATCGGATCCTCGTCATCGATCAGTCCCTGCTGGAACGGGATCGTCGTGGGCGCACCGATGTCCGCGAGCGCTCGCGCCGCGCGCTGGCGGAACGTGTCCGCCGGACGGTTGACGTCGGTCTTCGGGATCGTCAACAGCCGCTCGGCCGGGGCGATGCCCTTGTGATCGCGACGCCGCCCGCACAGCTCGCACGCCTTGACCTGGAGCTCGTAGAAGATCGACGCGAACGCGAGCGCGAAGCCCTCGGGGTCGCCGGGCGCCACCGCGTCGAGCGCCTCGATCGCGGCACCGTGAACGGCGGGATGATCGTCCTTGATCAGCTCGACGAGGCGCGCGCGGACACCGGAGTGAGGAGCGGACAACGCCGCTCCGGACGCCGCCGGCGCCTTGTGGCAACCCGCGCACCCGGCCGCCCGGACCTGCGGCGACGGCGAATTCAACGCGGCGAGGTGAACATCGGCCGGAACGTCGGGGCGCTTGTCACCGACCGGATCGGTGAACGCCTTGTAGGCGGCGAGCCCGACGCCGGCGACCGGATCGGAGACCAGATCGCGCAGCAGCGACTCCATGTCGGAGGTCGCCTGCTTCGCCTGACGCCGGCGCTGGATCTCGGACACCACCTGCTGGCGGAGATCGGCGTGGCGCGACGTCGCTCCGCGTCCGAGCGGGATCATCGGCGTCGCGGTGTGCCAGGCCCACAGGGTGCGGAACGCCTCGGCGCGAACCTTCGGGGCCTCGTCGTCGAGCGCGTCGCCGAGCAGATCGGAAGCACGGGCGGCGATGCTCCGATCCAGATCGGCGCGGGGCGCTCCGACGCGCACGAGGATCTGCAGCGCGCGAACGCGGATATCTTCCTGGCTCGTACGCAGGGCGAGCTCCGCGAGATCGAGCTCGGTCGCCGGGACTGACTGCTGCGGTCGTCTCACCCACCCGCCCAGCCCAATGCTTCGCCAGCGCGTCGAACGCGAAGCTGCGGACGTCGCGATCGGCGTCGTCGAGGAGCCACTGCAGGCGCGCGCTCAACCGATCGTCGTCGGGATTGGCGGCGAGCGCGAGCACGAGGTTGCTGGTCGCCCCGCGGCGCAGCGCCGGATCGGCCTCGCGCGTGAGCTGGAGGACCGCACCGATCGCGCGCGGATCGCCGAGCGCGAGCAGACAGCCGGCACCGCGGATCGCGGCGTCGGCGCTGCGGCACGCGAGTTGCGCGAACAACGGCTCCATCTCGTCGTCGTCGAGTGGCTTGTCGTCGTCGGCGGGAATCCCCACCACGAGCCCGAGCTGGTTCGCCAGATGCTCGATGCCCTCCTTGACGCTCGGCACGCGCGCCATCACCCGCGCCGCGAGTCGCGGCCGCTGGCCGAGCGCGGCGAAGAACGCGGCGGTGCGAACCCCGGCGTCCTCGTCGTCGAACGAATCGGCGATCAGTCGGCGCGACGCCGGATCGGCCGCGCGCGCGGCGTACGCGAGGTTGAGCAGCGCCTCGGCACGCACGTCGGGACCACCGCGGGCGAGCGCCGTGCGTACCGCCGTCGTGCGATCGGGGGCCACCTCGCACAGCGCGGCGAACGCGCGGCGCCTCACCGAGGGGTGGCTGTCGCGCAGCGCTCCGGCGACGAGGCCGGCCGCGATCACCGACTCGCGCGCCAGCGGAGTCGCCGTCTCGATCGCGCGCACGCGGATGTCGTCGAACGACGCGGCGAGACCGGCACGGATCGCCGCGATCGGTTGCTCCTGTTCGAGCTCGCGAAGCGCGGAGAACGCGGCGATGCGCAGCTCCGGCACGTTCGCCGACAGCGCGGCACGCAGCGCCGGCCGACTGGCGCGGCGGCGCGAGCGCACCATCGCCTGCGTGGCGGCGACGCGCGCCTCCGCCGGACCGCTCGACAGCGCGTAGTCGAGGAGCACGCGCGCCTCGTCCTCGGCGATGGTCGCCAGCCGAGCCACGATCTCGACCTTGACCTTGACCGCCGTCTTGCCGTCGCGGAGCGCCGCGCCGTACCCGTCGAGCAGCGAGCCGATCGCGATCGGATTGCCCACCGGGTCGGCGTCTCCACCGATCACCAGCGCGCACACCTTGCGGGTGATGCTGCACGCCCACAACCGGCCGATCGCCTTGTCGACCTTCGCGACCGGTCCCGGCAACAGCGCGAGCGCCGTCACGGGGCCGATGTCGAGCGCGACCGTGCGCGGGCGCCGCGCGCCATCGACGAACCAGCACTTGAGCACCCCGTCCTCGCCGGCGCTGAACAGGCGGCGCGGCTGTTCGCGGCCGGCATCGTCGACGATCACCGGTGCGAGCACGAGCCCGCGGACCGCCGCGTCGTGACCGTGATCGCCGCTGCGATCGTGGGCCTCGACATCGCCGACGATGAAGCACGTGCGGATCGAACCATCACCGCAGCCGACGACGGCGCGACCGTCGCCGAGACACGCGACCGCGCGGATCCCGCCGTCGCCGCCGGGCGACACCGCGCGAACCTGTGTCCCGCCCACCCCACCGGGGCCGTCGTGGACGATTCGCAATTGACCGTCGGCGCCACCGGCGACCAGCGGTCCCGCCGGATCCCACGCGAGCGCCGCGATCGGCCCGTCCGAGACCGCGTGCTTGTCGCGGACGCGCAGCGTCGGCGTGCCGTTCGTGATGCCGAAGTCGATGATCGCGATCTCGCCGTTCGCGGTGCCCGCCGCGAGCGCACCGGCCTCGCCGCGCGCCGCGGCCGCATCGAGCGCGAGCGATCGGATCGAACCACCGAGGGAGAGCTCGGCGAGCACGCGCTTGCCGGTGGTGTCCCACGCGACCAGCTTGCCGTCGTCGCCCCCGGCGAGGAGCAGCTCGTCGCCGACCAGCGCGAGCGCCGCGATCGCACACGACCCATCGAGCGACCACCCCTCCCCCTTGTTGTCGAGCAACGACGTCGGGATGACGTGGACCTGCGAGGTCGCCACGCCCTGGCCGTCGCGCCGTCCGGCGACCGCGACGACCTCGCGACCGACCGCGATCGCGTCGAGTCGTTCGATCCAGGGCCCGAACGTCATCGGACACCCCCGGCAGCATGTTCCGCGAGCTCGCCGTGGCGCGCGCGCAACGCGGTCAGCGCCTGCACGCTGGCCTGCCACTCGCCCTTCGCCGTCGATTCGGTGAACTCGCCCAGCACCGGCGCGATCGCCCGTGCGAGCTCGAGGTCCTCGAGCGCGACGTCGCGCATCGCCTCGATCAGCCGTCGCTTCGCCACACTGGCGGGCAGCGCGCGCTCGGGCCTGGGTGCACCTTCGGAGCCGGCGACGCTCTTGAACACCTCGCGTTCGCCGACACGGCCGGGCGGCAACCCGAACAGCACGACGCGCGCGAACTGCCGGAGCGCGGCGAGATCGGCGAACCGTTCGGTGCCGATCGCGGCGCCGACCTGCTTGCGCGGCTGGAATTCGGACGGCCACGGCTTCGGTCGATGGCGTTCCCAGAACAGCCGCACCGCGAACAGTCGGACGTCGCGCTCGGTCGAATCCATCAGCCACGCGAGGCGCTCGGCACCGCCGACCGAGTCGTACATCCGGCGGATCAGGGTCAACGCGACCTCGCGCGCCGCCTTGTGCGAGCTCTCCGCCAGCCGGAACAGCCGCGGTCCGTCGATCCACGCGGCCGGGACCCGCCGCGCGTCACCACCTTCCACCAGCGCGCCGAGGAGCAATTCGCCGCCGAGCGCGCGGGGCTCGGGCCGATTCGAACCGGCGAGCTCGTACACCAGACCGGCGTCGTTCCACCGCACCAGCTCCTCGGCCGCGATCGCGACGGCGAACCGCCGCACGTCGGCGCGGTCGTCGTCGAGCAGTGGCTGGACGATCGCCTGGGTGTAGGCCTCGGGTCCGAGCCGCGGCGTGATGCCGAGCGCGCGTGCCTCGGGAAGCCGCTTGCCGAGATCGGGGTGGTGGGCTTTGAGATACGTCGCGGCGAACGTCCGGATCATCTCCGGCTTCTTGACCGTGGCGAGCTCCCACAGCCGCGCGACGCCGGCCGCGCTGTCGCCGTCGGCGAAGTCGCCCGGTTCGAAGCTCTCGAGGAGCATCCGCTGGGCGAACTGCGCGAGGTCGCCTTCCGGCGAGCGCGCGGTCTCGAGGAGCCACGACAGTCCGACCTTCGCAGGCGCGACCCGCCGGCGATCGCCGAGGAGCCGCAACGCGACCTGCCGCAGGCGCGGCTTGCCGACCAGCGACTTCAGCCAGTCGAGATCCAGATCCGCACCCTGCAGCATCCCGGCGTCGAGCCACTTCGACACCGCATCGGTGCGCGCGCGATCCTCGAACGCCTTCTGGATCCACGCGATCCCGATCTCGCGCGCCTTGCGCTTTCCGAGCTCGGTCAGCGCACCGCTCACCACCGACCGCAGCGACCACTGGTTGCCGGCGAAGCGAGGATCGTCGAGGAGCGCGGTGAAGTGCCCCGCGGGGATCGCGACGCGCGCGTCGTTGTAGAACTTGACCAGCGCGTTGTAGGCGGTGGTGCCACGCGCCGCGGTGTCGACGAACAGTGCGGCGTCGACTCCCGACGGCGACAGCGTACCGAGCTTGGTCACCGCCCACGGCGCAGCCTTGTGATCGACCAACCGGAGCAGCGTCGCGAGTCCGAGCTGTTGCGGCGTCAGGCTCTCGAGCCGGGCGGCCGCGAACGTCGCGACCTCGGCGGCTCCGGACACCACGAGATCGACGAGCACGTCGACCCCGAGATCGGGTGCGTGAGCGCCGGCGTACTCGAGCGCGTAGGTCCGGGCGTCGCTCGACGGCGAGCGCAGGAAGCCGATCACCACGTCGTGCAGTCCGAGATCGCGCAGCTTGGACTGATGGAACTCCGGGCTCTCGCGGAGCAGCGTGACGACGAACCCGTGGATCGCCGCGACCGGCCGTTGCCCGAGCCGGGCGAGCCAGGCGGGCTCGACGCCGCGCAAGGCGAGCGCGTGGTCGGCTCGCAACGATCGGATCGCCCAGTCGCACACGCTGTCGTTGTCGGCGACCTCGAGCAAGCGCAACAGCGGGGCCGGCGACAGCTTCCAGGCCTCGGGATACGCGCGCTGCGCGAGCGGATCGCCGCCGCGGGTCGGAGGCGCGAACGAGGCACCGCGCGCCCACCGCAGCTGGGCGTGACCCCAGATGTGTGCGGCCACCCACGACGAGGCGTACTGACCGTGACCGTCTGGATAGTGCCGGAGCACCTCGACCGCGAACGTCGGGTAGACCTCGGGCGACGCGCGGCCGAGCAGCCGCAGGTACCGCCACGCGCGACGCCGCAGGTACACGACCGTGCCCATCCCGATCTCGGAGCTGTCGTACGGCAACGAGGTCATCGCGTCGAACCGGAACGCGAGCACGCCGAACATCGCGGCGTCGTGGCGCGCCTCGGCGAGCTTGTAGACCGTCTTGGCGGCCTGCCACACGCCCCACTTGAGACGGGCCGACGCGAACACGTCGATCAGCGCGGCACGCGCTTCGGGATCACCCGCCTCGTACAGCGCGACGAGCAGCTTGCCGAGACGCAGGCGCGGCGGTGAGAACGCGGAGCCCTCGGCGGCGGCGAACGCCTCGCGCCGCGCCAGCTTGCGTTCGGTCGCGGTCTTGTTGGCGAGCGACCCGCCGGACACCGACGAGCGCAGCTTGTCGATCGTGAACGCGCCGGCCGGTACGTCGACGACCGGTTTGTCGCTATCGTCGTCTTCGTACTCGCGATCGCCGGCCTCGAGCTCGTCGACGCCCGGTTCGGGATCCCCCTGCTCGATGTAGCGAGCGATCAGGTCGGCGAGCTCGGGATCGCGTACCTCGATCGCGTGCTCGACGTCTCGAAAGCTCACGGCCGCGGTGCTCGATCGCCGTTGTGCCTTCCGCCGCTGCAAGGTCCGGCCACAGTAAGCGAAACTCGCGCACGAACGAACCGACCGCGGAGCCAAACGGCACTCCGGATCGCGCCGATTCGTGACGATTCGTGGCGATTCGGGCTTCGCGCTACTTGATCACCGCGAGCCGCGGGGACCGCTTCGGCTTCGCCAGCACGTTGCCGGCGATCGCGAGCGCGACCTTGGTCGCGAGCTGCATGAACCGCTGCGCGTTGTCGGAGTCGGGGCTCGCCGCGACGATCGGCACGCCGGCATCGCCGCCGAACCGGATCCGCGAGTCGATCGGAATGTCGCCGAAGAACTCGGTACCGACCTCCTGCGCCAGCCGCTTGCCGCCGCCGTGACTGAAGATCTCGTCGGTGTGGCCGCAGGCCGGGCACTTGTACCAGCTCATGTTCTCGACGATGCCGAGCACCGGGATCTCGACCTTCTCGAACATCGCGATGCCCTTGACCACGTCGATGATCGACACCTCCTGCGGCGTCGTCACCATCACCGCCCCCGCGATCGGGATCAGCTGCGAGAGCGACAGCTGGACGTCGCCGGTGCCGGGAGGGAGGTCGCAGATCAGATAGTCGAGCTCGCCCCACTCGACGTCGCCGAGGAACTGCTGGAGCAGCCGGTGCACCATCGGTCCCCGCCACACCACCGCCTCGTCCTTCTCGACGAAGAACCCCACCGAGATCACCCGCAGGCCGTGATGGATCGCGGGGATGATCCTCGACTCCTTGTTGGCCGAGGGCGGCACCTCGGGCGCACCGAGCATCGTCGGGATCGACGGGCCGAACACGTCGGCATCGAGCACGCCGACCTTGGCACCGTGCTGCGCGAGAGCGAGTGCGAGGTTGGTGGCGACGGTCGACTTGCCGACCCCGCCCTTGCCGGCGGCCACCGCGATCACGATCTTGGGGCCCTTGAGCATCGCCTTCTCGGACGGCGCCGGTATGTGGGCGAGGACGACCTCGGGTACGACGGTCACGCGCTTCGCGCCGGCCTCCTTGACCGCGGCCTCGACACGGTTGATCAACTCGCGACGCAACACCTGCGGATACGCCGGCGTCGGGATGTCGAGCTTGATCAGCGCCTCGTCCCCGGACACCTCGATCCCGCGAAGGATGCGATACGAGACGATGTCGTGACCGAGCGCGGGGTCGATGACCTTGGTGAGCGCTTCCTTGATCTTGGCTTCTTCGAGCATGGTTTCCTACGTGTGGCCGAGCTTGGCCTTCTTGACCGCCAGGTACGCCGCGCTGTGCTCGTTGGCGTCGACCCAGTGCGACTCCTTGTCGACCGGGATCCCGGCGGCCTCGATGCCCGCCACCTTCTGCGGATTGTTGGTCATGAGACGCACCGAGGTGACGCCGAGGTCGCGCAGGATGGCGGCCGCGAGATCATACGATCGATGATCCGCGTCGAACCCGAGCGCGAGGTTGGCATCCACGGTGTCGTGGCCTTCGTCCTGGAGCTGATACGCGCGGACCTTGTTGCCGAGGCCGATGCCACGCCCCTCCTGGACCAGGTACACGACGACCCCGCGTCCCTCGGTGCCGATCCGTGCGAGGGCCTGGTCGAGCTGCGCGCGACAGTCGCAACGCTGGCTTCCCAGTACCTCGCCCGTGAAGCACGAGCTGTGGACCCGGGTCAGCACGCCCGGTCCCGACACGTCGCCCAGCACCATCGCGACGTGTTCCTCGTCGACGACCCCGAGGGTCGTGGCGCCCTGCCCGCCCGGTTTCCCGGTGCGGTAGACCACCACGCGGAACTCCCCGTTCGGGGTGGGGAGCCGCGCCTCGGAATACCTCGTGATCATGAGCCCGGCGTGTATACCAGACCCTCCGCGAACGGGAGTCGTGTCGTCGCCGGGCCAGGGGTTTTCGGCTATGGTCGACAGATATGGCGGTTCGTCCAGTCGTGGTGTGGCCCGACGATCGGCTCCGGCAGCCGTCGGTGGAGATCCGTGTGGAGGAAATCACCGGCGACCCCTCGGTCCGCGAGCTCTACCAGGACCTCGTCGACTCGATGTACGCCGAGAATGGCCTCGGGATCGCGGCACTCCAGCTCGGCGATGCCCGACGGATGTTCATCGTCGAGCCCAAGCTCGCGGGCAAAGAAGCCACCGACCCGCCGGTCGCCCTCATCAACCCCGAGGTCCAGTGGACCAGCGACGAGGAGCAGGACAGCGAGGAGGGCTGCCTGTCGTTCCCCGACATCTACATCAAGGTCAAGCGCCCGATGCGCTGCCGGGTGCGCGCCCTCGGGCTCGACGGCCAGCCGTTCGAGATCGAAGGTGAGGGACTCCTCGCACGGTGCCTGCTCCACGAGAACGATCACCTGACCGGCAAGCTCCTCGTCGACTTCGCCGGCCCGCTCAAGCGGCAGATGATCAAGAAGAAGTTGCAGCGCGTGAAGGCGGCCGTGATGGCGGCCGAAGAAGCGGAAGCCTGAGCCTACGGCGCTTCGTCCTCGTCTTCATCGTCCGGTAGCTCGACCCGGTCGACGCCCCCTTCCGTGAACGCCACGGGTCGCCACACCAGCCACTCGATCGTCTTGCCCTCGAGTCGACGCCGGCCGGCCTCCGTTTCGAGACCGCGGCAGCGTCTGGCGAACGCGACCCCGACGTGCTCGCCACGCGCGAAACACACCGGCCGTTCCCCCCAGCAGTCGCATCCGGTGAGCCCCCCACCCGAGAACGGCCGACCGACCTGCCACGGGTGCCCCTCGACGCGGACCTTCGGCGACACCACGTGGACATTCAGGATCCGGGGACCGCTGGGCACGATCTCGAACACGCGTTCACCACGACGATAGACGTGGAACTCGAGCGTGGGGCCGCTGGAGAGATCGAGGTTGACGGGTACCACCTCGTACCCGAGCAGCGCGCGCCTGAGGGCGACCAGGTTGGCGGGGGTGTCGGGAGTGAGTGGACCGAGGTGCCCCGGCGCCAGCACGAGCGCCGGCTCCGGTGGCGGATCGTCGACGGGCGCGCGCACCGCGGCCGGACCGCACCCCATCACCGCGAGCCCGAGCCCGAGTTCAACGACTGCGCACGAGGCCCGGCGCAACATGCCCAGAGCATACGTGACGGATCACGCCCTGGCGTGTAGGTTCCCCGCGATGGTCGATGCCGTCTTCGTGCGCGGGCTCGAGTTCGAGGGAAACCACGGCTACACCGCGGCCGAGCGTCGCGGCACCCGCCGGTTCCGGGTCGATCTCACGATCGAGCTGCCCCTGGGAGCCGCTGCCGCATCGGATCGGATCGGAGACACGGTCGACTACTGGAAGGTCAGCGAGATCGTGGTCGCGCTCGGTACCAAGTCGACCTACAAGTTGCTCGAAGCGCTCGCCGGCGCGATCGCATCGAAGATCTGCGAGCTCTACCCCAACACGCGCGTGCACGTGCAACTCGAGAAGCTCGCACCTCCGTGCCCCGGGGTCCCCGCCGCGTGCGGGGTCCGACTCGCCTACCCACCGACCACGCCATGAGCTTCACCTACGCCACGCCCGTTCGATTCTCCGACGTCGACCACGCCGGCATCGTCTACTACCCGCGGTTCTTCCACCTGTTCCACGTCGCGTTCGAGGAGCTGTGGCGCGCGCGGATCGGGGCGCGCGCGTACGCCGATCTGCTCGATCGCGATCGCGTGGGGTTTCCCGCGGTGCGCGCCGAGTGCGATTACAAGGCGCCGCTACGGTTCGGTGACACCGCCGAGATCGAGGTCAGCGTGAGCAAGCTCGGCGACAAGTCGATCACGTTTCACTATCGCGTGTATCGCGCCGCGGAGGGCGGTACGACCGCGCGCGTCACCGACGACCTCCCACGTCAGCTGTGCGCGGATGGAGCGGTCGTGTGCGCGGTGGTCGACCTGGAACGGTTCGTCGCCATGCCGGTCCCCGAGCGCGTGCGAATCATGCTGTCGGATCTGGTCGAAGCGTGAGCGCGATCAACCGATGCAAACCGCGGCCCCAAAAAACCGCCACTACCCTCCCGACGACGCTTTACGATGCAGGGCGACTCTAGTAAGCCCGCCTGCATGCTCGAGCGTGATCCCAAGACCCTCGCCCGCCTCCAGGCGGTCGTCACAGCGCTGATCGAGCACCGTGTCTCGACCTCGCTCGTCGATGTCGAGCGCGCTCTGGCGCGGTGGCGAGAAGGGGCCCACTCCGCCCTCGCCGCCCACGGCGCCGTGCTCCGCCACGCCGCTCGCTGCGAGCGCACCGTGGAGCGCGTCACGGCCGCCGCCGGAGATCGGCCCGAGGGGATCCTCCGCGATGCCGTCGATGCCGGCCTGATGTCCACCGAGGACTTCGTCGAGCTGGTCGGCAAGCAACCGCACGAGATCCCGTCGATCGACGCGCTGCGCGACGACGACGACGCGTCCGCTCCCGACAAGCGCCGCACGCTCGAGACCCTGCTCGCCCGCGGCCCGGTGCTGGTGCACGTCGATGCGCGCCGCGCCGATGTCTCCGTACCCGCGCGGTTCCGCGCCGACGCCAGCCTGGTGCTGCGGTTCGGCCACAACCTGTCTCCCGCGATCGCCGATCTCACCGTCGACGAAGACTCGATCTCCGGCACGCTGACGTTCGCCGGCCAGCCGTTCCGCTGCATCCTGCCGTGGACCGCGGTCTACGCCGCGATGGTCGAGGGCGAGCAGCGCGGCACGGTGTGGCCGGAGGATGTCCCCGAGGACGTGCTCACCGGCGCCGCCGAGCTCCCGCAGGCTCCGCAGGAAGTCGTGGTGCCGCCGATCGAGGAGCCCAAGCGGCGCGGCGGCCACCTCAAGCTCGTCGACTAGCTCTGGATCGAGGCTTTCGTCCAGAACAACGCAAAGCTACGAGGGAGCCGCAGATCGCGAAGGGACGATCCTCGAGCCCGAACTTTGCGATCTCGGCGTTCTTGTCGCCTTTGCGTTTGTCCGCAGGCAAGTCATCCGGCGCGATCGGGATTCGATCGACGAGTCCTCTCGTCACCGACTAGTTTCGCGGCTCGCTCGCGAACGCCGCGATCCGGCCCGCGACCCGCGACGGATCGTCGAGGTGCGGGCAGTGCCCGATGCCCTCGGGCTGTTCGATCACCGCGTGCGCCGGCAAGTGGGTCTTCCACCATGCGAGGTGCGCGGCCGGTAGCAGCCGCTCGGAGCGTCCCCACCACAGAAGGATCGGCATCGGCAATGCACCGAGAGCGGTCGCCGGGACCGCGTGGTCCGGCGTCGTGGTCGACAGCAGATCGTGGACGGCCGGCCGCCGCGTGGCCTCGACGAGCTCGTGCGCGATCAACCGAGACAGCAGCTGCGGCCGGTGCTGCACGCGCGACACGAATGCGAGCGCGTCGCGCCGCGAGTCGATGCGAAACGACGCCTGCAGTGCCTGCCAGTCCGCCTCGGAGGAGGCAGCTCCCGCGGGCGACAGCAGGACCAGGTTGGCGACGTGTTCGGGCCGGCGCACCGCGTGGTGCGCGGCGACCGCACCACCGAGCGAGTTACCGACCAGCGTGACCGGCTCGGGCGCGATGGCCTCGATCGCGGCGGTCATGGTGTCGAACAAGAGCTCCGGCGTCAGCGACACGCGGGTCGGGTCGGAGAACCCGTGACCCGGGAGATCGATCGCGACCACGCGATTCGCGTGACGGCGCAGTCGCGCGATCACCGGCGCGAACGGCGCGGCGGCCGCCGAGATGCCGTGCAGCAGCACCATCGTTCCCGTCCCGGTGCCCGGAGCGTCGTAGACATGGAGCTTGCCGAGCGGGGTCGGCACGTGCGAGGTCGCGACGCCGGACCGGCGCATGTTGCGGCGCAACCCGCGCTCGAGGAGCGGCAGGATCCTCACGCGGCCTCCTTCCCGCGTCGCCGCGTTCGCGACGAGCCATCCGCGCGGTCGAAGGCGAGTGCTGCGTCGGACACCGGCGCGACCTGCAGCAGCAAGCGATCGAGCAGGTAGTTCTGGTACAGCCGCCACGGCAGCGACGAGCCCTGACGCGGGAACTTGTCGCGCGCGCGCTCGATGTAGCCGGACTGCAGGTCGAGCAGCGGACGCTCGTCGATCTCGCGGTCGAGCCGCGGCGCGACGGCGACATAGCCGTGGCGATCCATGTGCTGGAGCAGCCGGCACACGTAGACGCCCGTGAGCTCGGACTTGAGCGTCCACGACGCGTTGGTGTACCCGAGCGCGAGCGCCAGGTTCGGCACGCCGCTCAGCATGATGCCCTTGTAGAACACCCGCTTCGCCGGGTCGACGCGCTCGCCGTCGATCTCGAGCTCGATGCCGCCGAGGAGCTGGAGCGACAGCCCGGTCGCGGTGACCACGAGATCGGCGGGAAGCTCGGCGCCCGATTGCAGGCGAACTCCGGTCTTGGTGAACCGATCGATGTGATCGGTGACCACCGAGACCTTGCCGGCATTGATCGCCTTGTAGAGATCGCCGTCGGGAATCAGGCACAGGCGCTGGTCCCACGGCTTGTAGGTCGGGGTGAAGTGGGTGTCGACATCGACGGTGTCGCCGATCGCCTTCTCGACGTTGCCGAGGAGCATGCGGCGCGCCCGCTCGGGGAAGCGCCGCGTGAACTTGTAGAACGCCGTCGACAACAGGACGTTCTTCCATCGCGTGGCCCCGTGCGCGACGCGTGCTGGAAGCCAGCGCGCGAGCGTCTGCGCGATGCGATCTTGCTGCGGCATCGACACCACGTAGGTCGGCGAGCGCTGCAGCATCGTGACGTGCGCGGCCGACTCCGCGAGCGAGGGGACCAGCGTCATCGCGGTCGCACCGCTGCCGATCACGACGACGCGCTTGTTCGCGTAGTCGATGTCGTCGGTCCAGTTCTGCGGGTGCACGACGCGATGTTCCGGAGCGGAACCGTCACCGCTCCTCGCATTGGCGAACTCTTCGATCCCCGCGAGCTCGGGCGTGTAGCCCTCCGCGTAGTTGTAGTAGCCGGCGCACGCGAACAAGAAGTTGCAGGTGACCTCGACCAGCTCGTCCGAGCGGTCGCGCACGTCGAGCGTCCACCGCGCATCGGCGCTCGACCACCGCGCCTTCTCGACGCGATGACGGAACTGGATGTGCTTGTCGATGCCGTGGTCCGCCGCGGTGCCGCGCAGGTACTCGAGGATCGCGTCGCCACCCGCGATCGCATCGGGGTGACGCCACGGGCGGAACGAGAACCCGAGCGTGTACATGTCCGAATCGGATCGGATGCCGGGATAGCGGAACAGATCCCACGTTCCGCCGAGCTGCTCGCGCGCCTCGAGGATCGTGTACGTCTTGCCGGGCAACCGGGTCTGCAGGTGATAGGCGGCGCCGATTCCGGAGATCCCGGCACCGACGATCACGACGTCGTAGTGGTTCATGCGCGCACCCCCGGCGTCGCCGGAATGCGGGATGAGCGAGCGAACCGTGCCCACGGACGGAGCGGCAGCGCTCCGTCGCGCAGCGCGGTGCTCGGAATCGGCTCGTAGTCCGGTAGCTCGTCGATGCCGAGCTGCGCCCGAACCTCGTCGAGCGGCTTGTCGAGCAGTCGCTCCCACTCGACCGCGGGCAACCACGCCGCGTGCTTGCCACGCTGGTGGCCCGCGCGAATGTGCGCGTTGACGGTCGGGAACCGCTGGAGATAGGCGAACCCGACGATCAGACCGATGCCGAGTTGCGGCGCTTGCGCGAACGTGAACGCGAGCAGCGCGAGCTCGCCGATCACGTCGGTGCGGTAGCCGGTCACGACGTGCCACAGATCGTGGGTGTCGCGCATCCGGTGGCCGATCCACTCGAGCTCGGGGCTCTCGAACGGGGTCTCGCGCTCGGCCTCGCTGGCCAGGGCGATGCCCTCCGCCGAGATCTGGGCCTGCTCGGTGAGCTCGAAGTAGGCGCGTCCGAGCGTGCCGGCGGGCAATGCGGCGAGCGCCGCGCGATCGGAGAGCCGGGCGCCGAGGTCCGGCCGGGTCTCGAGCAAGCGGCGGCCGGTTTCGTCGCGACTTAGGCGCGCGCGGAGGCGCTCGCCGGTCTTGCCGGGCAGCGCCTCGATGATCTTGAACACCTTGGGAAGGTCGTCGGGATCGCGCACCAGATCCCGGAGGGCCCGTAGCGCGACGAGGGGACGGTTACGTGTGGCCAACATTATCTACAACTTTGTAGATAACACTATCTACAATCTTGTCAACAGCGATCGGGACGCGCACCATGGACTCCCGTGCCCCGGCTTACCAAGCGCCCGCGCAAGTTACGAACTCGGCTGTCGGCCGAGGCCGCCCGCGACGCGATCCTCGACGCCACCGAAAAGCGCCTGCTCGAGGTCGGGCCGCAGGGGCTCCGCCTCCAGGACATCGCGCGCGACCTCGGGATCCGGCATCCCACGGTGCTGCATCACTTCGGTAGCCGCGAGGATCTGGTCGACGCCGTCGCCACCCGCGCGATCACCAAGCTCCAGACCGACCTGCTCGCCGCGTTCGCCGATCTCGACACCGGCGTGCAGCCGCGAGACCTCGCGAAGCACATCCTCGAGCGCATCGATCAGGTGCTGCGCGTGCGCGGCCACGCACGGCTACTCGCGTGGCTCGTGCTCTCGCGGCTCAAGACGCCCGAGAAGTCGCTGCTGCGCGACCTCGCGACCGCCCTCCACGCAACCTGGGCGGCACGTGGCGAGACCCGACCGCTCGAGGAGGCGCAGTTCGCCGTGATGCTGACCTCGGCCGCGACGTTCGGCCTCGCGTTGCTCGACCGCGAGCTGTTCGCGATCATCGGCCTGCCCCACACCGACGCGACCCGCGAGCGACTGCAGACGTGGCTCGCCGACGCGATGGTCCGACACATGTGACGTTGTGGAATCGAAGGCGGGACGAGAAGCGCTAGCCGCCCGCGGCCTTCTTCCGCTCGTCGGGATTCTCGTCGAGCCACGCGCGGTGGCTCTCCTCGGTGATCTCGACGACGACATCCTCGTCGGAGACCTTGGCCTGGCAGCCGAGGCGCGACTCGGCACGGACGTCGAACGCCTTGTCCATGATGTCGTCCTCCTTGTCGGCGACCTCCGGCAGGGAGTCGAGGCCCTCGTGGACCCACACGTGACACGTCGAGCACGCGAGGTTGCCGCCGCACGCGTGGCCGACGCGCGCGCCACACTCCTCGGCGGCGTCGAGAATCGAGGTACCGGGCGCGACGTCGACGGTGAGCGGCTCGAACACCTTGAGCGCGACCGGATTCTGGAACGTGATCTTGGGCATCATGGCCCCGCTTTCTTGGCCGGGCCGCCGATCCGCAGCTCGGCATCGTCGAGCGACACGCCCTCGAAACCGGCGGCGATCGCGCGGTTCATGCGGGCCTGCGCGAACGGCTTGGTCGCGAGGTCGAGCGCCTCGATCGCGGACCGGATCGCGAGGTAGTCGTCGCCGGCGATCGCGGTCTCGAGCGCGGTCATCGCGGCCTCGCCCGCGGTGCGGACGTCGGCGCCGACCTCCGGAAGCTCGAACAAGCCCGCGTCGGTCGCGAACGCGCCGCGCGTGGCGGCGAGGATGCGCTGCGCCTCGACGCGCTCGACCGCGAGGTTGCGACGCTGGAGGTCGTCCTCGGCGTGCTCGAACGAATCGACCAGCATCTGCTCGACCTCCTCGTCGGTGAGGCCGTAGCTCGGCTTGACGTCGACCTCGGCCGACTTGCCCGTGGTCAGCTCCTTCGCCATCACCTTGAGCAACCCGTCGGCGTCGATCAGGAACGTGATCTCGACCCGCAGCATGCCGGCGACCATCGGCGGCAGCCCGCGGAGCGTGAACCGCGCGAGCGAGCGGCACGCGTCGACGGTCTCGCGCTCGCCCTGCACGACGTGGATGTCGAACCCGGTCTGGTTGTCGGCGTAGGTCGTGAACGTCTGGGTGGCGCCGGCGGGGATCGTGGTGTTGCGGTGGATCAGCTTCTCGACCACGCCGCCCATCATCTCGACCCCGAGCGACAGCGGCACGACATCGAGCAGCGTGACGTCGTGCTGGCCGCCGGCGAGCACGTCGGCCTGCACGGACGCTCCGAGCGCGACGACCTGCTCGGGATCGAGGTCGCACAGCGGGGCCTTGCCGAACAGCTCGGCGACGAAGTCGTGGATCACCGGTGACCTCGTCGAGCCACCGACAAGGATCACGCCATCGAGCTCGGTCTTGTCGAGCTCGGCATCCCTGAGCACGCGCCGGCACGCCTTCGCGGTGCGATCGAGCAGCGGCTTGGCAAACCCGACCAGGCGGGCGCGGTCGATCTTGCGGCGAAACGTCCCGGCCGCCGAGGCGCAGCCGACGCAGTTGATTCGATCCTCCGTCGGGCGCGCGAACGCCGCCACGAACACGTCGCCACACAGCGTGTGGACGTGCTCGCGGCTGGTCGCCATCACGTCGTGGACGATCGTCGTCCCCGACGAGCCACCGGGCACGTCGATCCGCGCGCGCGAGGGCGACGGGATGGTGAGCTGGAACTCGGCGGTGCTCGCCTCGGTGAGCGCCTCCTTGACGCGACGGGCCTCGCGCACGGCATCCGCGACCAGCTCGCGCGGTGCCCACGCGAGGGCGCCGTTGGTGATGCCGTTCGCGATCGCGCGATCGATGTCGTCGCCGCCCAGCGCGGAGTCGCCACCGGTCGCCTTGACCTCGAACACGCCGCCGACCAGCTTGAGGATCGAGATGTCGAACGTACCGCCGCCGAGGTCGTAGACGGCGTAGGTGCCGCTGCTCCCGCGATCGAGGCCGTAGGCGACGGCCGCCGAGGTCGGCTCGGCGAGCAACCGCAACACCTCGAGCCCCGCGAGCCGGCCGGCATCGCGCGTGGCCTGGCGCTGGGCATCGTCGAAGTACGCGGGCACGGTGATCACCACGCCCTCGATCGGTCCGCCGAGTGCGGTCTCGGCGCGGCGCGCGAGCTCGCGCAGGATCTCGGCGGACACCTCGACCGGCGTGATCGAGCGCGTGCCACCGCCGTGGGGAAGCTCGACGGTGACCGCGCGATCGTCGCCGGCGACCTCGTACGGCAGCAGGGCGCGGAACCCGGAGATGTCGCGGAGGCCGCGGCCGACCAGTCGCTTGACCGAGGCGATGGTCCGCCGTGGCGCCTGGATCGCGTGGTCCTGCGCCCGGCGACCGACCTCGGTCGATCCGTCGTCCGCGTAGTACACGACCGACGGCACCAGCGCCCCACCCTCGCCTTCGATCACCGCCGGCGATGCGTCCGCGACGTGGGCGACCAAGCTGTTGGTGGTGCCGAGGTCGATGCCGACCACCCGCTTCTTGCAGGCCTCTTTGACGTTCGACTGACCGGGTTCCGAGATCTGGAGCAACATCGGTCGATCTACTTCGACTTCGCTTCCGCGGACGACCTCACGGCTGGGTGTCCGCTCGCGAAATCATCCTCGTCGAGCGCGCCCTCGCACTGCTCGAGATAGCGCTCGACATAGCGCAGCAGGATCAGCTGCTGCTTGATCTCGCCGAGCCGGGTCGTGCGGGTATCGCCCGCGGCGTCGAGATCGGCGAACAGCGCGCCGATCCGCTCGAACGCGGCGGTCCGGCGAGCGCGCATCGCGTTCTGCATGCGCTCGACCTCGTCGAGCTTGCCCGCGGCGATCGCCTCGGCCAGGTGCTCGCGCTCCTCGAGGAGCTCCATCACGAGCGCGGGGTCGATCCGCTCGTTGTCGCCGATCGTGATGCCGTCGCGCGCGAGCAGGTACTCGGCACGCGAGGCCGGCTTCTTGAGCAGCTGGTAGGCGTCGTTGATCGCCCGCGACCGCGTCAGCGCCGCCACGCGCTCGGAGGCCGGCGCGGTGGCGAACTTGTCGGGGTGGTATTCCTTGCTCTTCTCGAAGAACGCGCGCTCGAGCGTGTCGCGGTCGACGTCGTAGCGCGGCGCGAGCCCGAGGAGCTCGAACGCACCACGCGACGAAGCCCCGGCCCCGCGGCGAGCGATCTCAGAACTGGACGGACTCACCACAGCCGCACGAGCCCTTCGCATTCGGGTTGTTGAACTTGAAGCCGTGGCCCATCATCCCGCGCACGAAGTCGAGCTCCATGCCGCCGAGGTAGACCAGGCTCTTCGGGTCGACCACGATCTCGACGTCGGTGCCCGGCGGACCGGCGAACAGCCGATCGGTGGGCCGGATCTGCTCCGCCCATTCGAACACGTAGGTGAAACCGGTGCACCCGCCGCCACGCACGCCGATCCGGATCTTGGCGTCCGCCGTGCCGCGCTTGGCCTGCTGGCGCGCGATCTCCTCGGCCGCCGCCTGCGTGATCGTGATCTCGCGCTTGGCGGCCGTGGGTGCCGGAGCTGGGTTGGGGGTCGAGGCGTTCGCCGTCATCATCGTCATTGCGTCGTTGCCCGCTACTTCGCGTGCTTCTTCTTGTAGTCGTCGATCGCCGCCTTGATCGCGTCCTCGGCGAGCACCGAGCAGTGGATCTTGACCGGCGGGAGATTGAGCTCCTCGACGATCTGGGTGTTCTTGATCTCGGCCGCCTGATCGAGGGACATGCCCTTGATCATCTCGGTCGCGAGCGAGCTCGACGCGATCGCCGAGCCGCACCCGAACGTCTTGAACTTGGCGTCCGCGATCTTCCCGTCCTTGACGCGAATCTCGAGACGCATGACATCGCCGCACGCGGGCGCGCCGACGAGCCCGGTGCCGACATCTTCGGTGTCGACGGCGGTGTCGTCCTTGAACGTGCCGACGTTGCGGGGGTTTTCGTAGTGGTCGAGGACCTTGTCCGAGTACGCCATGATGGTTCTTCCTTACGCGAATCCTCGCGTCGTCAGTGCGGGGTCCACTGGATCGACGCGAGGTCGATCCCGTCTTGATGCATCTCCCAGAGCGGCGACAACGAACGCAGCCGCTCCACGCTCTTCACGATCAATTCGATCACGTAGTCGACCTCGCCCTCGGTGTTGAACCGACCGAGCCCGAACCGGATCGAGGTGTGCGCCAGCTCGTCGCCGACGCCCAGCGCGCGCAGCACGTAGCTGGGCTCGAGCGAGGCGCTGGTACACGCGCTGCCCGAGCTCACCGCGACGTCCTTGAGCGCCATGAGCAGGCTCTCGCCCTCGACGAACGCGAACGAGATGTTGAGGTTGCCGGGCAGGCGGTGCTCGAGCGAGCCGTTGACGTAGGTCTCGGGCAAGCGCTGCGAGATCCCGCGATGCAGCCGCTCGCGCAGCGAGCGCAGCTTGATCGCCTCGGCGGCCATCTCCTCCTGCGCGATCGCCGCCGCCTTGCCGAACCCGACGATCAGCGGCACCGCGAGCGTACCCGAGCGCATTCCGCGTTCGTGGCCGCCACCGTCGATGATCGGATCGATGCGAACACGCGGCTTGCGACGCACCCACAGCGCGCCGACCCCCTTGGGGCCGTACAGCTTGTGGGCGCTGATCGATGCCAGGTCGACCTGGGCTTTGTGGACGTCGAACGGCGCCTTGCCGAACACCTGCACGGCATCCGTGTGGAACAGGCACTTCTTGTTCTTGGCCTTGATCGCGGCGCCGATCGCCTCGATCGGCTGGATCACGCCGATCTCGTTGTTGGCGACCATGATGCTGACGACGATCGTCTTGTCGGTCATCGCCTCGGTGACCTGCTCGGGCGTGACCAGGCCGTCCTTGGCAGGGCGCAGATAGGTGACCTCGAAGCCCTCGCGCTCGAGGCGCTTGCAGGTGTCGAGCACGCTCTTGTGCTCGGTCTCGACGGTGATGATGTGGTTGCCCTGGCGCTTGTGGAACGACGCCGCACCCTTGAGCGCGAGGTTGTTCGACTCGGTGGCGCCCGACGTGAACACAATCTCCTTGCCATCGCCGCCGAGCAGCGCCGCGATCTGACCGCGCGCCGCATCGACCGCAGCCTCGGCGGTCCATCCGAACACGTGATTGCGGCTCGCCGCGTTGCCGTAGAGCTTGGTGAAATACGGCAGCATGGCCTCGAGCACGCGCGGATCGACCGCCGTCGTCGAGTGGTTGTCCATGAAGATCGGCAGCGTGACGCCTTCGGGGACGGGAATCGTGAGCTTGTCGTTTGCCATGTTCGTTCTTCTAGTTGCCTTCTCGGCGGAGCAGCGTGACCGGAACGTCGAACGGCTTTTCGTCCTCGCCGCCCGGACGAGACAGCCCGGCGAATAGTGGAGGCGCTTCGCCCTTGTGATGACCGTGGTGATCGCACTCGCCACACTCCGTCGGCGCGTAGTCGTCGGAGCAGGTCTGGCAGGAGTCGAGGTAGGCGAGCGCCTCGACGAGATCGTTCTCGATCACCTGCAGCTGCGTGATCTGCTGGCGGATCTGCGTCTGCTTCTCGGCAAACAGCGCACGCACGCGCTCGGTGGCCTCGCGACCCGACCCGGCGCCCTGGAACTCCTGGACGAACCCCTGGATCTCCGCGAGCGTGAACCCGATCGCCTGGAGCTTCACGATCCAGTGGATGCGATCGACCGCTTCGGGTCCGTAGAGGCGGAACCCGCCCTCGGAGCGAGTCGTCGGCTCGAGCAGACCGAGCTCTTCGTAGAGGTGCATCGCCCGGACGGTCTTTCCGACCGCCTTGGCGAGCTCTCCGACGCGCATGAGCTTTGGTTCCTGCATGGTTCTTCCAAACCTGACGTTTACGTAAGGTTTAGCTGCTGACGACGGGACTATGCTGGGTTAGAGGCTACCTGTCAAGGTACAACCTCACGTGCACGTCGGAGTCTAGAGTCACCCGGATCTCATGATGTACGCACTTATAACTATTTGAAACTATGTGGTTAACTTTGGTATCTGCCGTCAGATTCGTCCCCGACGGCGACCCTCACCTCCGAACGCGACCGAGTCCGAGCCAGCGACTCACGTGATTTGTCGCGGATGGTGACCGCACGCGCGATCGCACTCGGCAAGCGCGCCGAGGCTCGAGCGGCGCTCGATCGCGCACTCGCGATCGCGACGAGCGCGCACGTTCCGGACGCGCTCCTCGCCGACGCCCACGTCGTGCAGCAGCGCCTCGCCGGTCCGTGAAACAAAGACGCCGGCGGCGCGCCGTCACTCGCTCCGCCGGCGGGCACGCCACTTCCCGGAAGGGAGCCTGCGCACCGGGGGGTTGGACTCGCCGGGTTCTACCAGCGTTGCCCGAGCGATTCGACGTCGAATTCTGCCGTCAATTCGCGGTCGAGGCCGCCTCGAACGCGCGGATCACCGTGACCTTGATCTGGCCCGGGAACGTCATCTCCTCGGCGATCTGGTTGGCGATGTCGGTCGACATCTCGACCACCGCGAGGTCGTCGACGTCGCGCTCCCGCACGTACACGCGCAGCTCCCGGCCGCCGTGCACGGCGTGCGCGTCGATCACGCCGCGCCGCGACCGACCGATCCGCTCGAGATCCTCGACCTTCGCGGTGAAGCCCTCGGCGAGCTCCCGGCGAGCTCCCGGTCGCGCGCCGCTCATCGCGTCGGAGGCCGCGACGAGATAGGCGTACACCGAGTTGAACGGCTCGTCGGCGTGATGGGCGCCGATCGCGTTGGCGACCAGCTCCGGTTCGCCGAGCCGGCGCGCGATGTCGGCGCCGATCACCGCGTGGCTACCGTCGATCTTGTGGGTGAGCGCCTTGCCGATGTCGTGCATCAGGGTCGCGCGGCGCGCGAGCTTGGCGTCGAGCCCGAGCTCGGACGCGATCATCCCGGCGAGGTACGCGGCCTCGACCGCGTGCCACCACTGGTTCTGCGTGTAGCTGGTGCGGAAGTTGAGCGCACCGACCAGATCCACGATCTCCTGATCGGGACGCTGGATACCCAGCGTCGAGAACGCGCGCTTGCCGAGTCCGCGGATCTCCTGCTCGAGGGTCTCGCGCGCCTTGGTCGCCCATGCCTCGGGATCCTCGCGCGCGACGTCCAGCGTCTCGGGCTTCTTGACCAGCCGCCCGATCGCACGCCGCACCATCTCCTTGCCCACGCCGTCGAGGCCGTCGAGCCGGATCGCATCCTTGTCCTCGTTGACCAGGAGCTGGACCCCGCTGACCCGCTGCAGCGCGGCGTGCATCGCGCCGTCGTTGTCGAGCAGCACCCCGACCAGCTTCGGCCCGAGCCGCAGATGGTTGATCGCGCGCTCGGTCATGTAGTGGTGGTGGTAGCGGGCGCCCGCGATCTCCATGATCCGGCGCGCCTCGCGGTCGACCGATGGGTCGGCGGAGGCCTGATCGGCCGCACGCACCGCCGCCGCCGCCTTCGCGCGCGCTTGATCGATCAGCGCGCGTCCCATCTGGTCCATCAGCTCCGCGATGTCGACCCCCGCGCGACGCGCCAGCTCGCCGGTCGCCTGTTCGCGCTTGGCCTCCGCGTCGCGCTCGAGCCCGCTCGCGCGATCGCGGCGCGCCTGGACCTCGCGCTGCTCGTCGGCGACCTCGGCGGCGCGCTGCTCGACCGTCTCTCGCAGCTCGGCGACCTCGGCCTCCCGCCTCGCCAGTTTGTCCGTGCGCCGATCGACCGAGCGCTCGCGCTTGTCGAGCGCCTCGTCGCCCTCGGTGCGCTGCGCGAGGGCGGCGCTCCGGGCCTCGGTCTCGATCGCCGTCGCGCGTGCCGCCGCCTCGAGTCGCGCCGCTTCGATGCTCGCGGCCGCCTCGCCACGCGCCACCGCGATCGCCGCGCGCGCCTTCCGCGAGCTCTCGAGCCGTGCGGCCCGGGCGGCCATCACCGCGGTGATCGCGGCGATCACGCAGCCCGCAACGATGGCGACGATCATGACGGCATCAGCATAGCCCGGATCGAGACAGCCGGCGTGGCCGGGTCACTCGCCCGGTCGCATCAGGCCGTTGTCGGCGTCGTGGTTCGAGCCCCCCTTGGGGTGAGTCGGCACGCGACGGATCCGTTCGAGATCGATCCCGATCGTCATCGCACCGTCGACGACCACCTTCTTGCGCTTGGTCTTGAAGCCACGGTGCCGGAGCTCGAACACGACCGGTGTCTTGGCCGCGGGCCAGTCGATCTCGAGTCGGGTCTTGCCGAGGGACGTGCCGTCGGAGTCGTAGACCTGGGCGCCTTCCGGGGTGCTGTCGATCACCAGCTTGACGATGCGAGTCGCCGGAGCCGCACTACCGGCCGCGGCGCTGCCCGACGCCGCACTGCCATCATCGCTACCGCTGGCCGCCGCACTGCCGGTCGCCGCGCTGCCCGCCGACGCACTGCCATCATCGCTACCGCTGGCCGCGTCGCTACCGGCGTTGGCCACCGAGGTGCGAGCGCTGCCCGCGTGCGCGCTACCGTGATCGCTGCCCGGTTCCGCGCTGCCGGCGCTGCCATCGTCGCTGCCGGTATCGTCGCTACCGGCAGCCTCGTCCGATCCGCTCGACGAGTCGCGATCGACCCACGCGACCGCGAACGCCCCGCCGCCGAGGCCGAGGAGCAGCCCCAGCACGAGCACGATCGGCCACACCCGCTTGGGCGTCGCCGACTGGTAGCCGTACGGCGTGCCGATCTGCATGGTCTTGTTCTCGACCGCCTTGGGCGGCGCGATTGCGGGCAACGCCTCGACCGGACCGACACTACCGATCCGGGTCTTGTCGTAGTTGCCGCGACCGGCGCCCGCAGCGGGGGCGCTGGCCTGCTGCTTCGCCGCTTGCATCGCGCGCACGTGCGCCATCACGGTCTTGGCGTCGACCTTGGCCTCGCCGGGCGCGACCGACCGGGCGGCTGCGATCGGCGGCGACCCGCGCAAGTAGGCCTCGGGGTCGAGCAGCGCGCTGCGCAGATCCTCCATCGTGTTGAACCGCGCCTCGGGCTTCTTGGCGAGGCAGCGCAGCAGGATCTGCTCGACGCTCGGTGGGATCTCGGGGTTGAGACCACGCGGCGCGGGCGGCAGCTGGGTGACCTGCTTGACCAGCACCTCGCCCATCGACTCGCCGTCGAACGGCAGCACGCCGGTCAGCATCTGGAACAGCAGCACGCCGAGCGCGTAGATGTCGGTGCGGTAGTCGACCTGGACCTTGCTCTCGCACGCCTCGGGCGACATGTACTGCGGCGTCCCGAGCAGCACGCCGGCGGCGGTCTTGACCGCCGAACCGCCCGCCGCGAAGAACTTGGCGAGGCCGAAGTCGAGCACCTTGACGAAGTCGTGATTGCCGAGCCGCTCGACGAGCATGATGTTATCGGGCTTGAGATCGCGATGGATGATGCCGGCGGCGTGGGCGGCCTGGAGCGCGCTCGCGATCTGCGCGCCGATGTGAAGCGCGCGCATGACGTCGAGTGCCGTGTGCTTGGCGAGCTGCGACGCGAGGGTCGTCCCCTCGAGGTACTCCATGATGTAGAAGTGATCGCCGTCGGGGGTCTGTCCGAAGTCGTGGATCTCGACGATGTGGTGGTTGCCGATCGTGTTGACGGCGCGGGCCTCCTGGAAGAACCGCTGCACCACTTCCTTGTTGGAAGAGAGCTCGTGGTGAATGACCTTGAGGGCGACCCGCTTGCCGATCAGGGGGTGCTCCGCGAGGTACACCGCTCCCATGCCGCCCGTGCCGATCTTCGACAGGATGCGGTAGTTGCCGATCGATTGGCCGGCTCCGATCAACCCGAGATCATCATAGCACCGGTGATCCTCGGGTCTTACGTAGGCTCGACGGGCTCGTTGTCGATCGCGCTGCTCGCGCGACGATCAGTGCGCCGGCCCGGCACAGAACTGTTCGTAGTCGATGAGCGGGATCGCCGAACGTTCGACACCGTCTCCGCACGTGGGGCACTTCGGGTCGCGCCGCAGCTTGAGCTCGCGGAACCGGGTGGCCAGTGCGTCGTAGACCACCAGCCGACCGGCCAGGGTGGTGCCGAGGCCGAGGATCAGCTTGATCGCCTCGGTCGCCTGCAACACGCCCATGATGCCGGGCAACACGCCGAGCACGCCGGCCTCGGCGCACGACGGCGCCTCCTCGGCGGGCGGTGGCTGCGGATACAGGCACCGGTAGCACGGTGATCCGCCGGCCGGGAACACGGTGATCTGCCCCTCGAACCGGAAGATCGACGCGTGGACGACCGGCTTGCCCAGCCGGAGCGCGGCGTCGTTGACCAGGTAGCGGGTGGCGAAGTTGTCGGCGCCGTCGACGATCACGTCGTAGGGCGCCATCAGCTCGAGTGCATTGGCGCTGGTGATCCGCGTGCGGTGCTTGTCGACGCGGACGTCCGGGTTGAGGCCACGGATCGTCGCCTCGGCGCTCTCGACCTTGGGCACGCCCACGCGATCGGTGGTGTGCAGGATCTGGCGCTGCAGGTTCGACGCGTCGACGGCATCGTCGTCGACCAGGCCGAGCGTGCCGACACCGGCGGCGGCGAGGTACATGCTCGACGGCGAGCCCAGCCCACCGGCTCCGATGCACAGCACCTTCGAGTCGAGCAGCGCGAGCTGGCCGTCGACGCCCACCTCGGGAATCAGCGTGTGACGCGAGTAGCGACTGGTCTGCTCGGGGGTCAGCACCTTGGGCTGCTCCCACGGCAAGCCCGCGCGTTTCCACGCGACGAACCCGCCGGCGAGGGAGCGCACGTTGGCGTAGCCGAGCTCGGCGAGGGTGCGACTCGCGAGCACCGAGCGCACGCCGCTCTCGCAGTAGATCACCAGGGGCGTGTCGCGATCCGGCACGGTGCGCTCGATGCGCTGCTCGAGAAAGCCCCGCGGGATGTGCGTGGTCGACGGGATCGCCCCCTGCGCGTTCTCGTGGATCTCGCGCACGTCGATGAGGATCACCGCCCCACCGGTGAGCTCGGCATGAAGAGCCGAAACCTCGACCTCGGCGATCCGGGCACGCAGCTCGCGCATCAGCGCGTCGTAGGTGGGCACCTCCGGAGATTGCCATGACCCTCACGTGAGGGTAAGGTGCTGGCGTCCAGGAGATGTCGATGACCGAGCTCGCTACCAGTTCCAACGAGACCGCTTCCGAACCCCAGGGCCCGGAGTCGATGGTCCAACTCACGCCCCTCGCCGCCGCCAAGGTCAACGAGATCCGTGAGACCGAGGCGATCGAGCCCCAGATGGCGCTGCGGCTGCGCGTCGTCGGTGGCGGCTGTGCGGGGTTCTCGTACGACCTCTACTTCGACGAGGGCACCGACGTCGATCGCGCGTTCGAGCTCCAGGGCGTCAAGGTCGTCGTCGACGAGATGAGCCTGATGTACCTCGTCGGTACGGAGATCGACTACGTCGAGGGTCTGCAGGGCCAAGGGTTCAAGTTCAACAACCCGAACGTCAAGACCACCTGCGGCTGCGGGTCGTCGTTCTCGGTATAACTACCGGGTGAGCCTCGACATCACAGCGCTCCTCGAGCGCGAGCTGGGCAAGGAGGCCGTGATCGGCCCCGGCCACGAGCGGCTCGATGACTACGGGCGCGACGAGAGCCCGCTGCCTCGGTTCTATCCACCCGCGTGCGCCGTGCTCGTCGAGTCCGCCGAGCAGGCCTCGGTGGTGCTCCGGCTGTGCCTCGAGAACAAGGTCCCGGTGACCCCGCGTGGCGCCGGCAGCGGCATGTGCGGCGGCGCGCTACCCGATCAGGGTGGCGTCGTGCTGTCGACCGAGCGCATGAAGGCGATCAAGGAGATCCACCCCGGCGATCTCGTCGCGGTCGTCGAGCCCGGCGTGGTGACCGGCGAGCTGCAGACCGCCGTCGAGGAACAGGGCCTGTTCTACCCCCCCGATCCGGCGTCGCTCGAGTTCTGCTCGATCGGTGGCAACGCCTCGACCAACGCCGGCGGTCCACGCGCGTTCAAGTACGGCGTCACCCGCGAGTACATCCTCGGACTCCAGGTCGCACTGATGGGCGGCGAGCTCCTCAAGTGCGGACGCCGTACGTCGAAGGGCGTCACTGGCTACGACCTGGTCGCCGGATTCGTCGGCACGGAGGGCACGTTCGGCGTGATCACCGAGCTGGTGGTCAAGTTGCTCCCCAACCCGCCGGCCGCCGCCACCGTGCTCGGCATCTTCAAGGATTCGGCCGCCGCCGGGAGCGCGATCACGGGCCTGCTCCGCGATGGCCTGCGCCCGCGCGTGCTCGAGATCGCCGACAAGCATTCCGTCGACTACGTGCGCCCGAAGAGCCGCTACCGGTTCCCCGACAACGCCGGCGCGATCGTGCTGCTCGAGGTCGACGGCGAGCCCGACATGATGGCGATGGAGATGGAGCGCATCGGCATGCGTTGCGACGAGCTCGGCGCGCTCGACGTGCTCGCGGCCACCGAGCCCGCCGATCGTCGCGCGCTGTGGGAGGCGCGACGGCTGATCTCGCCGAGCCTCAAGGAGGCGTGGAGGATCAAGGTCAACGAGGACATCTGCGTGCCGCGCGGATCGATCGTCGAGATGCTCGCGCGCGTCGATCGCGTGTCCGCCGAGACCGGGATCCCGGTCGCGGTGTTCGGGCACGCCGGCGACGGCAACCTCCACGTCAACCTGCTGTCGAACGACGATCCCAACGACCCCGCGGTGCAGAAGAAGATGTGGGCCGCGGCCGAGCAGGTGTTCGCGCACGCGATCGCGCTCGGCGGCACGCTGTCGGGCGAGCACGGCATCGGCCTCACCAAGCGCGACTACATGCCGATGGAGCAGTCCCCGCGGCTACTCGAGTGGCAGCGCAAGTGGAAGGCGATGTGGGATCCGGCCAACCTGATGAACCCCGGCAAGAAGATCCCGCCGGGCACGTCGACCTGTAGCGAATAGCTACCTTCTCGTCGCCGCGTCGAGGAACTGCACGACCAGCACGTCGAACACGCGGCGGTTGTCGAGGTATTCGAACCAGTGGCCCTCGTCGGTGGCGGCGATCGACCACACGTCGGCGCCGGTCGCGCGGGCCGCGCGCACGAACCGCGCGGAGGTGGCCGGCGGGACGCGGGGATCGCGAAGGCCGTAGGCCACGAGCACCGGCCGGCGCAGCGACGCCACGTGCGTGATCGGCGACAGCTCGTCGAGCCGCGCGCGAACACGCGGGTCGCGCTCGTCGCCGTACTCGGCGCGCCGGTGCTCGCGGCGATACGAAGCGGTACCGTCGAGGAACCCGGCGAGGTCGGTGATCGCGCCCATCGTGATCGCACCGCGCAGTCGGTCGGGAAACGCGAGCACCGAGGCGAGTGCGAGGTAGCCACCGTACGACGTTCCCATCGCGACGACACGCGACGCGTCGAGCTCGGGCCGTCGCGCGATCCAGTCGGCGACGGCGAGGACATCGCGGAGGACGTCGGCGCGGCGCGCTCCGTCGTCGAGCGCCTCGAACGCCCTGCCCTGTCCGGCCGACCCGCGCACGTTGGGACGCAGCACCGCGTAGCCGCGCGACACCAGCCACTGCGCGAAGGCGTCGTAGCCGGGACGCCAGCGATCCTCGGGTCCGCCGTGGAGCTCGATCACCACCGGTGCCGGTGCCGCGCGCGAGGCCGCCGGTGGCAGGTACGAGATCACCTGCGCACGTACCCCGTCGGCGGCGACCAGCTCGTGGATCGACGGTGCGATCGCCGGCGGCGGTGGATCGGCAGGCCAGCGTCCGACCCGACGCGGCTCGGCGGCGTCGGCATGATCGAGCGCCAGCACCTCGATCGCGCGTGGTGCCGTCGGCGTCGAGACCGCGTACGCGATCCGCGAGCCGGCCGCATGCAGCTCGGAGATCGTGCCGCCGGCCGTCGCGCTCGCGATCGGCCGCGCGCGCGCGGACGCGAGATCGATCAACCAGGGCGTGCTGGTGCCGGCGTGATCGACGATCGCGATCGCGTACTCGCGTGCATCGGTGGTCGCGATCGCGAGCTCCGCGATCTCTCCCGGCACCCGCGCGACGACCGTGCGACGACACCCCGTCGCGTCGCACGCGTCGCGCTCCAGTGTCCCGTGCGAACCGTCGCCGTCGAGCGCGACGACCGCGGCGCCGCCGGTGACGAACCGCCCGGCGTGCGCGTGCGGGGCGATCGCGATCGCATGGCCGGTCGCGAGCTCGATCTGGTAGATGCCGACATCGGAGGTCGAGCGCTCGCGGCGCGCGAGCACGAACCGATCGTCGGGCGACGCGTCGAGTGGCAGCCACGGTCCGTCGCCGGCGATCCGGTGAACGCCGCGATCGGCATTCCAGGTCCACAGCTCGGCCGGCGCCGATCGCGCGAGTGCGAACACGAGCGTGTCGCGCGCGCGATTCCACACCGCACCGTCGATGCGGCCGGCGGGGATCCGGACCTCGGCATCGCCGACGAACAGATGCGAGCGTTCGGCGGCATCGTGGACGACGTAGGCCGGCGATACGCCGAACCCGGCCCAGGCGACCGCCCCGCGACACGCGCGACGGGTCGGGTGAACCGACATGTCGACCGCGATCGCGACACACCCCATCCCGGTACTCGCCAGCAGGCGGCCATCACCGGCAAGATCGAACAGTCGGGCCGATAGAATCGGCGGCCGGGTGTCGTAGGCACGCGCGATCGCGGGATCGATCCGCGGCGCCCCGACGATCCGTAGATGCCCGACCTCGTAGGCGGTTGGCGGTAGTGAAGGAGGGTCGACGTGTCGGGGGCCACACCCGCCACACCCACCACACCCGATCGAGGCGATCGCCACCAACACGGTGGAGAGCCGCCTCGAAGATCTCCGGGTAGGTGAAGGCCCCACGCCCGTACAATGCAGGAGCAAGGTGCGGCCGAACAACGCCAAGACGTTTCTGCGCGTGACGAGCCTCTCGCTCGTGCTCGGCGCCTGCGCCTACCGCGCCCCCGGCGGCGACACGCCGAGCGACGCGTCGACCTCCGACAACCCAGCGACCGGCGACGCGGCGACCGACGGCACCACCGCTTCGCCGTGCAGCATCGCGATCGCCGGCGGCGAGACCGATGCGCCACCGATCGGCGGCGACGGCGGATCGCAGCGCGCCGATGCGGTGTGCGCGGCGGGCGAGCTCCCGATCGGTCTCGGGTTCGACGTCTCCCAGGACACGATCGACAACCACAACGATCAGGTCGCGATGGTGAACGTGCGCGTGCGGTGCGCGAACATCGAGCGCTACAGCGACGGCGCGTTCCACACCACGCCGAACGAACAGTTCACCTCGATGGGTGGGATGGGCGGCAACTGCAACGCGTACTTCCCGACGACCGTCGCGGACGAGGTGGTGTGCCCCGACGGTCAGGTCATGGTCGGCATCTCGGGCAACCGGCTCGACGACACCCTCTACAACACCGTCGCGATCACCTGCGCCACGCTGGCGTCCGACGGCACTCCGACGACGACCACCACGACGCTCGCCGTCGCCGGCACCGGCGCCGAATCCAACCAGCCGATGAGCTCGGCGTGCGATGCAGCCACCGCGATCTCGAGCTTCGCGATCCGCTCGGGCTGTGGTCACGACCAGCTGAAGCCGCGCTGCGCTCCGCTGGTCTGCCAGTAACTCGACCACAACGCAAAGCCGCGGAGCAAGCGGCGTAGTTCGAAGCGATGAGAGCCTCGATCGCCGACGTCCACGTCGCCGGCTACGCCCACGGCTCGCTACTCGTTACGCACGAACGACGACACCTTCCAGTCGGCGCCGCGGTGCTCGAGCACGAGCTGCCACTTGCCGGCCGCCGGCGGTGACGTCGGACACTGAACGCGCGCTGCCTGGCCCGACGGCACCCCGCAACCGGCCTCGATCGCCTTGGCCATCTCGTCGAGCGTCTCCGGATCGGCCTGCCACATCGCGAGCGCCGTATCGGCACCGGGTGCACCCCCGAGGCTCCACATCACGTCGTCGAACACCTGTGCCCGCAGCTGCGTGTAGTCGCGATGCGCGACCGCATCCTTGAGCAACGCGAGCCGCTTCGCCGCGACGGGCGGCACGCCCGTGAACGACTTCGGATCGGTGCGCGGCAGCTCGTCCTGCTTGGGCTCGTCGGAGACATCCTCGCGCATCGGCACCGCGTGGCTCTTGATCTTCTTGTAGATGGCGAGCGTCAGCGCATCGGTACGCCCTTCGAGCCACGGCGGCCTGGCGGCCCCGTGCAGCTCCATGGGAAGCGCGGCCCCCGGCTCCCACTCCGCGGCGTGGCCGACCACCTTCACGCGCCACGGGCGCCCGCCGACCACCGACACGTCGAAGCGGATGAAGTACCGCTTGTACGCCAGTCGCGTCGGCATGCCGGCCGAGGCTTGCCCCTGGCTGGCCGCGAGCGTGTTGCTGGTGCTACCGGTCGTGAGCGTGCGGGTGTTCGATAGATCGTCGGTGTTGTTGGCGTACGCCACCTGGTGCCACGCCGTCTTCACGGCACCGGCACCCGGGTTGTCGTCGAGGTTCGGATAGAGGTTGCGCGTGGCCTCGAGCGCGGCGCTGTACACGACCGCGAAGTCGGCGTCGTAGAGCGAGTGCTTGGCGCGCTCGACCTCCTTCTTGTTGGAGCAAGCGAACAGCGAGACCAGGAGACAAACGGTGATACGGTGCCGCACGGACATGATGGGTTCTCGACGCCCTCGAAATAGCACACGCAAGCAGGCTCCGCGTACCCGATCTGCGCGTCCCAAGAAGCTTCCGCACGCGACCCGGGAGAACGTCGCGGCGCTCTCGGCGCTGCTCGCCGAGCGCTGGCCGGCGGTGCGCGTCGAGCTCGATCACGAGAACGCCTATCAGCTCCTGGTCGCGACGATCCTCGCGGCGCAGTCGACCGACAAGCTGATCAACACGATCACCCCGGGACTGTTCGCGAACTACCCCGATCCGGCCGCCCTGTCGCAGGCGATACCCGCGGACCTCGAGAAGATGATCTTCAACACCGGCTATTACCGTCAGAAGGCGGCGTCGCTGATCAACATGGCGACCAAGGTGGTGACCGAGCACGGCGGCGTGATCCCGAACACGATCGAGGGGCTGTGCTCGCTGCCGGGCGTCGGGCGCAAGACGGCGAACGTGGTGCTCGGCAACGCGATGGGGATCGCGTCGGGCATCGTCGTCGACACCCACATCTCGCGCGTCGCGCCCCGGCTCGGGCTGACCGCGCAGCACGATCCCGTCAAGATCGAGCAGGAGCTGATGGCGCTCGTGCCCCAGGACCAGTGGATCGCGTTCGGCAACCGGATGATCCACCACGGCCGCTACATCTGCCTCGCCCGCAAACCGCTCTGCGATCAGTGCCCGCTCGCACCGCTGTGTCCGAGCGCGTTCGCCGACGTGCCGCCACCCAAGCCGCGTCCCAAACCGCGCGCCAAGGCCAAGACCGCCGACACCAAGAAGGCCGCACCGAAATCGAAATCGAAGTCGGCGAAGCGCACCGCCACTCCCAAGCCACGCACCACGCGAAAGCGAGCCCACGCATGACCGCACCACTCACGCCGACCGTCGCCGTCGCCGCGATCTGCTACGACGCCACCGGCCGCGTGCTGCTCGTCCGTCGCGGCACGCCGCCCGCCGAAGGCCGGTGGTCGGTGCCCGGCGGTAAGCTCGAGGCCGGCGAGACCCTCGCGCAGGCGGTCGCGCGCGAGGTCCGCGAGGAGACCGGACTGCTCGTCGAAGTCGGCGCCCTCGCGTGCGTCACCGAGCGGATCGGTGACGACTCGCCGTCGGGTTCGGGCGGTCGTTCGTATCATTACGTGATCCTCGATTACGTCGCGCGCACGATCGGCGGCACCCTCGGTGCCGGCAGCGACGCCGCCGACGCGAAGTTCGTCGACGAGGGCGAGCTCGCCAAGCTCCCCCTCACCGAGGGCCTGCTCGAGGTCCTCGCGCGTGCGCGCGCTGCGCATCGCGAGTGGTTCGCGTAGAACGGGTGTCGTGGTCCATCTCCCCGTAGTCGATAGCGCCGCGCACGCACCGCTCGTGCGTGCGGAGATCGCGGACGACAAGTGGCTGGACTGGCGCTGGCAGCTGGCGCACATGCTGACGGGCGCCGACGATCTCGGCCGCGTGATCGCGCTGTCCGACGACGAACGCGCCGGGCTCGCGGCATCGAAGGACCTGTTTCGCGTCGGGGTCACGCCGTACTACGCGAGCCTGATGGATCCGGCGCATGCGAGCTGCCCGATCCGCATGCAGGCGATCCCGCACGTGACCGAGGGCGAGATTCGCGACGAGGAGCTGCGCGATCCGCTCGGCGAGGACACCCACAACCCCGCGCCGTCGATCGTGCACAAGTATCCCGACCGCGTGCTGTTCCTGGTCGTCGATCGCTGCGGCATCTACTGCCGGCACTGCAACCGGCGACGGCTGGTCGGCGGCGACGAGCCACCGACCACCAGCGACCTCGAGGCCGGACTCGACTACATCACGCGCACCCGCCGCGTGCGCGACGTGCTGCTGTCGGGCGGCGATCCGTTGCTGTTGTCGACGCGGCGCCTGTCGTATCTGCTCGACCGGCTGCGCGCGATCGATCACGTCGAGACGATCCGGATCGGAACGCGCCTGCCGGTGGTGTGCCCGATGCGGATCGACGACGAGCTGGTCGCGGCGCTGCGGCGCGCGGCTCCCCTCTACGTCAACACGCACTTCAACCACGCGCGCGAGCTGACGCCCGAGGCCGTGCGGGCGTGCGAGCGGCTGGTCGACGGGGGCATCCCTGTCGGTAATCAGACCGTGCTCCTGCGTGGCATCAACTCGAGCGTGCGCTCGCTACGCGCGCTGATGCGGGCCCTGCTCCGCGCGCGCGTCAAGCCGTACTATCTGTTCCAGGGCGACACCGTGATCGGGACCGATCACCTCCGCACGCCGGTCGAGACCGCGATGGAGCTCTACGAAGGTCTGCGGGGCTGGATCAACGGCATGGCGGTGCCGATGCTCGTGCTCGACGCGCCGGGAGGTGGTGGCAAGGTACCGATCGTGCCGAGCTATCTCGAACACGTCGACGCCGAGCGCGTGATCGCGCGGACGTATCGCGGCGGACGCGTCGAGTACCCGCAACCGCGCGAGCGCGACTGCACGGTCGCCTACGACGACGTGTACTTCGCGGGCGAGCCCCCGGATGACGACCGCGAAGGCTCCCGTTAACGTCGTCACCATCGCGCGCGAGCTCGGGTTCGCGCGCGCGGCCGTGGTGCCGATCGAGCCGCCGCGCCGTCACGCGCTCTACGAGCGCTGGCTCGCCGACGGTCATGCCGGCGACATGGCGTACCTCACGACCGCCGACCACACGGGGCAACGCGCCGATCTGCGCTCGGTGTTCTCTCGCGCGCGGTCGCTGATCGTCGTCGCGCTGGCCTACGAGCGAACCGATCCGGTCGTGCCCGTGGATCGCCTGCGCGGCACGATCGCGCGCTACGCGCGGGGCGACGACTACCACCTGGTGATGCGCGATCGCCTACTCGCGCTGGCCGATCGCCTGTCGCACGAGCTCGGTTCGCCGGTCGCGGCGCGGCCGTGCGTCGACTCGGCGCCGGTGCACGAACGCGAATGGGCCGAACGCGGCGGGCTCGGGTTCGTCGCCAAGAACACGATGCTGATCGCGCCGGGACTCGGCAGCTACGTCGTGCTCGGCGAGCTGCTGGTCGATCGCGAGCTCGCGATCACCGCCCCCGACGAGGCGCCGCGCCCGCGCTGCGGCTCGTGCCGCGCGTGCCTCGACGCGTGTCCGACCCGGGCGTTCGTCGATGCCTACGTGCTCGACGCTCGACGCTGCATCTCGTACCTGACCATCGAGCACACCGGATCGATCCCGCGCGAGCTACGCGCCGCGATCGGCACCTGGGTGTTCGGCTGCGATGTCTGCCAGGAGGTGTGCCCGTTCAACGCGGGCGCCGGCCCCGAGGCCATCGACCCGGCGCTCGCCCCGCGCTCGATCGAGCACGCGCTCCCCGATCTGATCGAGCTCGCGAACATCGGCACCAACCAGCTTCGCCAGCGCGTGCGGCGCACGGCGCTTCGCCGGGTGTCGCGCGGCACGCTGCTGCGCAACGTCGCCGTCGCGCTCGGCAACACCCGATCATCCGACGCGATCGCTCCGCTGCGCCGCCTCCTCGAAGCTCGCGAACCGCTCGTTCGCGGTCACGCCGCGTGGGCGCTCGGCCGGCTCGGCCAACCACACGCGATCGACGCGCTGCGGACCGCGCGCGCCACCGAGACCGATCCCGAGGTGCTCGCCGAGATCGACCACGCGCTGGCCGACCCACTCACTTCGTGAACGCGGGGTCCGAGACCCACGCCGCGACCGACTCGATCTGCGCGTCGGTGAGCAGCTTTTGGAAGCTCGGCATCAACTGGTTCTGCGAGCCCGTGCGAACCTGGTGCTCGACGAGCTCGGGGGTGACCCGGGCGCGGAACTCGGGCGCCGTCAGATCGCGAACCTTGAGCCTCGCCACCATCGCGGCCGGCGGCTGACCGCGCGGGCCATGGCAGGCGGAGCAATAGGTGGCGAACACCTTGGGACCGTCGGTCGACGTCGTCGTGACGCTGCTCCGGCATCCGCACGCCACCGCCATCACGGCGCAAACGAGCCATCGCACGCCCCCCAAATGCCACTGCCAACTCGCGATGGCAAGCGATGTCGGCTGGCAACCCCGTGCTAGTGTTGGCGGCATGCGGTGGATCGTCCCAGTCGGGCTCACCCTACTGGTGGCCTGCGGCCCCAAGATCGCCCAGCACTCGGGCTACAAGCACCCGAGGTCCAAGCCGTGGAAGAGCGCGAAGGCGATCAAGCTCGACGACAAGCGCTCGGAGGGCAAGGTCGACGGCTTCCTCGACTACGCCAAGTACGATCGAGCGAAGTGGTACTACGTCCAGATCCCGTCGCACGGCGAGCTCGATCTCAGCTGCGAGATCACGCCGGGCGATAACGCCTCGTACGACTTCGACATGGCGCTCGAGGTGCTCGATCCCGGCTACCGCGTGATCGCGAAGTCCGACAAGGAAGAGGAAGATGCCGGCGAGCTGACCA
The DNA here is from genome assembly GCA_963772655.1 of uncultured delta proteobacterium. Classification (GTDB taxonomy): domain Bacteria; phylum Myxococcota_A; class Polyangia; order Haliangiales; family Haliangiaceae; genus JABFXX01. The sequence continues at coordinate 1,976,151 of CAVYYE010000002.1, forward strand.
AGACCAAGACGCTGTTCGATCTCGATCCCGGCAAGTACTACATCCATCTCTACCTGCAGAGCCGGATCGACACGGCGGATTACTACCTCAAGGTGAAGTTCAAGCCGACGACGGCGCCCGAGGAGCAGAGCAACTTCCCCGACGAGGTCGCGTTCGTCCCGAACCTGCCGATGGTACCGCTCAACGACGACACGCCTCGCAAGTACCGACCCAAGGTCGTGGTCCACCACCGCCGGCCGCACATCAAGCCCAAGAAGGACCCGGAGAAGCCGGCCCCGACCATCCTGTCGGCCCGCATCGTCGGGGTCAGCGTCGTCGGTGGGGGCACCCGCGTGGTGCTCGGTCGCGGCACGCTCACCGGTGCGAGCAGCGGCATGCGCGCCAAGCTCAAGGGTGTCAACGGGACCTTCCCCATCGAGTGCAACGAGAACACCTGCGCGGCGGTGGTCTCGGCGACGCCCGACCAGGTCAAGAGCGGCGGAACGACCGTGACGCTACTTCCCGGTTCCTGAAGCGCCGGCCTCACCAAGTCGGTCGCCGGGCTTGAATCGCGCCGTCACCTCGGTAACACTTCAATGATGCTCGGGAAAATGGTGAGAGGCCGATGCGGTCCTCTCGCGTTACTCGCCCTGGGGATCGCGCTTGTCGCGTGTGCGCACACGGTCTCGCAGGACAAGGCGACCACCGAGGACGGCCGGCTCAAGGGTGCGCGCGAGATGGTGATGGAGAACGGCGAGGCGAAGGCCACCGGTATCGTCACCTATCCCGGCGGCGATCGCGTCGACTGGAAGTCGATCGAGCTACCCGAAGGCAAGAAGGGCAGCCTCGAGATCCGTCTGACCTGGAAGCCACCGCGTCCGGGGCTCCAGCTCGCGTTCGACGTCTACGACGAATACAACACCAAGGTCGGCGGCTCGAAGCGCATGAGCCGCAAGCGTGCGCGGCACGCCGGCCACACCAAGCGCACGACGATCGACGGCGCGAAGGGCAAGTACTTCATCCGCATCTACGCGGTCGATCGCGGCGACGCCGGCAAGTACAAACTGCGGGCCGAGTTCTACGAACGCGCCGCCGAGCTCGCGTTCAACCCGCTCGACATGGATGTTCCCGATCCGCCGCGACTCGCCGACATCCCGGAGATCGTCGAGGGCTGCGACGAGTTCAACTTCGACGTCAAGAACAAGTCGTGCCGCACGGTGTGCGGCCCCGGTGCGCCTCCGGGCTGGCCGGGCTGCAAGGGCAAGTGCCCGACGCCGCCGTCCGTCGACGAGCCCGCGTGCTGGGCGACGATGCCGTGTCCGCGTCCGCCCGACGAGCGCGTCAAGGCGTGCAAGCCGAGCAACTGGCCGCCGTGTCCGAACCTCAACAACCCCGACCAGACCAACCCCAACTGCCGGGTCAAGGCCAACCCGATCGTCGGTCGCGTGATCGGCAAGCAGATCCAGGGACGCAACATCTTCATCCAGGTCAGCGTCGGGAGCGATCAAGGGCTCAAGAAGGACTGGACCGGGACGGTGATCCGAGGTTCCGACGTCAACTCGCCCGCATTCCCCGGCGGCGAGGTCCGGATCATCCGGATCGACAAGAACGTCACGTTCGCCAAGGTCCGGCTCACTGCGGATCAGGTCGATCGCAACAAGCACGTCCGGTTCTCTCCTCCCTGAACCAACCCGAGCCTCGTGAACACCAACGACCCCTTCGTCGGCAAGGTCATCGACGGCCGCTACGAGATCCAGGCTCGTGTCGGCGAGGGTGGTATGGGTGTGGTCTACAAGGCGCGCCAGATCTCGATCGATCGCGTGATCGCGCTGAAGATGTTGAACCAGCAGATGGCCAACGATCCGACGTGGGTCCAGCGGTTCTACCAAGAGGCCAAGGCGTGCTCGCGACTGCAGCATCCGAACACGATCCGGATGTTCGACTTCGGCCAGACGACCGACGGCCGGCTGTTCATGACGATGGAGTTCCTCGATGGAATCTCCCTCCGTCAGGCGTTGGAGAACGGCCCGCTCGCTCCGCACCGCGTGATCAAGATCCTGATCCAGTGCTGCGCCTCGCTGGCGGAAGCGCACTCGATCGGGATCATCCATCGCGACATCAAGCCCGACAACGTGTTCCTGCTCAACATGGCGGGGTCGCCCGACTTCGTGAAGCTGCTCGACTTCTCGGTCGCGAAGCTGCTCGAGGGCGACCGCATGAAGACGCAGGCCGGCGTGGTGTTCGGGACCCCGCAGTACATGTCGCCCGAGCAGGGCCGCGGCCTACCGCTCGACGCGCGCTCTGACCTCTACGCACTCGGCATCCTCGCGTTCGAGATGCTGACCGGGAACGTGCCGTTCAACGATGACAACCCGATGACGGTGATCCAGATGCACCTGCACGGGGGGGTGCCGCCGATGTCGCAGAACGTGCCGCCGTCGGTGCAGCAGATCGTGCGCCGTGCGCTCGAGAAAGAGGCGTCGCGCCGCTTCCAGTCGGCGGGCGAGATGATGCAGCAGTGCCAGCAGGTGTTCGCCGAGGTCACCGCCGGTGGCGTGTCGATCGGCGCGGGTGGCGTTCCGCGCACGGTGATCGCGGCGCATCCAGGTGCGCCACAGATGCCGCCGGGTGGCCCGCCGGGAGGCATGCCGCCGCGCGGCATGCCTCCGGGTCAAATGCCGCCGGGCCAGATGCCGCCGGGCCAGATGCCGCCGGGCCAGATGCCGCCGGGCCAGATGCCGCCGGGTCAAGCGCCGGGTGGTCCTCAGCACGGCTACCAGCAGGCGTCGCCGCAGCAGAAGACGATGATCGCGCAGGTCAGCCCGTTCGCCGGTGGCAACGCGCCTCCGCAACAGTCGAGCGGGCTCGCGCCCGCGCACTCGACGGCACAGGCCAAGACGATCGTCGCCGGCATGTCGTCTCCGTTCGCGGGAGGCATGCCACCCCCGGGAGGCATGCCACCCGGCATGCAGCCACCCGGCATGCAGCCACCCGGGGGAATGCCCCCCGGCATGCAACCACCGCCCGGGGGAATGCCTCCGGGCATGCACCCGCCAGGAGGGATGCCCGGCATGCCGCCGCCCGGCATGCCACCCGGCGGGCCGGGCGGTCCCAACAAGACCGTCGCGCTACCGTCGAGCGAAGGCATCGTGTCCATCGCACGCACGGGGCAGCCGTTGCCCGCGGGAACCGGCGCGATCGAACAAGGCGCGACGACGCTGTTCTGGATCGTGTCGATGCTCGTCGGCATCGCGGTCGGCGCCCTCGCCTACGTCATCGTTCGCCAGATATAGAGACATGGCGCCCCCCGATTCAAACGATCCCGACGACGATCGCAAGGCCAAGGACGTGCTCGATGGCGAGCTCGATCCCGCCACGGCCGCCGACCTCGCGCGCTGGTTCGGGTTGCCGTCGTACGACGAGCTGGAGGAGCGGGGCGCGCGTCCCGACGTTCCGGTCGAGGATCCCGAGGTCGTCGCGGTGCGCGAGCGACGAGCCCAGGCGATCGCCCACGTCGATCCCGCGTTGCTCGAGGCGCATCGTCGCCGCACCGAGCCACCGGACGACCTCCTCACGTTCGCGGTCGACATCGACATCCACGTCGACCCGTCGATCGCGCGCCTCGACATGGTGATGGTCGATCGAGCCATCGCGGAGCCGCGCGAGGTCGAGATCTCCGAACAGCTCCGCGACGACCTGCACGACTGCACGCCGCAGGCGATCCTGCGCGACCTCCACCGCCCCGAGATCGACTTCGACAAGCTGTTCGAGATCGTCGACGTCGCCGCCGAGCAACGGCTCGATATCGTCGCGGAGGTCGAGGCGGCGATGCGCACCCGCTGGCAGCTCGATCCCGCGGAGCTCGAGGGCTCGCCGGTCGCCGACGCACGCGCCGTGATCGACGACCTGCGCGCCGAACGTCGGCAATCGTGGGCCGAATTGCTCGCCGCCAACCCCCTTCCCAACCGCACCTGGTCGCCGGAGGAAGATCGATGACGGGCCACGGGAAGCTGGGAAGTCCGGGAACCGTAGACCCAGAGATGACGGAGCTCCGCCGACAGCGAGGTCGTGCGTGATGGGTGTGATTCCCGTCGAGAGGTTCCTGCTTCGTGCGGTCGGTCGCACCGATGTCGGTGCACAGCGCACCCAGAACGAGGATGCGATGTATTACGACGACTTCCTCGGCGTCTACATCGTGTGCGACGGCATGGGTGGGCACGCGTCGGGTCAGGTCGCCTCCGACATCGCGATCCGGACCATCGTCCATTCGCTCAAGACCGGCGATCCGCCGCCCTCGCCCGGCGTCGACCCGCTGGTCGCCGCGATGCGCGCCGCCAACGCCGGCGTCTACCAGCGCTCGCAGATGGATCCCGCGTGTCACGGCATGGGCACCACCGCCGTCGGGCTCCGGTTCGAAGAGAACCTCGTGCACATCTGCCACTGTGGTGACTCGCGCGCGTATCTGCTCCGGCAGGGTCAGCTTCGCCAGCTCACGCGCGACCACTCGCTGCGCAACCTCTACCAGGACCGTCCCGATCTGATCGGCACGCTCGGTCCGGCCACGTCGAACGTGATCATCCGTGCGATCGGGCTCGATGCCAACGTCGAGATCGAGCACAACGCGATGACCCCCGAGCACAACGACGTGTTCCTGCTGTGCTGCGACGGGCTCAACGACCTCGTCGACGACTGGATGATCCGAGAGATCATGACCTCTGGCGATCCGCTCGAGATCGTCGCCGAGAACCTGATCCGCGCCGCCAACAACAACGGCGGCACCGACAACATCACGGTCGTGCTGACCCAGACCTTCCTCGACCCGCTGTGGGTGCCCCAGCACTCCTACCAGCAACCGGTCCACGGATACTGATATCCTCGGGGACGATGACCCCATCGCGTCCGGTCTCGCTCCTCGTGTTCGCGGCGATCGCCCAGCTCGGGGGCTGCGGCGGTGGTGGAGGCACCTCCGGTGGTGACTGCGTCGATCGCGCGTCGCCGGATCCGGCCTACCAGCACCTCGACGGCAACGGCACCTATGCCGGGGCCAGTTGCATCGAAGCGAACTGCCACCTCGTCGGTTCGCTCGGCCCGCAGGCCATGGCATTCCACGTCGGCGGCACGGTGTTCCAGCCCGACGAGACCACGCCGCAAGCCGGCGCGACCGTGCAGTTCGAACCGCTCGACGGCACCGGTCCGATCGTCGCGGTCGTCACCGACGAGGCCGGCAACTTCTTCATCCCGACCACGCAGTCCTCGCCGTTCCCGGCGGTCCCGACGGTGAGTGCCTGCCCCGACAGCGAGAGCATGATCGAGGGCGCGTTCGACCCGAGCTACGGGAGCTGCGCCGTGCAGAGCTGCCACTCGCGCAGCAGCGGCGGCCGCGGACCGATCATCCTCGGCAACTAGAGCTCGTCTAGGTCTTCGCGAGCGACGCGGCACGTTCGAGCTGCGTCGCCATGTCGGCGTACCGCCCGAGTCGCGCGTAGACCCGCGCCAGTCCCGACGCCGCGCGCGCCTCGAACCCGGACGTCTGCCCCGCCTGCTGGAATGCTTGCTCCGCCGCGAAGAAGTCGCCGCCCATCACCAGCACATCTCCGAGCGTCGCGTGCATCGCCGCCGCCGAGATCGGCGACGACGCCTGCCCGAGCCCGACCCGCAGCACCTGGGCCGCACGCGGGCAGTCGCCTCCCTTGGCGAGCGCGACCGCATACGCGACGCGCGCGTTGCCGAACTGCGGTGCCAGATCGATCGCCGCGCGCAGCGCTTCCTGCGCGCTCTCGAGATCGCCCTGGTCGAGCGACGCACGACCGCGCTCGTAGTAGCGGCGCGCGACCGCCGACACTAGTCGAGCTCCAGCAGGCTGAACCGGGCCGACGCGTCGTCGCCGTCACCCTTGTCGGCTTTCTCGGGGGCGGCTTGCGGAGCTCCCGGCTGCGCGGCGGGTGGAGTCCCCGCGGCCGGTGGAGTCCCCGCGGCCGGTGGAGTCCCCGCGGCCGGCGCGGCATCGCCACCGCTGGGACGGCCACGCACCGAGAGCCCGCGACTCGGCGGCGGTGCGCCACCGGCGCGGGGCGCGGCGGCCGGCGGTGCGGTGGCCGGTGCTGCCGGTGGCGCGGCCTGTGGTGCGGAAGGTGCGGCCGGCGTCGAGGCCGGACGCGGGCCGAGGTTGGCCTCGACGACGCGAACGCCGGGTTGGCGCGTGTCGATGAACTGCGCGGGCGGCGATACCGTCGCGCTCGACGCCGCCCCCGGTGCGCGTCCCGGCAGCAGCGGGTGCACCACGCCGCCGATCCGCACGCCGACCTGCTCGCCATCGATCACGAACGTCGCGAGCTCGGGGTGCTCGAGTCGCGTCTGCAGCGCCGCGATCAGCTGCGCGAACGACATCCCTTGCAGATCGGCCAGCGTCTCCGCCTGGTGGATCAACATCGGGGGCGGTCCCTCGACCACGTATTCCTTGACCACGAAGGTCAGCACCTCGAGCAGCGTCTCTCGGTCGGCATCGGCGAAGGCCTCCTCCACGTGGCGGGCCAGATCGCGGATGTCGGGTCGAGATGGCATGGCCGTAGTGTACCCCGTCGGGGTCGACCGCTCACCCCGGCGCCGTCACGGCGTCGGCCACGCAATGCGCGGCCGCCTCGATCGCGGCCGCCGCGGACGGGAAGTCTCCCGAGCTCGCCGAGCACCGCGCCGACCACCGCATCGTGCCGTCGACGGCGTCGCTGAGCTTGATCATGACCTCGACGCTCTGCGCCGTCGTCCACACGCTCCAGTTGGCACCGACGATGATCTGGGTGGTCAGCACCGACTGCGCGCCGGCCTGCGCCATCAGCTGCCGGCGATCGTCGAGGGGAAGATCCTCGAGCGTGGCTCCCGTCAGCACCACGGTCTTCTCGGTCGACTGACTGACGGTGATCCGCGTGCCCCTGCTGGTGGTGTACGCCGCGATCGGGATGATTCCCGCGACGCCGACCGACGCGGCGGAGTCGTCGTGGCTGGAGGTCGTGTTCGAGTCCTTGGTGACGGTGGTCTCCTCGCGCGTGCCCGCGTCCTTGCGCAGCTTCGACGGGTCGAGCGTGGTGTAGCCGTGGAAGCTCAGCCCGCTGGTGACGATCGCGTCGACCGTCGGCGCCCACGTGCTCGGGCAGCGCGACTGCATCCCGGCACACTGCGACGAGAACACCAGCACGCCTCCCGGCGGTCCGTTCGCCGGACCGGTCGCCAGTTGCGCCAACAGCGGGCGCTGAGGTCCGGCACCACAAGCCATCGCCCCCAGGATCACGAGCCAGCATGGAGTCAGTCGCATTGGTTCCTCTCGATCAGAAGTGAAGGCCGATGGCCGTGGTGGCACTCGTCGCCACCACGCCTTGGAGGTATTGCCGGAACACGTCGACGCTCAGGGTCATCTGCGTCGACCGTTGCGCCTTGAGCAGCACGCGACCGCCACCCATGACGTGAAAGCCGTGGAGGTCTCGCGACATCTTCTGGTCGTTGACGGTCGCGCTATCGGACGCGTAGGGCGTGTAGCCGGTGCCGCCGTACAGCGAGAACCGCGGATAGCCCCAGTGCGCGACCACGCTGACCGGGACCGTGAACAGCAGGCTGTGCAGCGAGATCCCGAGGTTGGCGCCGACGCGCACGCCGAGCGCGTAGGGACCGCGCCCCCGCAGGTACTCGTAGTGACTGTCGAGTGCGAACCGGTTCGGGGCACCGTCGCTGTTCTCGACATGAACGAAGCCCGGGTTGAACCACGCGATCAGGCCGCCGCCGAAGCTGCGGGCCGGGATGTCGCGCGCGACCTCGACCGTACGCGCGCACGAACCGCCACTGTCATTGTCAGGAGACTTCGCTTCGAAGCAGACCTCGGTGTCGACCTCGCGATGCGGTCGCCAGATCCCGACGGTCGAGGTGCCTGCACCGATCGCACACCCGCTCGCGGCGACGAGGCAGATCACGACCAACGCCTTCACGGGCGGATCCCTTCCAGCGCGCACCGGGTGGCACGTTCGATGACCTCGGCGTCGCTATCGATGCGCGACACCTCGAGCTCGCACACGCTCGCCGCGATCAGCGACGCGTCGTCGGGACGCACCATGCGCACCAGGGCGAGGGCGCGGACCGGCCACGTCGGCAGCTGCGCTGCGCGGACGCGCACCAGCGTGTCGACACCGAGCTTGGCGAGCATCTCGCGCTGGGTCCACATGTCGAGATCGGAGAAGCTCGGCCCGCTCACGGTCACGGTCCGTTTTCCAGACGTCTGGCCGTCGACCTCCGAAGACACCTCGACCACCTCGCGCGTGCGTTCGCGTACCGGCAACTTCGAGAGATCGACGACCTCGATGCCGCGGAACGACAGCTCGCTCGCGACCATCGCCTCGATGCCCTTGCACCACGCGCGCGGATCCACGTTGGCCGCCACGTATTCGGACGGGGTGCACTCCGTCGGCAAGATCACCGCGCGATGCGGTGTCCCCTGCCCCCGATGGACCATGCGGATCGGAGGCAGCTTCTCGACGCTGCACGCACCGACCACGAGCGCCAGCACGGCGATCGCGGTGCACTTCATGGTGCCCCTCCGATGATCGCATCGGGCGCGCGCCACGCGAGCACGCCGTCACCGGCGCAGCTCGCGACCAGCTCGGCGGTTCCGAACGGCGTCTCCTCGACATCGCTGCACCGGACCGTCCACACCACGGTGTTCTCGGGCACCGCGCGCAACTGGAGCACCAGCTCGAACCGGATCGGTGCGCCGAGCCCCGAGCCATCACGAAACACTCGCAGCGTCGAATCGAGCTCCCCGGTGAAGCCGAGCGAGTGCGCGACCGGGATGCGGTTGGGCTCCGGCAGGTCGGCGACGCTGTAGCTCTCGCCGACCTCGACGCTGGTCCCTCCCGGCCCCGGATGGTTGTCGTACTCGGCTTCCGCGGTGGTCTCCGTGCGAGACACCGTCGACAGCTGGAGCTGGCGTGCATCCGCGAGCGTGTAGCCCGCGAGCTCGAGCTTGAGCCGCACGATCGGCTCGATCACGCTCGGGAGATCGTTCGCGAACTGACGGGGTCGCGTATCACCGGGGTTCGTGTAGTAGGTCGACGGGTTGCACAGCCTGGCCTCGGGGCTCGTGCACACCGTCGGCATCGCGAGCACCGCGTGACGTGGTGGACCGTCGTTCTGGGTCACCGTGATGATCGCGCGTGGCGGCGGCAACGGCGCGCAGCCGACGCCGATAGCGAGGCATCCCCAGACGGCGAGCAGCGGACCGCGCACGGCCGCAACATACACATCACCCGTGCGACATCGTCGGGATCGGCGGGACTTTGCCGGCAATTGCGTACCGTCACCCGAGCGTAGCGCCGTCGAGGTCGATCCCGTTGGTGATGCACCCGACCAGCTTTGCACCGGCGAGGTCGGCACTGCACAGGTTCACGCGCGACAGGTCGCAACGCACGAACGTCGCGCCGCGCAGGTTCGCGCCGTACATGTTGGCCTGCCGGAAATCGACGTCGAACAGCACGGCACCGGTCCAGTCGGTACGAGACAGTGACACGGTGGCGTGCCCGTACCCCTCGAACACGGATTTGATCACGATCGCGTTCGAGAAGTCGGCGCTGTAGAGCTCCGAGTCCTTGAAGTGACAGTCCTGGATCTTCGCGCGGTGCAGCCGTAGCCGCGCCATCCGCACCGGGCCGAACGTGCAGCGCAACAGCTGGGCGCCGGTGAGATCGAGCTCGGTGAGATCGCAGTCGCGTGCGGTCACGCGATGCCACAGCGCACCTTTCCACTGCGACGTCCGGAGATCGGACAGCGCGAGCGTGGCGCGTTCGAGCCGGCTGTCGTCGCCGTCGGCGCCCTGCAGATCGAGGCGCTCCATGGTCACGCCGTCGAGGTCGATCGCGCGCAGCCCGACCGACGGCGCGGCGAACCCGGCGATCGTCCGGCCGGAGAGCTCGTCCTCGGCGACCAGTCGCTCGAGCTGGATCCGCGACTGGACGACGCCGGCATCCGCGCTGGTGTCCGTCATGCCTGACGATTATCTCAGAAACTCGCTTCGCAAACTCGCTTCGCGAGTCACGCTCGACGCGGGTTGCCGTTGCGCCACATCTGGCTGCGCGCGGCGTCGCCGGCGAGCTCGAGCACGCGCTCGCGGATCTTCTCGAGATCCTGCTTGAGCTGGTCCTCGGCCTTCATGTTCCCGGCGCCCTCGTTGACCGCCTTCGCCGACGAGTTGATGCCGGACAGGCCGGCGGCCTCGCTGGCCTCCTCTTCCTCGGCTTCGCTCTCGATCTCGTCGTGCTCGCCGCCGAACGGCATCTCGCCGTCGAACGACTTGCGATGCAGACCACCCGCACCGGCGGTGGCGCGCTGGGCCTGGGCGACGTGGGTGAGCTCGTGGGCGAGCAGTGCCTGGCCCGCGACGCCGGTCTTGTCGGGCGATCCGCCCATCAGGATGGCGCCGGTACGACCGAGGGTCACGGCGTAGGCATTGCGCTGCTTGTTGAACTGCTCGGCGAACTCGCCGGTGTAGACGCGCACGTGTCCGAGGTCGACGCCGAACCGTCGCTCGTACTTGTGACGGAGCGAGTGATCGAGCGCCTCGCCGCGCCCGGCGCGCTTGGCGAGCATGCGGAGGAGCCGCTCGGGGTCGTACTTGCGTGCGACCTCGTCGGAGATGTCCTCCGGGCGTTGCTCCTTGTCTTGGTCGTCCGACACGCAGTCGTCTTACGAGGTTAGTAGCCCCCGCCTTCCCCATCATCTGTCCCGCCACCATACGTGGACACGTAACCCTCCGATTGCTCGTAGTATTCGGAGGTCTTCTCGCGGTCGACGATCGCGTCATCACCGCCGAGGGCCTGCTCGAGGAACTTGGTCTCGTCGAGGCAGCTGCCGCCCTTGACGCCCTTGACCTGGAAGGTCACCTCGCCCTTGGCGTCGATCACGATCTCGATCTCTCGTTTGCTCGCCATCGTTCAGGCTCCCCACCGGCTCACGACGAGCCGGATCGATCCGTCTTCCTCGTTGACCTCTTCCTCGACGCTGTAGCCCTTCTCTTCGCAGGCCATCTTGACGTTGTTGTACTGGTACCGCTGGCTCAGCTGGTGCTTGAACTCTTCCTCCGAGACGCCCTTGGTCGTCTCGACACCCCACCAGTCTGCGGTGATGTCGTAGGTGCCGTCCTCGTTGGCGATCACACCGACGTCGTAGCGGCCCATGTCGATCGAGATCGCGGCCTTCAGGGTGTCACCGCGGTAGCCGCGGACGACCGCGCTCTGTCCCTGCTCGGCTTCGGTGAACTTCAGGTCGAGGTCGGCGAGCGCCTTCTTGATCGCCGCCAGATTGGTCATCTTGAGGGCGCACTTGGTGAAATGCGACATGAGCGCGATCAGTGTACCCGATCCGGCGATCCGGGCTTCCCAGTTACCTACCCGTGCGTTCGCGGTGCTTGCAGCCGGGCCAGCAGCACGGCCGCCGCATGCCGTCTTCCAGCTCCTCCCGGGTGCGGCGAATGCGGCGCTCTCGGGTCACCTTCTGCTTGGCATCCTCGACCCAGCAGATGAACTCGTTGCGCGCGAGCGGCGTGATGTCCGACCACGCATCCAGCGCGACCGGATGGGCGAGCAGCTCCTGTCGAAGGTCTGCCGGAAGCCGGTGCACCGCACCGCCGGGGACGCGCGGACTACCCATGGCTAGAGCTCGATCTTGCGCTCGCCGTCGTCGGACTCGCCACCACCCTTGTCGCCCAGGTTGGCCGTCGGCGCCCCGTAGCGGGCCATCCAGCCTTCCTTCTTCGCCTTGCCGTGCCCGCGGGCGGCCGCCATGCGAGCGCGGGTGCGTGCCCACTCGCGCATGGTCTCGATCTGCTCTCGCATCGTGATCGCGAGCGGGACGATGTCCTTGAGCGTGTTGAGTAGCCCCTCGGTGGTGAGGTCGTTGCCGGTGTCGAACGCGTCGTACAGCGCCGCGATCACGGCCTGCTCGAGCTCGGCACCCGAGTAGTCGACGGTGGCCTCGATCAGCTTGTCCATGTCGAACTGACCGGGGTCGCGCTTCTTCTTGCGCAGGTGGATGTCGATGATCTGCCGCCGGTCCTCGCGATCGGGCAGATCGCAGAAGAAGATCTCGTCGAACCGGCCCTTGCGCAGCAGCTCGGGCGGCAGCTGGTGGACGTTGTTCGCGGTCGCGATCACGAACACCGGCGTCGTCTTCTCCTGCAGCCAGGTGATGAACGACGCGAACACGCGCGACGTGGTGCCACCGTCGGTCTGGCCGCTCGACGCGGTGCCGGAGAATCCCTTCTCGAGCTCGTCGATCCACAGGATCGCGGGTGCGATCGCCTCCGACGTCTTGATCACGGTCCGGATGTTCTCCTCGGAGCTACCCACGAGACCGCCGAAGATCTTGCCGACGTCGAGCCGGAGCAGCGGCATCTGCCACAGCGCGCCGACGGCCTTCGCGGTCAGCGACTTGCCGGTGCCCGGCACGCCGATCAGCAGGATGCCCTTGGGGAGCGGCAAGCCGAAGTCACGGGCGCGCGAGGAAAACGCGTTGCGCCGTTTGACCAGCCAGTCCTTGAGGATGTCCATGCCGCCGACGTCGGAGAACTCCTCGCGGTGCTCGTAGTACTCGAGCAAGCCGCTCTTGCGGATGATCTGCTTCTTCTCCTCGAGGATGGTCTCGAGGTCGAACGTGTGCGTACGCACCGCACTCTTGGCGAACACGTTCTCCGCCTCGACCAGGGTCAGCCCGAGAGCGCCCTCGACGACACGCTCCATGAACGTCGGATCGCTCTCGATCACCTGCTGCGTCGCCGCCGGGAGGTTGGGGAGCACCTTGCGCGCGGCCTGCTCGATCTCCTGCCGGTTCGGCAGCTCCCAGTCGATGATCGCCGAGATGCTCTTCTCGAGCTCGGGCGGGATCTTCGAGATCGCGCTCAGGATCACCAGGCTCTTCTTGGTCTTCCGCAGCTCGGTCGCGGCATCGCGCAGCTTGCGCACGACCGCCGGCTCCTTGAGGAACGGATGGAAGTCGCGCAGCACGAACAGCGCGCGGCCTTCGCTGCGCAGCACGTGATCGACCGCCTTCATCGGATCCTTGACGTCGCGCGTACCCTGCCCGTTCGCGACCGTGCGGAACCCCTCGGTGATCGACCACACCTCGAGGCGCATCTCGCGCTCGACGCACAGCCTCCGCAGGCTGTCCTCGACCCGTCCCTCCTCGGGAGACGTGATCCAGATCAGCGAGTAGCGGGCCTTGATCAGGTCCTCGATCTCTCCCTTGCTGCTGCGTTTGTGCTCGATCGTCATTCATGACCTCCGCGCGAGCCCCGATGTGCATCGGTGCTCGCTCGAATCCCTAGAGAACGGGTCTCGCCTCCGGTCAAGTATGACCTCCGCGCGAGCCCCGATGTGCATCGGTGCTCGCTCGAATCCCTAGAGAACGGGTCTCGCCTCCGGTCAACCTCATGTCTTTGCCAGGTCGCGCAGATTACGCAACGCACCCTTGGCATTCTCGGCACCGCCGACCATCGCCTCGAGCGCCTCGGCCACGGCCTGGACGCGGTCGGCCTCGCCCTTCATCTCGGGGAGCTCGGCCTGCACCAGCCGCATGTTGTTGCGCATCTCGGACAGGATGTCGTTGATCGACTCGTAGACCTCGCCGGCGACGCGCTGGAGCTCGCCGTTGCCCGCACCACCGCCCGCGGCCGCCTCGACCACGGCCTCCGCCTGCGAGTCGGCGGCGGCCTTCGCACGTGCCGCTTCTCCGCGTGCCTTGAGCGCGTCCATCTTCGCCGCCTCGAGCTCGGCCTGCAGTGCCTTGACCGAGCGCTCGGCCGAAGTCGCCTTGTCGAGCGCGTCGCGAAGCTTGCGCTCCGATGCCTCGCGCTCGTGCTGCAGGTCCTTGGCATCGATCGCCGGCGCGCTCGGCTGGCCCTTCTCGAGCTCGCCGATCTTGCGGCGCAGCTTGTCGATCTCGCGGCGCGCGTCGTCGCCACCGGTCGACGCCGCGTCGCGCGCCTTCGACGCCGATAGCGCTTCCTCGGCGGCCTTGTGCCGCGCGACCTCGGCCTTGGCGAGCGCGTCCTGCGCGACGTTGCGCGCGCTCTCGGCGGCCATCTTGCCGTGCTGGGCCTCCTGCAGCTCGACCTCGATCTGGGCGAGCCGTCCCTCGAGCTTCTCGCGATCTTCGTCCGCGCGGGTGTACTGCTCCTCGAGCCGGTCGCGATCGGCCTCGACCTTCTTGAGCTCGACCCGGGTCTCCTTGAGCTCGTTCTGGATCCGCAACATGTGGTCGACATCGCCGCCGCCGCGACTCGCGTCGGTCTGGGCCTCGACCAGGAGCCGCCCGAGCCGCCGGTTCTCCTCCTCGAGCGCGACCACCTGCGCCGACTGCCGCGACCCCGTCGTCACGGCCTCGTCGCGCTCGGCCTTGAGCTTCGCGATCCCCTTGAGGTTCTTCTCCTTGTCGAGCCGCAGCTCCTTGATGACCTCTTCCTGCGAGATCAACCCGACGCGACGCTCCTCGAGCATCCGCTCCTGTTCGTTGATCACCTCGCGCAGGTGCTCGATCTCGGTGAGCTGCTCGTTGAGCTTCTTCCAGCCCTCGTCCTTGGTCCGCGACAGCTCCATCAGCTGGCGGTTGAGATCCTCCATGTCCTCGCGCAGCTTCGCGGTGTCCTCGGTGGCGCGCGCCGCCTGACGTTCGCGTTGTGCCAGGTTCTCCGCCAGCTCGCCCATCTCGTTGCGCTGGCGGGCGAGGTCGTTGCGCGTCTGCTGGAGCTCGTCGCGCAGCTCGTCCGCGACCCGATCGTGCGCCGCGACCTGCTCCTCGCGATCCTTGATCTGCGCGCGCAGCTCCTCGATCCGCTCGCGCAGCGTGGCCGCTTCGGCGCGCACGCGCTTGCCGTCGGCGACCTCGCGCTCGTAACCGGCGTTGGCCTTCTCGAGCTCGGCACGTACCAGCTTGAGCTCGCCATGGAGCTTGTTGGCGTCGACCTCGAGACCGAGATCGACGAGCACCTTGTTCTCGGCGGGATCCTGCGAGCCGCCGGGCGCGGCGTTCGACGGACCGTTGCGCCCGAACATCCCCGGCGCCGGACCTCCGGCACCTCCCGACGGCATCGCCGGCGGTCCGCCGTACGGCAGGTTCGGTTTGGCACCCGCGCCGGTCCCACCCGATGGCATCGCCGGCGGTCCGCCGTACGGCAGGTTGCCGCCGCCGGGCATCGCGGGCGGACCGCTGTTCGGCACCCCCGAAGCCTTGAACGGTGCCGCGGCCGGCGCCGACGACGGCATCGCGGGCGGTCCCCCGTACGGTGCCGCACCGCCCGCCGAGCCACCGAAGCCGCCCCGTCCCGCCGACCCGCCCATGGTGCCGCCACCACTCGGACCGAACGCGGGCGTCTGTGGCATCGACGGTGGTCCGCCGTACGGGAGGTTCGGTGCGTTGCCGACCCCGCTCGGACCGGCCGGTTGGCCGAACCCGGGACCCGGACTCGGCGACGGCATCGGCATCGGCGACGGGCTCGGCGGCGAGAACCCTCCCGCCGCACCCCCGGTGTCGTGATTGGACAGCACCATCGTGCCGCCCTTCTTGCCCGGCGGCGCACCACCCATCTGTGGGCCACCCATCTGTGGGCCGCCCATCTGCGCGGGCGGACCGTCGTCGACGAACCGGATCACCAGCGAGCCGCACTGCACGACGTCGTTGGGAGACAGGGCCTGCTTCTGGACCCGGTTGTTGTTGAGGTAGACGCCGTTCGCGCTACCGAGGTCCTCGACGACGTAGGCCCCACCCTCCATGCGGATCTGCGAGTGCCGCCGCGACACCATGCCGTCGTCGGTGCGGATCGCACATTCGAGCCCGCGTCCGACGAACACCGGTTCGTTGGGGTTGAGGTCGACCGCCCCCTCGCGGCCCTGGCTGTCCCTGAAAAGCAGGCGGGCCATGAACTTCCGGATGGTACCGGGCTACGCGGGCGGGCGCTACCGCTTGCCGGTCGCACGCCGGGCGGCGTGACCCGGCGGCTCGACGAAGCCCGCGGCCTCCCGCTCGGAGAGCTGCTGCTTATAGAAATCCCGGGCCTCGCCGTCCCATCGGTGCTCGTGCTCGGTGACGTCGCCGTTGGTCCCGATCGCGCCCTCCCAGATCGTGACCACCGAGACGTCGCGATCGATATCCCAGAACCGTCCAGTCGCGGCGTGCTCGAGGTAGCGGTAGTCGGGGGACTTGTCCTTGACGTCCTTGAAGTCCTCGCCGTCGATCAGCTCGACACGGTCGCCGGCGACCTGCGTCCACGGATGAGTCGCGACCCGGTAGCGCAGGTACTTGCGGGCGAGCTCGACCGTCGCGAGCTTGTGCTTCGACGGCTTGCCGCTCGGTGTCAACGCGCCGTCGGCCCCGCTCTCCGAGCGTCGCGTGACGGTGCACTTCGCCTCGTCGAGGACCAGCTCCTCGGCATACGTCATCGCGCCCGACACCAGCTCGAACCGCACGCGCACCGTGACGGCCGCGGGCTTCGGCGCCTTCTTCCCGCCGTTTCGGGACCTGGGCCGGGCCGGCTTGGTCGGCGGCGCCTCCCGGCCGAGCGCGCGTCCGCTCGCGGTGATCGTATCGACTACCTCCTCGAGATCGTCGTCGGGTACCGAGGCCACCACCTCGTCGAGCGTTCCCTCCGCGGTGAGCTGCTTGCCCCCGTGGATCGTGAACAGGGCGAACCGGTCACCGGACAGCTCGAGCACGCAGCGCGGCTCGTTCGCATGCCGCCACACCACGTCCTTGATGCGATGCGCACGCGTCGTCTCGGCGATCGCCTGGTAGGAGGCGCGGTGTGCCGGCGGTATCGGCACCTCGGCCGCCGCGAGCGCGCGGAGAAACCCGGTCGCCCGGCGCATCGCCGCACAGACCGCGTGGTGCCACGCCGTGGTCTGGCCGTCGAACTGGTACGAGTCTTCGGTGACGCCGTACCGGAGCTCGCCCTTGGCGATCGGTTCGCGGCACAGCTTGCACC
Source organism: uncultured delta proteobacterium (assembly GCA_963772655.1). GTDB lineage: Bacteria > Myxococcota_A > Polyangia > Haliangiales > Haliangiaceae > JABFXX01. Next base: position 1,993,132 of record CAVYYE010000002.1, read on the forward strand.
GGGCGCGTCCCGTCGATGCCCTCTCCAGTTTCTCGGCCACGGTTACTCGCGGCGGAACACCGCCTCGGTGTTGCCGATGCGGATGATGTCGCCGGGCTCGAGGGTCTTCTTCGGGATCTTGCGGCCGTTGATGTAGACGCCGTTGGTCGAGCCCAGGTCGGCGAGCTCGTAGGTACCGCTGACCTTGCGGATGCCGGCGTGCTTGCGCGACACGGCCGGATCCGCGAGCACCACGGTGTTGCCGGCCACCGAACCGAGCGTGGTGACCTCCTCGGTGAGCGGCAGCGTCTGGTTGGCGAGCGGCCCCATGATGAACTCGAGCCGTGCCACCGGCGCCCAGCCGCAGAACAAACACTGCGTCCACACCGGCAACATCACGCGCCGGCAGCCGCCGCAGACCTTCTGCTTCTTCGCCACTTGCGGACCTATCGTATCGCGCGCGTGAACGTCAGACGATCGACTTGAACTTGAAGTTGGTCTTGCCGAGCGTGATCAGGTCGTTGTCGACGAGGTCGTGCTTCGCGGTGATGCGGTGCTCGTTGACGTAGCTGCCGTTGGTCGAGCCGCCATCGATCAGCGTGAAGCCCTGGGGCGAGCAGTTGATCTGGCAGTGCTCGGTGCTCATGAAGCCATCGTTGACCACGATGTCGGCCGGCGGCGCGGTCCCGATCTTGGTCATGCTCGAACGCAGCCGCATCGTCTGGTAGGCGTGCTGCCCGTTGAGCGGCACCAGCCACCCGACCACGGGGAACCCGCCCTCGTCGCCGCCCTGCCCGATCATCACGGTCTTCATCGGCCCCGCCGGCTTGGGGGCTTCCATGGGCATCGGTGCCGGCATCATCGGCGCCGGCGCTGGCATCGGCTCCGGCTTCCGCTTGGCGATCTTCGCGATGATGAAGATCAACAGGAACACCGAAACCAAGATGATGATCAAGAGCAGCCACGGGAACCCGCCACCTTCCTTCGGCGGCTCCCACTTGGGCAATTCGGTCGACGAGATCTCGGACTCCTCCTTGTCGACCTGGATCATCAGGTCGTGTGCCTTGCCGTCCCAGGTCAGACCGCGATCGGCCTTGAGGTCGTAGCCCGGAAACGTCAGGTACTTCCGGTCGTCCATGCGCGCGAGGATGTTGGCGATCGTCGACGCGATGTTCTCCGCGGAGTTGACCTGCGTGGTCTGCGGGATCATCGCGGGGATCACGTTGCCCTCGCCGGACAGCTTGGCCTTGTAGACGATCGCGAAGGTCTGCACCTGATCGTCCTTCGCCTGTTTGCGGAGATTGTGGAGCTGCGCCTTGGCGGCGTCGTTGTTGGTGTCGTTACCGTCGCACACGACGATCAGCACCTTGCGCGGCTCCGAGCGCTTGTGGAGCTCGGCGAGCGCGAGGGTGATGCCCTGCACCAGCTCGACACCGGTGGTGCCGAAGTAGTCGTGCTGGGTGCCGAGAGCACTGCCGGTGATGTTCTTGAGCGGACCCATCGGCACGCGGATCACCGGTTTGTCGGCGTAGGTGATCACCATGCCGACGCTGCCGGGAGGACCGGCTTCCTGGAACTTGAGCTTGTCGAGCGCCGACCGCAGCTCGATGAGGACGCCGGGATATCGCGACGGATCGTCCTCCTTGATCTCGGGGACCTCCCTGTCGTTACCGATCCACATCTCCCACCCGTTCATCACGAGCGCGATCGCGAGCTTCTCGTCGCCCTTCTTGAACGGGACCAGTTTGCTCGGCTTGATCTTGACCGGCGGCTTGGCCGACTTGTCGACCAGGAGGAACTTGTCCATCGGCTGGTTGGGCGCACCGATCACGGTGGCCTTGATCTGCGGGACCTCGTCCTTGGCATCCTTGTCGGTCTTGTCGGGGACCTTGATGTCGTAGAGGACCTCGATGCTCGAGCCCTCGGCGGCGGCGACATGCGGCGCCACGAAGTAGTGCGCGACCAGCGCGACGATGGTGAGACAACAAACCCGGATCGTGGTCATCACAGACTCTTGAACTTGCACATCGCGCTACCGAACTTGATGAAGTCGTTGTCGACCAGCTCGTGTCGGTCCACGCGGCGATTGTTGACGTAGGTGCCGTTCGTCGAGCCGGCGTCGCGCAGGACCCAGACGCCGTTCTCGGCCTTGATCTCGGCGTGCTTGCTCGACATGAACTTGTCGGTGAGCACGATCGTGCTCTTGGGGTCGGTGCCGACCGAGCTCACCGGCGCGAGCGTGAACAGCTCGCCGCGTTGCGGTCCCTGGAGCGGCACGATCCACCCGAGTAGCTGCACGCTACCCGGGCCACCGTGGGCATCGACCACGAACGCCTGCGTCTTCATCGCCTGGCGCTGTGCGGCCGGGATCGCGGCCTGCTGCGCGATCTGCACGCAGAACGGACACTGGTCCCAGGTCTTGTCGAGTTGCTGCTCGCACTGCGTGCAGAACTTCTTCTTGAAGATCCACCATCCCTTGGTGCGGATCGGTGGATTGGCCATGGGCATGCCGGGCGCCCCCGGTGCGCCTGGCGGCATTCCCGGTGCTCCGGGCATGCCCGGTTGCCCTGGCATCCCGGGCGGCATTCCAGGTTGCATATATCCCCCCTGCTGCGGATAGCCCTGCTGCTGCGGATAACCCTGTTGAACCCCCGGCTGCGCGTAGCCCTGCTGCGCATAGCCCTGCTGCGCAGGTTGACCCTGCTGCGGCTGACCCTGCTGACCCTGCTGACCCTGCTGGCCTTGCTGAAAGCTCTGCGCCTTGCCCGCGAACCGCTTCCCCCGCGCCGCCAGCGCCTTCGAGCGGTTGACGTCGACCATGACGTTACCCTTGACGTTCTTGACGCCGAGGATCCGGTTATTGATCCTCCGGAAGGGTATGAAGATGAACTCGAAATACTTGAGGAACATGGGCGCTTCCCCAGCGCGAGGGCTAGTCTAGCACCCCGTCCGTGGGCTCGCGCAGTCCATCGCCCGCTCGGTCCGGCGGTTGCCAAGGAATCGTCTGATCGCGCTAGCGAGGCTGGTAGATCCAGATGTGGAACATGTTGATGTCGCGGCCGGCGGTGATCGACTGCTGCCGCACCATCACGGTCTCGGTGGTGACGTACTCCTTCTGGACCATGGCCGGCCAGTTGCGCCACCGGTGGACGCGGTCGGTACCGACGCACGACACCACGCTCGCCTTCTTGCCGTTGATCGACAGCTCGATCTCGTAGTCGCCGTAGACGTAGTCCATGCGGCGCAGGATCACGAGCGGGCGGCCCGGCGTGACGTTGACGAGCTTGAACTCGCTGTAGCCATCGACGTGCGCGCGCCCGGTGTCCTCCACCGTGGTGCCGTCGGGATACTTGAGCTTCTGCCGCGATCGATAGGAGTCCTTGGCCTCCTTGATCGTGAACAGGTGCTTGTCCTCGCTCTCCTTGTTGAGGATCTCGATCTCGTCGACGAGCACCCAGGTCGTGCCCTCGAGCTCGAGCTGCGGCTTGGGCTGCGGCATGACCTTGACCGGCTCCCAGTCCTTGATGTCGATCGGCCGGGCTTCCTTCTTCTCCTCGACGACGATCTGCGGCTTCTCGCCCTGGATGGCCGATAGCGCGATCTCGGCGCACTTGGCCTGGTAGGCGAGCAGGTTCATGTACGCCTCGAGGTTGTTCTTGTTCTCCCCGAGCAGCCCGCGGAGGATCTCGACCTGACGGCGGTACTCCGAGAACTCCTTCTTCTGCGCGATCGTCGGGTGGTGCACGTCGACGTCGAGCGCGAGCTCGCCCTCCGAGTCCACGATCAGGTTCCAGATCTTGAACACGTTCCGGAGGTCGACGAGGTTGGCGTACATCAGCATCAGGGCCGTGTTGCACGCCTGCACGAGATCGTGACCGGCGACCACGCCACGCCGCGTGTACTCGATCGACGTGCGCCGCACCTGGAGCAGCAGCGTCTCGAGCCGGAGCCGCAGCCCGGGCGGTAGGTTCGAGCCGGCGAGTCCGCCGTGCGGCGTGAACCGCATGTCGATCTCGTTGGCCTTGGGATCGGCCGGGTCGCGCGCGTCGCGGACCCGCTGGACGCCCTTCTCGAGATGGACCCGCGCCAGCTCGACCTCGCGCGTGATCTCGGGCTCGGTCTGCGTGAGCTCGATGCGACAACTCTCGAGCACGCGGCGGTGGCCCTTGTACTCGAGGTTCTCCTTGTAGGCGATGAAGTCGGTGAGCTCCTCGTAGTAGCGCAGCACGATGTAGACCGTCTGCGGTAGCCGGAACTCCTCGAGGTTGATGTTGCGGATCGTGGCGTCGAAGATCATGAGGTCGTTCCCCATGCCGTCGATCGCGTAGCCCGGCTGGACCTCGACCGAGAGGTCGCCACGCGCACGCGCGTTGACCCGGAGATCCTGCGCGTAGCCGTGCACGATGCCCGGCGAGTGCAGCATCTTGTTGTGCAGCCGACGCTTGTCGATGTGGTAGCGCTCGGCGTCGTTCCAGTCCTTCTCGGTGGTGAGGAACCCCTTGAAGAAGTTGATGCGCTTGAATCCCTGAGCTTCAGCCATGATGGTCCTCGATCACTTGTCGCCGCCTTCGGGCGACTCCTCTTCGTCCGTGGAATGCACGACCTCGGCGCCGATCCCGATGCCGGAGCGCAGGCCGATCGCGAAGAACTCGCGCAACTCGACGTCGCCCTTCTCCTCTGCGAACCGCAGGTAGTAGTGCGAGTGCGCGGGCTTCTCGAGCTGGATGATCTGGTGGATCCGGATCACCTGCTCGGGGGTCACCGACTCGAAGGCGATCGGCATCGTCACGATGAAGCAGTGCGCGAGATCGACCGGCGGCAGGATCACCGAATCGATCCCGATCCGCGCGCCCTCCTGCGCCCCCTCGGCCTCGAGCCGGAAGCCCTTGAACGGCCAGACGTTCTCGCGGATGTCGGGCTCCTGCCCGGTGAACAGCTTGAGAAACAGCGTGAGGCCGCGCCGCGTGCCGCGGATCCGGTAGAGGTCGACCGCGCGTTTGACCAGCGCACGCCTCTCGGTCTCGGGCCAATCGAGGTCGAGCGTGAACGCCGACCACCGCGCGAGCCAATCGAGGAACTCGGGTGGCGCGACATGGGGATCGTAGAACCGCCAGCCGTCGTCGAGCTTGTCGAGGACGGAGTCGAACATGTGCTCGAACAGGAAGCACAGCTCGCGAACCAGGTTGCGACCGACCGCGTCGGACCGACGATAGATCGCCGGGAGGTGCTCGAGGTAGCCGCGTCGCGCGACCCAGATCGTGACCTCGCTGTCCTCGTAGACCATCTGTCCGCGCGCCGGACGCTGCTCGAGCACGGTGTCGCGGTCCTCGTAGCTCTCGCGGTACAGCGTGACGATCCGGGCGAGGCCGGCGTCCTCGAGGACGATGCGCGCCTTGTCGAGTGGTCGCCCGACGACGTCGGGGACGCGCACCACGCGGCGGTTGAGGAGATCCGGAGCGGCCATGTCGCTCTCAGGCTCCCTCGCTCGCGCGACCGATCCGCGGCCTCGTCTCGGTCGACCCACCACGTGGAATCGACCCGACTCGACCTCGACTTCGGGCGCGAACTCGACCGCTATATGCTCGCTCGGTCGCCATCAGCGAATGTCGTCCCGGACCTTCTCGGCGATGTGCACGTGAACCAGGTACGGCAGCTCGTCGTCTTCGATCCGCAGGTGCTCGACGCCGACGTTGCGAAGCTCGTCGCGGATCTCGAGGTTGTCGACACCCTCGACGCCGGGCACTTCCTCGACGAGGTGGATCAACTCGGCCTTGAGCACGGGCCGACCGAACTCCCAGCCATCGCCGGTGCGCCCGCCGACCAGGGCGTGCAGGTAGCGCCGGAGCTTGGCCTCGATGTCCTTGCGCAACCGGTCGCTGGTCCCGACGCTGCGCCGGATCAGCACCACCTTGAGCGACAGGTCCTTGTACTTGGGCCGCACCACGTTGAGCACGGTGCCGACCAACTTGCGGTCGTCGAGGTAGCGTTTGACGAACCGCAGCACCTCGTTCGACGGCACCAGCCGCTGCGTCAGATCGGCGCCGCGGAGCTCGCCCTTGGGCACCAGCGCGAGCGTCACGTGCCCGCGGTTGGAGCGATCCGGCACGCAGCGCGCCCGCGCGAGCTGCGTCGACGCGCGGAGCGCCAGCATCTCGTAGTCCTCGGTGGTGACCGCGCGGTCGCGGCTCTTGATCGTGTACGGCGCGCGCGCCTTGGCTTCCTCGATCGACTCGCGGTCGGCGCCGCCCATCGCGGGGAGCGGGTTGGTCACGCTCTCGATGTACGCGAGCGCGCGACCGAGCGAGGTCAGCGTGTTGGCGTTGACGTTGCCGAGGTTGCCGCCGCCGATCCGGTACGACGTGGCGACGATGTTGTTCTTGCCCTCGGAGGGAACCATGCCGCGACGCCCGTCGCCGAACGAGATCTCGCCGGTCACGTAGTCGAGCGTGTAGTGCCGGCTGCTCGGGCCCGACGCGAAGAAGCTGTCGACCCGCTTCCAGCGCACCCATACCTCGTTGTTCTGCGTGTCGTCGGGATCGACCGGCCGCACGGCGTCGGGGCCGAGCTCGGCGAGGTCCTCCGCCGCCGGCTGCTGGCGCTCGCGGACCTCGACGCGCTCCTCGTCGAGCAACGGGCCGCGCAGGAACTTGAAGCCCTGCATCGGCGACGCGTCGGAGTTGCCGAGCGTCTCTTCGCGGATCGTCTCCTGGTTGAACGCGTCGATCGCGTTGGTGACGATCATGCGCACGCGCGGCGGCTTGACGTACCCGCCCTGCTCGAGCCGCGCACGTAGCCAGTGCCGCTCCTCGGTGAACTTGCTCGACGCCACCCAGTCCTCGGGCGGCAGGAAGAACACGAACCCGGAGCTGGTGAACCCGGTGGTCTCGTCGTCGACCGACAGCGGCTCCCACTCGCGACCGTCCCAGTACTCCCACACGATGCGTTGACCGCTCTCCCACGCCATCCGCCGCATCGCCTCGTACTTGTCGAGCTCGGGGGTGCCGACCTCGTTCTCGTCGTCGGGAAGCGCACCGAGCCCGAGCTCCTCGTCGAGCGCGAAGTACAGGCCGAGCGGATCCTGCGGCGGCTTGTCGGAGAACCCGAGGTAGAGCGCCGGGCTCTCGTCGGGCTTGGCCGAGAACGGCTGGAAGATCGTGAAGTCAGTGCGCGCGACCTCGGTGACGTCGGCGTACTGGAAGTCGTTGAACGACAGCGCGTGGCGGACGTCGCGATAGTCCTCGCGGTAGCGGAACGCGATCGAGCGCAACGCGGGTGGCCGCAGCGGGCGATCGTCCTTGAAGATCCACTTCTCGTTCTCGAGCGTGTACTGCCCCTGCTCGCCGTAATCACCCTTCTCGATCCGGGCACGGATCCAGCGCTTCTCGACGCCGTTGATCTCGAGCGATTCCATGTCGCGTGGACGCCGGAACGCGATCGTGCCGGACTGCGACAGCGCCTTGGTGTCGTCGTGAAACCCGATCTCGTCGCCGGCGCCCGGCAGCACGCCATGCGACGCCGAGCGGCCGAGGTGACGCCACCGCTTGCCGTCCCAGTACTCGAACGCGAGCACGAGATCGTCGGATGGATTCGCGCGCGGGATGATGGTCGCGTCGGCGAGCGCCATCTCGATCGAGATGTAGGCGTCGGCCGTCGACAGCAGCTCGTCGCACGCGAGGTAGAGGATGCAGTCGACCGTCGGCTCCTTGCCGAACGGGTAGATGTTCTTGCCGAGGTCGAGCGCGAGGTACGCGTTGTTGTCGAGGTTGGCGTACGCCTGGGTCGGCAGCAGCCCCTCGCCGATCACCTCGACGCGGGCGCGCACGGTATCGATCTCGGTGTCCTCGGGGGACTCCGGGACCTCGGCGAGCCGGCCGCGCATCCACAGCCCCTCGAGGTGGTTGACCTCGGTGGGCTGGAACCGCAAGGGGCCGAGGAAGGCGACCTCGCCGCGATCGACCTCGACGCTCGAGACCCGCAGCTCCTTCCACCGCGTGCCCTCCCAGTACTCCCACTCGAGCAGGCGCGCGAGATCGCGGCCGCCACGCTCGGGCGTGCCGAGGAAGATTCGCAAGAGCGACGACTCGCCGGCGTTGGCGAACCGCGGATCGGACAGATACAGAAAGCGATCGATCCGCTGCGCGCCGGCGAACACCTCGAAGGCGCCATGCGCGGCGCCCGGTTCGGGATCGATGTAGTGCGTGTTCTCGGAGTACGCCTCGTCGAAGTACGAGAAGCAGCGGTCGGGACGCGCCGAGGACACCACGGCATCGCGCGCGGTTTCGAACGTGACCGTGTACTCCTCGGTCGCCTGCGGGGTCGACACCTGCGAGCCGCGCGGCACCCGCTGCTTCGTGGCCCCCTCGACGAGGGAGAACCGCACGATCGCCTTGGCCGCGCGCGGTGCCCGGAGCTTGATGCCCAGCAGGTTGAGGAACGCGACGTAGTTCTTCTCGGGAACCTGGTTGAGCCGGTAGATCAGCAGGTCCGTCATCCACGCGGCGAGCTCGATCAGCGTGATGCCCGGGTCGGAGGGGTTGTGGTTGGTCCACTCCGGCGCGTAGCGCGGGATCATCGAGATGGCTTCCGCGACGATGTCGTGGAAGGAGCGGTCGTCGAGCTTCGGAGGTGGGATCATGGGTGTGCTTCACGAAGGCGGTGCGACATCACGCACCGTCAGAAGGCGTTCCGTTCGAGCCCCCGCCCTCTTCATCCTCGGTCTGGAGGTAGAACGGGTAGACGAGGTTCCGCTTGTCGTTGTTACCGGCGATCACGTACTCGATGCGGATGTCGAGCCGGTTCGGCTGATCGGGGTTGGCCGCGGCGGTGCAGGTCACCTTCGAGACGCGCGGCTCGTACTTGTAGATCGCTTCCTCGCAGTAGACCTCCGCGCGGGCGGCGGTGATGTCGTTGTTGGGAGCGAACATCAGGTCGTGGATCCGGCAGCCGAAATCGTCGCGGTTGATCCGTTCGCCGGGAGCGGTGCCGAGGATGATGAACAGCGACTGCCGGACATTCTCTTCGAGCTGACTGCTCGACACACCGCCGTTGAGGTTCACCGAGACCGGGAACCGCAGGCCCTTGCCGAGGAAGTCGCGCTCGTTACCCATCTCGAGCTCTACGCGAACTGACCCTCGATGAACTTCTTGCACTTGTCGCAGGAGATCCGGGTCCGGTTCTCGACCTCCTCGATCGTCAAGGGACGATGCCCGCAGTGCGGACAGCCGACCTCGTTCGGGCGCTTGTTGAGCACCATCTCGAGCACGTCTTGCCAGACGATCAGGGCTTCCTCGTCCACCTGGGAGAGTCCTTTCGTTTCAGTAGCTTCGTATCCACTTCCCCCGACCGTGGAGAGTAGAAACAAAGCCTGGGCCGATCAACGCGCGGAGCCGCGATTCGTCCGCGTTCCGAGTCGTGGCACGAGAGTGCGAGCTTGCGAGTACGTTCCGCAACGGCGAGCGCTTCGCGAGCCGATATGACGGAGGCTGCAGGCGTACCGCTTCCGTGGGTCGTCCTGCAGGCTCCCTAGTTCAGGTGGATGATCTTGCCGACCACGCGCACGTCGCCCTCGGCATCGATCTCGACTTCCTGCTCGGCCTCGACCTTGACGCCGCCACCCTCGATGGCGACCTCCTCGGTCCCCTTGATCGCGACCCGGCGCGACTCGATCTCGACCGCCTCGGTGGCCTTGAGCGAGAGTCGGGCGCTCTCCATCTGGAGCACCGGGCCCTCCTCGGTGAGCCGGATTCTCGATCTCGACCATCCCCGAGCCGCTCCGGATCTCGACCAGCTGGTCGGCGCCCGTGTCGGTGACCACCAGCTTGCGACCGTCACGGAGATAGACCTCGCGGGTGTCGGTCTCCTCCGTCTCCGCTGTCGCCGGCAGCGTCTGGAGCTGTTCCTTCGGAGATCCCGACATGTTGCAAGGGTAGCATGGTGGGATTTCCTCGAACCACGGCGGGAACGTGGGGGCAAGTCCGCCCGTATACTAGAGGTCGCCTGCCATGCCCGCGCCCCAAAGCTCGATGATGAAGCAGCTCGCGCGCCTCAAGTTCTCGAGCAATGGACTGAAGGTGCCCCACAACTGGCAGGCACCGGCCGGGGATGCCGCCTCGCAATATCCGGACGCGTTCAAGCCGTCCGAACGGACCACGTCACCGGACCCGACCGCCCCGCCCCTGTTCATCCCGCACACGCTGAACAAGTATCACACCGACGTTCAGAAGACGTTGACACGGGAAATCGGCAGTTACCTCGACGGCATCTGCGACGCGATCTGCTCGGCGTGGGCGACCTGGCAGAGCTCCGCGGTGTTGACCGGCGTGTTGATCAACGCGGTGATCGCGACCCTCGGACAGGTCGTCGGACCGCCGATCACGCCGCTGATCCTCGCCCAGGGACCCAAGTCCAAACCCAACGCCGCCCGATACACCAACATCATCGCCAACGTGATCGGGAACGCGTGGCAGGTCTACACCGCCACGATCAAGGTCCCCGGCATGCCGTGGTACCCGGCGTTCGCCGCGGTGCCTTCACCCGTCGCTCCACCGATGCCGAACATCCCGTGTCCGGTCGTGGCGCTCACGCAGGTCACCGTGGCGGTGTCGGCCAGCACGATGAAGCCGCAGATGATCGGGCAGCTCGGCGACCCGACCGCGCAGTACGCGCCCGAGATCTTCGATGCCGTCACCGACGCGTTCGAGAAGTGCTTCACGATCTGGCAGACGACCACGATGGTCACCAACGTGCTCGGGACCGGTCCGGTCCCGACGTTCGCGCCACCGGTCGTGCCGGTCGGCCCGGTGGTGGCCGGCATCGGCAACATGACCCCGGGTGGATTCGCATGAGGAGGAACGATGCCTGAGCAATGCCGTCTCGGTGACAAGTCCAAGGTTCCCTCCGACGGGCACGGGTGCATCTGCTGCAACCACACGTGCGTCGGCCCGGCGATCAAGGGCTCGCCCGACGTCAAGGTCAACGGCATGCCGGCGGTCCGCGTCACCGACAACGGCCAGCACTCCAGCTGCTGTGGTGCCAACACGTGGATCGCGCAGATGGGCAGTGCCACCGTGTACATCAACAACCTCGCGGCGCACCGCAAGGGCGATCAGGACACGCACTGCGGCGGCGTCGGCAACATGATCGAGGGCTCGCCGAACGTGATCACCGGCGGCTGATTCACGGCGTCGCGAGGTTCGCGAGCGGGCGAACCGTCGCGCCCCCGACCGTCACGGCTTGTTCTTGATGTCGACGTCGATCTTCGCGTCGACCTCGGCGTTCACCTTGCTCTCGGCGGCGGCCTTCGGATCGGCAGCGGCACCGGCCACGGAGTCGGCCTGCGACTGCGCGGCTCCGGGATCGACCGGTGCGCGAGCCGCCGCCTCGGCCTCGGCGGCGCTCGATGCCTTCGACCGCGCCGCACCTGCCGGATCGCCGGCGACGTTCTCTGCCTCGTCCGCGCGCGGCGTCGGCCGACTGCGCGCGCGCCTCGACGCGATCGTCGATCTCGACCTGACCGCGCACCTCGCCTTGAACGTCGGGGTTACGCGCGCGATTGCTCGCGGACTCGGCTTCGCCGACCTTGGCCTCGGCGTCGCTCGCCTGCTGCGGCTTCATCGCCGAGGCCTGCGCGGAGACCTTGCCCTCGACGGCGCCCTTCGGGTCACCCGCGACGCCGCTGACCTGGCCCTCGACCGAGCCCGATGCTGTTCGCGAGGTCGCCCGGATCCTGGACGTCACCGACCGCCGCACCCGGCGCGCCCTGCCCCGCGTTCTCGACCGACGACAGATCCATGTCGGCGCCGCCACCGAGGCCACCGGTCACGCCACCCGACACGCGTGCCGAGCTCGCGACATCCGAGCCTCCGGGAACACCACCCGCACCCCCGGTGCTCGTGAACTGTTGGTCGGGAGCACCGATCTTGGCGCTCGCGCCACCGGCCCCACCGACCCCCGCGCCGCCGCCGCCGACCGCACCGTCGCCGACGTTGCCCGCGACACCGCCGACGCCACCGCCACCGCCGAGTCCGGCACCACCGGTCGCGCCACCCCCGACGCTGCTCGCACCGACGTTGCCCGCGCCGCCCGCCACGCCGCCCGCATTGCCGACACCGCCACCACCGCCGCCGACCGCACCGTCGCCGACGTTGCCCGCGACACCGCCGACCCCACCGCCGCCGCCGAGGCCTGCGCCGCCGGCACCACCGCCGAGTCCCGCACCACCTGCGCCGCCGCCGACATTGCCGGCTCCACCGGCCACGCCACCGGCACCACCGATGCCGCCGCCACCACCGGCCGCGCCGCCACCACCGATCCCGCCGCTGACACCGCCGACGCCTCCACCACCACCACCGCCGAGTCCCGCACCACCTGCGCCGCCGCCGACATTGCCGGCTCCACCGGCCACGCCACCGGCACCACCGATGCCGCCGCCACCACCGGCCGCGCCGCCACCACCGATGCCGCCGCTGACACCGCCGACGCCGCCACCACCACCGCCGAGTCCCGCGCCACCACCGGCACCTGCGCCGCCGACATTGCCGGCTCCACCGGCCACGCCACCGGCACCACCGATGCCGCCGCCGCCACCGGCCGCGCCGCCACCACCGATGCCGCCGCTGACACCGCCGACGCCTCCACCACCACCGCCGAGTCCCGCGCCACCGGCACCTGCGCCACCGCCGACATTGCCGGCTCCACCGGCCACGCCACCGGCACCACCGATGCCGCCGCCGCCACCGGCGGCGCCACCACCACCGATGCCGCCGCTGACACCGCCGACGCCTCCACCACCACCGCCGAGTCCCGCGCCACCAGCGCCGCCGCCGACATTGCCGGCTCCACCGGCCACGCCGCCGGCACCGCCGACGTTGCCGCCGCCGCCCGCTGCACCGCCACCACCGATGCCGCCGCTGACACCGCCGACGCCTCCACCACCACCGCCGAGTCCCGCGCCACCAGCGCCGCCGCCGACATTGCCGGCTCCACCGGCCACGCCGCCGGCACCGCCGACGTTGCCGCCGCCGCCCGCTGCACCGCCGCCGCCGATCCCTCCACTGACGCCGCCGACACCGCCGCCGCCGGAGAGTCCGGCACTACCCCACCACCACCGCCGCCGCCGTATCCGCCGGATGCGCCGCCACCACCACCGCCGCTCAAACCGATTCCCGCGACCACGCCGACGCCGACCGCCGCCGCGGCGATCGCCGCGCCTTCGCCCGCACCGGCACCGCCACCGGTCGCGCCACCCGCGGCTCCGCCGCCCGCGCCTCCAGCACCAGCACCGCCGCCTCCAGCGCCCCCGCCTCCAGCACCGCCGCCACCAGCACCGCCGCCACCAGCACCGCCGCCTCCACCAGCACCGCCGCCACCACCACCGCCGCCACCGCCGCCGCCTCCAGCACCGCCGGCTCCACCGCCGGTCACCTGGTTCTTCGCCTGCTCGGATGCCCCGCCCTCGAGCGATCCGGATCCCGATCCCGACACCTGACACGCGGGACTGTTCGACGTGTTGACGACGACCTGACTACCGGACACCACGATGCCCTGCGACGCCTTCATCCCGAGCGTCGACTTGGCGTGGGTGAGCACGTCCTTGCCCTTGCCGGTCAGTTTCTCGGTCGTCCCGATCTTGAGGGCGTTGCAGTGCATGATGATGTTCTGCTTCGCCTTGATCTCGATGTCCTTCGCGGACTCGATCTTGATCACCTTGTTGACCGAGTCGATGACGATCTTGTTCTTCTTGGTCTTGTCGACGATCGTGATCTTCTCGGCGCCGTCCTTGTCGTCGAAGATCACGCGGTGACCCGACCGTGACTTGATGAGCTTGGTGTTGTTCTTCCCCGACTCGTTGTTCTCGACCGGCTTCTGCTGGTTGCTCCACGCAGCACCGATCACGATTGGCCGATCGATGAAGCCGTGCTCGAACACGACCAGGAGCTGGTCGTCCTTCTCGGGCAGGAAGTACGTCCCGCGCTCCTTGCCGCCCATCGGCACGGCGATCCGCGCCCAGAACGTCTGCTCGCTCTCGGCGAGCCACGGATACTTCACCTTGACGCGGAACCCCGGGTTGTCTGCCCCGTCGTCCTTGTTGTCGACGACGATCGCGAGGTGAACGCCGCGGATCTTGCCGGAGCGCACCGCGGTCTGCGTCGGTCGGTCGATGGGGAACAAGGTCACGCGATCTTCATGTCGGGGGTGTCGTAGCTACTCGGGCTGCTCGAGGTCAGCTTGGCGGACGACTGACCCTCGAGCGTGAGGTCCTGACCGGCCTTGATGTCGATCGTGGTCTTGGCGTTGAGCTTGATGTTCTGGTCGGCAGACACGGTGAGCTTGCCGTCCTTGCAGGTCAGCTCCATCTTGCCTTCCATCGTCGACACCGAAACGCCGAGCGTTCCGGACATCGGCGGCTTGTAGACCGCGCACACGTTGGGGCCGGCACCGTCCTTGTCGAACTCGCCGACGCCGATCATGTTCTTGCAGGTCTTGTCGGCGACCACGACCTTCACCTTCGACGAGTCGTCGAGGATCAGCCGGTGCCCCGAGCGGCTGCGATAGCCGCGAAAGTTGTTCTTGCCGTCCTCGTTGGGCTCCGGCGAGAAGTCCTTGGTGCTCCACACGCCGCCCACGATCACCGGCTGGCTCATGTCGCCGGCGATGAACATCACCACGACGACGTCGTCGATGTCCGGCAGCGTGTACCAGCCGAACTTGTCGCCCTCCATCGGCGTGACGAGCTGCGCCCAGTAGGTCTGATCGGCGTCACCACCGTCGAGCCACGGCAGCCGTACCTTGATCCGCTCGAGCTTCTCGGGGTCCTTGTTCTGACACACGACCCCGTAGTGCAGCCCGTACTGGGTGTTGTCGAGCGACTCCTGGCGTGGACCACCGCTGCGCATCGGCTACTCGTGCGCGTCTCGCGCCAGCTTGAGCACCGACACGAAGCCGCCATCTTTTCCCTTGGGCAGCGTGTGACGGTGCGTGATCCCCATGACGAAGTACTTGCCGTTGAACGGGTTGGCCTTGGCTTCGCTCGCCTTGATCGTGACGACCGTGCCGAGCTCGAGCTCCGCGTTGCCTGCGACTTCGGCCTCGCCGGTGATGAACTGCAGGTTGAGATCGCGAAGCCGCGCCTTGGCGATCGCGTCCGCCTCTTCCTTGCTCCAGATCGGATGATCGACGGTGAAGCTCTCCTCGTTGCCGCCGATATCGCTCGACGCCGACACCGCGGTGGTACCGCCGAGCGGTGACGACGACACGGTCGCCTCACCGGTGATCAGCTCCTTCTTCTCCGGGTTCCAACCCTTGACCGAAACCTTGTTGAGCACCGCCGTCGAGTTCATGCGCGGCGTGAACGACCGCAGCGTGCCGCCCTTGTCGACGCTGTACTCGATGCCCGAGTCCGACGACAGGTCGGGCTCCTTGACCATGATCTTGTTGCCGACGCACCACACGTGACAGCCCATGCGCGCCGCGCGCATCCGCACGAACTCGAGGCCGTTGAGGTTGTGCTGGTAGACGTGCTTGTAGGTGATCGACTTCTCGTGCTTCCACTCGAGCGAGAGCCCCGCGTCCTTGACCACCTGATCGAGGATCTGCTGGTCGGATTTGTCGGCGAACGTCATCGACTTCCGCTTCCGCATCAGCCGGTGCATCTTGTTGACCGCGCGGATCAGGATCTTCGTGGTGTCCTTGCCCTTGTAGCTCGGCTCGACGCCCAGGATCTCCCCCTGAAAGATCGAGACGGTCTCGGGTTCCTGGTCCTTGCTGACCTTGATCTCGATCTGGGCGCCGATCTTGGTCTTGTCCATGTACGCGCTGTCCTGGTTGGACAGCACGACGGTCGCCATGTCGGGTTGGTTCATGTCGCGCTCGACGACGTACGAGATGAAGTCCTCGTCGGGCACTTCGGTGCCGTCGATCGTGATGTCTACGTTGGGGGCTGCTGCCGATGCCATCTGTTCGCTCTATCGTCTCGCGTGCGTCAGTTGCTCTTCATCTTGGCTTCCTTGAGCTTGACCGTACAGGTCGCGCGCAAGGGCTCGCCCTCCGACGAGAACATCGAGTACTTGGTCGACAGCGACTCGATCACGCACTCGAACTTGGGCAGGCCGCGCGCGCCCCAGCTGATCACGCAGTGGTGCGGGCGGCGCTTCTTGGGATCCTTCGACTCGGGATCGATCACGGTCGCGAGCCTGGTGAGCTTGGCGACCTCTGCGGTGACGTTGACCGAGCGGCCGCTGCCACCCTCGTAACCGTCGAACAGCATCTCGATCGTCATCGACCGCCCTTCGGCGCCGGTGAACTCGACCTCGAGCGGATTGCCGCCACCACCGCCACTCGACTGGCTGCCGGTCTTGGTCGCGGCCTCGGGCTTCTTCCAGGGCACGTTCTGGTCGACCTGGAGCTCCTTGGGGTTGTACTGCGCGCTGACGGTGGTGCTGTCGTCCAGGCTCCCGATCGTCAGCTTGGCCTTGGCTTGTTCGAAGCTCATCGTTGGTCCACTTCCTCCCTCACAGGTAGGGATCTCCGTTGCGAGCTCGTGCTGCATCCATCATCGAAAGGATCTCGCGGTAGATCTCGTTCGCGAGCTTCTCGATGTCGACCTGCATGCCCTGCTTGTTCTCCGCATGACGATCGGCACTCGGTGCGACCGGACCGGCTCCCGGCGTCGACCTCGTCGAGGCCGCGATCTGTGCCGACGGCGCCGTCGAGATCAGCGTGAGCTCCGAGATCGAGATGTCGCCACCGAGCCCACTCGCCTGACTCTCGAACATCTTGCGTGCGGCCTGCTCGAACCAGGTCGGAATCTCGACCTCGCCACCACCGAACCGGCCGGTCGGCCGTCCGCCGCCGGTCTGCACCATCTCCTGTGACGCCGAGGCGCGCTGCACGGCGCGATCGCGCTCGGTCTCGCGCGCGGGCTGGGTCGAAGGCGGTGGTGCGGCCGCGACGTAAGAACCGAGAGCCTCGCCGGCACGCGCCGACAACACGCCGAGTCCGGGGCGCGCATCGATCGACCCGACACCCTCGTCGAACGGAGCGACGAACGGCCCGATGCCGCCGGCTCGTTCCGAAACGCTCGACCCACCCGAGAGCGGAGCGCCCCCGATCGTCGACCTGCCCGGCAGCGCGCCCTGTCGCGCCAGCGACTCGAAGTCGGTCGCGTAGACCACCGGCAACACGTCCCACGCGCTCGCCGCACGCTCGTGTGCCGACACGCTGGCACCATCACCACGCCCCGCCAGTGCGAGTGCGCGCGCGGCACGTGCCGCGGGAGAGGTCGACACGCCGGCGGGGGTGCGACCGAGCGCGACGTACAGCGCTTCGAACCGCGAGCGGCGCGACGCCGGCACCATCGCGATCGCGGCCTGCAGGACCTCGGCCTCGTCCGGCTCGGCAGCCGCGGAACCGTCGGCTCCGGGCATCGCCGGCGCGACGACCGGCATGTCACCGGCGGCTCGCTCGTCACCGGCGACTCCAGCGGCGCCCCCGTCGACGGGGCCACCGTCGAGACCGAGCGCGGCATAGGTTCCGAGCTCGGCGACCGTCTGGGCGGCGAGGAGCTCGAGTGCGGCCAGCGGCATCGACTGCTGGCCATCGGGCGACGCGGCGTCGAGGTGCAACGCGGCGACGGCGGCGGACGGCCACAAGAACGCGCCACGCGGCGTGCGGCGCTCGACACCGAACGCGGTGTGCGAGGACGCCGGAGACACCGCACCGGTCGGTGTCGCTTCCGTGGTCGGGTACGCGGTCCGGATCGCGCCTGTACCGGTCGAGCGACGTTCCATCTCGAACGCCATCGCCTGGACGAACGTGCGATCGACCGTGGTCGCCATCGCCGCCAGCTGTCCGGGACCGGCGATCGCGATCCGCGCGGCCTGCGCTGCCTCTCCGGGACCGAGGCCATAGACCCGCGCGGCGAGCACGAGCTCGGGCGGCACGAAGTCGAACGCCAGATCGGCGGCCGATCGTTCCTGCGCGACCGACCAGCCGTGCGCGCGTTCGGCCACCATGCCGGGGGCCGCCCACGACTCGCCACCGTGCGGAGCGATATCGCCGAGGAGCGGGAGGCTCATCGCGTCGATCAGATCGCGAGCCGGCGAGGATGCCATCGGTGCGGCGGGCGATGCTTCCTCGTCGACCGTCGGTGCCGGTGTCGCGACGCGCGCGAGCAACGCGGTACGGAGCGTCGTGAGCGGGATGCGTTGTTCGGCGAGCCGGTGCACGAGGTCGCCACCGCTCGCCTCGTCGATCGAGGCGTCGATCGCGTCGGGGCGTTCGTCGGCCGGCGCCACGTACGCGAGATCGAGCTCGGGCGCGAACCTCTCGGTAGCGAGCGCCTCGTCGTCGAGTGCGCCGAGCATCGTGCCGGTGGTCGCGTCGAATGCCTGCGCGTCCGACTCGAACAAGCCACCGAGGTACCCGGCGGTCAGCGCTCCACCGAACAGTGCGCGAACGTCGAACCGCGTCGTCGACGGAATCGACAGCACGTGGCGCAGCGCGGGCGCGAACGGTGACGCGGCGAGGTGCGCCGCGAGACCCGCGCCGGGTGCGGACGGGGTCGACTGCGCGATGGTGTCGGCGAGGGACGTGCGCTCGTAGGCCGCCGTCGGTGCGGTCGCCGCCTCGGTCGTGGTTTCGGTCGAGACCGCCGCCGGTGCCGGAGTCGCGCGACGTTGCGACGCCGCGGCGGAGATCTGAGCGAACACCTCGTCGGGGGTCTCGTCGTCGTCGTCGTACCGCTCGATCGCCGGCGATGCGCTGCTGGGCGACGCCGCGCCGAGCGATGCACGAGCTGCCGCGACATCCTCCACGATCGCCGGGCGCGATTCCGGCGCCACGAACACGCTGCCGGGCGCCATCGCCGAGATTCCGAGCACCGGCCTGACGCCGGCGGCCTCGCCGGTGGCGGCCGCGAGTGTGTCGAGCGAACGCGACGACGCGCCGGCGAACCGGGCCAACCAGCGATCCGACCACGCGACGTGCGACAGCGCCGCGGGTGATCCACCCGTGGCGGCGACCAACGCCGAGGTCGGGGCTTCGTGCGGAGCGACCCACGACATCGGGACTCGCCGAGCGAGCGCGCGCGGTGTGGGGCGTACCGGCGCGGGTGCCGCGCGTCCGATCGCGGCGGGCGGCGTCGTGTGCTCGATCGTCGCCACGAGGCCGCCGAGCCCGCTCGGCATCACGAGCCGCGGACCGCGCGTGGCCTCGAACGGCACACCCGCCGCCGCACTCCGCGCGAGAAGCTCGACGGTGCGATACGCCTGGTCGAGCTCGGCGATGGTCTGCGCGCTGCGTTCCGGACGATCCGCGATCAACGTCGCGAGCTCGGGTGGCAGCGCGGCGATCGCGGCGGCGATCTCGGGGGGCGCACTCGCCGTCGCACTCGATGACGAGGGTGCAACCGGCGTCGTCGACGCCGGCACGGCCGCACGCGCGTGGGCCGCGGCCTCGGTGCGCGCCTGCTCGTGGAGTCGCGCGCGCTGGGCGATCCGATCGGCGACGCGGCGTGCGACGCGATCCTCGAGCTGCTGCTGCGCGTCGCGCTGCGCGCGCTCGAGCTCGTCGGCCGCCGGTGTGGTGGTCGGCGGTGCCGACTGGGTGCGCGCGGCGAGGGCTTGTTGGCGCTCGGCCTGCTGCTCCAGCCGCTGCGCTTCCTGGCGCTCGGCGGAGCGACGCGCGACGCGCGACAGCTCGGCGAGCTGACCGTGATCGCGCGCGTAGGTCTCGGCGAGGTGCTCGGCCTGCCGTGCCTCGATCGTCGGAGCGCGTGGAGCGGGAGGCGTGACCAGCGTCGGTGCCTCGGCGGCGAGCCGGGTGGGCTCGGCGATCGCGGGATCGCCGGCCCGTTCGAGCAGGTGCGAGAGCACGCCACGCAGCGCGGGCGTCGACGCCCGTGCCGGGAGCCTGGCGACGGTCCGCGACATCATCTCGGCGGCCTGCACCGCGGCGAGCGGCACGAGCGACGAGTACGCCCCACGCGACGAGGCGATGCTCGGCGACGGACGCGGGGCGATCGTCGGCGTTGCCGACGCGACCGACAGCGAGGGCGCCACGAATTCGTAGAGTGCGGGCGGCATCGCGATGTCGTCGGGTCGCGCCGCGCGCGGCTGCACGTAGGTGCCGCGCGTCGTGAGCTGCGACGGCGCGTGCCCGGGCGCGATCTGCGCCGTCCGGCGGGCCGCGGCCATCCAGTCGAGCTCGTCCTGGTACCACGGGCGGGGGAACACCCACGACACGGCGCGTCCCTCGCCCTCGGACATCCCCTGCTCGCGATACTGGCTGAACAGACGCAGCGACGCCGAGCGTTGCGCGGACTCGACCCACGGCGAGATCAACCGGTCGACGAACCCGAGCGAACGCAGCGTGCGCACGCGGCTGGCGCCCGCGGCGGTCTCGGGAGCCCAGCGCTCGACGTGGCGCGACGCCGCGTGGATCGCGGCCCCGCCCATACGCGTCGCGAACGCCGGTCCGGAGAGCGCGGCGCTCAGTGCACGAGGTTCGCTGGTCGGGGGTTTGTCGGCCATCGGGTTACTTGGCGGTGAACTTCAGACCCTCGTGCGTGATCTCGAGCGTCTCGATCGCGAGCTCGCTCTTGCTCGCATCGAGCTCGGACAGCTCCCACTTCGTCGGCCACCCACGCGTGAACTTCCACTCGGCCTTCGGCTTCAGGTTGGTGTCGAGCTGCGTGATCGTGCCGGGAACGCGGCGCATCTTTCCGCTCATCCAGTCCTCGCGCCACTTGAGCAGCTCCGAGGAGTTGGTGAAGCCCTTCTTCAAGATCAGCGGCGACCACTTCGTCGCGCCGACCAGCATGAACGTGGTGTCGTTCGCGCCACCCTCGCGAACGGGGATGGACTCGGTCTCGTACTTGAGCCCCGACACGCTCTTGAAGAACATCTCGCCCCCGACGCCATCCAGCTTCACGTGGAAGCAGAATACGGGGAGCGGGTCTTTGCGGTTGCCGGGGTTTCCGTTCGAAGAGGCCATTGTTCCCTCAGGTCTGCGTCGTTCCCATCGTCTGGGTTAGGGAGACCATGATGAATTCGGCGGGCGCGAGGGGCGCGACGCCGATGTCACACATCAAGAGCCCGCTATCCACTTGGTCTGGTGGGTTCGTTTCAGCATCGCATTTTACGAAGAACGCTTGCTCGGGATTCCCTCCGGCCAGCATGCCCTTCGTGTAAAGTGATGAGAGAAACTCGGTAGTTCGGCGATGCACGAGATCCCAGGTCTCGTGGTTGTTGGGTTCGAAGGTGATCCAGGCGAACCCTGCCTCGAGCGACCGCCGCAACATGATGAAAAGCCTGCGGACGGGGATGTAGCGCCAGTCCGGGTCCGATGACGCGGTGCGTGTTCCCCACGGCCTGACCCCGCGCTGGATCCGGAAGGTGTTGACCGCCTCGCTGTTGAGCAGCCCGACGTGATCCTCCGTGATCCGGAGTGCGAGGTCGACCGCCCCCTCGATCTCGAGGTTGGCTGGCGCCTGGTGCACCCCCTCGAGGTCGGTCCGGGCGTAGCACCCGGCGAGGTAGCCCGATGGTGGGACCACCTGCGGCTTGTTGTCGAACCCGACCGTCCGCAGCCAGGGCCAGTAGTAGGCGCAGTACGACGAGTCCGTGCGGCGTCGCCACCGGCGCACCCACTCGATGTCCTTGGTCTGCGGGATGTCGAGGACCGCGAACCGATCCTTCTGGTTCTCGCAGATCGCGATCATCTCGTCCTGCACCCGCTGCGCCTTGAGCTCGCCCGCGGGTCCGGGCTCGCGGTCGTAGAACTTCATCGCGTCGGGCACCGCGAAGATCGCGATCTCCTCGTTCGCCGCCAGCGCGCGCAGCCCGCTCCGCTCCCCGGGGCCCATGTCGAGCCCGAGGAAGTCCTCGGGGGTGATGTGCTCGATGCCGTCGCGTCCACCGGTGAGCCGGGTCATCGGCATCGCGTCCGGAAGGTTGTGTGGCACCGGTGATTTCGTGTGCAGATCCTCGAGCCGCACCAGCCGCGACCGCTGCGAGACCACGCGCGGTGCGTAGTTGCGCGACGACGGGTGCATCTGCAGCCCCTTGAACACCTCGCGGCGATCGCGCATCGCGACGTGGATCTCGAACGTCATCACCTCGAGGTAGGTCGGTGCCGCCGCGCGATGCCGGCGGTTGACCGGCGTCTCGGTCGACCACTTGACGACCTTGTCGCCGACCTCGGTGATCACGACGAAGTCTTCGTTCTCGCGATCGTGGATCCGCACCGTCGCACCGACCTCGAAGCCCCGCGTGGCATTGATGTGCGCCTCGCCGGATCCGATGTCGAGGTCGCGCGTGAGCAAGGCCTGTGCGCCCGGCGCGTGGACGCACTTGAACCAGATCGTGTTGCCCCACGTGCCCTCGTTGAGCGCGTGGATCCTGAGCGCCGGCTTGTTCCAGTCGTCGATCTGGACGTGCTCGGCGAACGCCGCCTGCTCGACCGACGCGTGCTCTCCGACGGCGGGGTTATGCGCGACGCGAACGACCCACGCGTCGGTGCCGCCGTTCTGGAAGAACCCGTAGACCGAATCCGACGTGTACGACTCGGACGTGTACCCGAAGATCTCGAGGAACTCGTCCCAGTTCGACAGTCGCGTCGGTTCGTTCATCGGACCCTTCTGGGTGATTCCGACGAACCCGGTGATCCGGGTGTTCGCGATCGATAGCGGCGGCGGCGCGATCGAGTCGAAGCTCTGGTAGATGCCGGGGGCTCGGGGGTCTGCGGACGGTCGCACGCGCATGCAGGTGTGGGTTCCTATCGAGTTTCACCGACGACGTGCTTCGTTGATCTCGCGGTTCACCCGCGCGATCTCGCGAAGCCAGACGTGACGCTCTTCGTGTTCCATGTCGAGGATGTCGTCGATGGGCCAGTGGAAGTGGTACGCGATGTACGCGATCTCCTGATACAGCTGCTCGCGCGGGTACGTGGCGACCGCCGCCCAGGTCACCCCGGGCCAGATTGGCCACTACCTCCTTCGGTGATCAACGCACCGGTCACCATGTCGATGTCCATCTCGTGCTGGCATTTGGGGCAGGCGACGTGATGCTTGGGCGCCCCGCCCTCCTCGTTGATCTTGCGATAGAACTCCTGGAGGTACGCCAGGTCCGTCGAGAACAGGTTCTCGATCATGTCGACCGAGATCAGCTTGTGCTCGCCGAGCTTGGTGATCACGCGCGAGAGCAACACGATCACCAGGTAGGCGCGGTTGCTCTGCACCCGGTAGTCCTGCAACGGCAGGATCTCGTCGCGCGCCGTCGCGAGGCGCATCACGCCATCGCGATGGACGTTGCCTTCTTCGTCCACGTAGCCGCGTGGCAGTCGGAACGCATACTCGGTCTTGAAAGCCATCGGTCGTTTGTCCTTGTCGTAGCTCTACCGGCCGGCGCGCCGAAAAAACGCACGGCCCGCCGGGTTTCCCAGGCAGGCCGCATCGTATCAAAGTGCCGGAAAAACAACTCGCTACGAGTCGTACTCCTTCATCGAGAAGGTCATCTTCTCGACGTAGAGCTCGACGTTGAACCGCTTGATCTTCTCGCTGTTCGCCTCGGCGTCGTCGTCGCTGAACTTCTTGAAGCCGACGTTCTCGAGCGCGACCTCGCCGAGCTCGGTCCGCATGTCCGGGCCGAGGTAGACGATGCGACCGTTCATCTCGTCACTCTCGGTGCGGTGACCGTCGATGAACCACTTCTTCGCGGCCTGCGACCACACGTCGTGGTCGGCGTAGCTCACGCTGAGCTTGAGGTCGGGCACCGTGACCTTGGCCGGGTGCTTGGTGTTCTCGACGAACACACCGAGCATGTCGCTCGCGACGGCGCACTTCCAGGTGAACGAATCCACCGTGGCGATACGCTGGCAGGGCAGCCCGCCGAGCTCGACGCGGAAGTTCGAGCACAGCCACTGCTTCTGCTTCGGACCGACCTTGCCGCGAATGTCCTCGCCGCCGCCCTTGGCCCAGCGCACCTGCTCGGCCTCGAAGCCGATGTCGAAGTACGCCGCGTCCTTGCTCGAGCCGTCGAGCTTGGGACACGTCACCTCGGTGATGAGGGCGTTCAAGAACGTCAGCTGCGACTGCGCCCGGTAGTTGAAGTCTGCCGAGGTGAAGTTGCCGTTCTTGGTGATGTAGCCCTTGTCGAACGAGGCCTTGATCCAGTCGTACATCCCCTTGCCCATACCGATCCCGATCGTGGCCTTCGCCGGCGTCCACTTGACGTTGGCGACGTGCTTCTTCTGACGGTTGTCGGGACCGAGGTCGTTCGCGACGATGTCGGCCTCCATCGCCAGCCCGCTGAACTTCTTCAAGAAGCCGACGTTGAAGCCGTCGATGTCCAGCGCGAACCGGCCACCGGTATATGTCCTTTGATCAGCCATGTGTGTGTTCTCTTGTTGTTGTCGCTCGTTCGTATCGCCGGTCCGTCATGGAGAGTATCGGCGGCCACAACGTTCCTGTGCCCATCCCACCCGAGCGCCTCGCGCCCCACCACACCTTGTAGTCACCGATGATCCCCTTGTCGTTTGGTTGAGACGTTATCTCCTCCGACCGTCGGGTCCGGGCACGGCGGTATTGCCGTACACGCCCTCTCTTCAGCTGTCTCATACGAGGTCCCGCAGGGCTTTCTTCCTTCGTCGGATGTGCCCTACGGGACCGGGATCGTGACGTTTCTTCTACTCCTCGACGCCGCCGCCCGAGGCCATCTGGCCGATGCGGAAGATCACGAATTCCGCGGGCTTCACCGGGGCGAGACCGATCTCGACCACCAGCTGACCGGCGTCGATGACCTCCGGCGGGTTGGTCTCCTCGTCACACTTGACGTAGAAGGCCTGCTCCGGGCTGGTCCCCATGAGCGCGCCGTTCCGCCACAACAGGGTGAGGAACGAGGCGATCGTGCGCTGCACGCGCTTCCACAGCCGATGGTCGTTGGGCTCGAACACCACCCACTGGGTGGCGCGCTCGATCGACGACTCGACCATGATGAACAGCCGGCGCACGTTGATGTAGCGCCACGACGGGTCGCTCGACAGGGTGCGCGCGCCCCAGATCCGGATGCCGCCGTTCATGAAGCGGATCGCGTTGATGCCCTTCGGGTTGAGCAGGTCCTGCTCGCCCTTGCTGACGTTGTACTTGAGGCCGAGCGCGCCACGCACGATCTCGTTGGCCGGCGCCTTGTGGACGCCGCGCTCGCTGTCGGTGCGCGAGTACACGCCGCAGATGTGACCGCTCGGCGGCACGAAGATGTTGCCCTTGTCCGGGTCGTAGACCTGGATCCACGGGAAGTAGTACCCGCCGTACTTGGAGTCGCGCGGCTTGGGCAGCTTGTCGACGCCACCGGTGATGGTCTCCGGCGAATCGAGGACCGCGAACCGATCCTTGCGGGTCTCGCAGTGGCTGAGCAGGGCGTCCTGCACCGCCGGCGAGATCTGGCCCGGCGCGGCGACGATCGCGATCTCGTCGACCTCCTCGAAGCACTTGAGGCCGGTGCGCGCACCGGGACCGCCATCGCGCCCGATGAACAGCCCGTCGCGGCCACCGCCGCCGACGTGGGCCTTGTCGTCCTTCTTGTCGCCGGCCTTGACGTCGGCCTTGGCACCCTCCGGTGCACCGACGTTGACCACGAAGCAGCGCGAGCCACCGTTGTTGAAGAAGCCGTAGACCGCGTGCGCGAGGTGCTCGCTGCAGTCCTTGAAGTCGCCGAACGTCTTCACGAACTGCGACCAGTTGGTGATCAGCACGGACTCGTTCATCGGGCCCTTGCTGGACTCACCGAGGAAACCGACGGTGTTGGTACCGACCGCTTCGATCGGCTTGCTTCCGCGATCGACCTCTTCGACGTAGACGCCAGGGGACAGGTAACTCGTTGCCATTCGCTTCTCTCCTTTGCGTTGCCGATGGCGGCGGTCTTCGTCCGCCTATCGGATGGCCGGCCCGCACACGATCGTGCGGGACGGCGACGAACTGTTGCTGGAGCGGTTACTTCTTCGGCGCTCCTCCGAGTGTGGGTAGGGAGTCGAGGTCGCCGCCCATGCTGTGGCGGCCGCTCGGCCCCTCCTCGCTGATCGTCGGATCCTCGATCGACTTGTAGTCGAGCGTGCGGGTCTGAACGCGAGTGAACTCCTCGAGCTTCTCGGGGATGATCGGGATCGCCGTCCACGCCTGGACCGCCGGGCGCACCGGCTGGTTGAGGCTGCCCCAGAACCGGGCGAGCGTGCCCTCGTCGAGTCGCGCCGAGAGCAGGATGTTGAGGCGGAAGTCGTCCTCGAACGACTGGCCCTTGAGCTTGTCGCGCGTCAGCTCCGGGTTCTCCATGATCGTGCGGATGATCAGGCCGAGCAGGAGCTGCTCGTCCTCGGGCGTCTGCGCCCACGCGCTGACCAGATAGTCGAGCCGCACCCACAGCCGGCGCCGGCGGAAGAACTCCTTGATCGAGCCGTCGTCCTGCGGAACCTCGACGAGCTCGGAGTGCGGCGTCGAGTCGTAGCCCTCGGGGTCGATCGACATCTGGTAGAGGTAGACCGAGACCGCGGGCAACTTGCCTTCGATCGCGTCGGGCTTCGGAGCTTGCTCGACGATGTGGACGCGCTTGTACCCGTTGCGCTTGAACTCGTCCTGCAACAGGCGCGAGAGCGACTCCGAGGTCTCCTTGATGATGTGGTGTTGTGGCGTCATCCACTACCTGGCCCGTCCCCAGGGGCAGGTCGCGCGATGGTACCGTTGCCCGCGACGCGCTCAAGCGAGCGGCGAGACAATTTCACGGTTCATGAAGAGACCTTCGCGTTCGACTCGGCCACACGGCCTCGCTCACCCACGGTCATGAAACGCCATCTGTTCGTGTGCACCAACCCGCGGTCGAGCGGCCGGCCGGCGTGTGGCGCGTTCGGCGAACGACTCGTCGCCGCCGTCCAGCAGGAATTGATCGCGCGCGGCACTCCGGACGTCGCGCGCGTGACCCCGTGCGGGTGCCTCGGGCCGTGCTTCGACGGTCCCAACGCGGTCGTGTACCCCGATGGCGTGTGGTACGCGGAGCTCGAGCTCGGCGATGCGTCGGCGCTCGCCGAGCATCTGGTCTCGGGAACGGTGGTCGCGGCGCGACGCGTCGAGCCACCGGGCGAAGACGACTGAAAGGTCACGCGCTTGGGCGTGAACGGCGTACGATGGTCTCGTGCGCCGGATCATCGTCGTCGCGTGGCTGGTGGGGTGCTCGTACGCTCCGTCGCGACTCGCGGGGGACGACGCTCCCGCCGGGAGTGACGGGTCGATCGACGTCCCCGCCGGCGATCCCGATAACGACGGGCTGTCGGGATCCGACGATAACTGCCCGCTCGTCGCGAACCCGGATCAGCACGACGAGGATGGCGACGGCACCGGCGATGCGTGCGATCCGTGCCCGCAGCTCGGTACCTCGGGCGACGATCAGGACGCCGACGGGGACGGGATCGGGGATGGCTGCGACCCGCGGCCCGGCTCGCCGGGCGACCAGCTCGTCCGGTTCGAGACCTTCGCCGGCTCCGGTGGGTGGCCGAGCGGGTGGGGATCGATCGCGGGCTCGGACATCGACTGGGCGCGCGCCGGCGATGTCATCGCGTACACCGGCACCGACCCCACCACGATGGTGTTGCTCGACGTCGGCGCCGGCAACTACTCGCTCGATCTCGGCGTCGACGTGACGGCGACGCTATCGACCAGCGACACGGTGGGCGTCGGCTCGGTGATCGACGACGACGGCGGGCAATCGGACTTCTACATGTGCTTCGTCGAGATTGTCTCGGAGACCAAGTTCACCCAGACCTACGGTCCCGGAAGCTCCACGCTCGCGATCGATCAGAGCGCTCCCGTGTTTCCCGGTCGCTACCGCATCGCGACCTACTACGACGGCACGAACCTGCGGTGCCGGTTCGCCGGGACCAACGCCCCCGCCGACCTGACGACCACGCAGACCTCGCTCGGGAACACCCACGTCGGGATCCGCCTGCGCGAGACCCAGGTCGAGGTCGAGTACGCCGCGATCTACCGGTCGCCGTAGTCACGGTCGCCGTCGTCACGGTCGCCGTCGTCACGGTTGTAAGACGTCGCTCCCGCGGCGTGCGCTCGGAGTCCGCTTGCCGAGGTCAGCCGAGTGCGCGACCGAGGCGGGCCACCGGCGTGTGTCCCCAGGCCGCGATCGCGAGCCCGACGCTGGTCTCGATGTCGTCGTCGATCAGGGTCGTGGTCACCGCGGGGAAGCTCTCCGCGATCACCGGGCCGAGCGGGTGGTCGGGCGAGAGCAGCGCCACGTCGACGTGCATCGACGGCCGGGTCAAGACATCGATCGCCTCGAGCGGCGTGATCGGGGCCAGCGGAGTCATGCCACGGGCGAGGAGCAGGTCGATCAAGGCGGTACGACGGGACTCGTCACCGTCGATCACGAGGATCGGGCGGCGGCGTGCCGCGAGCAGCGCGGCCTCGATGGTGTCGTCGATCGCGTCGCGCATCTCGCGATCGACACGCTCGAACGCCACCGCGATCCGCCAGCGACGGCGCGGCTGGACCTCGACGCGCACGGTGCGCGCGGCGACCGTGCCCGAGGTCTGCGCGATCCGCAGCTCGAGCTCGGCCGCGAAGAACGCGGCGAGCGGTGCCTCGATGTCGACGAGCGCGCCACCATACGACAGGTTCTGGAGCACCGCCGGTAGCGGGCCCTCCTGCGAGTGGATCACGGCCGGTCCCCTCACCGGCACGCGAAGCGTTCGTCGACGATCTGTCCTGGCACCCTCGGCGGCGTTGATCATGGTGGTCCCCTCCCCCGGTGCGCGGAGCATACGGGACCCGACCCGGAATCGATCGAGTTTTCTTCCTGCGGTCGATGCCGCGGAGCGTCAGATACGCGGGAGTCAGTACGTCAGAAGCGCGTCGAGGTTCTGGCGTTCCCAGCGCCTGGCCTGCTCGTACTGCTCGAACCGGGCTTCATCGGCGAGGAACTCCTTGGAGTGGAACTCCCGGCGCCCGTTCTTGACCCGGATGTCGTGCACCTGATGCAGCATCTCGTGGAACACGATCCACGCCACGAAGAACCGCGGCACGAACGCGCGGTCGAGCGAGCGGTGGATCCGGATCAATCGATCCTCGACCGAGTAGCTACCCATCTTGATCGAGTTGCGGCGACGCGGTCGACCGGTGCGCGCCCCCCACGTGATCGCGGCCTCGATCTTGTTATCGAAGTAGTGCGCGTTGAGCTCGTCGTAGATCTCGCGCAGGTCGTAGTGCTCTCCCGCCGTGAAGATCACCGTGGTCGGCGCGCGGCGTGCCCGCCCTCGTACGTGACCCGAGTTCTCGTCGATGAAGTCACCGAGCACCCGCGACGATTCCGGATCGTTATCGGCGATGTAGCGCGCCAGCGCGCGCGTGATCACCGGATCGGCATCCGCGAACATGTGGTGGAGGCGAACCTCGTACCGGCGTTCCTTCGCGATCCGCCGCACGCTGATCATCGTGTAGCGGTTGTCGGTGAGCGTGACCTGAACGCGCCCCTTGGTGAGGTGCGCTCGGATCCGGCGCTCGAGGCTGTCCTGCGCGTCGAGGATCTCTTGCGGAATGCGCTTCGTCCCCTTGGTCGCGCGGCGCATCGCCTCGACCAGCCCGATCGATTTCGCGCTGGTGTCCTCGCTCGGTAGCGAGGACAGACACGGATCGATGCGGGAGGCGGGTGCTACGGGCAAAACTTCACTCAACGCGCAAGCTCCTCTTATTGAAGCACATCGACAAGTTGAAGGCCGTACGGTGTGCCCCAAGGCACATCAGGTCGCTCGTCGAGCGCTGCCCGGATGCCCTGTTTCTCCCCCTCGCTCCCCCACCCCCACCGACAGGAAAAATGCTAACGCGCACCGCGTTCGTGGATCCAATTTTCCACAAGCAGAGGGATCGGATCCGATCGCAACTGTTGGGAAAACCGCTACCCTGCGCCCTCCATGAGCGCCTTTTTGGCCACCAACGTGAAGACCCATAGCTGCGGTGCGTTGCGCGCTGCGGATGCCGGAAACCAGGTCGTTCTGACCGGGTGGGTGCAGACCTACCGAGATCACGGAGGTTGCGTGTTCGTCGACCTCCGAGATCGCGAGGGTCTCACGCAGCTCGTGTTCGATCCCGAGTTCGACGCGACGCCCGTCGAGGCCGCGAAGACGCTGCGTTCGGAGTGGTGCATCGGCATCGTCGGCGAGGTGCGCTCGCGTGGCGACATGGTCAACAAGAAGCTCGTGACCGGCGAGATCGAGGTCTGGGTTCGTCAGATCGAGGTGTTCTCGAAGGCCGACACGCCGCCGTTCGCGATCGAGGACGACATCGACACCAACGATTCGTTGCGCCTCAAGTACCGCTACCTCGACCTGCGGCGGCCACGCCTGCAACGCAACATGGTGATGCGCTCGAAGATCGCCCAGGCCACGCGCGACTTCCTCGCGAACCAGGGCTTCCTCGAGATCGAGACGCCGTTCATGGTGAAGTACACGCCCGGTGGCGCGCGGAACTTCCTGGTGCCGTCGCGGCTCAACCCCGGCAACTTCTACGCGCTCGCCGAGTCGCCGCAGATCTTCAAGCAGCTGCTGATGGTCGCGGGCTACGAGCGCTACTTCCAGATCGTGCGGTGCTTCCGCGACGAGGACCTGCGCAACGAGCGCCAGCCCGAGTTCACGCAGATCGATATCGAGATGTCGTTCGTCAACGAGCAGATCCTCCAGGACGTGATGGAGGGTCTGATGGCTCGGTTGTGGAAGGACGTGCTCGGCGTCGAGCTGAAGCTCCCGCTGCGCCGGATGACCTACGCCGAGGCGATGGACAAGTACGGCGTCGACAAGCCCGACCTGCGACTCGACCTCACGCTGTGCGACGTGACCAAGGGGTTCGGGAGCTCGGGCTTCAAGATCTTCGACGGTGTCGTCAACGGTGGCGGCATCGTGAAGTGCCTCCGGATCCCGAAGAACGACAAGCTGACGCGCGCCGTGATCGACAAGCTGCCCGAGTTCGGCAAGCAGTTCGGCATCAAGGGCGTGACCACCGTCCGGCTCCAGGAAGGTGGCGTCTGGCAGGGCCTCAAGGGCGTCAACGACGAGGCCCGCAACGCGGTCAACCAGATGGCCGGCGCGCAGATCGGCGACGCGCTGATCTTCGTCGCCGACAAGTGGAAGGTCGCGAACACCGCGCTCGGCGGCATCCGCCTCCACCTCGGCGAGATCCTCGGCCTCACCCGCAAGAACGAGTGGCAGTTCCTGTGGCTGACCGATCCGCCGCTGTTCGAGGTCGATGACGACGGCACGGTCGCCGCCTCGCACCACCCGTTCACGTCACCGCGTGTCGAGGACGAGCACCTGCTCGAGACGGCTCCCGAGAAGGTGCTCGCGCGCGCCTACGACATGGTGCTCAACGGCGTCGAGATCGGCGGTGGCTCGATCCGTATCCATCGCAGCGAGCTGCAGGCGCGGTGCTTCCAGGCGCTGCGGATCTCGGAGGCCGATCAGCGCGCGAAGTTCGGGTTCCTGCTCGACGCGTTCAAGTTCGGCCCGCCTCCGCACGGCGGCATCGCATTCGGCCTCGACCGGCTCGCCATGCTGATGACGGGCGCCGAGTACATGCGCGACGTGATCGCGTTCCCGAAGACGCAGAAGGGATCGGATCTGATGACCGACTGCCCGACGGGTGTGAGCCAGAAGCAGCTCGACGAGCTGTTCATCCAGGTCAGCCCGAACCTGCCCGGCAAGTCGTAGTCGTCCGTCCGTCGATCGGGGGGGACCGCGAAGGCGACGTCGACGTCGACGTCGACGATCGTGGTCAGATCACGACGCGCTCTCGGACGCGCGGCGCACCGGCTCGGTGGCGTGGAATTTCGTGAAGTCGAGGTAGCGCACGTCGGTCTTGGAGTCGCGCTTGATGATGTCGGAGAACTGGCGGTCGAACACCAGATCCTCCGGGTTGTAGTTCCACCGCGTGTGGACCGTCGACGCCAACCGGTCGTCGATGCCCTGGAACGTGATCACGATGTTGAACGCCGCGTCGTGGAGGTTGTCCGGGGACAACCCGTGCAGCGGGCTGGTGTCGTCGAGATCGTGGAACACGGTCCACGACAGCGCGAAGATCGGCTGCACGTCGCGCACGAGTGCGAGGTCGTAGATCTTTCGCATCCGCTCGCCGCCCGACAGCGTCTCGTCGCGCGTCAGGTAGACGTGCACGGTGGCCTCGACGATCGCCGTGGCCCGCGCGTTGGCGAGCCGGAACATCAGGCGGCGCTTGCCGTCGTACTCGTGGATGGTCGCCACGGTCGAGAAGATCACGCGCGCCGATGGAGTCGCGAACCGGGCGAACACCACGCCGGTGGCGAGCGCGGTGAACCCGATACCGAAGAAGCTCTCCACCGTGACCAGCACGTTCGCCAACGTGCTGGTCGGGGTCATGCCGCCGTAGCCGATCGTGGCGATGGTCTGGACCGAGAACCAGTAGTGGTCGACGAAGCCGTGGGTGTGGTCGATCGAGCCGGTGGCCCAGTACGAAAGCGCGAACACCAGGTTGAGCAGTGCGAACATCAGGCCGAACAGGATCACGATCCGCGTCCACGTCGTGGTCCGCATGAGGTGATAGGCGTCGGTCGCCAGGCTCGAGCCGAGCTCGCGAGGCAACCCGCGGCGTTCGATCATCAGGCGGCCGCGCGCGTCGAAGAACGGCTGGACGATCTGCTTGCGCTTCCCCACCACGATCAGCTTATCGCGGCTAGGCCCAGCGAGGCGTGATCGCGAGGGTGAGGCGCACGCCGCGACGGATCACCCCGAGCGCGGCCGTGGTACCGGCGGGCCAGGTCCTGAGCGCGCGGTGGAGCTCGTCGACGCCGTGCACCGGCGCGTCTCCGAACGTCACGATCAGATCGCCGTCCTGCAGACCGGCGCGCGAGGCCGGGCTGTCGCGCTCGATCGACTGGACCTCGACCGCCGCGGCGCCGAGCCCGTGGTGATAGGCGAGCCGGCGATCGAGGGGTCGCCGGATCGCGCCGACGCCGAGCCACGCGCGCCGCACGCGTCCGTGCTGGAGCAGCTGTCCGAGCACCCACGCTGCGGTGTCGACGGAGATCGCGAACCCGATGCCCTGCGAGCGCGCGATGATCGCGGTGTTGACGCCGAGCACGCGCCCGCGCCCGTCGAGGAGCGGCCCGCCGGAGTTGCCGGGGTTGAGCGGCGCGGTGTGCTGGATGATGTTGTCGATCAAGCGGCCACCACCGTTTCCGCCGCCGGCGCTGCGCAGGCTGCGACCGTGGGCCGAGATCACGCCGGTCGACACCGTCGATTCGAACCCGAGCGGATTGCCGATCGCGACCGCGAGCTGGCCGACCCGCGAGCGATTGCCGCCGTCGATCGGGAGGTACGGCGGCGTCAACGGGATCGCGCCCGGCACACTGCCGAGTGCACCCGGCTCGACGCGCACGAGCGCCAGGTCGGTCGCCGGATCGTCGCCGGCGAGGTGTCCCTCGATGGTCTCGCCGGCGGGCGTGCGCACGCGGATGTCGCGCCGGCCGCTGACCACGTGGCTGTTGGTCATCACGTAGCCATCGGGCGTGACCACGAACCCAGATCCGGCACCGCCGGTCGGCAGGCGGCTGCGCCACCCCCGCGATCGTTGGCCGACCTCGATGCTGACCACCGCGGGACCGGCGCGCTCGACGACGTCGACCACCGCGCGCGAGTACGCGTCGAGCAGCTCGGCATCGGTGTCGGCGGCGGGTGCGAGTGCGGGTGCGGGCTCGGGCTCGGGCTCGGGATCGGGATCGGGGGCGGGCGTGGCGACCTCACTCACGATCGGCTCCCGATCGCCGCCGTCAGATCGACCCTGGCACCGCCGCGCAGCACCGAGACGTCGACGCTCTGCCCGGCGCGATCGAGGAGTGTCGCGCGCAGACCCTCGGGTCCGGTGATCGCGACCCCATCGAGCTCGATCAGGATGTCACCGACGATCACGCCGGCGGTCTCGGCGGGTCCACCCTCCTCGAGGCTGGCGACCAGCGCACCGCGATCGCGTCCCGCGAGCTGCGCGAGCGCGCCGGTGAGGTGCGCGGGATAGGCGCCGACGCCGAGGTACCCGCGCCGGATCGATCCGTGCTGCAACAGCTCGTCGACCACGCGACGCAGCGTGGCGACCGGCACCGCCAGATCGGTGGCGCGCAACAGCGTCCGGGTGTTCATCCCGATCACCGCGCCGTCCGCATCGATCAACGGACCGCCGGCGAACCCGCGCGGGATCTGGCGATCGGACTCGATGTAGCGATCGAGCGTGCCGCCGTGCGGCGTGCGGAACGATGGACCGAACACGCCGATCGAACGCAGCGACGCGCGCACCGTGC
Organism: uncultured delta proteobacterium; assembly: GCA_963772655.1. Lineage (GTDB taxonomy): Bacteria > Myxococcota_A > Polyangia > Haliangiales > Haliangiaceae > JABFXX01. The sequence goes on from CAVYYE010000002.1 coordinate 2,027,469, forward strand.
GACCGGGCCGACCGAGGGCGAGCGCGAGGTTTCCGACCGCGAGCGTCGACACGTCGTCGCGCAGCGTCGCGGGCGTCAGGTCTTTGGACGGAACGCGCAGCAGCGCGACATCGGTGCCCGGATCGCGCCCGATCACCTCGGCATCCCGAAACTCGAGGTCGTCGTCGACGAGCACGCCGATCCGCGTGCGATCCGGAGTGTGAAAGCTGGCACCGATCACCAGATCGGGCGCCCACGCGATCCCGGTACCGCCGGAGCGGTTGCGAGAAACATGGACGGTGAAGGGAGCGGCGGTCGCGACGGCGGCGGCCAGCGCTTGATCGAGGGCGTGAAACGTATCGAGAGCGGGTTGGGCCATGACGGCATCCTCACTCCCAACCGAGGACGGTGATATCGGGCGATCGGCGAGGTCTACGAAGGTCTTTGAGGGAGGGCTTGTCGGAAAACCGACAGGGATGGCGCGGAGTTCGATGGCATTCCTACCCGTCTAGGGAGGGTTGACCCGGCCGCCCGGCGTGCACAACTTTCATGAAGTTCCTGTTGCACCACCCGAGAAAGTTCCTCCCATGACCCGCAATCCCGACACGCCCATCGCTGCCGTGACCGACCCGATCAAGGTCGCTCTCCTCACCGAGGATCCGTTGCTCCGTACCGGCCTCTCGAGTCTGTTCGCTCACAACAGCTCGATCAGCGTCGTCGAGGATGGCGCCGAGGTGGCCTTGTGGGATGCCGGAAACGATCCCGGCAAGACGTTGTCGCGGCTCGCCGAGCTCAAGACGCTCGAGATGCCGGTGGTGGCGGTGGTCGGAGACCCAGCGCACGTGGCCCCCGCGATCGCGGCGGGCGCGCGTGGTGTCGTGCTTCGGGATCAGGTCGACAGTCCGGGACTTCACGCGGCACTCGCGGCGGTGCGCAGTGGCCTCACGGTGGTGGATTCGGATCTCGCGAGCACGCTGGTGCCGCAGCCTCCAGTGGTCCCGTCGAGCGAGCACCCCGGCGGCAAGACCAAGGGTCGTGGAGATCTCACAGAGCGCGAGCGTCAGGTCGTGCAGCTGCTCAGCGAAGGTCTGTCGAACAAGCTGATCGCGGATCGCCTCGGCATCAGCGATCACACCGCGAAGTTCCACGTCAACGGCGTGATGATGAAGCTCGGCGCTTCGACGCGGACCGAGGCCGTCGTCGAGGCGATGCGGCGCGGGCTGATCCGGCTCTAGACTTCGCGAGCGGCGACTGGGTCGCCGGCAACCACCCGAACACGCCGAGATCGACGAGGCCGGTGTCGCCGACGGTGACGCCCTCGTCCTCGAGCAGCTGGCGCTGGACCGCGGCGCCGACCGGATCGTGGATCGCGATCCGGCCACGGGTCTTGCCGGCCTTGCCGATCACGCGCTGCCACGGCAGTCGATCGGAGGGCTTGGACACCTTCATGGCGGCGCCGGCGACCCGGCCGCCGCCGGGAATCCCGGCGAGCTCGGCGACCTGGCCGTAGGTGGCAACCCGCCCCTCGGGAATCCGCCGAGCCACCGCGTAGATCGATCGATACAACGCGCGTACGTGCGTGGTGAGATCGTCCGTTGCCCGCGAGCGTCGCGTCACGGTAGGAACTCTACATGCGCGTCACGCTGCTGTACTTCGCGGTGTTCAAGGAACGGATCGGACGAGATCGAGAAGCGTTCGAGCTCGCGAACGGCAACCGGGTGCAAGACCTGGTCGATGCGCTCGCGAAGCAGTACCCGGCGATCGCCGCGTTGCGCGGCAGGTTCCGGGTCGCCGTCAACCAGGAGATGGTCGACGACGATCACGTGATCGCGGAGGGCGACGAGGTCGCGCTGATCCCGCCGGTCGCCGGCGGTGCAGGCGCGCCCGCGCGTCACGTGAAGCTGCTCGCCACGCCGCTGTCCCTCGATCGCGTCGTCGACGCGGTCAGCGGCCCGGGGATGGGTGGCGTGGTCACGTTCACCGGTGCGGTGCGCCGCCACAGCCGTGGCGTCGCCATCGAGCGCCTCGAGTACTCGGCCTACGACGCGATGGCGATCCGCGAGATGACCCGGCTGTGCGAAGAGATCGAGGCCGAGCTCGTCGGTACCCGGCTCGCCGTCGAGCACCGGGTCGGCACGCTCGCGATCGGCGACCTCGCGGTCGTGATCGCCGCGGCAGCGCCCCACCGCGCCGAGGCGTTCACCGCGTGTCGCGCGATGATCGATCGGCTCAAGGAGCGGGTGCCGATCTGGAAGAAGGAGATCGGCGAGGACGGCGCCGAGTGGGTCGGCCTCGGACCCTAGCCTGACTAGCGAACGCCGTCGGCTTCCGGACTGCCCGGCTCGGGGACCGGTTGCGGCTCGGCGGCGTCGGTATCCGAGCCCGAGCCGGCCGGGGCCCCGGTCGCACCCGCACCGGTCGCACCCGCACCCGCACCGTTCGAGCCCGGACCGCTGGCCGAACCGAGACGCGGATCGCCCGGCGGGACGGTGGGCGTCGGCTTGGGGATCGCCGTCGTCGGAGGTGGTGGCGGCGCGGGCGTCGGCTTGATTTGCGGCGTCGGCGCGTGCAGCGGCGCGTCGGGCGTGTGCACCGTGAGGTTCGGGCGGCTCGGCGTGCTATCGATATCGCGACCACCCGCGGCGTTGGGTCCACACAGCTTCGCCAGCTTCCGGAGGTGTTTGAAGGTGCCCTGGAGCTTGATGTTGTCGAGCCCGGTCGACATGTCGCGCGCCGCACCGGTCAAGAGGATCTGATCGTAGGTCTTGGGTTCACGCTTGCGCAGCGCGGCTGTCGGCTTGAAGCGGATGCACCCGAGCACCGCCGATTGGTCGATGTTCTCGGCGAGCGTCATCGTGTAATCGACGTGGAGCTCGAGGTCGCTCGACTGCACGTCCAGCTTGGTGATGTCGAACTTGCCGTCCTTGAGCTCGGCCTGTGCGAGCAGCGACTGGATCTTGACCCGACCGAACTCCGTGCCCTCTCCTGCGAACGCCTGGCTGCGCGAGTTCTTGGCCTTGAGCTTGAGCTTGGCCTTGCCGTCGCCGATCACGCACCCGCTCGGGCACTCGAACTCGGCGGTCGCATCGGCGTGCGTCCAGTTGGGACCGATCTTGCCGGTCTTGAGCTTCTCGTTCGGGAGATCGAGCGAGACGTCGAAGTTGACGATGCCCGACATCGGGAGGTTCGACAGGGCCTCGCGCATCGGCAACCGCTCCGACGGCACGTCGCTCCCTTCGATCGAGACCGAGGTTCCCGACTTCGAGATCCCGAAGTTGCCCGAGATCCGACCGTCGTCGAGCTTGGCGACGAAGTCGATCGACGCCTTGCCACCGATCAGCGGCAACAGGCCGATGTCGACCTCGATCTCGTCGACGAACACCGTGGTCGACGCCAGCGCGAGCTGCTTGTCGCGCTCCTTGGGATCGGCGATCGCCATCGCGTGGTCGAGCTCCTCCTTCGTCGGGTGCGTCTTGAGCGTGACGTCTTTGAGATAGAACCGACCGGGGATGACGCTGCGCGCGACGCTCCCGATGTGGAGGTCGACTTTCGCGGCCGCCATCGCCTCGATCCGATCGGCCACGCGGTCGTACGGGAACACGAGCTGGAACGCGAACAGGAACGACACGAACGCGAGCAGCACCATGCCGAGCACGAACAGCAGCTTGCGCGTGCGAGGACCGAACTGAGGGAGGCGAACGGGGAGCTTGGCCATCTGTCAGCTGCCCTTCTTGTCCTCGGACCCGGCCTTGTCGTCGCCCTTGTCCTCGCTCTTCTTCTTCTCGGCGTTCGAGTACGTCGAGATCTCGAGGTTGGCGTCGAGCTTCTCCTTGTCGCGCCAGTCGCGCTTGACGCTCAGATGCGTCACCGCGACGATCTTCTCGCCGCTCTCGACGTCTTGCAGGAACGCGCGCAGCTGCTCCGTCGACACGTTATCGAGCGCGCACGACACCGTGGTGGTGACGAACCCGTTCTTGGTCGCCTTGCGGGTGTCGATCGACCCCTTGAACGCCAGGCCGACCTTCTCCGCGGCCTTCGACACGTAGGTCTCGAGCGGGATCGGCTGGTCGGGAATCTTTGGCCCGGCATCCTGGTGGGTGTCGATGCCGTTCACCCGGATGCGCTCGACAATCTCGAGCGCGTCGCGCGTGTCCTGGTTGCGCTTCTCCATGTCGACCAGACCGTCGCGGATCGCCAGGCCGAGCCACAGGGCGAGCGACAGGGGTACGACGGCGGCGAGGAACACCACGAGCTTGCGCTCGCGGGGCGAGATCCGGTCCCAGTAGTCTCGTGCTCGGTCAGCGATGGCCATGGCGTCCTCTCACATACAGCTCGCGGCGATCGTGAGCTTGAACTTCTTGAGCTCGCCCTCGGTCTCGGTGGGACCGCGAGTGATGCCGTCTTTCTTGAAGCACTTGATGTCCTGGAGCGCGCTGACCAGGAGGTCGATCTCTTCCGGCGTCTTCACCGTGCCCGACAGCTCGACCTTGGTGTCGCTGATGTCGAGCTTGTCGATGTCGAGCGTGATCTTGTCCTTCGGCGGGACCTTGCTCGAGATCTCGAGCAGCAGGTCGTAGGCGGTGTTCTTGGGGAGCGGCGACGCGCGTCCCTTGCCCCCACCCGGTTCCTCCATCGCGAGGATCTCGTCGACGCTCTTGGACTTGCCGTTGAACGCCTGCGCGCTCTCGGTGGCGAGCCGCGCGTTGAGGGTCTTCTCGGCTTTTCGTAGCCGATAGAGATCCGTGTACGCGTTGCCGGCGGCGAACGCGGCGATCAGCAGGGCAGCAGCACCGAGCGGCACCGCCTTCGCGCGGATGAACGACAGGTCCATCCGCACCGCGAGCGCGCCCGAGCGCAGGTCGAACAGCGGCCTGCCGCCGGCCGCATCGTACGCCATGCCGATCGTCATCGCCGCACTGTCGATCGCGGCGCGAAGCGGTGAATCGGGAAGCGTCTCGGCGCCGAGCTTGGGCCCGGCGATCGCGATCGCGTCGTCGTTCGACGGCCGCCACACGGGAAGCCCCAGCTGCTCGGTGAGGAACGACGCCATGCCGCGCAGCCGCGAGCCGCCACCGACGACGAGCGCCGCGATCGGCGCGAACCCGGTCTTCGCGCGACACGCGGCGAGGGTCTGCCGGAGATCGCGCGCGAACGGCGCGAGCTCGGAGATCAGCGCCTCGTGGATCCGTGCCCACTGCGGCGATGCCGGCGGCTCGGCCTGCGATGCCACGAAGCCGTCGGAGTGCTTCGCGCGCTCGGCGTCCTCCCACGACAGCCGCTGGTGCGGAAACCCGCGGACGATCGCCTCGGTGACCTGCTTGCCGGCGCGCGCGACGCTGCGGGAGAACACCGCCTTGCCGCCCGACACCACGACGACGTCGGTGCGCTCGTGTCCGATGTCGATCACCGCGACCGGGCCATCGGTGCGCGCGCGTGCCAGCGACGGTACGCGATCGACGAGCCGCGCCGCTGCACCGCCACACGCCAGGATGCCGCGGACCTCGAACCCGGACTCGCGCCCGATCTCGAGGAGCTCCTCCGCACGATCGTGGTGCATCGCGTAGGTCAGGACGCGCATGCCCTCCGCAGGCAGCGCGACGCGGCCGCGATCGGGCGCCCCGATCCCGCGCGTCGGCACGCCGGGAACGCCGGCGGGTACCGGGGACTCCGGCACCGCCGGAATCTGCTCGAACGTGTAAACCATGTCCTCGAGATCGACCGGCACCACGCCCTCGAGCTCGCCACCCACAGCCTTCTCGAGCTCTGCCCGACGCAGGTGCTTGAACCCGAACTCGAGGACCTGGGTGAACACCTGGTCGCCGTACACGCCGAGGTAGCCGGTGTCGTGCTCGAGCTTGAGCTCGCGGATCAGCTCCGCGAGGACCAGCTTGGCCCGCTGCTCGGCCGATGCCTGAGCGCCATCTGGCCCATCCGCCCCTCCCGGAGCCGGAGGCACCAAGCGTTCGACCACGTGGAGCAACGTCGCGCCACGCAGCCCCGGAGAGGCAACGGCGAGCTTCACGCTCCACGCGCCGAGATCGATTGCAAACACTCGACTCGCCATTTCAGTTTTCCCTCAGGTAGACCCAGGCCCCCTTGGGAGCCGGGTTCTGGCGTGCGTTCTGCGGAACCACCTTGGTGTCCCACACGCCGGTGATCGTGGTCCGGATCGGAGAGAACAGCGGCTTGCCCTCGGCGTCCTTCGCGCGGCGAGGAATCTCGCCCCACGCGCGCACGCGATAGGTGCGGCGCGGTCCGGCGTTCGCGAGCTGCGACAGCTTCTGCTTGTCGAGCTCGAGCTTGAGCTTGTCGGGACCGGTCAGCCCCGGGATGCTCGCGCCGAGCCCGGCGGTGGCCGCGCTACCGGCCATCTGATTGCTCGCGTCGCCGGCGAGCGAGGTCAGCGCCGCCGACGGATCCTTCACGTAGGTGATGAAGTCATCGACGGTGGTGAACTGCTCGCCGAACTGCTTGGCGCGCGCGACCAGCGACGCCAGCGTGAACAGCTTCTTGGGATCGAGGATCACCGGGTCGTTCGGGTTCTTCGCCGACAGGTACAGCACGGCGGCGATCAGCTGCGTGTTCGACAGCGCCGACAGGTTGATCTTGCACTGGCCGTAGACCGTGAACGAGTTGCCGAACAGCGTCCAGAACCGGTCGTCGACACCGCGGATCAGCTTCATCTCGCCGATCGTGTCGAGGTAGTTGTTCTTCTCGCGGTACGGATCGCGGAGGCTCTCGTACCCGTACTCCTCGTTGGTGCCGCGGTCGCGGAGCCTGAGCCCGTTCGAATCGATGTAGTCGGCGATCGCCGCCACCTGGGTGTTGCGGTCGCGGCGATAGTCCTCGGCATCGGGCTCGTCGAACACAGGATCGTAGGCGGGGAAGTAGAACAGCGCGTCGAGCGCGCTCTTGAACGTGGCGGCCGTGGCGTCGTTGCCGTTGAGGCAGTTGACGTTGAGCTTGTCGTCCTCGGTCGTGATCTGCTGGTTGACGATGCCGCAGGTCCCGACGTCGGCACCGAGGCCCTTGACGTTCTGCGGCGAGAACCCGATCGCGCTCTTGACCTCTTCGCTGCCGCCGCAGAACGCGAGCAGCACCTGGTCGGCGAAGTCGGTGATCTGGACCTGCCCGCGCAGCTGCTTGATGTTGTCGATTCGCTGTTGCAGCCGGATCACGAGCTCCGACAGATCGATCGCGCTGCGCGCGAGGAAGTGCGCGCGCATCTCGTCGCGATGGTTGGCGGCCGCGAACATGTCGACGTTGGTATTGGTTCCGAACTGGCTCGCGAGCACGAGGATGATCGAGATCGCGACCAGCACCGCGATCAACGCGATGCCTCGCTGCCGGCGCTTCCTCTTGCGCACACCGGTGCGACGCCCGCGTTCGCGGGTCAGGAAGGTCCAGATGTGGTTCGGGATGCTCATGTCACTGCACGAAGTTGAGCGGTTCCTGCATCAGGATCCGCGCCTCGGTGGAAAGCTTGTAGTCCTTGTCGCCGGCGTTCTTGATCGTGATCGTGATGCGCACCCGGCTGGGCAACCAGCCCTTCTGCCCGTCGGACTGCGTGGTGTCCCAGGTGTCCTGCCACTCCTGGTTCTTCCAGTTCCAGAACTCGAGCTTGGCGCTCACGAGGTCGTGGATCAGGATGTCGTACTCGGCGGGCTCGTCCTCGGGGAGCAGGTTCGAGGGCCGGCGTTGCTCGCGGCGGATCCAGTCGCTGGTCCCGTGGTGATCGGGATCGGGGTCGTCGTGGATGAAGTACGAGATCACGGTCTGCTCGGACTCGTTGGCGTCCGCCCACAGCACGCGGTGGTCGAGCGTCGAGAACCGGATCTCCGACGGCGCCTTGGAACCCGGCCGCGCGATCATCATGGTGCGCGGGTGGGTGGCGTTGGTGTCCTCGTTCTTCGACAGGTACGCGGCCTCGAAGTCCTTGGTGATCTGGCCGAGCGCCATGCGCAGCTCGTGGTTGCGCTCCTCGAACGACTCGTAGGTCGAGCGGGCCTCGCGCGTGCTCTTGATGGTGCCCCACGCGATCGCCATCATCGCGGCCATGATCGCGGTCGCGATCATGACCTCGATCAGGGTCAGGCCGATCTGCGTGCGGCGGCGGCTCACTTGCCACCTCGGGGGTTCGTCGTTCGCGTCGGCGTCCGGCTCCCGCTCGATCCGCTCGATCCGCTCGATCCGCTCGATCCACTCGATCCGTTCGAGCCGCTTCCGCTTCCGCTTCCCTGGTCGTCGAGATCCTGCGAGCCGAGGCCCATCAGGACCTTGTCCATCGCCGCCGCGTCCGTGAAGTACGCGACCGTGGTGATCGAGTCGTCCTCGCCGCCGACGGTCGGATACTTCACCGTCAGCGTGACCTTCCGGATCGACGCCTTCAGGACCTCCTGGACCATCTGGTACTGACCCTGGATGAACGCCGCGCCGGCCTGCGCGTCGATCGACCCGGCGGCATCGCCACCGGTGCCACCGCCGAACCCGCCGAGCTGCGACAGCATCCCGCCGAGCGCGCTGTCCTGGAACCCGCCGCCACCGTCGCTACCGCTGCCGTCCCCGTCGCCCTCACCGGAGCCCTGCTGCCGCCCCTGCGCCATCGCTTGCAGCTCCTGCCAGCCGGGGAGCTCGACCTGCTCGACCTTGTACGAGTACGTGATGTTGGGCCAGCCCTCGTCGTCGAACTTCTCGTCCTCCTCGGACTGATCGGTATCGGTGAAGCCGTCCTTGAGCAGCTTCTCCTCGATGTCGTACATCTTGCCGCGCGACAGGTCGGTCGCCACGCCCATCATCTGCGCGCGGCGCGCGGTCGCCATGCTGCTCGACGCGTACTTGATGAGCACCACGAGCGAGAACCCGAGGATCGCGAGGCCGACCATGACCTCGAGCAGCGTGAAGCCGCGCCGCCGATCTGACATCGCGGGGGTCATCGCCGCTGTTCCCTCGCCTTCTCCTTGTCGCCGAGGATGTTGCGCAACATCACCTCGTCGACGTCGGCGAGTCGATCCGACTTCTGCGTGACCCGACCGGTCAGGCCGTTGACCATCACGCTGCGGTAGTTCTTGTCGTCGTCCTGGATCTCGATCACGGCCTTCTCGGCCGATCCGTTGGCGAAGAAGTAGACCGCGACCTCGCCCTCCTTGACGCCCTCGTCGCGATGCTGGACCCAGATCTCGGCGAACTTGATCCCGGCCTTGGGGTTGAGGTTGCGGATCCACTCCGCGTCGCGCTCGCCGACCTGGACCTTCTGCTTGGTGATGCCGTGGTTGACGCCCGACACGCCCTCGGTCGCGGGCACGCACGTGCGATCGGCGATGTGGTGACCCGCGATCGCCTTGGCCCGCTTCACCGCCTCGTCGGGATCGCCGACAGCGAGCGCGTCCTCGGGCAGGTCGCGGAGCCGCTCCTTGCCGCGCGCGACCGCCTCCTCGGTCTTTTCCTTGTCGTCCTGCTCCTGCTCGACCGCCTGCTGGCGAACCAGCCCCACCGCGCCCTGGCATACCTCGATCCGGTACACCCCCTTCTCCATGTCGAACACGACGCGGTGCTGCTCGCCGCTCTCGATCGCGAGCTGACTCGCACGCCGGAGCATCGCCGCCAGCTCGTCGACATCCTCGACGAGGTTGGCCTTGGTCACGCGATTGAATGCGGTCCCCATGACGTACATCGCGACCCCGATGATCGCGATCACGATCATCAGCTCCAGCAGGGTGAACCCGCGCTGTAGCCCTTCGCTATGTCGCCCGCGGACCGGCATCGGCTACTTCTTGACGCGCTCCCACGACCGGATGTCGTCGCCGGTGCCGTTGTCGTCCTTGCCGTTCTCGCCGAACGAGTAGATGCCCTTGAACTTGCCTTCCTCCTCGCACGCGATCTTGATCGTGTGACCGAACGGGTCCTTGAACTCCTCGGGAGTCATCTTGCTGTCGACCGCCTTGCCGATCTCTTCGATCGTGGCGTCGGCGCAACCCTTGTCGTTGTTCTGGATCGCCCACCGCTGGTAGTAGTCGTTCGCGAACTTGTCGACCTGGACCTTGGCGAGGTCGACCTTCGACTTGCCGAACGCGTCCATCACGCGCGGCACGACGATCACGACCAGAAGGCCGAGGATCGCGATCACGATCATGATCTCGAGCAGCGTGAGGCCGCGCTGTGCCTTGCGGCGGATGAGCTGGAGTCGCGAGCGACCATGTCCCGCCTCCGCGAGAGTTTGCTCGCGAAGACGAAGACCAGAGAGAAGACTCGACGTGCGCATGTGACTGTTCCCTTTCATTGTCTGGGTCACTTGGGACCCGAGAGCTGACCCATATCCATGATCGGCTGCATCACGGAGATCACGATGAAGGCTACTGTGACGCCCATCCCGAGCAACATCAGAGGTTCGAGCAGGCCGATGAATCGCGTGAGCTTGGTCTCGATCTCGGACTCGTAGGCCATGGCGATCCGCTCGAGCATCTGGTCGAGCTGGCCGGCGCGTTCGCCGACCGCGGTCATGTGGATCATCGTCGGCGGGAACTGTCCGGACTTCTTGAGCGTGGTGGCCAGCGACTCGCCCTCGGTGACCGCCTTCTTGGCATCGTCGACCGCGCCCTGAAGGATCACGCTGCCCATGGTCATCTTGGCGGCGTCGAGCGCACGCAGCAGCGGCACGCCGGCCTGGAGCATGGTGCCGAGCGTGCGAGAAAACCGCGCGACGTTGATCACGCGGACCAGCGGGCCGAGCACCCAGATCCGGAGCACGAACCGGTGCCACACCGGCTTGCCGTTCGGCGAGTTCTTCCACGCCGTGAATCCGACGATCGAACCGATGATCAGCACCAGCAGGATCAGCCAGTTGTTACCGACGAATTTCGACGTGTTGATCAGGAACCGCGTGTTGATCGGCAGGTCCTTGCCCTGCTGGACCAACGTCTTGGTGATCTCCGGAATCACCTTGATCATCAGGATCGCGATGATGACGGTTCCGATGATCACCATCACCGCGGGATAGATCATCGCGCCGGTGACCTTGGACTTGAGCTTCTGCGACGCCTCGAGGAAGTCGGCCAGGCGCGCGAGCACGTCATCGAGGTTGCCCGCGAGCTCGCCGGCGCGGACCATCGACACGTAGAGCTCGTCGAACAGCTTGGGGTACTTGGCGAGCGAGTCGCCGAGCGCACTACCCTCGTTGACCGCGGTCCGGACCTCCGACAGCTGGGCCTTGAACCGCTGGTTGTCCATCTGCTCGACGAGCGCGGTCATCGCCTCGGCGAGCGGGATCCCACTCTTGAGCAGGGTCGCCATCTGCCGCGTGAACGCCGCGACCTCCGCCTTCTTGACGCCGCCGAACAGCCCGCCGAGATCGACCTCGCGCCCGAGCCCGCCACCCTTCTTCGCGGCCTGCGCCTTCGCCGCCTTGCCACCCTTGGTCAGCTCGAACGAGGTCACCAGCACGCCGTCCTTGCGCAGCATCTGCCGCAAGGTCTTCGGGGTGTCCGCTTCGCGCGAACCGGTCACGTTCTTGCCGTTCTGACCGACTCCCTTGTAGGCGTACATCGGCATCGGACTAGTCTCCCGACTCCGCGGTCATCAGCATGACTTCCTCGGGCGTGGTCATCCCGAGCACGACCTTGCGTGCGCCGTCGTAGCGCAGCGACACCATGCCTCCGTCGACGGCGACGTTGCGGATCGACCCGGCATCGGCCTTCTCGAGCGCGAGTCGGCGCACGGCATCGTTGACCATGAGCATCTCGTAGATACCGGTACGACCGCGGTAGCCGAGTTGCTGGCACGCGGGACAACCGACCGGCTCGAGCACCGTACCCGGCGGCGGCGGCCGCATGCCCTTGACGTTGGGGAAGTGGTACTGACCGGCGAAGAACTTGGCCGGATCGAGCCCGAGCTCGACGAGCATCTCCTCCGACGGCTGCACCGGACGCGCGCACTCGTAGCACGGTCGACGCACCAGACGCTGGGCGAGCAGACCGACCAGCGACGACGCGACGAGGAACGGCTCGATCCCCATGTCGACCAGACGCGTGATGCCGCCGGCCGCGTCGTTGGTGTGGACGGTGGAGAACACGAGGTGACCGGTGAGCGACGCGGTGATCGCGACCTCGGCGGTCTCGCGGTCACGAATCTCGCCGACCATGATGACGTCGGGATCCTGGCGGAGGAACGAGCGCAACCCGTTGGCGAACGTCAGATCGATCTTCGAATTGACCTGGGTCTGCGAGATGCCTTCGAGCTGGTACTCGACGGGATCCTCGACGGTGAGGATGTTTAGCTCCGGCGAGTTGATCTCCGAGAGACACGCGTACAGCGTGGTCGTCTTACCGCTACCGGTAGGACCGGTGACCAGGAGGATGCCGTGTGGCCTGGCGATGATGCCGCGGATCAGCTCGAGGTGATCGTCGGCGAATCCGATGTCGGCGAGCCCGAGCAACACCGAGCTGCGGTCGAGCAGACGGATCGTGATGCTCTCGCCACCGGCCGTCGGTGCGGTCTCGACACGCATGTCGACGTCCTTGCCGGCCATCTTGCGCCGGATGCGACCGCTCTGCGGCAACCGCTTCTCGGCGATGTTGAGCCCGGCCATGATCTTGACGCGGGCGACGATCGACTGCTGGAACTTCTTGGGAGCGCGCTTGGCCTCGCGCAGCACGCCGTCGACCCGGTAGCGAACGATGATGTCCTTCTCGCCGGGCCGGATGTGGATATCGGATGCTCCGTCCTTGGCGGCCTGGAACATCAGCGAGTTGACCCAACGAATGATCGGCGCCTCGTCGTTGGCGTCGAGCATGTCGACGAGCTCTTCGCTCTGGAACTCCTCACCACCCTCGTCGTCGTCCCTGGCGCTCTCCTCGAGCTCGGCGCCTCCGCGCAGCCGGGTATAGGTCTTGTTGATGTGGTCGGTGATCTTGCTAGCCGAGGCCACCACCGGCTCCACCGGCTCCGCCAGCAGCACGCCGACGGCATCGATCACGTCGACCGCGCTCGGATCGGCGATCGCGACCATCACGCGCCCGCTCTGGCTGCGCCCGAGCGGCAACACCAGGCGCTGGCGCGCGAAGTTGATCGGCAACTTCTCGATCAGCTCGACCGGGATGTCCTCGGCGGTGGGCAGCTCGCGGAGGTAGTCGATCTCGGACTGCACCGACAACGCCAGCGCGAGCTGATCGTCGTCGATCAGCTTGAGCCGGATCAGGATCTCGCCGAGCAGCCCGCCCTCCTCCACCTGCTTCGCGAGCGCACGCTCGATCGCGCTGGCGTCGACCCCGCACCGCGCGACCAGGATCTCGCCGAGTAACGGCGTGACCACGCCGGTCGGCTGGGGTCCGGGGCCGGTCGGGCCACCCGGATCGATGTTCGGGAAGTACGGCGAGTCCACGCTACTTCCTTCTCACCCGGGGCGTCCGGACCGCGGGACGCGGCGGCGCCGGCGTGGGGGTCGGCGTCGCCGCCGGCTGATCCGCCGACGGGATGTAATCGACGATGCCGCCCTCGACGGCCTGCCGCTGACTCATCTGGCGAAGCTGCTCGAGATCCTGCTCGACCCCGAGCACCGAGCGATTGATCTCCTCGACCAGCCCGCGCTTGCGGCGGTAGTCGGTCTTCGGCGAGTACTTCATCTCGTTGAGCGTGCTGAACGAGCGCACGAACTCCTCGCGTTCGCGAACCTTGCGCTCGCGGATCGCCTGGAGGTCGAGCTGGTCCTTGATGATGTACGGGGTCAGCAGGATCAGGAGGTTGGTCTTCTTCTTGGTCTTCTTGGTGTACTTGAACAGGTAGCCGAGCAGCGGGATGTCGCCGAGCAGCGGCACCTTGGCGACGCTGTAGATGTCGCGCTCCTGGATCAGACCGCCGATCACCACGCTCTGCTGGTCGCTGACCACGACCTGGGTCTTGAGCTTGCGCTCGGTCCACGTCGGACCGAGCTCGGGGTCGGAGCCGCCGATGTCCTTGGTCTCCTGCTCGATCTCGAGCCGCACGCTGTCGTTGCTCGAGATGTGCGGCGTCACGTTGAGCACCAGGTTGAGCTTCTCGCGCTGGATGTTCTGGCCGATCGACCCGGCGAGCCCGCCGGCGCCGCCCTGCGGCAGGCCGATCCCACCGAACGACAGGCCGGCCTTGTACGGGATGTTGTTTCCGACGGAGAACTCGGCCTTCTCGTTGTCGATCGCGATGATGTGCGGCGCCGACAGGATATTGGTGTTGTCCTGGGTCGCGAGCGCCTGGAACAGCAGGCCGTACGACGGGATGCTGGTGCCGAGGAACGTCTGCGAGTTGGTGAGCGGCGCGCCGATCAGACCGCCGATCAAGCCGTTCGCGCTGACCAGCGACGTCAGGTCGAGCGACTTGAGGTTCGGGGTCTGGACGCCGCCGATCAGCAGGTCGCCGCGCGACGTCGGATAGCCGCCGTGCGACGACGTGCCGACATCGAGCTCCTTGCTCAGCTGGACCTCGAGGATCAACGCCTCGATGAACACCTGCCGGCGCGGCTCGTCGAGATCCTTGATCACGCGCTTGATCGCCAGGAAGTCGCGGCCGCTCGACATGATGATCAGGGAGTTGGTGGCCTTGTCGCCGATGATCCGCACCGGTCCCTCGAGCGCGGTGCCCTCGAGCGAAGCCGGCGTGGTCGGCGGCTGCGGCGTGCCGGGACGCTGGGGGCCCGCTCGACCACCGCGCTGCTGCTGCTGCGACTGCGCCTGACCGAGCGCGGTGTTGAGCGTCTGGGCGAGCTCCTCGGCGAGTGCGTTGGCGAGCGTGTAGGTGTGGATCGAGGTGCCGCCCTCGGTGTCGAGCGCGATGTCGAGACGTGCGACCAGCGCCTTGACGCGCAGATAGCCGGGCTCGCTCGACACCACGATCAGCGTGTTGGTGCGTTCGTCGACGAGGATCTTCGACGGCAACGCGCCGGACACGTCGGAGGCCGATGGCGTGGCGACCGCGGGGGCCCCGCGTCCGCGCTGCACCTGGGGAACCCGGCGCTGCGGCGCGGCGCTCGCGCCGCCGCCGGTGATGCCGAGGATCTCGTTGAGCTTGGTCGCGAGCTCGGTCGCGTCGGCGTGCTTCACGGGGATCGTGTAGATGCCGTCGGCGTTGCCGGGCACGTCGATCGAACGCGCGAGCGACAGCATGTCGCGGACCTGGCTCGCGTAGTCGGTGATGATCAGCAGGTTGCCGGCGACGCCGACGTTACCGGCCGTCGATCGCATGGCGTCGAGCGCCTGGCGCAACGTCTCGACCGACGCGTGGTTCGGCCGCAACACGTAGCGCACCACCTGATCGCGATTGGCGGGGATGCCGCCCTTGTAGATCGGTAGCGTCTCGCTCTTCGCGGCCTGCGCCTCGACGATCCGCATCACGTTGCCCTTCGGCACCACCGTGAGCCCCATCGTCGACAGCGCGGCGAGGAACACGTTGTACGCCTCGTGCGGCGACATCTTGAGCGGCGCGATGATCGTGACCTTCTTGCCGGTCGACACGATTCGCGGATCGAGCAGGAAGTTCTTGCACGTGAACCCCATCACCCAGGTGATCAGGTCCTTGAGCTCGGTCTCCGGCTTGAAGCTGACCGAGACCTGCCCCGTCGTCCTCTTGCCGCAGGAGTAGACCTTGTCGTCGTCCGGATCGTCATCCTTCGGTTGGGCGTGTGCGAGACGCGGCGCGAGCATGCCGAGCATCGCGACGACCGGGATCAATTTCGTAAGGAAGGCTTTCATCGTGTTCCTGTCTGGTCGACTCACGGGAATCATCGAATCGTGTACTTGAGGGTGACGGGCTTGCCGCGGCGCAGGACGTCGACCTCGAGGGACGTCGCCTCGCGCAGCTTGGCGTAGATCTCGAGGCCCTTCTCCGCGCTGGTCAGCTCGAAGCCGTTGATCGACTGCAGCGTGTCGCCGTTGGTGAGACCGAGCTTGGCGTAGGGCGACGACGGGCGGATCGCGTACAGCTTGATGCCCTGCGGCTTGCCGTTCTTCATCGCGGGCACGATGCGGGCGCCGCGCATGAACGCCATCGGGTTGGCGGTCACCTTGTCGACCAGGGACTTATCGATCTCGAACGTGGTGTCGTTGATCTTCTTGATGCCGGCGTCGAGCTCCGCCTGCATGTCGTTGCGCCGGTTGTGCGGACGCTGCGGCTTCTGCGGGGTCGGCTTCTGTACCGGCGGTGCCGCACCGGCGAGGAGCACGCGCTCGATGCGACCCGAGTTCTCGAAGTCGACGTACTTGTAGTGGATGGTCTTGATCGGGCCGCTCGCGCCGGGGAGCTTGTCGCCCACCGAATACGAGCCCTGCGCCTGACTCTCGGTGTTGACCACGGTCGCGTACGACTGGTCCTCGTTGGCGCCGATGCTGGTGGCGAGGAGCTGGAGCGGCAACGTGGTCTGGGCGATCGACGACGGATCGGTCGGCACCACCACGGCGGGCGTGCACTCGGAGCAGAACATGTTGCGCGACGCGAGCTGGCTGCCGTCCTTGGTGCGGGCCGGGGTCGCCGAATGGGTGGTCGGTCGCTGGACCCGGGGCGTGGCTGATTTCGGCGCGTGCTCGGGGTCGCCGAGGAACTTGGCCTCGACGATGTGAGCCGTCGCCTTGGCGGCGAACACGGCGCACGCCATCACGGTCAGCGCACCGACGACCCAGAAGTAGCGCTTGATGATGTCCTGCATCTAGTCGGTGTCCTTCTCGTCCTTCTGGTCGGGATCGGTGTCGGCGTCGCTCGATTCGAGCCGGCGGTAGATCGTGCGGGTCGCGATGCCGAGTAGCTTGGCGGTCAGCCGCTTGTCACCGCGCGTGTGCCGCAGGGTCTCGTGGATCACGCGCATCTCGATCTCGGCGAGCGGCATCCCGATCGGGAAGGTCAGAGGCGAGCCGCTGCTCGGGCCCCCGGAGGATGCCACGGCGTCTCGAATCTCGCGAGGCAGCGCGTCCTCGTCGATCATCGTGTTGCCGGCGCGGGTCAGCACGACGGCGCGCTCGATCGCGTTCTCGAGCTCGCGAACGTTGCCAGGCCAGCCGTACCCGGTCAGGCGTTCGATCGCGGTGGGCGAGCAACCGCTGATCGCCTTGCCATTCTTCTCGGCGTAGACCTGCACGAAGTGCTGCGCGAGCAACGGAATGTCGTCGCGGCGATCGCGCAGCGGCGGCACGTTCACCGGGATCACGTTGAGTCGGTAGTAGAGGTCCTCGCGAAACCGGCCCGCCTTGACCTCCTCGGCGAGGTTGACGTTGGTCGCGGCGACCACGCGGACATCGATCCGCCGCGTCTTGCCACTGCCGCCGAGCCGTTCGATCTCGCCCTCCTGCAGGACCCGCAGCAGCTTGACCTGCACGTGGCGCGAAATCTCGCCGATCTCGTCGAGGAACAACGTCCCGCCGTGCGCGGCCTCGAACCGACCCTCGCGCGCCTGGCCGGCCCCGGTGAACGCGCCCTTCTCGTAGCCGAACAACTCGGCCTCGAGGATCGACTCCGGGATCGCGGCGCAGTTGACCGCGATCAGGGGACCCTTGGCGCGCGCGCTGTTCTCGTGCAGCGCGCGGGCGAGTAGCTCCTTGCCGGTGCCGCTCTCTCCGAGCAGCAGCACGGTCGCCTCGCTCGGCGCCGCCTGCATGACGATGTCCATCGTGCGCCGCCACGCCAGCGACGCGCCGATGATCGCCTTGCGGCGCTTCTCGGCGAGCTGCGCCTTGAGGCTGCGGTTCTCGACCAGGAGCGACTGCTTCTCGAGCGCGTTGCGAACGATTCGCACGACGTGGGCACGCTTGAGTGGCTTGGTGACGAAGTCGTACGCGCCTTCCTTCATCGC
Organism: uncultured delta proteobacterium; assembly: GCA_963772655.1. GTDB lineage: Bacteria > Myxococcota_A > Polyangia > Haliangiales > Haliangiaceae > JABFXX01. The sequence goes on from CAVYYE010000002.1 coordinate 2,045,245, forward strand.
GTCGACCGCGGTCTCGACCGTGCCGTAGGCCGTCATCAGCACGACCTCGGTCTCGGGCGCGATCGTCTTGGCCGCGCGGAGCAGGTCCATGCCGGTCGTGTGCGGCATCATCAGGTCGGTGAGCAGCACGCCGACCCGGTGCTTGCGAAGCAGGTCGAGTGCACCGTTCCCGTCGGTCGCCGACAGCACGTTGAGCCCCTCGCGACGGAAGATCTTGGTCAGCGACTCGACGATCGACCCCTCGTCATCGACCACCAGCACGATGCCCGCATCCGCCGGCGCCGCCCGCAGCTCCCGGGGTTCGTCGGCCGACCCCGCGGTGCTTCCGGAGCTGTCGACGTGGGCGGCGGCAAACCGTCGAAACGGGGACTGACCGGGCTGATTCCACATGACCGTGGTGAGAGTAACAAGCCCCGCGCCAGTTCTGATTCCATCAAGATGTTGATTTTTCTCGGGTTGTCGTCGAGCCGGGCATCGTTGGCTTGCCAATTTGTCAAGCCGTCTCGGGGGCTTTGTCAGGGTGGCAGGTCGCAACCGAACAACACGATCGCTGTCCAGACGCCATGAAGGTGGGTGTGTTGCTCTTGGGGATCACGTTCGGCGGCTGTCGCGATCACACCGAACATCGAGCTCCCGCTCCGGCTGCGAAGGTCTCGCAGACCTCGCCTCGGGTTCCTCGACCGCGGACTCCGCCGTCGCTTCCGACGACCTCGATCGCGTGGTCGATCGCCGAGGCGAACAACACCGCCGCCGCATGGGACGCGGCGGCAGACGCCTACGAGCACGCCCTCGCGAGGTGCACGGACAGTTGTCGCGACACCGCATACCGGGTGGTGCTCGCGCGCAAGAGCTCGCTGAAGGCCGACCCGATCCAGCCACCTCCGCTCGCCACGGGACCGTGGCACGCATCGCCGCTGCCCAAGCGCGTGCAGGCGACGGTCGACGCGCTCGATCACTACGTCACGATGCTGGATGCTGACGATCCCGATCTACCCGGCATGCAGTTTCTCGCCGGCAGCACGCTGTGGCGCTGGCAGCAGCCCGACGCGCTGGTCCGGTTCGAAGCGCTGCTCCGAGAGCACCCGACCGCCGAGGTCGCCGAGTACGCTGCCAACCTGCTGCTCGACGCGATGAACCGGCAGGGTCGGTTCGACGAGATGCTGGCGATGGTCGCCCGGCTGCGCGCGGACCCGCAGATCACGGCCGGGCGGCCGGATCTCGTCGTCACGCTCGATCGGATCGCGGCCCACGCCAAGCCGTGACCCTCAGGCGAACCGCACGATCAGGTGGTTCTGGAACCCGGTCTCGATCGAGATCCGGCGGTCACCGACATCGAGCTCGAGCGCCGCCGGGTAATCGCGCCGCGACAGGTGATCGGCGTGGATCGCGATCCCGATCTTGAAGGTTCCGCGGAGATCCTCCTCGATCGAGCGCCACCGGATCGACGCGCGCGTGATCGGCCGACCGATCGCACCGATCCACCGGGGCGTGACGTCGTCGAGCCGGCCTTGATCGCCGTCGATCAGGGCGACGTCGGAGAGCGTGACGCCAAAGCCGTGGCGCAGCCCGAAGTCGTCCGACCACCGGACACAGACGATGCGGTCGGTCGCGAGCTCGAGGAACATCGCGAGGCCGACGCGATCGCCATCGGGGTGCGACCCGCGGTCGACCTTGGTTCCCGACTTCGCTTCCGCGGAAGACCCGACTGCTGGGTGCCCGCTCGCGAAGCCTCCGCCATCGAACGGATCGAGATAGACCACGCGGCGCAGGCGTGCGCCCTCGAGCCGGCGTGCGGCGAGCTCCAGCTCGGTCTCCGGATCGACGGCCATGCGACTCAGTCGTCGGCGGAAGCCTGACGCGTGACTGTCTGGAGATCCGCGATCGCCTCCGAGTACACGATCGCGGGAAGCGACCCGAGCGGGATCAGGCGCGGATCGCTCTGGTCGCGCGGCTCGTCGTACGTGTAGCTGCCGGTGACGACCGAGCCCGCCTTGACGAAGAACAGCTCGCCCAGCGTGACGTCGCCGTCGTGATACGACGCCACGCCGAGGTTCTCGGTGCCGATGAACGCCTCGATCTGCTGGCGCTCGAACACCTTGCGATAGGCCGACACGCCGCCGCCGTCGACCACCGAGCCGCGCCGCCAGCCCAGGCGTTCCGCGCGTGACTTGAAGGTGAGCCCGACGAGCGACCGATCCTCGAACTCGAACGACATCGTCTTGCCGCGGACGTCGTCGGACGGCTCGAACACCGGGCGCTCGAGCTGCGCGAACGGCGGCGATAGCTTCTCGGCCGCGAGCACGGCGGCCCATGCCTCGCGCGTCGGGCCGTCGAGCTCGAGCGGATGGGCGATCGAGACCTCCATGCCTTTCGCGATCGTGACCGCCGATCCGGATCGATCGACGAGCTTGCCGGCAGCGTCGACACGGAACGTGATCGGCTTGCCGCGCGCGGCACCCGCCGACCAGATCAGCGACCGCGCGAACGCGAACGCGAGCGGATTCCCGAGGAAGAACTTGCGCCACTTGTCCGCCGGCCAGCGCCGACCGCCGACCATGTAGTACTCGAGGTTCGCGCGCAGCGTCCGGCTCGCGGCGTCGAGCTCGTCGCGCAACTCGGCGAGCGCGGCCTTGTGCTTGCCGGTCAGGCCCTTGCCCGGGTTCTTGATCGGCTTGGCTTCTTGCCCACCCGCCCGGCCCAACTTCTCGTCGAAGAATGCCAGCTTGCGATCGGGACCGATCACGACGCGCGCCTTGACCTTGCCGAGCGTGATCGAGCCGGCGCCGCGCACGAACCCGAAGTCGGGGATCATCGAGTCCGCGAGCTCGAACCGCGTGATGCCGAGGCCGTGCGCGATGCGATCGAACGCGTCCTGGGCAGCCTCGCGCACGTTGGGATACTTGATCCGGAACTTGCGGATGATGCGATCGAGGGCGCGCGCGGCCTCGTGCGATCCGAGCAGCCCGAGCGTGGCAACCGCGTTGATGTTGGTCGAGTCGATCGCGAGGTTCTCGAGCGGCTCGATCACGCTGTCGCCACCGATCGAACCGATCACCGAGAGCGCGAACCGGTTCTTCGCCGAGGCTCCCCCGTTGGACAGCACCAGCGCGAGCAACTTCGCGGCCGCCGCCGCGGACTTCCCGCGATCGATCAACGCGTAGATCGCGCGTGCCTCCGGCTCCTGCCCGACGTCGGCGCGCCGGGTCTGCCGGTACAGCAGGAAGCGCAAGGTATCGGCGTCGACCTTCTTGCCACCCTTGAACGCCACCGTCCCGAGCTTGCGCTCGTCGAGCCATTTCGCGACGGGCTTCGCGAGCTTGCCGCGCTGCTTCGCCGACGCGACGCGCTTGGCGGCGCCCGCGGCGGTCACCTTGTCGTTCTCCGCGTAGCGGCGCGCGACGATCAGATCGCGCACGTCGTCGCTGGTCTCGGTGCGCATCAGCTCGTCGAGCCGCTTGGCGGCGGGGTCGCCGGGGAGCAGCGTCGCGATCAACACGCCGGCCTCGCGAAGGTGCGCCTTGCGTTCGTCGATCAACTCGAGGGCGCGCTGCAACACGTCGGGTGCGCCGGTGCGGGCGAGTGCCATGCACGCGGTCTGCCGGACCTGGCGATATTCCGAGCGGGCGAGCGCCCACGCGCGGTCGTGGTACTTCGACCAATCGAGGGGCGCGAGCATCGCGAACATCCGCCGGAAGTGCGGTGCGATGTCGTCGCTGTCGAACTTCATCTTGAGCCCCTCGGCGAGCGCGTCGACGCCGTCCTGGCCGAGGTGGCGCGCGATGGCCTCGGCGACCTCGAGGTCGAACACGCGGGTGTTCTCGGCGAACGCGAGGATCGCGTCCTTGGCCTCGCGGCCGAACGTGCGCAACAGCCAGCGCACGTAGCTCGGTGCACCGTCGCCGTACTTGCCGGCGAACGGGAACCACAGCCGGTCCTCCTTGTTGCCGCGCTCCGACGCCGCGGCGAGCGTCGCGATCGCGAGCTCGAACGCGCGAGCGCGTTGCGCCGGCCCGCAGCGCTCCGCGAGCACCTTCGCGAGCTCCGCGCGACAAGCCAGGCATGGCTCGTGCTCGACCTTGGCGATCGCGTCGAGCACCAGCGGCGTGTAGCGCACGGGGTCGAGCGTGCACAGCCGCTCGTACATCGCGTGTGGCGCGTGGATCTTGCCGTCCTCGTCGGGTTCGAGTACGAGCAAACGGGGCGCGATGGTCGCGAATGCTTCCGGTGCGTGCTCGACGAACAGGCCGACCACGCCGTTGCGGATGCCGCTGCGGTCGAGCGCCATCTCGACGATGGTCTCGATCCAGTCGCCGGCGTGGGCGATCAGCCAGCGACCGTACGACGTCGGGCCACCCTCGGTACGCAGCATCGCATCGCCGAGCTCGCGCAAGCTCGCGCGCAGGAGCGTCTCCTCGCCGGTGCCCGCTTCGGTCAGCGCCGCGGCGATCGGCCCGAACAGGTCGCCGTCCGCCGGCTCGTCCTCGAGCTGTGGCCCGAGCCAGCCGAACAGGTCGTCGTGATAGCCGGTGTAGTAGTCGTGACCGGGTTGCCGGTAGTAGAACGCCGGGCCGCCGATGTAGCGCAGGATCCGGCGATCGATGAACGTCCAGTCCTCGGGCTTGGCGAGGTGCTTCGGCAGCGTCGAGAACCCGTAGTGATCGGGCCTCCGGATCGACGGCACCACGTTGGTCTTGCCGATCAGGAAGTCGATCAGCTTGGGCAGCATGTCGCGCGAGTGCGACTTCTTCTTGCACTCGCGCTGGAACTGCTCGAGCCGCGGACGCGCCGCCTTGACCACCGACGCGACATCGTCCGGAAGGTCGCCCTCGATCACCGTGGGAGTGACCAGTCCGAGGGCCTCGAAGATCGCGTCCTTTCCGGTCTCGATCACCTCCTCGGTGAGTCCCTCGATCGAGTTACCCTCGACATTCAACGTGGTGAGCTCGCCGAGCTTGCCGAGGTCCTTGTCGAGCGCGGTGATGCGGTTGTTCTCGAGATCGAGCGAGGTCAACGCCGCGAGGCGGAACAGCCCCTTCGGGAGCTCGGCGATCTGGTTGTCGGACAGGCGCAGGACCTCGAGCTTGACCAGACGGGAGATCTCGTCGGGGATCGTCGAGAATCTGGTTGTCAGCCAGGCCGAGCTCCCGGAGCGCCGGCAGGTCGAGCACGCCGAGGGGGAACTTCGAGAGCTTGTTCTTCGAGAGCCCGAGCCGGTGCAGCTTGATCATCCCGGCGAGCGTGCGCGGCAGCTCGGTGAGCTCGTTCGACACCAGATCGAGCTCCTCGAGCTGGGCCAGCCGACCGATCGCGTCGGGGAGCGTCTGGAGCTTGTTCCACTTGAGCTCGAGCTCGGTGAGCGCCTGCCAGCCATCGATCGTGGGCGGAAGCTCGCGCAGCTGGTTGCTCCACAGCGACAGCTTGCGGAGGTTGCCGAGCGCGCCGATCTCCGGGGGCAGGGTCTCGAGCTTGTTGCTGTAGCAGTACAGCGTGTCGAGCGAGGTCAGGTTGCCGATCGTGGAGGGGAGCGCGGTGAGCTCGTTGTTCTCGAGCGAGAGGGTCTCGAGGGCGACCAGGTTCCCGAGCTCCTCGGGGAGTGCGGTCAACGAACCCGACAGCCGGAGGTCGGTCACGGACGTGACCTCGCATGCCGCGCGCACGACATCGATGTCCGCGCAGTACACGCTGAGCTTGGTCTTGCCGGTGGCCTTCGCGTCTTCGATCTCGGCGAGGGCCTGCTGGACGGGATCCATCTTCTTGCGCGACATGGGTGGGTCTACTCTCCCTCGTCAGGAGTTTTCGTACGACCCCCCGCGCCACTCCCGTTCGCCAACATCCGCCGCGAGCCAACGTCGCGAACATCATCTTCGCGTGGCGACGCCTCCGAGAACCTCTCGCACCTTGCGAGTCAGCGAGGCCGGGGTGAACGGCTTCTGGAGAAACGCCGCGCCCGTGTCGATGATGCCGTGTTGGAGAATCGCCTGATCGGTGTGGCCCGACATGTAGAGCACCTTCATCGCCGGCCGTAACAGTGCGAGGCGTTCGGCAAGCTGCCGTCCGCTCATTCGAGGAAGCACGACGTCGGTCAACAGAAGGTCGATGTTGGCCGGGTGTTGCTCGCAGATCAGGAGGGCTTCCCCAGCATTCGGTGCGTCGAGGACGACGTACCCCTGCCGTCGAAGAGTGTTGCGGGCGACGACGCGCAGCTGATCGTCGTCCTCGACGAGGAGGATCGTGGCGCTGCCGCGCGCCGGCGCAGCACCCGGCTCGAGGGGCGGGGGCTCGGCAACCGCGCCGCTGACTTTTGGCAGGTAGATCTTGAAGGTCGTGCCCTGGCCCGGTTCGCTATAGACGAAGATGTGCCCCCCACTCTGCTTGACGATCCCGAACACGGTGGCGAGGCCAAGCCCGGTCCCCCGATCCTTCTCCTTGGTCGTGAAGAACGGTTCGAAGATCCTTGCCAGGGTCTCCTGGGGCATGCCGATTCCGGTGTCGCTCACCGCGAGTGCGACGTAGGAGCCGGGGCGAACCTCCCCGTGGGTGCCGGCGTAGCTCTCGTCCAGGGTCACGTTCGCAGTCTCGATGGTCAGCTTGCCGCCGTCGCTCATCGCGTCCCGGGCGTTGACGGCGAGGTTCATGAGGATCTGCTCGATTTGGCCCGGATCGGCCAAGACGTTTTCGAGGGCGGGCTCCGGGAGCATGGTGACCTCGATGTCGGCGCCGAGAAGGCGCCGGATCATCTTCTCCGTCGCGGCGAGGCTGTCGTTGAGGTTGAGCACCCTGGGTTGTAGGACCTGCTGCCGACTGAACGCGAGGAGCTGTCTCGTCAGGGTTGCTGCATGGAGCGCTGCGGTCCGGATCTCGGCGATGTCGGCGCGCATCGGCTCGTTGGGCTCGAGGTCCTCCCGGATCAGGTCCGCGTAGCTAAGGATCACCGACAAGACGTTGTTGAAGTCGTGGGCCACGCCCCCCGCGAGGCGCCCGATGGCTTCCATCTTCTGCGCCTGGAGGAACTGCGCCTCCAGCGCGATGCGGGCGGTGACGTCTCGCTTCACGGCGACGTAGCTCGTGATGGCGCCAGCCGAGTCGCGCACCGACGAGATGCTCGCGTCTTCATGGTAGAGAGAACCGTCTTTTTTTCGGTTGACCAGACGTCCGCGCCAGACCGCGCCGCTGCTGATCGTCTTCCAGAGCGAACGATAGAATGACTCGTCGTGCACGCCGCTCTGCAGTATCCGAGGATTGCGTCCCAGCACCTCGGCCTTGGAGTACCCGCTCCCTTCCTCGAAGGCCGGATTGACGTACTCGATGGTGCCTTGGGGGTCCGTGATCACGACGGCCTCGGCGGCCTGCTCGATCGCTGCGGCCAGACGCGCGAGGGTGGCCTCGGTGCGCTTGCGCGAGCGGATGTCGCGGATGTTGCACTGGATCACCTTCGCCTCGTCGACGCGATAGACGTTGCTGATGAACTCGACCGCGACCTCGCGCCCATCGTGGGTCTTGAGCGGGAGGTCCTCGTAGCGGACGTAGTCGTTGGCTTGTAGCTCGGCGAACGAGAGCTTGGAGGCGGCGATATCCTCGAACGGTCCGATGTCCCAGAGTGGGACACCGAGGAAGTCCTCCCGCGAGTAACCGGTCAGCTCGGTCATGAACGGGTTGACGTCGACGATGCGGCCGGTCTCCGCGTCGAGGATCAGGATGCCATCCTTGGCAGACTCGAACAGTCGGCGGTACCGCATCTCGGACGCCCGTTCGCGGATCTCGGCTTCCCGCTGCGTGGTGACGTCCACGACGTGCGCGAGGAAGTGAAGAACGGCGCCATCCGGGCCACGGTGGACTCCGCCCGTGACATGGACCCAGAGGATGCGTCCGCCGTGGGCCACGACCCGTTGCTCCAGACTCAGCTGCGTTCGCTCCCCGGCGAGCAGCACGCGCATGGCTTCGACAATCTCCGGAGCATCGTCGGGGTGGGTGAACGAGAGCACCGAGGAGGCCTCCAGCTCCTCGGTCGAGTATCCGAGCATCGCCGCGAGAGCTCGGTTGACGCGGACGATCGTGCCGTCGGGAGCGGCGATCACCTTGCCGACCGGGCTGTCCTCGAAGAACGCCCGGTACTCGTCAGCCACCAGCTGACCCTGTGCTCGAATCTCCATCGCCGCCCGCCTTCGCGGAGGTTATCACGTCGGCCAACACGCGAACACGGCCGGCACTCAGCGCTGGTACGTCGCCACCGCAGCGCGCCACGCCGCGTCGGCCGGACGCGGGGTGCCCGACGGATCGCGAAGCCCGATCTCGAAGAACGCGCTCCCGGATCCGATCAGCGAGGTCGGGAAGTCGTTCTTGGCGAGGTAGGCGGCGTAGCGGACGTCGATCCCGGTTGTCAGCACGAACAACCGCTCGATCAGGTCGACTTGGTCGGTGTCGCTGCCGGTGTACGGAGACGCCGGATTGGCCGTCCATCCGATCTCGGTGAACAGGATCGGCTTGGCCGTGTGGTCGGCGATCTCGGAGTAATAGGTGTCGGGCAGGTCTGCCGGCGACTCGAACTCGAAGAACGGGTACGTCGTGAAGCCGATCGCGTCGACCGCGTCTGCCACGTCGACGACCGGCTGCCAGTCGGCCGGCCGGCTGACCCCCGTGCGAGATGCCTGCCCCTTGACGAACTCGAGCTGGAACGTCGTGAACACCAGCGTCGCCGGACTCACCGCGTGTACCGCATCGCGGCACGCCGCGAGCTCGCTGACCCAATTGGGCCAGTCGGCGGCATGATCGCGGTAGTAGCTGTCGATCTCGTTGCCGAGGAACAGATACTTCGGGTGATGCTCGGACGCCCACGTCGAAGCCATCTGGCAGAACGCGACGCGGGTCGCCTGATTGGTCCAGGTGTTGTTCGTCGGTTCGGCGTCGCTCGTCAGATCGGCGGGTGGCTGATCCGTGAAACCGAACCCCGCCATCAGCACGAAATCGTGGGTCCGAGCCTCCGCTGCGCGCTGCTCGGAGAAGCCGTCGGGCACGCCCGCACTCGCGCGGCTCTCGCGCCATGGTCGGTGGACGGCGATCATCCTGCCGTACGCGGCGTGCTCGTCGTAGAACGTCGTCAATTGGGTCGGGCTCGGGATGGGGTAATCGACCGGCGTCCAGGTCACTCCGAAGTCAAATCCGACCCCAGCAGCATCCGGCGTGCCATCGAGATCGCCGGCATCGGGCGTCGATGGCGGGCTCGAGCACGCTGCGACCATCACGAATCCCACGATCACCCGGATCATGACGAGGTGTTCGGCCATGTGCGCCGATCGTATAGGCGCACGTCTCCTTCTCGCGGTGCAAGCGTCTCGCGGCGCGGCCCCGTTCGGTCCAGCAATCGCAGCGCCGCCGATCGGGTCACGCGCATTTGCTTCTCGATCGCTGGCTGTGAAGGCCCTCGAGCGGCGAGCACCGGGCACGACGCTTGCTGTTCCCTTCGACCATGTTCCATCGCATCGCGAGACTCGTACGTACTCGTACCGATTCACCGGTCGAGGTCGCGGTATGACGGATGCAAACCGCACCCACATGACGAACTCGGGTGAGGTGCGAACCTCCGACGTGCGAAGGTTCCGGATCGTCGTGGGGGTCGACCAGTCGGAGTATGCGGAGGTGATCCTCGAGCACGCCTTCGATCAGGCCGCTCGACACGATGCTCCGGAACTTCATCTCGTGACGGTCAGAGAACGCCGGCTTCCCTCGGCCGAGGCCCTGACGTCGGCGCTCTGGTGCCGCGTTTGCCCCGTACTCGAGGCGTTCAATCGCTGGAGTGCCAACTGGCACGTCCAGCTCCACATCCGCCGCGGTCGACCCGCCGAGGAGATCGTCGCCCTGACGTTCGAGGTCGGCGCAGATCTCGTCGTCATGGGTCGCTTCGGACTACATCACAAGCGGGCTGCTCGCTCGCTCTCGACGAGCGTCCTCGCGCGATCGGCCGGTCCGGTGTTGATCGTCGGGATGGGCGAGCCCTGGGATGCACGTCAATGCCCGCTGTGCGTTGCGGTGCGGCGCGAGAGCGAAGGAACGAACTGGTTTTGCGATCGTCATCACGGACGCGACAGGGCCAGCGTCACGCCGATGACGGTGTGGTCGGATGGCGATTTCGCGCTCGAACACGAAGCGTGACACTGCGCGGCGAGCTCTAGCAGGCTGCGTGCTCTAGCAGCCTGCTAGCGCAGCTTGTGGAGATCGCGCATGCTGGCGCTGGCCCCCGCCTCGGTGGGACGGAGGGCGGCGATCTTGCGCGGGAGCTTGACGGTGAACGTGGTGCCCTCGCCGAGCTTGGTATCGACATCGATCGTGCCGCCGTGGCGATGTACGAGCTCGTAGACGATCGAGAGTCCGAGTCCGGTGCCCTCGCCGACGTCCTTGGTCGTGAAGAAGGGATCCCAGATCCGGGGCAGCACTTCGGCGGGGATACCGGGTCCGTCGTCGGCGATCGCGACGGTGATCGTGTCGGCCTCGCCCTTGGTGGTGATCGTGATGGTCGCGGGATCGCGGCCGGAGAGTGCCTGCGCCGAGTTGGTGAGCAGGTTCATGAACACCTGGTTGACCTGCCCGGCGTGACCGCGGATCCGTCCGACGTCGCCGTAGTGCTTGACCACCGTGATGTTCTGCTTGAGCAGGTGGCGGAGGAGCTCGAGCGAGTCGTCGATCGAGCGGTTGACGTCGAAGTCGACGATCGACTCGTCGTCGGTGCGCGAATAGTTATGGAGGGCGCTGACGATCGCCTTGGTGCGCTGTGCGCCGCGCTGGACCACGCGCACCATCTCGCGGACGTCCTTGGCGGCCTCGCCGCGTGCCGCCGGGTCGGTGCTGTCGATCTCGCCGACGGCCTCCTCGAGCGGACCGACGGTGTTGACGATCGCGTTGACCGGGTTGTTGATCTCGTGCGCGATGCCGGCGACCAGCTGACCGATCGAGGCGAGCTTCTCGGAACGGACCAACTGCGCCTGGGCGCGGGTCAACTTGTCGATCGCCTCGGCGAGCTCGCGGTTCTTGCGTGCGAGATCCGCGGTGCGCATCTGCACGGCGCGCTCGAGATCGAGGTTGACCTCCTCGGTGGATCGCAACTTGTCGCGGAGGGCGCGCCGCATCTCCTCGAGGGCCAGCGTGAGCCGGCCGATCTCGTCGCCTTCACCCCCGGCGGCCACCGGATCGGCGAGCTCGCCGCGCGCCATCGCGTCGGCGCGTTGCTCGAGTCGGCGGATCGGTGCCATGAACTGCGCGACGGTGAACGCGACGATTCCCGCGCACGCGCCGAACAGCACCAGGAAGAACACGAGCAGGTCCTTCAGCGGTTGGACCATCGACTCGCCGCGACCACGATACGAGGGATAGAACACGGCGATGTCGCCGAGTGGGTAGCGCACGCCGTGCCACACCGCGACCAGCGGACTCGCGAGCCCGGTGAGCTCGGCGTTGGGAACGACGATCAGCCCGCCGGGGCGGACCGTGCTCCCGCGGAATTGATTCACCACGTACCACGGCAGTTGCGGCGCACCCTCGACGCCACCGCCGGCACGCACCACCGTTCCGTCGTCGTCCATGTAGTACATGACCGGCGCCTCGGGTTTGTCGCCGAGGCGTCGCAACGACGCGCGCACGTCGTTGGACGTCGGCGCCGTCGGTTTGTTCGCCATATCGGTCTGGATCTCCGACGCCATCCACGCGAGTCCGACGCGCGACTTCTGCTTGGTGGCGGCGTTGGACAGCGTCTTGTACTGCACGAAGCCCCACAACAGGGCCATGCCGCAGGCCAGCAGCACGACCCCGCCGAACGACAGCAGCAGCTTGCTGCGCAACGACAGCGACGGCGCGATGTTGCGTACGGGGACGCGATAGCGCTGGGTCAGGTGTGCGAGCAGCGGGCGGAGCACGTCGCGGTGCCAGAGCTGCTCGTAGATCGCGCCGGCGACGGCGAGCACCAGGGCGGCGACCGAGATCACGACGGTGTCGTCGAAGTCGAACCCGAGGTGAAGGCGCAGCACGAGAGCGCCGACCACCGAGATCGCGAGCCACACGATGATCGTCATGAGGGCGAACCGGTACGGCAGCGCCTGCGCGCGGCGATAGATCGTGGCGGCCGGCGGTGCCCCCTCGAGCTTCTCGCCCCGCGACACGGCGAGGTAGGAGCGCAGGTCGGCGGTCATCACGCGTGCGATCGCGGTCCATGTCGACACGCCGATCAGCGTCGCGATCGGGAAGTAGGTCTCGAGCTGGCGATACTGCTTGAGCGAGATCGGTAGGAAGTAGTAGGCGAACGCGGCCTGCGCGGCGAGCACGCCACCGGCGACGATCATCGCGACCAATGCAAACCGGCGGAAGTGGCTGTCGTCGAACCGCTTGAGTGGCGAGCCGGCGGCGAACAGCCGGCCGCGAACCTCGGCCATGATGTTTGCCCACCACACGGCGCGCACGCACGACACGATGTACGCGTTGACCGACGCGAGGGCGGCGAGCTCGGCGACGCGTTGCCATGGCCAGCCCTCGTAGATGTGGAAGAACGTGCCGGCCAGCGCGGCGGCACCGGTCCACAGCGCGGTGCGCAGGAGCAGCACGCGCACCGGGCCCTTGAGCGTGATGCGATACGCGCGTGCCGCGAGCTCCTTGTCGACGCGTTCGCCGCGGCGGCGCGCCGCGACCGCGGACCACAGGGGCAACAGCCAGGTGATGATCGCGCCGAGCCAGACCAGGCAGCCGCCGATGCCGACCGGCAGTGCGGTGCGGAACACGCTGTCGCGGGGCAGCGACGACAGATCGAACGCCGTCCAGATCGGGTACAGGATGAACACGATCTCGGCGAGGCCGAGAATGATGCCGGGCATCAGGAACCGGCGCTTGAACGGCACCGCGGCGATCGACATCGCGATGCCGCCGAGCTCGCGCGTCGACTCGCGAACGATCTCGGGCTTCGACGCGGCCTTCGTGGCCGGCTTGTCGCGTTTCGATTCCGGCTTGGTGTCGGTCGGCGTCGTCGACGGCTTGGCGTCTGAGTCCCCGACCATCGTGCGTAGGATAGTCGACGACGAGCGGGTAAGATAGCCGCGTGGGACGTGCCGTGGCCGCTGCGGTCGTGCTGGTGGTCGCGCGCGGTGCCGCGGCCGACCCGATCGTCGATCGCGACTACGCGATCGAGCTCTACGAGGGTCCGGCGATCGGTGACTCCTCGCTGGTCGGCATGGGTGGTGCCGGTGCCGCGCGTCTGATCGGATCCGCCGGTGCACTGATCAACGCGGCCGCGCCGGCCGTGCGGCGCACGACCGACAACGACAGCTGGAGCTGGGACTACCACCTCGACTACCTCAACGGGCAGTTCTCGTCGGACTACGACAACAACGGCACCGTGATCGCGAACGGCAGTGGTGCGCAGCTATTCACGATCGGTGGCTCCGTGCGCGTCGGGCAATGGGCCGGTGCGGCCACCCTCACCGGGCAGTTCGCGCCGGTCGACGGCTCCACCCCGCCGCTCGACGCCGGCACGCTGCGCGGCAAGTTCGTGCTCGCCCGCTTCTTCCCGAGCATCGATCTCGCGGCGGGGCTCGGTGTCCAGTCGGTGTCGTTCCAGCTCACGGACGCGAGCGGCAACACGCTGTTCGACCTCACCGGGGGTGGTGCAGCGGCGGGTGCGACCTGGCTGCCGCGCGAGGAGGACTACCGCGTCGCCGCGGCCGTCGAGACCCGCATCATCGGCAACAAGGTCACCACGTCGACCTGCGATCCCATGGCGTGCAACCCCAGCGGCGATCCGATGGCCACCAGCTACATCCTCCCCGACGAGGTCGAGTCGCCCGGTCGCACGATCGTCGGCCTCGCCTATCGCTGGGCGCACACGCCCTGGAACCACCAGGTCGACACCACGTTCCGCGACGAGCGCTCCGTCACCGCCGCGTTCGACGTGGTGATCGCCGGGTCGTCGACCAACGGCAACGGCCTCGAGGCTTTCTCCATGCAGCAACTCCAGCGCGCCGGCGCCAACATCACGATCTCGCCGCGCGCCGGCGTCGAGGTCGAGGCCCTGCCCGGCCGCCTCCGCCTCCGCTCCGGCAGCTACTTCGAGCCCGCGCGGTTCGCCGGCGTCGCCGGTCGCATCCATGGCACGTTCGGCGTCGAGGTCCGTGCCCTCGAGTTCCACGCCTGGGGGCTTCGTCGGGGGAAGCTCGGCGCCGTGTTCGACATCGCGCGCAAGTACCGCAACATCGCCCTGTCGATCGGCTTCTGGCACTGACCCCGACCGGTGATCAACGGGTCGTCGTCGTCGGATCGTCGCTGATGATCAGCAGCTGGCTAGCGATCCGACCAGCGTGTCGGGGCCGGCGCGCGCACCGGCGGCTTGCCGCGGGCCGGCGGTAGCGGCGTCGAGCGCGGTGGCGTGTAGGTTGGCGGACGTCGCTTCGCCATCGCAGCATCGGCGAGTGCGAGCGTGCCGCCATCGCAGATCACCGCACGACCGGCGACGGTCGTTCCCGCGGTGACGAGCTGGCTGCAGACCGCGTCGTAATTGGCGTCGACCGGGGTGAGGAGTGGGCGGTCGCCACCACGACCGGCGATGCCCTGGAGCAGGAACTGCGGGGTCTCGACGAGAGCACCACAGACGCGGCGCAGCTGGTCGGCACCGACGGCACCGGCGGGCGCGTCGAGCGGGCCGACGATCGCGACGAGGGCGTCGGTCTCGGGACCGTCGGCGATCGACGGCTCGCCGATCAGACGGTCCTTGAGTGCGGCGACGGCGTCGCGCGCGGTTGCCGTGGCGTCGGCGGCACCGGCGGCAGCGAGGCGATCGACGAAGTCCTCGGTGATCCACGACGGCCGGCCGCACGCACCGTTGCGATCTTCCCAGGCGAGGCGCGCCTGGAAGTCGAGGCCGGCGAATCCGCGTTCGCTGTTGCGGAGGAACGTGCCGATGCCGCGCAGGAACGGCAGCTCGTCGCGCGGCAGCAGACCGCCATCGCGACACGCAGCTTGCAAGGTCGCGCAGCACGCGTTGAAGGTGCAGTCCTGCTGGAGGTCGGAGCAGGTCTCGTTCTCGCAACCCGGCTCGCCGTAGTCGGGGAACCGCGTCGCGGCCGGCGGCGGAGTCCACTCGAGCGCGGCGGCGAGGGAACCGAGCAAGGTCCGCGCGTCGACGGGACGCACCGCATCGCCGGGCCCGTTGCCCTGGCGCACCGCCTCGGGCTCCGAGCGCGTCCACGGATCGAACACCGCCGGATAGGTGTACGGGTTGGGGCCGCACGCGGCTTCGGCCGGCTGGCGGTTGTAGAAGTCGCTCGCGACGATCGCCACCAGCAACGCCTTCAACGAGTAGCCCGATGTCGCGAACCGACTCGCCAGCGAATACAACAGGTCGCGCGACGCTTCGTTGCGCGGGAAGTAGTTCGCGATCGTGAGCCGGCCACCGGTGGCGACGTGCCACACGTCCTCCGTGATCTTGAGCGTCACCAGCCACGCGAGCGCCGCGTCGGGATCCGACAGCGTCTCGCCGGGCGCCGGAACGCCGGCGCGCAGCGCATCGAAGCCGCGCGCCAGTGCCTGCTCGAGATCGAACACGGTGGTCTGCTGCCCGGTCACGCTACCGAGCTTGGTATCGACACCGGCGACATCGGTGCCGACCGATCCGGGCGACCGGAAGCTGCCGCACGAATTCGCCCAGCCCCACGGCCGCGTGTTGCCGTTGTCGACGAAGTTGTCGACGCGGAACGCGCCGTGCGCACGCTCGCTCGCGATCCCGTTGGGATCGCCATACACCGCACGCTCGGGAGCGCCCGGCACCGGCCAGTGACGATCGAGCGCCGGGTCGTCGCTGTCGGTCACCGACGCCTCGCTGGTGTGGCAACCGAGGCAGACCACGTCGCGATGGATGTAGCTGGCATCGAACGTCGAGCCGAAGTCCTCGCGGCGCGCGAGCTCGGCATCGACCCGACCGACGTTGGCCGCCGGGATCGGGTGACTGACCATCGAGAACAGCTGCCCGCGATACAGCGGCGTCAGATCGTCGAGCAACAGCGCGCTGCGTGCGAGATCGATCATCTTGAAACTCTGGCCGTCGGCCGAGCCGGTCGCCGGGTTGTCGCGCACCGCGGCCGCGAGCGCCGGCGTCACCGTCGAGCGCAGCCCGGCGTCCCAGCACGTTTGCTCGGTCTGGATATCGAGCCGCTGCACGTGCAGCGCGTCCATCAGCGCATCGACCCACCGCTCGGTGAACTCCGGCCGGCTCATCAAGGCGCGCGCCACGGTGTCGACCGGATCGGCGCCGGCATCGGTGGCCGCGTTGTACAGATCGACATACACGTCGACCTCGGCCTGACTCTTCGGCCGCCGCCCGTCGAGCGACAGCATCGCCTGGCGCACGAACGACGGAGCATCGCCGTCGCAGTCGGTGTACGGCGTGTCGATGCTGTCGTCGTCTCCGTCGTCGTCACCCTTGCCACCGCAGGCCGCGAGGACGAGCCCGGAGACGGCGAGGATCGCGAGAGACTTCGCGAGCGGCCACCCAGCGGATCGGTAGGCCGCGGAAGCGAAGTCGGGCAACAAACCCTTCACGCGCTTCATGCCGCCCTCCCGAGGAACTTGGCCATCGCCGATTGCGCGGCGGCGAGCTCGGTGGACTGCGCCGGCGAGTCGGACACGTTGAAGCCCTCCGCCGCGAACGGCCAGATGCCGAGCGCGAGCAGTGCGGCCATCCGGTTCTCCGCCGGCGTGGCGAACTGCGATGCCGTGCCGTCGCGTTCGATCGCGCCGCTCACACCCTTGTGCGCGTTCGCGATCGGACCGCCGATGAATGCGGTGACGTACCCGTACGGATGGTGGTTGCGTCCGCTGTTCCCCTGGCGGTCGGGCGTGCGCCCGAACTCGGTGTTGAGGATGATCAGCGTGTCGTCGAGGCTCACCTTGTTGGGGTCGGTCTCGCCGGGCGCGTTGACGATCCGCGACAGCGCGTCGAGCACGTTGTCGAAGTTCATCGCCTGGTCCTGCGCGTTGCGGGAGTGCGTGTCGTAACCGCCGCCGCCCGAGGCGCGCTCGAGCCCGACATCGCTGACACACACGTACGACGCGGGCTCCGTCGGATGCGTCAGCAAGCCGGCCGCGGCGGTGAGGCCGATGTGCGGCAGGCTGGTCCGGGTCTGCGATCCGCAGGTCTGGTTGGTCTTGGTCGCGAACAGATCGTCGGTGAGCACCGCGCGGATCGCATCGGACTTGGTCGCCGTGGTGTGCGCCACGATCAGGTCGTCGGTACGCGGACTGCGCACGCGCCCGGCAAACTCGCCCTCGCGCGACCACGTCAGCCGCTGCTGGTACTGGTCGACGTACGCTTGCACGAGCGCGTCGTGGTTCGCGCGCCCCGCACCGACGGTGTTGCGCGCCAGCAACGTCGTGATGCCCGCGTTGTCGTTGGTCTTGATGAGGAGCGGTCGCGCCGAACCGGGATGCGTGCCCGCCGCCGCCGCCGCCGCGACGTTGTCGCTCGTGATGTCGGCGGTCGAGAACACGTACGAGTACGGCGATGCACGATCGGGCGTCAGCCCGGCATCGATCCGCGCGCGCTGGATGTGCGTGCCGAGTCCCGCCGCATTCGGCTGGCCGACCGGACGCCCGGTGAGGGCCATCGGCACCGCCGCTTCGTGCGGCTCGAGCGTGTGGCGCTGCACGACGACGCGCATGCGATCGACCAGATCGGGACGCGCGTCGAGCCGCGACGCGAACGGCCCGATCTCGACCATCGCGCCGTTGGCATCGGTGGCGAACGGCCGGTCGGCCTCGCTCCCACCACACGACGCCACCACGGATGCGTTGCTCGACGCATACGCGTAGTACTGCGAGTTCGGCGCCACCGGATCCTGCGGCGTGCCGTAGTCGCGCACGAAGTACAGGCTCTCCCACGGGGAGAGGCCGCCGTAGAGAAAGATCTCGAGCACGCGCTTGGCGCGCTCGCCCTCCGGCAACTGCACGGTGTCCGTTCCGGACGGGAACCCGCCGAACGTCGCCGCCCGCGAGCTCCGGATCCACGGTCCCCCGAGGACCGCCGCCGCGCCCGCTCCTCCCGTCAACGTCAGGAACGTCCGCCGTTTCATGGCCGGCAGCGTGCACCGAACGCCTCGCCGGACGGTCGTTCGGGTTCTCAATCCACCTCTCATCTCGATGCGCCCGTGTCGCAACGCGTGGTGCGCATGTCAGCGCCCGACGCTGGCACCGGGCCCCCCGCTCGTGCTCGTCTAGCAAGCCATGAAGATCGTGGTGGTTCTGGGGGTACTCCTCGGTACAGCAGGGATCGCTCGCGCACAGCTCTGGCAGGACGCCACGGGCCACTGCATCGGCACGACCGCCGGCTGGACCAACAAGGTCGAGGTCGCCGACGTCGATGGCGACGGCCGGGTCGACATCCTCATGGCCAACGGCGGCAATTACGACGCGCCCGGGACCGCCGAGGCGACCCGGATTCTGGCGCAACACCGGAGGCTGGGACACCACCGGCTCGCACTGCGAAGACATCTCGGCCCAGGCGCTCGGCGGGTTCACCGGCCTGTCGCGCGCGATCAAGGCCGCCGACATCGACGGCGACGGCGACCTCGACATCGTCACCGGCGGCGCGTACCAGACCCAGCTCGTCCTGTGGAAGCGCGACGGAGCAGTGGGTGGGACCGGTGCCTGGGTCGACGCCACCGCGCAGCTGCCGCAGCAGGCGACCTCGATCGGCGACATCGAGTTCGGCGATGTCGACGGCGACGGCGATCTCGACATGCTGCTCGCCGAGTGGGGCCCGATCGATCCCGGCGCCGGGAACTACCAGGGCGGGCGCACGCGGCTCTACCTCAACGACGGCGCCGGCACGTTCACCGACGTCACCGACACGCAGATGCCCGACGTGTTGATCGGATGGTCGTGGGACGTCGAGCTGGTCGACGTCGACAACGACTGGGATCTCGATGCCCTGGTGTCGTGCAAGCTGTGCACGACCAGCCACGTGTTCCGCAACGACGGCAGCGGTCACTTCACCGACGACCCGAACGCCCTGCCCCATCACCGCAACAATTACGAGTTCGAGGCGATGGACATCGACGGCGACGGAGATCTCGACCTCGCCACGATCAACGACGGCGGACAGTCGAAGAACACGCTGCTGGTCAACGACGGCACCGGCACGTTCACCGACGCCAGCGCGCAGCTCGGCGACAACCCATCCGCCGACGACAACGTCGCGGTGTGGCTCGACGTCGACGACGACGGCGACGCCGACCTCCTGGTCGGATCGCTCGGCACCGATCGTCTGCTCCTCAACGACGGCACCGGCCAGTTCACGCGTGCACCGAGCGCCACGCCGAACGACACGCCCGCCACGCTCGGCCTCGCCGCCGCCGACCTCGACGGAGACGGCCGCCTCGACCTCGTGCAGGGGCAAGGCGAGGTCGCGTTCCCCGACAAGATCCAGCTCGCGTCGACGATGGTCGCCGCCGACACCCAGCCTCCGGTGATCGCGTTCGAGCAACTCGCGGATCGCGTGGTCGCACGCATCCACGATCGCCACTCTCCCGCCCACCCGCATGACTACCAGCGCGTGTGGGCGCACACCGCGTCGGGCGACGTCGACCTTGCCTGGTACGGCGAATACCTGTACACGGCACCGACAACCGGGACACTCGCCGTGTGCGCGATCGACGCAGCTGGTAACCAGGCGTGCAGCGGCGATGTCACCGGTGACGGCCAGCCCGGGGGAGATGCCGGGATGCCGCCGATCGGCGAGGCCAGCGGGTGCTGCGAAACCGGTGGAGGCCCCTCGGGGACGCTGGTGCCGGTCGCGGTGATCGCCGGTTGGCTCGGCCGCCGCCGTCGGCGACGCCCGGTTGCGAGGACAAAGACTTTGCGCCATGTTCCGCAGCGATGATGCGGAACACGGTTTTGTTGTGCGCGCTGGTCGCTGCCACCGGCTGTAGCAAGAAGAAGGATTCGCAGCCGGCTCCGCCGCTCCCCGACGTGCGCGCCCCCGAGGAGTACGACCTCAAGGAGTACACGAAGGACCTCCCCGGCCAGGGCGACAAGCTCCTGGCGACGATCGAGACCTCGCTCGGCACGCTCCACTGCCAGCTGTTCCCGGACCGCGCACCGGCGACGGTCGCGAACTTCATCGGCCTCGCGACGGGCAAGAAGCCGTGGACCGATCCGAAGACCGGCAACACGCAGAAGGGCGTGCCGTTCTACGACGGGCTGACGTTTCACCGCGTGATCCCGAACTTCATGATCCAGGGCGGCGACCCGACGGCGACCGGCACCAGCGGTCCCGGCTATCAGTTCAACGACGAGCTCTCGCCGGATCTCGACATGGGGCCGGGTACGCTGGCGATGGCGAATGCCGGCGTGCGCAACGGCGAGGGTACCAACGGCAGCCAGTTCTTCATCATGTCGAACGCGTCGCGCCCCGACCTGGCGAAGAAGCACTCGATCTTCGGGCACTGCAACGAGGTCGAGGTGGTCGAGCGGATCACGCAGACGCCGCGCGGACCGAACGACAAACCCGAGACGCCGGTGACGATGAAGATCACGATCGCGAAGGGCTAGACTCGACCGGTGGTCGGATCTCGGCTCGTCGTCATCGTTGCGCTGCTCGGGCTGATCGCCGCGTGCGGCGATAACAACCCGCCTCCGGTGGAGGTCTCGAGCGGTCGGCTGACCGCTCAGATGTTTCCTCACCCACCACGCATCGCGCTCCTGCTCGACGGTCGGGTCGTGTGGTCGACCCGCGAGGGCGAACAGACCGACGGCAACGCACCGCCGCACGGGTTCGCCGCGACCGGATCGCTGGCGGCCGACGTCGAGATGCAGTTCGGGTCGTTCAAGTTCACCGAGCACACCGACTCCGAGAGGTGGCAACCGGTCCAGCGACTGACCGACATCACCCCGACGGATAGCGGCGCGACGTTCTCGTTCGAGATCAACGGCAAGGCCGCGGGCACCGGTGCCCTGACATTCGTCACCGAGACCCGCTCGGGCCCGGATCCCGACGCCGCGGGTTTCCCTCGCCACGTCCGCATCCAGCTCACCGCCGACTCCGGCGACCGCATCCAGCTGGGCTCCGAGCTCGCCGAGGGCGAGCACACCGTCGGCCTCGGCGGCCAGTCGTTCGATGTCGATCACCGCGGCGAGACCGTCCCGCTGTGGGTGCAGGAGGACGGCATCGGCAAGTTCCCCGATCCCGACGACGACTACGCCGGCGTGTGGTTCCTGTCGGGACGCAAGCACTCGACCCACACACCGATGCCGATGATGCTGTCGTCGAGCGGCTACGCCGTCGCGCTCGATACCGATGCACGCGTGATCTTCGATCTCGGCGAGGCGAAGACCCGACGCCGCGCGCTACGAGACCTGGAGCAACAACCTCGACTTCCAGGTGTTCGTCGGCCAGGACCGCGACGGAGGGACGCTCGATCCGCAGGACGCGTTCGGCCACATGATCGCGTGGGTCGGCAAGCAACCCGAGCGTCCCCCGCCCGCGATCTTCGCACCGTGGGTCGACGCCCTGTTCGGCTCCGCCAACGTGCGGCGCGTCGCGCAGGCCCTCCGCGACGACGGCGTCGCGGCCTCGGTGATCTGGACGGAGGACTGGCGCGGCGGTGTCGACGGCGCACTCGGCTACGAGCTCGAGGAAGACTGGCACGTCGACCGTGCGCTGTACCCCGACTTCGAACAACTCGCCGACGACCTGCGCGGCAACGGGTTTTCGTTCCTCACCTACCACAACACGTTCATCGACTCGACGGCCGACGTGTTCGACGAGGCGACCACCGGCGGCTACGCGATCCACGACGGCGGCGGCGGCTCGTACATGTTCACGGGCGTGAAGTTCAACCAGGCGACGATGCTCGACCTGTCGAACCCGACAGCGGTCGACTG
This sequence comes from uncultured delta proteobacterium, assembly GCA_963772655.1. Classification (GTDB taxonomy): domain Bacteria; phylum Myxococcota_A; class Polyangia; order Haliangiales; family Haliangiaceae; genus JABFXX01. The sequence goes on from CAVYYE010000002.1 coordinate 2,067,145, forward strand.
GGCCAAGAGTGTCATGGGCGAGGCGCGCACGATCGGTGCGGACGGCTGGATGGCCGACTTCGCGGAGTGGCTGCCGACCGACGCCGTACTCGGCTCGGGCGAATCGGCGCTCGAGGTCCACAACCGCTACACGGTCGACTGGGCACGGTTCAATCGCGAGCTGTTCGGAACGCCGATCGCGAACCGCCCGGCTCCGATCTGGTTCATGCGTTCGGCGTGGCTACACAGCCAGCCCGAGGTCCAGGTGATGTGGGGCGGCGATCAGCAGACCGACTTCACCGACGGCGACGGCATGCCCTCGGTGATCCCGATCGGCATCGGCCTCGGCCTCGCCGGGTTTCCGTACTTCGGCAGCGACATCGCCGGCTACATGAGCCAGGGCACCGTGCCGACCTCGGCCGAGCTGTTCGATCGCTGGGTCACGCTCGGCGCACTATCGCCGGTGATGCGCACGCACCACGGCCGCAGCGCGCGCGACAACGTGCAGTGGGAGCACGATGCCGACACGATCGCTCACTTCCGGCGGTGGACGCGCCTCCACATGCAGCTGGTGCCGTATCTGTGGGGGTCGATCGGCAGCTACGAGCGCGACGGTCTGCCGCTGATGCGGATGATCGCGCTCGACTACCCCGACGAGGACTGGGCGTGGACGGCGATCGACGAGTACCTGCTCGCCGATCGCATCCTGGTCGCACCCGTGCAGGCCCAGGGCGTGACGTCGCGCGAGGTCACGCTGCCCGCCGGCGACTGGTACCCGCTGCTCGGCGGTGCCAGGGTCTCGGGCACGTTCACCGCCGACGCACCGCTCGGCGAGATCCCGGCGTTCGTGCCGGCCGGTGCGCTGCTCGTGCTGTATCCCGACGGTGTCGACACCGTGCTCGACGCGCCTGCATCCGGAACCACGGTGACCGCGTCGTCGATCGGCGACGATCGCGAGGTCTGGCTGTATCCCGGCACGCCGGTCGATCCCGCGCACGCGTCGTGGAACGACGACGGCGGAGTCGTCGGCACGGCGCAGTGGACGTGGACCGGACGCCCCGAGGGCCCGCCACCCGCGACCGCCACGTTCAACGACGCGCCGGTCACCGTCACCGGCGACACGGTCACCGTCGTCGGTGACGGCACGCTCGAGATCGGCGGGGGCACGCTGACGATCGCGCGCGGCAAGCCGGCCGCCACCGTGACCGTGCGCCTCCGCTGAATCTCGTCGTGTAGGTGCGCGTCCGACGAGATCGCGACGCGTCGGGTATGGGTCGGGGAGCTGGTCGCTTTTCCGGTGAGCGATCCTGCACGGCGGCCGATTCGCCTACTCGTGATGCGGTGCTCGGTGATGGTTCTCGCGACGGTGCTCTCGGTGGTCGTGCCGGGTCGACTCCACGCGGAACCCCTGCTCGGCATCACCGTCGACGCGGGCGTACCCGACGGTGCGAATGCAGCGTTCGTGGTGCGACCGATCCGCGCCGTACGCCTCCACGCGGGTGGCGGCACCAACGCGATCAGCCGGGGCGTCCGCGCCGGCATCACGTTGGTGCCTCTCCCGTTCTGGTTATCGCCGACCCTATCGGTCGACTACGGCCGCTATCCCGAGGGCAACGCCAACCCGGCGATCCGTTCGGTCACCGGCGACGATTCGTTCTCGGTCGCGATGCTCGAGCACGTCGGCTACTCCTACACGAACGCGCACCTCGGCCTCGAATTCGGCCGGCACCGCACGACGTTCTATCTCCACGCCGGCGCCAGCTACATCACGTCGAAGCTGCGCGATCTCGACGCGTCGTCCCGAGACGGCTCGACCAGCGTCACGTTCACCACCGATCCCGACGTCGCCATGTGGGCGGTGTCCGCACGTATCGGCCTCGTCGTCTACTTCCTGTGAGATCTTCCATGAACAAGCTCGTCTGGTTCGCCCTCCCAATCGTCCCCGCCGTGCTGTCGACGGGTTGCCCGCTGCTCCAGGTCGACACCGAGGTGTCCGAGGTGTGCGTCACCTACCACGACGTCGTGATCGAGGGCGTCCCCGGCCAGGGCGACGGTCCCACCGAGCTCGCGACGAGCGTCACGATCGACGACCTCGGCCAGCTGACCGACCTCGTCGACCAGGACGACGACCTCGCGTTCGTGCGCGCCGAGATCCGCGCCACCGACGGCACCGACCTCGGCTTCGTCGACGCGGCGAACGTCTCGATCGCGAGCGGCGACCCCGACTCCGTATTGCCCACACTCTCGGTCGTCGCGTGCGACGGCGATTGCCTCCCGAACGGCGCCGTCCTCGAGATCCCCGCGGCGATCCAGCACAGCGCGGTCGACTACGTGCGCACCGGCTCGCTCGCGATCGATCTCGACATCGTCGGCCGCGCGCCCGCGACGGACTGGACCGCCGACGTCGACGTCTGCATGACGGGCCACCTCACCTACAAGCTCGAGCCCTGATCGACTACAGCCAGATCCGATGGATCGTCGCCGGCTCGCTCCCGGTGACGTACACGAGGCGATCGTCGGCGGTGAACGCCGCATGGCGGAGATCGCCGGCACCGAAGATCAACTGCAGGCCGCCGAGCCCGAAGTCCGCATCGACGGTGCCGTCGACTTGGTACCGCCGCAGGTAGCCATCGTCGACATCGGTGCCGACCACGAGGATCGCGCCGTCGTCGGCCACGGAGAGGTCCCGGTGGTTTCGCGCGTACGGGATTCCCGACTCGAGTGCGACCCCACCGGTCCCGAACGCCGGATCCCGGGTACCGTCGGCCGCCAGCCGCATCACGTAGGAGAAGCCGTCGGCGGCACCGCTGGTGAATCCGGCGAGCAGGATGCCGTCGCGGTGGGCGGCGACCGCGGTCACGGTCGTTCGATCGTCGCCGTCGCGCAGCCCCGCGAACTGCAGGGTGCCGTCGGTTCCCCAGCTCGGGTCGATCGCCCCGCTCGCGAGCAGCCGTACCGCAAACCCGACGGTTCGGCCGACCCCGCTCGAGTCGTCGTCGAAGTCTCCCGCGACCACGAGCTTGCCGTCGGGTTGCACCACGAGCCCCCTGATCGCGATCAACGGTCCGATCGGGACGGTGGTCGTTCCGTCTGTGCCGAAAAGCGGATCGAGCGCGCCGGTGGCGGCGAGGCGGTACACGACGAGGTCGGTGCCCGCGACCGCGGCGACCACCAGCTTGCCGCGGGCGACCTCCGCGACGGCGCCCGCGTAGTCGCCGATGTCGGCGGCGATCGGGTTGTCCGCGGTGAACGCCGGATCGATCGTCCCGTCGGGCGCGATCTGCACGACCAGCGAGTCGAGATGCTGGTCGGCGGAGAGCGCGGCGCCACCCAGGACCAGCGAGTCATCGGCTCGCACCACCAGCTCCGACACGAGCGCACGTACGCCGACCCGGAGCTGGAAGTCTCCGGCCGTGGCGAACTCGGCGTCGCTACCATCGATGGCGAGCTCGTGCACCACGGCTCGCGTATCGCGCGTTCCGGCGACCGCGATCCGATCGTCGGACAGCATCGCGATCGCACCCGGGACGAACGTCGCGGTGACCGATCCGTGGTCGCCGAAGGTGTCGTCCGCAGCGCCGGGCAACCCACGCACGAGCACGCGGGCGAATCCGGTCGCCGTTGCATCGCCATCGCGGGCCACGACCGTCACCATCGCATCGCCCTGTGCGGCTCCCATATCGGCGGTGAGCTGGAGCCGACTGAATCCGAGGCCATCGGGGAGCAGAGCCGACTCGCCGTGGAGCCCGGGGTTGTCGGACTCCAGCGAGACCTCGCCATCGTCGACGGGCGGCAACCCGAGGACGTGGACGTCGATCGTGACCGACTCGCCCTGTGTGACGGTGACGTTTGGAGTTTCGACGACGACCACGAGATCGACGGGAGGGTCCGTACAGGCAACGAGCGCTGCAGCGGCGATGGCCATCCGACAGACCGGCATGTGCGTCATACGCACCCATCGCTGCAACCTGCCAGCCATGTCAGTGGTTGCCATGTCGTACCGAGGGACGCCTCCAGGTAACCGGAGATGGCGGCCGACGTACACGACGCTAGTGGATCCTTACCGGACCACCGGTGACGAACGTCCCCCCCCTTAAGGAACAGGTCACAGCCAGACCCGCGTGACGTCGTTGTACGTGTGGATCACCACGCGATGGCCGGACACGAAATCGAGGTTGCCGCTCGGCATCGGAAGGACGCCGTCGGTACCGTAGCCAGTATCGAGCTGACCGGTGGACCCGTCGTAGCGGCTTATGAAATGGGGGCCGTCCGCAACGCCGGCGACCACGATCGCACCGTCGATCTCGCGGACCCGGCTCAAGGTCTCGAACTGGGACGCGCTCGCGCGCGGTCCGAACTGAATGCCCCCCGTCGCGAACGAAGGATCCAGCGTGCCGTCGTCTCGCAGCTTGAGCAGGAACCCGTCTCGGTCGCCACCAAGCTCTGTCGTCCCGACGACCGCGATGCCTCCGGTCACGACCGCGATGTCAAAAACCTTCGTGAGGTCGCCGGCTCCACGCAAGCCCGAGAGCTCGACCACACCGTCGGTCCCGAAGCTCGGATCGGGGGTCCCGTCTTCTAGCAACCGGACCACGTAGCCGCGTTGATCGGTCAACTGGGAGTTGCTGTCGAACACCTCCATCGTACCGGCCGCGACGAGCTTGCCGTCGGGCGCTTGCACGAGGGATGCGTGCTCCCCTCCGCCACTGACGATCGAGAACTCGGTCGCACCGGCGGTGCCGAACGAGGGATCGACCGCGCCATCCGGCGCGAAGCGCGTCACCACGAGGCCCGACGGTCCGATGTCGGCGGTGACCACGCGTCCGTCGGGCAATCGCTCGATCGCGGTCGTGACGCCGGGGGTGAGCCCGGTGTAGCCATCGGTGCCGAACGTCGGATCGAGCTGCCCCGCCGGAGTGATCTGACTCAGAAACGAGCCGTTGGTGTACCCCGCGAGCGAGATCGAGTCATCTTGCGCGATCGCGATCGCGCTACAGATTCCCTGGGTGTTGCTGCTGTACGAGAGGTCGAGAGTTCCCGCGGTGCCGAACTCGATGTCGTCACGACCGTCGACGGTCAGCCGCCGAACGGGAAGGTCAAGCTTCCCCGGCGAGGTGGCGTTCCCGGAAACCACGAGCCGCCCGGCATGGTCCTCGGCGACCACGAAAATCCCGATCTCCGGCAGCGGCACGTTGCCGTCGGTCCCGAAGCTGGTGTCGAGCGTGCCCGACGGCCCACGGACCAGGATTCGCAGCGGTGCCGATCGAGTCGTGTCGCCGGTCGCGACCTCCACCGTGGTCTCGGCCAGCCCCTGCATCGCGTCGTTGGAGGCCATCAGCACGAGCTGCCCGAGCGAGGCATCCGCGGGTACGACGAGCGGCAAGGCCGTCACGCCGCTCGGAAGATCCGAGATCGAGACCACGAGCTCGCTCGTCGACTCAGGATCCCGCACGACCTCGATGTCGACCATCGCGGTCGTCCCCTCCGTGATCTCGAGGTCGGAGATCGCGGACACCTCGAACGACTCGTGGTTGGTGGCACAGGCGGCGAGCACGAAGGCCGGTGCCAGCCACGCGGACGGCTTGGTCATGCGTGGGTATCGATGCAATGGACCGACCATGCGAGCTCGCCCTCCAATTGCCCACGATAACGCCGATCGCGGACTCGAACCACTCCAGACTTCGACGTCGGTGTCAGAGTCCGAACAGTTACCGGAATAGCCGACCGCGCAGATCGGGCGACGGCTGCGCGATCACCTCGAGCCCGACGATCCGATCCGAGGCACCGAGCGCACCCGCCTCGCGGGCGGCGATCGCGGCGGCCTCGATCGCGTCGAGCGATCCGGTGAGCGTGAAGTACGCCTTGCCGGCGAGATCGACGGCGAATCGGACGTCGCGCACGATCACGTCGGCGACCTTGCACGCGGCATCGGCCGCGGCGATCGCGGCGCACACCGTCCGGGTCTCGATGATCGCGACCGCCTCGGCCTCGACGTCGCCGGCCCAGTCGGGTGGCGCGACCGGCGCGCCGAGCATCGGCCACACCTGCGTGTCGGCCTGGGGGAGCTCGACGTGGTCGAGCAGCAGGTCGGCGGCGATCCGCCGCCCGGCGTCCATCGACTCCTCGACGACGGCGACGTCACCCTCGAGCATGACCAGGTGCTTGCCGCCGCTGATCGCGCGCGAGCTCAGGAGCACCGCCGGCGCGCGCTTGAGCGCCGCATCGGCGACCACCACGCCACGCGCGATCGTCGCGATCTCGAGGACACCGAGCGCGGGACCCCGCTCGGGCATCACACGAACCGGAACGCCTCTTTGAGCGTGCAGCGCCGTTCGCGCGTGAAGTGCACCGCGGTGGTCAGGCCCTCGCCCGTCGGGCTCGCGATCGTGAACGACGTGTACCCCTCGCCGCCGAGCCCGAGCCCGGCGTACGACGCCTCGTTCTTGACGAAGATGCTGCAGTTGCACAGCCGCGCCATCGTCGCCATGTTGTCGACGTTGAGCGAGTGCATGGTCGCCGTGTGGTGAAACCCGTGCTCGACGCGCAGCGCCGCCGCGATGCCCTCGACGGAATCGCGCACGCGGAACATCGGGATCACCGGCATCAGCAGCTCGTGCTGCACGAACGGGTGCCCCTCGTCGACCTCGCACAGCAGCATCCGGAGATCGTGGCCGTGCCCTCTGATCCCGATCTGCTCCGCGATCAGGCCGGCGTCCTTGCCGATCCAGTTCTTGTTGACGTGATCGCCTTCGAGCACCACGCCCTCGAGTGCCTTGATCTGCTGCGGGGATAGCCGTAGCACGGGCTGCTTCTCGAGCTCGCGGACGAGCTCGTTCGCGATCGATTCGACCGCGATGATCTCCTTCTCCGCGATGCACACGATGTTGTTGTCGAGCGTCGCGCCGCGAACGATCGCGTCGGCGGCCTTGGCGAGGTTGGCGGTCTCGTCGACCACCGCCGGCGGATTGCCCGGGCCAGCGCCGATCGCCTTCTTGCCCGAGTTCATCGCGGCCTTGACGACGGCCGGTCCGCCGGTCACCACGATCAACCGGATCATCGGGTGCTTCATCAGCACGCCGGCGCTCTCGATCGTCGGCCGCTCGACGCTGACGATCACGTCGCGCGGTCCCCCGGCCGACTGGATCGCCTCGTTGAGCAGATGCACGCACCAGTTGCAGGTCTGCGCCGCCGACGGGTGGACGTTGAACACCACCGCGTTCCCGGCGGCGACCATCCCGATCGCGTTGCACAGGATGGTCTCGGTCGGGTTCGTCGTCGGCGTGATCGCGAGGAGCACGCCGTAGGGCGCCCGCTCGGTGAGCATCAGGCCGTGGTCACCGGTATAGGCGACGGTCTGCAGGATCTCCGGGCCCGGCGTCTTCTCGGCGACCAACCGGTTCTTCGACAGCTTGTCCTCGTAGCGTCCGAGGCCGGTCTCCTCGACGGCGAATTGCGCGAGCTTCTCGTTGTTGGCGAGCACGGCCTTGCGCATCGCCTCGACCATCTTGACCTTGGTCGCGACCGGGGTCTTCTCGTTGAGCTCGAACGCCCGGCGCGCGGCCTTCGCCGCGGTATCGGCATCCGGGTAGACACCGTTGGTACCGCGCGGGATGTTGGCCTTGGACCGCGGTGGCTCGGGCGCGGCCGACGTCGCGCGCGGCGCCGCCGGGATCCCACCACCGAGGCGCTCGAGCACCTTCGCGACGATCTCCTCGATCTTGGTCTCGTCGAGCATCGCCACGGCGGCCTACCTAATCCTTCTCGCCCTTGAGGTACCGGCGCTCGCCGTCGATGGCGACCTCGTCCACGATCGCCATGATCGTGGCGTCGACCGGTCGGTTCTGGGTCATCGTGGTCTGACGCGCCGAGGAGCCCGACGCGTACAGCACGACGTCGCCGAGCCCGGCCCCGACCGCGTCTGCCGCGATCGCGACCGCACCGGTCTTCGGCGTCACACCGTCGACGTCGCACGCGCGCACGACGAGCAACTTGAGCCCCTCGAGCGTGGGCTCCTTGCGGCTCGCCACCAGCGTGCCGATGACCCTTCCGAGGATCACGCGAGCTCCGTGGGCTACTTGCCGCCGTTGCCGGCGCGGCCGAGCGGCAGCACCGCATCGACGTTGGCGTGCGGCCGCGGGATCACGTGGACCGAGACGACCTCGCCGACGCGCTCGGCGGCACGTTGACCGGCTTCGGTCGCCGCCTTGACGGCCGCGACGTCGCCGCGCACCACCGCGGTCACGTAACCACCGCCGGTCTTCTCGTACCCCACGAGCTCGACCTTGGCGGCCTTCACCATGGCGTCGGCGGCTTCGACCATGCCGACGAAGCCTTTGACTTCAATCATTCCGAGAGCGTCAGCCATGTTTCGTTGCTCCTAAGTCGCTACTCACTACGGTCTACTTGTCGACGAACTTCTCCGGCTCTTTGCCGGTCACCCCCGACAGGGCCGCGGTAGCGGCCGCTGCGGCGGCATCGATCTCGGCCTCGGGGCCGGCCATGTAGAGCCGGCCGAACGCGCCGTACGGGCGAACGTTGACGAGGTTGACGTGGGCGGCCTTCTCGGCCTCGTTGGCGGCGAGCACCGCGTATCCCGCCGGCTCGCATTCGAAGATGAACAGCGACTCGCCGGGCAGCACCATCATCCCCGCGCTGGTGCGGTTGATGATCTGCGTCTGGTACGCCTCGACGCCGCGGATGATCTGGTTGGTGAGGACCTTGGGCCTCAGGCGCTGCGATTCCTCGACCCCGAGGTAGCTGAGGATCGTCCGCCCCGCGGACAGCACCTCGCCCTTGTCGTGATCGTGGATCTCGAGGAGTCCGTAGGCGCGTTCGACCACCTGGACCGCCGGCTGGACCTTGGTTGCCTTGAGGGCGGCATCGGTGACCTGGTTGATCGCGATGCCCGGTGCGATCTCGACCCACAACGAGGCCTGGAATGGCACCGGCAGGAAGCCACGCGCGGTCTTGCCGATGAACGTGGCCTGCTGAGGCTGCAACGCGTCGAGGAAGCAGTACGTACGGAGAACCGTGGCCATGGTTCAGTCACACGTTGTACGGATCATTAGCTGGCAGGCACGCTAGCACGGTGGCTTTCACCAAATCCACGGACGGACGGACGGATCTGTCGCTTACCGCATGTCATGATGCCGGCCTCGCATGCGCCTCGCACGTATCGCCGTCGTGCTCGCGGCACTGCTGCCTGGCTTGGTACCGGCTGGCGCCGATGCCGATGTCCTCGGCCGGATGTTCGATCAGGCCGATCAAGGTGGCGGCGCCCCAACCAAGACCACCCCCACGGTCGATGACCTGATGTCGTGGGCCGGGCCGATCCGCCAGACCAGCCTGCCGGAGCTGCTCCAGTTCGCGGTCCAGCACGTGCCGGCGCTGGCCAGCGCGAAGCTCGACATCGCGATCGCCGAGGCCCAGATCGATCAGACCTACGCGCGCAACGACTGGCAGATCCAGGCGCAGGTCCAGGTCCAGCGATCGACCGGCGGACTGTTCAGCGGCCAGGAGGTCGACCGCAGCATCGTCGGCAACAGCTCGATCGACGTGTTCCGCACGCTGTCGACCGGCGGCACGCTGACCCTGCACACCGCCTCGACCTACGACAGCACCAGCTTCACGAACGCGACCGCCGACATGCTGCTCGGCGGCGAGAACTGGCGGCACCAGCTGTCGGTGGCGTTCTCGCAGCCGTTGCTCGAGGGCCGGGGCAAGTACTGGTTCGAGGCAAGCGAGCGCCGCGCCATGCTCTCGCGCGACGGCGTCGTGCTCGCGCGCCAGCTCGCCGCACTGCAGACCATCCAGGCGGTGGTATCCGCGTACTGGGACCTCGTGCTCGCCGAGCATCAGGTCGCGATCACGCGCGCCAGCCTCGATCTCGCCCGCGAGCGGCTACGCATCACCCAGATCGGTGCCGACGGCGGCAAGATCCCGCGCAGCGAGATCCCCGCGGTCGAACAGATCATCGCGACCCGCGAGGAGGACGTGCTGTCGGGCGAGCTCGCGGTGCTCCAGCGCTCGATCGCGCTTCGCCGCGCGACCGGGATGCCGATCGGCAAGGACCAGATCGGCCTGCGGGTCGGCGCCCAGCTATCGGCCGGCGAGCGCGTGTTCGATCTCGGCAAGCTCACCGACCGCGCGTTCGACACCTCTCCCGAGCTCGCCCAGCTCGCCAAGCAGGACGCGACCACCACGCTCGACATCGAGGTCACCGAGCACGGCCTGTTGCCGCGGCTCGACGCCGCACTCTCGCTCGGCCCCACCGGTCAGGACGGCAACTTCGGGACCGCGTGGAAGAACCTGGTCCAGCTCGACACCTTCACGATCGGCGGTCAGCTCACGTTCCAGCAGTCGCTCGGGCAGGAGGACGTGCGCGGCAAGGCGCGCGCGCTGCACCTCACCCACCAGAAGCTCGCGGTCACGGCCGCCGACCTGCGCGCGCAGATCGCGCAGAGCATGGCGAGCTCGGTCGCGCAGGTGGAGCTCGCCCGCCGTCGGGTCGCGCTCAGCCAGCGCGCGATCGATCTCGCGAAGCAGAACATCCAGATCGAGACCGACCGTTTCAACCTCGGCAAGTCGACCAACTTCGACGTCCTCAACCGGCAAGAGGAGCTGCGGCAGGCCGAGCTCCGCAAGGCGCAGGCCGAGATCGACTGGCACAAGGCCGAGGTCGTGGTCCAGGCGCTCACCGGCGACCTGTTGCCGGTGTACGGCATCAGCGTCAAGTGACGCCCACCGTGACGACTTGCCGGCGCCCCGTGTCGCGGCCGGTGTGAACGCGGGTTGACGCGACCCACATGTCGCGTGTCGGGAGTTGGCGAATCCCGACGGTTCGCGGGTCTCGAAGAGAACGAACGGTCACGTTGTGGCACTCGCCGGCAACGATCCGGGCGGGGCAACGCTGGCACGCGAGTTGGAGTCCATCGCGTCCATGACCAAGCTTTCGACAACCTTGCCGCTCGCCCTGATCGTCCCGCTCGGCCTCGGCGCGTGCAGTGGAAATGACGCGCCCTCCCCCTCCGAGGTCCGCGCCCGGATCGACGGTGACCTGCGGAACGTGCTGCAGGCGGGTGCGGCGGCGTCGAACGACGGGTCGGCCGCGCTGCCGTCGTCCGCGTTCGGCCTCCTCGATCGGCTGAGCGGCCTGACCGTGCAACCGTCGGACGGCACCATGATGTCGAACGACAGCATCGACGCGCTGATCTCCGAGCTCGACGACAAGATCTTCACCGATGCCAACGAGGTCGGTGACGGCATCTACCAGGTGCCACCCGAGCTGATGTGCACCACCGTGGCCGACGACGGTACCCAGGCCGTCGATCCGGACTGCGCCACGCAGTTCTCCAAGCTCGAGATGCGAATCCGGGTCGGCCTCGATGGCGACGCGCTGACGCTCGCGCTCCAGCTCGACAAGGACCACGACGAGCCGCTGGCCGTCACGCTCACCCACACCTCGCTGTCGACCCAGGTCAATCTCGACGAGACCGGTCACGCGATCGCGACGCTCGCCCCGATCCTCGGCGAGACCACGCCGAACCTGCAGCTCGCCGGGCAGGTCACCGGCACGATCGAGGCGCTCGGCGACCGCGCCGCGCGGCTGTCGCTGACGATCGACCGGCCGCTCGCGATCAAGTTCGCGGACGCCGGGATCTCGCTCGACGGCGCCGACGCGTTCCGGTTCGCCTCGGCGGCCGCCGATGTCGCCTCGATCGAGTTCGACGGCGCGGCCGGCACCGGCTCGCTCGCGATCGACCTCGGCGCGACCACCGCGCACATCCCCGACGATATCGACCCGACCCAGGCGACCGACCTCGATCTTCCCGGTGCCTCGGCGACCGCCACGCTGTCGGCGACCGACGGTCTCCAGCTGACCAACATCGGCCTCGGCGATCGCACGACGACCTTGACCGTCGGCGGCACGCAGGCGATGGCGATCGACATCAACCCCGACGACGGCCGCTCGTTCGGCGCCACGTTCTCGCACGACGACGCCACCGGCACGGACACCATCGCGGTGACCCCGCGCGTCGACATCCGCACCCAGGTCGATCACGCGGCGCTCGGCGATACGCCCGGCGTCTACGACATCACCCAGATCCTGCTCGACGGCTCGCTGCGCAGCACCGCAAATGCCGACCAGATCGAGATCGCGACCGGCGCGTTCTCGATCGCGACCGACCCGGCCCAGTTCGGGTTCTCGGCGACCGCCGGGCAGTGCGTGACCGCGACCGAGACGCTCGACGACACCACCGGTCAGACCTACGACGCGTGGTCGGTCGGGACCTGCCAGTAGGCCGCGCGCTACGCCATCATCCCGATGAAGCCCATGTGGACGCCGCCCTCGCGGCCGTCCCGACGGTAGCTGAAGAACCGATCGGCCTCGCACTTCGTGCACGGAGGCCGATCGTCGATGTTTTCGGAGCGCACGCCGGCGCGCTCGAGGATCGTCCGCGACGCGACCCGCAGATCGATGTGGTGTTTGTTGGGACCGGCGACGATTAGGCCCGGCACGTCACCGAGCTCCGCGCGAAACCGCTCGACCACCTCGGGTCCGACCTCGAAGCAGCACGGTCCGATCGAGGGACCGAGGGCGACCCGCACGTCGTCGGCGCGCGCCCCGCACTCGACCATGCGCGCGATCACGTTGCGCGCGACGCCATCCACCGTCCCGCGCCAGCCGGCGTGCGCGGCACCGCACACGCGGGACGCGGGCGCCGCGAACACGATCGGGATGCAATCCGCGGCGAACGCCCCGAGCACCGTGTCGACTCGATCGCAGACGAGTCCGTCGAACTCGGAGTCGGCGGCGAGCGGCTCGCCGTGACGCCACACGTTGGTGCCGTGGACGTGCCGGGTCGCGACCAGCTGCTGGGGGTCGTAGCCCGCGTGGGAGGCGAGCCGGCGGCGGTTGGTATCGACCGCCTCCCAGTCGTCGCCCCACCGCGCGCCGAGGTTGAGCGAGCGGCGCAGGCCGGTCGAGACCCCTCCGGTACGCTCGGGAAACCCGTGCAGGAACCCCTCGGGGATCACGGACGAGCGGTAGAGCGCGATCGACTCGGTTTCCACCCCGTCAAGATAGTGCATCCCGCAGTCTCGGGCTCGCGCACGGGTCGGGATCCACGGTACCGTCGAGGCATGATCCCGTACGACGATCTCGTGAGTGCGCTCTCGAACTGGCGGGCACGACAGGGTCTGCCGGTCGCGGAGCTGTCCGCGATCGCTCCTCCGATCGATGCGCCGCGCACGACGCCACCTCCGCCTCCACCGGCGGCGGCGTACGAGGCCGCCGAGGAGTACGCGTCCGCCGAGGAGTACGCGTCCGCCGAGGAGTACGCGATGGATTCGGGCGTGCCGCCACCGCCGCCCCTGTCCGAGCCCGAGGGCGAGGTTCCGGTCGACGATGCCGCGTTGCTCGAGACCCAGTACGAGAACGAGGGCGACGACTTCGCGATGGCGTTCGCCAACCTCGAGGCCGAGGGAGGCGAATCGACGACGATCGGCTCGCCGCCTCCGCCGGGCCCACGCGACTCGTTCAGCGGTGGAACCACCGAGCCCGGACCCGACATGTCCGCGGAGGGGATGCCCGAGGAAGTGCCCGCGGAAGAAGCACCGGCGCCCGAGCCCCTGCCGGACGCGCCGCACGATCCGGACGATCCCGACGATCCGCGCAACCGTAACGACTGGTGAGTCACGACGCACACCCCGACGATGCGATCACGATCGTCGTCGAGGCCTCGCAGGGCGGTGCCGGCATCGGACGCGTGACCGCCGCCGGCGAGCGTGCCGGCGCGCTGGTCGAACGCCGAGTCGTGTTCGGCCCGATCGATCCGTGCGGCGAGTGCGACGTGTGCCGCCGCGGTGGCGCGGCGGTATGCCCCGGCCTTCACCGGCGCGAGCGAGTCGACGACCGCGTCACGGTGGCGGCGCGCTGGGCCGTGCCGCTCGACGACGGCCTCGACCTGCCCGTACCTGCGGGCGCCGCGGTCGCCGGCGATGCCGCGCTCGCGTACACGCTGTACGCGCGCACCGGGGTCGGACCGCGCGAGCCGGTGGTCGTGGTCGGCGCGTCGTCGATCGCGCGCCTGCTCTTCGAGATCCTGCGCGCCAAGGCGGTCGATGCGATCGCGGTGGTCGATGACGATCCGACGCGGGCCGCGTGGGTCGAGTGGCTGGGCTCGCGCGGCATCGCGCGTGCAGCGAATGCCGATGCGATCGACGCGGCATTGTCCACCGACGGCCTCGGCGGGAAGACGTGGCGGGTGATCGCCGCGAGTCCCGACGCGATCGCGACCGCCGCCGCACTCGCCGGCCCGCGCGCCACGCTGACCGTCCTCGGTCCGGTCGCGAACCTCCCCGGCGAGCTCGTCGCGCGAGAGGTCACGGTGATCGGTGTCGCCGGGGCGCACCCCGACCTCGTCGTCGAGGTGGCGGCGATGTGTGCAAAGGGAGATATCGACCTCGCCGCGGCTACCGCGGAGGCGCCGACCGCGGACTTTCGCTCGGTCGTGAAACGACACGCGTAAGTTTTCTGCTCGATCATCCACGACGTCGGTCGACTGGGATCGAAGAGATGAACGAGGAACCGTCGGCATTCGCGCGCGGCTCTCGCAGGGTGGTGTCCGAGGATCACGTCGTGGTGATCTACTCGCGGATCCCCGAGCGCCTGCGGTGGATGGAGACCGAGCTGGCGCGCGGTTCCGCACGGGTCGCGGTCGCACGCGATGTCGCCGAGGTCGTCGAGCTCGTGATCGGTGCGCGTCGAAGTCACCCGCAGATGCTCGTGATCGATCTCGATACCCTGAGCGGCGGCGAGCTGTTTCACATCCACCGCATCCGCGAAGCGGGCTGGGGCGGGCCGGTGTTCGCGCTCGGCAAGATCCCGATCTCGCTGCGCGCGTCGCTCGGCATCGAGCGCACGTTGCCGCCCCCGTACATCGAGGATGCGCTGCGCGACGAGATCGAGCACTACCTGCAGGGCTCGACCGCGCCGACGACCCCGATCCCGATCCCGATCTGACGCAGGTCAGCCGATGCCGATCTGACTCAGCTCAGCTCAGGTCAGGTCAGAAGGATGATCAGCAACACGATGACGAGGGCCGCACCCGCGATCCCGATCAGGATCATCAGGCGTCCCCCCTTCATCTCCCCGATCAACGCGTCCTCGGAGATCTTCGAGCTCTTGCCGGCGCGAGCGTCGCCATCCGACAGCGCCGACATCATCTGGGTGCCGCCGGTGCGCAGGCTGTACTTCTCCTTGTCACCACGCGTGATCGTGCCGTCGTCGTCGTAGCGCTCGTCCATCGGGAGCGAGTCGGCCTTGTCGTTGCCGCGATCCTTGCCCGTCGCGTCACGCTCGGCCGCGGCGACCTGCGCGGCCTCGGCATCGAGCTCGCCCTTCTTGAACCACATGGTCTCGCGGAACCTGCCCTTCGAGCCCTTCTTGGTCTTCGCCGCCTTGTTCGAGCCGGTCTTCTTCTTGGTGTCCTTCGCGACCACGGGCGCGGCGACCACCGGTGCCTTGGGCACGGTCACCCGCGCGGACGGCGATTCGGGTTTCGACTCGCCCTTCGAGGCCGGCTCGGCAGTGTTGGCGAGCGCGGCCGCGGCAGCCGCGGCAGGAGCACTCGATGCACCTCCCGGTGGCGCCCATGGCGAGCGCTCGTCGGACTTGGCGCCGGCCTGTGGTGTGGCGAGGGGAGCAGCGACCGCGACCGGGGCTGCCATCGGCGGGGCATCGAGCGCGGCCGGTAGCCCCGCCCCTGCCGGAACCCCGGCGACGGTCATGTTGCCGGCCGCGGGTGCGGGTGCGGGTGCCGGTGCCGCCGGTGCCGGTGCCGGTGCCGGTGCCGGTGCCGCGACGGCGGGCGGAGCGACCGAAGCTCCCGAGCGCACGCCGAGCAGCGTCTGCACGAGCTCGGCCTTGGGGCGACCCTTGCCCGCGGCCTGGGGCCGACTCTCTCCCCGCGCGATCCGACCGACCTCGTCGACGAACTGCCGCACGGTCAGGAACCGCTTGGTCGGGCTGCGATCGAGCGCGCGCATGATCACCGCCTCGACCCCGGCGGGAACCGGTGCCAGCGACGACGGCGTCTTGATCGTCCCACCCGTGTGCGCGCGATAGACCTCTTCCGGCGTCGCACCCGCGTGCACGGTCTGCCCGGTCAGCACGTAGTAGTAGAGCGCGCCGAGCGAGTACAGGTTGGAGCGCTGGTCGACCGGCTTGCCGTCGACTTGCTCGGGCGCGACGAACTCGGGCACGCCGGGCACGCGGTCGGTGGTGGGCACCGGCAGCGAGAAGTTGATGAGCTTGATGTCCTGCCCCGCGAACAGCACGTTCTTGGGTGCGAGGTCGCGATGGACCACCCCGACCTGTGCCGCCTCGATCAACGCCTCGCCGATCACCTCGACGAGGTGTGCGGCCTGGTCGAGTGCGATCGGGCCACGCGCGGTGATCGCCTCGGCGAGCGTCTGCGCGCCGTCGAGGAGCTCGAGCGCGATCCACGTCTCGTCGTTGCGCTTGCCCGACGTGATCAGCTTGGCGACGCCGGCGCTGTGCACGCGCTCGAGCTGCTTGAGCTCGCGCTCGAGCCGCTGAGACACGTCGGTCAGGGCGGTGACGTTCGGACTGATCAGCTTGATCGCGACCTGCTCGCCGGTCTGCTTGTCCTTGGCGCGGTGGACCGCTCCGGTGCGACCACCTCCGAGCTTGGCGCCGAGCTCGAAGCGCGCCGCCAACGAGTCGTCACCGGGTCCGGCCGCCATGGCCGGCCCGAGGCGGGCAGCATCGACGGGACAGAAGTTCGCGTCGTCGCTGAACTGCTTCTTGCACTTGGGGCAGACCTTCATCGACCAGATCCTGGAAGCACCGTAGGTATGCGGATCGTATGGATAACGCGGAAGGAAAGCAAACCCGGCGGCCTCCAACCCACTCCCCAAGCGTTGACAGTGTCCACGCCAAGGCGCTAGAAACCCTGTCCCCATGGCTTCCAACACCGCCGCCACCCGCGTCAAGCGCAGGAACAAGCACGAGAAGGCCGGCCGGCGCCGCAAGAACCGCCAGGCTCGCAAGTCGACTCCGTCGGATGCCGAGCTGTTCGCCCACCTCGGCGAGCCCGGTCAGCCGGCTCCGCGCACCTAGCCTTCTCGTCCCTCTCGCGTTTCAGTTCAGATTCTCGGCGGTCACGCGATCGACCGAGTACACGCCCTTGATCCGCGACAGCGACCGGATCACCTGCTTCAGCTGATCGAGGTCGCGCACCGACGCGTGGAACGTGTTGACCGCGCGTCCATCCTCGGTCGCCCGGCAGTGGGCCTGCGAGATGTTCACGTTCTGGTCGGTGAACGACTGCGAGATGTGAGCGAGCAGACCGGGCTTGTCGGCGCATAGCACCTGGATCGCGACCTCGTGCTGGGTGGTGCCGTTGCCGTCCCACTCGACATCGATCCGCCGCTCGGGATCGAGATCGAGGCCCTTGTCGCAATCGCGGCGATGCACCGTCACGCCGCGACCGCGGGTGATGAACCCGATGATGGGATCGCCGGGCAGCGGCGAGCAGCACTTCGCGAACCGCACGAGGATGTGCTCCTCGCCGGCGACCTTGATGCCGCTCGACGACGTCCGCCGCGTGACCTTGCGGAGCAGCGTCTTCAGCATGCTCTCGGACTTCTGGCGGCTGGCGGCTTCCTTCTTGTCGCGCTCGAGCTCGGGCAACGCCTTCTCGAGGACGTGGTGTGCCGTCAACTTGCCGTAGCCGACCTGGATGATCAGCTCGTCGACGGTCATGCACTTGAGCTCCTTGGCCGCGTGCTGGAGCTGCTTGTCGGCGCGGGCCAGCGACGTGCCGTGCTTGCGCAGCGCCTTGTCGATCAGGTCGGTGCCGAGCACGACGGCCTTCTCGCGCTGCTCCTGCCGCAGGAGCCACCGGATCTTGGTGCGCGCTCGCGCCGTCTTGACCAGCTTGAGCCAGTCCTTGTTCGGGCGCTGGTTGGGGCTGGTGATGATCTCGATGGTGTCGCCGTTGCGGAGCTGATAGCGCAGCGGAACGATCATGCCGTTGACGCGCGCGCCCGAGCAGTGATCGCCGATCGACGAGTGCACCGCATACGCGAAGTCGATCGGACACGAGCCCTTGGGCAGCGCCTTGACGTCACCACCGGGTGTGAACACGTAGACCTCGTCGCCGAACAAGTCGATCTTGACGCTCTCGAGGAACTCGGTCGGATCGCGCAGCTCCTTCTGCGACTCCATGAGCTGGCGAAGCCACGCGAACTTCTTGTCGTCCTCGTCGACGGCGAGCTTGCCCTCCTTGTACTTCCAGTGCGCCGCGATGCCGTGCTCGGCGATCAGGTGCATCTCCTGCGTGCGGATCTGGATCTCGATCCGCTCGCCGCGCGGGCCGATCACCGCGGTGTGGAGTGACTGGTAGAGGTTCGGCTTGGGCAGCGCGATGTAGTCCTTGAATCGTCCGGGGATCGGGGTCCACTGCTGGTGCGCGACGCCGAGCGCCTGGTAGCAGTGCATCTGGTTGTCGGTGATCACGCGGAACCCGATCGCGTCGTGGATATCCTCGAACGGCCGCTGGGTCCGCCGCATCTTCTGGTAGATCGACCACAGGTGCTTGGCGCGCCCGTGGACCTCGCACGGCACCCCACCCTTCTCCATCTCGTCCTTGATCAGCTTCTCGACGGTGTGGATGTACTCGAGCCGCTCGGCGCGGGTCTTGGCGACGTCGGCCGCGAGCTGGTCGTACTCGCCGGGGTTCAAGTACTTGAACGCGAGGTCCTCGAGCTCGACCTTGATCCACTGGATACCGAGCCGGTTGGCGAGCGGCGCGTAGATCTGCATGGTCTCGGCCGCGATCCGTTCCTGCTTCTCGGGAGGCAGGTGATGCAACGACCGCATGTTGTCGAGCCGGTCGCACAGCTTGACCAGGATGACGCGGATGTCGCGCGCCATCGCGAGCAGCATCTTGCGGAAGTTCTCCGCCTGCTGCTCCTCGCGGGTCGAGTACGGCAACTTGCCGAGCTTGGTGACGCCGTCGACGAGAAACGCGATTTCCTTGCCGAACGTCTTGTCGAGCTGTTCGACGGTGGCGCTGGTGTCCTCGACGCAGTCGTGCAGGAGGCCCGCGCACACGCTGGCGACGTCGAGCTTGAGCTCGGCGATGATCCGCGCGACCGACAGGGGATGGGTGACGTACGGGTCACCCGACTTGCGCGTCTGCCCGTCGTGCGCGGCGGCGGCGAACTGATACGCCTTGCGGACCAGAGGGATGTCTGCGGCCGGGTAGTAGCTAGCGACCTCGGAGAGGATCTGTTCGAGCTCGTGCATCACGCGTCCCTGGACGACAAGGGAGCGTTCGAACAATAGCATCTATGACCTGCGCGCGAGCCCCGCTGGGCCGTGGTGCTCGCGCGCACGCCCCAGAACGGGTCTCGCCTCCGGTCAACAGACTCGCGAGTTCGCCCAGAGAACGGGTCTGGGCTACTCGGAGGCGACCGTATCCCGGAAGTTCCAGGTGAACTTGAAGGCTTCCCCTGGTCGGCTGACCAGGAGGGTCAACGTGTGGACATCGGGGTGAAACAGGTCGCGCTCGTAGAACACGAAGTCGGCCTTGCCGCGGAACACCGAGAGCGAGCCCAGGGTCTGGCGGTGGCGCCAACCGTCGTCGGCGAACCCGACCGTGTTGAAGCAGTTGCCGGTGGCATCGCGCCCGGCCTCGCTACAGATCGCGGTGCGCTGCTCGCGATCCCACATCGTGGTGATCATCTTGGTGCGTGCGTGCTCGACCGACTCCGGGACCCAGTGGCGACCGGCGTCGTCCGTGAGCTCGACGTTCCAGGTCTTGAGGTCGGCCCACTCCTGCCACTTGTGGTCGATCTGGACGTGGAACCGCAGGCGGTCGCGCGACACGATCGTGAAGCTCGCCTGGTTGATCAGCGGGTACTTGTTCGGGTGCGCGACACGCGCGCGCTGGGTCTCGGCGCCACCCTGGATCGCGGTGTAGTCGTCGTTCGCCGGTGCCGGTGCACTGAGCTCCATGTCGCCCGTGATGATCGTGATCTTCTCGGACGTGCGAAGCGTCTCGGTGGGATGGACCAGCGGGTTGGGCTGGACCGTCTCTCCCTTGAACGTGCGTGCGCACCCCACGAGCGTTGCGGCCGTCACCACACAAACCGCCAGGACACCAGAACCCCTCATAACTCCAGGTTGGACGAGTCGATGCCACACGTCAATTCGTGAATGGACTGCGACCGCCCGCGACGTGGCGATTCCGACAGAACCTGTCTCACCCCGAGATCAGCGCACGCGCGTGTGCTTCCGCACCGGATTCGCGGTTGGCCTGCACGACCCGCGCGAGCTCCGACAATTGCGGATGATCCGGGCGGTTGTCGACGCCGTATCGCCGGGTCAGATAGATCGCCCGGAGGATTTCGTAGGCACGATCGAGATCGTCGTTGACGATCAAGTGCTGGTAGTCGCCGTAGTGCTCGAGCTCCTCGCGTGCCTTGCCGAGCCGGCGCGCCACGACATCCGGAGCATCGGTGGCGCGCGACTTGAGCCGCGCCTCGAGCGTCACCATGTCGGGCGGAAGGATGAAGATCTTGAGCGAGTCCTCGGGCCACCGCGCGGACAGCGCCTCGCCACCCTGCCAGTCGACATCGAAGATCACGTCGTTGCCGCGCGCGAGCGCCGCTTCGACCGGGGCCTGTGCGGTGCCGTACCGGTTCTGGTGCACGAACGCGTGCTCGGCGAACTCCCCGGCCTGCACCATCTCCTCGAACTTGTCGGGGGTGACGAAGTGGTAGTCGCGACCGTCGACCTCGCCCTGCCGCATCGGCCGGGTCGTGTACGACACGCTGAACTCGAGCCCACCCGGAACACCGGGTTTGCTCCCCAGCTCGGCGAGCAGGCGGCGGGTCAGCGTCGTCTTGCCGGCGCCGGAGGGCGACGAGACGATGACGAGTACCCCACGTTCGGACACCCGCGCATCATACACAGACGGCCCCGGGGGCGGTGCCACCCGGGCCGCTCGTGAGCAACGGGATCCTCACTCGACGTTCTGGACCTGCTCGCGGACCTTCTCGAGTCCGGCCTTGGCGTCGACGACCGCAGCCGTGATGTCGGCGAGCGTCGACTTGCTGCCGATCGTGTTGAGCTCGCGTCCGATCTCCTGGACCAAGAAGTCGAGGCGGCGCCCGACTGGTTTGTCCTGCGCGAGCAGTCCCCGTGCCTGGTCGAGGTGCGAGGACAGGCGAACCAGCTCCTCGGTGATGTCGGCGCGGTCCGCGTACAGCGCGACCTCCTGGGCGAGCCGCGCGGGATCGACCGAGGTGACGTCGAGCGAGTCGGTCGCGAGCTCGTCGATGAGGCGCTTGACCCGCTGGGACAGCCGCGCCGACAGCTGCGACGGCACGGTGCCCGCGAGCGTGGCGATGTGGGCGCGGATGCCGTCGAGCTCGCCGAGTCGGGAGGTCAGGTCGGCGGCCAGTGCGGCACCTTCGCGTCCACGCATGTCGCCGAGCTGGGCGAGCGCGTGATCGAGTGCGGCCAGCACGGCGGTCCGGGTGTCGTCGTCGTCGTCGGCCGGCGTCGCGGCGACCACGACGCCCGGTTGTGCGAGCACGAGCGCGAGATCGGGCGGATCGATCCGGAGCCGGAGCGCGAGATCCGAGAGCGCCGCGTGCGCGACCTCGGCGGCGGCGGGATCGATCTGGAGCTTCGAGGACCGAGCGCGTTCGACATGGATCTGGATCGTGACCGACCCGCGCGCGACCTTCGATCGGACCTGGTTCGCGACCGCCTCCTCGACCGACGGGGCCATCCCTCCCCGCAGCTTGAGGTCGAGGAACCGGTGATTCACCGAGCGCGCGTCGACGGTGGCGCGCGCGTCACCGTGGCTGGCGACTCCACGACCGTAGCCCGTCATGCTGTGCATCGCGGTGGTGATATCACGTAGAGTCAGCGCGTGATTCGTTCCGGGCCCGCCGTGCTCGCCCTGATCGCTGTGATGGCGAGCGTCGCGTGCGGCAGCAAGCACGACACGCGGTCCCCGATCCGGTTCCTCCACACGTTCAACCCGGAGGAGACCGAGCTGTTCAACGCGACGATCGCCGACAAGGGGATCGCCGTGGAGTCGTCGATCGTGCCGTTCGCCCGCGGCCAGCAGGTGATCGGCGAGATCCTGCAGGCCGGCAGCCACTGCCCCGACCTGATCCGGATCGATGCCACCTGGCTCCCCGCGTTGCGCGGCCAGCTGGAGGTCGTGCCTCCCGCGCTCGCCGGCCTCGACTGGATGCCCGAGGCCGCGGCGTTGGCGACCGACCCGGCGAACCCCGAGACGTTCATCGCGGTACCGCAGTCGATCGACGGCCTCGTGGTCGTCCGCGACCGTGCACGCCCGGCGCCGGCGAGTCCCTCGATCGAGGATCTGGTCGGCGCCGCTCGCGCCAACCGCGCGCGCCACGGGTATCCGCTCGGGTTGCGCGTCGACGGCTACTGGCTGGTGCCGTGGCTACGCGCCGAAGGTGTCGAGCTCGCGATCGGGACCGGCCCGAGCTCGATCGAGAGCGACGGTGCGGTACGTGCGATGGCGCGGTACGCGGCGCTGTTCGGCGACGTCGCCGCCCCACCCCCGCCGGCGGGCAGCGAGACTCCCGACGAATTGCGGCGGTGGAACTCCGGCGAGCTCGGCTACTGGGTGACCGGACCCTGGGCGCTCGGCGCGCTCCACGACCGCGAACGGGTCGCGGTCAGCCCGCTCGCCCACGCACCGCGCGGCGGCCAGCTCCTCGTCGTCCCGAGGTGCGCGAAGCGCCCCGCCGAGGGCTGGCGACTCGCCACCGAGCTCACCGACGTCCGCGTGCTCGCGCGGTTCGCCAGTGCATTCGGCACGGTGCCGACGCGAACCTCCGCACTCGCGATCGCACCGCCCCTCGCACGCGAGCTCTACGAGGCGCTGCGCACGACCGAGCCGCTGCGCCGCGATCCGCGCACGCCCCTGTTGTTCGACGACCTCAACCCGGCGCTCGCCGCGGTGGTCGCACACGACGCCACCGCCGAGGAGGCGATCGCCGGCGTGCGCCGCGGCTGGTACCGCCTCGCGCATCCACACCCCCGGCCGCCGGACCGCGACGAACCCGAGCCCGAGGCCCCGGGCGGTTCGGGAGGCGATCACCCGTGAGCGACGAGTCGCCCTCCCCGGCACGCGCGCGCTCGGCGACGTTGCGCTGGCGCGTGCTCCTCGTCCTCGTGCTGGCCGCGACGATCCCGACCGTGATCGTCGGTGTGCTCGCGATCGTGCGCGCGCGCACCGCGGTCGAGCGCGAGGTCAACCGGGGCGCACTCGCGCACATCCGCGCGCTCGGTCAGGCGCTCGACGGCACGCTCCAGGACGCCCGCCGCACGGTCGAGCTCGCGGCCGCGACGTGGGCCGACAATCCAGACGACCAGCGCCACACCCAGCTGCTGGCACGTCGACTGCGCCGCGACGTGCCGATCGTGTCGTCGCTGTCGATCCTCGATGTCGACGGAAGGCTGCGGCATGGCGATCCGGTTCCGCCCGGCGTCGACATCGGCTCGCACAGCTTCGGCGGCTACATCGGCGACGCGCAGCACGTCGGCGACAAGACGGTCGTTCACCTCGTCGTCCAGGCGCGCGGTCGCACCGGGGAGCAGATGGGCGTGTTCGTCGCCAGCCTCGACCTCGAATTCGTGCGCGAGGTGATCGCGTCGGCGCGACTCGGCGAGGGTGCGCGTGTCGTCGTGGTCGACGGAGCCGGGGTCCCGGTCGCGTCGTCGGCGCCCGGACCGATCAAGACCACGTCGCTCGTGGGCATCGACCCCGCGGTCGACCGCGCGCTGGCATCGAGCGTCGAGGGCACGCTCACCGCGAACGGGTGGGTCAGCGCGTACCGCAACCTGTCGAGCTACCAGTCGCTGCGCGGCGTGCGATGGGCGATCCTGCACCAGCAGCCCGAGGACGAAGCCTACGCGCTCGCGCGCCGGACCACGCGCGACACGCTCTTGATCGGCGGCATCGCACTCGCGATCGCGCTCGTGCTCGGCGTGTTCTTCGCCACCCGCCTGACCCGGCCGCTCGCCGCGCTCGCCTCGCGCGCCGACGCGATCGCGGCGGGATCGGCGGACATCGAGGGCGTCGAGCCGATCCGTGGCCCCGGAGAGATCGGGGTGCTCGGCCAGCGCATCGACGAGATGGCCAGACGGATCCACGAACGCACCGAGCTCCAGCAGGCGCTCGCACGCGGCGACCGGCTGGCGTCGGTCGGCGTGATGTCCGCGCAGGTGGCGCACGAGATCAACAACCCACTGACCACCGTGCTCGGCTACGCCAAGCTCCTCCGCGAGGACAAGCCCGACGATCATCCCGACGTCGCCGGCCTCGAGATGATCGCGAGCGAGGCCGAACGCATGAAGGGCATCGTCGGTGGGCTGCTCGAGTACGCGCGTACGCCGCGGACCAGCGATACCAAGCTGACGCCGGCACCGGGGAGCATCACCACCGACGAGTCGACCTGCGAACCCGCCGTGGTGGTGCGGCACGTCGGTGCGCTGCTCGGCCCGCAGCTCAAGAAGGCGAAGGCCACGCTGACCAGCGAGATCGGATCGACGGACCCGATCGCGATCGACGCGCACGCCCTCCAGCAGGTGCTGGTCAACCTGGTCCAGAACGCCGCCCAGGCGATGGCGGGGTCGACCTGGGGAGGCGGCAGCTCGGGAGGACAGGCCGGCGGTCAGATCTCGATCGTGGTGAGGCCGCAGCCCGGAGGCATCGCGACCTCGATCGTGGTGGCCGACGACGGCCCCGGCATCCCCGCCAACAACCGGGCACGCGTGTTCGACCCGTTCTTCACCACCAAGGCGGCCGGCGTCGGAACCGGTCTCGGTCTGGCGGTGTGCAAGCACCTGATCGCGACCGCCGGCGGCTCGATCGAGGTCGGTGAAGGGCCCGAGGGTCGTGGCGCCGAGTTCCGCATCGTGATACCGAATGCGAGGTCTCATGAGTAGCATCCTCGTCGTCGACGACGAGCGCGGCATCCGCGCACTTTGCAGCGAAGTGCTGGGTCGCGCCGGGTACGAGGTCGAGGCCGTCGACTCGGCCGCGGGCGCCCTCGCGGCGGTCGCGCGCAAGCGCTTCGATCTGATCCTCTGCGACATCAACCTTCCCGATCAGGACGGCGTGTCGATCCTTCCGCGGCTCCTCACCACGCGCGCCCCGACGGCGCCGGAGGACGCGGCACCACCCGCGGTCCTCTTGATCACGGCCTACCCCTCGATCGACACCGCCGTGCGAGGCATGAAGCTCGGCGCGCGCGACTATATTGGCAAGCCGTTCTCGCCCGACGAGCTCCGCCTGGTGGTCCGGCGCGCACTCGACGAGGACGAGCTCAAGCGCGCCCACGGCGAGCTCACCAAGCGGTTGGCCTACGGGTCGATGCTCGGCGAATCGCCGCCGATGCTGGCGCTGCGGGCGACGATCGACAAGGTCGCGCAGTCCGACGCCACCGTGCTGATCACCGGCGAGAGCGGCACCGGCAAGGAGCTGGTGGCGCGCGCGCTTCACTTCGCGGGTCGCCGCGCCGGCCGCGCGTTCATGCCGGTCAACTGCGGCGCGCTGGTCGGCAACCTGCTCGATAGCGAGCTGTTCGGCCACGTGCGCGGCGCGTTCACGGGTGCCGACACCGCCAAGCGCGGTCTGTTCCTCGCCGCCGACGGCGGCACGCTGTTCCTCGACGAGATCGGGGAGCTACCGCTCGAGCTCCAGCCCAAGCTGTTGCGCGCGCTGCAGGAGGGCGAGGTCAAGCCGGTCGGCGGGACCAGCGCGCTGCGCGTCGACGCGCGCGTGATCGCCGCGACCAACCGCAGCCTCGAACAATCGGTCAAGTCGGGCACGTTCCGCGAGGATCTGTATTACCGGCTCGCCGTGATCACGATCGAGGTGCCGGCGCTGCGCCAGCGTCCGGGCGACATCCCGCTCCTCGCCCGCCACTTCGCCGAGGAGGCAGCGCTGCGTGCCGAGCGCGGCCGGCTGCACATCACCGACGCGGCGATCGCGCACCTGTCCAGCCAGCCGTGGCCCGGCAACGTGCGCGAGCTCGAGAACACGATCGAGCGCGCGGTGATCCTGGCGGCGGGCGACGTGCTCGACGTCGGCGACGTCAAGGCGTTCGGCAAGCCCGCGGCGGCGCCACCGAGCGGCGTCACCACGTTCACCGGCGACCACGTACCCACCCTCGACGAGCTCGAGCGCACCCACATCCTGCGCGTGCTCGAGCTGTGCGAGGGCCAGAAGACCAAGGCGGCGTCGATGCTCGGGATCAACCGGACGACGCTGTGGAAGAAGCTGCGCCAGTACGGCATCGACGAGTAGGCATGACCGACGCGCCGGACGATCCGGATCGCGAGGGCGAGGACGCCGAGAGCGACGACGAGCTCGCCGGTGACGTGCTCGAGCTGACGATCGACGAGACCCATGCGGGCGATCGGATCGACGCGACGATCGCCGCGCTGTCCCCCGCACTGTCTCGCGCGCAGGCCCAGCGTCTGATCGAGGCGGGCCTGGTCCGGATCGGCGACGCGGTGATCGCGAAGGCCAACCACCGCGTGCACGCGGGCGATGCCGTCGAGGTCATCGTTCCCCGTCCCGAGCCGATCGAGCTCGTCCCCGAGGACATCCCGCTCTCGGTGCTGTACGAGGACGCCGACCTGATCGTGATCGACAAGCCGGCCGGCCTGGTCGTGCATCCGGCCCCCGGGCATCCGCGCGGCACGCTGGTCAACGCCCTGCTCCACCACTGCACCGACCTCGGCGGCATCGGCGGCGAGCTGCGACCCGGCATCGTGCACCGGCTCGACAAGGACACCAGCGGCGCGATCGTGGTCGCCAAGACCGAGCGCGCACACGCCGGGTTGACCGCGGCGTTCGCGGCGAAGAGTCTGGCCGCGCGCGGCGGAACACCGTCTTCGTTGCACGACTTCGCCTCCGCGAAGTCACCCGCGATCCGTCGCGCGTACCTCGCGATCGCCTCGCCCGCACCACCCGATGCGCGCGGCACGGTGCGGACGTTCCACGGTCGCCATCCGACCGATCGCAAGAAGTTCTCGAGCAAGGTGACGTGGGGCAAGACCGCGGTGACGCACTTCGAGGTGATCGAGGCGTTGCGCGACGCGGCGCTCGTGAGGTTCGTCCTCGAGACCGGCCGCACCCACCAGATCCGCGTCCACGCCGCCGATCACGGCTGGCCGCTGCTCGGCGATCCGCTGTACGGCCGCGCGCACAAGCCGACCGCAGAGGTCGGTAAGGCGCTCGGACGCCAGGCACTCCACGCCGCGGTCCTCGACCTCACGCACCCGGTGACGGGTGCGGCGATCCACTGCGAGGCACCGCTACCGCCCGATTTCGCGGCAGCGCTGGCCGCGCTCAGAACCGACCCGTGATCGCGAGCGTCGCGCCGCCGCTGCCGAAGCCCACCCGGATCGCGTGCTCGCGCTCGCGACGACCCAGCACGTACATCGTCGCGCCGCCGATCGCCAGCGCGGCACCGGCGGAGTAGCCGATCCACGCGTACACGTTGCGCCGATGCCCTCGATCGTCGAGCGCGATCACGGCCTCCTCCGTGCACAGATCGGGCGTGTCGCCGTTGCACAATGCGTCGAGATCCGAGCGCGCGGCGTGCCCCAGCCACGAGAACACGGCACCGGTGGCGAGCGAGACCGTGCCTCCGAGAACCAACGCGTAGCCGAGCCGCCGCTTGCCGCGCCCGATCCGGTCGGTATCGTCTGACCGTGCCTGGAGCTCGGCGCGCTGCCGTGCGGCCTCGCTCTCCGCAGCAGCACGCCGTGCCGCCGCCGCGGCCGCGGCATTCTCGGCCTCGACCCGGCGCGCGGCCGCTTCGGCGAGCGCACGGTCTGCCTCGGCCTTCACCTTCGCCTGCCGCGCGGCCTCGGCCGCGGCCTTCTGCGTGCGCACGCAGCCCGCGATGTTCGCGCGTTGCTCCTCGCCGACCGCACGCCGCTGCGGATCCGGCTCGGCGGCCGCGAAGTTGGCGTAGAACGCGTCGGCCTGGATGCAGTCGCCCATCAGACGATAGGCCTGCGCGATGTTGAACAGGTACACCGGGTCGGGGTCGGTGGCATAGGCCACCTTGAACTCCGCGATCGCGTCGGGATAGGCCCGCACGTTGAAGTGCACCTTGCCGGCGGCGTAGTGCTTCTCGGCCTCGGCGTGCGCATCCGGTTTCGGATCGGCGACGGCCCCCGACCACACGGCGACCGTGGCCACGACCACGATCCAGCGTAGGAGCCTCGCCACGATGTCGACTATATCAAGCCCGAGGCGATACCATGGTGGGCAGTGATGCTGACCCGGGTGGGTGCGACGCTCGCCGCGATCCTTTCGATCGTCGGGTGCTACGAGCGCCCCGACGTGCGCTGCCAGGTTCCGTGCGAGGCCGATGGTGACTGTCCCTTCGGGTTCGTGTGCGGAGAGCAAGATCGCTGCGTCGATCAACGCGGCGAGGTGTGTGACGTCGACGTGCTTGCCCCGTCGCGCCTCTCCGCGGCTGCGGACCACGCATGCGCGGTGGTCGGCGACGACCTGTTCTGCTGGGGCCGCAACGACGACGGACGCTTCGGGGTGCCCGCCGAGACCGCGGTCGCGGTCCCGCGGCTAATTCCCCCGCCACCGGATGCGCTGTGGGTCTCCGTCGACGCCGGACCGCATCACACTTGCGCGATCGCGCTCGATGGCCGGACCCGCCGCCGCATGTTCTGCTGGGGGGCCAACGATCGCGGGCAAGCCGTACCCACCGATCTGTTGCCCGTGATCGAGAGTCCGACGGAGGTCGAGATCGTCGGCGTCGAGCGATGGCGGCGGGTCGCGGCGGGCGCCGAGCACACGTGTGCGATCGGCGAGACGACCGACCACGATATCGCGTACTGCTGGGGAGACAACACCGTCGGCCAGCTCGCACGGGACACGACGACCGAGGCCGGCCCCGGACCGGTCGAGGTCCAGGCCACCGAACCGTATCGCTCGATCGACGCCGGCGCCCACCACACGTGCATCCTCGGCGGCAACGGCGTCGAGTGCTGGGGAGCCAACGATCTCCACCAGACGGCTCAGCCGAACAGCACCGACCCACCCTCCCCCATCACCGTTCCCACACTCGTCACCGGCACGACCACCGCGGTCGAAGTCGTCGCGGCCACCGACCACACGTGTGCCCGAACGGCGGACGGCGATGTTCTGTGCTGGGGCGACAATTTGCGGGGGCAGCTGGGCACCGGAACGACCGGCGCGTTTCAACAGAGCCCGGCGTTCGTGCCCAGTCCCGGACGCTCGTTCCGCGGCCTCGCGACCGGCACGAACAGCAGCTGCGGGTTCACGGACGAGGACCTGCGCTGCTGGGGACTCTCGTTCGCGTGTCCGCTCGATGATCCGGGGTGTCGCACCGATCGAGCCCGCGGAGGGCTCGGTCTCGGCAACCTCGGAGCCGTCCAGCTGACCCCCGATCTTCCCGTGATCGGTAGCGATGGCAACCCGCTCGCCGAGATCACGCGCGTCGCGGTCGGTAACTCGTTCGCCTGCGCCGAGACCGCCGACGGAACCGTCTCGTGCTGGGGCCGCGACACGCAGGGGCAGATCGGAAACGCTCGAACGAGTCAGACGTCCGTACCGGCCGTGGTTCCCCCCGGCGACGGAACCGGCACCTGGATCTCGGTGGTCGCGGGGCTCGATCACACGTGCGGCATCTGGAAGGCGGGCACCGAAGAAGAAATCTATTGCTGGGGTCGCAACACGCATGGCGAGGTGAACCCGGACGATCCTCGCGACCACATCGCGGTGCCGTCGCAGGTGGTGCTCGAGGGCGACGCGACCGTCGACGCGTCGTTCACCCTCGCCCTCGGCGCCACGTTCAGTTGCGCCGTCGACCGCGGGACCGGAGGCGTCCAGTGCTGGGGGGACGGCGCGACCCGACCGCCGGATGCTCCGGGGCTGTTCACCGCGGGAGGACAACAAGCTCCGTTGATCACGGCGGCACGCTACTTCGCGTGCGCCGTGGGGCAAGGCGCGACACAGGTGTCCTGCGCTGGTGTGCCGTTCGAGGGTGGGGACACGCTCTCGTGGGACAAGCTCGGACCGAATCTGCCGGTCGGCGCCAGCGGCGGGTTCCAGCAGCTCTCGAACGGCGATCGCTTCGGCTGTTTGCTGACCACGGGAGGGCAAGCGGCCTGTTGGGGCATGAACGATCACGGCCAGCTCGGAGACGGCACCACCGCGACCCCGATGTTCCCGACGACGGGCGGGTTGGTCGCGAATGGCGCCAGCGTCACCGTGCTCTCGACGGGCCCCGGCAGTCATCGCTGTTTGGGCTTCACCTCCGGGATCGCATGCTGGGGGGTCAACGATGAAGGCCAGGTCGATCCCATGTTGCCACCGACCGATCAACCAACCCCTGTCAACCTCCTCACCCTCCCGGGCGGAGCCCAGGCACGCTCGATGGGCACCGGCGGTCATCACACCTGCGCCGTCTACGATGCCGGCGCTCCGCTGATGACGTGCTGGGGACGATCCGCCGAGGGCCAGCTGACGAACACTCCCCCCGATGC
This sequence comes from uncultured delta proteobacterium, assembly GCA_963772655.1. Lineage (GTDB taxonomy): Bacteria > Myxococcota_A > Polyangia > Haliangiales > Haliangiaceae > JABFXX01. The sequence continues at coordinate 2,097,764 of CAVYYE010000002.1, forward strand.
CAACGGCCTCGTCGACGTGCCCGCGATCGGTATGGGATGGAAGAACGTGGTCACCGGCGATCTCCATACCTGCGCGCTCGACATGAACGGCCAGCTCGCGTGCTGGGGTGATTCGGAGTGGGGTCAGCTCGGGATCGGAGCCAGCGACGTCGCCGTGGCGACGCCGATCGCAAGCCTCGCGAGCCCTTAGCGCCCCCGCTTCGACCGCGGATCCATCAGCTGGTTGTCGACCTTCGGACCCGCATGTCGCGCCGGCGCGACCGCAACCGCGCGGTAGCGGATCGCGTGGGTCTGACCGGCCCGTACCCGGACGTTCGCGACGTAGGGCCGGTAGCCGCGAGCCGAGAACCGGATGCGATGCAGACCGGGTGGGAGCGCGATCGGTTCCGTCCCCTGGTGTGCCACGCCATCGATCGAGATCCGGACCGCGAGACCGCGCGGTGCACGGACGATCACCGTACCGGTGGTCGGGGCACGCCGGGCGTGGGTCGGCGCCGCGGCCGCATCGATCGCGACCGCGGCATCGATCGCGGCGGCCGGCTCCGTCGCCACCGCGGGCTCCTTCGGCGCCGTGGCGTCGACCACGACTACCGCGGCCGGCGGGTCGGACGGGGTGAGTGGATATCTAGAAGCGGTGTTGTCTCCGTGGTTCTCACCACCGAGAGCGCGCACCACGACGAACGCGACGACTCCGATCCCGATCGCAGCCACCACGAGCGCGATCACCGGTCCGACACGACGAACGCGAGGCGGCGGCGACGCGACCTCGGGCAGATGCTCGACCTCGTCGAGCACGCCGATCACGTCCTCGATCGACGGACGCGCTGCCGCATCCTTGGCGAGCATGCGATCGACGAGGTCGTCGAGGGTCGGGGCGACACCGGGACGCAGCGACGACACCCGCGGCGGTGGGTCGTGGAGGTGAGACGCCACGACGTCCATCGCGCTCTCGCCGACGAACGGTCGCCGACCGCACAGCAACTCGAACAGCATCACGCCGAGCGAGTAGATGTCGACCCGCGCGTCGACCTGGAACCCGCGGGCCTGCTCGGGGGCGATGTACGACGGTGTCCCGATCATGCTGCCGGTCCGCGTGCGTTCCATGCGGTTGTCGGCGGGCCCCGTCAACTTGGCGATGCCGAAGTCGAGCAGCTTGACGCGTCGAGCTTGGCCGTGGACGTCGACGAGGAACACGTTGTCCGGCTTGAGATCGCGATGGATCACACCCTTGGCGTGCGCGGCGTCGAGAGCGCGTGCGATGTCGCGACCGATCCGGCAGATCTCGCCGAGCGTCAGCGGCCCGCGCGCGATCCGATCCGCCAGGCTCTCGCCCTCGAGGCGCTCCATCACGAAGTAGCCGCGACCGTCGAGAAGCTCGCCGAACGCGAAGATGTCGACGATGTTGGGGTGCGAGATCGCGTTGACCGCGCGCGCCTCGATCACGAACCGTTCCGTGGCGTCGGCACTGGCGCTGAGCTCGTGGCGAAGCACCTTGATCGCCGCGCGCTTCCCGATCACCGGATGGACGGCCGCGTAGACCCGCCCCATGCCGCCCTCGCCGAGCTTCTCCTCGACGCGGTACTCGCCGATCATCTCTCCCGGCGTCAGCTCGGCCCCGAGCCGACCGCGTTTGGCTCCGGGGGGATCGGCGGTGGTATCGCCGATCGTCGTCGCGTGGGCCGCATCGGCCTCGCTCGACTTCGAGTCACCACCCGACGGATCCATCGATCCCTCGAGTATAGCCGGGGCCTACCAGATCTTCGACTTGACGTGCCCCTTGGACTTCACGAGCACGTCGACGATCGCGCGTTCGTAGATGTGCTGCCCGAAGATGTCCTCGGTGACGCGGCTCTTGAACAGCTCGCGGCCCTCGTTGATCTCGTCGGACATCACGTCGAACAGGTTGTCGTTGGCGATGCCCTCGAGGATCTTCGGCTCGTGATACAGGGTCAGGTCGGAGGCGATGGCACGAGCGAGCTGCCGCGCGCGCTTGGGGTTGTCGATCAGGGTCGCCATGGGACGTGATCTTAGACCACACCGCTCCGCGGTGTCGATTCGCCGCGCCGCGATCAGCGCACCACGTCGTCGTCGTGGGGCTGGGCGGCGCGCATCCGGGCCAGGTAGGTGACCTTCACGCGCTCGGCATCGAGCCCGAGCGCGCGGGCATACTCGGCGAGAAACCCGCGCACGTACACGGCCGCCGGGAGCTTCTTGAAGTTCTCGCTCTCGAGCGCCTGCAGATACGCCATGCCGATCTTCGACCGCTCCGCGATCTCGCGCAACTCGACGCCGATCGCCTCGCGGATCTGACGCAGCAGCGGCCCCGTGAAGTCCGTGCTCGGCGTGATCTCCGGCATCGGCGGACGGCTCGCGAGCGTGGCCGGATCGTCGACCTTGACCGGTGGACGCACGACCTCGCCGCTGACCGTCGCGGGCGGTGCCACCGGCATCGGCACGCCGTCCGGGAACAGCTCCATGTCGTAGTCCTTGCGCTTGGCGGCGTCCATCAAGGTCGTGTACGCGAGGTCGAGCCGGCGGTGCACGGCCTCGAGCGCGGCCGGATCGTAGAGTCCAGCCACCGCCATCGATTCGGCGCCGTAGATGTCGCGGATCCGGCGGTTGGCGCGCCGGATGTCCTCGAAGCTGGCGGTCGGCGGGACCTCGAGAAGCTCGTAGTGCGAGTCGCTCGGCAACACCTCACCCTCGCGCGCGGGTGGCCTCACCGCGAGCAGCCCGCGCGACACCCGTTCGAAGCACTTGGCCACCCGGGTCTCGGGGTGCTCGATGAGCAGCGGGCGACGCCGCCGTGTCGATGCCCACACGGCCTCGTCGTACTCGAGGTGACCGAGGTAGCGCAGGGGAACGCCGAGCCGGCGGCGCACGACCGAGGCCACGGCGCGACCGAGCTCCATGTCCGACTTGCTGCGTGCCGAGTTGATGATCAGGTGGGGCGCGAAACTCAGGATCGCGGCGCGCAGGTCGGGGACCTCGTCCGCTTCCCGCTCCACGGAATCGAGATAGATCTCGAGTGCCGACGGCGTGCCCTGTTCGTGCTCGAGCGGATCCGCCGACTCGGCGGCGAGGTGCCCGAGGCCGCTGCGATCGAGGTGCGCGAGGAACGCCGCCTTGACGAACCGGTGCATCAGCTCGATCGAGGTCGGATCCGGGACCGCGACGAGCAACTCGATGTCGGCCTCGAGGAACAGCTCGATCGTCGCGCGGTTCAGGCCGGGTCCGAGGTCGACGACGACCCAGTCCGCCGGTAGCTCGCGGAGTGCCGCGGCCAGCGAGCGCGCGCGCTCGACATCGAGCGCCGCGACCCACGGCGGATCGTTGACGCCACCGATCAGGCGGACGCCGGGAACGTGGGTGACGACGGCGAGGTCGGCGAGCGAGCCCTCTCCGTTCTCCAGATATTCGAACAACGACCGCGTGGGCCGGGGCACGCCGGCGAAGATGTGGAGGTTGGCGGCGCCGAACGAGGCGTCGACCAGCACGACGCGCTTGCCGAGGGTCGCGAGGAAGATGCCGACATTCGCCGCGACCAGGCTCTTACCGACCCCACCCTTGCCGCCCGCGATGGCGACCACTCGAGGCCCTGGCTGCCAGGAGGTGACCATCGGCCGCAGATAACCGCGCGAGGCGCCCGACGGTCAAGTCGTGGGGCTGGCGAGTTCGGAGACCGCGCGCGCGACGGTGGAGAGCTCGTCGTCGGCGAGCGTGCGGACATCGAGCCACAGTCGCCCGTCCTCGATGCGTCCGACGACCGGCACCGGCGATGCGCGCAGCGCGCGATCCAGCGCGTCGGCGGAGCGACCGGCCAGCGTGACCGCCCACGACGACAGGGTCGCGGTCGGCATCGCGCCGCCGCCGACCGCCGACGTGCAGGCTTCGACGCCGATCGCGAGCCCGGCGACCTCGCCGATATCCTTCGCGAGCCGCTCGGCCGTCGCTCGCAGTGCATCGTTCGGTGCACCGAGCATGCGCAGCGCGGGGATCGCGGCGAGCGCGCCGGCGTTGGAGCGCGCGTCGCGATACAGCGCCAGCGTGGCGGACAGCCCGGCGATCGTCAGCTTGTCGGGACGGAACGCGCGCATCAGCGGATGCGACCGGGCGGCCGCGACGGCCTCGGCGCGCCCGACCGCGATGCCGGCCTGCGGACCGCCGAGTAGCTTGTCGCCGGAGAACGTCACCAGATCGACGCCGCTCGCGACCGCCTCGGCGACGGTCGGCTCGTCGGGCAGGCCCCACGCGCGCTGGGTCTCGCGATCGACCAGCGCCCCCGAGCCGAGATCGATCATCGTGCGCACGCCGCGCGCCGTGCCGAGCGCGGCGAGTTGCTCCGCCGACACCTCGGTGGTGAACCCGACGATCGCGAAGTTCGAGCGATGCACCTTGAGGAGCAGGCCGGTGCGCTCGCCGATCGCGCGCTCGTAGTCGCGCGCGTGGGTCTTGTTGGTGGTGCCGACCTCGACGAGCTTGCCGCCCGACAGCGCCAGGATCTCCGGCAACCGGAACGAGCCGCCGATCTCGATCAACTCGCCGCGCGAGACGACGATGTCGCCACGCTCGGGGGCGCCGCACAGCGCGGCCAGGCCGAGCACGGTGGCCGCGGCGTTGTTGTTGACGACCAGTGCGTCCTCCGCGCCGGTCAGATCGCGCAGCAGCGCGCGGAGGTGCTCGTGGCGAGAGCCACGCTGGCCGCGCTCGAGGTCGTACTCGAGGTTCGAATAGCTCCGGGCCGCCTCGTCGATCGCCGCGCGGGCGGCATCGGCGAGCGGCGCGCGCCCGAGGTTGGTGTGCAGCACGACGCCGGTCGCGTTGATCACGCGGCGCAAGGGCGGGCGTGCGAGCTCGGCGGCCTGCCGCGCGACCTCGGCCGGATCGATCGTCGCGGCGAGCGCGGGATCGGCGGCCATGGCGCGCCGGCGCTCGGCGATCGCGCGGCGCGCCGCCTCGACGATCGCCCACCGCGGGACATCTCCACTCGCGGCCGCCGCGTCGACCAATGCATGCACCGCGGGGAGCTCGGCAAACCGGGACTCGGACACGATGTCGACGTTATACGTTTGTGACCTGCGCGCGAGCCCCGATGGGCGGAACTCGCGCGGTGCCCCGGAGACCGGGGCTCGCCGGCGGCCAAGGTAAGGTCGGCCCATGACGTACCGGCCGGTCCCTCTCGTGTTCGAGCGCCGTCCTCCCGAGGACATGATCGCCCGTGCCCGCGCCTATGCCGATGCGATGCAGCGACGGCGCTCCGTCCGCGACTTCTCGCCCGAACCGATTCCGGATCAGGTCGTCGTCGAGGCGATCCGTGCGGCGTCGAGTGCACCGTCGGGTGCGCACCAGCAACCGTGGACGTTCGTCGTGGTCTCGGATCCCGATCTCAAGCAGCAGATCCGGGTCGCGGCCGAGCAGGAGGAGAAGAAGAGCTGGGAGGGCCGGATGTCGGCGGAGTGGATCGCGGCGCTCGAGCCGCTCGGGCTCGACTGGCACAAGCCGCACCTGACCACCGCGCCGATCCTGATCGTCGTGTTCGCGCAACCGTGGGGCGTCTCCGACACCGGTCGCGTCAAGCACTACTACGTCGACGAGTCGGTCGGCATCGCCGTCGGCATGCTGCTGTCGGCGCTCCACCTCGGCGGCCTCGCGACGCTGACCCACACGCCGAGCCCGATGGGGTTCTTACGCGACCTGCTCGGTCGCCCCGCACACGAGCGCGCCTACGTCGTGATCCCCGTCGGCTATCCCGCGGACGGGGCGGTGGTCCCCGATCTCGCGCGCAAGTCGCTCGACGACATCCTCGTCCGGCGCTGAACGATCACAGATCCCAGCTCGGCCCGACCGACACGAACACGCTACTCCGCGACGGCAGCAGCAAGAACCCGGGGTAGTTGTAGTGCGCGACCTCGAGCTGGATGCCGAGCCACATGCGGGTGGCGTCGGGACGCTCGGGATCGAACACGCGCCACGCCAGGCTGAGGTGCCCGAGGTGTCCGTACTGCTCGCCGAGCTCCTTGTCGGACGTGTAGTACGTGTACATCGACGGATCCTCGGTGTACTTGCTCTCGTAGAAGTCGGCGCGCGACTGCAGGTAGAAGCGATAGCCGAGCTCGAAGCGCACCGCGGGCCGCGCGATCCGGAGATCGATGCCGGCGCTCGCGCTATCGATACTCCAGCTGTCGTGCGATCCGCGCAGCTCGGAGTGCAGGCCGACGCCGCTCGACAGCGAGTGCACCCACTCGAGCACCGCGGCGTGACCGACGCGCACCTGGGGAAGTTTCTCGAGCAAGCCGTCGGCGGATCCGATCGTGTTGGTGAACGTGATCTGATGGATGCCCTGGTTCGCGATCCAGTCACCGAACCGGACGTTGCGATACGGCGACGCCTGGTAGCCGTCGGACAGCTTGCCGTCGTAGCGCAGCCGGATCGCGTCGTCGCGGGTCACCACGCGCGCGAGGCCGACCGACCACGCGGCGCCGAGCATCTTGCGGTGGAGCGTGGGCATCAGCACGCTCGAGATCCAGTTGTCGGTGATGCTCGCGCCGCCGAGCAACGTGAACGTACGGTCGTCGAGATCGTACGAACCGTTGAGCCCGATGCTCGCGCTCTTGTAGTCGCGCTCGTGGGCGACCGAGGTGGTCACGGTCGCGGCATGACCGGACGTGTCGTTCCACGCGAGGTTGCCGGTGGCCTGGTAGCGTGAATCGGTCATCTGCCCGCCCGACGTCGAGCTGCGCCCCGAGGCGCTGGTCACGACGTCGATCTTGCTGAGTGCCGGCGAGGACCGCACGTCGACCGACGCGCTGGTGACCGCATCGGCGACCACGCTGCCCGACAGCTTCCAACGCCCGAACGTCTGCGCCAGCGTTCCGAACGCGCGGAGCACCGACGTGCAATCGCTGTCGGCGTACCCGCCGAGGCGCACCGTCCCGGTGGGCGGCTCGCCGGGAGCCGCCTCGGGGGCGGCGTCGGGATCCTCCGGTGCCTCGTAGCCCTCGGCGAACACGTCGCGGAGCTCGGGATCCGAGGTGGTGAGTGGATCGACCGGCGTGGGTTCCGTCGGTGCCGTCGGTGTCGGCGCCGGTGCCGGCGTCGGTGTCGGCGCCGGTGCCGGCGCGGGTGTCGCTGTCGTCGGTGCGGGTGTTGGAGACGGCGCGGGTGCCGGCGCGTCGTCATCCGCCCGCGCACGCGCGCCGAGGCCCGCGACCAGCGCCGCGATGCCGATCCAGCGGATCAGTTGCATCCGCAGCCCGCACCGGCGGTACCCGGGCCGGCCGACGGAAACGTCCCACCTTCCGTGATCTCGAGGATCGAGTCGCGCTGGCCGGTGTTCACCGGCTCCATCTCGAACTGCATCGCCGGGCTCGCCAGGTGCTCGCGTTGCGAGGGGCGAACGTGCGTGCACGCGGTGAGACCGCCGCCAACGGCGACGCCAAGGACGATCCATACAAGCCGGATCCGAGTCATGCCGATGATGAGTCGCCGCCCGCCTCGAAACCCTTCGCGCTCCGCCGCGATCTCCTGGTAACCGACCAGGATCGCTACGCTCGAGACCGCGGGTGGGCGGCGTTCAGCGCGAGCACGCGTTAGGATCATCGGATGGGTTGGTACTGCCCTCGTTGCGGCCACGCGGCGAACGCGGCGGGCACGTGTCCTCGGGACGGCGACGTACTCGCCGAGGTCTCCTCCCACGATCTCCTCGGTCGCGCGATCGGTGACTACACCGTGCTCGCCCGACTCGGCGGCGGCGCGTTCGGCACCGTGTACCGCGCCGTGCAGTCGCGCAGCGGGATGGTGGTCGCCATCAAGCTCCTCCACCACACGATCGACAGCGGCCGCAGCAAGCGCGTGCTGGTCGAGGCGCGCGCCGCCGCGATGCTGCACCACGCGAACGTGGTCGAGGTCTACGACCTCTCGCTGACCCAGGATCGCCGGCCGTACATCGTGATGCAGCAGCTCGACGGCCAGACGCTCGGCAAGCTGGTGGGCACACCGCTCCCGATCGATCAGGTGGTCGCGATCGCGCGCGATCTGCTCGCGGGCCTCGGTGCCGCGCACGCGCGGGGCGTGGTCCACCGCGACCTCAAGCCCGACAACATCTTCCTCGCCAACGGATCCGCGGGCGCGCGACCGACCGCGATGATCCTCGACTTCGGTCTCGCGCGGCTGATCGCCGATCCCGGCGCGCCGAACCTCACGATCACGGGCCAGGCGATCGGCACGCCGCACTACATGTCCCCCGAGCAGGTGCGCGGCGCACGCGTCGACGGTCGCGCCGATCTGTACGCGGTCGGCTGCGTGATGTTCGAGATGCTGGCCGGGCATCCGCCGTTTCGCGGCGCCGCCCTGCGGCTGTTCGATGCCCACCTCGAGATGCCGCCTCCGTCGATTCGCGAGCACCGGCCCGACGCCCCACCCGCGCTGGTCGCCGCGATCGAGTGCGCGCTCGCCAAGGATCCGGCCGCGCGATTCGCGACGGCGGGCGCCATGCGTCGTGCACTCGACGGCGGGCCGATCGAGGTCGCGTCACCGATCGACGCGCCGCCCACCGGCAACGCGCCGCCCACCGGCAACGCGGCCGCCAAGAACATCGACCGCGGAGGCGACGACCGACGCGTAGTGCGCTCGCGCCGCCGCTGGGCGATCGGCGGCGGCATCGCGGTCGCGGGGATCGCGATCGCGGCGATCGCGGTCGCGGCAGCGCGCGGTCCCGGCGGGGGTTCGCCGGCCGCCGCGATCGAACACGGCAGCGCGGGCTCGGCGGGAAGCGCGACATCGTCCACGGATAGCGACGCCGCGGGTAGTGATAGCAGCTCCACCAATAGCGGCTCCGCTACGCCGGTCGCGAAGCCACCCACGAGCGACAGCGCCCGTGCGAAGCACCCCGTCGCGACGAGCGACCACCCGCGCGTACGCGCCGACCGCCCACCGAAGACGACGGTCCGCCCCGCGTTGACGATCGGTCCCGGCCGCGTCGCCCGGCGCGTGACCGTGCCGCCGCGGGCGGCGGGCGAGCCGTCGATCGGAGCGAGCCTCGAGAACACGCTGCAAAGCGTCGCCACACAGATCGCCGATCACGGCTACACGCGAGTCGAAGCGCAGACGATGTGGTGCGCGCTGGCGCGTGCGCGGGCGACCGCGAACCTGCCGGCGGTCAACCGGGCGTTCCTGCGGCGCTACCTCGCGATGCTGGCGACCTACCGCCCCGAGCTTCGCCGCGTGGCCTGTCCGAAGCTGGCAGCCGACACCGGCGTGCACCCGACGAAGTTCCGGTTCGCGCGCCCGCCGCTACTGCCCGACGAGCTCCCGCGGGCCGCCGGCACCGAGTCGACGCTGGCGAGGTTCCACGAGCAGCTCGAGCTCGGGACCCTGAACGCCGACCAGGCCCACGCGCTGGTGTGCGCGTTTCGCGCGCAGGACACGCAGGCGATCGCGAACCAGGGCACGGTCGAGCGTCACGTACGCAGCCTGCACCGCCGGTTCGCGTTGCTCGTCGAGCAGTACCTGCCGGGCGCCACCAAACACCCGTGCCCGTGATGGCGTGATGTTGCCACGATCCACCACCCGATCGCGTCATCGCGCACGATCACGCCGGATACGACGCCGCCGACTTCGGCTGCCAGACGATCGCCCACTCGATGAAGCGCGCCCCCGCGATCCGGAACTTCCGACTGGCCGGCAACGTGCGCATGCCCTGACCGGCACGCATCCCCGACGACGCCACGCGACGCGCTACACTGCGATCCGTGGACGTCCAGGCGGTCTCCGCGCTGCTCGCAGCCCTGCTGATCCTCGCGATCGGCGTCTCGGTGCTGTTCCGCTCGCGCAACGACCGTCTGTACACCGCGTTCGCCGCGTTCACGTTCACGGTGTCGGCGTGGCATCTGTGCACGTTCATCAGCGTCACCACCCAGAGCCCGGTGATGGAGTGGCTCGCGTTGTGGGCGGCCGCCACGATCCCGCCGACCGCGATCCGGTTCTTCCGGATCTTCCTCGCGCAGCCCTCGATCGGCGGTCCCAAGCGAGGACCGCGCGTCACGCTGGCGTGGACGCTGGTCGCCTACGTCGGGCTCGTCTACTCGGCGATCGTGGTCCCGATCCACAACCAGAAGTGGTTCCTGGTCCCGTTCGGCGTCTACGTGTTCGGCGGCCTGTACCGCTGCGTCTACGACATGTTCGTGCAGTATCGCGCGACCACGAAGAAGGTCGAGCGCAAGCGGATCGGCTACCTCGCGCTCGGCGGCTTCGTCGCGACCACGCTGACGCTCACCGACGTGTTGCCGACCACGATCTTCGACATCGAATGGCCGGCGATCGGAAACATTCTCAGCATCCTCTACCTCTACTTCCTGTCGCAGACGCTGTTCCGCTACCGGCTGATCGACATCAACGAGCTGCTCGGGAAGATGGCGGTGCTCGGCACGCTGGTGGTGCTGCTCTGGGCCGTGTACGGCTTCTTGCTGTACTGGATCGGCAGCGGGCAGAAGGGCCTGTACCTCCTCAACGCGCTGGTCGCCTCGTTCGTGATCCTGATCCTGTTCGAGCCGGTGCGCAGCTGGCTCGAGAACACGATCAACCGCTGGCTGCTCCGGCAGCGCACCGAGCTCCGAGGACGACTCGAGGTCGTGCGACGCGAGCTCCCGGGCGTGGTCGACGTCGCCGACATGGTCGTGCGGATCACCACCGCGCTCGACGAGTCGCGCCGCGTGACCGACGCGTCGGTGTACCTGCTCGACTCCGACGGCGCCGGCTTCGATCGTGCGGGCTACATCGGCCAGGCGCCGCCGGAGCGGCTCGACGCCAACGCCGAGCGCGCGCTGCTCGATCGCGTGCGCGCGGGGTACCTCGATCGCGAGCAGATCCAGCGCGAGCTCACCGAGGCCACCGCGCAGCCCGACACCGGTACCAAGCGGCCGCCGCTGGTCGCGCTGCTGAGCCGGGTCGACGAGCTCCACACCGGTCTGATCTTTCCGCTCAACGGCTCGGCCGAGACCGAGCAAGGTCCGTGGCTCCTCGGCCTGTTCTGCCTGCGCGACGACCGCACCGAGAGCGCGTTCGATGCCGACGACATCGACACGTTCCGCCAGCTCGCGATCGGCGCCGCGCGCGTGATCGAATCGAGCCAGGCCTACGAGCGCGTCAAGGAGCGCGATCGTCTCGCCGCGCTCGGCGAGATGGCCGCGGGTCTCGCGCACGAGATCCGCAACCCGCTGGGTGCGATCAAGGGTGCCGCGCAGCTCTTGATCACGGCGGACACCAAGCCGACGCGCGTCCCGGACACCGCCGACGCGGAGGCCGCGCCATCCGAGGCCGCCGAGCTCCTCGAGATCATCATCGAGGAGGCGAACCGCCTCAACAACGTGGTGACCCGGTTCCTCGACTACGCGCGCGCCGAGCGTCCCGGCGCCGAGGGCGCCGACAAGGTCGACCTCAACGCGCTGATGCGCAAGGTCGAGCAGCTGCTCCGCAACGACCTCCCGAAGTCGGGCAAGCCGATCGAGCTGCGGCTGCGACTCGACGACCTGTTGCCGCAGATCGCTGGCGATCCCGAGTCGCTGCTCCAGGTGTTCTTGAACCTCGGACAGAACGCGCTGCAGGCGATGCCCGATGGCGGCTCGCTGGAGATCCTGACCACGCGCCGCCGGCGCTCGCGACTCGGCTACGGTCAGTTCGCCGAGGTCCGGTTCCGCGACACCGGCGTCGGGATCCCGCGCGACAAGCTGAAGAAGCTGTTCATCCCGTTCTACACGACCAAGCAGAAGGGGACCGGACTGGGGCTCGCGATCAGCCACCGCATCGTCAACCAGCACGGCGGCACCATCGAGGTGCGCTCGACGCTCGGCCAGGGCTCGACGTTCAGCGTGTTCCTGCCTGCCGCGGAGCCGGTGCCCGCCGCCAAGATCGTCGACATCACCGGAACCGACCGGCTGGCCACGCTGGCCCAGGTCGGCGAGGTATCGCGCGTGCGAGGCGACGCCACCCCGCCACCCGCCAGCCTCACGACCACCGCCTCACCCGAAGCCACGCCCGACAAGGCCACGCCCGACAAGCCCACGCCCACGCCCGACAAGCCCAAGCCCGAAGCGACCGCACCGGCAACATCGGAGAAGACCAAGGCGGCGAAGCCCAAGCCCGACAAGCCCAAGCCCGACAAGCCCAAGCCCGACAAGCCCAAGTCCACGCCCGCCAAGGCCACCCCCCACAAGGCCACCCCCGACAAGGTTGCCGCCTCCGATCTCGGATCATCCCGAACCGGGGGCGGTGCGGGCGGGCGAGACCGTCGAGTCGATCCCACCGGGTGAATCGGGCGTGTTGCCCGAGCCGTCGCCCGAGCGTTCCGGCGAGTCCGGCCCCCAAACCGGACCTACGGCAAAAGGTGTAGGCTGACGCCGATGCAGACGGCGAAGATCCTCGTCGCAGACGACGAGCAGAATTTACGCCGCGTGTTGGTCGCGATGTTGCGACGCGACGGCCACGAGGTCATGCAGGCCGCGAGCGGGCTCGAGGCCATGGACAAGCTCGGCGACGTCGACGTCGTGATCACGGATCTGCGGATGCCGGGCGCCGACGGCATGGAGGTGCTGCGGACCGCGTCGGAGCAGCACCCGCACTTGCCGGTCATCATGATCACCGCGTACGGATCGGTGGGCCAGGCGGTCGAGGCGATCAAGGCCGGCGCCTTCGACTACATCGAGAAGCCGTTCGAGCAGGAGGCGATCCGCACGATCGTCGAGAAGGCGATCGGCCAGGCCGCCGCCAACCGGATGGCACCGCGCGCGATCCTCGGCGCCGACGAGGGCGAAGGGGACGAAGGCAAGTTCGGGTTGGTCGGGAGGAGCCCCGAGATGAAGGGCATCTTCAGCGTGATCGAGCGCGTCGCCGACACGCCGTCCACCGTGCTGATCACCGGCGAGAGCGGCACCGGCAAGGAGCTGGTCGCCAAGGCGCTGCACGAGCAGTCGAGCCGCAAGAGCGGACCGTTCATCAAGATCAACTGCGCCGCGATTCCCAAGAACCTGATGGAGAGCGAGCTGTTCGGGTACGAGAAGGGCGCGTTCACCGGCGCGACCTCGAGCAAGCCGGGACGGTTCGAGCTCGCCGACGGCGGCACGCTGTTCCTCGACGAGATCGGCGAGATCCCGGTCGAGATGCAGGTCAAGCTGCTGCGCGCGATCCAGGAGAGCGAGTTCGAACGCGTCGGCGGCATCAAGACGATCAAGGTCGACGTCCGGCTGATCACGGCGACGAACCGCGACCTCGAGCAGGAGATCGCACGCGGGAACTTCCGCGAGGATCTGTACTACCGGCTCAACGTGGTGCCGCTCCAGATCCCGCCGCTGCGCAAGCGAGCCGGCGACATCCCGTGGCTGGTCGAGCACATCATCAAGAAGTTCAACGAGCGACTGCGCAAGAACGTCACCGGAATCGCCGACGACGCACTCGCCGCCCTCGAATCCCACTCCTGGCCCGGTAACATCCGCGAGCTCGAGAACGTGATCGAGCGGACCTTGCTGTTCTGTCAGGGTGAGCGGATCGAGCGCGCCGACCTCCAGCTTCCGAAGGACGCGGCCACCGAGTCCAAGGACGGGGGCACCAAAGCCGAGGCCGTGCCGGCGCCCGTCGTCTCGCGGACGACCTCGAGCGGAACGATGCCACCGCTGTCCGAGGACGACCTCGCCGCCGCGGACGACGAGGGGGGCGACGTCCAGGCGGGATCGCTCAAGGACATCGTCCGAGCCGAGACCAGCCGGGTCGAGCGCGAGCTCATCATCAAGGCACTCGACGAGACCGGGGGGAACGTGACCCAGGCCGCACGCCTCCTCCAGATCAGCCGAAAGAGTCTCCAGATGAAGATGAAGGAGCTCGGGCTTCGCGATCGCGAGACGTGATAACGTGCAACTCGGTGCGTAGCGCCTCGCCTTTCGTGATCCTGGCGACCTCGATCGTCGCCGGCCGGCTTGCTCATGCCAACCCGGACTCGGTGGTGGCGTCGGCCGCCGATCCGGACAACGCCACCGACCTCAACATCACGCTCGACTACTCGTACGAGACCGATCGGTCGGTGATCCAGCGCGAGGTGGTCGGCATGCAGACCGACCCGCTCGCGCCGCTGAAGCGCACGGCCGATCTCGCCTTCCACCAGACCCGCCACGTGCTGACCCCGCGTGCCGAGCTCGGCGTCTATCACGACACCTGGATCTCGGCCGCCCTGCCGATCGTGATCCAGCAGACGCGCGAGCTGACCCTGGCCGACGGCGTGACCCGCGGAACGTCGACGACGCTGCAGGACGGCATCTTGCCTCCGGGGGGCTTCGACGCCACCGACCCGACCACGCCGACCACCGGCGACCTGATCTTCCGCGGCGAGAACCGCCACGGGCTCGACCAGGTGTACGTCGGGCTCGGCGTCGCGCCGATGAGCCAGAAGCGCGACTCCACCAAGCCGACGTGGAAGATGGGTGCCGAGCTGCGGCTGTCCGTCGGCAAGCTGATGAGGTTCGACGTCATGAACCCCGGCGGCGAGACCGGAGTCAGCCGCGGTGTTCACGAGCTCCGGCTGTGGACCAGCTTCGATCGTAGCTTCGAGCGCACCGAGGGCTGGATGAACCTGTACTGGCAGGTGCCGCTCCGCGAGCGCGACGGCTCGCTGTACGCCGACCCCGGGTTCGGCGCGACCAACGTGACGCCCGGCCAGATCGCCGGCCTGGAGTTCGGGCTCGAGGCCTACGCGCTCGACGATCGTGCGAGCCACAACCGGATCAGCGTCGACCTCGGCGCCAGCGTGGTCGCGCACTTCGAGGGTCGCGACTACACCGAGATGTGGGAGGCGTTCGCGTTCGCGGGCGATACCCGCACCGGCGGACCGCTCGTGCTCGACGCCAATCCCACCGATCCGGATCCCAACGCGATCTCGCATCCGGGGATCTCGAACTTCGAGAACTACCTCGAGACCAAGACCCGGTTCGCGTTGCGCGGTGCGCTCGGCCACTACGCGCACTTCGCCGTCACCCTCGACCTGTCGTGGAAGACCGACCACGCGATCAGCTTCGCGGACGCCGGCGTCGACCTCCCGACATGTAGCTCGGCCGTCAACGTCGACTGCGAGACCGAGGACAACGACCTGGTCACGCCGGGCACGCGCGAGGTCAATCCGCTGCACGTGCCGCTGATCGATCTCGTCGGACACCGCTACTTCTCGGTCGACAACTTCGGCGTCGCGTTCGGCGTCGAAGGCCGCGTGCTGTTCTAGCTACCCCGGGCCGAACGGGCTCGGTGGCCAGTGCGCGCGCGCCGCGGCGAGTACGGGACATTCGTGCCCACCCGGCGCGGGCGCGTGGGCGGTGAGGCACCACCGGCACGCCCCGTGGAGCGGGGGAGTCAGCAAGCGCTCGAGCGCGCGGCACTCGTCGAGATCGAGGGCGGGCTCGCCGATCACGTCCCACACGTCGGCCACCCAGTCGAGCAGACCCGCGCGCCAGTGAAGGAGCGCCGCGTAGACCATCCGCGGATCGCCGCCGAGCGACGGCGGCCGGCGATCGCGAAACGAGATCTGTGCCCGCGGCGAAAGTGGCGACCCGCCGGCGTCGAAGCTCGCGATCACGCGGCGATGCCAGCCATCGATCGCCGCGACGTCCCGCGCCGGGTCTCCGGTGGGCAGTGGGAATTCGTACCCGGCGCCGCGTCCACGCTCGCACGGTAACGCGACCGCGTTCGAAACGGTCACCCGTCATGCGACGTCCCAGCACGGCATGTCTCGAACAGTCGTCCTCGGAGCCACGGGATTCGTCGGTCGCGCCCTCGTGCTCGCGTTGCAGGGGGCCGGACACGAGGTGTCCGTGCTCGCGCGCGACCCCGCCCGCGCGGCGGCGGTGGTGCCGGCCGGCGTCGACATCGCCGACGTCGCCGACGACGCGGCACTCGACGCCGAGATCGCCCGCGCCGACGCCGTCGTCAACCTGGCAGGCGAGTCGATCGCGGGCCACCGGTGGACCGCGCGTCGCAAGCGCACGCTGATCGCCAGCCGGGTCGACGTCACCGAGCGCCTGGTCCGCGCGATCGGCCGCCGCGACCGGCCGCTATCGGTGCTGGTGTCGGCGAGCGCGACCGGGTGGTACGGCGACCGCGGCGACGAGATCCTCGACGACACCTCGCCGGCCGGCGACGGTTTCGCGGCCGATCTATGTCGCGCGTGGGAAGCGGCCGCCCGCACGGCGCGCGCCGACCGCGTCGTCGTCACCCGGTTCGGCGTGATCCTGGGTCGCGAGAGCGGTGCCCTGGCCGCGCTGCGCCGGGTGTATCGCATGGGGCTGGGCGGCCCGATCGGCAACGGGCTGGCGTGGATGCCGTGGATCCATCTGGGCGATGCCGTGCGCGCGATCCTCCACGTCCTCGAGCACGCCGATTGCGAGGGTCCGGTGGTGGTGACGGCACCCTGCCCCATCCCGCAACGCGCGTTCGCCCGCGTGTTCGCCCGGCTGCTCGGCCGACCCGCGATGATCCGCACGCCGGTCTTCGCACTCCGGCTCGCGCTCGGGGAGGCCTCCTCGATCGTGACGGCGAGCCAGCGGGTCGAGCCGCGCGCGCTGCTGGCGAGCGGCTTCGCGTTCCGGTTTTCGACCATCTCCCTCGCGCTCGAAGATCTCGTGCGCGACGACGTCACGATCGAGCGCGCACGCGTGGTGCCCGACGACGCGCCCTACCTCCAGGCCCGCGGGGCACGCTACCTGCTGCGCGCGACCACCGAGCTGGCCGCGCCGATCGACGAGGTGTTCGAGTTCTTCTCGGCGCCCGAGAACCTCCATGCGATGACGCCGCCGACGCTCGGGTTCTCGATCGCGACGCCGCCGCCGATCGCGATGGCGCGCGACGCGCTGATCGACTACCGGATCCGGGTCGGTGGCCTGCCGCTGCGCTGGCGCACGCAGATCGCCGACTGGCAGCCCGGACGACGGTTCGTGGATACCCAGCTCCGCGGTCCGTACCGATCGTGGTGGCACGAGCACCGGTTCGTCGCGCGCGGCGACGCCACCGTGATGGAGGACCGCGTGTACTTCTCTCCGCCGTTCGGACCGATCGGCAAGCTGTTCGTCGCCGGGCTGCTCCGCCGCATCTTCGGGTTTCGCGCGCAGGCGATTCGCACGCGGTTCGACAACACCGCGGCTCGCCACGTCGACACCGTGCACGACGCTGCCGCGGATCACGCACGCTGACGCGCGACGATGTCTCCCGCGACCGCGGCGAGATCGGCCATCGACGACAGCCGGCGCACGCGCTCCGGAATCTCGAGCGTATGAGCCTGCTGGCCGCCCACCACCACCGCGATCCGCTTGGGGAGCGTGGCCAGCCCGTCGGCGAGCTCGCGCGCCCGCGTCGGCGACAGCTTGGAGCTGATGCTGACCCACACCAACTTCGGGTGATGCCGCGCCACGGCGGCTTCGAGCGCGGTGACGGGCGTATCGGGACCGAGGTTGATCGAGGTCATCTCGGCTTCGGCGATCGTCATCGCGGCGAGCTGGCTCGCCACCAGGTACGGATCGGCGGACGGCGCACCGCCGAGCGCGATCGGCGCGTCCTCCGGCGGGGGGCGCATCATCGAGCGAAGCTGGGCGACCGCCTGCAGACATGCATCGGTGCCGCGATGCTCGACGAAGACGCCGGCGAGCTCGTGGTGCCACAGCTCGCCCAGCGCGTGCATCGCATCGCGGATCGGACCGTCGGCGAGCTCGGCGATCGTGGCCCCCTCGAGGTAACGCGCGACCAGCCAGCCGCGAGCGCCGACGGCATCGCCCTCGCGCAGGTAGGTGCCGAGGCGCTCGCCCCGGGCGCGCGCGACCGCCACCTCGGGGAGATCGAGGAGCTCGGGGTGCGCGATCGGCTGACGGGTGTCGCGGATGAACCGGAGCGCCTCGGGAAGCGGGATCCGGCGATGCCCGCCCTCGGTGCGCGACGCCGCGATCCGGCCGGCATCGACCCAGCGCTTGAGCGACGACTCGCTGACGCCGAGCGCGTCGGCGAGCTCGCGGGTCGACAGCAGGCGCACGGCCACTACCATGCCCTGTTCTCCTGCGTGGAGGGTCGATGAGCGGGATCCCTTGACATGAACGTATTAACGTTCATCTTAGTCGCTATGGACGATTTATCAAGCAGCTTCGTACGCGAAGATCGGAGGTCGCCATGACCGGGCTCGCCGTCGTCCCGCTGCGCCGGCACGCCGCCGTGCTCGCCGCGTGCCTCGCGATCGCGATGCTACCCGGCTTCGTCGGGGCCGCGTACCCGCCGACCAGCTGGTACGACGACCTCGTGCGGTCGTCGCTGACGCCGCCCGGCTGGGTGTTCCCGATCGTGTGGACGTCGCTGTACCTCGCGATCGGCGTGTCGCTGTTCGCGTTCCTGCTGGTCACCGACGAGCGCGAACGCCGCGTGCCGCTCGTGCTGTTCGGGATCCAGCTCGTGCTCAATGCGGCGTGGTCGCCGCTGTTCTTCGGCGCCCACGCGGTCGGCGCCGCGCTGATCGAGATGATCGCGTTGTGGCTCGCGATCGCCGCCACCGCGATCGCGTTCGGCCGCCATAGCCGGTTCGCTGCCTGGCTGCTGGCGCCGTACCTGGTGTGGGTCGGATTCGCGACCTACCTGACGCTCGTGATCTGGCGCGCGAACTGACCCGCCGGCCGGCAGGGATATCGCGGACGCGCCGTGCGAAACCGGCGCAGGCGCTTGAGCGGGCTCGGCAACGCTCGTACCGTTGGGCATCCCGGCGGGTCTGCCGGCCGGGACCGATGGAGGAAAGTCCGCGATGATTCTCGGAAAGTTCTTTGGTGCGATCAAAGCCCAGCTGAACAAGCTCGCCAACTACTTCTGGGAGGCCGACCCGATCGCCCAGATGCAGTACGAGTACGACCAGGCGGTCGAACAGCTCAAGGAAGGCCGTATCGGCCTCGAGCAGTACCGCGGGTTGGTCGAGCGCGTGTCTCGCCAGGTCAAGGAGGGCGAGAAGAACATCACCAAGCTGACCGCGCAGGCCAAGGCCTACCTCAAGGCGGGCGAGCGCGAGACCGCGGGTCAGATCGCGCTGCAATTAACCAAGGCCAAGGCGCAGCTCGAGGAGAACAACCAGCAGCTCGCCATGCACGAGGCGGCCTACCAGAACAACCTCAAGAAGATCCAGTACGCGAACAAGAAGCTCGTCGAGGTCAAGGACAAGATCGCGAAGTACGACGCCGAGCTCAAGATGTCCGAGGCCGAGGCCGAGGTCGCGAAGCTCACGCAGAGCTTCAACATGGACGTCACCACCGACTTCGGTCAGCTCGAGGACGTGATCCAGCGGCGGATCGATACCAACCGCGGCAAGGCGCGGGTCGCGAGCGACCTGTCGACCGACGGCATCGACAAGATCGAGGCCGAGGAGCGGATGGAGCAGTCGATGGCCGACGACGCACTCAAGGATCTCGAGGTCGAGCTCGGGATGCGCGCGCCCGAGACCACGCCGATCGTGGCGACCGCGAAGGACCTCGGTCCCGCCGAGGTCACCGAGAAGAAAGCGACCGAGAAGGTCACGGAATAGCCTGGAGTAGATGACAGATGGCCAACGGAGCTGGAAAACCAAAACCTGCATTCTTCATCGCGGTCGCCGTCGTCGTGCTGGGCCTCGTCGGCCTGGCCGTGATGCGCTGCAAGAGCAAGGGCGACGACAAGGGATCCGGTAGCGGCTCCGCCGTCGCGTCGGGCAGCGGCTCGGCGAAGGCCGGCAGCAACGCCGTCGAAGCGCCGATCAGCGGCCCGGTGAAGGGGCTCACCGCCGAGAACTACGACTACGAGCCGGCGACCACGCTCGAGGCGGTCAAGGGCACCTCGAACTACGAGGCGCTCGGCAAGCCGCGCGTCGTCAAGTTCGCGGTCAACGTGTGGGCCGGCTGGGCGCCCATCGTGTGGGCGAATCAGGGCAGCAAGCCCGGCAAGCTGTGGAAGGACGGCAAGGGCGGCACGTTCCAGGTCGACCTCCAGCTCGCCGACGATCCCGTCGCGATGGGCAACCTGGTGGCCAACGGCACCCACATCGGGTGGGCGACCGTGGACATGCTCCCCCTCATCATCCAGCGCCTCAAGAAGGACCCGCGGACGATGCCGCGCGTGTTCCAGCAGATCGACTGGTCGAACGGCGGCGACGGCATCGTGGTGCGCAAGGACATCAAGGAGGTGTCCGACCTCCGCGGCAAGACCGTGGTGCTCGCGCAGAACTCGCCGTCGCACTTCTTCCTGATGTCGATGCTGCGCAGCGGCGGCATGCACTGGGGCGACATCCATCCCAAGTTCACCAAGGACGCGTTCCAGGCCGCACAGGCCTACAACCAGAACGGCGACATCTCCGCGGTGGTGTCGTGGGCACCCGACATCTACAAGCTCACCGACAACCCGTCGAGCGGCAACAAGATGCTGGTCACCACGCAGACCGCCAACAAGCTGATCGCCGACGTGTGGTTCGCGCGTGCCGACTTCGCGCGCGATAACCCCGAGATCATCGAGGGTCTGGTGCGCGGCATCCTCGACGCCGTCGAGGACCTCAAGAGCGACCAGAACAAGATCAAGGTCGGCGAGATGCTCGACAAGTTCTACAACCTGCCCGCCGGCACCGGGAAAGACATGCTCGGCGACGCGCACTGGACGAACTACGCCGAGAACAAGGACTTCTTCCTGGTCAAGAGCAACCCGACCAACTTCGAGCGCACGTACACCAACGCCAAGAAGATGTACGCCGACATCGGCGTGATCCCGCGCGACTTCGACACCGAGTTCGACCAGATCATGGACTTCTCGGTGATCAAGAAGCTCGGCAGCGACGCCAAGTACGCCAAGCAGCAGAACACGTACCAGTTCAACTTCACGCCGAAGAACATCAAAGACGTCAACGTCGAGAGCTCGATCGCGAAGAACGCGGTCACCATCAACTTCTTCCCGAACTCGTTCGACATCTGGAAGAAGGTGCCGGCAGCGTCGGGCGGCGGCGACGTCTACTACGACGGCAACATCGAGTACACGATCGAGCAGATCGCGCAGACCGCCGGCCAGTTCGGAATGGCGCGCATCGTGATCGAGGGCCACACCGACTCGTCGATGAAGGGCACCGCCGATCCGTCGCTGGTCAAGCAGCTATCGGAGAACCGCGCCAAGGCCGTCAAGGAAGGCCTACTCAAGAAGTTCCCCAAGCTCGACCCCAACCAGATCACGACCGTCGGCTACGGCTGGGATCGTCCGGCCGATCCCAGCGACCCCAACAACCACGCCAAGAACCGGCGCGTCGAGGTCAAGATCGTCCCCGCCGAGGCGCAGTAGTCTCGCCAGCCCCACGGGCACACCATGAGCTCCCCGGACGAGCCCGAGGACCCGAAGCCGGAGGACCCGGCGGGGAGCGCGCGCGCCGAGCCTGACACGGTCGACGCCGACAAGGCCGAGGCCGAAGCAGCCCCGGCCAAGGCCGACAAGGCCGCCGCCGAAGCAGCCCAGGCCAAGGCCGAAGACGAAGCCAAGGCCCAGGCCAAGGCCGACAAGGCCGCCGCCGAAGCAGCCCAGGCCAAGGCCGAAGACGAAGCCAAGGCCAAGGCCAAGGCCGACAAGGCCGCCAAGGAACAAGCCGAAGACGAAGCCAAGGCCCAGGCCAAGGCCGACAAGGCCGCCAAGGAACAGGCCGAACAGGAAGCGAAGGAGAAGGCCGAGGCCGAGCGCGAGGCCAAGGAGCGCGAGGCCGAACGGCTACGCGTGCCATCGGCGCCGCCTTGGTATCGCACGCTGCGCGCCGATCCTCCGCTCGTCACGCGCACGCTGCTCGGGTTCGGACTGGTCGCGGTCGTGATCTTCGTGTGGTGGTTCCTCACCCGCGGCACCGACGTGCACATGCAGTTCAACGGCCGCACCAAGGAACTGCACTTCAAGATCCTCCCATCGGTCCACCGCATCATCTCGGCCGCCAAGCTCCCGAGCCCGGGCGAGGTGTTCGGCAGCTTCGATGCGCTGATGGACCGCCACCTGGCCAAGAACGCCACGGCGACGCTGTGGCGCGTGGTCCAGGGCGTCGGCATGGCGGCGCTGGTCGGCATCCTCCTCGGCGTGCTCGCGGCCGCGCATCGCGGCGTCAACGCGGCGATGGCCCCGCTCGTGATCTTCCTGCGCTCGGTGCCGATGGGCGCCTTGATCCCGCTGACCCTGATGCTGTTCGGCACCGAGGAGCCGCAGAAGGCACGGTTCATCTTCCTGGCGTTGGTGCCGTTCGTGTTCAGCGACACGGTGAAGGCGATCTCGATCGTTCCCGATCGCTACGTCGAGACGGCGCAGACGCTGGGCGCGTCGCGCTGGCAGATCATCCGCAAGGTCCTCGTACCGCTCGCGCTGCCCGACATCATCACCAGCCTGCGGTTCCAGTTCGGACTCGGGCTCGGCTACATCATGCTCGCCGAGGAGATCAACACCGAGTACGGGCTCGGACACATGATCTTCAGCAGCCAGCGCGAGGGGCCGTACGAGCACGTCTACCTGCTGCTGTTCGTGATCGCGTTGATCGCGTTCTCGATCGACTACCTGCTCCGGACGATCCAGCGCGGCGTGTTCGCGTGGCGGAAGGATCTATGAGGGAGGTGCGATGACGGACGGGAAGAAGAATCCCCCCGGGTCCGGCACCGGTCCCGCCGGTGGAGGTCAGCCTCCTGGTGGCGCCGAGAATCCGCCGGCCGCTCAGCCGGCGAAGGGCAAGCCGCGCGACCTCGCCGCCGAGGCCGCCGCGCTCGCGGCGTTCGAGGCCGACGAGGCCGCGACCGAGGCCGCCGGCACGCCGGAGGTGATCGCGCACCGGCCGATCGAAGAGTCACCACCCAGACCACAAGCCAAGCCACCGGCCACGGCGGTCGATCCGAACGATCTGAAGCCCGCCTCGTCGGTGACGAGCGGCGAGAGATCGCCGAGTAGCTCGATGCGCGATCTCGGCAAGCCGCTGGTCAAGCCGCCGGTGGTCGCGTTCGACAAGGTCACCAAGACCTACGGCTCGGGCGACGGCGCGTTCACCGCGATCAAGGACGTGACGTTCGCGATCCCCGACTACCCGGGGCGCGGCGAGTTCGTGTCGATCCTCGGTCCTTCGGGGTGTGGCAAGTCGACGGTGATCCGCCTGATCGCCGGCCTGTTGCCGCAGTTCCCGCAGACCTCGGGCACGGTGCTGATCGACGGCGAGCCGGTGCACGGACCCGGTCCCGATCGCGGGATGGTGTTCCAGGACTACACGTCGTTCGACAACCGCAGCGTCCGCGACAACGTGGCGTTCGGGCTCGAGTGCCGAGGCATCGAGCGCACGCTCGAGTCGGCGGTGCGCAAGCAGACGGTGACCACGTTCACCACCAACTCGGCGCACGGCCTGTCGAAGGGCCAGCGCGTCACGATCACGGGTGTCCGTGGGCCCGGGTTCGACGGCAAGTTCGAGATCCTGAGGACGACGGAGTCACACCAGTTCACCGTCCAGCAGGAAGGTCCCGATGCGCGCGCCGCCGGTGGCCGCGTGGTCGTGCCGTCGCTGTCGAGGGCCGAGCGCAAGGAGCGCGCCGATCACTGGATCGACAAGGTCGGGCTGTCCGTGGCCAAGGACGCCGAAAAGTACCCGCACGAGCTCTCGGGTGGCATGCGCCAGCGCGTCGCGATCGCGAGGACGCTGATCCTCGAGCCGCGCCTCATCCTGATGGACGAGCCGTTCGGCGCGCTCGATCCGCCGACCCGGTCGCGCATGCAGGACAACCTGGTCGAGCTGTGGCGCGAGCAGTCACCGACGATCTTCTTCATCACCCACTCGATCGAAGAGGCGGTGTTCCTCGGCGACCACATCCTGATCTTCTCGACGTCGCCGGGGACCGTACTCAAGGAGATCCGCGTGCCGCCCCCGGATCGACCGTCGCTGGTCATGCAGCGCGAGCCCAAGTTCATCGAGACGGTGCTCGGGATCCGAGAGATCATCGATCACCTCGAATCGTCGCAACGAGCGGGAGACTGATGTCGGAGCCGAAGAAAGCAGGCCTGTTCCGCTACTTGAAGGAAGCGTTCCTGTTCAAGTGGAACCTCCTGTTGTTCGGCGGTGCCGCCGCCGCGGCCGTGCTGTCCGGACACGCCGACGTCGCGATGCCGCTGGTCGCCGCGGCCGAGGTCACCTACCTCGCCGGGCTCACCACCCTGCCCCGCTTCCAGGGCGCGATCGACGCCAAGGTCCGGGCCGAGGAACGGGGCGCGCCGATCGGACCGCCCCGCGACCAGGCATCGCAGACCACCGCCCGCGATCGCATCCTCGAGGTGCTCAAGTCGTTGTCGGAGGATCGTCGCTCGCGGTTCTTGCGTCTGCGCGCGCGCTGCGTCGAGATGGCCCGGATCGCGAACGCCGTGCGCGGCGAGACCCGCGACGCGAGCGGTGCGAGTGCCGAGTTGCGCACGCCCGCCCTCGACCGTCTGCTGTGGGTGTTCCTCCGGCTGCTGCTCAGCGAGCAGGCGATCGCGCGGTTCCTGCAAGCCGCCGACGCCGCCGGGATCGAGAAGTCGATGGCCGACCTCAAGGCGCGGCGTCAGAAGCGGCTCGACTCGATCATCGGGGACGCCAAACAAGACGGCGAGGACGCTGCCAAGGTCGATCCGTCGGACGACAAGATCATCCGCTCGCTCGACGACTCGATCGCGACGGCCGAGATGCGCCGCGAGAACATCGACAAGGCCAAGACCAACTCCGAGTTCGTCGCCGCCGAGATCGACAGGCTCGAGAACAAGATCCAGGCCGTCACCGAGATGGCGGTGAGCAACACCGACCCGGATCAGATGTCATCGAAGATCGATGCGATCTCCGAGGGCATCTCGCAGACCGAAGACACCATCCGCGAGCTCCAGAAGATCACCGGTGTGGCGAGCGAGGACACCACGCCGTCGATCCTCGACACCGACCTGACGCCGCAACGCCTCGCGGTCGAGGGCCCCGGACGCCGGTAGCAGGAGCGCACGCAGATGACCGACGACAACCGTTCCGAAGAAAAGGTGCTGGCCGGATCCGATGGAGCGACGCGGATCTCGCAGCTCCCGGCCCACTTCCCCAAGTGGGCCGGCAAGCTCGCCGAGCTGTATTTTTCGGGGACGACCTCGATGTTCGTCGTCCACGGCAACACGTTCGATGTCGTGCGCGCGGGCGAAGCGCGCTGGATCGGGCTGTCCGACTTCCTCTCCGAGCAGCTGTTCGGGCGATGGGACCTCGTGATCCACTACGACCTCGCGCGCGGCCTTCGCTGCTCGGCGGGATCGAACGGCAGGCGCCTGCAAGACATGGTCGAGACCACCAACAAGTGGATCGGCAACCTCCGCGAGCTCCCACGCGATCCGACCCGCGGGCTCGCCGCGCTCGACTTGCTGGTGCAGAAGAACGTGATGGCCGATGCCGACGATCGGCTGCAGGTCGCGATCCTGATCGACCACGTCGGCTACGTCGCGCCGAGCGGCGACAACCTCGATCTCAACGAGCAGACCCACCTGGTGACGCTGCTCAACTGGGCGTCGAGCCCGTACGTCAAGCGGCTCAACATCGCGTTCGTGCTGATCGATCCGCGGCTATCGAGCGTCGCCGAGCGACTGACCAGCAACCCGCACGTCGCGACGATCGAGGTACCGATGCCCGACGAGCCCGAGCGCACCGCGTTTCTCGGGCACCAGTTCACGACGTTCGGGACGGAGCCGTCGTCGGTCTCGGACTACTCGACCGCCGAGCTCGGCAAGTTGACGGCAGGCATCGGCCTCACCGATCTCGAGGTGCTCGTGCGCACCGCGATCGAGAGCGGGCGCCGGCTCGACCGGCTGTACTTCCGCGAGCTCAAGAAGCGCCTGATCGAGCGC
The DNA here is from genome assembly GCA_963772655.1 of uncultured delta proteobacterium. GTDB lineage: Bacteria > Myxococcota_A > Polyangia > Haliangiales > Haliangiaceae > JABFXX01. The sequence continues at coordinate 2,123,651 of CAVYYE010000002.1, forward strand.
CAGGCCCAGGGCATGCTCGAGTTCGTCGAGCCCAAGTGGGGGATCGATACCGTGGTGGGTCACGAGGCCGCGAAGAAGCGGTTGCTCGACGACGCCGAGCTGCTCAAGCGCGGCGAGCTCGACACCGTGCCGATGGGCTATCTGTTCTGCGGACCGGTCGGCACCGGCAAGAGCTTCCTCGCGACCTGCGTCGCCGGCTCGATCGGGATCCCGGCGGTCGTGCTCAAGAACTTCCGCAGCAAGTACGTCGGCGAGTCCGAGGGCAACCTCGAGCGCGTGCTCGGCGTGCTGCGATCGATGGGACCGGTGGTGGTGATCGTCGACGAGGCCGACGCGATGCTGGGCGATCGCGACCAGGGTGGCGACTCCGGCGTCGGCGCGCGGATCTTCGGGATGATCGCGGCGCAGATGGGCAACACCGCCTATCGCGGCAAGATCCTGTGGATGTTACTGACCGCGCGGCCCGACCTGCTGCCGATCGACCTCAAGCGCCAGGGTCGCGCCGAGGTCCACATCCCACTGTTCTATCCGGTCGACAACGAGGAGCTCCGCACGATGATCGCGGTGCTCGCCAAGAAGGCCGGCACCCGCGTCGACGACACCGCCATCCCCGAGGACATCCCCAACAAGGGCCACCTGTCCGGTGCCGACATCGAGGGCATCGTCGGGCGCGCCTATCGGATGTCGATGCTCGCGGGCTCGCGATCGATCACCAAGGAGGCGCTGACCTCCGCGCTCGCCAGCTTCATGCCGTCGACCCAGACCCTCGAGCGCGAGGCGCAGGAGCTGGCGGCGATCATCGAATGTACCGACGTCGAGTTCCTGCCCCCTTCGAAGCAGGAGCGCATGGAGAAGCTCGGCGGCCGCGCGAAACTGCAGGAGCGCCTCACGGCGATCAAGCAGATCCTCGAGGAACGCTGAACCCAAGGAGAGATAGTCATGGCCCGTGTCAGCTGGTTGAACGACGAATCCACCCCCGACCTCGACGCTCAGGTGAGCAAGCTCGAGCACTTCACGCAGTCGCTCGCCGACGGCGTGATCGACGCGCAGGAGCTCGCGACCCAGGAGTCCAATCTGGTCGCCGCGATGAAGGCGGTCGAGGGTGCGCTGAACGACGACCAGCACGCCAAGGTCACGCACCTGCTCGCGGAGCTCACCGCCTACAGCGTGATGCGTACGCTGCACGAGATGGCGCAGGTGCGGGTGGCGGGCGCGGTCAAGAGCAAGTAGCGAACGCCGCCATGCCGACCCCCGAACGACTTCGCGAGGTGTTCAACCTCGTCGAGCCGCTGGTCGAGAGGCGGTGGGGAATCCCGGTGACGATCACCGACGTCCCCAACCCGTTCACCGGCGACCTCGATGGCGAGGCCATCCTGGTCGACCACGATCTCGAGATCGAGGACGCGCTGTTCATCCTCGTACACCTGTTCGGCCACACCGTGCAGTGGAACCTGTCGGAGCGCCTTCGAGAGATCGGACTCGCACGCCCCACCGAGTGGAGCGAGGCCATGCTCGCCGAGGTCGCCGCCTACGAGGAACAGGCCTGCCGGTACAGCCTCCAGCTGTTACACGACGCCGGGATTCGCGATCTCGATCAGTGGGTGTCCGACTTCGCGGCGTGCGATTGCGCCTACCTGATGCACTTCTACCGTACCGGCGAGAAGCAGCCGTTTCGCTCGTTCTGGCGCGACGGTACGCAGATCCTGCCGCCGCTCGCGATCCCGGACTTCCAGCCGACGCGCTGGATCAGCCGCTACGACGGCACCGTGCTCTGATCGTCCACGCGCTCGTGTCACGTGCACGTGCCGTGCACGTATGCGCCAGAGCGGATCTCGGAACCTGACGATCCAGTTCGTTCGGACGTCGTCGAGCACGAGTGCTCCGATCAAGCCTTGCGGGCTCCGCGTCCTCCTTGGCCTTTGCGTTGCTCTGGGGCGTCCGCATTCGAGCATCGACCTGCTGGATGTTCGCGGGAACCAAGCAACGGAGCGCAGGGATCTACCTGATGCAATCACCAAGCCTTGCGGGCTCCGCGTCCTCCTTGGCCTTTGCGTTGTTTGCTGGCTGGGGGCGTCCGCATTCGAGCATCGACCTGCTGGGTGTTCGCGGGAAACGCAACGCAACGGAGCGCAGGGAGATCGCAGAGCTCTACCTGATGAGGACGGGTCGAGCCGAACAAGCGGCTAGTTCGCAACCGCGATGCACTTGCCGTCGGTGCACGCCGCGCGCTTGTTCCGGCACGGGTCGACGAAGCACTTCACCTTGCTGTCGCAGGTCGGCGCGGCCTCGCCGGGGCCGAGCGCGAGGCACGCGCACGGCGTTTCGTTGCAGTAGCTCGCGTGCAGCGTGCAGTCCGCGTCGGACGTGCAGCCCTTGGGGGCGGCGTCGCTGCCAACCGGGGTCGGCGTCGGCGCTTGGACCGGTGGCGCGGGCGCGGGCGCGGGCACCGGATCCGGTTGCGGACTTGGAGCCGGCGCGTGGTTACAGGCCACGAGCATCACGATCGACAGGCACCAACAGCGCATGCCGCGCATCCTAGCGCCAGTCTATTCCATCCGCTTGCGGAACAGCCACGCCGCGGCCGACAGCGTGATCGCGGCGATCAACACGAGCGGCAGCGTGTTCGCGAACACGTCGCCGGCGCTCATGCCCTTGAGAAACACGCCGCGCACGACGACCAGGAAGTGGCGCAGCGGGTTGGCGAGCGTGATCGGTTGCAGCCACGTCGGCATGTTCTCGATCGGCGTCGCGAACCCCGACAGCAAGGTCGCCGGTGCCATGAACAGGAACGCACCGAGGATCGCCTGTTGCTGCGTCATCGCGAGCGCCGAGATGAACAGCCCGACGCCGATCACGGCGGCGAGAAAGCACGTCGCCGAGGCGTAGAGCAACACCACCGACCCACGCAGCGGCACGCCGAAGATCACGACGGTCGCGAGGATGTACACGGTGACCAGCACCAGCCCGATCACGAGCGGTGGGAGCATCTTGCCGAGCAAGATCTCGTGGGTACGCAGTGGCGACACCATCAGCTGGTCGAACGTGCCGAGCTCGCGTTCGCGCGCGACCGACAGCGAGGTCACGATCAGGCCGATCAAGAGCGCGATGATCGCGATCAGGCCCGGCACCGTGAACCACTGGAACGTCAGGTTGGGGTTGAACCAGTTGCGCTCGACGACCCGCGGGATCGGTACCGAGGGCCCACGTCTGGCTTCTGCGAGGTAGCCGCCGATGATCTCGGCGAGGTAGCCATTGACGATCTGGGCGGCGTTCGAGCGCCGGCCGTCGAGCAGCACCTGGACGTGCGCGGGATATCCGGCCGCGAGGTCGCGCGAGAAGCTCGGTCCGATCTCGATCGCGGCGATCGCCTCCTGCTGGTCGATCGCGGTCTGGATCGCGGTCGGGTCGCGGACGCGCTCGACCGAGTGAAACGTGGGGGACCCCTCGATCCGACGGATCAGCTCGGCTCCCCGGCTCCCCTCGTCGCGATCGAGCACCACGACGTCGACGTTCTTGATCTCGAGCGTGGCCGCGAACGCGAACACCACGAGCTGCATCAGCGGCGGTCCGATCAGGAGGATCCGGCTGCGCGGATCGCGGAGCACCACGAGGAGCTCCTTGATGATCAGCGCGATCAGCCGATTGCCCATCACGCCACCCGCTTCTTGGTCGCGCGCACCGCGAGCGCCATCAGGACGACACCGTACGCGACCATGATCCCGATGTCCCGCAGGAACAGTCCCCACAGATCGCCGGACAAGAACACGCTCTGCAGACTCGGGATCAGCCACCGAGCCGGCACGATGTTGGTGATCAGCCGGATCGGCCACGGCATCGAGCTGATCTCGAACAGGAAGCCAGACAGCAAGAACGTCGGCAAGAACGACGACAGCAACGCGACCTGCGACGCCAGGAACTGGTTCTTGGTCGCCGACGAGATCAAGAGCCCCTGGCCGAGTGCCGGGAGCAGGAACGCCGCCGCGATCGCGTACAGCGCGAGTAGCGAACCGCGAAACGGAACGCCGAACAGGTACACGGCGATCGCCGTACACAGCGTCATCGAGGCCATCGCGAGCAGAAAGTACGGGATGATCTTGCCGAGCAGCAGATCGACGGCGCTCACCGGCGTCGCCATCATCGCCTCCATCGTGCCGCGCTCCCACTCGCGGGCGACCACCAGCGCGGTCAGCAGCGTGCCGACGAGCGCCATCACGATCGCGACACACCCCGGCACCAGGAAGTAGCGACTGGTGCGCGCCGGGTTGAACCACATACGATCCTCGATGGTCGAGGCCGATGCCGCGAGCCCCTGCTGCACGGCGCGTTGCTGGACCCAGGTCGCGATCACGCCGCGTGTGAAGCCCTGGACCAGCGCCGCGGTGTTCGGATCGGCACCGTCGACGATCACCTGGACGTCGGGCGCGGCACCACGCGCGCGCAGCTCGGCGTCGAACCGCGCCGGGATCACGATGATGCCCCCGAGCCGGCTGCGAACCAGCTCGCCGGCGAACTCGCGCCGGTCGGTCCCGATCCGCGCATCGAAGTACGGCGAGGCCTGGAACGCCGCGGCGAGACTCCGGGTGGTCGGCGTCGGCGATTCGATCACGATGCCGACCCGGGTGCGCGTGGTATCGAGCGACACGCCGTAGCCGAACAGGAACAGCAGGATCAGCGGCAGCACGAACGCGATCAGGATGCTGCTGGGGTCGCGCACGATCTGGCGGCCCTCCTTGACGACCAGGGCGGACAGCCGGCGTAGCCGTGCGCCGCGCGGAGGTCGCGAGGTCGTCATGCGGCCCTCGTCGACGGATCTTCGGCGTGCTGGGCTTCGATCAGCGAGATGAAGGCGTCCTCCATCGTCGGATCGGGCCTGTCGGCGGTCGCCGTGCGTGCCTTGAGCTCGTCGGGCGATCCGAGCGCGATCGAACGACCGCGGTAGATCAGCGAGATCCGATCGCAGTATTCGGCCTCGTCCATGAAGTGGGTGGTGACCACCACCGCGACACCCTTCTCGACCAGGCCGTTGATGTGGGTCCAGAACTCGCGCCGCGTGATCGGATCGACGCCGGAGGTCGGCTCGTCGAGGAACAGCGCCTCGGGCTCGTGCATCACCGCGCACGCCAGCGCGAGACGCTGCTTGAACCCGAGGGGCAGCTCCTTCGCGGCCATGGCGAGGCGATCGCCGAGCGCGAACGTGTCCGTCATTCGCCGGATCTGCTCGCGCTTGCGCGCACCGCGGAGTCCGTACACGCCGGCGAAGAACGTCAGGTTCTGCGCCACGCTGAGGTCACCGTACAGCGAGAACTTCTGCGCCATGTACCCGAGTCGCGCCCGCGCGCCGGCGGTGTCGTGGCGCAGATCGATGCCGGCGACCCGGCCCTGCCCCGCGGTCGGACGCAAGAGGCCGCACAGCATGCGGAACGTCGTCGACTTGCCGGCGCCGTTGGGTCCGAGCAGCCCGAAGATCTCGCCGGGCGGCACCTCGAACGAGACGTCGCGCGCCGCGGTGAAGTCGCCGAACTTCTTGGTCAGTCCCTGCGCCACGATCACCGGCTCCGTCGATCGAGGAATCGCGGGACGCGCGTCCGCGAGTGCCGAGTGTCCACCCGGGCCACCGCCGAGCGCATCGATGAACGAATCCTCGAATCGCGGCGCGGCCGGCGCGATCACGGCGTCCGGACCGCTGCCCTCCGGTGCCGCCGGCGTCGTGCCGTCGCCCGCACGGACCACCAGCCGGAGCGCCTGGCCCTGGATCACCCCGTCGATCACGCCGGGCTCGTCGAGCGCGGCGGCGAGCACCGTGCGCCGGCGACCCGCGACGCCCGTGATGCGAAACACGCGGCCCTCGGTACGGCGCGTGAGGTCGCGCGGCGGACCGTCGAACACGAGCTTGCCTTCGTTGAGCAAGAGCACGTGGTCGCACGCTTCGGCCTCGTCGAGATACGCGGTCGACCACACCACTCCGACGCCACCCTCGACGAGTCCGGTCACCATGCGCCACAGCTCGCGGCGAGAGATCGGATCGACACCGACCGACGGCTCGTCGAGCAGCAGCAGACGCGGCTCGCGGATCAGCGCGCACGCGAGACCGAGCTTCTGCTTCATGCCCCCGGACAACTTGCCGGCGCGCCGCTCGGTGAACGCCGCGAGATCGGTGAACGCGAGCAGCTCCTCGAACCGCCGCGCGCGCTCGTCGCCGGGCAGCCCGCGGAGGTCGGCGTACAGCCGGAGGTTCTCGGCCACGGTGAGGTCCTCGTAGAGCCCGAACCGCTGCGGCATGTAGCCGATCTGCGCGTGGACGGCCTCGGCGTGTGACGCCGGGGTGTTCGCCGACAGATCGCTGTCGAGCACGGCGAGCGTGCCCGCATCGACGGCGAGCAGCCCCGCGATCAACCGGATCAACGTGGTCTTGCCCGCACCGTCGGGACCGACCAGCCCGGTGATCCCGCCACCCGCGATCTCGCCCGACACGCCGTCGAGTGCCGGTGGTGCATGGGGGGCGAACCGCTTGGTGACGCCGTCGATGCGGACCAGCGTCATGACCCCACCCGCACCGTCACCGGCATGCCCTGCTGCAACCCACCTCGCGTCCCGGCGACCTCGTCGACGATCACGCGCAGCCGGTACACCAGCGCGGTGCGTAGCTCCGCCGTCTCGATGGACTTCGGCGTGAACTCGGCGGTCGGCGACACGAATCCGACGTGCCCCTTGTACGGGTGGCCGGGCGAGGAGTCGGATTCGACCGTCACCGGCGTGCCCGGCGCGACCTTCCCGAGGTCGACTTCCGAGACGTACGCGCGCACCCACACCGAGTGGGTCAACGCGAGCACGTAGACGATGTTGTTGGGCGACACGATCGCGCCCGGCTCGTGCACGCGCGAGGTCACGACGCCGTCCGACGGCGCGATCAACCTGGTATCGGCGAGTGCGGTCTTCGCCGACTCGACGTTGGCCTTCGCGACCTCGAGCATCGCGCGCGCCCCGGCGACATCTTCGACGCGCGCGCCCTGCGCGACCAGCCGGAAGGTCTCGCGAGCCGCCGCGAGACGGGCGTCCGCTCGACGGCTCGCGGTCAACGCGGTGTCGAGCGAGGCGCCCGGGATCGCGTGCCCCTCGACCAGCTTCTTGGTACGCGCGAGCTCGGTATCCGCGTTGTCCTTCATCGCGCGCGCCTCCTGCACGGTGGCGCGTGCGCGCGCGACCTCGGCCGGACGGGATCCCGCGAGCAGCTTGTCGAGCGTCGCCTGGTGGACCGCGATCTGTGCCTCCGCGGTGCGCAGCTGATCCTCGTACGCGCGCTTGTCGAGAGTCGCCATCTCCTCTCCGGCCTTGACCGCCTGGCCTTCCTCGAACTTCATCGCCGCCAGTCTCCCGGCGACGCGGAACCCGAGCTCGACCTGGCGCACGTCGACGTTGCCGTACAGCGTGAGACCGGTCTCGGTGGTCTCGCCGTTGCCGAGCCGACCCGTGGCGTACAGCCCGCCGACCACCGCACCGGCAACGAGCACGATCGGAACGATCACCTTGCGTTTGTTCATGGCTGTCTCCTGTCCGCCGGTTGTCGGGCGAGCCCGGCGAGCACGGTCTCCGCGTGTGCTGTCAGCACCGCTTTGCGATCGAGCCGGGTCTCGGCATGCTTGCCGAACGCCTGCTGGAAGATCGCGAGCAACAACACCGGTGCCACCAACAGCGGCGCCGTTGCGGCCGGATCGACCTCGCGAAACTCGCCGCGTTCGATGCCGCGCTCGATGATCCGCGTGAGCAATCGAAATCCGCGATCGATCACGAGCCGCGTCCACAGCTTCGCGAGCTCCGGAAAGTTCGAGGACTCCGCGATCACGATCTTCGCGATCGCCGGAAACGGCCCGTCGAGCGCGACCAGGAACACGCCGAGCAGCGTGCGCACGAGATCCGGCGTGGCGCCCGAATAGGCCGCGACCAGCGCCTCGGCCTGATCGAGGCGCGGCGTCACCGCCGTACGCACGACCTCCTCGAACAGCCGCTCCTTGCCGTCGAAGTACAGATACACCGTCGCCTTGCTGACCCCGGCAACGGCGGCCACGTCCTCGAGACGCGTGGCCGCGAAGCCGGACTCGGCGAAGCACTGCGTGGCGGCCGCCACCAGCTCCGCCGGCCGCGCATCGCGCCGGCGCTGCCACTTTCGAGGCCTTGTCGCCATTAATGACTCTCAGGTCATTTATTACCCGAACTCCTCGGAGTCATCAACCACGAGGCGACAACTAACTGACCTGCGGGTCGGTTTCTCGCGATCCGGCAGCTACTTCGGTCGATCGCCGCCCGCGAACCGCTGGTAGGCGCGCGCGAACAACAAGTGGCACGGCTCCGCCGGCAGGTGGCGATCGATGGTCTGGTAGAACGGCTGCTTCCACTCCTCCATCGGCAGGTTCTTGCCGCGACCCTTGCTGTAGCCACCCTTCAAGAACACCGTGCGGCCCGCGCGCTCGCGCTTGCCTTCGATCACCAGCTTCTTCTTCACCAGCTCGGCCGCCGCGTCCTTGTACTGCTTGGGCTTCCAGCCGTTCCACGCGCACACCCGCGCCTGGGTCGGCTCGGCGAGCGCGAGCGTCTGCAGGAACAGCGACGCCGCTGCCTCCGAGAGGTGCTCGTCGGAAGCGACCCGCATCACCAGCTTCGGCGTGCTGTCGAGTGGATGGCATTCGTAGCGGCCGCTCGCCACGGGCGTCTCGCGCACGCGCGCCGCGAACGCACGGAAGCCGGACGATCGCAGGCACTCGGCGTGGCGGACCGCCTCGAACCCGTCGGTGTTGTCGAGCTCGGGATCGTTCAGGAGCTTCGCCAGCTGATCGATCCGGCTGCGTGTCTTCGCATCGAGTCGCGCCGGGCGGAAGCCGCCGTAGACCGACGTCGGGTAGGCGGCGACCACGCAGATGCCATCGTCGCGGCCACCGGTCGCCTTCTCGGTTCCATCGTCGGGCATCGCCACCGGCTCGCCCCCGATCGCGTCGAGGATCTGCTGGGCCCGCGCGACCTCCTTGGGCTGCTCGTGGTCGATGTAGAGGTGGTCGAATGGCCACACCAGCCGTGGATCGTCGATGACCGCCGAGAGCCGATCGACGACCTCCGCGATCCCGGCGCGGATCGGACAGCCGACGGGCCGCGCGTGGAACAGCCACGACACCAGCGCGACGAGCTCGCCGGCCGCGTCGTTCGTGAGGCCGTCCTGGTCGCGCCACCCCCCGAGCTCGTGAAGCGGTCGGAGGTCGGGCTTCAGAAACCACGCGTCGTCGGCTGCCCCCGCAAACGCGGGAAGCAACTTGCCCAGACTCGATCCGAGCTCGAGATCCTTCTTCGCACCGGCGATCAGGTCCTGCGGGATCTTGGCGCGCTTGCCGTACTTCGCCTTCCACGCCGCGCCGAGCCGCTCGACCAGACCGCCGGGTGCGAGCGGGGTGCGAAGCAGCGCCGGATCGTCGGGAACCGCGGCCGAAAACAACGCGAGCATGGCGTCGCCATCGAGCTCCGCGAACGTGGTCTTCGCGGCATCGACCTCGTTGACCTTGAGCCCGCCGAGGAGCTCGCGCTTGGCCTTGCCGAGGAAGTCCCTCGACCACGTGCTCATGCCGCGAACGTTGATCCACAAGAGCACCGCCTCGGGAACGCCGAGCCCCGCCGCCTCGGCGAGCCGGAGCCCGATCGCGGGATCCCACGGCAGCGGCTCGTCGGGCAGCTCGAGGAACCGGTCGGCCCATGTCGTACCGACGCCGCGGGTCAGCGGCGTCGCCTTGTCGATGTTCCACATGTACGGGGTGCCGGCGACCGGTGGGACGCGAAACGTCCCGTCGGTCGACAGCTCGATGGCCCAGTCGCTGTTGGCATCGATCGCGTAGACGCTGCCCTCGTGCTTCTGGATCTGGACGGTCCCCCACTCGATGTCGTTGTCCCAGTCGGCGGGTTCCTCGAGATCGAGGATCCGCATCCGCGAAAGGTCGTCGGCGAAGATCGTTCCCGACAGCGCCTGCAGCATGTCGCGCGCCTTGCGACGCTGGGCGTCTTCGACGATCGGCGACAGCGACAGCGCGACGCGTGCGCGCACGTCCACGAGCCATTCGCGTGGATCGACCTCGCAGTCCTCGATCGTTCGCTCCTTGCCGGCGGCGAGCGCCTTGGCGAGCTTGCGCAGCTGCGCCGCCTCGCCGAGCAGGCCCTGGCCCGACGGATCGGCGTGCTCCGCCGATCGCGCCTCCGCGATCTCGGCGACCTGCTTCGCGAGCTCGGCCGCGCGCTCGGCGATGCCGGCGATGCCGGCGACCAGCTTCGGGTCGGTGATGTCGGGCATCACGCGACGAACCGCCGCCTCCGTCTCGGGGAGCGAGCGCGGGGCGCTCTGGCCGGCCTCGATCTCGCGGCGCGCCGCGGTCAGGAGCTCGCGCGCCTGGTCGTCGGTGATCGCGCGCAGGGCCGCGCTCCCGGCGGGATCGCGCGGGGTCAGGAAGTCCCAGAACGAGGCCGGCGGTACCAGCACGTCGCCCCAGCCGCGGGCTGCCCACGCATCTTCGTTGACGACGCACATGCGATCGCTCGATGCCGAGAGCAACTCGATGCCGCAACCATCGCCGCCGAGGAACCGCGGACCGTCGGCGCGCTCGGTGTCGATCGCGCGCGGCGTGGCGTCTCCGGGATAGTTGATCAACGCGAACACCTCGCGCGTCAGCGTCGCCCGTACCCCGTCGATGCGCTCGTACTCCCAGTCCATGCGGTCTTCCCACTCGGACGTGTGCCGCCAGCGTAGCCCGACCGTACCGTTCGCGAGTCCGAGTGGAGACGAGGACAGCCCGGTGGGCGCCGGCAACAGGATGGCAGTTACCTCCCAGCCCGGGCGCCGGTAGTCGGCGAACCACGCCGGTTCCCCCTTCGCTCGCGCATCCGTGGCCGGATCGTAGGTGACGTAGTGGCCCGCCTTGTCCTTGATCCACATCGTGGTGCCGTCGCACAGGAACGAGCGGAACGGCGTGAGCTCGCGATCGCCGGCGTGAAACCGCTTGGATCCCAGCGTCACGCCACCACCCGGCGGCCACCATTGATCGGCGAGCTGGCCGCCGTAGCGACCGAAGCTGACCTTGCAGATCGAAGCGCTCCTTGGGCGCGCCGCTCCAGTACTGGAAGTCTGCCACTTCTTCTTCTACTTGCCGTCGACCAGGAACTGCCCGTCGAGGTACCACACGTCCTCGATCTCCTCGTCGTTCGGCTTGTAGACGAGGTCGTGTTCGGCGATCTGCCCCGTGGCATCGAACGCGAGCGCCTTGGTCGCGTTCCATGCGGTCATGATCGGATACGCGCCGCCGGCCTTCATCGGCGTGCCGAGCACGGCCGCGGCCTGTTCGTAGGCCGGCCAGCCGAATTCATCGGCGATCCCCGCGCGCAGCTGCACCGCGAGTGCGGCCGACACGTCGGTCGCGACGAGCTTGGCGTGAAGGTCGGCGAACGGCAGGAACGTCTCGGGCGTAGTCTTGCTGTCGAGCGAGCTCGCGGCAGCGGCGACCTCCGGCAGCGGTTTGCCGGCGAGCTCGCCGATCCGCTCGTCGATCCACTGGCGGCGCGCCGCCGTGAAGCCGGCCTTGCCACGCATCCGGTACTCGTGCTCCGCCTCGCCGATCATCGACGCGACCGCCTCGACGAGCTTGGGGCCGTAGACGGCGTGACCAGCCACCAGGACCGGATCGCAGGTCATCAGGTCGGTCGAGAAGTCGTCGTACTCGTTGGCCGGTGGCGCGAGCGCGACGCCCAGCTGGAGGATCAGCTCGGCGAGGTCGAGGTTGAGATCGGAGCCCCATCGCGCGCGGGTCAGACAGGCGACCGGCTGGCCGAGCGCGATCAGCCGCGGCGCTTGCGCGCGGAGCACACCTTCCGTGCGCGGGGTCAGGTTCGCGAACTTGAACATCCGCGAGATCCACGCCCCGAGCCCCGTGTCGGGAAGATCGTCGAGCGCACCGATCTCGTCGAGGAGTGCGAGCCACCCGTCGGTGAACTCCGCGCGTTTCTCGCGATCGTTGATCCCGCGTGGCTCCGGCCAGATCGCGCGGAGCCGCGTCCGGATCTCCGGTCGCGCCGCGCCGAGACGGATCAACGAGTCGCGGTACGTGGACCAGAACTCGGTCGGAGCCTTCGCGACGCCCGGGGCGTCGATCAACTCGGAGACCACGGCGTCGGCTTCCGTGGCGGCATCCGTCCCGGCCGCTCTCGCGAGCGCCGACAGATCCTTGCCCATGCCCGAGTACGGCGGCATGCCGCCGAGCGCGCGCTTGACCACGATCGCCCGGAATCGGCGATAGGCCTCGGCACCGCCCGCCGACTTCACGAGATCGCGGGCGTATGCCGATAGGGTCTTCGCGCTCAGCGCACCGAGCAGCGCGAACTCGACGAACGCCTCGTCGGTGACCTCCGGATCCGTCTTCAGCTTGAACGCGCGCTCGGCCTGGCGCGCGCGCTCGAAGCACTGTGCCGCCATCGTCGAGCTCGCCTGGTCGGCGACCGTGCGACCGACCTCTTCCCAGAACGACGGCAGGAACTGCGGCGCCGCGCGCTGCAGACGCTTCGCGATCTTCTCGAACGCCTCCTTGGCGTGGCCCGGCTTGGCCGCGACCATGCGCTTGGCGACGCGCACGTCTTCGGTGACATCGAGCGCCGCCTTCGCGTGCTTCGGATCGTTCACGAGGGCCCACGCCGGAAACCCCAGGGTGCGGGACCGGACCTTGCCGAGTGCCTTGGTGACCTTCGGCGCGGTGAACCCGAACGCCGCCATCTCGGCGTCGGTTCCCTCGGCGATCGCGTCGGGCTCGAGCCGGATCACGACGACGTCGGGCGACAGGGCCGGATGCGAATACGCACGCGCGGTCACCGGGCTGGTGCGTTGATCGGCGGCGACCGTGGCGCCGACGGCGGTGATGCCACCGGCGGCGATCACGTCGGACGGTCCGTGTGCGACGAGGGGCTCAGTCATCGGAGTCCTCCTTCTCGACCTTGCGCTTGGCGTAGATCTGCGCGGCCATCCGCATGCCTTCGGAGAACGCGACCGGTGGCACGTCGGCGATCGCGATCGTCCGCTGCTTGTCGTCGACCCAGGTCAGGTCGCCGGTGGTGGTCGAGTCGAAGCCGTCGCCCTCACCGAGGTCGTAGCGTGCGTCGATCGTGCGACCGCGTTCGAGCACCCGGCACACGGCGGCGCCTCCGCTGACGCGATAGCCGAGTCGTTTGGCGAGCCCGATCACGCCCTGCAGCATCGCGAACTCGCCGCCGGCGAACCGATCGATCGACGTGTCGCTCGCGTCGGTGCCGGGGGCAGGTGCCTGCTTGGCGAAGGTCTCGCGGAACAGCTGCGACGTGCCTTGCGAGGCATCGATCTCGACCGCCATCGCCCGCAGATCGTCGAGCTCGTCGAGCAGGATCGGGTGCGGGATCAGCACGCTGTCGGTCCCGAGCCACGTGGTCTCGCCGTCGCGATCGACGACGCCGATCCCCTTGTCGGGATCCACGCCGCGGAAGAACCCGCCGACCTCGCGATCGACGGTGCCGTCGGAGGCGACCGCGACCACCCACACGTCGCGCAGCGTGGCCGCCCACATCGGATCGGGAAGCACGGCCTGCAGGACCGCGCGCGGTACCGGCAGCGATCGCAGCATCCAGGTCTCGACCGTGTGACGGCAGGTTCGCTCGTGATCCTCGAGGAAATCGAGCGCGGAGGCGAGGCGCTCGCCGACCGCGCTGTCCTTGGCGGCCTTCGGCACCGACGCGAGCTCCTTGCCCTGCTTGCGCGCGACCAGCTTGCCCTCGCGGATCGCGAGCTCGAGGCTCTTCCCGGCATCGACCCAGCCGGGTGCGGTCGATCGCGGAGCGGCCGGTGCGAGGCGTGCGACGCGTCCCGCGGTGGTCTTGGCACCGCCGGTCTTCTTCGCCGACTTCGCCGGCTTCGCGGCCGCCGACTTCTTGGCCGGCTTCTTGGCCGGCTTCTTGGCCGCCTTGGTGGCCGGCTTCGCCTTCACCGTCTTCCTCGCCGGCTTCGCCGACCTCTTGGTTGCCTTCTTGGTCGGCTTCGCCTTCGCCGACTTCTTCGCCGACTTCTTCGCCGGCTTCGCCGACTTCTTCGCCGACTTCTTCGCCGACTTCGCCGCCGACTTCTTGGCCGGCTTCGCCGACTTCTTCGGCGACTTCTTCGCCGACTTCCTGGTCTTCGCCATGTGATCCCCCGGCGAAACGGTACGCCCGCCATCGATCCACACTCAACGCGGCGTGGCCTCCGGATCCACTCCCGATCGATAGCGCACCGGCATGCGGGTATCGCTCGTGTTTCGGCGGTACCGTCCCGCCCCATGCTCGACGCGGCGATCGCGTCTCGCTCCACGGTGTGGAGCCTGTTCGCACAGCGCGCGGCGGTGACCCCGACGCGCACCGCGATCGTCGACGGCGACCGCACGCGAACCTACGCCGAGCTCGCCGATCGTGCGGCTCGACTCGCCGGCGCGCTCGCGGCACGCGGCGTCGGTTCCGGCGATCGCGTCGCCGTGTTGTCCGAGAACCGCAGCGAGGTGATCGAGCTGATGCTCGCCGCCGCGAGGCTCGGCGCGGTGATCGCGGCCCAGAACCAGCGCCTGGTCGCCCCCGAGCTTCGCTACTGTCTCGACCTCGTCGAGCCCGCACTGTGCGTCGTCTCCCCGCGCCACGCGGACCGACTCGCCGAGGTGTCGTCGCATCCGCGGCTCGTGCTCGGCGACTTCGCGAGCGGTCACCCAGCCGGGAGGTCGACCGCGGAAGCGACGTCGGACGACGAACACTTCGAGCATGCGCTCGCCGCCGCATCACCGCCGCCCGTGCCCGATGTCGATCCCGAGGCCGCTCTGCTCGTGCTCTACACCAGCGGCACGACCGGCCATCCCAAGGGCGCGGTGATCGGGCACCGGGCACAGATCGTCCGCAACCTCGTCACCCGCGCCGAGTTCGGCGTCGCGCCCGACGACACGTTCGTGGCGTGGTCGCCGCTCTATCACATGGGAGCCGTCGACAACTCGCTCGGCACGTTGATGTCGGGCGGCACGGTGATGGTCGTCGACGGGTTCGACGTCGATCGGCTGTGCGAGATCGTGGCATCGGCCGACCTCGGCTGGCTGTTGCTGATGCCCGGGATGGTCGGCCGGTTCGCCGCCGAGCTCGAGCGTCGCAACATCCGCGCGCGCTCCGTGCGGGTGTGTGGCGTGATGGCCGACCTGGTTCCGCCCGCCGAGATCGCCGCGATCACCACGCTGCTCGGAGCACCGTACGCCAACACGTTCGGAGCGACCGAGACCGGCTGCCCACCGTGCTCGTCCAGCCTGATCCCGATCGGCGTGACTCCCGAGCGACTGTCGAAGCGACAGAGCCCGTTCTGCGAGGTCCGTCTGGTCGACGCCGACGATCGCGACGTTGCCGACGGCACACCCGGCGAGCTCGCGATGCGCGGACCGACGCTGTTCTCCGGCTACTGGCGCGCGGGCGACGTCAACGCGCACGACTTCCGCGGCGGGTGGTTCCACATGGGCGACGTGTTCGTCCGGAACCCCGACGGCACGCTCGACTTCGTGGATCGCGTGAAGTACCTGATCAAGTCGGGAGGAGAGAACGTGTATCCCGCCGAGATCGAGCGCGTGTTACTCCGCGATCCTCGCGTCGCCGAAGCCGCCGTCGTCCGCGCACGGGATCCGAAGTGGGGCGAGGTCCCGATCGCGTTCGTCGCCCGGGTCGCCGGCGACGCCACGCTCGACGAGTCCCAGCTCCTCGCACGCTGCCGCACCGAGCTCGCCGGCTACAAGCAGCCGAAGCAGATCCGGTTCGTCGCGCTGTCCGAGTTCCCGCGCAGCGCCTCGGGCAAGGTCATCCGCCACGAGCTCGAAGCACGCATCGCCGAGACCACGACGAAGGATCCCGCATGACCCGGACACAGATCGCGACAGCTTCTTCCGACGACATCCTCGTACGCGGCAAGAGCCTGCCCCGCGAGCTGATCGGATCGCTGTCGCTCACCGAGATGCTGTGCTTCACGATCCTGGGCGAGGTCCCTGCGCGTACGCGGATCGCCGTGATCGACGCCTGCCTCGTCGCCTTGATGGAGCACGGCCTGACGCCGAGCGCGATCGCCACCCGCCTGGTCTACGGCAGCGCGCCCGAGGCGATGCAGGGCGCGGTCGCCGCCGGACTGCTCGGCGTCGGCGGCAAGTTCGTCGGCACCGTCGAGGGCTGCGCGGTGCTGCTCGCCCGGATCGCGGCGGCCAGCGATCCCGACGCCGAAGCCAAGGCCGTGATCGCCGAGGCGCAGCGCGACAGGCGCGCGTTGCCCGGCTTCGGCCACGACACCCACAAACCCGACGACCCGCGCACCCCGCGGCTGTTCGCGGTCGCGCGCGAGCACGGTGTCGCCGGCAAGCACGTCGCCGCGCTCGAGCTCCTCGGCGCCGCGCTCGATGCCGCGAAGAACAAGCACATCACGATCAACGCAACTGGTGCGGTGGCCGCCGTGCTCGCCGATGCCGGCGTGCCGTTCGAGATCATGCGCGGGTTCGCGCTGATCGCGCGGTGCTGCGGCCTGGTCGCCCACGTCCACGAGGAACAGCGCGCGCCCGCGATGCGCGACATCTGGGGTGCGGCCGAACGCGCCGTCCCGTACTCACCACCGAAGGAACAACCATGAAGCTCTACATGCACCCCGCCAGCAACGCGAGCCGGCCCGTCCTGCTCTACATCGCCGAGAAGAACATCGCGTGCGAGAACGTGATGATCGATCTGATGAAGGGCGAGCACTACTCGGACTCGTACACCGCGATCAATCCCAACCGCCTCGTACCGACGCTCGAGGACGGTGACTTCCGGCTCACCGAGAGCTCGGCGATCCTCAAGTACCTGGCGTCGAAGTTCGAGTATCCCGAGTACCCGACCAAGGACCTCCAGAAGCGCGCCCGCGTCGACGAGGTGATGGACTGGTTCAACACCCAGTTCTACCGGGACTTCGGCTACGGCCTCGTCTATCCGCAGCTCTACCCGCACCACAAGCGGCCGAGCGACGAGATCCACGACGGCGTGATCGACTGGGGCAAGGACAAGGCGGAGGGGTGGTTCGAGCTGCTCGACCAGCACTGGCTCGGCGACAAGCAGTACCTGACCGGCAACGAGATCACGATCGCCGACTACTTCGGCGCGTCGCTCGCGACGATCGGCGAGGTCGTGCGCTGCGATCTCTCGCACTACCCGAACGTGACCCGGTGGCTCGGCAACATGAAGAAGCTGAAGAGCTGGCCGAAGGTCAACGAAGCGATGGCGGGCTTCGCGGCGGCGGTCAAGGATCAGCCGTTCAAGGCGATCAAGCCGTCCTGAAGCGACACGTCCCGGAATGCCCCGCGGTGTGATGCTGCCGCCACGGGGAGTGCACGCGCCGGTGTTCGCGATCGTGGCTCGGCTAGGCTGGCCCGATCCGGAGGCCGGCCATGCAGGCTTGTTCGAGTTGCGGCGCGTGCTGTGCGACGTATCGCGTGTGCTTCTACTGGGCGGAGGTGGATGCCAACAACATCCCCGCGGAGCACGTGGTCCCCGCCGATCGTTTGCGGGTGGCGATGCGCCAGGTCGAGTCGTCCGCTCGCTGCGTCGCGCTCGACGGCGAGGTCGGCATCGACGTGGCGTGCACGATCTACGAACGCCGCCCGCAGATCTGCCGCGACGTCCAGCCCGGCGATCCGTCGTGCGTGCGCGCGAGAGGGCGGTGGGGTCTGCCCGCTCAGGTGACGTCGTCGAACGCGGCCAGGGCGAGCGACGACGGCAGCTCCGGCCGGCTCGCGAGCGCGGAGATCACCGCGTCGCGCGTCGCTCCGAGGGCCGCGAGCGAGGTCGGTGCGCCTGCGCGACCCAGCGCCTCGCGCAGATAACCGCCGAGGTCGCGCGGCGCGTCCGGCCAGATGGCGCACTCGAGCTCGAGCACGATCGCCGGATCGGTAGCACGCAGATGCGCGATCGAGTGCGGCAGCAGCAGTGCGTGCAACGCTGCGTGGTCGACCCGCAGCGCGCCGCCGAGCAGGTGGGCGATCGCGTGATGGACGCCGGGATTCCCGCGATCGATCGCGATCGCGCAGGTCGAGGCGCCGCGTTGCGCGAGCTCGCGTGCGGTTCGCGATCGCGGATCGCCGAGCAGCTCGTCGATCGCGCGCACCACCTCGGCGGCCGCGGCCCGCGCGGCATCGCGATCGGCGTCCGCCAGCGACCCGGTCGATAGCGTCGAGACCACGTGGGCGAGCGCGTTGGCCAGGCTCTGCACGGTCACCGCGATCGGCAGCTCGAGCGTGAGCTCGACGTCGCAGATCACGAGATCGGGCCGCACGCGGTCGTCGCGGCCGGTGTGCTTGCGCGCGCCGTCGGTGACGCCCCAGATCGAGGTCATCTCCGAACCGGCATACGTGGTGGGGATCGCCACGAACCGCCGGTCCTCGCCACCCGGACGCAGGCGCAACGCCTTGCCGAGCCCGATCGCCGCACCGCCCCCGAGCGCGACGATCGCGTCGGCTCCGTGCGCGATCACCGCGACATCGGCCGCGTCGACCACCTCGGCGGGGACGTGGACCACCGCACCGTCGAACACGGCGACCTCACCGGCGATCGACGCGAGGGCCGCGTCGACGAACCGGCGGCCAGGCGTTGTCAGGATCGTGGGCCGCCGGCAACCGTGGGCGGTCAGATCCGCCGCCAACCGGTCGAACGCACGACCGAACCAGGTCTCGACGGTCGGCGCGGGCGCCATCGTGCACACCTTACGCGAGAATTCGCGATCGACGTAGGCAGGGCGAACTGGATACAGTGCGCCCGTGAGGCTGCCGCTCGTCGTTTTCGGGTCGTCGCTCGCCATCGTGGCGGGCGTGCGAGTCGTCTCGGCATCGCCGCAGCTGATCGACCAGACCGCGCCCCATCCCGGCATCCAGTACGAGGAGTGGCACGACGACGCCATCCCGGCACGCATCCACCTCGTGCGCGTCGATCTGACGAGCGCGGAGATCGCGGTGTACGCCACCAAGGAGGCCGACCGCGGCAGCACCGCGAGTCAGTTCGGGCTCCAGCTCGACGCGCAGGTCGTGGTCAACGGCGACGCGTTCGCGGTCGCCGGCTATCGCCCGCGTGGGCTCGCGATCGGCGACTCGGCCCCGTGGACGAACACGGCCGACGACGGCACCTCCGCGGTGTTTCACTTCCTCCGGGTCGGCGAGCACACCGAGGCGAAGATCGAGACCCCCGAAGCCACCACCACCCCCGATGGCCTCCCCGAGGGAACGCAGGGCGCGATCTCCGGCCGACCGCTGCTGGTCCGCAACGGCGCGGTCGAGACCCAGTTCGACTGCAACGATCCCGTGACCGTCGCGTGCTCGCGCGCACCTCGCTCCGCGGCCGGGCTGTCGGCCGACGGCAACATCCTGCTCCTGGTCGCCGTCGACGGCTGGCAGAGCGGCTCGATCGGGATGACCGCCGCCGAGCTTGCCGAGTTCATGCGCGTTCGCGGCGCCAACGCGGCGCTCGCGTTCGACGGCGGCAGCTCGTCGACCCTGGTGCTCGACGGGGCCGTCGCGAATTCGCCGTCCGATGGTGTCGAGCGCACGGTCGCCAACCACCTCGCGATCAAGTACGGCGCGCTGCCGGCGGGCCAGATGGTCGGCATCATCTGCAGCACCGACATTTTCACCTGCAACCAAAACCCGCAGTTCCGGCTCCCTGGCGCCCAGGTCACGCTCGACGATGGACGCGTCCAGACCGTCGGCAGCGACGCGTTCTACAACTTCACGGGCGTGACCCCGCGGCGCGCGTGCGTGACCGTGCACCTCGACGGCTACAAGACCAAGACCAAGTGCGAGACCGTGGAGTCCGGCATCCAGACCTACAACTCGGTGTCGCTCGAGGAGGGGATGGACCCGCCCGATGCGGGCGTTCCCGACGACGGCGGCATCGGACCCGGCGATGCCGCCACGTTCGACGCCACCCACCCCGAGGCGGGCACGGGGCCGGGATTTAACGGTGGTGGCGGTGGATGTTGCGACGGCGGCCGCGATCACCCACCGTGGATCGTGATCCTGGTCGCGGGCTTTATGCTGCACCGCCGTCGCGGTACAACATTCGCTAGGTGACTTCCGTCCACACGCAGTTGCTCACGGACGACGCCAGCGGCGTGCTCGTCGAGCGCACGTTCCGGCTCCGTGTCGTGTCCGGACCCGACCAGGGTAAGGAGCACGTGCTCGACGAGGGCACCACGATGGTCGGGACGCACACCGACAACGACCTGGTGCTCACGGATGCCACCGTGTCGCGTTACCACCTCGAGATCCGCGTGCGCCGCGACGGCATCGAGATCCGCGACCTCGATACCACCAACGGGACCAAGCACGGCGGCGTGCGCATCGGCCAGGTCGTGCTGACCGGTCCGGCCCGGCTGCGCCTCGGCAAGCACACCGAGATGGATGTCGAGCCGGTCGACACCAACATCGATCTCGAGGAGTGGACCGCGGACCGGTTCGGCGACGTGCTCGGCACGACCACGCCGATGAAGCGGTTGTTCAGCTTGCTCGCGCGCGCGGCTCCGACCGAGGCCACCGTCCTGTTGCAGGGCGAGACCGGCACCGGCAAGGAGGCGCTCGCCGAGGCGATCCACGAGTCGTCGTCGCGCGCGAAGGGCCCGTTCATCGTCGTCGACTGCGGCTCGATCCCGCACGAGCTGATCGCGTCCGAGCTGTTCGGCCACGCGCGTGGCTCGTTCACCGGCGCTGCCGCCGACAAGCAGGGCCTGATCGAGGCCGCCAACCACGGCACGCTGTTCCTCGACGAGATCGGCGAGCTCGCGCTCGATCTCCAGCCCCAGCTGTTGCGCGTCCTCGACCGCCGGCAGGTCCGCCGCGTCGGCGAGACCCACGCGATCGAGGTCGACATCCGCGTGATCGCGGCCACCCACCGCGACCTGCGCGCGATGGTGCGTGCCGGACAGTTCCGCGAGGACCTGTACTACCGGCTCGCGGTGGTCGCCACGCACGTGCCGCCGCTGCGCGAGCGCAAGCAGGACATCCCCGCGCTCGCCGCGTGGTTCGCCGACAAGATGGGACGCGGCGGCTGGGCGTACTCGCCGTCGCTGCTCGAGCAACTCGAGCGCCACGACTGGCCCGGCAACGTCCGCGAGCTCCGCAACGTCGTCGAACGTGCACTATCGCTCGGCAACGCGGGCAACGCGCTGCTCGCCGAGCTCACCGAGAACGCCACCGCGCGACCTGTGACCGTCGAGGAAGAGCCCGTCCGGCGCTCCAACCCCGACGTCCTCGACCTACCGTTCAAGGAGGCCAAGGCCGCGCTGGTCGAAAGCTTCGAGCGCGACTACCTGACGGCCCTGCTCGCCCGGCACCGCGGCAACATCTCGCGCGCCGCGGCCGAGGCAGGGATCGATCGCAACTACATCCACAGGCTCGTCAAGAAATACAACCTGGAGGTCGATCGCGGATGAGACGCCTTGCCGGCATGCTCGTCGTCGCGGCCACCGCCGGCGGTTCGCTCGTCCTCATCCACGGATGTGGTCCGGCGTGCCTCGACGATCGCTGCTCGTTGCAGCCGACCAAGCCGACGGTGACCCGCGTCGATTACACGAACCCGTCGAGCTCGAGTGGCTCGGCCACCGTGTCTGGCGCGGGATCCGGATCAAGCGTGGCGAGCGCGAAGGGCTCGAACGCCACCGCGCCGACGGGCGGCGGTAGTGCGGTCGCGATGGCGGCCGGCAGTGACAGCGAGACACCGACGCCTCCGACTGGATCGAACGCCAAGGCTGGATCGAACGGTGGATCGAAGGCTGGATCGAAGGCTGGATCGAACGCCAAATCGAACGCCAAGGCCAATGCCGGCTCGGCGCCCCCGCCGCCCACAAACACCAAGCCCGCGCCCGCCAAGTCGGGGAGCTGGGAGATCTGGCAGGGCGACCGCTTCAAGATGTACGTGATCACGAAGTCAGCGGTGAAGAAGGGATCGAGCGTGCGCCTCGCGTTCGTGAAGACCCCGACCAAGACGCCGTTCGTCGTCACCCTCAAGGTGCTGTCCGGAGGTGCGCCGGCCTCCGAGGCGGTGTGGAACGACTGTCCCCAGAACACGATCGTGTGCGATGCGAAGGGCACCAAGAGCCACACCACCAAGAAGTCCGGGCAGGTCCTGGTCCAGGCCGGAATCAACTGGACCGTGACCTCGGTGTCGCCCGACGGAAAGGGCACGCTGGTGACGTGGACCAACAACCTGTCGCGCGAGACGGTTTCGATCCGCCTGATCAAGTGACCCGGAAATGACCCGGATCGCGCTCGCCTTGGTCGTCGTCGCCGGTCTCGCTTGCAAGGGCAAGCAGCACGGCGACGACACGCCGCCGCCGCCGAAACAGCCGAGCCCCGTCGCTCCGCGCGATGCCGCCGCGCCCGCGGACGCGGACTGGGGAGCGTGCGAAGCCGCGCTCCGCGCCGCGCCGAAGACTCCCGCGATCCGGCGTTCCCAGACGATCATCGCGGCGTGCAGGCCGTGCGGTGACTGGACGCCGCTGCTGGCGTGGAACCACGACACCACGCGCATGTCGGCGATCAAGGGCGCGATGGAAGCGTGCAAGGGGTTCTGCAACGTCGACGCCAAGCAGCGGTTCATGGGCGCGCTGTCGAGCCGCGGGCGCGGCAACCGAGGCCGCGGTCCGTGGCGATTCCTCGGCGACATCTGCAAGGCCGAGGTCAGCGCGGTGCCCGACAACCGCTACGCGTCGGCGACCTGGTTCGCACTCGATCGCATCGCCCGCGCGGCCGCCAAACGTCCCGGCCTCGCCGACGTGCTCGCCGCGATCGATCTCCCGTTGCCGCCGGTCTCCGTCAGCGGCTTCGGCTACGAGCTCCCGCACTCCCCGGTCACCGCGCCGATCGTCGGGCCGATCGCGCTCACCGTGAACCCCAAGGAGGTCCGGGTCGCCGTGCTCGCCCACGGCAAGCCCACCGAGCACGGGATCGAGACCGTGGTCCACGGCGAGCCCTACCCCGGGACGCTGGTGAAGACCGCCAAGGAGCTCGACGCCGCGCTCGCGAAGCTCGATGCCCCGCTCGCGACCGGCGCGATCGGACTGTTCGCGCCGCGGTCGATGCCGGCACGGCGGCTGCTCGACGCGATCGCGCTCGCAGGCCCACGCCCGCGCCCGCGGACCGCGAAGCACGGGGACGTCGGGGAGCTCCGCCTCGCGGTCGCGGTCGATCGTGCCCCCGAGGACTGGCCCCTCGCCGGCTCGATCCCCGTCGCCCTCCGCATCGGTCACGTGAACGGGGCTCTGTCGATCGCGGTCGATGGCGATCCGGATCGCGCGATCGCGGAGCTCAAGCAGCACGAGCCGGAGCTCGGAAAGGGCCTCGAGATCGCGCTCGGCCCCACCACGACGGTCGAGCAGCTGGCCAAGCTTTTGGGCGCGGCGGTCTACTTCGACGTCAAGGCCGTGACGCTGATATCGAAGAAGTCGTAGAGACGGCGGCCGGTTGGCTTGACCCCATAGGGTAGTCATCCGATCGTGAAGCGTGACCGCACCGCTGTACGACATCGTCGTGATCGGCGGTGGGATCACGGGCGTAGGCATCGCCCGCGACGCGGCGTTGCGCGGCCTGTCGGTCGCCCTGTTCGAGAAGGGTGACTACGCGTCGGGGACGTCCTCGAAGTCGAGCAAGCTCGTCCACGGCGGGCTCCGATACCTGGAGCACGGCGAGATCGGGCTGGTGTTCGAGAGCGTGTCGGAACGCCGGGTCCAGACCCGGGTCGCGCCCCACCTGGTGCGCCCGCTGCCGTTCTTGATCCCGATCTACGAGGGGGCCAAGCCGGGTCTCGAGCTGATGAACGTCGGGCTCTGGATCTACGACTCGCTCGCGCTGTTCCGTGCACCCCGACTCCACAAGACGTTTCGCGGTCGCAAGGCGGCGCTCGCCCTCGAGCCGCAACTCAAGCCCGACGGACTGCGCGGCGTGCTCGAGTACTACGACTGCGCCACCGACGACGCACGCCTCGTGCTCGAGAACGCGATCGATGCCCGCACGCTGGGAGCGGACTGTCGTACCTACACCGAGGTCACGCGGCTCGAGCGTGCCGACGACGGACGCATCACCGGGGTCGCCGTGCGCGACCGCCTGACCGGGGAGACCGAGGTGGTGACCGCGCGCGCGGTGGTGCTCGCCGCCGGCGCGTGGACCGACGAGATGATCCGGCGGTTCGAGATCCCGATGGAGCGCCCCGTGCTACGCCGGACCAAGGGCGTCCACGTCGTGTTGCCGCGCGAGCGCCTCCCGCTGGCGCGCGCGATCACGTTGATCTCGCCGGTCGACGGCCGCGTGATGTTCGCGATCCCGTGGCGCGAGCGCACGGTGCTGGGCACGACCGATACCGACTTCACCGGTAGCGCCGACCAGGTGGCCGCGGATGCCGACGACGTCACCTACCTGTGCGAATCCGGCAACGGCTACTTCCCCGGCGCCAACCTGACACCGTCCGACGTGATCTCGACGTGGGCGGGCCTGCGCCCGCTGATCGCCGCACCGCCCAACGTCGACGAGAGCGAGATCAGCCGCGAGCACGAGGTGTTCACGCGCAAGGACGGCCTCGTGATCATCGCGGGCGGCAAGCTGACGACCTATCGCCGGATGGCGCGGGAAGCGGTCGACAAGACCCTCGGCCTGCTCGTCGAGATCGGCGAGGAGGTCGACGCCAAGCGCAACTCGACCAAGCACCGGCCCCTCCCCGGCGCGGTCGATCTCGCGGATCCCAGCCTCGAGGGCGTAGCCGCCGTCGGGCGCTCGCTGATGGCCGATTTCGGCCTCGACGCCGACACGGCGACGCATCTATGCGGCGTCTACGGAACGCGCGCGCCGATCCTCGCGAAGGCGATCGCGACCGATCCGGCGCTCGGCGAACGGATCGAGCACGGACTACCGTACGTGTGGGCCGAGATCGCGTTCGCGGCCGAACACGACCTGGCGCGCACCGTCGAGGACGTGCTGGCGCGACGCGTGCCGCTCCTTCTGGTCGGGCACGACCAGGGGATCGGCGTGTGCGAACGCGTCGCCGACATGCTCGGCGCCCTCCTCGGCTGGTCGTCCGACCGCCGGACACAGATGCTCATGGAGTACCGCGAAGAAGTCGCGCTATCGAGAAAGTGGGCCTGTTCATGAGCAAGCCCGACAAGCCCGACAAGCCCGACAAACCCGACACATCCGACAACCGCGAAACGTCCGACAACCACGACAAGTCGGGCAAACACGACAAGCACGACAAGTCGGAGAAGCACGCCAAGCACGACCCGACCGAGACGCGCGTGCAGGAGCGCCAGCACGTCCACGGCGAGCCGCACGGACGGAGCGCGATCGCGTGGCTGTCGCTCGGAGCGCTCGGCGTCGTCTACGGCGACATCGGCACGTCACCGCTGTACGCGATCAAGGAATGTCTCGGCTACGGCATCGAGCAGTCCGACGGCACGCGCGCACTCGCCAACGGGCTCCCGGCCTCGGCCCACGCCGTTCCCGCGATCCACGACAACGTACTCGGCGTCGTGTCGCTGGTGTTCTGGTCGCTGTTGATCGTGGTGTTCGGCAAGTACCTCGCGATCGTGCTGCGTGCCGATAACAAGGGCGAGGGCGGCACGCTCGCGCTGTCCGCGGTCGTCCAGCAGAAGCTCAAGTCGAAGACCAAGCTCGCGTTCCCGATCCTGCTCGCGCTGTTCGGTGCGGGCATGCTCTACGGCGAGGGTTTGATCACCCCCGCGATCTCGGTGCTGTCGGCCGTGGAGGGCATCTCCGAGCAGAGCCCCAGCCTGACCGATCTCGTGATCCCGATCGCGGTGGTGATCCTCGTCGGGCTGTTCATGGTGCAGCGATTCGGCACCGGCAAGATCGGCTCGGTGTTCGGCTGGGTGATGCTGGTGTGGTTTCTCTCGCTCGGCATCGCCGGCGGCGTCGAGATCGTCGGGCATCCAGAGGTGCTCGCCGCGGCGAGCCCGCACTACGGTGTCGAGTTCATGCTCCACCACGGCCGGCACGGGTTCTTCCTGCTCGGCAGCGTGGTGCTGTGCGTGACCGGCTGCGAGGCGCTGTACGCCGACATGGGCCACTTCGGGCGCACGCCGATCCGGCTCGCGTGGTCGTTCATCGTGTTCCCCGGTCTGCTCCTCAACTACTTCGGGCAGGGTGCCCTGTACCTCGCCGAGGGCAACCGGGTCACCCACCCGTTCTTCGGGCTCGTCGACGGCCCCCTACTGATCCCGATGGTCGTGCTCGCGACGTGCGCGGCGATCATCGCGTCGCAGGCGTTGATCTCCGGCGCGTTCTCGTTGACCAACCAGGCGGTCCAGCTCGGCTACCTCCCGCGCGTCAACGTCATCCACACGTCGAGCCAGCACGAGGGGCAGATCTACATCCCCGAGGTCAACTGGGCGTTCATGGTCGCGTGCGTCGCGCTCGTGCTCGCGTTCCAGAGCAGCACCAACCTCGCCGCCGCGTACGGCATCGCCGTCACCGGCCTGTTCGTGATCACGTCGTACCTGATCTTCCTGGTGTGTCAGCGCAACTGGGGATGGTCGCGCGGCGCCGCCCTGCTGTTGTTCATCCCGCTGGTCACGATCGACCTCGCGTTTTTCTCCGCCAACTTCATCAAGATCGCCGCCGGCGGTTGGTTCCCGCTCACCGTCGGAGCCGGCCTGTTCATCGTCATGACGACCTGGTGGCGCGGCCGGTTCGAGCTGTCGCGCATGATGGAGACCGGCTCGATGCCCGAGGACATCTTCCTCGAGGATCCCGACCTCAAGCACATGCACCGGGTCTCCGGTACCGCGGTGTTCATGTCGGGCTCGACCAACGGCATCCCCAACGTGCTGCTCCATCACGTCAAGCACAACAAGGTGCTGCACAAGCAGGTCGTGCTGCTCTCGGTCGTCACCGAGAACATTCCGTTCGCGATCGGCAACAAGGCGATCACGGTCAAGGAGCTCGGTCACGGCATCTACCGCGTGATCGCGCGCGTCGGCTTCATGCAGCAGGCCAACGTGCCCAAGATCCTGCTCCGCTGCGAGCGCAAGCACGGCCTGACCGCCAACGAGGCCGACACCACCTACTACCTCGGGCGCCAGAGCCTGATCTCGGGCAAGAAGACCAAGATGGCGCGCTGGCGGAAGATGCTGTTCGGATTCCTGTCGCACAACTCGCGGTCGCCGACGGCGTTCTTCAACCTGCCGCCCAACCGCGTCGTCGAGCTCGGCCTCCAGATCGAGCTATAGTCCGCCCGCGAGGTCGCGAGCGGGCACCACGGTCGACATTCCTGTACAGCGAAGTCGAGCAACAATGACTTCGCGAGCGGCCACCCAGCGATGAGGTAGGCCGCGAAAGCAAAGTCGCACAACAAAGACATGGGTAGGCCGCAGGTTGGATCGTCGTCGATCGCGTTGTCGTTGGGTGCCCTCGGCGTAGTCTACGGGGACATCGGCACATCGCCCCTCTACGCACTCAAGGAGTGTCTCGGGGCCGACGCACCACACGCGGTCGTACCGACGCACGACAACGTGCTCGGTGTGCTGTCGCTGATCACGTGGTCACTGATCCTGGTGATCTGCGTCAAGTACCTCGTGTTCGTGCTGCGCGCCGACAACAAGGGCGAGGGAGGGATCCTCGCCCTCGCGGCCCTGGTCAGCGAAGACCGCACCAAGAAGACCAAGCGCGGCAAGGTGGTGCTCGTGTTCCCGATCCTGCTCGGGCTGTTCGGCACCGGCCTGCTGTTCGGCGACGGCGTGATCACCCCGGCGATCTCGGTACTCGGCGCGATCGAGGGCCTGTCGGAACGTAGCAGCACCCTCACCTACCTCATCCTGCCGATCACGATCGCGATCCTCGTCGGCCTGTTCCTCGTCCAGCGACACGGCACGAGGCGGATCGGCTTCGCGTTCGGTCCCGTGATGATGCTGTGGTTCGTCTCGATCGCTGCACTCGGGATCCGCTGGATCGTGATCGAGCCACGCGTGCTCGCGGCGTTCTCTCCGACCTACGCGATCCTGTTTCTCGCCGAGCACGGGAGCCATGGCTTCGTGTTGATCGGCCTGGTGTTCCTCGTCGTCACGGGTGGCGAGGCGCTGTATGCCGACATCGGTCATTTCGGGAAGACCCCGATCCGGATCGCGTGGTTCTCGATCGTCCTGCCCTGCCTGCTGCTCGATTACTTCGGTCAGGGGGCGCTCCTGCTCTCGCACCCCGTCGGATCGATCACGAACCCGTTCTACAGCCTGGCTCCGGAACCGCTCCTGATCCCGTTGCTGGTGCTCGCGACGATGGCCGCGGTGATCGCGTCGCAGGCGTTGATCTCCGGCGTGTTCTCGATCACCCGGCAGGCGATGCAGCTCGGCTACTGGCCCCGGCTCACCGTCGTCCACACCTCGGCGAATACCGAGGGACAGATCTTCGTCCCCGAAATGAACCTGCTGCTCATGGTCGGCACGATCGCGGTCGCGGTGCAGTTCGGCTCGAGCTCGGGGCTCGCTTCCGCGTACGGCATCGCGGTCACCGGCACGATGGGGATCACGTCGTACCTGTTCTATCTGGTGTGCCGCGGTCGCTGGAACCTCTCGCGGTGGCGCTCCCTCGCGTTCCTGGTGCCGTTCCTCGCGATCGACCTCGCGTTCTTCTCTGCCAACGCGGTCAAGGTGGTCGACGGCGGTTGGTTTCCGCTCGCGATCGGCTTCGCCGTGTTCGCGATCATGACGACCTGGTGGCGTGGCCGGGTCGAGCTGGCGAAGCTCGTCCACGCCGTGGTGATTCCCGACGAGGTGTTTCTCGCCGACGTCACGTCCTCGAGCCCGCAGCGGGTCCACGGCACCGCCGTGTTCATGTCGTCGACGCCGGCCGGCGTTCCCAACGTGCTGATGCACCACATGAAGCACAACCAGGTGCTGCACGAGCAGGTCGTGCTGCTCACGATCGAGACCAAGAGCGTGCCGTACGTTCACCACGACAACATGCTCGAGGTCCGCGATCTCAAGCAGGGCATCTACCGCGTGCTCGCTCGGGTCGGCTTCATGCAGAGCCCGAACGTCCCGGAGGTGATCGCGCGGTGTGCCGATCTCGGCATCGCCACCGATTCCATGACCACGACGTACTACCTCGGGCGCCTCACGCTCCTCACCTCCGGCAAGTCGCGCCTCGCCCACTGGCGCAAGCGGGTGTTCGCGTTTCTCGCACGTAACGAAGTCCCACCGAGCTCGTTCTTTCACTTGCCGCCCAACCGCGTGGTCGAGCTCGGCGTGCAGATCGAGCTGTGAGCGCGATCTTGATGGAATCTTGATACGCCCCGACCGGTCGGATCCGGTACGCCGTAGGGTAGCCGCGTCGTGCGGCGATCGATGTTCGATCCGAGTGGATCACAGAGCGCCGCGACGGCACCGCCACCCGAGCTGCCGGTCGCGGCGGAGCCCGCGCCCAAGCCTGCCGCCTCCGCTTCGCACGGACACGCCCCGGTCGGCCGCCGCGCGCTCGCGCTGGCATCGCTCGGCGCGCTCGGCGTGGTGTACGGCGACATCGGAACGTCGCCGCTCTACGCCCTGAAGGAGTGCCTGGCGTGGGCACCGGAGAATGCCGAGCACCGGCGGGTGTTCGCCAACGGGCTCGAGGCCGCGGCCCACGCCGTCGCCCCGACGCCGGCCAACGTCCTCGGCGTGCTGTCGCTGATGTTGTGGGCGCTGATCCTGGTGATCTGCGTCAAGTACCTCGTGTTCGTGCTGCGCGCCGACAACAAGGGCGAGGGCGGCATCCTCGCCCTCGCCGCACTCGCCGACGGTGAACGCCGCAGTCACCGCAACGCGCGCGGCAAGCTGGTGCTGGCGATCCCGATCCTGCTCGGCCTGTTCGGCACCGGCCTGTTGTTCGGCGACGGCGTGATCACACCGGCGATCTCCGTGCTCGGTGCGATCGAAGGTCTGTCGGAGCAGAACAGCGCCCTCACCTACCTCGTCCTGCCGATCACGATCGCGATCCTCGTCGGGCTGTTCGTGGTCCAGCGCCACGGCACCGGGCGCATCGGGATCGCGTTCGGCCCCGTCATGATGCTGTGGTTCTTCGCGATCGGTGCGCTCGGGGCTCGCGCGATCGTCGCCGAGCCCGCGGTGCTCGCGGCGATCAACCCGCTTCACGGCGTCCGGTTTCTCGCCGTCAACGGCAGCCACGGCTTCGCGCTGGTCGGCCTCGTGTTCCTCGTGGTCACCGGCGGCGAGGCGCTGTACGCCGACATGGGTCACTTCGGCAAGACGCCGATCCGGTTCGCGTGGTTCACGATCGCGCTGCCCGGGCTGCTCCTCAACTACTTCGGACAGGGTGCGCTCCTGCTGTCTCGCCCGATCGGAACGGTCCAGAACCCGTTCTACAGCCTGGCGGGACACCTGCTGATCCCGATGCTGGTGCTCGCGACGCTGGCCGCGGTGATCGCGTCGCAGGCGTTGATCTCGGGCGTGTTCTCGATCACCCGGCAGGCGATGCAGCTCGGCTACTGGCCGCGACTCACCGTGGTCCACACGTCGGCGCACGCCGAGGGCCAGATCTACATGCCGGAGATGAACTGGCTGCTTCTCGCCGGCACGATCGCCGTCGTCCTGCAGTTTCGGTCCAGCTCCGGCCTCGCTGCCGCGTACGGCATCGCCGTCACCGGCACGATGGGCATCACGTCGTATCTGTTCTACCTGGTGTGCCAAAGGCGCTGGGGCTGGTCGAGGCCGAAGGCACTGGCGTTCCTGATCCCGTTCCTCGCGATCGACCTCGCGTTCTTCTCCGCCAACTCGGTGAAGATCCTCGACGGTGGCTGGTTCCCACTCGCGATCGGGGTCGGCGTGTTCGCGGTGATGACGACGTGGTGGCGCGGCCGCATCGAGCTCTCGCGGTTGATCGACGCCGGGGTCGTCCCCGACGAGCTGTTCCTCGCCGACATCGCGGAGACACGGCCGACGCGCGTCCGCGGCACCGCCGTGTTCATGTCGTCGACCCCGGGCGGCATCCCGAACGTGCTGATCCACCACATGAAGCACAACCAGGTGCTCCACCAGCAGGTCGTGATGCTGTCGATCCAGACCAAGGGCGTGCCGTACGTCCGCGGCGACGCGCTGGAAGTCCGCGACCTCGGTCACGGGCTGTATCGCGTGATCGCGCGCGTCGGGTTCATGCAGAGTCCGGATGTTCCCGAGGTGATCGCGCGGTGCGCCGAGCACGGCATCGTGGCCGAGCCGATGACCACGACCTACTACCTCGGGAGGCAGACCTTGCTGACCTCCGGCGCGGCCCGACTCGCCCGGTGGCGAAAGCTGGTGTTCTCGTTCTTGGCTCGCAACGCGATCCCGCCGACCGCGTTCTTCAACCTTCCCCCCAACCGGGTGGTCGAGCTCGGCCTCCAGATCGAGCTGTGATCGTGGGCGACCAGGACACCGAGCGAGAGGAAGCCGCGATCTACGCGATCGTCGCGCTCGCCGTGGCCCCCGTCGTGATCGCCGCGCTCGTGACGGGGCCGTTCGACGGCGGTGCGACCCTGTGCATGACCTTGTTGTGCGTCGCGATCGCGGGGCTCGTACGGCGGCCGCCCGAGTGTCTGCCGCGGGTGCGGATCCACGTCCGCGACCGCCGGTTTCGGAGGACACGGCGCGGCCCCGTGGTAAGCACCCGACCGTGAGGCATGCCCACACGCTCCGCGGCTACGTGATCGCCGTCATCGCGGTCGTCGGGGCCACTCTCGCCGGCCTCGGGCTCGGCCAGCGCGCGAGCCTCGCCGACGAGGCGATGTTGTACGCGCTCGCGATCCTCCTGGCCGCGCTGGCCGGACGCGGTCCCGGGCTGGTGGCTGCAGCGCTCTCGACGGTGATGTTCGACTTCGCCTTCGTCGAGCCCCGCTACACGCTCGACGTCGCCGATCCGCGGTTCTTCATCACGTTCGGCGTGATGTTCGCGGCCGGCGTGGCGATCGGTGGGTTGGTGTCACGGTTGCGAGCCACCGAGGAGGCGAGCCGCGCGCGCGAGCAACGGACGGCGGCGCTGCTATCGTTCACCCGCGACGCCGCGGCCGCGCTCGA
The DNA here is from genome assembly GCA_963772655.1 of uncultured delta proteobacterium. GTDB lineage: Bacteria > Myxococcota_A > Polyangia > Haliangiales > Haliangiaceae > JABFXX01. The sequence goes on from CAVYYE010000002.1 coordinate 2,155,776, forward strand.
CGAGGACGCGGTGATCCAGGCGGTCGAGACCCACCTCGATCGGTCGCTCGGCATCGCCGCCACGGTCCGCGGTTCGCCCGTCGAGATCGACACGGGCGACGCCGCGCTCGACCTCGAGCAGCAGCAGTTCGTCGAGTCGGTGGGGCGCCAGGCCGCGATCGCGATCGAGCGCCTGCGGCTGGCGGACGCCGCCCGCGAGGCCGAGGTGCGGGCAACCTCGGAGGCGATGCGCACCGCGCTGCTCTCCGCGGTCTCGCACGACCTGCGCACGCCGCTCGCGGCGATCACCGGCACGGCCACCAACCTCCGCGAGCTCGCCCCGCCGGCCGAGCACGAGGATCTCGACACGATCGTCAGCGAGAGCGCACGGCTGTGCCGGATCGTCGAGAACCTGCTCGCGGTCACCCGGGTCGAGGGCGGCATCCAGCCGCGGCGCGAATGGGTCCCGATCGAGGAGCTGGTCGGCCTCGCGCTCGCACGGCTCGACGCCTCGCTCGGCGACCGCCGGGTCGACGTCGCGATCGGCGCCGACGTGGTCGGTCACCTCGATCCGATCCTCGGCGAGCTGCTCCTGGTCAACCTGCTCGACAACGCCTCCAAGCACACACCGGCGAACACGCCGATCGAGCTTGTCGCGCGGCGCGAACCCACAGCCGTCGTGCTCGAGGTCCTCGACCGCGGCCCGGGAATTCCCCGCGGCCAGGAGACGCACGTGTTCGAGCGCTTCATCCGCGGTGCCGCGGCGCGGGCCGATAGCGGCGTCGGCCTCGGCCTCGCGGTGTGCCGCGGGATCAGTGCGGTCCACGCCGGGACCATCGAGGCGCTCGCACGCGACGGTGGTGGTGCCGTGTTCCGGGTCCGCATCCCCGACGCCGCCACACTGCCTCGGTTCGACGATGCGATGCCGGAGGTCACCGCCGCGGCGATGCCCGGAGCCATGCCGTGACGGCGCGGGTCCTGGTCGTCGAGGACGATCGCGCGATGCGCCGGTTCCTGGTGTCGGCACTCGAGACCCAGGGCTACGCCGCGGGCGAGGCGTCGTCGATCGCGCAGGCCGAGCGCTCGCTCGAGCACGACCTTCCGTCGGCGATCCTCCTCGATCTCGGGCTCCCCGACGGCAACGGCATCACGTTGCTCCGCCGCCTGCGGGCGACCTCGCGGATCCCGGTGATCGTGCTGTCGGCGCGCGATCGCGAGGACGACAAGGTCACCGCCCTCGACGCCGGTGCCGACGACTACCTGACCAAGCCGTTCGGCGCGCGCGAGCTGCTTGGCGCGGATCCGAGTGGCCTTGCGACACGCCGCCGATCCGGGACGCGAAGATCCGATCATCGAGATCGGGCCGATCGTGATCGACCACGCACGTCACGAGGTCACCGTCGACGGTGGGGCGGTGCACCTGACCCCGATCGAGTTCGGCGTGCTCGCGCAGCTCGCGCGCCACGCCGGCAAAGTCGTGACGCACAAACAGCTACTCGACGCGGTGTGGGGTGCGCGCGGTGCCGACCAGACCCAGTACCTGCGGGTACACGTCGCGGCACTGCGGCGCAAGGTCGAGCGCGATCCGGCGCGACCTCGCTGGCTGGTCACCGAGCCCGGGGTGGGCTATCGGCTTCGCGACGAATAGACTTCGCGAGCGGACACCCAGCCGGGAGGTCGGCCGCGGAAGCGAAGTCGGGACCTACGGGCGCCGCAAGGTCTCGCGCATGCGCACGGCGACGACCAGGCCCGACGCGAACGTCAGGCCCGCGATCGCCCAGATCGCCACGTCGATCCCGAACGCATCGGCGGTGATGCCGGCGAGCACCGCGCCGACCGCGTAGCCGAGGTCGCGCCAGAGCCGATACACGCCGACCGCCGACGCGCGCCACCTCGGGTGTGCAACGTCGGCGATCGCCGCGAGCAGCGTCGGATACACCATCGCCGTGCCACCGCCGAGCAACACCGCGCCGATCGCGAAGCCGGGTAGCTGCGAGGTCGAGGCGATCAGCGCGATGCCGCCGGCCTGGACCCACATCCCGCCGACGATCAGCCACTTGCGCCCGACGCGATCGGACAGCGCGCCGGTGAACAGCTGGCCGATGCCCCACACGCCCGGGTAGATCGCCGCGAGCCAGCCGATCCGCTCGAGCGAGAGGCCGGCCGCGGCGTACACCAGGGGGAACAGCCCCCACGCCATGCCGTCGTTGAGGTTGTTGACCAGCCCGGCCTGACTCACCGACGACAGCTCGCGATCGCGCAGCGAGGTCCGCACGAAGATCTCGCGTTGTGATGGGACCTCGACGGGGCGGGCGCGGGTCGCGGCCTCGTGATGCGCGTGGCCGTGGGTCTCGCGCACGATCGCCGCCGATAGCACGAGCCCGATCACCGCGAAGCCGATGCCGAGATAGAACGGCTCGGGCCTGAGCCCGTACACCGACGCGACATAACCGGTCGCCAGGGCCGACAGCGCGACCGCGCCGTAGCCGGCGAACTCGTTGAGCCCCATCGCGAACCCACGGCGCGCCGGTCCGGCCAGATCGATCTTCATGATCACCGTCGTCGACCACGTCAGCCCCTGACTCGCTCCCAGCAAGACGTTCGCCACCAGCACCCACGCCCACGACGGCGCCCACATCAGGAGCAGCGGTACCGGTAGTGCGACCACCCATCCCGCGACGAGCACGCGCTTGCGGCCGGCGGCATCCGACAGCCGACCGGCGAAGTAGTTGGTCGCCGCCTTGGTGACGCCGAACACCACGATGAACGACAGCACCGCGGTGCGCGCGGCGAGGTGGAAGTCGTGCTCGGCGATCGCGGGCAGGATCGTGCGCTCGAGCCCGACCATCGCGCCGACGAACGCGTTGACCACGACCAGCAACACGAACTGCGCGAGGTTGGGTCCGAGCCCCAGCCGGATCGAATCGCTCGAGGGTCTGGACATCCGTCAGGCGGGATCGGGGTTCGGTGTCGGTGGTGCACCGGCCGCCAGCGCGGTCTGGAGCTTCTCGGTGTCGAGCTCGCCGCACCACTTCGAGACCACGACCGTCGCCACCCCGTTGCCGATCACGTTGGTGAGCGCACGCGCCTCGGACATGAACCGATCGATGCCGTACACGATCGCGAGCCCGGCCACCGGGACGGTACCGACCGACGACAGCGTGGCCGCGAGCACGATGAAGCCGCTGCCCGTGACGCCCGCGGCGCCCTTCGACGTCAGCAGCAGGATGCCGAGCAACGCGAGCTGACTTCCGATCGACAGCGGCGTGTTGGTCGCCTGCGCGATGAAGATCGAGGCCATCGTCAGATAGATCGACGTGCCGTCGAGGTTGAACGAGTAGCCCGCGGGGATCACGAGGCTGGTCACGCTCTTGCTCGCGCCGAGCGTCTCGAGCTTCGCGATCATCCGCGGCAACACCGACTCGGACGACGACGTGCCGAGCACGATGAACAGCTCCGACTTGATGTAGCGGACGAACTTGAACACCGAGAAGCCGTGCAGCTTCGCGACGACCCCGAGCACGCCGAAGATGAACAGCAGGCAGGTCGCGTAGAAGCACGCCATCAGCTCGGCCAGCGAGCTCAGCGTGCCGAGGCCGTACGCGCCGATCGTGTACGCCATCGCGCCGAACGCACCGACCGGCGCGAGCTGCATGATGTAGTCGACGATCTTGAAGATCACGTGACCGATTCGATCGATCAGGTCGAGCACCGGGGCGCCGCGCTCGCCGAGTCCGTGAAGCGCGAAGCCGAACAGGATCGCGACGAACAGCACCTGCAGCAGCTCTCCGTTGGCGAGCCCCGAGAACAGCGAGTCCGGGATGATGTGGAAGATGAAGTCGAGCGTCGACTGGTCGTGGCTCTTCGAGATGTAGGCCTCGATCTTGGTGGTATCGAGCTGACTCGGATCGATGTTCATGCCGTCGCCGGGACGGATCACGTTGATCACCACGAGCCCGATCAGCAGTGCGACCGTGGTGAGGATCTCGAAGTAAGTGAGCGCGAGCCCGCCGGCCTTGCCGACCGACTTGAGCCGCTTCATGCTCGCGATCCCGACGACGACCGTGCAGAAGATCAGCGGCGCGATCGTGGTCTTGACCAGCTTGATGAAGCCATCGCCCAGCGGCTTGAGCTGCGCGCCGGTATCCGGCCACACCGCGCCGACCAGCACGCCGAGCGCGATCGCGACCAGCACGCGGAAGTACAGCGTCGTGTAGAACGGGCGCCGGATCGGGATCATCGTCATCGATCGCTCTCCTCGGTCACCGCGGGGTCACCACTTCGAGTCGTCGACCAACCGGACGTCGACGTGCGCGAGTAGCCGCTGCACGCGCTCGGCCATGTCCTCGAACTCGGTGAGCTGGCTGGCCTGGCCGAGCTTGCGCGCGAAGTTCATCACCCGGATCAGGTACGAGAACAGGTTGCCCTCCTCGTGCTCGAGGTGGTGGTGCTCGACGAACTCGAGGAAGCCCATCCCGCTGTCCTCGAGGGTGGCCCACACCACCTTCGGGCGCTTGCCGCCGTGCAGCTCGGGGTGCGGAATCTTCGAGGCCAGCTCCTGCGCGATCTGCTCGACCTTGGTGAGCTCGCGGGGGTGCTCGGTCTCCCACGCCGTCTGCGCGTCGTCCCACGACACCTGCGGGTTGGTCTCGCGTTTCTCGCGGAGCCACGTGCGCATCCACTCGCGCTTGGCGTCCTCGACCTTGCGGTCGAGCACACGCTGGATCACGTCGTGATCGATCAGGTACTCGACCAGCTGGCGGAGCTCGGTGTAGTCGAGCTGGTGGTTGAACAGCACGTAGTAGATGAACAGCCCGTCCATCCCCTGGAGCTCTCGGATCATCTCTCCCGACACCTGCTTGCCGTGCTCGTCGAGCACGCCGACCGCCTGCATGTTGGCGACCAGCTGGGTCAGCGTCTTCAGGAGGCCCTTGCGCTCGCGGTCTTCGAGCAACAGGTTCTCGATCACGGTCGCGATGTCGAGCCGCATCGACGGCGGTAACGACTTCTCGGCTTCCGCCATGCGACGCTCGGATTCGTCGAGCGGCGCCTCGGACGCGGTCAGGTCGGGGAGGCCGATCGCGAGCACCTGCTCCGCGGTGATCGTGGTCTTGCTGCGTAGCTCGGCGGGCTCGCCCTTGACCAGCTCGGCGTGGACCTCGGGGGTCCAGATCACGTCGCCCTTGCGCTGCGCGTCGCTACGCGCCTTGTTGTAGGCGGTCTTCTTGATCTTGGCCTCGGCATCGGGGCCCTTCTTGGCCGCGTGCTTGAGCTCCTTCTTGATCTCGCTGACGATGTCCTCGGGTGCGAGCGAGATCGCGAGCCCGCGATCGTCGAACTGCGGCCGGCCGGCGCGGCCCGCCATCTGGTGATACTCGGCGGGGGTGACCAGTCGCGGCTGCGACTTGATGTACTTGCGCAGCGCCGGAAACACGACGGTGCGCGCCGGGAGGTTGATCCCCGCGGCGATGGTCTCGGTCGACACCACGAACTTGATCAGCCGCTCGAGCGCGAGCTCCTCGACCAGCGCCTTGTAGCGCGGGAGGATGCCCGCGTGGTGGATGCCGATGCCGTGGGTGAGCAGCGGCCGCAGTTGCTTCGAGCACCCCTCCGCGAGCAGCGCCGCGTCGCACGCCTGCTCGACCTTGGCTCGCTCCTCGTCGGAGGTGAACCGCCGGCACGACTTGAGGAGCCGCGCGGTCTCGAAGCACTGCTCGCGGCCGAACACGAACACGATCGCCGGCACGTCGCCGGCATGCGCGAGCCCGCGCACCGTCTCGATCAGGGTGTCCTCGCGGAACTCGTGGACCAGGGGGACCCGGCGTTCGCGCGACTCGACGAGCGCCATCGGCACGCGGCGCGTGAGCTCGACCCAGTGACAGAACCGATCGGGGTGACCGACGGTGGCCGACAACACGACCAGCTGCGTTCGCGGGTCGAGGCCGATGATCGACTGCTCCCACACGTAGCCGCGCTGGGGATCGTTGAAGTAGTGCCCCTCGTCCATCACGACGATGTCGGCCGGCGCGACGTGCTTGTCGGCGACGATCCGGTTCCACAGGATCTCCGCGACCTCGACCTGGATCGGCGCCTCGCGATTGACCTTGTAGTCCCCGGTCGCGAACCCGACGTTGGCATCGCCGAAGTCGGCGCACAGCTCGCGGTACTTCTCCTCGGTGAGCGCGCGGAGCGGCGTCGTGTAGATCGCGGTCTGCCCGCGTCCGAGCGCGGCGAACAGCGCCGCCTTCGCCATCAGCGTCTTGCCGGTGCCGGTCGGCACGGTGACCAGCACGCTCTGTCCGCCGACGATCTTCGAGATCGCCTGCTCCTGTACCGGATACGGCTCGAGCCCGCGGCCCCAGAGAAACTTCTCGTAGAACCCGAGCTCGAGGTCGCTGTCGCTGACACCGGCCACCAACCGACGTTACACGCGCACGTGGCCTATACTGGGGGCTCGTGGAACGAATCGGACGGTTCACCGTGGTGCGCGAGCTCGGCCACGGCGGGATGGGGAGCGTGTACCTCGCCCGCGATCCGGACCTCCAGCGCGACGTCGCCGTCAAGCTGCTCCACCGGACCACGGCCGGGGTGACCCGGGCGCGGGCCCAGTTCCGCGAAGAAGCGCGCGCGCTCGCCGGGATCGACCACCCCAACATCGTCACGATCTACGAGATCGGCGAGCACGAGGGCCGGCAGTACATCGCGATGGAGTACCTGCGCGGGTCGTCGTTGCGCGACCTGCTGAGCCAGCCCGACACGCGCCCGTCGCGCGAGCGCATCCTCGAGATCGTCACCGAGGTCGCACGCGCCGTGTCGGCGGCCCACGCCAAGGGGATCCTGCATCGCGATATCAAGCCCGAGAACATCGTGGTCGGCGACGACGTCAAGGTCGTCGACTTCGGCCTCGCGCGCCGGCTCGGTGTGGTCACCCTACCCCCGCGCGCGACGCTCGACACCGCCAGTCAGCTCGGCCGCGAACAGCGGATCCAGATGCTCGTCGAGGCCGAGACGCAGGCGGTCGCCGCGCTCGCCACCATCCGTGCAGGCGACACCAACACCGGCGATCTGGACGCCACGCAGGCCACGCAGGCCACGCAGGCTCCCGGCACCGCGCCCGGTACGCTGTTCGGCACGCCGGCGTACATGGCTCCCGAGGTGTTGCAAGGGGCGCCCGCGAGCAAGGCGAGCGACGTCTACGGCCTCGGCGTGTTGCTCTACGAATGTCTCGCCGGGCACCGCCCCTACGAGGCGCGCGCGCTGGTCGAGCTGCTCGCCAACGTGATCGACGGCGAGCCGTACGACCCGCTCGACGATCCGCTGGCGCCGCTAGTCCATCGCATGCTGTCGCGCGACCCGGCCGAGCGACCGAGCTGCGACGACATCGTGGCGGAACTGCTGCCGGTCGCGCTACCACCTCCACCGCGCCGCCGCGGCCACCTCGCGGTCGCGGCGATCGCCGGGATGGTCCTCGCCGGTGGAGGCGTGCTGTGGTGGAACACTCGTGCCCCTCGCCCCGGTGCGGCGAAGGTCGCGGTGCTCGATCTCCCGACCCACCTGCGGTCGTGGGGCGTCGGTCAGCCCAATCCGGTCGATCTCGGCGACGTGGTCGCCCAGCTGATCGACGCCAGCGACTCGCTCGAGGGCGTGTCTCCGCTCCAGCTCGACTCGGATCCAGATCGCCCGGTCGAGCGCATCGAGCTGTCGCAGAGCCGCGCGCATGCCGGGTACGTGGTCGGCGGTCGGATCGACGAGAACGAGCGCGGCCACGTTACCGCCGCGTTGTGGATCGTCGACGTCGAACATCGCTCGGCGATCCCGATCGTCGTCGAGGGTGACATCGACCAGCTCGCGCACGTGCTCGCCGAGAGCGCGCGCGCCGTGGCCATCGCCCTCGATCGAACACCACCCCCGAGCCGCGATCCGGCGCGCGCGCGGCTGTTCCTCCAACGCGGCAAGGACACCCTGGACAACTGGCACGGCGCGCGTCCATATCTCGAGCAAGCCGTCGAGGACGATCCGAACAGCCTCGAAGCGTGGTCGCTGGTCGCCACGATCCGGGGGTGGACCGTCGCCCCGCTCGCCGCCACGCGCGCCGCGATCGATACCGTGGTTCGCCTCGAGACCGATCCGGAGAAGCGCCAGATCTGGATCGGAGAGGCGCACTTCTATCGCTACGAGTTCCGTCAGGCCAGAGAGATCTTGCGCCGTGCCGTGACCCGCGACGGGCTGACTCGCACCGAGTGGACCAACGCGCGCTACCACCTCGCCGAGGCGATGTGGCACGACGGCGATCACGCCGGCGCCATGCCGATGTTCGAGGAGCTCGTCGATCAGGGGACCTTCCGTCCGGCGCGGATCCACGCGTACCAGTACGCGCTCGTCCACCGCGACTACGTGACCTACAGCCGGATGTCCGGAGCCACGCGCCCCGTCGGCGAGCTCGAATTCGCGCGCGGCAAGTACGACCTCCTGATCGAGCGCGAGATCCACCCGTACGACTTCTACGCGACGATCGTCGAGGGTCACCGACTCGCACCCGACGTCGTTGCCAAGCTCGATTCGTTTCGCCGCACGATGTACGTGATCGGCACGCGCGATCCGGCAGACGCGACCCGCGCGGTCGCCGCGCTTCTCGTGGAGGTCGGCCACCGCGCGCCCAACCGGATCGCGCTGTCGCTACACCACGTCGCCGACGCGGCGATCGCGGCCGAGTTGCCCGAGGCGACGCGCATGCTCCTCGACCTGATGTCGACGAACGAGGAGTTTCACGCGCACCGCCTCGAGATCCTCGCCGCACCGATCCTCGGAAGACCTCGCACGTTCGCACGCGACCCGCTGACGACGCGCGAGCGCACGCTCGCGACCGCGATCGAGGCCGAGCTCTCCGGAGATCGCGCCACCGCCGCGCGGCTGCTCTCGAAGCTCGTCGCCGATCCCTCCGACAGCTACGACTATCCCGAGCGCGCCGCGCTCGCCCGCAACCTGATCGCGCTCGGCAGATCCGACGAGCTTGCCGCGCTTTGCCAGGACCTCGAGCACCCGCCGGTGTTCGCCTTCGCGTGGCTGCCGCTCGCGCACACCTGCGACCGCGCTGTACGTGGACTGCACGATCGTACGAAGCCGGAGCGGGCCGCGCGTACGCCGCACCGGTAACTCGCCGGAATCGACGCGCGTGCCGTTGGCGCCTCGCTTGCTCGGTTTCGGCGGTGATGAAGCTCGGCACCTGTTTGGTCTCCGTCCTCCTACTGGTCGCAGGGTGTGTGGAAGGTGAAGGAGAAGACGAGGGAGGCACGGTCTCGGATTCGCGGTGCGCGACCGGCCTCCGCTGGTCCGGTGGCGATGCCGAGTCGCCGCTCATGCACCCGGGTCGCGACTGCATCGGCTGCCACTCGAGTGGCGGCGAGGGGCCGCGCTACACGGTCGCCGGAACCGTCAACGCGGCGTTCGACGAACCGGACGACTGCCTCGGCGTTCCCGGCGTGTCGGTGTCGGTCACCGACGCCAACGGACAGGCCGTCGAGCTGACCACCAACTCCGCCGGCAACTTCTTCACGCGCGCCTCGCTCGTGATGCCGGTGCAGATCCGGCTGGCGTTCGAGGGCCGCGAACGTCTGATGACGTCGCTGCCTCCGGTCGGCGCGTGCGCGAGCTGCCACACCCAGACCGGCGCCAACGCCGCGCCAGGACGCATCGTCGTCCCGTAGGCGAAACTCACCCGCACGGAACGGCTAACCCTACCGCGACTGCTTGGCGCGCTCGAGCATCGACTTGACCTGATAGACGACGCTCGACCATCGCTCGTGCCAGTGGTGCGACGCGACGTCCCTCAGGATCGCGTCGCCCTCGGCGGTCTTGCCGAGCGCGATCAGCGCCTGGGCCTCGCGCATCCGGTGCGTCGGGTTGGTCTGGTCGAGGATCACGGCCTGGTGCCAGTACGGCACCGCCTCCGCCACCCTGCCCTGACTCTCGAACGCCTGCGCGACGGTGGCGTAGCCGGCGCCCGACATCGGATCGCGCTCGATCACGCTCGACAGGTAGCGCCACGCCTCGGTCGTGTTGCCGACCTCGAGCATGAGCTGGCCGAGCTGCTGATCGATCTGCGGATTCGCCGGATCGATCGCGCGCCACTTGTTGCCCCACGCGAGGGCACGCTCGAGCGCGCGCTTTCTGTCGGCGCCCTGTGCCTGGACGGCGAGCTGGCCGGCGACCTGCACGATCTGGCTCATCTCGGTTCGCAGGGTCGAGAGCTCGACCTCTTCGTCACCGCCTAGTTTCTGGGCGGCCTCGAAGTGATCGAGGGCCTCGGCCTTGCGACCCTGCTGCAGCGCGAACGTGCCGAGCAGCTGGTGCAGCTCGCGCGTCGGGTGTTGCTTGACCACCGGCTCGAGCAGTCCGTAGCCGAGGCTCGGCTGCCCGCTCGAGATCGCGTAACGCGCCACCGCGACGATCCGGTCGGTGTCGTCGCCGGCGAGCGCGGCCGCCCGCGTGACGATCGCGGGGATGTCGATCGGGTGCGCACTGGCGAGCGGCAGCAGCGACATCACGTGCTCGTAGCTCGACCCGGCCAGCACCTTGTCGCGCCAGGTCGCCCACAGCAGCTGCCATCCGGCCTGGCCGCGCCGCGACTGCTGGAACTGGTACTGCAGCTGCGTGAGGTTGGGCGGTGCCGCATCGAGGTCGAGACGATCGATCAGCGAGACCACGCGCTCGGCGACCTCGTCGTAGTTGCCGCGCCGCGCGAGCAACATCGCCGCCTGTGCGCGCGCGATGTTCGTGTACGACCCGCGCGCGACGCTGTCCCAGGCACGCTCGATATCGGCGGCCTTCATCTGGTACCGACTCGTGGTCGCGGCGACGCCGGCGAGCCGCAGCTCGGGGGCGCGGTCGCCGAGCGAGAGCAGCCGATCGATCGCCCGCGTGTCCTGGTTGGCGCGGTACAGCGCCACCGTCTCGCGCAGCGTCCACAGCGCGCCGACGAACCCGGCGCTGGTCTTCGGCCGCATCTGCGCGGGCTGCGGGTTCTTGCCGTAGGTGCGGCCGGCCTGCAGGTACTGCGCGATCGGCTGATCGCTGTAGCCGGCGAGCGCCGTGCGCAGCTGGGGATCGGTGGAGGCGGTCGCGATGCCGCCACTCGCGAGCGCGAGATCGCCGAGCTCGACACCACCGTGGGTGCGGAGATCCTCGAACGCCTCGAACAGGTGCTGCCGGTCGTTGATCGCGGCCAGGCTCGCCATCCGCTGGCGCTGCACGTGCCGCCACTTCGCCGACCCGGGATCCAGCGTCTTCAGCTCGGCCTCCCAGTACGCGGGCAGGTGCATCGGCGCATCGATCGCGACGCCGGGCTGCGACGACGTACCGTGAGCCCACGCGACCGCGTCCGCGATCGGCAGCCCCGAGAACCCGAGCTCGACGTCATCGCCGAGCACGCGCGCCGCGATCGGACCCGAGGCCCCCCAGGTCACGCGCACGAGATCCGTGCCGCCGGCATCGCGGATCGCGACCAGGTGATCGCGATCGTCGAACGCGAGCACGTAGGCGACCTCGGTGCGCCGCTTGCCACCATGCGCCGCGATCGGCCGCGACAGCGTGACCTCGTGCGCGCCGCGCGCGTGGACCTCGAACCACCGCGCGTAGTGCGACGGCTCCGCGATCCACACCGGCAGGTACGCCAGTGCGAGCGCGACGTCGTCATTACCGACCTCGCGCACGACATCGATCCCGAGCTCCGCATAGCGGCGCGTCCAGGTCGTGCCGTCGAACGACGCGGTCTCCGCGAGGTCGGCCGGCGTCGTGTGGCGCCACCCGATCCGGTGTGCCGCGTCGACCGCGATCTCGTAGTCACCCCAGCGATACACGCCCGCGGGCATCGCCGCACGCGCCGCGGCGAGCCGCTGCTTCGCGACGTCGTCGATCGGGTGGGTCTTCGTGCCCGCACGTTGTGTCAGCTCGCGGCGCCACGCGTCGGCGCCGTCGGGCACCAGCGCCGGCACGAACGCCGTCAGGTCGTCGAAGCTCGTGTCGGTCGGATACGTCAGGCGCCGCGCGGTCAGCGCGAGCCCGCCCCAGCCATAGGCGCCGACGGCCTTCGCCTTCTTGCCACCACCGATCGTGCCGAACCGGCCATCGCCGATCGTCGACCAGCCCGTGCTGCGCCCGCGGCCGCGCAACACGGTCTCGCCGCCGAGCTCGTCGGAGAACACCACGCTCTGCTCGCGGTCCTCGTCGAAGCTATCGAACTTGCGCTTCTCTTCACCGGTCTGGGCCTCGGCCTGGATCGGCTGGGCGAGCACGTCGCCCTCTTCGGGAGCCGACTTGTCGTCGGCGGCCTTCGACGCGTCGGGCGCGGGATCGAAGGCGCGCGGTCCGCGCGCCACCGTGGTCGAGGTCGTTCCGCCGCCGCCGTAGCCCTGTCCGGTTCCCGACCACAGGCGCAGCGACTCGCGCCGCGCCTTGTAGGCGAGCACGCCGGCCGTCCGTGCGGCGTTCCATCGCCAGTCGGCCTCGTTGCCGAACCCGCCACGCGTGACGATCCCCGAGTTGTCGTAGCCCGGGTTGTAGAAGATCTCGAGCGGGCGCCGCACCAGCTCGGCGTCGGACGCGACGTCGGGCGTGACGGTGGGCTTCTTGTTCACCGCGATCTTGGCGGGCACCACGTACGGTGCCCAGGTGTCGCCCGCGCCCTTGTGGACGCCGTAGCGCGCGTACATCGCGTCGTTCTCGAGTACGAGCAACGAGGTGTGGCGCGACAGCAGGAAGTACTTGGTGCCGAGCGCGACGACCTCCTTGCGGATCTCCTCGTCGCGCTCCTCGCGCAGCTCGCGCTCGGACTTGCAGGTCTGGGCGGTCGCTTGCTTCTTGCCCTTCGCGACCGGCTCGTCGGTGCACGGCGGCACCGGCACGGGCTCGTGCTTGGCGAGCATGCGCGCCGCGATGTGGCGTTGCGCCCATAGCCTCGGCAGGTAGCCGGCTCCGTCGCGCGCGGCGGCGAGCTGCACGCGCTGGTGCCACGGCCGTCCGTCGAGCGTGCCGGTCAGCTCGGCGGCGACCGGCGTGCCGTCCCCCGCGAGTTTCGCCACGAGCTCGAGCTCCTCGCCGTCGGCGAGCTGCGGAGATCCGAGGTAGACCGTCGCCGGCACCTGCTGTCCGGCGGCATCGACGAGCTTGCCCTCGAGCCCGGTCACGCGCGCCGTGTGCAGCGCCGCCACCAGATCGAACGCCCGCCAGCCGAGGTCGTCGGCGAGATCCATCGTCGTCGCGTAGCCACCGGTGGCCGCCGCGAGCGCACCCAGCGTCTGGGTGTCGGGGCCATCGCCGATCCCGACGCCGACGAACTGCGCTTTCCCGACGATCTTCGCGCGCAGCTTGTCGAGCTTGCGCGGACCGCTCGAGATCACGCCGTCGCCGAGGTACACGATCATCGCGCGATCCGGATCGACGCCGCGCAACTGCGCGAGTGCCGCGTCGAGCGCGACGCCGAAGTCGGTGGCACCGACGTCACCCTCGCGGGCGAGCGCGCGGTGCACCGCCTCGCGATCGACATCGAGCACGCGCGTCGGCTCGAGCTTGGTGCGCGCGGTGACGTCGAACGCGACGATCGACACGCGATCGTCCTCGTCGAGCTCGCGCAGGAAGCCGTCGATCACCGCGGTCTGCGCGCGCCGCGTGCTGGCATCGCGCGAGGCGCTGACGTCGTCGAGGATCACCCAGGTGCGCGGCTTGTACGCGGTCGGCTGGGTGGTCAGGTCGGGGCGGGCCCGCACCAGCAGGAAGTTGCCATCGCCGGTGTGATCGGTCGCCACGATCGCTCGCTTGCGCGTGTCGCGCACGTGGAGCACCAGCGAGTCGCCGAGCTTCACGTTGCCGCGGCGATAGTGAACGACCGCGTCGTTGCCTTTGCGGTCGACGGAGATCTTGTGCGACGTCGAGGTCAGCTCGCAGTTGCCGCAGCCCTTCATGCGCACGTCGAGATCGAGCTCGCCGACCGGCAGGTCGACCTCGGGCAGCGGCACGGTCAACGTGTAGTCGTCGTACAGCTTGGGCAGGCTCTGCGTGTAGGCGATCAGCAGGCGCTTGTCCTGCTGCGGCGGCAACGGGTAGACGCGGAGCGCGAGCCGGCCGGCGCCGTTCCACTCGAGCAGCGCGGGGTCGAGCCGGCGGTACACGACGTCCTCGTAGATCCGCCGCGCTTGCATGCGCTGCACGACCGCCGACTCGGTGAGCCGGCCGTCGACGTACATCGCGAGCCGCTGGAGCGCCGCATCCGGCGGGATCGCGAACCGGTACATGCCCTCCATCACGCGATCGTTGGGATTGTGGAACGTCTGATCGATCGCGACGCGCGCGACCTGATCCTCGACGACGACATCGACGCCGAGCTTGGCGATCGGCAGCGGCGTCTCGGGAACCCAGGGGTTATTGGGCTCGCGCGCGAACAGCGTGCCGTTGCGCAGCGGCTTGACGTCACTGGTCTGCTTGCGCGCTTGCTCCGCCCAGCTCACGAGGTGGCTGAGGCGCGGCGCGGGCATCCGCGTCGGCGGACGGCCCTGCTCGACGACGCCCTGCTCGCCCGCGTGCAACAGCACGCTACCGGCCGACGACGCGAGCTTGACCGCGCCGCGCACGACCGCGGCGGTCGTACGATCCGACTCGGCCGCGACGTAGAATCGCGTGCCGACGACCTCGATCGTGCCGTGGCTGGTGTCGACGGTGAACGTGCCGCGACCGGGCACGACATCGATCAACGCCGCGCCGGTGACGCGGAGATGACGTGGCCCGACCTGCACGACCTCGGCGCCGCGATCGGTGATCCAGGTGGCGCCGACGTCGTCGGCGCTGGCGGTGACCTGATCGCCATCGCCACCGCCGACCAGGTTCGTGATCGCGAGGGCGCCGGCCATCGTGGCGGCGAGCCCGAGCCCGACCGCGACCAGCGGGGAACGCAGGCGACGGCGCGCGGGTGCGGCCTCGGCCGTGTACTCGGCGAGCAGGTGGGCGCGAATCCGGGCGCGTGCACCGTCGGCGATCCGTGGCGCTTCGCCGCCGGCTTCGAGCAACGTCCCGACGTTGCGCTCGAGGACGTCTTCAGCGGTGTGCTTCGACTTCATGGGGACACCTCCGAGAAGTTTGCCGACAGCGTCGCGAACGTGTCGCGGAACGCGCGGCGGGCGCGGGCGAGAAGAGACTTGGCGGCGTCGACGGAGATCCCGAGCTCGCCCGCGAGGGTCTCGAGGGTCTCGCCATCGACGTACTTGCGCGTCAGCGCGGTGCGGTACTGCTCCGGCAGGTTGGCGACCGCCATGTGAACGAGGTCGCGGGTCTCGGCCCGCTCGAGCACCTCGCCGGGCAGCGGACGCTCGGCCATCGCGGCGAACGTCTGCGCGAGCGTGGCGTCGATCTTTTCCCAGGTGTGGGCGAGCTCGTCGCTGCGTTTGTGCGCGCGCAGATGATCGCGGATCACGTTGCGCGACAGCACCGTCAGCCAGCTACCGACCGAGCCCCGCGCGGAGTCGTAGTCGGCCTGCCGCGACAGCGCGATCGTGAACGTCTCCTGGACGACATCCTCGGCCAGCGACGTGTCGCGTCCGACACGGTAGTAGACAAAAGTATACAGGCCGTCGACGTGGGCGTCGTAGAACCGCTCGATCGCGCCCGGGTCGCCCTTGCGAGCCGCCGACAGGTCCCCTCGACCGGAGCTTCCGGTCGAGCGAAACAACCTCGCAAACAGACTGGCGATCATGGCTGGCCCTCGCGGGGAACGCCGGGGAAGTGGGCCACGGGGGCCAGGGATCGAGGGCTCATCGTTGCTGATCTGTCATCGTAGGGGCTCCAGGTGTCGCCCGTTCGAGCTGGCAGCCATTTCGCATGGATATCCGGCACGTGAAGATCCTCCCGCTCGCCCTCTCGATCTCCGCCGGAGCCCACGCGGTCGCGGTGACGGTGGCGCTCGCCCGGGATTCGGCTCCTCACCCCCGCACCCCGCTCGCGTCTACACACCCCACGACGGTCGAGATCGTCGCGCCGGTCTTGTCGGCTCCGCCCCCGATCGACGTGGTGCTGTTCGACGACGCCGCGATCAGCGAGGTCGCGTCCATCGATCCGGTGACCGCGAATTCGCCCCGCCGACACGTGCCGACCCGTCGCTCGATCGCCGCTGTCACCGCGAGCCACGGGTCGGCAACCGGGACCGAGCTGCATCCCTCCGATCGCACGCCACCCGCGAATCCTTTGTTCGCGATGCGCCACCCGCACCAGCTCGATCTGCGCGGCGCGATCGATCGCGTGACCCGCAGCTACGACGCACTCGATCGCGCTCCGGCCGGCACCGACGCGCGTGACGATCACCGTCCGAGCGGGCGGCTCCAGCCCGACGGCGGCGGGCGCTACAAGTCGAACGAGCACGTGTTCACGGCCAACGTCGCGCCCGACGGCACGGTGACGTTTCGCGATACGCGCAACCTGCGCATCACCTCACCGCTCAGCCTGGGCTTCGACGCCACCGACGCCCTGATGCGTAGCCACGGCATGGACCCATACGCGTCGCGCAAGCTGCGCTACCTCGACGACACGCGCGCCGAGCGCGTCGAGATCGGCAAACGTTACCGCGCGCAGCAGCTCGCACGCTCGCCGCAGCTGATGCAGAAGAACCTGGTCCGGCTGTGGGCGTCGACCCGGGACCTCGCGGCACGCAAGCGTGGCCTGTTCGAGCTCTGGGACGAGTGTGCGGAGACCGGTGACGCCAACGTGATCGCCGGAGGACGCGCGGCGCGGGCGATGGTGATCGGCTGGATCCGCGCGCGGCTCCCGGCGGGCAGCGCCAACGCGTACACCACCGACGAGCTCGCGCGGCTCGATCGCGCGCGCAAGTCGAAGGCGAGGTTCGCGCCGTACGCCAGCGAGCCGCGAGGCGAGCAAGTGCCCTCGGGGCGCGCCAGCGAGCCGCGAGGCGAGCAAGTGCCCTCGGGGCGCGCCAGCGAGCCGCGAGGCGAGCAAGTGCCCTCGGGGCGCGCCAGCGAGCCGCGAGGCGAGCAAGTGCCCTCGGGGCGCGCCAGCGAGCCGCGAGGCGAGCAAGTGCCCTCGGGGATCGATGAAGCTCGCCCTCGCACTCGCTGCCTCGATCGCCGCGGCATGCACCGCGGCACCTCGCCCGGTCACCCCCGATCGACCGACGGCCCACGTCCACGCGCGCGTCGATCCGGCGACCGCCGACTCTCCCGACGAGCACGCGCGATCGACCGCGGCACCGAACCGCCGCCGGATCGTGGTGTCGGACACCGACATCGACATCCTCGACCCGATCTCGTTCGTCGCGAACACGTCCGAGCTCGCTCCCGCCTCGACGCCGATCCTCGACGCCGTCGCCCACACGCTACACGGCAACCCGAGTATCACGCTGCTCGAGGTGCGCGGCCACAGCGACTGGAGCGAGCCCGACCCTCGCCACCGCGCGGAGCTCTCGATCCGGCGTGCCGAGGCCGTGGTCGCCGCGCTCGTCGATCGCGGCATCGCCCCGGCGCGGCTCTCCGCCTACGGCGCCTCCGACGACGAGCTGGCATCGCGCACCGACTCGTCGAAGAACCGCGGCGTCGATCTCGATGATCCTCGACCGCGACTAGCGGGCCGAACCGCTAAGCAGCCCGTCGACGGGCGACTTTGTGGAGGTTCGCGATGGCTGGAGCGCCGCGGCCTGGGCCTGGTCGTCGTCCCGACCGACGTCCAGTGCCGCTTTGATGTTGTCTGCCGAGAGAATGCTCAGCCCTGCGGACCACCTTGGCCATCGCTCGGCCGATAAGATTCCAGGTCTCGACGCGCCCAGCTCCATGCAGCGGTGACGAGTCGAGGGCGACCCGCAGGTGTTTCCAGCCGAGCTTGCCTGTCCGTTTGCGACCTCGATCGTGCGATCCAGAAGCTTCTGATCCGAGATCATTCGCGATGGCTCTCGTCCGGAAGCGCACCAAGGTGCCCTGTCCAAACGGGGCACTCTCGCCGCCCGAGGTGCCAAGCACGAGCTGCCAGCGCCGATGATTTTCCGCCGCGTCGACCGCATCGGCGGCACTTGGCTGGTCGTACTTTTGGAGCAGCGTCACCATCGCGAGCAACGCCGGTGGGCATGGCTCCTGGCCTCGCGCCTGGTAGCTCGCCACCAACGCCCTCTGAAATTCCGCGCTGAACAGCTCGTCGCTGCCCCACGACTTCGTGCAGAGCGCACGCCCGCGCTGAGGACTTGTGGATGGCGCCAGACGCCCGGCATCGGCTCGTCGCACAGATCGTGAGGGCGCCACCCACAAGGACCTCAGCGCCTGACGCGAACGCTGGCGCTCCCCTGAAGAATCGATAAATAGATAGGAGAATGAAAAAACCACGCTCGCGCGATCGCTCTGGCGATCACGAACGGCTTCACCAGTCGGCGACATCGACGACGCCTCTGCACGACGTCGGGGGACGATCGTTCGAGATCTGGACTGAGATCTAGTGATCACAATGCATAGCAACGTGGTTTACATGTGCCTATTCAAGTGGAACGTGGTAGAGGAATGGATGGGTCGGCAGCGCAAGCGGCACGTGCAGGTGGAGATCGAGTTCCGGACCTGGGGCGGCAAGCGCCGAGGCGCCGGGCGCAAGCGCAAGCCAGGCCGCAGAGCCGAGTCGCATCGTCGTCGGGACGAGTTCTCGCCGCACCATCCGCTGCACGTCGTGCTGCGGGTGAATCAGGCGATCGGATCGCTGCGCAAACGTGACTGCTACAAGGCGCTGCGTGACGCGTCGTTCCAGGTGCTCGGCCGCGACGACTTCCGGATCATCCACATCAGCATCCAGCAGACCCACGTGCACCTGATCGTCGAGGCGTCGTGTCAGAACGCGCTCGCCAAGGGCATCCAGGGCTTCGAGATCTCCGCGGCCAGGCGCCTCAACGCGATGTTCTCTCGTCGGAGAGGCCGGCCGCGTCGCGGCAAGGTATTCGTCGATCGCTACCACCGCGAGGTCATCACCAGCCCGCGCCAGGCCCGCAACACGCTCGCCTACGTCCTCAACAACTGGCGCAAGCACGGCGAGCACCTGCGCGGCGCCGCCCGAGGCTGGACGCTCGATCCGTACTCGACCGCGATGGCGTTCTATGGCTGGAAGGAGCAGCCTTCGTATTGGAGCGCACCCGAGACCTATCAACGGATGGGCGTGAGGGCGCCCGAGACCTGGCTCTTGTACGCCGCGTGGCGATCACAGCCGCCGATCAGCGCCTACGAGGTTCCGTCCTCGCCACGGGCCTAGTAGCTAGCGGGCACGATCCGGAGCTGGCTCGCGGTCGCGATCGGGATGTTGATGTAGACACCCTGGACGAGCCGCGGCGTGCCATCGACCTCGACGGTCTTGCCGGCGAACCGCCGCTCGCCGCCGAACGCGATCCAGATCGACTTCGGGATCAGCACCGAGATCATCTTGTGGTGCGCGAGCGTGCGCTCGCCGATCTGCAGGAACGCGGTGTCGGCATCCATCATCCCGCCGTGCACGACCCGACCGCGCAACGTGCTCGGAACCGCGAGCGCCGCGACCACGGCCGCCTCGTCGTGGGCGTCGACCCGGCGCCGCGCCAGCGTCGTGAAGCTCCAGCGCCACACGCCGGGCTGTCCCTGCCAGGTCGCCTGTGTGGTGACCGTGTAGCGCGTGCTCGGCGCGAGGGGCAGCTTCGGGATCAGCGCGATCACGCCGTACTGGCCGAACGACGTCGCCGGCCGCTCGGGGCTCGAGAAGTGCACGGGCACATCCTTGCCGTTGGCCGACAGGCGCGCGCTGGCCCTGGTCAGCTTGTCGAATGGCGGGAACTGCAGCGTGATCGGATACCCGGCACGCCCGCCACCCGGCACCGGATCGGGGATCTCGCCGCCGAACTCGAGCGGCACGCCGGTCTGGCGATCGGAGGGATACGCGACCGGCCACTTTCGATCCACCGGGATCCCGTTGCCCTCGACGAACATCAGCGCCGCCATGTACGAGCCATCGGGAAGGCGCGCGTAGCCGACGCCGATCCGCGAGAGCGCCGGCGACAGGATCGGTCGCCGGTGATACAGGCCCGACATCCAGTCGTCGACCGCGACCTCGAGATCGGCGACGCCCGGGAACAGGTCCGCGGCCTTGCCGCAGCGGGCCCCCGCCGGCGTCGCGCCCGGCAGGTCGGGTCGCTCGCGATGGGCCGCGAGCCCGACCATCGCGTCGGTGTCGCGGTTGAGGAGCATGTACCTCGCGTGGGACATGCACGCTCTCGATAGCTCGGGATCGAGCGTCACCGGCGAGAGCCCGACCAGCGCGCGGTAGCGATCGACGCGGTCGAGCACGCGTTGTTCGATCGAGCTCGTCCCGTGCGACCGCTCGCCGGCGCCGGAGGGCGTCGAGCGCGGTGTCGCCGTCGGGGTGTCGCGCGGCCCTCGCCCGGGCGTGGCGCACGCGGCGAGTACGATGATCGCCGATAGCCGCATTCGTTTCACGTTACCCCGGCGCCCCAGCGCGCCACCCCGAGATTTGCTATCAACCAGCGTGGCCAAGTCGCTCGATGGGCCCCTGCTGCGCGGGCGGTACCGGCTCGGTCCGAAGCTGGGCAGGGGATCGCAGGGCGAGATCTTTCTCGCGCGCGACGAGCAGCTCGGAGACGACGCTCCCGAGAGCGACCGGCTCGTGGTGGTCAAGCGCCTGCACCCGCGCGGGACGTGGAAGTCGTTCGAGCTGTTCGAGCGCGAGGCCAAGGTGCTGTCGCAGCTGCGGCACCCGGGCGTACCGCGTCACCTCGCCAACTTCGAAGAGCCCCCCGGCACGTTCAACCTGGTGATGGAACGCGCGCCGGGCGAGAACCTGCGCGACCTCACCCAGCGACGTCGACTCTCGCAGGTCGAGCTGCGAGACATCCTGATCCGCGCGCTCGAGATCCTCGATTACCTCCACACGCGCACGCCGGTGGTCGTGCACCGCGACATCAAGCCGTCGAACATCCTGCGCGCACCCGACGGCAAGCTCGCGCTCGTCGACTTCGGCGGTGTGCTCGACGTCGCACGCGAGAGCGGCGGCTCGACGATCGTCGGCACGTTCGGATACATGGCGCCCGAGCAGCTGCACGGTCAGGCCATGCCGGCGACCGACCTCTACGCGCTCGGTGCGACGATCGTGGCGCTCGCCGGCGGGGTCGAGCCCGAGGACGTGCCGCGCAAGGGACTGCGGATGGATCTCGACAAGCACCTGCCGACGATCGACGCCAAGCTACGCGAGGTGCTGACCGCGATGACCGATCCGGATCCGGAGAAGCGCCCGCAGCGCGCCCGCGACGTGATCGCGCTTCTCGCGAAGGCGCCGGAGCCGCCGCGGCGGCGCAAACCAACGACCAAGGAGTCGACCGCGCTCGACAAGCGCGGGCCCACCCTACCCGCGCGCCGGATGTTCTCCGACGTCGGCGAACCGTTCGGCACGTTCCTCCGGCTCGGCGTCCTCGGGTTCGGCGTCGGCGGCTGGCTGGGCATGACGGCGGTCCGGTTCTCGCTCGGCATCACCATCACGATCCTCGCGACGCTCGCGTTCCCGGCGTTCCGCAAGGTGGTCGGCGTCGGCCGCGAGCTCGACGCGATGCTGGCCGAAGGCCAGAGCGGGTTCACGGATATGATGCGGAGCGCGATGGCGCGTCGCGAGGGGCGATCATGACCGCACGACTGATCACGATCCCGTTCTCCCACTTCTGCGAGAAGGCGCGGTGGGCGCTCGACGTGTGCGGCGTGCCGTATACCGAGGACACCCACGTCCCGTTGCTCCACTACGCGGCGACGCTCCGCGCCGGTGCCAAGCGCACCGTGCCCGCGCTGATCGATGGCGACACCATCATCCCCGACTCGACGCCGATCATCGCCTACGCCGACGCCCGCCGCCCCGGCACCCTGATCCCCGACGATCCTGCCGTGCGCGAGGATGCGCTCGGGATCGAGGACGCGCTCGATCGTCAGCTCGGCCCGGCGACCCGGCGATGGGCGTACTTCCAGCTGATCGATCGTCGCGATCTCGATCAATACCTGTTCGCCGGCGTGCCGAGGTGGGAAGCGTTCACGCTGCGCGTCACTCGCCGCGCCACGGTCGCCGCGCTCAAGCGGAGCCTCAAGATCGACGCCGCCGGTGCCGAGCGCTCGCGCGCGAAGATCGACGAGGCATTCGCCAACGTCGGCGGGCTCCTCGGTGACGGCCGGCGCTATCTGCTCGGAGATCGGTTCACGGTCGCCGATCTGACGTTCGCAGCACTCGCCGCGCCCGTGCTCTTGCCGCCGCAGTTCGGCCACCGGCTCCCCCCGATCGACGAGCTCCCACCCCGGGCGCGAGAACAGGTCGCCATCTGGCAGCAATCGCCGCCAGGCAAGTTCGCGGCGCGAATCTACGCCGAGCACCGCGCCGCGGCGGTATCGTGAGGCCATGAGGGCTTGGTCGTCCGACGTCGCTTCCGCGGTCCCACCGCTCGCGAAGTCGCTCGTGCTGGTCGCCGCGCTGTGGTCGTCGACCGCCACCGCCGACGACGCCACCACCACGCCGACATCGCCGCCACAGCCGATCGTGCTGCGTGCCGCGCACCTCTACGACGGTGCCTCGAACCGGCTCGTGTCGCCGGGGGTCGTCGTCGTGCGGGGCAACAAGATCGTCGCCGCCGGTCCCCGCGCGAAGCCGCCCGCCGATGCGATCGTGATCGACCTCGGCGACGCCACGCTGTTGCCGGGCCTGATGGACGCGCACACGCACCTCGGTCACGAGATGACCGACGACTGGAACAAGGACGAGCTCGACTGGTTCAAGAAGCCGATCCCCGAGCGCGCGATCGAGGCGACCGTGTTCGCCCGCCGCACGCTGCTCGCCGGCTTCACCTCGGTGCGCGACGTCGGCTCCGAGCACCTGATCGACGTCGGCCTCCGTAACGCGATCGATCGCGGCACGATCCCCGGACCTCGCATGCTGGTGGCGGTGCACGCGATCTCGGCGCGCGGCGGTCACTGCGATCCGACCGCCGGCTATCGCCCCGGCGTGCTCCCGCCCCCGGGGTTCGCGCAGGGCGTCGCCGACGGTCCCGTCCAGATGCGCGCGGCGGTCCGCTACAACGTCAAGCACGGCGCCGACGTGATCAAGGTGTGCGCGTCGGGTGGCGTGCTGTCGCTGACCGACAAGGTCGATTCGCCGCAGCTCACACAGGCGGAGCTCGACGCGCTCGTCGACGAGGCCCACGCGCTCGGTCGCAAGGCGGCCGCGCACGCCCACGGTGCCGAGGCCGCCAAGCGCGCGATCCGCGCCGGCATCGACTCGATCGAGCACGGATCGTTCCTCGATGATCAGGCGATCGAGATGATGCGCGCGCACGGGACCTACCTCGTGTTCACGCCCGTGCCGTGCATGCTCGCGCGCCTCGAGGTCTCGAAGGCTCCGACCGCGGTGATCGACAAGGCCAAGCGCGCCGTCTCCGCGATGGACGCGGTGTTCCAGAAGGCGATCCGGCGCGGCGTCAGGATCGCGTTCGGTTCCGATGCCGGCGTATGCCCGCACGGACAGCAGAACCGGCAGTTCGCGATCATGGTCAAGCTCGGCATGAAGCCGCTGGCCGCGATCCGCTCCGCGACCTCGGTCGACGCCAAGCTGCTCGGCGTCGCCGACAAGCTCGGTACGCTGGCGGCCGGCAAGCTCGCCGACGTGATCGCGGTGCCCGGGGATCCGACACGCGACATCTCCGCGATGGAGCGCGTGATGTTCGTGATGAAGGGCGGCCAGGTCGCGCGCGGGCCGAGCCCCAACACGACGACCGCACCACCGCCACCCCCGATCGTGATCGACACGCACGCGAACGCCCACCCGCATCCGGACGGGTGTCCGCTCGATCGCCGGCTGCCGAGCGGCACCGGCTGCGCGACGCCCTAGCTACGCGGCGGCTACGTCGTCGGATGCCGCCACGCGCAGCGTGAACACCGCGACCTCGGCGTGGGTGCCTTCGCCGACGCGGCGCCGGACGCCCGAGAACCCGACGCCGGGCGTGACGTACATCGTGGTCGAACGATCGGCCGGCTTGCCGAGGTCGTACATCCCGCGCCGATAGCGCAGCCCGACCTTCTTCATGATCCGGTCGGTGATCCCCTTGATGTAGATCTGACCGCCGTGGGTGTGACCGCTGAGCACGAGATCCGCCCCGCGCTTCGCGACCGCGGGACCGCGATCGGGTGCGTGGCACAGCACGAGCCGCGGCAGCTCGGAGGGCGCACCGGCGAAGGCGGCATCGAGATCGTCGTGTCGGGTCACCGGATCGTCGATCCCGACGACCGGAAGCGGCGCGCCGCGCACGTTCGCGATCGTGGTCTGGTTGCGGAGCACCTCGTAGCCGTTGTGCTCGAGCGCGGCACGGACGCCGTTGCCCCACACGAAGTAGTCGTGGTTGCCGAGCACGGCGAGCACGCGTGGCGCGCGCAACCCGCCGAGCTGGTGGAGCGCCATCTCGACCTCGTTGCGGCGCCAGCACACGTAGTCGCCGGTCAGCACGATGAGGTCGGGCTCGGCGGCGTTGGCCGCCTCGATCGCGGCGCGGACGTGCGACTCGGGAGTGAGGTTTCCGACGTGGATGTCGGATAGCTGGGCGATGCGCACCCCGTCGTGACGGGGATCGAGACGCGCGACCGGGACCTCGTGTTTGGAGACCTTCGGGGGAATAGGCAACTTCATCTGTGCGTTCTGCGAGGGTTGCGTGAACTGTGGAACCTCGCGATCGGTTTGGCAACGTCACGCGGATTACGCAGCCCGCGTAGAACGCTTTGCATAGCAGGGAGTTGCCTGGCAGCATGATCGCGATGGCTGCTGCCGCCCGTCCCGGTTCAGGCGATGCTCGTGTGCCCTGCCCGCTGTGCGGTGGGCTGATCCATCCGATCGCCGGCCGCTGCAAGCACTGCAAGGGTGACGTCGCCGGGTTGCGTTCGAAGCGCCCCGCGGCGGCCGCGCCGTTGCCACCACTCGTCGCACCGAGCGCACCGAGCGCACCGAGCGCACCGAGCGCACCGAGCGTACCGAGCGTGCCGACGAACGGTCACGCGCACGCGACCCCGACCGCACCGAACCCGTACGCACCGCAGGTCCCCGCTCCGGGTGCGCCTCCCACCAACGGTCACGCCAACGGTCACGCCGCATACGTGCCGCAGGTTGCCAGCGCCGTCCCCGCGGCGATCGCACAGGACGGTAGCCAGCCCGTGTTGCCGCCACGTCCGACCGGCCGGCTGCCCGCTGCCCCGGCGCGCACGAGCTGGGTGAGCTGGCCGCTCGTCGTGATCATGCTCGCGGTCCTCGCGATCCTCACCGCGGTCGTGCTCATGGTGTTGCCGTCGTCGTCCTCCTCCGACGACAGCGTGCATGGAGGTTCGCCACCTCCCGCGCCCGAGCGCATGGACACCAACCCGCTGGTGCCCGATCAGCCTCACGCGGTCGCCCCGTCGAATCCGTCGAATCCTCCCGACCCTCCACCGCAGACGCCCGATCCGTGGGGCGATCCGGATCGGAGCTCGAGCGTCACGCCGCCGCAGATCGACATCCCCGACGATCCCGACGACGATCTCGACGATCCGGGTGTCGTGGGCGGCATCGTCGGAGGCGGCCCCAGCACCGGTCCGACGAGCGGCACGCGCGTGCCGCTGTCGGGACGCTACGCCGTCATGATGGAGATCTCGCTTCACATGTGCGACCGCGCCAAGCAATGCGGCCAGCAGAACGGTGCGCTCGATTCGTACTGCGACGTGATCCGGCGCTCGATGCAGTCCTACGATCTCCAGGCGCCGGTGTGCGCCGCGCGCACGCGTTGCCTGCGCCACATCGACGAGCTGTCGTGCTCCGGTGCCGTCGACTTCAGCCTCCAGGGGCTGCAGGACGTCAAGAACCAGGTCCAGGACTGCGTCGACGCGACCACGAGCTGCTAGCTTCACGGACGCCGTGGACATCCCGTTCGAGATCTTTCGTACGCCGGGTGCGATGCATGCGCGTGCCGAGGACCTGCGGCGCGACGGTCGCCGCATCGCGGTCGTGCCGACGATGGGTGCGCTCCACGAAGGGCACCTGTCGTTGTTGCGGGCCGCCCGCGCGCGCGCCGATGCGGTGATCCTGACGATCTTCGTCAACCCGACGCAGTTCGGGCCGGCCGAGGATCTGTCGCGCTATCCCCGCGACGAGGCGGGCGACCTGGCGAAGGCCAGGCCGTGGATCGATCTCGCGTTCTGCCCCGATGCCCCCGCGATGTATCCGACGGGTGCGCAGACCTTCATCGAGGTGCGCGAGCTCCAGCAGCCGCTGTGCGGAGCGAGTCGCCCCGGTCACTTCGCCGGCGTCGCGACGATCGTCGCCAAGCTGTTCCACGCCACCGTGCCTCACGTCGCCGTGTTCGGGGAGAAGGACTACCAGCAGCTCGCGATCATCCGGCGGATGGTCCGCGACCTCGACTTCGGGATCGAGATCGTCGGAGCGCCGATCGTGCGGGAACCGGATGGCCTCGCGCTGTCGTCGCGCAACGCGTACCTGTCTCCCGAGCAGCGCGCCGCCGCCCTGTCGCTGTCGAAGGGACTCGCCGCCGCCGAGGCGCGCGTCGAGGCCGGCGAACGTTCGGCCACCGCGATCGTGACGGCCGCGCGCGAGGTGATCCGAGCCGAGCCGCTCGCGCGCATCGATTACGTCGAGCTGCGCGATGCCGACGAGCTGACGCCCGTCGACACGCTCGCCGGTCGCGCCGTGTTGGCGATGGCCGTGTTCGTCGGCACCACGCGCCTGATCGACAATCGCGTCCTCGCTGGTTAGAAAACCGTCCGCGATAACGGATGAACCGGTCGGCGCCGATCCGATTCGGTCTTACCGGCCGGCGCCCCGGACCCAGGTTGTTCAGACGCATCGAAGTCGTCGGTCGCAACATCGAGTCTCGAGGAGGCACCATGCACAACCAGGTCTTAATGACGTTTCTCGTCGGAGGTGGCGTACTGCTCGTACTGCTCCTCGCGGCTTCGCTGTACACCGTCGAGCAGCAGTCGATCGCGATGGTGCAACGGCTCGGCAAGTTCGTCGGGCAGGCCGGTCCGGGGATCCACGCGCGGATCCCGCTGATCGATCGCGTGGCCGGTCGCATCAACATGCGCGTCCAGCAGCTCGACGTCGGCGTCGAGACCAAGACCGAGGACAACGTGTTCGTCCACATGATCGTCTCGGTCCAGTACTACGTGCTGCCCGACAAGGTGTACGAGGCGTTCTACAAGCTCGACGACGCGTCCCGTCAGATCAAGTCGTACGTGTTCGACGTCGTGCGCGCACAGGTCCCGAAGATCAAGCTCGACGACGTGTTCGAGCGCAAGGACGACATCGCCGAGGCGGTCAAGGTCGAGCTCTCGCACGTGATGGAGGGCTTCGGGTACGGCATCGTCAAGACGCTGGTGACCGACATCGAGCCCGATCCGCGCGTCAAGGAGGCGATGAACGAGATCAACGCCGCGCAGCGCATGCGCGTGGCCGCCAGCGAGAAGGGCGAGGCGGATCGCATCCTCAAGGTCAAGAGCGCCGAGGGTGACGCGCAGAGCAAGGCGCTGCAGGGCAAGGGCATCGCGGATCAACGGCAGGCGATCGTCGCCGGCCTGCGCGACTCGGTCGACGAGTTCCGCAAGTCGGTGCCGGGCACCACGGCCAAGGACGTGATGAACCTCGTGTTGATGACGCAGTACTTCGACATGCTCAAGGAGATCGGCGCGTCGACGCGCACCAACGCGATCCTGATCCCGCACGGCCCGGGACACCTCGCGACGCTGAGCGATCAAATACGGCAGTCGATGATCGAGGCCAACCAGGTCACCGACGCGAGCCGCGACGGCTCGGTGCCCCCCAACGGCCATCGCACCGCGAGCTAGGCTGCCGTCGCGCGATCTCGGAGAGCTTGCCGGCGAGGCCGAGCCGGTAGAACCGCCGCAGGGCATCGAGCATCTCCGGGATCCGCCGGCGCGCCACGAAGCTCTGCTCGAGAAACGCCGCGTAGCGATGAGCGCTATCGTTGGCATGACGGTAGCGCTCGTGCTCGTCGTGATCGAGGTCGTCCTCGTATTCGCACTCGGCGTACAGCCGGCGCCTGAGCGCCGACGACGTCGCCGACGCGGGCTCGGTGACGAGCAGGCAGGTGATGTACTTGTCGACCTCGGCCTGGAGCTCGAGCTCGAGCTGGGTGACCGGCCGGTCGACGCGTGCGCAGCACACCGCGTAGATGAAGTGGCTGACGCCTTCGACGGCGAGCAGGAAGTCGCCGAAGTTGTGATCGCCCAGGTGATCGCCGGGATCGTGGGCGTGCAGGTTGGCGAGCACCGACGGATCGATGAACAACCCGAGCGACATCTCGTCGTCGTCGTCGTGCGAGACGAACAGCTGCTCGCGCGGCCGGCGCGCCGGCGCGAGATCGTCTCGTACCGCGGTGTCGACCATGAAGTCCTCGACCGCGAGCCCGGTCTCGATCCGGTACAGCGCCTCGAGCCCGCGCTGCACGCGCGAGAGCGAGGCGAGCTGCGCGCGCCGGGCGGCGAGCTCGTCGCTCGGCACTACTGCAGCACCTTGGTGCCGTCGACCAGGATGCCCGCCTCGCGGAGCTTCTTCTCGACCCACTCGTCGCGGGTACGCAGCCAGATCTCGTAGAGCCGGCCGATGTCGGTGGTCGCGGAGGCCTCGGACAGCGCGATCCGCTTGCGGACCTGCGCGAGCACGTCGACGAACCGCGGGAACTTGGCGGACAGCTCCTCGTAGACATCGCGAAGCGACGGCGCGAGCTCGCGTCCGCTGCCCGTCCTACCGATCGATGCGGCGAGCTGCGCGTAGGCGTTCTGCCCGAGCCCGACGTAGTAGTCGACATCGACCAGCGAGCGGGTCAGCGACTCCGCGAAGTAGCCGGCCACGTAGAGCGAGGTGTCGCCCACCTGCTTGAGGGTCTGTACCCGCTCTCCGGGATCGACCGAGGCCTGGGCGAGCTTGAGCCCGAGGGGCTCGTCGGTCAGGCGGGCCTTGGTGAAGTCACCCAGCAGGCCGACCAGGTACCAGCCGGCGGGTTCGGAGGCCTCGATATCGACTTCGTGGAGGGCCTCGGTCACGACCTCGTGGAAGAACTCGTCCACGGAGGCAGCCAACGTAACGTCCATGATCTGATCTTCGGGCAAGCCGACTTCTTTGCAAGTTTGCCTCTGGTTCTCCGTGCTTACCTCGGCTCCGGAATCGGGCTCATTACGCGCTGCGGTGTCACCAGATCACCCCCGAACAGCGACGATGTAGTTATCAACGAATTCCGTGGGCTAGCCCCTTGCGCGGGGGGCCCAGGCGCCTTACCAACGCGGCTGTTAGCAGTCGCCGAGGGCGAGTGCTAACAAACGTCCACTCTCATTCCAGCAACGTCTCACCACGGTCACAGGAGAACCCAATGAACGTCCGTCCTCTTCAGGATCGCATCCTGGTTCGTCGCGTCGAGGAGGTCGAGAAGACCCGCGGCGGCATCATCATCCCCGACTCCGCGAAGGAGCGCCCGCTCGAGGGCAACGTGGTCGCGGTCGGCAGCGGCAAGCGCTTGGAGGACGGCACCGTGGTCAAGCTCGACGTCAAGGCAGGCGACCGGATCCTGTTCGGCAAGTACGCCGGTACCGAGATCAAGGTCGACGGTGTGGAGCACATCATCATCCGCGAGGACGAGGTCCTCGGCGTGATCGAGAAGTAACCCGAGGATCAAGGAGCAACGAACATGGCCGCCAAGGACATTATTTTCGACGAGAAGGCTCGTAACCGCGTGATGGCGGGCGTCGACACGCTCGCCAACGCCGTCAAGGTCACCCTCGGCCCACGGGGTCGCAACGTGGTGATCGAGAAGTCGTGGGGCGCCCCCACCGTCACCAAGGACGGCGTCACCGTCGCCAAGGAGATCGAGCTCGAGAACAAGTTCGAGAACATGGGTGCGCAGATGGTGAAGGAGGTCGCTTCGAAGACCTCCGACAACGCCGGCGACGGCACCACCACCGCCACCGTGCTCGCCCAGGCGATCTATCGCGAGGGCAGCAAGCTGGTCGCCGCGGGTCACAACCCGATGGAGCTCAAGCGGGGCATCGACACCGCCGTCAACGCGGTGATCGAGTCGCTCAAGAAGCTGTCGACCCCCACCAAGGGCAAGGACGACATCGCGCAGGTCGGCACGATCAGCGCGAACGGCGACGAAGAGATCGGCAACATGATCGCCGAGGCGATGAAGAAGGTCGGCAAGGAAGGCGTGATCACGGTCGAAGAGGCCAAGACCATGAACTCCGAGCTCGACGTCGTCGAGGGTATGCAGTTCGACCGTGGCTACCTGTCGCCGTACTTCGTGACCGACACGGAGCGCATGGAGGTCGTGCTCAACGACGCGTACGTGCTGATCCACGAGAAGAAGATCTCGAACATGAAGGACCTGCTGCCGGTGCTCGAGCAGGTCGCCAAGCAGGGCAAGCCGCTCCTGATCATCGCCGAGGACGTCGACGGTGAGGCGCTCGCGACCCTGGTGGTCAACAAGCTCCGCGGCACGCTGCAGATCTGCGCGGTCAAGGCGCCGGGCTTCGGCGATCGCCGCAAGGAGATGCTGAAGGACATCGCCGTCCTCACCGGCGGCCAGGCGGTCACCGAGGATCTCGGCCTCAAGCTCGAGAACATCGGCCTCGCCGACCTCGGCAGCGCCAAGCGGATCACCGTCGACAAGGACAACACCACCGTCGTCGACGGCGCCGGCAAGAAGGCCGACATCGAGGCGCGCGTGAAGCAGATCCGCAACGCGGTCGAGGAGACCACGTCGGACTACGACCGCGAGAAGCTGCAGGAGCGCCTCGCCAAGCTGGTCGGCGGCGTCGCGGTGATCCGCGTCGGTGCGGCCACCGAGGTCGAGATGAAGGAGAAGAAGGCGCGCGTCGAGGACGCGATGCACGCCACCCGCGCGGCCGTCGAGGAGGGCGTCGTTCCCGGCGGCGGTGTCGCGCTGATCCGTGGCCAGGCCGCGCTCGAGAAGATCAAGCTCGGCGAGGAGCAGATGTTCGGCGTCAACATCGTGCGCCGCGCGCTCGAGGAGCCGCTGCGTCAGATCTCGGCGAACGCCGGGACCGACGGCTCGATCGTCGTCAGCAAGGTCAAGGAGGGCCAGGGCAGCTTCGGCTTCAACGCCGCGACGCTCGAGTACGGCGACCTGGCGAAGGCCGGCGTCATCGACCCGACCAAGGTCGTGCGCACCGCGCTGCAGAACGCCGCGTCGGTGGCGGCGCTCCTGCTCACCACCGAGGCGATGATCGCCGAGCGTCCGAAGAAGGAAGCGCCGGCGCCGGCGCCGGGCGGCGGCATGGGCGGCATGGGCGGCATGGGCGGCATGGACTTCTAGTCCGTTCCCCATCCATCCATCAACGGCGGCTCTTCGGGGCCGCCGTTGTTCGTTTCGGCGATGGTTCGCGAGCCCGCGACGAGCTGCGACTGCCATGTCCCTGACCTATGGGAGATCCTGGATGCACTCGAGCTGCGCCTGGGCGCTCGGCTGTGTCGGGTGCCCGGTGGCCGGATCGCACACGAAGTGATCGACCACGCACGCGTAGGTCTTCTGGTTGGCATCGCTCTGCGCCACCGCCGCGTCGTCGATCCGCACGACGTCTCTCAGGCACGTGTCGCGGGCGCCGCCCGCGAGGTGCTCGCAACACGAGCCCTGGACGTCGGAGGCGCGGGCGTAGGTGTCGGCGCGCTGGCCGCCGCCACAGGCCGCGAGGATCGCGAACGTCGCGGCGATCCACCAACGCCGAACGCCATACAGGTCATGGAGTCCGTACAGTGTGGTGTTCGCGTTCGTGACTGAACGTTCACGGATCGCGGTGGCGAGGGCCTCGCGATACGGGTTCGCGAGCTTGTGGGCGTCGTTTGGTACAGGGCGAGCCGTCATATGGATGGTGTCTCGCAAGTGTGGGGCCAGATCGGATTCGCCATGGCCGCGTGCTTGCAGCGAGCCGCGAGCGATGCGGTTCCTACTTTCGATCGCCATCCTCGGATCGGGATGCGCGAGCCAGATCCGGACGGAGCTCGTCGCCACCGGTCACGGCCTGGTGACCGCGCGCACGGCATCCGGCACGACCGCCACCGGCACCACGGCGGCCGCCCCCGGTAGCGGTGGCGTCGCGCTGCCCCGCGGTACCTACGAGGTCGCGTTGCGTTTCGGCGTCCCGCGCGCGCAGCTGGTCGACTGGCATATCGCGTGTCCCGGCGTCGACGTCGGTGGCACCGCCGGCGAGTCGTTCGACGACTACCGCGAGCGCCGCTTGAAGGTGCTCGCCGCCGAGCGCGAGACGCGACGTCGCCGCGCCGAGGCGGCAGCATCGGCGGCACCTCCGGCACCGCCAGCACCGACGATCGCGACGATCGAGACGCCTGCCGTCGGCGGCGAGATCGCGACGCCGATCGGCACGGTGCGCGCCGGCGCCGGGACCGTCGTACGCACGGAGGTCCGCACGCCGCCACCGCCGAGCGCGACACCGGTTGCCGAGGTGATCGCGCCCGACCCCGATGCGCCGCTCGTGTTGCCGCCCGGCGACGACGGTCACGGCATCGTGCCCGCGACGACGCGCTTCGATACCACCGCGGCCGGTGCGTGCATCGTCACCGCGGTCGCCGACGATCCGAACGTCACGGCGTTCTACTCGTTCACCCGGATCCGAAATCTGGGTGTCGAGGCCGCCGAGCGCAAGCAGGCGGTCTACGTGCACGCGGTCGGCGTGCGAGGACGCCTCTCGAACCGACTCGTGGCATACGGCGCCGATCGCGATGCGCGCCTGCGCCGGCGAGAGGCCGAGGCGCGCAACCGCCGCGAGGCCGAGGCACGTGCGCGCGCCGAGCTCGCGCGCCGCGAGGATGCCCGCCGCCAGGCGGGCGAAGCGGCCCGGCTCCGCGCCGAGAAGCAACGCGCCGAGGCCGAGCGCGCGCATGCCGAGCGAGAACACGTCGCGAACGACGAGACCCACGAGACAGCGCACGAGACGCACGAGACGCACGAGACGCACGACGTCATGACGGCGCGCGAGCGCTGCGAGGCCGCGCGTGCCCGCCGCACGATCCATCGCGACGAGCACCACGTCGCGTCCGGCCACGCGAGCTCCGAGCACGTCGTCGACGAGAGCTCCGATGCCCGCGTCGACATCCACCACGACCACACCGTCTCCGAGCGCGTCGACGCCGAGCACGAGGTCACCGAGACCGTCGACGAGTGCGGGAACCTCGACCGTACCGATCGCGAGCGCATCGACATCGAGCGCATCGAGCACGAGCGCCTCGTGATCGAGCGCGCGTTGCGCTACCGCCGCACGCTCGTCGGATGGCTGGTCGGACACGGGGGCGACCTCGCGCTCTACGAACGCCATCGGATCGAACGACTTCGCATCGAACGCGAACGCATCGAGCGGATCCGCATCGAGCGCGAGCGCATCGAGCACGAGCGGCTCGAGCGCGAGCGCGTGGCCCGCGAGCGCGAACGACTCGAGCGCGAACGCGAGACGCGCCTCGAACGCGAACGGCAAGCACGCCTCGAGCGCGAGCGGCTCGAGCGCGAGCGGCTCGAGCGCGAGCGCACCGAGCGCGCGCTCCGCGTCCGGCGCACCGTGATCGGCGAGCTGATCGCCGCGGGCGCGCACCTCCGGCCACCTCGCCCCGCTCCGCTCCCCGAGCATCCCGGCGACGCGCCGTTCGACGGCGCGATCTGGACCGAGGGCCGCTGGAGCTGGCTCTCGCTGCAGGGCCGTTGGGAATGGACCGCCGGCGGCTGGAGCGACCCCGACCGGTTCGGCGATGCCGGATCGAGCGGTCCCGCCGTGGTCTCCCGCGCCGTCACCGTGGAGGAGGCCCCTCCTCCGACGGTCACCACGACGACGACCACGACCGTCGTCACGTCACCACCGCCACCGGTCGTCGTCGCGCCCCGGCCAAGCGTGGTGATCGAGGTCGGTCCGGTGGTCCGCGATCATCGTGTGCCGCGCCCACGCGGGCGCCCAGCTCCCGTCGTCCGCGATCACCACCGATCAGCTCGCCCGCCACGCGCGCGCCCGGCGCCTGTCGTCCGCGATCACCGATCGGCTCGTTCGCCACGCACGCGCCCGGCGCCTGTCGTCCGCGATCATCGATCGCCGCGTCGTCATCGCCGGCGCGACTAACCCGACAAGCTCCTGCAGGGACTAGTCGTCGCCGTTGTCGGCGACGTCGGCGCAGTCGAGCGCCTCTTCGGCGGTCTTCGCGTCGATCATGCAGTCGATCTGGTCGTCGTTGTTCGCCGACTGGCACTGCCCGACCCAGAACTGGATGTTGTGCTCGAGCTCGGCAGTGAACTCCGCCAGCTTCTTCTTCCGCAGCTCCTTGCGCTGGTTCGCGGGGGCCGCCGCGATCTCGGCGTCCGTCTTCTTCCAGAAGGTCAGCGTCGCGAAATTGCGGGCGGCCTTCTCGCAGCGCTGTGCGTCGGCCCGACAGCCGACGGTTCCCAGGGCGAGACAGAGCACGAGGCCGACAAACCGCATGCGCGTCCTTACCACGAGGCGGATGCGATAGTCTGCGGTCATGCGTCGCGTCCCGCCGGGCTGGCTGGTGGTGCTCGGGGCGGCTGCGGTTTGCCGCCCCCACGCCGCCGGGGCGGATTCGTCGACGACCACGGTTCAGGCCGAGGCCGGCGCCGAGATCGACACCAACGTCCAGCGCGTCGAGACCAGCCCCGACCTCGAGACGCGGGAGATCTCGTCCTCCGTGGGCCGGTTGGGCGCCAAGTTCGATCACCGCGGCAAGCTGGCCGGCGGCCGCTACGGGATCCGGGCGACGTCGTTCGCCCGCGTGGTCGCCAACCCCGACGCTCAGTCCGAGAGCGTGGCGCTGCTCCTCGGGGACGCGCGCTGGCTCCACCCGATCGGACACCGCCCGGTGTCGGTGGGGATCGCGGTACTCGGTGCGGACGCGCTCGCGCTCGATTCCGATCCCGGGCTCCCGACCTGCGACCGGCGTCGCCTGGACCGCACGTTCACCAACGCCGGCGCCGATGGACTGCTCGCCCTCAGCAAGGGAGATGGCCGATCGCTGACGCTCGCGTTCGGAGGCCGCCGGTTCACGTACAAGCCGTGCGAGAAGTTCGACTGGTACGGGCCGAGCGCGAACCTTCGCCTCGATCTCACGCTGTGGGAGGCGGCCGGTGGCACGCGTAGCCTCGAGCTGGCCGCGTTCGGAGCCGTCGAGGCCCGCACGTACAACGACGTCGCGCTCGCGAACGCGTGCGCCGACAATCAGATGCCGGAGCGTCCCGACGACTGCTCCGCGGCGACCTCGTTGACCCGCCACGACCGCTACCAGCGCGTCGGCGCGGAACTGACGTGGGTCGGACGCGTGGTGGCGGCGGTTGGCTACCAGCTCGCGGTCACCGACACCAACAGCTACGGCCAGTCGCTGGTGCGTCACCGCGTCAACCTCGCCGCGACCACCGCGCTGCCGTGGAGCCTGTACGCGACGGCGCTGGTGACCCTGCAGTACGACGTCTACCTCGACGGCTTGATCGTCGCGAAGGACCTGCAGAATCAGACGTTCGGCACGCTCGACGACGAGAACCGCAGCTCGGTGCAGCTCCGGATCGCGCGCCAGCTCACGAAGGCGTGGGCCCTCGAGTCGCGGCTCGCGTACTGGCGCAACCTCGGCGGCGGCGACAACGCGTCGTTCCGCCGGTCGCTGCTCTACATCGGCGCGGTGTTCAACCGCTAACCTAGTGCCGGCGTAGATGCGAGGCGCGCTGCTCGACCTCGTGACGGCGCGCGCGCAGCTGCGCGAGCTTGCGAGCGACGGCCGCACGGGCGCGCCGGACCGCGGCGGCTCGCTTGGCCGGATCGTTCGAGCGGTGCGCGCGGTTGAGCTCCTCGATCGTCGTCGGATCGACGACGTCGGCGAGCGTGATCGATGCATCGGATTCGAACGACCCGAGATCCTGGGTCCCATTACCCACACCGCCGGGAGTCGGCGACTCGGGCGACGCGGTATCGGCGCTGGCCCCGCGAGCGCCGCTCGACGTGGCGCCCTTGCGCGCGCTGTTGTCGTCGCGCTGGTCGAGCTCGCGGGTGCGCTCGTGCTGCTTGCGCAGCATCGCGACGCGGTCGAGCTCGTCGGCCTGCGCGTCGAGCCCCTGGATCTGGTGCTGCAGCTCGACCTCGCTGTCGTGGATCGCGAGCGCCTGCTGGTCGAGCTCCTCGGGATCGGCGAGCGGATCGATCTTGGTGTCGGGCAGAACGATGCGCCGTGCCTTGCGCGCCTGCGGTGCCACACGAGCCCGCGCGCGCACGAGCCGGGCGCGCCGCGCCGAGGTCGGTCCGGCGGCGAGCTCGGCATCGATCGCCTCGACGACGAGCCGGTGCGCCCGCTTCATGCGCTCGGTCGCCCGCCGCACGTCGGCGCTCGCGGCCTCGAGCCGCTTGCCGAGCGCCTCGGCATCGGCCAGCTTCGCGCGCAGGTCGCGATCGCGTCGCCACGACCGCGGCGCGTTCTTGAGGTGCGCGATGTCGTCGAGCTCGACGTGGAACTTGGCGTTGAGCGAGCTCCACCGCGCGCTCACCCGAGACAGCATGCGCTCGGCCGCCACCGACGCATTCCACGCCCGCGTGGTCAGGGCGATCCGGGCACTGTCGGTGGACTCCGCCCGGGCGATTCGGGTCACCGACCCGACCGCGAGCACGAGGAGCAACCACCAACGCAACACGACACCCCGATCAATAGCAGCCGGCGTGCCACGCTCAAGTCCTCGACCGCATTCACGGATCGCCGGCTTACCCTCGACCGGACGTGGCTTGTGCCGTTGTCCCTGCCTCAGTTTTTCGAGGGGGTCCAAGTCAGCGGATGTACGTGCTACTCGCCGCGTTCGCCGGCGAGTCGTCGAGCCAGATATCGCAGTGCCGCGGTGACCATGGTCGCGACCGCGGCGATCGGCTCGCCCTCGGGGCGCTCCCACACCAGATAATCGCGGCCGGTGGCGTCGACCGCCGCGTGGTAGCGGAGCCGCCGGAGCCGGTAGCCGCCATCGAGCACGAGCCCCGGATCGCCCGGCGCGATGCCCTCGTCGAGTGGTTTCCCGTAGCGCGCCATCACGCGATCGAGTGCGGCGATCGATAGCGTCGAGCGCGCGCTGCCGTCGTCGTCGCCGATCGCGACGCCGCCATCCGCGATGCTGGCGAACGTCTTCACGTGACGACCGTCGGCGAGGATCCGTTCGTCGAGCAGGAGCACGCGCGCATCCTAGCAGGCCGCGCTACCATCCACCCATGCGCTGCGCGGTCCTCGCGTTGTCCCTCGCGATCGGCTGCGGTCCGAACATCGTCAACGACAAGCTCCCGGCGAGCGTCTCGGGGCACCTGCCGGCGACCCTCGAAGCGGCCCGCCCGCGGCCGGGCGATCCGCGCGACGTCCATGTACGCGTGTGGGTCGACGCGGGGGTCCGTGCCCTGCCCCACTGGCGCGAGCGCATCGTCGACCAGCTCGACTACGCGAGCCAGCTGCTCACCCCGCTGATCGGCGCGCGCCTGTCCGTCGACAAGATCGGGGACTGGAATCGCACCAGCGATCCGTCGGCGGCACTGTCGGCTCTCGCCGAGGTCGACAAGGGCGACAACGCCACCTGGGTGATCGGCTACGTGACGCCGGGCGATCGGGCCACCAAGGTCATGTCCGACCTCGGGCAGGCCGAGCCGCTCGGCAAGTACGTCATCGTCCGCGGCTGGTCGGAGCGGGCCGAGACACAGAAGCTGACCGCCACGCTGCCCGACATGCGCGAGGCCCAGCGAACCGAGATCCTGGCGGCCCACCGCCGCCACAAGCAGGCAGTCGTGCTCCTCCACATGCTGGCGACGACGCTCGGGGCGATCGACTCGTCGGACGCGTCGTGGATCCAGAACCGATCGTATTCGAGCAAGCAGAGCACGTTCTCGGATCGCAACCGCGAGCTCATGCAGCTCGCGCTCGAGGCCCGGCTGGCCGACACCAAGGAACCCGAGATCGCGAGCAAGCTGCTCGCGGCGATCGAGAAGTCGGAGTTCGGTGGCTGGGTCGCGGCGAGTCGCGACGAGGTCACCAAGCGCCTGCGCAACATCATCGACGCGACCAAGGCCGGCCGCACGGCCAAGGCAGTTCCCGCCGCGGCCTACGACCAGTACTCGCGGATCGAGACACTCGCCAAGCAGGGACAATTCGAGGACGCGCTGATCGAACTGTCGAACCTGCTCACCGCGTATCCCGGCAACGCGGCGATGCACCAGCTGCGCTGCGAGATCATGCTGCGCAAGGCTGCGTTCGCCGCGCGCAAGGCGGCCCGAGCCCCCGAGAAGAATCCCAAGGCGAAGAAGCCCGACGACACCGAGTGGCGCGCCGCGTGCGCGAAGGCCAGCGAGCTCGCGCCCGGCGATCCGTCGCCGCACCTCGCGGTCGCCAAGGCGCTCGCCGCGCGCGACGACATCGCCGGCACGCGCGCCGAGCTGGTCAAGGCCGAGGACCGGATCGCGAACCTGCCGGCCGGTGCCGCGGCCGCGTGGCGCAACGTGATCGACATCTACATGGGGCTCGGCGCGCTGACCTGGTCGGATGCCGCGATCGCCCGCGCCAAGCTCGAGAACGATCCGGTCGCCGAGAAGGTCGCGCAGAAACGCGCGCGCTATGGAGTGCCGCGCGGGGCGAAGTTCGTGAAGCCCGCGCACGAAGGCGAGCTCGTCCATGCGGTGCGCGATGCGCTCGACCTGGTGTACGCCGCCAAGTTCAACGAGGCCCGGCGCGCGCTCGCCGTCGCCGAGCGGCATTGGCCCGGCGCGCCCGGCCTATCGGCGACCCGCTGCGATCTCGGTCTCCGGACCGGCCAGCTGGCCCAAGCGCGCGCCGCATGCGCCAAGGCGCTCGCCATCGACCCGGGCGCGTCGTGGGCGCTGTACCTGTCCGGCGTGATGGCGCTCCGCACCCGCGCCGGCACGCCGCGCGGCATCGAGATGCTCAAGAAGGCGATCGCCGTCGACCCCGAGCTCGGTCAGGCGTGGCGCGCGCTCGCCCAGGCGTATGCCCGCGAGACCGACAACAAGGAGTATCGCGACGCGCTCGAGCAGCTCGCGAAGGACTACCAGACCGAGTTCGGTCAGTCGCTGCCGCGATAGACTTCGCGAGCGGGCACCCAGCCGTGAGGTAGGCCGCGGAAGCGAAGTCAGACAACCTGGACCGAGCGAGCGAGCATGTCCCGAGTGTTCTCCGAAACGCCGCGCACTCGTACGAGCGCCCGACCGAGGGGTTGCTCGCGGAAGCGAAGTCGGGCAACTAAGAGCCGAGGGTGAGTTTCTTCCGTCGCATGTTCTCGTCGGACTATCGCGCCGCGGTCGCGGCCGAGGCGGCGGGGAACGTCGATCTCGCCGCCGAGCGGTACGCGCTGGCCGGCGAGCACGCGGGGGCGGTCCGCATGCACCTCGCGCGTGCCGCGAGGGCCGGCAACCGACTCGCCGAGATCGGGGCACTGCGCGACGCGATGCGATGGGCCGGTGACGAACCCGACCTGCGCAAGCAGGCCGCCGCTGCCCTCGGCAAGGCGTTGTGGGAAGGTGCGCGCGCCGAGGGCATCGCGACGGAGCGCGATCGCTCGAAGGTCCGCGAGGCCGCCGAGCTGCTGGTGGCCGGCGACGAGTACGGGCTTGCCGGCGAGGCACTCGAGGCGATCGGCGATCCGCTGGCCGCCGCGAACGCGTACTCGGCGGGCGGGCTCGTCGAGCGCATGGAGCAGGCGCTCGCCAAGGACGACCGGGCCGCCGAGAAGGCGCGCGACGAGAAGGACGCGTTCGCCGGCTACGAGACCGCGATGCGCGTCGGTCGGCGCGACGAAGCGCGCGCCGAGCTGATGCGCGCGATCGTGGCCGCCGATCGCGCGGGCGAGTACCGCCGCAAGCTCGACCAGCTCGATACCGCCCTGCTCACCGCGGGCAAGGTCGAGCTCCGCCGCCGGGGCAAGCCGCTCGTGGTCGCGTGCGCCGCGCCCAAGCTGGTGCTCGGCCGCGATCCGCTGTGCGACCTGACGCTGCGCGCGGGCGGCGTGTCGCGCCAGCACGCGGAGATCGAACGCGAGGCCGACAGCCAGCACGCGTTCATGCTGCGCGATCTCGATTCGCGCAACGGCACCACGCTCGCCGACATGCGGCTCGCCGGTCGCGTCCCGCTCGTCGACAACGGACGGATCGGACTCGGCGACGAGTGCGCGCTCGAATTCGAGGCGACCGGCGACCACCTGATCCTGCGCGTCGCCAACGGCCTCGACCGCGGAGTCGCGATGATCGCGGGCGACGACGGCGTGCGCCTCGATCTCGCGCCGCTCGGCATCTCCCTCGACATCGAGTTCCACCACGGGCGCCCGTACCTCGGGAGAGGCACGTGCGAGGAAGTCACGTTCAACCACGAGCCCCTCGGCGACGTCCGTGTCCAGCTGATCCGAGGGGACCGCATCGTCGCCGACGGCGACGAGATCGATATCGGCTGATGGCGAGCTGGTGGCAACGCCTGTTCGGCCGGAAGTCGGAGCCGCCGGAGCTCCCCCAGCCGCACCTGCCGAGGAACCGCAGCACCTCGGTAGCGAGGACGAAGCGTTCCTCGCGCAGCTGGTCGGAGACCTCGCCAACGGCCAGCGCCGCGAGGAGATCGCGAGCAAGGACGTGCTGCAGCGGGTCGATGGGTTGTGGGCCTCGGGCCACGAGCGGCTCGCGATCGAGTGGATGGAGAAGCTGCTCAGCGTGCCCGAGATCCCGGCGGAGTCGACCGGCCCGCTGCGTGCGCAGCTGGTCGAGCGCTACGAGCAACGCGGCGAGCTCGATGCCGCCCTGCCGCACCTCGAGCAGCTGATCGCCGAGGAGCCGTATGCGCTGCGCGCGCACTACCTGCTGGCCGAGCGCGCGCGGCGGCGCGGCGATAGCGCGACCGCGCTGCGTCACTACGAGGCGGTGCTCGGGCGCGACGTCGACTATCCCAACGTGCGGATCCGCGTCGAGCGCCTACGCGCGAGCGCCGGACGCGGCGCGCCGGTGGCCGGCGAGACGATCGCGGCCGGGGACGTCGCCGGCGTGCAGGCAGGCGCGCGCTATCGCCTGATCCGCGAGCTCGGGCGCGGCGCCACCGGCGTCGTGTATCTCGCGCGCGACGCCGAGCTCGAGCGCGAGGTCGCGATCAAGCTGTTGCACCCGCACCTGTCGCGGACGTCGACGCGCCAGACCGATGCCCTCGCGCGGTTCTTCCACGAGGCCCGCGTGATGGCCTCGCTGCGCCACCCCAACGTCGTCGCGGTGCTCGACATGGACGAGGCGTCGCGCCGGATCGTGATGGAGCTCGCCGCCGGTGGCACGCTGCGCGACGTGCTGCGCGAGCGTGGTGCGCTCCCGATGCGCCGCGTGATCGAACGCCACAGCCAGATCCTGTCGGCGCTGGTGGCCGCGCACCGCCGCGGCATCGTGCACTGCGATCTCAAGCCGGCGAACCTGATGTTTCGCCGCGACGTCCACCTGCCCGGTACCGAGGTCATGCTCGGCGACTTCGGCGTCGCCCACCTTCCCGACGCCGCCGGGCTGGCGGGCGCGTCGGGCAAGCGCGAGGCGATCGGGACGCTGGCGTACATGGCACCCGACCAGCGCCGCGGCGAGGTCACGCCGGCAGTCGATGTCTACGCGAGTGCGGTGGTGCTGTTCGAGAACGCGACCGGACAAACGCCGTGGTCGCGCGACGTGGTGATGGCAGGTACCCGCCGCGTCGAGGACTTCACGCTACCGCCGCACGTCGTCGAGCAGTCTCCGGAGATCGCCGCCGAGGTGCAGCAGCACCTGTTCAAGATCGGCGATCCCGATCCGGCGAATCGACCG
Organism: uncultured delta proteobacterium; assembly: GCA_963772655.1. Lineage (GTDB taxonomy): Bacteria > Myxococcota_A > Polyangia > Haliangiales > Haliangiaceae > JABFXX01. Next base: position 2,197,670 of record CAVYYE010000002.1, read on the forward strand.
ACATCGATCCAGGCGCTCGCCGAGGCCCAGCGCTTGCGCGAGCGACTGATCGCGACCGCCGCGTCGGAAGCCGGCCACGGCTAGTCTTTGACCGGCGTCGCCTTGAGGGCAGCCTTGCCCTCCTTGATGTAGACGGTGAACCTGACCTCGCGGCAGCCGGTCTTCGCCATCAGGTCGTCGCGGTTCTTGATCAACTTCTGGCTGAACTTCTCGTACGACAGGCTGCCGGTCGGCTCGTTGCAGCTGTTCTTGACCGCGATGAACTGGTCGTAGACCTGCTTGAAGTACGGATCGGCCCCCTGCGTCGGCGGTTCCTCGACCGCCTGACCGAGGATGTCGTCGTCGAGCGAGAGCGGCGGTTCCGACGGCTTGGGATCGCGATCGCGGATCGGAAGCGGGGTCGGTGCGCGCACCGGGGGCGGTGTCGCGGGTCGGGGCGGTGGCGTCGGCCGTGATGGCTGCGGCCCCGAGTCGCCGAACTTGAACTCGGACGGCGGAGGCGCCGCCGCGGGGGCCGCCCCGCCGGGACGTGCGTTCGGAAGCGCGGTGGCGAGCAGGTCGATCGTGCCGAGGCTTCCCTCGGGTGCCGGTCCGAGCAGCTGGTCGAGATCCTTCTTCGCCGACTTGGCCTCGCGACCGACCTTGTCGATGTGGATGTTCACGCTGCGCGCGATCGACCCGAACTTGCCGGGGTGCTGATCCTCGCCGAGGCGCTCGGTCTCGCCCTTGGCGAGCTTCACCGCATCGGCGGCGAGTCGGCGCAACGGGCGATCGGACTCGAGCAGCATCAGCCCGATGCCGACGCCGAGCACCACGACGAACCCACCGATCAACAAGATCCACGGGAAGTTTCCGAACCCGAGGTCGTCCTTGTTGATCTTGCCAAGCGTCGTCATGAAGCCGATGCCCTCGGACTCCTTCGCGAACACCGCGTAGTAGGCGCCGCGCTCGCCGGCCTCGCCGGGGAGTCGCGCGACCAGTGCGTTGTACGTGTCGGCCCCGGCGGTCACGGTGAGCGGCGTGTTGATGTCGTTCGAGCAATCGCCGGCGAGATCCGGTCCCTTGAGCCGCGACACGCCGTCGAGCAGCGTCTTCTGCTCGAGCGGCGCCGAGTCGGTCGCCGCGACCGTGTCGGTGCCGACGTAGAACCCGAGGTTGACCAGCAGCGACTTGCCGGCCAGCTTCTCGGCGAACTCGTTCGACACCTTGTGTCCGAGGATCACCGCGCCGACGTACGCGTTGTTGCGGATCACCGGTGACGCCGCCACCAGGTACGCGGCGTTGCCGAACATCCACAGATCGTCGCGAAGATACCCGGCGAGCGCGTCGTCGACGAGCGGCCGCCCTGCGAGCACGTCGCCGTACTCGTCCTCGGCATTCTTCACGCGCGCCACCACGCGTCCCTTGTGATCGATCAGGATCGCGAGGTCCGGGTTGCGCTTGCCCTCGATCTTCTTCATCACCTGCTCGCCGAGCGTGCGCGCCGTCTTCATGCGCGTGTCGTCGAGCTTGGCCGCGGCCGAGGCCTCGGCGAGCGCGCGCTTGATGCCCTCGTCGTGCGCGAACTTGCTGGTCAACTCGACCCGGTTGCGGGCATCGCTATCGAGCAGGATCCGCACCACGCCGCAACCGACGGTGAGCCGGCGGGTCTCTTCGATCGCCGTTGCCCGCTGTGCCGGCCGCGGCATCACGAGTGCAACCGCGAGCGCCGCGGCGGCGGCCACGGCCACGAGGAAGAACCAGATCTTGGACCAGAACACGTGCTGTCTACCTACTTGGACTCGGCCGGCTTGCCGTAGCTCGAGATCTTCGCGGACACCTCGTACTTCCCCTTGCCCCGGATCTTCGCCGGCACCGTCACCGTCGCGGTGTCCGGCAGCCAGTGATCCTTGTAGAACACGCGCAGCGTGTAGGTTCCCTCGACGACGTCGCCGAAGTCGAACTTACCGGTGGTGCCCGAGACCTGGACGTGGGCGATGTACGAGGTGGGAACGCCGACGACGCGACCGATCAGATGCGGCGCGTCCTTGTCGGTGATCGTGTAGACGCGCGCCTTGTCCATGGTGAACGTGCGCTCGCCGATCTTCGGGTTGATCATCCCGGTCTGGAGCAGCTTCTTGTCCTCGAGTGCGACCAGCGTACGCGCCGTGGTCGAGACGTTCTTGATCACCACCTGCGCTCCGACCGGCGCGCCCAGCACCGGCCACTGGAACGACTCGCCGACCAGGTTCCACCGCACCTGTCCCCCGCTCTCGGGGCGCGTGGTGTCGTTCTCGAGCACGACCAGGAGGTAGCGCCCGACGTCGTAGGGGAGCACGGGAAGCTCGGTGTTCTCGACCCGCTCGATGAACCCGTGCACCGACGCCTTCGGTCGTTCGGGCGTCGGCGGCAATTCGAGCTTGCCGGCCACCGGGACGGCTGCCGCCGACCCGCAGAGCGAAGCCAGCGCGACCGCCGTGGGAACCACCACCCGTTGGTGAACCATGAGTCATCGCGATCGTAGAGCGCGAGCACTCCCGACGGCAAGGCGGTAGGACCGCGAACACGCAACCCGGGATGCGATCGGCCGATGGCTGCTCCCGTGCGCCGTCTCGCTCGTCCCCTGGCCGCCGCGATCGCACTCGCCCTCGGCATCGCCTGCGCACCGGGACTGGATCGCGCGGGGGTGCCGATCCGGGCCCGCTGGCTGGCGGCGTTCGCCGTCGGAGTGCTGACTCTCCGCCGGCGCGAGCTGCTTCCCGCCGCGATCGTCGCGGTCGGCCTGGCCCGCGGTGGCGCTCCCGACCCGATCGGCGACCCGCGACCGCGATCGGCCACCATCGAGGGCACGGTCGGTGGTCCGGTGATCCGCGCCGGCACCGGCGATCGCCCGCGATGGGGTGCGAGACTCTCGGATCGGGTGTGGGTGTGGTCGCCGGAGCCACTCCAGGCCGGCGAACGGATCGCGGCCACCGGACAGCTCGGACCACCCGCGGGTCCGCGTGGGATCGGGCTTCCGGATCCCGCTGCCGCCGTGCGGGCACGCGGTGCCGAGCTCGTGCTCTCGGCCCGAACGATCGCGCGTCCGGCGACGGGCCCGCTCGGCGCGACCGCGCGTGGCTGGCGATGGGCGTCCGAGGTCCGCGCGTCGTGGTCGGCGGCGATCGAGCGCGCCGGCGGAGACGCCGCGGCCCGGGCCGCACTCCGCGGGATCGCGGTCGGGGATCGTCGCGCGGTTCCCGCCGCGATCGACGCGCGCTGGCGCGCGAGCGGCATCTACCACGTGCTCGCGGTCAGCGGCCTTCACCTCGCGGTGGTCGCCGGCCTCCTCTACATGCTGCTGCGACGCGCGTTCGCCGCGTCGCCGTGGGGAGGTCGGATCCGGCCGGCGGTATGGGCGGTGCCGATCGCGCTGTCCGCCGCGGTCGCCTACACGGCGATCACCGGCGCTCAGCTCTCGACCCTGCGTGCGCTGCTCGTGATCGCGATCGTGTTCGCCGGTGAGGTGTTCGACCGACCGGTCCGGTTGGTCGACGCGCTCGGCGTCGCGGCGATCGCGATCCTGCTGTGGCGACCGGCCGATCTATGGGCCCCCGGATTCCAGCTGTCGTTCGCCGCCGCGCTCGCCCTCGCACTGCGCCGGCCGGCGAGGGAGCGTCGCGCAGGGCGTGGCATCGCACGGCTCTCGTCGTGGGCGCTCCGTCAGACCCGGACGTCGTGCGCGGTCGCGCTCGCGACCGCTCCGATCACCGCCCTGCACTTTCACCAGGTCGCCATCGGTGGCGTGATCGGAAACCTCATCCTGACGCCGCTCGTCGAGCTCGCCGCGCTTCCTCTCGCGCTCGCCGGGCTCGTGCTGGGATCGGAGCGCCTGATCTCGATCGCGACCTCGCTGGTCCATGCGGTCGATGTCGGCGCCGGTGGGGTTGCCACGATCGTGCCGATCGGGCACGTCGCGATCGCCAGCCCGACGATCACCGCGATCGCGGTCGCGATCACGCTGGCGCTGATCGCGCGGGCGATCCCGCGCCGGCTCGGCTGGCTGGCGCTTTGCGCGGTGTGGTCACTGGGTCGCGCGCCCCCACCCGACGGCGCGCTGCGGGTGACGTTCGTCGACGTCGGTCAGGGCGATGCCGCGATCGTCGAGGTGCCATCCGGCGACGTCTGGCTGATCGATGCCGGTGGACGTGCGGATGCGCGCGCTCTCGAGGTCGCGACCCGTCCCGGTCGCACGATCGAACGCGTGCTCGCGGCGTACGGTCACGATCACATCGACGTCGCGATCGTCTCGCACCCGCACCCCGATCACTACCTCGGCCTGCTCGCGATCGATGTCCCGATCGACGAGCTGTGGCTGGCTCCCGAACCGGAACCCGTGGTCTCGCGCACCCGCGATGCCGGTGACCATCCCGCGTTCGCCGCGATCGCCCGGCGGCTCGCCGCCCGCGGCACGAGGATCGTGCACCCGCCGCTCGGGCTCGCGCGCCTCGCCGGCGCCACCGAGCTGATGACCTGGGCGCCGCGCTACCAACCCGCGGCCGATGCGCCGGTCGAGCTCGCCGCCGATCCCGTGCGCGGCGTCAACGACAACTCGCTGGTCGTCGCCGTGCGGTTCGCGGGACGCACGGTGCTGTTCGCCGGTGACCTCGAAGCAGAGGGAGAACAAGCGCTGGTCGCCGCCGGGTTGTCGCACGTCGACGTGGTCAAGGTCGCGCATCACGGCAGTCCGACGTCGTCGTCACCGGCCCTGATCGAGGCCACGCGACCGACGCTCGCCGTGATCTCGTGCGGTCGCGCCAATCGTTTCGGGTTTCCGTCTGCCGAGGTGGTCGCGCGGTGGCGAGCCTCCGGAGCCGAGATCGCGCGCACCGACCTCGAGGGCTCGATCGTCGTGGTCATCGACCGCGACGGGACGCTCGCGATCGATCCGCCTCCGTGACTCCGGGGCGCTGTCGAGCAGCTGCCGGATCCGGAGGGTCAAGGCCGCCGGCTCGAACGGCTTGGGCAAGAAGGCCTCGCTGGCCACGCCACTGCGCATCAACGCATCCCCCAGATAGCCCGACGTGTAGAGCACCGGTGCGGCGCAGTGTTCGCGCAACTCGGCGACGAGCTCGCGGCCGTTCATCTCGGGCATCACGACATCGGTCACGATCGCGCGGATCGCGTTGCCGTGCGTGGCCGCGAGCGCGATCGCCTCGCTCGGCCTGCCAGCGACGAGGAGCTGATACCCGGCCGTGGTCAACACCCGCACCATCGCGGAGCGCAGCGGCGCTTCGTCCTCGACGATCATGATCAGCTCGTGACCACGAATCGTGCTCGACGCCGTGCAGTCGGTCATCCGCTCGCCGCGCGTGCAAGCCGGCAACAGGATCGCGAAGGTCGTCCCCTCGCCGGGCACGCTGTCGACCGTGATCGCTCCGTTGCTCTGCTTGATGATGCCGTACACGGTCGATAGTCCGAGCCCGGTGCCCTTGCCCTGCTCCTTGGTGGTGAAGAACGGCTCGAAGATCCGCGCACACGTCGCGGCGTCCATCCCCGATCCGGTGTCGGCCACCGAGAGCTCGATGTAAGGTCCCGGTGCGACGTCGAGGGCCTCGGCGGCAACGGGGCCGAGGTCGACGGGGCTGGTCGCGATCGTGATCCGCCCGCCATCGGGCATCGCGTCGCGGGCATTCACCAACAGGTTCATCACCACCTGCTCGAGCTGGCCGCGATCGACGATCGCCGTCGTCGCGTTCGAGCTCCCGACGTGCTCGATCTCGATATCCTCGCCGATCACGCGGTGGAGCATCTTGTGGAGCGAGCCGACCAGGCCATCGACGTCGACGGGCTCGGGGGCGAGCATCTGCTTGCGACTGAACGCGAGCAGTTGCCGGGTCAGCGCCGACGCGCGAATCGCCGCCTGCTTGATCTCGCCGAGGTCTTCGCGCAGCGGATCGCTTTCGTGCAACGACTCGTCGGCGAGGTCGACGTACGACACGATCACCGTGAGCAGGTTGTTGAAGTCGTGCGCGACGCCACCCGCGAGCTGACCGACCGCCTCCATCTTCTGCGCCACGCGGAGCTGCTCCTCGGTGTCCCGGATCGCGGTGAGGTCGGACACGATCCCGGTCAGCGACATCCCGTCGACTCCCGGGCGCATCGTGACGCGCACGTGGCGAGCCTCACCGGTCGCGTCCAGCACGCGGTACTCGGACGGTCCGTGCAACGCACCCTCGAGTCGCTGGCGGGCGTTCTCGAGTGCGTTCTCGCGCTCGGAGGGATGGACGAACTGCTCGAACGGACGCCCGACGAGCTCCTCGACCGTGTAGCCGAAGTGCTCGCACGCACGGTTGACGAACCGGATCGTGCCGTCCCGGTCGAGCACGAACACGACATCCTCGAGTCCATCCACGAGCGTGCGGTACCGCCCCTCCGAGGCCGCGAGCGCATCACGCGCGCGGCGCGACTCGGTGATGTCGTCGATCGCGACGATGGTCTGACTCGCGCCGCCGCCCTGGGAGCCCGGCGCGATGCGAACGTTCGCCCACATCACCGAGCCGTCCGCTCGCAGGTAGCGCTTCTCGAGCTCGAGGACCTGGCCGGTCCGGCGCACCTCGTCGGCGAGCGCGACCGAGGCCTCCCAATCGTCGACATGCGTGAGCTCCGTGATCGAGTGGCCGATCAGCTCGTCGCGCCGGTACCCGAGCGCCGCGGCGAGGTGCGGGTTGGCATCGAGGATCGCACCGGTCTCTGGATCGATCATCGCGATCCCTATCGGGACGCACTCGAACATCGTCTGCATCCGCCGGCGGGCCTGCTCCAGCTCGGCGTTGGCCTGGCGGAGCGCCGACAGATCCTCGATCGTGCCGATCGTCGTGATCATGCGATCGCCTTGGTAGCGTCCGGGCGAGATCACGAGACGCGCCCACACCGTTCCGCCATCCGCGCGCACGTACTGCTTCTCGAGCTCTGCGGTCGCCACGCGACCTTCGACCACGCTCTGGATCGCCGCTCTCCCGGCGTCGAGGTCCCCGGGAAGCGAGATGTCCCGCCACGACATGCCGACGAGCTCCTCCGGATCGCGCCCGAGCATCGTGGCCATCCGGTCGTTGACACGCACGAACCGCTGGGTCTCGAGGTCGACCTCGACGATCCCGATCGGGATGAGGTCGTCTGGGAGTCGGGTGAGCACGAGGATCGAATCGACCGATTCTCCAAACTCGGTATGGGGGATGAATTCCCAGTGATTCCGGCGTGCAGCGCGCCGTGGATTGCGGTTCAATCGATGCGTGGCTACTCCGTCGCGCGATCGCGAGGCGTTCGAGCAGGCGATCGTGCACGGCAGCGATCTCCTGAAGCAGAACAAGCTCGACGACGCGACCCGCGCGTTTCGCCGCGCACTCGAGCTCGACCCCGAGAACCAGAAGGTGCTCGCCCTGCTCGGACTCACCTTGTTTCGCGCCGGCGAGCTCGACGAGGCGCGTCCGATCTACGAGGACCTGGTCGAGCTCGCCCCCACCGATGCCTCGCACCGTCTCAACCTGGGACTGGTCTACCTCAAGCTCAACAACGCCGAGCGCGCGATCGCGGCACTCGAGGCCAGTCGCTCGCTCGACCCGAGCAAGGGACGAGCGGTCAGCTATCTCGGACTCGCGTACGCGCGGGCGGGCCGCTACGTCGAGGCCTACCGCTCGTTTCTGCTCGCCAGCCAGCACGACCTCGCGAGCGAGATCGAGGTCAACCTGACGCAGGCCGAGCGCGACGGGATCCTGGCGCAGCTCGGCCGTGCCCCCAACGCGCCTCCGGCGATCGCCCGCACCCGCACCCCACCACCACCGCCACCACCGCGTCCCGAGCCGGAACCCGAGCCGGCGCCGGAGCCGGCGCCGGACCCTCCCGGCGAGGTGCCATCCGGGGACGCATCGTCGGCCGAGATCGCGATCTCGATGACGGGCTCGGGCTCGATCTCGATCGAGAAGATCGACCAGATCGAGCGCGACCTCGTGGCCCCCGCTGCCGGGCCACCGCCCGCATCGGAAACCATCGAGGATCGGCCTCCCCCGACGGAATTCCCCGATCCCGTGGCGCCGCCGATGAGCGACTCCCAGCAGTTCGTACTCGCGGAAGCCGAACCGATCCCCACGGCCGAGGGCGGGACGTCACGCGTGTCCCGCGCGGTGGATGCGGCCGTGCCGTCGGCGACGATCGCACCGCACACGACGTCGGGCGCGTTCGCCGCGCGACCGCTGTCGGAGCTCGCCACCGAGGAGCTGGTGCGTCCCGACGACGGCGACGACACGTTCGAGATCGCGACCAACGGCGCGCTGTTGATCCGGGTCGCCGATCGCGTGCACACGCGGCTCGACTGCATCCACGTCACCGGCGGCGAGCTCGCGTACGAGGTCGCGACCCGGCGTTCGCGCGGTCACCAGACCGACGAAACGTTCGGTCAACCGATGCACGTGGTGTCCGGCAAGGGCTACCTGATCGCCGTGCCACCACCGCGCCAGCGGTTCTCTGCGGTGTTGCTCGACGACGACATCCTGTACGTCCGCGAGGATCTGGTGTTCGCGTTCGAAATCGTCGCTGCGGTGGGAGAACGGCAACGTTCCCGGACTGCGTGGCAAGCTCCACGTGATCCAGTTCCGGGGCGACGGCGCGCTCGCGATCCGACTCGCGCGCCCGTTGGTTCGCGTCAAGCTACCCGCCTCGGGCCTGGTGTTCGTCGACGCCGAGCGCATCGCCGGATGGATCGGCCGCGTGATCCCGCGCGCGGTGGTGTCCCCCGAAGGCGGTCCACTCGGAACCACGTGTGTCGAGTGCACCGGCGAGGGCATCGTGCTCGTCGAACCCGCGGAGCCCGCACCGGCGACGCCGCTCGAGCGCACGGCCGCGACTCCGGCCTCGCCCTCGGGACCGCCGCCCGTGCCACCGCCGCCACTTCGCGACCCCGAACCGGACTTGCTCGATGGTGGCAGCACGGGCGAGGTCGCCCCCGAAGTCGCCGCGTTCGCCGCCGACCTCGCCGCGTTCACCGCGGAGTCCGAACCGCCTCCCGACGACGAGACGATGTGAGATGGCAGTCCGTCCGATCGAAGCCGCGGCCCGCCTCGACGGTTGCCGCGGTCGCGCCCTTCTGCACTCCGGTCGCGACGACGACGGGCTCGGTCGATGGTCCTACGTCACCGCCGAACCGTCGGCGACGCTGATCGCGCGCGGCCACTCGATCGTCGAGCTCGATGCCACCGGTCGACCGGCGCGCCGGTTCAGCTCCGATCCGTTCGAAGCGCTCGAACGCTTCGTCGGCGATCACGGGTGCTCGCTCACCCCGCGTACCGGCGCGCCCGAACCGCGCGTGGTCGGGATGCTCGGCTACGACCTCGCGCGCGTGATCGAGGATCTACCGGCGCGCACCGAGATCGGGCGAGACTCGCCGGACCTGTGGCTCGGCGCGTACGGCGCGTTCGCGCGCTGGGCGCCCGGTGCCGATGACTTCGAGATCGTGGGGCCGGATCCCGTCGCCCGCGAGCGGCTCGCCGACCGGCTCGCGCGCGCCGCCTCCCCTTCGCTGCCACCGAGCTTCGGTCCGCTCGTCCCCGACGACGACGCCGCGCACCACATGGCACGGGTCGAGCGGATCCGCGACTACCTCGCCGCCGGCGACGTCTACCAGGTCAACCTCGCGCGCCGCCACGTCGCTCGGATCGCCGCCCCCGGCGACGCGCTGGCGCTGTACGCGGCGCTATCGGAGGTCGCGCCCGCGCCGTACGGTGCGCTCGTCGAGACCGATGGCGTCACGCTGATCTCCGGATCGCCAGAACGGTTCCTCGGGCTGGTCGGCGATCGCGTCGAGACCCGGCCGATCAAGGGCACGCGCCCGCGCCACGCGACCACCGATGGCGGCGCCGAGCTCGCCGCTTCGGCCAAGGATGCCGCCGAGCATCTGATGATCGTCGACCTCGAACGCAACGACCTCGGGCGTGTCGCCGAGACCGGCAGCGTCGCCGTCGACGATCTCGGATACATCGTCGAGCTCCCCGCGCTCTACCACAAGGTGTCGCGGGTCAGCGCGCGCCTGCTGCCGGACACCACGTACGCCACGCTGCTCCGTGCGACGTTTCCCGGCGGCTCGATCACCGGCGCGCCCAAGCTGCGCGCGATGCAGATCATCGACGAGCTCGAGCCGGTGCGCCGCGGTCCGTACTGCGGTGCGTTCGGGATGTTCGGGGACGGCTTGCTCGAGCTCGCGATCGCGATCCGGATCGGCGTCATCGTCGGACACGAGCTACGCATCCACGTCGGTGGCGGCATCGTCACCGACTCGGACGCCGCCGAGGAGCTCGCCGAGACCGAGACCAAGATCGCCGGCTGGGTGGCGGCGCTCGATCGCCTCGCGCGCCAGTGACGTCGCGGGCGGGCACCGAGGCAGGTGGACCGCGGAAGCGACCTCGGGCACCCAGAACTAGAGGCCGACCGGCACGAACGTGATCGCGCCGTCGTCGACCGTCACGTTCGTGATCTGTGGCGTACCGGACGACGGCGACACGGTCACCGTCACGGTACCGGCGGCGACGCCGGGCACCCATGCCACACCGCCGGGACCGGTCGCGTCCTGATCCCACACCGTCGCAGAGGTGCCATCGTAGAACGTCGTGAACTGGGCGACCGGATCGGTGGTGACGGTCGCGCCCTCGACCGGCGCGGTTCCCGACAGCGCGTGCACCACCACGCTGCCCTGCCCGCCGGCGAGCAACACGCCGTTGGATTGAGACAGGTCGTCGAACGTCGCGCTCGCGATCGCGTAGACCACGAGCTGACTCGAGAACGGCACCACCGACGGCACGATGTCGATACCGGATGCGCGCCACGCCAATCCGGTGCCGGTGGGCTCGGCGATCTCGAACGTGCCGTCGTCGGCGGTCAGCGCGGTCTCGGCACCGATCTCGATCGTGATGCCGCCGGCACCGGTGGTCGCGCAGCTCGTGAAGTCGCGCAGGTCGGAGAGCAGGCACAGATCGCCGAGCAACGTCTGCCCGTCGGTCGTCGCCGCGTCGGTCAGGGTCCCGCCGCCACCGATCCCACCACCACCACCGCCGCCGCCACCGCCGCCCGGCAGGGGAGGAAAGTCCTGATGGTCTGGCTGACAACCGGTGACCGCGACCACCACCGTACCCACAACCGCAAACGCTCCGAGCTTCATGTCGCCAGTGTAGCGGCTCGGCGTTTCGCGAGGACAGTTTCCAGGAGCAGCAGCGCGACGCCGATCACGAGCACGACGTCGGCGACGTTGAAGATCGGCCATGCGTGGTCGTGGACCCGCCAGCGTACGAAGTCGGTGACGGCGCCATCGCGCACGCGATCGATCAGGTTGCCGAGGGCGCCGCCCGCGATCATGGCGTAGCCCGCCCGGCGCAGCCGTTGCTCGGGAGTGGTGCGGTGGGCCAGCACCCCGAGCGCGATCAACGCCACGAACGCGATCAACGACAACACGATCTGCGAGCCGCGGAAGCTCGAGAAGGCCGCGCCGTCGTTGAGCGCGAGCTCCCAGTCCCAGTAGCCCTCCACCACCGGCTGCGGGACGCCATGGCAGTGCCGCGTGGCGAGCTCGTGGACCCCGCATCCGGTTGGCTCGGTGGGCAACGTGCGCGCCCATGCCTTGGAGCCCTGATCCATCACCAGCGCGAACGCGAAGATGATGGCGAACGCGATCGCACGACGAGGCAGGTGCATGGGCGGACGACCGGTGCGCCCGCCACGATTATTCCGCCCCGCCTACCCGACTACCCATCTTTGACGAGGCCGGCGGCCCTTGCCCGTTCTTGCCGCCGCTTCTTCTTGTCCTTGTCGCGTTTCCCTTCCTTCTGGATGTCGATGAACATCAGACCCACACCCACCACCAGCACGACATCGGCCACGTTGAACACCGGCCACTCGGTGGTGAACCGGTTGGGGTGCCCGGGCGGCTGCCCGCTGCCCCAGTGCCAGAGGACGAAGTCCGTGACGACACCGAAGTAGATGCGATCGATCAGGTTGCCGACCGCACCGCCGGCGACCAGCGCGAGGGCCCAGTGCAGGATCTTCTGATCGCCGCGCGACTTCTTGAGCATCCACAACATGCCCGCGACCGCGGCGATCCCGACGATCGAGAGCAGGATGCGCCCGGCCTGGCCCTGACTCGAGAACAGCCCGAACGCCGACCCCGGGTTCATCGACAGTCGCCAGTGCCAGAAGCTGTCGATCACCGCGTGCGCCTTGCCCATGCACACGCCGGTCTTGATGTCGTCGGGGATCGCGCACACGTGATCGTGCGCGCCACGGATCACGACGGTGTCGAGCGCGTGCCGCGCCCATAGCTTGGTCAGCTGGTCGGCGAGCAGCGACGCGAACGACACGATCCAGAACAGCTTCCACTTCGCCTTGTCGAGCGCGGCCTTGCGCGCGGCCTTCTCGGACGCGGACAGCTTCGCCTTGGACGGCTTCTTGGCGGCGGCCTTGGGCTTGGCGTCCTGCTCGACGTCGTCGTCGTCATTCGAAGCCTTCGCGTCATCCGTGGATCCCGCGTCGGCTTCCTCGGCAGCTTCGTCGGCCTTGGTGGGCTTGTCGTCGTCGTCGTCATCGTTCGTTGCGCTCATGGCGTTCTCTCCGACAGCGCGCCCGCACAGCGCGCGCAGACATCGTCCGGATCCGACGCGAGCTGATCGAAGTGCTTCCAGCACCGTTCGCAGCGTGGCCCGGCGTGCTCGGCCACGTCCACCTCGCCGGTCCCGTCGACGAGATCGACGGCGGAGACGATGAACATGTCGGCGAGCTCGCTCGCGTAGCGCTCGAGGATCGCGCGCTCGTCGGCCGGTGCCTTCACGGTGATCCGGGCGTCGACCGACTTGTGCTTCTGCGCGCGGAACGGCTCGAGCGCCTTGGTGACGCGATCGCGCCACGCCAGCACCACCGCGAAGTCGGCAGCCAGCACGTCGGCGTTGGTCGCGGCTACGGGCGTCGGGAACGGCGCGAGATGAACGCTCTCGGGATCGCCCTTGCGGCGCGGCATGTGAGCCCAGATGTCCTCGGAGGTGAAGCACAGGATCGGCGCGGCCAGACACGCGATCGCGCGCAGCGCCTCGTAGAGCACGACCTGCGCCGCGCGCCGCGCCGGCGAGCTCGCCGCGTCGGAATACAGGCGATCCTTGACGACGTCGCCGTAGAACGCCGAGATGTCGACGGTGACCAGCTCGACCAGCGTGCGGTGCACGACGTGGAACTCGTACGCGTCGTACGCGGCACGCGCGCGCGCCACCGCGCCGTCGATTCTGCGCCAGCATGTAGCGATCGACGCCCGACGTGACGATCGATCGATCGTTGGCGTTCGGATCGAAGCCCTTCAGGTTGCCGAGCAAGAACCGCGCGGTGTTGCGCAGCTTGCGATACCACTCGGCGAGTCCGTCGAGGATGGTCTGGCTGTACGCGATGTCGGTGCGGTAGTCGATCGAGCCGACCCACAGCCGGAACATCTCGGCGCCGTACTTCTTCATCACCGAGTCGGGCTCGACGTACGTCGTCTTCTTGCCCTCGGCGCGCGCCTTCGCGATCGAGCTCTTCGAGTACGGCACGCCGTTCTCGTCGAGGATGAACCCGTGCGTGATCACCTCGCGATACGGCGCCTTGCCCTGGATCGCGATCGCCGCGAGCAGCGAAGAGTGGAACCAACCGCGGTGCTGGTCGCTGCCCTCGAGGTAGAGGTCGATCGCCTGGTACTCGGAGCCGTCGTCGCGGCCACGCATCGCGAGCCACGACACGCCCGACTCGAACCACACGTCGACGATGTCGCGCTCGCGCTCGAACTCGGTGGACGCCGCGCCGCACTGCTTGCAGGTGGTGCCCGGCGGCGTCAGCTCGGCGACCGGTAGCGTCCACCACGCGTCGGCGCCTTGCTTCTCGAAGACATCGGCGACGTGCTCCATGGTGTCAGCCTCGGCGTGCGGGGCCTGACACTTGCCACAGTAGAACGTCGGGATCGGCGTGCCCCACAGGCGCTGGCGGCTCAGCACCCAGTCGGGCCGGTTCTGGATCATCGCGTAGATCCGATCGTGGCCCCACTTGGGAACCCACGTGGTGCGATCGATCTCGGCGAGCGCCTTGTCGCGCAGCCCTTCGTGATCGACGGCCGCGAACCACTGCGGAGTCGCGCGGAACACGATCGGACCCTTGCACCGCCAGCAGTGCGGGTAGCTGTGCTCGATGCGATCCGTCGTCGGGTTGAGCAGGAACCCGGCGGTCGCGAGGAACTCGACCACGAGCGGGTTGGCCTCGCTGGTGGTCTTGCCGGTGAGCTCGACGCGGCGACCCGAACCCAGGTGGTCGACCATCGCGACGCCCTCGACGTAGCGCGCGGCGTCGTCGAGCGGCGCGTACGCCGGGAGCCCGATCCGCATGCCGGTCTTGAAGTCGTCGGCGCCGTGGCCCGGCGCGGTGTGGACGAGGCCGGTACCGGCATCGGCGGTCACGTAGTCGGCGAACCACAGCCGGTAGTCGAGATCGCGATCGGCCGTGGCGATGAACGGATGGCGATAGCGCGCGCGCTCGAGCGTGGCCATCTGCGCCGGGGTGATCTCCACGGCCGCCGAGAGGTCGCCGCCTCCGATCGCCGCGACCACGGTCTCGGCGAGGTCCTTCGCGACGATCAGGTACTCACCCGGGTCGTTCTTGTTCGGGAACGCGACGTACGTGAACGCCGGGTGCGCGACGACGGCGAGGTTGGCGGGCAACGTCCACGGGGTGGTCGTCCAGATCACGAGGGCGAGCCGTTTGCCCTCGAGCTTCGGATCGAGCTTGCCGCGGACATCCTCGTCGACCAGCGGCAGCCGCACGTAGATCGATGGCGAGGTGTGATCGCGATACTCGATCTCGGCCTCGGCGAGCGCGGTGCGATCCCGCGGGCACCACTGCACCGGCTTCTTGCCGCGGTACAGGTAGCCGCCGCGCGCGAACGTGGCCAGCGCGCGGGCGATCGTGGCCTCGTACGAATGATCGAGCGTGAGGTATGGATGGTCCCAGGCGCCGAACACGCCGAGCCGCTTGAACTCGGTGCGCTGGGTGTCGACCCACTTCATCGCGAACGCCTTGCACGCGGCCCGGAACTCGGCCGGCGACAGCTTGGCGCGGCGCTCGCCGAGATCGCGCTCGACGGCGAGCTCGATCGGCAGGCCGTGGGTATCCCAGCCCGGCACGAACGGCGTGCGGAAGCCCGACATCGACTTCGACTTGACGACGATGTCCTTGAGGATCTTGTTGAGGATGTGGCCGTAGTGGATGTTGCCGTTGGAGTACGGCGGCCCGTCGTGAAACACGAACGCCGGCCCGCCCTCTGCGGGCATCGAGGATCTGGCCGTAGAGGCCCATCGACTCCCACCGCGCGAGGATCTCCGGCTCGCGCTTCGCCAGATCGCCGCGCATCGGAAACGGCGTATCCGGGAGGATCACCGTGTCCTTGTACTTGGCCTTCGTTCCAGAACCCGACATCGCGGCCAACATAGCATCAGGGACCCCGAGTACAGTGCCGCCGTGACCGACGAACACAAGCGCGCGTCCTGGGACGAGTACTTCATGAGCATCGCGCAGGTGGTGGCGACGAGGTCGACCTGCCAGCGCAAGTTCGTCGGTGCCGTGATCGTCCGCAACCGAACGATCCTGTCGACCGGCTACAACGGTTCGATCCGCGGGATGCCCCACTGCACCGACGTCGGCCACATGATGGAAGACGGCCACTGCGTCGCGACCATCCACGCCGAAGCCAACGCGATCATCCAGGCCGCACGCAACGGGGTGATCATCGAAGGCGCGACGAACTACGTGACCGCGAGTCCGTGCTGGAACTGCTTCAAGCAACTCGCCAACGCCGGGATCACTCGGATCTGCTACGGCGAGTTCTATCGCGACGAACGCATCTTCGAGGTCGCGAGCAAGATCAACATCGAGCTGGTTCACGTCCCCCTGCCAGGGGTGGCGCTCCCACCTCTACCGGCATGACCTGACTTGGGTTTTTGTGCAGGTTTCGTTCTATTGAGCAAGATTCGTGAGCGAGCGTCCGTTTCTCGGACATCTGTTCAGTACGAGGTGCGAGGTCGCCAACAATTCCTGCAATGGCCAGAAGATTGTTGGAGATCAATTCTTGATGGCCCACGCCAACGTCGCCTAGCCTTTGCGTCCATGCGATGGATCGGTCACGCGCTCCTAGCGCTCGCGGTCTGTGTGGCGGTGACCAGGACGGCGACCGCGGACGGTCGAACCACCCATCATCACCGGGTCGCGCGCGCGACGCCGGTGAAGGCGAAGGCCAAGTCGCGAGCCAAGCATCGCAAGCGGATCAGGTCGCGCAAGAAGCATCGCCATCACACGGCACGCCGCCGCCATCGCCGCCACGCGCGGTTCATCGGGCACAACGCACCGAAGTCCGAGTACCGCACCACGCCGCTCGAGAAGCCGTCGGGCGATCTGTGGATCTTCTCCGAGAACACGCACGAAGAAGTCCACGTCCAGATCTACAAGAAGGACGGCAGCTTCGATAACGCCGCCCTCGCCAAGCTCGATGACGAGTTCCGCTGCCTCGCGACCGGCGAGGTTCGCGCGATCCGCGCCGAGCTCTACGAGCAGCTGTCGCGGATCCAGGATCACTTCGGTCACAAGCAGATGCTGCTGGTGTCCGGCTTCCGTTACACCGACCGCACGTCGAGCCGGCACTTCCACGCGTCGGCGACCGACTTCAAGCTCAAGGGCGTGTCGATCTATCAGATCCGCGCGTTCGCGGAGACGCTCGACACCGGCCACATGGGCCTCGGCATCTACCCGACCACCGGGTTCGTGCACCTCGACGTGCGCGCCCCGGGCGAGCCGAGCTACCGGTGGGTCGACTACTCGGGTCCGCACCACATCAAGCGCCACAAGATCCGTCGCAAGCGCGGCCACACGCAGCCGGCGCGCAAACCGGTCAGCTAGTTGGCCGACGAGATCCCCGTCCTCACCGTCGACGAGGTCGCCGCGCGACTGGGTCGACCGGGGTTCTTCGTCTACGACAACAACGGCACGGGCCGCTACCGGCGGTCGCACGTGCCGGGCGCCAAGCACCTCAACGCCTATCACATCGGGCGCGACGACCTTCCGGAGGATGCCTCGGCGACGCTGGTGTTCTACTGCTCGGGTCCCGGTTGACACAGCTGCCACACGGGCGCCGTGCGCGCCCGCGAGCTCGGGTTCGAACACGTGTACGTGATGTCCGCCGGGATCGCCGGGTGGGAGAAGGCGAAGCAGCCCGTCGAATCGGGCTAGTCGCGCGACTCCGTCATCCACCGCGCGAACGCCTCGAGAAGCTCGTCGGTGTTGTCGAGGTGACGCTCGAGATCGGTGCGCGCGGCTCCGGGGATCAACTCGTACTCGAGGCGGGTGCCGCCGTCGCAGGCTTCGAAGCGCGCCCATCCGCGCACGGCATCGGTGGGGTTCGAGCGCGGATACCAGCGCACGATGCGCGCGGTGTCGGTGCCGTCGTAGGTATAGGCGAGCGTGTACGCGCGGGACTCGGAGAACTCGAACTCGATCTCGCTCGGCATCGCGTCGGGTGTGCGCGACACGATGCGCGCCGAGCGCAGGCCCGGCACCCACGCGCACAGGGTCTCGACCTGCGTGAATGCTAACCAGCACGCCCGCGGCTTGCGAGGGATCACGATCGAACGCGTCGTCACCGCCCTTCGATCGTACACGAGCGCGATCGGACGGAGCACGATGGTGTGGCGACCGCGGATGTGGTTGTCTCGGGACCATGAAGATCTCGATCGGTTGGGTGTGCGTGTTCGTGTTCGTGGTGGCGACCTGTGTCCTCGCCGGTACGAGACCGGCGGTGGCCGGCAACTCGTGTGCGTTCGGGGGCAAGCACTACTCGATCGGGGCCACTCGGTGCGACAACGGCGATCATCTGCGCTGCGTCGCCAAGGACCAGTGGAAGTCGATCGGCAAGTGCAAGGCGCCCGCCGCGCCCAAGGGCCCGCAG
Organism: uncultured delta proteobacterium; assembly: GCA_963772655.1. GTDB lineage: Bacteria > Myxococcota_A > Polyangia > Haliangiales > Haliangiaceae > JABFXX01. The sequence goes on from CAVYYE010000002.1 coordinate 2,215,662, forward strand.
TTCTGCGACCTCGGCGGCAAGCACTACTCGATCGGCGCCACCCGCTGCGACAACGGCGATCACCTGCGCTGCGTCGCCAAGGACCAGTGGAAGTCGATCGGCACGTGCAAGGCGCCCGCCGCGCCCAAGGGTCCGCAGTTCTGCGACCTCGGCGGCAAGCACTACTCGATCGGGGCTACTCGCTGCGACAACGGCGATCACCTGCGCTGCGTCGCCAAGGACCAGTGGAAGTCGATCGGCACGTGCAAGGCGACGGCACCCAAGGCGTCGCAGTTCTGCGCGTACGGCGGCAAGCACTACTCGATCGGCGCCACCCGGTGCGACGCGGGCAAGCACCTGCGCTGCGTCGCCAAGGATCAGTGGAAGTCGATCGGCGCTTGCAAGAAGTAGACTTCGCGAGCGGACACCCGGCCGGGAGGTCGGCCGCGGAAGCGAGGTCGGGCCACAAACGCTAGACGCCGAGCGCGCGGGTCACGCGCTTCGCGACGTCCATCTCGAGCGGACTCAGCTTGCCATCGGCACTCGCCGCATCGACCAGCTTCGACACGATCTCGCGCCGCTCCTCGATCGGCAGCGCCTTGACGATCGCGTCGGCCTCGTCGATGCCCTCGAGGTCGTAGACGGTGCGACGCTCGGTCTCCGAGAGCCCGAGCGACTGCATCATGTTGTCGAGGAACCCGCGCTCCTCCTCGGTCATCATGCCGTCGGCAACCAGCACCTTCGACACGACGAGACACTTGGCGACGTTCGCGTTCACGCCGCGAGCATACCGTGCCGTGCCGCCTCAGCCGTGAACCACGCGACCGAACTCGCGCATCCAGGTGTCCTCCTCGGCGCTGAGCGGGCCGCGGTCGAGCGCCGCGAGGTTGGCATCGAGCTGCTCCCCGCTCGCCGGACCGGTCAGGCACACGTCGACGTTCGGATTCGACAGACAGAACCGGTAACAGTCGCCAGCGGTCATCGGCTCGCGGTCCCAGCCCTTCGGCTTCTTGAGCAGCTTGCGCCAGCTCGTCGCGGTGTACGCGACGATGTTGGGTTGCCGCGCCCCGAGGTGCGGGAAGATATCGCGCTCGGCGCCGGGGTGCGCGGCGTTGTAGCGGATCATCAGGAGGTCCAGCGGCGAGTCCTCGGCGAGGCGCCCGGCGCGCACGCGATCGTGGATCGACACCGCGAGCGCCCGTGCCTTGCCCGACTCTTTCAGGTGGCGGAGCTCGCGCTCGGTGGCCGACGTCCACGCGGAGCCGACGCCGAGCCACATCAACTGGAACACGTCGAGGTAGTCGAGGCCGAGCTTCTCGAGCAGGCGCTCGGCGGTGCGGCGCACGGATCCGCCGAAGTAACCGACCGTCGGTCCCGCGGCGATCACCAGGTTGTCGCGATCGCGCGCGATCGCCTCGCGCAGCGGGCGCTGCATCTTCCCGCGCGGCGTCAGGTAGACGTAGTTGATGCCGCGCTCGAACGCGCGCCGGATCGCATCCTCCTCGATGCCGTAGTTGGCGGCGAGCCCGAGCCGGAACACCCGCTTGTCGACGCCGCGCAGCCGCCGGTGCATGAAGTCGTCGTTGCCTGCTGGTTGCTTGCTCGCGAAGTCCGCCCGATCCGTCGCCTCGTCCACCATGTGGCGAACCTACACGAAGTGCTCGGGAGCGATCCGATAGAAATCGGCGAGCGCCAGGTAGAGCTCTGGATGCTCGATCGCGAGCACCGCCGGGTTCGTGAAGTAGGTCTCGGTCGCGACCGCGAAGAACTCGGCCGGGTTGGTCGCGCCGTACGAATCCAGGAGCGTCGGCTGATCGGCCGCCACCGCCGAGCGATGGCGCGCGTACGCCGCAGCGCACACCTTCGCCCATCGCCGGCGTGCCGGCTTTGAAAGTGGGGGCGTACCATCGATCGCGCCGTTGGCCATATCGAGCTTGTGCGCGAACTCGTGGAACACGACATTGCCGAGCCCTTCCTCGCGGCCTCCCGCGAGAACGGCATCCCACGCGAGCACCACCGGACCACCGAGCATCGCCTCGCCGTGGATCGCGATGCCCGCACCGGTCATCACGCGCGGCTGCTCGAAGATGCCGGGCTTGCGCGGCGGCGTGCGCACCGTCGACGGGTACACCAGGATCGAACCGACATCGCGATACGGCTCGGGCTCCGGCAGATCGAGGATCAAGATGCAGGCCTGGGCCGCGATCGTCACGCGAACTTCGTCGGTCAGCTCGAGCCCTCCGCACCCCTCCCAGTGGTGCTCCGCGACGAACACCTGGACCAGGTCGTGCAAACGCTGGCGTCGGACCGGATCGAGCCGGCGCGCGATCGCGACGTTATCGTCGATCACCTCGTCCCAGCTGTCCGGAAACGGCTGGGACAGGATCTTCCGACGACGTCTGGTGGCGAGCCAGCCGGCCATGGGCGCAAGCTAACGACGCGCGAGGAGTGCGCGACCCGCCCGATCGGTGGGTTTCGCGGACGCGACCCGGCGATCAGGCCGTCATCGCGCTCTCATGGCGCCACGGTGATCGCGCCGCCCACGGCCGGATCGAACGCGTTGCCGACCTCGCCGTTGACCGCGCGCATCGGGTCGTAGCCGTGCTGCCACGGCAGATCGATCGTCATGCCTGCAAGGATCTCGCTCCACGACCGCGAGCCCGAGAGCACGCCGATCACGTAGCGCGCGCTCGCCTGCCCCATCCCGTACCAGTACGCGGGCAACCCGTTGACCACGACGTCGAGCTGGTCGGTGCCGCCCGGGTGCATCGCGAGGAAATCCTCGTCGTAGTAGTTGAACGACAGGCACGAGTTGAACAGCAACACCTGGTAGCGGTCGGGGAAGTTCGCGCGGCTGTACTCCCACGGCTCGAGCGGTCCGTGGCCGAAGTGGCTGTGGCCGGTGTACGCGAACACGTCGGCGTGCCAGAACGCCTCGAGGTAGCGCCACCGCGCGTGCAACCGGATGTCGGGCGAGCCGTCTTCCCAGCCGTGCCAGGTGCGGAGCTCGACGGTCATGTGCCGCGTCTGGTCACCGCGCGTCACGGTCACCGGCATCGACCACACGATCCAGCGCTCCGAGAAATTCGCGATCACCTGACGCAACAGCTCGTCGCGCTTGCCGCGATCGCTGCCGACCGCCGCCGGGAATCCGGTGCCGTCGATCACCCAGCGCTCGACGTCATCCCACGACACGCCCTCGAGCTTGTGCCCGTCGATCCAGAAGTCGAGCAGCCACGCGTTCGGGTTGGTCTCGGTGACCCGCAGCGACGGGAACTTCGCGCGCAGCTCGCGCTGGAACCGCAGGTACTCGACGAGCCCGCTGTCGCGCGGGTTCGACTCGTCGGAGTCGACGCCGAAGAACGCGTACACCACCACCTCGGTCCGCGACGGATCCCCGGCGAACCCCCACAGGCGATCGTGCTCGGGCCACGCCGTCGGCGCCGCCACGACCGAGGTCAGGGTCGCGCGCGTCGGCAAGAACCAGCGGTTGGCATCGCGCGGCGACAGCTCGGTCGTCGCGTCCGCCAGCGTCGCGCGCGCGTCGTCGATCGCCGTGCGCTCGGCGGCGATCAACGCGCGGCACGCCGACCGTCCCGGCTGGTAGTGGTACCAGAGCGAGTCCGGGCTCGTGGTCTCGTCGACACACGCCGGCTGCAGTGCCGCCGACCGCGCCGGGTCCTCGTAGTTCCCGAACAGTAGCGTCAGATCGATCAATCCCGTCTCGCCCGCCGGCTGGCGATCGCGCTCGACCAGCGCGACGTCGTGATAGTGGTAGCGCACGCGATCGAGCTCGCTGCCGCTCTGCTCGCCGGCGATCGTCATCCGCGCGCGCACCAGATCGATCGACGCCAGGTTGCGCTGGGCATCGCGATCCGCGATCCCGATCCCCTGCTCGCGCAGCGCCCCCAGCGCGCTCTTGACCTGGCGGTGGATCACCGCCTTGACCGCGTCGTCGCTCGCGGTCGGCGCGACATCGACGAACGCGTCGAAGTCGATCGCGTACTCGACCCCGTCGACCGAGGTCAATTCGTCGGGGCTCGACGAGTGCGTGTCGTCGGTCACGCAACCACTGATCCCGGCCGCGACAAGCGCGGCGACCACTCCCAGCATTCGATGGCGTTTCACGCCCGCGGCCACTAACAAGAGCCGCGCCACACCCGAGCGCCGTCGATCCGGCAGATTGGACAACCTGGCAAATTCGCGTCGTTGTCGTTCGCGACGGCGGCCTGGCTACTCGAGTTGCCAGTGTCCGTCCGCGAGCCGCCAAAGACGAGACATCGACGCCAAGCGCAGCTGCCCGCGGGCCGGTGGCTACGCCTGGTGTGGCCGGAACGTCAGACCGGGTCAGGAGCGCGCGCGCTTGCGGCTGGGCTTGGCGGGTTCCGCGGGCCGGGCGACCTGCGCCAAGAGCTCGGCGGCGTGGGCGCGCGCCTTGGTGGTCACGCTGCCGCCCAGCATCCGGGCGAGCTCGTCCTTGCGCTCGGTCGCGGACAGCTGGCGGACGTGGGTCTCGGTGCGGCCGGAGACCTCGGTCTTCGAGACGTGGAAGTGGTGATCGGCGTACGCGGCGATCTGCGGCAGGTGGGTCACGCACAGCACCTGGCGACCGGGCCGTGGTCGCGTCGCACGACCGCGCTTCGTGGCGATCTCCTCGCCGGCGACCCGGCGAATCTGGGCGCCGACCACCTGTGCGACGGCCCCACCGATGCCGGTATCGACCTCGTCGAACACGTACGTCGCGACCGGATCGGCACGACCGCGCTCGGCGGCGCTGAGGGCGAGCTTGAGCGCGAGCATGATCCGCGACAGCTCGCCGCCCGACGCGATCTTGGCCAGCGGGCGCGGGGCCTCTCCCTTGTTGGGCGCGAGCACGAGCTCGATGCGATCGCCGCCGGTCGGGCCGAGCGCGCGCGGCTCGATCGCCACGGTGAGCTTCGCGGCCCCCATGCCGAGCTCGCCGAGCGCGGCGGCGACCTCGTGCTCGAGCCGGCGGGCGGCGGCGGTGCGTGCGCGCGTGAGCGCGGCGGCGGCGCTGATCGCGGCGGCCTCGGCACGCGCGTGCTCCCTGGTGAGCTCGGCGAGCTTGCTGTCGTGCCCGACCAGGTCGTCGAGCTCGGTCCGGAGCGCGGCCGCCTTCTCGAGGATGTCGTCGATCGTGGCGACCGTTCCGGCGGTCGGGAGGGGCTCGGCGCCCGATGCGAGTCGCGGGGCGTGTGCGCGTGGCTCGCTCGCGTGCTTGCGCAGCAGGCGCCGGATCAGCGCGAGCCGATCGTCGAGCAACGCCAGCCGGTCCGGATCGCCCTCGAGGCGATCGGCATAGCTGCGGAGGCGATCGGCGGCGTCGTCGACCAGTGACTCGGCATCGGCGATCTGGCGCGCCAGCTCCTCGAGCTCGGCAGACTGGTCGACCCGCCGCGCGCGCTCGACCTCGCGGGCGGCGGCGGCGACGTGATCGCGCGCGTTGGACTCGCCGCTGTACAGCGCGAGCTCCGCGGCACGCGCCGCGCTCTGCAACTGATCGACCGAGACCAGCCGCGCGCGCTCGACCTCGAGCGCCGCATCCTCTCCGGGCTGGAGCGCGGCGGCATCGAGCTCGTCGAGCTGGAACCGCAGGTAGTCGACCCGCGCCTCGCGCTCGCGTTCGTCGCCGCCGAGCGACGCGAGCGCCTCGGCCTTGCCGCGCAGCTCGTCCCACGCGACCGTCATCGCCTCGACCAAGCTGCCGGCATCGTGGTCGTCCGACTTCGCTGCCGCGGTCGACCTCCCGGCGCGGTGCCCGCTCGCGAAGTCTTGGTTGTTCGACTTCGCGGCGGCCGCGGCCCAGGAGTCGAGGAGCTCGAGGTGGCGCGACGGATCGACCAACCCCTGGTGCTGGTGCTGGCCCGACAGATCGATCAGCAGTGCGCCGAGCTCGGCCAGCCGTGCCGCCGTGGTCAGCGCGCCGTTGACGTACGTACGACTGCGGCCGCCACGCTGGATCACGCGGCGGATGAACACCTGATGGGTGTCGAGGTCGACGCCGTCATCGGTTGCCTCGGCGGACGTCGGCAAGCCGGCGGCCTCGAGGATGCCGGTGACGCGCGCGCGCAGGTCGATCGGGATCTCGACGACCGCCTCGACCACCGCCTCGTCGGCACCGGTGCGCGGGATGTCGGCCGACGCGCGCCCGCCACGGAGCAAGTTGACCGCCTCGACGATCAGCGACTTGCCCGCGCCGGTCTCGCCGGTCAGCACGTTGAGGCCGGCCCCGAGCTCGAGCTCGACGTCCGACAGGATCGCGAAGTTGGTGACGCGAAGGTGGCGCAGCATGTGTCTACTCCTTGTCGGAGCTCTCGCGTTCGGAGCGCGCGCCCCAGTGAAGCTTGTCGCGCATGATGTCGAAGAAGCCGCTCGGCGATTCGAACAGCAGAAGCGGCGACGCCGCGGCGGTGAGCTCGACGACATCCCCGGGAAGAAACGAGTGCGCCCACTGCGCGTCGACGGTGAGGATCACGCCGCGCACGTCGGCACCGAGCTGGAGCCGGATCGTCGACTCCGCGGGGATCACGAGCGGACGGTTGGTCAGCGAGTGGGCGCAGATCGGCGTCATCGTCATCGCCTTCTGTCCGGGGATCACGATCGGTCCGCCCGCGGCCATGTTGTAGGCGGTCGATCCGGTCGGCGTGGCGACGATCAGACCGTCGGCGCGATACGACGCGACGAACTGATCGTCCACGAACGCGTCGATCCCGACCAGGCGCGCCATCGCGCCCTGGTGGAGCACCGCATCGTTGAGCGCGTAGCGCATCACCGGCTCGTTGGCGCCGCGGATGAACCGCACCGCGATCCGCATCCGCTTCTCGCGCTTGAGCTTGCCGGTCAGCGCGGCATCGAGCGCACGCTTGGCATCCCCGACCTGGTAGCCGGTCAGAAATCCGAGCTGGCCCATATTGATCCCGAGCACCGGGCGCTGGTGCTCGGACACCAGACGGGCCGCCCGGAGGATGGTGCCGTCGCCTCCGAGCACCACGGCGAGATCGATCGACTCGCCGAGCTGCTCCTCCGGGAGGATCTCCGCCCCGGCCGGCGCGATCTGATCTTCCGTCGTGACCACGGGGACATGGCCGCGCTCCCGGAGCCAGGCGCAGAGGTCCTCCAGGACGTGACCGGCGACCGATTTGTCCGGTTTGATGACGAATCCGACCCGCTGGGCTGTCGACACGCCTCGTACGTATCACAAACGACTGACACTGAACGAAGGAACAGTATCGGGTTTGTCGCGCGGCTTGACAGGCGTTTCGCGACCTTGTACACGATCCCCCCTTCTCGAAGGCCTGTACGACGATGATGACGCAGACGACCCAGAAGAGCTCCTGGCTCACCAAGGAAGCTGGTGAGGCGCAACGCGAATGGTACGTGGTGGATGCCACGGGCTTGACGCTCGGCCGCCTCGCCTCCCGCATCGCAATGGTGCTTCGCGGCAAACACAAGCCGACCTACACGCCGAACGTGGACATGGGCGACTTCGTGATCGTCTTGAACGCCGGCGCCGTGAAGCTGACCGGCACCAAGGCGGACAAGAAGATGTACCACCACCACACCACGTGGCCCGGCGGCATCAAGTCGCGCCAGGCGAAGCACGTGCTCGTCGAGGATCCGGCTCGCGCGATCCGCGAGGCGGTGTGGGGCATGCTGCCGAAGGGCCCGCTCGGCCGGCGCATCGTCAAGAAGCTGAAGATCTACGGAGGAGCCGAGCACGATCACGCGGCGCAGAAGCCGCGCGTTCTCGAGGTCCAAGCACGCAAGGGAGCGAACTGATGACGGCGCAGCAGAAGACCTACTCCACCGGACGCCGCAAGACCGCGGTCGCCCGCGTCTGGCTGACCGCCGGCGAAGGCAAGATCACGATCAACAACCGCGACGACGAGGACTACTTCTCGCGTCCGACGGCTCGCATGGTGATCCGCCAGGGCCTCGAGGAGGTGTCGTTGCTCGGGCAGTACGACGTGATCGCCACGGTGCGTGGCGGCGGGATCTCGTCGCAGGCCGGCGCGATCCGCCACGGCATCACGCGCGCCCTGATGAAGCTCGACAACGAGCTCCGTCCCAAGCTCAAGGCGGCCGGGTACGTCACCCGCGACCCGCGCAAGAAGGAGCGCAAGAAGTACGGCCAGAAGGCCGCGCGCGCTCGCTTCCAGTTCAGCAAGCGCTGATCCGAGCGGATCCAGCTGCAACGCGCGAGGCGTTGCGACTATTTCACGGCGGCACCGAATCGGGCCGCCGGTTTTCGTTCGAACGTCGGTGCCGTGAACCGCCGGCACACTGTGACGCCGCGCGCGATCGGGTGGCTCGGCACCGCGACTGCGAACATCGAGCGTCCGGCCGGTTAGCGCCGCTTCGTGAACAAGTCTGAAGCGCGGCGCTGGCATCGCGAGTGAAAGCAGATCAGCGGCACATGACGCCGTCGCTTCGCCCCCTCCTCGGTTTGGTCCTGGTCATCACCGGGCTGGCCGCGTGCGACTGCGAGCCGGTCTACTACGACGACCAGGCGATCGTGCGATCGCCGTTCGAGCAGTGCACGCCATACGGCGACTGCACCGATCTGTGCGCGCGGGTGTTCTCGCTTCCCGCCGACTCGATCGACGACTGCCAGGTGCTCGGGTTCGCCGACACCGACTCCGCCACCGTGCAGGTCACGTATCACGAGAACGTGTGCTCCCTCGACTGGGAGGGCAGCGGCGACGACGACTGGAGCGACGACGGCTGGGACGACCCGTGCAGCGACGGCTCGTGCGATCCGCCGCCTGACGATCCGTGTGACGACGGCTCGTGCGACCCGCCACCCGACGACGATCCGCCACCCGACGACGACGACTACGACCCGCCGCCCGACCCCGATCCGCCGATGGACGAGGAGCCGACCTACTGACGTCGCAAGCGGGAACCCTGCGCGAGGTAGGCCGCGGAAGCGACGTCGAACAACCAGGACCTCACCAGCGCTCCTGGCACCGGACGACGCCCTCGTAGCGCTGACCGTCCCTGGCGTACGTTCCCCAGCATCGCGTGCCCGGCGCGGCGTCGTAGTCGAACAGGTTCTGGACGCTGTTCGCGGGGACGTTGCAGAACGAGCAGTCGTACTTGCCGTCGCGGATCGGCGCGTGGAGCGCCGCGGCCGGATCGGCATCGATGTCCTCCGCCGAGTATCCCTGGCACGCCGAGTTGGGGGGCGCCACGGTGTGAAACGACGAATAGTCGTGCCGGGGGCACACGTACTTGGTGCCGTTGTGGCTCACGTTGTAGTCGCACGGTCCCGTGCACGCCTGAAATGGCTTTGGACATAGCGGGTAGCCACCGTCGCCGAGGCACCGGCACCGCAGCGGATGCTTGGTCCGGCACAGCCACGCGTTCTTCGCGGGCAGGATGCATCGGCAGCTCGTTTCGGGTGGCGCGTGCCGGACATACCGGTGGTGGCGCGGCGTGCGATGCGATGCATCGATCGAGCTCGAACCGCTCCCCGCGTCGATCGACCGGTGCTCGGGCACCCTCGGCGCATCGCGGGGCGGCGCCGGGTCGCGGTCGGACGTGCGCGAGAGCCGCGCGATCCGCGCGGTCACGGCATCGCGATCGCGTGCGCGCGGAGCCTCCCGGAGATAGCGCCGGAAGTAGCGCACCGCATCGGGGATCCGATCCATGCGCTCGTAGAGCTCGCCGATCCGGAACAGGAGGTCGGGATCGTGCGACGACTCGTGCGCCGTCAGGTAGTGCGCGATCGCGAGCTCGAGCCGGCCGCCGCGCTCGGCATCGCGCGCCCGGGTCAGCTCGTCGTCGTCGACGGGCCACAGCGCTCCCAGGATCACGAGCCCGACGAACACGGCGAACACCCCGCCGACGATCCACAGCACGAGATGCCCGCGCGATCGCGCGGCCGGCGGTGGGAGCGGTGATGACGATGGTGCAGGCTCGCGCTCGGACGCTGGTGGCGGCTCGGATCCCCCCACCGCACTCGGGGGTTCCCGCACGGTGGCGTCCGGCGCCACCGCCGGTCGCGAACGCACGGTCGCCGCCGAACGCGTGTCGTCCGTGCGCGTTTCGTCGAACGCGCGGGTGTCACCGCGGAGGGTCGCGGCGAACTGCGCGGCCGAGGCGAACCTCGCCGCCGGCGCCTTCGCGAGCGCGCGTTCGACCGCGGCGGTCACGGTCGCCGGCGTGTCGGGTCGCGCCTCGCCGAGTGGTGGCGGCGGATTGCGAAGCTGCATGGTCGCGAGCTCCATCGTCGACGACGCCTCGGCGAACGGCGGCCGGCCGACGAGCATCTCGTAGATCGTGAGCCCGGCCGAGTAGAGGTCGGCGCGGGTGTCGACCTCGCCACCGAGGAGCTGCTCGGGCGCCATGTACTGCGGCGTGCCGACCATGTGTCCCGTTCGCGTGATCGCGTCGAGCTCCCCACCGGTCGACTTCGAGATCCCGAAGTCCATCACCGTCACGTGCTCGCTCCCCGGCGTTCCGGTGATGAAGATGTTCGCCGGCTTGAGATCGCGATGGACCAGGCCGGCGGCGTGGATCGCGGCGAGCCCGGTCAGGATCTGATCCGCCAGTGCGAGTGCGCGCTCGATCGCGATCGCCCCACCCTTCAGCACCGCACGCAGGTCGCGGCCCTCGAGGTACTCCATCACCAGGTACGGCCGACCATCCTCGTCGGTGCCGGTATCGAAGATCTCGATCACGTGATCGTCTTCGACCTTGCCGATCGCGCGAGCCTCGCGCGCCAGCCGTCCCCGCACCGCATCGTCGACTTCGCCGAGCACGAGCTTGATCGCGACGCGGCGTCCAGTGCCGACGTGCTCGGCCTCGTACACGACCCCCATGCCCCCGCGTCCGATCAGCCGGCGGACCGTATAGCGCTCGTCGATCGTGCGGCCGATCATGTCGTCCGCGATCGGTTCCGGGCCCGCCATCTCCCTCGATCATGCCACAACGTCACGACCCTGCCGTCGGGGTGTTAGGCTCGGAGCGTGCGTCGGCCTCGCGCGACGATTCTCGTCAAGCTGCTGGTCGCGCTCGTGCTACCGACGGTCGCGCTGTTCACGCTGTTCGCGCTCGTCGCCTACGAGCTCAATCGGCGCGACCTCGACGACGAGCTCGGGCGCCGGCTCGAAGCGGTCGCTGCTTCGGCGGCGACGCAGATCCGCGGCAAGTATCTGGTCGGGCTGGTGCCCGGCGACGAGCAGGATCGCGGCTACCAGAACGCCGAACGCAAGCTCGAGACGTTTGCCAAGGCGACCGGTGCGGAGCTCTCGCTGTTCGACAAGAGCTACGAGTCGCGAGGCGACTCGGCCGGTACCACGCCGATCGGGCGCCACCTGTTCCGCGCCGAGCTCGATGGCGAGGAGCTCGAGCGCGTGTGGGCCGGACACACGGCGTCGTCGGTGACGTTCGAGGGCAAGGACGGCAAGATCTACAAGGCCGGGTACGCGCCGGTGCGGTTCGACGATGCCGACACCCGGATCGTGCTCGCGCTCCGCGCGCAGGCACCGGCGTCGTACTTCACGCGACTCGAGGCGCTGCGCGATCGGCTGTTCCTGTGGGGCGGTGGCCTGGTCGTGGTGTCGATCGTCGCGGCCACGCTCGCGACCTTGCTCATCACGCGCAAGGTCCGCCGGCTCGCGCAGGCGGCCGAACGGATCGGCGGCGGCGAGCTGCGCGAACGCGTGGTCATCCGATCGCGCGACGAGCTCGGCCAGCTCGGCGACGCGATGGAGCGCATGCGCCAGCAGCTCGCCGAGCGCGACGCACGCATGCAGCAGATGCTCGCCGGCATCGCCCACGAGGTGCGCAACCCGCTCGCCGGCATGACGCTGTTTGCCGGCATCCTCCAGGACGAGCTACCCGAGGACGACGAGCGGCGCGCCCACGTCGACAAGATCAACCGCGAGCTCGGCTACCTCGAGCGCGTGGTCAACGACTTCCTCGAGTACGCGCGACGCCCCAAGCCCGAGCTCGAGCCGATCGAGGTCGACGAGCTGCTGTCCGAGATCGCGCAGCTCGCCTCGACCGACGCGATCGAGATCGCGGTCGAGTCCGACGCCGACCTCGTCGCGCGCGCCGATCGCGGACAGCTGCGACGCGCGCTCCTCAACCTCACCAACAACGCGGTCCAGGCGGCGACGGCGGCCGGTCACACCGGCAAGGAGGCCGTGCGGCTCGGTGCGACCGAGACCGGCGACGAGCTCGCGTTCCGGGTGTGGAATCGCGGCAGGGAGATCTCGCCGGAGACCTCGGGCAAGCTGTTCGAGCCGTTCTACACGACGCGCGAGAAGGGCACGGGGCTCGGTCTCGCGTTCGTTCGCGAGATCGCGATCGACCACGGTGGACGCATCGACGTCGAGAGCGCGGGAGGCGAGACCACGTTCACGTTCGTCATTCCCGCGACCGCCTGACATCGACGGCGCGAGCCACACATGGCCACACATGGCCCCGCTTGACCCCGAGTGTGGATGGGCCGACGATCGACGCATCGTGGGGGATCAACCCGAGCTCACGCCCACGACGCTCGGACGGTTCGAGATCGTGCGACGTCTCGCGATGGGCGGCATGGCCGAGGTGCTCCTCGGCCGTGGCCGCGACGCGACCGGTGCGGTCCAACACGTCGTGATCAAGCGGGTCCGTCCCGAGCAGCGCAACGACGTGCAGTTCGTCCAGATGTTTCTCGACGAGGCTCGTATCGCCTCGATGCTCGACCATCCCAACGTCGTCCGGGTGCTCGACATCGCCGACGTCAACGACTGCTTCTTCGCGATGGAGTACGTCCACGGCGAGGATCTCCGTCACATCCTCGGCGAGGTCCACCGCCGGCGCGACCAGCTCCCGATCGCACTGATCACCAACCTGGTGGCCGGCGCGGCCGCCGGTCTGCACCACGCGCACGAGTGCACCGCCCCCGACGGGTCGCCGCTGGGCATCGTTCATCGGGACGTGTCGCCGGCCAACATCCTCGTCGGCTACGACGGCAGCGTGAAGGTCACCGACTTCGGGATCGCGAAGGCCGCGTTGCGGACCGTCGAGACGCGCAGCGGAACGCTCAAGGGCAAGGTCTCGTACATGTCACCCGAGCAGGTCACGGGACGCAACGTCGACCGGCGGAGCGACGTGTTCGCGCTCGGCATCGTGCTCTACGAGGTCGCGACCGCCCGGCGCCTGTTCAAGGGCGACAACGACTACCTGACGATGAACGCGATCGTCCAGGGCCAGATCCCGCGGCCGTCCGATCTGCGACCCGACCTCCCGAGCATCCTCGAGGACATCATCATGACGGCCCTCGCGCCGTCGCCGAAGGATTGGTTCCAGACCGCCGAGGCGATGCGCGCCGCACTCGGCAACTTCACGTCGCGGCTCGGAATGAGGTTGTCGCCGCACACGGTCGCCGACTACATGCGCAAGCTGTTCGGCGTGCGGGCCGAGCCGTGGGTGGTCGACGACGAACCGACGATCACGATGGCGCCGGTCGACTTCGACGGCTCGGAGTCCGGCATCGCCAAGCTGCCGGAGCTCGCGGCCCAGAGTCACGAGTTCCCGACCGCGTGGCGACCGACCGCGCGCTCGCCGATCCGCTACGCCCTCGAGGACACCGGGTTCACGCCGACGGGCATGGCATGGGCGGCCGAGCCGACGCCGATCCGGCCGCGCCGGTTGCGGTCGCGCGTGTTCGGGATCGCGCTGGGCGCGGCGCTCGCGGCGGGCGCGGCCACGTTCGTGATGATGAGCGTGGGTGGCGACGGAGGCGACGTGGGGCCCCGATCCGCACCAGCCACCGAGCCCGACCAGCCGACCACCGCCTCCGAACCGGTTTCTGCACCACCCGCGGCGGCGACGGCCGAGCCAGCGCCCGAGTCAGCCACCGAGCCGGCGGCCGAGCCCACCGAGCCCGTGGCCGCGACGACGCTGCCTCCCGACCCCGACCCCGAACCCGAGCCCGAGCCCACGCCCGAGCCCGCACCCGCGCCCGTGCCCGCAACCGTCGAGCATCACGCGTCGAAACCCGCCCGGCATCCCACCATCGCCGCCAAGCATCGCGCCGTCGCGACCCGGCGCAAGCCCACGGTCGTCCGGCGCGTCAAGAAGCCGTCGCACGCGGCGAACAAACCTTCGAAGGGAAGCGCCTGGGATCCCAACGCGCTGTTCGCACCCAAGAAATGATCATCCACCCACGCAACGTGCTCGTCTGTCTTGCCATCGCCGCGGCCACCCCCGCGGTGGCCGATCCCGCGGCCGATGCCAAGGTCCACGTCGACAAGGCCGCCGCGCTTCACGCCAGGGGCGCGTACGCCGATGCCCTCAGCGAGCTCGAGGCGGCATACGCGATCGACGCCCAGCCCGGGCTCCTCTACGCGATGGCGCAGGTCCAGGTGAAGCTCGAGCGCTGCGGCGACGCGATCCCGAACTACGAGAAGTTCATCGCATCGCATCCCGGCGCGGTTCCCGAGAAGGCCGCGCACGAGGCGATCGCGGTCTGCAAGACCAAGCTCGCCAGCGAGCCGAAATCCGAACCGACGCCCGAGCCGGCGCCCGAGCCGGCGCCGAACCCGCCCCCATCCCCACCGAGCCCGCACTCGCAACACCACCGCCGACTTCCGTCGAGCCGGCACCGCCACCGGCGATCTCACCCTCTCCCGAGCGACCGGCCGGCGAACGCGTGTGGTACCGGGACCCGGTCGGCGGCGTGCTCGTCGGGGGTGGCGTCGCGGGAATCGTCGCCGGCGCGATCCTCTTTCGCTCGGCCACTTCCGACATCGACGCGGCGGAGTCGGCCACCAACTACGGTGCCTCCGAGGATCTGGTGTCGCGCGCGAGCAGTCGCCGCACCATCGCCGCGGTCGTCGGCGTCACCGGCGGTGCCTTGATCGCGGCCGGCGTCGTCCGCTACGTCCTGGTCCGACGCGGCGAACGCCGCACGCTCGCGGTGGTACCGGCGCACGGTGGCGCGATCGTGGGATTCGGAGGTCGCTGGTGATTCGCGCGTGGCCGTTGCTCCTGATCGTCGCCACCGGCTGTCTGCGCAACGCGGCGTTCCCGTGCAGCCAGGACTCGGACTGCGCGCGCAGTAGCGAGCAAGGCGTGTGCGAGCCGACCGGGTTCTGCAGCTTCTCCGATCCGACGTGCGCCGACGGCCGCCGCTACGGCGATCTGTCCGGCAGCCTCGCCAACCAGTGCGTCGGAGATTCGATCACGCCCGACGGTCCGCCCGGCGACGGTCCGCCCGGCGACGGTCCCGGGATGGACACGCCGACGGCCGCACCGTTCTGCGATGCCGCCAACGAACCGACGCTCGTCGGATGCTGGGAGTTCGAGAACACGCTCGCCGATGCCTCGGGCGACGGCAACGACGGGACCGGCACCAGCGTCTCGTTCGGGACCGGCCAGCTGGGTCAGGGGGCCGTCCTCACGTCCGGCAGCCACATCGCGGTCGCCGATAGCAACTCGTTGACGCCGACCGCGATCACGATCGAGGGCTGGATCGATCCGACCGCACTGCCGACCGCCGGGAACCGCATGGGCATCGTCGACAACGACGGCCAGTACGGCTTCTTCCTGGAGCCGACCGGGCTGTCGTGCTCGGCCAGCGTCACCGTCGACGCGACGGTCACGATCACGCCGGGCACGTTCACCCACGTCGCGTGCACCTACGACGGCACCACCGGCCACGTCTACGTGAACGGGAGCGACGTCGGGATGGCGACCGGCGGCGCGGCGCTCGGCGCCGGCAACACGAACGGCGCGGCGCTCGGCGGCAACAGCCCGACGGGCGACACGCTGGTCGGCACGATCGACCAGCTCCGGATCTGGAACACCGCCCGCACGGCACAACAGATCTGCACGGCGGCCGGCAAGTCGTCGTGCCCGTGACGTGGTATCCACGGATCCCGCATGGCGCGCGTCCTGATCATCGACGACAACGACACGATCCGTGAGGGTCTCGCGCACACCGTGCGCAAGATGAAGCACGAGGTGATCACCGCCGCGAGCGGTCACGCCGGTATCGACGCCTTCAAGGCCACGCCGGCCGACTTCGTGATCACCGATCTCAAGATGGACGACGGCACCGGGGTCGAGGTGCTGCGCACGATCGGCAAGCTCGATGCCGACGTGCCGATCATGATCGTCACCGGGTTCGGCACCGTCGAGACCGCCGTGGAGGCGATGAAGCTCGGCGCGTTCGACTTCCTCACCAAGCCGATCCAGACCGAGGTCGTGCGGCTCAAGACCGAGCGTGCGCTCGAGCTGTGCGCGGCGCGGCGCGGCCGCAAGAAGGCCGACGCGATGACCGACTACCTCAAGGCCGAGGCCGAGGGGAAGTTCCCCGAGCTGGTCGGCCAGGGCGAGAAGATGATGGGCGTGCGGCGCACCGTCGAGAAGGTCGCCAAGTCCGACACCACGGTGTTCATCGCCGGCGAGTCGGGTACCGGCAAGGAGCTGGTCGCGCGCGCGATCCACCGGCTCAGCCGGCGCGCCAACGGACCGTTCATCAAGGTCAACTGCGGCGCGCTCACAGAGACGCTGCTCGAGAGCGAGCTGTTCGGGCACGAGAAGGGCGCGTTCACCGGCGCGATCAAGCAGAAGCTCGGCCGCTTCGAGCTCGCCGATCAGGGCACGCTGTTCCTCGACGAGGTCGGCGACGTGCCTCCCGCGATGCAGGTCAAGCTGCTGCGCGCGCTCCAGGAGCAGGAGTTCGAGCGGGTCGGCGGCGAGGCACCGATCAAGGTCGACGTGCGCGTGGTCAGCGCGACCAACAAGGACCTCGAGGCGGAAGTGTCGTCGGGCCGGTTTCGCCAGGATCTGTTCTTCCGGCTCCACGTGCTGCCGGTCAAGCTGCCGCCGCTGCGCGAGCGCCGCGAGGACATCCCGCTTTTGTGCGCGCACTTCGTGTCCAAGCTCGGTCCCAAGACCAACGCCCGGGTGCGCGGCGTCGGCGATGCCGCGCTCGGCCGGATCATGGCCTACCACTGGCCCGGCAACGTCCGCGAGCTCGAGAACGCGATCGAACAGGCGCTGGTGTTCGCCGAGAGCGACGAGATCACGCCGACGGCGCTACCGCAGTTTCTCCAGGGCGGCGCCGAGGAGGATCGCCTCGACGTCCCGCGCGAGCTCTCGCTCCCCGAGATCCTCGACGACCTCGAGCGCCAGCTGATCCTCAAGGCGTACGCGAAGGCCAACCGCGTGAAGACCGAGACCGCGCGGCTGCTCGGGATCAAGACGAGCGCCCTCTACTACAAGCTCGAGAAGTACGGCATCGAGTAGCGGGCGCGCCGCCGAAACGAAGAAACGAGTAGCGAGCGATCGCTACTCGTCGAATCGAACGTCGGTGATCAGCTGGGAGCTACTTGTCCCCGCCCGGCATCATGAGCTTCATCATGCAGCCCATCATTTCCTTGGTGATGTCCTTCACCTTGGCCTTCTGATCGTCGGACAGGTCGCCCTTCTCCATCCCGCTGTCCTTCATCTTCTTGCCCCACTCCTTCATGTCCTTGTTCACCCCTTCGGCGCAGTCCTTGTCCTTGCACTCGCACATACGAGTCTTGAAGCCTTCCATCTCCTTGATGGCGTTGTCGGCCTTCGAGCCGCAGGCAGAGGTGAACACGATGGCGGTGACGAGCAGGAGCTTTTTCATGGTCCGGGCATACTCCGTGAACTCGCTTTGTTATTGCAAGCGTCAAGTCTGCCTTCAGCCCGGTGACGGCGGCGTCACGCCATCTGGCAACGAGCTCGTCGCGGGGGGGCCTCGCGATGTTATTTCGGACGGTTAGGATCCGAGACGTCGGAGATCAGGTCCCAGTCCACCGGCGCGTCGAGCTTGAAGTGCTTGAGCATGCCGGCGAGCACGCGCCCGGTGGCCGCGACGTCGGCACTCGCGCTGTGGGCCGCGGCGAACGCGTTGCCGACGAACCGCTGGTGCGCGTGCTGGAGACTGCGGGGCTCGCAGCGCTGCCAGAGCCGGAGCGCATCGACGATCTGCTTGCCGGTCACCGAGTCCTCGAACGCCTGGATCGCCGGATGGCCGTCGGGCAAGCGTGCGTACTCGGCACGTAGCATCTGGAGATCGAACGCGACGTTGTAGCCGACGATGATGTCCGCCTCGGCGAAGATCCGGGCGATCCCGTCGGCGAGATCGGCGAACCGCGGGCAATCGGCGAGCTCGGCCATCGCGATGCCGTGCACCGCCTGTGCGGCGGGATGGATCTCGACGTCCGGTTTCAGGCGCCAGGTCACGACCCGACCCGGGGTGGCCTCGAGCCCGCGCTGGATGCACAGCTCGATGATCTGGTCGCTGGTGGTGTCGATCCCGGTGGTCTCGCAGTCGAAGATGATGATCTGCGGGTCGCGCGGCTCGCGCTGGGCGTGCTCGCTCGAGCCGGACTGCGACAGGTGATCCACGCGAAGACCCTACGGCCTCCCTCTGACACTCCCGCGGGCCTCTACCCCCCAGAGATCGGTAGGTGATCGAATACCTTAGCGATGTGGGGGATCGCTTATCATCCGCCCGTGGTGCGCAACGTCGTCATCGTCGCGGTGCTCGGTGCCTCGGCCTGCAAGGTCCGCGAGCCGGAGCCGATCCGCGACCCGTACGCCGATCGATTCGAGCGTCGCGACCTCGGCCGGGACTACACCGCGACCGGCCCGGGGTACGCGATCGTCGGGGGCGTGCTGTCGGCGCACGGCGCGCACAACCACCCGCTGTGGCTCACGCGCCGGCTGCCGCAGAACGTACGCATCGAGTTCGACTGCTGGTCGACCGAGCGGCGCGGCGACATCAAGGTCGAGGTGTTCGGCGACGGCCACTCGTTCGACCCCGACGGCGGCCGCTACATGGCGACCGGATACGAGGTGATCTTCGGAGGCTGGTACAACACCAAGTCGATCATCGCGAGGCTCGACGAGCACGGTACCGAGATGGCGCAGCGCGCCGACGTCAAGGTGATCCCGAACCGTCACTACCACTGGCGGATCGAGCGCAACGGCTCGACCATCAAGTGGTTCATCACCGAGCCCCCTGCGTCCGCGGCCCCACCTCGGTCGGGCGCTCTTGCGAATGCGAACCCTTCGCGAGACCACGCGGCAGGGCCGGTCGCGAAGCCCGAGCCGTTCCTCGAGTACCGCGATCCGAAACCGCTGGTCGGCCGCGGGCACGAATACCTCGGGTTCAACAACTGGGAGACGGATACGTGGTTCGACAACCTCGTGATCACGCCCCTGTAAGTTACAATCCCCGACGGGGAACCGACCGCGCGAGTCCGATATGAGCGGTCGGTAACGAGCGCGATCGACCATGGAGCAGTTCGGCAAATACTCGCTGATCCGCAAGATCGGCACGGGCGGGATGGCGGAGGTGTTCCTCGCGCGAACCGCGCTCGCGCAGGGTCTCAGCAAGACGCTGGTGATCAAGAAGATCCACTCGGCGTACGCCCGCTCCAAGCAGTTCGCCGGGATGTTCAAGGACGAGGCCATGATCGCGGTCGGCCTCAACCACCCGAACATCATCCAGGTGTTCGACTACGGAACGGTCGGCGATACCTACTTCCTCGCGATGGAGTACGTCGAGGGGCTCGACCTGCTCAAGCTCCTCCAGGAAGCGGCGAAGGCGCGCCAGCGGATCCCGTACGGGCTGTCGGCGTACATCGTCCAGCAGGTCGCCAAGGGGCTCGACTACGCGCACCGCAAGACCGACGAGTACGGCCAGCCGCTGGGCATCGTCCACCGCGACATCAGCCCGCAGAACGTGCTGCTCAGCTGGGATGGCGGCGTCAAGATCGTCGACTTCGGGATCGCGCGCGCACGCGACGTCCACGAGGAACAGGGCGTCATCAAGGGCAAGTTCGCGTACATGTCGCCCGAGCAGGCGCGCGGCGAGCCGGTCGACTGTCGGAGCGACGTGTTCGCCGCGGGGATCGTGCTGTTCGAGCTGGTGTGCGCGCGCCCGCTGTTCCACGGCAAGGGCAAGCAGGCCCTCGAGATGGTCAAGTCGGGCGCGATCCCGAGGCCGCGCGACTTCGCCCCCGAGCTTCCGCAATCGCTCGAGAGCACGATCCTCCGGGCGCTCGCGTTCCACCGCGCCGATCGGTTCCAGACCGCGCGCGATCTCCAGCACGAGCTCGGCAAGTTCCAGCTCGAATGGGGACAGAAAGCCGGCGCGCTGGTCGACTCGGGCAGCGTGGCGGCGCTGCTCGCGGGGTTGGTGCCGCGCGAGCAACGGGTCGTGGTGCCACGGCCGGCGATGGAGGGGGCGGTGCCCGAGGCGGTCGCCGACGACAGCTCGCTGCACCTCTCGGGGCCCGTGCGCGCACCGGTGGTCGAGTCCAGCCGCTCGGCGCCGACCAGCTCGCCCGGTCTCCGCAAGCAAGCGCGCCCTCCGACGCCGCAGCCGGCGCCCGGTGAAAACGGCGGGGAGCCGCGCGACCAGCGCGCGCGCAAGTATGTCTACGTGCTGCAGGGGATCCTGCGCGGAATGACGGCACTCGAGACCAAGCTCGGTGCCAACGGCGCGGCGCGCCTGGTGTCCGAGTTCTTCAAGGTCGCGCGCGACGTCGCCTTCAAGCACGAGGCGATCGTCGACTACCCGCGCGCTGCCGCCGAGAGCGAGTCCGACGATCCGGCGATGGCGAGCACCGTGGCCGGCGGCGGCGAGACGTCGCTGCGCGTGGTGGTCGGGTTGCCGATCCCGAGCGAGGACGATCCGAGCCGCGCGATCCGGCTCGCGCTCGCCCTGGTCGACGCGCTCGACGGCATCGGGTCCGACGTCGAGCCCGAGCTGCGCCTCGCGCTCGCGGTGCAACGCGGCGTCGCGCTGGTCAAGCAGCAACGCGCCAAGCGCGGCGACGACAGCACGTTCGAGATCGAGGACACCACGGCGTCGTTCGCGCACAAGCTGGCGCGCCAGGCGCGCGGCGCCGAGATCCTCGTCGGCGGGCGCGTGTTTCGCGCGGCTCGCGGCGACTGGAACTTCGAGGCGCTGCCCGCGATCGACCTCCCCGACGAGGGCACCACCGGACAGACCGGGCGCGTCGACGAGGATACCGATCCGGGGATCAAGCGCGCGCGCGTGTACCGGTTGCGCGGTCCCAAGGAGCGAACCCAGCGACTGCGCGAGCGCTCGATCGACATCGGCCGTCTGCACGGCCGCGAGCTCGAGCTCAAGGCGCTGCGCGACGCGTGGCGCGACGTGCTGGTCACCAAGCGCAAGCGCCAGCTGCTGATCGTCGGCGATGCCGGTGTCGGTAAGCGCACGCTGGTGCGGACGTTCCTCGACGGCATCAACCCGTCGGAGGCGGTGGTGATCCGAACGTCCGGACGCGTCGGCACCGCGATGACCTCGTACGGCGTGATCGCGGATCTCGCGCGCGACGTGCTCGGACTCGCCGAGGACGCCGAACCGCACGAGGTCGAGCGCCGGCTCCAGCGCGCGCTGCCGCTGGTGTTCTCCGGCGAGGAGACCTCGCGCGAGGCGCGCACCGCGCTCCAGATCTTCGGCCTGCTCCTCGGGGCCCGCCCCCACGCGCCGGTCGCCGACAGCGGAGAGGGTGGTCGCGCCGAGCTCGATGCCGAGACCCGGCGCCAGGCGCTGCTGCAGCTGCTCGGTCGGTTCGAGCGCCAGCTCGAGGGCGACAAGCCGATCATCCTGGTCGGCGAGGACGTCCACTGGACCGATCAGGACAGCCAGGAGCTGTTCGCCGCGCTACTCAAGGTCGACACGCCGCGCCCGATCTTCGGGTTGATGACGAGCCGTCCGGAGCCGCGGATCGTCAAGCTCGCGCGCGAGCTCGGCACCGAGATCGTGCTGCTCGACGAGCTCCCCGACGAGGCGCGTCGCGACATGCTGCGCGAGCGATTCGCGCCCGACGAGGACATCGAGGAGCTGGTCGAACAGATCGTCGTGCGCTGCGGCGGCAACGCGTTCTTCATCCAGGAACTGCTCGACACGCTGATCGAGCAGGGCATCGTCGTGCCGGACGGCGACGACGGCGACGCTCCGGGCATGCTCCGGTGGATCAAGCGCGACGCGCCGATCGTGGTGCCGTCGACGGTCGAGGATCTGATCCTGACCCGCATCGACTCGCTGCCGTCGTACGAACGCGACACGTTGATCCACGCGGCCGTGCTCGGTCGCAACATCTCTTCGACCCTGCTCTCGCAGCTGCTCGGACGCCCGGTGCGGGCGGATCTCGACGAGCTGGTACGCCGCGGTCTGGTGTCGGCGGTCCTGCGCCCCGGCGAACAACCCGCGCCGCCTCCTCCGCCGGTCGATCCCGACGAGCCACCGGCGCGACTATCGATGCTCGACATCGGCGGTGGCACGTTCCGGTTCAAGAACGACATGACGATGACCGTGGCGTACGGCCTGCTGCCCCCCGACGTGCGCGTGCAGATGCACCGCGCGGTCGCCGCGCGCTACGCCGGTGCCTCCGGGTATCGCATCGGCCAGGACGACGCCAAGATCGCCCGCCACCTCGAGCTCGCCGGCGACGACGTGCCCGCGGCCGATCGCTACCTGCGCGCCGCCAACCACGCTCTCGAGCTCGGCGGTAACGCCGACGCGTTCCGGCAGCTGTCGCGCGCGCTCAAGCTGCTGCCGCACGCCGAGCACGGCCGGCGATTCGCCGCCCATCGCCTGCGCGAGGAGATCCTGCGCCGGCTCGCCAAACGGCCGCAGCAACTCCGCGAGCTCCATGCCCTACGCAAGGAAGCCGAGTCGCTCGGCGAACCCGCGAAGCTCGCACAGACCCACTGTGCCCTCGCTCAGTTCTACATCGACGTCGGCAAGGCACCCGCCGCGCTGCGCGCCGTCGCGCCGGGCCTGCAGTATGCGCGCGAGGCCGGCGATCCGCTGCTCGAGGCCGAGGCGCTCAGGCTACGCGCCGCGATCTCGCGATTGGTCGGCAACGCCGAGGAGTCGCTGCGGCTCGCGGACCAGGCGCTCGAGCTGTGCGACCGCGCGAAGGCGACCGCCACCGAGAGCGGGAATCCACCGACACCCGCGCTGACGGCGCGCGCGACGATCCTCAACCAGCGAGGCACCACGCTGTGGAACATCGGCCGGCTCGAGGCGTCGATCGAGAGCTACGCCGAGGCGCTCGTGATCTACCGCGCGATCGGGATGGCGCGGCACGAGGCGCGCGCCCTCAACAACATGGGCATCGTGTTCGCCGCGCTCGGCGAATATGAAGAGGCGCTCGCCCACTACAAGAGCGCGCTCAAGATCGATCAGGAGCTCGGCGACCGCGCCGGCGTCGCGCTCAAGCTCGGCAACATCGGTCAGTGCTACTCCGACCTCGGCGATGTCGGTCGCGCCGAGAACTACCTGTCGAAGGCGCTCAAGGTCGCCGAGCAGACCGGCGATCTGTCGGCGGCCGCGGACGCGGCGGTGTCGTGGGGCCAGACCAAGATGCAGCGCGGAGAGACCCGCGCCGCGCGCGAGCTGTTCGAGCGCGGGCTCTCGCTCGCGACCGAGAACCGCGAGCGTTACCAGGAGGTCCGCGCGCTCGAGTACATCGCCCTCGCCCACCTGTCGTCCGGCGACCCGCCCGAGGCCGCCCTCGAGATGGCGCGCTCGGCGACCGAGTGGGCGCGCAAGATGCCGATGCTCGTCGGCATCGTCTACGGGCTCGCATTCCAGGGCCTCGCGCTCTCGCGCATGGGACGCCACGACGAGGCGATCGCCGCCGCCGACGAGGCGGTCCAGATGCTCGCGAGCGCGCGCCCCGAGGGGGCCGAACACGTCCACCGCTGGCGCGCCGAGATCCTGACCGCCGCCGGCAAGCTCGACGAGGCCAAGGCCGCCCGCGAGCGCGCCGTGGCGGAGATCGAGGCCAAGGCCGCCCGCCTGCACGATCCCGAGCTGCGCAAGCACTTCCTCGCCTCGCGCCAGCGCGGCGTGTGACTTCGCGAGCGACGTCGAACAACCATGACCGATATCCCGGACGCCAGAGACGGACTGACCCGACTCGAGCGCGTGATCCTGTGGCAGCTCGATCTCGCACAGAAGGAGCGCCGCGCGAGCGGTGCGATCGACGACGAGCGCCGCGCGAGCGGTGCGATCGACGACGAGCGCCGCGCGAGCGGTGCGATCGACGACGAGCGCCGCGCGAGCGGTGCGATCGACGACGAGCGGGGTGGCGCGAGCGTCCCGACCGCCCTGCTCTACGGCCGCGTGGTCGAGCACGTCGACGTCTCGGTCGACGAGTTCCAGCGCACGCTGCAGCGCCTGATCGGACAGTACCGGCGGTAGCGGCTCACTCCGCCAGCTCGCCGTCGAGCGGAGCCCCCAACGCTTCGAGCCGTCGCGTCATCGGGTCTTCGAGATAGGTGCCATTCGTGATCGCGAGCCGGTACATCGCGGCGGCCTTGCGAGGCCTGGCCAGGGTCTCCAGGGCCACCCCGGCGACCGCGATCCGATCCGCGCTCTCGTCGCGCCATCGCCGTACGCCGCGCGCTCGGGTTCGGCGGATCCGGGCGAGTGTTTCCGATGGCGAGAGCTGGGCGAGCATCTCGCCGCGCGGCCATGCGTTGTACCTGAGGTCGATCGCGTGACCGTGGTCGCCGAGCAGGCGACGCGCGAGCGCGGGCTCGCCGGCGTCGAGCGCGAGCTGGGCGGCTTCGATCCGGAGCTGCGACACCTCGCTCGCGAGGACGAACGGTACCAGCGGCATCAGGTGGCGAGGCCGACCGCGCAGGCCGCGGTGGTTGATCACGAGCGGCAACGTGACGGCGTCGAGATCGCGACCGAGCAGCTCGCGGAGCCGCGCCACCAGTTGCTCGGGAGCGACGGTGTCGAACTCGAAGTTCGCGCCGAGTCCGGAGAACCGGCCGACCAGATCGCGCGCACCGTCGTCGTACCACTCGCGGGCGAGCAGCGTGCGCACCGGTCCGCCCGCGACCACGACCGTGCGCATCCTCGCGGCGAGCTCGGTCGCGAAGTCCCGCACGATCGCGGGGAAGTCGATCCGCTCGTGGCAGTACGGATTGAAGGTGACGATCGCGAACGCATCGGTGAGCGCGAGCAGGCACCTGCCGACGACGCGCTCGCCGCGCCGCGCGTAGAGCACGCGCTTGTTGATGTCGGCCGCGTTGGCGACCACCGAGAAGTAGTTGAAGGCATCGGGCGACAGGCAGGTGTCGAAGTGGGCCCCCATCTCGAACACCTCGAGCGGATCCGCGCACAATGCGAGGTCGATCCGATCGCCTGCACCCACGCGCACCTCGCGCGACGTGGTGTCGAGCCACGGCTCGGGATCGATCCCGGCCGCGCGCATGCCGTCGAGGAACCGGCGGTTGGCCGGCGCCTCGCGGAGATCCCACGGCGGTGGACCGCTCCGGACGCGCAACAACCGTCCGGCGAGCTCGCGATCCACGGCCTCCAGCTCGGCGAGCGCGAACACGATCTCGCGGATCCGTGCCGCGCGCGTGCGATCGGTCGGCTCGGCCCACGCGGGCCAGCCGTCGAGTCCCGAGCACGCGAATCGCGCGCGCCGCCGCGGTATGCGTGGCCTCGCGCGCGAACCTCGCGAGGGCGAGCTGACACGCGGAGGCGTCGAGACGTCGGGCCAGGTTGGCGAGGCGGGCCGGCGACGGCACCGTCGGCGTCGCGAGTCGACGCTCGAGGCTCGCGAGGCGTTTCGGAGCGGCACCGGACTCGCGCAACCGATCGATCTCGCGGCGCAGCGCGACCGGGTCGGGAAACTCCGCGGCCAGGCGCTTGATGGCGATGCGCTCGGCATCGGGATCCGCGGCCGCGATCCGGTGAAGCGCCGGATGCAGCGGTGCGGGATAGCGCTCGATCCACGCCGTGTTCGCCGGTCGCAGCAGCGACGGCCACGCCGATCGCCTCGCGATCGCCCCGGTGATCTGCGCGACGTCGACCAGGAGGGCGCGGTGGGTGCCGATCAGTGCGTCGCGTGCGACCCAGCCCATGCCGGTCGCGACCGCGTGCTCGATGAAGCGGACCACGCGGCGCACGGTCTCGTAGCGCTCCGCGCTCTCGAGCTCCGCGAGCGGCCGCGCCACCGCCACGACGTCGCGCGCCGTGCCGTCGGACAGAAGGCGCGCCGCCCGGGCGACATCGATCGCGGGGATGTCGTCGCTCGGATCCGCGTCGCTCACGAGCTCGACCACGGTGGCCACGGGCAGCCCGGCCCACAGCCACGTCGCGGCCCGATGCGCGGTCTCGATCGTCGCCGGAGACTCGCGTGCGGCGATCGTCGCGAGCAGCCCGACCAGGCGAGGCAGATCGCTGCGCCGACGGGCACCCTCGACGAGATCGGAATCGACCCAACTCCGCGCGTCGCTGGCGAACACCGTCTGCCACGGCCACAGCAGCGCGATCGGCGCACCACCCTCGATCGCCTCGGCGAGCGCGTCCCACAGCCACTCGGGGTGCTCGTCGTCGCCAGCGCACGCAGCGACCCGCGCGACGTGCAGCAACATGCGAAGCGGCGCATCGGCGGCGAGCTCGCTTCGCCGTGCCATCGCGCCGATCAGCCGCACGATCGACGCGTGAAAGCGACGCATCACCACGCCGGACAGCATGTCGACTTCGAGCGTCAGGTCCGAGATCGTGAACGGTGTCGGCGCCTTTCGGCGGGCCGCGCCGAGGCGCGCCCCGAGGCGCTCGACGTGGATCGCCCGGTCCCAGTTGTCGAACTCGTGCTCGGCGAGCTCCTCGGCACGCGCGAACAAGCTCGCGTGCTCGCGCTCCCACCGCTCCCACGGCTCGAGCGCGCGCGCGAGCCCCGCGACGGCCACGAGGGAGAGCGCCCGCACACGATGGTCGCTACCCGCCGCCGCGAGCCGTTCCACCCACGCGACCAGACGCGCGCGCGTGCGTGGAGCGGGAGTCGTCTTCGTCTTGTTGCGCGGGTTACGCATACGGTGGTCGAGCTCGACGACACGGTTGAACGCATACCGGGCATTCGGCGCGTCGCACGCGAGCGCGGCGATCACGGCGTCGACGCCGGCCTCGTCGCTGGCGCTCCGCCGGTTGCGCCGGTCGCGCCGATCGTGACCGATCGCCAGCACCAGTAACGTCAGGACCACCGACCGCGTGCCGCCGAGCTCGGCGATCGATCCGAGCGCATCCTCTCGCGCTTCGAGCCACGCCAGCGCGTGCACCACCGCGGCCGGCTCGTCGAGCCACGCGATCGCGATCGCGCGCGCCGCGGCCGCCAGCGGCCCGCGCTCGAGCCGATCGAGTACGCGGGTCAGCCGTGCCGTCGACCCGAATCCCGGAGCACGAGGATCGAGCACCGCGGGCTTGCCGGCGATCCAGGCGCTGCACCACGCGAGCTTGGCGTCGACAACGCGCCACCACCGGGCGACATCCCCGACCAGCGCGCGCAACGCCGCGGGATACTCGCGCTGCACCGTGCGCGCGGCACGCCGGGCGCGCGACACCATGACACCGTCGAGAGCGACCGCGTCACCGGTATCGAGTCGGCGCCAGCCGGTGGGATCGGGGTACCCGATCAGCCATGCGAGCTCGGCAAGGTAGAGCCGCGCACGCCGGCGATCGTCGGCCTGCCGCCCGCGGCGAGCGCGCCGGGGGCGGTCCGGAGACTTCGACGGGCGCTTCCCCACGGCACCAGTCGACCCGATCGCGATCGCGCGCGCAACTGCGCCGTCGCTGCTAGTGCTCCATCGCGCGACAAGCCTTGAGCTCGTCGTCGTTGTTCGCGGCGAGCATGCAGTCGATGGTCTTGTCCGACCACATCTTGCACGCGCCCATGAACATCATGACGTCGCCGTCGCGCATCGGCATCGCCGACACCTTACGCATGTGCGCGACGACGTCGTGACACCGGTCTTCCTTGTCGGCCTTGGGATGGCACGCCGCGGCGACTACCACGCCGACAACCCCGATCGCGATCGCGAGCTCCGTTCTCATGCGTCCACCTCGCAGTTCTGAACCGCCCGTGCCTGACACGCGAGCACGAGCCCCTTCTTCTTGTCCGACGAGGTCAGCGCGTCCTGCGCCTCCATCACGACGCGTCCGGAGATCAGCTTGGTCTTGCACTGCCCGCAGATCCCCGACCGGCACTCGAACGGGATCGCGATCTCGTTGTCCTCGGCGGCCTCGAGCAGCGTCATGCCGTCGAGGTCGATCAGCTTGCCGGACTTCTTGAACGTCGCGACGTAGGCGCCATCGACATCCCCGGCCGGCGGCTCGGGCTCGGTCATCTCGGCATCGGCCTCGGCGTCGTTCTTCGCCGGGGGCGGCGACACGAACGCCTCCTCGTGGACCGCGTCGTTCGGTACGCCGAGCTCGTCGACGAACAGCGCGCGCGCGGCCTGCATCTGCGGCTCGGGACCGCACAGCATCACGCGGATGCCGGCGAGACCGCCAGGCACGAAGTCTTGGTTGCTCGACTTCGCTTCCGCGGTCGACCTCCCGGCTGGGTGCCCGCTCACGAAGTCTTGGACGAGCTCCTTGCTGATCCGGCCGTGCGCGCCGTCGTAGATCCCGCCGGGCTCGGCGTCGGGATCCTGGGTCAACGTGATCTTGATGTGGAGGTTGGGATACCGGCTCGCGAGGTAGGTCAGCTCGTCCTCGAAGATCACGTCGTTGCGTTTCTTGACCACGAAGATCAGGTAGAGCTGACCCTGCCATCCGCGATCGGTCATGCATCGGATCACCGACATCATCGGTGTGATGCCGACGCCGCCGGCGATCAGGATCACGCGGTCGGCCTCGTTGCCGTGGAAGTAGAACTTCCCGGCGGGCGCGCTGACCTTGAGCGTGTCGCCTTCCTTCACGTTCGCATGCAGGTACTTCGACGCCAGGCCATCGCGCTTGACCGAGATCTCGACGTAGGCGCTGCGGGTCGGCGACGACGCGATCGTGTACGAGCGATTGACGCGCTTGCCATCGATCGTGAGCGCGAGGTTGATGTACTGGCCGGCGATCGCCTCGAACGGCAGCGAGCCACCGTCCCTCGGCACCATGCGGAAGGTCTTGACGTTGTGGGTCTCCTCGAAGATCCGCGCGATCCGCAGCTCGCCCGACCAGAACTTCTTCTTGCCGGCGGCCTTCGCCTGCTTCTTGACCGCGGTCAGCTTGTCCTTGGCGGACGCGACCTCGCCGCGGAGATCGAAGTAGTGACGGACCACGCGATACGTCATCAGCACGCCGAACGCCGTGAAGAACCAGATCGCGCGCGACTTGTCGGCCTTGAGCAGCAAGTAGAAGTGGATGATGCCGAACGCGACGGCGACGTACGCGAGCCGGTGGAGCAGCTTCCACCGCTTCGGCCCGAGCTTGGTCACCATGCCGTCGAACGACGTCAGCGCGAGCGGGAGCATGATCACGAGCGCCCCGAACCCGAACCACAGGTACACGCGCTCGGTGATCTCCTCGAACGTGCTCGTGATGCTACCGCCGCGGTCGTACAGCCAGAAGATCGTGAAGTGCGCCAGGATGTAGAGGAAGCCGTAGACGCCGAGGTTGCGGCGCGCCGACAGCAACCACGACCACCCCGTGAGCTTGCGAAGCGGCGTGATCACGAGCGACAGCGTCATGAACACGAGCCCGACCATGCCGGTCGAGCGGATCGCGAAGTTGACGTCGTTGACGCCGAGTTGACCGTGCTGGGCATCCCACAGCAGCAGCGCGCCCGGCACGAGCCCACCGACGATCACGAACCACTTGGCCAGCTTGCCGTCGACGATCGGTGCCGACATCGGGGTCGATTTCGATGCGACGCTGGCGGCCTCAGAAGTAGACATCGAGATCCATCCCCGCGTAGAGGCTTGCCACCTCGTCGCTGTAGCCGTTGAACATCAAGGTCGGTCGACGCCCGGATTCACCGATGCGCTGCTCCGTGGCCTGACTCCACCGCGGATGGTCGTGCTTGGGATTGACGTTGCCGTAGAACCCGTACTCCTTGGGTGCGTACTTGTTCCAGCTCGTCGGAGGTTGGTTCTCGACCAGCGACATCTTGACGATCGTCTTGACGTTCTTGAAGCCGTACTTCCACGGCACGATGATCCGGATCGGCGCGCCGTTCTGCGGCGGTAGCTCCTTGCCGTAGAGGCCGGTGGTCAGCGTGCAGAGCGGGTTCATCGCCTCGTCGAGGCGGTAGCCCTCGCGATACGGCCACTCGAGGATCGGGTTGGTGAGCCCCGGCATCTGTTGCGGATCGTTCAGGGTGGTGAAGGCGACGTACTTCGCGCTGCCCTGCGGGTTGACCTTGGCGAGCAGCTTGGACAGCGAGTAGCCGGCCCACGGCACGACCATCGACCACGCCTCGACGCAGCGGAACCGGAAGATCCGCTCCTCGGGAGGTGCGATCTTGCGGATGTCGTCGAGGTCGAACGTCTTCTGATCGCACAGCCCGTCGACCTGGAGCTTCCAGTTCGAGGTATCGAAGCCGGCGGCGGCCGCCGCGACGCCATCCTTGTTGGTCGTGAACTCGTAAAAGTTGTTGTAGTTGGTGACCTGGACCTCGGGTGTGAGCGTCTCGCCCTGCACCACGAAGCCGCGCGCCACGGCATCCTCGGGCTTGACCAGCCCCGGCAGCTGCGCGGCGGTGTTCTCGACCAGATCGACGTGGTTGATCTTGCGATAGAGAAATCCGGTCCCGACGGCCCCGGCCGCGACGATGCCGCCGCGGATGAAGTTGCGCCGGTTGAAGTACACCTCCGGCGGCGTGATCTCGCTCGATGGAATGTTGTCAGCCATGGTCCTCCCCGACCCTTACGTCCCATCGTACGACGAGTTACGGGGGGATAGGTCGGATGCTCCGAGATTGTGCGGTGTCATGTCGCGCGCCGGTCATGGCGCGTGCAAACACCTGTCGGATCTGCCAGGTTCGCGCCGTGAACATCGCGACCTCCGACGATCTGCCGGTGGCGAAACCGCGCATCAGCGGACGCCGCATCCTCCTCGCCATGCTCGGCGTCATCGCGATCGCGATCGCCGTGCTCGTCTACGCCTACGTCAGCCGCGAGAAGGATCCGAAACTCCAGGACCTCGGTACCGTTCCGGCATTCTCGCTGACCGACGAGTACGGCCAGACCTTCACCGAGGACGGCCTCCGCGGTCACCCGACGATCGTCAGCTTCGTGTTCACGCGCTGCGATTCGATCTGTCCGACGATCGCGGGGCAGGTCGCGAAGATGCAGGAGCACACCGCAGATCCCCAGGGAGCCGCGATCAAGCTGGTGACGATCTCGGTCGACCCCGAGTACGACACGCCGGAGCGCCTGCTCGCCTACGCGCATCGGTTTCACGCCGATTCGTCGCGGTGGAAGTTCCTCACCGGTCCCAAGCAGGCGATCGAGTCGCTCGTCACCGGCGTGTTCTTCATCAACATGGACCGCACCGGCACCAGCAAGGGCGGCGTCCCCAAGATCGCCCACCAGGGCGTGTTTCTCCTGGTCGACGGCAACCTGAAGATCCGTGGCATCTACCACTCCGAGAACATCCAGGAGCTCGACAACCTCGAGCACCACGCCCGGTTCCTCGCCCGCACCGAGGATGTGCCGTACAAGTTCGGCAGCTGACCGCGAAACATTCTCGTTCCGGAGAGCACCAACCCTCACGAATCGGGAATCGCGAACCAACGCGGAGCTCGAATTCTTCTAAGATGACGCGCGCGTGACGTTCGCGCTCGATATCGCGATCGGAGTGATCGGCATCGCGGTCCTCTACTGGGGGGCCGAGTGGTTGATCCGCGGCTCGGCCGCGGCCGCGCGCGCGTTCGGCGTCACCCCGCTCGTGATCGGTCTGACCGTGGTCGCGTACGGCACCGCGGCGCCCGAGCTCGCGGTCGCGACCAAGACCGCCCTCACCCACCATCCCGCGATCGCGCTCGGCACGGTGATCGGCTCGTCGGCGGCGAACATCGCGCTGATCCTCGGGCTGACCGCGTTGATCTCGCCACCCACCGTCGACAGCCGGATCATCAAGCGCGAGATCCCGATCCTGCTCGGCTCCGCGATCGCGGTGCCGCTCGTGCTGTGGAACGGCACGCTGTCGCGGTTCGAGGGGCTGACGCTGATCGGCTGCGCCGTGATCTTCACGATCCTCACGCTCACGGTGTCGGCGCGCCTCGAGCCCACGTCTGAAGGGTCCGACGTCGACGAGATCGATCCGGATCCCCAGGAGTCGGTGGTGTGGGCAAGCGGCGCCGCGATGGGCGGTCGCGCGCGCCCGCGGCGGTCGCCGATCGTCGCCGCGATGATCGCGATCGCCGGCCTCGGCCTCTTGGTCGCGGGATCGGATCTGTTCGTGCGCGGCGCCCGCAACGTCGCCACCCAGATCGGCATGTCCGAACGCATGCTCGGGCTCACGGTGATGTCGCTCGGGTGCGTGCTGCCGGAGCTGATCGCGTCGATCGTCGCGGCGAGACGCGGTCACTCCGCGCTGGTCGTCGGCTCGGTCGTCGGCTCGAATCTGTTGAATGTGTTTTTGGTGCTCGGGGTTACGGCCTACCTCGAACCGATCGAGCTTCAGCCGATGCACCTCGTCGAGCTGGTCGGGTTGGTGGCGATCACGCTACTCGGGGTGCTCACCTTGCGAGGCTCGCGGCGGATCTCGCGTGCCGAGGGTTTGCTGCTAGTTGCGGCCTATGTCGCGTTCGTCGTGACCTCGGGATTCCTCTAACTGTATCCAGTCGTTGCCACTGCCGCCCGCGCGCATCGCATCGTTGCGGCCGTCACATCTCGATGGCGCAAGTCAAAGCCAGGGCAGCGACCTTTTCGTGGATCCACTGGATCGGCTACCAAGACGGCCATGAAGGGAACCATCGCCATCGTGTCGGCGGGATTGATGGTGTTCGGCCTCGTGGGTCGGGCCGCTGCGGACAACAACACCCTGGATGTCCCGGACAATCCGTTGCAGACGCCATGGTCGCAGCCCCTACGCACCTATCAGTGGGTGGCGGATGGCGTGCCCTCGTACAACGGCTACGACCAGGTTCACGCCGCGGCCGGGTTCTCGAACGTCATCTACCTGAACAACTGCAAGCCGAACGGCTGCCAGATGAAGGTCGGCTACGACAACTCGCTGACCAACACCTCGCAGATCCCGAACTCGAACTCGACGGTGCAGCCGTTCGCGTATTCGGACTCGGTGTGGCAGCAGGTCGTCCAGTGCGTCAAGCAGACGTACTCGCCGTTCGGCGTGCAGATCGTCGACCAGCGTCCGAGCTCGGGCAACTACCACATGGCGATCGTCGCCGGCCGCCCCGGTGATATCGGTCAGCCCAACGGCGTCGGCGGTGTGTCGCCGTTCAGCTGTGGCTACCTGCCGAACGCGATCTCGTACAGCTTCTCCAACATCTACGGCGGCAGCGTCGACGACATCTGCTGGACCGTCGCGCAGGAGACCGCACACTCGTGGGGTCTCGACCACAAGTTCGACAACCGCGATCCGATGACGTACCTGCAGAGTGGGCCGTCGCGGAAGCAGTACCAGAACGAGGACGGTCCCTGCGGCGAGTACAGCGCGCGTAGCTGCCAGTGTGGCGGCAGCTCGATGAACAGCTACAAGGAGATCCTCGACACGTTCGGTGGCAACACGCCGACGCCGCCGACGATCACCATCACCGATCCGATGGACGGCGCGACCAACCTGCAGCCGAAGTTCCCGATCAAGTCGATGGCGATGGACGACGTCGGCATCAGCAAGGTCGAGCTCCGGATCGACGGCCAGCTGATCTCGACCCTGGAGCAGGCTCCGTTCGTGTGGAACGCGCCCGCCGATCTCGCACAGGGCAACCACGCGATCGAGCTCACCGCGTACGACGTCGGCGGCACGCCGGCGAAGGACACGATCCACGCGTCGCTCGGGATGCCGTGCGACACGTCGAGCGACTGCGAGAACGCGACCGACGTGTGCGTCGATGGTCGGTGTGTTCGCGGTAGCGGTGTCGGAGGCGGGCTCGGCACCGACTGTGGCAACAACACCGACTGCGCGTCGGGTCAGTGCGCGGCCGACGCCGATGGCAACCACTACTGCGTCGAGCCCTGTGATCCGGCCCTCAACGGCTGCCCGAGCGGGTTCGGCTGCGTCGCCGCCGGCGATGGTGGCGTGTGCTGGCCGGGTGCGGATTCCGGCGGTGCCGGCTGTAACGCGGGTGGTGGCCAGACCACCGGGGGTCTGTTCCTCCTGGGGATCGGCCTGGCGTTCTCGCTGCGCCGCCGCCGCAAGTAAGCGGACTCGGCTCCAGGAGTCGAGCGGTTAGCGAGCTCGCGCGATTGTTGCGCACCCGAGGTGCGGTAACGAGACCTCACTGGCTACAGGATTAGCCATCGTTTTTCGCTAGTTGGGTGAGTTGGCGTCGTGTAGAAACGTAGGTCATGACGCGACAGCTCCTGACCTTGTCGGTGCTTGTTCTCGGTGGAATGAACATCGCTCACGCCGAGCCCGGCAAGACCTACGTCAACGTCTTCCCCGGTCAAGGTGACTCGATCGACGAGGACGCACAGCCACTCGTCGTACAGAGCCGGAAGCTCATCACCGTGTGGCAGGACTCGTCGGAGCTCGGCCTGGCCACGCCCAACATCGACTCCAGCATCATCTTCATGCACCGCTGCGGCAGCGCGAACCCGTGCACCGTCCAGCGGGCGGGCAGCAACAGCTCGACCGCATCGCCCGATCGCTCGACGATCATCGGGGTCTCGCAGGGCACGCTCGGCGCGTTCTCGCGCGGCGACACCGTGTGGAACAACACGATGCAGTGCATGCACGAGGTGTTCTCGCCGTTCGGTGTCACGATCACCGATCAGGATCCGGGCTCGCAACCGCACTACGAGATCATGGTCGGCGGCTCGCCGACGCAGCTCGGCTTCGACAGCGGCGTCGGCGGCGTATCGCCCGCGACCTGCGGCACGATCCCGAGCTCGCTGGTGTTCGTGTTCGACGTCTGGGGCAACAACTACAACGAGATCTGCGCGACCGCGGCACAGGAGATGGCCCACTCGTGGTCGCTCGACCACGAGGCCGACGCCAGCGACCCGATGACGTACTACTCGTACAACGGCCGCCGCCACTTCAAGGACGCACCGGTACGGTGTGGCAGCGACTGCTCGAACGGATCCGCCTACGGCATCCAGTGTGGAGGTACCAACAACCAGGAGCGCAACTGCGTGTGCGGCGGCTCGACGCAGAACTCGGTGCAGAAGATCAAAGGCCTGTTCGGCGACGGCACTCCGACGCCGCCCACCGTCACGATCGACAATCCGAAGAACGGCGATAGCGTCAGTCCCGGATTCCCGGTGTCGGCGACGATCACCGACGACGCCGGCGTGACCAAGGCCGAGCTCTACGTCGACGGCCAGCTCGTCCAGAGCCTGACCACCAAGCCCTACGCGTTCAACGCACCGATGGACCTCGGCGAGGGCAACCACATGGTCAAGGTGACCGGCTACGACATCGCCAACACGCCTGCGAGCCAGACCATCTCCGTCACGATCGGCGAGCCGTGCGGCAAGCCGTCGGACTGCCCGAACGACACCGACACCTGCATCGGCGGCCGCTGCGTTCCCGGCCCGGGCGTCCAGGGTGGCCTCGGTACCACGTGCTCCGACGGCAGCGAGTGCGCCTCCGGCCAGTGCGCCCACACCGCCGACGGTTCGTACTGCGTCGAGCCGTGCAACCTCGGCGGCGGCGAGTGCCCGAGCGGCTTCGGATGCGCCGACACCGGCCTCGACGATGGCACGGGTGTGTGCTTCCCCGGCTACAGCGATGGTGGCTGCAACACCGGCAATGGCCCGGGCGGCCCGATCACGGTCGGCCTCGGGTTCGCGGCCCTGGTGTTCGTGCGGCGGAGGAAGCGGAACTGATGCGCGCGTCGACAACGCTCTGGGGCTCCCTGTGTGCGGTCGCGTGCAGCGCCGCCGTCGCGGTCGCGTCTCCGCGCCCGATGAAGATCGACCTCCCGACGTTGCAGCCGCGCGCGCAGCAGCTCGCGGTGCCCGCCGAGCCGTCGTCGCGGTTGATCTACATCCGTCGCTGTCCGGACACCGGCTGCATCCTGCAACCCGGCAGCGAGGACGACTCGCGCCAGGACATCTCGTCGCTCGCGATGGGCACGGTGACGATCGGTCCGTTCACCCGCGGCGACGCGGTGTGGAACGCGATGATGGACTGCGTGCGCGCGACCTACGCGCCGTTCAACATCGGTGTCACCGATGTCGACCCCGGGAACGTGCCGCACTACGAGCACATCGTCGGCGGTCACAACAACGACCTCCGCAACGACATTCCCGGTGCGGGTGGCGTGTCGCCGTTCACCTGCAACGACATCCCCAACGCGATCACGTTCACGTTCGACGTGTGGGGCAACAACGCGAACCAGATCTGCGCCGTGGTCGCGCAGGAGACCGCCCACGCGTTCGGGCTCGAGCACGAGCTCAACAACGCCGACCCGATGACCTATCTCAACGGACCGCTACCGAAGCGGTTCCAGGCCGCCGACGCATCGTGCGGCGAGTACGACGCGCGCCCGTGCGATTGCAGCAGCGGGATGCAGAACTCCTACGAGTACCTGCTCGCGATGCTCGGACCGGGCGCACCGACGCCACCCTCGGTGTCGATCACGTCGCCCTCGGCGAACAAGAAGGTCCAACCACACTTCATCACCCACGTCGACGCCACCGATGACGTCGCGGTCGAGCACGTCGAGCTGATCGTCGACGGCAACATGGTCGCCTCGACCACCGAGGCGCCGTACGAGCTGGTCGCCCCCGATCTCCCCGAGGGGATGCACACGCTCGAAGCCAAGGCATTCGACGTCCAGGGCACGCCGGCGACGTCCGAGCCGGTCGCGATCGACCTCGGTCCGCCGTGTACGGCCGCGGCCGGTTGCGAGGGCACCGACGTCTGCGTGATGGGACTGTGCGTGGCCGGTCCCGACGCCCCCGGCGGGCTGGGCGTGTTCTGCCAGGCCGACACCGAGTGTCTGTCCCACCACTGCGTGACCGACGGTGCGAGCGGCGAGGCGTACTGCGTCGAGGGCTGCGATCTGTCGGCCGGCAGCTGCCCCAACGACTTCGAGTGCGTGGCCACCGGCGCGTCCAACGGCGTGTGCTGGCCGAACGCGAGCGGCGGGTGCTGCGATGCCGGCGGCCACGGTGGTCCCGGTGCGATGCTGCTCGGTCTCGGCGTGATGACGCTGGTGTTCCGGCGCCGTCGGGGATCATCAGCGTCGCTTCCGCGAACCGCCCCGCGATGAGGCACCCACTCGATCACGCACGCTGCGTGAGAACACGCGGGCGGCTCGCTCGCGACGTCGCGTGAACGCGCGAACCTGGGCGCGTGAGCTGGTCGAGGCGACGACACTCGACGGCAAGCGCGTCCCGCCGCCGGTCGACCTCGAGCTCGCCGACACCGAACCGCCGCTACGCCTCCCGGCGCCGGGGCGTCCCGAGAACCTGATGATCGTCCCGGGCCGCGCCGCGCGGGTCCCGCCGATCGCCGGCATGCGCGACCCCGCGCAGCGCGCTCGCATCCTCCACGCGCTGGCCAACCACGAGCTCCAGGCGATCGAGCTGTTCGCGTGGGCGCTGCTCGCGTTCCCCGACGCACCGCTCGCGTTCCGGCGCGGCCTGGTCGCGATCCTCGGCGACGAGCAGCGCCACATGGCGCTGTACGAGGACCGGCTCGCCGCGCACGGCGTGCGGCTCGGCGACCATCCCGTCACCGGGCACTTCTGGAACCAGCTCGCGCAGCTGACCTCGCCGCTCGCATTCGTTTGCGTCATGGGCCTGACGTTCGAGAACGCCAACCTCGACTTCGCGGGAGACTACGCAGCTGCCGCACGTGCGTGCGGCGACGCCGAGACCGCGGAGGTCCTCGACCGCGTTCACGACGACGAGATCTCGCACGTCCACTTCGGCTGGATCTGGATGCGGCGACTCGCCGGCGCCGACGCCGACGCGTGGGACGTCTACACGCGGACCGTGCAGCCGCCGCTCGGCCCGCACCGTGCCCGTGGCGCGCGCTTCGATCGCACCGCCCGCGAGCGCGCGGGGCTCGACGACGAGTTCGTCGACCGGCTCGAAGCCGTCGCCGCCAAGCGCCCGAGCGGCGAACCGCGGTAGGCTCGATCGCACATGCGAGCCGCCATCCCGTTCACCATCGCCCTCGCGGCGGTCTCCGCCTGCGGCGGGAGTCTTCGGCTGACCAAGATCGACTCGAGCGCCCAGCGGCCGTCGAACGTCGCGGTGTACTTCACCGTCGACACGTCGGATGGCGAACCGGTGGCGGGCCTCACCGCCGACAAGTTCCGGATCTACGAGGACGGCTCGCCGGTGTCGGCGCTCGAGAGCAAGCAGACGATCCTCAACCCCGAGGTCGCGGCCAGCCACTACACGCTGCTCTTGATCGACATGAGCGGCAGCGTGTCGGAGTCGGACGACGTCCCCGTGATCACGCAGTCCGCCGCGGCGTTCGCCAAGCGGGTCGAGAAGTACCAGAAGCTCGCCGTCTACGTGTTCGACGGCAGCCCGCGGATCCAGCCGATCGTCGGGTTCACCTCGGGTGGTGGCGCGGCCGCCGGAATCGCCCGGCTCGACACCTACAAGGCGCGCGACCCGTCGACCAACCTCAACGGTGCCGTGATCGAGGGGTTCAAGGTGCTCAACCGGCAGATGCGGTCGTCGCCGACGCCACTCACGTTCGGCACCCTGGTGGTGTTCACCGACGGCACCGACCGCGCCGCGCGCGTGCCGCGCGAGGATCTGCAGAAGGCGCTCGACGATCGCCAGGTCGACGTCATGGTGATCGGGGTCGGCGCCGAGATCGACGACAGCGAGCTCCGAGAGATCGGGCGTAACGGCGCGATCCTGTCGAAGGACCGCGCCCAGATCTCCGATTCGTTCGACAAGATGGCGGCCCGCATCGAGGCGATGTCGAAGCGCTACTACCTGCTCGGCTATTGCAGCCCCGCACGCGCGGGCAAGCACATCGTGCGGGTCGAGACCTCCGCGCACGGCGAGTCGGGCTCCGTCGAGTACGAGTTCGACGCCAAGGGGTTCGGACCGAACTGCAATCCCGACCGACCGCCCAACTTCGACGTCCGTCACCCGCGACCGCGCTAGCTTCGCGTGTTCGCGATCGACGCCAACCTCGACTGCGAGTCGCGCTGGAGCGGGCTGACCGTCTCGGTGGCCGTGCGATCGCGGATCGCCCTCTACGGCACGCTGGTCGCGGCGCTCGCCCCCGAGGACACCGCGCTCGAGGTGTGGACCCCGGCGGCGATCGATTTATCCCGCATCGAGCCGCTGCGCGAGCTATTGGGCGTGCGGTTTGACGTTCGCGTCGGAACGCCCCCACGCGCGGATCTGCGCTGGGCGGATCCGGCCGCGAAGCCGGCCAACGATCGCCGCCTCGCACACGCGATCGCGGAGGCGGCGGGCATCGGGCTGCCGGGAGCGTGCAGCGTCACGTCGATCGCCGAGCTCGACGATCGCGTCCGCATCGCCGCGAGAGACAGCGTGTTCGCGGGCGCCTGGATCGCCAAGGCCGCGTGGACCGCGGCGGGACGCGATCGCTGCCGCGGCGACGGTCCGCCGACCGGCGAGCAGCGCGCGCACCTGACGCGCATGCTGGCGGCGTGCGGCGCCCTCGTGATCGAGCCGTGGTGCGACCGCGTGCTCGACATCGGCGTGCTGGCATCGGTCGTCGAAGGAGTCGAAGGAGTCGAAGGAGTCGAAGGAGTCGAAGGAGAGATCGTCGCCGAGGATCCGCACGGCCTCGCGATCGGACCGCGCGGCGGGTTCGCGGCGATCGATCTCGCGATGCCGGCGCTCGAACCCGGCGAACACGCGGCCCTCGATCGCGTGCTCGCGGAGGCGGGTCCCGCGCTGGCGAATGCGGGTTACGCGGGACCGATCGCGGTCGACGGCTTCGCGTATCGCGATGGGCCACACCGCCGGTTCGCGATCTGCGAGGTCAACGCGCGCTACAGCTTCGGGTGGGTCGCACGCGCGCTCCACCAGCGAACCGGTGCGACCCGGCTCGGACTGGCCGGCGAGCCTCCCGCCGGGGCGACGCCCCTGATCGCGGCGGGCGCCGATGGCGTCACGGCGTGGCTTGCGTGATCTCGAGTCGCGTGACCTTCTCGAGATGCGGCATCGAATCGCCGGGACGGTGGAGCCGACCACCCTGGCCGTGATGGCCGGGGAACGGGTCCTTGGGATCGAGCGCCGAGACGATGACCTCGCCCCGGCGGGTCAGGAACAGCACCGGCTCGACGCCATCGGCGGTCGGACTGCGGAACTTCATGCTGATGCCGGCGGATGACGATGCCTCGACGGTGTGGACGTCGTGGGCGTCGGGGACCAGCGTCGGGATCAACCACGCCTTGCGCTCGGCATCGGAGAAGTCGGGCTTGGTCGACTTCAATGTCGCCGCGGTGATCGCGGCGTGCTTCGCACCGTCGACGGTGACCGCGATCGACAGCTCCGGGGGAATCTGCACCTCTCCGGACGGCGGTGGTGCCGGCCATTTCTTCGCGCTGCTCTCCTCGCTGGGCTTCGAGCACGCGCTCGCCAGCACCGCGACGAGGACCAGTAGCCAGCGAGCCATGCACCCAGTGTAGCGCACCGTCTGCGTCTGCGCGGTTTTGCTACTATCGCGACCATGACGGGACCCAACGCCGCCGACGACGTGCTCGATGCGTGCCGCGCCGCGGTCGCCCGCGAAGGACGCGTGATCGCGCTGACCGGCGCCGGTGTGTCGGCCGAGAGCGGGATCCCGACGTTTCGCGGCAAGGAGGGGTACTGGACGGTGGGCGCGACCGAGTACCACCCGGCCGAGCTCGCGACCCACCAGGCATTCGATGCGATGCCGTGGGACGTGTGGGCCTGGTACCTGTACCGCCGCGGCGTGTGCCGGAGCGCCGAGCCCAACGACGGACATCGCGCCCTGGTCGCGGTCGGCGACGCCCTTCCCGACCGGTTCGCGCTGGTGACCCAGAATGTCGACGGACTGCACGTCCGCGCGGGCAGCGCCGAGCATCACGTCCACGCGATCCACGGTGACATCTCGCGGATGCGTTGCGCCGCGGAGTGCACGCCCGAGGCGTGGCCGATTCCGGATGCGGTCACCGCGCTCGAAAAAGGCGAGCCGGTTCCCGACGATGCGCGACCACTGCTCGTGTGTCCGCGGTGCGGCGGACTCGGACGCCCCCACGTGTTGTGGTTCGACGAGAGCTACGACGAGCCGCGCTACCACCTCGATACCGTGCGACGCCTCGCCGGCGAGGCGTGCCTGATCGTGGTCGCCGGCACCTCGGCGCAGACCAACTTGCCGTGGCAAGTCGTGTCGCTCGGAGCCCGAGCCGGCGCGACGATCGTCGACATCAACCTCGAGGACAATCCGTTCGGTGACATCGCGCGCGAGTCCGGCGGGGTGGTCCGTGGTCCCGCGGCGGCCGCGCTGTCGGCGATCGCTCGCGCGATCACCTAGGCGATCGCCGCACGACCAGTCGACCACGCGTCGATCCCGCACGCGATAACTTTACGAATCCGCCGGGATGGCGCAGGGTGTCAACGATGGCCGACACCCCCGAGAACGGCACGGGGATCCCCGAAGCGATCGAACGCGCCCGCGAGGCGACCGGCGAGATCACGACGCTGTCGCCGGAAAAAGCGGAGAAGGTCGCGGCGGAGATTCGCGCGATCGCCGAGACACGCGGTGACGACAGCGAGATCGTCGAGCTGGTCGAGCTCGCGCAGAGTGGACCGCGCACGCTCCCACACCGCGCATCGCGTGGTCCGACGCGGCAGATCCAGCCGCTGTACCAGGAAGAAGAAGAGGTCCTGTCGGAGGAGGACCTGCGCGACGCGTGGCCACTCCTCGATCTCGACGAACGTAGCGACGGGTTGATCGTCCTCCCGCGCGAGGATGCCGAGGACTTCTTCATCGGTCTGCCTGCATCCGATCAGGCCGCGCTGCTCATTCACTTTCGCGCCGGCCAGCGCCGCCAGTGGATGCGCCTGCTCGAGCCGGATGACGTCGCCGACGTGATCCAGGAGGGTGGCGAGGAGCACCGCGCGATGCTGCTCGGGTTGCTCGACGTTCCGATGCGCAAGGAGGTGAGCGCCCTGCTCGCGTACGAGGAGGACGAGGCCGGCGGTCTGATGTCGACGCGTTACGCACGGCTGCGCCCGCAGATGACCGCCGACGAGGCGCTCAGTTACCTGCGGCGCCAGGCTCGCGATCGCATCGAGACCATCTACTACGCGTACGTCCTCGATCCGTCGCAGCGCTTGCTCGGCGTGGTGTCGTTCCGCGACCTGTTCGCGGCCGATCCCACGAAGAAGGTCGACGAGCTGATGGAGACCGAGGTGGTCCGGGTGCACGAGGACATGGACCAGGAGGCCGTGTCGCGCGTGTTCGCGGAGCACGACCTCAACGTGATCCCGGTCGTCGACGACGACGG
The DNA here is from genome assembly GCA_963772655.1 of uncultured delta proteobacterium. Classification (GTDB taxonomy): domain Bacteria; phylum Myxococcota_A; class Polyangia; order Haliangiales; family Haliangiaceae; genus JABFXX01. The sequence continues at coordinate 2,258,051 of CAVYYE010000002.1, forward strand.
CAAGATGGTCGGTATCGTGACCGTCGACGACATCGTCGACGTGGTCCAGGAAGAAGCCACCGAGGACGCCCAGAAGTTCGGCGGTATGGAAGCCCTCGAGGTGCCCTACCTGCAGTCGACGCGGCGCTACATGATCAAGAAGCGCGGGCGCTGGTTGGTCCTGCTGCTGGTCGGCTCGATGCTGACGACCACCGCGATGGAGTCGTTCCAGAACCAGATCGATCGCGTACCGGTGCTCGCGGTGTTCATCGCGATGATCGTGTCGACCGGTGGCAACTCGGGCTCGCAGGCCTCGACGTTGGTGATCCGCGCGATGGCGCTCGGCGAGGTGCGCGGTGCCGACTGGTGGCTGATCTTGCGACGCGAGATCGTGATCGGGATCGCGCTCGGGCTCGTGCTGTTCATCGTGACCCTGCTTCGCGTGCTGCTCTGGGGCTCGTTCGGGCGCTACGGCGACCACTACGTCATGATCGCACTCGCGGTCGGCATCAGCGTGATCGGGTGCACCGCCTGCGGCACGCTGGCGGGCTCGATGTTGCCGTTCGTGCTCAAGAAGTTCGGGGCCGACCCGGCCGGCGCGTCGGCGCCGTTCGTCGCGACCCTCGTCGATGTCAGCGGGATCCTGATCTACTTCGGAATTGCGAACTTGATCTTGAGCGGCGTGTTGCCCCTATAGTCCGCCCGCTCCGATGCTCGCCACCCGCACCTTCCACTACCGCGATCCCGCCGCGGTGATCCTCGGGCTCAAGGAGCTCCGCAAGCAGGGGCTGACTCCGCGCGGCCTGTTGTTCGTGGCGCTCGACCCGCGCGGCGAGACGTCGATCGTGGTGCCCGAGGACTTCGATGTGGTGTCGACGGTGCGCGTCGGCGACAAGATGTCGCTCGTTCCGCCGCTCGAAGGTCGGTTCTTCCACCTCGACTCGGTCCACCGGCTGCCCGGTGACAGCGTGCTGTGGAACGGCGACCGTCGCCTCGGCGACACCGGCAGCGCACCCGAGGTCGCGTGCGCGATCTCGGAGTGGCTCAAGGGCAGCTCGGCGAAGAACGTGTTCCTCGGCTGCACGCCGCACGTCCCCGGCGCTTGGTGGGCACAAGATCACCTGTCGACGGTCACCGAGCTGCACTCGCTCGGGTTCCTCGATTGCGTGGTCACCGCGAACGGCATCCTCGCGCGCAAGATCGACGACCCGCGACTGTTCCATCTCGAGTTCGCCGCGCTCGCCCAGCTGGGGAGCCCGGTCGATGGCTGGGAGGAAGTGTTCACCTCCGAGATGGGCAACATCCTGCTCGTCGAGCGGCGCGTGCTGCAGTACCGCCTGGTGCTGACCTGCGAGCGCGGCCTGGTCGAGATCGATGTCTCCCACCTCCCCGAGCTCGTGATCGAGACCGCGCGGGTGCCGATGCGATCGGGATTCGGTGTGGTCGGTCGGATCGACGGCGGCGCGTTCGCGGTCACCGCGGGGACGATCGAGCCGTGGGGCCTCACCAACATGAGCCCCGCGATGCTGGTCGGCTCGCCGACCGAGAGCCTGCTCGATCTGCCGAAGACGCTACGCGCGATGCCGCTCGACGACCGCTGACCCGATCAGTAGTACGGGTTGGACTGCATGTTGGTGGCGAGGATCACCAGTCCGATCAGGAGCAGCACCACGGCGGTCAGCGGCCACAGCCCCATCGCGAGGATGTAGGCATTCCGCAGGTGCGTCGTGAATGCGGTCCCCTCGGGCTGGGTGGGTTTGGGAAGCGCGACCCGATGGCCAGCCTTCCGCACCACGCGTACCTGGGGAATCGACGGGGGCATACCTCTCACTATGGATCGTTCTACGGCGAGTGGGACGGGAGTGTTCCGGCCCGTGTAACGTGCGTCGCACCATGCCCGGCGCCGCGCACACCCTGGCCGACCTCAACCTCGGGTTCCGCAACGTCTATCTGGATCACGACACCCTGACGCGGCAGTTGCGGGCATGGCACGAGGCGTTCCCCGAGATCACCCGGTTGACCTCGATCGCCAAGAGCCGCGAGGGCCGCGATGTGTGGCTGCTCACGGTCGGCAAGGATCCCGAGACCGTCCGCCCGGCCGTCTGGGTAGGTGGCAACATCCACGCCGCGGAGCTCGCGGGGTCGAGCGTCGCGCTGTCGGTGGCCGAGGACGTGCTGCGGATCCACGCCGGCGACTCCGAGATCCTCGATCTCCCACCCGCGATGCTCGCGCGCCTGCGCGACGTGCTGTTCTACGTGGTGCCCCGGATCTCGCCCGACGGCGCCGAGCGCGTGCTGACCACCGGGCGTAGCGTCCGCTCGGTCCCCCGCGACGAGCGCGTCGCGCGCGGGACGCCGCGCTGGATCCCGGGCGACATCGATGGCGACGGCCAGGCGTTCGCGATGCGCGTCGTCGATCCCGGCGGCGAGCTGGTCGAAGCCCGCGAGTACCCGGGACTCCTCGTCGAGCGCACCCTCGAGGACGAGGGCCCGTTCTACAAGCTCTACCCCGAGGGCATGATCGAGCACTTCGACGGCAAGCGCGTGCCATCGCCGTACTTCCTCGGCGATAACCCGATCGATCTCAACCGCAACTTCCCGTGGTCGTGGACGCCGGGGCACGAGCAGATCGGCGCCGGTCCGTTTGCGGCGAGCGAGCCGGAGTCGCGCGGCATCGTCGAGTTCGCGACCGCACATCCCGAGATCTTCGCGTGGGTCGACTACCACACGTTCGGCGGCGTGCTGATCCGGCCACTCGGACACGCGCCCGACTCCAAGATGGATCCGGAAGACCTCGGCGTGTTCCGCCAGCTCGAGGCGTGGATGACCGAGCACACCGGGTACCCGACGGTGTCGGGCTTCGACGAGTTCCTCTACGAGCCGGACAAGCCGATCCACGGCGACCTCTCCGACTACGCGTACAACCAGCGCGGCGCGATCGGCTACGTGATCGAGCTGTGGGATCTGTTCAAGCGGCTCGGCATGGAGCGGCCGAAGAAGTTCGTCGAGTACTACGAACAAGTATCGCGCGCCGATCTCGTCAAGCTCGCGTGGTGGGACCGCGACGAGAACGGCGGCCGCTCGTTCCCGCCGTGGCGACCGTTCGATCATCCCCAGCTCGGGCGCGTCGAGATCGGAGGCATCGATCCGCGCGTCGGGATCTGGAACCCGCCGTATCACGAGCTACCGCCGATCTGCGCCTCGCAAGCGCAGGTGCTGTTGCGCGTCGCGGCGATGGCACCACGACTGGCGATCGCGAAGATCGAGCGCCAGCCCCTGCCGGGTGACACGACGCGCGTCGACGTCCAGCTCGTCAACGATGGCTACCTCGGCTCGTACGGCCTGACGTCGTCGAAGAAGCTCGACTTCAACGAGGCGCTGTACGCGACCTGCGTCGCCGATGGCTGCGAGCTCGTCGATCCCGGCAGCGCGTACCAGGTGCTCGGCCACCTCGACGGCTGGGGCCGCGGCCTGCACTCCGGGCAGAACCTGCCCGCCTACCCCGGCACGCGCGGCACCACCAACGCCGCCTGGGCGAGCTACCTCGTGCGCGGCAACGGCGCCCTCGAGCTGCGACTCGGCTCGTGCCGCACCGGCTTCGTCACGGCGCGCGTCGAGGTCTAGTAGACTGGACGCGTGGCCCGCTACGCGATCGGCGATGTCCAGGGTTGCATGGCGAGCCTCGAGCGCCTGCTGTCCCTGATCGCGTACTCGCGCGACGACGAGCTGTGGTTCGTCGGCGATCTGGTCAACCGCGGTCCGCGTTCGCTCGACGTGCTGCGCTGGGTGATCGATCACGAGTCCAGCGTCACCTGCGTGCTCGGCAACCATGATCTCCATCTGCTCGCGCGCGCCGCCGGCGCGGCCACCGCCAAGAAGCGCGACACCGTCGAGGACGTGCTCGGAGCGCGCGATAGCGACCAGCTGATCGAGTGGCTGCGGCACCGGCCGCTGGCCCATGTCGACGGCAAGCAGCTGATGGTGCACGCCGGCCTGCACCCGAAATGGAACGCGTCGGAGGTCCGCGCCCGCGCGGTCGAGATCGAGCAGCAGCTGCGCGGTCCGGCGTGGCGCGCGTTCCTCGCCCAGACCGCCAACGGCAAGCGACCACCGCGCTGGGATCCGCGCCTCGGCGGCAGCGATCGATGGCGCGCGATCCTGTCGTATCTGGTGCGGGTACGCACGTGTCACGCCGACGGGCGCATCGAGCCGGAGTTCGCCGGACCGCCGCGCGAGGCGCCCGAAAGGCTGCGTCCCGTGGTTCTCGCTCCCGAACCCCGCGTGGGCGACCCACACCGTGGTGTTCGGTCACTGGGCCGCGCTCGGCCTCGACATCGGCCCGCACCACATCGGGCTCGATACCGGATGCGTGTGGGGCAACTCGCTGAGCGCGGTGCGGCTCGACGACCGCATGGTGTTCCAGGTCAAGTCGGTCGAGCGTGGCTCGGCACCGACGATCGCGACGTGACGTCGCTACTTCTTCGGCGGACGCACGTCGGGCGTGGTCACCGCATTTCGCTCATCACGCCGTGTAGCGTCTTCTTCTTCGGGAGCTCGATCGGCTCGGAGCTCATGTCGGCGCGCGAGAACTCGATGTCGACCGATTGCGACGGTGGCGGCGGCTCGTGGTCGGCGGTCGGGATGTTGTCGGTCGCGCGCGAGAACACGCCGCGCGCATCGACCACCGCGGCACCGAGAGCGGTCGACGCGTTGATGTGGGCTTCCTTCATCACCTGCCCGAGCGCGTGGGCGAACTCCTCCGCCGAGCCGTAGCGGTTGTTGGGATCGGCGGCGAGCGCGATGCTCAGCACGCGCGCGAGCGCCGCCGGCACGTCGGGACGGCGCTGATCGATCGGCGGCACCTGGCAGACGCGGATCTTCTTGAAGATCTCGATGTCGGTGCGCCCGTCGAACAGCCGCTCTCCCGACAGCGTCTCCCACAGGATGTTGCCGACGCCGAACAGATCCGACTGTACCGAGTTCGGCTTGCCGAACGTGACCTCGGGTGCGAGGTAGCTGAGCTTGCCCTTGACCGTGCCGGGCGCCGTCAGGCTGGCGGCGCGATCGCGCGCGCGGGCGAGGCCGAAGTCGGACAGCTTGACCACACCGTTGATCCCGAGCAGCACGTTGTGCGGCGACACGTCGCGATGGATCACCGGGGCCGGACTACCGTCGGGCGCGACCCGCATGTGCGCCGCACCGAGCCCGCGCAGGGTCCCGATCCCGATCGCGACGGCGAGCGGCCACGGCACCGGACGGCGAGTGGCGAGCGCGGCCTTGATCAGCGCACCGAGGTCGATGCCCTCGACCCACTCCATCACCAGGTAGTAGTTGCTGTCGTCGCTGCAGAAGTCGTGGACCTGGACGATGTTCGGGTGCGCGAGCTCGGAGCCGACACGCGCCTCCTCGATGAACATGTCGATGTAGTTCTTGAGCGCGCGGAACTCGGGCTTGATGTGCTTGACGGCGACCGGTCGCTGGAACCCCGCGGCGCCGCGGATCACGGCCTTGTACACGGTGGCCATCCCACCTTCACCGGCGATCGAGACGAGCTGGTATTTCCCGTCGATGACGTGCCCGCTGAGATCCACGGGACGAGTCTACACCCGATGCCGATGCACCGAGCGCGTCGCAGGTCCGATCGTCGCCCTCAGGCGTCTTCGCGCGCGAGCTCGGCGGTCGCCGCCTCGAGCTCGGCCATCGCTTTCTCCCAGCGCGGATTGAGCTGTTCGAGCTTGTCCTGTGCGGCCTGGTACTCCGACAACAGCTTGTTGCGGCGCGCGGCGTCATCGTAGACCGTCGGATCTGCGAGCTCCGCCGAGCGCACCTTCTGCTCCGCCTCGAGCACGCCGATCCGCTCCTCGAGCTGGGCGACCTGCTTCTCCAGCGGCCTCAGCCGCGCGCTCCGCCGATTGCGAGCCTCGGCCTCGCGGCGCTTGCGCTGCTTGTCATCCTCTCTCGCACTGGTTGCGGTCCCCTTCGCGCTACCTGTCTTCGACGCGCCATCCGACTTCGCCGAGCCATCCACCGGCTGCTCCGCCGCGCGCTGGGCCATCGAGTACAGGTACTCGTCGAGCGTGCCCGGATAGGTCTCGACGTGCCCGTCCTCGACGTTCCAGATCCGGGTCGCCAGGGTGCGGATCAGCGAGCGGTTGTGGCTGACGAACACCAGCGTGCCGTCGAACGTGCCGAGGCTGGCCGCCAGCGCCTCCGCCGACTGCAGGTCGAGGTGGTTGGTCGGCTCGTCCATCAGCAAGAGGTTGCCGGGCTTGACCAGCAGGCGTGCGAGCGCGACCCGCGCCTTCTCGCCGCCCGACAGCACCTTGACCGGCTTGTCGACGTCATCGCCGCCGAACATGAACGCGCCGAGGATCGAGCGCACGCGCGCGGGCGGGGTCTCCGGGGACACGCGCTGCACGACCTCGTACACGGTCGCCGACAGATCGAGCGTGTCGGCGTGGTGCTGGGCGTAGTAGCCGACGGTGACGTCGGAGCCGAGCTTGATCGTGCCGCCGTCCTTCGGGATCTCGTCCGCGATCATCCGCAGCAGCGTGGTCTTGCCCGCGCCGTTGACGCCGATGATCCCGATCTTCTCTCCGCGCTTGACGGTGAGGTCGATGCCCGGGAACACCACGTGGTCGCCGTACGCCTTCTTCAGGCCCTCGATGCGCACCACCTCGCTGACGGTGCGCGAGGTCGGCGGGAACGAGAACCGCATCACGCCGCGCTTCTGATAGGTCTCGACCGACTCCATCTTCTCGAGCTGCTTGATCCGCGACTGCACGGCGGCGGCCTTGTTGGCCTGCGCGCGGAACCGATCGATGAACCGGGTCAGTCGCTCGCGTTCGCGCGCGAGGTTCTTGGCGCGACCCGCGAGGATGGTCTCTTCCTCGGCGCGCTGGGCGAGATACTTCTCGTAGTTGCCGGGGTACGTGCGCAGGCCCTCGAGCTCGAGGCTGACCACGCGCGAGATCTGCTCGTTGAGGAACTCGCGGTCGTGGCTGATCAGCACGAAGCACCGGTTCCACCGCTTGAGGAACTCGGAGAACCACGCCACCGACGGCATGTCGAGGTGGTTGGTCGGCTCGTCGAGCAGCAGCACGTCCGGGCGCTGGAACAGGAGGCCCGCCAGCACGGCGCGCATCTTCCAGCCGCCCGACAGCTCTCCGAGATCGCGCTTCTCCTCGCCGGAGTGAAACCCGAGCCCGGACAGGATCGTCAGCGCCTCGTGCTCGCCAAAGAACCGCTCGAAGTGATCGAGCCGCTCGTGGAGCTCGGCGACCTCGCCGGCGAGCTCGAGCAGCGCCTCGTCACCCGCCTTCGCCTTGGTGGCTTCCTCGAGCTGGGCTTCCGTCGAGGACAGCCGGTCGTGGAGCTCGGCGCGCCCCGGCACGCTGGTCAGGATCATGTCGATGATCGACCGCCCGCCGGTGACCGCGATCTCCTGGGGCAGCCAGCCGATGCGCACGCCGTTCGCGCGCGTCACGGTGCCGTCGTCGATCTCCTGCTCGCCGGCGATCACCTTGAGCAGCGTGGTCTTGCCCGAGCCGTTGGGCCCGATCAGGCCGACGCGATCGCCGTGTCCGAGCCGCAGCGAAACCGCGTCGAGGATCATCCGGTCCGCGAACAGCAGCGTGACCTCGTCGAGGACGACCAGCGACATCGCGGCAATGGATAGCACGACCGCGAGCTCTGGTAGGCTCTGGACCCGTGAGCTACCGTGACGATCGCGACGCCGATCAAGCCCGGATCGCCGCGCTCGAAGACGAGCTCGCCTCCGCGAACAAGCGGATCGCGGAGCTCGAGGGCCGCCACGAGAAGGCGCTCGTGCTCGCCGGCCAGAGCGATCTGGTCCACGACGCCGGTCGAGATGGTCTCCCGGCGAACACCAGGAGCGCCGCGTCGACCTGGCTCGGCGCACCGCTGGAGCTCGCCGCGAGCCGCGAGTTCGACGGCGAGTTTCCGACCGCCCGGTTCGAGGACCTGATCGAACCGATCCGCGCGATCGTCCGCGATCCCGGGCGCACCGAGGTGCTGCGATCGTCGCTCACCTGGACGACGTCGACCGGTCACAAGCAGATGGGCCCGTTTCTCGTGGTCTCGGTGTCGGTCAAGAAGGGCGTGACCAAGCTGGCGGTGTCCGATCGGCTGACCCAGGCCGCCGGTGCGGTGTACGGAGGCATCGGCGGTGGCGTCGGCGGCGGCACGATCGTCGCGCCGCTCGCGCTCGGCATGGCCACGATGCCCGTGCTCACACCGGTGCTCGTCGTCGGCTGGCTGGGCGCCGCATGGTTCGGCTGCCGCCGGATCTACAAGCGGATGGCGCGCAAGCGCGCGACCCAGGTGCAGCAGATCTTCGACGCGCTGGCCGCCGAGATCGAGAGCGCGTTGCGCGATGTCCGCGAGCAGGAGGCGCCACCGCGCGCCGGCGACGCGTGATTACTTCGCCTTCAGGCTGTCGCACATCTTGATCGTGCAGTCGATCTTCTCCTGGCTATCGGCCTGGAAGTTGACGCACTGGTAGACCTTGTCGCCGATCTTCTTGCTGGCGACGTAGCCGAACTTCTTGTCGGTGGTCCACTGGATCACCCAGTTGTCGTCGTCGGTCTTGTCCTTCTTGACCATGTCCTTGAGCGCGCCACCCTTGTTGCCCTTCTCGATGTTGGCCACCCAGTTGTCGAAGGTGTCTCCCTTGTCGAACACGTCGAGTCGGCACTTGTAGTCGGCCGAGCTGATGCCGCCGAACGCGCCGACCTTGGCGTTGCCCGGGACGTGCGCCACGAGTCCGAGTTTGTCGAGTGAGAGATCCTTCCAGGCGTTCGGATCGCCGCCTTTGTCGTCCCCACTGGCTGGCTTGTCGGCACCGGTCGACGCCCCACCACCGCTCCCGCCGTCATCCTTCTTGCCGCAGGCAACCAGGGCGCCTGCCACGAACACGAACGTCAGAAACTTCATCGGTCCACGATATCGCGGGTGGTCTCTCTCCGAAACCGCCCGGCGCGGTTGTTACGGACGCGAGCGACGATCGCTGCGCGCCACGAGCGCGCTCGGCAGCGCGCCATCGGCCTCGAGCTTGCGGATCTCGTCGCCGAGCGGACGCAGCTCGGCGAGCCGCTTGGGATCGGCGCGATAGCGATCGACGATCTCGCCATAGACCTCGCGGACCGCATCGCCATCGGGCGGCTCGGCGATCACCGAGCGGAGCACGAGCACGCGCCAGGCGAACGCGACATCGCCCTCGACCTCGAGCGCGAGCGCGTCGCCGGCCGTGCGCTCGGCCGCGACCGCCGAGAGGTCGCCGCGACAGCGGTCGACGATCGCCGCCAGCTTGGCCGTCGCATCCTTGCCCACGTCGCCCAGGGTAGCACGGCCCGGATCGCGCGCCGTGATACCGTCGCCGCATGTCCGCTCGCACGATCCGCCGCCGGTTCGCCGCTCCGTTCGTGGTGACGCTCGCATCGATGCCGGCCTGTGCACCGGCACCGGCTCCCTCGAACCCACCGCCGCCGCCACCCAATGCCGGCCCGGCACCGACCGATCCCGCGATCGCGGAGCCGACCGGAGGTCCCGCGCCTGCCGAGCCGGTGACGGCCGAGCCCGGCGCCCCGGCCGCGGCGCCCGAACCTACCCGCAACCCGCCACCGCCCCGGCAACCGTCGGCGACCACGCGCCGGTGGACGGTGTTCAAGACCAAGGGCAAGGCGGAGTGCTCCGCGGTGGTCGCGATCGATTGCCCGAAGCCGCAACCGGGCAAGCCGATGATGACGTGCAATCCGCCGGCGCCGCAGCCGTACACGTGCCCCGATGGCTTCGCCGACGGCGACAGCCTGAAGGTGATCCTGCGCGCCGGCGATACCGAGTGCTACGTCGACTACGGGCCGATGCACTGCCCCCCGGGCGCGCGGTGCAATCCGCCGCCGCCACGCAAGCTCCCGTGTCCGAAGTAACGGCGAGCGAGCGCGTCCGCGACGAGTGGCTCGCGCGGATCGCCGCCGAGTACACGAGCGCCGCGATCACCCATCACCTCGTGTTGTGGCTGATCCAGATCGGGGCGCCGCCGGATCTGATCGATGCCGGGCTGGCGATCGTCGCCGACGAGCTCGCGCACTCGCGACTCGGTCACGAGGTCTACGTCGCGGCCGGCGGCACCCAGCCGCCCGCCCTCGATCGCGAACAGCTCGGGCTCGCACGCCGGGCCGGCGCATCGCTCGAGCACGACATCCTGGAGACCACCGTGCGCGTGTTCTGTCTCGGCGAGACCGTGGCGGTGCCGCTGTTCAAGCACCTGCGGGAACGCTGCACGCGCGACCCCGCCCGCGCGGCGCTCGATCGGATCCTGCGCGACGAGGTTCGCCACCGCGACTTCGGCTGGGACCTGCTCGACTACTTGCTGTCGATCGATCCCGAGGTGCCCGCGCGGGTCACGGCGATGCTGCCGGCGATGCAGGACGAGCTCGCGGCGTCGTACGGGGCAGGCAACGTCGCCGTCGCCGAGGATGACGGGGCGATGACCGACGACGACCGCGCCTGGGGGCTGGCGCCACCGCGCGATTACGCGGACATCCTCGCTCGCACCGTCGAGCGCGACTTCATCCCGCGGTTCGAGGCCCGCGAAATCACGTGGCCGCGCGACGATCGGAGCTCGGCCTCGTCCGGACCGCCGTGACGTACTACAACCGGAGAATGTCGCGCACGCTCCTCGCCACGACCTGTCTCGCCGCCCTCGTCGCCACCGGATGCGAGAAGGCGGGCCCCAAGGCCTCGGGCGAGCTCGGCTCCACCGAGACGACGATGCTCGCGCGGCTCCCGCCGCACGTCGACGTCGTGATGGGCGGCAACGTGCTCGCGCTCCAGAAGCAGCTCGCCAACTCGCCGCTGGTCGCGCTCGGCAAGCAGATGCAGGACGCGACCATGAACGCGTGGCAGGACTGCACGTCGAAGCTCCCGTTCGAGCGGATGATCGGAACCCTCGACGCGAGCGTGTCGAAGGGGTTCGACGTGCGGCTGGTGATGTCGGGAGTCGGTCTCGACGCGCTCGCGTCGTGTGCCGACCAGGCGAACATCGCGCACTCGGTCGATCCCGATCGCAAGTTCATGACCCTGACGCTGACCAGTCAGGGTATCGACTTCCGCATGGGATACCTCGTGCTCGACGACGGCACGATCTACACGCAGCAGCGCTTCGGGATGGAGGCACTGACCAGCGGCTTCCCGACGCCCAAGCGCGCCGCGTTCGAGGCCGCGATCGCCGCCGCGAAGTCCGACAACGCGGCCTCCGACGAAAAGCTCCAGAAGGTGATCGCGCGCGCCGACCGCCGCAAGGGCGTGTGGTTCGCCGGCAACCTCGGCAACACCGTGTTCGGCGACAAGGTCGGCGACGTGTTCGGCTCGCTCGACTTCTCGAGCGGGATGGCGATCGACGTGTCGGCCGAGCTCAAGGACGAACAGCTCGCCGACAAGGCCGAGAAGGGCATCGAGGACGCGCGCGATGCCGCCGGCTATCTCGACAAGGATCTGGCGAGCATCCTCGAGGACATCACGTTCAAGCGGGATGGCAATCGCATCCGGCTGGCCGTGAAGGTGTCGAACGAGCAGCTCCAGAAGATCAGCCGGCTCGCCAAGCGATTTGGCGGTGGGCCTCGATTCGGCATGTGAGATTCCCGTGACTTACGGGCGTCCTGTCACAGAGTTGTACCGAATCGGGTATTGGCTCGACCGCCGGACCAGCTGATAGTCGGCGCCCATGAGGCGCCTCTTCTTCGTGCTCGTGCTCGCGTCCGCCTGTACCGGAACCGGTGATTCCTACGCTCCGCGCAGCTTCGAGTTCGGTCCGTTCGAGCTCTCCTCGGGCGAGGAGATTCCGACCGAGTGCGTGCAGATCACCCTGCACAACGAGGAGGACCTCTACATCAACAGCGTCGAGTTGACGACGGGCCCGGGCTTTCATCACTCGAACTGGTTCTTCGTTCCCGAGCGCACGTTCGCCGGTGACGACGGCACCTACGAGTGCGACGACCGCAACTTCAACGAGCCGGTCGCCGCGATCTTCGGTGGCGTGCTGTTCGCGCAGTCGACGCAGTCGCCGCACGAGATCCAGCAGTTCCCCGAGGGCGTGGTCCTCAAGATCCCCAAGTTCAGCAAGATCGTCGGGCAGGTCCACCTGCTCAACCCCACGGAGACCGCCCTCGACATCCATCCGACGATCGCGATCACGCCGATCGATCCCGACCAGGTGGTGACCACCCTGGCCGGGATGTCGTTCGAGAACCACGCGCTCGCCCTGCCCCCGAACATGCAGTCGCAGTTCACCGTCGAGTGCGACCTCCAGGCCGATCACCAGCGGCTGTTCGGTCGCGACCCCGACTTCAAGATCTACTACGCGCTCGCCCACTACCACGACCTCGGCACCGGGCTCGACGTCGAGGCGATCCGCCCGGACGGCACGGCAGACACCGTGTTCTCGACCCGCGCGCAGATCGGCGACACCCTCGGCCGCCAGCTCGATCCGGTGTTCGACATGACCGGCCACACCAAGCTGCGGTTCTCGTGCGACTTCTACAACCCGCGCCCCGACGTCGTGCACTGGGGCATCGGCGACCAGGAGATGTGCGTGTTCCTGGCGTTCACCGACTCGACCTACAGCTGGGGCGGCGGCGTGACCGACAACGAGGAGCCACAGAACCCCGAGCAGGTCGGTAACGCGATGCACTACCAGAACCCGTGCACGTTGTTCACGGCCGACGCCACGCGCTGAGAAGATCGGGCATGATGCCGGCGGCGACGAAACGCGCCGCCGAGAGACACCATGAAGATCCTCATCACCGGCGCGGGCGGTCAGATCGGACACGATCTGATCGGCACGCTGTCGTCCGCTGGTCACGAAGTCATCGCCACCGACCTCGCGCCACGGCCACCGAGCCACGCGCACGCGACCGGTAGCAAGTGGAAGCGCCTCGATGTCACCGATCCGGATGCCGCCGAGACGATGTTCCTCAAGCTCAAGCCCGACATGGTGTTCCACCTCGCGGCGATCCTGAGCGCGCGCGGCGAGGTCGACCCGGTGCTCGCCTACGACGTCAACCAGAACGGGACGTGGAACGTGCTCGAGGCGTGCCGCGTCGCCAAGGTCAAACGCTTCATCTTCACGTCGAGCATCGCGGTGTTCGGTCCCCCACCCTCGGGGCCGCTCCCCGATCCGACACCCGACGACGTCCCGCTGCACCCGACGACGATGTACGGCGTCACCAAGGTATCGGGCGAGCTCTTGTGCAGCTACTACACGCGCAAGTTCAACGTCGACTGTCGCGGCGTGCGGTTCCCGGGCTTGATCAGCGCGGCGATGCCCGGCGGCGGATCGTCCGACTACGCGCTGTTCATGTACGTCGAGGCCTTGCGCAGCGGGGGCTACGACGCGTTCGCGCGCCCCGACACCCGGATCCCCCTGATGTACATGCCGGACGGCGTGCGCGCGCTACTCGAGGTCGCGATGGCCGACCGCGCGACGTTGACGCGCTCGATCTACAACATCGCGGCGTTCTCGCCGCGCGCCGATCAGATCGCGGCGTCGGTGAAGAAGCTGGTCCCGGAGGCCGAGTTCACCTACACGCCCGACCCGGCCCGCCAGGCGATCCTCGACTCGTGGCCGAAGTCGATCGATGACTCGGACGCGCGCCGCGACTGGGGATGGAAGCCCGAATACGACCTCGACGGGATGACCCACGATCTGCTGCCCCGCGTACGCGCGATGCTCGAGCTCGGCGCGATCCTGTCGACCCACTGAGCGGCAGGGCCGCTCGCGAAGTCTGATAGTCTGGACCCAGCGTGTTCGACAGCTTCGCAGGCGAGCGAGCGCACGTGTTCGTGGGCGGCGAGTGGACCCGGGATGCCCGCGTGCCGCGGCCGCCGCGAACCGCACCGACCGACGTCCGGCTACTGACCTGGAACGTGTGGTTCGGCGGGCACATGTTCGACGAGCGCCGCGCCGCGCTGATGGCCGACCTCGAGCGGCGCCGGCCCGACGTGATCGCGCTCCAGGAGGTCACCGCCGACCTGCTGTCCGATCTGACGAGTGCGCGCTGGGTGCGCGCCGACTACCAGCTCACCGACGCCGAGTTGTTCCAGACCTACGACGTCGTGCTGCTGTCCAGGATCCCGATCCGGCGCGTCACCGAGCTGGCACTCCCGACCCGGATGGGCCGGCGGCTGGTGGTCGTCGAGCTCGCGTGTGGTCTCGCGGTCGGCACCGTGCACCTCGAGAGCATGAAGGAGAGCATCCACCCGCGAGCGACCCAGCTCGGGTTGATCCAGCCCTACCTGGCGAAGCTCGGCGATGCCGTGCTGTGCGGCGACATGAACTTCAAGCCCGACGACGCGATCGAGACCGCGGCGCTCGATCCGACGTTCGTCGACGTGTGGCCCGTGCTGCGTCCCGACGACCCGGGCTACACCGCGGACTCGCAGATCAACCGGATGCGGTTCTCGCTCAAGCCGGCGCTGTCGCGAAAGCGGATCGATCGCGTGTTCCTGCACTCGACCCGCTGGCGACCGGCGGCGATCGAGCTGGTCGGGACGGAACCGATCGACGTCGATGGCACCTTCACGTCGGACCACTTCGGGCTCGAGTGCACGCTGACGGTGGCCTGACAATCATCCCCGGGCCGCACGGCCGTGGTACGAGAAGGCCATGTACACCCAAGCGAAGTCGGTGTTCGCCGAGCAGCTCGCCGGCATCGAGAGTGCCGGGCTGTGGAAGCACGAGCGGTTGATCTCGTCTCCGCAGGCAGCGCACGTGGTGACAGGCGGCAAGGAGGTCATCAACTTCTGCGCGAACAACTACCTCGGGCTGTCGAGCCACCCCGACGTGATCGCCGCTGCCAAGAGGGCGCTCGACGATCGCGGCTACGGGCTCTCGAGCGTACGCTTCATCTGCGGCACGCAGGACCGCCACAAGGAGCTGGAGGCCGCGGTCTCGAAGTTCCTCGGCACCGACGACACGATCCTGTACTCGTCGTGCTTCGACGCCAACGGCGGGCTGTTCGAGACGCTGCTCGGAGACAACGACGCGATCATCTCCGACGCGCTGAACCACGCGTCGATCATCGACGGCATCCGGCTGTGCAAGGCCGAGCGGCATCGCTACGAGCACGACGACATGGCCGACCTCGAGGCGAAGCTGAAAGCCACGCAGGGCAAGCGCCTCCGCATGATCGCGACCGACGGCGTGTTCTCGATGGACGGCGACATCGCGCGCATCGACCAGATCTGCGACCTCGCGGACAACTACGACGCGATGGTCATGGTCGACGACAGCCACGCCACCGGGTTCGTCGGCAAGACCGGTCGCGGCTCGGCCGAGCTGCGCGGCTGCCTCGCGCGGGTCGACGTGTTCACCTCGACACTCGGCAAGGCCCTCGGCGGTGCCTCCGGCGGGTTCACGTCCGGGCGCAAGGAGATCATCGACCTGCTCCGCAACCGTAGTCGCCCATACTTGTTTTCGAACACATTAGCGCCGCCGATCGTCGCCGGCTCGATCGAGGCGATCGCCCTGTGCAGCAAGTCGACGGCGCTGCGCGACAAGCTCGAGGCCAACACGACGCGGTTCCGCGAGGGGATGACGAAGGCCGGCCTGGCGATCCGACCCGGCAACCACCCGATCGTGCCGGTGATGCTCGGGGATGCCAAGCTGGCGGTCGAGATGTCGCAGCAACTCCTCGCCCACGGCATCTACGTGATCGGATTCTCGTATCCGGTGGTCCCCAAGGGGCAGGCCCGGATCCGGGTCCAGCTGTCCGCTGCCCATTCGAACGACGACGTCGACCGTGCGGTCACCGCGTTCGCGGCTGTCGCCAAGAAGTTAGGAGTCGCATGAAGCCCGAAGCCATCGCCGAGAAGATCCGCGCCGCCCTGCCCGACGCGATCGTCGAGCTCAAGGACCTCACCGGGACCGAGGATCACTGGGAAGCGCGGGTCGTGTCCGCCGATTTCGCGGGCAAGTCACTGATCCAGCGTCACCGCATGGTGATGGCGGCCCTCGCCGAGGAGATGAAGGGGCCGATCCATGCGTTGACGCTCGACGTCAAGACCCCCGACGAAGTTAGCCCAAGCTGATCCACCTCGAGTTGCCAGCGGACGGTTGGTAGATCCGCGTGCGTGAATGGGTTTTCCACGTGTATCGTTGGGCACCCGCATGGGCGCGGATCTCGCCGCAGAGGAGCAGTTCGGTCCGTATCTCGTGTACGAGCGTCTCGGGGTTGGCGGAATGGCCACCGTGCATCGTGCACTCGAGCGCGGGTTCGAAGGCTTCGAACGCGTCGTCGCGCTGAAGCGGCTGTTGCCACACCTCGCGGAGGACGCGAGCTTCATCAAGTCGTTCGTGCGCGAGGCCAAGCTCGCCTCGCTGCTCAACCATCACAACATCGTCCAGATCTACGAGCTCGGTCGCGTCGGCACCGAGTACTTCATCTCGATGGAGCACATCGACGGGCGCGACATCCGTCGGATCCTCCGCCACTCGCGCAAGGTCTCGGGCCCGCCGCCGATCGACGTCACCGTCGGTCTGATGCTCCAGCTGTGCGACGCGCTCGACTACGCGCACAACCGCGTCGATGACGATGGCCATCCGCTCAACATCGTCCACCGCGACATCTCGCCGTCGAACCTGATCATCACCAACGCCGGTCACCTCAAGGTCATCGACTTCGGGATCGCGAGGGCGCAGTCGTCGCAGCTGCGCACCCAGACCGGCCGCGTGAAGGGAAAGCTCGCGTACATGTCGCCCGAGGCGATCGGCGGCCGCGAGCTCGACGCGCGCAGCGATCTGTGGGCCGCCGGCGTGATCGCGCACGAGCTGCTCACCGCGCGGCCGTTGTTCGCGCGCAAGAACGAGTACGACACGCTGGTCAAGGTGCAGCGCGAGGACATCGCGTTGCCCTCGCAATACAACCCCGACGTCCCGCCCGAGCTCGACGCGATCGTGATGAAGGCGCTGACCCGGGATCCGGCCGAGCGGTATCCCGATGCGTCGAGCTTTCGCGAGGCGCTCCTCGCGTTCCGGCTCCAGAAGAAGCTCCTGACCGGCCACCGCGACGTCGCGAGCTGGCTGACCTGGGCGTTCTCGCTCGACGAAGCCGCCGTCGAGGCCGGAGGCACCGGTCCGTCGGAACGCTTCGATCTCGCCGCGGCGGCGCAGTCGCTCGCCGGCCTCTCCGGATCGTCGCTCCACCTGACGCCGACGCCGCGGCCGCTGCAGGAAGACGACGAGGCCGTCGAGATCGCGTGGGGCGGTGGTGGCGAGGGCTCGCATCCCGTCGAGCTCGACGACGTGCCCGACGTGTCGGAGAAGTTCGCGCGCCCGCTGCCGAGCACGACCACCGGCGATCACGACGCCGACGACATCCCGGCACCGACGCCCAGCCACGGCGTGCCCCGGCGTCGACGGCGCAGCACCGCGCAGGGCGTCTCGGCGGCGGCGCCACTGCCGAGGCGTGGGACGACCCAGGGTCACGCCCACGGCTCGCGGCCCCTCCCGTTGCCTGCACCGACCGAGATCCCCGACGAGACGACCGAGCGGTCGAGCGCCGACGAGATCCCGGCTGCGGCGGCGCGACACGCGCGCGCGCTATCGGAGGCGTCGGCGGAGCTTCCCTCCGACATCTCGGGCGCACGGTTCGATCGGGTGGAGTCGACCGGCGAAGCCCCGGTACGGTCGCGCGAACCGTCGAGTCCACCGAGCGCGGCGACCGTGGTCTCCACGGGTGGTCTCGAGCGCTTGACCGGCCCGACCCAGGCCGATCCCGACGCGCTGGTCGCCACCCAGCCGCGCCGCGCCCGTCAGGCCTCGAACATCATGATCGGCGCGTCGATCGTCGAGCGCGAGTCGGTGCGCAGCCGCGCGTGGGTGTGGCTGCTCGCGCTCGTCGTGATCGCCGGCGGGGGCATCGCGATCGCCCTGTACATGTCTCGCGATCACGACTCGAGTCGTGATGCCGCCGCATCGGCGACCCCGTCCAAGCCCGCGCCCGAGAAGCCGGTCACCGCCCTGCCGCCGCAGGGCACGGTCAAGTTCGAGGTCGAGCCGACCGACGTCACGATCCACGTCGAGGACGAGACCCACACCGGGTCACCGTGGTCGATCAAGCTCGCGCCCGGCGTGCACAAGATCGAGCTGCGTCGCGACGGCTACAAGACCCGGCTCGCGACGATCGAGCTGTCGCCCAACGAGACGATGACGATGCTGGTCGCGCTCGACCGCGCGCCGCACAAGGCCGGCACGCACGAGATGGCGAACCTGATCCTGCGGACCTCGCCGCCCGGCATGGAGGTGATGATCGACGGTCGCGTGCTGCACACGCACACGCCGATCCACCGCCCGATCCGGGTCGGCTGGCACACCATCGCGATCCGCCAGGACGGCGTCGTGGTGTGGAGCCAGCACCTGCTCGCCGAGGCCAACGCCGAGCACGAGTTCTCCCCGGTGTTCACCGAGCAGAAGAAGCGCGAGCGCAAGAAGCGCCTCGAGCGCGAGCGCACGATCGTGAAGCCGGCCTCCGTGCCCGAGACGCCGACCCCCGACGAGGCGACGAAGCCCGACGAGCCCGAGCCCGCGCCGGTCGTACCGCAGCCGGTGGCCACCGTGCCGATCGCGCCACCGATCCCGAAGTTGCCCACGCCTGCTCCCAAGCCGAAGCCCCGCGTGATTCCGCACCACGGTCCGTTCACGGTGGCCCCCACCGCGGTGCACCGGATCCACGGCTCCCCGCCACGCCTCGGCACCTCGCGGCCCGAGGATGTCCCGCCGGTGATCGCCGCGCGCGTGTGTATCGATCCGAAGGGCGCGGTGACCGACGTCCACATCCTCAGCAAGCTCGAGCGCCGAGCGAGCGCCGACCTCGCGTCGTCGATCCGCGAGTGGCGCTACGCGCCGTACAAGCACGACGGCGCCGCGGCGCCCGCATGCTTCGCGGTCAGCTTCCGCGTTCGCTGAGCGACGGCTACGACTTCTCGGCGACGATCACGCCGTGATACATGTCCATGCCGCACGCGAACCCGATCTCCCCGTCGTTCGGCACGGTGACCGCGACCTCGACCGGCTTGTTCAGGGGCAACGGGACGAGCTTGCCGTCGGGGGTCTTCAGGTTGGCGATGCAATCGGCATCGAAGGTGCGGGTGAACACCAGCTTGAGCTTCTCGCCCGGCTTGCCCGGGATGCGATCCGGCGTGTAGCCGTCCTTGCCGGCCTCGACCTCGATCGTGCGAACGCCGTCGACGACCGTCCCGGTCGTCAGGGTCGCGGACGGCTTGGCGTGCGGCAGGTCGTCGGTGTCGTTGTTCTTGCAGCCCGAGACAGCCAGAGCCAGACCCAGGGCGACGATCGATGCAAAGCGCATGGCGGGACCATAGCGCGCCGCGTGCACGCTGGCAGGAGATCAGGAAGACGTGAACCGGGCCGAGGTCGCCCCGATCGGGCTCTGGGTCTCGTGATCCGCGAACGGATCGGCCCAGTTCTCGAACTGCAGGATGCCGAGCTCCGCGAAGCGCTTGCGCTGGCGGTCGGACAACAGGTCCATCTTCTTGACCGCCGGCACGATCTTGGCGAACAGCATCTGCCGGAACATCACCTGGCCGGTGTTGTTGAGTGCGATGTCCATGCACTTCTTGGTCGGGAGCCCGGTCTTCTCCCAGACCTCCTGGAACAGGAACCGATCGCGCATCAGGCGCGCGGCCTCGAACACGAAGTCCTCGCGCTCGCGTCGCACCGCCTCGGGCTGCTCGCGGTAGTAGTCGCGCAGGCTCAGGATCCCGAACGCGACGTGCCGCGCCTCGTCACCGATCACGTACGTGGTCAGCTCCTTGAGCAGCGGCTCCTCGGTGTTGTTCCGGATCATTCCGAACGCGGCGAGCGCGAGTCCCTCGACCATGATCTGCATGCCGAGGAACTTCATGTCCCAGCGGCTGTCCTTGAGGATCATGTCGAGCAGCGTCTTGAGGTGCTGGTTGACCGGATACGAGAACCCGATCTTCTGATGGACGTACCGGTTGTAGACGTCGACGTGGCGCGCCTCGTCCATGACCTGACTCGCGGCGTACAGCTTGCTGTCGAGGTCGCGCACGCTCGGGACCAGCTGCGCGGTCGCCAGCAGCGCCCCCTGCTCGCCGTGGAGGAACTGCGACAGCGTCCACGAGAAGATCTCGACGTTGAGATTCTTCCGCTCGCGCTCGGACATCTTGTTGTAGATGTCCGAGCCGAACAGCGGCAGCAGCTGCTCGGGGCCCATCGGCTTCTCGAGATCGACGTCGGTCTTCCACGGCAGGACCTCGTCGGAGATCCACTGTGCGCGAACCGCCTTGTCGTAGAGGTCGCGCAGCTTCTGGCGAGTCTCCTGGTAGCCCCAGGTGTAGGTGACGTCGAGAAGTGCCTCGAGGGTTTCGATCGATGGCGCCGGAGAGGGCGTCGGCGTCGGTGCGGGGTCTGTCGCCATGCTGTCCACGGGGCTCCTTCCCGAAAACTGAAACTGGTTTCATTTTGAGGGTGACACGTGGCGGCCGTCAAGGGCATTGTCGAGAGATGGCGTCTCGAGCCCGCGTTCCTCGCACGAGCGCACGTCCCCGTCGCGATCCGGAGACGTTGTTGCGGACGTCCAAGGAACCGGACTTTCGGCAGGAACGCTCCCGGCGGAGCTACCTGGCGTTGATCGAGGCCGCGACCGAGCTGTTCTCGACCCGGGGCTTCGATGCCGTGGGCACGCCAGAGATCTCGCAACGGGCGAAGGTGTCGGTCGGGACCTTCTATCGCTACTTCGACGACAAGCGCGAGATCTATCTGGAGATCGTGCGGCGCACGATGCTCGCGGCGTACCACGACACCCTCGAGGGGCTCGGACCCGATCGGTTCGCCGGACGGGAGCGCCACGAGACGATCAGCGAGACCGTCGCGATCCTGTTCGAGCACGTGCTCGACCGGCCGCAGCTGTCGCGCAGCTTCTCCGAGATGTCGCTCCGCGATCCGGATGTCGCCGAGCTCCGGCTCGCGTTCGAGACCATCGCACTCGAGCGACTCACCCTGCTGATCTCGACGATCATCCCGCGCGACGTCGTCCCCGATCCCGAGGCCACCGCCTACGTGCTGTACGGCTGCGCGATGCAGACCGCCTACGGACTGGCCGGCCACGTCGGACCGTCGCCGGTCGATGCCGAGCGTGCGCGCAAGGCGCTGGCCGCGTTCATCGAGCGCGCGCTGTTCGGCGATAGCTGATCACTTCGCCCATGCGGCGAAGTGGCCGCACTCGGAGAGGATCTCCTTGTAGTAGCGGGTGTTCGCGAACCGCTTGACCACCGGGAACCAGATCCGCGGGATCGGGAGCTTGGTGCTCTCGAGTTTCCACGACGACGCATCGCCGACCGCCTGATAGAGCTCGGTCCCGAGCTCGGCCTTGGCCGCGAAGAACGCCGCCTTCGTCTCGAGCTCTCGATCGCGGGTGAGATCGAACGCGCGCTTGTACCAGCGGATCGCCTGGCTCGCGTCGCGCGTGTGCTGGTGGGTGTTCTCGGTCGCGATCCGCGCGTTGCCCCAGTAGGTGAGGTTGTACATCGCGTTGCCGATCTCGAGCGCCGCCGCGGCTCCGGCCTCGCCACCGCGGCGCACCTTCGCCTCGAGGGCGACGAGTCGCGCGATCACGGTCGTGGTGGTCCACGGCGCAGCGGCGTACGTCGTGTGGTCGCAGTCGTGGCAATCGCGGATGTGCATCACGAACGGATCGGTGCCGAGCTTCGGCGTCGAGCTCGGAAGCGCACGCTGGGCTGCCGCGAACCTGCCCTCGAACACCAGCCGGAGCGCGAGCTCGAGACGGAGCTGGTCGTGCGTGTACGAGCCATCGAGGACGAACCGATCGAACGCGGTCGCCCGCCGGTTGGCGCGCGCGATCATCTGCTGGATGAACCAGCGCTGCGACCAGTGATAGCGCCCGTTCTTCGGCCGGTTGTTCTTGTCGTCCCACGGATCGGCGCTGCCCGGCACCAGGAACTCGGCGTCGACGAGCCGCCCCGAGGCCACCAGGGTCTTCGCGAGCTGGGCGCGGACTACCCGGCGCACGGTGTTGCGTCGCGAGAACTTCGGCCCGAGCGAGGACATCGAAGCCGCGAGCTCGTCGCCGGCGGCACGGTTACCGAACCGCCACCGCATCGCGAGCGCGATCGCCATGCTGGCCTTGGCCTGGTTGGCGACCGCCGTGTCGCCGGGACGCGCGGCGACCGCCGCCTCGAGGCGCGAGCGTGCCGCCGCGAGGTCTCCCCGGAGCGCGGCGACGTGGCCCGCGATCAGCCGCATCAGCCACGGACGATCGCCATTGCGCGCGATCTGACCGAGCGCGATCCGCTCGATCGCCGCCAGCGTCTTGCGGTTCGCCTTGGCGTTCTTCGCGCTGTAGCTCGACTGATGCTCGGTGTGCGTCAACTCGCGCACCAAGAGCAGACCGATCAGATCCGACCGCGGATCGAGCCGCAGGATCTCGTACACCGCCGCCAGCGGGTCCTTCTTGATCCCGGCCATCTGCCACAGCTCGGTCTTCTCGCGGGGCGTCTGCGCCATCGCCAGCGTCGCGCGCCAGTCGGCGTCCTCCAGCGGTTTGAACTCGAGGACCGCGAGCCCGGCGAGCGGTTGGTAGTGCGTGGCGATCCGCGCGAGCTCGAGGTTCGCGCGCGCCCGGTGCCCCTCGTGCAGCAGCGCACCGGCGAGGTAGTGATGCGCCCGCCACGCCAGGTCGACCGACGGGCCGCCCACGATCTTGGGGTTGCGATCGTAGAACGCGACCACCGCCGGCCAGTCGCGCTGGTAGAACGCGATCCGTAGCAACTGGAAGCCGTAGCGCTGGGCGAGGAACGCGTCGCGGGTCTTGCGTGCGGCCGCGAGTCCGCCCCGCGCGCGGGCGAGCAGATCCGCCGGCGGCCGGCCGGCGCGCACACCGTTGCGGTTGAGCTCGAACGTCGCGTGGGGCTCGACGTCGCGCGCGAGCCGCACGAGATCGAGGGCCGCGGTCAGGTGTTTCCGTGGGGCCTTCCACAGCGAGCTGGTCCGGTACGCACGCGGCACCTTGCCGCGACCCGACGCGCGCGCACGCAACGTCCCCAGCTCGGCGCTGCTCGCCCGGTACAGCACGGGCTTCCAGTCGGCGGCCGTCACGCCCGGCAGATATCCGGTCCAGTCGGCCATCATCGACTTGTCGAGGCAGCTCTCGCAGGCGCCACCGAACGTCTCGTCGTACGGGTCGTACGCGAGCCCGGTCCATCCTCCGACGAGGACGGGATCGAACGTGGTCTCGTCGGAGATGTCCGGCGGGTCGTAGCCACACGCCCGCGCGCGCTCGCCGTGCACGCAGATCCCGGCGGTGATCGCGAGGATGCCGACGCCGAGCAGACGGCGCAGGTTAGCGGACCGCGCGAAACACCTGGTCGAGTCCATCGTTGCCATGTCGCTGGAGGTTCCTTTCCGAGAGATCGAACAGCGCGACCGTGCGCGCGCGAGCGGCGAGATGACCGCGCAGCATGTCGGCCGCGGCCAACGTGTCGCGCGGGCCCATCCGCTCGACCTTCAACACGTCGCCGCGACGAAGCAAGGCTCCGTGCAGGAACGCGGTGCGCGTCGCCGCGAAGCGATCGCTTCCCGCGCGGGTCAGAAACTCGTGACCGGGTAGCTCGTCGGGATCGGTGCTCTGCAGAAGGCCGACGACGCGATCGTCGCGGACATGCACCACCCACGACCAGATCGGAAGCGCGGCATCGAGCGGCAGCGGGTACGTGTCGAGCCGCCCGAGGTACTTCGCCGCCGCGTCCGCGTCGAAGATCGCGCGCTCGCCGGCGTCCGCGGAGAACGTGCCCATGTTGTAGAACATCAGCATCCCGCGATCGACCGGAGGCACCCCGGTGCGCTCGCGGTACTTGATCTGGTGGAGCCGGATCGTCGCCGACAATGGAATGTTCGCTTCGCGCCGCACGTCGCGGACGAACCCGAAGAACCGATCGCGCGTCGACTCGGTCCAGTCGCAGTCGAGCTGGAGCTCGCGCGGCGTGGTGCCGAGCGAACGGGTCAGGCGCGCGACCTCGCGCCATAACGCGCCGGCCAGCTCCTTGCCGTGCGTGCGATGGCGAAACACCTCGTTCTCGAGGAACACGACCGGGACGACCTCGATGTCGTCCGGGACGGTCTGCGCGCTCGAGGATCGTCAGGGTACCGAGCAACTCGGGAGCATCGTCGGTCGCGTTCCAGCCGACATCGAACATCCGCACGTAGAGCCGATCGACGTGAAGGTCGGCGAGTGCGCTGCGCTCGGTGGGAGACAGCGCGAACGTCGTGCGCCAGTAGTAGAAGGCGCGATCCGGTGGCGGGCTCTGGGCCGCATGCGACCGGCAGGCGATCGCGACGAGCGAGAGGAGCAGGCAAAGCACGCGCACGGCAGCAGATCCTGCCATCTCGACGTGCGGCAGACCGCGAGAATTCCCGAAACCGACGCGCGAACGACGCGCCGCCAACAGTCGGCCACGCGGCGGCAAGATGGAGGGGACACGATGGCATCCGATCCGACCTCGATCTCGCAGGCCGACATCCTCCAGCACGCGGAATGGGTGCGCCGGCTGGCACTCGCCCTGGTTCGCGACCCGGACGAGGCCGACGAGCTCGCGCAGGAGACCTGGGAGGTGGCACTGATCCGGCCGCCGCGGGATGCCGGACCGTTGCGGCCGTGGTTGGCCGGCGTGGCGCGCAACCTCGCGCGCATGCGCGCCCGGTCGTCCGGACGCCGCACGCGCCGCGAACAAGCCGCTGAGCCTCCCGAACCGGTGTCGTCGCCCGAGGAGTTGCTGGCCCGGGTCGAGCTGCAGCAACGGATCGCACGCCACGTGCTCGATCTCGCCGAGCCCTACCGCTCGACGTTATTGCTCCGTTATTACGAAGGCTGCTCGGCCTCCGACATCGCGCGACGGCAACAGGTCCCGGCAGGCACCGTGCGCTGGCGCCTCAAGCGCGGACTCGACGAGGTCCGCCGGCAGCTCGACGACGCCCACCAGGGCGATCGCAAACGCTGGGCCCTCGTGCTCGCACCACTCACACGTGCCGTGCCGCCGCCCGTCGCGGCTCCCGCCGGCCTCTCGCTCTCGAGGACCCTCGCCATGAAGACCTCCCTCAAGATCGGCCTCGTCATCCTCGTCGCCGTGCTCGCCGTGTTCGGCTATCGCCACGCGACGCGCGATCGAAGCGAGCCCGGCAACGATGCACGCGCCGCTGGCGCAGTGGCGACGCCACCGCCGACACAGAGCCACACGGTCCCGACCTCGCACGTCTTCGCCACCCGGGAGGCCCGCGAGGATGATCCGGCGGGCACCCTGCGCCTCGAAGGCCAGGTGATCGACGGCAACGAAGATCCGGTCGGCGGCGCGATCGTGGCGATCGATACCCATCCACCGCGCACCGTGACGAGCGAGGCTGATGGCTCGTTCGTGTTCGAGCGACTGCTCGGCCGCGAATACAAGCTCGAGGCGCGAGCCGGTGATGGCTACGCCGGTCCCGCATATCTGCGGCTCACCGACAAGACCGAGCCGGTGATCCTGCGCGTCGGCCACGGCGCGGCGATCACCGTCGAGGTCCGCGATGCCGACTCGGGCGATCCGATCGAAGGCGCCACCGTCGAGCTCCGCTCGCAGCTGTCGTGGACCGCCACCACCGATGCCGGCGGGATCGCTCGACTCCGAGGTGTCGGCGGCTCCGGCTTCGACATGTCGCTGAAGGTGACCGCGCACGGCTACGCCCCGGCGCTGCGCCGCGTGTCGCCGACGCCGGGCGACAATCGCCGCGAGTCGATGACGTTGCATCGCGGCGCCGGCGTGTCCGGGCTCGCGCTCACGGTCGACGGTGCGCCGATCGCGGAGGCGTGCGTGCTCGCGGTTGCGACCGCAGAGCCGTTTCCTCTCAGCGAGCCACGCCGCGACTGCGTCACCACCGATGACGACGGCGCGTGGTCGATCCCGTCGGTCGCGCCCGGTTCGTACCGTTTCGTCCTGTCGCATCCCGACTTCGAGCCGGCGTCGACCGCACCGGTCGTGGTCGACGGCGTCACCCCGCGGACCGGCATCGAGATCAGGGCCGGCGCGGGTGGCGAGATTCGCGGCACCGTCCGCTCGGCCGAGGGTGTCGCGATGGCCGCGGCCGACGTGCGCGTGATCGCCAGCGGCGGCGTCGCGTGGCGGACCGCGTACCACGCCTTCACCGATGCGCGCGGTCATTACGTGCTGCGTGGACTTCCTCGCCGCCGCGCGCAGCTCGTGGCGACGCACGCCGCAGGCGCCTCCGAGTTGGTCGACGTCGATCTGATCGATGTGGCGAAGGCCACCGCCGATCTGACGCTATCGATCCGCGGCGCGATCGACGGCACGGTCGTGACCGGCGATGGCGAGCCGGTCCCCGAGGCGCAGGTGGTCGTCGAGCCGGACTGGAGTGGGGACGCGGGCGAGCATGCACGTTGGATGGTGCGGGGCGACCAGTACCGGATCGCCGACTCGGGCGGAACGTTCCGCGTCGGTGGCTTGCCGGCGGGGAGCTATCGCCTACGTGCCGCACGCCCCGGTACATCGGAGTCGTTGCTATGGACCCAGGTCGGCCAGGTCGTACCGACCGGCACGACCGGGATGAAGCTCGAGATCTCGTCGCCCGGCACGATCGTCGGCCGCGTGCAGTACGACGACGGTAGTGTACCGTCCGCGTTCACCGTGGCCGTCGGGTACGGACCGCCCAGGCCGTTCGCCACCACCGACGGTCGGTTCTCCGTCGACGCACCGGGGGGCGCCCTCAACCTCGCGATCTCCGGGCTGACGTTCATCCACAAGCTGGTCGCGATCGATGTCGCGGATGGCGGCTCGCGAGATCTCGGCATCATCACGGTCAAGCGTGGTCGCTCGATCAGTGGTCGCGTGTTCGATGTGTCGGGCCAGCCGGTCGCGGCGGCGACCGTGGCGGCCGGCCGGCTGCTCACCGGGGACGGCCATCAGCTCTACATCGACAGCGAGACCGTCGGTTCGCGAACCACCGAGACCGACGATGCGGGGCGCTTCGTGATCGGCGGGTTCCCACCTACGGCGCTGACAGTGATGGCGGGCAAGGACGGCGTCGGTCGGTCGCAGTCGGTCTCGATCCCGAGCGGACCGAACAGCGCCGAGGTCGATCTCGTGCTCGCCGCGACCGGGGCCGTCGCCGGCACCGTGCGGATGGATGGTGCCCCCCTGGCCGACACGATCGTGATCGCCAGCCCGGCCAACGGATCGGCCGCGAACTTCTTCGTCACCACGGGACCGGACGGCCGGTTCGCACTCGATACCCTGACCCCGGGGCGGTACGCGATCACGCCGATCATCGGTGGCGGTGGCGGCAAGCACTTTCTTCGAGTCGACCTCGTCGCGGGTAGGCGAGCAACGGTCGATCTCGACGTGAGAACGGGTTCCGGGGTCGATCGAGATCGCGGTGCACACCGACGCCGGCGCATCGGTCCCCGCCGCGCAGGTAGTGCTGCTGGGATTGCCCGTGGATGCGCCCAACCTGGCAGCGTTGCGCTACCAGGCCCTCCTACCATCGCTTCCATCGAGCGGCCCTCCCGTCGCGTTCTTCACGCGAAACGCCTTCGGCGGCCCGGCCCGCGTGGACCACGTGAGAGCCGGCACGTACACCGCCTGCGCGACGCCGCTGCCGGGCGACCCGCATGATCCCGTGATCGCGCAGCAACTGAAGGACCAGGCGAGTAGTTTGCCGATGAAGTGTCGACCGGTAACGCTCGACAATCGCGAGAAGAAGCTGACGATCACGGTTCCCTCGGCGTGGACCGAGCCGTCCGAGTAGAGCGCCCAGCCGGGCGCGGCGTCGGAACAGAGACAGGATCCGAGATCCGGACGCCCACGTGGGCGCGAACGAGATCCGGCCCGACTGCCCACGTGAGCGCGAACGAAATCCACGACGCCCACGTGGGCGCCTCGAGCTCTCCCCACCGCCGCATTGACTCCGCCTCGTCGACTGGTGGCCGAGATCCGGACGCCCACGTGGGCGCGAACGAAATCCACGACGCCCAGACGCCCGATGCTGGGTCGCTTCGTTCGTGCACTGGTACAACCACGAGCATCAGCACAGCGGCATCGGCTTTGTGACACCTGCCGACCGACATGCTGGCGCCGACGTCGAGATCCTAAGCGATCGTCGCTGCGTCTATGAACGCGCTCGTCGCCGACACCCAGAGCGCTGGTCGCGCGAAACGCGCGCGTGGTCGCGGCCTGAGGTCGTAACGCTGAACCCGGAGAACGCCCACGTGGGCGCGAACGAGAGCGCCTGACCATGCCGCGTCATCGCCACGCTCTTCTCTCCCCACGAGAACATCGTTCTCGTTCCGAGAAGGCGTCGGCGTTCGCATCAGGCGACTGGCGCTTGTGGGCCGCGCGCCGTGCTCGACGCGCCGACCAAGAATCGACACGCACGCGTCGATGCCAACCGGCGCGGTCCACAAAGCCAGGAGCACGCCCCGCGCTCTCCTCACCGCCGCATTCGATCCCGACGCGACCTCGAACTCTCGACGTTCGCATCAGGCGACTCGCGGCCGGACGCTGCCCATCGAGATGGTCTTCTGCGCCCACGTGGGCACGACTGCACTCAGCAGTCTCGACGACATCGATTCAACTGCGCTCGCTCCAGTCCGATTCGTCGATCTCCAGCTCGAAGCACGCTTGGCCCTTCGCTTCCTCGAGCGACGGATGCCACGTATCCGCGAGACACTCGCCACTCGAGCTGAAACGGAACTGGAAGAAGCCGCCGTCGCCAGGCTCGATCTCGACGCGCGCGATGTTCAATGGCTCGGATTCGCGGCCGTGAATGATGTGGCGCGTGGTTCCCGTGGCACGTCGCACGTCGGCGGTGAGCGTCCTGGCTACGCCGGTTTGCAGTCCGCGGCGTCGGCCCACACGGTCTCGCCGGTCTCGTCGTCCTTGAGACCGACGCGCATGCCGTCGCCGAACTTGTTGTTGCCGATCCAGAACGCCACGCCCGTCCCGGACTGGCGCCCGCGCTTCCAGCTCACCTTCGAGCCCTTCGCGAAGGCGAGCTCACCCTCGCCCTTCACGGTTTCCTTCACCGCCTTCACCGGCTTCGCGGCCGGCGCCTTGTCGGCCTTCTTGCTCTTGGGCTTCTTCGCCTTCGCTTTCTCCTCTGGCTTCGGCGCCTCGCCCTCAGCCGCGGGCTTCGCCGCGATCACGCGCACGTTGGCGACGTCGGCCCACACGGTCTCGCCGTCGTCGGCGCGCACGCCGCAGCGCGGTCCGCGACTGCCGTCGCCGAGCCAGAACACCTCGCCCTCCTTGCGCTGACCGGCGCCGCGCGCGATCCGCACCCGCACGCCGCGCGTGACCTCGCCGGCGGCCTCCTCGACCTCCTCGCGCGACCGCTCGCCGGTGGCGCGCTCGAGCGCGTACAGGATCTCGCTCACGGTCGCCGGGTGCAGCTTCTCGATCGCCACGCCCTTGCTGCCGCGCTGGAGTCGCACGACCGTGATCGCGCCGCCGTCGAGCGCCGCGCTGACCAGCGTGCTGTCGCGCGGGAACATCCGCGACCAGCCGACCGTGAACGCGCCGTGATCGTCGTCGTCGTCGAGGATCGGCTCCCAGTCGAGCTCGGTCTCGAACGCGTCGCGCAACCGCGAGAACCCCACCGTGCGCAGCTTGAAGCGACTCAGCGCGGAGCCGTGATCGAGCTCGTGCTTCTCGTACACCGGGCGCTCGAGCTGCTCGAGGAGCGGCACCGCACCGGCATCGCGGAACACCTGGCCCCACGCGCGCAACACGCGGCGCCGGTCCTCGTCCGGCACCTCCGCCGGGTGCGCGACGCCGACCGCCGCGTCGGCGAGATCGAGCTCTCCTCCCTCGATGTCGCGCGGGCAACCGGCGTCGTCGATCCGGAACGTCGCCTCGAGCGTCCCGCGATCGTAGGTCGCCCACAGCACGCGCTGGGCGAGCGGCGCCATCCGGGGATGGGTCGCGAAGTAGCGAACGAACGTGCGATCGTCCATCCGGCGTCCGTCGATCATCATGTCGTGCAGCCGGCGCTCCTGCGCGGTGCGCACGCGTACGCCGGCGACGCCGAGCGGTGGGAGCGAACGGTCGAGCAGTTCGCGCAGGCCGACCTTGCGATTCGACGCCATGCGCTCGAGCGTCCTCGCACTGTCGTTGCGACGCGCCCGCATCAGGCTCGGGTCCTCGGTGATGCCGTAGATCTCCCAGATCGCGAGGCCGCTGCCGATCCGCGTCATGTGGTCCACGCACTGCGTGGCGCGCGCGTGCGACCACCCTTCGATCTGACGTGCCAGCCACTCGACGGTGCGATCGCCGCCGAGAAACCCGGTGGCCTCGAAGCCCCACTTGAGCTTGGTGACCTCTTTCTTGCGGAACTGCTCGCCGAGTGCGACGGCGAACGCGTCGAGTGACTCGGGCGTGAACGAGCGCTTCATCGCCGCGAGGATGCCGAGCGCCGGCATCCGATCGAGCTGGAGCTTGATACCGCGCAGCAAGAGCTCGGGATCGACGATCGGCTTGCCGCCGTCGTCGTCGTGATCGTCGTCGCCGGCTTCGCTCGAGGCGTGTGGCTTGGCGACCAGCGGCGGCAGCTTCAGCGGCTGATATCCGAGGTCGGTCTTGCGTTGCTTGGCGAGCACGCGCTCGATGCGTTGCCACTCGACACCGAGCGAAGCCGCCAGCCGCGGAAATACCTTGGCCAGCTCGGGCGCCTCGGTCGCGTGATCCCACCGCCACCCGATCCGGAGGTCGGCGAGCGTGGCGGGCTTGCGCTCGTCGAGCAGCAGCCCGACGACGTCGGCGGGGGTGAACCCGCGCGGCCGCGCGATCGTGATCGTCTGGACGAACCGACCGGCCGGGTGTGCGAGCAGCGCGCGCAACAGCGTGAGGTCCTGGCCATCACCGATCGAGAACCGCGCGTCGCGCACGAATCCGTAGTGCCACCCGAGCGTCACGCCCTTGGTCGCGCCGAGCTTGCCGATCAGCACGTTCGCGTGCTGCTTGAGGTGGCGCGAAGCACGTTGCGCGAGCTTCTTGTCGTCGGGATCGCGACGCGCCGCGGCCTGCAGCACGATCAGCTCGCCGCGCGGATCGCCTTGCCCTTGCAGCCAGTCGCCGTAGACCAGGTAGGCGTCCTCGTCGTCGGGATCGCGTTCGATCGCGGTCTCGAGCTCGGGGTTCGTCATCGCGACGCTCCGATCGTCAGGGCGTGGTCGCCGGGTTCGTCGTCGCGGCCGCGGCGTTGAGCACCGCGGTCATCACGGCCTTGCAGGCCTCCTCGGCCGGCTCCTTGAGATCGACGAGCGCGTGATACACGCACGTGATCGAGCGCGCCGCGGTGGTCGTGTAGTCGGTGGGCACGATGTAGCTCGCCGTCTCGCCGCTCCACACGGCGAGCGAGGCGTGATCGACGGCGTCGAGGATCCAGAACGGGGCGACGTCCTCCTCGCGCTGCCACGCGTGCGCGCTGCGCGTGATGTCGAGTGCCGCGCGCACGCGCTCGGTGCACTCGCGCGAGGGATCGTCGAGCCAGCGCCGGATCATCGCGAGCATCGAGTCGATGTAGCTCTTGGGCGGCAGCCCCTTCTGCTCGGACACGTAGCGGCCGACCACGAGCTCGCAGGCCGCCAGCGAGGTCGACACGGCGGAGCGCTGGCTCTTGATCTGGCGCTTCGCCCACACCTTGATCCCGCGCGACACCAGGTCGCGGGCCCCCGCCCATTGCGTGACGATGGTGTCGGCTTGCTGCCCGAGCTCGCGCAGCTGGGAAACGGTGAGAAGTTCCATGTCAGATCTCGAGGTACTCGCCCTCCGCGGCGGCGAACACGGGAACGGCGGTGAGGGCCGCCGTCCTCGACACTACTTCGTCGATCATGTCGTCGGTCGCGTCGGGGTTGTGGTGGAACAGCGCCAGTTTCTTGGCGCCGGCGCGCTCGGCCAGGACCACGCCCGCCCGCGCCGGAGAGTGTCCCCAGCCGCGGCGTTGGTCGTAGTCGTGATCGGCGTGCATCGCGTCGTGGATCAACAGATCGGCATCTTGCGCGAGCGCACGCGCGATGTCGATCGGTTCGTCCGGAGTGGGATACTCGACATCCGAAAGGTGAGCCACGGTCTTGCCGTCGGCGGTGATCCGGTACGAGGTCGTGTACATCGAGCCGTGCGGCACCGCCGCGGTCACCACTTCGAATCCCGGCAGCTGCAAGGTATCGCCGGGTGTGATGGTCTCGATCGAGACCTTCGCCGACAGATTCTCGAGGCTGTTGAGCGGACTGTAGTGCGGCGACAGCTGGTTCTGCAGCGTCTCCTCGAGCGACAACCCCGAGCTCGGCGTCGCGCCGAGGATCCGGATCGTGTTGCCCTTGATGAAGAACGGCGTGAAGAACGGCAGCCCCTGGATGTGGTCGAGGTGGGTGTGCGAGAGCAAGACGGGCAGCGTGCCCTGCCCCTTGCCGAACTCGGTCGCCATCAACGCCTTCGCGTACTCGGTGGCGCCGGTCCCGAGATCGATCAGCAAGCGATCGCCCGCCGCGCTGACCAGCTCGACGGAGGACGTGTTTCCGCCGTAGCGCAGGAACTCGCGCCCCGGCATCGCGAACGAGCCACGCACCCCCCAGAATCGGATCTTCAAGTCGCCTCCGGTCCGATCGGAAGTGTCATCCCCTCGAACGAGGTCAACACCTCGACGCCGACCGCCGCGCCCTTCGCGAGGTACTCGGCGGCGATCTTGTCCATCATCTCGTCGGTGTGCGCCGGCGCGTGATGGTAGAGCACGAGCCGCCGCACCTTCGCGAGCCGGCAGATCTCGAGCGCCTGGTCGGGGGTGGAGTGACCGTAGTGCGGGAACTTCGCGTACTCCTCGGGAAGGAAGTGCGTGTCGTAGACGACGGTGTCGACGTTCTCGAGCTTGGCGACCAGCGCCTCGCGCATCTTCGAGAGCGCGGTCCGATCGTCGTCGGACAGCGGCTCGACGCCGCGCAGGAAGTGTTGCTTGTGGAGCACCAGATCGAACGGGGCGGTGTCGGCGACGTACGCCCACGACGTGCCGTCGCAATCGAGCCGGTATCCGACCGAACCGAACGGATGGTTGAGCGCGATCGGCGTGATGTGAACCTCGCCGATGTCGAACTCGACGCCGGGCTCGACCTTGCGGAACTCGAAGTTCGCCGGCACCGCCTGCAGCGGCATCGGGAAGAACTCGTGCCGCGTGATCCCGCCGATCACTTCGTTGAGCTCCTCGGCGGCGGTGAGCAGCGCGTACACAGAGATTTGCGTGCCCGGCACGTAGGCGGGTGAGAAGAACGGCATCCCCTGGATGTGGTCCCAGTGCACGTGCGACAGCAGCACGTGGTAGTGCATCGGCGCTGTTGCTTCGCCCACCAGCTTGTTGCCCAGCGCGCGCATGCCGGTGCCCGCGTCCACGATCACGCATTCGCCGGATGCCGAGCGACACTCGACACACGACGTCTGGCCGCCGTACCGCACGGTGGCCGCGCCGGGAACGGGATAACTGCCCCGAACCCCCCAGAAGGTGATCTGCACCGAGGAAATTCTATCCCGGTCTGCCCAAATCCCCAAAACGTCGTCGGTTCAGTCGGCTCCGGCGGCCCCGGAGACCTGGCCCGCGGCTCGAATGAGGTATCTAACTGGCTACGGAAGTCATGAACCCGCAACCCAGGATCCTCGTCATGGGCGCCGGTGGCATCGGCGGCCTGGTCTCCGCGACGCTGACCGAGATCGGCTCGGCCGTCACGGTGGTGTCGACCAACAAGCACATCCGGGCCGCGGTCGACCGTGCGGGGTTCCGGGTGGTCGACGACGGCGAGGAGCGGGTCGTTCGTGGGTGGATCTCGCACGAGCCCGAGGGTCGCTATGACCTCTGCATCCTGGCGACCCAGCCGCCCAACGTCGAGGAGGCCGCCCGGACCGCGCTACCGCACCTGAACGACGACGCCCAGGTGGTGGTGCTCCAGAACGGGCTGTGCGAGGAGCGGATCGCCACGATCGTCGGCCCCGAGCGCGTGATCGGCGCGATCGTGACGTGGGGTGCGTCGATGCCCGAGCCCGGCCGCTACGAACGCACCGCCGCGGGTGGGTTCCAGATCGGTCGGTTCGAGCTGCCGCCGACCACCGAGCAGCCGACGCCCGTGGTCCAGGCCAGCGACGCCGACATCACCGTGCCGCGGCGCCGCGCCCGGCGCCCGACCGACGTCGCCGACCCCGCACTTCGCCGCGTCGGCGAGCTCCTCGAAGCGATCGGCCCGGTCAGCCACACGCGCAACCTGCGCGGTGCGCGGTGGAGCAAGCTGGCGCTCAACTGCGCGGTGTCGTCGCTCGGCACGATCGCCGGCGAGCGCCTCGGACCGCTGGTGCGCCAGCGCCGCTACCGCCGGCTCGCCCTCGAGCTGATGACCGAAGCGGTCGCCGTCGCGCGCGCCGAGGGCGTGATGCTCGAGAAGGTGTCCGGCACGCTCGACCTCGAGTGGGTGGCGCTGTCGGATGCCGATCGCGCGGCCTCCGGATCGATCGCACTGACGGCCAAGCACGCCCTCTTGCTCGCCGTCGGCCTGCGCTACCGGCGGATGCGGTCGTCGATGCTCGCCGCGATCGAGCGCGGCCGCACCCCCGCGATCGACTTCTTGAACGGCGAGGTGGTGACTCGCGGCGCACGTCACGAGATCGCGACGCCGTACAACACGCGGGTGTGCGAGACCGTGTGGAAGATCTCGCGGGGCGAGGAGAAGTCGTCGCGCGCGCTCCTCGACAAGCTGTGCGATCCCGACGAGCGTCCGTCGTCCGGTCAATTGTGACCGTCGCGCTCGCTCCGATCGTTCGCGTCACGGTCCGCTCCGCGGCGCACCTGCGCGACGCCGAGCGCGAGTAGCAGCGCCAACCCGAGCCCGGCGAGCGCGAGCCCGATCGTCAAGCCCGGTGCCGCGAACGTCCAGTGCACGGCGTGGGTGCCGGCGGGAACGAACACCGCGCGGCGCAACACGTCGGCGGTCACCCAGTCGGCCGCGGCACCGTCGACGGTGACCGACCAGCCCGGCTCCGGCGACGAGGTCACGACGGCGTAGCCGGCCGCGTCGGTGGTGCACAGAAGATCGATGTCGCCCGGGGACCAGTCGTCGATCCCACAGGGCAACGGCGGTTGCTTCGAGGCGTGCGTGTCGCCGGGCACGCCGAGCACGGTGACTCCGCGCTCCGGCGGGTAGCCGCCGATCGGAAACAGCCGGGACAGTGCCGCGTCGAGCGTGGCCGCGCGCTCCCACCCACGCATCACCGCCGCCGGCGGCGTCACCGGGAGCTCGACGAGCGCCCACCGTCCGCGATGCG
The DNA here is from genome assembly GCA_963772655.1 of uncultured delta proteobacterium. Lineage (GTDB taxonomy): Bacteria > Myxococcota_A > Polyangia > Haliangiales > Haliangiaceae > JABFXX01. Next base: position 2,293,439 of record CAVYYE010000002.1, read on the forward strand.
CGAGGGCCGTGAATCCGCGCGGCGTCACGGTCGCCGCCGGCAGGATCGCGAGCGCGACGCCGAACCGATCGAGCAGCGTGCCACCGGCACCCGCCGCCGCGGTCCACGTCCGATCGTGATCCGGTAGCCGCGCGGGATCCTCGCTGCGTGCCGTCGAGATGCCCCAACGTCCCGCCGACGCACCGCCGAACGTGTCGATCGCGTCTGCGAGCGTCTCGCGCGACGGCGGTGGGATCGCCGACTGCGCCTCGTGACCGGGCGTCGTGACCGTCGCGCGCGTATAGGCCGGCGCCGTCACGTCCTTCATGAACACCGGCCGGAACACGCGACGCGGCGTCGGCGTACGGCGCGCGAGCTCGACCCACGCGGGCATGTCGTCGACGCGATCGGTCACCGGTGCGGTCAGCGGTCGCGATCCGATGCTCGGCAACACGAGCAGCGCGAGCACGACGGGCAACGCGCGGGGACGAGCGCGCCAGCACAGCGCGAGCACGCCGACGCCGCACACCACGCAGAACGCACCGTCGATCAGCGAGCGCTCGATCGGCGCGTCGGGATGGCGGGTGCGGAGCAGCGCGAGCGCCGCGAGCCCGACCGCGGTGCACGCGGTGCCGACCCCGACCGCGAGGAAGGCGCGGCGTTCGCCCCCGATCAGCGCGTCGAGCCCTGCCCCGCCGTGCGCGCCCAGCACGATCACGAGGGCCGCGAGGTGAAGCTCGGGCGCGCCGGCCTCGACGGGCCAGCCACCTCGTCCGACGACGAGCGCGAGCACCGCGAGGGCGCCGAGTACGCCGAGCACGCGGCGCGACGGCACGCGCGCGGCACCGAGGGCGAGCAGCGGCGCACCGACGAACAGGCTCGGCGCCCACGCGTGCGAGCCGGCGAGCGCCGCGATCGCGTGCGCGGGATCCTGCGAGCCCGACGAGATCGGCACGACGAGCTCGATCAGGCGCGCCAGTGGCAGCCCGAAGACCTCGCCACCGGCGCGCGGTTCGGCAAGCGCGATCAGCGCCGGGACCCACTGCGCGGCCGCGATCGCCAACCCTGCACCGAGTCCGACCGCGAGGTGCCCGAGCGTGCGCGGCCGCACCGCGATCGCGAGTGCGAGGATGGTCGCATCGACGAGACACGCGAGCTGCCCCGAAAGTCCGACCAGCCCGACCAACAACCCGAGCGCGATCGTCGCGCGCGTGCGCTGGCGACGATCGTCGGTGGCGGCGAGCCACGATGCACACGCCCCGATCCATGGCAGGTGCGCGAGGCCGGGGAGCGCACCGCGCACGGCCGCGCTCGCCGCCAGTCCGCTGGTCGCCACCAGGATCGCCACCGCAACGGCCGCAGGCTCGCCGGCACCACCGAGCCACACGCGATGCCGTGGAGGACCGCCGGTGCGCAGGCGCGCCCACACCGCCACGCCGAGGGCGAGCCAGATCAGGTGCAGGATCGCGAGCCAGTCGAGCGCGCGGGGCGAAGCCGCGATCCAGGTCGGCGGATACAACGCGCCGTGCGTGGGCTCGCCGGCGAGCGGCACGCCGAACCCACTCGACTCCCACCACGCCGGGAGCGTGCCGTGTTGGATGGCATCCGCGGCGGCGAGGCGCGGCGGTGCGATCTCGGTGTGATAGCGAACGTCGTCCCAGGTGCCGCCGAACAGCACGCGCGCGTTCGCTCCCGCGACGGCGAGCACGAGCACGATCGCGACCAGGGTCAGGGTGCGACCGAGCGTGGCGCTGGGGGGCGACTCGGGTCGCATACTTGACACGCAGTGTAGTTGGTCAGAAAACCCGTGGGTGCGATTGTGTTTGATCGCCTGTGTTCTGACCGCGTGCAGCAGTGCGAAGGCGCCACCTCCGTGCGCCGCGGTCGGGGCCAGGCTCGTCGTGCTCGCGCAAGCAGATCTCGAGCACGCCACCCTCGACCACGACACGCGTCGGCTGGTACTCGATCAGCTACCCGCGATGCGCGACTCGTTGGTCAACGCTTGCCGTGATGGGGACTGGGATCCCCAGATCCGCACCTGCATGATGGAGGCGACGGATCACACGGCGTTCGAGGATTGCGAGCGTACACTCACCCGTGCCCAGCGCGAGGTCCTCGAACGGGGCGCCTCGGGCGAGCGCTAACCCTCTACTCCGTGGTAACACCAACGAACTGGGATGCAGATCGACTTCCAGTATGTGCTTCCCGACACCGAGGCGCGCGCACGTCTCGAGCTGCTCGGCACCTACCTGTCCAACCGGCACGGGATCAAGGTGACCTGGGTCGATGACGAGCACGCCCGGTTCTCCGGCAAGTATCTCGTCGTCCGCATCGATGGCCAGCTCACCATGAAGGGCGGCAAGGGCCAGTTCAAAGGCGAGGATCCGGGGTTTCTGTGGCGCGGCCGCGCCAAGGACTACATCCAGAAGAAGCTCGCGAAGTATCTCGACCCGCAGGCCAACCCCTCCGAGTTGCCCACCGGCGCCGAGTCGTAGCCGAGTCGCTTCCTGACGCGCTAGCGGGCTTGCATCGCCGCGAGCTGCCGCAGGGTCAACGTGACCGCGCGGTCGGCATCGCGGGGCGACATGCCCTTGCGCTCGAGACGGCGTTGCAACCGCTCGATGATGGTCCACAGCGACATCTCGGTTCGTGCCTTCATGTTGATCTCCACGTTCGACGGCTGATGACGGTCTAACCGCGCGGGGCTGGCCCGTGATTCCACCGATCCCGAGATGCTTCGAACGTCGGCCGGTTGCGCCCATCGTGGAGGTAGTCCGATGTAGGTTTCGCGTGCCGTGAAGCTCGCGACCTGGAATCTCAACTCGATCCGCGCGCGCGAGGCCCGTCTGCTCGACTGGCTCGATCGCGAGCGTCCCGATGTGGTGTGCCTGCAGGAGACCAAGGTCGAGGACGCGCAGTTCCCGATGGCGCCGCTCGTCGAGCGCGGCTACCAGGTCGCGACGTTCGGCCAGCGCAGCTACAACGGCGTCGCGATCCTGTCGACCGCGCCGCTCGAGGACGTCACCCGCCGGTTCGGCGAGGGTCCGCAGGACGACGACGGCGACGCGCGCGTGATCGCCGCGACCACGCACGGCATCCGCGTGGTGTGCCTGTACGTCCCCAACGGGCAGGACCTCGCGAGCGACAAGTACCCCTACAAGCTGGCGTGGTTCGGTCGGCTGCGCGCGTATCTCGATCGCACGGCCACGCCCGACCAGCCGCTCGTCGTGTGCGGCGACATGAACGTCACGCCCGACGATCGCGACGTGTGGGCTCCCGACAAGTGGAAGGACAAGATCCACTGCAGCGCACCGGAGCGCGAGGCGTACGCCAACGTCGCCGCGTTCGGGCTCGTCGATCTGTTTCGCGACAAGCACCCCGACGATCGCAGGTGGTCGTGGTGGGACTACCGCGGCGTGTCGTTCTTCAAGGATCAGGGGCTACGCATCGACGTGATCTGGGGGACCAGGCCGATCGCCGAACGCACGACCGACGTCGTGATCGATCGCGACGCGCGCAAGGGTCAGGACGCCAGCGATCACGCGCCGGTGATCGCGTCGATCGACTGACCGAACATCGACCGAACATCGACCGAACGTCGATCGACCGGCCGAGAACCAGAGCTCGAGCTACAGCGGCAGCTCGGCGCTCTCGCGCAGCGCCTTGGGGACGAAGATCTCGCCGCGGACCGGCTCGGCCGGAAGCTCGGGCTCGGGCTCGACCGACTGCTGCGCGGCGTCGCGCTTGGCGAGCTCGCGGTACGCCATGATCCAGCGGTTCAGCGCGGTCGCGGCCGAAGCGATCGCGGTCAGCACCATCGTGCCGCCGAGGATCGTGGTGCCGTTGTCGAGCGCGTTCGGCGAATCGGCGAGGGAGAACCACGCGGCCAGCAGCGTGCCCGAGGTGACCAGGAACACGCGCTCCGCGCGCTGCATCATGCCACCGGTGAGCTGGATCTCGAGACCCTCGGCACGAGCGCGCGTGTAGCTCACCATCATCGAGCTCCCGATCGCGCCCATCACGGCGAGCAGCCACACGCTGTCGCGCAGATACCAGGCGTAGCCGGTGAAGATGAACAGCTCGCCCCAGCGATCGCTCACCGAGTCGAACAGTGCGCCCGACGAGGTGGTCTTGTTCTGCATCCGGGCGATCCGACCGTCGACGATGTCGAGAATCCCGGCGACCGCGAACAGCCACACGCCGATCCCGAGCTGCCCCAACCCGATCGCGACGCCACACACCGCGCACATCAGGAGCGACAGCGCGGTGATCGTGTTGGGCGACACCCGGCCGACGAGCAGGCGCTCGATCGGATGGATCACCCACACCAGGTACCGGGCCATGAACAACCCGAAGAACTGGTTGTGCTTGACGCGACCCATATCGGGCGGGCGCCCGATCGCGCACAACCCGCAGTAGATGACGAACGTGGTGCACAGGATCGCCAGCAGGGCGAGCGCCGGTGCAAGTAGGTACAGACGTTCCACGGATTCCTTCTAATCGACGGCCAGACGAAGTCGAAGCAACACTAAGGTCAACTGGACGTATCACGATTGCAGCGAACGTTCCAAGGTCAAAGGGTGGCATCACTCGCCCCAAGGTGTCGAAAATTCAACAAAACGCGATATCGTGCCGAGATGTCGCGCGCGATCTGGGCGAAGACGATCGCCACCGCGTTCGGTGCCGGATACAGCCCGATCGCGCCGGGCACGTGCGGCACGCTGGCGGCCGTTCCGCTGGTTTGGGCCCTCTCGGGACTGTCGACCGGGCTGTTCGTCGCGATCACGGTGGTGGTGACGCTGGTCGGGATCGCTGCCGCCGAGTACGCCGACCGCGCGTGGGGCACGCACGACGCCCAGAAGATCGTGATCGACGAGGTCGCCGGCTACATGGTCACGATGATCCCGTTCGATCCCGCGTTCTCGCGGGGCATCGGACGCGATCACTGGGTCGCGCTCGCCGTCGGGGTCGTCGCGTTCCGGCTGTTCGATATCGTGAAGCCCCCTCCGGTGCGCTGGCTCGACGACCACCTCCCGGGCGGCTGGGGCGTCGTTCTCGACGATATTGCCGCAGGTGTGATGGGCGCCATCGTCGTGGGCGCGCTGGCCCATTTCGGGGCCCTCGACGCGCTCGCGGGTCTATAGTGCCCGCATGCGCCGGTTGTTCGGGCCCCTGCTCGCCCTCGCGCTGATCTCGCTGGGATCGCGCGCCACCCATGCCAACGGGCGTCCTCCCGCGACCAACGGCGTGTTCTTCCAGGCCACCGATCCGCACGCGATCTTCGTCCGCACGTCGTTCGGCCTCCTGATCAGCCGGGACGATGGGTGCTCGTTCCACTGGGTGTGCGAGAAGGCGATCGGGTACGGCGGCGAGTTCGATCCCAAGTACTCGGTGGCCACCGACGGCACGATCTTCGCCACCACGTTCCAGGGCCTGCGCGTCAGCCGCGACGGTGGCTGCACGTGGGCCACCGCGACCGCCGAGCTCAACCCCGGTGACCCCGGCAACATCTCCGACATCTGGATCGACGCGCTCGACATCGGCCCCGACGGCACCGTGTGGGTCGCCACCGCCGAGAGCGCACGTCCCAACGACGTCTACTCGTCGAGCGACAACGGCGTGACGTTCACGCCGCGCGGCCTGAGCTCGCCGACGATCTGGTGGAAGAGCGTCAAGGTCGCGAAGAGCGACGCCAACCGCATCTACCTCACCGGCTACCAGGTCGCCGGCACGTTGCCCGACGGCGGTCAGGCGATGCCCACCGCGCACCTGATGCGATCCGATAACGGCGGCGCTCTGTGGACCGAGCTCGAGCTGTTCGGCGACCGCCGCGATCCACCGAACATGAAGTTCGGCAGCACCCCGATCGTGATGGTCGGTGCCGTCGATCCGACCAACCCCGACACGCTGCTGTTGATCTCGGTCGGCGCCAACAACGTCAAGGGCGACCGCCTGTATCGCTCGACGGATGCCGGGGTCTCGTTCTCCGAGGTGCTCGCTACCACCGACGCGATCCGCGACGTCGTGTTCGCGCAGGACGGCACCGTCTACGCCGCGTCGCTCAGCGGTGGCTTCAAGTCGATGGACAACGGCGCGTCGTTCCAGCCCCTCGCGGGCTCGCCGCAGCTGTCGTGCGTCGGCCAGCGCGGCGACGGCGAGCTCGTCGGATGCGGCACCAACTGGGATCCCGACTTCGAGGCGATCGCGGCATCGACCGACAACAGCGCCACGTGGTCGAAGCTGTTCCGGTTCGTCGAGCTCGCCGGACCGCTCACCTGCGCGCCCGGGACCACCAACCAGACGAAGTGCGATGCGTCGTGGCCGGCGCTGCAGGAGCAGTTCGGTGCCACCGGCCCGACCTGCGGTGCGGCGCCCGACACCGCCGGCGATCCACCGCCGCCTCCGCCCAAGGGTGGTGGTGGGTGTTGCGACGCCGGCAGCGGGGTCCCGATCGGTGCGGGTGTGTTCGCGATCGGCTGGCTCGTCGCGCTCAAGGTGCGACGGCGCGGCAAGCGCAGCTGCTGCGAGTGATCTAGCGACGACGGCGAACGAACAACGCGCCGAACACGATCATCCCGAGCGCGATCGCCCCCGACGGCGTCGTACCCGAGCTGCTGCAGCATCCACCCGTCGAATCGCCACCGGGCATCGTGCCGGCATCGTCACCCGGCGTCACCCCGGCATCGTCGCCGGGTGGCATCGGATTGTCGGTGATCTTGAGCGCGGCGCAGTGATGGTAGAAGCACGGCGCGCTGTGGCTGCGCATGTACTGGATCACCTGCAACACGCAGTTGTCGCACTGCATCCCGGCCGGGAGCTGGACCTGGACGGACTGCGGCTCGGTGAACGCCGAGATGTGATCGAACACGCCATCGGCGAGGATCGGCAGCGTCGGGTTGGTCTCGACGGTCGTCGAGCCGCACGGATCGTTGCCGACCTGCATGACCGGTGGATCGTCCGGCAAGCCAGCGACGTCGGTCGCGAGCGCGATTCGGTAGTGTCCCGGATGCAGGATGGTCTCGCTGATCGTCACCGTGACCATCGAGCCGGTCATCACCTCGGTGATGTCCCCGCTGGCCACGGACGCGATATCCGAGGGACCGCACGGCGCCGTCTTCTGCGGATCACCGAGCTGCGATTGCGTGGTGATCGCCGCCGGCGCATCGAGGTGGAAGTGTGCGAGCGCTGGGGCGGCCGCCATCGCGACCCCCACCACCGCCCCGATCAAGATCCGCGATCGAGTCATGCCCCGACGCTACACGACTCCGCCGCACGCGGGCGAATTCTCACGGAGCCTCGATCAGCGAACGCCAGCTCGGATAGCGCAGCGCGACACCGAGCTCGCGCTTCATCCGCGTGTTGTCGATCCGGCGATCGGCGGTCAGCATCCCGGCGACCTCGGCGGACACCGACGAGAGCGGGACCCGCGGCGGCGGCGGCACGCCGAGGTGCGCGGCGATCGCGTCGGCGACCTCGCCGATCGGTGCCGGGTCGTCGTCGGCGATGTTGATCGCACCGGTCACCGAGGACGTGCCGGCGGCAAGGATCGCGGAGACGAGATCGTCGACGTGGATCCGGCTGACGTGGCCGGTGCCGTCGCCGACGATCCGGTAGGTGCCCTTGCGGATCCGATCGAGCAGGCCGCGACCGGGACCGTGGATGCCCGAGATCCGCAGCGAGACCGCGGATCGCGCGGCCGCGAGCGCGGACTCGGCGGCGACGCGCGCGGCTCCGGAAGAAGTCACCGGCTCGGTGGGAAACGTCTCGTCGACGACCGCGCCCCCGGCGGGCGCGTAGACGCCGGTCGACGATCCGTAGATCAGCCGCGCGGTGGGCGCCGCGGCAATCACCGCCGCGAGCTCGCCGGCCGGATCGGAGCCGGGCGGTGCGAGGCAGGCGATGATGTCGAACCCGGCGAGCTGCAGCGTCGACGGATCGGCGAGGTCGACACGGATCGCGAGTGCGCCGAGCTCGCGCGCGAGCGGCGCGAGGGTCTCGGGATGTCGACTCGCGAGCGTGACGTCGGTACCAAGCACGCGAGCGAGGGCCGAACCGACGTAGCCGCAACCGAGGACGAGCCAGCGCACGAGGCGAAGTGTGCGCCGATCGCGGCTTCTCGCCAATGCCGACGCTAGGCGCGTGGTCGAGAGTTTGCCCGCATCGGTGCCCGGTGGCTACGATCGTGCGTCGTGCGCGCGTCGATCTGGCTGGGACTACCGCTGTCGTGCGCGATCGCGTGCGCGGCGTCGCCCCACCGCGGCGACAGACGACGCCCCGGATGCCGCGCACGATCGCGATCGCGCGTTCACGATCTGGCTCGGCGGTGCGCGAGTCGGCACGGCGATCGAGCGCGAGCGCTGGCACGGCGACGAGCTGGTGCTGACGCGCGAGGAAGCGATGCGGTTTCGTCGCGGCGCGGCCGTGGTCAGCGTCGCGACGACGATCGAGATCGCCGCGAGCTCGGGATCCGGCGGGATACCGGTGGCGTCGCACGTACGCTGGACCGAGCGCGAGGGCCGCGAGCAGCGACACGCCGAGGCGACCCACGACGCGCGCGGCTGGCATGTCGACACCGGCGTGGCGATGCCGGCCGATGCCGTGCCGGCGGAGCTGGTCCCGGTGGTCGCACGGATGCGGGGCGGCCGGTTCGAGGGGCCCGTGTTCTTCATCTCCCGCGGGTGTCTGACCGGCGCCGGTCGCGTCACGCCGATCGCGCACGACCGCCGGATCGCGCGAGTCGCACTCCCTCACGACGCGCAGATGGAGGCCACGATCGATGTCGACGCCGCCGGCGACACGATGCGCGTGGTCGACGGGGAAGGTGTGATCGCGGTGCGCGCGACGCGAGCGCAGATCGAGCGCGCGTTCGAACCGGTCGACCTGATCGCTGCGACGGCGATCCCGATCACCGGAACGCCGAGCCACACACTCACACTCGCGACCACGATGGCGATCCCACCGGTCCCCGGTCAGCTCGCGCGACGCGACCGCGGGATGCGCGACGTCGTGCTCGAGCTGTCGCCCGAGCTTCCCGGCAGTCTGCCCTACGGCACGTTCGGGCCCGACCGCACGCGCGAGATCCGATCGCTGGTCGCCGCGGTGCGCGCGCGCATCGCTCCGGATCTCGGAGCACGTCCGAGTACCGCCGACGACGCGCCCTCCGCGACGGCCGGGGACTGTACGACATTTGCACTCGCGTACACCGCGCTCGCCGTGGCGCACGGGATCCCGACACGCGTCGTCACGGGATTCCGGATCGATGACGATCGATTGATCCGCCATCGCTGGGCGATCAGCTGGACCGGAAAGGCGTGGATCTCCGTCGACGCCGCGTTCGGCACGGTGCGTGCGGGAGGCAACCTGATCGGACTCGCGCTGCACGGCACCGACGATGCCGGACTGATCGCGGGCGAGGCCGCACTCGCACGAGTTCGCGGCGCGACGTGGGACGCAAAACCTGCGACACCGCGTCACGCCGAATCCTGGCGCGACCGATAGCGCAGCGATCCGTTCGCCTGCTGCAATCCGGGCGATGTTGAAGTTGTTGTCGATTCTTCCGGTGGCGGTCGTGACGGCGTGCGGAGGGATGGACACGAGACCCGCGACGCTCGAGTTCGTGACGCTCGAGGTGCTGTCCCCGTCGTGTGGCACCGTGGCCTGTCACTCGACGACGTCGAACATCTCCGGCTACGCGTTCGACACGATCGACGCGTCGCGCGAGGCGTTGCGACGTCTCGTCCAGCCCGGCAACCCGGATCGCTCGCGGTTGATCCGCATCATCCGCGATCGCTCGATGCCGCCCGATGCGCCGATGTCGGATCTCGACGTCGCACTGCTCGAGGACTGGATCGCCGCCGGCGCGGAGGGTCTGCAGTGATGCGCTCGATCTCGCCCACCCGCCCGGCCCGATGTCTGTGGCTCGTCCCCGTCGTGGTGGTCGCGCTCGCCGGCGTCGCCGCGGCGTATCCGCAGTACCAGCTCGGCATCGAGCCGACGTGCACGGGTTGCCACATCTCCCCGGCCGGCGGCGGTCTGCTCGACGAGAACGGCCTCGGGGTCGCCTCGACCACGACCACCAGCGAGGTCCCCGCCGAGTTCCTGCACGGCGCGATCGAGCCTCCCGAGTGGCTCGCGCTCGGTGGCGATCTGCGATTCGCGGCCGGTGCGGTCGACAACGGCGCGTTCAACGGCGCGGGGTATCCGATGCAGGCCGAGGTCCAGGCGTCGCTGTCGCACGGACGCCTGTCGCTCGAGCTCACCGGCGGCTTGCGCCGGCCACTCGAGGGTGGCTCGCCCGCGCACGTCTTGTGGTCGCGCGAGCACTACGCGATGTGGCGCCAGCACCCCGACGACAACTACGGGCTCTACCTCCGCGCCGGTCGGTTCATGCCGGTGTACGGCCTCCGACTCGCGGAGCACGTCGTGTACTCGCAACGGTTCGGCGGAGAACCGCTGTACGGCGAGACCTACGGCATCGCCGCCGAGTACGTCGCCGAACACTTCGAGCTCCACGCCACCGGGTTCGTCCACGATTCGTTGACCGCCTCGGTCGAGCACGGCGACGGCGGCGCGTTCTACGGCGAGGTCCGGATCGGCCGCCACGCGGCGATCGGTGCCGAGGCGAAGTACACGGCGAGCGACGAGCTTCACTCCACGTTCGGAGGCGTCACCGGCAAGCTCTACCTCGAGCCGATCAAGCTGTTGCTCCAGACCGAGCTCGAGGTCGTGCGTCGAAGAATCATGGCCGGCGGCACCGAGGATCAGCTCGTCGGGTACGTGCTCGGCAGCCGCGAGCTCGCGACCGGGTGGCTGCTCGATCTCGGCATCGGTCACTTCACGCAGAACGTCGACGTGTCGGGTCTGTATCGCGACTGCCTCGACGCCCAGCTGCACTGGTTCGAGACGTCGCACCTCGAGCTGCTGCTGACCGCGCGTGCCGAGTACCTGGGCAACGGCCCCGCCGGCGGCTACCTGCTCGCGCAGGTTCACTATCGGCTGTGACTCGTGGTTGCTCGACGTCGCTTCCGCGGCCGGTTGGTCGCTCGCGACGTCATCCGGCGGCGCGGCACGCCCACAGCGCGCGATGTACCGCTCCCTCGTCGAGGTCGTCCCCGATCACGACCAGCTCGGTGCGGCGCGGGGCATCTCCCCAGTCGCCGTGGGCGAGCTCGAGCCGCGTTCCCGCGTACTCGACGTAGCCGCGCCGGTCGTCACCCGCCAGGTGCACGAAGCCCTTGGCTCGCACCAGCCGATCGCCGAGCGACGCGAGCACGGCCATCACGCGCTCGCCGACCAGCGGGCTATCGCCGGGAATCGAGACCGACACCGCGACCAGCTGGCCGTGCCGATCGTCGTGGTGGTGGTGGGCTCCCTGGGACTTCTGCGCCATCGTCCACGCGCGCACCTTGCGCGGCTCGGTCACCCACGCGGTGAGCGCGCGCGCACCCGCCTCGCCCTGCGGGAACCCGGCGCGCTCGGCTTCGGGAGCGTGTTCGTCGAGTAGCGCGTGGGTGGCGCGCACCGACTCGGGCGATGCCGCGTCGAGCTTCGACATCAGCACGCGATCGGCCGCGGCGGCCTGATCGCGGGCTTCCTCGCGCCGGGTCAGTGCCGCACCGCCGGCCTCGGCGTCGACCACGCACACCACCCCGGCGGGTCGGATCCGTTCGCGCACGCTCGCCGAGACCTTGACCAGGCCATCGAGGATCGCCGACGGCTCCGCGATCCCGGTGGTCTCGAGCACCACGCAGTCGGGTTCGCTGCGCGTCACGATCTCGCCGATGCCGTCCCACAGGTCGTTCTTGAGATCGACCTTGCAGCACACGCACCCCCCGGCCAGCTCGAGCACGTCGCCGCCGCGGTTGACGATCAGCTGGGTATCGATCGCGATCCGACCGAGCTCGTTGACGAGCACGGCGATCTTGATCGCCCCCGGGCCGACCTGCGATGCCAGCATGCGGTTGAGCGCCGAGGTCTTACCGGCACCGAGCCACCCGGTGAGGATCGTGAACGGCGTCGATCGCATGCTATTGGCGACGCAACACGCGCTCGACGACGTTGGCCAGCACCTCGCGCACGAACGGCCGCACGACGAAGGCCTCGGGGCCGCCCTCGGTCTCGACCTCGTAGATGTCGATGTACGACGACGTCATCATCACCACCGGGATGTCGGCGGTCGCATCATCCATCTTGATCCGCCGGCACACCTCCGCACCGTCGATCTTGGGCAGGTCGGAATCGAGCAGGATGACGTCGGGCGGCTCGTGCTTGACCCGGGCGAGCGCGCTCGACCCGTCGCGTGCGATCTGGACCACGTGGCCGCGTCCGGACAATACCTTCACGATCAGCCGGACGACATCCGGCTCGTCGTCGATCACGAGGACGCGCGCCATGAGCTCGCGAGGGCCTATTCGTCGATGACCGAACGCAGACAGGTCTGTGCGACCGGCGACTCCCAGTCGCGCTTGTTCGCGAAGTACGCGCGGATGTTGCCCTTGCGATCGATCAGCGCGCTCTCGGGCACCGCCTTGATGCCCCACCCCGCCGCGATCGGGCCGATGTTGTCGTCGCCACGCGGCGGATCGAGCACGACCTTGAACGGGATCCCGTCGGGGAGCGCCCGCTGGAACGACGCGCGGAGCGCGCCCATCGGGACGGAGCCATCGGGGTTGCGCGGCGGCGGCGGCGCATCGGGCGCGAGCGACGTCATCACGGCACCGAGCGAGTCGCCCCAGGTGTGATCGGAAGCGACGGTGAGGACGACGAAGTCGTCCGAGCCGAGGTCCTTGGCCATCCCGGCGAGCGAGGGCTTCTCGCTCTTGCAGACGCCGCACCACGACGCCCAGAAGTTCACGAGCACGACCTTGCCGCGGAAATCGCTCAGCCGCACCGGTTTGCCGGTGATGTCGAGGGCCGTGAAGTCGGGAGCGGGCACCGGGAGGTCGCACGGCTCGTTGCCGGGGCACAGCGCCGGCACCAGCGGGTTGTAGCCGCCGAGGCCGCGGCAGGCGGAGTACGACTCGCGCGCGGCCGCGGCCGGGACCATCCAGATGAACGCGACGAGGACACCTACACCGATCAGGGCCACCACGCCACCGATCGCGAGCGAGACCGGGTCGATGACGAGCGCCCGTTTCGAGGCCGGCAAGTCCTTGGACGTTGAATCCATGTCTTGAACCATAACCGATCTCGCGCGGTCGGAAATCCCGCTATGCTTGAACGATGTCGGTCCGCGGGGCGCTCGGTACCATGCCCGCCGAGGACGTTCTCGAATGGGTGGCGCGCCGCAAGTTGTCGGCCTCGATCACGTTCGAACGCCGCGGCACGGTGCGTAGCGTCGGGGTCGAGGAAAGCTCGGTCATCTGGGCGGCGTCCAACCGCCGAGAGGAGCAACTGGGCGTGATCCTGGTACGTTCCGGCCTGGTGGCGGAGCGAGCGCTCGCCGATGCCCTCGAGGCCCGCGCCGAGACCGGCGTCCCGCTCGGCAAGGTGCTCCTCATGTCGGGCCTGATCGCCGAGAACGATCTGGTCGAGATCCTGGCCACCAAGATCCGCGAAACCGTGACCGACGTGACGACCTGGACCGAGGGCTCGTTCGACGTGGTCCCGCGCACCCAGACGCCGGCCACCGGGGTCGACGCCCAGTTGCCGGTCGAGATCTGCCTCACGGTGGCACGCCGCCGCGCGGCCCGGATGATCGACATCTCCAACCTGCTCGGCGCCGACGACGTGTCGTTCTATTGTCCGCCGACCGCGCAGGCGCCGACGCCCGAGGACGGCCAGGTGATCGACGTCGCCAAGCTGTGGGCGCTGGCCGGTGACCGGCGAACCGCGGCCGACATGGCGGCGGTGTTCGCCGGCGAGCGGTTCGCCACGCTCGACTCGCTCGCGCGCATGGTGTCGGCGGGCCTCTTGGTCGTCGATCGGCGGCACCGCGAACGCACCAACTCGGCCGTCGAGCTGGCAGCGGGCGCGCGCGGGCGGCTCCGTCAGGGCGATCGCGCCGGTGCGCTCGCGATGGCGACGCAAGCGTTGCACCAGGATCCGAGCGACGGCGACGTCCGCAAGACGTTCGCGCAGATCGAGCGAGCACGGGTCGCCGAGGTCGCCAAGCAGCTCCTGTCCAAGCATCACGTGCCGCGACGAGCTCTCTCCGTGGCCGAGCTGCCTGACGATCTGGCCCCGGTCGAACGGGAGCTCGCGGCCCGCGTCGACGGGAGGTGGGACCTCCTCTCGCTGGTCCGATCGGCCAGCGTCCGCGAAGCCGAGGCGCTCCTCGTGTTCGCGAAGCTCGCCGAGACCGGGGTGATCGAGCTGGGATGAGGTAGATCGTGGATGACCCCATGGTGATGCCCGACGCCGCCAACGCGCTCGCACCCGGCAGACCGATCGATCGATCGCGCCTGCTGCCGCGGAGCGGGATCGGTGTCGATGGCGCGTGGCTCGTGATCGCGCCGCACGGCAATCCGGTGATCCGGCTCGACGCGCGGCTCCTCGATCGCGTCGAGCTCACCGGGAAATCTCCGACCGGCCCCCTGGTGTGGTCGGGCGCGGCGACCGTCGGTGTCGCCGCTGCGGCGCTGTCGTGGATCCCCGGCAGCTGGTTCGCGTGCGCCGGCCTGGCGTACCTCGCACACGAGCGGTTCTCGGAGGCGCGCCGTCGTTCGCGAAGCCGCGAGCTGTTGCTCGCGCTCGGCGACCTCGAGGTCGCGCTGGTGGTCGCCGACGGCCCGGAGGCGGCCAAGCAGATCTCGGATCAACTCGCGCCCTACACGCGCGATGCACCGATCACCCGTCCCGAGGTCTACGAGGACGCCAAGCGAAGGATGCGCGCGCAGGCCGAGGGCAAGGGCCCGGAGAGCGCCCGCCGCGAGCTCGTGAACGCGCTGTTGGTCGGCGATCACGTCGTCACGGTCCGTGGCGACCAGCTCGTCGTCGGCGGCGTGCCGTTTCGGGTCTCCGAGGTGCGCGAGTACGCGCTCCGGGGCGCCAACCTCCCGCTACCCGGTGGCCGGCTGCTACAGGCCGCGATGGGACTGCTCGTGGTCGCCGCCGAGGAGCGCGCCGCGCAGGGCGAGGATCTCGCGCTGCTCTCGAAGCGGATCGGCGACTACGAGGCGTGGTCGGGTCACAGCGCCGGTCGCTAGCGCGAACGCGTCACGACCGCGAGCTCGAACGCACAACCGTGTCCCGGCTCGGACGCCGCGGTCAACGAACCGCCCCACGGTACGAGGATCTCGCGTACCGCCACCGCGATCTCGGTCGCGCGATCGTTGCCGGCACCGTTGTCGATGATCGAGACCAGCGCGAACCCGGTCTTCGCGCGCGTGCGGATGCTGACCGTGCTGTTGGGTAGACCGCGCGCCGACTCGGTACACACCCCGACCAGCTGCGCGACGATCAGCGCGAGCGGTCCGGTCGCGCCGCGCACCGGCGGCGTGGCGCCGAGGTCGATCATGACCTCGATGCCAGTCGTGAGGTGATGGCCGGCGAGCCGCAGCCCGAGATCGACGGCGACGCCGAGGTCGATCCAGTCGGGCGCACCGGACGCGGCGAGCGCGCGATCGAGCTCGTCGAGACGGCGCGCGAGCAAGGTCGCCTCGAGGTAGGCCCCACCGAGGTCGTGCCGCAAGGTCTGGAGCGATCGCCACGGGTACGGCGCGGGTCCGGTCGAGGTCGCGACGTGACGCTCGAGGTGATCGACCACCAGGCCGAGGCGATCGCGAAGCGCGCGCACCGGATCGACGAGTTGTCGCGAGATCTCGGCCGCGACGTCGCCGGCGATCTGGCGCGCGATGTCTCTGGGTCGTGCGGGATCGCCGTCGCCGTCGTCGCTCATGATCGTCCGTCGCTTCCGCGAGCCGCTCCGCGGTCACGGCGATGGTTCGGGCGCGAAGCGACGGCAAGCGCACGCAAGCGGCTCGCGCGCGACGTCACAGCGACCCCGTGAGCAGAAACCACGCTTCCCCGACGCCGTCGCCGGTCAACCCGTGCGCGTAGCCGATCTCGAACGTGCCGGGGACGAAGTAGCCGAACAAGGCGTCGAGCCGGAGCGCGGCGCCGGCCGAGTAGCGCAGGTCGCGGTCGCGGTCGAACTCGGTGTTGAACGCGACACCGGCGTCGCCGAGCGCGGCGAACGTGACCCGCCGGAAGTAGATCGGAAGCGTCGCGATGCCGTGCTCGATCTGGAACAGCTCCTGCCGGTACTCGAGGTTGAGCAGGTGGAACTGGTTGCCCGCGATCGCACGCGGCTCGTACCCGCGCAGGTAGCCGGTGACCCCGGCGCGCGTGCTGTTGATGATGCCCTGGATGATGTCCTGCGACGGCACGCCACCGAGCGAGAACCCGTTGTTGCGGACGAGGTCGCCCGCGCGGAACGAGCCGACCAGGCGCGCGGCGAGGATCGGCGTCTTGCCCAGCATGGGTAGGCGGCGAAACGTGTTCGTCGAGTAGCTGACGGTGATGTTGTTGGACGTGGCCCCGAACAGCTCGTGATCGAGACGCAGCCCGACCGAGGCATCGAGCCCGTACTGCGGACCGACGCCGTAGGTCAGCCCGTGCGTGCTCGAGTACGCGACCCGCGCCCCGACGCCGGCCTGGCGGTAGTTGGTCAGCGGCGGCGCGGGGACGGCCTGGTTCGGATCGGGCTCGGGCGGCAGCTCCATCGGATCGCCGACCTGGCGAAACCAGTCGACGTCGTAGTCGAACGACATCGACCAGCTCGCGTCGGGACGCGACTCGAACGGAATGCTCGTCGAGATCGTCCCGCTCCAGTCCTCCTCGTCGAACGTCCGCGACACGCCGTCGACCCGGAACCCGCCGCGCGCGACGCGCGTGCGCGACGCCGCCAGCCGCAGTGGAAACCGCAGCCGGCCGTACGAGTACACCGCCCCGACGTTGAGGTTGCCGGTGTCGAGGTTCATGCCGAGCGCGAGCTGGTAGCCGTGGACGCCGAGCGCGTCGGCACCGCTGGTCTGCAACGTGGTGCTCGGCGAATCGCCGGTGAGCTGGAGCTGTGCGGTCCACTGGCGGGGTGCCAGGGTCTCGAGCGGACGATACGGCCGGGGCGCCGACACGGCGACCTCGTCGTCGCGGATGTCCGCGGGAGGCGGTCGATCGTCGACGTAGTCGCGTGCGGGGAGCCAGCGCGTGCGATCGAGCATGACCTCGTTCAGATCGTAGCCACCGGCGGGGACCGCGGCGGTGTACGCGAGCCGGGTCCCGTCGGGAGACACCGCCGGGCGGAACGCACCGCCGAGCACGTTGGTGACCTGCCACAGCGAACGATCGGTGGTGTCGTACGCGTAGATGTTGGCGATCCCGGTGCGGTCGCTGTCGAAGTACAGGTAGCGACCATCGCGCGACCACTCGGGCGCCTGATCGATCGCGCGATCGTGCGTGACCTCGGTGACGCCGCCCGACGCGAGCTCGACGATCAGGATGTCGCGCAGCCCGTCGTCGCGCCACGCCGAGAGCGCGATCCGCTTGCCGTCGGGACTCCACGCCGGCTGGTAGATCTGGCCGCGCGGTCCCGGATCCCACACCGTGGAGATCGGTGCACCGGGCTCGGTGTCGGTGATCGCGAGGACACTGTGCGGCGGATCGTTCTTCGAGAAGGCGACGCGACGTCCGTCGGGCGACACGCTGGGGTCCCGGGCACGCGCACCGGTGGTCAATCGCTCCTCGGTACCGGTTCGCGCATCCCACCGGAACAGATCCTGGAACGCGTACTCGCGCCGGAACCGCCGGTTCTGCTCGTAGATCAGCGAGCCGTCGGGAAGCAGATCGAACGAGCCCATCGCTTCGAGCTGGACGATGGGGTGCGCGTGGCTGGCATCGGCCCCGACCGGTACCGCGCGGACCCGGGTCGGGTGGTAACCATCGGCCTGCTGCCAGTACAGCTCCCGGCCGTCGCGCGAGTAGTGGGCGAATAGATTGTTGTCGCCGGTGTGGGTGATCGCGCGTCCGTCGACCAGGCCGCGGCGCTCCGCGGCCATCTCCTGCATCCCGTAGCGGTCGCGCAGGTAGCCCCGCCAGTCGTCGTACAGCACCGTGAACGGCTTGCCCGTGACCTTCGAGATCTGGCGATTGATCGCGTACGGCACCGGGTACGCACCGGCGGTGTGCGACATCTCGCGCAGCGTGTCCTCGCCGAACCGATCGAAGATGTAGCGCAGGAAGTGCGAGCCGTAGACGTAGACCGCGTTGCCGCGCGGGAACTGGCGCGGCGAGCCGGTGATCTGATCGAGGCGAAGATCGCTGTCGTTGTGGCGCGCGATCCGGATGAACTGTTCGAACCGCGTGCCGCGGTTGCGACCACCGGCGGTGTGCTTGCTCTCCTCGTAGGTCGCGATGCCCTCGATGATCCACCGCGGCATCAGCTGACTCGGAGACCACTGCTTGCCGAAGATCCGGTTGTAGATCACCGGCAACCCCTCCATCGTGTCGAGGTGGAGGATGTGCGTGTACTCGTGAGAGATCAGGCCGTACAGCCAGTCCTCGTGGTCGTCGAGCTCGGTGAACGTGCCCGGTGCACTCGCGAACAGCTGGATCGCGTTGCGCGGCAGGACCGCCGCGAACCCGTTGGCCGAGTCGTTGGTGTCGGTGAGTACCAGCAGCGTCTTCTCGGCGGGCACGTGGTCGAGCGCCGGAGACAGGTTGCGGTGCGCGTGCTCGGCGACCACCGCGAGCCGGCGCGCCGCCTCGGTCAGCGTGTCGTCGTAGTAGATGATGAAGTGGTCGGTCTCGATCGTGAACAGCTCGCGCGTCGGGTCACCCGCACGTGCCGGCGCCACCGCCGCGATCACGCCGAGCATGGCCAGCGCCAGCTTCATGGCGAGGGCTTGGCCGCGGCGAGCGTGTTCTCCAGCGTCCGCGTTCGCTGATCGGCATGCGCGAACACGAACTCGCTCACCATCGCGCGTACCTCGGCGGCGGTTGCCAACCCCTCGATGCGCTGGACCAGGGCCTCGCCCTCGCTGACGTCCATGCTGCGGATCGTCGCCTTGACCTCCGGCACGGACACCGCCGACATCGACAGCTCGCGGATCCCGAGCCCGAGGAGCACCGGGGCGATCATCGGCTCGCCCGCCATCTCGCCGCAGATCGTGACCGGGATGTTGGCGTTCTTCGCCGCCCGCGCCACCATGCCGATCAAGCGCAGCAGCGCGGGGTGGAGCGGCTCGTAGAGGTACGACACGTACTCGTTCACGCGGTCGACCGCCATCGTGTACTGGATCAGGTCGTTGGTGCCGATCGAGAAGAAGTCGCACTCGATGGCGAGCAAGTCGGCGGTGACGGCCGCCGATGGCATCTCGATCATGATCCCGAGCTTGACGTCGGGGTCGAACGCGATGCCCGCCGCGGCGAGCTCGACCTTGACCTCGTCGACGATGACCTTGACCGCGCGGAGCTCGGCGACGCCCGAGATCATCGGGAACATGATCTTGAGCGGCCCGTGCACGCTCGCCCGGAGCAAGCCTCGGACCTGCGCGCGGAACAGCGCCCGCCCGAGCTCGTCGAGGCACAGCCGGATCGAGCGCAGGCCGAGCGCCGGGTTGACCTCCTGGAGGTTGGCCGCCTGGAGAAAGCTCGCCAGCTTGTCGGCGCCGAGGTCGAACGTGCGGATCGTGGCGGGGAGCCCGTCGAGCCGCTGCAGCAGCGACACCGCGGTCTGATAGTGGGCTTCCTCGTCGGGCAGCGTGTCCTTGCCCATGAACAAGAACTCGGAGCGGAACAGCCCGACCCCGCGCGCGCCGTTGTCGAGCGCGTCGTCGAGCTCGTCGGGGCTATCGACGTTGGCGTACAGCGCGATGTCGACGTCGTCGCGCGTGCGCGCCGGCAGGTCGCGCATCGCCTCGAGCTGCGACGCGAACACCGCCTGTCGCCGCTGCTCCTCGCGATACTCCGAGACCGTGGCCGCGGTCGGGTTCACGATCACGACGCCACTGGCGCCGTCGATCACGACCAGGTCGTCGGTCTCGACGATCTCGGTGATGTTCTCGAGACCGACCACCGCGGGGATCTCGTGGGCGCGCGCGATGATCGCGGTGTGCGAGGTCTTGCCGCCGGCGTCGGTGATCAGGCCCGAGACGGCCGCCTTGTGGAGCTGTGCGGTGTCGGCCGGCGACAGATCGTAGGCGACGACGATCGCGTCCGGGGGCGGCATCAGCGGACCGGTGTCGCGGCCGAGCAAGTTGCGGAGCAGCCGCTCGAACACGAACTCGACGTCGCTCCGGCGCTCGCGGAAGTACTCGTCCTCGAGCTGGTCGAACACGGTGGTGATGTCGTCGACCGCCTTGCGCGCCGCCCACTCCGCGCAGATCAGCTCGTCACGGATGTAACCGACCGCCGCGCCGACCAGGTGCTCGTCGTGGAGCATCATCTGGTGCGCGGTGATGATGTGGTAATCGCTCTCGTTCTCCGAGGCGAGCTTCTCCTTGATCCGCGCGAGCTGCCGGTCCGACGCCGAGATCGCCTTGTAGAGCCGCGCGACCTCGGTGTCGATGTCGTCGGCCTCGACGTGGTGGCGGGGTGCCTTCAGCGAGTCGCGGCCGACCAGATAGGCCCGCCCGAACGCGATCCCCGGGGATACCCCGAGTCCCTTGCGACGTTCCTCGCCCCGGGAGTGCTCCGCCATGGCGCCTTCGAAAAGCCTACTTCCCCTCGCCGAACTTGTCGTCGATCAGCGCGACCATCGCCGCAATTGCCTCGCCGGCCTGCGGGCCCTTGGCGCGCAGCGTGATCGTGGTGCCCTTGCTGGCCACCAGCATGAGCACGCCCATGATGCTCTTGCCGTTGACCTCGTGGCCATCCTTGGTGACGGTGACGTCGCACGGGTACTTGGAGGCCAGCTGCACGAGCTTGGTCGCTGCCCGCGCGTGAAGTCCCAGCTCGTTCTGGATCAGGATCTTGCGCTCGACGATCTCGACGCCCCCGGTGGTGGTCATGCGCTACCCGCCGCTCCGCGTCGAAGGTCTGCCGAGCCCGGATTTGGTCGTCGTGCGCGCCGCCGAGTCGCGGTCGACATCGCGGTGGCGCACCAGGATGTCCCAGCGATCTCCGAGTCGGCGCGCGAGCTCCTCGACGATCGCCACCGAGCGGTGGCGCCCGCCGGTGCAGCCGATCGCGATCGTGACGTACAGCTTCCCCTCCTTCTGGAAGTGGGGAAGCGTGAACTCGAGCAGCTCCTCGATCCGCCGCGTCAGCTCCCGACCGTCGGGGCCGAGCACGAACTGCGAGACCTCGGGATCCCGCCCGTCGAGGTGGGTCAGCGCCGGCTCGAAGTACGGGTTGGGCAGGAACCGGCAGTCGAACACCAGGTTGAACTCGAGCGGCAGCCCGTGCTTGAACCCGAACGACACCAGGGTGACGGCCAGCTTGCCGGTGCCGCCATAGCGATCCTGGATGATCGCCTTGAGCTGGTGCATGTTGAGGTTGGTGGTGTCGACGATGGCCGCGCCTTCGCGCATGTCGGCCATCACCTCGCGGTCCCGCCGGATGCCCTCCATCAGGTCGTCGCCCGACAGCGGGTGCCGCCGTCGGGTCTCGTTGAACCTGCGGAGCAGGGTCTCGTCGGTGGCGTCGAGGAACATCACCTCGAGCCGGTGCCCGGCGTTCGTCAACGTACGCAGCGCGGTCTTCCAGGCGGCGAGGTTCTTGCGCTGTCGCGAGTCGATCGCGATCGCGATCTTGTCGCGCCCGGTCTCGTGCGCGAGGTGATCGACCATCTGGGCGACCAGCGGCACGGGGATGTTGTCGACGCAGAAGAACTCGATGTCCTCGAGTGCGCGCAGGGCCGTACTCTTGCCGGCGCCCGACAACCCGGTGACGACGACGATCTGCATCTACTCCACCGCGTCCATTTCTCGCCCGCCGCCCATCTCCTCGTGGAGTCGATCGCGAAACGCACGCGCCGAGTGAATCCCCTGCTGCTTGAGCAGCTGGTTGCGCGCTGCGACCTCGATCAGCGTCGACAGGTTGCGCCCGGGACGCACCGGGATGCGATTCGCCGCCACGCCGACGCCGAGGATGTCGTGCACGCGGTCCTCGAACCCGAGCCGGTCGTACTCCTCGCCGGCATCCCAGTCGTCGAGCTCGATCACGAGCTCGATCCGCTTTCGTTTGCGCACCGCCGCGATCCCGAACAGGTCCTTGATGTTGATGATGCCGAGGCCGCGGATCTCCATGTGGTGCCCGAGCACGCCGGCCGCGCGCCCGAACACGTTGTCGCCGCCACGGGTGATGCGGATGACGTCGTCGGCGACCAGCCGGTGACCGCGCACCACGAGGTCGAGAGCCGTCTCGCTCTTGCCGATCCCGCTCTTGCCGATCACCAGCACGCCGACGCCGATCACGTCGATCAGGACGCCGTGCAGCTCGGTCGACGGTGCCAGCCGATCGCCCATCCACGAGGTCACCGCGTGGATGAAGTCGGCGGTCACCAGCTCGGACACGATCAGCGGCACCCCGCGGTCCTCGCACGCGTCGCGCAATTCGACCGGCGGCTCGAGCCCCCGGCACACCACGACGCACGCCGGATCGCTGGCGAGCACCGTCGCGATCCCGATGGTGCGAGCCGGCTCGTGGTCCTGGAGGTAGTCGATCTCGGTGCCGCCGATCACGAGCACGCGATTCGGATGCAGCTGCTCCGGCCAGCCGGTGAGTGCGAGGCCGGGCTTCTGGATCCGCGGGACCGTGATCGTCCGAGTGAGCCCTGCCGCGCCGGAGACCGCCTTGCCGCGCAGCTCGCTCCGGTCCAACAGCTCGCCCACCGAGATCGCGTGCATGCTCAGTACTTGGCGTCCTCGGCGGCTACGACGTGATACATGGCCTCGGCGTCCGAGGCCGCGAGCAACCGGCGCCGGAACTCGGGGTCCTTGAACACGCGGCTGATCCGCGCCAGTGCCTTGAGGTGCGCACCGGTCGAGGATTCGGGTGCCACCAGCACGAAGAACAGGTACGTCGGCTGACCATCCATCGAATCGAATTCGACACCCTCGGGCGCCCGCCCGAGACACGCCACGATCTCGCTGACCGCGCCGAGCTTGCCGTGCGGGATCGCGACCCCCTCGCCGATCGCCGTGGAGGCCAGTGCCTCGCGCTCGATCAGTACCTTCGACAACACCGCGCGGTCGATCCGCGGGTGACGTTCCGCCATGTAGGTGGCGAGCTCCTCGAGTAGCCCTTGCTTGTCGGTCGCCTGGAGCGCGGGGACGACCATTTCGCGCTTGATGAGGTCGACGATCTTCATGTGACTCGGCCTCTCGTGGAGGCCCCGTTCGACAATGACACGACGCTACACCACTGGGCCCCGCAAGAATAGTCGAGGACGCGGTTCAGGCGGCGCCCGCCCCGGGCTCGTCGATCGTCGGTGTCTCGATCAGTCCGTAGGCTCCATCCTCGCGCTTGTACACCACCGCGACGCGGCCGTCGGAATCGTGCCGGAACACCAAAAACGGCTCGTGAAGCAGGTTGAGCTGGACGATCGCGTCGGCGACCGACATCGGTCGCGCGTGGAACTTCTCGGTCTTGACGACCGTGAACTCCGGCGGGTGCATCGCCGCGTCGTGGTGGGACGGGACCACGCTGGACTTGCCGTTGGTCTGCTCCTCGACGTGGTTGAATGCCTCGTTGACGATCGAGTGCGACCACGGCAACGCCTGCACGTGGTGCGGGCGCGCCTTCATGCCCTCGAGCTTGCCCTTGTACTTGCGGACCTGGCGCTCGATCTTGGCGATGCACAGGTCGATCGAGCTGTACATGTTCTCGGTCGTCTCGTGACCGGCGACCGAGAGGCCGTTGTGGAGTTGGAAGGTGACGTCGATGCGGTGGTTGTGACGTTCCGTCGACATTACGACGTGACAACTGATCGGATCGGGCAGGTACTTTCTCACTCGTTCCATGCGCTCTTTTGCGTACGCCTTGAGTGCATCGGTCGGTTCCATGTGTCGGAACGTCACCGCGAATTGCATCGAGACCTCCGTGATCGGTTGGTTCGATCCTAGCTTGGTTCGTTCCGGAAGATCATCCGATCCTCGACGGAGTTTCCAAACACGCGCGGGAAGTGTACACGAATGCCCCACCAAGGTGCGGGCTACCGCTCGCCGGGTATCCGCTCGCGACGTCAGCGTCGCGTCGGGTCGGCGACGATCGCCCACGCCAGTGCCTCTACCAGGGCGGTCGCCGCGGCCCGCGCGTTCGCGATCGGGGCATCGTTCCGGCCGCGGGTCGCGAGCAGCTCGATCGCGCCCAGTGCCTCGACCGTGCGGCCGTGGGCGATGTGGTAGAGGGCGCGGCGCTCGCGCTCGTGCTCGGTCGCGAACGCCCGCCAGATCGGCTGCGGGATCTCGGTGCGCACCCGCTCGAACAGCTCCCACAGCTCGCGACGCTCGGGACCCTCGGTGTGCTCGACGAGCGACCACATCCTGTGGGAGACGTCGCGTGCGAGGTCGTAGAGGTCGAAGGCCGTCTGCGGCGGTGACGCCTGGAAGTCGGGCTCGCGCACGATCGGACTGGTCGGGATGCGCTGGACCGCCGGGGCGGAGTCGACCCGCGTGGCAGGGCGTGCGGTCGGCACGCGCTGGACGACCGGAGCGGTCTCCCGGCGGACCGGAGGGTCCCCCCGGAGCTCGCGCAGGCTGCGCCGCTCGTTGACGAGGCGCATCGGCGGCATGTCGTTGTCACCCGTCGTCGCTTCCGCGGAAGCCCTGCCGGCTGGGTGTTCGACCGCCGCGTTCGGACGCAGGCGCAGCCGCGAGTTGACGAGCCGAGCCGGCGGCAGGTCGTCCGGCTCGTCGCTCCCCATACGCCTACGGTATCAGAACACTTGCTTGCGCTTGCTCGAGCTCAGGATGCCGAGCTGCTCGCGATACTTGGCGACCGTGCGGCGCGCGATGTCGATGCCACCCTTCTTGAGCAGCTCGACGATCTTCTGATCCGAGTGCGGGCGCTTCGGATCCTCGGCGCTCACCAGCTCCTTGATCTTCGACTTCACGGCCTGCGAGGCGAGATCCTCGCCGTTGGTGCGCGAGATGCCGCTGTTGAAGAAGAACTTGAGCTCGAAGATGCCCTGCGGCGTGTGCACGTACTTCGACGTGGTCACGCGCGACACCGTCGACTCGTGCATCCCGATGTCCTCCGCGACGTCGCGCAGGATCAGCGGCTTCAGGTGGGCGATGCCCTTGTCGAAGAACTCGCGCTGGAACTTCAGGATCGACTCGGCGACCTTGATGATCGTGCGCTGGCGCTGCTGGATCGAACGGATCAGCCACTGCGCGCTGCGCAGCTTGTCCTGGACGTAGTCCTTCGACGCGGCGGAGTTGCCCATCGCCGACTTGTAGAACCCGCTGATCTTGAGCTTCGGCAGGCCGTCGTCGTTGGGCACCACGAAGTACTTGTCGCCGACCTTGTGGATGTAGACGTCGGGCGTGACGTAGTGCGGATCGTCCGAGCTGTACTGCCGGCCCGGCCGAGGATCGAACTCCATGATGACCTTGGCGGCCTCGTAGATCTCCTCGAGCGGCTGCTTCAGGTCGCGCGCGATCGCCTGGTAGTTCTTCTTCTCCAGGTTGCCGAGGTGGCTCTTGATCATCTTGACGCACAGGTCGTCGTCCTGACCGGCCGCCACGCACTGGATCAACATGCACTCGGCGAGGGAGCGCGCCCCGACGCCGATCGGATCGAAGCTCTGGATCTTCTCGAGCACCATCTCGCAGACCACCGGGTCGGCGCCGAGATCGGCGGCGAGCTCCTCGATCGGCGGATCCTTGATGTAGCCGTCGGCGTCGATGTTGCCGAGGATCTCGAACCCGATCTCGAGCTGCTCCGGCGGCAGGTTGCTCATCTTGAGCTGCCACGCCAGGTGGTCGTACAGGCTGGGCGGCCTGGTGAGCGTGGCCTCGAGCGACGGCATCTCCTCGCCGTCGCCACGGAACGCCGGCATCGGCGGTCCCATCGAGTAGTTGTCGAGGTAGTTCTCCCAGTCGATCTCGTTGACCGCGGCGTCGCCCTTGATCTCGGTCTGGGCCACTCCGTCCTGGACCGAGCCCTCCATCGGTGTCTCGGTGGTGCCTGCTCCTTCGAGCTGCTGGAGCATCTGCTCGTCGCCCCCGACCTCCTCGCGGTCCCGACTCCGCTCGTTCTCGAGGTCGAGCTCGTCGTCGAGGATGGGGTTCTCGAGCATCTCTTCATGCACGAGGTCGGCCAGCTCCATCCGAGACAGTTGCAAGAGTCGGATCGCCTGCTGCAACTGCGGTGTCATCACCAGCTGCTGCGACAGCTTCAGTTCCTGACGCATTTCCATCGCCATCGGAACCTCCTATGTATCTCGCGTGGTTAGCATTAGACCGACGCGTCACCAGACACCACATTCCGCCTGGTATGACGCTTGAAGGTAGCGTACCCAGAATAGGTGTAGGTGTAAAGGCCTTATGGCCCGGCTCTTGCTCTAACCCGCGATCTGACGGGCGATCTGGCGCTATTTCTGACGTTCGACCGCGGCCTTGATGAACCGCGCGAACAACGGGTGCGGCTTGCTCGGCCGGCTCTTGAACTCGGGGTGGAACTGACAACCCACGAAGTACGGGTGCTCGGGCAACTCGATCATCTCGACCAGCCGGCCATCCGGCGACAAGCCCGATAGCACCATGCCGTTGCGCTCGAGCGCGTCCCGGTAGTTGTTGTTGACCTCCCAGCGATGCCGGTGACGCTCGCTGATCTCGGTCGCGCCGTAGGCATCCGCCGCGCGCGTGCCGGTCTTGAGCACGCACGGGTACGCGCCGAGTCGCATCGTCGCGCCCTTGTCGGTGACGCCGCGCTGGTCGGGCATCAGGTCGACCACGGGGTGCGGTGTCTCGGGCTCGATCTCGGTCGAGTTGGCGCCGTCGAGCCCGCCCACGTGGCGCGCGAACTCGATGACCGCCATCTGCATGCCGTAACAGATGCCGAAGTACGGCACCTTGTGCTCGCGGGCGAAGCGGACCGCGGCGATCTTGCCCTCGGTGCCGCGCGCGCCGAAGCCCGGTGCGACCAGGATCCCGTCGTAGGGCTTCAGCACCTCGGCGAGCTGGTTCGCGGGCAGCTTCTCGAGGTCCTCGCTGTCGATGTGCTTGATCTCGACGCGGCAGTCGTTGGCGATGCCGCCGTGGAGCAGCGCCTCGTTGAGGCTCTTGTACGACTCGACGAGCTGGACGTACTTGCCGATGAACCCGACCGTGACCTTGCTCTTGGGCTCGGTGATCCGGCGGACGACGTCTTCCCAACCGGACAAGCGCGACGCGCGCGACCAGATGTTGAGCAGCGAGGCGAGCTTCTGATCGAGCCCCTGCTCGGACAGCATCACCGGCAGCCGGTACACGGTGTCGACGTCGATCGACTGGAACACGGCGTCCGAGGCGACGCTGCAGAACATCGCCATCTTCTTGAGCGCGTCCTCGGGCAGCTTCTGCTCGGCGCGGACGATCAGGATGTCGCACGACACGCCGATCTCGCGCAGCTTCATCACCGAGTGCTGGGTCGGCTTGGTCTTGAACTCGCCGGCGGCGGCGATGTACGGCACCAGCGTCAGGTGCACGCTGACCGAGTTCTGCGTGCCGAGCTCGGAGCGCAGCTGGCGCACGGCCTCGAGGAACGGCAACGACTCGATGTCGCCGACCGTGCCGCCGACCTCGACCACGAGCACGTCGAGGCCCTCGGCGCACCGCAGGATGCGCTGCTTGATCTCGTCGGTGATGTGGGGAATCACCTGGACGGTCGAGCCCAGGTACTCGCCGCGGCGCTCCTTGCCGATCACGCTCGAGTACACCTGCCCGGTCGTGATGTTGTTGAGCCGGGACATCTTGGTCGACACGAACCGCTCGTAGTGCCCGAGGTCGAGATCCGTCTCGGCGCCGTCGTCGGTGACGAACACCTCGCCGTGCTGCGTGGGGTTCATCGTGCCGGGGTCGACGTTGATGTACGGGTCGAGCTTCATGTTCGCGACCTTGAGGCCGCGGTTCTCCATGAGCGCGCCGATCGACGCGGAGACCATGCCTTTACCGAGGGACGACACCACGCCGCCGGTGACGAACACGAACTTGGTCAGCTGCGCCATGGCGGCACTTCTACCGACTGGTTCCTCGTCGCGCAACGGCTCCCGATCGTGGTGAGCATCTAGAGATCATCGGCGTCGATTCTTCGTTGATCGGGGGCCGGACGGGCGTATGTTCGCTGATCCCACCACTCGATCGGCCCGCCGACGTGGCCGCGATCACGAGAGGTGTTAGCCGGGGCGTGGAGCCGCGTTGTCGCCCATGCATGCGCGCTTCGCTGGCAACCGCCATCTCCGTCGTCTCCTCGATGTTCTTCGTCGGTACCGGGTGCTCGACGATGACGCTCCGCACGGGCGTGGTCGTCATCGGAACCCATCCGGCGTTCCAGGCCTCGGCGGAGTTCGGCCCGTCGGTGATGGGCAAGCGCCACGGCGTCACGGCGACCCACGAATGGGGCGTCGTCGCCAACGACGGCGAACGCGCGACCCACGGGATGACGGCCCTGAACCTCGACGCCTTCGAGCTCGATCCCGAGACGGGTCCGGTGATGCGGATCGGCGCCCGGCTGCGTGGGGAATTCACGGAGCCCACCAGCAGCCTGGGCGTCGAGGCACGCGGTGCGATGTTCACCACGTCGTACGTGTCCAGAAAGACCATGCTCGCCCTCGGCGTCGAGCTCGCGGGGGGCGTGATGTTCGATCCGTCCGTGCCGGTCTACGAAGCCAACGTCGTGGCGGTCGAACGGGTGGACATCTGGTGAACCGCTGACACCGCTGTCGGGTAGCGAGCCGACTAACCACTCGATTCGACAGCGGGCGGCAGGGTGGTCTGCCGTTTGCCTGTTCGTGGGGCATGTGGATCGAACGCTCTTCCGCCACGCTACCTGCCTCCGACGTCGACCGCCTCGTCCGCGCGTTGTTCGCGCCGGACCAGCGCCTGGCGCGCTCGTTCCGTCACTACTGGCGCGTGGTGTGCGGCCACGACGAGCCGACCGCCCGCCTCGACACGCTGATCGATCTGCAGCGCGACGCCGACGAGTGGATCGCGCGCCGCGATCCCGCACTGCACGCGATCGGCTTCCAGCGCGTGGTCGCGAGCTGGGAAGACGCCGGTGGCCCCGCGGCCTACCAGGCCGAGGGCCTGTTCGGATATCGCGCCCTCGCCGACCACGAGCTCGGCGCGTCGATCGCGGAAGTGATCGAGCACCCCGCGCGACCCGTCGCTGCAAACGACGCGCGCGCGATCGGGTTCGCGTACGACCTCGCGGTGCTCGACCTCGGTGCCGAGGTCGACGTCGCGGGCGAGCTGCTCGCCGCGATCGGGCGCACCGCACGCCGCGCCGGCCACACCCGCGTCGTGATCGCGACCGCCGATCGCGACCTCGCACTCCAGCTCGCGTGCGGTGGCGTCGAGCTGATGCCGGAGCTCGCCCTGCCCGACCGCAAGCAGATCGCCGGGCTGTTCGATCTCGAGCGCTCGCGCGTGCTCGAGCGCTCGCGCGTGCTCGAGCGCTCGCGCGTGCTCGAGCGCTCGCGCGTGCGGACGGCGCGCGCGGCCTAGGCTCGTAAGCTCGCCGCGAGCAGCCGGTGGAACAGGTGCTCGCCGGCCTCGCGCCGCACCATCAGCCGTCCGGCGCGATACGCGCGCGAGTGGAGGCCGCGCTGCACGCTCTCGCAGATCGCGTGGTCCTCCTCCTGGATCCGGTCGCACACCGTGATGCTCGCCGCGTTGCGCTCGGCCGCGGCCGGCGACACGTCGTCGAAGTAGAACTCGAAGATCACCCTGGTGCGATCGATCCCGAGCGGGATCACGAGGTTGGTGTCGAGGTAGCCCTCGTACCAGTTGAGCATCAGGTTGGGGTACAGCCAGAAGTACCGGGCGGCGCCCTTGCGCGTTCTCGCGACCTCCGGATCGACGCCGCGTGCGTTCGTCGCGTCGATCGGGCTCGCCTGCAGGCACGATCGCTCGAAGCACTCGATCGTGTAGTCGGTGTACGCGAGCGCCGAGCCCAGCGCGGCGTGCAGGTGCGGCACGTGGTAGCCGCCGTCGAGGTAGTTGTCGACGAACACCTTCCAGTTGCAGGCAAGCTCGTACTCGCGGCGCGCGAAGAACGACAGCGACCCGAGCGACAGCGGCGCGACCTGGCCGACCAGCGTGCCGAGATAGTCGGCGAGCGGCACCGGATCCGGATCGAGGTGGACGAACACGAGCCCCTCCCAGATCCCGACCGCGACCGGCACCAGGCCCGTCGCGTCCCTGTCGAAGTCGCGCACGCCGGCGGCCTCGGGCACGCCGCGCAACTTGCCCGCGAGATCGTAGGTCCAGCCGTGATACGGGCACCGCATCCGATCGGCCTGCCCGCACGGCGCGGTCATCACCTCGGCGGCGTGGTGCCGGCACACGTTGAAGAACCCGCGGAGCGTGCCGTCGCTCCCACGCACGACGACGATCGGCTCGCCGCCGACGCACGCGGTCACGTAGCTCCCCGGCTCGGCGACCTGGGTGACACGACCGACCACCTGCCAGGTCCGGCTCCACACGGTCTGCCGCTCGCGCTCGGCGATCCGCGGATCGGTGTACCAGGTCCCCGGAATCGTCCACGCGCGGTCGAGCGGCAGCGTGTCGTCGTACGCGGCGATCAGTTCGTCGAGACTGGGCACCGCGGTGGAGTAGCGCGAGTGGCAGGACTTCGCGAGCGGGCATCTGCCTTTTCGCTGGTCGCCGCGCGACGGGAACAACCGACGGTGGCGGATCAGGTCGCGATTCGCGGCCGGTCGTTCGCTTCGCGGCGCGCGACGTACACCGACCACGCCGTCGCGATCGCGATCGCGACGATGCACGCGCCGCCGAGCATCACGTAGCGATGGACGATGGTCTCGATGGGCCACCCGGCGGCCTGCAGGCTCGACGGATCGGAGAGCCCGACGCCCTCGATCTCGCCGAACGGGATCGCGCGCTGGTCGCCGCGTGCGGTCCACCAGGTCCCGAACGTGTCGACCACCGTGGCCGCGCCGATCGCGAGCAGCCCCCAGCGCAGGCCGCCTCTTCGCACCGCCGAGCCCGGGCGCGCGAAGAACGCGAGCACCAGGAGCGTGCCGAGCACCATCCCTCCGCCATCGCCGCCGAACGTGATCGCGTTCAGTGCCTCGGCCGGCGCCATCGGGCGCAGCAGCAGCAGCAGCCCGAAGATCGCACACCCGATCACCAGCCAGCTGTTGCGTCCGCGCTTCCAGCCGAAGTACGCGAGCGCGCCGCCGCCGGCGACGACCGCGACGGTCACCAGCACGCGGCGGCCGAACACGGCCGTCTTCCACAGCGACGGGAACGCCGTGTAGCCCGCGAGCCACGCGGTGATGGCGTGCCCGCACTCGTGCGGGATCATGGTGAGGAACGTCCGCTGTAGCTGGTGGGTCGTGGGGAACGCGTGGAACGCGAGCGCGATCAGGAACGCCGCCGGGACCGCGATCGCCCGCAGCTTCCACTCGAGCTCGTAGTCGATGGTGTCGTCGTCGAGCTCGTCGAACTCGGCCATTACTCAGCTTAACGCACGCCGCCAGCCGGAGATCTCTACGCTGCTCTTCACGCCGTTGGTCGTCGACGACGCCTCGCGGGTCGCGATCGGCTTGGCCGCGGTGGCGGTCTCGAGCGCGGCGGCGATCAGCGCGGCGTCGAGCTGCGCGGGATCGTCGACGTGCGGGCGAAGCTCGGCGGCGTTGCGCCCGATGAACCCGGTGTCGTAGTCGCCGGCGATGAACGCCGCGTGACGCAGGCAGCGGCGGTGGAACGGGAGGTTGGTCTCGATGCCGCGCACCTGGTACTCGTCGAGCGCCCGCCGCATCCGCTCGACCGCGCACGCGCGATCCTCGCCCCACACCACCAGCTTGCTGATCATCGGATCGTAGTGGACGGGGATCTCGGCACCCTCGTAGCAACCGCTGTCGTTGCGGACGTACGGGCCGTCGGGCACGCGCAGGTGCGTGATGCGACCGGGCGATGGCAAGAACTTCACCGGATCCTCCGCGTAGATCCGGCACTCGACCGCGTGACCGCGGCGGCGCGCGTCGAGCTCGGCCTGGGTGAGCGGCAACGGCTTGCCCTCGGCGACGTCGAGCTGCCACGAGACGAGGTCGAGGTTGTAGACCATCTCGGTCACCGGGTGCTCGACCTGGAGTCGGGTGTTCATCTCCAAAAAGTAGAACCCACCGTCGGCACCGAGCAGGAACTCGCACGTGCCCGCACCGACGTAGTCGACCGCACGCGCGGCGGCAATCGCGGCGGCGCCCATCTTGGCGCGCAACTCGGGAGACACGACCGGCGACGGCGACTCCTCGGTCACCTTCTGGTGTCGACGCTGGATCGAGCAGTCGCGCTCCCCGAGGTGAACGATGTTGCCGTGGGTGTCGCCGAACACCTGGATCTCGATGTGGCGCGGTCGCTCGATCGCCTTCTCGACATAGACCGAGCCATCGCCGAATGCGCTGGTGGCTTCGCGACGCGCGGCCTCGAACGCGGCGACGAGCTCGGCTTCTGCGGCAACCAGTCGCATGCCCTTGCCACCACCACCGGCGGCGGCCTTGAGCAGGACCGGAAACCCGATCGTGCGGGCGGCGACGAGCGCGGCCTCTCCGTTGGGGAACCCGCGACCCTCCGGACCGTTGTCGCCGGGAACCACCGGTGTCCCCGCCGCCATCACGGTCTGGCGCGCGGAGGTCTTGTTGCCCATGAGGCGCATCGCGTTGGCCGACGGCCCGATGAACGTGAGGCCGGCCGCCGCGCAGGCGTCCGCGAACTCCTCGTTCTCCGAGAGAAACCCGTAGCCGGGGTGGACGGCGTCGGCACCGCTCGTGCGGCAAGCCTCCAGGATCTTGTCGATCACGAGGTAGGACTGCGACGCGGCCGCCGGCCCGATCGGGATGGCCCTGTCCGCGATTTGCACATGGGGGGCGAGACGGTCGGGCTCGCTGAACACCGCCACCGTGGACAGGCCACGCTCCCGACACGTGCGCATCACCCGCACCGCGATCTCGCCCCGGTTTGCGACGAGGACTCGCCGGATCGGTCTCATGGCGCGAACATACACGCCACCACCGCCGTGACACGAGTCTCGTGGCATTCGTTGCATGCGCCCCGGCGCCGACATAGAATCGAGCCAATTCGATGTCTTGCGGTCGACTCTGAGGGTCGCGACCACGAGGCAGCGGGGGAGAACCACTTGGCCGATCCAAACACCCGACAGGGAAAGCGCACACCTGTCACGCTCAAGATCAAGTTCAAGAGCGAGACGCTGGAGCAGTTCATCGAGCGCTATGCCGTCGATGTCAGCCAGGGTGGCATCTTCATCCGGACCAAGGAGCCGCTCGCCGTCGGTACGCAGATGCGGTTCGAGTTTCAGCTCCGCGACGCGTCGCCGCTGATCGCGGGCGAAGGCACCGTGGTGTGGACGCGCGAGAACGATCCGAGCCGTCCGGCGATCGCACCCGGCATGGGCGTGCGCTTCGATCGCCTCGCCGAGGGAAGCCAGGCGATCCTCGAGCGCATCCTCGCGGAGAAGGCCAAGCAAGCCCCGCAGCGATCCGACGCAGTCAGCAAGCCGCCGATGTTCACCGACACGCCGACGCGCGTGGCACCGGCGCCGGTCCAGGAGGCGTTGCTCGGCGGAGAGCGCCGCGACTTCTCCGAGTCGCACACGCCACTCCCCAAGCCGCAACCGTTTCACTCCGACGCCGACGAGTTCCCCGAGGAGGCGTTCGAAGAAGCCACCAAGGTTCGCGCGCTCGACGATCTGATCGCGCAGACCGCCGACAGCCCGGGTGCCAGCGGCAGCGATCTGTTCAGCGGCAAGCCACCCGACGACGTTGCCGGTCGCCGCGGTGTGCGTGCCGACTCCACGCTCGCCGATCCACCGAACCAGACCCACGAGTCGGCCGGCACGACCCCGGGCTTCGCGGGAGGTATGGGCCGCTCGCTCGATTCGATCGCGTCGGCCGGTGACTCGGCGCCCAGCCTGCCGAGCCCGCCGGAGCCGAAGGCACCGCGCATGCTCGACACCACGCCGTCGCCGCGCGACGCGGCCGCAGCGGCGAAGGAGAAAGAGGCGCTGATCGCTCAGAACGAGCGCATGGAGAAGCTGGCGAAGACCAAGATCGGGATGGAGCCGCCGGTACAGACCCGACGCAACGTCTCGACGCCGCCGGCCTCGACGCCGGTCGCCGACCTGCCCCGCCCCCGCCAGGCCACGCCTGCCGAGGTGCGTGCTCCACAGCCGTCGGCGCCTCCCGTCAACGCGCCGCACGGCGAGCGCGGGTCGGCCGGGCCGGTCGAGCCGCTGCAGCGTCCGGCGCCGTCGCGTTCGAAGGCGCCACTCGTCATCTTGCTCCTCCTGTTGGTCGCGGCTGCGGGCGCCGCGGTGTGGTTCTTCGTGTTGCGTGATCGCCTGGGCGAGCCCGGTGGTTCGGGATCCAACGTCGCCAACAACGACACCGGTGGGTCGGGCTCGGGCTCGGCCGGATCGGCGAGTGCGATCGGATCGGACGGCTCGGGCTCCGGCAGCGCGGTCGACGATGGCAGCGCCGGCAGCGCGGGGAGCGCCGCCGAGACGCCCGCGGGACCGATCGTGGATCTCTCGATCGCGGCGGCGTATCCCGAGGCCGAGATCGAGGTCGTCGGCACCGACCAGAAGGGCCCGGCACCGTTCACGGCCAAGCTGGAGAAGGGCAAGACCTACCAGATCCGGATCTCGGCGCCCGGCTTCGCGACGCTCGAGCAAGAAGTCACCGGCGGCCAGGACAAGGTGGTCGCCAAGCTCGTCGCCAAGCCGTACGTGATCTCGGTGTCGTCGACACCGGCGGGTGCGTTGATCCTCGTCAACGGCGCGATGACCAAGCACGCGACGCCGTTCGACGTCGAGCTCACCAAGTCCCAGGCCGCGCGTCACTCGGTGCGCATCGGGATCCGCAAGGCCGGATATCGCGCGGTCGACAAGGTGGTCACCATCAAGTCGTTCGAGGAAGCGCCGACCAAGATGTCGGCGACGATCGACGAGCGCCTCGCCGTGCAGGTCCAGCTCAACCGCCACGTCAACACCACCCCCCATGTCGATGCGGGTGCTGGATTGGCCGATGCCGGTGCCGGGTCGGGCAGCGCGACGACGCCGACCAACACCGGCTCGGGCTCCGGCAGCGCGGGCACCGGATCGGGCAGCGCCAAGACCGGTACCGGGTCGGGCACGACACCGCCACCCGGTGGTGGAAGCGCGACGCCGCCCGCGGGTGGCGGTACCACGCCGCCCGGTGGTGGAGCACCGCCGCCGACCGACGACTCGACGCCCGACGAGCCCGAGCCGAGCTTCATCAAGCAGACGCCCTGAGACTTCGCGCGAAGCGAAGTCGGGCAACCACGCTCAGCGGTTCACGGCCATGCGCACCCACGGCGATGGCTCGCCGAGCTTGGGCTTCGCGCCACCGCGTACCAGGTAGCGCACGGCCCCGGATAGTCCGTCGAGCGTGAGCGGCCACATCCCGAACACGCTCGCGACCACCTCGATCGTGGTGCCGGTCCAGAACCGCTCGGGCTCGGGGTTGAGCCACGCCGAGCTACGGAAGTGCGCCGCGAGCCGGCGCAGCCACTCGACGCCGCTCGCGCGATTCTGACTGTAGAGGTACATCGAACCACCCGGATCGAGGAGCTCGGCCGGATGCATCAGCGCGTCGCCGACGATCACGAGCTTCTCGTCGCGATCGCTGTGCGTCAGGAGGTCGGCGACCTTCACCGGTTGGCGGAACTCCGCGTCCTCGTAGATCGTGTTGTAGACGCAGTTGTGAAAGTAGTAGCTGCGGAACTTGGCGAACCGTCCGGTGCGCGACGCCGCGGTGAACAGTCGGCTCACCAGCTCGGCGTACGGATCCATCGAACCACCGACGTCCATCAGAAGCACGACCTTGACCCGGTTGCGGCGCGGCGGCCGGAACACGATCTCGATGTCGCCGGCGTTGCGGCAGGTCTGGTCGATCGACTCGTCGAGGTCGAGCTCGTCCTGCGCGCCCTCGCGTCCGAGCCGGCGCAACCCGCGC
Organism: uncultured delta proteobacterium; assembly: GCA_963772655.1. Taxonomy (GTDB): domain Bacteria; phylum Myxococcota_A; class Polyangia; order Haliangiales; family Haliangiaceae; genus JABFXX01. Next base: position 2,329,515 of record CAVYYE010000002.1, read on the forward strand.
AACGCGACGTCGATCTGGCGAACGTCGAGCACGACGTCGCGGCGGTACGCGCGGAACATGCGCTCGCCGGCGACCGCCATCGCCGAGCGCTGGCCGCCACCGCCGACCCGCATGCCGGTCGGGTTCTTGCCGCCGTTGCCGAACGGTGACGTGCCACCGGTTCCGATCCAGCGGTTGCCGCCGTCGTGGCGTTCCGTTTGTTCTTTGAGACGCTGCTCGAACATCGCGCGCAACCGATCGAGATCGAGCTCGCGCACCGCCGCGAGCTGCTCCGGCGTGAGGCCCTCGAGGTTCTTCGGATCGGAGAGCCACGCGCGGATCTGTTCGGTGAGCGCGAGCGCGTTGGCGTGAACGTCCTTGAAGTACGCGAGGAACGCCTCGTCGTAGGCGTCGTAGAGCGCGACGTCCTTGACGCACAACGTGCGGCACAGCTGGTAGAAGCCGTCGAGCGACGACTCGTGGAGCCCGAGCGCCATCGCCTCCATCAGCGCCATCCACTCGTGGGTGGACACCGGGATCTTCTTGCGGCGCAACTCGAACAGGAAGTCGACGAGCACGGCCCTACGCCTTGGGCCTTTTGCCCTTTGTACCCAGCAGCTCGATGTCGGCCTCGGTCTTGAGCAGCGTGCCGAGGAACGGGATGCCGTGGCCGATCGACGACAGATCGACGCCGGCCTTGTCGAGCGCGCAGATCCAGTCGATGAGCTCGGAGGTCGTGGGCTTCTTGCGCAGCTTCGGCGTCGCACGCAGCCCGAAGAACACCTCGAGCGCGTTGTCGAGCACGCGGTCGGTGATGTGCGGGTGGTGCACGCGCACGATCTCCACCATCAGCTCGCGACTCGGGAACTGGATGTAGTGGAACACGCAGCGACGGAGAAACGCGTCGGGCAACTCCTTCTCGTTGTTCGACGTGATCACGACGATCGGGCGCTCGGTGGCGACGACCTCGCGGCCGGTCTCGTCGATCCGGAACCGCATCGCGTCGAGCTCGAGCAACAGGTCGTTGGGGAACTCGATGTCGGCCTTGTCGATCTCGTCGATCAGGAGCACGACGCGGCTGGGTGCCGCGAGGGCCTCGCCGAGCGGGCCGAGCTTGATGTACTGGGCGATGTCGCGAACGTCGCGACCGTCGAGCGACGCGAACCGGCTGTCCTGGAGCCGCGCGACGGTGTCGTAGATGTAGAGGCCGTCCTTCGCCTTGGTCGTCGACTTGACGTGCCACCGCACCAGCGGCAACGAGAGTGCGCTCGCGATGTTCTCGGCGAGCAGCGTCTTGCCGGTACCCGGCTCGCCGCGCACCAAGAGCGGACGCTCGAGCGCCACCGCGACGTTGACCGCGTGGCGCAGCTCCTCCGACGCGATGTAGCTGTCCGTACCGCGGAACTGATCGAAGACGTCCGACATCCCGCCGACCATAGCAGAAACGGTCAGCGTTGACTGTTACTGGCCGTCTCGCCTTCGAAGGCTACTTGCGCTTGCCCTGGATGTACGCGTCGCCGACGCCGTAGAGCCACGTCGCGCCCGCGATCAGGCCGGCGGCCCAGCCCACGATCGGGATCGCACCGATGATGCCGGCACCCGCCACCGTGTAGACGGCAAACACACCGATCGCCTTCTCGGTGTCGCCGTTCACCAGCTGTCCGACACCCGGGATGACCGCGCTGCAGACCGCAGGAACGACCCCGCTCCCATTACCGCGCCGGACGAGTGCCTTGCTCATACGGATCGTTATGACACGTCTGGCGCGCTGCGCCTAGCGCGGACCGAGTCACCTCCGACGGAGTTTCGGTCTGTTAACGGCTGCGATCACGATGCTCCTGGCCGTTCGACCAGGATCACCACCAGCGGTTGAAGCCGAGCATGAACAACAGGTAGTGCGACTTGATCGTGCCCTGGTTGATCGGGCTCTCGAACTGCACCTCGGGTCCGATCAGCGGGTTCGTCGGATCGGGTCCCTGGCGATCGGCCGGATCGCGGGTCGCACCGTTGGCGCCGCACCCCGACGGATCCTGCCGCGTCGGATTGCACACCGAACCGTCGGCGGCCGCGCCCCCGTTGGTGTTGCTGCCCTCGAACACGGCGCCACCACCGAAGCTGAGCTCCCACTTCGGCGTGTGATACGCGGCACCGATCGTCGTGGTGAGGCGCGCCGCGCCGTCGAAGCTGGCGCGCAGCCAACCCTCGCGCGCGGCACGGGTGTCGAAGCCGACGCCACCGCGCAGGATGAACCGATCGGGCCACCCCGCGGGATCCGCGGAGCCGTCGTCGATCGGCATCACGTAGCTACCGCCGAGCCGGGCCGTGTAGACGTCCTGCAGGCCGAGGTTCACCGCGTTGATCTCGAGCGGCACCGTGAACCCGTCGTTGACGTAGAGCCCGGCGTCGAGGTTGACGAGGATCTGCGACGGGCTCACGCAGTTCGGATTCCTCTCGATCGCGTCGTGCGAGCTGAAGTCGCAGGTCTTGCCCCAGTTCTCCCAGCCGACGTCGAGCTCGACGTCGCCACGCAGTCGACCGTACTCGTCGAGCGCCTTGTAGCGCGCGGCCACCGTGGCGGTCTGCGGCAGCTGCACCGAGATGCACGCCGGCACCTTGCCGCCGTTCTTGAAGTCACTGCCGGACGCCGTGCAGCGCGGCCGGCTGCCGACGTCGTTGTTGCCGATCGGGCCGACCACCTTGACCATGTCGACCGACGGTCCCTTGGTCGACAGGCCACTGCCCTGGAGCCGAAGCGTCGCGGCCGAGTTGTAGACCGCACCGAACTCGAGCACCGGCGTCGGCCGGTACGTGACGCCGACACCGAACGTCGGCACGAACGGATCCTTGACGTCGGCGTTGAACAGCGTGTCGTTGCGCACGCTCTCGGCGACGTTGCCCGGCGAGCCCCACACCACGACCGACTGCTTGGCGCTCGCACTGCCGGCGGAGAACCGGGCACCGATATCGAGCTGCGGCAGGATCTCGTACGCCGCGGCGATCGACGGGAACAGCGCCGTGCTCTCGGCGGTCATCGCGTCGTAACGGGTCGGCGGCGGCGCGACGCAGTCGCCCGGCTGCGAGCCGGTGCACGCCGTCTCCTTCGCGAAGTCGTAGCCCTGGCTCATGTCGCGGAACGGATAGCCGTTCGGCGCGTAGAGGCCCGCCGCGAGGTGCAAGCCCGGCACGCGGCCTCCGAGATCCGTCACCACCGCGATCACCGGGATCGGCTGGAAGCTGCCGAGACCGAGCGGCGGCTTCGGATCGTTGGTGACCGCGCCGAACCGCTGTCCCTCGTAGCCCTGCGTGTCGACGGCGGCGACCGGGTCGTAGTCGCCGGTGCGCTGGAACGTCATGTAGTAGCGGGTGATCGCCGCCGAGATCGTCAGCGTCCACCCGGTCGACTTCGCGAGGCCCGCCGGGTTGATCGAGAGCGCCTCGCCGTCGTCGGCGGAGGCCACCGCGGCGCCGGCACGCGACGTCGACGCGGCACCGGAACCCGGCAGGAACAGACCACCGGCATCGGCGGGCTGCCCCGCGAACGCCACGCAAACGAATACCCCGAGCACCCGAAGTTTCATCGCGCGCACGGTACAACAGTCGCGGCGCGGGTCGCGAGGCGCGCGCACGCCATCGGCAGCCGGTTTCGCGCCGTCGGCGCCTACAGGGGATCGTCGAACGTGGCGCGCCACCGCGCCTCGACGTTGACCAGCTCGATCGGTGTCTGGCTCGGATCGGTCACGCCGACGATCCTCGTGCCGTCGGTTCGAGGTAGCGGCCAGTGCTTGAAACGCTGCGGGCGACCGGGGACCGAGCCGAAGCGTTCGAGCTTGCCGCGATCGATGCGGTAGGCATCGACGCCACCGTGGTTGGCGATCACGATCAGCACGCGATCGCCGTGAAGGCCGTAGCACAACGCGGTGGTCGTGTTGCCCTCGCCGCACTGATCGAGCTGGGTCGCGCCATCGTCGTCGAGTGAAAACAGCCGCAGTGACTTGGTCAGCACCACGAGCTGCGACCGCCCGACCCACAAGCCCCGGATGTAGCAGTCCTCGGGATCGGTACGCCACACCGCGCGCGAGCGGCCGTCCGCGAGCTCGATGATCACGACCTGGTGACCAGCGCGCTCGTGAGGGGATGACACCGACGGTGCCTGCTCGGCCGATCGCGGCGAGCCGACGATCGCGATCGCGATCCGGGTGCCGTCGGAGGACACCACCGGCCCGTGCTCGACCGGCGCCTCGGCCCACTTCATCACCGAGCCGTCATCGGCGAGCCACGCGACCGGATCCTTGGTGTTCGACGGCTTGGTGTAGACCCGCCCCGACGCGCTCCCCAACACCTGGTGGGCGTACGCGACACCGAGCGTGCGATTCGCCCGCTTGGGAATCGCATACGTGATCGCCGGGCCGGTGGGCGGTACGAGCGCGAGCTCGGCGCGCGTCAGACGTTCCGCCTCGATCGCCTCCCCGGCAGCGACGGTCTCCTCGCCGAGACGCGCCACGCGTCGCGCGCGCTCGAACCCCGGGTCGACCTCGCCCGTCCGGTCGCTCGCGAACGCGCGGATCGGCTCGGGGCGCTGGCGAACGCTCCATGCATCCCAGGCCCCGCGACCCCACGGCCTGTCGCCATCCTCCCACCATGCCCCGCGAAACACCGCCTCCTCGAGTGGAAACGTGTCGTGAATGGTTTCGAGTAACGCGCGCATTGCGGCGAAGAACGCGGGCATGTCGTGCTCGCGTTCCCCGACGAAGTACACGGCGCTGCGATCCAGCCACCGCCACGGGATCGAGTCCGCTCCGCGCGCCGGGCCGCGCTCGAGCGCGGTCTCCCACGTGCGGGCCAGCGCGGCCTTCGCATCGGCGTCGAGGGTGCGCTGGAACGTCACCTCGTAGCGGTGGCCATCGTTGGCTCCCTCGTTCCACTCGATCGGCTCGGCGCCGTAGAACCGAAACGGATACTCGGTCACGGGCTGAAACTATCGCTTCCGGCGGCTCCTTTACAGTGTAAAACAGCCTCGTGTTCGACACCAAGATCGTTGGAGGCACCCTGATCGACGGCACCGGCCGTCCCGCGTACACCGCCGACGTCGGGATCGCCGACGGTCGCATCGTCGAGATCGGGGAGCTCGGCGGCGCACGGGCCCAGCGCACGATCGACGCGGCCGGCGCGCACGTGATGCCGGGCTTCGTCGACCTCCACACGCACTACGACGGTCAGGTGACCTGGGACTCCGAGCTGAGTCCGAGCGCGCTGCACGGCGTGACCACCTGCGTGATGGGCAACTGCGGCGTCGGCTTCGCGCCGGTGGTCCGCGGCCGCGAGGATCGTCTGGTCGAGCTGATGGAGGGGGTCGAGGACATCCCGGGCTCCGCGCTCGCCGAGGGCATCCCGTGGGGCTGGGAGTCGTTCGCCGACTACATGGATGCCGTGGAGGCGATGCCGCGCACGATCGATACCGTGCTGCAGGTGCCGCACGACCCCTTGCGGATCTTCGTGATGGGAGAGCGCGCGGTCGCCGACGAGCCGGCCACCGACGACGACATCGCGACGATGCAGAAGCTGCTGCGATCGGCCCTCGAAGCCGGCGCCGCGGGCCTGTCGACCGGCCGCAGCGACAACCATCGCACCGCGCGCGGCGCGGCGACGCCGGCCTCGGAGGCCGATCGGCGCGAGCTCGTCGGGATCGCCGGGGCGCTGTCGGGGCTGTCGCACGGCGTGCTCCAGGCGGTCAGCGACTTCGACATCATGGAGGGCCCCGAGCGCTTCGATCCCGAGTTCGATCTGCTCGAGGCGATGGCGACCGCCGCGGGCACGCGGATGTCGATCTCGACGATGCAGCGCGATCACGCGCCCGATCAGTGGCGCCGGATCTTCTCGCGCGTCGAGCGCGCCGCCGAGCGCGGGCTCGACCTGCGATGCCAGGTCGGCGCGCGCGCGATCGGCGTGTTGCTCGGGCTCGAGGCGACGTTCCATCCGTTCGTCGGGTTCCCGTCCTACAAGGCGATCGCGAACCTGCCGCTCGCGGAGCGCGTTCGCCGGATGCGCGATCCCGAGGTTCGCGCGCGCATGCTCCGCGAGACCTCCGAGCCGCTCGCCGGCGACGGCAGCGCGATCCCACCGCTCGCCGACTACTTCCTCGCGCACCTCGACAAGGTCGGCATGCGGCTGTTCCGCATGGGCGCACACCCGACCTACGAACCGAAGCTGTTCGACTGCATCGCCGGCGAGGCCAGCCGCGCGAATCACTCCGTGCTCGAGCACGTCTACGACACGCTGCTCGAGGACGACGGCAAGATCCTGCTGTACTTCCCGCTCTACAACTACACCGGCATGAACCTCGACATCGTGCGCGAGATGCTCACCCATCCGCGCGCGTTGCCGGGACTCAGCGACGCCGGCGCGCATGTCGGCACGGTCTGCGACAACAGCATGCCGACGTTCCTGCTCCAGCACTGGGCCCGCGATCGCGGAAGACACGATCCCTCGCGCGGCCTGCCGCTCGAGCGCGTGGTGAAGATGCAGGCGCACGACACCGCGCGCTTCATCGGCCTTCACGACCGCGGCACGCTGGAGGTCGGCATGCGCGCCGACGTCAACGTCGTCGAGCTCGACCGGCTCGCCCTGCCCCGCCCGACGATGGCGCGCGACCTGCCGGCCGGCGGGCGTCGCCTCGTGCAGGCCGCCGAGGGCTACGTCGAGACGTTGGTCGCGGGCAAGACGATCGCGGAGCGCGGGCGCATCACGGACGCGCGGCCCGGGCGTCTGGTCCGGTTCGGGCGCTAGCCCCGACTTCGCTTCCGCGGTCTATCTCACCGCTGGGTGCCCGCTCGCGAAGTCTAGAACCAGGTCGAGAACCCGAGCATGAACATCACGTAGTGACTCTTGTAGTCACCGAGCGTCACCGGGCTCTCGGTCTGTTGCTCGGGCACCACCAGCGGGTTGATTGGGTCGGGGCCACGACGCTGGTCGAGCGGCCGCTCGTCGCCGTTGTTGCCACAACCGTTCATGTCCGGTTGGTCGACCAGCACGTTGCAGGTGCCGGAGTTGGTGGTCGTGCCCTCGTAGACGAAGCCGCCGCCGAGGCTGACCTCGAACCTGGGCGCACGATACGCGGCGCCGGCGGCGAACAGCGTGCGCGCCGCACCGTCGATGTCCGAACGCAGCCAGCCGTCCTTCGCGAACGTGGTGTCGTGAGCGACACCGCCGCGCAGGATCACCGTGTTGGTGCCCGCGGGCACGTGATAGCTACCGCCGAGGCGCAGGCTGAACGTGTCCTTGGCCTCGTGGCGCACGATGTTGGGTTTGAGGCCGAGGCTCGGGTTGCCGTTGACGTAGACGTCGGCGTCGACGGTGACGTGGTAGGTCGACGCCAGATCGGTGCTCCAGTTCTCCCACTCGAGGTTTGCCTCGATGTCGCCCTTCATCTTGCCGTCGCTTCCGAGGAACAGGTAGCGGCCGCCGATCGTGGCGTTCATCGGGAGCGCGAAGTCGACGCACGCCTTCTGCTCCGTGAAGTTGCCGCCCGCCTGACACAGCGGCGTGCCGGCGGTGGGCCCGATCTGGATCGGCTCGCCGTTCAGGTTGACGCCCGGGCCCTGCTCGCTGACCGCCGTGCCCTTGGCGTGGACCGTGATCTGCGCGTTGTAGTTGGCGCCGAATTCGAGGAACGGCGTCGGCCGGTACGCGACGCCGAGACCGAACGTCGGGATGCCGTTGTGCTTCGCCTTGACGTGAAAATACGCGTCCTGTTTGACGTCCTCGGTGACGTTGCCGGGCACGCCCCAGATCGCCGTCACCGAGTCGATGTGGCCGAACCCGAGCGAGAACCGCCCACCGACGTCGAGCTGCGGGAGGATCCGATACGACGCGGCGATCGACGGCAGGATGATCGCCGCGTCCTGCGTGACGATGTCGTACCGGCTCGGCGGGGGGCGGCGTTGAAGTCGCCGTTGAACACGTAGCCGTTCGACATGTCGCGGAACGGGTACGCGTTCGGTGCGTACAGCCCCGCCGCGACGTGGAGGTTCTTCACGCGCCCGCCGAGGTCGCTCACGATCGCGACCACCGGGACCGGCTGGAAGCTGCCGAACCCGAGGCTCGGCTTGGCATCGTTCTTCACCGTCGGAAACGGCTGGCCCTCGTACGGCGGATCCTCCATCTCGAGGTTGTCGTAGGTGCCGCGCCGCGTGAACTGCATCGCGTAGCTGATCACCGCCGCCGAGATCGTGATCGTCGTGCCGTGGGTCTTGGCGAGCCCCGCCGGGTTGACGCTCAGCGCCTCGCCGTCGTCGGCCGACGCCACCGCCGCGCCCGCGCGCGATGTCGAGATCGCACCACTACCGGGCAGAAACAACCCCCCCGCATGGGCGACGCCGGGGATCACCAAGCTCGATAGGACCAGGGCGCGCAGCTGCATGTTCACTGGAAGCTATCCCAGCTCGCAACGAAGCGAAATGGCCAGCGGAGTAGCCGCTAGCCCGCGCTGGCGCTCTGGCGTTCGCGCTGGGCCCGGGTCGACACGTACGTGAGCAGGATCGCCACCGCCGCCGGGGTGACGCCGCTGATCCGCGAGGCCTGGCCGATCGAGCGCGGCCGGATCGCGGCGAGCTTCTCGACCACCTCGCGCGACAGTCCGGGAATCTGCCCGTAGTCGAGATCGTCGGCGAGTCGCACGGCGTCGGCGCGCGCGAGCTTGGCCGCATCGGCCTCCTGACGCCGCAGGTAGCCGGCGTACGCGAGCTCGATCGCGACCCGCTCGAGGGTCTGCGGGCTCGCGGGGCTCGGCGCGAGCCCACCCGCGACGGCGATCTCCTCGACCGCGCGCCAGTCGAGCTCCGGCCGGCGACCGAGCTCGGCGAGCGTGGCGCGGCGATTCGCGATCGGCGCCGAGGCGTAGCGCGCCAGGACCTCGTTGACCGCCGGCGTGCCGGTGACCGACGCGCGCTCCGATCGCTCGACCGCCTCGGCCAGCTCCGCGCGCCAGGCCTCGAGCGCGGCCCAGCGCGCGTCGTCGATCAGCCCGAGGGCACGACCGATCGGCATCAGCCGGTCGGCGGCGTTGTCCTCGCGGAGCAGCAGACGGAACTCGGCGCGCGAGGTGAACATCCGGTACGGCTCCTCGGTGCCGCGCGTGACCAGGTCGTCGACCAGCACGCCGCCGTAGGCCTGATCGCGACGCAGGATCAGCTCCGTCAGATCGGTGTCGCCGGCGCCGAGTGCGAGCGCCGCGTTGATCCCCGCGAGCAGTCCCTGGATCGCCGCCTCCTCGTAGCCCGACGTGCCGTTGATCTGCCCCGCGTGGTAGAGGCCCTTCACGCGACGGGTCTCGAGCGTCGGCAAGACTTCGCGCGGATCGATGAAGTCGTACTCGACGGCGTACCCCGGCCGCGTCATCTCGGCGCGCTCGAGCCCGGGGATCGTGCGCAGGAACGCCAGCTGGACGTCGAACGGCAGCGAGGTCGAGATGCCGTTGGGGTAGACCTCGCCGACACCGTCGAGCGCACCCTCGACGCTCTCGGGCTCGAGGTAGATCTGGTGCCGATCCTTGTCGGCGAACCGGACGATCTTGTCCTCGATGCTCGGGCAGTAGCGCGGTCCGGTGCCGGCGATCTCCTTGCGGTACAGCGGCGACCGATCGAGGTTGTCGCGGATCTGTGCGTGCGTGCGCTCGTTGGTGTACGTGACCCAGCACGGCACCTGCGGGAGCGGCGGCGCGAACGCGGTACCGAACCGCCAGCGAAACAGCGGCGGCGGATCGTCGCCGGGCTGGAGCTCGAGCGCGTCGACGTCGAGCGTCCGCCGATCGAGCCGGCACGGCGTACCGGTCTTGAGTCGCGCGAGCGGAAACCCGAGGCTCGCGAGCGAGTGCGAGAGGCCGATCGCCGGCGCCTCTCCGGCGCGTCCACCGGCGGCGCGCGCCTGGCCGACGAAGATCGCACCGCGGAGGAACGTCCCGGTGGTCAGGATCACGGCGCGCGCGCGATACCGCACGCCCATCTTCGTGGTCACGCCGCGGATCACCGCGCGACCGTTGCCCTGTTCGACGCCGAGCTCGGCGACCTCGCCCTGTCTGAGCGCGAGTCGCTCGCAACGCTCGAGCCGCATCCGCATCGCCTCGCGATACCGCCGCTTGTCGGCCTGCGCGCGCGTCGATCGCACCGCGGGACCCTTCGACGCGTTGAGGCGCCGGTACTGGATCCCGGTGTCGTCGATCACGCTCGCCATCTCGCCGCCGAGCGCGTCGAGCTCCTTGACGAGGTGGCCCTTCGCGACACCGCCGATCGCCGGGTTGCACGACATCTGCGCGACCATGTCGAGGCTGCCGGTCAGCACCAGCACGCGCGCGCCGATCCGCGCCGCCGCCAGCGCCGCCTCGCAGCCAGCATGGCCGGCGCCGACGACGATCACGTCGTAGTCGTCGGGATACTCGTAGCTCACGGACCTCCGGGCGCGGGTGCGACGTCACTGCCCGCGTCGCCACTACCGGCGGCATCGCTGCCGGCGCTGTCGCTGGCGTCGCCGCCGGTGTCGTCGTCGGTGGGCGGCCGACCGCCGCCCTCGCCGCACGACGGATCGCCGGGCTGCTTCCACGGCGCGAACTCGTAGATGTCGAGCGACAGCTCGAGCTGGAGCTCGCTCGGGTACTGCTGGTCCGGCGACTTGCCGTGGTCCCACCCGAGGCCCTTGATCTTGGTCGAGCCGCAGGGGTCGTAGAGGTTGCGCTGGACCTTCGCGGCCTCGGCCTTGCGGTCGTCGAGCTCGGAGAACGAGCACACGCCGGGATGACCGCACGCGAATGCGAACGTGTCGTACCAGGCCTTGGTCTTGGTGCCGAGCTCGTGGACCTCGATCGCGAACGACACGCCGTGGGGATTCGACGCGCGCAAGGTCAGCGGATGCTTGCCGGGCGGCAGGTCGACGTAGAAGCAAGCGGTCGCGGTCTCGGGACTCTTGTAGAGCACCGTGTTCGGCAGCGTGGCCCACAAATCGTACGCACTCTCGAGCTTGATCTCGAACCGCTTGCGCCCGTCGGTCGGATACCCGGTGCCGCCGTCTTCGGGGCCCTGGCGGCACGTGCAGTGATCCCCGTCGCAGGTCGCGCCGGCGAGCGTGCCCTTGGTCAGCTTCATCGGCGGCGGACCGATCTCGACCTGCCGGCGGCCCGTGCCGCTGCAGCCACCGATCACGAGCGCTATGATTGCGAGACGCATGGCCTTCTTATCGCAGGCAACGGTCATCGCTGCCTAGAGGTCCAACCCGTTCGACGTTGATCCACGCGATCTTGCGCGGTATCACCCCCGGACCCGAGGAACCCCGCCACACCATGACCGCCCGCAGAGCCACCGTCATCTCGATCTTCGTCGCCGCGATCGCCATCGCGGCCTGTGGTGGCAAGGGTGGCACCGGCTCGGTCGAGTACTCGGTGTCGGCCCAGAAGAACTACGACAAGGGCCTCAAGCAGCTCGAGAGCAAGGACTGGGTCGCCGCGTCGAAGTACTTCGGCTTCATCAAGAGCCGGTTCCCGTACTCGAAGTACGCCGTGCTCGCCGAGCTGCGGCTCGCCGATGCCGAGTTCGGCGCCGAGCAGTACCTCGAGGCGATCGACTCGTACCGGCTGTTCATCAAGTTCCACCCCACCCACGAGATGGTCGCCAACGGCTACGCCTCGTACCGGATCGGCGAGGCCTACTACAAGCAGCTGCCGGGTGACTGGTGGCTGTTCCCGCCGTCGTACGAGAAGGACCAGTCCGCCACCGAGGACGCCGCCAACGAGCTCAAGAGCTTCCTCGACAAGTATCCGGACTCGCCGTATCGCGCCAAGGCCAAGGAAATCGTCGACAAGGTCGGCAAGAAGCTCGCCGATCACGAGTGGTACGTCGCTCGCTACTACTGGGATCGCGGCAAGCCGATGGCCACCGTGCTGCGACTGCGCCGGCTGCTCGAGCGGTATCGCGGGGTCGGCTACGACGAGGAGGCGCTGTGGCTGCTCGGCCGCGCGTACGTCGCCGTGGCGATGCCGGCCCGCGCCAAGACCACGTGGAACGAGCTGGTCGTGAAGTACCCCAAGAGCGAAAAGGCCGCCGAAGCCCGCGCCGCGCTCGCGACCCTCAAGTAACCCACGCGAATCGGCCGTTTGCGATATGGTCGTCCTCGACCATGAGTGACCGGGTCGAAAAGCTGATCGCACTGGGCCGCGAGCACTACAACGCCGACGAGTACGATCGCGCCGAGCCCTACCTCGCCGAGGCGGCGACCGCGCGTCCGAGCTTCCCCGACCTCTACAACATGCTCGGCGTGATCTATCACGCGCAGGGTCGGTTCTCCGACGCCGAGGAATCGTTCGAGCGCGCGCTCGAGCTCAACCCGCGCTACACCGAGGCCGCGCTCAACCTCAGCGTGACCTACAACGACCGCGGCAAGTACGACCGCGCGCGAGAGGTCTACTCCAACGCGGTGAGCGCCAGCGTCGGCCAGCCCAACGCGCTCGACCGGTTCGCGCGCGGCAAGCTCGCCAACATGCACGCCGACCTCGGCGCCGCGTACACCGGCCTGGCGATGTTCGACGAGGCGGTCCGCGAGTACTCCAAGGCGCTCGACCTGTGCCCCGACTTCGCCGACCTCCGGGTCCGGCTCGGCAACGTGTATCGCGACATGGGCGTGCACCACGCGGCGATCGCCGAGTTCGAGCACGCCAAGCGGCTGCGCCCCGACTTCCTCCCGGCGCGCATCCACCTCGGCGTCACGCTGTTCTCGTTGGGACGGCGCGAGGCCGCCCTCGCCGAGTGGCAAGGCGTGCTCGACATCGATCCCCAGAACAAGAGCGCGAAGCTCTACATCAGGATGGTGAGCGACCAGCATGGACCGCGGCCCGGGAGCGCGCTACCACCGCGCTAACCATGCTGCGTACCCAGCTCGCCGTCACCATCACCACCGCCACCCTCTCGCTCGGCCTCGCCCTCGCCGGCTGTTCGAAGGACCACGGCTCCGGCGCCGAGGAACCGTCGGGCTCGCCGGCGTCGTCCAAGCCGACGACCGCCGATCCGAATTCGCCACCCCCACGCTCGGGCGCGATCCCGCAGCTGCGCACGAAGGCGCCGGCGACGACAGCGCCCACCGCCAGCGATCTGCCGGCCGAGGCCAACCCGCCGAGCGCGCCGACGATCACCGGCCAGCTCGACTCGCTCGACGGCGTTCGCTACGTCGACGTCAAGGTCGGTGACGGCGCGGCACCGGTCGCGGGCGAGCAGGTGCGCGTGCACTACACGGGCTGGCTGACCGACGGCAAGAAGTTCGACAGCTCGCGCGATCGCGGCGAGCCGATCGCGTTCAAGTTCGACACGGGTCAGGTCATCAAGGGCTGGGACATCGGGCTGTCGACGATGAAGGTCGGTGGAAAGCGCCGGCTGATCATCCCGCCCGAGCTCGGCTACGGCGATCGCGGCGCCGGCAACGCGATCCCCCCGGGGGCGACGCTGGTGTTCGACGTCGAGCTGATGGGCGTCGGCGACTAGACCAAACCTGCTCCAATCACCGAGCCTTTGCGAGCTCCGCGTCCTCTCGTTGCTTTGCGTTTTTCTGCCGGCTGGGTGTCCGTACATCCGAGCATTGACGTGCTGGAGGCTCGCGGGTAACGCAGAGGCACCGAGCCCAAGGAGATCGCAGAGATCTACATGGCAAGGACGTCATCGAGGCCGAGCAGCGACTAGCCGAGAAGCGCGCCGAGGAAGTACGGCCAGATCACGATCGCCAGCACGCCCTTCCAGAACCCGAGACCAGCGAAGCCGATCGTGAACATCCAGCCGGCGCACCACACGGTGCCGGCCAGCGGGGCCTTGAGGACGATCTTCGACCGCTTGTCGGTATCGATGCAGTCGCGTGGCAGGGTCGCGGTGTCGGCGCTCATGCCTCTCGATCAAGCAACGAGAGGACCAGAACGACCATGGGCGAGGTCCCGATCCGTGCGATCTCCGTCGAGGATTCGCGCAGTGGTTGCGCGAACGCTGGCAGCCCGCGAGCGGTTTTCGATCAGCGCTTCGCGTGCACGGCCGGCTTGTCGCCGGACGGCTTGGGTAGCTCGAGCACGAACACGTAGTCGTTGATCGGCTTGGCCAGCACGTCGGACACGCTGCCTTCGCGATCGTCGATCACCGCACGCACCGAGAGCACGTCGGCGACGCCGCGCCGCTTGAGACGGTTGACGATCGCGGTGTCGTGACAGTGACCGTTGCCGGCGAGGATCACGAGATGGCCTCCGGGGTGCGCCTTGATCCATCGCGCGCTGCCATCGGCCATGGTCTCGTCCCACAACACCTGTGCCGTGTAGATGCGATCCGCCGACGGCATCTTGGCCATGCCGTGACCGTGCGGGTTCTTGACCTTGTCGCCATCGCCGTCGGCCTTGTCGTCGTCTTTGTCACCGTCGGCCTTGGCGTCGTCGGTCTTGGCGTCGGTCTTGGCGTCGGTCTTGGCGTCGTCGGCGTCGGGTTTCTTGTCGTCGCCTTCGGGCGCGGTCTCCGACTTCTTGGCCGACGAGTGGACGCCGGCACCGCCCATGCTCTCCATCAGCGAGTCGAACCACGCGCGGTGGGCGACATCGTCGAGCTTGAGCTGCGGGAGGTGGCGCTTCTCGTCGGGCGTGAGCGACTCGAGTCCGTGGCGCACGATCTTCTTGACCAGCTCGCGCGGCGCGTTGAGCGCGATCAGCGAGCCACCGGCGGCGGTGGCCGCATCGAGGGTGGGCGCGTAGTAGCCCCAGTTGTAGCCCCACCGCTCGGCCCACCCGGCGCGCGACTGGAACGTGTCGGCGTCGATCTTGTGGTGTGCGTAGTCGTCGAGCGGGCCCTGGAACGGACGCTGCACCATCTCGAGCCCGACGGAGACCTTGCCGTTGCCCAGTCGCTTGGCGAGCTCGCGCACGACCTTGAGCTGGACCCAGTGGTGGTGCGGGTTGGGATGTTCCTCGCCGACGCACACCGCGGTGGCGCGCGACAGCCGATCCCAGAACGCGGCCTCGTCGACCTGGTGGCCGGTGCGAGCGTCGATCAGCTGGTAGGGCAGCGCCGCCGCGTCGAGCCCACCCTTGAGCTGCGGCTCGGGCGCTACCGGTTGCTTGACGGTGCCCGAGTATTTTCCGCCACAGGCTGCGATCAACGCGAGCGCGGCGACCGCGCGGACGGTGGTCATGACCGAATGCTACCCTACGCCGGAGGTTGCGGCTCCCCTACGTCACCGCCGACCTACCCGGTACCGGGGGGACGATCCGCACGGTCGACGACGACTTTCGCGTGGACGAGCTCCCCGCCTACCCCGCCGAGGGTCGAGGGGACCACGTGTTCGTCCGGATCGCCAAGCGCGACCTGACCACGCCGCTGGCGGTCGGCGCGCTCGCCCGTGCCCTCGGCGTCCGCGATCGCGACATCGGAGTGGCCGGACTCAAGGACCGGCATGCCGTGACGACCCAATGGGTTAGCCTGCCGCCGCCCGTCACCCCCGAGGCCGTCCTCGCCGCCCGGTTCGAGCTTCCGGACGGTGCCGAGCTATCCGTGCTCGAGGCGATCCGCCACCCGCACAAGCTCCGCACCGGCCACCTGCGCGGCAACCGGTTCCAGATCCGGATCCGGGGCGTGACCCCTGGTAGCGCCGAACGCACCTCCGAGATTCTCCGTCACCTCGCGCGCGCGCCGGGGGCGCCGAACTGGTTCGGAGAACAACGGTTCGGACGCCATGGCGACAACGCGGCGCGAGGACGCGCGCTGCTCGGGGGGCAGTCGATCGCGGGGGGGCGTCGCGACCGCAAGCGCGACCGACTGCTGGTGTCGGCGCTGCAGTCCGAGCTGTTCAACACGTGGCTGGTCGCGCGACTCGCTGACGATCTGTACCGCACGGCGCTCGCCGGCGACCTCTTGCACAAGCGATCGGGCGGCATGTTCGCGTGCGACGATCCGGCGACCGACACCGCGCGGATCGCTCGCGGCGAGATCGTGCCCACGGGGCCGATGTTCGGTGCCGCGATGCGCGCGCCGACGCCGGACTCGCCGGCCGCCGAACGCGAACGCGCGATCCTCGATGCCGCGGGCCTCACCTCCGAAAGCTTCGATGCGGTCCGGCAGATCGCGGAGGGCACGCGTCGCGACGCGGCGATCGCGGTGACCGAGGTCTCCGTGACCGAGGTCTCGACGCCGGACGCCGGTGGACCCGAGATCGGGTCGGGCGGGTGGGCGACGATAGGACCCTGGAGGTCGCGTTCGCGTTGCCTGCGGGTGCTTACGCGACGGCGGTGCTCCGGGAGGTGATGAAACCGAGCACGGCGACGAGCGAACCCGGCGATCCGACGTAATAATCGCCGCGCGATGGACCTCTCCAAGGAGTTCGTGGATTTTGCCCAGCTCGGTGCCGGATGGGTGCTGTGGCTGCTGATCGCGTTATCGGTGGTGTCGATCGGCGTGATGATCGATCGCTTCCTGTGGTTCCGCGGTCGGGACACCGACACCGAGCGGTTCAACCGCGAGTTGCGCGGCGCGTTCGAACGCGACGAGGTGGATCGCGTGATCGAGAAGTACAAGAACGATCCGTCGATTCCGATCCAGGTCGCGCTGCGCGGGCTCGACGAGCGAGGCCACGGTGCCGAGGCCATCGCCGAGGCGATGCACGCCGAGCGTTCCCGCTGGCGCAAGACCGGTGATCGCAACCTGATCGTGCTCGGCACGCTCGGCAACAACGTGCCGTTCGTCGGACTGTTCGGCACCGTGCTCGGCGTGATGAGCGCGTTCGTCGAGCTCACCGCCAAGGATGCCCAGGCCGAGAAGCGCACGCTCGACCAGATCGCCGAGGCGCTGTCGGCCACCGCGTTCGGTCTGTTCGTCGCGATCCCCGCGGTCGTGGCGTTCAACTACTTCACGCGCCGGCTCAAGGTGGCGATGGCCGGGGCCGACGAGTGCGCGCACCAGGTGCTGTCGCTGGTCCACGCCGCGCATCACGCCGAGGCGACGGGCGCCCCGAAGCCCGAGAAGCCCGAACCCGTGCAGGCGCCGGTGCGATAGCCATGGCCGGCACCAGCCTGTTCAAGGACGACGACGAAGCGCCGATCACGGACATCAACGTGACGCCGTTCGTCGACGTCGTCCTGGTGTTGCTCGTGGTGTTCATGGTCACCGCCAAGTTGATCGTCGCGCGCGGCGTCGATATCGACAAGCCGAAGGCGGCGACCGGCGGCGAGGTCCAGAGCACGTTGCGCGTGCAGGTCCAGGAGAACGGCGATCTGTTCGTCAACGGCGTCAAGTACACCGACGACGACAAGGCGATCGCGCGGATCAAGGAGGTCGCCGCGACCGCCGACAAGCCGCGCGCGATCATCACCGGGTCGCGAAAGGGCGCGTACGGGAACGTGATGCACGCGATCGACCTGGTCGGGCGCGCCGGCAACATCGGCATCGCCCTCGAGAACGTCCCCCTCGATAGCCCGTGATGTGGACACGCGGCCGTCGAGCGATCCACCTGCTACCTTAGGCGTCGTGCGCTGGGACTCACCGATCGTGCTTGCCCTTGCCGGCACGGCGGCGGTCCACGTCATCCTGGCGGTGTTCGTCGACGCGATGGTGGTGACCCATCCGATCGTGATCCCGCCGCCGGCGCCTCACATCGAGCTGTTCGAGGTCAAGGTCGAACCACCGCCCGAGCCCAAGCCTCCTCCGCCGCCGGTCGAACCCGAACCCGAGCCCGAGCCGAAGACCCCACCGAAGGTGCCGCCGCCCCGTATCGCGCGTCCGCAGCCACGGATCCGCCAGCCGGTCCAGCCGCCACCCGAAACACCACCACCGGCCACCACGCCCTCTCCGGACTCCGGAGGCGCTCCCGTGGTCCACATCGACAACCTCGCGCCCGACGCGCGCGGCACCGTGCCCGTGGTGGCCGGACCCGGCGGGAGTCGCTACGTCGGTCGAGGCGGGCACGGCACCGGAACCGGTGCGGGGACCGGCAAGGGTTCCGCCTCCGCACCACCCAAGCCGGTGTCGATCGCGACGATCAAGACGCGCGCGCTCCCCAAGGGCGACTACGGCTACATCGACGCGACCCGCGACTATCCGCCGGAGGCTCGCCGGCTCGGGATCGAAGGTCCGATCCGCGTGCGACTGGTGGTCGACGTTCGCGGCAAGGTGGCGTCCGCGGTGTTGCTCAACCGTCTCGGGCATGGCCTCGACGCGCTCGCGCTCGAGCGCGCCAAGAAGATCGAGTTCGAGCCCGCTCGCGATACCGACGACAAGCCGGTCAGCTCGGTCGTGGTGTGGACGTTCAACATGGTCCTCCCCAAGACCTAGCGCGGCGCGTTCGGGCATCGGAGGTACTCGCACGAACGCATGCCTTGCGCGCTTGCGCGACCGGGCCCCGGCGCGCTCCTTGCTTGTATGGAGGGGTATGCGGTTGTCTGCTGATGATCTACTCGCGCACGTCGCGAACCACGCACCTCTCGATCCGGAAACCACCCGCGCCGTGTCGCGCGCGGTGATCTCCGTGATCGGACGTTCGTTGTCGCGCCCCGCCCGGGAGCTGCTCGACGAGGAGGTCGATCCGGTGCTCGGTCGCTGGCTCGAGATCGACACGGGACGAACACTCGACGACAAGCTCGCGACCTACGGGTTGACGGAAGGACGCGCCGCCGAAGCGATCGCCAGCGTTTGCCGCGCGCTCGCGGTGGAGTTGTCCGACGAAGTCCTCGGCTGGATGCGGCGCGAGTTGCCGGAGGAGCTCGCCCAGCTCCTGGTCGCGCCGACCACCGAGGGCATGCGCTCGACCCGACGCCACCCGCGGCACCTCGCCGAGGCACATCCCGGCGAACGCGGTGTGGCCGACACCGCACCGCCGCGCCGTCAACACGAGACGATCACCGCATCCAATCCGCACGCCGAGTCCAAGCTGTCGAGCACGAGCGGGATGACCCAGGAGCGCGAGCACGAGACCCTCGCGGAGGGCCACGATCCGAGATCGAGCGGCGGGTAACGCTCGGGTAGCGCGGCGGTTCGACCGTCCACGAACACCCATGTGTTCCGCGGACGGCGTATGATCGTGGCGATGCGCAATCCATGGGGGATCGGTGCCATCGTCGCGCTCGCGTTTGTCTCGCTTCGGGGCGGAAACGCAGCGGCGGAAGACCCACCGTTCGACGACGCGATCGACGTCCAGACGTTCCACTACGCGATCGGACCGAAGACGTTCTTCACGGTCGCGGACGCCGACGTCGCCGACAAGCACCAGCTCGCGTTCGACGCGCTGTTCACGTATCTCACCAAGCCGTTCAAGATCTACAACGTCGATCCGAACGACAACGAGACCATCACCGGCCCGCGCACCACGGTGATCGATTCGCTGGCGGCGGCGCAGCTCACCGCCGCGTACGGCATCACCGACAAGATCCACGTCGGCGCCAACCTGCCGCTGGTCCTCGCGCTGTCCGGTGACGGGCTCGATCCCTCGACCGGGATGGCCTCGATGACCGGCCTGTCGGTGACGGGCCTCGGCGACCTCGGACTCGAGGGCCGGATCCGCCTCTACAAGCACGAGAAGCTGCGGGCCGCCGCGATGGCCGAGCTGACGCTCCCCACCAGCTTCGGTAGCGATGGTTCCGCGTTCATCGGCGACAACCTCCCGACGCTGCAGGTCGGATCGGCCGTGCAGTACGAGCCGATGAACAAGGTGTCGCTCGGTGCCAATGCCGGCATCGTGCTCCGCAAGCCGCGCACGATCTACGACAGCACGATCGGCCCGCAGTTCTTGTGGGGCACCGCGGCCGCGTACCGGGTGACCGAACGCTTCAACGTGATCGGCGAGCTGTCCGGCCGCGCCGGTCTGCCCGACTTCAGCCTCGACTCGAGCCCGCTCGAGGTCGACGCCGGCATCCGCGTCTACGTCACGCGCTCGGTCGCGGTGGTCGTCGGCGGTGGCGCCGGTGTGGTCAAGGGCATCGGCTCGCCGGAGGCGCGGTTCTTCACCTCGGTCGGGTATGCGCCCGACGTGCGCGACTCCGACGGCGATGGCATCGCCAACGGCCGCGACAAGTGCGTGCTGGTCCCCGAGGACAAGGACGGGTTCGAGGACGACGACGGTTGTCCCGACGACGACAACGACGGCGATCGCCGCCCCGACGCCACCGACAAGTGTCCGAACCAGGCCGAGGACATCGACGGGTTCGAGGACGACGATGGCTGCCCCGAGCTCGACAACGACAAGGACGGCATCCCGGATCTCCAGGACAAGTGCCCGGACGACGCCGAGGACGGCAAGGAGCCCAACCCGAAGGACGGCTGCCCGCTATCCAAGCGCGACTCCGACGGCGACGGCATCATGGACAACGTCGACAAGTGTCCGCTCGAGGAAGAGGACATGGACGGGTTCCAGGACGAGGACGGCTGTCCCGAGCCCGACAACGACAACGACGGCGTGCTCGACGCTCAGGACAAGTGCAACCTCTGCCCCGAGGACAAGGACGGGTTTCTCGACGACGACGGTTGCCCGGATCCGGACAACGACAAGGACGGCATCCCCGACGCGGTCGACAAGTGCCCGATGGAGCCCGAGACCGTCAACGGCGTGAAGGACGACGACGGCTGCCCGGACAAGGGTGGCATCACCGTGGTCAAGCTCGACGGCGATCGCCTGATCATGGACCGGATGCCGACGATCGCCGGCGGCCGGCTGTCGGCATCGGGCGGCTTGATCGTCGACCAGGTCGCGCGCGTGATGCTCGCGCACGACGAGGTCAAGAAGTGGCTGATCGCCCTCGCCCAGCGCAAGCAGGCGAAGGCCGACAAGCTCGCCGGCCTGATCAAGGATCGGCTGGTCTCCAAGGGCGTTCCCGAGGATCGGCTGATGATCGTCGGCGCCACCGGCAAGCCGAAGATCGGCGGCGTGGTGCAGGAGCGCGGCGACATCGATGTCACCGCGACGTGCAAGGCGGGCTCCGCGTCGGTGCCGGCATCGACCCCGATCGTCGCCGATGCCGACCGCGACGGCGACGAGTTCGTCGACTCGGTCGACCAGTGCCCGGACGAGCCCGAGACCGTCAACGGCTTCGAGGACGACGACGGCTGCCCCGATACCATCCCGCAACAGCTCGTGAAGTTCGCCGGCACGATCCAGGGCATCAACTTCAAGAGCGCGCAGGCGACGATCCTGCCGGTGTCGTTCAAGATCCTCGACGAAGCAGCCGCCACGTTCCAGTCCAACCCGAAGATCACGGTCGAGATCCAGGGCCACACCGACGACGCACCGCTCGGTCGCGGCAGCAACTTCGCCGACAACCTGGCGCTGTCGCAGGCACGTGCCGAGGCCGTGCGCGACTACCTGGTCAACAAGGGAATCGACACCAAGCGGCTCACCGCGAAGGGCTACGGCGATACCAAGCCGCTGGTCGACCCCAAGGGGCTCAAGGGCAAGGCGCTCAAGTCGGCGCGGACCAAGAACCGGCGCGTCGAGTTCAAGCTCAAGTAGACTTCGCGAGCGGCCCTGCCGAGTATTCTCGACCGAGCATCGCGCTCTCCCGAAGGCTCCACCGAGGTGGGGCCGCGGAAGCGAAGTCGGGCGACAAAGACGTCGCGAGCGGTCCTGCCGCTACCGCGTGCCGTGCAGGATCTTCGGCGGGTGGCTCGGGGTCAACTCGAGGACTTCGATCGGCCCGCCGTATTCCTTGGCGAGGCCGACGTCGATCCGCCACACCTTGCCGTCGCAGGCGCTGGTGATCCCGCCGTCCTGCACGGTGTGGCCGACGACCTCGCGCTTGACCCGTAGCGTGTCGAGCGTGGTCTCGAGCGCCGCGCAGTCGACGTGGCCGCCGCCGAGCTCGCGGGTCCAGACCGGACTGTCCTCGGACGTCAGCGCCGGCGTTCCGGACCGCGGTCCACCGGCCTGGCCGTCGAGCCAGCACCGCGACTCGAGGTTGGTGGCGTCGATCCGCTTGGCCCAGTTGCCGAGCACGCCGGCGTGCGAGAACACGGTGTCGCCGACGATCGCGATCACGTTGTGATGCGCGAGCTTGTGGGCGTACACGCCGCCGGGACCGAGTGCACTGATCCGGGCACGTGCCGCCTCCGGAACCTGCGCGTAGCGCGAGGTGTCGAGTCCCGGAACATCCGCGAAGTCGGCGAACCCGCCGCGCGTGACGTAGCGGAAGTCGCCGGCCGCGTTCATCAGCTCGTGGTTGCCGAGTAGCTCGATCACCGCTCCCCCGGCGGCCTTCGCCTCGACGGCGAGCTTGTCGAGCAGGTCGAGGATCTCCTGCTCGTCGTCGCCGCGATCGAGGACATCGCCGGTCTGCACCACGACCAGCTTGCCGCCGATCCAGTGATCGTCGTCGCCGATCGCACCGGCCGCGCGCAGCGCCGAGCGCGTCCCACCGATGTCGCCGTGAAGATCGCCGATCGCGACCAGCCGATCGGGCATCGGGACGCGCAACGCGATCGGCGCCAGCGAACACGCGCGCGCGGGCTTGGCCGGCGCGGTCCGCGTCGCGGCCGGAGCCGATCCCGTGCTCTCCGTCGACGGTGCCTGCTTCGGCGACGACGAACGGTCGCAGCCGAGCAGCGCGATGACCAACACCAAGACTTCGCGAGCGGTCGCCCAGCCGTGAGGCAGACCGCGGAAGCGAATTCGAGCGACAGAGACTTCGGGCTTCACGGCCTAGCTCGTGCCCGGCGCGTTGGCGACCAGCCCGACGACCACGGTGATGTTGTCGTCCCCGCCCCGGTTGTTCGCGAGCTCGATCAGGGTCTCGGGCAGCCGGCGGTACCACGTCATCGCGACGATCCGCTCGAGCTCGCCGTGCTCGATGTAGTTCGACATCCCGTCGGAGCACAGCAGGAAGCAATCGCCGGCCGACACCGGGACGCTCTTCATGTCGGCCTCGATGTCACGCTCGAAGCCGATCGACTTCGTGATCACGTGCCGGAACTTGCTGCTCTTGGCCTCGGCCTCGCTGATCTGCCCCGAGCGGAGCTGCTCGGCGATCCACGAATGGTCGTCGGTCAGCTGCTTGAGGTGGCCGTCGCGGAACATGTAGCACCGCGAATCGCCAGCGTGGACCACGTTGGCGCGCCCGCCGTGGACGAGCACCGCGGTCAGCGTCGTCCCCATGCCGCGCAGCTCGGGCTTGTTCCACGACGCCTCGAAGATCGACGAGCTCGCGTGCTTGACCACGCTGCGCATGAGCTCGAGCGCCGGCGAGAACGCCGGGCCGACGTTCGGACTCGTCGGGTCGTCACCACGCACCGGGCTGTCGGGGCGTGGCGTCCGTTCGAACGCGACATCGCCGCCCGCGACCTGGCGAGCGAGTGGACGATCCGGGACCGGTGTCGGTCCCCGGTCCGCGAACGCCAGATCGACGGCCGGCATCTCCTCGGTGGTGCGCAGGCTGGCCTGGAGCTGCGCGGCCAGCACTTGCTCGAAGTTGCCGCGCGCCTCGGAGAGCTCGCGTCCCAGACACTCGACCGCCATCCGGCTCGCGGTCGCGCCGCCCTGATGACCGCCCATGCCGTCCGCGACCGCCATGATGCCGGTCTCCGGATCCACGAGGTAGGCATCCTCGTTGCGCTCGCGCTTGCGCCCCGGATCGCTCTGCCCCCACGCCCACAGCCGCACTACCGACGGTCCCTTCGCGGCGCGTAGGTCATGGGTACTCGGCGCTCCGCTCCGATAGGTTGCCGTCGTCACACCGGAGCAGCTTGCCCTTGCCCTCGACCTTCGTCAGCAGGTTGACCGGTCGGGTCCATAACTTGGCGACGTTGCGAAGCGTGTCGCGCGTCTGCCCCGCATCCAGATCGGCGCCCTCGTGAACGTGGCGGAGCAACAGCTCGCTACGGTTCTCGAAGTTGCCATCCTCGACGAGGATCACCGGCTGGCCGCGGTTGGTGAGCGACTTGAGGAGCTGGTCCTTCACCTTCTTGAACTCGCGGCTCATGATCTCCCAGCTGCCGCTGCGCTCGGAGAACCCGAACGAGTAGAACTTCTGGTCGATGCAGAACTCGAGCGTGAAGAACTCGTCGATGAACGTGATGTCGTTGTAGAGCTTGCGAACCTCGAACAGGCGCTTCATCCCGAGCCCGGTGCGCCGGTCCCAGTTGCGCTTGAGATCCATCGAGTCGCACTCCTCCCACTCCTTGCCGAACTGGCCCTTGTTCCAGCGGTCCTCGATGTTGCGCAACAGCTCGACGCCGAGCTTGTACGGGTTGAGCCGGCCCGGTGACGTGGCGAGCACGCCCGAGTTGGCATCCGCGTAGTCGATCACCTCGGCGGCCGACAGCGCCTTGGTCGTCATGATCTTGGAGTGCCAATACGAGTTGTGGTTGATGAAGCCACCGGCCGCGTAGCGATGGGTCTCGGTGACCGAGATGTCGTAGACATCCGCGCGCGCGTGCTCGATCGAGACGACCTCGTCGTCCCAGGTCTCCGTCTTGAACCAGCGCTTCGACGCGACGTAGTGCTCGAGCTTCTGCTGCTTGCGCTCGAGCCCGAACCCGATCCGCTCGGCGAACACCTTCGCTGACGCGCCGCTGACGTGAAGGTGCCAGCAGCCGTCGGTCTGCTTGCGCTTGCGGCTGAGGATCCCGTAGTTGAGCAACAGCAACTGCGTCTGCTCGGCGAGCTTGTCGCTCTTCGTGCTGAGGATGACGCCCTGCTCACCGGCGTAGCCGTCGCAGTCAAAGTAGGCGCGGAGGAACGTGCGAACCACGGGCTCCGGCGATCGCAGGATGTGGTCGGGAATCTTCTTCTCGGAGGCGCTCGGGCCATGGGTCAGGCCGAACACCTCGATCAACATGTCGCTCAGGTGCTGAGAGTGAAGCGAGACGCGCCAGCGTCCATCGTCGAGGCTGATCGCGGCGAGGACACCGAATAGCTCGTGCGCGAGCGCGGCGAACGCCTGCGCCTGTGGTTGATCGCCGGTCGTCAGACCCAGTACGCGCTTGGCGCGACTGATGTGCCCGTCGCCGACCAGGTAGCCGAGGAAGGCCCCCAGTCGATCGTCGACGAACGACGGCTGCCGGATCGGCGCACGCCTGTTCACGGAGACCGGCGTATCGAGATTCTCGTCGCGCTCGTACTCCGCGCACACCCGTTCGATCGCCGCAGCCGACGCTGCGCTGACCGTTCCGCGCGAGTAGTACCGATGGACGGTGGCGACGTCGACCCCGGCGCCCGCGGCGACATCGGCACGGCTGACGCGGTACGCCGGGATCCAGTGGACGGGCACCTCGTCGGTCGCCCACAGATCTCCGCCACCGGAGATCGAGATTCGATCCCCGATCGCGAGCTCGTCGAGACGCTTCCACGTCGCTCCATCCGATAGCAGGACGCGGTGGTTGTTCGAGCCTTCGAGCGCGAGCCCGCGGCGGGTCGTCACCTTCACGGTCTCGTGATCGGCGATGATGTTGCGGTCGTAGACGCGCTGCCGCTGTTGGCCGTCGAACACCACGCCACCGGCCTCGTTCCGCACGAGGTCCTCCATCGTAACCAGGCCTGTGTCTGTGAATATTAACGAATCATTTCGCAGGCATGCCCAGCCTTCGTTCATGATCTTGGTCATCGCCTGCGGCGCGAAGTAGTAGGCCTCGTCGCGCACGATCTCCAGACAGTCGCGCTGCCAGTGCTCGAGGGGCGCGTGCTGGATCAAGAACTCCATCACGTCGCGCCGTGGCTGCTCGGGGAACTTGCGGCGCTGCCGCTTCTCCTCTTCCTCGCGCTTCTTCTTCTGCGCTTCGAGGTACTCGGGCGGGTTGATGAACGAATCCATGTAGCCCTTGGCCCGCAGCCTCCCGCCCCGCTCGCGGTCATTATCATCGTCGTCGTCGTCGACCTCGGGGCGGTCCTTGGTCCGCACGATGTACGGCGACATCGGATCGATCAGGTTCTCGATCGATAGACAGGTGTCGATGAAGTCCTCGACGGCCTCCTGCCCGTGCCGGGCCATGTGACGGCGCACGCGCGACGAGTGGTTCGCCATCCCGTCGATCATCTTGCGGTTGGTCTTCGAGAAGAAGTAGTTGTGCTTGAAGAAGTCGACGTGCGCGCTGACGTGCGCCATCACCAGCTTCTGGTCGGTCAGCGAGTTCCCCTCGAGCAGGTACGCGTACGCGGGGTTGGTGTTGATCACCATCTCGTAGATCTTCGACAGGCCCCACTCGTAGCTCTTCGAGAGCTGCTCGTAGTCCATGCCGAAGCGCCAGTGCGGATAGCGGGTGGGAAACCCTCCATACGCGGCGACCTCGTTCATCGTCTTGTAGTCGAGGACCTCGTAAAGGATCGGGAAAAAATCGAGCCCGAAGTTGCGGGCGTAGCCCTCGATCTCTTCCTGCACGTCGCGCAGGTATGCCGGGAACCGCTTGATGGTCATCGTGCCGAGTCCTCGTCGAGCATACCGCTTCCCCTGTCGAGCAGGGACTGGACGCGCGCGATCAACGTCGTGCGCGTGAACGGCTTCTGCAGAAACACGCTGTCGTCGACCCGCGGCACCCGCGCGCCCCCACCCTCGTCGGGATACCCCGAGATGAACAGGACGCCGAGTTTCGGGAGTCGTTCACGCAACCGGTGGGCGAGCGCGTCTCCCCCCATCTTGGGCATCACGATGTCGGTGATCAAAAGGTCGATGGCCTCGTCCTGGGACAGCGCGATCGCTTCGACGCCGGAGGTTGCGAGCCTGACCTCGTAGCCGGCACGCTGGAGGTACCGCTCGATCAGCTGGCGCACTTCTTCGTCGTCCTCGACCACCATCACGGTCGGTTTCTTGTCGGGCGTTTGCACGGCGGGTCTGTCCGCGACCACGGGAGCGTCTCCGAGCGGCACGTGCGGCAAGTAGATCGTGAATCGGGTGCCGCGCCCCGGCGTGCTCTCGACCTCGATATGGCCGTGGCTCTGCTTGACGATGCCGAACACCGTCGACAGCCCGAGGCCGGTGCCCTTGCCCTGCTCCTTGGTGGTGAAGAACGGCTCGAACACGCGAGCGCGCGTGGCCTCGTCCATGCCGCACCCGTCGTCGGTGGCGACGATCGCGACGTGGCGGCCGGGCTCGAGGTCGCGACCGGCGCAGAACGCGGCGTCGAGCTCGACCCGGTGCGTCGACAGATCGAGCGAGCCCCCCGATTCGAGCGCGTCGCGCGCGTTGAGCACGAGGTTCATGATCACCTGCTCGAGACCACTGCGATCGACGACCACGCCACCGAGGTCGGGTTCGAGGTCGAGCTGCAGCTCGATGTCCTCCGCGATCAGGCGGCGCAGCATGTCGATCATGCTCGAGATCACCCCGTTGACGTCGAGATGCTCGGGCTTGACCACGCGCTGCCGGTTGTAGGCGAGGAGCTGCTGGGTCAACGCGGCGGCGCGCTGGGCAGCGCGGTGGATCCGCTTGGCCTGGCGGTGCCGCGGCGATTCCTCGTCGAGGTCGGATGCCAGCATGTCGCTGTAGCCGAGGATCGTGGTCAGGATGTTGTTGAAGTCGTGCGCGATCCCACCCGCGAGGCGTCCCAGCGCCTCGAGCTTCTGGGCCTGGCGAAGCTCCTGCTCGAGCTGCTTGTGCGCGGTCACGTCGCGGACCAGGTACACGACCGTGCGCTCTCGACCGTCGATCGGCGGCGGCACCACGACGTCGGCAGCGAAGCATCGCCGCCCGCCCCGCACCAAGAGCTCGTACTCGAGGGTCTCGGGTTCGCCCGAGTCGTAGACCCGTCGGATCGCGTCGACGAACCGCCGGGCCTCGTGGGTTCCGAGCACCTCGTCGATCGTGCGCCCGATCATCTTGGAAGGAGGCCTGGGGAGCAGCTCCTCGTCGTGGGTCCACACGCCGAGGTAGCGCGCGTCGCGATCGAACTCGAAGACGATCCCCTTGGTGCAGCCGAGCAGGACTTTCAGGCGGTTCTCGCTCGCGAGCAGCTCGGGGGCCGCGGTCATCGCCCTTTCCCCAAGAACTCCTTGATCGAATCCATGATCGCATCCTTCCCCTTGATCTCGGAGGTCACGACCCGCTCGTCCTCGTCGAAGTGCTCGGTGAGGTCCTTGATGAACTGACCGGAGCCGTACGGCGACTCGACCTGCCCGTACGAGAACAGGTTGACGTTCGGTAGCACGTCGTTCTTGAGCAGCTCGACGCAGGTGTGGGTGTCGTCGACACTCCAGTTGTCACCGTCGGAGAAATGGAACGGATAGATGTTCCACAGCTCGCTCGGGTACTCGTCGTCGATCAGCTTCGCGCACAACTTGTACGCCGAGCTGATCATCGTGCCGCCCGACTCGCGGGTCTTGAAGAACGTGTCGCGATCGACCTCCTTGGCCATCGCGTCGTGGATGATGTAGCGGCTCTCGATGCCGTGGTACTGCGAGCGCAGCCAGGTATCGATCCAGAAGCTCTCGATGCGGACGATCTCCTTCTGCTCGTCACCCATCGAGCCCGACACGTCCATCATGTAGATGATGACGGCGTTGCTCTGCGGCAGCGGCTCGCTCCGCCAGCTGCGGTAGCGCTTGTCGTCCTTGATCGGGATGATCACCGGGTTCTTCGGGTCGTACGACCCCATCGCGACCTGGCGCCGGATCGCCTGCTTGAACGTGCGGCGGAAGTGGCGCAGCGATTCGGGACCGGTGGTCCGGATCCCCGAGTACTTGTCCTTCCACGCGACGATCTTCTCGGTGCCCTTGGGCATGATCCGCGGCAGCTCGAGCTCCTCGCCCATGATCTCGGCGAGCTCGGCCAGCGAGACCTCGACGTCGAGCAGGTGATCGCCCGGGCGATCGCCGGCCTGGCCGGCTCCCGGCTGCTCCTCGCCGTCCTGCCCCAGCGAGTCGCCGACTTCGCCCTCGCCCTGCCCGACGCCGCCCTGCTGCTTGTCGCCGTGCTTGAAGTGCGGGATGTCGACGCTCGGGATCGGTACCGCGACCGTGTCCTTTCCCTTGCGCGCGATCATCTCGCCCTGCGAGATGTACTTGCGGAGGTTCTGCTTGATCTTGCCGCGGATGATCTGGCGGAACCGGCCGTGATCGAGATCGATCTTCTGCGACATTTAGAACACCACGTCGGCGATATCGCCGCGGTCGTTGACGAAGCACAGCCGGCCGCCCTGGCGCTTCGTGTGTTGCACCATCTCGAGAAGTCCGAGCGCGCGCGAGATCACGCCGGTCGCGTCCTCGGTATCGAGCTCCACGCACAGCCGGGCCAAAAGCTCGGCCAGCGTGTGGTTGAGCTCGACCGTGACGGTCCCCATGCCGCGCGCATCGGTCGTCACGACGCACTCCCCTCGCGCGAGCCCCGACCGACGAGGTCGTGCTCGCACGCAACACCGTGCTGCGGTCGGGTCTCGCCTCGGGTCGCGCCCATGCTCAGCTCTTGACGTCTCCGCGCGCGAAGATCGACGCGACGAAGTTGAGGACGTCGGTGGCGCTGACCTCGTCGTAACCGAAGTTCTTGATCAGGCGCTGCTTGACGACATCGATCTTCGCCTGGGTGTCGCGGTCGACGACGTTCGACACCAGGCTGGTGAGCTTGATCGAGTCCTTCTGGTCCTCGAACAGCTTGGCCTCGAGCGCCTTGTGGAGCCGCTCGTTGGTCTTGTAGTCGAACTGCCGGCCCTCGATCGCGAGCGCGCCGATGTAGTTCATGATCTCGCGCCGAAAGTCGTCCTTGCGGCTCTCGGGGATATCGATCTTCTCCTCGATCGACCGCATCAGCCGCTCGTCCGGCTCCTCGTCCTGGCCGGTGTACGGGTTCTTGACCTTCTCCTTCTGGGTGTAGGCCTTGATGTTGTCGATGTAGTTCGCGCACAGCTTCGCGATCATGTCCTCGTCGGCGCTGATCGCACGCTGGACCTCGTTCTTGACGATGTCCTCGTACTCCTGCTTCACGACGGAGAGCATCTCGCCATAGCGTTTGCGCTGGTCGTCGCTCGAGATCAACGAGTGGTGCTTGAGCCCGCTCTCGAGCTCGTTGAGCACCATGAACGGATTGATCGCGCCGTCGGCCTTGTCGCTGACGAGCGCGTTCGCGATCTTGTCCTGGATGTAGCGCGGCGAGATGCCGTCGAGGCCCTCGCGCTGCGCTTCCTTCCGCAGCTCCTTGATGTTGTCCTGGGTGAAGCCCGGCAGCGTCTTGCCGTCGTACAGCTTCGCCTTCTGGAGCAGCGACAGGGAGTGCTTCTTCGGATCCTCGAGCCGGGTCAGCACCGCCCACAGTGCCGCGACATACAGCGTGTGGGGCGCCACGTGCTTGCCGACGCGCTCGCTCGTGAAGTCCTTGGTGTAGATCTTGACCTCCTCGGACACCTTCGTGATGTACGGGATATCGACCTTGATCGTGCGGTCGCGGAGCGCCTCCATGAACTCGTTGTTGAGGAGCTTCTTGTACTCGGCCTCGTTGGTGTGGCCGATGATGACCTCGTCGATGTCGGTCTGCGCGAACTTCTTCGGCTTGATCTTGCGCTCCTGCGTCGCACCGAGCAGGTCGTAGAGGAACGCGACATCGAGCTTGAGGATCTCGACGAACTCGAGGATTCCTCGATTCGCGATGTTGAACTCGCCGTCGAAGTTGAACGCGCGCGGATCCGAGTCGGAACCGAACGTGGCGATCTTCCGGTAGTTGATGTCGCCGGTGAGCTCCGTCGAGTCCTGGTTCTTCTCGTCCTTCGGCTGGAACGTGCCGATGCCGATGCGGTCCTGCTCGGACAGCACCAGGCGGCGCACGCGGACGTGACTCATCACCTTCTCGAAGTTGCCCGAGTAGTGACGCATCAGCTCCTTGAAGATCAGCCGGCACGCCGGGTTGACGTCGCCATCGACCTTGACCTTGAAGTCATCGCTGCCGATCTTGAGCTTGGCGATCGTCTCGTCGCGCCATCCGCGCGGGATCAGCCGCAGCGGCTCGTCGTGCATCGGCGAGTGGAACACCTCGGCCCCGCCCGCGAGCTCGGACAGCTCGCCAGGGAGGGTCCAGAAGTAGGTGAACAACGCGCCGTCGGTCGTGCGCGAGTACTCCTCGAGGCCCTTCTTGAGCTGGCGCGCGATCGTCGACTTCGCGGAGCCGACCGGACCGTGGAGCAAGATGATGCGGCGCTCGGTGCCATAGCCCTGCGCCGCGCTCTTGAGCACGTTCATCATGCGCATGAGCGGCACGTCGAGGCCGAACACGGCGTCCTTGCCGTTGTGCGACTGGTCCTTGAAGAAGTTGTAGCGGACCAGCTTCTTCTTGTTGTCGATGTACTCCTCGACCCCGTGCGACAGCACCATGTCGTACAGGCGCTGATATGCGTTGCGCGTGACCTGAGGGGTCTTGCGGACCAACCCCAGGTAGTCCTCGAAGCTGCCCTCCCACGACAGCTCCTTGTACGTCGCGTAGTTCTGTAGCTCGGCGATCTGCCCCACGAGACTCATGGATCGACGGTACCACCGGTTGGGTGGGTCAACCACGGGACGCGCTCGGTGATACGCGGGTGAGGATGCGGCTCGTGGCGGTTGCCATCGTGCTCGGGGGGTGCTTGTCGTCGTGCTCCCGCCTCGCAGGCCACCGAGACCCGCGGTTCTCGGCGTCGTCGATCGCGCCCCGGTCAGTTGCCCCCGGTCAGTTGCCGTGGACGTACTTGGCGACGTTGCGGTTGTGCTCCGCCAGCGTCTTCGCGAACGCGTGGTTGCGCGAGCCCTTCGACGTCGCCACGAAGTACAGGTAGTCGCTGCCGTCGGGCGAGATCGTCGCCGCGATCGAGCCCCGTCCCGGGTTCGAGATCGGACCGGGCGGGAGACCGTCGTGCTGGTAGGTGTTGTAGGGGTTGTCGGCGTCGTCGAGCTGCGCGCGATGCAGCCGGTCACAGCCTGCCTGCTTGCCCTGATCGGTACACGCCTTGATCCACGCGAGGCACGCCGCCGACTTCTCCTTCGGCACCAGACAGCCGTAGCGAATCGTCGGATCGGTCTCGAGGCGATGCGGCTTGAAGCTCGACTTGGTGAGCCGGTTGATGAACACCTGCGCGATCCGTGGCCGCTCCGCGGGATCCACGGCTTCCTTCTCGACGATCGACGCCATCGTCAGGATGTCGCGATCGGTCCACCCGAGCTTGTCCTTGAGCTTCGCGGTGTCGCGCGGGTTCTTGTTGACGATCGAGCTCCACACCTCGCGGTGGCGGGTGATCAGTCGCTCGATCACGACCGCCGGCTTCTCCGGCACGCGGAATCGGTAGGTGTCGGGGAACAGGTAACCCTCGAGCGAGCCGCCGGTGATCGCGTACTTCTGGAGCACGTCGGGGTCGCGGGCGATCGCCAAGAGCTCGGCCGCCTTCGCCACTCCCGCGTGCTCGAGGATGTCGAAGTACTCGAGCATGTTCTTGCCCTCGGGCAGCGTCACGGAGGCGGTGACCTCCTTGACCCCGGCGACCAGGATCTCGAGCACGTCGTGCGGCGTCAGGTTGTTCTTGATGTGGTAGACGCCGGTCTTCACGCGCGTGGTGTCGCCGTTCCACATCGCGTACAGCCGGAACCAGGTCGGCTTGTCGATCACGCCCGCGTCCGAGAGCGTCGACGCGATCCGCGGGAACGGCATGCCCGACCGGATCTCGACCTCGACCTCGCTGCCGTCACCGTCGTGGGCCTGGTCGGCGTATGCCAGCGCGCGGTGGATCAGGATCCCGAACACCAGCGCGATCGCGGCGAGCGTGCTCGCGACGATGATCAGCGCCAACCGAAACGATCGCTTGGGCATCGGTGGCCGAGAGTTTAGTGCGAAACCCGAGTGCGGGCGGACAACCAGGTCTGGAGGATCAACGTCGCCGCCTGCTGGTCGATCACGGCGGACCGCTTCGCCCGCGACACGTCGGCATCGATCAAGACCCGCTCGGCCTCCGACGTCGTGAACCGCTCGTCCTGCTCGTGGATCGCGCAGGTGTCGCCGAGCGCGGGCCGGAGGGCCTCGACCAACTCGAGCACGCGCCTCGCGCGGTGGCCGATCCGCCCCGACAGCTCGTAGGGGATCCCCACGACGACATCGGCGACGTCGTGCTTGTCGACCAGCGATCGGATCGCCGCCGCGTCTCCCACGTTCCCCACGCGGTCGAGCACCACGAGCGGATGGGCGGCGATGTTGGCCTCGTCGGTGAGGGCCACACCGATCGCCTTGCTCCCGACGTCGAGACCGAGGGCACGTCGTGGGTGCATGGAAGTGGGACTCGTAGGTTCGTTCACCGGGTGGCTCTGGACCCGCTGGGTAGCACGAGTCGCCTCGAATTCGTCGGCGACCGGATTCCGGAAAGAATAAAGGCCCCGAATGGGGGGGCCATTCAGGGCCTGGGCGCAGATCGAAGGGCTACTTGTTGCCTCAGGTGGTGGGGGAGACTAGCGGGATGAGGGGGAGGGAACCACCAGTCATCCACCGAGTCGAAACTTTCGACACCTACGTCGCGCGTGCGAACCTTCTGTTGTCAACAACCCCGACAGCCGAGCCCGTATTCCTGAGAGGCACGATGGCGGTGGTTGGTTGCTCCAAAACAGGAGCAGAATCCGGGCCAGCGTTCGAAGAGCGGCGTTCGGGATCGCCCCGACCAGGAAACAGACAGTTGGGCGGCGTTCGGCTGTCACGAATCGACGACGATTGCCTACCTGGCGACTGGTCCTGTCACCCACGGTTCTCAGGGCGGCCACTCGGGTGGCCAGTTCGTGACGAAGGTTCGTCGAGAATGACGACATCTCGACGTCAGCCCGCTCACGTCCGATCAGCAAACTGCGGCTTCGAGGATCTCGAGTGAACCGCGATCGAGATCGATCCGACACGCCGCACCGAACGGGAGCGCTTCATTACGTCCACCGTGTCCGACGGGTGCCCCGAATGCGCAGGGCTTGCCGGCGGCGACCAGACGTTCGCGGATCGTGCGCTCCGCGGCGTCGGGGGGATCGACCTGCCCACTTGGCGGGTCGGGATCTCGACACCTGACCAGATCTCCGATCACCACGACTTCGATGTCGCGGAGCGCTCCCGTGAGCGTCATCTGCGTGAGGTAGCGATCGAGTGCGTACGGGCGTTCCCCGACATCCTCGAACAACGCGACCGCACCCGCGAGCGGCACCGGCCACGGCGTTCCGATCGACAGCGCGGTCATGGTCAGGTTGGCAGGGATCAGCGGCCCTTCATGGATCCCCGTCCCCGAGCACGGTGCGAGGTTCCATGGCCGCGTTCCCCGAGCCTCGGGATCGGTGAGGAGTGCGATCAACTGTTCGACGTCGCTCGGAGGCACGTCGCCGAGCTGGATCGCCATCGGTCCGTGGATCCCGCGAACGCCGGCGGAGTGGGCCCACGCCAGCAGCACGGTGCCATCGGAGAACGCGACGATCGGCTTGGGGTCCGCACGCAGCACGGCCGGATCGAGGCGCGGCAGGATCCGCCCGATGCCGTAGCCCCCGCGCGCGAGCACGATCGCCCGCACGTCGGGATCCGCGAGCATCTCGGACAGCTCGGCCGCACGCACGTCGTCGCTCGCCGCGAGATAGCTCGGCACGTCGGGCGGGTGCGGAGCCATCACACTCGGGGCCACGCGAAGATCGAACGCGCCGAGTCGATCGAGCCCGCGTTTCAGCTGGTCGTGCCGGGCGGGCTGGATCGGACCGGCGGGCGCGACGATCCCGA
This sequence comes from uncultured delta proteobacterium, assembly GCA_963772655.1. Taxonomy (GTDB): domain Bacteria; phylum Myxococcota_A; class Polyangia; order Haliangiales; family Haliangiaceae; genus JABFXX01. The sequence continues at coordinate 2,364,112 of CAVYYE010000002.1, forward strand.
TCGTCTGACCGGGACGGATCCGGGGAGGGAGGCTGGCGGTCATCGCGGTCGCCCTCGTCGTCGACGTGCGCGTGCCACGCGCACGTGCACGATCATCGGCGCTTCCGCTTGCGCCGTGACTTCGACGCGGGCTTCTTGTCGCCGGACGGCGCCGAATCGCCGCCGTTCCCGTCGCCGTCGCCGTCGCCGTCGCCGTCGTCCGCTTGCGGGAGCGAATTCGAGCTGGTCTCGAGCCCGAGTGCCGCGGGGTCGATCGCGTCCATCACGATCGTGCGCTTGCCGTCGTCGACGACCTGGTGCTCGCCGGTCGTGCGCGTGAGTCGCTCGATCTCGGCCGGATCGCGCGCGAGCGACTCGAGGAGCTCTTGATCGACCGCCGGCATGATCTTGGTCCGGCGGGGATCGTCGGCATCGGCCGGCAGCGCGGGCGTCTTGAGCGTGATGTCGGGTTCGCCGGCGGTCACCGGCTCCGGCACGGCGGCGGCGCTCTCGGTGGGGACCGTCGGTGCGTCCTTGGGAACCGCCGACGGAACCGGCTCGGGCACGGTGTGCGTGCGTGGCCGGACGGTGACAGGTCCGGTGTGTTTGGGCTTGTCCTCGGGAGGAGCGTCGGGTTCGGTGACGCGGGCCTTCCACCACGACGCGGCGGCATCCTCGCCGAGCGCCGGCTCGACCGTCATGCCGGGAACGTCTCCCGAGCCTCCGACCTGTTCGTGCACGCCACGCACGACCGCGTCGACGACGACGCTGTCGTCGGTCGAGATCGCGATCGCGGTGCCGACGGGCATCGGCGTCGGATGCTCGAGGTATCCGGAGGTCGTGGCGACCTTCGTCAGCTTGATCCGGCGGCCCAGCGGGAGCCCGCGATACAGGAGATCGACGAACGTTTCGTTCATGTTTCGCTCGGCTTTCGAGTCTTGTTCGCCAGCATAACCCACGCGCGTCGAAGACCGCACACGCGAAGCTGTGCATACTCCCCACCGTGAGCTTGATCGATCGGCTCCGGCAGCGCTTCGCCGCGACGCGCGTCGACGACGACATCAAGGGCCGAACGCGGGCCCTGGTCGTGCGCGGCAACGAATTCGGCTACGACGAGTTCGGGCTGTCGCGCGACTCGTTCGCGACCGCGGCCAAGATCGCGCGCTGGCTGTACCGCAGCTACTTCCGCGCCGAGGCTCACGGCATCGAGCACATCCCGCCGACGGGGCGCGTGATCTTCGTGGCCAACCACTCCGGCCAGCTGCCGTTCGACGGGCTCGTGATCGGCAGCGCGACGTTTCTCGAGCCGGAACAGCCGCGACTCGTGCGCTCGATGCTCGAGTACTTCGTCCCGACGGTGCCGTTCGCCTCCTACCTGTTCGCGCGATGGGGCCAGATCACCGGCACGCCCGAGAACTGCCGCCGGTTACTCGCGTCGGAGGAGGCGGTGCTGGTGTTTCCCGAGGGCGCGCGCGGGATCTCGAAGCCGTTCTCCAAGCGCTACCAGCTCGCCGAGTTCGGCAAGGGGTTCCTCCGGCTCGCGCTCGAGATGCAGGCCCCGGTGGTCCCGGTCGCCGTGGTCGGCGCCGAGGAGCAGGCACCGGCGGTCAACGTCAAACCGCTCGCGCGACTGTTCCGCACGCCGAGCTTCCCGGTGGTCCCCTACCCGCCGTTCATCCCGATCGTGCCGCTGCCCGTGAAGTACCGCGTGTACTTCGGCGAGCCGATGACCTTCCAGGGCGATCCCGACGACGACGACGACGTGCTCGACGAGCAGGTCCGCACCGTCAAGAACCGCATCCAGTCGATGCTCCACTTCGGACTGCGCGAGCGCGAACATGTCTTCTGGTGACAGCGAGTCCCCGCCGCGCAAGATCGTGATCACCGGGATCTCCGGTCGATTCGGACGGATCGTCGCGCGCCAGCTCCACCACGAGCTCGGGTGGAAGATCGTCGGACTCGATCGCCGGCCGATGCCGGGTCGCCCCAAGGACATCGAGATCCATCAGGTCGATCTCCGCAGCAAGAAGGCGCGCGACATCTTCCGCGCCGGCGACGTCGCCGCCCTGCTCCACCTCGGCCTCATGCACGATCCCCGGGCTCGGAACGCCGAGCTCTACTCGTGGAACGTCACCGGCACGTCGAAGCTGCTCGAGTACTGCCAGATCTATCGCGTGCCGAAAGTGGTGCTGGTGTCGTAGCGCCAACGTCTACGGCCCGCGCCCCGACAATCCGCAGTTCCTCACCGAGGACGCACCGCTCCTCGCCTCGCAACGGTTCCCGCAGATGCGCGACCTCGTCGAGATCGATCACATGGTGTCGACGTTTCTGTGGCGCGTGCCCGAGATCGAGACCGTGATCTTGAGGCCGGTCCACATCGTCGGGCCGGTCCACAACGCGCCGTCGAACTACCTTCGCATCGAGCACCCGCCCGTGCTGCTCGGGTTCGATCCGATGGTGCAGGTGATCCACGTCGAGGATGTCGCGCGCGGCATCGTGCTCGCGCTCGGGGCCGGCAAGCGAGGCATCTACAACCTGGCAGGACCCGGCGAGATCCCGCTGTCCGCGGTGCTGTCCGAGCTCGGGCGGCAGCCGTACGCGATCCCGCATCCGCTCGCCAAGCCGATCCTCCAGGCGGCGTTCCGGCTCGGGGTGTCGAGCTTCCCGGTCAACGAGCTCGACTTCATCCGGTACGTCTGCATGGTCGATGGCCGGCGCGCCACGGCCGAGCTCGGCTTCCGCCCCCACTACACGCTGCGCGACACGATCCACGCGGTCGACGAGCTCGCCTGACGGACCCCGAAAACCCCCGATTTCGGGTGGCGGAAGCGTGTCCAATCTCGCGGAAGTGCGATGGAACCTGCCACACACTGCCGTGGCGTCTCGATACAGGGGGTGTTGCCGCGCGTTCACACCGGCGTGGACGGCCGACGAATGCAGGATCCGACCCGGATCTCACTCCGGATCCAACCGATCCCGGGGCGTCCAGAGTCAGTCGGCTCGTGCGGCGATTTTTCGGGCATTTTTGTCAGGAACTCGGCGCCGATTCCCAACAGACCGGTCTCGCGTGTCGAGACGTTGAAGGATTCTTGAGTAGTTCGATCCCGTTGTCGAAATGGCACGACCGATGCTTTCAGACCCGGGTAACTCGCACGCCTGCTATTTTCAACCAAGGGAAACTCAGCCATGACCAAGACCCTCGCCTCGCTACGCATCGCCATCCTGGCGGCGTTCTCTGTCGCCATGCTCGCCGGGTGCGAGCTCTACTTCGGCGACGGGAACAACGGAGACTCGTGGACCTACTGCGGCTCCGACGGCTACTACGTGTGTAGCGGTGACAACTGCGAATGGGCGGGGGCGACCTGTCCCGACGGCTCCGGCTCCGGCTTCGCCTGCGAGAGCGACGCGGACTGCGCGGCCGGCTGCTTCTGTGACAGCGGCACCTGCAACGAGGCTGGGTTCTGCTCGACCGATGACGACTGCGCCGACGGGTTCCACTGTGACGATCGTTCGTCGTGCGTGCCCGACACCTGCTCGACCGACGCCGACTGCGCCGCGGGCAGCTACTGCAACAACGGCCAGTGCGACACCACCTGTATCTGCGAGACCGACGCCGACGCGCAGGCGGCTGGCTTCGGCTACTGCGACGAGAACCGTTCGACCTGCCTCCCGGGCACCGACCCGGCGGGTAGCTGCGCGGGCGACATCACCTGCAACCAGACCCCGCCGACCTGCAACGAGGGCGAGTCGCCGCTCATCCTCGACGGCTGCTTCACCGGCGCGTGCAAGGCGATCGCGCAGTGCGACGCCACCCCGAGCTGCGCGAACCTGCAGCACGAGAACGACTGCCTCGCGCGGTCGACCGGTACCGGCGCGGACTGCACCGCGGTCTACACCGGCATCAACTGCCAGAAGCCGGACGGCACGGCCTGCAACTCGGGCGATAGCAACTGCACCTGCGAGTCGTTCCGCTTCAACTCGTGCACGACCCGCCTCCCCACGGACGCGGCCAAGGTCGTGACCTCGGCGTACGGCGGCTACATCAGCTTCGACGCGATGTTCCACCTGTAAGAAGCGAGCAGCGAGCGTGCGTGCGGCCGTCCTTCGGGGCGGCCGTTTTGTTTTCGGGTCGGTTGGACTAGCGTAAGGAGATGGGGTTCGAGTTCGCCGAGACGATGTCCGGGACCATGCGGCTCGACGCCGAGCCCGGCGTCACGCACCCGTTCTCCTTCGAGGTCACGGCACACGCGGCGTCCACCCGTCGCCACTTCGCCGACGGCAAGGCCGAGCTGGTCGGCGTCGTCCATGCCCCCCCGATCGCGCAGGATGTCCCCGCCAGCGGCGTGATCACCATCCGACCATTGGGCCGGCGGATCATCCGCTACGAGCTCGCATTCACGGGAGACGATGGCAAGCGTTACGAGATGGTCGGGCAGAAGGACATCCGCTGGACGGCTCCACTGCGCACCTTCACCGAGCTCCCGGCCGAGATCCGCGATGCAAAATCCGGACGCCGGGTGGCCAGCTGCCAGACCTCGTTCGATCTCCGCCACGACTGGTGGAGCTTCCTGCGGAGCTTCCGGCCCGCCTGATCCGACGGCTCTGGCCGGTCGTCCGGCGGTAACGCAAAGCCCCGGGACGTGATAAGACGCCCCACGTCGGTAACCTATGGGCCTTCTTCAAAAGATCTTCGGTAGCAAGAACCAGCGCGAGCTCAAGAAGCTCCAACCGATCGTCAACCGGATCGCCGAGCTCGAGCCGAAGATGCAGGCCAAGAGCGACGACGAGCTCAAGGCGATGACTCCCGAGTTCAAGCGTCGGCTCGACAAGGGCGAGACGCTCGACGACATCCTGCCCGAGGCGTTCGCCGTGGTCCGCGAGGTCGGCGTCCGCATCCTCAAGATGCGGCACTACGACGTCCAGATGGTCGGCGGCATCGTGCTGCACTCCGGCAAGATCGCCGAGATGCGCACCGGCGAGGGCAAGACCCTCGTCGCCACGCTCCCGACGTATCTCAACGCGCTCGCCGGCAACGGCGTACACGTGGTCACCGTCAACGACTACCTCGCGCGTCGCGATGCCGAGTGGATGGGCCGGCTGCACGGCTTCCTCGGCCTCACCACCGGCGTGATCGTCCACGGCCTCGACGACTACGAGCGCCAGGCCAACTACAACTCCGACATCACGTACGGCCAGAACAACGAGTTCGGCTTCGACTACCTGCGCGACAACATGAAGACGTCGCCGGACCGCATGGTCCAGCGCGGCCTCAACTACGCGATCGTCGACGAGGTCGACTCGATCCTGATCGACGAGGCCCGCACGCCGCTCATCATCTCCGGCTCCGGCGAGGAGAGCGCCGATCTGTACGTCAAGATCGACCGCCTGATCCCGCGCCTCAAGCGCGAGGTCGACTACACGGTCGACGAGAAGGCGCACTCGGCGATGCTCACCGACGACGGCGTCGAGGTGATGGAGAAGCTGCTCGAGGTCGACAACCTCTACGAGGCGACCAACATCCAGCTCGTCCACCACGTCCAGCAGGCGCTGCGCGCCCACACGCTGTACAAGCGCAACGTCAACTACCTCGTCGAGGACGGCAAGGTGGTGATCGTCGACGAGCACACCGGCCGCAAGATGCCGGGCCGGCGGTGGAGCGATGGCCTCCACCAGGCGATCGAGGCCAAGGAAGGCGTCGACGTCGAGGAAGAGAGCCAGACCGTCGCCACGGTGACGTTCCAGAACTACTTCCGCATGTACAAGAAGCTGGCGGGCATGACCGGTACGGCCGACACCGAGGCCGCCGAGTTCCACCAGATCTACAAGCTCGACGTCATGGTCATCCCGACCAACAAGCCGCTGATCCGCGACGACATGCCGGACCTCGTCTACAAGAACGAGAAGGGCAAGTTCCACGCGGTGGTCGCCGACATCGAGGACTGCCACGAGCGCGGGCAGCCGGTGCTGGTCGGTACGGTGAGCGTCGAGAAGTCCGAGGTCGTGGCCAACGTCCTCAAGTCGAAAGGCATCCCGTTCAACGTGCTCAACGCCAAGCAGCACCAGCGCGAGGCGAGCGTCGTCGCGCAGGCCGGGCGCAAGGGCGCGATCACGATCTCGACCAACATGGCCGGCCGCGGCACCGACATCTTGCTCGGCGGCAACCCCGAGGTGATGGCGCGCGAGGCGCTCGAGGAGGAGCGCGCGCAGATGCCCGAGTCGCCGGACGAGGCGAAGCCGGCCGAGATGCTCGATGAAGACGGCCATCCGATCGAGGAGCCGCACCGCGGCGCGTTCGAGAAGGACATCGACGAGGACGAGCGCTACCAGGAGCTGCTCGCGAAGTTCCGCGAGCAGTGCGAGGCCGAGCGCGAGGAAGTGCTCGCCGCCGGCGGGCTCAAGATCGTCGGCACCGAGCGCCACGAGTCGCGCCGGATCGACAACCAGCTGCGCGGTCGCGCCGGCCGCCAGGGTGACCCCGGCAGCTCGCGGTTCTACCTGTCGCTGCAGGACGACCTGCTCAGGATCTTCGGTCTCGACCGGATGTCCGGCCTGATGGAGCGGCTCGGCCTCGAGGAGGACGTGCCGATCGAGTCCGCGATGGTGACGCGGTCGATCGAGGGCGCGCAGAAGAAGGTCGAGGGTCGCAACTTCGATCAGCGCAAGAACGTCCTCGAGTACGACGACGTCATGAACCAGCAGCGCAAGACGATCTACGCGCTGCGCCGCCAGGTCCTCGAGGGTCGCTACCACCGCGAGCCCACCGAGGAAGAGGAGAAGGCCGGGATCGAGCCCGAGCCGGTGACCTCGAGTGGCGACTGGACGATCGAATCGCTGACGCCCGAGGTGAAGCCCCGCCTCGCCGAGATGATCGAGGTCATCAAGGAGAAGGTGAAGGAGCGCGACGACAAGGTCGCGATCGGCGAGCCGGTCGGCGACACCCGTCCGGGCTGGCGGATCCTGCGCGCCGAGATCTGGCGCCAGTACGGCCGCCTGCTCGATCTCGAGAAGCGCTACGACCGCGACGACGACGACACGTTGCTCGAGTTCTGCAACCAGAACGTGTGCGCGTCGCTGATCCAGCAGCGCGAGCGCATGTACGACCTCGCCGACCAGAAGATGGGGGCGGTGCTCGAGCAGCTGTTGCCCGCCGAGGTTTCCGACGACGAGTGGGACTGGGACGAGCTCGAGGATGCCCTCGGCGAGATGTTCCAGACCGACTTCGAGATCCGGCCCGGCACGCCGGACGAGGCGGCGACGCAGATCTGGCCGGTGATCGAGGTCCGACTCGCCGAGCGCGAGAAGGAGCTGTCGCGCCCGATGCTGATGTACTGCCAGCGCGCGTTCTACCTCGAGGAGATCGACCAGCAGTGGATCGATCACCTGAAGACGATGGAGGCCTTGCGCGAGGGCATCGGCCTCCAGGGCTACGGCCAGAAGGATCCCAAGAAGGAATACAAGAAGGCCGGCTACAGCCTGTTCTCCGAGATGATGGACCGCATCCAGTCCAACGTCGTGACCAAGCTGTTCCGCGTCCAGATCCAGCGCGAAGAGGCTCCCGAGATCAAGGAGCGGGAGCGCCACCTCGTCGAGAAGGGTGCCGCCAACAAGTCCGAGGAAGAGAACGAGGAGCTCGCCGCCGCGGAGGCCGCGGCCCAGGGCCGGAGGCCCGGTCGCGCGGCCGCGATGGGTGGTGAAGAAGGCGAGCGTCCCGAGCCGATCCGGCGCGAGCGTCCCAAGGTCGGGCGCAACGATCCGTGTCCGTGCGGTTCCGGCAAGAAGTACAAGAAGTGCCACGGCAAGGACGAGGCGGTCGCGTAGACGGTCGCTCCGGTAAGCCGCGACGCGTCACGAACGCGGCGAGATTAAAGCGAACGGCTCGATGGATTTTGGGTTCGGCGCGGGGCGATAGTCCGCCCGACCATGCGCATCGGCGTTCCCACAGAGATCAAGACTCAAGAGTTTCGCGTCGGCATGACCCCGGCCGGCGTCGCGATCCTCACGGCCCGGGGCCACCAGGTTCTCGTCGAGAAAGGCGCCGGCGGTGGGTCCGCGATCCCCGACGAGGCCTACGTCAAGGCGGGCGCCACGATCGTCCCGACCAAGGAAGAGGTCTGGGGTGCCGACATGGTCGTCAAGGTCAAGGAGCCGATCGCGCCCGAGTTCGCGCTGATGCGGAAGGACCTGCTCCTGTTCACGTACCTCCACCTCGCGGCGGCCCAGGAGCTCGGCAAGGAGATGCTGACCCGCGGGGTCAACGGTGTCGCCTACGAGACCATCGAGCCGACGCCGGGGGACCTCCCGCTGCTCACGCCGATGAGCGCGGTCGCGGGCCGGATGAGCGTGCAGGCGGGCGCGACCTACCTCGAGCGCGAGCGCGGCGGCAAGGGCGTGCTGCTCGGCGGCGTGCCCGGCGTCAAGCGTGGGCGCGTCACCGTGATCGGTGGCGGCGTGGTCGGTGCCAACGCCGTCAAGATGGCGGTCGGCCTCGGCGCCAACGTCACCGTGCTCGACGTCAACCTGAAGACGCTGGCCTACCTCGACGACATCTATGCGGGCCGGGTGTCGACCCAGTACTCCGATCCGCTCAGCATCGAGAACGCGGTGCACGAGAGCGATCTCGTGATCGGCGCGGTGCTGTTGCCGGGTGCGCGCGCTCCCCGTCTCGTGACCAAGGAGATGCTCAAGGAGATGGAGCCCGGTTCGGTGATCGTCGACGTGTCGATCGATCAGGGCGGCTGCGTGGAGACCGCGCACCCGACCTACCACGACAACCCGACCTACGTGGTCGACGACATCATCCACTACATGGTCGCCAACATGCCGGGAGCGGTGCCGCGGACCAGCACGTACGCGCTGACCAACGCGACCATCAAGTACGTGGTCACGCTGGCCGACAACGGGCTCGAGAAGGCGGTGAAAGCCGTGCCGCACATCGTGACCGGGATCAACACGTACAAGGGGACGGTCCCGCATCAGGCCGTGGCCGAGGCGCTGGGCGAAAAGTACGTCCCGTTTCCCGGCTAAAGGCGACGTGATCTCGATGACTTGCCGGATCCGAGATCCGCGCAAGTCTCGCGCTAGATTTCGGGAAGAATTCAGGCGGGGGGACCGGTAAACACCCCCGACGACACGATGTTGGCGGCTTCTCAAAGTACCAAGCGAGCCGAGTTCGAGCGCCAGGCGCTCGTACACACGGATGCCTTGTACGGAGCGGCTTACCGGCTGACCCGGAACCCCCGCGACGCGGAGGATCTGGTCCAGGATGCGCTGCTCCGGGCCTACCGGTTCTGGGACTCGTTCGAGCAGGACTCCAACTGCAAGGCGTGGCTGCTCCGGATCGTGACCAACACGTTCATCAACGAGTACCAGCGCAAGAAGCGCAGCCGCGAGGTGCTCGATGCCGCGACCGCCGAACAGGAGGCCACCGACGGGATCCTGGTCCAGGCGACGTCGCGTTCCCGCCAGACTCCCGAGCGCGCCCTGCTCGACCGCAGCGTGTCGGACGACGTGCAGCGTGCACTCGAGGCGCTCCCCGATGACTTCCGCACCGCGGTGATCCTGTGCGACGTGCAAGGGCTCTCGTACAAGGAGATCGCGGAGATCATGCAGACGCCCGTCGGCACCGTGATGAGCCGGCTGTTCCGCGGGCGCAAGTTGCTCGCCGCCGCGTTGCGCGAGTTCGCGGTGGCCGAAGGCTACGTGCGCGAACCGAGGCAAGCTGCTTCGAAAGATGCAGAAGAAGACGAATCCGAACCCCGGGGCGCGGTGGCGATCGATCTCGACCACTACCGCAGTACCCGCGCCGTCAGGGGCAAGTCATGAGCCTGTGTCAGAGCATCGAAACGCTCGCGATGGCATATCTCGACGACGAGCTCGTCGCCGAGGAGCGCCGCGAGCTGGAGCTACATCTTCTCGACTGTGCGAGCTGCAAACAGCACGTCGAGACCGAGCGCGCCGAGCTCGACTTCGTGCGCCACGCACTGGTTCCCCCGCCGACCCCCGACCTGGTGAAGTCGCGGATCGCCCGTGCCCTCGATGCCGAGGACCGCGAAGCGCATCAGCGCGAGCGTCAGAACACGCGCTCGATGATCGGACGCTGGCTCCTGCCGGGCTCGGCGATGATCGCCGCGGCCGCCGCGATCGTCACCGTGTTCCTGGTCCAGCCGGCGACCGTACAGCCGAGCGGTGCGGTCACCCAGGAGGTGGTCCGCCAGCAGTCGCGGTCGATGCCACTCGAGGTTCGCGGCGCGAGCACCGGGAACTGGCTCCGCGAGAACTTCGCACCGATCGAGCCGCCGACGTTCCGCGCGCCGCGTTTGGGCATCTCGCTGTTGGGTGCGCGGCTGACCGCGATCGCCGGTCACAACGCGGCCCAGCTGCGCTACCTGGTGACCTCCGGGGACAGCCGGTTCACGCTCACGGCCGTCATGATCGACGGCCTTCGTAACGACGACCTCAGCGGCGGCACGCCGATCAAGCTCGGCGATCGTACGCTGCACGTCCACGATGCCAACGGCGTCCCCGCGGTGACCTACGTCGACGAGTACCACATGGGGTACGCGTTCTCCTCCGACCGGCTCAGTGCCCAGGAGCTGCTCGAGCTGGTGGTGTCCTCGGATCTGATCGGCCGCGCCCAGCAAGGCCGCTAGAAACCAGGTTATGATCGTCCGGCGGCCGAGGCGCCGCCGCGTAGATCATGAACCGCCGCATCCTGCTGATCGACGCCGATAACGACTTCCACTCCCGCCTCGGAGTCCTGCTCCAGCCGTACGGCTTCGACCTCGTCGTCCGGGCCGATCCCGACGAGGCGATTGCCGACGGTGCCGTCGAACCGCCGGAGCTGATCCTGCTCGCCGTCGACGAGCCCGACAAGCAGGGCTTCAAGACGTTCCAGCAGATCAAGAAGGGGCCGCTATCGAACGTGCCGCTGATCCTGGCGACCGCGTCGGTGGTCCCGTCGGCGATGAACAAGCACCGCAACCTCAAGACCCACGCCGACGAGTACCTCGACAAGCGCACGCTGTCCGACGACGAGCTCCTCGGCAAGCTCGACAACGTGGTCGGTCTCGGCGCGCCCGCCGCCCGGTCCGCGGCCGGGTCGGGAGATCTCGACGTGCCGATCGAGATCGACGACCTCGGAGATCTCGATGTCGGCAACGACGAGATGGTCCTCGAGGAGACCGTCGGCGAGCCCGACGAGGCAGATGGCTTCGACGAGGGGAGCGCCACGGTCGCCGGGAACAGCGAGGTGGTCGACCAGATGGTGGCGGCCGAGACCGACGCCGCGTTCGACGCGCTCCTCGGTGGCGGCTTCGACGACGCGTTCGACGGGTTACACGCGCCCGAGCCCGACACGATCCCACCCCCGATCGCGGATGCCATCCCCGCACCGGCCGAGGCGGACGTCGAAGCCGCGCCCGAGCCCGCACCCGAGCCCGCGCCGGAACCCGCGCCCGCGCCGGAACCCGCGCCCGGCGAGGCGATGCAGGAGGCCGCGCAGGTCGTCGCCGAGACCACCGAGCAACCGGCGTTCGATCAGATTCCCCAGATTCCCCAGAACCCCAGGAACCCCAGGAACCCCAGGGACCCCAGGGTGCCCAGGATCCCCATCAGTTCGAGAGCTCGCCCGCGATCCCGCTCGACCTCGACGACATCCAGCAGATCGACGAGAGCGATCTGATGATCGAAGAGGAGGAGGAGATCATCGATGACTCGGGGGGCGTGCCCGAGCCGGTCCCGCACGCCAACCTCGTCCGCCAGGACGAAGACGAGAACCCGGGCGTCCCGGAGGCGGTGCCGGAGCCCGCGAGCGATCTGGTCATGGAGTCCGCGCCGATCCATGTCCCTCCGCCCGAGCCCGAGCCCGCGCCCGAGCCCGTCGCCGCTGCCGACCCCGCGCCCGCGCCCGTCGCCGCTGCCGACCCCGCGCCCGTGCCCGTCGCTGCCGCACCGGAGTCGGAGCCGGTCGTCGCGGCCGAGCCCGTCGCCGTCGAGCCGCCCGCTCCGCTGGCCGCCGATCCCGAGCTTCCGGCCGAGGCCGCCGCCGAGCTGGCCGCGATCGAGGCCGCGGCCCAGACCACACCCCCGCCGCGCGAGAGCCAGCAGTTCGTCGATCTCGGTCTCGACGCGATCGCGACCGACGCCGAACGCGAGCAATCGGGCGTGTTCGATCGCCGTGCATTGCGCAAGATCGGCGAGCTCGAGCGCACGATCACCCAGCTCCGTGCCGAGCTCGAGCGCGTGCGCCAGAGCGCCGAGTCACCGCGCGCCAGCCAGCGCGAGTTCTTCACCCTCAAGGAGCAGGTGATCGCGAAGGACGCCGAGCTCCGTCGCGTCGGTAACGACCTCGCGGCCAAGACGCGCGAGCTCGACGACGCCGAGGAGCGCCTGCGTCAGCTCCAGCAGACCCGCAGCGAGCTCGAGACCAAGGCCGCCGAGCTCGAGCAGCGCGCCGCCGCCGACGCGGCCAAGACCGGTGCGCTCGAGAACAAGGAGAAGGCGCTGTCGGCGCAGCTCGCGTCGGTGCAACACGAGCTCGAGGCCAAGGCGCAGGCGCTCGCCGCTGCCGAGACGGCGCGCACCCAGCTCGAACACGACCTCGCCACCGAGAGTGCGAACCGCGCGGCGAGCGCCTCGGATGCCGAGCGCGCGTTGCGGGTCGAGCGAGAGCAGATGATCGCGCGCCACCAGGGCGAGCTCGGGCAACTACGGCTCGAGCATGCCGGCGCACAGGCGATCGCGCTCGAGAAACAGCGCCAGGAGCTCGAGGCCGAGCACCGCACCGCACTCGAGGCGCAGAAGGCCGAGCACGATGCCGCGCTCGACACCGCGCGCAAGCAGGCGCAGGCCGCGGTCGAGACCGCTCGCGTCGAGGCGACAGCAGAAGCCGAACAGGCGGCGTCCCGCATCCAGGCCGCGCACGTCGCCGAGCTCGAGCGGCTGCAGGCCGATCACGCCGCGGCGATCGCGCGTGCCGACGAGGATCGCGACGCGTCGGTGGCCCGGCTCGAGGGCGAGCACGCGCAGGCGGTCGTGGAGTTGCGCGCCGAGCATGCGATGGCGATCGAGGAGCTCGGCAACCAGCACGCCGCCGCGATCGAGCAGCTGCGAACCGACCACGCGATCGCGATCGAGGAGCTCGGCAAGCAGCACGCCGCGCAACAGACCGCCCGCGAGGCCGAGCTCGAGCGCCAGCGACAGGACGACGCGATCGCGCACACCGCGGAGGTCGCCGAGCTCAAGGGCCAACTCGACAGCGCCAAGAGCCAACTCGACAACACCGTTGCCGAGCACGAGCAAGCCAGGACCAAGCTCGGAGAGGACCATCAGCGGGAGATCGCCGAGCTCCAGGCCAACCACGCCGCGGAGCTCGAGCGCGCCGCGGCCGAGAAGCAGGTCGCGGTCGACGAGATCGCGCGCGTGCAGGCCGAGCACGCGGCCACCAGCGAGCAGACCGCCGCGGCGCACGCCGCCGAGCTGGCCAAGGCCCAGGAGGAGGCCAGGGGTAAGCTCGCCGAGCTCGAGGAGCAGCTGAGCTCCGCGCGCACGGCGCTCGACGAGGCGACCGCACGACACCAGACCGAGCGCGAAGCCGCCGATCAGGCGCACGCCGCCGCACTCGCCGAGCGCGAGGCGGAGCACGAGCGCGCGCTCGCCGCGGCACAGACCGAGGTCACGCGGGCGAAGTCGGAGGGGGAGGCGGAGCTCGCCAAGCAGCTCGCCGCGCGCGAGGCCGAGCACGCCAAGCAGCTCGCCGCGCGCGAGGCGGAGCTCGCCAAGCAGCTCGCCGAGGTGACGACCGAGCGCGACGAGCTCCAGCGCGGCCTATCGGCGGCTCGCGATACCATCAAGCGAAGCGAGACCGAGCTCGCCGCGGCGGTCCAGACGATCGCCGATCGCAACGCCGAGCTGCGTACCCACGCCGCGGGGATCACCGAACGCGACCAACGGATCGCCGAGCTCCGCGAGGAGATCGGTGGTCTCGAGACCGAGAACGCGAGCTACCAGGACCAGGTGCTCCGCGCCTACCAGAAGATCAAGTCCGACGAGGCGATGGTCGCGCGCGCGAAGAAGGCGATGGCGATCGCCTTGACCGTGCTCGACGACGACGCCAAGCCCAAGGCCGAGCAGTAATCGGCGTTCCTTCGGGTTCGCGAGGGTCGCGACTCAGCTCGCGCTGGCCCACACGCGCCGGACCGGCGGCACCCGGAAGATCACGAACCGGTTCAGCAGCCCGCGGCACGCGATCGCTCGCCGCAAGCGCCACAACGCCTCGGTCGATCGCACACGCTCGAAGTGGCCCATGCCCCGATTCACCACCACGTTCCGTGCCGGAATTTCTGGCCGGTTTTCGCGCAATGCGTGCGTCGGGACGCACCTGCACCGTTTCCGTGGCGCACACCGATCGTACGTACGACTACGCTCCCCGCGGTATCGTCCCACCGTGCGACGGATCGCGTTGCCTCTGGCGATCCTCGCCGTGTCCACGGGAGCACCGTTCGCGAAATGGGCCGCCCCTGCATCCCCGGTGGCGATCGCCGCGATCCGTGTGTGTCTGGCCGCGGTCCTGCTGCTGGTCGTGGGGTGGCGAGAGGTCGGACAGCTGGTCCGGATCCTGCGAGACCCCAAGCGACCCGGGCAGCGCGTGCACCCCGCCATCCCGATCACGTTCGCCGGCATCTTGCTCGGCATCCACTTCGGGTCGTGGATCGCGTCGCTGTCGTTCACCTCGACCGCGGCGTCCGTGGCGCTGGTGTGCACCAACCCGATCTTCGCGGCGTTGTTCGGGTCCGTGCTCGGCGATCGCGTGACGCGTCGCGAGGCCTGGGGGATCGCGATCGCGGCGATCGGGTGCATCGCACTCGCCGGTGGTGACTGGAGCGCCGGCGGCGACGCGCTTTTCGGCGATGGCCTCGCGGTGATCGGAGCGGCGAGCGCCGCGGGCTACCTCGTGGTCGGACGCGGGCTCCGCGCCTCGGTGCCGCTCTTGCCCTACCTCGGCTGCGTGAACGCGATCGCCGGCATCGGGCTACTGATCACGGCGATCTCCCTCCACACCGACCTCGCCGCCCTGCCCTCACACACCTACCTCGCGTGCGCCGGTGCCGCGATCGTCGCGTCGCTGCTCGGTCACAGCCTGCTCAATGCCGCCGTGCGGACGACGCCGACCCACCTGGTCGCACTCGCGGTGCTCGGCGAGCCGATCATCAGCTCGCTGATCACGTGGGGCGCGTTCGGCGAACAACCGCCCCTGCACGCCGTCGCCGGAGGCGCCGTGGTGCTCGCGGGCATCGGGGTGGGGTTCGCGCGGCCGACCCGCGCCTAGACCGGCACCGTCGACACGTCGACCGCCGCAGGAATCACGTCGACCGTCACCGCGGCCGTGATCGTGCGGCCGTCGGCCGATACCGCCGTGTCGATGCGCGTGACCACCGCCGACGCGAACGCCGTCGACACCGTGAGCCAGCGCTGCACCGCGAGCCCGGCACGACGTGCGACGAGCCGTGCGAGCCACCCCGCGATCACCGTGAGCGCGAACGCGGTACCGGTGGCCATGCCGAGGAAGAGCGCGGCCGCACCGCTGCCCGCGATCGACAGAGCCAGGAGGGCGATCGCGACCAACAGGCTCGTGCCGCACCGCGGGTCGAACGCGAGCCGGTCCTCGCCGAACCGCAACCGGCTGATCGCATCCTTGGCGGCCAGCGCCACGGAGTCCTCGAGAAACTCGTAGTGCTTGCCGTCGTGGACGATCTCGAGCGCGAACCGACCGCGCCGGGTCTGACCTCCGAGCAGCGGGAACCCGCGCTCCTCGAGCACGTTGGCCGTCGCGTGCTCGAGGCCGTGGACGATCCGGGTCCCGTGATCCGACGCCAGCGCGCGCAGCTCGCGCGAGCTCAGCGCCAGCCACGCGAGCGTCACCACCGCGCCGAGCTGCGAAAACACGAGGAGCGGCCCGAGATACGGAAACCCGTGCGGATCGAACAGCGCGAACACCGTCTGCAACACCAGCAGGGCGATGCCGGCGCGGCGCGCCATCCCGAGCAGCGACGGAGAGGCGGCCGGCGCGCGGGTCCCGCGCCATCGATCCAGCGGAGGCGACACGTGGACCAGCGGCTCGTGACAGTTGGGACACTCGTGGGATGACTGCAGCTTGTTGACGACCAGATCGCACGCGTCGCACACGGACACGTCGAACCGACCGTCGATCCAGTCGACCGTGGCGTTGCACCGCGGGCACCACGCGTATTCGACACCGTCGTCGAACACGAGACGACACGTTCGACACGCGTACGTGTACGGCCGACGTGGCGGCCGCTTGCGGCGGCGGCGAGACATGCCTCCGTTATAGTTCGTTATCGAGGGCGACGGCGGCGCAGGACGAGCAACACGCCGAGCGCGCTCATCCACTCGAGGCCACCACCCGTCGTGTGGCATCCGCACCCGGCCCCCGGCTCCGCACCGTCCGGCATGCCGGCGTCTCCGCCACCACCGGTCGGGACACCGGCATCGGTGGTTCCCGTCGGACCACCACCACCACCACCACCGGCATCGCCACCCGATCCGGCCTGTGCGAGTCGCATCTTCAGGTAGTCGTAGGCCGGCTTGGGCGTGAAGTCGTCGAGTGGCGTGCCGTCGGGATCGTGGACGCGCAACGCGAGTCCCCAGTGGATGTCGGGCCACATCCCGCCGGGGTGCTCTTCCGACAGCTCGTAGAGGATCGTGCCGGCCCACCACGGGCGTGCATCCATCGCGTCGAGCAGCCGCTCGACGTACTGTCGCTGCGCCTCGAGGTCGTTCGTGCTCGTCATCGCCGCCTGGCGACCGGTCTCGGTGATCCAGATCGGGAGATCCTGTCCCGCGGCGATCATCGACTCGCGGATCGACGGTTCACCGATCGAGATCCCACCGATCGTGCGGTGCGCTTCGAGCTTGTTGTAGAAGCTGTCCTTGGTCACGCCCGCGCCGGCATCGTCCTCGGGGAAACTCGCGTAGATGTGCGCGGACAGGATGTCGGGCACCTCGGCCGCCAGTGCCGCCACGATGAAGTCGTCGTAGGCGTTGCCGATCGTCGCCACCTCCGGACCGGCGACCGTGCACGACGCGCACTGCGCGCGGATCCCGAGCACCGCCGGGCGATACACGTTGGCGATCCACTCGTCGCGCGTGCCCTCGAAGAAGTCGCCGAGGTTGGGCTCGTTCCAGGTTCCGAACACCCCGACACGATCGTGATAGCGAGCGACCGCCGCCTCGACGAACGCGCGGTACGCGGCGGCGTCCGGCACGTCGTTGCGCGCGCCGTCGCCCTGGCGATCGCCGGTCGAGGCCCACGCCGGTGTGTAGCCGAGCGTCGCGTAGACGGAGAGCCCGCGCTCGACGGCCGCGTCGATCACCGCGTCGAACGGCTGCCAGTTGAACTGACCCTGCGCCGGTTCCGCGAGGTCCCAGTTGAGGTCGATGCGGATCCACTGCCCGCCGAGGTCCGCTGCGAGATCGAGCGTGTCCGTCGGTGGCAGGTGCACGTTGGTGCCGAGGTTGGCCGCGGTCGCGACGAGCAGCGGGAGTAGCACGGGCGAACCATCCGCGATGACGGACGGGCGAGGCAAGCGCCGAGTGTCCGTGCGTGCGCGATTCGAGCACCTGTAACGCCACTGTCGCGATCGTTGTCGCGATCGGCGACCCGCGATGGCGCGAGCCCGCTATCGGTCGTGCCTAGCTCGGCCACGCCTTCGCCGGGTGCACGCCGAGGATCACGTCGAGTGCACGCTCGGCGATCGCCGCGATCGTATGCGACGGATTGCGCATCGGATTGCCCGGCAACACGCTGCCGTCGATCACGTGGAGTCCGGGATAGCCCCGGACCTGGAGATCGTCCGGGCGCACGACGTCGTCGGGCCCGTCCCCCATCGCACATCCGCCGGTCGGGTGCACGGTGAAGGCCTGCTTCGAGAGCTCCCACGGCGTCGCCGCGACCTGACCTCCGAGCGCACGGACGATCGAGCGCGCGGCCTCCAGCGATCCGGGCGCCGGGAGATACGCCCTACCACCGACCTTCGCGTTGCCGCGATCGTCCTGCACCGTGATCGTGCCCTCGCTGCCGGGAGCCTGCTTGCCGACGACCGCGATCCCGAGCATGTGACGGCCGTAGTCGGCGAACCCGTGCTTGTAGGCGAGGCCCCAGTCCTTGACCAGGCCGGGCGGCCGCGCACCGAGCGTGACCGCGGCACCGACCGGCACGCCGTGGATGTCCTCGAGCACGTAGTCGCCGAGATCGACGTGCGACATCATCACGGCCCCCTTGAACCCATCGACGCGCTGCGGGACGAAGCCACCCTGCACGAAGTCGCCGGTCCCGTCGAGGCCGCGCCCGAGCCGGCGCGTCGGCACCTGGTCGAGCGGCGTGCCGCCCCGCGCGCCGTACGTGCCCGTGCGGGATCGCTGGAGCAGCGCCGGCGATTCGATCGCGCCACCCGCGATCACGACGAGGTCGGCATCGAGGGTCTCGATCGGCCCCGTGGCGACGCGGTGGTAGTCGCGCGCCACGCCATCGGTCTTCCACGCGCCGACGCGATACCGCGGGCGTCGCGTAGCGGTCTCGAGCCGGGCGACGAACGCTGCCTTGCGATGCGCGAGCACGCGTAGCCGTCCGGTGTGGCGCGCACCGTCGAGGTACGCGCGCGCGACCGTGACCTTCTTGTCCCACGCGCAGATCGGAACGCACCAGCCACACCGCGTGCATCCCGTGATCGCGAGCGGCATCGGCGTCGGTGGCGGCAGCCCGGCCTTGCGCGCTCCCTCGGCGAACACGCGCACGCGATCGAAGGCCATCGCGTCGGCGAGCGGCGCAACGTGCAGGCGCTGTTCGACGCGCGCGTAGTACGGATCGAGGTGCGCGCGCGTGTAGCCACCCGGCCAGTGTTCGAACGCGTGGGCCGGCGCGCGCAGGTGGATCCCCGAGTACACGACCGATCCACCGCCGACGCCCATCCCGAGCGTCACCGTGACCGCCGGCTTGGTGCGCAGGTGATCGACCGGATAGTCGCGGAGCAGTCGAAACAGGAACGCCGGGTCCTGCGACTGCCGTGCCTTCGAGAGGTCGCGCCAGTCCTCGCCGAGCTCGAACACGGTGACGCGGTGACCGGCCTCGGCGAGACGCGCGGCGGCGATCGCGCCCCCGAACCCCGAACCGATCACGATCGCGTCGGACACGCTATCCACCCGCCGCCGCGTCGTCGAGATCCGTGCGCACCGCGAGGGACCACAGCTCGAAGCGTCCGGAGCCGCCGCCGATCGCCGCGATCTCGACCCGCCAGTCGCCGGCCGCGGGACCGCGGATCGCCGTCGCGGGCAACGCCACGTTGTCGATCAACACCTCGCCTGCCTCGGCGGCGACGCGAACCTCGTGGTGGCCGCCGCCGGGCGCGACGAACCGCAACGTCGCGCGCACGTCGTCGTCCGACGTCAAGAACGCGCTCACCCGCGCCTCGGTCGCGGATCCCGTGCCGGCGACGCGGATCGTCGATCCGGCGCCGCGCGCGATCGCCCACGGTCGATCGCGCGACGCCCACGCACCGGCGGCACTCCCCGGCGCGTAACCGCGGCTCGTCGTCGGAAACGCGAGGTAGTTGGTGCCGAGCTTGGTCTGGAGGCCACCGAAGTAGGCAAGCTTGGTGAGGGCGAGCATGCCTTCGTAGGCCGGCCGGTACCACGACGCGATCGCCTTGCCGTGCATCCCCATGCGCTGCTCGAGCGCGAGCTCGCGATCGGCGCGCGACAGCCCGACGAACCCGAGGTGCTTGGTCGCGAGGCACCACTCGTCGAGATCCGACACCACCTCGTGCAGGTAGGGAGCCAGGCCGTAGCGAGGATCGACGATCACCGCGAGCGCGCGTGCTTCGTGTGCGCCCGGCGTGCCGTCGTCACCTGGAAGAAACGTGTCGGCGATCGCGGCGAGCGTGCGCAGCTCGTGAGGATCGGCCACGTCCGCGGAATCGAACCGGGGATGGACCCATGGCTTGCAGCCCGCGAGCACCGGCCCCGACATTCCGGCGATCAGGAACGCGCGGCGTCGCACATCTCGATCGTAGCCTGTGGCGCGCGAACGTGCGATCCTGGCGTCGATGCGTTGGGCCTTGGGGGTAGCCATCCTGACCGCGGTCGGAGCGACCGCGTGCAACTACGATCCGGATCGTCTCACGGGCGATGGCGGTACCGGCGATGGCACCGATCCGCTGTGTGGATGGGGATACCAGCCCGCGAACTTCGACCCCTGCGATCGCGACCCCCACGACGCGCTGACCCTCTCCAACGGCAAGTTCACGTTCGATCCGGCCACCGGCGAGGTCGTGGAGAACGACACCAACCCGATCGCGACGCTGTCGACCACGGGGACCTCGCCGCGCGTGCTCGCCGTCGGAGATTTCGTGATCGACAACGCGTCGCTCGTGATCCTCGGCCCCGACGCGCTGATCATCGCGGTCGACGGCGACGCGACGATCGACGGGAGCGTGATCGTCTCGGCCCGCGGCACCGACTCCGGCGCGGGCGCGTCGAACTGCGCCGGCGCCAAGGGCGGCGATGCCGACGGCGCGCGCGCGAAGTCCGCCGGCGGCGGTGGTGCCGGCGGCGGGTTCGGCAGCTTCGGTGCAGCCGGCGGGGTCGGTGATACCGACATCCCGACCAAGACGCCGGGCGGCGTCCAATCGCCCGTGATCGGCGGCACCAACCTGGTGCCACTGCGTGGCGGCTGTCCGGGTGGCCCCGGCGGCGAGGAGCACCCGACCGCGGTCGCGACGCCGGGCGCCGGAGGTGGTGCCGGTGGCGCGATCGAGATCAGTGCGCGGGGACGCATCACGCTCGCCGCGAACTCGCAGATCGAGGCCAACGGCGGCGGTGGTGGTGGCGCCACCAACACCTCGGATGGGGACTGCCATGCCGGTGCCGGCGGCGGCGGCGGCGGCAGCGGCGGCGCGATCCTGCTCGAGGCCGTCGACTTCAACCTCAATCCCACCACGAAGCTGTGCGCGAACGGTGGTGCCGGCGCGAGTGGTAGTCATGCCAACGACGACGGCACTGCGGGACCGGATGCCACGTGCGTGGCAACGGCTGCGCTGGGGCCCGCGGGGGCCGGCGCCAACAACGGCGATGGCGGCAACGGCGCGGCTCGCGTCAACGACGCCACCGAGGGTGGTCCGGGCGCCGGCGCCGATGGGGGCGGTGGTGGTGGCGGCGGTGGGGTCGGACGGATCCGCGTCCACGCGATCGGCGCGGACAAGCCGTCGAACTTCCTGTCGTCGCCCCCGGCGGTCGTCGACTAGCGTACCGGGCGCCCTGCTCGCGACTAGGCGTGGACCGCGCGCGCGATCGCGGTGTCCTTGCCCTGCTGCCACAGCGCCCGTTCGATCGCGAGGAGCAGCGGGCCGTAGGTCTCGCGGTCGAGCGCGGACACCGCGAACCCGGGACGGGGCCCGGTCAAGAGGAGGTCGGCTTCGCCCGCGGCGAGCTTGTCGACCTTGTTCCACACCAAGAGGCGTGGCTTGTCGGCGAGACCGAGGTCGTCGAGGATCCGATCGACCGAACGGATCTGCTGTTCGCAGTCCGGATCGGAGGCATCGACGACGTGGACCAGCAGGTCGGCATCGTCCATCTCCTCGAGTGTCGCCGAGAACGCGCGGCTCAGCTCGGCGGGAAGATCCCGGATGAACCCCACGGTGTCGGTGATCACGACCTCGCGTTCGTGGGGAAATCGGAGCCGGCGGCTGATCGGATCGAGCGTCGCGAACAGCTTGTCGGCGACCAGGGCAGCTTTGCGCGCGTAGCCGCTCCGCGCGCTACCCGGGGGCGACGCACCGGCGGTCATGCCGTTGAGCAGCGTCGACTTGCCGGCGTTGGTGTAGCCACAGATCGCGACGATCGGAATGTCGCGCGACGTCCGGCGCTGGCGACGCAGCCGGCGATCGCCGGCGAGATCGCGCAGGCGCTTCTCGAGCAGCTGGATGCGTTCGCGCGCGCGGCGGCGATTGATCTCGAGCTTGGTCTCGCCGGGACCGCGTCCGCCGAGGCCGGCCTGGCCGCCAGGGCCGGCGGTGAGCCGCGACATCATCGTGTTCTTCTCGGCGAGGCGAGGTAGCGCGTAGCGCAACTGCGCGAGCTCGACCTGGAGCTTGCCGTCGCGGCTGGTCGCGTGCTGCGCGAAGATGTCGAGGATCAACATCGTGCGATCGAGGACCTTGAGCTCCGTCGCGTCGGAGATCGATCGCGCCTGACCCGGGGTGAGATCGGGATCGAAGATCACGACCTCGGCACCGAGCTGCATCGCGCGCAGCAAGATCTCGTCGAGCTTTCCGCGACCGACCAGGAACCTCGGATCGGCCTCGGGCCGGTTCTGCACGATCACGTCGAGCACGTGGACGCCGGCCGTGCGGCACAGCTCGCACAGCTCGGCGACGCGCATCTCGGAGTCACGCGCGCGTCCGAGCCCGACGTGGACGACCAGCGCACGATCTCGTCCCTGCTTGCGATCGGTGGTGATCGCGCGGCCGATCCGGGCCTGCTCGGCCTCGATCTGCGCGATCAGCTCGGAGAAGTTGGTACGTGGCGCGGTCGCCGGCTCGGCGGGGAGCTCCTTCCACGGCCGATCTGCGGCATCGGTCTCCGCGCTGAGGTGACCGATCCAGAGCTTTCCGGCTTGCCCCGATGCATCGACGGCGATCGCGGCGACCGCGTCGAGACGGAGCAGCGCGAGGTCGGTGAGATCGTCGCGGGTCAGCGCTTCGCCGCGCAGGTGGGTGTGGACGAGGCGCAAGCCGCGCAACCTCCCCTGCCCGCCGCGCATACGACCGACATCGGGCAACACGATCTTCGACGCGTCGCCGACCATCACGTGCGCGATCGCCCCGCGACGATCGATCAGCACGCCGATCTGGCGATGCAGCTCCGCCGATCGTGCAGCGAGTTGCGCGGCTAGCTCCGCGGATACCACATCGGTGGGGGCGACCCGTCGCCGGTACAACCTCTCGAGCGCCTTGATCTCGCTTGCCTTCAGACCCTGCAGATTTCCCGTTACGTCCACGTATGTCCTTGATTCGATCGACGCCGCTCACGCAAGCGTCTGCGGCGCAATCTACCCATTGCGGTGGGGATTGCCACGGATATAGTTGGGTCGGTGAGTCGTCGGTTCCGCGCCCTCGTCGCGCACCCGCAGGTCGAGGCCCTCGGCGAGTTGGCCGAGATGCTGGGTGGTTTGGGCCTCGCCGTGGTAACGGCGCGGTCGACGGTGGAGGGCCTCAACAAGCTGCGTGGTCAGCCCGCCCACGTCGTGGTCGCCTACCACGCGAGTACGGGCGCGGGGATCCCGTTCGACGGCGTCGGCATGCTCGAGTCGAGCGTGATCCACGCGCCCGAGGCACTCCGGATCGCGCTGGTGTCGGCGCCCGACGAGGCGGTCGAGCTCGACTACCGTCCCGCCCACAACGGCATCATCATCCGCCTGGTCGCCAGGCCGAGCGAGCGCAGCCGGCTGGTCGCGCTCGTCGGCGAGGGCATGAAGCTCTTGGCACTCGTCGAAGAGCAGCGCGAGCTGGTCCGCAAGCTGTCGCTCGATCAGCAGAAGCTCCAGCGCCGCGAGACCCTGCTCGACGTCGTCGTCAAGGAGCGCACCAAGGAGCTCGAAGAGAGCTACGCCAAGCTCAAGATCGCGAACCGCCAGGCGCTGTTCGGGCTCGCCGAGGCGATCGAAGCGAAGGACCCGTACACCAAGGGTCACTGCGGACGCGTCGCCGCCTACTCCCTGGTGCTCGCCAAGGAGGCCGGCTACCCGGAAGACGGCCTCGAGACGCTCGAGTTCGGCGCGTTCCTTCACGACATCGGCAAGATCGGGATCCGCGATGCGGTGCTGCTCAAGCCGGGACCGCTCGACGACAACGAGTGGATCCACATGCGCGAGCACCCGGTGAAGGGCTACGACATCGCGTCGAAGATCGAGATGCTGCATCCGATCATGCCGGCGGTCCGCAACCATCACGAACGCTGGGACGGCTCGGGGTATCCCGACAAGATGATCGCCGAGGACATCCCGCTGGTCGCGCGGATCGTGGCGATCGCCGATGCCTACGATGCGATGTCGACCGACCGCCCGTACAAGAAGGCGCTCCCACTCGACGAGTGCGAGTCGATCCTGACCAAGACCGCGGGCAAGATGTACGATCCCGAGCTGATCGAGGTGTTCGTCAAACGTCACCTCGGCTCGCTGTATCGCGACGAGTACGACGACCTCGACTACGACGACGGCGCCGCCGACGATCACGCCGCATCGTGAGTACAATGGCGCCATGCGACATGCGTGGCTCGCGATCGTCGTGGTGATGGCTTGTGGAAAGGACCCCGCGTCGTCGCACGCCGGTAGCGGGTCGACCACGCCCACGCCGTCGGCACCGGCGCCGGCCGTTCCGGAACCGACACCGACACCACCACCACAAACGGTGCTCCCCACCGCCGCCGTTGCCGCGAAGCTCCCGGAGGTCGCCGGCAATGGCTATGCCCCCGCGACGGCGAATGCCCTCGCGATCGTGGTGCGATCGAAGGGGATCTTCGTCGGCGACGCGATGGTCGCGCGGATCGATCACGGTGAGATCGAGCCAACCTCGCGCGCCGGCGGTGGGGTCGACGTTCCGGACCTCGGCAAGGCGGCGAAGCAGCTCCTCGACAAGCACCCCACACCCGATCCGACGTTCCAGCTCGTGCTCGACGAGTCGACGCGCTACCGCGTGCTGCTCTCGGTGATGTATTCGATCCAGAAGGCGACCTCCGCGCGACGATTCACCATCGTCGCGCGCGATGCCGGCGGACGCATCCTCGCCGTCCCGCTCGCGTTGCCCGCACGCGTGCGGGCGAGCAAGCTGGGGCCGGACAGCGGTCCGTCCCCGCTCCGGATGATCGTGTCGGTGACGAACAAGCACATCCTCGTGTGGTCGATCTCGCAGCGCGAGGGCACGATCGAGCAGCCCGTCAAGACGCTGCCGGTGCGCGATCGGTTGTCGATCGTTGCGGTCGGCACCACGCTGCGCGACATCGTTCGTCGCCACTGGCCGACACCGGGCGCTCGCGAGGCCGAGGATCGCCAGATCATCCTGCAAGCCGACCCCGCGATCCCGCTCGCGGTCATCGCGCCGTTGATCGGTGCGGTGCGCGCGGGACCCGATGGCAGCGAGCTGTTTCCCGACGTGTTGCTGTCGTCGGGGTTCCTGTGAGTCAGCGCCGGCGCTTCCGCCGCAGCTTCTTCACCGGCAGATCGCGCCGCGACAGCTGGATCTCCTGACCGTCGAAGAAGTACGCGATGCCTCCCTTCGTGCGATCCCACGGCAGCACGATCGGATCGATCGATGGCGCCGGGGTCTCGTGCCAGGTCGCCGGCGTGAACCCGACCGCGGGTTCTGGCTCGACCCACAGCTCGCTGCGCTTGCGCCCCTTGACGACTCTCCACGTCGACGCGAGCACCTTGGCGCCGACCTGCTCGCGCACCTCGATCGATCCGAGTGCCTCGAGCTGCCCGCTCCACACCGTCCACAACATCAGCAGATCGCGCGTACCACCGGAGCCGGACTCGCGGATGACCGCGGCGATCACCTTGGTCCCCCGGCGGCCGAACGGAAGCAGTTCGACCCGCAACACGTCGGCGGCGTTCGCGGCGGGCACGGTGACGTAGGCGTAGCGATCGGTCAGCACGCCGATCACGGTGCCGCCGGCGACCACGCGCTCGGCGCCACGCCGATCGGGATCGAGATCGACGAGCCGGTCGAGGCGAAGATCGGAGCGCCGCAGCCCGACGGTGCGCAGGAAGTCGGTGAGCAGATCGCTGCGATCGGACAGCTCGATCTTCGTCGCCAGCACGAGGTCGTCGTCGTCGCCGCCGGTGGCGCGATCGGCATCGTGGAACACGACGCGCAGGGCGAGCGACGGGGTGTTCGGACCGAGACCGGCGATCGCGCGAGCGGGAAGCCGGGCCTCGATCGAGAACCCGCGAGGCTGGAGCGAGGTCGCGATCGCGACCCGCCGCGGTGCGGAGAGCTCCGGTTTGGCCAGTCGATTGCCCGGCTTCACGCGGATGCGCGTCGCGCGACGACCGGCGCCGACCGTGATGTCGACGCCGTCCTGGTGTGCGCGTCGGCCGGCGTGCGGCACCCGCACCACGCGATCGTCGTCGAACATCAGGGCGAGGCCGAGCGCCTTGCCGTCCCACGAGCAGCGCAGGGCGATCGACCCGTCGCGATCGCCGAGCCGGACCAGGGGTCGACCGTGCCAGTCGTCGAGCAGGCCATCGACCGAGAGGTCCTCGGTCGACAGGTTGTCACACCGCACCGCACCAGCCGGCATCCGAGGTGCAGGGTCGGCTGCCGCCACCGCGATCAGCGAGGGGACGATCGCCAGCGCGAACCACGCGACCCTCATGTCCGCGAAAATACCCAACCGGGACCCCGCGATCCACGGGAACATCGCGGTGTCCTGCCCGGGTTTCCAGGATGCGTGGGGTCCGATCGTGAACATAGAGCAGAAGATGAAGGTGACGCTCCGGGGGCTGCTGTCGCGCCTGACGGCGCTCGCCCTCACGACCTCCGCGATCGGACCGGCGGCGGCCGAGGACGAGTGTCTCGCGGACGAGCTCGAGCACGAATGCCGGATCGAGCACGACAAGGCAGACACCCACGAGGCCGCCCACGCGCTCGGACGCGGCCTGGCGATCGCCCTCGCGGAGATGCGGCCGCTCTCGGCGACCCACATCGCCGCGACCTGGGCACTATCGACGGATCCGCTCCGTCGGCTCGCGATCGGCGTCGCGCTCGAGTGGATGTTCCCACTCGTGGGTGACGACTTCGTGATCGACTACCTGGCGTTCGACCCCGATCCGGCGATCCGGATCGCCGCCGCCCGCGCCGCGTGGGTCCGGCGCCCCAGCGGCGGTGACCTCGGCGTGCTGGACCGGCTCGCCGGCGACCCCGATCCCGAGGTCCGCCTGATCGCTCGCGGGGCCCGATGGCCCGGTTAGTCGCTTCGGGACGGCGTTTCCCCATGCTATAGCGGACGACGTGCTGGAGACCCTTTCCAAGGGATTTCGTGCCGCCCGCCAGCGGCTCACCGGCGTCGCCGAGCTCAACGACGACGTCATCGAGGACGCGCTCCGCGACGTCCGGCTCTCGTTGCTCGAAGGCGACGTCGAGTTCCGCGTCGTCAAGCGGTTCCTCGAGCGCGTGCGCGAGGCTGCGCAAGGCAAACAGGTCGAGCTCAAGGCCAAGAGCAAGGAGTACGGCGCCAAGACGATCACGCCCGAGCAGGCGTTCATCGCGATCTGCCAGGACGAGCTGATCAAGATGATGGGCCCCGTCGACACCGAGCTCGCGTGGGCGCGCTCGGGACCGACCGGCATCATGATGTGCGGCCTCCAGGGCTCCGGTAAGACCACGAGCTGCGGAAAGATCGCGCGCTGGCTCGACAAGACCCACGGCAAGAAGCCGCTGCTCGTCGCCGCCGATATCTACCGTCCCGCCGCGATCGATCAGCTGAAGACGCTCGGCAAGCAGCTCGGCATGCCGGTGCACTCGGTCGAAGGCAAGGACCCGGTCGCGATCTGCAAGTCCGCCGAGGACGTGGCGCGGCTCGAGGGCTGTGACGTCATCATCTACGACACCGCCGGTCGACTCGCGATCGACGAGCCCCTGATGCAGGAGCTCGAGGACATCGACAAGTCGGCGCGGCCGCAGAACATCTTCCTCGTCCTCGACGCGATGACCGGTCAGGACGCGGTCAATGTCGCCGACACGTTCAACAAGCGCCTCGATCTGACGGGCGTGATCATGACCAAGCTCGATGGCGACGCCCGTGGTGGCGCCGCGCTGTCGGTCAAGGAGATCACCGGTAAGCCGATCAAGTTCCTCGGCATGGGCGAGCAGCTCGACAAGCTCGAGGAGTTCCGCCCCGAGGGCCTGGCGTCGCGCATCCTCGGGATGGGCGACATCGTCGGCCTGGTCAAGGACTTCGAGCAGGTCGTCGATGCGGAGAAGGCGGAGGAAGACGCCCTCCGCATGCTCAAGGGCAAGTTCGACATGCAGGACTTCCTCGAGCAGATCCGGCTGATCCAGAAGATGGGATCGCTCAAGGACCTGTTCGAGAAGCTGCCGTTCTTCAACGGCGGACTGCCCGAGGGCGTCAACCTCGACGACCGCGAGCTCACCAAGATCGAGGCGATGATCTCGTCGATGACGATCGAGGAGCGGCTCAACCCGCAGGTGTTCGTGGCGACGACGTGGGAAGACTTCATGTCGACGTCGGGCAAGAGCGCCAAGCGACGCCGCGCCGACTTCGAGCCCGGTCGCGTCAAGCGCGTGTCGAAGGGCTCGGGCCGCAGCGAACAGGAAGTGAAGGAGCTGCTCCAGAAGTTCGCGCAGATGCGCCAGATGATGGTGCAGCTCGGCGCGTCGACCGGTCTGATGGGCAAGCTCCCCGGCTTCAAGCAGTTCTCGCAGATGAAGAAGCTGGCCAACATGGACATCAACGCGCTGATGGCAGCCGGTGGTGGACCGGGGATGGGCGAAGGTGCCGGGATGCCGAACATGCCGGCGATGCCCGGCGTGCCCGTCGGCAACATGCCCGGGCTGCCCAAGGGCTACACGCCTCCCGGCACGAAGTCGCTCGTCGGCCAGCAACGCGCGAACGTCAAGCAGAAGGCGCGCGACAAGCGCAAGGCCGAGAAGGCCGCGCGCAAGAAGAACCGCCGCTAGCGCGAGCGCCCGGTTACCCGTGGCCCGACGTAGCCCCGACTTCGATCTCGCCGCGCAGCTACGCACACCGAGCTTCACGCCGGCACGGCGTGATGCTCCCGCGCTCGTCGACCTCGTGGTCGCCGGCGACGAGCCGATCGCGGGGCGTGCGGCAACGGCGCTCGTCCGCACGGAAGACGCCGGCCGCGACGCCCTGCTCGCGCGACTCGATCCTTCCCGATCCGCCGCACCTTCCCCGTCCGCCGCACCTTCCCCGTCCGCCGCACCTTCCCCATCCGCCGCACCCTCCCCATCCGCCGCACCCTCCCCGTCCGCCGCACCCTCCCCCGTCGACGACGGCGCGGCCGCGCGTCTGGTATCCGCGCTCGGCCAGCTCGCGCGTGCCGGGGATGCCGCCGCTCGCGCCGCGTTGATCGACCGAACGCGGGATCCGCGGGTGCGTGTGCGGCGCGCCGCGATCGTCGCGCTCGGCAAGGTCCCGGGCCCCGATCTCGACGACGCTCGCCGCGCGCTGATCGCACGCTGGGACGCCGACGACGTCACGCCCGACGAGCGCCGCGCTCTCGTCGACGCGATGGGCAAGCTCGGCGGCGACGATGTCATCGCACGCCTGTCCGCCCTCCCTACTGGCACCCCACCAACCACCGCCGCCGATCCCAACAACCTCGCCGACTTCCCCGCCGCGTTGTCCGAGACGCGATCCGACACCTCCCAACCTCCGTCGACGCCCCGAATTTCTCCCCCCGTCCCAGGGTGGGGGAGTCGGGAAGGAGAACCCCGACATTCGGTGTCCGAACGGCGGACAGACCGGGCGGCGGATCGCGAGCTGGTTCGCCGCCGCGACCGGGCACTGCTGATGGCGGAGCGCACGGCCCGGCGCGACGAGCCGAGCGCGGTCCGGATCGATGTGGCGCCGCCGGCACCGGTGACGGTTCGGCTCGAGTGCAAGCCGGGCCTCGCGTTGGTGCTGGCGGAGGATCTCGCGGAGCTCGACCTGAGCGGGGGCGCGTCGCCGGCGGCGATCCGCGTCGCGAACGATGCGGTGGAGATCGCGCTCGCGGCTCCGTGGTCGGCGCTGTTCGCGTGTCGATTGTGGTCGCGGGCGTCGATCCGGATCCCGTTTCCTTGGACGCCACCGCGCGAACCGGCGACCGCGCGGCGCGCCGATCGGGTCGAGGATGCGGGTGCGCTGGCGACCGCGATCGCCGGCGCGCTGACCGCACCCCCGGTGCGCGCGCTCCTCGCCGCGTGGACCGAGGGCGCGATCCGGTGGCGACTCGCGTTCGCGCGCGGTCACAAGCGCTCCGTGGTGTGGCGGGTCGCGCGCGACGTCGCGGCGATCGCCCCCGAGCTCCTCAACGATCCGACCGCGACGACCTGGGATGTCGAGGTCGACGACACGGCGGCGACCCTGGCACTGGTACCGCGCCGCGCACCGGATCCGCGGTTCGCGTGGCGGGTGGCCGAGGTGCCCGCTGCCTCGCACCCGACGGTCGCCGCGACCCTCGCGCGGATCGCCGGCGTGCGCGACGGCGAGCGCGTGTGGGATCCGTTCTGCGGCGCGGGCGCGGAGCTGATCGAGTGTGCGCGGCGCGCCCGCACGACGTCGATCGGCAGTGACCTCGATCCCCGGGCGCTGGATGCCGCACGCGCGAACTGCGCCGCGGCCGAGATCGAGGCGACGCTGGTCGAGGGCGACGCGCGCACGTATGTCCCCGGCCCCGCGCCGGTCAACGCGATCGTCACCAACCCTCCGCTCGGCGGCCGGATCCGCGGCGACGCGGCCAGGATCCTCGTCGAGGCCGTTCCCCACATCGCGCGCCAGCTCGCGCCCGGCGGGCGCCTGGTGTGGATCACGCCGTCGCCCAAACGTACGACCCGCGCGGCCGAGGCGGCCGGCCTGGTGCTGTCACGCGCGCTCGACGTCGACCTCGGCGGCGTGCGCGGGCGGCTCGAGCGCTGGGATCGCCGCTGACCAAACGTCCGACCCGTATTCTTCGCGCGCGGGAGCTACCCTCGGTGCGGGTGTCGAACATCCTGTCCCTCAGCCTGCGCAGCCTGCGCTACGCCCTTCCGCTCGCGGTGATCGGCACGCTGGTACTCGCACCGATCGCGCTCTACGCGCTCGACGTCGCGGTGCCCGACAACATCGGCTCCGCGCTGCACATGATCCACGCCGTGTGGATCCTGGTGGCGCTCGGCGGAGCCGCACAGCTCGTGCTGGTCGGTGCCGCGGCGCCGGCGGTGCGCGACGTCGCGGCGGGTCGCCGTCGCTCGCAGCTGCGTGCGCTGGGCGCCGGGATTTGCGGGCTCGCCCGCGCCGCGTTGCCGTGCGCCACCGCGATCGTGGCGATCGCGATCGGCGGGCTCGCCCTCGCGATCCCGGGCGTGGCACTGCTGCTGCTGCTGTCGCTGACCGGTGCCAGCGAGCGCTCCGGCCTCGCGGAACCGCTCTCCGAGAGTGCGCGGATCGTCCGCGCCAACCTCCGGCTCACGATCCTCGTGGTCGCGGCGATCGTGATCGCCGACATCGCGATCGCCGGCATCGCGTACCTGGTGCTCGTGGGCCCGACGCCGCTGGCCCACAAACCCGAC
Organism: uncultured delta proteobacterium; assembly: GCA_963772655.1. GTDB lineage: Bacteria > Myxococcota_A > Polyangia > Haliangiales > Haliangiaceae > JABFXX01. The sequence goes on from CAVYYE010000002.1 coordinate 2,395,452, forward strand.
CACGCCGAGCTGGTGGCGCTGCGCGAGGTCGTGCGCGTGCTCGCGATCGGGCTGGTCGTGCTGTCGCCGCTGGTCGCGATCGTCCTCGCCGCGATCCACGTCGATCGCGCGACCCCGCAGCCGGCCTAGCCCGCTCCTACAACACGCCCCAGCGCTCGAGCGCGGCGCGCGTCTCGGCCGGATCGTGAGCGATCGCGATCTCGGCGTCGTCGACCGGCGTCGCCAGGCGCCCGTACCAGATCGCGCGCCAGCCGATCGCACGTGCCCCGGCGATGTCGGCGTTCCACGAGTCTCCGATGTGGATCGGCGTCGCGGTCGAGCCTCCCAGCGCGGTCAGCGCGTGGTCGAAGATCCGGCGATCCGGCTTCTCGAACCCGAGGCGCCCCGAATCGACGATCACCTCGAACGCGTCGGCGACCCCGATGTCCGCGAGCAGCTCCGCGAGACCGCCCTCCGAGTTCGACAGCACGCCGACCCGCACCCCACGGCCGGTCAGCGCGCGCGCCAGCTCGATCATCCCGGGGATCGGACGCCGCCACAGGTTGTGGTGCGCGTTCTCGTTCCACAGCCACAGCGCGAGCGGCGCCGGATCGGGCACGCCGGCCCCGGCGAGCAAGGTCTGCACCAGCTCCTGCCAGGCCCGTGCGTGATCCACCGGGGCGCCACTCCCCGTCAGCGCGTCGTAGTGCGCCCACGCGGCGGGGGCCGCGGCGGCCAGCGCCGCCTCGGAGACGCGAGTTTTGCGCAGGCGCTCGGCGAGCCGGGTACACAGAAACCCGAGGTCAAGCTCGATCAGCGTCTGACCGGCGTCGAAGGTGACGACTTGCGCGCAGATGGGGTCTTGTACCGCAGATGACGCCGCGAGGCGGGTATACTGGTGGTGATGGAAGGGTCCCCGTCCTCACCCACGGTCCCAGGGATCGTCGTGGTTTGGAGTGGTGCGACACCGACCATCCAGACGTTCCGCGTCCCGCCAACCGGACTCATCCTCGGACGCGAGCTGCTCGAGACCACGACCGACGACCGGATCAGCCGCCAGCACGCGCGCGTGATGTGGCGCGACAAACGATTCGTCGTCACGGACCTCGGTAGCCGGAACGGCACCTATGCCGGCGGGCATCCGCTCGTCGATCGCGAGGTCACCGTCACGGCACCTTCGGTGGTTCGTACGGGTCGCACGGTGTCGGTGCTGCTCGAGGACATCCGCGGCTTCGAGGGCGCGGCGATCTCGACCCGCCACGACGCGATCGTCGGACCGAGCACCTCGCACATCTGGGCCGCCGCCGAGCAAGCCGCGGTCGACGACGTCAACCTCCTCATCCTCGGCGAGCCCGGTAGCGGCAAGGGACGGATGGCGGAGGGGTATTCGCGTACGCGCAATCGTCCCGAAGCGAAGTTCAACCCGACGATCCAGGCGGTGCCGCTCGAGCGGATCGCCAACCCGAAGGTCGAGACGCTCGTGCTCGCCCAGGTCGGCAAGCTCGGGAACGCCGACGTCGCGACGCTGATCCGTATTCTCGAGAAGCGCCCGCAGCTCCGCGTGGTCACCACCGCGATGATGCAGCTCGAGCACCTGGGAATCCCGAGCGACCTCGCCCACAAGCTGGGCGGTCGGCAGATCCACCTGCCCCCCCTGCGCGATCGTCCCGACGAGATGGCCTACCTCGTCGACGATGCGGTGCACGCCGCCGAGCCGGGCCTGCAGATCCACTCGACGCTGATCGAGGCCTGCTTGCTGCGGCCGTGGCCAGGCAACTCGCGCGAGCTGATCGACGAGGTCAGCCGGACCGCGCACACCGTCGCGGCGCAGGGCAAGAACAACATCCGCGGCGAGGATCTCGACAACGACGCGGGTCACCTGATGGTCGGCGCGCCCACGCTCAACGCCGCGGTCACGCCGACCGCGGTCGATCGCAACGGCCGTCGCGCGCGCAACACGCGCCAGAGTAACGGCTGAAGAGAGCGGGCCTGTCCCGAGGATTCGCGCGAGGGTTTCGCGTTTTCACCGGTGCCCGACCGAGGGATGGCCCGCGGTACTAAGACCGCCGCCGCAGCGCGACCAGGCCGAGCAGGAGCAGCGCGAAGCCGCCGGCCGAGCCACCACCCGCGTTGCAGCCGCCCTCGGGGCTGGTGTTGTTTGTCGGGTCCGTCGTCGGGTCGGTCGGGTCGGTCGGGTCGGTCGGGTCGACGTTCACCGGGATCAGGCGCACGGCATCGAACACGATCTGGATGTTGTCGGTGACGGGCTCGCCGGTGTTGTCGCCGAGGTGGATGTACTGGCCATCGCCGGCCGCGAGCTCGAACTCGCCGAGCGGCTGCCAGCCATCGATCGCCGACTGATCGATCTCGAGCTCGGCGTCACCCGAAGCGGTGTGCACGACGTAGCGCGCGTGCGTGGACTGCGCGTACGCCGATGGCGTCGACACCTCGATCCGGTACGTACCGCCGGCCGCGAGTCGGAGGTTCCACTGCCCGGAGTTGACCTCGGTGACATCGGCGATCGTGTGCGTCCACTCGAGGCCTCCGCCCTCACCGGCATCGGTGGGACGACGGATGTATTGTTGCGGTCCGCCGGCGTGGAAGCACGGATCGGCATCGTCGATGACTCCACCCTCGGCACCGAGCACGCCGCACTCGGCACTCTGTTGCGTGAGCTGCAGCAGCTGGTCGCGATTGCCGTTGAACCGGTTGGTGTCGACGTTGCCGGAGATCCCGGCGACGCTGCCGCTCGACGTGTACTGCCAGAACGCCCAGTCCTGCCACGGCGCCGCGATGTTCGGACAGCTCGCGCTCGAGTACTGCGCGTGCCACAAGGGCGACGTCGTCAGGTCGGCACCGCCGACCGAATCGCGCCAGAAGTAGAAGCCGGTGTAGACGATCGGCGGCTTGCCGAGCACCTCGGTGACGCGGTCGACCCAGATCCGGACCTGCGATTCGACATCGCCCGCGCCGAGCCCGTCGGAGGCCTCGACATCGATCACCGGTGGCAGATCGTCGGGCTGCGGGGTGCCGATCTTCGACAGCAGCAGGTTGGCCTGCGCGAGCGCGTCCTGTCCCGGCCGGAAGAACTGGTAGGCACCGTGAAGGATCCCGTGATCGCGCGTGCCCTGCCAGTTGGCGGCGAACTTCGAGTCCTCGTAGGTCAGACCATCCGAGACCCGGACGAACGCGAACTCCACACCGTCGTTCGCGACCTTCGCCCAGTCGATCGTGCCCTGGTAGTAGGATACATCCACACCTTTGACGGTCTCGCCGCTTCCACACACGGTGGCTGCGGATTCGAACGTGGACGTGTCATCCGTCGGCTGGTCGACGCCGCAAGCGACGACGAACAGAAGGACGCTGCTCCCCAGCACGCGCTTCATGGTTTGAAGCAACGAGCACGAACGAGGCCACGTCCGCATCGATCGCCGTGCGGCGAACTATGCAGACTCGCGACGTCGCAGATGTAGGCGAGTTGGCGACGAACTGCAGACGAACGTGCTCAGTGCTCGTGTTGATGAGCAACCTGAACCGCGCGCGGTTCTTCATGCCGGAGATCGCAGTGATGGATCTCGATCGTGAGGTGCGCGATCGACAGCGCGTCGAGCACGGCCTCGCGGTAGTAGGTGACGTCGCGCGGCGTCGCCGTGACGAGCGAGACGATGCAGCTGCGCCGACCTGGCCCCAACTCCCATACATGTAGGTCGGCCACCCTCACGTCGTCGATACCCTCGAGTCGTTCGCGAACGACCTGCTCGTGACGTGGTGACGACACGACGTCGAGGAGCTGGCGGGCGGCCTGGCGACACAGCGAGATCGCCCACACGACGATCACCGTCCCGCCGACGAGGCCCATGATCGGATCGAGGAACCACAGATCCGCAAACGCGCCGAGCGTCAGCGCCGCGATCGCGAACAGCGAGGTCAGCGCGTCGGCCAGGATGTGGACGTAGGCCGCGCGCATGTTGAAGTCGATCGTGCCGGCCTTGGGCTTGCCGCCGCCCGCCGGTGGCGCGTGAGGATGGTCGTGATCGTCGTGGCCGTGGCCGTGGCCATGACCGTGATGGTGGTGCCCGTGTCCGTGACCGTAGTGGTGACCGCCGCCGAGGATCGCGGCGGACACGCCGTTGACCACCAGCCCGAGGATCGCGACCGGCAGCGCGTCGCGATAGCTGACGTCCTGCGGCGTCACCAGATGCTCGATGCCTTCGCGCGCGACCAGGAGCGCCACGATCGCGAGCACCACGCCGCTGGTGAAGCCGGCGAGCGCGTAGACCTTGCCGGTGCCGAAGCTGAACGCGTCGTTCCCCGCGTGACGTCGCGCGTACCAGTACGCGACCAGCGTGAGGCCGAGCGCGCCGACATGCGTGCCCATGTGCCAGCCGTCGGTCTGTAGCGCGACCGAGCCGGTCAGCATGCCGACCACGATCTCGCCCACCATCATCACCGTCGCGAGCAACACGACGAGCAGCGTGCGGCGCTCGCCCGACCGGTTGAACTGCCGCTCGTCCTCGTGATGAACGTGGGCGGCTAGATCGTGCGCGGTGGACATGCGAACGCACAATCTAACCCAGGCGCGCTACTGCGCGAGGCGTTCGACCAGTGCCTTGTAGAACGCCGGGGCGTCGAAGCCCTCGCCGTCCTGCGGGACCGAGGTCAGCGCGAGGTGATCCGCCGGGACGCAACCGGCGAACCCGGTCCACGTCGAGCTGGTGACGTTGACGACGCCATCGTTGGGCCGACGCTCGGTACCGTGCGCGACGATCGTCGCCGGTAGCACCAGCAGGGCGCGGGTCTCGCCCGGATCCGGCGCCGGTGCCGGGGCGCACGCGGTCTGTCCGTTGTCGTTCGAGATCGCGTTCGGCGTGCTGAACCCGGCATACGACTGGTAGCGCACCCCGGCGGCATCGGGGTTGGCCGCGTTGAACGCGGGGGCGTTGGCCTCGGCGAGATCCTCGAGCGCGCGGTCGAGTGCGTCGGGATCGACCTGGCCGACCAGCTGGACCAGGGCATCGAGCGCGGCGGCCTGATCGCCGTCGGTGAGGCCGAGCGCGACGTCGGCGAGCGGCGACCCGCGATGCGGAGTCGACATCGTGGTCAGCGACGCGACCTTACTCGCGTAGCCCATCGACGAGATCAGGTAGCGCGCGTCGAGCCCGCCCATCGAGTGCGCGATGATGTGGACCTGGGTCGCGCCGGTCTCGGCGAGGAACGCGTCGATCTGCGGGCCGAGTGCGGTGGCACGTTGCTCCACGCCCTCGACACCCGGCACCTCGGTGCGCAGCACGGCGTGGCCGTCGGCGCGGATCGCCGCGACGATCGCGGGATCGAAACTGTCGGCCGACCCGCCGAGCCCGTGGGCGAGCACGACGGCGATCTTGCCGGCCGGCAGTGGCGCACCGGTACCGACGTCGTCGCCACCGCTGGCGGGATGATCGGGAGGAGGTGGAGCGAAGCCGTCTTCCCCGATCATGCAGGCGGACAGCGTCGTGGCGATCGCGAACAGCGTGGTGAGGCGCAGCAGCATGCTCGCTGTTCGAGCAAGCGTGATGCCGCACCCGCGCCCGTCGATGTTCGTCGGGTTAGACGCGCGCGCCTGGGAGCGATCACTCCAAAATTGACGCGGAGTCAACAGTGGTCGCGTCGAATGTCACGAATCGTGACTCTAAAGCATGTATCGTGTCTCTATGGCACGAACCGCGCGACGCCCCCGTTCGAAGCTCCGCGCCCGCCACGACGAGGCCACCCGCGAGCTCATCCTCGACGGGCTCGTCGCGTTGCTCTCCGAGCGCGGTGGGTTCGAGCTCACCTACTTCGAGATCGCCCGTCGCGCGGGGGTCTCGGTACGCACGCTGTACCGCCACTTCCCGCGACGCGACGATCTGTTCGACGCGTTGACCCGGAGAGTCAACGAGGTGGTGCGAGTCGACTACGGCCGCGATCGCCAGGGCATCGTCGGCGCGATCCGCGCGGTGTTCGCGACCTACGATCGCCACGCGCCGCTGATCGCGGCGCAGCTCCAGGCCGGGCTCGGCCGCGTCCGGGCGCGTGGCCGGGTCAAGCGCGTCGGCCTGATGAGCGAGATCCTCGCGGCCGAGCTGTCGGACCTCTCCGCCGAGCGCCGTGCCGCGGCCGCCGGACTGTTCACGTGTCTGTTCTCGGCCTCGATCTGGAAGCGGCTCCGCGACGAGGTCGGACTCGATGGCGAAGCGTCGGGCGAGGTGGTGGCGTGGGCGGTCGACACGTTGTGGCGATCGCTCCAGGTCGAGAACGAACGCGCGCGTCGCCGAACCAAGAACTAGCTGGAGAGCGAGCGGCCGATCACGGGATGACAACGGCCGCAGCGCAGCGTCGGATCGCGGAGCTGCTTCTTCATCGCCGGCAAGATCACCGTCTTCATCCACTCGAGGTCGCGCCGCTCGAACCCCTCGAGGTTTTCGAAGTCGAGGTGCGGCAGCTCGGGGTTGGGCATGTCCCACGAATTCTCGGCGTGGCAGGTCTTGCAGCCGACCTTGTCGAACTTCTCGGGATCGTGCTGCTGGAACAGCGGCGTCATCGCGGGGAGCACGTGGTCCTTCATCCATCGCGCGCGCTGGTCGTGATCGAGCTCGGCGAACGGGACATCGGGAACCACCCGCGTGGCGCGGGCGATCGCGACCCGATGGACGGGTGGTGTGCTACAGCCAACGAGGAGCAGGACGGGCCAGAACCTCCGCATCTCGCGTGCTTATAACGCGGTCGGGGTTGACTTCGTCGGTTTTGCTCGGTATCGCTTCACGGCCCGTTTGCCAAGGAGAAACCCTCGTGGATCTACGCGGTTGCATCACGTCGTTCTTGTCCCGGCTCCGACTCGTCCTGCTCGCGTCGATCGTGCTCGTCGCGGGGTGCGACAAGCTCGGATCGAAGAAGAAGGCCGATGACAACGCGGGGTCCGGCAACACGGCGCCGACGACCGGCCCGATCAAGATCGGGCACTTCGCATCGATGACCGGTGCGCAGGCGACGTTCGGGATCTCCACCGACAACGCCATCCGTCTCGCGCTCAAGGAGCGCAACGCCAAGGGCGGGGTCAAGGGCCGCAAGCTCGATCTCAAGACCATCGACGATGCCGGCAAGCAGACCGAGGCCGCCACTGCGGTGACCCGGCTCATCAACGACTACGGCGCGGTCGCGATCCTCGGCGAGGTCGCTTCGTCGCTGTCACTCGCGGGCGGCCCGATCGCGCAGAAGGCGCACATCCCGATGATCTCGCCGTCGTCGACCAATCCCGATGTCACCGACGTCGGCAACTACATCTTCCGGGTGTGCTTCCTCGACGACTTCCAGGGCTGGGTGGTCGCCAAGTTCGCGCACGACAATCTCAAGGCCAAGAAGGTCGCGATCCTGTTCGACCAGGCGCAGGCATACTCGAGCGGCCTCGCCGACTTCTTCGAGAAGGCGTTCAAGGAGATGGGCGGCGAGATCGCGGTCAAGGTCGGCTACACCGGCGGCAACCTCGAGATCAGCTCGCAGCTCCAGCAGCTCAAGAGCTCGGGGGCGGAGGCGATCTTCCTCCCCGGCTACTACAGCGACGCCGCGACCATCATCCGCAAGGCGCGAGAGCTCGGCATCAAGGCGACGTTCCTCGGCGGCGATGGCTGGGATTCCGAGGAGCTCAAGAAGATCGCGGGCGACGCGCTCGACGGGAACTACTACGCCAACCACTACTCGCCGCTCGAGGATCGCCCCGAGGTGAAGAACTTCGTGAGCAAGTACGAGGCCGAGTATCACTCCGAGCCCGACGGCCTCGCCGCCCTCGGCTACGACGCGGCGCTCGTGCTGTTCGACGCCATGGACCGCGCGAAGTCGCTCAACGGCCCGGATCTGCGCGACGCGATCGCGGCGACCAAGAACTTCACGGGCGTGACCGGCACGTTCTCGATCGACGCCAACCGCAACGCCAAGAAGTCCGCCCTGATCATCGGCATCAAGGGTGGCAAGCAGTTCATCGCGGCGCGGATCGGCAAGAACGACGAGGGCGGGGACAAGCACTAGCCCTCGCTCGCACTCGCCTCGCTCGCACTGGCCCTCGCTCGCTTCGCTCGCCGTCCTCGTTCCCCTCACAGATGTCGGACCTGCTCCAGACGACGATCAACACGCTCGCCCTCGGCGGGCTGTACGCGTTGATCGCGCTCGGGTACACGCTGGTCTACGGCATCCTGCTGTTCATCAACTTCGCGCACTCCGACATCGTGTCCTGGGGCGCGTGGATCGCGTTTACCGTCGCCAGCGCGCTCGGCTTCCTCGCCGGTGGTGGCTGGTACGCGATGCCGCTGGTCATGCTGATCACGATGGCGGTGTGCGCGTTGATGGGGGTCACCGTCGAGCGCCTCGCCTACCGGCCGCTGCGCAAGGCCCCGCGCCTCAACGTGTTGATCACGGCGATCGGCGTGTCGCTGTTCCTCCAGAACCTCGGCCTACTCGACCAGTTCTTCGGCAACCGGCCCAACACGATCAAGGCACTGCTCGACAACGACGTGCTCGGCACGATCGGCAGCGTCCAGATCCGGCTGTACGACATGCTGACGATCTTCCTCGCGGCGGTGCTCGCGTTCGGACTCGAGCGCCTCGTGTACCGGACCAAGATGGGTCGTGCGATGCGTGCGGTGTCGTTCAACGATCAGGTCGCGTCGCTGATGGGCGTCAACGTCAACGTCGTGGTGTCGATGACGTTCGCGATCGGCTCGGCACTCGCCGCGGCCGGCGGCATCCTGTTCGCCCTGCGCAACGACCTGCGGATGACCGCCGACGCGACGTGGGTCCTTCTCGGCCTCAAGGCATTCGTCGCCGCGGTCGTCGGCGGTATCGGCAACGTCCGCGGCGCGGTCGCCGGCGCGATGCTGATCGCCTTCATGGAGGCGTTCGTGCACCGCTACATCACCGCGCTGTTCTCGCACACGCCGTGGGTCGGCCAGCTGCAGGACGTCTACGTGTTCGTGATCCTGATCGTCGTCCTGTTGTGGCGGCCGCAGGGTCTGTTCGGCAAAGCCGTCGTGGAGAAGGTATGACGCGCGGGCGGGAGACGTCGTGAAGACCCTGCAGGATCGCGTCGCGCATCTGCGCCCCAACCCGCTCATCGCGGTCGGGTGGTCGATCGCGCCGTTCGTGGTCGCGGTCGTGCTCGCGATCGGCATGGACCTGTTCGTCGGACCGATGGTCGGGCTCACGTGGTCGAAGATCCTGCTCGATGTCGGCATCGCGATCGTGCTCGCGGGCTCGCTCAACGTCGTCAACGGCTTCGCCGGCCAGTTCTCGCTCGGCCAGGCCGGGTTCATGCTCGCCGGCGCGTACGCCGCCGCGTGGCTGACGTTCTACGGCTCGATGCACTTCTTCGCGACCTGTCCGCCGGACCCGGTGGTCGAGGGGTGCTTCACCGGAAAGGGCGTCACCGGTGGCTTTTTGGGCAACGGACAGCTGCTGTTTCTCGCCGGCTGCCTGCTCGGCGGCGTGATCGCCTCGTTGCTCGGCATCGTCGTCGGGTTGCCGAGCCTGCGGTTGCGCGGCGACTACCTCGCGATCGTCACGCTCGGATTCGGCGAGATCGTCCGCGTGTTCGGCCAGATCACCGCGCGCCAGCCCAAGCACATCCCCGACATCCAGGGTCGCTCGATGCTCGAGCTCGCCAACAACCTCGGCGGCGCCGAGGGCTTCTCGCAGATCCCCGGCTACACCGCGGCCGGCACCGGCGGCGCGATGTTCTTCGTGTTCCTGTTCGCGTTCATCCTGCTGATCCTGACCTACCGGCTCAAGTACTCGAGCAAGGGGCGAGCGCTCTTGGCCGTGCGCGAGAACGAGATCGCGGCCGAGGCGATGGGCGTCGACACCACCCGCGCCAAGGTGGTCGCGTTCGTGTTCTCGGCGTTCTTCGCCGGTATCGGCGGTGCGCTGTACGCCCACCAGGTCGGTGCGATCGATCCCAAGGAGCTCGGGTTCCAGAAATCGATCGACCTCGTGATCATCGTGGTGATCGGCGGCATGGGCTCGATCACCGGCATCGTCCTCGGCGCGAGCATCCTCGTGATCCTCCCCGAGATCTTCCGCGAGTTCTCCCAGTACCGGATGATCGTCTACGCGCTCGCGCTGATCCTCGTCATGATCCTGCGGCCGCAGGGGATCATGGGCGTGCAGGAGCTGTGGGAGCTGCCCGCGTGGCGCAAGCTGACCGCGAAGCTCCGGAGGAAGAAGCCGTGAGCGCGGCGACCGCCAAGGCCCGGAGCAAGTCCGCCGAGCTCGCGCTGTTCGCCGACAACCTCTCGCTGTCGTTCGGCGGTCTCAAGGCGGTCTCGGAGTTCACGCTCGAGCTGCCGCCGCGCGGGCTATACGGCCTGATCGGCCCCAACGGTGCCGGCAAGACCACGGTGTTCAACCTGTTGACCGGCGTCTACCGGCCCGACATCGGCGCGATCCACCTCTCGGGTCAGCAGATCGACGGCAAGAAGCCCTCGTTCATCGCGCGCAGCGGGATGGCGCGCACGTTCCAGAACATCCGGCTGTTCGGCGAGCTCAGCGTGCTCGACAACGTGCGCACCGCCGCCGGCGTGCGGACGCGAAGCGGCCTGTTCCGCACGCTGCTCAGGACGCCGATGCACGTCGGCGAGGAGCGCGCGATCCGCGAGCGCAGCCTCGAGCTGCTCGACGTCCTCGGCATCTCGCACCGCAAGAACGAGCAGGCCAAGAGCATGCCGTACGGCGACCAGCGTCGCCTCGAGATCGCGCGTGCACTCGCCACCGAGCCCAAGGTCCTCCTGCTCGACGAGCCCGTCGCCGGCATGAACACGCAGGAGAAGAAGGAGATGGCCAACTTGATCGAGGAGATCGGCGAGAAGTTCGGCGTCGCGATCCTCTTGATCGAGCACGACATGGGCCTCGTGATGGATATCTGCCAGCAGATCACCGTGATCGATCACGGCGAGACCATCGCGCGCGGCGGCCCCAAGGACGTCCAGGCCAACCCGGCCGTGATCGAGGCGTATCTCGGCGTGCCCGACGACGCGCTCGACCTCGACGACGACGCCGCGCCCGCCAAGCCCGAGGCTGCGAAGCCCGAGCCCGAGCCCGAGAACGAGCCCGAAAACGAGCCCGAAAACGGGGAGTCGTCCTGATGTCGATGCTCGAGATCGACAGTGTCGACGTCCACTACGGCGGGATCCACGCGCTGCGTGGCGTGTCGCTGAAGGTCGACCAGGGCGAGATCGTGACGTTGATCGGCGCCAACGGTGCCGGCAAGACCACCACGCTCCGCGCGATCTCCGGTCTCGTGAAGCCGACCCGCGGCACCGTCAAGTTCGCGGGCGAGGTGATCACCGGGATGCCGGCGCACGCGATCGTCGGGCGCGGTCTGGTGATGGCCCCCGAGGGCCGCGGGATCTTCGCGAACATGACCGTCGAGGAGAACCTCGAGCTCGGCGCGTTCCTCCGCACCGACAAGGCCGGCATCGCCAAGGACAAGGCGCACGCGCTATCGCTGTTCCCGCGGCTCGAGGAGCGCCTGTCTCAGAACGCCGGCACGCTGTCGGGGGGCGAGCAGCAGATGCTGTCGATCGCGCGCGCCCTGCTGTCGCGCCCCAAGCTGCTGCTCCTCGACGAGCCCTCCCTCGGCCTCGCGCCGCAGATCGTCGCGCTGATCTTCAAGATCGTGCGAACGATCGCCGCCGACGGGACGACGATCCTGCTGGTCGAGCAGAACGCGCACATGGCGCTCAAGGTCGCGAGCCGCGCCTACGTGCTCGAGGTCGGAGAGATCGTGATCGAGGGCGCCGCCAAGGATCTCGCGACCGACGACAACATCCGCAAGGCGTACCTCGGCATCCACGACTGACCGACCCCGGCGATTCGCGACCGCCGAGACACACCGAAACTCCTGACCGCTCCTCGACGGCGGTATGATCGTCGCGTGAGCGGCGTCCGACGGTTCCTCGCCCGCCGCGGCGCGGTTGTCGGGTGCGTGCTCGTGGCGATCTTGCTCGGGCTCGCGCTCGCCCGGCCGGGCGATCCGAACGAGCTCGACGTCGATCACGGCCTGTCGGCACTCGGCTTGCCGCTCGGACCGTCCGCCGACGCGCCGCTCGGCACGGATCAGATGGGACGCGACGAGCTGGCGAGGATCGGCGCCGGTGCGGGCACGTCGCTGACGATCGCCTCGCTGGCCACGCTGATCGCGCTCGTGCTCGGTGTCGGGCTCGGCCTCGTGGCCGGGTACGCCGGCGGGTGGGTCGACGGTGCGGTGATGCGCACGGTCGACCTCGTGCTCGCGTTTCCGTTCCTCTTGCTGGTCGTGCTGCTCGCGGCGGTGTTGCGCGAGGGGAGCCTGGGTTCGTCGTCGGCGCCGGTCGTGCTGACGCTCGGGTTCGCGGGCTGGGCGACCATCGCGCGCATCGTGCGCGCGAAGGCGATCGCGATCGCGGGGAGCGAGCACGTGCTGGCGGCCCGCGCGATCGGAGCGCCTCCCGGGCGGATCGTGTGGCGGCATCTGCTACCCCACGTCGGCGGAACGGTAGTGGTGGTCGGCGTGCTGGCGTTCGCGCAGAACCTGCTCGCCGAGGCCACGCTGTCGTTCCTCGGGCTCGGGCCTCCCCCACCGGCGGCGACGTGGGGACGCATGCTGTACGAGGGGCGGACGTTCTACCGCACGGCACCGCACCTGGTGCTCGCACCGGGGATCGCGATCGCGGTCAGCGTGATCGCGGTGAACCTGATCGGCGAGGGATTGCGCGGCGTATTCGATCGCTCCGACGGCGGGGGCGCGCGATGACCCGCCGGATCGCGTTGATCGCGTTGATCGCGTTCGTGATGGTCGCCTGCTCGCGCGAACGGGCTCCGCGCTGGCGCGCGGCCGGCGCGACCACCCCACGCAACGGCGGGACGTTGCGGCTCGCCACCACCGGATCGATCACCACGCTCGATCCGGCGCTCGAGTACGACGAGATCTCGAACTACGTGGTGCACGCGATCGTCGACGGGCTGGTGGGGTACGACGCGGGCACGACGATCGTCCCGCGACTCGCCGCGAGCTGGGCGATCAGCCCCGACGGCAAGACCTACCGGTTCACGCTGCGCGACGACATCCACTACGCGGACGGCACGCCGATCGTCGCCGCCGACTTCGAACGAGCGCTCGAGCGCGTGCTCGCGACTCCCGAATCGCCCTACGGCGCGCTCCTCGCCGACGTGGTCGGAGCCGGGGACGTGGTCGACGGCAAGACCCGTGATTGCACCGGCATCGCGGCGCTCGATCCGCGAACCCTCGAGATCCGGTTGACCCGCCGTAACGCGGCGATGCTCGAGGAGCTGGCGATGCCGTGGGCCGCGCCGATCACGGAGGCACGACTCGCGCTCGGGCCCGACCGCCTGCGCGGCGCCCCGCTGGCGTCGGGACCGTTCGAGGTCGTGAGCTGGGACGAGGGTCGTCGGATCGAGCTACGCCGGCGCCCGCACTACCACGACCCGTCGCGCCAGCACCTCGACGGCATCGTCCTGCTCGAAAACGTGCCGCGCGACCTCCAGTTCATGATGGTCGAGCGCGGCGATCTCGACGCGGCCGAGCCGCTGACCGCCTCGGACCAGCGCTGGATCGAGCAGCAGCCCGCGTGGCGACCGCAACTGCGCAAGCGCGCGCTGATGAACGCGTTCGGCTCTCGGATGAACACGCGCGTCCCACCGTTCGACGATCGCCGCGTCCGCCAGGCGCTCAACTACGCGGTCGACAAGGACCGCATCGTCAAGCTGTTGATCGACACCGCCGTCCCGGCCCACGGCGTGCTGGCACCGGGCGCGTTCGGCCGCGACGATACACTCGCGCCCTACCCGCACGATCCGGCAAAGGCCCGGGCGCTGCTTCGCGAGGCCGGCTACCCGCACGGCTTCGGGGCGACCTACGTGACGCTCGCCGACGACGACGCCCAGAAGCTCGCGGTGTCCCTGCAGCACGACCTCGCCGAGGTCGGCGTGACGATCGAGATCCGGACGATCACGTTCTCGGCGTACGCGGACGCGATCGGCAAACCGACCGGCCCGGCGTTCTCGATCGCGACCTGGGCCGGCGACTTCCCGGATCCGATCAGCCTGCTCGAGCCGCTGTTTCATTCGAAGTCGATCACCGACGACAACGCCACCAACTCGTCGTTCTACGACAATCCCGAGCTCGACCGGATCCTCGACGAGGCGCGCGGCGAGCCCGACCCCGACCGCCGCGCGGCGCTGTATCGGCGCGCCGAACGCATCGTGTACGACGACGCGCCGTGGATTTTCGGCTACCACCAGCTGGCCGTCGAGGTCGCCCAGCCCTACGTGCGCGATTACGCGCCGCACCCGATCTGGGTGCGCGACGTCACGACCGCGTGGCTCGACCTCGGTGCCGACGGACACCCGATCCCGCGAGGTGATCCGTGACCGGGGTCGCCACGATGATCGCCCGCCGGATCGCGTGGGCGCTCGTTGTCGTGTGGTTCGTCGTCACGGTGGCATTTTTGATCACCGTCGCGATCCCGTCCAACCCCGCGCGCACGATGCTCGGACCACGCGCTACCGAGGACGCGCTGGCCCGCGTCACCGAGCACTACTGCTTCGGCGAGTCACTGCCGGTGCAGTACGGGTGCTGGCTCGACAACCTCGTCCACGGCGACCTCGGCGAGAGCTACCGCACGCACCGGCCGGTGACGCAGGTGCTCGCCACCCGCGCGTGGCCGACGCTCGAGCTCGCGCTCGCCGCGATCGCGCTCCAGATCGCGATCGGGATTCCGCTCGGCATGCTCGCCGCCGCCCGCAAGCGGCGCTGGCCGGACCGCGCGACCACCGCGTTCTCGCTGCTCGCGCAGAGCGCACCGCCGTTCGTCGTCGGGACGGTGCTGCTCTACGTGGTCGCGTATCGCTGGGAGCTGCTGCCGCTCGGCGGGTATGGCAACGGCGGACTCGATCGTCTCGCCCACTTGATCCTTCCCGCCCTGACCCTGGCCCTGGTCGGCATCGCGACCTACGCGCGGATCGCGCGCGACGAGCTGGTCGACACCTTGGCCCAGGACTACGTGCGCACGGCACGCGCGAAGGGGCTGTCGGAGCGCGCCGTGTTGACCCGCCACGCACTGCGCCCGGCGCTGCCTCCGCTCCTGACGCTGATCGGGCTCGACCTCGGCGTGCTCGCCGGTGGCGCCGTGGTCACCGAGACGGTGTTCGCGTGGCCCGGGCTCGGTCGCGAGATGCTGCAGGCGATCCTCGACGTCGACCTTCCCGTGATCCTCGGTGTCGTCCTGGTCACCGCGATCGCGGTGTCGCTGGCCAACCTCGCCGTCGATCTCGTGCACCTGTGGCTCGATCCCCGGGCCCGCGCGGACGTGCGATAGTCGGCGGCATGGGAATGACACGCACGGTGGTCCTCGCCCTCGTGGCAGTGCTCGCGGTCGGCTGCGGCAAGTCCGCCGACGAGCGGCTCAAGGAAGACATGAAGAAGGAGCACGCCCGGCACGCCGACGAGCCGAACCCGGCCGAGCCCACACACCGCGAGATCCCGGACGCCACTGCCAAGCCCGATGCGGCGCCGGAACCCGAGCCGACCACGCCCGAGGAGATCGACAACGCGCGCAAGAAGGCGATGATCGATGGCCGCGACAAGGACGTGATCAAGTACTGCGAGATGGGCCACTACGCCGACAAGCCCGACCCGCAGATCATGCTCGGCTGCACGCTGGCCGCGTGCCGGGTGATGGACGCCGACAAGGCGAAGGAGTGGGCCAAGGGCGTGGCGTCGTCGAAGCCGCTCTACGATCAGGCGATCAAGACCTGCATGGCCAACAAGGTCGTGCTCTGACCGCGTCGCGAGCGGGCACGAGCGCGCGGTAGACCGCGGAAGCGACGTCGACGCTCAGCGATTGTCGAGGGCGCGATCGGCGCGACCCTTGCCGCGCTTGGTCTCGAGCCCGAGGCCCGCGAGCTTCTTGCGCAGCGTGTTGCGGTTGAGCCCGAGGAGCTCGGCCGCCTTGAGCTGGTTGCCGCCGGTGTGCGCCATCACGAGATCGAACAGCGGGCGCTCGACCCGCGCGACCACCTTCTCGTAGAGATCGTTCACGGGATAACCGTCGATCCGTGCGAGGAGGCCCGACAGCTTGGCTTTCACCATGTCCTCGAACGACAGGTCCTCGAGCGGGACGCGCTCGGCGACCGTCGGCAGCACCTCGTCGACATCGCCCGCCTCGATCCGCGGCTTGGCGCCCCTGGTCCGCACGACCAACCGGCGCGCGATCGACTTGAGCTCGGCAACGTTGCCGGGCCACGGATAGTCGGCGAGTCGAGTGAGCGCGCGGCACGAGATCGTCGGACGCGTGCGCCCGATCTCCGCGGCGTAATGCTTGATCCAGCGCTCGAACAGCGCCGGGAGATCGTCGAGTCGATCACGCAGGGGCGGCACCTCGATCCGGCGCGGCGAGAACAACTCGTAGAAGTTGCGATTCACGATCTCGGCGTCCACGGCGTGCTCGAGATCGAGGTCCGCGGTGGCGACCACGTGGACGTCGACCCGCTCCCGGATCGCTCGCTTCAGGGTCTTCTGCGACGGCATCGACAGGTCGCTGACGTCCTTGACCAGGAGCGTGCCGCCGGTCGCCGCACGCAGGGCGCCGCGGGCCCGCTCGCAGGCATCGTCCTTACCCCTGCGGGGGACCGGCGCGTCCTCGAACGTCGGCCGCACCGCGATGAACCGCGACCCGGTACGCGGTCCCTGCTGGTGAAGCACGCGCGCGACCAGCTCCCGCCCGGTGCCGTGCTCGCCGCAAATCAGCACCGGGGCGTTGCCATCGGCATAGGCCTCGACGGCAGACACCACGGCGCGCATGGCCGCGCTCTCGGCGACCAGGAAGTCCTTGGCCTGGAGACTACAGCGGAGCACTACGCGGCCTGATCACTCCCCGACTTCGCGAAGTCTTGATTGCCCGGCCTCGCTTCGAAGGCCTTGTCGATGTCGCCGCGATCCACCGCGCCGGGAGCGAGCCCGAGCCGGCGCTCGCGCTCGAGCAACTGCTGGAAGTAATCCTCGACGAGCGCGCGTGCGACCTTCAGGTCGGGCGCCTCCCATACACGGATCCGGAGGGCGTTGCATCCGTAGAGGCCCCGCGCGTACCACGCGCACGCCTTGCGAACCTCGTGGAGCGTGCGCTTGCCCGGAGCTTGCGACGCGTCTTGACGAAGACTCTCGATCAGATCGACGTGGCGGCGATACACGGCCAGCCGCTCCTCGAGCCCCGGTGGTCCCGGATCGGGGCGGCCCGCGGTGACCTCGCGCAGCCGCGCGAACAGCCACGGATTGCCGAGTGCGCCCCGGCCGATCATCACGGCGTCGCACCCCGTCTGCTCGCGCAGCCGCAGGTAGCCCTCGACATCGAGCACGTCTCCGTTCCCTACCACCGGGATGTGCGACGGAACTGCCTCGCGGACCTGACGGATGATGTCTGGATCCGAGCTTCCGGAGAAGCCTTGGGTTCGCGTGCGGCCGTGGACGGTGATCATCTTGGCGCCCGCCTCGACCATCGCGCATGCGAACTCCGGAGCGTTGCGGTGATCCTGGTTCCATCCCGCGCGGTGCTTGACCGTGACCGGGAGGTCGGCGGGCACCGCATCGACCACCGCTCGCACGAGCTCCTGCGCGATCACCGGCTCGCGCATCAGCGCCGATCCGCACTCGCCGGCGACCACGCGCTTGGCGGGACATCCCATGTTGATGTCGACCAGCGACGCGCCGATCGACACCGCGAGCCGCGCGGCATCCTGCATCCGTTCGGGCTCGCGGCCGAAGATCTGGACCCCGAACCGGCGGTCGCCGAGCGACGCGGTCAGCTTGCCGCAGGTCTTGGGATCGCCGACCGACAGCGCGTGCGCCGACAAGAACTCGGTGATCGTCAGCCCGACCCCGAACTCCTCGCACACCGTACGGAACGGCAGGTCGGTGACGGCCGCCATCGGTGCGAGCAGCACCGGCGTGTCGACGGGTAAGGAACCGATACGCATGAGCGAAGGGCTCAGTTTGTACCGGATCGCGAGCCGGGTGAGAACCCCGTATTTCCCAGGTCGGCGGGTTCGTTCACGTTCGAAAACGAATGCAACTCGGGATCGATCGCGCGCAGCGTGGCACCGTCGATCCAGGCCACGCGGAGGTCGGCATCCGTGAGGAGCCGCGATGCCTTGCGCGTCCCGGCGGCGAGCAAGCGCTGCACCGCGGCGAGCGCGGGAGTGCGGGCGACGAGACTCATCAGCGGTTCGGGAAACCCGTCGATCGAGAACGCGACGGCATCGACGTCGTCCACGGCGCGCTCGAACAGCAGCTCGATCACGTCGCCACGCAGGTGCGGCATGTCGCCGGCGACGACCAGCACCCACGGCGTCCGCGCCGCCGCGAGCCCTGCCGCGATGCCCGCGAGCGGACCGGCATCGGGCACCGCATCGGCGACCGTGCGGTACCCGGCCACGGCCCGCGCCGACGACACCAGGATCTCGCCGACCCGCGGCGCCAGGACCGCGACCTGGCGCTCGAAGATCGTGCGGCCGTCCTCCGGATCGATCACGAGCTCGGTCTTGTCGATCCCGCCGAGGCGCGTCGCGCGCCCGCCGCTCAGGATCAAGGCGGTCCGGTCGTCGGGGGTCACTTCGAGAACAGCGGCTCGATCGCGTCCTGCACGGGCGACGTGATCTCCGGACCGCCCGGGGACAGATAGACGCAGACCTCGGAGCGCACGCCGAACCGCCCCGCGACATAGAGCCCCGGCCCGACGGTAAATCCGGTTCCCGGCATCACGATCCGGGTGTCCTTGACCTCGAGATCGTCGAGGTTGGTCCCGCTGCCCTCGAGCTCGCTGTCGATCGAGTGCCCGGTGCGATGCAGGACGGTCCCGTCGCTGTCGGTCTGGAGGACCTTGCGCGCCGCACGGTCGACCTCGACCCCGGTGACCGGCCGGCCATCGCGCGAGCGCGCCGCGATCAGGTCGATCGCGCGATCGCGTGCCTTGCCGACGATCGCGAACGCGCGTTCGATGTCGGCGGGGACCGTGGAGTCCGCGATCGCGACCCAGGTGTGGGCGGCGTAGACCGCGTCGGGCTTGTCGAGCTTGCCGGCGAGCCCGACCAGGATCAGGTCGCCGCGCCGGATCGTGCGCGTGCGCGAGGCGGTCGGCACGTAGTCCGGATTCGCGGTGTCGACTCCGGCGGCGACGACCGGCGGTGGACCGACGATCCCGCGCATCGTCATGCCGTGCGCGAGTTGCTGCTGGACCTCGTACTCGGTGACGGGCCGGCCGGCAGCGAGCTGGCGCGCCACGTACACCAGCGTCTCGCGGCGAAGCTCGACGAGGTGATGCATCGCCGTGTAGTGGAGCGTGCGCCCGAGGTCGCCCCACATCGCCTTGGTGTACTGGATCAGCGTGTCGCTCGACCGCACCTGCACGCCGGCGGCGCGCACGAGCTCGAGCGTGCCCGCATCGATCCGCGACACGTTCGGCAGCGCGGCGCGTGGCGAGTACTCGACGGCGACCCTGCGCATCCCGCGGAGCAACACGCGGAGCTGCTTGCCGAGATCGCGATAGCCCCGGTACGCGAGCTGCTTGCCGGCGAGGTGCGCGAAGCCGTGTTTCTCCGCTTCTGCGACCAGCGCGACGGGCTGCCCCTTGGCGGGGATCAGGTAGAACCACAGCCGTGTCGGGTGCCCCGTCGGCGCGACCAGATCGCGCGCGATCGGATTCTCGCCGCCGCGATCGAACAGCAGCCAGCCGTCGAGTCGCTGCACCGCGAGCAGACCCTGCACCGCCGCGACATCGGAGATCCCGACGCGCCCCGGCACCGCCGAGTACGGATCCGCGGGTTCGTGCACGACCGGCTTGGTCAGCTTCGGCGCCGGTTTCGAAACCGGCGGCTTGGTCGGCTTCGGCGCCGGCTTCGGTGCGGGTGTGGCGTACGGATCGGCCGGTGCCGGATCCGCGTACGGGTCGCTGGGCTGCGCGGTTGCCGTGGCCGCGATCAGAAGGATCGACGCGGCAACGGCGAGGCGGCTCATCGAGCCTTCCTGTCGGAGACGATGCGGAGCTGGTCCATCATCTCAGCATGTATCGATCCGTTCGACGCGACCACCTCTCCGGCGTGCGCGTCGAACCGACCACCTGTCGTGTTGGTCACGGTGCCGCCGGCCTCGCGCACGATCAACGCGCCCGCGGCAATGTCCCACGGCTGCAGGCGGCGCTCCCAGTAGCCGTCGAGCCAGCCGGTGGCGACCACGCACAGATCGAGTGACGCGCATCCCATTCGCCGGCACGCTCCGGCATGGCGCTGGAAGTGCTCCCACTCGGCGAAGTTGTTCTCCGGGTGGGTCGCCCGATCGTAGGGAAATCCCGTGGCGAGCAGTGCGCGATCGAGCCGCTCGACCGCGCTGACCGCGATCGACCCGTGGGCGTCTCGCGCGCCCCCACCCGCCGTCGCCTCGAACCACCATCCGAGGCGCGGCGCGAACACGATCCCGACGACGATCTCGCTGGTGTTGGCCTCGACGCGCTCGAGCGCGACGGTCACCGACCAGATCGGGAGGCCGTGTGCGAAGTTGACCGTGGCGTCGATCGGATCGACGAGCCAGCGCAGGCCATCGGTGGATTCGGTGTCGGCGCTGGACGTCAGGCCGCCCTCCTCGCCCAGGATCGGGATGCCCGGCGCCCGCTCGTCGAGGGTCTTGCGGATCAGCTCCTCGCTCCGGAGGTCCCACTCGGTGACGAGGTCGCGCGGGTTGGACTTGGTGCGGACCGCCTCGGGACGCGCGGTCATCAGCAGATCCGCGGCCGCGCGCACGGCGGCGCTGCCCACCTCCCGCAGCTCGGCGAGCTCGGCGCTCTCGCCGCTCACAGATCGAGCCGCATCGCGACCATCTGCGTCCCGCCGAGGGTCGTGGTGGCGATCGGGCGCGCGAACGTCTCGTGGGCCGCGACCTGCTTCGACAGCGTCGAGCGATCGACGACCCGGAACCCGAACTTGGCAGCGAAGAAATCGCTCGCGCTCTCGGTGATCAGATAGATGCGACGAACCCCGCGCCACCGCGCCTGGTGGAGCGCCATGTCGGCGAGCATCCAGCCGTAGCCGGCACCACGCTCCTCGGGATGGACCGCCAGGGCGCGCAGGATCGCGTCGTCGCCGAGCACCTCGAGCGCGACACACCCGACCACGCCCTGCTCGTTGCGGAGATCGATGAAGCTACCGAACTGGTCGTCGCGAGCGCTCTCGTTGACCAGCCCCACGCGCGCGAGCAAGCCGCGGATCGGGGCCATGTCGTGGCGCTGTGCGGGCCGCATCGGATCGCCGATCGCGTCGAGCAACTTGTCGTGAAGTCCGTCGAAGCTGCCCGACGACAGCACGCACACGACGTCGCCGGGGGCGGCGTTCTCGGTGAGCTGCGCGACGATCTGGACGACGTCCGGCGTGTACGACGCCTTGGTACCGCGGCGATGCAGGTCGAGGGCGAGACGCTCGGGATCGAAACGATCGTCGACCGGGATCTTCGACGGGTCGAACAGCTTGCCGACGATCACCTCGTCGGCGTGCGCGAACGCCTCGATGTACTCGGCCTGGAACGTCTTGCGCCGGCTGGTCGCCGAGCGCGGCTCGTACACCGCGATCAAGCGGCGCTTGGGGAACCGCTTGCGCAGCCCGCGCAGGGTCTCGCGGACCGCCGTCGGATGGTGCGCGTAGTCGTCGATCACGGTGACGCCGTGCGCGATGCCGCGCAGCTCCTGGCGGCGGCGCACGCCGGCGAAGCTGGCCACGCCCGACTGGATCTCGCGCATCGTCAGGCCGCGCGCGTGACACACCGCGATCGCGGCGACGACATCGGCGACGTTGTGGCGACCGACCAGCAGCGATTCGAACCGCTCGAGTCGCTCGCCGCGACAGTGGACGTCGAACTCGATGCGCCCGCTCTTGGTGATCTCGAGGTGGCTCGCCCACCACGCGACGCCGGGAGGCGGCGCGTCGTTACTCGGATCGTCGAGCACGCAGTAGCGCTCGACGGGGCACGGCGCGTTGTCCACGATCGCCACGGCGTCGGGCGACTCGTCGCACACCACCAGCAGGCCGTCGGCCGGCATCGCCGCGACCAGCTTCTTGAACGTGTCGCGCACCGAGTCGAACGACGGGAAGATGTCGACGTGGTCGAGCTCGATGCCGGTCAGGATCGCCGTGCGCGGCCGGTAGTGGGCGAACTTGGGCCCCTTGTCGAAGAACGCGGTGTCGTACTCGTCGCCTTCGATCACGAAGTCTTCGCCGGCACCGAGCCGGAACCCCTGACCGAGGTCGACCGGCACGCCGCCGACGAACAGCGACGGATCGCGCCCGGCCGCGAGCAGCACGTGCGCGATCAGCGAGGTCGTCGTGGTCTTGCCGTGCGTGCCGCACACGACGATCGAGTGCTTGTCGGCGATCAGCTGCTCCCCGAGCACCGCGGGGAACGACGTCAGCTTCAGCTGGCGCTCCTGGGCGGCGACCACCTCGACGTGATCCTTCGAGTGCACGTTACCCACCACGACCAGATCCGGTCCCCAATCGAGGTTGGCGGCGCCATACGGCATCATCACCGGCACGCCGAGCGCGGCGAGCTGCTCGCTCATCGGGGGATACACCGCCGAATCCGATCCACGGACCTCGTGACCGGACGCCGAGAGGAGCCCCGCCACGGCCCCCATCCCGGTGCCGCCGATTCCGATCAGGTGGATTTTCACGCTCGTGTACTCGTCGGGCCCGTGAGAGCCCCGGCGCCAAGGTACTCGGGTGGTTGGGGGTCGTAAAGCGTTTGGGTCCGGTTCGTGGAATCCGCTATGTTATCGATCTGCCATGATTCGTAGGGGGGAGTGACGCATGGCGCAACACGAGCGGCGCCGACACTTTCGGGGGAAAGCCCGCCCCGGACGCGTACTCCCGATCCGCTTCCGCAACACCCTGCACACTGCCTGGATCGAGGCCGAGACCCGCAACATCGGGGTGGGAGGGGCGTTCATCGTCGCCCAACTGATCCAGGCCGCGGGTACCGAGCTCGAGATCGAGCTCAAGCTTCCGCACAACGATCGCACCTTCACTCTCCCGGCCACCGTGCGGTGGGCGGCGCCGGACGGGATGGGCGTGCAGTTCGTCGGCGTCGACGTCGACATCCTGCTCGAGCTCAACGACTACTTCGCGACGCTCACGGGGACCGGGGCCTGACTTCGCGAATGCGAAGTCCACGTGAGGAGCGGTGTCACGACGCTCCGGATCGCACGTCGGTCGACTCGAACAACCGGTCGGCCGAGGTCGGAACGAACCCTTGGAACAGCTCGCCCGAGGCGAGCGGATAGCGACGGGCGAACTCGTAGTAGCACGACGGGATCCGCTCGACGCCATCGGAGAACGTCACCTCGATCGCGTCGGCGCGCGTCGAGGCTTGCTCGAGATGATCGGCCGGGGTGCCCTTGATCGCACCACCACTGTCGTTGATCGAGAACCCGTGGCTTCGGAGGAGCTCGACCAGCGACTCGAGATCCGCGAACGTCGCGAGCGCGCCGACGTCGACCGTGAAGTGATTGACGCGGAACCCGAACGCCCCGACCCACGCCGCGTACTCGCTCTCGGCCAGGAGCGTGCGGTAGTCAGCGAGCGCGATCGGCCACGGCCTACCGGCGTACGGCACGTCGGGCCGCTGGGCGAAGCCATCCGGCAACCGGGCGACCAGCCCGGCGATGATCTCGTTCGCGCGCGCCGACAGCTCGTCGACCACGAGCTCGCTGATGAAGATCTTGGGAAGTGCGGGATCGGGGTGCTGCCAGTACCGCGCGACCAGGTGCTTGTCGGCGAACCGATAGCGGTCCTTCTCCTGCCAGCCGAGCTCCACGAACGGTCGCGCGAGCGCGTCGATGCCGCACGCACCGCCGAACGATCGCAGCGCGACGTGGTCGTTGCGGATGGTCTCCCCGCGTGCCTCGAGCAACGCGTGAATGCGCGCGGCCTGCGGCGTGGTGGCGACGTAGTCGCGCCACAGCGCCTCGAGCAGATCGGTCGGCCGGGTCATGGCGACGGCGACGCGGCCGGTTTCGCGCACGCCTTCGAATCGACGGGGCCGGGCCCCGACGACACGCTCGACACCACGACCTTGCCGTCGCACGCGCTGTAGACACGCCACGCGATCACGTCGAGCGACAGCCCGTCGTGACCGGCGATCGAGAACTTGCTCTTGCGCGACACCTTCGCGAGCAACTGGATCCGTCGCTTCGCGATCGACGCCTTCCACGCGGTCGCCTTGCTCTCGTCGGGAACCAGGCGCGAGTTGTCGTACAACATCGCCCCGCGCAGCTTGCCGCGCACCATCTGCGGGCGCGGTCCGGTGAGGTACCAGGTATGACCGTCGAGCTCGATGCCGTCGCACCGCACGCACGCGGTCAGCGTCATCGGCACCGACTTGCGAGCCGCACTCCACGGACCGACGACGAACGCGCTCGGCTCGCCGTCGAGGAGCAACGTGTGACTCTCGATCGTCGCGGCCCTGCGATCGCGCACGATCCGGCACTGCCGCTGCTCGACGTCGTTCCCCTTGTCGCACGCCGCGGTGAGCGCCCACACCAGGTCGGCGGGCTCGGAGATCCGCAACGCTCCCTGTGCGCGCGCCTCGAAGCTATCCGCGCGTGCCCCGGTCGCCAGCGCGGCGACGACGGAGAACGCGATCACGATCGCGGCTCGCATCTACTGCAACTTGTGGGTGAGGTAGGCCTTGAGCCGGAGCTCGGCGTCGGCCGGATCGTCGACCACCACGGGAACCGTGCGCTTGAGCTCGTCCTCGAGCTCGACGTACAGCGACGTGCGCGCCGCCTCGTCCTCGACGAGCTGTGCCGGCGTGCGCCCCCGCACCTCCTGGTCCCTGAGCTGGGCGCAGTACGCCTTGAGCTTGTCGTAGAGTCCGCCGCCGAGGAACTCCTCGATCTTCTCGGCCTCGTTCGACATTCGACCGAACGAGACCTCGGCGTTGGTGGGCAGCGGGCCGCGCTTGTGACCCTGCGTGAGCTGCGCGCACACGCGGAGCACCATGACGTCGTCGATCACGCCGATTCCCTCGTTCCAGTCGGGGATCAGGTCCATGCGCGACACCAGGTAGAGCAGCGCTGCTCCCGCGAGCTTCCGGCTCGGCGTGTCGGCCTTGTCCGATTCGATCAGCTTCTTGAAGGCGTCGATATCGGACCGGACGGTCTCCGCCCAGTCCTTGAAGACGTCGATGTGAGCCACGTGCCCTCCTTGGCGACCGACGGTATCAGAACAGCGAGCAGTCGTGGGGCGTGGCCGGCTCGCAGGCACCGGTGGTCGCATCGCACGTGGCGTCGTCGGGGCACGGGTTCTGCGCGTCGCACGACTGCGAGCACACCTGGATGCCGTCGTTCGGGAAGTTCTGGCACAGGTTCGACATGCAGTCGTGCTCTTCGAGGCACGGGTCGTAGAGCGCGCCGACGCATTTGCCGCTCGCGGGCGGCGAGTCGCCCGCGCATCCCAGCCAGGCAACACCGACCAGCAGCACGATCATCCTCGCGATCGACATGCCGCGATCGTACCCGCGGGCCGCTAATTCATGAAGTCCTTGATCACCTTCGTCGGACGATCGCTGATCGTGATCGGGATGGTCTTCCGGATCTTGGCCGACTTGTTGACCAGCGTGACCTTGTGGCGGCCGGTCGGCAGCTTGATCGAGCGCTGGGGCGTGGTCAGTCCGGTCGACGCACCGTCGACGTAGATCTCGCACGGCGGCTTGCTCGAGATCATGAGCACGCCGTCGGAGGACGGCTTGGGCGTCGGCGCCACCGGCGCGACGGCCGGAACCGGCGCCGGAGCCGGCGCGCGCGCGGGCGCGGGCGACGTCGACGCGAACGGATCGACCACGGCTCCGGGCTTCTCGTGCGTGCGCGGGGCCGCCGCGACGGCATGGTGGTGATGGGTCGCGGGTGCAGCCGACGTGGGAGTCGGAGTCGGAGTCGGAGTCGGAGCCGGCACGGACGCGTGGACGTGGCGATCCGCATGGTGCTTGGTCTTGGCCTGCTCGAGCTCGATCGCCAGGTAGTGCGTGGTCGACGGATCGAGGTGCTGGACCTG
This sequence comes from uncultured delta proteobacterium, assembly GCA_963772655.1. GTDB lineage: Bacteria > Myxococcota_A > Polyangia > Haliangiales > Haliangiaceae > JABFXX01. The sequence continues at coordinate 2,421,573 of CAVYYE010000002.1, forward strand.
CGGCGGCCGATCCTCGTACGTGAGGACGAGGTCGTACTGGCGCGACGGATCGACCGCCGTGCTGATCGGCGTCGAGCCGAGGAACGTGGTCTTGCCACGATCGACGAGCATCACCGTCGCACCCGCGGGCTTGGAGTCGATGCGGATGTCGACCAGCGCGCCATCGGCCGGGGTCGCCGGCGCGGTGTCGGTGGCCGGCGCGGTGTCGGTGGCCGGCAAAGTGTCGGTGGCCGCCGCCATGTCGTCGACCGGTGCGGTGGTCGTGGGATCGATCGCCGCGGCAGGCGCCGCGGCGGGTGCCGCTGCTGGCGCTGGCGCAGGCGCCGTGGCCGTTGGCCGCGTCGCCGCGATCGCGGGTGCCGTGGACGGTGCGGAGACCACGGTCTGGGTGGTCGCGTCGTGCTGCTTCGCCTTGCGGCGGTTCGACGCGATGTAGCTCCCGACCAGCACGCCGACGACGATCAGTCCCACGGTCGGCGCGATCAGCTTCGGTAGCAGCGACTTCCAGTTGGTCCCACGCGTGACGCGAGCGGTGCCCGACGGTTGATCGACGCGCTGGATCGGCACGCCGTTGGTCTCGAACAGCTTCTCGTCGAACCACGCCTGATGCGACGTCATGTCGACGGCGGGTAGGTAGGGCGCCGCCGATGGATACGCGATCGCATCGGAGGTAGTTGGCGCGGGCTCGATCACGGGCGCGGGCGCGGGCGCGGGCGTGCCCGCCGCGTTGCTCGGCGTCGATTCGAACGAGATCGGAATGTCGGCGAGCGCATCGATCTCGTTGATCGGATCGATCGCGTTGATCGGATCGATCGCATCGATCGCATCGATCGCATCGATCGCATCGATCGCATCGATCCGATCAAAGCTCGGCGACGGCGTCGCGATCGAGGCCGGCACGGGCGGCGGCGTCGCGATCGAGGCCGGCACGGGCGGCGGCGTCGCGATCGAGGCCGGCACGGGCGGCGGCGACGACGACGGCAACGTGGCGCGCATCGTGGGCGTGCGCGGCGCCGACGGCCGGCGCGGCATCGGTGGCGGCAACGTGTGGCGCGGCGCCGGCGGATGCGTGCCGGTGCCCTCGGCGGAGAGGTCGCGCGTGAGCATCGGCGCGGGCGTGCCGTGTGGCACGCTCGCCCCCGGCGCCGGAGCGCCGAGTGCGTGCGAGGAACCCATGCTCGGGATCGGTGGGATCGACGCCCCACGAGACGGAGGCGCCGCGGTCACACGAACCGGAGGCGGACCGGCCCGCAGACCCTGCTGGGTACCGACCGGTGCACGGGTGCGCGGCAACGGCGGAACCGACTTCGACGGTCGCGACGCGGGCGCTCGAAACATCAGATCCTCGGACGGATCGGGCACACGTGGCGTCTGCGTGTTCACGAGCGCGATCAGCTCGTTGACGGCCGTCGATTCAGTCTTCGCCATCGTCTAATACCCCCTGAGGTGAAGCGCCCGAAGAATTGCGGTTTCGGCCGGGCACTTCAAGCGAAAAGCTCCAGGCGGACCCACGAGTTCCCTCGAAAGTGCCAGTACTTACGAAACCAACATCGAGATCGCCGGCGAGGTCTCGACGCGGCACCGACTGCCAGCACGCGATAGGTGCAGCGTGCTCCGACGTGTGACTCACCCGATCCTTCAAACGTAAGGGATTGCCGGGAGCGGATACTAACCTGCGAGTTTTATTGACGGCGACAACTCGATCCCACTAAGGTGAACGCATCGTGGCGGACGACACCACGTTCGCGGATCTGAGGAGGCTGGCAGACCTGATACGAGGGCCGGTCGTGCTGCGTAGTGCCCAGCGCGAGCGTCTGATCGCCCAGCTCTGTCGCTCGCTCGGAACCATCGCCGTACCGGTGCTCGGTCGCGCGGTTCGCGATGGCACCGGCAACGCGCGCGAAGCCGCCCGCGGTGCGCTCGCATTGCTCGCCGACGATCTGACGACGCGGGCCCGCGTGATCGACGAGCTGCGCACGCTCGCGTTCGTTGCCGACACCGACGAGGCGAAGGTCACCGCGCTCGGTCTCCTCGCGGAGCTCGGCGAGCACGGTGCTGCCCAGTTCTCCGATCCGATCGCGATCCAGCGCCGCTCCGCGCTCGCCCTCGCGTCGCAGCTCGACTCCCCAGGTGACGTCGCCAATGCGGCCGACCTGATGGTGCGCCAGCTCGACGACGACGACACCGTGCAGATGATCGAGGTGCTGCGCGATGCCGCGCCGTCGGCGGCCCGCCGCCTCGCTCGCGAGCTTGCCGTGCGACTCGATCTCGATCCCGCCCAGCGATCGAGGATCGCGAGCATCGCCCTCGCGATCGAGGTCGACGACCCCCGCGCGCGCACGCCGCGCCCGACCCACGTCGCCGTGCTGGTCGACGACGACGAGCGGGTCATCGTGGTCGCCGCCGCCAAGGTGAACGGCGAGCGCCGGTGGCGCCGGTGGGCGGTGCTGATCGGCGAGTCGGGCTGGATCGAGGACTGCCTGCACGAGGAGGTCTCGCGCGATCCCTTCGCCGCCCCCGGGTTCGCGCTGGTCACCGACCTGTGCGCCGGTGGCTACCGGATCGCGAGCCGCGAGCTCGACCACGCACGCACGCTGGTGTCGACCGCGGCGCGGCGGACCACGCGCACCGGCCACGAGCTCGACTCGGCCTACTACCTCGGCCGCGATCTGCTCGATCTCCACGACGCACACATCCTCCCGGGCGTCGGTGTCGCCGGCGGCGACCGCCTCGAACGCGCGCTCGATCTCCTCGCCGCGGGCGAGCTCGTCGAGGCCCGCGCCCTCCTCGAGCGCCTCGATACGCTGGCGACCAGCGCTGCCAACGACGATCCGTGGATCGCCGACACCGCCGGCGCGCTCGGTGCCTGCCTGCTCGCGATCGGTGATGCCACCGCCGCGATCGCACCGCTCGAGCGCGCGATCGTCGCGGAGCCCACCTGGCCGCTGCACCACTGGAACCTCGCCGTCGCGACGCACAAGCTCGGCGACATGGCGCGCTGCCAGCAGGCGTTGCGACGCTTCGTCGCCACCAGCACGGCGACGAGCGGCCTGATCGACGATCCCGCGCAACCTCGGCGGCTCGCCCATGCCGAGCACGTGCTCGCCGAGATCGCGCGCACCGCACGGCTCGATCGCGTGAGCGCGCGTCGCGCTCGCAAGCCGCGCATCACGGCGCGCACGCCGCGCGCCGCGAGCCGTCGCAAGAAGCGTTAGACTTCGCGAGCGAGCAGCACGCGTGTTCTCCTCGTGGCTTCGCGTCGCGACGGTGCTCGACCGCGGGGCTGCGAGCGGAAGCGAAGTCGGAGAAGCCTTAGACTTCGCGAGCGCGGAAGCGCCGTCGAAGCTCAGGACTTCTTCGACAGCTGGTAGACCAGCTTGATGCGGGTGTTGCCCGCCATGCCGCGCTTGGGCAGCTTCCAGCTCTTGGCGTCGGCCGCCACGCAGCCGGCGACCGCCGACAAATCCGCGACGCCGGCCTTGGGATCGGTGGTCGCGCCCTTGATGTCACCCGTCGCGTCGGACTCGAGCATCAGCGTCACCGTGCCGGCGAGCTTGGGGTTCGCGGCGAGGGTCTCCTCGTAGCACGCCTGGATCTCCTGGTTGTGCCGCTGCAGGAGCACCGTCATCGCCTGCTTCTCGTGGGTGCCGGTGCCGACCTTGGTGTTCTTGAGCGTCTGCTCGAGCGTGGACATGTCTTGCTTGGCCTGCGTGCGCATCGCGTTGTCCTTGATCAGCGGGATCACGTCCCGGTAGAGGTCGTACGCGGGCTGGTAGTAGCGGATGTCGTTCGCGGTCGCGTACAGCAGGTGGAACAACCGCGCGATGCCGTAGATACCGACGACGATGTCCTGCTTGTCCTTCTCGCTGCACTTGGGCGCCGAGCAGCCCGGCATCGCCTTGATCGCATCCTGGGCGTAGCGCGCCGCCGCCGCCGGCTGGTCGAGGCGCACCGTGAAGTCGGCCTCGTAGTAGCGCAGCGCGAGCTTGTCGTTGGCTGGCACGGTGCCGCCGGCGAGCTGGAACGCCTTCTCGATCGCGGCCACGCCCTCGTTCCATTTGCCCGCGAACTGATAGGCCTGGAGCCCGAGCTTGGCCACGATCTCGTACTTGTCCGCCGGCGTCTTGGCGCCGAACACCTTGAACAGCTCCGGCGTCACCTGCGCGAACGGCACGCTCGAGCGTCCCGCGAACAGCAGCACGTCGCGCTGCAGGGCGTCCTTGCCGGCGTTGTCGCCCCACCCCTGCGCGGCCGCGACGATCGCCTGCCACGCACCGGCGTCGTCACCCGCGCGGAACTTGGCCCACGCCATCACGTACGCGTACTCGGGGTGCTTGGGATCCGGCTTGTCGTTCTTGACGACCGCGAGCGCGTCGGCGTTCTTGTACTGCTTGAGCAGCGTATAGACCCACCACGCCTTGTTGTAGGTGAGGTCCTTGGACTTGGGGTCCTTCTTGACCAGGGCCGCCCACACCTTCTCGGCCGTGGCCCAGTCGCCGTCCTGGTACTCGGTGATCATCTCGATCTCGTAGCTACCGAGCATCCGCAGGATCAGGGAATCCACCTTGTCCTTGGCGAGCGCCATCACGTCGCGGAGCACGTTGCGTGCGTCGGATACCAGCTTCTTCGCCGCGTCGCCGGTCTCCTTCTTCGACTGATCGAGGATCAGCGTCACCAGCTCGGCGGCGCGCGCCTGCTTGATCAGGATGTTCTTCTCGCGGCCGAAGATCTTCTTCTGCTGAGCGACCGTGATCCGCTTGTTCTTGGGACGGACCACCGGCATGCCGGGGCGGCCGAGCGCCTCGGGCTCGAAGATCACGCCCTTGATCTCGATCGGCGGGACGTCGATCGAGACGTCACCCGCCGCCGCGGGTTTCCCCGATCCTCCGCCTCCTCCCGGCGTGGTCGGGCCTTCCTTCGGCGTTCCGCCACAGGCAAGCCAGAACAGCGATACGACCACGCACAGGCTCTTCATGCCGTTTGGTTTACAACACAACCCCGCGGGGTTGCCACCGAGCGCACGTGATATGGTCCGGCGAAGTCGTGCTGTCGCGCCTCCCTCGGTGGTCGTTTCTCGTGATCATGATCGCGCTCGCTGGCACGGGCTGTGTCCGCGTACACGCCTACCAGCGCGAGCACCTCGCGAAACGCGCGATGACCCAGGATCGCGATCCGGGGGAAGCTCGATTCGGCCAGCACGCGCGGGGATCGCGCGAAGGGGCCGACGGTGGAACCGGAGAACCGGGCGGCGGATGCGGCTGCAACTAGCGCTGGCCGTCGCGCTCGCCGGCGCGATCTCGATCACCGCCGTGCACCGCGCGCGCGCCGACGGATCCGTCGAGGTTCGCGGCGTGTACTACAAGGAACGTGCGACGCGCGTGATGCAGCCGATGCTCGACGGCCTGTTCGAGGCCGGTGCACGCGGCCTCGTCACCGGGCACTTCCTGGTCGACTCGATCACCAGCGCGTCGGCGTCCGCCGGTGCGGCCGACGCGATGCCGTTCACCGAGACCCGCTACGAGGCCGGCGTCGGGTACACCCACGATCTGGGCGTCGCGCGCGTCGGCGGCGAGACCAAGTACTCGACGGAGTCCGACTACAAGTCGCTGTATGCCGGCATCCGCGGCGAGCTCGATCTCGCCGAGAAGAACACCACGCTCGGACTCGGCGGCGGCGTCGGCTACGACACGATCAGCGCCGGCTCCGGTGGAGGTCTCGCGCAACCGACGATCCAGTGCGAGCCCGGCGCCGACGCGACCCCCGACTGCAACCTGACCACGCTGTCGATGTTCGCGTCGGCGAGCCAGATCCTCAGCCGCAATGCCGTCCTCGGACTCAGCGTCGACGTCTCGCGACTCGATGGCTACCAGAGCAACCCGTACCGCACCGCGATCGCCGGCGACCAGCTGGTCCCCGAGCGGCACCCGACGCTGCGCACCCGCGAGGCGTTCGCCAGCGTGCTTCGGTACTACGTCGCCGCGACCAAGACCACGCTGATCGGCGCGTATCGCTACTACCGCGACACCTGGAAGGTCCACGCCCACACGCCCGAGCTCCGCATCGTCCAGGAGATCTCGGACGTCGCCGACGCGTCGGTGCGCTACCGCTACTACACGCAGGACGGCGCGTTCTTCTACCGCGAGCGCTACGCATCGGCCGACGAGATGTTCGTGTCCGACGACATCAAGCTGTCGACCACGAGCACGCAGCTGATGGAGGCAAAGCTCGGCATCTACGGCGCGGCGTTCGGCCTCGAGGGGCGATGGGCTCGCGCGCGGTTCGAGGGCGTGCTCCAGTACATCCTCCAGTACAATCGATTCGGCAATGCGATCGTCGCGCACCTCGGCATCACGGTTCCCCTCTCGTACTAGCGGCGCGCCCGTGCTCGCGCTCGCACTCGGGCTCGGGGCGGCGCTCGCGACCACCGCGAGCGGATGCGGCGACGACGCGTGCGGTCCCGGCAGCGCCGGCGACAGCGGACTTTCCGCGAGCTCGGTCGACGTCACGCTGGCCTACGGCAACCTCGAGGGTGGACTCAACAACGACTGCCCCGACGCCGACGCGCCCGCCGGCGTGGTCAGCCTGACGATCGCCGGCATGCAGGTCGACGGCACGGGACTGTTCACGTTGTGCGTGCCGCGCCCCGACCTGCTCGGGACGCAGGAGCTCGCCCTCGGGATCGATAGCCCGACCTCCGAGGTCCGGATCATCGACACCACCGGCGACGCGAACGGCTGCACGTTCCGGTTCGATCGCACGCGGCCACCGACCGGTACCGCGACCGCGACCGGCCTGTGCGACGACGGGGCCAACCCGGCCGGGTTCGCGTTGGTCGTCGACGGCGCGATCTCGCTCGAGCGCACCTGCGGATCGACGGTCGATCAGGTCGGCGTCACGCTGAAGGGCACCGCCGCCGTCGCCGGTCCGCCCAGCTGATCCGCTACGGGATCCGCTTCACGATCGGAGCGAGCGCACTGCGCGCCGTCGCCCGCAACAGCTCGGACTCGCCGACCAGCTGCGCGAGCGCCGGGCCGAACGTGTAGTAGCCCTCGACCGCGAGCTCGCCGAGCGCGGTCTTCGACAGCACGTGGTCGCGGAATCCCCGGAGCCGCTCGACATCGGCCGCGAGCGGCGAGCCATAGGCGGCGGTCGCCACGAAGCACGCGTCGACCTCCCCGCTCGTACGATCCGGCGTGGTGATGTCGATCGTGGCGAGCGGGCTCGCGTTGTTGCAGTTATCGACGGCGCGCACGCCGATCGAATAGTCTGTCTGCGGCAACAGACCCTCGACGACGATCGTCTGGTCCTCGTTCGGCGGCGAGATCGGCACCGTCGTGATCACGACCGCGGAGCTCGCGAAATTGTCCTCGGTGATCGACTCGCCGACCCGGTAGCGGACCTCGTAGCCGCTGACCTTGCCCATCCTGCCGTCGTCGCCGGGCGCGACGAACGTCAGCGTGGCGCTGGTCGCGTTGACCTTGTCGGCGGACAGACCGCCCACGCGATCGGGCGCGATGTCGTCCTGCTCGTGACGCGCGACCGCGCGCACCCGGTAGGTCAGGTTGCCGGCCGACACGATCGCGAGGCGATCGGCGCCGCTGCCCGGCGTCCCGGTCGTGATCGTGTTGTCGGGCGCGCGGACGTTACCGTCGAGGCCGTCGGGATCGCCGTAGCCCGCGTAGTCGAGCGCGGTGCCGGTGGTGGTGCCCGCCGATAGCTCGATCGGCACGCGATAGATCACGCTCGGCTGACCGCGATACGCCTTGCCGTAGTCTCCGAACAACACCATCGGCGACGGGTACACCGTGTCGTTGTAGGTGCCGTTCATGTCGAACTCCTTGCTGACCTCGAGGAACAGCACGTAGTTCCCCGACGGGATCGCCGCCGGCAACGCGATCGAGAGCTGCGTGCTGACGCCCAGGATCGGACTCGGCTCGCTGATCGCGTCGAACGGATTGAGCATCGCGTACATCGACGCCGACGGATCGTCGATGCTCGGCACGATCGTGATGTCGTCGCGCGGCGGGTACTGGCTGGTGTCGTCGCCGACCAGCTTTCCCTTGTCGGTGCGCACGTCCTGGGTCGGGCACGTGATGCCGTCGAACTCCGATGGCGTGACCGGACGGCAGAAGTGGAGCTCGTGCGAGCTGTCCGACACCGCGTGACTGAGGTTGTCGTCCTTGTTGTCGATGAACACCACGGTCGGCCACCGCAGCGGTTGCCGCGTCGACCACACCGGGAACGTCGTGATGCGTCGGCCGTACGGCCACAGCGGGCCGCTGTTGAAGTCGAACCGGCCGGGACGGTTGCCGAGCCCGAACGTGCCGGTCGCCTGCGTGATGTACACGGTATCGACGAACGTGCCGGTCTCGTCCTCGAGCCAGGCGACGATCTGCGGGGATAGCGGATTCTGCGGATCGCTGGCGGGAACGAAGTCGAGATCGAGCACCCGACAGTCGCGCCCGTCCCCCGCATGTGCGGCGTCGGCCAAACCGAGGAGCCCGAGAAGTCCGAGAAGCCCGAGGCGCGTGAGCGTGCCGAGCGGCGGCTTCACCGACCATCCCCGAACGCGAAGCCACGAACCTTCGACACCACCGGTGCGAGGGCCCGGCGCGAGGTCGCGCGCAGCAGCTCCGACTCGCCGATCATTCCGGCGACCGCGGGACCGAACGTGTAGTAGGCCTCGACCGCGAGCTCGCCGAGCGCGGTCTTGCGCAGCACGCCGTCGCGGAACCGCCGCAGCATCGCGACGTCGCCGGCCATCAGCGAGCCGTACGCCGCGGTCGCGACGAAGCACGCGTCGACCTCGCCGATCGCGCGCTCCGGCGTCGTGAACACCAGCGTCGCGAGCGAGCTCTGGTTGTGGCAGTCGTCGATCGCGCGGATGCCGACGGCGTACGTGGTCTCGGGCAGCAGACCGTCGATCGTGAAGGTCTGGATGTCGCCGGCCGTCGCCGGGGGCACGTTGGCGGTGACCATGATCGCCGTGTCGAAGTTGCCGTCGTTCATCGTGTCGCCCACGAGATAGCGGATGTCGTAGCGGTCGACCTTGCCCATCGTGCCGTCGTCACCGGGCGCGACGAACGCGATCTCGGCCGACGTGCTGTTCGACGACGTCACCTGGGCCTCGGACGGAAGCGCCGGAGCCTCGAGATCGATCTGCGGCTTGGCCGCGACCCGCACGCGGAACGTGGTGCCGCCGTCGGACACCACCTGGAGGCGCGACGCGCCCGAGCCGGGAACATCGGTCGTGATCGTGGAATCGGGCGGACGGATCACACCATCGACGCCGGTCGGATCGCCGTAGCCGACGAAGTCGGTGGTGGTCGCGACGGTCGCGCCGCTTGCGCTGATCGAGAACGGGACCTCGTAGACCACCGAGGGCTGCCCGCGATACGGCTCGCCGTAGTAGTCGAACGAGATCCCCGTCGGCGCCGGGAACACGCTCGCGTCGTAGCTCGCGTTCATGTCGAACTCGCGCGACACCTCGACGAACATCACGTAGTCGCCGAACGGCAGCGACTCGGGCACCGGCCACGAGAACGACGCCAGCGTGCCGGGCTCGGGCGTGGCGCGCGACACCGCGTCGAACGGGTTGAGGAGATCGAACATGTCGACGATCGCGTCGTCGCTCGCCGTCCGCGCGACGTCGTTGCGCGGGGGGTACAGGCTCTTGTCGGTGCCCTGTGGCGCGCCCTTGTCGGTGAAGGCCTGCGACGCGCAGGTCATCGCGTCCCACGCCGGCTCGGTGTCGATCAGCGGCCGGCAGTAGTGGTTCTCGATCGAGCTCTCGTTGAACGGATGCGACAGGTTGGAATCCTGGCCGTTGCGGAACACCAGCTCGTCCCACTCGAGGCCGTGGCGGTGCGCCCATACCGGGAACGTGGTGATGCGGCGGCCGTAGGGCCAGCCGGGACCGCTGTTGAAGTCGAACCGGCCGGGGCGGTTGCCGAGCCCGAACGTGCCCGTCTCGGCGGTGATGAACACGGTGTCGACGTAGACCCCGCTCGTGTCCTCGATCCACGCGACGATCTGCGGCGCGAACGGGTTGTCCTGCTGGACGGCGGGCAAGAAGTCGACGTCGACGGTGGTGCAGTTACCTTCTGCCGCGGCGTGGGCCGGCCATGCGAGCAACCCGGCGAGTACGGCCAGCGAGGTAGGGAAGCCAACATGCACCCGCATGCCCGACATCTTACGACGAGTTCGGCGAAACGGCCCCTGCCCGCGTGTCGCGCGGACCGATGTCACAGTCGGGATCTAGGGTCTGGGCCGTGGCTCGAACGCCCCGTGCCGAGTACCTGATCCTCGACATCGAGACCATTCCCGACGTCGAACGCTGGGACCGCCCCGAGCTTCCCGAGGGCGTCGCTCCACCGTTCCCGCCGACCTGGGCTCACCGCATCGTCGTGATGGGCTATTTGTGGTTGGACCACGACTACCGGATGACCCGACTCGGCGTGATGGGTCCGTCGACCGCCGGCGAATTCGCGTCCACCGGCTCGCCGGCCGATGCCCGGGAACGCGGGCTCCTCGAGGCGTTCTCCGACGTGGTCGGGTCCGCGCGCCCCGTGCTCGTGACCTACAACGGCCGCACCTTCGACCTCCCCGTGATCGTGCTGCGCTCGCTGTGCCACGCGATTCCGCTCGGTTGGTACTACCGCGACAAGCAGGTCCGAGATCGTCGGAGCGACGCCGGCCACCTCGATCTCTGCGACTGGCTCGCCGACCACGGCGCCGTTCGCGCCGGCAAGCTCGACGCGCTGACTCGCCTGATCGGGCTACCCGGCAAGGGCGCCGTCGATGGCTCGCAGGTCGAGGGCATGTACCAGGCGGGACAGCTGGCGGACATCGAGCATTACTGCCTCGGCGATGTCGTGCAGACCGCCCTGTTGTTCCTGCGGTTCCGTCTGCTCCAGGGTCGGCTCGCCCCCGCGCACTACCGCACCGCCGCCGGTGGGCTGATCGACCAGCTCGCGCGCGATCCGCGCGTGTCGCCATTGGTCGGCGCGCTCGATCGCGATCGCTTGCTCGGCGTGGCATAGCTTTTCGGTGCCGAGGACCGCAGACCGGCTGCCGCTCGAGTTCTTCGCGCGCGACGTCGAGATCGTCGCCCGCGAGCTGGTCGGTACGCTGCTCGTGCACGGTCGCAAGGCCGGCGTGATCGTCGAGACCGAGGCCTACGGCGGGCCGGAGGACCTCGCCTCGCACTCGAGGTTCGGCCCGACCGCACGGACGTCGGTGATGTTCGGTCCCGGCGGCGTGAGCTACGTGTACCTGTGCTACGGCGTCCACGAGATGTTCAACATCGTGACCGGCGAGGCCGGTCGAGGACAGGCAGTGCTGATCCGTGCGATCGCCCCGTATCGCGGGCTCGCCGACGACACCGCCACCGGTCGCGGCCCCGGTAAGGTCACGCGGTCGCTCGCGATCGATCGCCGCCACGATCGCAAGAGCCTCGCGACCGGATCGCTGTACGTCGCACCTCCCCCCGCGCCGTCTTCGTTGAAGGCCTGGGCCGACGTACCCGCGCGCGCGATCGCGACCGGTCCACGGATCGGCGTCAGCTATGCCGGCCCCGAGTGGGCGAGTCGACCTCTACGGTTCTGGTGGCGCGATCACCCTTCGGTCTCGCGCGCGCCCTCGGCATCGTCGGCAGCGTCGTCGTCTGCGCGTTCGCGCGGATCGCGGGTCGGCACGCGATCGACCCGGCGCAGCCGCTGACGGTACAGCCACTCGCCGAGCTTCTCGCGGTTCTTGGTCTTCGCCGGCCGGTAGTGGAAGTGCGGTCCGCTCGCCACCGTGACCAGCTGCGTGCCCGGCTCGATCGGCGGGATGTCGAGCTCGGACATCCAGCGCGTGACGTCGGCGCGCATCGAGTCACCGTCGGACACCCACACCACCGTCTTGTGCTCGGTCAGCCGCAGCGTCGCCTTGTGGGCGCGCACGTAGATGCCGAGCTCGACGTGACCGTTGTCGATCAGCTCGGTCTCGTGGTCGTCGAGGAACGACAGGATGCGGTTGCCGTTGACGCGCGAGGTCAGCCACACGTCGGTCGCGAGCGCATCTTCGAAGTGATCGAGCACGCGGATCTCGAGGTTGTCGGCACTCGGCAGTCGCTCGAGAACTCCGAGGAACGTGTCGGTCACGCGATCGGCCTCGACCTGCGCCTCCACCACGAACAGGTCGGGGTTGGTCTCGTGGATCGTGTACGCGGTGCGCACGTCCGGCGTGTAGCCGAGCCGTGGCACCACGCCGTGCGGCCAGTGATAGACCGCGGCCGCGATCTCCTCGGGCTCGGGCAACGCGACCGCGTGCTGCTTGCCGACACTCTCGCCGAGCGGCACGGTATCGGTGGCGCGCTCGACGGCGATCGGGAACGACGCGTCGTCGCGCTTGCCCTTGCCGTCGACCAGCACGCGTGCCGCGGCGATCGCGGCGCCGAGATGCTCGCCCTCGGCGGCGACCAGCGTCGGCTCCCCGCCCTCGCGCGCGAGGGCGATCCGGTACCAGGTACGATGAACGGCGGCACGGCGAGCCACGCGCCACACCGTACCCGACGACCTCAGAAATCGCTGCCCAGCGCGAACCCGATCGTGAGATGCGACAGCTTGCCGTCGATGGCGGGCGTGGCATCGAGCGCTCCGCCGGGGTGGAGGCGATAGAACTCGAAGCCGTCATCGACGAACAACGCGCCCGTCAGCTTGGGGCCCGGCAGGTGCGGTACGAAGAACAGCGGCCAGAACAGGAGGCCCAACGCCGGCACCTTGCCCTTCACCTGGATGCCGGCACCGATCCCGAGACCGCGTCCCGAATAGTCGACGCGGGTTCTGGTGAGCGCGGCGCGGCTGGCACTACCCCGGAGATACACCTCGACGTGATCCGAGATCCGGTGAAGGTACTTGAGGTCGAGGCCGCCCATGACGAGACCGTCGTCGTGGCCGATCGGACCGTCATCTCCGAGCGACTCGACGGCGCCCGAGATCAGGCCCGCGACGTAGCCCTCGACGGCGATCGGACCGTGGCGGACCCCGAGTGCGAGCCGGACCCGAAGACCACTCTCGACGTGATCGGCCAGCCGGTCGCCAACCTTGGTGCCGCCGTACGACTCGGTGACATACACGCCGTCCGCCGACGCTGCGCTGGCGGAGAGGACGAGCATGGCGGCGATGGCGGCGATCACGAGCGAGGGGCGGTGCATGCCCGGTCGATACAGCAGCGCACGTGCCACGCCGGAGATCCTGCGAGCTCCAATAGTTACGCCCCGCGAGACGACGGTGATCCGCCCGACCCTGACGGCAATGTCAGGGCTAGCCACCGATCGGCTGATCGAACTGGAGCACGACCATCGTGACGTAGCCGTCGACCAGCCCACCGATCCCGGTCACGGGCTGGGGGCCGAACGCGCTGAAGAACGTGTGATAGGGCGCGTCGCGCGACACGAAGATGCCGCTCGTCGAGGTCTGCCCGGTGGTGAGGCCGTTGCGATCGGCGTTGAGGTACTCCACCGTGCCGGCGGTGGCGCTCACGGCGAAGCCCGGCGCCGGGTTGCCGAGGTGATCGAGCACGATGCCGACGGTCATGCCCTGCTCGGGGAACGCCGGCAACGACAACGAGGTCAGGATCTGGCCGAGCGTGACCTTGGGCAGCCGGAGGCCCGGCAAGTCGAGCGTGGTCGCATCGGGCGACGCCTCGCGACACCGCAGGGTCGACGTGGTCTGCGCGCCCTGCTCCTCGACGACGACGCACGCGGTGCTGTCGAACACGGTATCGACGTTGGCCTCCCACACCGGGATCGGGCCGGGCACCGTGCGCGGCAGGTTCGTCAGATCGGCGGACAGCAGCTGGAAGTGATCCTCGAACGGCGAGGGCTCGCCGACCGAGACCGTGAGCCGGTCGGCGACCGTCGGGCTGACGTTGAACGGTAGGTTCTCGAAGTCGGCGACCGTCGCGGTGACGTCGACCGCGCCGGTGCCGGCGCAGCTGTCGTCGTTGACCGACGCGAGATCGGTGCAGCCGAGCGTGACCACGGTCTCGGAGTCACCCGGGTGATAGAACGCGCGACCGCCGAACGCCGGTGCCTGCTGCGTGGCGCCGCCCGCGACCGGGAAGCCGTACGTGGAATCGAACTCGACCGGAACCTTGCCGCAGTCGAGCGAGATGCCGTCGTCGGCGAGCACCGCCGCCCGCGGCCACACCGTGACCTGGACCTCGAGCGTCTCGCGCGGCAGCTGTTGCGGCGGCAGGTCGATCTGGCCGATCGCGCACAGGTCGCGGTTCGCATTCGGCATGACGTCCTGACAGATCGAGACCAGCGGCGCGTTGGGATCCGATGGCCGCAGGATCCGCAGGTGCAGCACGCTGTCGCACGCCATCGGCACCTCGCCGCAATCGGCGGTGCCACAGGTGGCGCCGGTCGTGCCGTCGGCGACTTCGTAGATGATCTTGAGATCGGGCGTCGAGCACGCCGCGCACGCCGCGCACGCAACGACGGCCGCGGCGACGAGTACCCGGCGGCTCACGGCGACGGCCTCGTCTGGAAACCCGGATTCCCATCCCACGCGACGCGGCGGTCCCACGTCGATAGCGCGTAGATCGCGATACCGATCAGCACGGCACCGGTGACGCCGCCGGCGATCTGGTAGCGCGGCTTCTCGTACCAGGCGCGCGTGTCGATCGGGTGTGGCAGCGTCGGGATAACGACGACCTTCGGCGCCACCGGCTTCTTCGGTGGGAGTAGCGGCTCGAGCAGCTCGGCCGGCGTGTCCTTGCCCGGGTGGTACTCGCGGAGTGCGGAGAACCCGGGCGCGCGATCGCGCCACGTCTGCACCACGATCGTCCCGTTGACCGAGGTCAGGAGGACGGCGTCGCGGACCTGGAGCAGGTTGGCGAGCTCGAGCATCGCGGCCGCGCGGGCCGCCGGGTCCGGAGCCGAGCGCAGCGCCAGCTTGGCCCGCCGTACCCGCCGGCTCTGATCGAGCACGACGTCGGGAATCGCGATGTTCGTCGACTTGCCGGCCTCGACGACGGCGCGCTGCGAACGCGACGCGCGATCGGTGCCGACCAGCCACACGACGTGCGCGCCGGCGGGCACGTCGAACGTGCTCGGTGCGTCGGCGCCGGTGTCGCGACCGTCCAGGTAGACCCGCCCGGTGCCGGTGACGTCGATCTTGCCGGACGGACGGGGCGCCGCGATCGCGGATTCGTAGGCCTCGACGATCTCGGGCAGGTAGCGGATCGCGTCGGGCTTGAACGCCGGATCGATCGCGTGTGCGAGCTGGAACTCCAAGGAGGCCTGCTTGGCGTCGCGCTCGCCGAGCAGGGCCGCGCCGAGAGAAAAGCTGAGCTTGGCGTACGGCCCGGTCACCGCCGGGGTCGGGGTGGTCGACGCCAGGCGGTCGAGCCCGGCCTGGGCGGTGCGCGCCGCGTCGCCGAACTTGTACGACGAGATCTCGTCCTCGGCGGCTTGCCGGTAGCGGCGGGCATCGGCGATCGCGGCCGCATCCTCCTCGACGGTCGGCTCGATCAGCACCGGCTGCAGGGTCAGCTGGTCGATCGGTTTGAGAGCCTCGTCGTTGTTGAGCTCCTGGCCGAGCTGCTTGGCCAGGGCGAGCCCGTCGGGCGAATCCGACAGCTCGATGACCGCGACCGGGCGGCGCTTCGCCGGGTCCTCTGCGCGTGCGTCCCCGCCCGCGAGGGCGAGGACGAGCGTGCAGGTCAGCGCCACCCGAGCCGACATTGCCATAGTATAGGGCACCCTCGCGCCCTCGTCCCCCCCGCGCGCGGGCCGTCCCTAGACCCTCCCCAAGCCCGCTGGAGATGGACGAGCCGCTCACCAAATCCCTCGACCGATACGACGTGCTGGACCGGATCGCGGTCGGCGGGATGGCGGAGGTGTTCCTGGCAAAGGCGTACGGGGCGCACGGGTTCGAAAAGACGCTGGCGATCAAGCGCATCCTTCCCGAGCTCGCGCGCGATCCGGAGTTCGAAGCGCGGTTCATCGCCGAGGCCAAGGTGGCGGTGAAGCTGTCGCACGCCAACGTGGTCCAGGTGCTCGACTTCGGGCGCATCGGAGAGTCGCTGTTCATCGCGATGGAGTACGTCGACGGGCTCGACCTCGCCGCGATGCTCCGCAAGTTCAAGGACGAGAAACGGATGGTGCCGCTACCGGCGGCGTTCCACATCGCGATCGAGATCGTCCGCGCACTCGACTTCGCGCACGGCCACAACATCGTCCACCGCGACGTATCGCCCTCGAACGTCCTGATCTCGCGCGCCGGCGAGGTCAAGCTCGCCGATTTCGGCATCGCGATCGCGGCGCAACCGCACCGCGGCGGCGGCACCGGCCCACGCAAGGTGATGGGCAAGTGGCGCTACATGTCGCCCGAGCAGACGCGCGGCGACACGCTCGATACCCGCAGCGATCTGTTCTCCGCGGCGAGCGTGATCTTCGAGGTGTTCACGGGGGAGAAGCTGTTTCCCGGCGACGAGGCCGAGGACATCATCAAGAACATCCACGACATGCCGATCCCGAAGATGAGCTCGCTACGGCCGGGGCTGCCGTCGCGACTCGACGACGTGATCGGGACCGCCCTCGCGCGCAAGCCGATCGATCGTCCGACTCGACCGGCCACGGTGCTGCGCCAGCTGATCGAGCTGTCGTACGAGTCGTCGATCATGGCCACCGCGCTCGACGTGGCCGATGCGCTCGCGACGGTGATCCCGGCGAAGCGGCTGTCGGGACGCGGCGCGCTCGACGACGTGATCCGCAAGCAGCTGCACGACCAGTCGGTCGCGCGGCGCACCGCGGTGACCGATGGCAAGCCGCCATCGACCGAGACCCTCGAGCGGGATTCGATCGAGCGGGGAGATCTCAAGGGCGAGCGATCGACGGGTCTGTTCCGCAAGGTCGACATCGACGGTCTGTCGCGGCTCGAGGAGATCGACGCACCGACCAGCGTGGCCGGTCCGCGCGCGCGTCGCGCGACGGAGGAGCAGGTCGCGGTCGGCAATACCGACCTCCACTCGCTGTACGACATCGCGCACGATCGCGATCGTCACACGGAGGTCGGAGGACCGCCCACCGGGCAGGTGCCCAAGGTCGGAGCGTCGAGCAGCAACCTCCCGGTCGAGCCGACGGACACGGGGAGTGTGGGCGGCGGCAAGCTGGCGCGCTTCGCGATCATCGGCGTGGTGGTGATCGCGGCGGTCGTGCTCGCGGTGTGGAAGCTCGCCGGCGGTGGCGGTCCCACCTCGGTCACGGCAGCCGATGCGGCGGTGATCGCGCCGAAGACGGGAACGCTCTTGATCGAGTCCGACCCGCCCGGTGCGTCGGGCTATCTCGAGGCGATCGGGCCGCGACGGT
Source organism: uncultured delta proteobacterium (assembly GCA_963772655.1). Lineage (GTDB taxonomy): Bacteria > Myxococcota_A > Polyangia > Haliangiales > Haliangiaceae > JABFXX01. Next base: position 2,438,935 of record CAVYYE010000002.1, read on the forward strand.
TCCGCCAGGCGATCGCGAGCGCGGCCGCCGGCCAGCGCGTCAAGATCGAGAACCTTCCGCCCGACGAGAAGTACAAGCTCCACCTCGAGCTCGCGGGCTACCTGCCCTACGAGGAGACCGTCAACGTGACGCCCGGCGAGACCTTCCTGGTTCACCCGCGGCTGGTGCGCGCGCCGTCGAAGCTCCACGTGGTCACCGATCCGCCGGGCGCCGGCATCACGCTCGCCGGGCGCCGCCTCGACGGCGAGACGCCGAAGACGTTCGAGGGGCTCACCGCCGGTTCCAACCTCACGCTGATCCTCGACAAGCCCGGCTACACGACGATCACGCTCCACGTCGATCTGGCACCGGGCGAGACCACCGAGATCAGCGAGTCCCTCAAGGCGGTCGCGAAGTTCGGGTACGTGAAGTTCGCGGTCAAGTCGCCGACCGGGGTCCCGATCATGAGCGCCAACGTGTCGCGCAACGGGGTCGCGCTCGGACGTACGGGCTCGCTGTCCGGCCCGCGCACGTTCCGGTTGCCCGTCGGGACCCAGCGCCTCGTGGTGTCGCGCGCCGGCGTCGGCAAGGCGGTGGTCACCGTCGAGGTCACCGAGGGTGCGGCCAGGACGATCGCCGTCAAGCTGAAGAAGTGACTTCGCGAGCGAGCCGTCGGCGTATTCTCCGCCGAGGGGAGCGTGGAAGCGACGTCGAGCGACGAGCCGCGCTAGCAGCTATCGCAGGGGTTCGCCGCCGACGTGCAACCCGGCGCGGCGACGCACATCTGGTTACCCGGGCAACTCGAGCTGGTGCTGCACGCGCCGGATCCCGTGCACGACACGTCGCACGCGCACGACGCGCTGCAGGAAACGCCGCTATCGCAGCTGCCATCGCCGGCACACGTCACGTCGCACCGTCTGGACCCGCACATGATCTTGTTCTCGCAGCTCCCGGTGCCACCACACGAGACGTCGCACGAACCCGCGTTGCCGCACGACACCGAGCCCCGACAGCTGCCATCCCCGTCGCACGTGATCGTGCACCTCGAGGCATTGCCGCACGACACGATCCCGCTGCAGTCACCGGTGCCGTCGCAGTGGATCTCGCACGGGATCCCCGACGGGCAGCTGACCGACGACGACGGAGAATCGAACACGCAGGTGTCGTCCTCGCACACGCCGCCGAGCGCCGGGCACAACGTATCGCAAGCTCCGGGAAGCGGCGCATCGACGGTCACGCAGTAGCCGCCCTGACAGGCCCGGCCGCCATCGCAGTCGGCTTCCGTCGAGCACTCGAAGTCGTTCGACTTGCGATCGACCAGACAGCTCGTGCCACCGGCGAGCGTGCCGGCGGCGAAGCCGAGCACCATCACCGAGATCCAGAGCCACCGCACCGGGCCATTCTACATGACCGCAAAGCGTTTCGCGCCTTACGGTCGTGACTTGCGTCGCACCACCGAGACCGTGACGTCGCCCGCGAGCCGGCACCGGCACGCCAGCCGGACCTTGGTGATGTGGTAGACGTTGCCGAGGTGCTTGCGCTCCTCGTCGGTGTAGGGCGGTAGGTGCTCGGCGCCGGAGACGATCTTCACCCGGCACAGCCCACACGTGCCCTTGCCGACGCACGAGGTCTCGATCCCGGCGGTGATCTTGGCGCCGGCGTCGAAGACCGTGTGCCCCTCGGGGACCTCGACCTCGGCGTCGGGACCTCCGACGAAGGTCACGCGCGGCATCGGTCGCGCCACAGCTGCCGGAGGTAGTCGAGGAGCGCGTCGAGATCGGTGTCCTCGATCAGCGGGTTCATCAACGTCGATCGGAGGTGGTAGCCGGCCCGTAGCTGCGTGCCGACCACGTAGAACCGCCCGTCGGCGACCACCGCCTCGCGCAGCCGCCGGTTGTCGGCATCGAGCGTGTCGAGTGCACGATCCGGTGGACGGTACCGGTAGCACACGATGTTGGCTTCCGGCGCGAGCGCGAGCTCGAAGTCGGGTGCCGCGACGACGCGATCGGCGAGCGCACGAGCGAGGGCGTGCTGGCGATCGACGATCGCCGCGAGCGGTGCCTCGCCGTACGCGCGCAACGCGACGTAGAGCTCGGCGGCCATCGCGCGCTTGGTGCACTCGAGCGTGCGCTGACCGAGATCCCACCATCTCGAGTCGGGGTCTGCATCGGCGAAGATGTAGCTCGCCTGCTGCGCGAACGCGGCGTAGGAATCGGCCTCGCGGCGGTACAGCACCGCGGTGACCAGCGCCGGCATCATCAGCAGCTTGTGGGCGTCCCACACGATCGAATCGGCGCGCTCGATGCCACGCAGCTTGGGGCGCTGCGCCGGTGATACCGCGACGCCGCCGCCGTGCGCCGCATCGACGTGCAGCCACAGCTCGCGACGCTCGGCGATGTCGGCGAGCTCGTCGAGCGGATCGAACGCACCGGTCGCCGTCGAGCCGGCCGCGGCGACGATCCCGATCACGCGGCGGCCCCGTGCCCGATCGATCGCGGCCTCGACCTCCGCGGGGATCATGCGGTGCGCGGCATCGACCGGCGCGGCGATCGCCCCGCCCTCGCCCCAGCCGAGGATGCGGAGCGCGCGCGCGAGCGAGTAGTGCGCGTCCTCGGACACGATCACGGCGAGCGGAGGTCCCGCGGCCGCGCCGTCGTTCCACACGTCGAACCCGGCCTTGATCCGCCGCATCGCGAGCAGCGCGGTCAGGTTGCCGAGTGACCCGCCCGACGTCAGCACGCCGCCGGCGCCGGCGGGCAACCCGAGCTTGCCGCACATCCAGCGGATCACCGCGAGCTCGATCGGAACGGCGGCCGGTCCCATCTCGGCGATCGCCATGCCGTTGTTGACGAGCGCCGACACCGTCTCCGCGAGCACGCTCGCCGGCAGCGGCGGCGGTACCTGGTGGCCCATGCAGTACGGGTGGTAGAGCGCCGTCGATCCACGGGCGACGTCCATCAGGTCGGGCACCAGCCGACCGGGGTCGGGCGCGCGCGCGCCCGCGTGCAGGGCATCGTCCCACGCCGCTCGCGCCTCGGCGGGGTCGCGCCACGGCACGACGTTGCCGTCACGCGACTCCCAGCGAGCGAGCTGGTCGGCGAGCTCGTCGATCAACCGGTGACCGTCGGCGCGGAAGCGCTCGGGATCGTAGAGCTCGCGGATCGCCTTCGGGACAGATGACACCGCCGGAAGCCTACTATCAGTCGCCGAGCTCGGTCAGCTCGACGATGCGCGGCGCTCCCTGCGAATAGTCGGTGTAGCGTACCCAGGTCGGACACGACCTCGAGTCGATCGCTGACGGCGTACCCGATCACCGCCGCCTGCGGCGCACCGCTCGCCGAGACGGTGGCCTCGACCGCGAGGCGGTACTTCCGGAGGATCGCGACCAGCTCGTCGCGCGTCATGATCAGAAGATCGGGTTGATCAACTTCACGTCGCTGCCGCCGATGTACGCGTACGAGCCGACGTTGTAGTAGCCGTACACGCCGAGGCCGAACGCCATGTCCGCCGACACGGCGTGGTGGCCCTCGGACAGCGGGCAGGTGACCTGCTCGTAGTCGACGCCCACCACCGTGCCGATCGGCGCGGTCACGCAGTCCGAGAACTCGGCGCTGTCGAGCGGCATGCCGTCGAGCACGAGGTGCGCGGCGACCGGCTTGCTGAACACGCCGTAGTTGTTCTGGAACGTCGACGGCACGAGGAACACGTAGTCCTTGCGGAACTGCTCGGCCGGCGGGATCAGGACCTGGCTGGGATCGCCGATGAAGCCGTGCTTCACGAAGTGCTGGGGAACCAGGTAGCTCGCGACCTGGATCGCCTTGTCGGCGGAGATCGTGAAGCCGGTCTTGGCCGCGAACGTGATCTGCTGCTCCGCATCGAGCGTGAACTGGTCGTACGGCGCCTGCAGGCTGGTGTGCACGGTGGTGCCGTCGGCCGAGCCGACCACGCGAACGATGTCGGGCTCGATCCAGCCCGACGAGTCGGTCGAGCGGATCGGGCTACGCGCGACCGCGAACTCGCGACCGAGCGCGGTCACTGGCAGCAGTTGCTCCTCGAGGTGATCCGTGCAGCAGATGTCGTCGTTCTGGTCGTCCCAGTCCGGCGGGTACACCACGTTGTCGGCGCCACCGAAGCCGAGGCCGCGCTCGCTCGACGTGAACACCACGATCGGCTTGTCGGCCTTGATGTACGTGCCCGTGGTGTCGCCATCGGCCATCGCCGACATGCAGTCGGCGATCGTGCCGTTGGGCTGCTCGGTCTCGAGGTTGACCACGGTGTAGCGGCCGGTGGTGAACGTCGTCGACCCGCCGCGGGGGATCGCCGGGATCTGGAACCCGCTATCGCCCGCCGACGCCATCATCGGGTGCGTGGTGGTGACGGTGACGCTGGTGTCGTCGAACGGCGCGATGATCGTGAGCGCGCCGTGATCGGGGATCGATTCCTGCGGCAGCTGCGCGATGCCACACGGGTTCGCCGTCTGGAACCCGACCGCGATGTAGTCGGTGCCGAGCGCCTGGATCGGTAGCAGCGTCGACGCATCGTTCGAGTACTGCTGGATGATCGGGTTGAACTGGTAGACCACCACCGGGCCGGTGGTGACGATGTGATAGGCGTGCGGCGACACGAACGTGCCCGAGCCCGTGTTGCGCATGTACGCAGCGTGCTGGCCCATCGAACCGTCGACCTCCGCCTGCGGGAGGTTGATCTGCTGGGCGGTACGCGGCGGCACCGACACCGCGGTCACCACCTGCTCGGACACCGCCTCGCCGACCCGCGCCGCGTTGCGCAGCACCGTGACGGTGACCGGGAAGTCGTTGTTGTTCGCCGCGACCACCGCGAACTGCTGCGCGGCCGCGTCGTTGGTGATGCCGATCGTCGTCGACGCCTCGTTATCGAGATCCGCCGACCAGAAGTCGCAGCCGAGGTTCGACGGGTTGTCTTCCGCCGCCTCGCACGGCGTCTTGCACTGACCTTCGCTGCACACCGAGTCGGCCGGGCACGACTCGACGAGCTCGCCGCCCGTCCCCTCGGAGTTGCACCGGAGCACGTCGTTGGCCGTCGGACCGCCGCAGTACAGCTGGTCGGGAACGCACGTCACGCAACCCTTGTTGGGGTCGCAGATCTCGTCGGGGCCGCATGCCATCGCGGGCTCGAACGAGCCGTCATCGTTGCACTGCTGGAACCCGAGCGCCGTACACACGCTCGTGCAGTTGCCCTGATCGCGGCCGTCGGGGCCGCAGGCGGCGAGCGCTGCGAGCACGAAACACATCGCCACGCGGCGAACCTGCGCAGTTTCCCTCATCGCGCGGGACGTTCCCGCCGACGCCTTCGTGGGTCAAGCGCGAATCTTCGCGCTCCGGCGTTTTCGCATCGGGTGCAACGGTCGGCGCGATCTGTCATCCAGTATCGCGGACGTCGTGCACGGCGATGGCGGGAACCGATCACTCGCTGGCGCGGCCGCGAAACACGCGACGCGTCATGTCGCCGGTCGCACGTGGTCGCCGAGCAATCGATCAGTCGCGACCGGGGTTCGCGAGACCGAGCCGGTGCAGCATCTTGTGGATGCTCATGCGATCGATGCCGGCGGCACGCGCCGCGGCGGAGATGTTGCCGTCGTGCTGGGCGAGGAGCCGCGAGATGTAGCGGCGTTCGAACTCGCTGATCACGTTCTGCTTGGCGAGCTTGAACGGGATGCCGACATCGACGGGAACCGTCATCGACGACTCGGAGGAGGTCGCGGTCTGCGACGGCGTCTTGGTGATCGATCCGTCGCTCGGCGTGCGTTGCGGCATGGCGGGCGCACGGCGCAGAGCGTCCTCGCTGTCGGGTGTCTCCGAGAGCAGCACGGCGCGCTCGATCACGTTGCGTAGCTCGCGCACGTTGCCCGGCCAGTCGTGCTTCATCATCAGGTCGATCGTCTCCTGCGCGATCGACGCGGTCTCGCCGCCCGGCGTCATCGCCAGGATATGCTCGATGAGCAGCGGCAGGTCGTCCTTGCGATCGCGCAGCGGAGGGACGTGGACGCGCGCGACGGCGAGCCGGTAGTACAGGTCCTCGCGGAACCGACCGCGGTTGACCTCGACGCCGAGGTCGCGGTTGGTGGCGGCGACGACGCGGAGATCGACCTCGAGCGTCTTGGTGCCCCCGACGCGGCGGACCTCCTTGCGCTCGAGCACGCGCAGCAGCTTGGGCTGCATCGCGAGCGGCAGCTCGCCGATCTCGTCGAGGAACACCGTGCCGCCGTGCGCGCGTTCGAACGCACCGGCGTACGAGTTGGTGGCGCCGGTGAACGCGCCGCGCTCGTGACCGAACAGCTCGCTCTCGATCAGGTTGGGCGGGATCGAGCCGCAGTCGAGCACGACGAACGGGCCGCTCTCGCGCGGCGAGTGATCGTGGAGGGCCTCGGCGACCAGCTCCTTGCCGACGCCGGTCTCGCCGGTGACCAGCACCGTGGTGTCGCTGCGCGCGAGCTTCTCGAGCCGGGCGAACATCTCGCGCATCTTGACCGAGCGCCCGATCATCGAGCCGAAGCGGTCGTTGTCGGATAGCTCGATCTCGACGGAGTCGCCCAGCGGCTCGAACTTGAAGCGGGTCGAGCCGAGTGCGATCTGCGCGCCGGGCTGGATGTAGACGTCGTTGATGCGGAGCTGCGAGACGTAGGTGCCGTTGGTCGAGTCGAGATCGCGCAGCCGATAGCCGCGGTCGTCGAGCCGGATCTCGCAGTGAAGTCCAGACACCTTGGAGTCGGTGAGCTGGACATCGTTGCCACGCCGCGCGCCGATCCGGATCACGCTCGCTTCGATGTCGCGTACGAGCCCGGCGTCGGGACCGGCAACCACCTCGACGCGACAACGACGGAGTCGCGCCGACGTCGCACGGCCTCCGACGTACGTGACCCATGTACCGCTGCGCAGGTCGTCGACGGCCATGTGCCGCGGACGTTACCACAGCCATCGCGCGGATTTCCCTCGCGGCGCCGCAGCGAGTTGGTACGGTCCGCCCATGTCGGAGCTCCCCGCCCTCGTCCGCCTGACCGATCTCGACGCCGCCTGGGCGGTTCGGGGGAGCGGTGCCCGTCTCGATGCAGTGCGGCGTGCCGGCCGAACGTTGCGCGATCGCATCCGGGCGACCGGCACCGTGAGGTGCGTGCGCACCGCCGACATCGCGACCTACCCCTACCCCACCGAGTTCGGACTGCAGGGTGCCGCAGCGTCGCCGCTGCCCTACGTGTTCATGAGGAACCGGGTCCAGCTGGTCCAGGTCGACGCCGGCACCCACACGATCTCGATCCTGATCAACCCGACCGATGCCGAGCGCTCTCGCCGGGCGCCGTACTTCGCGCGGCTCGAGCAGCGGTTCGGCTCGCTGGCGACCCGCGTGCTCGGGAAGGTCCACCACACGATCGATCAGGCACTCGCGTCGTGGGGAGTCTCGCCCGAGTCGATCGACTACGTGACGTTCGATCACCTGCACGTCCAGGACGTCCGGGGACTGCTCGCGGATGGACAGGGGCCGGATGGGCAGGCGTACCTGCCGAACGCCAAGCTGCTCGTACAGCGCCCCGAGCTCGACACGCTGGCGAACCTGCATCCGATGCAGACCGACTGGTACATCCCCGAGTGCCTCGCCGGGGTGCCGGCCGACCGCATCGTCGCGCTCGACGGCGACTACCTGGTCGGCGGCGGGTTCGCGATCGTGCGCACGCCGGGGCACACCCTGGGGAACCACAGCCTGGTGGTGGTCACCGATCGCGGCGCGTGGACGATCAGCGAGAACGGGATCTGCGTCGACGCCTATGCACCCGGCGCGAGCGAGATCCGCGGCGTCGCCCGGTACGCGCGCGATCGCGGCGTCGAGGTGATCCTCAACGCCAACACCCGCGAGCACTCGCTCGACCAGTACACCTCGATGGTGCTCGAGAAGACGCTCGCCGATCCGGTCGCCGACCGTCCCGAGCTGCCGCAGCACTTCGCGTCGAGCGAGCTGGTCGCGCACCCGCTCGCGCTCGGCCTCGCCCCCACGCACACGTTCGGCGCGATCACGTTCGGCGAGCCGGTCACCACGACCACGTCCGCCTCCGCGTCCCGCGCGATCGGCTGACCGCGCTGCCAGGCCGGCGCGCGGATCCGCCGCGATTGCCAGGCTGGCACGCGGTCGCCATCTAGACGCCGATGCACGACACGCGTTTCGCTGGCTTGGCGCGGCGCGCGGTTTGCTCGATGCTTGGACCGTGTCGGCGATCCGGTCCCTGTTGCGGGTGATGACCCTGCGCGACGCCGAGGCGATCGTGCTGGAAGCGGGCAAGATCCCGACGTTGCGCCGGCGCGGTGCCGTCGAGGCGCTGTCGATGGGGGCGATCGAGCCGCAGCTGATCGCGGAGTTCGCCGCGCCACTCGTCGACGGCAAGGACCCGCCGGTGACCGTGGTGTTCGAGGATCCCGACGGCGGGAGCTTCCAGTGCACGTTCGACAAGGCGCCCGCGGGTCTGCGCCTGACGGCGCGCGTCGCGCGCAAGAACGCCGGTGCCGCTGCGGCTGCCCCCAAGTCGGCCTGGTGGTCGAAGAAGCCCGGATCGCCGGCCCCCGCCCCGTCATCGCCGCCGGCCGCCCCGACCACCGCTACGACGACCGCCGCGCCCGCGACGATCACTCCACCGACGCCCGTCGCCGCCGTGGCCCCACCCGCATCCGCGACCAACCCCGAGGCACTCGCGCGCTTGGCGCAGCTGCTCGTCGAACCGGTGTTCCTCGCGAGCCAGCGCGGTGCCTCCGACGTCATCGTGTCGACCGGCCAGCCGCCACGGGTCCGCCTCGACGGCCGGGTCGAGCCACTCGACTGCGCGATCGACGACGCCGAGCTCGCCGCGATCGTGGCGCTGCTCGGGAGCAACACCGACCACGGCCTCGAGATCGAGGGCACGCGCCTGCGCGTCAACCTGTTCGATCACCTCGGCGGCTACGCGATCGCGGCGCGGCTGATCCGCGAGCGCGTGCCGAGCCTCGCCGAGCTCGCACTGCCGGCCGAGCTCGGACACGTCGTCGACTACCGCGACGGCCTCGTCCTGGTGTGCGGCCCGACAGGTTGTGGCAAGTCGACCACGCTGGCGGCGCTCCTCGACGTCCTCGACCAGCGCCGGGCCGCGCACGTGATCACGCTCGAGGATCCGATCGAGTACCGGTTCTCGCCGCGCCGCTGCCTCATCCACCAGCGCGAGCTCGGTCGCCACGTGCCGTCGTTCGCCGCCGGGCTCAAGTCCGCGTTGCGCGAGGCTCCCGACGTGATCCTGCTCGGCGAGCTTCGCGACAAGGACACGATCGCCGCCGCCCTCACCGCCGCCGAGACCGGGCACCTCGTGCTCGCCACGCTGCACGCACCCAACGCCGTCGGCGCCATCGATCGCATGATCGACGCGTTCACCGATGCGCAGCAGCGCCAGATCCGGTGGCAGCTCGCCGCCGTGCTGCGCACCGTGATCACCCAGTTCCTGCTGCCGCGCCGCGACGGTGGGCGCGCCCCCGCCTACGAGGTCGTGCCGGTCACCGGTGCCGTGTGCAACATCATCCGCAAGGGTGACCTCCACACGCTGCCCACCGCGATCCAGTCCGGTCGCGATGCCGGCATGATCCCGCTCGAGCGCTCGCTCGCGCGCCTGATCGATAGCGGCACCGTGTCGCCTCAGGTGGTGCGCAAGATCGCCGCCGATCACGACCTGCTCGCCGCGCTGTCCGGCAAGCTGCGGTAGCGAGGGCGTCGCTCCCCACTACGGCTTCTTGAACCGCGTCCGATCGAGGCCGTGACGCTCGACGAGTGCCCACAAATTCTTGCGATCGATCCCCGCGGCCTTCGCCGCCCGCGTCAGGTTGCCGCGATGCGCGCGGAGCAGCTCGGTCAGATAGGCGATCTCGAACGCGTCGATCGCCTCCTGCTTGAGCGCGCGGAACGGCCGCTCGAGATCGATCTCGACGGTGCTGCGGCGGCTCGGCGGGAGGGCGATGTCCTCGGCGGAGATCACCGGGCCGGCGGAGATCACCATCGCCTGGTGGACCTTGTTCTCGAGCTCGCGCACGTTACCGGGGAAGTCGTACGCGCTCAGTCGCTCGAGCGCCTCCGGCGAGATGCCGTCGCACCGCTTGCCGAGCTTGCCGCGGAGCTTGTTGATGAAGTGCTGGACCAGGAGCGCGATGTCCTCGCGCCGCTCGCGCAGCGGTGGCAAGTGCATCGGGAACACGTTGATCCGGTAGTAGAGGTCCTGCCGGAAGCTCCCACGCGCGACCAGCTGGTCGAGATCGCGGTTGGTCGCGGTGACGATCCGGACGTCGACGCGGCGATCCTGGTCATCGCCGATCCGCCGGAACTCCTGCGACTGCAGGACGCGCAGGAGCTTGGCCTGAAGCGGCAGCGGGAGCTCGCCGATCTCGTCGAGGAACAGCGTCCCGGTGTCGGCCGCGGCGAGCAGACCCTCGCGATCGCGCGTGGCGTCGGTGAACGCACCGCGCACGTGGCCGAACAGCTCGTCCTCGAGCAGCGCCTCCGGGATCGCCGCGCAGTTGACCACCACGAACGGTGCGTCGTGCCGCGGCGACGAGTTGTGGATCGTGCGCGCGACCAGCTCCTTGCCGGTCCCGCTCTCCCCGAAGATCGCGATCGTGACGTCGGTCGACGCGACCATCGAGATCCGGTCGTAGAGCTCGTGCAACCACGGCCCCGTGCCGATCAACACGTCGCTCTTGCGCGGTCGCCGCTTGTCGGTGCGCTGCCCCGACGGCGGACGACCGATCCGGTACGACAGCTCCGATCCCGAGAACGGCCGCACCACGAAGTCGGCGGCGCCACACCGCTCGGCGATCGGCGCGCCGTCCGCGCCGGTCATCAGCACCACCCGCACGCCACCGCCCTGGGTCACCAGCTCGCGGACGAGCTGCGGAGTCGGTGGCGGTTCGGCCTCGAGCAACACGACGTCGAACGCCGCGCCGTGCGCGATCGCGTTGCGCAACGCCCCCGTGACGCCGTCGCGCGGTGCCCACGCGACGTGGTGATCGTCGAGCATGCCGGCGACCTCGTCGCGCGTGCCGGCGTTGCGATCGACGACGAGTACGCGCATCGCGAGCGATCATAGCCCTCGCCGCCCGGGCGAGACGAAGACTTCGCGAGCGGGCACCCGGCCAAAAGGTCGACCGAGGAAGCGACGTCGGGCAAGGAAGACTTCGCGAGCGGGCACCCAGCAGAGGTCGACCGCGGAAGCGACGTCGGACGATGAAGACGGCTACCAGTCCTTCTGCGGATCGCGGTTCTCACCCGACGCGCTGCGGCGGGCCTCGTCGCGTTGCAGACGGCGCGAGTAGTTCTCGAGATCGTCGAGTTTCTGATCGGTCGGCGTGTCGGGGCTCTTGGGCTCGGTGCGACCGCGGTTGCGCCGGCTCGGCACGCCGTTGCCGTTGCCGCCGTTGCCGTTCTGCGGATTGCCCTGCCCGTTCTGGCCCTGGCCGTTCTGGCCTTGCTGGCCTTGCTGGCCCTGCTGCCCTTGCTGGCCCTGCTGGCCTTGCTGACCCTGTTGCCCTTGCTGGCCCTGTTGGCCTTGCTGGCCCTGCTGGCCTTGCTGGCCTTGCTGGCCCTGCTGGCCTTGCTGGCCCTGCTGCCCTTGCTGGCCCTGCTGGCCCTGCTGCCCTTGCTGGCCCTGCTGCCCTTGCTGGCCCTGCTGCCCTTGCTGGCCCTGTTGCCCTTGCTGGCCCTGCTGCCCTTGCTGGCCCTGTTGCCCTTGCTGGCCCTGTTGCCCTTGCTGGCCCTGTTGCCCTTGCTGGCCCTGCTGGCCCTGTTGCCCTTGTTGGCCCTGCTGGCCTTGTTGGCCCTGCTGACCGCGCTGCTGCTGTTGCTGCTTCTTCTGGCGCTTCCGTAGCGCGAGCTCGAGGTTCATGCGCGCGTCGTCGAAGCTCGGATCGTCGCGCAGCGCCTGCTTGTACGACTCGATCGCCTCGCCCAGCTTGTCGTCGTTCATCAGCTGGTTGCCGCGGTTGAAGCTCGCGCGACTGCGCAGCTGCGGATCGGTCTGGCTTCGCGCTGCCTGCGCGAGATCCTTCATCCCCTCCTCGACCAGCTGCTTCTTCGTGGCCGGGTCTTTCACGCCCTCGGCCTTCTTGAGCTTCGCGGTGCCGCGGTCGTACGCGAGCCCGTCGGGATCGACGTCGCCACTCGCGCGGTCGTATGCGGCCAGCGCGTCGTCGTAGCGCCCGGCCTGGTAGGCCTCGTTGCCCTCGCGCACCGCTGGATCGGGCGAACGCAACGGATCCCACGCGGCAAGCGCGAGCAGGAGCGCGAACGCGTGGGCGCGACGCATCCATCGAGCATGACACGCCATCTCGGGCCGTGCCATCACGCCTCCGGGTACCTCTGTCGACGGCGGGTGCCGATCGCGGCCTCGATCAGGAGCAACATCACCGCCGCGAACACGAACGGCTGGTAGATGTCGCGCATCTCCTTCACCTGCTTGGTGGCGAGCCCGCGCTCGACCCCGCGCAGCGCCGCGACGATCGGCATCGGGCTCACGTCGGCGCCCTTGGGCGGCGCGATCAGGTAGCGGTTCTCGTCGCCGCCGGCGGCCGCGATCGCCTTCATCGCCGCGTCGTCCCGCTTCGAGATCACGATCGTTCCGTCGGGTAGCTGCTTGGGCGTATCGGTGCGCCGTCCCGTGACGGGATCGATCTCGTAGACCGTGCCGCCCTCGGGCGTCCCGAGACCGACGATGAACACGGCGATCCCGAGCTCGCGCGCGGTCGCGACCTCGCGCAGCGTGTCGGCGTCGGCGTCGCCACCGTCGGTGAGGAGCACGATCGCCTTGCCGCGCTCGACCTCCTCCTGCGGCTCCTCGGTCTCGGTCTTGTCGGTGCCCTTGTCCTCGGGATCGAGGCTCTCGCCGTCGAGCGGATCACCGCCGTGGCCGCGGCGCCCGATCTTCTTGCAGCCGAGGTCCTCGTACAGATCGGGCCGGAGCAAGCAGCGCGACACCCGGAACACCTCGGCGAGGTTCGAGCCCGGCGGCAGATCGTTGGGACCGAGATCGTCGAGGAACCGGCTCGCGACCTGGTGGTCCTCGGTCAGCGGGAAGTGAGCGGCCGCGCCGGCGAACACCACCGGTGCGATGCGATCGCCGGGGAGCTCTTCGATCAACGCGGTCGCGAGCTCGCGCGCACGACCGAGGCGCGACGGCTCGATGCCCTTGTCCTTCATCTCGGTGGTCGGCCCGACGTCGCCCACCATCATGGACTTCGAGACGTCGACCGCGAGCACCAGGTCGAGCCCGCGGAGCTGGAGCTTGCGGTGCCCCTCGAGCTGCGGGCGCGCCGCCGAGAACACCAGCAACATCAGCGCGAGCCCGACGAGCACGTCCTTGACGATCCGGCGGCCCGGCGATGCGCTCGCGATCACGCGCCCCAGCACGGGGAGCTCGCCGAGTCGGCGCGTCAGCGACTGCCGCCGGGCGCGATCGTAGACGGCGAGTGCCGCCACGAACATCGGCACGATGATCAACGCCGCCCACAGCAGCTGCTCGTGCACGAACTGGACGCCGAGCACCTTCATCAGGGCAGCCTCCGGAGTCGGGTGTGCGACAGGAGCAACTCGAGCGAGATCAACCCGACGGCGATCAGCACGAGCACCGCGAACAGCTGGTCGGCCGGCACGCGCTCCTTGTGGATGCGCTTGACCGTATCGAGCTTCTTGCGCACGGTCTGGAACCCGCGGTCGAACGACTCGTAGTCGGTGGCGCGGAAGAACTCGCCGCCGGTGATCTGGGCGATGTTGCGCAGCGTCGCCGGGTTGACCGACATGCCGCCGAACAGATCCGACTCCTCGCGTCCGACCAACACCGTGTAGACCTGCACGCCCATCTCGCGCGCGGTGCGCGCCGCCTCGTCGGGGTTGAACCGCGTGACCCAGTTGTTGTCACCGTCGGATAGCAGGATCACGACCTTGTTCCGCTTCTTGCCCTCGCAGAACCCCTTGTTCGAGCACGTGAAGTCCTCCGGACACGTCTTGGGTGCGCCGGGCTTCGGATCGCACTGGCCGTCGGAGCGCCGCAGCACCGCGAGCGCCATCGCGAGGCCGTCGCCGATCGCGGTCCCGAGCTCGGGGACATCGCCGATCGCGAGGTCGGCGACCACCTGCTCGAGCATCTTCATGTCGTGGGTCAGCGGCGTGTGCAGCATCGCCTGCTGGCCGAAGATCACGAGCCCCACGCGGTCCTGCTTGGTGCGGCGCAAGAACCGTCGGATCACGCGCTGCGCGGCATCCATGCGATCGCGCGGGAGATCGGTCTCCTCCATCGACTTCGACATGTCGAACACGATCATGATGTCGACCGACTCTTCCTGGTGGATCACGGTACGGTAGGTCTCGGGACGCGACAGCGCGATCGCGAGGGTGGCGACCGCGAGCACGCGCAGCACGCCGGGGATGTCGGAGAACCACGTGCCCGCACCGCGTACACCGATCACGCCGACCTGCGAGAACCCCATCGTCGCCACGCGGCGGCGCTGGAGATGAAACACGATCGCCCCGATCAGCACCGCTGCCGACACCAACCAGATCGCGTGCGGGTCGTGCCACTCGAGCTCCTCGGGACCGCGTGCCCGGGTCAGATAGTCACGGATCACGAACCACAACAACAGACCGAGGAACGCGGACACCAGCCACGGCCACGCGATCCGCAGCACGCGAACGCCCGTCGGCTCGCGACCGTTGGTCGCTCGCGACGCCATCAGGCCGCCTCCCGATCGCCGGAGGCCTCGAGCGACCGCGACGACTTCGCGGCTGCCGGCTCGGAGGTCGTCGCGACGATCAGATCGCGCGCCTTGGACAGCGTGGCGTTCGCCTGCTCGACGCTCGCCCGGAGACCGCCGTACTTCACGATGTCGCAGCGCTCGAGCCAGTCGCCGATCATCGCGTGCTCGTCGGCCGGAGCGACCCGCTCGAGCTTGCGGAGCAGCTCCGCCGACGTCTGGTCCTGGGACACCACGCGGTAGCGGCTCGCGATGTACTCGCGGATGGTCTCGACCATCGACGCGTAGCCATCCTTGCGGTCGGCATCGCGCTCGAGCACGCCACTGTTCTCGATCTCGCGCAGCTTGTGGAGCGCGCGCTCGCTCGCGCTATCGAACTTGCGTGTCGCGGCCGCGCCGCCGACGCCGACGTAGACGCTGCGGCGCCGGCGCCGGGCGCGCAGCCACATCACGACCGAGATCAACATCACCAGTCCGACCGCCGCGCCGATCGCGACGTAGAGCCAGAACCAGTCGCGGGTCAGCAGTTCCTCCGGCGGCGCGTCGGCGCGCATCGCTTTCGGATCGTCGACGAGATCGCCGAGCAGCCCGGTGACCTTGATCTTGACCGGGTTGGTCGCGACCTGGCCGGCCTTGCCGAAGGCGGTGAACGTCACCGCGACGGGCGGTACCGCGACGTCACCGATCTCCCAGGCGATCACCTCGACCTGCCACTCGCGCGTGGTCCGACCGTCGCCGGCCGGCTTGTCCTCGGACACCCGGCGCGTGACCTCGAACGCTGGCCCGAGCTCGAGCGGCTCGCGGAGGTTCACCGTGACGCCCGCGTTGAATGTCGCGGTGACGAACAACGTGAACTTCTTGCCGAGCGTGACCGTGGTCGGCGACGCGGCAGCGCTGACGTCCGGAGCGTTGGCGTCGGTGGGGATCTGGATGATCGTCGGGCTCGCCGAGCCCGAGCCCGAACCCGAACCCGAACCCGTTCCGGGATCTGCCGTCGCCGAGCCCGAGCCCGAGCCGGGATTCACCGTGCTCGCCGATCCAGATCCCGCCGAGCCCGCGGCCGAGCCGCCTCCGGATCCCGCGGAGCCTGCGGAGCCCGAAACGCCCCCCGAGCCGCCCCACGGATCTCCCGACGGCGGCACCGTCGGATCGAGCGGCTGCGCGCTCGCGATTGCCGCGAGCGCTACCACGCCGGCGAGCACGCCGAGCCGGATCCCTCGTCCCCGCCTCATCCGTGCGCCATCCGTTTCGCGCGGGCCTTGAAGAACGCGATCAGCGCGTCGACGTACGACTCGTTGGTCTTGATCTCGACGACGTCGAGGTTGAGCCGGCGCAGCGCCGCATCGCGGGTCCGCGCCAGGAGATCCGCCCGGCGCGCGAAGTCCTGGCGTGCGTGGAACGTCGTGTCGAGCTCGACCAGCTCGCCGGTCTCGAGGTCCTCGAGCATCACGATGCCGATCGGGGGCAGCGCCTCCTCGAGCGGATCGCCGACGACGACCGGCACCATCTCGTGGCGCTGGCGAGCGATCTGCATCGCGCGCTCCCAGCCCTCCGAGAAGAAGTCCGACACCAGGAACACCACGGAGCGGCGGCGCGCGATCTTGCCGAGCAGATCGAGCGCGACCGCGAGGTCGGTGCCGCGCGACGACGGCTCGAACGCCAGGATCTCGCCGATCACGCGCATCACGTGGCGACGGCCCTTCTTCGGTGGCACGAACCGCTCGACCTTGTCGGTCACGATGTAGAGGCCGACCCGATCGTTGTTCTTGATCGCGGAGAACGCCACCACGGCCGCGAGCTCCGCGGCGAGCTCGCGCTTGGAGGCGCCGCGCGACCCGAAGTAGCCCGATGCGCTCATGTCGACCATCAGATTGACGGTGCGATCGCGCTCCTCGACGAACTGCTTGACGTGCGGCTGGCTCATCCGCGCGGTGATGTTCCAGTCGATCGAGCGCACGTCGTCGCCGGGGTAGTACTGGCGGACGTCGGAGAAGATCAGGCCGCGGCCCTTGAACACCGAGTGGTACTGCCCCGAGAGCTGCTCGTCGACGAGCCGGCGCGCGGCGATCTCGATCTTGCGCGCCTTCTTGAACAGCTCCGCGGTGGTCAGCGCCATGCGGCTCCCTCTACGGCACCGGGAGGTACTCGAAGATCCGGCGGATCACGTCCTCGGAGCTGACCTCCTCGGCCTCGGCTTCGTAGGTGATCGCGACGCGATGGCGGAGCACGTCGAGCCCGATCGCCTTGATGTCATCGGGCGTGACGTACGCGCGGTGGCGGATGAACGCGTGCGCACGGGCGCTCGACGCGAGACACAGGGTCGCGCGGGGGGAACCGCCGATCTCGATCAGGGGCGCGAGCTCGGCCAGCCCGTAGTCGCGCGGACGGCGGGTCGCCTGCACGAGGTGCACGATGTAGTCGCGCACGCGATCGTCGATATAGATCGAGCCGACCAGCTTGCGCGCCATCCTCACCTGCTCGATCGACGCGACCTCCGAGGCGGTCGGATGCTCGAGCGCGCTCATCAGGTCGAGCATCGCGCGCTCGTCGCTGGCGGTCGGGTAGCTGACCTTGATCAGCAGCATGAAGCGATCGAGCTGGGCCTCGGGGAGCGGGAACGTCCCCTCCTGCTCGATCGGGTTCTGGGTCGCGAGCACCAGGAACGGATCGGGCAGCGGGTGCGTCATGTCGCCGATCGTGACCTGGCGTTCCTGCATCGCCTCGAGCAGCGCCGACTGCACCTTCGCCGGGGCGCGGTTGACCTCGTCGGCGAGCACCAGGTTGGCGAACAGGGGGCCACGCTTCTGCGTGAACTGCCCGGTGTGCATGTTGTAGATGATCGTGCCGGTGATATCGGCGGGCAGGAGGTCGGGCGTGAACTGGATGCGCGAGAACGACGCGTTGATGGTCTGCGACAGCGTCTTGACCGTGAGCGTCTTGGCGAGACCCGGCACACCCTCGATCAGGCAGTGACCGCCGGTGAGCAGGCCGATCAGCACGCGCTCGACCATCTCGCGCTGTCCGACGACGACCTTGCCGACCTGCTCGAACACGTCGTCGAGGAACGCGCTCGCGACCTTGACCTCCTCGGTCAGCTGGGCGACGTCGATCGTCGGCGACGCCGCCGGCGTGACCGGGGTCGGAGCGCCCGCCCCCGATCCAGGATCGGCGATGGCCCCCGAGGCACCCGGCGCCGGCTCGGCCGACTGCGAGCCGCTGCGGGCCGGCGGTGCCCCGGTGAGGGTGCCGCTCGGATTCGGCTCGTCCGGGGTCCCCGAGGAGTCCGGGGAGCTCGACGAGTCCGACGCGGTGGGGACCGGATCGCGCAGGGTATCCATGGACACGGTCAACGATTACACGGATCGCGGGTGCATGCCCGTGGATCGCACGGGGACCCGTCGTCTCCCCCTGAACACCGCGCGGTGGGTATATGTTCCGGCCATGGTAACGGACCAGCCGGAAGCGCTAGGCCCCGTCGACTTCTCGACCCACGTGCTCTCGCTCGCCTCGACCGCGCTGATCGCGCTCGGCAAGATGCCGGGACCCGACGGCAAGACGCACCCGATCGATCTCGAGACGGCGCGCCACCTGATCGACGTGCTCGGCATGCTCGAGCTCAAGACCAAGGGCAACCTCGACGAGGCCGAGCAGAAGCTGATCGGCAGCCTGACCTACGACCTCCGCGTCGCGTACGTCGACGCCGAGAAGGCGACCGCGCACAAGTAACCACGCGGTGGCCAAGGGACCCGCCAAAAAGAAGTATCCGCCATGATGATCAGAGCGATCGGGACGTCCTTCGTGGTCGTGGTCGTGGTCGCGTGCCACAGCGGCACGCCGCCGCCGCCGGCGCCGCACTTCGGCGACGTGATGACGCAGATCGGGCGGCGATTCGAGCTCCTCGGCCGTGCCGCGGTCGCCAAGCGCTGGGATCTCGCATCGTTCGAGCTCGGCGAATTGCGCGAGGGATTCGACGACGTACCGCGCGCGGAGATTCCGGACGACGTCCACGCCGACATTCCACAGCTCGCCAAGCTCTTCGTCCCCGCGATCGAGAACGCGCTCGAGGCGGGACTTGCCAAGCACGACGCGACGGAGTTTGCCCGCGGGTTCGCGACGGCGTCCGGGTCGTGCAACACGTGTCATCACGAGGCCGGGCGTGCGTACATCGAGATCCCGGACAAGCCCGGCGACAGCGTGCCGCGTCTCGATCCGCTGCCGTGACCCCCGAGCGATCGGAGACGGATCGAGCACGAGCAACGAACGCCGCGCGTCCCTGCGGACACCGGTCGGCGAGTTTGGTTCCGCCACCTGATCGACAGCATCTCGGGACGTGGAAGTCGTCGCCGGTGAAGAGGCGTGGACGGTCATCTCGTTCCGGAACCGGCTAAGACCTCGCGGCCCGCTGCAGTTCCAAGCGGGATGGTGCGGCCACGTCGTCGCGGAGTCGACCGGGCGGCGAGTTTGTCCTGCGCGGCATTTCCGCCGGACCGGTCCGACTGCTCGCTCAGCTGACCCGCGATGCAGATCCGCGCGTGCATCCGCCAATTCCGGTCGTCGCGTCCCGGCACATTGACCGACCTGGAGACCATCCGCTTCCAACGAAACAGCGAGGCGATGTCCGGCTCACCGGACATCAACTGTGTTTCAGATCGCGAGTCGACGGAATCACGATCGCACGATCGGATGCGATTTCTCGTCGACGATTCGCCCGAAGCATGACCGAGACGACTGGTTCTTAATTGTCATACCCGTGTTGTAGAGATCATTAATGACAAGCGAACAGCTGGAGCTCGAGCTACTCGGCGAACAGATCGCGATGCACGCCGCCCACCTCGACGCGGCGACCCATCGTCTGCTCACCGACCTCCGCGCGTTCGACCAGGCCGGCGGCTGGTATCGCGCCGGCGCGATGTCGTGCGCGAACTGGCTGAGCTGGCGGGTCGGGTGGGATGGCCGCACCGCGCGCGAGCACGTCCGGGTGGCAAACCGCCTGGGCGAGCTGCCGCTGATCGACGACGCGCTCCGGCGCGGCGAGATGTCGTACTCGAAGGTGCGCGCGATGACGCGGGTCGCGACGCCGACCAACGAAGCGTGCCTGCTCGAGCAGGCTCGCTATGCGACCGGTGCCCAGCTCGAGAAGATCTGCCGGCTCTACGCCTCGGTCGAGCGCCACGATGCAGACACCACGCCGGCCGATGATCGCCAGCGCCGCCACGTCACGCGGCGCGAGCTCGACGACGGCATGGTCCGCATCACCGCCACGCTCCATCCCGAGGAAGCCGCACTCGTGTGGACCGCGCTGGAGCGGGTCGCGAAGGAGCGATGCCGTGCGAGCGGTTCCGGGGAACTGGCGCCTTCACCCGATCCGGCGACCAGGTCGCTGGCCCCGTCTGCCGACAGCTGCGGCTCCGCGGAACCGGCGCCCTTCCCCGATCCGGCGACCAGGTCGCTGGCCCCGTCTGCCGACAGCTGCGGCTCCGCGGAGCCGGCGCCCTCCCCCGATCCGGCGACCAGGTCGCAGAGTGAGGCTCTCGAGGTGCCGTCCATGCGAGACGCCACACCTGCTCCGTCGATGGAAACGCAACGCGGGCAGATCCCCCCATCTGCCGACAGCGACGGTCCCGCGGAACCGGCGAAATCAAGGGATCTCGTGTCGTCACGCGCGGCGGGACCGGATCGGCAGGCGGCCGTGGTCGACGCACCGGTGCGCCGCTTCGATCGTGCAGATGCGATGGTCGCGATGGCGCAGGAGATCGTGCGCGGTTCGGCCATGCAGCGCTCGCCGATCGATCTGATCGTCACGGTCCAGGCCGAGACCCTTCGCGCACCACACCATCGAGTTGACAGCTCGTCCGCGACGAGCGACGTCGCGATCGATGGCGGTGCGATCGACGGCGTGATCCATGGCGGTGCGATCGACGGCAGCGTGATCGATGGCCGGACCGATGGCGGCAGGATCGACGGCGGTGCGGTCGACGGCAGCGTGATCGATAGCGGTGCGATCGACGGCGGTGCGATCGACGGCGGTGCGATCGACGGCGGTGCGGTCGACGGCAGCGTGATCGATAGCGGTGCGATCGACGGCAGCGTGATCGACGGCAGGATCGACGGCGGTGCGATCGACGGCGGTGCGATCGACGACGGTGCGATCGACGGCCGGATCGATGGCGGCAGGATCGATGGCCGGATCGATGGCCGGATCGATGGCCGGATCGACGGCCAGATCGATGGCCAGATCAATGACGGCAGGATCGATGGCGGCAGGATCGATGGCCGGATCGACGGCCGGATCGACGGCCAGATCGATGGCCAGATCAATGACGGCAGGATCGATGGCGGCAGGATCGATGGCCGGATCGATGGCCGGATCGACGGCCGGATCGATGGCCAGATCAATGACAGCAGGATCGATGGCGGTGCGGTCGACCGCAGCACCATCGACGTCGGCGTGCTCGGCGATGGCGAGTGCATCTCCCGGGCGGCCGCACGCCGGCTGGCGTGCGATTGCGGCATCACCGAAGTGGTCGAGGACGCGTGCGGCACGCCACTCTCGATCGGCCGCAAGCGGCGCACCATCCCGGGTGCGATGAAGCGCGCGCTGCTCCTTCGCGATCGAACGTGTCGGTTTCCGGGCTGCAACACGCGCGTGTTTCTCGAGGGACATCACGTCCAGCACTGGGCCGACGGCGGCAACACCGAGCTCGCGAACCTGGCCTCGCTGTGCAGCTGGCACCACCGTCACGTCCACGAGTACGGCTTCCAGATCGCGATCGGAGCGGGCGGCGAGCTGCGATTCACGGATCCACGTGGGCGCGTCTTAGAGAACGTGCCCGTGGTCCATGTCGGGCCGCGGCTGGGCTGGCCGACCATCCTGGCAGGCAATGCCGACCTCGGGATCACAGCGGACACACCCGCGTGCGGATGGACGGGAGACCCCGTCGACTACGCGGCCTGCATCGACGAGATCGTGCGCTCGGCCCGGTAAACCGCGCCGGTGCCATCCACCCGCGTCGCTGCACGTCGCGTGTGCCGGCGTGGTTCCTACGTGCGAGGTCTCGTCACCGCGGCGCGCCCGCCGATGGGACCGGCCCCGCCGCGCGCAGTTCCGCAGCGGCAGCGCGAGGCCCTTGCGTGCACGACCGCTCACCGCGAGGACTGTCCGAGCACGGCGGGGCCAGGTCCCTCGGCGAGGCAGCCGCGGCGCACGCGCTCGAACCAACGCTCGTGCTCGTGCTCGTGCTCGTGCTCGTGCTCGCGCTCGGACTCGGACTCGGACTCGGACTGGGTAGGGCTCGGACTCGAGCTCGGGCTCGGACTCGGACTCGGGCTCGGGCTCGGACTCGGACTCGGACTCGAGCTCGGGTGCGCACTCGGCGCTCGCCGACACGCCTGCGAACGAAGTGCATCGACGAGATCGTGCGCTCGGCCTGGTCGCCTCGTCGGTGGCGCCGCCGGTAAACCGCGCCGGTGCCATCCACCCGCGTCGCTGCACGTCGCGTGTGCCGGCGTGGTTCCTACGTGCGAGGTCTCGTCACCGCGGCGTGCCCGCCGATGGGACCGGCCCCGCCGCGCGCAGTTCCGCAGCGGCAGCGCGAGGCCCGTGCGTGCACGATCGCTCACCGCGAGGACTGTCCGAGCACGGCGGGGCCAGGTCCCTCGGCGAGGCAGCCGCGGCGCTCGCGCTCGTCGCCCGTGCGTCGCTCGGCTCGGCTCGGGCTCGCGCTCGAACACACCCGCGCGCGAGTCGCCTGCATCGACGCACCCGTGTGCTCGAGCCAGTGAACTGCGCCGGTGCCATCCACCCGCGTCGCTGCACGTCGCGTGTGCCGGCGTGGTTCCTACGTGCGAGGTCTCGTCACCGCGGCGCGCCCGCCGATGGGACCGGCCCCGCCGCGAGCAGTTCCGCAGCGGCAGCTGCGAGGCCCTTGCGTGCACGACGGCTCACCGCGAGGACTGTCCGAGCACGGCGGGGCCAGGTCCCTCGGCGAGGCAGCCGCGGCGCTCGCGCTCGAACCAACGCTCGTGCTCGTGCTCGTGCTCGTGCTCGTGCTCGTGCTCGTGCTCGTGCTCGTGCTCGTGCTCGGGCTCGGGCTCGGGCTCGGGCTCGGGCTCGTGCTCGGGCTCGGGCTCGGGCTCGGGCTCGTGCTCGTGCTCGTGCTCGGGCTCGGGCTCGGGCTCGTGCTCGTGCTCGGGCTCGGGCTCGGGCTCGTGCTCGTGCTCGGGCTCGGGCTCGGACTCGGACTCGGGCTCGGGCTCGGACTCGGACTCGGACTCGGGCTGGCTCGGGCTCGGACTCGTGCTCGGGCTGGCTCGGGCTCGGACTCGGACTCGGACTCGAGCTCGGGTGCGCACTCGGCGCTCGCCGACACGCCTGCGAACGAAGTGCATCGACGAGATCGTGCGCTCGGCCTGGTCGCCTCGTCGGTGGCGCCGCCGGTAAACCGCGCCGGTGCCATCCACCCGCGTCGCTGCACGTCGCGTGTGCCGGCGTGGTTCCTACGTGCGAGGTCTCGTCACCGCGGCGTGCCCGCCGATGGGACCGGCCCCGCCGCGCGCAGTTCCGCAGCGGCAGCGCGAGGCCCGTGCGTGCACGATCGCTCACCGCGAGGACTGTCCGAGCACGGCGGGGCCAGGTCCCTCGGCGAGGCAGCCGCGGCGCTCGCGCTCGTCGCCCGTGCGTCGCTCGGCTCGGCTCGGGCTCGCGCTCGAACACACCCGCGCGCGAGTCGCCTGCATCGACGCACCCGTGTGCTCGGCCCGGTGAACCGCGCCGGTGCCATCCACCCGCGTCGCTGCACGTCGCGTGTGCCGGCGTGGTTCCTACGTGCGAGGTCTCGTCACCGCGGCGCGCCCGCCGATGGGACCGGCCCCGCCGCGCGCAGTTCCGCAGCGGCAGCGCGAGGCCCTTGCTTGCACGACCGCTCACCGCGAGGACTGTCCGAGCACGGCGGGGCCAGGTCCCTCGGCGAGGCAGCCGCGGCGCTCGCGCTCGAACCAACGCTCGTGCTCGTGCTCGTGCTCGTGCTCGCGCTCGGACTCGGACTCGGACTCGGACTGGGTAGGGCTCGGACTCGAGCTCGGGCTCGGACTCGGACTCGGGCTCGGACTCGGACTCGGACTCGGACTCGAGCTCGGGTGCGCACTCGGCGCTCGCCGACACGCCTGCGAACGAAGTGCATCGACGAGATCGTGCGCTCGGCCTGGTCGCCTCGTCGGTGGCGCCGCCGGTAAACCGCGCCGGTGCCATCCACCCGCGTCGCTGCACGTCGCGTGTGCCGGCGTGGTTCCTACGTGCGCGATCTCGTCACGCGGCACGCCCGCCGATGGGACCGGCCCCGCCGCGCGCAGTTCCGCAGCGGCAGCGCGAGGCCCGTGCGTGCACGATCGCTCACCGCGAGGACTGTCCGAGCACGGCGGGGCCAGGTCCCTCGGCGAGGCAGCCGCGGCGCTCGCGCTCGTCGCCGTGCGTGCACGTGGCTCACGTCTCATGCTCGAGGCGTGCAAGCGCGCGAGGACTGTCCGAGCACGGCAAGGACAGGTCCCTCGGCGAGGCAGCCGCGGCGCTCGGGCTCGGGCTCCGCCTCACACCTCAGTGGGGCACGAACACGAACGGATAGTTGACGATCGTCGATCCCTTGCGGATCGGCGGGAACGTGATCGTGCGGATCACCTTCGCGACGCAGTCCTCGACGACCGGCAAGCCCCTCGCGCGGCTCTCGGTGACCTTGCCGGTGGTGGCGATCGTGAACGTCGCGATCACCTTGCCCTCGAGCCCGGGGTGCTTGGCCAGCTCCTCGGTGTAGCAGGCACGAAACACGGGCATCCGGATCCG
Organism: uncultured delta proteobacterium; assembly: GCA_963772655.1. Lineage (GTDB taxonomy): Bacteria > Myxococcota_A > Polyangia > Haliangiales > Haliangiaceae > JABFXX01. The sequence goes on from CAVYYE010000002.1 coordinate 2,463,517, forward strand.
GATCGCATGGCGGATCGGCGAGGGGTCGGGATGGCCGACCGCGGGCGCGACCACACACACGACCACGCACACCCCGAGCACGCCAAGCAGCGCACGACGCATGGCAGTGGGACACCGAGCAACGGGGTTGGTTCCGCTTTGGTTCCGTGGAACCGGGCACGAGCGAGCTCGGCCGACGACGCGAGGGCAGCGAGTCAGTTGAGCCCGTCGTCGCCCATGGCGTGCTCGTCGGCGCTCAGAAACCGCGCGTACACCGTCTTGCGTCCGATCGTCGCGAACTCGACGACGACCTTCTGATCGCGCCCCAGGCCGGCGACCGCGACCACGCGACCGATGCCGTGCGACGCGTGCGTGACGGTCGCACCGACCACGAACCCGGGTGGCCCTCCGATGTCGGCGTCGAGATCGAACACGGGCTCGTCGTCGTCGAGGCGCTGGTCGAATTCATCTCTCGCGCTTCCCCGGCCGCGCGACCCCTTCGCCCAGCCGCCTCCGCGACCGCCACGCCGCCACTGCCCGCTCGCCTCCGGACCGCCGTGCTCGCCGAACGGCGCGAGCCGCGGACCGCGCGGCACGATCGATGGACGCTTGGGCGCATCCCGCGAGGTCAGCCCGAAACATCCCGTCGGGATGTCCCCGAGGAATCGCGACGGCCCCTGGATGCGGATCTCGCCCCACTGCCGGCGCGTTCGCGCGTGGGTGAGCACGAGCTTCTCTCGCGCGCGCGTGATCGCGACGTACGCCAGGCGGCGCTCCTCCTCGACGATCGCGTCTTCGCCGGCGCGATCGCCATCGCCCATCGATCGCAACGACGGGAACAGCCCGTCCTCGAGGCCCGTCAGGAACACGACCGGCCACTCGAGGCCCTTGGCGATGTGGATCGTCATCAGCGAGACCTGATCTTGCGTGGTCTGGTCGCCGGGCGACGACAGCGCGACCCGTTCGAGGAAGCCGTGGATCGGTGTCGCCGGTTCGCCGTCGGGCTCGCCCGCATCGGAGTCATCACCTCGCTCGACCGCGAGATCGCCATCGACATCGACGTCACCGTCGCCCTCGAACGAGGCCTCGCCGTACTGGTCATCGAAGTCGGTGGCCGTGGACACGAGCTCGGCGAGGTTGGCGAGCCGGTCGCGCGACTCCGAGGAGTCCTCGGCTTCGAGCTTGGCGCGCAGCCCGCTCCGATCGACGATCTGGATCAGCGTCTCTCCGACCGAGGCGCCCTGCGCGATCACGTCGCGGAGCCCGTCGATCAGCTCGACGAAGCTCGCGAGCTTGCGACGCGGTCCGGTTCCGATCGACGACACCTCGCCGCGCGCCGCCGCCCGCGCCGCTGCCCACAGCCCCGTGCCGTTCGCGCGCGCCGCCGCCCGCAGTCGATCGACGGTGGCCTCGCCGATGCCGCGCGCCGGGACGTTGACGATCCGCTGAAACGCCGAGTCGGCCGCCGGGTTGACCAGGAGACGCAGGTACGCGAGTGCGTCCTTGACCTCCTTGCGCTCGAAGAACGACACCGCTCCGACGACCTTGGCCGGCACGCGTGCCGCCCGCAGGTACTCCTCGAGCACGCGCGACTGCGCGTTGGTGCGGTACAGGATCGCGATGTCGTTCGGTGACAGCGGGCCGTCGTCGATCAAGCGACGGATCGACTGCGCGATGAAGTACGCCTCGCCGCGTTCGTCACCCGCCTGGTAGAGCTCGAGCGAATCGCCCATCCCCTTGTCGGTCCACAGCTGCTTGTCGTGGCGATCGCGGTTGTGACGGATCACGCCGTTGGCCGCGTCGAGGATGGTCTGTGTCGAGCGATAGTTGTGCTCGAGCTTGATCACCCGTGCGTCGGGAAACTCGCGATCGAACTCGAGCAGGTTCTTCGGCTCGGCCCCGCGCCACGCGTAGATCGACTGGTCGTCGTCGCCCACCACGGTGAGGTTGCGCGTCGCCGCCGCCAGCCGGCTCACCAGGTCGTACTGCACGCGGTTGGTATCCTGGAACTCGTCGACGAGGACGTGCCGGAACCGGGTCTGGAGCACCGGCGCGACCTTGTCGTGCGCCATCAGATCGAGCACGCGCAGCAGCAGGTCGTTGAAGTCGACGGCGTGCTCGCGCGCGAGCGAGTCCTGATACATCGGGTACAGGCGATCGATCTCGTCGTCGTAGACCCCGAGCCGGATCGTCCGCGGGTCGACGCCGTGGTTCTTCGCCCGGTCGATCCGCGACAGGATCGTGCGCGCCGACACCTGGCCGTCGAGCCCGGTGTCCTTGAGCAGGCGCTCCATCAGCTTGGTCTGGTCGTCGCTGTCGAAGATCACGAAGCTGCGCGGCAGCCCGATGTGACTCCCGAACCGCCTGAGGAGGCGCGCGCACGTGGCGTGGAAGGTGCCGATCCACATCGCCTCCGCGGGCTCGCCGAGCAACTCGCGAAGTCGCTGCCGCATCTCCCCGGCGGCCTTGTTGGTGAACGTGACCGCCAAGATCTCCCACGGCGGCGTGCCGCCCTCGACGAGCCGGGCGATGCGGTGGACCAGGACCCGGGTCTTCCCGGTCCCGGCGCCCGCCAGCACCATCAGCGGGCCGTCGCCATGGTCCACGGCGGCGCGCTGCTCTTCGTTGAGCCCGACCACATCCAGTTGATAGCACTTGGTTCTGACGTCGGACGAGCCGACCTCGTTCGGGCGTTTTCGTCTTCGGTGGTTCAAACCAGCCGAAAACGCAAAGGCCGCAGAGGACACGGAGGCCACAAAGGGTTGGTGATCGGGAAACACGTGCACGTGCTCGACTAGCGTCTTTTCCCCCTAGATCTCTGCGATCTCTGCGTGCTCCGTGGGCTTTGCGTTTCCCGCGAGCATCCAGCTACGTCCTTACCCCTGGATCTCCGAAAACGACAACGCCCCCGGTCGCTGACCGGAGGCGAGACCCGTTCTCTCGGAGTCCTAGAACGTCAGACGGAGACCGATCCGCGCGCTTCCCGGAGCGTAACGCGCCGTGGTGTTGCGGAAGTTGGGGTTGGTGCCGATGGGCACGTTGGTCTCCGAACCCGAGCTATCGATCGTCTTGACGTAGATCAGGTCCTCGTAGGTGCCGCCGGCCACCGGGTTGGCGTTCTGCTGCGTGCCGCCGCCGCCGCCCGGGCCGCTGAGCTTGAAGTACGGCGCGTAGGTATCGTCCACGCCGGCCTGGCCCTGGCGGTTGTAGATGTTGAACAGGTCGAGGAACACCTCGAGCTTGTAGCGCTTGCCCAGCGGACGGCCGTAGCCGAAGTGCATGTCGAGGCCGTGCTCGAAGTCGGTGCGGCCGAGCTGACCGCGCGGCAGCAGGAACGACTCGTTCGAGCCGTACAGGTAGTGACCGGCCAGCGCGTTGGTCGGGATACCCGACAGCGCGCGGAGGCGAGCACCGACGGTGAGTGCTCCCTGCTTCTTGAAGTCGAACGTGTAGTAACCGTCGAGCTTGATGTAGTGCGGGCGGTCGGTCTGCAGCGGCCCGACGCGGTTCGCGAGCAGCTCGATGAGGTCGAACTGCGACGAGATGTTCGGGTCGACCTGACCGTTGTCGTACGAGATCAGGCCCGGGTAGTTACCCGTGGTCTTCGAGTACGTGTACGAGCCCTGGACGTAGAGAGCCTTCGAGAACCGGCGGGTCAGCGTGAACTGCAGCGCGTTGTACGTGCGGCTCGCGTGGTCGAACAGCCGGATGCCCTGGAACAGCTCGAGGTTGTTCTGCAGGCGGTCGCGCTCGGCGCACGACGGCGACGACACGCCCTCGGCCATACAGGCGGCGTCGGTCGCCGCGATCCGCTGGGTGAGCTTGTCCTCCTCCGACTTATCCCACTCGCCCGGGTTGGCGATGATGTACGTGTTCGCACCGTCGGTCGACACGTCCTCGATCACGCGGCCGAGGCGGCGGTTCTGGTACGACACGCCGACCTTGAGGTCGTCGAGGATCTCGTACTCGAAGCCCGCGATGATCTCGTCCATGTACTGCGACTTGATGCCGGGGGCGACGAGCACGCCGCTCGCGCCGAACAGGTTCTCGGCATCGCCGACCGCGCTGGGATCGGCGAGGCAGCCCTTGCCGTTGGCCGCACCGAGCGACGGATCGGTGTCGCCGCAGGCACCGTTGCTGGTGAGGAACTGCTGATCGAACTGGACCTCACCACCGAACGAACGGTCGTTGATGTCCATCGGGATCGACTCGTAGAACCGGCCCCAGTGGGTGTAGATCTTCGAGCGGCCTTCCTTCGTCCAGTCGTAGAGGAGACCGATGCGGGGGGCCCAGTTACCGGTGAGCACCATCGCGTTCTTGCCGAGCTGCTCGTTGGTGAGCGGATCGACCTGGTCCTTGAGGAAGTTGGCGTACCGGAGCCGCTGCTCCTCGTACCGGATACCGGCGTTGAGGGTCAGGTTCGGCTGGATCTGCCACGAGTCGCGGAGGTAGGCCGACCAGTTGAGCGTGTTGCCCTGGACCTGGGTGCCTGGCGCCCCCAGGGTTCCCGGGAGGTAGTCACAGTTGAACTCGAGCGTGCCGCCGCCGAGACCGCCGGTGGCGTTGGGGTCCGGGGTCCGGCACTTGTTGTCGAACCGCGGGTCGTCCATGTCGTTCGGACCCTGGAGCTGGACCCAGCGACGAACCTCGACCACGCCGTTGCCGACGTCGTTCTGCAAGAACCCACCGCCCGAGAACACGCGGGCCTTGTCCGACAGGTTGTTCTCGACGTCGACGCCGGCCTTGAACTCGTGGCTACCGGCCGCCTTCACGCGCTGGGTGATGCCCAGCTTGGCGCTGCGGCGCTGTTCGGTGTCCTGCAGCAGCGAGCCCGGGCCGCCGATCACGTAGGGCGAGGAGTCCATCGGGCAGTTGTTCGACAGGTACGGGAACGGGTCGCCGTTCGGATCGACCATGCCGTTGGCCAGCGGGCCGCCATCGCGACAACCGTTGATCGTGTTCTGGCTCTCGGGGACGCCCGTGCCGGCGCCGCTCGGAGCCCACACGCCGAGGCTGCCGTTGAACAGCACCTGCAGCGGGTCGTTCGCGAACTGGGGCGCGAACGCCTCCGACTTCTGGTAGTCGCGGTGCCAACCGAGGATGGCTTCGACCTCGGTCTTGTTGTCGTTGAACTTGCTGGTCCACTTCGCCGACACGTCGGTGGTCAGCGAGTTCCCCTTGAAGCCCGACGACTCCGGCCCGAAGATGCCCGGGCTGGTCGTCGAGTACGGCAGCGCCTGGACCGAGAGCTGGCCCTGGTGGGCCGAGCTCAGCGCGTAGTTGATCTTGCCCAGGATGTTGTAGCTCTGCGAGTTGCTCGACCGGACCTCGGTGTCGAGGTCCTTGGTGATGAAGAACCCGGTGGCCGGATCGAGATCCGGCGCGCCATCGGCGAACCCGCCATTGGCGGGGAGCTCGGGATTACAGTCCGAGAGCTGACCGGTCGGCAGCAGCGTGCGGCAGTCGGTCTGGCTCTTGGTGGTGCGCGTGATGTCGTTGCGGCGGAGAGCAGGCGCGAAGCCGACGTAGAACCACAGCTTGTCCTTGATGATCGGGCCGCCGATCTCGAAGCCGAAGTCGGCGTCGTAGGCGACGTCGGAGCTCGCGTCGATCGATGCCGCGTTGCGCGGCGTGCTCTCGGTGTTGAAGGTCAGGAGGCCCGGCTGGAAGTAGCCGAACACCGAGCCCTTGAACTCGTTCGAGCCGCTCTTGGTGACGACGTTGATGACGCCGCCGGTCGCGCGACCGAACTCGGCGTTGTACCCACCGGTGATGACCTCGATCTCCTCGATGAAGTCGTTGATGACCGGGGAGCCGACCGTGCCGAACGTCAGGCCGGTCGTGTTGACGCCGTCGACGTAGTACTGGTTCTCGAGCGACGACGATCCGGAGAACGACACGCCGAGACCGTCACCCTGCGAACCGGCAGCGGCGCCGAGCGCGGCCTCGAACGTACGGCCGGGGACCGGGATGTTCTTGATGTAGTTCTTGTCGATCGTGATGCCCTGCGTCGTCGACGTGGGGTCGATCGTCGGGGCGGTGTCCTCGATCTTGACGACCTCGCCGCCCGCCTTGTTCTGGTCGAGCTTCTGGAACACCGGCGTGGTCTTGTTGACGCCGACGACCAGACCCGATCGCTCGACCGTGAGGTCGAGGTAGTAGAACGTGACGAGGTACTCACCCGGAGGCAGCGAGTCGATCTTGTAGAAGCCGTTCTCGTCGGTGATCGCCGTCTGCACACCCTGCAGCGACGTCGACGTGACGGTGACCGTGACGCCCGCGAGCTTCTCGCCCGTGGCGCTGTCGGTCACGGTGCCCTGGATCGCACCGGTGGTGGTCGACTGCGCGTGCGCGACAGCCGGCTCGTAGAGGTGCCCGCCGACGAGACCTGCGGTCCCGAGCGCGGCAGCCATGAAGAACTTGTTGGACTTGATCATCGTGGGTTCTTTCTCTGGCTGGGGTTAGGAACCGGTGGTGAAGGTGTAGGTCGTGGCAGCCGGCGACGGCTGGTCGTAGGTGTCGGTCACCTGCTGGGTGATCGTCACCGTGTACGTGGTGGTCGCCTGCAGCGGGGTGGGGAAGGTGATGAGCACCACCTGCGGCATCGTCAGCGACGGCGTGAAGCCGGTGAAGTTGGCACCGTTCTCCGTCATCGTGATCGTCGTGTTCGTGACCGACGTCGTCAGCAGCGGCGCGTTGGCGGCGAACGTGAGCGGGCCCGCCACCGAGACGCCGGTGCCGTTGTCGGAGAAGCTCACCGGCCGGACGTTGAGCGCCTCGGTCGAGAAGTGGAACCCGCTGAGGTCACCCTTGACCGGGCAGTTGCCCTCGTACACACCGTTGATGACGGCGTTGGTGTCGTTGCTGGGGGCGCACAGCGGCTCGCCCTGCTTGTCGACGATCGACGGGTCGGCGACGATCTGGCAGTCGAGGCCGGTCGGCATCGCCGCACCGTGGGTGGCATCACCCGGGGTCAGCACGATCGCGGGGCCGAGAGCCTCGAAGCCACCGACCGCCGGCTTGTTCTGGTCGCCCGACGGGTTCCAGTAGCTGGTGTCGAGGTTGATCGGGACGTCGATGTCGCCGCACTTGATGCCGACCGAGCCCGCGATGAACTGGGTGTCGTCGGTCGCGCCGTCCTGGTTGATGTCGAGCACGCCGACGGGCGCGCCGACGGCGATCGCTTCGCCGGTCGTCGACATACATCCGCCGGGGATGTTGCACAGGCACACCGCGGTGGGTCCACCACACGATGCGGGGAGTGCGTCGTCGGCGACCGCGCAGCGCGCGATGTCATCGGGGGTCGCACCGATCGGCACGCGAGAGAACGAGTCCTCGTCGACCGGAGCGCGGCACGCGACCTCTTCGAGGTTGTTGCCGACCAACAGCTCGTCGATGATCAGCCGGAAGCTGTTGTTCACCGCGTTCGCACTGGTGACCGGGAACACGACCTCGTCGGCCTTGGCCAGCTCGTGCGTCCCGTACGCGAACACGCGCTTGGTGCTCTGGCTGCCGTCTGCGTTCGTGATCTTGGCGTTCATCCGCACCTGCCTGAGCATCGGCGGACCTGCTGGGTTGAGGTCTGTTGCACTGGCCGTGTCGGTGCACGCACTCGCCACCAACGCAACTCCAAGTCCGATCATCAACTTCGTCACCGATTGCATAGTCTCTTGGCTCCTCCGTGCGGCACGTACGCTCGTCCGGTCGCTGAAAACCGACCGCTTGTACTAACCGCGATGGAATTCTGTCAAGCGTTCGTATCACCGGCGGATCTCGGCGGTGAACGGTCCCTCGATCACGTGCCGTGACAGGAGCCCAGAATCGGTTTCACCTGGTGTCGCAGGGGCTGCTCGATCTGCCACTCACCGACGACAACGTGCGGTTTGTCGCACGCACGAGGGGAGCGAGCACGACGATCCCTGTCGCACTGCGAGGTCGGCGTCTCGATCGTGTCGCACCCCGCGTCGTGCGCGAACACCACGCGCGACGTGACTCACGCGCGTTCTTTCAGGCCGTCGTTCTCACGCGACACCACGCAGCTCACGCCACATCAGGTCGCACGGAGCGTCTCAGGGCGCGGCCGTGGGAGTCTGCGCCTTGTCCTCGCGGATCTTGAGCGCGACCTTGACTTCGTCGTGGTTCGCGTCGGTCGCGAGGCTGCGGACCGTGTCCATCGTCGATACGACCATGGACCAGGGCACGCCGTCCTCGAAGTCGACGAATACGACCTTCTCGACGCCGACCTTCATTTGCTCGATCGGTTTGCGGATCGCGCTGAGGAGCTGCGCCGACGGGACCTCACGCTCCCCGGTGCCGTCGTTGAACGTGACGAACCCGTCGAGCTTCACCTTGAGGTTGATCAGGGATGCATGGGGGTCGGGCTTCTCCTGCGACTCGTCCAGCTTCCGCGGGATCGTCAGGGTCTCCATCTTCATCATGATCGGCATCACGACGAGGAAGATGATCAGAAGGACGAGCAGGACGTCGATCAGGGGGGTGACGTTGATCTCGCTCGAGACCCCGCCCTTGTGGCCACCGGTGGACATCCCCATGGCTACTTGTCCTTTCCTCGGGCGATCGCGATGTCGATCCGGGACAGACCCATCTCGCGGTTGAGGTACTCGAGCACCGGATAGATCCGGCCGTAGCTCACCCGGTCCTCGGCCTTGAGGAACACGCGGCGCTCGCCGTCGAGGGCAGCCATCGTGATCGGGTTCTTGAGGCCCTTCTCGATCTGGCTATCCATCTCCTTGAGCGTCGCCAGCGCACCCGACGGTCCGAGCTTGTTCTTCTCGACGTAGACGATGGCGTCGCTGCAGGCCTTGTCGGAGCACGCGATCCCGACGACCGGCTGGTTCTTGTCCTTCTCCTCGGAGTAGTTCTTGGCCGTCGGCAACTTCACCTCGTGCCCGCGCCCCATCACCAGCGTCATCAGCATGAAGATGATGAGCAGCACCAGCATGACGTCGACGAGCGGCGTCACGTTGATGTCGTTGCGCACGGTCTCGATCGCGTGCTTCTTGGCCGAGATCCGCCAGCGGCGGTGCGGGTGGCCTAGGCGCCCGGAGTCAGACATGGTCGACCTACGACCGACCCTCGCGGAGGACGTAGTCGATGAACTCGCTCGACACGTCGTTCATGTCGATCACGTACTGCTCGACGCGCGACGTGAAGTAGTTGAACGCCATCGCCGCGATGATCGCGACACCGAGACCGAGTGCCGTCGAGATCAGAGCTTCGGAGATCTTCGGGCCGATCTCCGTGATCGTGACCTGACCACCGCGCAGCATCTGGAACGTTCCGAGGATGCCGATCACGGTGCCGAGCAGTCCGATGAACGGTGTCGCGCTGGCAACCGTGCCGAGATACGCGAGGCCCTTGCGCAGGTTCGACGTCTCGCGTTCCTTGACGCGTTCGAGTGCTCGATTGACGGAATCGACGAGGTCGAAGTTGCCGACATCGTCGGGTCCCTCCGTCTTGAGCGCCTCGCGGCCCTGGATCAACGCGGTGAGTCCCGAGTCCATGGTCTTGGCAACCGGGCTCTTCTGCATCGATCGCGCGCTGGTCAACGCCTCGTTGACCTTGTGCTGCCGCAGGTACTCCCCGAGCTGCTGCACGTAACGGATGCTCTGGTCGCTGGCCGACCGGAACGTCAGGATCCGCTCGGCGATGATGTAGAACATCCACACCGACATGCCGAGCATCAGGATCGTGATGATCCTGACCACCCAGCTCATGTGTTCCCAGATTTCCTGTAGGTCGATTCCCATGCGACTTGTTCCTGCGGGGGTTGGACGGACTAGTGCTGCGAGTAAACGAAGGTCACGGCCGTGCACACCGGAACGGCACGTCCGTTGACGAGGTAGGGGCGATACCGCCACTGCCTCATCTCGAGTTTGATCTTGTTGTCGTACTTCACGAAGCCGGTGCTCTTGAGCTGCGTGATCGACTTGATCGCGCCGCCCACGGTGATGCACAGCTTGAAGCTGCCGATGATCCGGTTCTTACCCGAACGCATGATCTCGGTCTTGGTCACTTCGTTCGGCACGATGTGCTTGTTGCCGGCGATCCGCTGACCCTCGAGTAAGGTCGGCGGGACGATCTTGGGCGGTGCCGGAGGCGGAGGCGGAGGCGGAGGCGGAGGCGGCGCACCGATGACGCCACCGACGACACCGCCGACCACGCCCCCTTCCACGCCACCTTCCTCACCGTTGGGATCGCCCTCGGCCTCGGGGGTGTCGTCCTCGTGCTTCTCGATCTTCACCGGCTGGACGATGTCTTTCACCGTCTTCCGCTGGATCTTGGTCTCGTGGTGGTGCGGCTTCTCCCCGCCCTTCGGTGGCGGCGGTGGCGGTGGCGGTGGCGGTGCGATCGCGATGTCGAACCGACCACCCTGTGGACGGTCGAGTCGATCGATCGCCCAGATCGAGCTCGCCCACGAAGCGGCCACGAAGCCAAGCTCGATGATGATCACCGACGCGAGCAGGGGGAGCGCCCACCTCGGCATCCGCCGGGCCGCCTTCGCGGCCTTGAACGAGTTGCCGACCATGAACGATCCACCCGACGCGCTCGGCGCGGGTGCCGTGGACTGCGGCGGCGGCGCGCTCGGCACCCCCAGCGGGGTCGCCGGCTGCGCGGCGGGCTCGTCACCCTCGCGGATGAACGGGGTGGTCTTGTCGTCGTCGGTGCTGGGTCGTTTTGCCATCGGCTGTTCCTTTCGCTCGCGCGTTGGCGATCAGCCGCTTTTCCCGCTCTTGGCGGGGGCCTTGGGGTTGTCTTTGGACGCGCCTCCGGCGGGCGGCTTTTTCGCCTTGCCGGATTGAACGTTTATGTAGTCCGTAAGATCTTGCTGGCTTGCCCGGTCGATCGCCGACGCCCACGAGGCGCCGTGGACCAGGCTGCGGAAGCCGTACAAGCTGCGTTCGGTCGCGAGGAAACCCAGGTTCTTGGGGGCCAGATCGTGAGCCTTCTGAAGCGCTCCGATGCCCAGATCAGCCAGTTGGACCGCCTCGTCGGGACCCAGCGTCTTGGAATTCAGCTTGGACCACGCGACGTTACCGATGAAGCCGTAGGCCGTGAGCTTGCTCTGCTCGTCCTTCGCCGTCTCGGCGACCTTCGTGTACCACTGGATCGACTGCTTGTAGTCGCCGCTCTTCAGGTAGATGCCGGCGATGTTGCTCATCGACTCGACATCACCCGGCTTCTTCTTCAGCATCTCGGACCAGTACGCGACGGCCTTGTCGAACTTCTCCGAGTCGAGATAGAGCTTCGTGATCAGCTCGCGGATGCGGAACTTGAGCTCGATCTCGTCGCGCTCCTCGCGCAGCGCCTTGGCCTGCTCCTCGACGGCCGCCTTGTCTTGCTGCGCCTCGTCGTGGGCCACCTTGTCGATGACATCGCCGGTCTCCTGGTTGACCGTGCTCTCGATCTTGGCGTCGAGGTCGGAGATCTTCTTCTCCAGCTTCGCGATCACCTCGCCCTTCTCCTTGGAGCGTTCCTTGATCTCCTCGTCCGACGGCTGGCTCTCGAGCCAGTTCGCGAGGTGCTCGACCGAGAGGTCGACCAGCTGATCGTTGGGGATCGCGCACAGCTCGAGCTCCTTGCAGGTCGAGCTCTCCGGGCAGAGCTCGCCATCACTGTCGCCGGGCTTGGCGTCCTTCTTGGCGTCCTTCGCGTCGCCCGCGCACCGGACGTAGGTTCGGTCCTCCTCGTCGGGGTTGTTCTTCACGCACACCCGGCGGGTCACCGGCTTGTTCCCCGGGATCAGGCCGCACACCTCGCTGCCGCTCGGGGCCAGCAGCACGAGGTCGTGGAGGCCGGGCTTGAAGATGCGCGAGTACGCGAGCCCGATGTTGTACTGAATGCGATCGTCCTTGACCGTCTTGAGGGCGGCCTCGTACTCGGCCGCCGCATCGATGAATCGGCTGTCACGAAACCGCCGGTTACCGACACGGTTGTGGCTGCGACCGTCGAGCTGATCGCAGCCGGCGAGCGCCGCGACGAAGACGAGTGCAACGGCGATCCAACGAGTCGAAATAACCTCGCGATGTTGCGCGGACCGGCTCATGGGGCGCGCGAATATACATAGGTGGGTAAGGGGCATCAACCGCGCCTTCTGCGATCTGTCGTCTACTACGGCGTCGGTGAATTCCGTGCGGCGCCGGCGTGACATGCGCTGTCAACGCGGCGCGATCGTGACGCACGCGCGACACGCAGCACGCATCAGCGCACGTGGAACAGCAGACTTACCCCGTAGTGGGTCGTGTCCTCGACATCGCCCGACGGCACGCTCTGTCCGACCGCCTTGCTCTCGAAGCACTGCACGAGCTCGGCGGTGTCGCCCTCGACGTTCTCGATCTTGACCTTCGCCTCGGTCACCTGGAGCGTGCCCTGGGCGACGTCCACGAAGACCTTGCCGTCGAGCTTGGAGTCCGCACTCTTCGCACCCGCCGGAAGCGCGCTCGCACAGTCCTTCAGGACAGTTTGTAGCTTCGCGATCGCCTTCTGAACCAGCTGGGACGGCAACCGCTGGCTGTTGCGCGGATGGATGTTGGGCGGCAGCAGCTTGTCGAGGTCGGCGTGCTTTCCGATCCGATGATCCCGCACGCGAACGCCGTCGATCACGGTCTCGCGCACCACGGGTGTGGGGGTGCGATCGGACCCCGCCTCCGGAAGCTCGGGTTTGGAGGGATCGTGGTGCTCGGTGACCGGGGGATCGTTGGAGGCCACCGGATCCGACGAGTTGTCGGTGGCCGGTTCGGTCGTCGGCCGCGCGGCCGCGTCGTCTCCTCCGCCGTGCACCTTGAGGATCAAGAAGATCGCGACGGCGAGGATGATGCCCCCACCGATCAGCACCACGCGGCCGGTCATACCGAGGTCTTAGCACGGGTTTTGTCGGGAAACGCGAGCACCTCGACGTCCCCCGACCGGACCGCGTGCTCGGTCCCGGCCGCATCCTGGACGATCAGGGCACCGTCCGTTCCGAGCCGGATCGGCTCCCCCGACACCTCGCGATCTCCGAGCGTCGCACGGACTTGTAGGCCCGGCGCCATCCGCGCCTGCCACGCTGGAGCGATCGCCGCGACGCCGCCCTCGACGTAGCGATCGATCCAGGTCTCGAGCGAGGCGACCAGCGCTCCGAGGACGGCCTCGCGATCGATCGGGGTGCCGACCTGCTCCTCGAGGGAGGTCGCGATCGTCGCCACCTCGGGTGGCACGGCGGCGACGTTGAGCCCGATCCCGGCGATCGCGATGGCACCCTGCCCCTGGCTCTCGACCAACACGCCCGCGAGCTTGCGATACCCGGCACTCGTTCGCACCAGCACGTCGTTCGGCCACTTGAGCTCGCCGGTGACACCGAGTGCCTCGGCCGCCTCGCACACCCCGACACCGATCGCGAGCGTGAGCGGTGGCAGGTCCGCGATCGCGAGCGCCGGCCGCAGCACGATCGAGACGTAGAGCCCACCGGGCGGCGACCGCCACACCCGACCGTCGCGACCCCGTCCCTCGGTCTGCTCGCGCGCGGTGACGATCGTGCCGTGCGGAGCACCCTCGCGCGCGAGCCGCGCGGCCTCGTCGTTGGTCGAGCCGCATCGATCGAGATCGATCCGCCGTGTGCCCAGCCAGCTCACGCGCGAACGTCGAGCCCGATGTCGACCGCCGGCGCGGAGTGCGTGAGCGCGCCGACCGAGATCAGGTCGGCACCCGCGCGCGCGTAGTCGCCGACGGTCTCGAGCGTGACGCCGCCCGAGACCTCGACCAGCACGCGCGGCTCGTGGGCGTGCGCGCGCGCCGACGCGACCTCGACCTGCGACGGCGACATGTTGTCGAGCAGCACGACCTCGGCACCAGCGGCGAGCGCCTCGTCGAGCTCGCGCAGATCGGTGACCTCGACCTCGATGCGCAGCGGATGCGGAGCACCGGCACGCGCGGCCTCGACCGCCGCACGCACCGAGCCGCACGCCGCGATGTGGTTGTCCTTGATCAGGATCCCGGAGCCGAGATCGAACCGGTGGTTGGCGCAGCCCCCCGCGAGCACCGCGGACTTCTCGAGCACGCGAAACCCCGGCGTGGTCTTGCGGGTGTCGACCACGCGCGCCGACGTCCCGGCGACCGCATCGGCATAGCGGCGAGCCAGCGTCGCCACGCCCGACAGGCGCTGCACGAAGTTGAGCGCCGTGCGCTCGGCGGCCAGCATCGTGTGCGCCGGTCCGCGCACCGTCACGAGCACCCCGCCCTTCTCGAGCCGCGCCCCGTCGTCGGCGACGCGCTCGATCTCGATCCGCGAGTCGACCATGTGAAACACGGCCGCCGCGACATCGATCCCGAACGCGACGATCGACGCCCGGGCGTTCATGTCGGCGGTGATCCGCGGACCCTCGGTTCCGAGCGTGACGCGCGACGTGATGTCGCCGCGGCCGAGATCCTCGTCGAGCGCGAGCTCGATCAGGTGGCGAACGTGGGGCAGCGCGGCGAGTCCGCAGATCGCGGGGATCGCGTGAAAGGCAGACGGCGAGTCGCTCATCGGGCTTGGACCATACCCGAACCCTGACGGCCTACGCCCAGTCGATCACGGGCCATCCGCGCCGGCGGGCGTGGCGGCGAAGCCGTGCGTCGGGGTTGATCGCGACCGCGGTCCCGACGCGCTCGAGCATCGGCAGATCGTTGTAGCTGTCGGAGTAGAAGTAGCTGGCCCCGAGATCGACGTCGTGCTCGGCGGCCCACGCCTCGGCGAGCGCGACCTTGTGGTGACCGAAGCACAGTGCCTCGGGCTTGCCGGTGAACGTCCCCGCGACCGCGTCGACCTCGAGCCGCGAGCTGAGCACGTGCGGGATCCCGATCCCGCGCGCGACCGGCCCCGCCGCGTACTGCGTCGAGCCGGTGGCGAGGACCACCAGGTGATCGGCCTGCCGGTGATGCTCGATCGCGACCCGCGCGCCGGGGACCACCGCGGGGGCCACGACGTCGCGGTACCAGACCTCGCAGCTGGCGATCATGTCCGCCTCGGAGTCGCCTTCGATGTCGGCGATCAACTTGCGGAACACCGCATCCATGTCGAGCACGGCGAGCTTGTAGAGCGTGTACCAGTACGCGACCTTGGCGACCATCGACGAGCTCAACTCGCCTCTCGCCCGCATGAACCGGACCCAGCTCATGCCGGTCTCGATGCGGAGCACCGTGTTGTCCATGTCGAAGAACGCGGCGGCTCTCATCGGGTGCGAGGGAACATATCAGCGCGCCGCGTGACCGGCGTGTCGCGGCGCGGTTTCTTCTGGCCCCACCTCGCCTCCAGTGGGGCGTGGGTCACTGATGGATGTCGACCTCGACCTGCGCGATCGGATACTGCCCGTGGATCGCGATCAAACCATCGCTGCACCTGCGGAACCACTGGTGGACGTTGTGGTTGCTGTAGCGCGAGGTCTGGTTGCCGGTTCCCATGAAGTAGGTCTTGAGCTTGTCGCTCTTGATCACGAGCTTCTGACCGTGGAGCGTGGCCGAACCGCTGCCCGCCGCACCGACGACGGCATCGGGCAACGTGGACTTCGCGCCTTCCGGCGGTGGACTCGCGAACCGCACGGTCACGTCCGCGATCGATTGCATGCGCTCGCCGCCGAGTTGGTCGAGATAGCCATCGAGGTCGAACTCGAACGGCAGCGTGGCGAGGTATTCGAGCTCCTCGAGGCGCGCTCTCTTCGGCAACACGACCGACGCCCAGAACGTCCCCACGACCGCCGCGACGATGACCACACCGCCGATCACGTAACCGGCGGGGGGGCCGATCACGGACATCAGGATGCCACCGAGGACCATCCCCCCGACACCGACGATCGCACCGAGGGCATCCCGCTTGTTGTTGAACCCGAGGGCCTTGTCGAGGTTCTTGCCGGTCACGCGGGTGGCCACGCGCTCGTTGTGCTTTCGCTTGCGCGCGGCCCTGGCGCGGCGATCGACGGATACCTCGCGCCCCTTGCGGGCGAGCTCCTCCAAATCCGGCGTGCTCATGCGATCGGTTGTCTCACCGCCGAAGATCGAGATCCAGTGCGCGGCTCGTCAGGCCGAACGCACCTTGATGTCGACCCGCTCGACCGGATACTCGGTGTGGACAGCGAGGAGCCCGTCCGTGCACGCGTGGAACCACAAGTGGACCTTGTGGTTGCTGTGGTACGAGCTGCTGTCGCCGCTGCCCCTGAACCAGGTGTCGATCTTCGGGCTGGTGATCGAGAGCTTGTGGCCGTGGAACTTGGCCTTGCCGCCGCCCGCGGCTCCGACGACCGCGTTGGATAGGGTCTCGCGTACGCCGTCGGGCGGATCGCTCGCGAGCTGTGCCGTCACCTCCGCGACCGCCGACATGTGCTCGGCGTTGAGTTGCCCGAGGTAGCGATCGACGTCGAACTCGAACGGCAACGCCTCGAGCCGATCGAGCTCGCGATTTCGAATTCGCTCCGGCAGCACGAACGAGATCACCAAGACCGCCACCATCTCCGCGACGAAGAAACCACCCGCGATCACGATACCGGTCGGCGGCCCCACCACGGAGATCCCGATCACGCCGCCGAGGATGCCCGGCACCATGACCGCCAGCATGATCAGGCCGATCTTGTTGCTGGCACCGAGCGCTCGATCGAGCCGACGGCGGGTCTGACGATCGGCGATCCGGGCGCGGCGCTGGCGCTTGCGTTTCGCGGCGGCCTGCTGATCGGCGGAGAGCTGGCGCCCCTTGCGAGCGAGCTCCTCGAGATTGCTGCCCATGCGTTCGTTGTCTCATCGCAGAACGACGAGATCGAGCACGCGCACGAGAATGTTCGATCCGGCGTGGGTGATCGTCGACGCGAGGATCGATCCGGTGGCCGATCGCATCCAGCCGAACATCAGGCCGGGGAAGAACGTCGCGAGGGCGCGCGGGTCACCGTCCTTGGGCAGGTGGATCACCGCGAACGCCGCTGCGGACAACACCAACGCGATCCCGACGCCACCGCCGAGGATGCGCCGCTTGGGAGGGAACCGCTTCTCGAGCAGGTGGAGCAGGAAGCCGCGGAAGAACAGCTCCTCGGGCAGCGCGACCACGATCAGCTGGACCAGACAGAACTCGATGCTCAGCGACTGGCCGGCGTGGAGGCCGGTCAGTGTCACGCGCGGCGCGTGGATCGCGTCGAGTCCGCCGTAGCGGTTGCACATGTGATGCGGCGCGAGGTTCGCGAGCAGGTCGGAGCGACACACCAGCTCGTAGAACCCGAAGTACCCGATCACGAACAGCGGAAAGATGATCGCGAACGCGGCCCCGGCAGTGACGAGACCGCGCCGCACCGGGGCCAGGTGGAACCCGTAGGTCTCGAGATCCTCGCGGCGTCGCCACGCGAACAGCACCGGCGCATAGAGGAACAGCACGGCGACCAGTGCCGACCCGAGGTGGCCGATCGCCGGCAGCGTGACGTTGATCTGGACGAGCACCGCGACCAGCACGCCGACCGCGAGGAACGCCAGCAAGGCATCTCGGCCCGCGAAGCGGTCGGGCGGCTGGGGGTCGGTCACCTCCCCCCAACCGTATCAGGCCCCGCGACCTTCCCGGATTCGTTGCGAGGCTACTGGCGCAGCGGCTCGTACGAGCCGGTGATCACCGTGTCCGCCACCGACTTGGTGTGGAGCTCGGCGATCAGCTTGATGTCGTCGGCGGCGAGCGCGGCGTCGTCGACGTAGCCCCAGATCTGGACGTAGGCATCGGGCGACGGCGCGATCTCGATGATCATGAACAGACCGTCCTCGGAGCCCGCGTCCTTCTGGGTGTGGCGCACCGGGAGGCCGACCGACGACGAGAAGTAGTAGCTGTCGGCGCCGGAGACCTTGGCGGCGAGCGCGTCCTCGTAGGTCCGCGCCGGCGAGCTGGTGACCGTCGAGATGAAGTTCGAGATCTCGTGGTTCTGGCAATCGCGGATGGCGCCGGCGAGCACGCCGGTCCCGGACGTGCGCGACACGCCGATCAGCGCCGGCAGGGTCTGCGCGGTGGCCTTGGACACCGCCTGGATCTTGGACTCGGTCTGCGTCGCCGTGTTCGGGTCGACCTTCTGGTTGAGCAGAAGCGTGTCGAGCGACTCCGAGTCGACCATCTTGTAGCCGAACCGCTTGGTGCCGATCGGGATCGTGACCGTGACGTCGGCGTTGCCGTCGGCAGTCTGGGTGTCGAACGGGCTGTCGGCGCTCTGGTCGGGGAACACCGTCACCATCGTGTTGGGCACGAGGTTGCCGCTCTCGAAGTCGCGCACCGTGGTCGACAGGGTCACCTCGACGGTGGTCGCCACGTCGTCGCTCGGCGTGTCGAGGCACGACAGGTCGGCCGGCCCGATCTCCTGCCAGTTGTCGGTGCTGACCTCCATGTTCGCCTTGAGCGACGCGGTCGGCTTGTTGAACCCGACGTCGGGTTGATCGGGTGCATCCACCGTGGTGTTACCACCGCCGCCACCACACGCCGCGAGCCCGCCGATCGTGGCGAGCCCCAACAACGAAACCATCAGTCGACCAGTACGCATACGTGACCCCCAGCAGGAACGTGAAACGAGGGGCGTTGTAGGCCACGGCGCTCCCGGGATCAACAGTTTCTCGCCCCCGGCATCCGAGGCTGTGACGTGCGCCCGACTCCGCTTCCGCGGCCCCCATCCATGAGGCGCCGGGACGAGACGAGAATACTCGGCAGGGCCGCTCGCAGAGTCTTGCGCGCCGCCGGTCACCGCCGGTACAACGGCGTCCATGAACATCGGGAAAATTCGGGAGATCCTCGGGGGCGAGGCCTCGTTGCTCGACCACCAGTCGAAGACCATCCCGGCCAGCAGCCTGACGCTGCCGACGCCGAGCTACGTCGACGATATCTACGCGTACTCGGACCGGACGCCGCGCGTCATGGGGGCGCTCCAGCAGATGTTCTCGCACGGGCGCCTCGCCAACACGGGATTTCTCTCGATCCTTCCCGTCGATCAGGGCATCGAGCACTCGGCCGGTGCGTCGTTCGCACCCAACCCGATGTACTTCGATCCCGAGTCGATCGTGAAGCTCGCGATCGAGGGTGGCTGCAACGCCGTCGCCTCGACGTTCGGCGTGCTCGGACTCGTCGCACGCAAGTACGCGCACAAGATCCCGTTCATGGTGAAGCTCAACCACAACGAGCTGCTGTCGTACCCGAACCAGCACGACCAGACGATGTGGGGCAACGTCCAGCAGGCGTTCGACATGGGTGCGCAGGGCGTCGGTGCAACGGTGTACTGGGGCTCGCCGGACTGCCGCCGCCAGCTGCTCGAGATCTCGGACGCGTTCGCCGAGGCGCACCAGCTCGGCATGTTCACGGTGCTGTGGTGCTACGTGCGCAACTCGGCGTTCAAGACCAAGACCGCCGACCAGTCGCTGTCGGCCGATCTCACCGGCCAGGCCAACCACCTCGGCGTCACGATCCAGGCCGACATCATCAAGCAGAAGCTGCCGGTCGGAAACGGCGGCTACAACGACCCCGAGCTCAAGGGTCTCGGCAAGACGCACAAGAAGGTCTACAGCGAGCTGACCTCGGACAACCCGATCGATCTGTGCCGCTACCAGGTCGCGAACTGCTACATGGGGCGCGTCGGCCTGATCAACAGCGGCGGCGCCTCGGGGGCGGACGACCATCGCGAGTCCGTGCGCACCGCGGTGATCAACAAGCGCGCCGGCGGCATGGGCCTCATCCTCGGTCGCAAGGCGTTCCAGAAGCCGTTCAAGGAGGGCGTGGAGCTCCTCAACGCGGTGCAGGACGTCTATCTCTGCAAGGACGTCACGGTCGCGTAACTCGCGATCGGCGGTTCTCGATCCCTCGCGAGATGGCTCGGCTCGGCGAGCATCTGATCGCGGCCAAGTTGCTCACACCCGAGCAGCTCGAGCTCGCGTTGCGCGCCCAGGTGATGTGGGGCGCCCGGATCGGCACCAACCTGGTCGAGCTCGGCGCGGTCGACCTCGACGCGATCGCCGAGGCGCTGAGCCACCAGCATCGGATCCCGGCGGCATTCGCGCGCCACTTCGAGAAGGCCGACCGCGGAATCCAGCGCCGGCTCCCGGCCGAGCTCGCCGAGCGGCACGCCGCGGTGCCGCTGATGCGGGTCAAGATCGGCAAGATCGTGATCGCGGTGATCGATCCGCTGCCCCACGACGCGGTCGTCGAGATCGCCGCGGCATACGGCGAGGGCCCCGAGGTGCTCGTGCAGTCGGTCGCCGCCGAGCTGCGCATGCGTTACCAGCTCGAACACGTCTACCAGATCGCGCGCGACTCGCGGTTTCTGCGCGCGCGCGGTCGCACCTGGCCACCGTTCCCGACGTTCGATCCCGACGAGCTGGTGTTCGAGGACTCGGCGGTCAGCGCGCCGGTCGAGAATCGCGACGAGCTGCAGGCGATGCACGAGGCGGCGGTCGAGAAAGAGCGCGCCGAACGCCAGGCGGCCCGGGCCACGCCGCCATCCTCGCCACATCCGGCGGCGACACCACCTCCTCCGCCGGTCCGTTCGTCGCAGCCGCTGCCGGCGGCGCCCGCGCCCGCGCCCGATCCCTCCACCTCCGGCTCGATCGATCTCGATTTCGACGGCGAGGACGTCTCGGCGGCGCTCGACGCGATCACGCCGGACACGCCCCCCGAGCCGGCGCCGCCCGACGAGCCGACCGGACGCGAACGCCGCTCCTACGTCCGGATGATCACCGACGAGGTTCCCGCGCTCCCGGCCCGCCAGCAGCTCGGTCGGATCGCGATCCGCCGCGTCGCCGTGCCGGCGGAACCGCAGTACACGTCGCTCGCCGACGCTACCCGTGCGATCCGCCGCGGCACCGATCGCGATCGCGTCGCCGAGCTGGTGGTCGCGATGCTCGAGCGGTTCGCACCGGCCTGCGAGGCCGCGATCCTGTTGGTCGTACGCGGCGAGACGGCGGTGGGCTGGAAAGGGTTCTGCCGCAGCGGTGCGGCGCTGCCCCAGATGGCGGTGCCACTCGAGGAACCCGGGTTGGTCCCGTCCACGATCCATGGCAAGGGCGCCACCCACGCCGACAGCGCGGAGCTCGGCCCGATCGATCGGCTGCTGGTGTCGTCGCTGATGTGCGGCAACGACGTCGACGGCCGCTCGCTCGACGTCGTGCCGGTGACGATCGCCGGACAGGTGATGTTGGTGATCGCGCTGGTCTCGTCGCGCGAGCTCGAGCTGCCCAACGTGACCGCGATCGCGACCGCGACGGGAGCCGGGTTCGCGCGGTTGATGCGCGATGCCAGCCGCTGACCGCCGCGCGGTGTTATAAGCCGCCTATGTCGTCGACCACGACGGATGCGCCGCGGCGCAAGCACCGCCACGATCTCGGACAAGAGGACCACGGCGCCAAGCTGGCCGCGGGCACCACGAAGGCGATCCAGGCGCTACTGGGCCTGTGGATCGCGCTGACGCTGGTGTTCGTGATCTACGCGATGGTCGACGCGGTTCGGGCGCGGGCGCCCGCCAGCCCCACCCCCACGTCGACGTCCGGATCGTAACCAACGACACGCGCCCTTTCGCTTCGGCGTTTGATCGGTCATGGTCACGTGTTACGCGCGTGTCTGCATGATTCCCGACGAGGTGATCTCCCAGATCCGAGACTCGGCGAACATCGTCGAGGTGATCGGTCAGTACGTCCAGCTCAAGAAGGCCGGACGCAACTGGAAGGGGCTGTGCCCGTTCCACGGCGAGAAGACCCCGTCGTTCAACGTCCAGCCCGAAAAGGGCTTCTTCATGTGCTTCGGCTGTCAGAAGAAGGGCGACGTGTTCACGTTCGTGATGGAGCTCGAGGGTAAGAGTTTCGTCGAGGCGGCCGAACAGCTGGCCGCGCGCTGCGGGATCGAGGTCCCCAAGGTCGACGAGAGTCCCGAGCTCCGGCGGATGCGTGGCGAACGCATCGCGATGCTCGAGCTCAACAAGGTCGCGATGGGGTTCTATCGCGAGCTGCTCGCGGACCCGGCCCGCGGCGAACCCGGTCGCGCGTACCTCGCACGGCGCGGCGTCAGCACCGAGACGGCCGACGCGTTCGGGCTGGGCTACGCGGCCGCCGAGTGGAGCCTGCTCGCCGACCACCTGCGATCCAAGCGCTGCGACCTCGAGCTCGCCGCCAAGCTCGGGCTGATCGCGGCACGCCCGCGCGGCGGGTACTACGACCGGAACCGCGATCGCCTGGTGTGTCCGGTGATCGTTCCCGGTGGCGATGTCGTCGGGTTCTCTTCGCGCGTGGTCGGGGATCCTCCGCCCGAGAGCTCCGCGACGCCTCGGGACTACGACCCACCGCCGAAGTACATCAACAGCCCCGAGAGCGTGGTCTACAAGAAGAGCAAGCTGTTGTTCGGGCTCGCCCAGGCGCGCGAGGCGATCGCGGCCAACAAGCGGGTGGTGCTCGTCGAGGGCAACTTCGACGTGATCTCGCTCCACCAGGCCGGGTTCACCGACGTCGTGGCACCGCTCGGTACGGCGCTCACGCCCGATCAGGTCAACGTGCTGCGCCGGCTGGCGGAGCGTGTCGTGCTGCTCTACGACGGCGATCGCGCGGGCTACAAGGCGACGATGCACGCGCTGCAGCTGTGCGTCGAGGCCGACATCGAGGTGCTGGTGGCGTCGCGCCCGGGCAACGCGCGCTCGGGTGGCGCGGGTCCGCTGTCCGACGGCGTCGATCCGGACAGCCTGATCGCCAGCGGCGGTGCCGAACAGCTGCGCGAGGCGATCGATCGCGCGAAGGGCGGCATCGAGTTCTTCGCGTTCGAGGTCTGGAGCAAGGCGCGGTCCAACATGGACGCGCGCGCGCGTGCGTTGTCGGACGCCGCCCGGCTCGCCGCGAAAGTTGCGACGCCCGTGAAACGTGATCTAATCGTCGGGACCTTGGCCACGGCCATGCAGGTCGATGTCGCGGTGATCCGGAACGAGCTCGCCCGCGCCTCCGGCCGGGCCCACTCCGCTTCGTCCTCCCGCCGGCGCCCCCAGGCCCACCCCAATGCCCCTTCGAGTGACTCGTCGCCCCCTCCAGACGCCGATCCTGCCCCCACCGCACGTGGCGAAGAAATCGCCCCTCCACCGCCCGCCGACGAGGTCGAGGTGATCGCTCTGTTCGTCGATTACCCGGAGCTGATCGCAACTACTGAGGGCGACAGGGCTTTTTGGCTATTGACGGACGCTCGCCTTCGGGCCATGTATTCCGGCGCTCGGGAGGGTTTGTCGATCCACGATCTCGCCCTCGAACAGCTACCCCCCGTCATGGTCCCGCAAGTGCTGTCTGGCCGCTACGCAGGTCACAAGGATCCCCGCGCGGAGCTGGTCTCCAAGGTGAAGAACCTCGAGACACGGCGAGAGGCGATCGACCGGGGAAAGCTCATCCGCAGCCTCGGCGATGCGCAACGCACTGGAAACCGTGATAAGGCACGCCTTCTCTCCCAGCTCGGCATTGCCGAGCGCATGGGAGACCACGAGCTCGCAGCACGCCTCAGAGAATCACTCGCCGAGCATGGGAACGACGCCGTTCCCGAATCTCCCGGCAACCGAAAGCAGGTCGACTAGCATGGCGCGTACCCCATCGAAGGCAAAGGCGAAGGACAAGAAGAAGCCGGCGGCGAAGTCGACCGACAAGAAGAAGAAGGCGGTCAAGGACGACGCCACCAAGCGTGTCAAGCGTGCGACCGACGAGCGCCCCAAGGCCGCCAAGGCCAAGGCCGCCAAGCCGACCAAGCAGGCGCCGAAGGGTCGCGGTCCCGAGGACGACGAGGACGACGACAATCTCGACGAGGACCTGGCGCCGCCCAAGGCGACGAAGGGCAAGGGCAAGGGCAAGGGCAAGGGCGGCAAGAAGTCGGCGTCGGTCGATCTCGATCTGGACGACGGCGACGACCCCTTCGAGGCGAGCGACGACGAAGAAGACGACATCAGCGACGACGACGACGACGACAAGCTTAGCCCGAACGACGCCGACGCCGCGGCGGTGGCCGCCGAGACCCGCAAGGGCAAGGCCAAGTCCGGCTCGCGCGAAGCCAACGCGATGCGCGACAAGCTGATCGAGCTCGGCAAGCAGAAGGGCTTCGTGACCTACGACGAGGTCAACGACCACATGCCCGAGGACGTGGTGTCGACCGAGCAGATCGACGCCTGGCTGAGCGTGCTCGGCGAGCACGGCATCGAGGTCGTCGACGGCTCGAGCACGCGCCGCCAGGAGGCGAGCAGCACCAACAACAACGAGCAGCCCGCGCCGGCCGTCAACATCGAGAAGGAGAAGGAGGAGGAGGTCGACGAGGACGAGGAGTACGCGTACTCGCGGACCAGCGACCCGGTGCGCATGTACCTCCGCAAGATGGGCTCGGTCTCGCTGCTCACCCGCGAGGGCGAGGTCGAGATCGCGAAGCGCATCGAGGACGGCGAGCGCAAGATGCTGCAGGCCGTGCTCAACAGCTCGGTCGCGGTCGAGGAGCTCCTCGAGATCGGCGAGCGGCTGCGCCGCGGCAAGGTCCGCGTCAAGGATGTCGTCAAGGACATCGACGAGGACGAGGCCGAGTTCAACGAGCAGTTCTATGTCGAGCGGGTCTGCAAGATCATCGACAAGGTCCGCAAGCTCCAGCGCGACACCGAGAAGCTCGACGAGAAGCTCGCCGAGCCCGGTAGCTCGGAGAGCAAGAAGAAGAAGGTCAAGGAGGCGCAGAAGGCCAACCGCGCCCAGATGTTCGAGGAGCTATCCGACCTCCGGCTCAACAAGCCCACGGTCGACCGCATCGTCGCGCAGCTCAAGAACATCATCGTCAAGCTCGACAAGGCCGAGATCGAGGTCCGCGACTGCGAGCGCAAGGCCGCGATGACGGCGTCGGAGATCCGCAAGACGCTCCGCGAGATGCGGGCATCGCCGCAGCGTGCCCGCGCGGTCGGCAAGAAGACGATGATGACCATCGCCGACTTCGAGGAGATGGAGGAGCAGATCAAGACGGCGATGCGCAAGGTCGGCGTGATCGAGGACGAGGCCCGCGCGTCGGCGCCCGACCTTCGCTCGACCTTCCGCGATCTCCACGAGGGCGAGCGCATGGCCGATCGCGCCAAGAGCGAGCTCGTCGAGGCCAACCTGCGCCTCGTGGTCTCGATCGCCAAGAAGTACACGAACCGCGGCCTGCAGTTCCTCGACCTGATCCAGGAGGGGAACATCGGCCTCATGAAGGCGGTCGACAAGTTCGAGTACAAGCGCGGCTACAAGTTCTCGACCTACGCGACGTGGTGGATTCGCCAAGCGATCACCCGCGCGATCGCCGACCAGGCCCGCACGATCCGGATCCCGGTCCACATGATCGAGACCATCAACAAGCTGGTGCGCACCACCCGCTACCTCGTGCAGGAGCTCGGTCGCGAGCCGATTCCCGAGGAGATCGCGGAGCGCATGGAGCTCCCGCTCGACAAGGTCCGCAAGGTCCTGAAGATCGCGAAGGAGCCGATCTCGCTCGAGACTCCGATCGGCGAGGAAGAGGACAGCCACCTCGGCGACTTCATCGAGGACAAGTCGATCATCTCGCCGTCCGAGAGCGTGATCAGCGTGAACCTCGCCGACCAGACCCGGAAGGTGCTGGCCACGCTGACGCCGCGCGAGGAGAAGGTGCTGCGCATGCGGTTCGGCATCGGAGAGAAGAGCGACCACACCCTCGAGGAGGTCGGTCAGGACTTCGAGGTCACCCGCGAGCGCATCCGCCAGATCGAGGCCAAGGCGCTCCGCAAGCTGCGCCACCCCTCGCGCAGCAAGCGCCTCAAGGCGTTCGTCGAGAACTAGCGGTCAACCGACCAGCTGGCGGAGTTGCCACGTCTGCATGTGCAGGCGTTCGCGCACGATCCGTTCGGCCTTGCGGTTCTGGAACGCGATCGCGGTTGCCGCGGCCATCACCGCAACCACGTAGAGCACCAGCATCGCGTGGCGGGTGAACGGCGAGATCGCGAGCATCGGAGGATCGAGCAGCAGGCCTCCGACGTCGAAGTGCGTGGTCGTCGACACCACGCCCGCGAGCTCGGCGATCCACGGCAATAGCACCGCGACGACCATCGATCCGGAGATCATCAGTGCCGCCTTGATGGTGCGGCAGGTCGGCGAGAACACCAGGCTCACGGCGGACAGCACGGCGACCACCGGTGCGATCAAGAACGGCGACATCATGCGTCCGAGCAGTGCGACCAAGAGGCCCGTGCTCGCGACCAGACGGATCGTGCGGAGGTTCAGGTCGGCGTACGACCGCGCGGGGAGCAGGAACAGCAGGTTGAGACCGATCACCGCGGCCAGCGCGACCAGGTAGCCGATCTGCACGGGGTCGCCGCGGAACATCAGGGGCAGGAACGCGAGGAACCCGAGAAACGACGTGCCCGCCGCCTTCGCCATGCGTTGCAGGGTGTCGAGGTCGTCGGCATCGACCATCCGCTGCATCTCCCGCGGCCGTTCGCGCGGCGGCTCGATCATCAAGCGACCGACCAGCTCGCCGGCGCCGTCGAGGCGCGGATCGAGAGCGAGCGCCCGTCCGGCCTCGCGCATCGCACGCCGTCGTTGCTCGGCGGTGGCCGCTTCGCCGGCGGCGAACGCCGCGCGCGCTTCTTCGAGATGGTCCTTCGCGAGCTGGGTACGTAACTCGAGGTCGCGGTCGCCATCGAGATATCGCTCGATGCGCTCGGCGAGCTCGCGCGGTGACTGGATCCGCTCCTCGCGATCCTCGCGCGTCGCGGCCACGCACAGCTCGTCGAGCTCCGGAGGCACGTCGCGCTGGGGTGCGCGCACCGAGGGTTTGGCCTCGGTGGTCTCGGCGGGGAGCTTGACCGCGGGGTTGCGCGGCACACCGGCAAGAATCTCGAACAGCACGCAACCGAGCGAGTACACGTCGGCGCGACCGTCGACATCGGGCTCGGCGCGCGCCTGCTCGGGCGCCATGTAGCCGCGCGTCCCGATCACCGTACCGTCGAGCGTCATCGGCTCGGCGACGATCGCGTCGCGCCGGCGCTCGTTCGAGCCCTTCGCGTCTACTCCTTCGTCGCGAAGCTCCGCGGGCTCCGAGAGCACGCGCGCGACGCCCCAGTCGAGCACGTAGACGTCGCCGTAGTCACCGAGCAGGATGTTGTCGGGCTTGAGATCGCGGTGGACGACGTTGCGCTCGTGCGCGAACTCGATCGCGAAACAGACCTCGGCGAACGCACGCAGCAGGCGCTGCCGCGAGTGCCCCTTCGCGATCAGATCCGTCAGCGTGGTGCCGGCGAGCTTCTTCATCGCGAAGAACGGCCGCCCGTCGGAATCGACGCCGAGCTCGTGGACCGGCACGATCGCGGGGTGATCGAGGCGGCCCTGGATGCAGGCCTCGCGGAAGAACCGTCCCATCGCATGCTGCGTGGGGAACTGCTTCTTCATCCGCTTGATCGCGACCTCGCGACCGATCTGCTCGTCGGCGGCGCTCAGGATTTCCCCCATGCCACCCTCCGCGAGCAGCGCGCGAAGTCGGTAGCGGTCACCGGTTCGGCCGGCGAGCATCTCCCGATCGTGGCTCGGTCGCGGGGTCGGAAACACCTCGGCCGTCGCGACACTCTCCAGGTCATCCGGATCGTCCGGCCGCGTCCCACCGTCGTCCTCCGTCCGTGTGTCGTCCGCCATGATGGCGATCGTAGACGTCCCATCTGCAGCTGCGAGGTTTCACGTAGGTTTCCGAGTGGTCCGACCTGGACCCAGACTGCGTAGCCACTTATGCACCCGGTGATGCATTGCGCACCGGAGTGGGATGTTCCGTTCCGACTCGAGGGGATCCCGATTGCGATTCCAGCGAGTTGGGCGGCCAGCCGGTTGGCACGCACGGTGCTCCGCCTCGTGATCGAGATGACCGATCGTGAAGCCAAGTCTCGTGCGGTACGGATCCTCGCGAAGTCGATCTACCGCGACCTGGAGGCCCAGGGCTTCGACGAGCGTCAGATCGTCGCGCTGGCGACGGAGCTGATCAGCGAGGTCACCACCAAGATCTCCCGCGGATCGAACCCGGAGATCGCGGTCGACAAGCAGCACGTCGCGTAACGCAACGTCGCTGGATTTCGTCGCGCACTTCTCACTCCTGGTACGCCGCGATAGCGAACGACCGGATTCCGATCTAGCTTCCGCGCCATGGCGAAGGTTCGGATCGGAATCAATGGCTTCGGTCGCATCGGTCGTGGGTTCGTGCGCTGCCTCGCGGCAGACAAGAACGCGTTCGATGTCGTCCTGATCAATGACCTCACGGACGTCGGCACGCTCGGGCACCTGCTCAAGTACGACTCCGTGCACGGCAAGTACCCCGGCTCGGTCGAGGTCCGAGACAACTCGCTCGTCGTCAACGGCGACGAGATCAAGATCTCGGCGGAGAAAGACCCGGCGGCGATCAAGTGGAAGGAGCTCGGTGTCGACGTCGTGCTCGAGTGCACCGGTAAGTTCATGGACAAGGACGGTGCGGGCAAGCACCTCGCCGGTGGCGCGAAGAAGGTCCTGCTGTCGGCACCCGCCAAGAGCGCCGGTGTCGCCACGTTCTGCATGGGCATCAACACCGAGACGTACAAGCCCAGCGAGCACCACATCATCTCCAATGCGAGCTGCACGACCAACTGCTTGGCGCCCGTGGCGAAGGTGCTGCACGAGTCGTTCGGCATCATCACGGGCTTGATGACGACGATCCACTCGTACACCAACGACCAGCGGATCCTCGACCTCCCCCACAAGGACCTGCGGCGCGCGCGCGCGGCCGCGCTGTCGATGATCCCGACGACCACCGGTGCCGCGAAGGCGCTCAAGGCCGTGCTGCCTGCCCTCGAGGGCAAGCTCGACGGTCTCGCGATCCGCGTCCCGACGCCGAACGTGTCGCTCGTCGACCTGGTCGTTCGGGTCGAGAAGCCGGCGGACAAGAAGGCCGTCAACGAGGCGATGCGCGCGGCGGCCAACGGCCCGCTCAAGGGCATCATGATGGTGTGCGACGAGCCGCTGGTGTCGACCGACTTCAACGGCGAGTCCCACAGCTCGATCGTCGACTCGGCGCTGACCACCGCGATCGCCGACCAGATCAAGGTGATGTCCTGGTACGACAACGAGATGGGTTACTCGCACCGGCTGTTCGACCTCGCCAAGTTCGTGGCGGGTAAGCTGTGAGCGCGAGAAACGCGGAAGATGCGATGAGCGCGAGCGGGCTTCCCGGCGGCATCAAGCACGTCTCCGAGCTCGCCGTCGAAGGCAAGCGCGTGTTCGTGCGGGTCGACTTCAACGTCCCGCTCGACAAGGCGACGCGCAAGATCACCGACGACGCTCGGATCCGCGCGACGTTGCCCACCATCAAGCACCTGATCGAGCGCGGTGCACGGATCATCCTCGGCTCGCATCTCGGTCGCCCCAAGGGCGCCGACATCGCGAGCCGCAGCAAGCCCGAGCTCTCGCTCGAGCCGGTGGCCGCGCGACTCGCCGAGCTGCTGTCGATCGACGTCGTGCTTGCCGACGAGCCGACCGGTGACGGCGCGCGCAAGGTCGTCAACGACCTGCGCTCGGGTCAGGTCGGCCTGCTCGAGAACCTGCGGTTCGATCCCGGCGAGGAGAACAACAGCGAGGAGCTGTGCCACAAGCTCGCGTCGTACTGCGACGTCTACGTCAACGACGCGTTCGGCACCGCACACCGCGCACACGCCTCGACCGCCGGTATGGTCAAGCTCGTGGGCGAGCGCGGCGCCGGCTTCGTGATGGCGAAGGAGATCGAGTTCCTGTCGAAGCTGCTCGGTGATGTCGACCGCCCGTACACGGCGGTGCTCGGCGGCGCCAAGGTGTCCGACAAGATCGAGGTCCTCGACGCGCTGCTCGAGCGAGTCGACGCGATCGTGATCGGCGGGGCGATGGCCAATACGTTCCTCGCCTCGCAGGGCAAGAGCCTCGGCAAGAGCAAGGTCGAGACCGACAAGCTCGCCAACGCGCGCGACTTCCTGCGCCGCGCGCAGGACAACAAGGTCGCGGTCCACCTGCCGGCCGACGTCGTCGCCGCGGCGTCGATCGACAGCGAGGACACCAAGATCCTTCCCGTCGACGCGATCGGCGACAACGTCATGGCGCTCGACATCGGTCCCGCAACCGTCGAGAACTATCGCAAGGTGCTGTCGGCCGCGCGCACCGTGTTCTGGAACGGTCCGATGGGCGTGTTCGAGAAGCCCAAGTTCGAGGCCGGGACGTTCGCGGTGGCGCGCGCCCTCGCCGACCTCCACGGCAAGCTCGCTCTCACGGTGGTCGGTGGTGGCGATTCGGCCGCGGCGGTCGCGAAGGCCGGGCTCGTGGATCAGATGACCCACGTGTCGACGGGCGGCGGTGCCAGCCTCGAGTTCGTGCAGGGGGTCGAGCTGCCGGGCATCGCGGCACTGCGGCCCTGAGCACGCCGGTTACATAAGCAGCGGGGAGGTTGGCGTGACGCAGCCTCTGCGCCCGAGTTGTCGTGATTCCTGTCGTATGATGGCGCGTGGCCTCCAAGCGCGTGGTGGTGTTCGACCCGTCGGGGCGATTGATCACCGAGCTCCGGTCACTCCTCGATCCGGCGGACTTCGCGCTGGTCCCGGCGTCGCTACCCGACGAGATCGACGACGCCAACCTCGTCGTGTTTCCACCGCTCGTCGCGGGTGACCTCGGTCCCAGCCCCGCCTCCGGGCCACCGCGGTGGGTCGTCGGCGACGGAAGCAACGCCGCGCGCATCGCCGGTGCCGCCGCGCAGGCCGGCGCGGTCGGCGTGCTGCTGACTCCGCTCTCCGAGCGCGCGTTCGAGGCGATCACGACGTCGGATCCGCAATCCGCCGACGTCGATCTGGCCCGAGCACGCGGCCTGATCGCGACCTCGCTCGTCGATCTCACGGGCGCAGCCGCGGAGACCCTGCACGCGGTCGCCGAGGGCTTCGCCGCCCACGACTGCATCGTGTGGTGGCGCGATGGCAACCAGATGGTTCCCACCGCGGCCCGTCCACATCCCGACGACAAGTATCGCTCGCAGATCGCCGGTGCATCGCGGATCGCGGCGGCCTCCGGCGGCACCGTGATCATCGGCGGCCCCGAGCCGCGCTCGGTGATCGCGGATGCGCTGCGCTCGAATCGTGCCGAGGTCGCCGGGCTGGTCGCGGTGGTGTCGGATTCCGGCCGGCGGTTCACGTCGTCCGAGCGCACCGACCTCAAGGCGATCGCGGCGCGCCTGACTCGCGAGCTGAGCTGGCTCACCAGCCACCGCCGGCTGGTCGCCGAGGGCGAGCGCCTGCTCGCGACCAGCCTCCACGATCCGTTGACCGGCGCGATGACGCGCGGCGCGTTCGAGCAGACGATCGCACACGAGATCGCGGCCGCCGGCCGCCGCGACGAGAAGCTGACGCTCGCCGTGATCGACATCGTCGGGCTACGCAAGATCAACCTCGCCCACGGGCACCGTGCCGGCGACGAGATCCTGGCGCAGGTCGCCAACCGCTTGCGCGCGATGGTTCGCGGCAACGATCCGATCGGACGACTCGGCGGCGACGAGATCGCCGTGCTCCTGGTCGGCGCGGGTGCGCCGCAGGCGGAGCTCGTGGTCAAGAAGCTGATCGACAGGCTCCAGCTCGAGCCGATCAAGATCGACGAGCACGACGAACTGACGATCGAGGTCCGCACGATCGCCACCGAGATCGCCGGCGGCGAGCGCAGCGGCGAGGCCGCGTTCGCTCGCTGCTACGCGGGGCTGCGCGCGGCCCCGATCGGAGACGTCACGCTGGTCGGCCCCGACGAGCGCACCACCGATTCCGATCCGAGCGCCGACACCGGCTCGCTGTCGGCGGGCACCGTCGTCGGCGGTACCTACCGCGTGGTCCACGAGCTATCGCGCGGCGCGATGGGTGTGGTGTATCGCGGCGAGGATCTCGGGCTCGGGCGGGCGGTCGCGATCAAGGTGCTGCGCTCCGACCTCGCATCCGATCGCGACCTCGTGAGCCGGTTCCGTGCCGAGGCCGGCATCCTGGCGTCGTTGCACCACCCCAACCTGGTCCAGGTCTACGCGCTCGGCGAGCACGCCAGCGACGTCTACTTCGTGATGGAGCTGGTCGAGGGCCAGCCGCTCTCGGAGGTGCTGCGCGCGCAGCTCGAGCGCAAGGAGTGGTTTCCGACCGCGGCGATCGCGCAGATCGTCGTCGAGGTCAGCGACGCGCTCGACGCGATGCACGCGCTCGGCGTGATCCACCGCGACGTCAAGCCGGCCAACATCCTGCTCGATCGCGAGCGCGACCGCGCCGTGCTCGTCGACGTCGGCGTCGCGGTCAAGGCGGGCGACCAGCGCGACGCCGCCGGAACGCCGGGGTTCGCCGCGCCCGAGTCGTTCCTCGAGCACGTCGACGCCGCGACCACCGACGTCTACGGGCTCGCCGCCACCGTGTACTGCATGTTGACCGGGCGACCGCCGTTCGGCTCGGGGCCGGCACCGCAGGTCGTGCACCGCCAGCTCAACGACGCGCTGGTCCCGCCGTCGCACCTGCGTCCGGGACTCTCGGAGGCGGTCGACGACGTGCTCGCGAAGGCCCTGCATCCGACACCGAAACGTCGCTGGGCTTCGGCGTCGACGTTCGCGATCGGTCTGTGCCGGGCGCTCGAGCGCCTGCCGGAGCACTCGCCGGTGCAGCTCTCCCTCGAGGATCCCACGAGCGAGATCGAGGCGATCATGACCCCGACCAGCGGGATCGCGCTCGCCGATCTCGATCGGGAGTCGGCGAGCGAGCGCGAGCCGACGATCTCTCGACAGGTCTCCGGCCAGGTCCGCGCGGCCCACCTCCGCGTGCTCACCAAGCTCCTGCAGCACCACGTCGGCGAGTCCGGGATGGCCAAGGTCGTCGCGGAGAGCCCGGAGCTCGCGAGCGCGTTCTCGTCGACGCTCGCCCCGCTGTCGTGGATCGACCTCGCCGTCCTGGTGAACGCACTGGAGCGCGCGAGAGAGATGATCCCGTCGCAGCTGGTCCCACGCAAGGTCGGACGAGGCACGATGAGCGCGACGTTCGCCCAGCTGTTCGGCGCCAACCCGAGCTCGCTCCCTCCCGAGACCGTGCTCGCGGCGCTCCCCACGTTCTGGGATCGCTACCATTTGTGGGGGAACGTCCACGTCGACGTCCAGCCCGGGCTCGCGGACATCGCACTCGACGGGTTCTCCGGCTCGCCGGAGGTGTGCGCGCTGGTCGCCG
Source organism: uncultured delta proteobacterium (assembly GCA_963772655.1). GTDB lineage: Bacteria > Myxococcota_A > Polyangia > Haliangiales > Haliangiaceae > JABFXX01. The sequence goes on from CAVYYE010000002.1 coordinate 2,496,693, forward strand.
CCGAGCTCGAGCGCATCGTCGAGCTCACCGGGGCGAGCGCGGTCGGGGCGACCCACGTGTCCTGCGCGTGCCTGGGCGACCCGCGATGTGCGTACCGGCTCAGCTGGACGCCCGGCGGAGCGGGCTGATAACACTCTCGGTCCATGCGGACCCCGTTCATCGTCGGCAACTGGAAGCTGAACAAGACGATCGCCGAGGCGCTCGCCCTCGTCACCGAGCTCAAGAACCAGCTCGCGTCGGTCAAGGGCGTGCAGGTCGGCGTCGCGCCGACGTTCGTCGCGATCCCGGCGGTGGCCAAGCGACTCGAGGGATCGCCGATCGTGACCTGCGCCCAGGACTGTTTCTGGGAAACGTCCGGTGCGTGGACCGGCGAGGTGAGCGCGCCGCTCCTCGCCGACGCCGGCGCGCAGTGGGGGATCGTCGGTCACAGCGAACGCCGCGCGCACTTCGGCGACACCAACGAGGATGTCGGCAAGAAGACGCGCGCCGTCCTCGATGCCGGGCTCGGCGTGATCGTGTGCCTCGGCGAGTCGCTCGAGGAGCGCGACAACGGCCGGACGCTCGAGATCGTCGAACGCGAGCTCGTCAAGGCGCTCGCGCATGTCGAGACCGCCGATCCGGCGCGGCTCGTGATCGCGTACGAGCCGGTGTGGGCGATCGGCACGGGCCGCACCGCCACCCCCGCGCAGGCCCAGGAGGTCCACGCTCACCTCCGCAAGCGGCTCGCCGAACGGTTCGACCCGACGACGGCCGATTCCATCCGGATCCAGTACGGCGGATCGGTCAAACCGGCCAACGCGGCCACTCTCCACGCCGAGCCAGACATCGATGGGTTCCTCGTCGGAGGCGCCTCGCTACAAGCGGCTGATTTTGTTGCGATCGTGAAGGCGTGCAAGGCCTCGTAACCCTTGCACCCGTGGTGCGCATGGGCTAGAAGTCAGGTCCGCTCATGTCGACGATGATCACGGTCCTGCACATCATCGTGTGCCTGTTTCTCATGCTCACGGTGCTCCTGCAGAGCGGCAAAGGCGGCGGCATGGGTGCCGCGTTCGGTGGTGGTGGCAACGCCAGCACCATGTTCGGTGGCTCCGGCGCCTCCAACTTCCTCAAGCGTCTGACCGCGATCGCCGGCACCGTGTTCATGATGACGTCGATGGTGCTCGCGTTCTTGTCGAGCCGGAACTCCACCGACGCCCTCGACCGGTTCGGTGCCGAGCAGCGCAAGATGTCCGACGAGGCAGAGGCCGCCAAGGCGCGGGCGCTCAAGGCCGCGCACGATGCGGGCTCGGGTTCCGGCTCCGCCGCGGGCTCGGCGTCGATGAACTCGATCAAGCCGCTGAACCTCGGTTCGGGCTCCGCCGAAGAAGTTCCGGACATGGACGGTAGCGACACCGGTAGCGACACCGGTAGCGCCGAGGCGGGCAGTGCCGAGGCTCCCCAGAGCGACACCGGCAGCGCCGCGCCCGCCCCCGCCGGTAACGCCGCGCCCGCCACCCCGATCAAGCCGATGACGCCCGCGCCGACCCCGGCACCCGCGCCGACCGGCAACACCACGACACCGGCTCCCGCACCAACCTCGACCACACCCCCCGCGACCGGTCCTCCGGCCGCCGGCAGCAACAAGTAGCCGTCGTGATCACCGTGCTACGGTGAGCTCGATGCGGTTCGCCAAGTACCACGGCCTCGGCAACGACTTCGTCGTCGTCGACCTCCGCGACGCGCCGGCGCCGATCGCCGCTGCGTTCCAGGATCCCGAGCGCGTCGTGGCGATCTGCGATCGCCAGTTCGGGGTCGGTGGCGATGGCGTGCTCGCGATCCTGCCCCCCGTCACCGACGGCGCCCACGTCCGTATGCGCGTGCTCAACAGCGACGGCAGCGAGGCCGAGATGTGCGGCAACGGCATCCGCTGCTTCGTCAAGGAGCTCCACGATCGCTCCCCCGCATCGGGCTCGGCGCCCGATCTCGCCGGTCAACGCGAGATCGTGGTCGACACCGGCCGCGGCCCCCTGGCCTGCCGGATCGACGACGGAGGCCACCAGGTCACCGTGATGATGGGCGCGCCGCGCCTGCGCCGCGGCGAGGTTCCGATGACCGGGCCCGCCGGCGAGCGCTGCGTCGATCAGACATACGACCTGCCATCGCAGCCCACGCGCGCGATGACCTGCGTGTCGACCGGCAACCCGCACGCCGTCACGTTCGTCGACTCGCGCGACGAGGCCTGGCGGCTCGCCAACGAGATCGGCCCGACGCTCGAACGCCACGCGTGGTTCCCGTCGCGCACCAACGTCGAGCTCGCCCACGTCCGGACCAGGAACGAGATCGATCTCGTGGTCTACGAGCGCGGCTGCGGGCTGACCCTCGCCTGTGGCACCGGCGCCTGCGCCACGACCGTCGCGGCGATCCTCACCGGTCGCGCCGACGAGGGCCAGCCGGTCCGGGTCAACCTGCCCGGCGGCACGCTCGAGATCACCGTGCTCCCCGGGATGTCCGAGATCTCGATGAAGGGTCCCGCCGTCCACGTGTTCGACGGTGACCTCGACCCGACCGCGCTCGTCACGCGCCCGAAGCGCTAGGCGCGCGGAGAGACGCTAGAGCTGGTTCACGCAGGCGGCCTTCGCGCCCGGCCGCGTCATCAGGATCAGCACGATGATCGGCCACGCCAGCGACACCATCGTCGTGAAGAACATGATCGGCCCGAACACCGCGCCGAAGTTGGGCTCGCCGAAGCCACCACCGATGTCGTCGAGGATCGGCTTGATCCACGCGAACACCAGGATCGCGTTGGTGATCGTGACGACCATCGCCGCGACCGCGTAGGTCACGGCGGCGCGCGGCGCGTTCGACTTGTAGCCGATCGCGCGGAACCCCGCGTACAGGTGCAACCCGCTGATCCCGACGCCGGTGAACGTGACGATGCGGTCGATCGTGTGCCAGCTCTTGAGCTCCGGGATCATGCTCATGAGGTCATCGCCGCCGGTGTTCAAGATGCCGATCACGCCGCCGAGCAGGCCGAGGCTGGCGAAGATCAGCATGAGGATCCCCATCACCTTCGGGATCGCGGAGCGGGTGGGCTGAGGTATCGGGTAGTAGGGGTTCACCATGGAGGCGGACGCTACACCGGGGCCCGAGTCGCGGGCACGCGCAAAAAAACCTGGGAACGGTCTCTAGACGACGCGTAAGGCTCAGTAATACTTGGGCGGCGGCTGCGGCCCGAGGGTGGGATCTTCGGGGGCTGCCTCGGCGGGGCCGGTGCGCGCCGGAGCCGGAGCCGGCCCGGGGGCCGGGGGCGCGTAGGTCTGCCCGCCGGTGGCACCGGTATCGTACGGATTGGCGGCGGGGGCTGGCGGCGGCGGGCCTCCGACCTGGTTGCGCCACCCGTTCCAGTCGCCAACGCGGTCGCGCGCATCGCTCCACCACCGTCCCGAGTACTGGCGGCCGGATCGATCGAACACCAAGTATCCGGCCCCGGTCAGCGGCGGGTTCGCGGGCTCCTGCCAGGTGAACTCGAGGACATTGCCCCGGAGGTTTCCGGAGAAGTACCCGATCACCTCCTCGCCCTGACGCTGGTAGACCCAGACCCCCTGGACGGAGCCCGTCTGCAGCCCACCGCGGCTGTTATCGGCCTCGATCTTCACGGCACCGAAGGTCGAGCGCCAGACGCCGAGCGCCCGCGCCGGCTCCATCTGCTGGGGCGGTGGTGGGCTCTCCCCTCGCTGACCGGTCTGATCGGTCATCGTGGGTTGCTGGGCGGGCTGGTTACTGTTCGACGAGGCGGACCCGAGCAGCGCGAACGCTGCACCGAGGACCACGACGACACGCGCGGCGTTGCCGGTCTTCACTCGACGAGTATAGCCCCGAGCAGTGTGGTAGGGTGCGTCCGCGATCCGTGCGGCTTACCACATGAGGTGGCACCGTCCGGCGCGCGGGCCCATAGCTCAGTCGGTTAGAGCGGCCGGCTCATAACCGGTGGGTCCCTGGTTCGAGCCCAGGTGGGCCCACAAGATGTCCGTCAAGAGGTAAGAACGAGCCGTGCGCGATCAGTTGATGTCCCTGCTCAAGCTGCAACAGTTCGACGTGAAGGTCCGCGAGCTCGAGGTTGCGGCAAAACAACTCCCCGCCAAGCTCGACCCGCTTCGCCGCGATCTCGCGAAGCTCGAGGGCATGCTCGATGGCGAGCGCGCCAAGCTCGAGGAGACCGAGACCTGGCGCAAGCAACAGCGCGAGTTCATCGACCGCGAGCGCGAGGCGCTCAAGGCCGCACAGGCCAAGCTCAACGCCTCGAAGAACACCAAGGAGTACGGTGCGGCGTCGCGCGAGGTCGAGAACAAGCGCAAGACGATCACCGACCGCGAGCAGGAGCTCAAGAAGGTGACCGAGGCGGCCACCACCACGGCGGCGCAGCTCGAGAGCCGCGACAAGGACGTCGGTGGCGTGCGCGACCAGCTCGCGGAGAGCGAGGCCGGGATCGCCGACCAGCTCGCACAGATCCACACGGAGCTGGCCGAGGCCAGAGGGCTCCGCGACGATGCTCGCCAGCACGTCGAGGCGAAGTGGCTCAAGACCTACGACGCGTTGACGACCAAGCGCGGCGTCGCGGTGGCGCCGGTGATCAAGGGCGTGTGCCAGGGTTGCCACGTCGCCCTGCCGCCGCAGCTCAACAACGTGCTCGCCCGGCTCGAGAGCATCGAGACCTGCCCGCGGTGTGCGCGGCTGATCTACCGGATGGAGTTGCTCGACCAGATCCTGAAGCCGGAGTCGGAGTCGAGCGACGCGACCGCCGAAGCCGGCGCCGGCGAGGGCAACGCCCCGAGCGAGTCCGCGTCCGAGACCCCCAGCTCGGCCGAGACCAACAGCTCGCCCGAGAACAACAGCTAGCCCGGGTTGCGTCGACCAGCTCGCACTCGGCCGGCGAGCATGGCGCGGGACTAGCGGCCGAGCCGCTCGGCGAGCGCGAACAACCGGTCGCGCCGGGTGTCGATGATGTTGCCCGCGGCGCGCGCCACACCCGCCATCGGCTTCGCCGGCTGCCCCTCGAGAAACGCGACCGGATCGAGGCCGCCGGCCCAGTACACCCGCAACGACTCGACGCCCTTCATCACCGCCGCGGTGCCGACCGCCGCATGCAAGAACGCGCTGATCGGCGACGGTCCGGTGTCGAAGCTCGACTCCGACGCGCGGCCCTTCGCGAGCAGATCCTGTAGCGAGCTGTCGACGTCGGCGGCGCGCGGCAGCTCGGGGAGGAACTGCTCGATCCGCCGCAGGTCCATGCGATCGAGCAAGGCCTTGGGGGCGCCCATGAAGTAGTCGATCGGGACGTCGCCACCCGTGGCATCCGAGATCGCCTCCATCACGCCGATCGCGTACAGCTTCGCGCGCAGGTAGCGCCCCGCGAGCTCGAGGTTGCCGGTCGTGCGTGCGACGTGGCGCGCGTAGATCTCCGGTTTGGGCTCGTCCTGCCAGGCGTGGAACACGCGCTCGGCGGGCAGCTTCGACAGGAACGCCTCCATCTTCATGAGCGCGATCCGGTAGTCGCGCACCGTGTAGACCAGCGGCGAGTGGAGTGCCGGGTTGCTCTCGGGGAGAAGCTTCCAGGTGTTGTCGAGGAACGCGGCCGGATCGTTGTCGGCGAAGTTCTCGACGTCGCGGTTCCCGATCCGGACCGCACGCTTCATCGTCTCGTCGAGCAACGCGCCCTCGAAACCGAGCAGCACCAACCGCTCGTGGAGCGCGCTGATCGGATCGTTGCGAAACGGGATCGTCTGCTCGATGCACGCCGCGACCGCGATCCGCTGCTCGCGGGTCAGCGCGTCGCGCAGCTGGATCTGGGCGACCAGCGCGGACGCCAGCTCGTTGAGCCCGCTGGTCCCGGTGACGACGTCGCCGATCTTGCGACCGAACACGGCGAGCGTGTCGCCGGCGAGCCCGGCGGCCGCCGGAAGAATCCGCCAGCCGGCATCCTCGTGGGCGAGCACCTGTCCGAGCTCGTCCTTCATCGAGTACGGCAGATCCTGATCGACCTGGATGTAGACCGAGTCGTGGTAGAGCGCCGCGATCACCTCGAGCGCGTCTCCCTCGGTGGTCAGGCCGACCACGTGGTCGTGGTTGTGGTACTCGCGCCCCGGCGCCGACAGCGCCATGTGGATCGAGAACGCCCAGTGCTCGATATCCGAGAGATCGGCCTTCGATCCCAGCTCGTGGAGCGCGCGCCACAACGCGTTCACGATCTCGTGGACGGGCGAACGCTTCTCCATCGATTTCAACGTATCACCACAGGCCTTCACGGCGGAGAGGTCGGTAAGCCGAGTTCTGTGTGGTGGCGATCATTCCTCTAGGCCCGCCGTTACCGACGGGCTCGAGCGACCAACCCGGAGTCATCGCGCGGGCCACGCGACCCCTGTCTGGTCTTGCTTCGGGTGGGGTTTACCGTGCCCTCTCCGTCACCGGAGAGGCGGTGCGCTCTTACCGCACCGTTTCACCCTTACCTGCTCGCGCAGGCGGTTTGCTTTCTGTTGCACTGTCCTGCGAGTCACCTCGACTGGCCGTTAACCAGCACCCTGCCCTGTGAAGCTCGGACTTTCCTCCCGCGACGGACCCTCGCGGGCCGCCGCCGGCGATCACCTCGACCTCTCCACCGATCCGGCGACCCACCATAACACACGGCCGGGCGCGAGCGGATAGCATGCCCTCGATGAGACCTCGCACGTTCCTCCTCGGTGTCGCCGCGCTCGTCGCCGGCACGTCCCTGACCGGCTGTCCCGGCCCGCGCTCCCCGTACGCGACCACCGGTGGCGCACTCCACCTCTCGAAGGTCGTGCTGTACCGCAACGGCGTCGGCTACTTCGAGCGCCATGGCAAGGTCGACGGCGACCACCTCGAGATCCGCGTGCGCAAGGATCAGGTCAACGACCTGCTCAAGAGCCTGACCGTGGTCGACAAGGACGGCCGCGCGGTCTCGATCTCGATGCCGCTCGATCCGAGGTCGTGGGCGAACGCCGCCAACGCCACGCTCGGACCGGGCAACGGCAGCCTCGCCGAGGTACTCGACAAGCTTCGCGGCACCTCGGTCACGCTGCGCACCAGCGACGGCGCGACCGTCGACGGCCGGATTCTGATCGTCGAGGCGATCGAGCAGGTCCCCAACCCGGGTAAGGACGCCGACACCGAGCGCGACTACAAGGTCACGCTGATCGACGGCGGCAAGCTCGGCGTGGTCCGGCTGTCGAAGGTCACGCGCGTCACGCTTCACAACGGCGACATCGCGATGCAGTTCCGGCGCAGCCTCGACGCGACCGCTGGCGAGGGCATGTTCCAGCAGGTCGACGTCTCGATCGCGCTCGCCGGCCACCACTCGCACGACCTGATCGTGAGCTACGTCGTCGGCGCGCCGATGTGGAAGCCGACGTATCGCATCGTGCTACCCGAGGGCGGCCAGGGCGACGCGCTGCTGCAGGGCTGGGCGGTGGTCGACAACACCACCGGCGAGGACTGGCGCGACGTCAAGCTCGCGCTCACCTCGGGCGCGCCGATCGCGTTCCGCTACGACCTCCACACGCCGCGCGACGTCGTGCGCGCCGACCTGTCGGCCGTGGGATCGAGCCGTCACGCCCGGGTGTCGGTCGGCGAGGCCGGGTTCGGTCAGCCGGCCGACGAGCCCGCGCCACCACCCCCGCCGGCTCCGGCGACCACCGCACCGACGGCCGACGCCTGGGGTGCCGGTGGGAGCGTCGCCACCAAGGCCGCGCCGAAGAAGCGGTCGTCGCGTCGGGCGATGGAGAAGTCCGACAAGGCCTACGCCGAGGACGCCCGCACGCTCGACGAGGTCGATGCGTCGGCGGTCGACGCGGTGGCGCTGTCGAACTCGATGCAGGCCAAGACCCGCTCGGCGATGATCAGCGGCCTCACCCGGTACGACCTCGACGAGCGCGTGACCGTGCCCGACGGCACCTCGACGATGGTCGCGATCATCAACCAGAAGGTGCACGGCGAGGAGACGTTCCTGTTCCGTCCCGGCGGCGCGGGCGCGGGGTACGAGGCCAACCCGTATCGCGTGATCCGGTTCAAGAACTCGACGCCGTTCGCGCTCGAGTCCGGACCGATCTCGATCTACTCGGGCGGCAGCTTCGTCGGCGAGGGCATCTCCGAGCCGGTGAGCGCGAACGTGTCGGTGACGGTCCCGTTCGCCGTCGAGTCCGGTCTGCTCGTGGCCTCGCACACCCAGTACCGCGGCGACGACATGCGGCTCGTCAAGATCGTCCGCGGCGTGATCCAGGTCGAGCAGTTCGGCCGCCGCACCACCTCGTGGTCGATCAAGTCCCAGACCCAGCGCGACCACGACATCACCGTGTACGTGCGGCAGCCGCGCGCCAGCGGCAACTACGCGCTGGCGCCGCGCCCGCCGGGCACCGAGGACCTCCCCGATGCCTACCTGATCCCGATCAAGCTCGCCGCCAAGGCACTCGAGGCCAAGCAGGACGTCGTCGAGCAGACTCCGTCGCGCAGCACGCTCTCGATCTGGGACTCGCGCGCCCTGGTCCTGTTCGAGGGCATCCTCGCCCGTGGCAGCCTCGACCGGGAGATCCGCAACAAGCTCGCGCCGATCGTGAAGCTCCGCCAGGAGGTCGCACGCATCGACACCGAGATCGACGGCAAGACGCGGACCCGGCGCGAGCTCGATCAGCGCGCCGACGAGACCCGCAAGAACCTCGAGGCGATCAAGAAGGACCCGGCGGCCGGCGCCCTGCGTCGCAAGCTCAACGCGCGCCTGGGCCAGTTCGCCAAGGACGGCGACAAGCTCGGCCGCGAGCTGGTCGAGCTCCAGACCAAGCGCACCGAGAAGAAGGTTGCGCTCGAGGACGCGATGCAGAACCTCGACATCACGCCGAAGCAGCCGATCGCGCCCAAGCCGTAGCCCTCCTCAGGAGCGCGGCCCGACGATCAGGTAGAGCACGGGCTCCTGCGCCGGGAGCGAGCTCGTCGGGAACGACGCTGGCGGAGGCGCCGAGCCACGATCAGCGCCAGGATTCCGCACGTACCGATCCAGGATGGTCGCGTCAGACCTGCGCGGGGAGCGCCTGGTTGTAGACGCCACGGCGCAGGTTGCGCCGGATCGTGATCGCCTCGCGGATCACCTTCCACATGTCCTTGAGCGGGTTGATCCGGCTGCGCCGGTCGTCCTTCCACTCGACGCCGACCTCGGCGATCGCGAACTCGCGACGGCGCGCGAGCGCGAGGATCTCGAGGTCGAACGCCCAGCCGTCGATCCGTGCGACCCGGAACAGGTCGCGCGCGGCCTCGGCGGTGAACGCCTTGAACCCGCACTGCGTGTCGCGCACGCCCGGCACCAGCGAGCGCTGGATCACCTTGTTGGCGAGGCGGCTCCACACGACGCGGTACATCGGCTGCTTGACGTCGGTCTTGGCGCCCTCCGCGTAGCGCGAGCCGATCGCGATCGAGGCCTCGCAGTTGGTGATCGGCGCGAGCAGACGCGGCAACTGCTCGGGAGGCATCGAACAGTCGGCGTCGCACATCACGCGGATCTGACCGCGCGCCGACAGCATGCCGGCACGCACCGCCGCGCCCTTGCCCTTGTTGGGGTTCTGGCGCACGAGGCGCAGATGCGCGATCCGCGACATCGCCTGCTCGACCACACCGCAGGTATCGTCCGAGCTTCCGTCGTCGACGACGATGATCTCGTAGCGCAGCGGCTGGTTCGAGAGGAACGCGTGCAACCGATCGAGGGTCGGCGACAGGCGCTGCTCCTCGTTGTAGGCGGGAACCACGACGGACAGATCGATGAACGGATGTGACGACATACGGAGTCCTTTCGGTGAACGGACGAGAAGACGAGAGGTGGTTACGCGAGCGACGCCGCGGGTGAGGGTTCGGCCCGTGCGGCAGTGTCGGGTGCGATCGAGCGGTGGAACACGAGTCGGCGCTGCGCGGGGTACGTCCACGCGACGAACACGACGGCGGCGCAGATCAGCTTCGCGGGGAGCACCGGCACGCCGAGCTCGACGGCGACCAGCTTCATCGCGAGCGCCATCACGACCGCGTTGGTGATCGCGACGAACGCGAACCGCCCGACCTGATCGAGCGTGATCGGAGAGTGATCGCGAAACGCGATGTACTTGTTCGCGACGAACACGACCACGGCCCCCACGGTGGCGGCCAGGAACGCCGACACCGGGATCGGGAGGCCCACGAGCTTCACGAGCACCATCAACGTGGTGACGTCGGTGCAGGTGGCGAGGACGCCACCGAAACCGGCTGCCAGCATCTGCTTGCGATTACGCACGAGCCGGGAGAACAGCAGCCGTCATGCCATCCGGCAAGCTACTGAAACTCCATGCAAACCCTGTCAGGGCTTCACCACCGCCGCCAATGGTTCGACCATTTCCACCCTCAGGGTTCGACACTCGGCGGCACGGGAGTGCCGTCCGGCTCGTCTTCCTCGTCGGGCTCGTCGTCTGCGGGCGGGAGGTCGTCGCTGGGTGCGGGGGTAGCGGGTGTACAGGTGGGTGCGCGGCGCGGGCGGACGAGACCGTCGGCGCCATCGAGGCGCTTCGGCGGGTTGCCGTCGAGATCGAAGATCGACACGCCGCCCTCGTCGATCAGGAGCTTGCGATCGCCCATCCATTCGATCGCGATGCTGGCCGCACGATCGATCTCGGTCACCGTCCCGGTGGTGGCATCGGCGACGAAGGCCGCGGCGTTGACGGCATCGGCGTCGCGCTTGTCGGTCTTGGTGTCGCAATGTCGCTGTTCGTCGAGCTGCGCCACGAACGCGATCCGCGCGTGATCGGGCGACCAGGTCAGCGTGTTGCCATCGATCAGACCGGGCGACGGCACGGTGACCACGCGGCCCGACTTCGCGATCCGGATCGCGCTCGCGAGCCCCTTGTCGTCCCAGTCGGCGGTCACGCCCGGCACCGGGATCGCGTGGAGCCGAATGCTGCGTTGCTTCGGCGTGTCGATGACCTCGAGCCACGGTCCCGGCGGGCGCGGCGTCTTCGGCGGCAACGGGATCCACTTGTACGTGCTCTCGTCGAGTCGTCGCCATGTACGCGCATCGGTCGAGATCCAGATGCCGGCGTGGGCGTGGCCCGAGTATGCGACCCGGAGTGGACCGCGCGTGCCGAGCCGGATCGGATGGCTGGTCTTGCCGGTCGCCAGATCGACGACGCCGATCGCGAGTGTCGGCGTCTTCTTGTGACGACTGCGCCGACGCGAGACGTAGGCCAGCTTGGTCGACGACACGCGGATCGCGCCGAGCATGGTGCCGAACGTCCGGGTCAGGCGATACCACCGCGTGGTCTCGGGGTCGTAGCCATAGAGGTCACCCTCCGAGACCACGATCTGCGAGCGCGCGAGCGCGGCCACGTAGGCCACGCGATCGGTCTCGACGCGGCGGCGCCATGCGGCTCCGAGCGGCGATGCGAGGAACGAGCGGAACGCGGGCAATTCGAGCGACGCGAACCCCCACTTGCCGAAATCACCGGCGGCCGCGCGCTGCAGTGGCGCCACCAGCTCGCCGTGCTTGTCGAGACGTCCGAGCGCGGCCGCGAGCAGCCAGCTGGCCTCGAGGTTCGACGGGTCCGCCGCCAGCGCTTGCTTGCACAGCGTCACCACCTCGGACCACTGGCCCTTGGACTCGGCCGCCCTCGCCCGCCGGAACGCCGGGTGGCCACCACGCTTGCGCCAGTGGTACGCGGCGAGGTCGGGCAAGCCCAGCGGTCGCGCCGGAACCTCGACCACGGCCGCATCGATGACCACGCCGGCGTCCTCCGGCTTGGGAGGCGGCGGTTGCGTCTGGCTGCGGTTGCCGCACGCGGCGAGACACAGCGCGAACGCGCCGATCAGGGCGGCACCCGGCACCCCGCCGGGGTAGCACACCCCGGGGAGTTTCGCGAACATCGACCGCACCGACGCGATCTGGCGTTTGCTCCGGACCCCCGTTGCTGATATGAACCGCCCCGCTCGCGTGTCCGTTCGTAGTCTTTGCTCTTTGGCGCTGGTCGCCTCGTCGGCGATCGCCTGCCAGAGCGGGTCGTCGAAGGGCGGTGGAGCGTCCGCGCCTCCCGCCATCGAGGTGAACGCCAAGGTACAGGGGGCGAAAAACACGGTCGCGCGCGTGACCCCGGGGCACCCGTGCCGTGCCGAGGTCGCGGGAGTCGAGCTCATCGTCGGTGGGCCGCCGCTGCTGTCGCAGGAAGGCGACACCGAATGGACGGCCGAGACCCTCGCGAACGGCACCACGTTCAAGAGCAACGATCGGCCGGTCGCTCGCATTCACGCGAATCAACTGTTCGATGCCGAGGGTATCCCGCTGGTCAAGGTGCTCGACAACGGGTCGATCGTGAATGGCCCCGGGCGGGTCGTGCGCAAGGCGGTCGCGTCGCACGATCCTTCCCCACACGTCACGATCACGAGCACGGATCGCAAGGCTCCGGAGGAGATCGTGGTGACGGGCACCGACGACGTCGTGCTCGCGGGTCTGCTCGCGGCGCCCGAGCCTCCGCCCGAGATTCGCGGGCTAGTCGCCTGCCACCTCCTGATGGTGGAGCCTCGATAAGGAATCGAAGTATGAGCGGGATCCGGAACATCGCGATCATCGCGCACGTCGACCACGGCAAGACCACGCTGGTCGACGGGCTGCTCAAGCGTGCAGGCACGTTCCGCACCGGCGAGGTCGTGGCCGAGCGCGCGCTCGACTCCAACGACCTCGAGCGCGAGCGCGGGATCACGATCCTGTCGAAGTGCACGTCGGTGACCTGGAAGGGAACGCGGATCAACATCGTCGACACCCCCGGCCACGCCGACTTCGGCGGCGAGGTCGAGCGCGTGCTCGGCATGGTCGATAGCGTGCTGCTGCTGGTCGACGCCTACGAGGGCGCGATGCCGCAGACCCGGTTCGTGACCCAGAAGGCGTTCGAGATCGGCCTGTCGCCGATCGTCGTCGTCAACAAGATCGATCGCCCGGGCGTCGACCCGCACGCGGTGATGGACCAGGTGTTCGAGCTGTTCATGTCGCTCGGCGCGTCCGATGCGCAGCTCGACTTCCCGGTGATCTACGCCTCGGGACGCGAGAGCTACGCGATCCGCGAGCTCGACGATCCTCGCGAGGACCTGTCGCCGCTGCTCGATCTGATCATCGAGCGCGTGCCCGAAGCCTCCGGCGATCCCGACGCGCCGCTGTGCATGCAGGTCGCCACGCTCGATTACGACGACTACCTCGGCTACATGGCGATCGGTCGCATGCGGGCCGGACGCTCCAAGATCGGCGACCGCGTGCTGCTCGCGCACCGCGACGGATCGCGCGAGGAGTTCCGCGTCCAGAAGGTGCTCGGGTTCCAGGGGCTCAAGCGCTTCGAGCTGGTCGAGGCCGTCGCCGGCGACATCGTCGCGTTCACCGGGATGCAGGAGCTCAACGTCGGCGAGACCATCACCTCGATCCAGCAGCCGACGATCCTGCCGCTGCTCAAGATCGACGCACCGACGATCTCGATGAACTTCCGGGTCAACGACGGCCCGTTCGCCGGCAAGGAAGGCAAGTACGTGACCTCGCGCAACCTGCGCGAGCGTCTGTTCCGCGAGATCAAGAGCAACGTCGCGCTGCGCGTCGAGGAGACCGCCGACGCCAGCGTGTTCAAGGTCAGCGGGCGCGGCGAGCTCCACCTCTCGGTGCTGATCGAGACGATGCGGCGCGAGGGCTACGAGCTGTGCGTGAGCCAGCCGCAGGTCATCTATCACACCGCCGAGGACGGCTCGCTCCTCGAACCGTACGAGGATGCGGTGATCGATCTCGACGAGGCCTACGTCGGTGCCGTCGTCGAGGAGCTCGGGCGACGCTCGGGCCAGATGCAGGAGATGCGACCGTCGGGTCCCGGCCGCACGCGCCTCGAGTACCGGATCCCGGCGCGCGGCCTGATCGGCTACCGCAGCCAGTTTCTCACCGACACGCGCGGCACCGGCGTCCTGTACACGCAGTTCGCGGAGTACGGCCCGCTCGGCGGTGTGATCCGGTCGCGCGCGAACGGCGTGTTGATCTCGAGCGAGGAAGGCACCTCGAACGCGTACGGCCTGTTCTACCTGCAGGAGCGCGGACAGCTCTTCATCGGCACCAACGTCCACGTCTACAGCGGCATGATCGTCGGCATCCACTCGCGCGATAACGACCTGATCGTCAATCCGAACAAGGCGAAGAAGCTGACCAACATCCGCACGACCGCGGCCGACGAGAAGCTGGTCCTCGCACCGCCCCGCCCGATCACGCTCGAGTACGCGCTCGAGTTCATCAACGACGACGAGCTGGTCGAGGTCACGCCCAAGTCGATCCGGCTGCGCAAGGCGGTCCTCGATCACAACCTGCGCAAGCGCCTCGAGAAGAAGCCGACCGAAGTCGCGTGACTGGTAGTGGTAGGGGCGTGCTGACGTCGTCAACCCGTAGTCAGTCGGGCGCGCAGCGCGGCGTGGCGCGGATGGATCAGCGCGCGAGCGGCGACGCGCGTCCAGACCTCGGCACCGGGAGCGAGCCCGAGCACCCAGCGCGGCGACGGGTAATCCCCGCGATCGCGATACACGGGCTCGTCGCGCTCGATGCGGGCGAGCACGCCATCGATCCGCGGATCGGTCGGATCGAGCCACGCGGCGGCGAGCACCAGGCCGAGCTCCGCGAACACGACGTGATGGCCGGTGCGCGTGGTGGTGCGGGTCGCGTCGTAGGCGTCGGCCATCGCGGCGAACAGGGCGATCGCGCCCTCGACCGCACCGGGACCGAGCTCGAGGCAGGTCTCGAGCAGTAGCGCCATCGTGACCTCGTTGCCACCCGCCGGTGCGGGGGGTACCGAGGCCACGGAGGCATCGTCGAGACACAGCAGCGTGCACGCGAACGCGCGCGTGATCGGATCGCTGCCGGGACCGGCACCCCACCGGACCTGGCGCAGCCCGTCGAGGAACGCCGGTAGCGGGTGCGGGATCGCACCGGTGCGCTGGATCTCGAGCAGCGTGCGGAGGTCGTCACCGGCGTAGAACTGTCCCGGTGGCGCGAGCGCGTCGAGGTAGCTGCGCAGCAGCCGCGAGCGCACCCACCCGAGGAGCCGCGCCGGATCGCGACCCCAGTCGAAGCAGCGCGCGCCGGGATGCAGGAGCTGTCCGGGGAGCAACGTCGGACGCTCGTCGTCGAGGAGCTCGAGCCCACCGAGCCGGGCACGTGCGAGTCCGATCGCGCGATCGTGGATGCCGCTGATCGAGAGGTCGTTGGCGGCACGCAGGCAGGCCGTCGCGGTGTCGCGATCGAGCGCGAGCTGGTCGTACGCGATCGCGAGCTGCAGCCAGCCGTCGACGGTCGATGCCATGTGGGTGGCGCGTTCCAGGATGTCGGCGAGGCGCTCGACCTCGGCGTCGTACGCGGAGAACGCGTGGGCGAGGGACACCAGCTCGCCGACCTCGACGGCGTCGCGGAGCCCGCGCTCGAGCACCTCGATCCCGCGGTCCCGCGCGGAGAACGCGTCGTGCGCGTTGGCCACGATCCAGAAGTCGAGCGCCCGCGTCGCGATCGACTCGGCGCCCTCGACGAGGAGCCGCCCCTCGTCGGCGAATTCGGCGTCGCGATAGCCCAGTGCGAGCGTGCACTGGTCGGCCACCGTGCGCGCGTTGTTCGCGGCGTGCTCGAGACACGCGCTCGCCCGTTCGCGATCGCCGAGCTCGCACCACGCCGCCGCGACCAGCCGCCACTCCGCGCAGATCAGGGGCTCGAGCTCCTCGAGCACGGCCCGCCCGGCGGCGACATCACCGAGGCGCTCGCGATAGATCCGCGCGATGTTGCGGTGCACCCAGATCGCGCCGCCCGCCGCGCGGCGTGCCGATTCGAGGGCCTCGCGGGTCTCGCGTTCGGTGGTCGCGGCGACCGCGCGCTCCAGCAGCTCGATCGCCATGGCGGATCGATTATCTACGATCGCCCGGCGCCCACCACGTCCGTGGCATGGTCGACGTCGCGATGCCCTCCCCGCTCGACGCGCCGGTCCTCTCGGAACGCCTGTTCTTTCCAGCCCGCAGGTGTCCGCCCGCGGTGTTCCCGATCGAGGTCGACGGCGCCACCCTGGCCTGCGCTCGCCATCGCACCGCGCCGGACGCGCCGCTCGTGGTCCACTTTCACGGTAATGGGGAGACCGCCGCCGACTACGTCCCCGATCTCGCCGGGGCCTTTGCCGCCGCCGGGCTCGATAGCCTGTTCGTCGAGTACCGTGGCTACGGTGGTTCGACCGGAACGCCGGCGCTGGTCGGCATGCTCGACGATGCCGTGCGCGTGATCGACGCGCTCGACACGCCGCTCGACCGCGTGATCGTCTACGGGCGCTCGATCGGGTCGATCTACGCGATCGAGGCCGCCCACCGAAGGCCCGCGATCCGCGCGCTCGTGATCGAGAGTGGGATCGCCGATCCGCTCGAGCGCATCGTGGTTCGCGTCGACCCACGCGAGCTCGGACTCGACCGCGAAGAGCTCCTCCGCGAGGTCGCTCGACACCTCGACCACGGCACCAAGCTCGCCGGGTATCCGGGGCACGTGCTCGTGCTGCACGCCGCCGGCGACGATCTGATCGACATCTCGCACGCACGGCGCAACGCCGCCGCCGCACGCGACGGCGAGCTCGTGGTGTTCGAGCGCGGCGACCACAACACGATCCTCGCCTACAACGCCGATGCGATCGTCGAGGCGGTCGCGCGGCTGGCGCCCGCGTGACGACTACTCCTTCTACTTCTTACGCGGCGCCGGAGGCTTGGCCGTCACCACCACCTCGAACAGCTGGCTCGGCCGCTGCGGCTCCGTGCCGACCCGGCACAGCGTCTTGCCGACCTTCACGCCCTTGACCACGAACACGTTGTGATTGCCGACCGTCTTCATGTGGACGTCGAGCAGATCGGGGTGGTCGCAACGAAACCCGATCGCCGTGCCGACATCGGTCTCGACCACCGCATCGACCACCACGGCGATCTGCGGCACGCCCTTGTCGGCGCGCGCGGGCACCGCGATCGCCAGGGCGAGCACGAACAACCACGTGCGAAAGGTCGGTGCGAAGCGCACCACCACGTTCTACCAGGTCGCCCGGGGATCGCGAAGCTCGGGCTCGTACGGCCCGCTCAGGGCGTCGCCATCGCGATGTCCATCGTGCAATTCATGAACTCGTCGCAGGTCGCCATCGGCAGGCACTTCTTGTAGGCCTGGACCGTGCGGTCGTCGGCGGCACACTGGGCGCGGCCGTCCTTCTCGGGCGCGCTCACGATGCGCTTGGCCTCGTCGCCGAGTACCTCGCCGACACACTGGGTGTAGCGGTCGGCCGCCCGCTGGCAGATCTCTTCGGCTTCCTTGTTCGCGCCGCCACACGCCGTTGTTGCGACCACCGCGAGCCCGAACGCCATCACGAACCTCGTCATATTCGATCCGGACGCGAGTCGATGCGCCAGGTCGCGCGATCAGCGCACGCCGAAGTCGTGAGAGTGGATGCCCAGGCCCACGCCGACCAACCACACGCGCTGGTCGCCGACCGTGAACCCGGTCGAGGCCTCGAGCGTCAGCCGCGGGCTGATCCAGACCTCGCCCCGCAGGCGCGGCTCGAGGACCAGCGAGCCGATGTCGGGGGTGTCGATCGCGTACCGCACCGTGCGGTAGCCGCCGACCAACTCGCCGGCGAGCGTACCGCCGAGCAGCGGCAGCGATGCCCCCACCAGGCCATAGACGCCGGCCGCGCTCGAGCCGGGAGTGTCGAGCACGCCGGTCTCGACCTCACCCCCGCTGTACAGATAGCGATTCGATCGCATCGTGAACTGGATGCTGGCGAGCGCCGCCTGATGGGCTTCGGTCAGTGCCGGAGGGGTGGGTGTGGTGGTCTCTCGAAATGCGGCCGGTCCGCGCGAGCTGGTGACCGGCGCCGAGAAATGCCGGACCGCCGGTCCCACGCGGAGACGCGCCGGTGCGTCCTTGACCGGCGTGACGCGCACGCCCCGAACGCCAATCCACAGGCGACGACACCAATCCCTCGCATGGCGTCGATGGTAGCTCGCCGAACCGCGAGGCGCCCGCGCGAATTCGCGTCCCGCCGCTCGTTGCCGTCACTCGCCGATCGACACGCACTCGACGGCGGGAGCGCGCCTGCGAGCGCCGCGAACGCATCCTCCGACAGCGCGTTGTCGGCACCCGACAGCCGCGTCAGGTGCGAGCTCGGCGTCGGTAGCCACGACGATGTCTGATCGGGGTCCCCGCCGAGCTAGACCGGGCGTGCGCGCGTGACGGCGTCGACGGCCTCGCGCGCCGCGGCCGGCGCGTCGGGCTCGAGCGCGGTGGCCCAGCCGGGGACCCGGCGCTGCCAGTTGGGACGCTCGTGCGTGGTGCCCGGCACGTTGTGCGGCACCGGCTCGAGGGAGAGATCGTCGAGGGAGATCAACACGACCTCGGCAGCCCCGGCGGCGAGGTCGGCGGTGGAGGTGACCATCGCGCGCTCGACGTCGGTCAGCGAATCGGTTCGCGGACGCCTGGCCATGGCGAGGATCGCCGTCTGCTGGGCGGCGCGGGTGGCGTGGTCCTTCTCCGCCTGCTCGGCCGTGATCAGATCGAGGTCACGAGCGTCGTCGATGTCGGCGCCGTTCCACCATCCGGCGAACGTCGCGGTGTCGTGGGTGTTGAGCGACGCGACCGACTCGGGAGGCGCGGCGCCGGTGCCCTCGCCCTGGCGGGTGGGCATGAACCACTGTCCGACGTGGATCCGGAACATCGCGTGACGCTGCATCGCCGGGCGGACGTAGTCGGGCACGGTGCCGAGATCCTCGCCGACCAGCGCGCAGTGGTGGCGGTTGGATTCGAGCGCGAGGATCGCGAGCATGTCCTCGGCGTGGTAGCGCAGGTAGACGCCGTCGGTGGCGGGCCGGCCCTCGGGGACGACGTAGAGCCGGAACAGCCCCATCACGTGATCGATGCGCAACATGCCGGCCACCCGCATGTGATGCCGCAGGCAACGGATCACGTAGCGATAGTGATCGCGGCGCGAGGCGATCGGCGACAGCGGAGGCAGGCCCCAGTTCTGCCCGCCGAGAAACAGCGGATCGGGAGGCGCACCGGCGGCGAGCGACTGCAGGAACAGCGACCGATCGCGCCACACCTCGTAGGCGTCGAGCGACACCCCGACGGGGAGATCGAGATAGAGGTGCACGTCCGGCCGATCGCGCGCCAGCCGCTCGAGCTGTTGCTCCATCGCCCACTGCGCGACGACGTGCGTGTCGAGCCGCGCGCGATCGATGCCGGCGGCCAGCGCGTCGTCGCGCGATGCGATCGGTGGCGGATCGTCACGCCAGCGATCGGGCCACGCGGGCCAGCCCGCTCGATGCGTCTCGACCAGCGCGCGAAACGCGGCGTAGTCGAACGCACCGGACGTCGCGGCCCAGGCATCGATGTCGTCGCCGCGTCTCTCGAGGAGCCGGCGCGCGATCGGCTCGAGCGCGGCGCGCCGCCACCGGTACTGCGCGCGGTAGTCGATCAGCGGTGCGTCCGGAATCGGAGGCGCCTTCGGTGCGGGCAGGCCGGCCTCGGCAGCGAGCGCACCGAGATCGAGATACAGCTCGTTCCAGAACATCCGACTCGCCGGCGAGTACGGCGAGAACGCGCAGGGCTCGTCGAGGAACGCCGCGAGAATCGGCAGGGTCGCGACGTAGCGTCCGCCCCGGCGATGCACGGCATCGAACACCGCGTGGAGCGAACCGAGATCGCCGGCGTCACCACTGGTCGGCGACGACAGACCGTAGACCGGCGCGAACACGCCCCAGCGGCGCGCACCGCCGGGACCACCCCACGCGCGGGTCGGCGCGGCGATCCCCATCGCCTCGCCGTGGGCCTCGCGCCGCTTCGATCCGGAGGCACCGTAGACGACGCGCCAGTTGACTCGGTGATAGCCGAGCTCGTGATCGAGCCACACCCGCGCACGCCGCAGGCAGTGCACGACCCCACCGGGCCATGCGTGCGAATCGGTGGGAAGATCGAACAGCGTGCCGTGCGCCCGGAACGCCTGTCCCGACTCGCAGCGGACCTCGACCTCCCATTCGCCGTCGGCATCGGCCGGTACCGCGAACGGGATCGTGATCTCGCCATCCCAGCCGACGACGACCGGCGCCACGATTTCTTGCCAACGGTTCCGGTCGATCGCCGCGCGGACCGCGCCCGGATCGAGCTCGTCCCCGCACAGCTCCTCGACCCCGAGATCGGGGGCGAGCGCGCGGATCGTCGCGAACAGCGCGTCGTCCGACGCGTTCGCCGGAGCGCCGGTCCAGCTCGTGTAGTCCGGATCGAGTCCGGCGGCCTGCGCGAGCTCGCGACGAACGGTCTGGTCCACGACGGGTCAGCCCACGAGCCGCAGCCACCAGCCCGGCATGATGCCCATCTCCATGATGAGAACCGGACACGCGGCCATCACGAACAGCAGGCTCCCCGAGCGGAGCGGCGAGAACGGCTGCGACGGCTCGCGGAAGTACATCGCGGTCACGATCCGCAGGTAGTAGTAGATGCTGATCGCCGAGTTGATGATGCCGATCAGCACGAGCCACCACAGCTGGCTGTCGGGCAGCTCCATCGCCGACTCGAAGATGTAGAACTTGCCGAAGAAACCGCCGGTCGGTGGCATGCCACCGAGCGACAGCAAGCACACCGTCATCGCGAGCGCGGCCGCCGGGTGGCGCATGCCGAACCCGGACCAGTCGTCGATCAACAGCCGCTCGCGGCCCTTGGTGCCGACGTACTGCACGACGGCGAACGCACCGAGCGTCGTGAACGAGTAGGTGATCAGGTAGTACGTGATCGCCTGGTTGGCGGTGCCCGAGCCGAGGCCGAGCGCGCAGATCCCGACCAGCAACACGCCGGCGTGCGAGATCGACGAGTACGCCAGCATGCGCTTGATGTTGTCCTGGCGGACCGCGGTGATGTTTCCGATCGTGATCGTGAGCGCCGCGATCACGACGAGTGGGCTCGCCCAGCCGAGCGTGCCGAACGGCAGGATGTCGCCGCCGAGCGCGATCCCGAACACGCGCAGCATCGCGGCGATCGCGGCCGCCTTGACCGCCGCCGCCATGAAGGCAGTCACCGGCGTCGGCGCTCCTTCGTACGCGTCGGGCGCCCACATGTGGAACGGCACCGCGGCGACCTTGAAGCCGAACGCGACGATCAACAGGAACGCGCCCGCGACCACGAGGCCCGGGTTGGCGGTACCGGCGAGCGCACCTTGCATGCGAAGCAGGCTGGTCGTGCCGGCCGCACCGTAGAGCAGCGCCATGCCGTAGAGGAGGAAGCCGGTCGCGAACGCGCCGATCAGGAAGTACTTCATCGCGGCCTCGTTGCCGCGCCGCGACCGCCGCCGCATCGCCGTCATCACGTAGACGCCGATCGACATGGTCTCGATGCCGAGGAACACGGTGACCAGGTTGCCGGCGTGGGCGAGGATCACCATGCCCGAGGTCGACAGCAGCATGACGCCGTAGTACTCGCCCATCTCCCAGCCGTGCTCGCGCTGGTGAGACGGCGACATCAACGCGGCGAACGCGGTGACCACGCCGAACAGCGCCGACAGCACGTAGGCCTGCTTGTCGGCGACCAGCATCGAGCCGAGCAGCTCGATCCGCACGCCGGAGTTGATGTGGCGATACAGGATGATCGACGCGACCGACGACGCGAGCGCGCCGGCGATCGTGAGGCCGGCGAGCGCCGAGCGATCGCGACCCTTGTAGAACGCCTCCGCGAGAACGAGGAGTAATCCGACCGTGACCAGGATCAGGTACGGGACGAGATAACCGAGGTGGCTCGGATCGAAGTTCACCGTGCACCTCCGGCGGGGCGGACATCGGGCGGGGGAGGATGCCCCGGCGGGCGAACCGGCTGCACGCGAACCGGCGGCGAGTGGCCGGGGGGCGGTTGAGACGGCATGCGAGCGTTGATGTTGGCCGCCTTCGCCGCGACCTCGTCGAGGTCCCGCTTCATGTTATCCGCGCTGTTCGCGGGCTTCGCACCGGGCTGCGGCGTCGGTGCCGTCGACGGTGGCGGCTGTCCGTAGCGGTGAGCCGGCCCGTCGGGCTCGGTCAGCCGCTGCAGCTGCTGCACGGTGAACCGCTGCACGCTGCTCTCCATCTCGTTCAGGAGCGGCCGCGGGAACAGGCCCATCAGGAAGATGCCGATCACGAGCGGGATGAACGTGACGAGCTCGCGGCGGGTGAGATCCGGAAGCGAGCCGTTCTTCGCCTTGTCGAGCTTCCCGAAGAACACCTTCTGGAACATGTAGAGCAGGTAGATCGCGCCGAGGATCACGCCCGTGGTCGCGAACGCGGCGATCAGGTGCGGCATCGGCAGGTGGCTCTGCGGCGAAGCGCCCCACGTACCGAGCAGCGACAGGAACTCGCCGACGAAGCCCGACAGTGCCGGCAGGCCCGCCGACCCCATCAAGATGACGAGGTAGAGCCCCGCGAACAGCGGCATCTGCTTCCAGATCCCACCGTACTCGGACAGCCGGCGCGTGTGGCGCCGCTCGTAGAGCACGCCGATCCCGAGGAACAAGCCGCCGGTGGTGAGACCGTGGCTCAGCATCGCGTAGATCGATCCCGACGTCCCGTACGCGGTCAGCGTCAGGATGCCCAGCATGCAGAACCCGAGGTGGCTGACCGAGGAGTACGCGACCAGCTTCTTGACGTCGTCCTGCGCGAACGCGACCAGCGCTCCATAGATGATGCCGATCACCGCGAGCACCGCGAGCGCGGGGGTCCACACCTCCGCGCCGTGCGGGAACAGCGGCATCGCGTAGCGCAAGAAGCCGTAGATCCCGAACTTCAGCAGCACGCCGGCCAGGATCACCGAGCCGGCGGTCGGAGCCTCGACGTGCGCGTCGGGCAACCACGTGTGGAGTGGGAACAGCGGAACCTTGATCGCGAACGCGATCGCGAACGCGGCGAAGCACCACACCTGCGCGTCGTAGGGCAGCGCGACCTGGTACAGCTTCTCGAGGTCGGTGGTGTGCTCGCCGAGCACGGGCGCCGCCTGGCTGTAGACGTAGAAGATCGCCACCAGCATCAGCAGCGATCCGACCATCGTGTAGATCACGAACTTGATCGACGCGTAGAGCCGGCGCTGACCACCCCAGATCCCGATCAGCAGGTACATCGGGATCAGCATCACCTCCCAGCTCACGTAGAACAGGAACAGGTCGAGCGCGACGAACGCGCCGAGCATGCCTGCCTCGAGCACCAGCATCGCCGCGGTGAACTCGCGGACGTGGCGATCGATCGCCTTGCCGGTGCTCCACAGCGTGAGCGGCATGAGGAACGTCGTCAGCAGGACGAGGAAGATCGAGATGCCGTCGATGCCGGTCTTGAAGTGCGCACCTAACCCCGGAATCCACTCGGTGTCGAACACCAGCTGGAACGGCACGTCGGCCTTGGGGTTGAAGTAGCGCAGGATCAGCAGCGACGCGATGAACGTGATGATGGTGAACACCAGGCCGATCGCGCGGTGCAGCGTCGACTCGGTCTTCGGCGTGGCCATCACGAGGATCGCGCCGAGCAGGGGCAGTCCCAGGATCAGGGGAAGAATGAACGACCCAGGCATCTACTTGCCCTCCCCCGGCGTGGCGCTGCCGCTGCCACCTGTTTCGGTTTCCGTGAGCGGCAGCTCGATGTCGCGCGAGACCCGGTAGACCTTGCGGGTCACCGGGTCGGCGATGATCAGCGTGACCGCCGACGCCGTGACGTCGGCGGCACGGACCGTGATGTCGGGACCGGTCAGCGGCTTGCCGGTCTGGGGATCGACGTCGGCGTTGCCGTCGCCGTCGATGTCCCACGATAGCTTGGAGTTGTTGCCGACCACGCCGACGCCAGCGTTGGCGTGGAGCTCGAGCATCTCGCCCTTACGGACGTACTCGAACGTGTGCTTGGTCTTGCAGTCGGTGACGAAGAACACCGCGGCGGCGCCGATCACGAGGCCGGCGAGATAGCGCTGCACCGATCCGTTCTGGAACCACCGCGAGATCCGGCTACCGATGCCGATCACGAACGCGACGCCGGTGACGGCGACCGTGTCGATGATGAAGCGATCCACGATCTCGAACAGCCCTCGCGCCAGCCACTTGAAGGGCCGCACGATCGCCGCATCGTAGATCTCGTCGACCCACAGCTTGTGCTTGGACGCCTGGTACGCCGGCTGGAGCGGGCCGTCGACCAGCTTCTCGAGCGTCGGCGTCGGGCCCTTGCCGTAGAACAGCCAGGCGATCCCGATGCCGCACAAGGCGACCACCAGCGCCACACCCATCAGCGTGAACGTCGTCGTGTCCGGGAGGTGCGCGGCGATCGACGGATCGTGCGTCGCCGGATCGAAGAAGTGGTCGACCACGCTCGGCTCGAGCCACAGCGCGAGTGCGTGCGTGAAGCTCGGGAGGTGCGCCGTCAGGTGCGGCAACCCGATGAACCCGACGATGGTGGCGAAGGTCGCCAGCACGACGAGCGGTCCGGTCATCGAGATCGGAGACTCGTGTGACTTCTTGGCTTCGTTGCTGCGCTCGTCACCCGAGAACACCATGAAGTAGAGGCGCCACATGTAGAACGCCGTGCCGAGCGCGGCGATCAAGAGGCCCGCCCACAAGAACTTGCCGTACCAGACCGGCCAGCCCGGCGGATGGACATCGAACGCCCCGCCGAGGATCTCGTCCTTCGAGAAGAACCCGGAGAACGGGAAGATGCCGGTGATCGCGAGACAGCTCACCAGGAAGGTGATCCGCGTGATCGGCAGGTGTTTTCGCAGGCCGCCCATCGTCGTGATGTCGCCGGGCGTGTGCGAACCACCGTGCTCCATGCCGTGCATCACCGAGCCGGCGCACAGGAACAGACAGGCCTTGAAGAACGCGTGGGTACCGAGGTGGAAGATCGCCGCCACCCAGTTGCCGGTGCCGGCGGCGACGAACATGAACCCGAGCTGACTGACTGTCGAATACGCCAGGACCTTCTTCAGGTCTGTCTGTGCGAACGCCATGAATGCCGCGGCCAGCGCGGTGAGCAGACCGATCGTCGACACCACGATCATGGCGGTGGTCGAGGCCGAGTACAGGAACGACAGCCGGCACACCATGTAGACGCCGGCGGTCACCATCGTGGCCGCGTGGATCAGCGCGGAGACCGGCGTCGGACCGGCCATCGCGTCGGGGAGCCACACGTAGAGGGGGATCTGAGCGCTCTTACCGCACGCGCCGATGAACAGCAGGATCGCACCGGCCGCCGCGAGGCGTTCGCCGCCCCAGTACGCGGACAGGTAGATCTTGCCCATCGCCGGGTTGGCGAGGTTGTGGAAGTCGAGGCTGCCGCGATCCGCGAGCAGGTGCTTGAACGAATCGATCGCCGCCGCCTTCGAGCCGGGATCGAACGTGGCGGGGAACTTCGCGGTCGACGCCGCAGCACCGAGGGTGTCGGTGGAGACGTCCTTGGTCGCCCAGAACAACAGGAACATCCCGAGCAAGAACGCGAAGTCGCCGATGCGGTTGACCACGAAGGCCTTGCGGCCGGCGGTCGCGAACTCGTCCTTCTCGAACCAGAACCCGATCAAGAGGAACGAGCACAGCCCCACGCCCTCCCAGCCGATGAACATGACCGGCATGTTCGCGGCGAGGACCAGGATCAGCATCGCGCCGGTGAACAGGTTGAGGTACCCGAAGTAAGCGGCGTAGCGCGGATCGTGGGCCATGTAGCCCGTCGAGTAGATGTGGATCAGGCTGCCGACGAACGTGATGATCAGGATCATCACGGCGGACAGGGTGTCGAGGCGGAGCGCCAGCGGGATCTTGAACGACCCGACCTCGATCCACGTGTAGGCGTGCTGCTCGAGCATCGTGCCGAGCGGGTTGTGCTGGCGGTACTCGTGCAGCAGCGGACCGAACACGAGGTAGGCGGCGAGACCGCACGCGGCCACCACCGAGGCCACGGCGATCGTGTGAACGCTCTGGCGCGACAGCCGGCGGCCGATCGTCAGGTTGAGCAGCGCGCCGAGCAGCGGCAGCAGCGGCACCCAGAGCAGGAGCGGAAGACCGGCGAATTTGGCGTTGAAGTCCATGGTCGGGCCCTCAGTGCCTCAAGGTCGTCAGTCGATCGACATCGACGTTGCGCCGGCCGCGGAACACCGCGACCACGATGGCGAGCCCGACGGACGCTTCCGCCGCGGCCACCGCGATCACCATGAGCGCGAAGGTGTGTCCCGACAGGTCGCCCCACATCCGGGAGAACGTCACCAACGTCATGTTGGCGGCGTTGAGCATGAGCTCGACGCTCATCAGGATGATCAGCGCGTTGCGACGGATCAGCACGCCGAGCACGCCGATCAGGAACAACACGGCCGCGAGCACCAAGAAGTGGGCGTACGTGATGTCGAACAGGATGCCGCTCACGAGTTATCTCCAGGTTCGCCGGCCACGGCGTTGAGATCGGCGTCGCTACCCGCGCCCCTGAGCGGCCGCGCGATCGCGATCGCGCCGACCACGGCGACCAGGAGCAAGATCGAGATCGCCTCGAACGGGAACAGTCCAGGTCCGAACAGGTCCATGCCGACTGCCTTGACCGAGCCCCAGTCGACACGCTCGGCGAGGTGCGGCCCGATGTTGGGGAGCTGGACCGCCGCCGGCGCGTCACCCGCACCGTCGGGCGGCGTCACGTGGATCAGCAGCGTCACGAGCCGGAACACCAGGTAGACGATGGCGAGCCCGCCGATCGCCTGCCCGAACCGACCCGACGGAGCCACCGGCTCGTCCTCGGGACGGTTCAAGATCATGATGACGAAGACGAACAGCACCATGATCGCGCCGGCGTAGACCAACATCTGCACCACCGACAGGAAGTTCGCGTACAGCATCATGTAGACGGCGCTGATCCCGAGGAAGCTGCCGACCATGCCCATCACGGCGGCGATCAGGTTGCGACGCGTGACCACGAACAGCGCGCCGCCGATGGTCACCGCGGCGAACGCCCAGAACAGCAGTGCCATGCCGGGCTGCTGCTTCGACGGCTTGGCCTCGTAGCGATCGCCGTGGGGCGAGAGCTTGTGAAGCTTGGTGACCTTCTGCGCGGGTTGCACGCGAACGGTCGGCTGCGCTTCGGCGACGCTGCTCGAGACACTCGCCGCGGCAACGCCGAGCCCGAGGCCGACGAGAAGAACCAACAACCACCTGGTCATGCCGCCCTCTTGTTGAGCTTCGCTTCGAAGTCAGCCCGGTACTTCGTGAGGAACCCGAGCATCGGCCACGCCGCGGCATCGCCGAGCGCGCAGATCGTGTTGCCGGCGATGCCATGCGCGATCGACGCCAGCAGGTCGACATCGTCGGAACGGCCGGTGCCGTGGGCGACCCGGCGGGTCACCTTCTCGAGCCAGCCGGTACCCTCGCGACATGGCGTGCACTGTCCGCACGACTCGTGGGCGAAGAACTTCATGATCCGCCAGACCGCCATCGGGATGTCGGTCTGATCGTCCATCACCACGATGCCGCCGGAGCCCGCCATCGTGCGGAGCTGGCGGCCGCCGCCGAGATCGAACGGCTGATCGGGCCGCACCATCACCGGCTTGATGCGCTCGTCGGTCTGCAGCGCGTCGAACTCGCACGGAACGTCGAGCTCGTCGGCGTCGAGCGGCGGCATCGACACGCCGCCCGGGATCACCGCCTTGACCTTGCGGCCCTTCCACACGCCGCCGCACACGTCGTTGATGATCTGGGTGAACGTGATGCCCATCGGTAGCTCGAAGACGCCGGGCTTCTCGACGTGGCCCGACACGCACAGCATGCGCGTACCGCCGGACCGTCCCATGCCGAGCTCGGCGAACCATGCGCCGCCCTTGTCGACGATCGACGGCACGTTCATCAGCGTCTCGACGTTGTTGACGATCGTCGGGTTCCCGAACAGGCCCTTGACCGCGGGGAACGGCGGCTTGAGTCGCGGCTGACCGCGCTCGCCCTCGAGCGAGTTGAGTAGCGCCGTCTCCTCGCCGCAGATGTACGCGCCCGCACCGCGGTGCACCGTGATGTGACACGCGGTGCCCGTACCGAGCACGTTGTCGCCGAGGTAGCCGCGCTGGTAGGCCTCCTCGACGGCCTTCTGCAGCACCGCGTACTCGCGCATCATCTCGCCGCGGATGTAGATGAAGTTGTGCACCGCCTTGAGGGCGTGCGCGCTGCAGATCATCCCCTCGATCAAGAGGTGGGGATCCCAGTAGATCAGCTCGCGGTCCTTGCACGTGCCGGGCTCGGACTCGTCGGCGTTGCACACCAGGTGAACGACCTTGGCGTCCTTGGGAACGAAGCCCCACTTCACGCCGGTGGCGAATCCGGCGCCGCCGCGCCCGCGCAGGTTCGAGGCCTTGACCTCGGCGGTGACGTCCTCGGGGCGCATCGCGAGCGCCTTGCGCAGCGTGGTGTAGCCGCCGGTCGCCTCGTAGCCGGCCAGCGTCTTGGCCTTCTCGTCGCCGAACCGCGTGGTGATGATGCGGGTTCCGATCGCCGCTGGCATCACACCACCTCGCCTTCCGGTCGCGGCGATGCCCGCAGCTCCTTGACGATCGTGGGTACCTGATCGGGTGTGATGTCGAGGTAGTACTGGGTACCGACCACCGCGCACGGCGCGTTCGCGCAGGCGGCGATGCACTCCTCCTCGACCAGCGAGAACTCCGAGTTGGACTCGCCCTTCTTGAGGCCGAGCATCGACTCGAACGCCTCGAGTACCTCGTACCCGCGGCGGAGCATGCACGAGATGTTCGTGCACATCCGGATCGTGGTGTGACCACCGGGCTCGCGGCGGTACATCGTGTAGAACGTCGCGACGCCGTAGACGTGCGCGTACGGCAAGTCGAGCGTACGCGCGACCAGACGCAAAGCATCATCGGAGAGGTGACCGTGCTCCTTCTGTGCGAGATGGAGCGCGGCCATCACGACCGGCTGCTTGGTTCCAGACACGGCGTATCGCTGACAGAGGTCCGCGATCTTTTGTTGAGCCTCGGCGGAGAATTCAAGCGACATCGGTAACTTGCCTCCCGGCCCCTGAGTAAGAAGGGAGCGCGCGGCCGGGCGAAAAATAGGGCTCTTGCTTCACCAAGGTCAATCGACCCGGCTGGATATTGCAGGGAGAGATCATGTTAAGTGGGCCCATGGCCACCCCCAGCAAGGAGCCTCGCGTGGGCAGTAAGGACACGAATGAGGATCCGTCGTCGTTGACCGGGATCGAGCGCTTCGCGCTCCGGTTCGCCGAGCTCGCCAACGAGAACCCGCGCGGGAAGTGGCTCCAGACCCAGTTCCTCCGCGGCATCTCGTATGCCTGGGTGCGAACCTGCCTCGCGAACCGGATGCTCGTCGAGGGTCTCGAGGGCCTGATGGCGCTGCACCCGGAGGCGGGAGTGATGCTGGTGTCCAACCACCGCAGCTTCTTCGACCAGTACGCGATGCTGCTCGCCTGCTACATGGGACCGGTCCACTGGTCCAAGCGGCTGTTCTTCCCGGTGCGGTCGAACTTCTTCTACGACCAACCGCTCGGCGTCGTGATCAACGCGGCGATCGCCGGCGGAGCGATGTACCCACCGATCTATCGCCAGCGTGAGCGCCGCGCGCTCAACGACGACGCGCTCGATCGCATGGTGGAGATCCTGCAGCACCGGGGCAACGTGCTCGGCATGCATCCCGAGGGCACGCGTGGGAAGGGCCCCGACCCCTACGAGTTCCTGCCGGCGCAGCCCGGCGTCGGCAAGCTCGCGCTGGTCGGCCGCCCGACGATCATCCCGGCGTTCATCCACGGTCTCGGCAACAACATCGTCGAGGACGTCAAGTGGAACTTCGGCAAGCTCGCGCGCCTCGACCACGCGGTGATCGTGGTGTTCGGTCCGCCCGTGCAATACGACGATCTGCTCGCCGAGAAGCCGCGCCCCACCCTGTACAAGAAGTGCGCGGACCGGCTGATGGCGGAGGTCGGCAAGCTGCGCGACCGCGAGCGCGAGCTGCGCGCCGATGTCATGGCCGGTCGGATCTCGCACGACGACCAGCGGTGGCTCGCCAATCGGCCGGTCGGCAAGGTTTACGCCCGCGAAGGCCACGTCTGAGCACGGTGCTACGATAGGTCGATGCTGCCGCCGGCCGATGACGACACGCTCGTCGCCTCGCTCACGGCGGAATCGGCGGCCGAGATTCCCGCCCTGATCGCGGGTCGCTCCCAGATCGTGAGGTGGCTCGGCGGGATCCTCGGAGTGTGGGGGCATGGCCGAGGGTGACGACGACACCATCGAGGGATCGGTGCCGACACCGGCCTCGACGGACGAGGAGGTCCCCGAGCTGGTCGCGGGCCGCTACAAGATCCTGCGCTGGATCGGTGGCGGCGGCATGGGGCGGGTCTACGAGGCGCTCGATACCGAGCTCCACGAGAAGGTCGCCCTCAAGGTCCTGCGTGCCGGGATGTCCGAAGAAGCGCTCGAGCGATTTCGCCGCGAGGTCAAGCTGACCCGCCGGATCCAGCACCCCAACGTGGCGCGGATGTTCGACATCGGCGACCACGAGACGCAGAAGTTCCTCACGATGGAGCTGATCGACGGCGAATCACTGACGCGCGAGACCCGGTCGGTGATGCCGGTCGCACGCGTGATCGATGTCGGTCGCCAGATCGCCGAGGGTCTCGCCGCCGCGCATGCCAAGAGCGTGATCCACCGCGACCTCAAACCCGACAACGTGCTGATCGAACGCCGCACCGGACGCGCCGTGCTCACCGATTTCGGGATCGCGCGCGGCACCGACGATCCGTCGGTGACCCAGGTCGGGTCGATCGTCGGCACGCCGCGCTACATGGCCCCCGAACAGCTCGCCGGCCAGGAGGCAGATGCTCGCTCCGACGTGTTCGCGCTCGGCGTGATCCTGTACGAAGCGATCGCCGGTCAGCGTCCATGGCGAGGCGATAACGCGATCGCCGTGGCGGTCTCTCAGGCGACGCAGATCCCGATGCCGCTGCCACCGACCACACCCCGCGAGCTCGCCGATGCCATCGCGCATTGCCTCGAGCTCGAGAGCGAACGCCGTCCGACCTCCGCACGCGAGCTCGCCGAACGCTTCGCGTCGATGTCCGCTCCGGTGACACAGACCCGGCTGGTGCGGCCATCGCGCCCTCCGCGGACGATGCAGACACCGTCGACCTCGTCGCCGTCGTCGCCGTCGTCGCCGTTCTCCGTGCCATCGTCGTCGTTCTCGCCGACGCCATCGTCGCCACCGTCACTCCCCCTGCGCCGACATCGTCGCCGTCGTCACCGTCTTCGCCGTCGGCCCGGGGGAGCCACGCGCCGACGACGCTGGCGGTGCTGCCGCTGGCGTGCGCCCAGGGCGACGAGTATCTCGCGGACGCGGTGCTCGAGGATCTGATCGACACGCTGTCGTCGAGCGAAGGCATCAAGGTTCGACCCGCCGGCGTCGTGCGCGGAAACGCCGAGCCCGATCGTGTGGTGGCACCGGTGGCCGACCCGCGCGAGCTCGGCCGCTCGCTCGATGTCGATCACGTGATCACCGGATCGATCCGGCGTACGCGGAACGGGATCCGGGTATCGGCGAGGCTGATCAGCGTGGGCGATGGCTTCCAGATCTGGGCCCACCGCACCGAGGGCATCGATACCGACGTGCTCGAGATCAGCGAGCAGCTCGCGCGAGGGATCGCGAAAGCGCTCTCGACCCGCGCGACCACGCCCACCCGTCCCACCGATCCGCGAGCGGTCGAGCTCTACCTACGTGCACGTGCCGAGCTCCGGCTGTTCTGGGGGAGTCACGCGACCGCAGCCGCCGACCTGCTCGATCAGGCCTACGAGCTGTCACCGAACAGCGCCCCGATCGCCGGCGCTCGCGCGCTCGCCACCACCGCCGCGTGGGTGATGGCGAACGATCGCCGCATGCATCCGCGTGCGGTCGAGGCGATCGCACGCGGTCTCGCCACCGGTCACCCCGAGGCCTACCTCGCGTCGGCGCAGTACAAGCTCAACGTCGCCGATCCGGTCGGTGGCGCGCGCGACCTCGGGACCGCACTGGTGCGTGCTCCGATGCTCGCGCGAGCGCACGAGATGGCCGGTCACGTGCTGGTCGAGGTCGACGCCGTCGACGAGGCTCGCACGCACTTCGAGACCGCGCGCGAGCTCGATCCCACGCGACGCACACGTCATCCTCACCGAGCTCGCTCGACTCGACGCGCTCGAGGGTCAGCTGGGAGCAAGCCGACGCGGCGATCGACGAGGTGTGTGCGGATCCCGATCGATCGATCGCCCAGCTCGGCGCGATCTTCCGCAGCCGGCTCGCGAGCTGGCGCGGCGACAAGGAAGCGATGTTCGCGAGCGCCAGGATCTTCGCGCCGCGGATGGGTGCACAGGCGAACGACCTCGTGAACTTCATCACGGATGCCGCGACGCGCGGCATGGTCGAGGACGCGGTGTGGCAGCAGTTCCTCGTCGTGTTCGGCGGCCCCGAACGGCCGCACCGGACGCAGCTGATGGGCCTCCAGCTCCTCGCCGAGATCGGCGTCGTGCTCGGCCGCGACGCCCTCGCGCTCGACGCGCTCGAACAGGCCGACCGGTTCGGGCTGTGCGACGTGGTGGTGCTCGACCACTGTCCGCTGTTCGAATCGATGACCAGCAACAGTCGGTTCCGCGCGCTCCGCACGCGGGTCGCCGATCGGGCCTCTCAAGTGCTGGCCGCGTTCCGCTCGACTGCGGGGTAGTCCGCCGCGAGCTCCCACGTGTGTGGTGCAATCCATTCGCAGGTGTGCCATGGTGTCGCTCGTGACTTCGCGAGCGGACGCCCAGCGGACCGGCAGGCCGCGGAAGCGAAGTCCGGTGACAACGTCCGCGAGGCCCTACCGATGGTTCGCGGCGTTTGCCGTCGTGACGTTGGTCGTCACGCAGGTCGGCGTGCTCACCCACCGCGCCGCCGTGAGGCACGTGCGGTGCGCCGAGCACGGCGAGCTGGTCGACGCGCCCGAGCTCGACATCAAGAAGATCGACAACGACAGCCGCCTCGTCGGTGTCGTCACGCACTTCGATGGCGGCGACAGCCACTGCGTCCTCGCCAACCACCTGCGCCCGAACACCGTCGAGAGCTGCGGGTTCGACGCCGTCGCGAACCTGCCCGAGCTGCCACCGGTCGTCCCGGTGCTCGCTCCGTCGCACGCCACGATCGCTAGCTACCGGATCGCTCCCAAGACCTCACCGCCCGTCTGATCGGATCGAGTCGAAGGTTGGGGCCCGTGGGGGACGCGTTGCGCGTGCTCCGTCGTGGTCCCGTGTGGTGCGCACACGCGCACGTCCCGATCTGGAGTTTGTTACGTGCGATTGCTGAGTCTCGCGATCCTCCTCGCCGCGACCGCGGCCGAGGCCCAACCCTCCCCGACACCGACACCAACACCGACACCGCCTCCCGAACCGGGCCCCGACAAGGCCGACAAGCCCGACAAGCCCGCCACACCCGCCAAGCCCGATACACCCGCCAAGCCCGACAAACCCGCCAAGCCCGACAAGCCGGCGGGGCCGTCGCTCGAGGACCGCGTGACCGCGCTCGAGGCCGACCTCGAGGACGCGCAGGATATCTCCGAGGATCTGCACGACGAGGTCGACGACCTCAAGCAGCGCCTGCAGGACGCGTCGCGACGTCCGACCAAACTCAACGCGCTCAACCCGCAGATCACCGCCTTCTTGAACGGCGCGGTCCGCGGCGACGACCGCACCGTGCTGACGCCCAATGGCACCCGGATCGACGGCGGTGCGTTCCTGCGCACGGCCGAGTTCGACTTCCGGGCCGCGGTCGATCCGTACGCGGACGCGGTCGCGATCCTGTCGCTCGAGGACGAGGCCGGCCAGGGCTTCGGCGTCGATCTCGAGGAGGGCTACGTGATCGTCAAGCGCTTGCCGATCCTCGAGAAGGCGCCGCTCGGGCTCAAGCTCAAGCTCGGTCGCTATCGCGCTCCGATCGGCAGCACCAACCGGCTCCACATGCACGACATGCCGTGGACCACGCGCCCGCTACCGATCTCGCGCTTCCTCGGTACCGAGAACGGCGAGTTCTTCGAGAGTGGCTACAACCCCGTCGGCGCCGACGCCGAGTTCTTCCTGCCCTCGTTCTCCGACAAGGCCGTGATGGAGATGAACCTCGACGTCGTCGACGGTGGCGCGATCGCGATCGCGAAGACCGAGGACCCGGCGGCCCGCCGCCGGCCCGGCTTCATCGGTCACTACAACCTGTTCTTCACGCTCCACGATGCTCACGATTTCAACTTCGGGGCGTCGGCGTACTACGAGGGTGGAGATCACCGCGCGGCGCTGTTCGCCGGAGACTTCCTCTACAAGTGGAAGCCGGTCCAGGCCGGCGAGTTCCACAGCCTCGTGCTCGGCGGCGAGGTGATGTACGCCGATCGCAAGTTCGCGACCGACGCGTCCCCCGACCCCACCATGCCGATGTTCGTCGAGCGGCACGAAACGCCGCTGTCGTGGTTCGGGTTCGCGCAGTACCAGCTGTCGTGGCACGTCTACGCCGGCGGGCGCTACGACTACGCCCAGGACATCGACGATCCCTCGATCGCGACGCAGGTCGCGGCCGGCTACCTCAGCTACTACACGTCCGAGTTCCTCCGTTTCCGTGCGGGCTACGAGCACCGCTGGAGCGACAACCCCGCCGAAGACGGCCGCGACTCTCTGATCGCAGAGGTCAACGTCGTGTTCGGCTCCCACCCCACCGAGCCCTACTGGGTCAACCGTTGAGGTCCATCATGCGCACTGCTCTCTCTCTCCTCACCCTCGCCCTCGTCCTCGGGCGCTACTCGTACGCCGAGGCCGATCGCGTCGAGGTGGTCGCCACGCTCAACGTGCTCGCCTCGACCGCGCACGAGATCGGCGGCAACCGCGTCCACGTGCAATCGCTGGCACGTCCCAACCAGGATCCGCACACGCTGGTGGCCAAGCCGACGTACAAGGTCATGGCCCGGAAGGCGGACCTGTTCATCGAGCTCGGCCTCAGCCTCGATCTGTGGGCGAAGGCGGTCACCGACGCGTCCGGCAACCCCGACATCCAGCTCGGCCAGAAGGGTCACGTGATCGCGACCGACGGCATCACCACCAAGGAGCTCCCGGCCACGCTGTCGAAGGCGTGGGGGGACATCCACCCGCAGGGCAACCCGCACGTGTGGCTCGACCCGGTCAACATGAAGCAGATCGCCAAGAACATCGAGGCCGGCCTCGAGCGCGTCGATCCCGCGGGGACGGCCACCTACAAGGCCAACCTCAAGAAGTACCAGCACCGCATCGATGACTCGCTCTACGGTCACGCGCTCGTCGAGGAATACGGCGCGAGCAAGCTCGAGCGGCTGTCGCGCCGCAACAAGCTGATCTCGTACATCAAGGCCAAGAAGACCTACGACAAGCTCGGCGGCTGGCTCAAGCGTGCCGAGAACCTGCGCGGGCTCAAGATCCTCACGTACCACAAGACCTGGATCTACTTCTGCGACCGGTTCGGCATCGACATCCGCGGCGAGATCGAGGAGAAGCCCGGCATCCCGCCGTCGCAATCCTGGCTCGCGCAGCTGATCTCCAAGGTCAAGCGCGAGGGCATCAAGGTGCTGTTCGTCGACACGGTCTATCCGTCCAAGGACGGCAACTACATCGCGGGCAAGACCAGCGCCAAGGTCGTGCGCAGCCCGATCGACGTCCATGGCGTCCCCGGTGCCGATGACTACTTCAAGCTCATCGACACGTTGATCTCCCGGATCCAGGCCGCCGCACGCTAGCGGCTGGAGCAGTCGATGCAGAACATGATCGACATCAACGGGCTGCCCTTGCTCGCCTGCCTGGCGTGCTCGGGCGTGCTCGTCTACCTCGGTTCGCACGTGGTCGAACGCAAGGTGATCTTCGTCGACCTCGCGCTCGCCCAGATCGCCGCGCTCGGTGTCATGTGGGCGATCCTGATGGGCTACGACCACGAGCACGACACCACGGCGGTCACGCTGTACTCGCTGGCGTTCACGGCGCTCGGCGCGGCGGTGTTCTCGATCACGCGCACCCGCAACGAGCGCGTGCCGCACGAGGCGCTGATCGGGATCATCTACGTCGCCGCGAGCGCGGGAGGTCTGGTGCTCGCCGACCGGTTCGCCCTCGGCACCGAGGCGCTCAAGGAGCTGATCGCGGGACGCGTCGCGCTGGTGACGCCCGAGATCCTGACCAAGCTCGCGATCACCTGCGCCGTCGTGGCCATGATCTTCGTCGCGCTGCACCGGCGGTTCATGGCGATCTCGCGCGATCCCAAGGCGGCCGAGGCGGCCGGCATCTTCATCCGCGGCTGGGACTTCGTGTTCTACATGCTGTTCGGCGTGTTGATCACGCAGTGCGTGAGCGTGCTCGGCGTGTTGCCGGTGTTCGCGTACCTCGTGATCCCGGCGGTCGCTGGCGCGCTGCTGTTCACCAGCCTGCGGTCGCGCCTGCTGTTCGGCTGGGGGTTCGCGGGCGCGATCAGCCTGATCGGGCTCGAGACCGCACGGCACGCCCAGCTCGATCCGGGCCCCACGATCGTGTGCCTGTTCGCGGCCGCGCTGGTGTTGATCGGGGTGGTCCTGTTCCTCAAGTCGCACTCGTTCAAGAAGAAGGCGGTCGTCCGCGTCGTCGGGTTCGCGATCCTGGTAGTCGCGTTCCTGCGTGGCACCCTGATGTTCCAGAAACAGCAACCCACCGACGAGCTCGCCACCGCGATCGAGTTCGCCAACTCCGGCGATCCGACGCACGCGCGCCAGGCGATGGAGAGCTTCAAGCGGTTCCCCCACGACCAGGCACGGTGGCTCCCGCTCGTGATCCCGATGCTCGCGGCGAAGGACCGCGTGGTGCGCAACCAGTCCGCGCAGCTTCTCGGCGACGTCAAGGCCTCCGCGGCCGTCGGCCCGCTGGGCAAGCGCCTCGGCGATGGGGTCGAGGACGACGACGAGGTTCGCGAGACGGTGATCCGGTCGCTCAAGACGATCGGCGATCCGAGCGCGGTGCCGATCCTCGTGGACGCCTCGGGCCGCGAGGAGGAATCGGATCTCGCGGTCGCGATGGATGTCGCCGCGTTCGAGCTCGGCACCGCGGCGCAGGCCGACAAGCTCAAGGGTGCCGCGGATGCCCTCGCCACGGTGATGGCCGACGACGAGGCCCCGCACGCCGCGCGCCGCGACGCCGCCGATGCGCTGCGGGCCCACGTCGCGTTCGACGCCACCTGCCGCGACGACGCACAGGCTGCGGCGTGGTGGCAACAGCACCGCGGCGAGCTGTCGTACAAGGACCACCGGTTCGTGCTGCCGCCCGGCTCGCCGCCGGCGCCGTGTGGTGGCGGCGCCGAAGCCGTCGCGGGTGCCGGTTCGGGTTCGGGGTCGGGTGCGGGCTCGGGCGCCGCGCCGGCTACCCCGGATCCTTGACCAGCGACGGCGGCACGCGCGGCGCCTCGCCGTCGGCGACGTCGGCCGGGACGTCGCGCGTGAACGTCACGAACGCCATCGCGGGGCGCTTGGAGTGCTCCGACATCGCGAACCGGATGCCGTCGAAGCTCCAGCCCTGCTGCACCCACTCGTTCACGCAGTCCTCGATCTTGTCGTCGGTGACGGTCGAGAGCTCGACGAACTTGTACTGGAGCATCGCGAGGCTCGCGGTTAGCGCTTGGCGAGCAACTTGGCCGCGTGGAGCGCGTGGTACGTGATGATGATGTCGGCGCCGGCGCGACGGATGCCGGTCAGCGTCTCCATCACGATGCGATCGCGATCGATCCAG
Source organism: uncultured delta proteobacterium (assembly GCA_963772655.1). GTDB lineage: Bacteria > Myxococcota_A > Polyangia > Haliangiales > Haliangiaceae > JABFXX01. The sequence continues at coordinate 2,534,506 of CAVYYE010000002.1, forward strand.
CCGCGCTCGGCGGCCGCCTCGATCATCGCGTACTCGCCGCTGACGTTGTAGGCGGCGACCGGCATGTTGATCTCGTCGGACACCGCGCGGATCACGTCGAGGTAGGCGAGCGCCGGCTTGACCATCACGACGTCGGCGCCCTCGGCGACGTCCATCGCGGTCTCGCGCACGGCCTCGGCGACGTTCGCCGGATCCATCTGGTGACCGCGGCGATCGCCGGACTGCGGCGCCGAGTCGACCGCGTCGCGGAACGGCCCGTAGTACGCCGACGCGTACTTCGCCGAGTACGCCATGATCGCGACCTGATCGAAGCCGCCCTCGTCGAGCGCCTCGCGGCAGGTTCCGACGAAACCGTCGAGCATGCCAGATGGTGCGACCACGTCGACGCCGGCCTTGGCGTACGACACCGACGCGCGCGCGAGGTTCTCGAGCGAGGCGTCGTTGTCGAGCTCGCCGCCCGTCAGCACGCCGCAGTGGCCGTGGTCGGTGTACTCGCAGAAGCAGGCATCGGCCATGACGACCAGCGACGGGTACGTCTTCTTGATCGCCCGGATCGCCTTCTGGATCACGCCGGTGTCCTTCCACGCCTCGCTCCCCACCGCATCCTTGTGCTCGGGGATGCCGAACAGGATCACGCTCGGGATCCCGAGGTCGACCGCGCGCCCGCAGGCCTCGACGGCCTTGTCGACGGAGTAGTTGAACTGGCCCGGAAGCGATCCGATCGGCTTCTCGACCCCCGAGCCGGGGACCACGAACAGCGGATAGACGAAGTCGTCGACGGACAGCCGGGTCTCGCGAACCATCCGGCGAAGGGTCTCGGTGCGGCGCATCCGGCGCGGTCGGTACTCGGGGAAGTTCATCGAGGTCTGGGATACACCGCCCGGACCGCGTTGGCCATCCCCTCGGGGGTCGGTGCGTCGGCCACACCGATGTCGCCCGCACCCGCGGCACGCAGCGCCGACGCGGTGGTCTCGCCGATCGCCGCGAACGGGCACGACAGCGTCCGGATCGGCACCGCCGCGTCGAGCGCGGAGACCTGCGACGGTGCGAACACGCAGATCACCGCCGCCGCCCCCGAACGAACCCGCGCGAGGTCGTCCGCGATCGCGGGATCGTCGATCGCCGAGACGGTGCGGTAGATGTCGACGGTGTCGACGATCGCGCCCGCTCCTGCGAGCGCCTCGGCGAGCTCGGGCCGACCATCGACCGCGCGCGGCACGAGGACGCGCTGGTTCGCCAGCGAGCGCCGGGTGGTCATCGCGCGCGCGAGCGACGCTCCATCGGTGACGGCGGTATCGACGATCGCCACGATCCCACGCTGCTCGAGGACCCGCGCGGTCGCGGCTCCGATCGCCCACACCTCCGGCAGCCGCGTCCCCGACGTCTCGGATGCGGTCGCCACGATGTCGGCCGCGCGCGGGCTGGTGATCGCGATCGCGACGTGATCGCGACGAGCGAGCGCCGGCTCGAGGGCATTCGGGATCACCTCGATCCGGGTGACCGGGAGGGCGATCGTCTCGAGCCCGAGACCGGCGAGCACCGCGGCGTACGGAGCCGCGGCGTCCGCATCGCGCGTGATCACGGCCCAGGGCATGGTCCAGCCTACCGCGTGTACGATCCTTGCGCGGTGCTGGCGCGCTCGACGGGTTGGCAGTAGCGTTGCCTCGTGCGCTGGTGGTTGCTCGGACTCGTACTTGCCGTGGTCGCATGTTCGAGCGGCAGCCACCGCGACGACGTCGCGACCAACGTTCAGAAACCCGAACCACTGCCGACACCTCGGGCCCCGGGTCCCAAGGTCGCCCTCGATAGCCCCGACGGCGAGCGCATCGTCGACGTCGAGGTGGTGTCGAGCCCGGCCAAGCTCCAACGTGGGCTGATGTACCGCGAGCACCTCGCCCCCGAGGCCGGGATGCTGTTCCTCATGGGGAGCGAGTCGGACTGGGCGTTCTACATGCGAAACACGCTGATCCCGCTCGATATGATCTTCATCACCAAGGACCTCCGGGTGGCGGGAATCGTCGCCAACGCCGAGCCACGCACCGAGACGCTGCGTCGCGTCGGCCGGCCATCGATGTACGTCTTGGAGGTCAATGGCGGGTGGGCGCAGACCCATCACGTCATGGCCGGTGCCAAGGTCCGGTTCGAAGGCGTGACCGGGGGCGACCAGTAACGTTTGTTACTGGCCCGGATGATGCGGGACAAAAATCACGGCGTCGTCGGGGCTTCACCCGTTATTGTGCCCGCACGCGGTTCGGGATAGAACCGCCCTTAACCTAGAGGGGAATTCCATGGCATCGCTCTGTCCGTTCTTGCTTGCTCCTGCCCTTCTCTCGTTTGCCGCGTGTGGCGGCGGCGGTGATGGCTTCGATCCACCATCCGGTCCGCACCACGGCTACGTGGCAGACACGGTCACCGTTCCCGAGAACACGTCGCAGGCGCGAGACATCGCCCTCGACCTCGATGGCAACGGTACCGGCGACAACCAGCTCGGCATGGTGCTCGGCACCCTCGCCGGCCAGGGCTTCGAGATCCAGGCTTCGCTCGACGATGCCGTCAAGCAGGGTGACATCATCCTGCTCGTCGACTTCCAGACGCCCGACCTCGCCAACACCACCGGTGCCGGCATGGGCATCAAGCTCGGCGCCAACCCGAACCCGGCGGCGTGCACCAACCCCGACGACATCACGACGTGCGGCATGCACCTGATGGGCGGCGCCAGCTTCGACATCGATCCGAACTCACCGCCCGACGCCGGCGTCGACGGCAAGATCGCGGGCGGCACCTTCACCGGTGGCCCCGGCACGCTGACGCTGCAGATCGCGCTCACCGGTACGCCGATCGAGCTGTCGCTGATCGGCGCCCGCGCCAAGGCGACCGGTATCGCGGCCGACAAGATCGATCAGATCATCCTCGCCGGCGCGCTGACCCAGGAGGATCTCGACACCAAGGTCATCCCGGCGATCCAGGCGCAGCTGCCGCCGCTCATCGAGCGTGACTGCACCGACCTGCAGACCCCGCCCGACTGCGGTTGCGCGGCCGGCTCCACCGGCAAGACCATCATCGGTCTGTTCGACACCACGCCGAAGGACTGCGCGGTCACGGTCGAGGAGATCAAGACCAACTCGCTGATCCAGAGCCTCCTGGCTCCGGACGTCACGATCGACGGCCAGGACGCGCTGTCGATCGGCGTGGCGGTCTCGACCGTGAGCGCGACGTTCCCGGGCATCGACGCGCAATAACAACCTCGCGCGTCGCGCGAGTCGCCGGCCGACGAGCTTCGTGCTCGTACCGGCGCCGCACTTCGGCCGCGCCTCGCCTCCGCGCGAGGCCTCAGACCGAAATCGACGGGCCAGCGGCGGCGAGAGCCGCCGCGCCCACCAGGCCGGCACTATCGCCGAGCTCGGCCGGCACCACCTCGAGACGTTCGAGGATCGGTGCAGGCGTCATCCAGAGCAGGGTCGTCTGTACCAGGTCGGCCAGGGTCGGCGTGCGCGAGAGTAGCCCGCCACCGAGCACGAGCCGCCGCGAGTCGAGCACGGCGAGCGCGTTGCCGAGCGAGACGGCGAGGAGCGTCGCGATCTCGGTCCACATGCCCAGCGCCCACTCGTCGCCTTCGGCCGCGGCGCGGTCGACATGCGACGGCGTCACGGCGTCGACGTCGCCGGCCAGCACGACCGCACGACTGGTACGACGCGGCTTGGACTTGCCGTCGGGCTCTAGCTCGCGGGCGATCCGGCGCTCGATGTAGGAACCGCCCGCGTAGGCCTCGACGCAACCGCGGCCGCCGCAGGCGCACGGCTCGGCCGCATCGTCCCAGCGCACCTTGGTGTGCCCGAGCTCGCCGGCGCAGCCATCGGCACCTTCGAGCAAGCGCCCGCCGACGATCGCCCCCGCGCCGATGCCGGTGCCGACGTAGACGGCGAGCAGATCGTCGCAGCCGCGACCAGCCCCGGCCACGTACTCGCCCCAGGTGATCGCGTTGACGTCGTTATAGATCGCGAGCCGAAACCGCGAACCGAGACGCTTCGCCAGTAACACGCCGAACGGCACGTCGCGCCACTTGAGGTGCGGGGACCGCGCCACGGTGCCCTGTCGATCGCACAACATCGCGGCCAGCCCGACGCCGACCGAGATCTGTCCCTCGGTGTTGCTGGCGAGACGCTCGACCACCGTCGCGACGCGATCGATGACCGCGGCGGGCTCGCGGTCGTCGCCGACCTCCTCGCGATGCGACCACTGCGGCGTCGGATCGATCGGCGCGAGTGGCCCCTCGAACGCGGCGCCACGCAAGTTGGTGCCGCCGAGGTCGATCCCGATCCGCAGCGTCACGCGACGCCCTGGGCGGACTTCGCCGCGTCGACGTGGCGCTCGATGATGCCGCGGATCTCGGCGAGCCGTTCGTCGGAGCTGGCCTCGCAGCGCATCACCAGCACCGGTTGCGTGTTCGACGCGCGCACCAGGCCCCAGCCACCGTCGAAGCTCGCGCGCACGCCGTCGATGTCGACGATGCCGGTGACCGCGGGATCCGCACGCAGCGCCGCGAGCACCGCGGCGACCACCTCGGCCTTGCGATCGTCGGGGCACTCGATCCGGATCTCGGGCGTGTTGATCGCGACCGGCAGCTCGGCCGCGAGCTCGGCGAGCGTGGTCTTGCGGCGCGACAGCAGCTCGAGCATGCGCGCGCCGGCGTAGATCCCGTCGTCGAACCCGTGCCAGCGGTGGGCGAAGAACAGGTGACCCGACATCTCGCCCGCGAGGTGCGCGCCGGTCTCCTTCATGCGCGCCTTGATCAGCGAGTGCCCGACCTTCCACATCTCGACGTGCCCGCCGGCGGCCTCGAGCTCGTCGAACGTGGCCTGCGAGCACTTCACCTCGGCGACGAACTTGGCGTCCGGCACCTCCTCGAGCATCGCCTTGCCGAAGATCACGAGCAGCTGGTCTCCCCACAGGATCCGACCGGTGCCGTCGACCACGCCGATCCGATCCGCGTCGCCATCGAGCGCGATCCCGAGCTCCGCGTTCTCCTGCTTCACGATCGCGATCAGGTCTGCCAGGTTCGCCGGCTGGGTCGGATCGGGGTGATGGTTGGGAAACGTCCCGTCGAGATCGCAGTACAGCGGCACGACCTCGAAGCCGAGGCGCTTGTACAGCCCGACCGCCGTCGGTCCTCCCGCGCCGTTACCGGCGTCGAGCACCACCTTGAACGTGCGCTCGCCGATGTTCAGCGACTTCTCCACCTCTTCGCCATAGGTACCGATCACGTCGCGCGAGTGCATCGGCTTGGTCGGATACGGGCCGGGCTCGGGGAGCAGCTGCTCGACCTCGTCGCGAAGCTCCGCGATCGCGGCGCCGTACAGCGTCTCGCCGCCGATCATGATCTTGAAGCCGTTGTCCTCGGGCGGGTTGTGGCTGCCGGTGATCATCACGGCCGCCGAGGGCTCGAGGTGGTGTTCCGCGAAGTACAGGACCGGGCTCGGCACCACGCCGACATCGGTCACCGTGGCGTGCGCGCGAATGCCGTCGGTGAGTGCGGCGAACAACCGGGGAGACGTGACCCGGCAGTCACGGCCGACCACGACCTCGCCGTCCGGCCCCACGCGCTTGCCGATCGCTTCCCCGAGCGCACGCACCGTCTCGTCGTCGAGGTCGGTGTCCGCGACCCCGCGGATGTCGTACTCGCGGAACATGCGGCGATTCACGCCCGAGTGGTATCACAAGTAGTCGGCGAGACCGCGCTGCTTCAGCTCCTCGACGATCTCGCGCACGCGCTGGGCATCCGAGCGCGGAACCACGAGCACCGCGTTGCCGGCCTTGACGATCACCAGGTCCGACACGCCGCACGCGACGATCAGCGTGTCGTCGGTTGCCATCGAAAGGTTACGGTCGCCGTCGACCACCACCGCCCCGGGCGTTCCCATCGCCACGTTGCCGCGGGCATCCGGCGCCGCCAGCTGGGCCAGCGCTTCCCACGAGCCGACGTCGTCCCAGCCGATATCCGCGGCACGCGTGACCACGCGGTCGGTGTGCTCCATCACCGCGTGATCGATCGAGATCGACGTCAGGGTTGGATACAGGTCGTCCGCGCTCGCCGTGCCCGCCGCGATCGCCCGCACCGCCTGGGCCGTCGGGCCGAGCTGCAGCGCGAGCTCGGCGAGAAGCCGGCGCGCCGTGACGAAGAAGATGCCGGCGTTCCAGAGATGGTTCCCGCCGGCGACGTAGCGCTCCGCCGTCGGGCGATCCGGCTTCTCGACGAACCGCACCACCGGCACGACCTCGTCTGCGCCACGCGCCCCCGGCGCCTCGAGATACCCGAAACCGGTCTCGGGCCGCGTCGGGACGATGCCGAGCGTGCCGATCACGTCGTCGCGCTCGACCGCATCGAGCACCGCGCTCGCGATCGTCGTGAACGTCGCCTCGTTCGCGATCCGCTGATCGGCCGGCAGGATCGCCAGTAGTGCGTCCGGATCGTCGCGCTCGATCACCGCCGCGGCCAGGCCGATCGCCGCCGCGGTGTTGCGCCCCACCGGCTCCGCGACGATTCGCGGCTGTGGCAGCCGGTTGGGATCGAGCACTGCCAGCACCTCGTGCGTCGCGGCCACCTGCGACGCGGCCGTGACGATCGTGATGCGCTCGGCGATCGTCGCGCCCCGCCGGATCGCCGCCTCGAGCAGGGTCGTCCCGTCGGGGCCGAACGGCGCGAACTGCTTGGGCCGAGCCTGCCGGCTCGCCGGCCACAGCCGCGTGCCGCTTCCGCCCGCGAGGATGACTGCGTGTCGCACGCCGGCAGTCTCGCACGAACCGGCTGGTGCAGCTCACGGCTCGGCGACGAGCTGCTTCGCGATCTGGCTGGCCTTCGTGCAGTCGTTGCCGACGAGCAGGTAGCGCATCTTGCCGTGCTTGTCGTAGAGCCGGTAATGCGGCAACGCGCCGATCTGGTAGGCCTCCGCGACCGGCGTGAACGCGTCGGCACCGACATCGACCTTGCGGATCAGGATCTTGGGTTCGTGCGCCACGCCGCTCGCCAGCATGTCGCCGACGACGTGGCACGCGCCGCACCACTCGGCCCAGAAGTCGATCACGGTGACGTAACCGGGCACGACGGCCTGCTCGATGTCGACCGGCACGCCCGGCTGGTTGACCTGGAGCGACTTGGGCGGTGGCGGCGCTGGCGGCTTCGGAGGATCGGCCGGGTGACCACACGAGAGCAGGCACGCGACCGCCGCTGCGATCGCGAGCCCGCGCGTCACGCGGCCTCCTCCTGGAGCTGCTTCGCGAACCGCAGGACATCGCCGCGCCCGAGCCCCGACTGGAACAGCTGCTCGAGCTGCAATCGGTTTCCCGACACCAGCTCGGTGGCACCGAGTCGTACGGTGCCATCGGCGTCGAGCGTGATCTCGAGAAGCACGAGCACGTCGCCGCCCGGGGCCAGGGGTAGATCGACGACCGCGTAGCGTCCGAGGCGCCGGTTCTCGGCCGGGTCGGTGGACTCGCCCTCCCAGATGTCGAACTCGATCCGGGACTGGTCGTCGTGGCGGGTCGCCAGCACGCGATGTTCGCGCGTGGGGATCACGGCGCTGCGTCCGATCACCTGATCGCACTCGCTGTTCGCCGTGGACACGGCGATGCCACGCGCGGCGACGTCGACGAGCAGGATGCCCTCGATCGAGCCCTCGAGGCGCGCCACCTCGAGCGCCGCGCCGATCGCGACGACCTCCTCGGGATTGGGCGCGGCGGTCGGCTCGCGGCCGGTGGCGCGCGCGATCTCGCGACGGATCGCCGGCATCCGCGTCATGCCGCCGACGAGCAAGATCTCCTCGACGTCGGCGCGCTCGCGCGCGGATCGGACGAGCGCCTCCTCGATCGGAGGATCGAGCCGCTGCATCAGCGGCGCGGACCAGAACTCGAGCTCCTCGCGCCGGAGTCCCCTGCGGTACTCGACCTGCTTGCCGCTGGGCAACGTGGCGAGGTCGAGCACCTCGAGCTCGGTGGCGACCACGTTGGAGAGCTCGTGCTTGGCGCGCTGTGCACCGAGCCGGAGCCGTTCGATCGCGACCGCGTCGGTCGCCAGATCCATCCCGTGAACCTGGCGGACGTCGCGCACGAGGTTCTCGACGACGATGCGATCGACGTCGTCACCGCCGAGGAACGGATCGCCGGTGGTGGCGAGCACCTCGAACACGCCACCCTCGAGATCGACGGCGGCGACATCGAACGTGCCACCTCCGAGATCGCACACGAGGTACTTGCGATCGGCGCCGCGGTGCGCGCCGTGTCCCAGGGCCGCGGCGGTCGGCTCGCTGAGCAGTCGCAGCACGTGGAGCCCGGCGATCTGCGCCGCATCCTTGGTCGCCTGCCGCTGGGCGGCGTCGTACCACGCGGGGATCGTGATCACCGCGGTGGTCACGGGCTGCTCGAGGAACCGCTCGGCGACCCGGCGCAGCTCGCGCAGGATCAACGCGCAGACCTCCTCGGGCGACACGGTACGTCCCGGCGCCAGCTGGATCCAGGTGTCGCCGTTGGGGGACTCGACGAGGGCGTACGGCAACACGCGCGCGAGCTTCTGCACGTCGGGATGATCGAAGCGCCGGCCGAGCAACCGCTTGGCACCGAACACCGTGATGTCGGGGGCCACGTCGAGCCCCTCGCGCGCCGGCTCTCCCACGACGGGTCCGTCGTCGGAGAACCACACCAGCGACGGCAACGTGGTCGAGCCCTCCTCGGTGGTGAGGATCCGAGGCACGCCATCGCGATCGATGATCGCGACCACCGAGTTCGAGGTTCCCAGGTCGATGCCGATCGCGCGGTGTTTCGGCGTGTCGGTCATTGGAAGATCGGCCCCAGCTCGTCGAGGTTCGCGGCTCCGTGACGCCGGACGTGATCGAGGAGCTTCGACGCCTCGAGGCACTCGTCGAAGTGCGACAACGCGGTCTCGAGCTGAGAGGTCGCGAGCATCACCTCTCCCTCCTGCAGTGCCGCGAACGCCGCGGCCACGTAGTACAGCGAACGCAGGTTGCGACTACGCGGGTAGATGCACAGCGCCGCCGCGAGCACTTCCTGTGCGTGCGAGGCATCGCCTTCGCCGAGCATCGCGCGTGCTCGGGTCTCGAATGCCTCGCCACCCTGCATCGAGCTGTCCGGCGGCTTGGTCGACGCCCGCCGCCCCCGCCTCGGGCCGGATGCCGTTGCCGCCGCCTCTGCGACGGCCGCGGTCGGGGTCGCCGCCGGCACCTCGACGGGAGTCGCGGCGGGTTGGCTCGCGATGTCCTCGAACCCGACCATCCACCCCGCGGGTGGGCGCAGCGCGGGTCCGATCGAGGTCGCCCGTCCCTCGGCCACCATCGCGGCACGCTGCCGGTCGTACGCGCGGTTCGCGAGGATCGTCAGCTCCTCGGCGAGGTGGCTGATCGCCGGCGCACGATGCCGCGCGACGATGTCCGGGTGATAGCGACGCACCAGCGCCATCCAGCCGCGACGCACGTCGTTCGTCCCCGCCAAGTCGTCGACGTCGAGCACCTCGTGAACCGCGAGCTGACGCAACCGCCGCAGCTCGGCGGACAGCTGCTGGAACAGCTCGCGCTCGTCGTTCGGCAGCTCGCTCTCGTCGGGGCGAGCCGCGATCGCACCGCGAGGCTCGGGTGGCTCGGGCTCGGGTTCCGGCTCCGGCTCCGGCTTCGGTTTCGCGTCTTCGGCCATCGCCCGGATCCGCGCGACCACGTCCTCGCCGAAGCCGGCGAGCTCGACCTCGATCCAGGTCTTGGTGTCGCCGGTGATCGGCGCCGCCTTCGAGATCACGCCGTCGATCGCCATCACGACCTGGTTCGGGAGCTCGAGACCGAGCGTGACCTGCGCGCCGACCTCGGTCTCGAACGGCACCTTCATCGACAGGAGCTTGCCGTTGCGTAGCTTGCGGGTGTGGAACACCTCGACCTGTTCCCAGGTCGTGCAACGTACGTGGAGAGTCCGGCCGCCGCTCACATGCGACTCCGCGAGGTCACGGCCTCTTCTTCTTGCCCTCGGGTTCGAGGGTGATCGACTTGTCGAGCACCTCGAGCTTCTTCGCGCTGTCGATCGGCGCCTTGGGATCTCCCTCGGGATCGCGCCATTCATCGATCGTCACCGAGATCGTGCCCGGCTTGTAGCCCTTCTTGAGCACGCGGAACTCGTAGGCGCGGCCCGCCGGAATTCCCGAGATCTCGACCTGGTCGGTCATCCCGACGTAGAGCCACACGTCGGCGTGGCACGGCTTCTTGTCGGCATCCGTGCCGCAGTTCACGTCGACGTGGATCGGTCCGCGTCCGGGGACGAAGCCGGTGGCGTCGGGTGGCTTGGGTGGCATCGGTGGTAGCGGCTTGGTGGCCTTGGTCGCCTTCTTGAGGTCGACCGAGATGTGCGCCCTCCGCTTGTCGCCCTCTCCAGACCAGTGCGCGCCGACCACCTGGGTGTCGATCGGAGCGAACCCGTCGACACCGTCGATCCGGATCTCGTGCATGCGGTCCGACGCCAGCCCGATGGTGTCGACCGGGCTCTTGCCGAGGTGCAGCCACACGCCCGCCTGCGACGGATCCGACGTCACGCGAATGCTGCCCGGATCGACCTGTTCCTCCTCGTGCTGCTTCTTGAGCTTCGCGGCCTCGGCCTCGAGCGCCTCGCGCTTCTTGCGGATCTCCGCGTCGCGCTCTTCGGCGTCGTCGTTGCGGTGGGTGATCATGTAGACCGCACCGGCCACCAGGCCCGCGATGATGAGCAGGCCGATGATGCCGGGGAGTCGGCTCTTGATCCGCGGCGCCGAGCCGGTGTCGAGCGCGACCAGGTCGACGACCGGCGGTACCGCGAGCGGCGTGGCGGCCGGCCTTGGTTTCGACTTCGCCTTCGCCTCCGCGGCGGGCTCCTCGTTGCTGGTATCGACGCGGGCCGCCGCGGCCTCGGCGCGCTTGGCCGCGAGCTCGAGCTTGGCAGCCGCCTGCTCGGCGACACCGGCGGTTCGGGACAGGCCGGCGATCGCGTCCATCGCCGCGTTCTCGTCCACGGAGCTCGCGCGTCCCGCCACGGAACCCGGGCGACCCACACTGCTCGGAAGCTGCGGCGTCGTCGGGCTCTGGGGGCGCGACGACGGCCGCGCGTATGCCGACGGTCGCGAGCCGGGACGCGACCCCGCACGCCCGAGCCCCGCGATCGCATCCATCGCCGCGACCTCGTCGCTCGATTGCGAGCGGCGCGGGTCGATCTCGGTCGCGTCGCGACGATCGAGCGGCAGTGGCGTGTCGTCGGGATCGTCGAGCGAGGGCACGCGCGGCTTGACCTGCACGATCGCCTCGCGCTTGCGCGGATCCATCTGGATCAGCTCGCTGATCGGATCGCGCTTGGCGCCCTCCTTGGTGAACCCGATCTGGTCGACCGCGGTGAGCTCGCGCGAGTCGTCGAGGTCGTTGAGCAGCGCCTCGAGGCGATTCGAGCCGCCGGTCGGCGTGATGTTGTGGCGCGCCGCGATCGCCTCGGCGCGGCTGTCGACGCTCGGACGCATCGGGGTGACCTGCATCGAGTTCGCCGACGAGCCCAGCGACGCCAGTAGATCCTCGGTGGCGTCGTCGATGTTGGTGTCGGTCGCGGACAACCCGGCGGCGCGGATCACCTCGCCGCGATCGGCCAGATCCCAGCGGTCGTCCTCGAATGCCTCGAGCAGATTCTCGAGCAGGTCGGCCGCGTGCTTGTAGCGGCGCGACAGATCGGTGTCGAGCGCGCGCTGGACCAGGCGCTCGACGGCGGGCGTGACGTGGAGCGTGCCGGGAGGAACCTCGCCCGACAGCATCGTGAACAGCATCGCGCCGACGGCGAACACGTCGGCGGCCGGCGTCGGATCCTCGCCGACCACGACCTCGGGCGCGAGGTATCCGGCGAGGCCGCGCCACAGCGACGAGTCGGCTCCCTGGGCGACCGCCGTGGTCAGGGCTCGCCCGACCACGAAGTCACCGAGCCGGACGGCACCGTCCTCGTCGATCAACACGCTGCGCGGGTGCACGGCACCGTGGACGACACCGGCCGCGTGGGCCGCCGCCAGCGCCTCGACCACGCTCTTGCCGATCGCGGCCGCGACCGGCAGGTCGAGCCGACCGCCGTTGGTGCGGCGCGCCTGCGACGCCGTGATCAGGTCCTGCACCGTGACGTAGCGACCGACACCGCGGGTCACGACGACGACATCGGGGCCACCGGACTCGACCGCGATCGTCGGCACGATGTTGGGGTGGTCGAGGGCGATCGCGGTGGCGATATCCTTGGTGTTGACGAGGGCCGAGCGGAACGCGTGCTCCGCCAGCATCTTTTCGTCGATCACCAGGCCGCGAAGCGTGCGCTGTCCGTTCCACTGCGCACGGTGGATGGCGCCGTACATCGTGACCGCCAGCCGTTCGCTGAGGACGACGCCCGCGATGATCTGCTCGGCCGCCTGTTGGCCTCCCACGATGTCGACGATAGCACCCCGGCGCGACCCGCTCATCCGCCGAACAGGCGGAAGTGCAGGTGAAGATAGGGCTCGGCAAACAGGTAGAACACCGCCGCGATCGCGAGAAACGGGCCGAACGGGAGCTCGGTGCGCATCAGCGACGGCTCCTCGTCGTCGCCCTCGCCCTGGCCCTCACCGGCACCCTCGTTCTCCGAGCGCACCGGTTGTTCGGGTACCTCGTCCTCGGGTGCATGCCGGCGTGCCAGCGACAGCGCCACGATCCCGATCACCGAGCCCACGACCGAGCCGCCGAACAGCGACACCACCACGCCCTTCCACCCCAGCAGGGCGCCGACCACCGCGAGCAGCATGCTGTCTCCGAGCCCGAGCCCCTCGCGGCCCGTGACCCGGAAGTAGATCTCGCCGACCAGCCACGGCACCCCGTAGCCGACCGCGGCCCCGATCAAACCGTCGTACCAGACGCGTTCGGGCAGCAACAACCCGAAGCCGTAGAACCCGACGATCGACGGGACCGTGACCTTGTTGAGGATCAGCTTGTGATCGAGGTCGATGAACGCGATCACGACCATCACGAAACAGAACGCCGCCTGGATCGCGAACCGCACGAGATGGGTCTCGAACGGCTCCCCCCACCACGTCCCCTGGACCACCGCGGACCACCACGCGACCCCGAACAGCGCGCCGGTCACCGCCTCGACGATCAGGTACCGCGGGGAGAACGGCGTCTGGCACTTCCGGCACCGCCCTCGCAGCCACAGATACGACAGCAGGGGCACGTTGTCGTACCACTTGATCGGGGTCTTGCAGACGAAGCAGTGCGAGCCCGGGCGCACGATCGACCGGCCGTTCGGAAACTCGTCGGACGGCGGCCAACGGTAGATACAGACGTTGGCGAAGCTGCCCCACAGAAGGCCGAGCACCACCACGAACGCGTACGTCGCGACCGACGACGAGTAGTGCTCGATCGTGACGAGCATGCAGTGCCAAGGTAGCGTGGCGAGGCGAAAAAAGCTAAGAACCAGCCATGCCGTTCCGGCGTGCGTGGCTCGTCGCGATTGTTGCGCTGTCGTGCGGGCGCGACCGGGGGGTCTCCGACGAACAACTCGGCGACCTCGTGCTCGCCCCGCGCCCGCCTGCCCCGATCCGGGTCGACGAGGCGGCCACGAGCCCGGACGAGCTGACGCGCGCTCTCGCCCTGCCCGACACGGCCGTGCTCGCCGCGATCGGCCCGCACTCGCTGACCGTCGACAACCGGACCGTGGTCACCCAGGGTGGCAAGCAGACCGACGAGCTGACCGAGCACGTCATGCTCGAGACCGGTGCGAAGGGCGCGTTCCACGGCGTCTACACCAACTCGGCCGATTACGGGCGCGAGGCGATCTACACCGGCGGGAAGCTGTACCTGCGGCCGCGCTATCAGAAGTGGAACGGCCGCCCCCCCGAGACCGAGGCCGAGCCCGACGACATCCGGGACAACTACTTCTCGGCCGTCGCCGCGACCTGGGATCTGGTCGCCCCGGCCGCCGAGCTCTCCGACCAGGGCGCCACGAAGATCGCCGGGCGTGCGGGCCGCAAGATCGCGATCAAGCTGTCATCGTCACCCCGCGAGAACCCCGAGGAGACCCTGACCCAGCGCCACTGGCGCCAGACCCGCGCGATCCGCGCGCTGTCGGGAGAGGTCGTGCTCGATGCCGAGAAGGGCGTGCCGCTGGCCGCCAAGCTGACCGGCGCGATCGAGTTCTCGCGCGAGGGCAAGCGGTTCGTGATGACGGTGTCGCTCGACGCCAAGGTCACCAAGCTCGGAGCGACCGAGATCGTGGCCCCCGCAAAGGACGAGGTGATCGCGGCACCGACCCGGCTCGGCGAGGTCGACGAGCGTGACTACTTGTTGCACGGCATCGCGCCGCCGATCCACAAGACCGCCGCGGGTACCGCGCGCGCGGCCACCCCACCGCATCCACCGACGTCGCCCGATCCCGAGCCCGCGACGTCCGAGAAGCCCGCGAAGTCCGAGAAACCCGCGAAGTCCGAGAAACCCGCGACGTCCGAGAAACCCGCGAAGTCCGAGACACCCGCGCCGTGACCACCGCCATCGTCACCCGCCGCAACTACCTCGACGATCATCGCCGCGCGATCATCGTGCGATCGATCGCCGGCGCGATGCTCGGTGCGCTCCCGATCCCGTTCGTCGATGACTGGGCGATCGGCAAGGTGCTCGGTCGCGGCTACAAGGCGATCGCCGATGCTCACGGCGTCGACATCGACGACGACGCGCTGATGATGCTCGTGCACGGCGCCTCGAAGCCACCGACGATCCTCGACGTGGCGACCGGTGGCATCCTGCTGCGGATCGCGAGCCGCACGGCGAAGCGGATGATGGTCGTGCTCGCGACCGCGAACCGCGCGCGCGCCGCATCGCGCACCTACGTCACGATGACGCTGTTCGAGCACTACTGCGCCCGGCTCCACACCGGAGCGGCGATCGATTCGGCCACGGCGAAGGCCTTGCGCGAGGACATCGAGCGAACGATCGACAACACGCCCGGGGCGCTGGCGTTCCAGCCGTTCCGGCGCGGCGCGCTCGCCGCGGCCCGCGCGTCCCTCCGTGCACCGCTCGAGCTCGCGGATCTCGCGACGCGAGGTGCCGTCCGCCGTCTCCTGAGGGCCCGCAACGACGAGGTCACCCACGCCGAGGCCGTCGACGAGCTCGACCGCACGATCGAGACCGCGATCGCGAGCAAGACCAGCTTCCTCGGACGCGCGGCCGCGGCGATCGAGGTCCAGCTGTCGTCCGACGGCAACCCCTACCTCGATTCGGCGATCGACAACCTCGATCGCCGGTGGCGGGCACGCACCGCCGCGGGTGTGACTCCGCCGCCACCGGACCACGATGACTGACGCGGGAACCGAGCGCGCGTCCCTCGTCGGGGCGCGACGCGTCGTGATCAAGATCGGGAGCCGCCTGCTCGCCGAGAGTCCGGCCAGTCGGCCCGCGGCGATCGCCGATCAGGTGATCGAGCTGGCGCGACGCGACGTCGAGGTCGTGATCGTGAGCTCGGGTGCGATCGCGCTCGGCATCAAGAAGCTGCACCTCGCCACCCGCCCCACCGAGCTCCCCGAGCTCCAGGCCGCGGCGGCCGTCGGGCAGAGTCAGCTCATGCAGCACTGGGAGCACGCGTTCGCGGCGCACGAGCGCGCGATCGGTCAGGTCCTGGTCACGCACGACGACCTCGGCGACCGCGCCCGGTTCCTGTCGGCGCGGCTCACGCTGCGCGCGCTGCTCGATCACGGCGTGGTTCCGATCGTCAACGAGAACGACACCGTCGCGTCCGACGAGATCAAGTTCGGCGACAACGACCAGCTCGCCGCGCTGGTCTGCAATCTGGTCAGTGCGGACGCGCTGGTGATCCTGACCGACGTCGAAGGGGTCCGCGATGCCAACGGGATCCGGATCCCGATCGTGTGCGATGTCGAGCGCGAGGCGGCGCCGGTCGCCGGCGGGAGCACGAGCGGCGTCGGCTCCGGTGGCATGGCGAGCAAGGTCAGCTCGGCGCGGATCGCGACCCGCACCGGCGTGCCCACGATCGTCGCGCCGGGTCGCGAAGCCGACACGATCGTGCGGGTGATGGCGGGAGCCGATGTCGGTACGTTGTTCGTACCGGCCCAGACGCGCGACCAGCTGTCGGCGCGCAAGCACTGGATCGCCTACGGCGCGAAACCGGCAGGTACCGTCGTGATCGATGCCGGTGCAGAACGTGCGTTGATCACGGCCGGCAAGAGTCTGCTTCCCGCTGGAATCGTAGAGGTCCGGGGCGAGTTCGCGCTCGGCGACACGGTGAGCGTGATCTCTCCCTCCGGACGCGAGCTCGCACGTGGGCTCGTCGCCTACCCCGCCGACGAGTTGCGCCGGATCTCGGGCTTGCATTCCGGGGCCATCGAGGCCACGCTCGGATACAAGAGCATCGACGAAGCGATCCACCGAGATGACCTCGTGATTTTGTGAGCCTGTCGCCCCCGACCGCGCCCACCGTAGCCGCCGGATCCGCCGGATCTAGTGGAGAGACGCGTCCCCGCACCATCCGCGATGCGGCGCGCGCCGCTCGCGAAGCCTCGCGCGCGGTAGCCAAGGCATCTGCCGAGACCCGCCGTGGCGCGCTGCTCGCGATCGCGACCGCGATCGAGCACGCTCGCGGAGACATCCTCGCGGCCAACGCACGCGACGTCGTAGCAGCCACTGCCGCCAACACCACGGGTGCGATGATCGATCGCCTGCGCCTCGACGACGCCCGCATCGACAAGCTCGCCCGTGCGGTTCGCGAGATCGCGGACGCGCCGGAGCTCCTCGGCCGTGTCGAACGTACCGAGACCCGTCCCAACGGGCTGGTCGTCGAACGCGTGCGGATTCCGCTCGGCGTGATCGCGATGATCTACGAGGCCCGCCCCAACGTCACCGTCGACGCCGCGGCGCTGTGCCTCAAGGCCGGCAACGCGTGCATCCTGCGCGGCGGCCACGAGGCGGAGGCGAGTAACCGCGCGCTCCTCGAGGCGGTCCGGATCGGGCTCGCCGAGGCCGGGCTTCCCCGCGATGCCGTCCAGCTCGTCCCGACCACCGATCGCGCGGCGATCGCGGAGCTGGTCGCGCTCGACGATCTGATCGATCTCGCGATCCCGCGGGGCGGCGAGGGCTTGATCCGGTTCGTCACCGAGCACGCGCGCGTTCCGGTGATCAAGCACTACAAGGGCGTCTGCCACATCTACATCCACTCGCTCGGCGGCGACGTCGATCTCGATCGCGCGATCGCGATCGTCCGCGATGCCAAGGTGTCGCGGCCGGGCGTGTGCAACGCGGTCGAGACCGTGCTGGTCGATCGTACGATCGCGGATCGCGTGGTGCCGGCGCTGGTCGCCGGTCTCCCGGAGGTCGAGCTGCGCGGTGACGACGCGACCCGCCGGCTCGGTGGCCCCCGCGTGCGCGCCGCGACCGAGGACGACTGGTACGCCGAGTACCTCGATCTCGTGCTCGCGATCCGCGTGGTCGACGACCTCGACGCGGCGGTCGCACACGTCGAACGCTACGGCTCGAATCACACCGAGTCGATCCTCACGACGGACCCGTCGATCGCCGAGCGATTCGTTCGCGAGATCGATTCGTCGACGGTGGTCGTCAACGCTTCGACCCGGTTCGCGGATGGCGGCGAGCTCGGTCTCGGCGCCGAGATCGGGATCTCGACCACCCGCCTGCACGCCTACGGCCCGATGGGTGCCGAGGGCCTCACCACCACCAAGTTCGTAGTCCGTGGCAACGGCCAAACTCGAAGGGAGAACACGACCGACGCATGACCCAGAAGAAGACGGCATCGAAGCGAGTGACCTCGAAGGCAACCGGGGAAGGAGAAGGGACGGAGACACCCGCACCGACGACGGAAGGTCTCGACGGCGCGATGCGCGCGCTCACGCTCGCGCTCGACAAGAAGGCGCTCGAACCGGTCCTCCTCGACGTCCGGAACTTGTGCTCGTTCTGTAACTACCAGCTGGTGGTGTCGGGCCGTTCGGATCGTCAGGTCGACGCGATCGCCGACGGCGTCGCCGCCGGACTCAAACAGGAGGGCTACCGGCCACTCGGCTCCGAGGGTGCGCGCACCGGTCAGTGGGCGCTCCTCGACTACGGCGACTTCGTGGTCCACGTGTTCCTGCACTCGGCACGCGAGCACTACGACCTCGAGGGATTGTGGAGCGACGCCCCACAAATCCCGCTCGACGTTCCCTCCGACGCACACCTCCCGGCGGGAGGCTACGAGCTCGAGGTGATGTAGCGCATGTGCACGAGCACGTGCTCGTGCTCGCGAAGCGGCCGCCCGTCTTCGACAATGTTTCGTACGAGACACGATCCTCGAGGACGCCGACGTACACGAGCACGTGACACGTGTACGTGTACGTGTCCGGAGATGGGCTCGCCCTCGTGAAGCTGACGCTCGCGGTGGTCGGCCGCCTCAAGGAGGCCTACTTCGTCGACGCGGAGCGCGAGTACCTCAAGCGGCTGCGTCCCTATTGCACGCTGGCCGTCGTCGAGCACAAGGACGACGCCGCCCTGCTGGCGGCGATCCCACCCGCCGCGCACGTCTACGCGTTCGACGAGCGCGGCGACGCGATCACGAGCACCGCGTTCTCCGGGCTGCTCGGCACCGAGGCCCAGCACGGCGGAGGTGCACCGGTGGTGTTCGCGATCGGTGGCCCCGACGGTCACGGTGACGAGCTACGCGCACGCGCGCAGCACCTGCTCGCCTTCGGCAAGATGACGATCGCGCATCGGCTGGTCCGGCTGCTCGCGCTCGAGCAGATCTATCGCGGGTTCAAGATCCTGCGCGGCGAGCCCTATCACCGCGAGTAGGCCCACGCGCGACGTCTACCCCTTGCCCTTGGTGCGCTGGCTGATCGCGCGATCGATCTCGCGGCGGGCGTCGGCGGCACGCTTGTCCTGCCGCTTGTCGTGTTGCTTCTTGTGGGTGACCAGACCGAGCTCGACCTTGACCGTCGAGCCCTTGAAGTAGAGCTGCAGCGGGATGAGCGTGTAGCCCTTGATGAGCGTCTTGGTCGCGAGCTTGTCGATCTCGTGGCGATGCATGAGCAGCTTGCGAACGCGCCCGACGTCGTGCTGCCAGCGGTTGGCCTGCGAGTACTCGTTGATCTGGATGCCGTGCAGGTAGGCCTGCCCCTTCTTGATCTCGACCCAACCGTCGGCCATCGTGACCTTCGCCGCGCGCAGGCTCTTCACCTCGGAACCGACGAGGGCGATGCCGGCCTCGAACCTCTCGTGAATGTGGAAGTCGTGGCTCGCCTTGCGGTTGGTCGCGAGGACCCGAATCGGTACGTTGGGGGCGGTCACCACTCGCCGACGTTCTGCATCGACGCCCACGGCTCCGCCGGTGGCCGGGGATCGCCGCGCTGCAGGAGCTCGACCGAGATCAGGTCGGGCGACCGTACGAACGCCATCCGGCCGTCGCGCGGGGGCCGGCTGATCGTGTAGCCGAGGTCGACCAACCGCTGGCACGCCGCGTAGATGTCCTCGACCTCGTAGGCCACGTGACCGAAGTTCCTGCCGCCGGTGTAGGGCTCGTCGTGGTCCCAGTTGTAGGTGAGCTCGATCTGGGGGGAGTCGTCGTGCCCACCCGAGTTTCCGTCCGCACGCTCTCCGAGAAACACCAAGCTGTACCGGCCCTGTTCGCTATCACGCCGGCGGATCTCCCGGAGCCCCAACCCTTCGCAAAAAAATCTCAGCGCCGCCTGCAAGTCGCGGACGCGGACCATCGTGTGGAGGTAGCGCATGGCGCTAAGGTATCCTGGCTGCCATGAGCGAGCCCAACGTACTCGTCAACTTCCGCCTCGATCGCGACCGACCGATGCGATTGAAGTGGCTCGCCACCGACGGCGTCCCCGGCGACGGCTACAAGGCCCAGGTCACCACGATCCGGTTGTCCGACGGCTCGACGCTCCAGATGGATAGCTCCGCGATCGTCGAGCAGACCGCACCCGATCCCGCCGGCGGGATCGGCGGCTACCTGGTCACGTTCAACGGCATGGTCGGGTTCGCGGCGGATCACCCGGACCGCGCCCGGATCGACGGAGTGACCGACGGAGAGATCGAGTACGACCTCGAGTTCATCACCGAAGACGGTAAGGTCGCCGTGGAGAACGAGGACTACCGGATCCTCGACCGACCGCCGGGAACGATCCACAAGCTCTCGCGCCGCGATCCAGCGTAGCGGGCGTCAGGCTCGACGTTGCGAGACGACACCCCGAGCAGGACCGCGGCCTGGGTCGCCGCCGCCCGCCATCTCGGCCGGATGCTCCCCGCGCCGGTGCGGCTCGCCGACGACCCGTACGGTGCGGCGTTCACCTCGGTCGCGCTCGCTCGCCTGATCGAGAGCGCGGTCGACGACGACCGACCGCCTCCTCCCGACTATTCGCTCGCGTCGGCGCTGCGCAAGATCCGCCATCCCCTGGCGCGACTACCCGGGCTGCGACCGTGGATCCTCTACATGCAGGTCCGCACGCGCGTGATCGACGACGCGGTACGCGCGTTCGTCGCGCGTCACCCGGATGCCCAGATCGTGATGCTCGGGGCCGGGTACGACTGTCGCGCGTTGCGCATGCCCGAGCTCGCCGGCGTCCGCGTCTACGAGGTCGATCATCCGGCGACCCAGGGCCACAAGCGCGACGTGGTCGACCGCCTCGGCGTGACGTCGCCCGTGACCTACGTGACGTGGAACTTCGAGGAACGCCCGGTCGAGGATCTACCCGACGAGCTCGCCGCCGCGGGACAGGATCCCGCATGCCCGACGTTCACGATCTGGGAAGGCGTCACGATGTATCTCACCGAGCCGGCGATCGACGCGTCGCTGCGAGCGATCGCCTCGTGGAGCTCGCCGGGCAGCGGGCTCGCGATGACGTACTTCGCGAAGTCGCGGCTCGCTCGGCCATCGTTGACCACGAGGGTGATCCAGGCGGTCGTGTCGACGGTCGGTGAGCCGTGGCGCTGGGGATGGGTGCCCGACGATCTGCCGGACTACCTCGCCGAGCGCGGGCTCGAGCTCGAGGACGACGTCTCGATGGCCGACGCCGCGCATGCGCTGCTACCACCGGAGCTGGCACGCGACATCCGGGATCCCGGACGTCGGGTCGCGCTGGCGGCCGCGCCCGAGTCGATCGCCGTCGCCCGGACGCGCGACGATCACCAGTAGTCGGCGAAGCAGTCGACGAGCACGTCCTCGTCGGGATCGGTCTCGTACATCCAGGTCTCGAAGTCGGCGTCGTCGAGGATCGGCAGTAGCTGCCCCGGGAGCTCGCAGCCTTCGAGGTCTCCGTCCTCGCAGTACTGCGCGGGGTCGAACAGCTGGTCGGCGTCGGTCACCCAGTCGACCTCGAGCGGGTAGTCCTGGTTCTCGACCACGAACCCGCAGTACGTGCTGTACCAGCAGTCATCCTGCCCGCTCCCACCCGATTCACCATCGTCCCACTCGCTGCACTCGGGCGTGTCGCCGTACTCGACCCGGATCAGCGTGTAGGTGACGCCGTCGTCGGCCGCGACGAAGTCGCGCGACCGGGCGTCGTGGACGGTGCGGTGGTCGAGCCCGAACGTGGACTCGGTGGTCGCGCAGTCGGCGCAGTCGGTCGCGTTGTCGCTGCAGCCGGCGACGACGGAGAGCGGGAACAGGGCCAGGGCGAGGCGGTGCATGTCCGGTGGTTTCGCAAGCCCGGTGCCATGCTCCCGTTCAAGAGTTCTCGGGGCTTGCCACGCTCCGGGTTGTATCCGGCGGTACGCGATCGCCGCGTGCGGGTTCCACCCGGGGGCGAGCGTCGCGGGGAGATGACCCGCGCGACATCGCCGATACCTGACGCTATGATCGCGAGGTGAGGCCGTTCGCCGTCATCGCCTGTGCGGTCATCGCGTGCGCACTCGGCGCCTCGCCGGCGGACGCACGGCCCGGCCGAGTCCGGCGAGCGCCCCCGATCAACGTCACCTACGACGCGGCTCACCTCGACCTCGCTCACTGCGTGTTGCAGTTCAAGATCTCCCGCCGCGCGGCCACGGCCAAGCTGGTGGCGATCGGCGAGGATGGCAGCACGCTCGGGACCGGGACGACCGATCTGACCGACAAGCGCCCGCGCACGTGGATCCCGATCAAGTGGACCCAACCCAAGGGCAAGCGCGTGCTCAAGCTGCAGCTCAGGATCGAGGCCGACGACGGCGTCGCCACCAACGTCCAGCTGATCCCGTGGTCGGTCGAGGTCGCCCACGAGGACGTCAACTTCGCGACCGATAGCGCGGAGATCGAGCCCGGCGAACGCGCCAAGCTCGACGCCAGTTACGCGGCGATCTCGCGCGTCGTCGCGCGCAGCAAGCAGTTCGTGTCGATGCAGCTGTTCATCGCTGGACACACCGACACGGTCGGGCCGGCCGCCAAGAACCGGACGCTGTCGCTCGCACGGGCGCGGGCGATCGCGAAGTACTTCCGAGGCAAGGGCCTCTCGATCCCGATCGCGTTCGCCGGGTTCGGCGAGTCCGTGCTCGAGGTCAAGACGGGCGACAACGTCGACGAGCGCCGCAACCGGCGGGCCGACTACGTGATCGCACCGGCCGGGGGAGCGCCGCCGTTCAAAGGCCCCTACCTCAAGGCGCGCGCCAGCTGGCACGGCCTCAAGTAGTTTCTTCCTCGGCGCCCTGCAGTCCGAGGGCCTTGATCCGGCGCCACAGCGTGACCCGCGACATCCCGAGGATCTGCGCGGCGCGCTCGCGGTTGCCATCGGCGTGCTCGAGTGCGAGCCGGATCCGGTGGGCCTCTGGCGACTCGTCCTCGGCCGCCACCTGAAGCGGACGGGCGTTGATCGTCGTGCTCTCGGGATCGAACGCGATACCGCTGATCTCCGGCGGCAGGTCGAGATCGAGCAGGATCTCGCCCTCGCCGATCACGTAGGCGTACTGGAGCGCGTTGCGCAGCTCGCGCACGTTACCGGGCCACGGGTATCCCGCGATCGCGTCACGGGCCGCACGCGAGACGCTGGTGATCCGGCGATCGCCCTCGCCGGTGCTCTGGGCGTTGAGCTCCTCGATCACCTTGTCGGTCAAGAGCTCGAGGTCGCCGCGCCGGGCCACCAGCGGCGGCAAGAAGATCGGCACCACGCGAAGCCGGTACATGAGGTCGGCGCGAAACCGGCCGGCCTCGACTGCGCGCCGCAGCGACTGGTGGGTCGCCGCGACGATCCGGACGTCGACGTCGACCGAGTCGGTGCCGCCGATCGGGATCACCGTGCGGGTCTCGAGCACGCGCAGGAGCTTGGCCTGGACGTCGAGGGGCATCTCGGCGACCTCGTCGAGGAACACCGTGCCGCCCGAGGCCGCACGGAAGTATCCCGGGCTGTCCTTGAGTGCCCCGGTGAACGAGCCGCGCACGTGACCGAACAGCTCGCTCTCGAGCAGCGTCGGTGGCAGCGCCGCGCAATTGATCGCGCGAAACGGACCACCCGCGCGCGCCGACAGCTCGTGCACCGCCCGGGCGATCAGCTCCTTGCCGCTGCCGGTCGGGCCGCGCACCAGCACGCTGACGTCGCGCCTGGCCGCGCGCTCGACGATGTGGAACACCCGCTTCATCCCCGGATCGCGGGTCCACATCCCGTGGAACCGGATCGGCGCATCGGCATCGACGTCGCCATCCTCGCGACGCGCCAGCATCACCAGCCAACCGATGCGGTGACCGTCGCGCTGGAGCGGTGTCGCCCGAACCTCGAGCGTTCGCACCACGCCATCCCGCCCGGGGCGCACGATCGCCCCGGTAGCCGGGCGGCCCGCCGCGAGCGCCTCGGCGATCGGCCGGGTCGGCGAGTCGCCGCACATCGCCTTCACGAGCGAGACGCCGAGGGTGAGCGCCCCGTCGGTCAGCCGATCCGCGGTCGGGGTGACCGCCACGATCGACAGGTTGTCGTCGAGTACCGCCGCCGCGCCGAGGTCCTCGAGCGCGGCGATCACCAGCGCGAGCGGGTCACCCACGGCGTCGAGCATACCGGATCACCGCGGTGCGTCGTCGATCGTGCGCGTGATCGAGACTCCTTGTTGCGCTGCGAATTCGACATCGCGGGCGGGATCGCGATCGGGTCGACGTTGTCGGCGGGGTACCGCCGTCGAAGCTGGTCGTAGCCACGCCGACGTCCGCGCAACAACTGCTCTTCGGGCGGTACACCGGCTAGCGGCGCGCGGAGTTTGCGCGCTCGCCGCCAGCGCGCGGCGCGCTCCGGATCGCGTCGCGAGGTCTCGTCGCCGGACTGGCATTCTTCCCAGGCGGCGATCCCGTCTCGAAGCTGGTCGATCGTCGCGCGACAGGTGTTTCGTTTCGCTCCAGTCCGACGCGTCGCGGGGCCGGGAGTTCGCGAGGACTGCGTGTCGGCAAAGGTGTTGCAGGCGGAGCGGGCAACTCGATACGTCCCATTGGGAAGGAGGCAGCGATGAAATACGTTCGTCCAAACACCACCGGCGCCAAGCTCAACTACGAGTCGCGCTACGACAACTTCATCGGCGGAGAATTCGTACAACCCGTCAAGCGACAGTACTTCGAGAACATCTCGCCGGTGACCGGACGACCGTTCACCGAGGTCGCGCGCTCGACGTCCGAGGACATCGAGAAGGCACTCGATGCCGCGCACGGCGCGCGCAAGGCATGGGGACGGACCGCGGTTGCCGAACGCGCCAACATCCTCAACAAGATCGCCGACGTCATGGAGCAGAACCTCGAGGTGCTCGCACTGTCGGAGACCTGGGACAACGGCAAGCCGATCCGCGAGACGCTCGCCGCGGACCTGCCGCTGGCGGTCGATCACTTCCGGTACTTCGCCGGGTGCCTGCGATCGGAGGAGGGCTCGATGGCCGAGCTCGATCACAACACGGTCGCGTATCACCTCAAGGAGCCGCTCGGCGTGGTCGGTCAGATCATCCCGTGGAACTTCCCGCTGCTGATGGCGTCGTGGAAACTCGCGCCCGCGCTCGCCGCCGGTAACTGCGTCGTGCTCAAACCCGCCGAGCAGACCCCGGCGTCGATCCTGCTGTGGGCCAAGCTGATCGGCCACCTGCTTCCCCCGGGCGTGCTCAACATCGTCAACGGTTTCGGAATCGAAGCCGGCAAGCCGCTGGCGCAGAACCCACGGATCGCCAAGGTCGCGTTCACCGGCGAGACCACGACCGGCCGGCTGATCATGCAGTACGCGTCCGAGAACATCATCCCGGTCACGCTCGAGCTTGGCGGCAAATCGCCCAACGTGTTCTTCGCCGACGTGCTCGCGCAGGACGACACGTTTCGGCAGAAGGCCCTCGAGGGGTTCGCGATGTTCGCCCTCAACCAGGGCGAGGTGTGCACCTGCCCGTCGCGCGCGCTGGTCGACAAGCAGATGTACGGCGCCTTCATGGAGCTCGCGACCGAGCGCGTGAAGAAGATCAAGCAGGGCGATCCGCTCGACACCGAGACCATGATCGGAGCGCAAGCATCCAACGACCAGCTCGAGAAGATCCTGAGCTACATCGACATCGGCAAGAAGGAGGGTGCGAAGCTTCGGCTCGGCGGCGAGCGCATCAAGCTCGGCGGCGAGCTCGAGAACGGCTACTACGTCACGCCGACGATCTTCGAGGGCAACAACAAGATGAGGATCTTCCAGGAGGAGATCTTCGGGCCGGTGCTCAGCGTCACGTCGTTCGACGGCTTCGACAACGCGATCGAGATTGCCAACGACACCCTGTACGGCCTCGGGGCCGGGGTGTGGACACGCGACACCAACACCGCGTTCCGGGCCGGTCGCGAGATCGAGGCCGGTCGCGTGTGGACCAACTGCTACCACCTGTACCCGGCGCACGCCGCGTTCGGTGGCTACAAGCACTCGGGCATCGGCCGCGAGACCCACAAGATGATGCTCGACCACTACCAGCAGACCAAGAACCTGCTGGTCAGCTACGACCCGAAGCCGATGGGGTTCTTCTGAAATGGAGAGCGGGCTGAAATGCACGTGACCGCGACCGAGGCCGCGCTCGCCAAGATCGCGGAGCTCGTCGCGCGCCACGGGCCGCTGATGTTTCATCAGTCCGGTGGCTGCTGCGACGGGAGCGCGCCGATGTGCTACGTCGCCGGCGAGCTCAAACTCGGTGCGCGCGACGTCCTGGTCGGCGAGGTCGGCGGACAGCCGTTCTACATCGGTGGCGACCAGTACGAACGCTGGAAGCACACCGACCTCGCGCTCGACGTGGTCCCCGGGCGTGGCGCGGGGTTCTCTCTCGAAGCCCCGGACGGCGTGCGATTCCTGGTTCGTTCCGATGTCTGCGCCGTGCCGTAGACGTAGACCGTAGGCCGGAAGCCGTGCGATCGTCCGGGTCGCGTGGACCTGGATAACGGGCCTCTTACTCTGGCGCTGGCGATGCTGGTCGGGGTGTTCGCGCAGGGCATCGGTCGCCACGCGCGCATCCCGGGCATCGTCTTGCTCCTGATCGCCGGCGTCGGACTCGGCCCCGACGGCGCGAACCTGATCCGTCCGCACGCGATGGGCGGTGGACTCGCCGCGGTGGTCGGGTTCGCGGTCGCGTTGATCCTGTTTGAAGGCGGGCTCGGGCTCGAGCTGTCGGTCCTGCGCGCGCAGGCGACCATGATCCGCCGGCTGGTCACGATCGGCGCGCTCGTCACCGCCATCCTCGCCACGCTCACGGTCAAGCTCGTGATGGGATGGGACTTCACGCTGTCGATCCTGTTCGGAACGCTCGTGATCGTCACCGGACCGACCGTGGTGACGCCGCTGGTCCGGCGGCTCCGACTGTCGCCCCGCCTGACCACGATTCTGATCGCGGAGGGCATCTTCATCGACGCGGTCGGCGCCACGGTTGCCGTCGTCGCCCTCGAGATCGTGCTCGCGAGCAATCGCAACGACGCGGCCCACGGCGTGCTGTCGATCTTCACGCGGTTCGGGGTCGGGGCCGGGGTCGGGGTCGTCGCCGGTGCTCTCTTGGTCGCGCTGCTCAAGGTCCGCCGCGTCGTGCCGCACGGCATCGAGAACGTGCTCGTGCTCGCCACCGCGTTCGCCACCTATCACGTCAGCGGCGCACTGGTCGGCGAGTCCGGCATCACCGCGGCGATCATCGCGGGTCTGGTGGTCGGCAACGCCGGCATCCACCTGCACCACACGGTGGTCGACTTCAGCGAACAGCTCACCACGCTCTTCGTCGCCACGCTGTTCGTGCTGCTCGCGGCCGACGTCCGGCTCGCCGACGTCCGCGCGCTCGGGGCCCCGGGTTGGTGGACGGTCGCGCTCCTGATGCTGGTGGTGCGCCCGGCGACCGTGTTCGCCAGCGCGTACCGCACCGGTCTGTCGTTGCGCGAGAAGCTGTACCTGTCGTGGGTCGCCCCGCGCGGCATCGTGGCCGCGGCGGTCGCCTCGCTGTTCGCGATCGAGCTCGCCGATCACGGGGTCGCGGGTGGCGTCGAGATGCGCGCGCTGGTGTTCGTGGTGATCGCGACCACCGTCACCGTGCAGGGTCTGTCGGCATCGGTCGTGGCCCGGCTTCTCGAGGTGCGCCTCCCCAATCGTGCCGGCTACCTGTTCCTCGGCGCCAATGGCCTGTCGTTGCTGGTCGCGCGCGTGCTGCAAGACCTCGGCGAGACGGTGACGCTGCTCGAGCGCTCCGAGGCGGTGGCCTTCGCCGCGCGCGAGGCCGGGTTCATCGTGGTCCAGGGCGACGCGCTGCAGACCCGGGTGCTCGAATCGGCCAACATCGCCTCGGTAGCGCACGTCGTCGGAATGACGACCAGCGAGAACGTCAACCTCACGTTTGCCCGCGCGGTCCGCGACGATCATCGCGGCCCGACGATCTCGATCGTGCTCGAGAAGTTCACGCACGGCGTGACGCCGGCGATGGTCCAGCGGTTCGACATGCAGGTGCTGTTCGCCGCCGAGCACGACCTCTTGGCGTGGCTCGATCGAGTGCGCCAACAAGGCGTGGTCACCGAGCGCTGGCGCCTCGGCGACGGTCGCGAGGTGATGGCGTTCGCCGAGATGCCCGAAGAGTCGGTACTACCGATCGCGCTGGTACGGAATTCGACCGTCCAGTTGATCACGCACGACCTCAACTTGCGCGGTGGCGAGGACATGGTGGTGGCGATCGCCACCGAGACCTACGATCAGGCGTCCGCGTGGCTGTCGTCGCGTGGATGGACACGAGTGGCGTCCGCCTCGCGTGCCACCCCGCTGCCGGGCGGCCTGGCGCCTCCCGCAACACCCGGCGACGCGCCACCGAGCCCACCGAGCCCACCCACTCCGCCTTCGACGCCACCGCCTTCGGCACCGCCCGCGGCCGCCGAGTAGCCGGTGTGTACTGCCGTGTAGGCGGATACTGATCGTCCCATCAGTAGAGGCCGAGAACGATTGCCCGGTACGATCGATTGGCCGCATGGCATCCGACGGGAAGTTCGGGACGTTCGGGGGGGTGTTCACACCGTCCCTGCTGACGATCCTGGGTGTGATCATGTACCTGCGCCTGCCGTGGTTGGTGGGCCAGGCGGGGCTGTACCTCGCGTTGATCGTCGTGCTCGCAGCGCACGTCGTGTCGATCGCGACCGGGCTCTCGATCTCGTCGATCGCCACCGACAAGAAGGTCGGCGCGGGAGGTCCCTACTACATCATCTCGCGTAGCTTCGGCCTTCCGATCGGCGGCGCGATCGGCGTCGCGCTGTTTCTCGGTCTGGCGTTTTCCGTCAGCCTCTACATCGTCGGTTTCTCGTCGAGCTTCCTGTCGGCGATCGGCTACGAGCCGGACGCCAACGCGATCCGGTTGTGCGGTTCGGCGACGCTGATCGGGCTCACGGTGATCACGTTCATCAGCACGTCGCTGGCGATCAAGGCCCAGTACGTGATCCTCGCGCTGGTCGGAGCCTCGATCATCGCGGTGTTCTTTGGACAGCACACGGCGGCGGGACCCACACACCTGTCGCCGGCCGAAGGCGGTCCGTCGTTCGGTGTGCTGTTCGGCATCTTCTTCCCGGCGGTCACGGGCTTCACCGCGGGCGTCAACATGTCGGGCGACCTGCGCGATCCCAAGGGCGCGATCCCGAAGGGGACGATGCTCGCGATCGCGGCCGGGTTCATCGTCTACGCGGCACTGGTCGGGTACCTCGCGATGTCGATCGATCCCGCGGCACTACGCGACGACCCCGAGGTGCTCCAGCACACCTCGCTGTTCGGTCCCGCCGTGATCGCGGGCATCTGGGGCGCGACCCTGTCGTCGGCGCTCGGCAGCATCCTCGGCGCCCCGCGCATCCTCCAGGCGATGTCGGCCGATCGGATCACGCCACGCGCGTTCGCCAAGGGTCAGGGCCCGACGCACGAGCCCCGCCGCGCGCTGTTCGTCGCGTTCGCGATCGCCGAGGCCGGCATCCTGATCGCCGAGCTCGACATGATCGCGCGCGTGGTGTCGATGGTGTTCCTCGCGCTGTACGCCGCGATCAACATCACCTGCGCGATCGAGAGCTGGGCGAGCCCCGACTTCCGTCCTCGGTTCAAGATCCCGAAGTTGGTCAGCATCATCGGCGCGGTCAGCGCAGTGGTGCTGATGATCCAGCTCGACATCATCGCGATGGCCGGCGCCACCGTACTGATGGTCGGGATGTTCGCGTACCTGCAGCGCCGCCAGCTGTCGCTCGAAGCCGGCGACACCTGGGAAGGCGTGTGGGCCACCGTGGTGCGTGCCGGTCTCCATCGCATGCACAAGAAGGCCAGCCAGCAGCGCAACTGGCGACCCAACGTGCTGCTGTTCGACGACGACAAGCATCCGCGCCACCCATCGATCCGTGCGTTCGCGACCACGCTCGCGTCCGGCAACGGTATGGTCACCGACTTCGCGCTGGCCTACCCCGTCGAGGGTGGCGAAGAGACCGTCGCCGCGCCCCCGGTCAACGCCGGCGACCACGTCGGGGTGTTCGACACCAAGATCATCACCGAGTCCCCCTTCGATGCGGTGGCATCGATCTGCCAGTACCACGGGTTCTCGGGCCTGCCGCCCAACACCCTGCTGCTGCCGTGGCGCCAGCACAAGCGCGATCCCGACGGCTACCTCCGCACGCTCAACGCGGCCGCCAGCCGCGACCTCAACATCCTGCTGTTCGAGGAGCGCCGGGCCGAGCGCCGTGTCCACCAGCCGCAGATCGACGTGTGGTGGGCGCGCGACGCCGGCAACCTCGCGCTCAGCGTCGCGCTGGTCCGCTTCATCACCCGCGCAGCCGAATACGAACGCGCGACGATCAACGTGCTGATCGTCGGCGATGGCAGCGACGACGATGCCGTGTTGCGCGCGAAGGCGGCGCGCTACCTCGACACCAACCG
This sequence comes from uncultured delta proteobacterium, assembly GCA_963772655.1. Classification (GTDB taxonomy): domain Bacteria; phylum Myxococcota_A; class Polyangia; order Haliangiales; family Haliangiaceae; genus JABFXX01. Next base: position 2,564,855 of record CAVYYE010000002.1, read on the forward strand.
CGTCGACGCCAAGGTTCGCGTCGTGCCGTGTCCCAAGAACGAGACCATGCACGACCTCGTGTGCAACGAGTCGAACTCGGCCGACCTCGTGCTCGTGGGTCTGCCCTCGGATCTCGGTGCGGCGGATCGCGACAGCCTCGCGCGACTGGCGCGCGTCTCGGACATGCCGGGCAGCGTGGTGTTCCTGCGCGCCAGTACGTTCGAGGACGCACTGGTCGCCGCACCGAAGCTGCGAATCCCCCGCGCCCCCGGCGTCCCGACACCGCCGATGGGCCTCCCCGCCCTGTCGCTCCCCGACCACCCCGAGCTCGCGGCCACCGTGACCGCACTCGTGACCCACGAGTCGGGACAACTGACCCGGGTGCACGACCGGATCGGCGCCGCCTACGGCCTCTACCTCGATCTCTGTCAGACCGCGAGCGAGATGGTCGAGCGCCGCGCCACCACGATGACCGCCGCGGCCCGCGAACCCGATGCCGCCAAGCGGCGCAAGCTGCTCGCGACGGCGACCAACGACTTCCTGGTCGAGTCGGAACGATCGCTCGCGCAGATCACCGCCAACGGCGTGGCCGCGCAGGCCACGCTGCTCGCGGAGGTGCTCACCGATATCGTCAAGCCCGATGCGGGGATGCCGCCAGCGATGCTGCCGGTGGTGCACATCGAACGCGAGCGCCGTGAATTCAGGCCGGCCGCCGACGACACCAACAAGATGCGCTCGTGGAAGCGCCGCCGTCGGTGGCGGTACTTCTACCGTCGCAAGATCCCGCAGTCGATCACCGTACGCCCACTGGTCCACATCTCCCACGGGCGGGTGGTGTCCGAAGAGGTGACCCGGGTCGTCGATCGTTTCCGGATGGCGACCCACGAGCTCGCGGTCGCGATCGGCCGCGTGCTCGCCACGGCGGAGTGGAAGGCGCATACGCAGCTGTCGCGGCTGACGATTCCCGATCCCGACGCACTGGTGACACTGATCGAGAAGTCGCGCGACGAGATCACCCAACACCTCGACGCGATGGCCGGGCAGATCCGGGAGCGGATCGCCGAGGACGGCGTCGCGTTCGATGCCGCCGCACACGGTGCCGCCCGCACGCTGTCCGCCACGCTCGATCGCATCGACGCGCCGGATGCCGCGCGCGCCGCAGCCCGCGAACACAAGCGCCTCGATTTCGACGAGCTGGTGGCGACCCCCGAGCAGTGGCGCGACGAACAGCTCCAGCTGCTCGCACGCGCTCGGCTCGCGGTCCGACTCGCGCGGTTCCGCGATCGGTTGACGATCGCGAGCGCGCGCGCCCTCGGAGAGATCATCGCGAACGCCGAGGCCTCGGGGCACCGCGTGCTGACCGAGCTCCGTGCGGTGTTCGACCGGAGAGGCGCCGACGGCGCGATCCGAGATCCCCGAGCTCCACGACGAGGTGCCGTACGACGGCGCACCGGTCGTCGCCCGGTTGACCCAGGCCGCCGCCGTGCTGAGCGGCGAGCTTCCCGAGGCCGAGACGGTGCTCACCGACGACGCGGCCGCCGCGCTGACCCGCGGCGATGCCGCCGACGAGACCACCTCGGTCCCGGTGCGCGCGGCGGTGCAGGCGATCGTCGAGACCGAGCTGCTCGCGCAACTCGCGGCCGACATCGTCAAGATCACGGAGGCCGACGCGCGCGCATGGGCGGTGGCACGCGAGACCAGCGTGCTCGTCGCGGCGCGCCCGCGCGAGAGCGACGAGGACGACCTGGAACGCGAGACCGAGTCGTTCGACGCACCGGCCCGGATCGACGCGCAGCGCGCGAAGCTGGTCGATGCCGAGAACGCCTGCGTCGAGGGTGTGCTGACCGGGCTCCAAGCGATCGCGAGCGCGACCACCCTCGAGAGCCTCGCCACGTCGCTGATCGAGCGTGGCGGACGCAAGGTCACGACCAAGAGCCCGTCGCGGATCCTCAACCTCGCGCGCAGAGCCGGAGCTGGACTGCGCGACGTCGCCGCCAACCTGATCTACCGGCGTAGCGCCGGCGTGGTCTACGCCGAGGAATCGCGCGCGGCCCGCGCGAAGACGCCCGAGCAGACGATCCGCGAGCTCACCGCGAGAAGCACGATCTCGTCGACGGTGATGGCCACGCTGCCGCTGTACTACCGCAACCTGTTCACCGGCCAGGTCAACATCAACGAGTCGTTCTTCGTCGGACGCGACGACAAGGTCCAGACCGGCGTCGCGGTCGCGACCGGCCAGCGTGCGGGGCTACGCACCGTGCTCGTCACCGGCAGCCGCGGCTCCGGCAAGACCACGCTGTGCCAACGGATCGCGAGCTCGAGCCAGTGCGACGTGTTCTGGGTGTCGCCGCCGGCGGGCGGAAGCGCCACGCGGACGACGTTCACCAACGCGATCGAGGGCAGCCTCGGCCGGCGTCGCTACGCGAGCTCGCTCGCCGATCGGATCCCCGACGACTCCGTGGTCGTGATCGACGATCTCGATCTGTGGTGGGAACGCCGGCCCGGTGGGCTCGAAGCGATCGACGCGATCCTCGACCTGATCGCCGCGGCCGGCGATCGCGTGGGCTTCGTGCTGTCCGGGAGCGACACGCCGATCCGCGTGATCCAGGATCTGCGCCCGTTGTCGCGTCAGATCTATGCCGAGCTCGACTGCCAGGCGCTGGCCGCACGCTCGCTCGAGAAGGTGATCATGGCGCGGCACGGCTCGACCGGGATCGGGCTCAAGCTGGCCGGCCGCGAGTCGTTCGGATCGTGGACGCGCGCCCGGCTGTTCGATGCCCACTTCGCATACGCCAAGGGCAACGTCGGCTACGCGCTGCGCTCGTGGGTGACCCACCTCGAGAAGTTCGCCGACGACGAGCTCACGATCCGGATGCCGCGCGAGCTCGACTGGGACGTCATCGACGACCTTCGCCCCGAGCACGTCGCGCTGTTGATCGAGCTCCTGCTCCACAAGGCCGCGACCGCCGAGAAGCTCGAGCGGACGACCGGACGATCGGCATCCGCGATCGCCGACGGGCTGGCGGAGCTGACCTCGATCGGTCTGGTGATCCAGAACCGCCGCAAGATCGCGCAGCTCAACCCCTACGTCCACGTGCCCGTGATCCACTGGCTCGATCGCCGGGAGCTCGCGTGACCACGACCGGAGTCGAGACCCGTTCTCTAGGGGGTGGCGCTAGCAGGCTCGCCGATCCGGGCTCGCGCGGAGGTCTGCGGTGATCGCGACGTTGCGCATCCTCGGTCTCGACGCCCTCGTCGTGTTCGGTGGCGCCCTCGCGCTCGCCTTGCTGCTGCGGTTCGGTAGCGCGGTGCTCGATGCATTGCCGTTTTCGCGCGCCCGCCGCGCGTTCATCGCACGCGCTCGCCCACTCGCCGCCGCGACGCTGATCGCGATCTATGCGGTGATCGCGGCGCGCTGGGTGCTCGACACCAGCGACGATCGCGAGTGGATCGCATTCGCGATCGTGGTCGGGATCGCCGCCGCGGCGTCGTGGAACGTGCTGCGCAACGCGCTCGACGGGATCTACCTGCGCGCCGGCCGCAGCTTCGAGATCGGTGACCGGGTCGATATCGCCGGGGTCCAGGGACGCGTCCACCGGCTGGGGGCTCGCGCCGTCGTGCTCGAGACCGTCGACGGTCAGCTCGCGATCATCCCGTATCGCACGGTCGCGTCGGCGATCATTCACCGCGAGCCGTTCGACCAGCAGTCGTCGTTCCACGTGTTCCGCGCGCCGTTCCCGGCGAAGCGCGCGATCTCGGAGGTCAAGCGATCGGTCCGCGAGGCAGCGCTCCTGTGCCACTGGTCCTCGACCCGGCGGCTGCCGGAGGTTACGGTCACGGACCATGGCGAGCTGGAGATCACCGTGTTCCCGGTCGACGCCAATCACGTGACCGAGATCGAGCGCGCCGTGCGCGCCGTTCTGACCTGACGGAGAATACATGTCGGATCCTACCTCCCCTGTCTCGGAGCTCGAGGAGGCCAACCGACAGCTGCGCGATCGGATCGTGGCGGTCTACGAGCTGTCGACCAGACTTTCCAGAGCGATCGGCGACGGTGCGACTCTCCTCGAGCTCGCGCAGTTCGCCGTCGACGACGCTCGACGGATCGTGAACGCCGAGTACGCGGCACTCGGCGTCGGCACGGATCCAGCTCAACCATTCGCGCCGTGGGTGGTGTCGGGCATCGATCCTGCCGTCGTGACCGCGATCGCCGCTCGGCCCCGGCCGGTGGGCGTGCTCGGCGAGGTGATCCGCAAGGGCACGTTACGATGCAAGGATCTCCGCACCCATCCCATGTTTGGTGGAGTTCCGGCCTCCCACCCCGAGATCACCAGCTTCCTGGGGGTCGTCGTTCCCGACCTGGTGCGGCCGATCGGGCACCTCTACGTGGGTAACAAGTGCGACGCTACCGAGTTCTCGCTCGGCGACCAACGAACGCTCGAGCTCCTCGCTGCGCACACCGGACTCGCTCTCGAGCTCGCACTCACCACGGACGAGCTGCGCTCCTCGATCGACGTGCGCGACAACCTACTCGCGATGGTGTCGCACGATCTTCGCGGCCCGCTCGCCGGTGTCGCCGCTGGAGCCGCGGTGCTCGCGCGAACGGCGAGTCCCGAGCAGCGCAGGCAGGTCGACATGATCGCTCGCGCGGTGACGACCATGAAACATCTGACCGAGGATCTGCTCCAGGCCTCGGCGCTCGACGCCGGTGCGTTCGCGATCGAGACCGCGCCGCTCGCACTCGCCACGCTGGTCGACGAGGTGCTCGAGACCGTGTCCGGTACCGCCACCGCGCGGAACGTCGAGATCGTCACCGATGTCCCCGACGGGCTTCCGCCGGTCCAGGTCGATCGCCAGCGCGTCGTGCAGGTGCTCAATAACTTGCTCGGCAACGCGATCAAATTCTCGGGCGAATGTGGGCGCGTCGAGCTACGCGTCCGGCAGCGCGACGGCATGATCGCGATCGAGGTCGCGGATAGCGGCCCCGGAATCCCGGAGCCGGACCGCGACCGCATGTTCGACCGGTTCTGGCGTGGTACCGCACGTACGCGTGGCGTCGGCCTCGGGCTCTACATCGCGAAGGCGATCGTCGAGGCGCACGGTGGCACCATCGACGTCGACAGCGAGGTGGGCCGCGGAACGACGGTCTCGTTCACGCTTCCAATCGCGTGACCGGCCGCAGCGCCGCGAGCACCGCGGACAGATCGTCGATGTCGATCGGCTTGGTGATGTACGCGGCGAAGCCTGCGGCGATCGCCCGCTCGCGAGCACCGGACGCGGCGTGCGCGGTGAGGGCGACGGCGGGAACGCTCTTCGTCGGTGGGTGAGCGTGAACGCGCTCGACGAAGGCGACACCATCTCCGTCACCGAGCTCGAGATCCGTGACGAGCGCATCCGGCACCTGGAGCTCGAGCGCATCCCAGGCATCGGCGGCCGAGCTCGCGGTCACGACGACCGCGCCCACGGCACGCAGCAGGATCGCGAGCGCGTCGAGCAGATCGCGATCGTCATCGACGAGGAGCACCCGCAGACCGTCGAGCCCCGGCGCCTTCGGTGGCGGTCCGGGGCGCCGCAACGGCAGCTGCATGACGAACCGGTGCCCGGATCCCACCCCGGCCTCGAGGGTGCCACCGTGCGCCTCGACAATCGCACGTGCGATGGTGAGCCCGGCCCCCAGCCCGTCGCGGATCGCACCGCCTTCGGTCCTCTGAAACGGCTCGAACGTCGCCGGGCCCTCGCGGTCACCTTTCCCCATCTCGGACACCGAGACCGAGAGCCGGTCGTCGTCGCGATGACCGGTGGCGATCACGCGATCGCCGGAGGCCGACACCGAGATCGTGTACGCGAGGAGCTGATCGAGCACCTGGCGGAACCGCGCGGGGTCGGCCGTGCAGGTCCCGAGCTCGGCATCGATCCGCGCCTCGAGCTCGATCGCCCTCGCGTCCGCGGCCGGGCGTGCACGCGCGATCGCGGCAGCGAGCTCGTCCGCGACCGCGAGCCCGTCCGCGACCTCCAGCTCGAGTGTGCCGCGCCGTGTATCCGCGAGATCGACGAGCTCGGCGACCAGCCGGACCTGTGTCTGTGCGCTCTGCTCGATCGCGGCGAGCGCGCGGGCGCGCAGCGAGGGATCGTCCGCGTTATCGCGCAACGCACGCGTCCACAGCAGCAGGGTCGACAGCGGTGCACGCAGCTCGTGGGCCAGCACCGCGAGCAGCCGATCCTCGAATAGGGTCTCGGCGATCTCCGGGTCGGGCTCGAACAAGATCCCGACCTCTTCGTCCGCGATCAAAAAGCACCGGACCAGCCGCTCGCCCCACCGCTCGGCATTGCGAGCGTTCCCCGTCGCCCACACATCCATCGCCACCGCCGCGAGTCGCGGATCGATGTCGGCCAGCGGGCGCCCCTTCACGTCATCGACCGCGAGCCCGAGTACCTCCGCAAACTCCGGGTTGAGCTCCGCGATCCGGGCCTCGCGATCGACAATCGCGTACCCGATCGACGCCGCCAACAGCACCACTTCGGCTGCCTCGCGACATGCCTCAGGCATGATCGTCGACGATCAACCCTTGGCGGACGGCGAGACGGAGCAACTCGACGATCGAGTGGACGCCGAGCTTGTTCATGATCCGCTGACGGTGAGTCTCGACGGTGCGGATCGCGATCGCGAGGGTGGTCGCGACCCGTTCGGTATTCCATCCACGGATCAACAGCTCGAACACTTCACGCTCGCGTGGCGACAGGCGATCGAGCGGCTCGCACTCCTCGCCGCTCACGATCGCTGCGATCTGCTTGTCCGGAAGCCGTGGCGCAAGGTAGCTATCGCCACGAAGCGCGGTCCGGACCGCATCCAGGATCTCGTCCGTCGGTTGAGATTTGAGCGTGTAGCCGGTCGCGCCGGCGCGCATGACATCGACCACGGTCAGCGGTGCCTCGATCATCGACAGCGCGAGGCACCGCGCCCGGGGTTGGATCCGGCGGAGGTCGCGGATCAGCGCGGCGCCCGGCCGATCCGGCAGGCTGATGTCGACGATCGCGAGATCGAACGTCACCCGGGTCGCCAGCTCGACCGCCTCGCGCGCCGTTCCCGCGTCGCCGACCACCTCGATCGAGCGCTCCGAGCTCAGCACGACGCGGAGCCCTTCGCGATACAGGGCATGATCGTCGATCACCACGATGCGCTGACGCCGTTCGGTCGACGCCCCCGCCACTCCAGCCTTTGCTACTTCGGTCAGCTCGGACACTTCCTCACAGGCATCGCCCAATACCGCCCCCAACACAAGCACCTTGATCTGCTGACCTCACCAATCGGCGGAGGCGAGATTTACGTAGATCCCACGATGTGCCCCGGGGGCATCCTGCGCTACGGCGGGCGGTGGGTGGGTCGACCGCTTCACATCCTGATCGTCGACGACGAGCCGGCCCAGGCGGAGGCGCTGGCCGAATTGCTCGGCGATGACAGCAACGCGACCACCACCGTCGTGACCAGTGGACGCGGCGCGCTCGCGGTCGTCGAGTCCGTGGCCTACGACGCGGTGCTGATCGATCTCGGGATGCCGGAGATGGATGGACTGGGACTGTTGCGAGAACTTCGCACCCGCCGGCCGACGCTCCCCGCGATCCTGATCACCGGGTGGCCGAAGGCCGACACCCGGATCGCCCGGTTTCTCGCCCTGGAGCGCACCGGGTACATACCGAAGCCGATCGTGCTCGATCGTCTGGTGTCGTTGATCGCTCGCCTGACGTCGTGACCGCTTAGCCGGCGGTCTGAAGCCCGGCCGCGATCCCGCCGATCGTCGTGAACACGATGCGGCCGAGCCGTTCGATGACCTCGGCGTCGTCCGCGTCGCCCGCCCTCACGCGCCGCCGGCGCAAGGCCTCGATCTGCACGTGCGAGAGCACGTCGAGGTACGGATTGCGGCGCACCACCGACTCGGCCAGGTAGGCGCGACTCGAGAGCGTCGCGGAGCGGCCGAGCGTGCCGTGCAACGCCGCGACCGTGCGCGCGTGCTCGGCCGCGATCAGCTCGAACACCGCCCGGGCCTCGGGATCCGCGAGCCCGGCGTACTCGTGGGCGACGTCGATATCGGAGCGCACCAGGGAGAGCTCGCAGTTCTGGATCAACGCGCGCACGAACCGCGACCGCTCGACCAGCGCACGCACGCCGGCGTCCCCCAGCTCCGAGGCGAGGGTCTCGATCGCGGTCCCGACGCCGAACCACCCCGGGATGCCGTGGCGACTCTGGACCCACGAGAACACCCACGGGATCGCGCGCAACGAGTCGAGCGACAGCGTCTTCTTGCGCGACGCCGGTCGCGAACCGAGCGGCAGGTGGGCGACGTCCTCGATCGGCGTCGCGGCCACGGTGTAGCGAGCGAGCCGATCCTCGTTGGAGGTCAGCGCGCGATATGCGGTGCGGGCGGCATCGGCGGCGTGTTCGAGCACCGCTTCGTCGCTGTCGATCACGGCGTCCCCGGCGCTCGCCCGGCGCTCCTTGGTCTCGGCGGCGATCACGGCACCGAGCATCAGCTCGAGCTCGCGCTCGGCGATCTCGGGATGCGTGTAACGGGCGGTCACGGTCTCGCCCTGCTCGGTCACGCGCAGCCGTCCGCGTACGGCCGCTGCGGGTTGGGCGAGGATCGCTTCGCTCTCGGGGCCGCCACCGCGACCGAGCGCGCCACCGCGGCCGTGGAACACGGTCAGGGTGACACCGGACTCGTGCACCGCGTCGGCGAGCTGGAGCTGGGCCCGCCGCAACACGACCGCCGACGCCAAGAAACCGATCTGCTTGCCGGAGTCGGAGTATCCGACCATCACCTCGAGCTGATCGCCGAGCTCGGTGCGGAGCGTCGGCAGAGCCAGGATGTCGCGCGCGATCGCGCCGGCGCGACCGAGATCCTCGAGCTGCTCGAGGAGCGGGACCGGCCGGAGCTCGCCGGGAGCCAGCCCTGCCACCCGCGCGAGGAACGCGACCTCGAGGAGATCCGACGCGTCGCGCGTGAAGCTGATGACGTGGCGCTCGCAGGCGTGCGGCCCGAGCTCGCGCCGCGCGCGCCCCGCGACCTCGAGCGTGGCGAGCACCTCCTGCGCCTCGCGCGACAACCCGCGGGTTTCGCGAAGCGGAGGAACCGGCGCTTCGAGCACGCGGGAGAGCTGCACGCGTCGTGCGGTCTCGTCGCGCTCGCGATAGCCGGCCTGCCCACCGCGCGCGAGAACCTCGTCGACGACGCGCTCGTGAACCTCCGAGTGCTGCCGAAGATCGAGCGTGGCGACGTGGAACCCGAACACCTCGGCGCGGCGGATCGCGTCGCGCAGATCCTGGTCCGCGACATCGGCCAGCCCGGCAGAGCGCAGCGTGCGGTCGAGCAGCCACAGTTCCGCGAGGTAGTCGTCGGCATCGGCGTAGCCTTCGTCGCGGTGGTCGATCGTCGCGCGCAGGCGCGCCTGCACGTACCACAGCTTCTCGCGCCACGGCTCGTACCGGGTTCGCGGACGGGCGTGGGCGGCGACCTCCGGCATGCGCTCGCGATCGTGCTCGAGCGCGGCGATCAGCTCGTCGAACGTGCCGGGGACGCGCAGCTCGGAGATCGACAGCGAGCGTCCGAGTGCGGCGACATCCTCGAGATAGCGCGCGAGCGCGAGTGCGCGGTGACGAGACAGCGTGGCGCGCGTGACGGCCGCGGTGACGTTGGGGTTGCCATCGCGATCGCCACCGACCCACGTACCCCACCGGAGCAGGGAGGGGACGCGCCAGCTGGCACCGAAACGCGCGTGTACACGATCTTCGAGCCTCCGGTAGATCCGAGGGGTGACGTCGAACAGCGATCGACGGAACACGTCGAGTGCCACCTCGACCTCGTCGATCGGCGTGGGCCGGCGTGCACGCGCGTCTTCCGTCGCCTGTAAGGCGAGCACCTCGGCGGCGAGCGACGCATCGAGCCGCGAGCTCGTTGCGCGATCGCCATCGGCGAGCAACCCACCGATCCGCGCGAGGTGATCGAGCGACGATCGCCGGCGCGCCTCGGTCGGGTGCGCCGTGATCACGGGCATCACGAGCGCACGCTCGAGCCATTCGCGCAGGTCGGTCTCGGTGATGCCGGTATCGAGCAACGCGTCGATCGAGGCACCGAGACCATCGGGCAACCCGTCGCCGCGCATCCGCAGCACGCGTCGCCGTTCGCGCTCCTCCGCGGCGTTCATCAGGTGCAACCCGGTGGCGAACGCCCGCGACACGTCCTCGAGCTGATCCTCGGACAGGTTCGCGATGCGTTGCGCGAATGCGCTCCGACCGCCGGCCAGCGTTCCCGCACGCAGCGACCGTGCCTCGGACTCGATCGTGCGGCACGTCTCGACCGCATCGTCGCCACCCAGCGTGGACACGGCGGCCCACAGCGCACTCGACAGCTGATCGAGGTCGGTGTCGAGCTTGCCGGGCATCAGCCCGTCACCATCCCTGCCGTCCGCCTGAGCGACGTCACGCGATTCGACGTCCAGAACCGGACCAGATCGCGTACGGCCTCGGTATCCCGCGTGCGCGTCCCGGTCGGCAACTCGACGATCAGCGGCAGCGCTTCGACGCACGCCGCGAGATCGTCGGCGACCAGCAGCGCCGCCCGGATCGCGGTCTGGGTGATCGCGGAGTGCCAGCGTCCGAGATCGGACGGCGGATTCGCCGCGAGCTCGGGTGCAGCGACCTCCGCCTGGCGACGCCACCGACGGGTGACCGCCTTGTACAGCAGCTTGCGAGCCTCCTCGATCTCCTCGGGGCTACCGCCGCGCGGACCGAAGCCCGGCGCGAAGCCGCGGGCGGTGCCGTACAGCGCGACCTCGAGATCGTGGGTGCGGAGGTTGAGCGCGGGGTGGACCCGTCCCGCGATCGGACCGATCGCGTAGGCGAGCACGAACGTCTGCTGCGCGAGCGGCAACCGCCGGAGCTCCCTCGACACCACGAGCGCCGGCACCTCGAACGATTCGATCATCACCATCGGCGTCGCCCCGGCGTGCTCGTAGATCTCGAGCTCGGCGCCGAAGATCCGAGCGATCCGTCCTGCCAGCTCGTAGGTCGAGCTTCCCGAGCGCGGGCCGAGCCGATCGCGGCTGCTCACGCCATAGCGCTCGAGCGACGGCGGATACAGCTTGCCGATCACGTCGGCGATCGCGACCAGGAGCACGGTCGCGGGCGAGGCGTGGACGGCATCGACCGCCAGCGAGGCCACCGCCGACGCGTCGAGCGAACCGTCGGCGGCGCTCGCGGGGCGCGGGGTGCGAGCCGCGACGCCGGTGTCGCGCACGCCGTAGAGCTCGAGCACCGAGACCACGCGCTGTGCCTCGTCGCGGCGCCCCGCCTGGTCGAGGATCCCGGCGAGCTCCCGCCACGGATCGATCGCGATCGGCTCGCGCGAGGTCAGGCGCCTGAGCGCGTTGAGCGCGTCGTCGAACCGCCCGGCGGCACGAAGTCGCTGGGCGAGATCGAGGGCGATCCGCTCGTCGTCGACGAACGACGTCGCCTCCTCGAGCGCCTCGATCGCGCGCGCCGGCAGCTTCATGCCCTCGTGGTACGTGCGCGCGAGCTCGAGGAACGCGTTCGCGAGCCTGCTCCGCGCATCGGGATCGCGCGGATCGAGCTTCTCGCTCGACACCCGCTTGATGTAGTTGGCGAGTCCGGCGGCGTACCCGACCCAGCTCCCGCTCTTGCCGATCGCTTGCTTGAGCTCGCGCTCGGCGTCGCCTCCCGGCCCCTCGAGACCGAGCGCCTCGCCGAGCGCGGCTTCGGCCGCGGCGGCATCGCCACGCACGCGCTGGATCCGCGCCACCCGCACGAGGGCCGCACCCTTCGCCTCGGCCTTGTCGGCGAGGTCGACCAGGCGTTGCGTCGTCTTGACCGCCTCCGCCTCGTTGCCTGCACGCAGCTGGATATCGGCCAGCCGCAACAGCGCGCCGGCGTGCTTGGGATCGTGGCGAAGCACGGCCTCGACGCACTGGGTGGCGCGCTCGATCTTGTTGAGTTGCTCGTGGAAGATCGCCGCGAGCTTGAGGTGAGCCTCGGCGCGAGCCGTGTCGTCGGAGGTCAGCGTCAGCAACTGCTCGAGGCTGGCCACCGCATCGCCCCACTGGCGGTTCTTGTCGTAGGCCTCCGCGAGGCGCGACAGCACCGGCACGTTGCCGGGCGCGGCATCGAGCGCGCGCCGATAGGCCGTGATCGCGGCACCGAGGTCGTCGAACTTGCGCGCGTAGAGGTTCCCGACCTCGAGCCACAGCGCGGTCCGGCGCTCGGACGACTTCGCCGACTTCGCCGTACGCGACAGGATGTCGATCAGGCGTACGACCTGCCCGGTCTCGAGCAGCGGCTGCACGATGCGCTCGGCACCCTGGACGTCGTCGGGCCACACGTCGAGAGCACGTTCGAAGTCGTCGACGGCTCCGAGGTCGTTCATCTGCTCGCGACGCAGGATGCCAGCACGGACGAATAGCTTCGCGGCGATCTCCGGCTTGCGCGTGAGATCGGCCTCGAGGCGAGCGGCCTGCGCCATCGCACGTGCGTCGCCCCGCAGATCGGCGACGCGGGCGAGACCGCGGATCGCCGTGAGCGTCTGGACGTCCTGCTTGACGGCCGCCTTGTAGGCATCGAGCGCGTGGCGATCGCCGATGCGCTCGAGCGCGCGACCGAGCGAGGTCAAGAATGCCGAGGTCAGGGTCGGCGTGTCGGCGATCTCGCCGAGGCGGGCATACACGCGACCGAGCGTGCGGTCGTCGCGGATCGCGCGGCCGATACGCTCGAGAGCGACCAGCGCCGCCTCGTCCTCGCGATCGATCGAGAGGATCGCCTCGTAGGTCTCGACGCGACGCCGGGCCGGTGTCGATAGCCGCACGTCCTGGACACGCGCGAGCTCGCGCAGCACCGCGATCTTGGCTCCCGGATCGGCGAGCTTCTCCGACAGCGTGGCGTACATCCCCGCCAGCTTGTCCCACGCGTCGGCGGCGACGTAGAGCGGCTCGAGCGCGAGCAAGCCAGGAATCGCGCCGACGTCCTGATCCGCCATCGCTTCGAAGCACGACGTGGCGAGTGCCATGTCGCTGAGGTCATCGCGATAGATCTCGGCTTGGCGAAGCAACGCGCTCGCGGCCTGAACCGCGTCGTCGGTCGCCGCCGCTTCCTGGACCAGCAACTCGACGAGCGGCATCCACTTGCGCTGCTCTTCGTACAGTCGCGCGACCGCCGTGCGCGCCGGTCGATACCCCGGACGATCCTCGAGCGCTCGCTGGTAGGACGCGATGGCGTCATCGACGCGATCGAGCCAGTCCTCCTGGACCTGACCGATCCGATACCACGCGACCGCGCGCGCCTCGGGATCGGTGAGGGCCTTGGCCTCGAGGGTGAGCGCGCTCGCGAGGGGCTCCCACTCACCGCGCTCGGTCAGCCGGTGGCTCAGGGCTCGCATCGCCGGCCGGTAGCTGGGGTCGAGCTCGATCGCGCGCCGGTACCAGCCGATCGCTCCCGGCACGTCACCGAGCTCGTGATCGCTGAGGTTGCCCATCTCGTAGAGCAGCTCGATCGCCTGATCGGTACGTGGCGGCTTGTCGGCGAGATGCGCGTCGACCTCGCGACGGTAGACGTCGAGCACGTCGGCCCAGCGCCCGGCCGCGAAGTAGATCCGCCCGACGGCGGAGAGCGCGGGCACGAACGTGGGCTCGAGCTCGAGCGCCTTGCGGAACCGGATCAGGGCGGCATCGGGATCCGACATCTGATCGGCGAGCACGGCACCGGCGCGCTGCAACAGGCCGATCTGGATCGCCTTGTCGTCGATCAGCTCGACCTCGCGCTCGAGCGCCTCGACGAGTTGCGGGTAACGCTCGGCGCGCTCGGCGACCCGCTGGATCGCGTGGATCGCGACCAGGTTGTTGCCGTCGAGATCGAGGATTCGCCGGAACGCGTGCAGCGCCTGCACCGGATCGGCGAGCCCGTCCTCCCACACCGATCCGATCTTCATCAGATACGCGATCTTCAGCGATGGTTGCGAGGCCTCCTCGACAGCACGCTCGAGAAGCTCGACCAGATCGCGCGGTCGATCGAGCTGCGCGTACAGCCGGGTCAGCGCCTTGAACGATGGTGGATAGCCGGGAACCAGTGCGAGCGCGAGCGCGTGATGCTTCGCGGCGCCCGCCTGATCGCGCAACTTGGATTCGAGGATCTCCGCGACCCGCGCCTGCGCCGCCGCCGCGCGCTCCGAACGATCGGTGGCGCCCGCCTCGGCGAGGTGCATCTCGACGAGTGCCGCCCATTGCGAGCGCCCCGCGAGCAGCTTGCCGAGTCCCTGCAGCACGGGGAGATACAGCGGGTCGATCGCGAGCGCTTCCTGGTAGCGCGCGATCGCGAGCTCGGGCTTGTCGAGGGACTCGCACACCCGCGCGAGACGCTGGAGCAACGACAGCCGTTCGCGGGTGTCCTTGGCGAGCTCGATCAGCGTGCCGAGCACCTCGGCGAGCGGCAGGAGCTGGTCGTCGCGCTCGTACTCGCGCGCGAGATCCTCGAGCACGAGCGGATCGTTGGGCGTCGCCGAGGCGGCCTTGGCGAGTGCAGACGACACCTCGGCATGGTTGTCGAGCCGTTCGTGGTGGATCCGGGCGAGACGATACAGCGCGAGTGCGCGCCGCGCGTTGTCGTGGGTCTGCCTGGCCTCGCGCTCGTACACCATGGCGAGGTTTCGCCACTGCTTGTCGCGCCGGTAGATCCGCTTGAGTGCGTCGAGCGCCCCGAGCGAGTGGGGGTCGAGCTTGAGCGCGCTCTCGTAGAGCTCGGCGGGAGTTGGCTCCGACGCCTTGTCCTCGCGCTCGAGCAAGCGCGCACGCTGCACGATCAGCGCGGCGCGATGGCGCGCGTCGTCGACGATCGCGTTGGCGCTGCGCTCGAGCGTATCGCTCAGCCGCGCGACCTCCGGCTTCTTCCGATCGCACAGCTCGATCGCCTTGAGGATCGATGCGTTCGTCGGGTCGAGGGCGAGCGCTTCCGCGAATACCTCGCGCGCACGGACCGGGTTGCCGATCGGATCCTCGATCACGCGCCCCTTCTGGTACAGCAGCATCGCCTTGCGATGCGAGCTCGATGTCAGCTTGGCTTCGGCGTCGAACAGCTCGAGTGCGGCGTCGTGCTGGACGCTCGCGAGCCGGCTGCGTCGTGCGCCGCGGATCGCGGGGACGTACTCCGGCGCCCCCTCGATCGCCTTCTCGAAGTGCTCGCCCGCGGACTCGAGGAGCCCGGCATCCTCGTACGCACACGCGATCTCGTAGTGGAGTCTCGCAGCACGCAGCGCGTCCGGGTCGGTCGCGAGCTCGGTCTCGCACGCTGCGATCACCGCGCGCGATTCGGGATCGAGAGCCGGCGCGGCGGGCTCGGGAGGCTCGGCCAGCGGATCGAGATCGCCGTCGAGCTCGAGCTCGAGATCGACGGTCCCGAGCCGCGCCGCCGCGAGCTGGGGCTGGGTATCGCGGCTCGGATTCGTCGACCCGGTGTCGGGATCCGGAGTGGCGGCCGGCGTCGTCGGTGCCGTCGGGGTGGGAGGCGGTGTGGGCGGGGGGGAGGGCCGCGCCGGGGCCTCGGCACGCGCCTCCGGACGATCGGGCGGCGGACGCGTCACCTTGTTACGAGAGATCGTGCGCGGTGGTGTCGGCTCGCGTGGTGCCGATACGCGTTGGCTATCGCGCGCCGGCATCGGTGCGGGTACGCGCTGACTGTCGCGCGCCGCCATCGGTGAGGGCACGCGATCATCGGCGGAGCTCGGTGGTGGTGGCGTACGACGCGGCAGCGACGGGATCGAGCGCGCGGGCTTCGATCGTTTCCCGTCGTCGGGGGTCGGCGGCTTGCCGGGCGGATCGGGGGGATCGCGAGTCACCACGGGCCTTCGAACATTGTATTCCCCAAGCCGGGTCGCCGGGGTCGCGACGTCACACGATCGTCAGCGCCGGCCCCGCTTGACGCGACTGCGAGTCCGCACCCGCGGCGCACCGTCGAGGAACAACGACTGGCGTAGCGTCACGTTCAACTTGGTCGTCGGGTAGCGCGTGTAGATGCGTTTGGTCACCGCTTCGTAGCCGAGCTTTTTGATCTTGACCTTGACGGTGGTGAACCCCATCACCTTGACCAGCGTCGGACTGGTCCCGGCCGGCCTGCCTCCGATCGAGACCACCGCTCCGGCGGGCCGGGTGATGACCTTGAGATTGTGTGTGGGGCGCCCCAGCGTGACGTCGAGCGAGGCCGGCTTGCCCTCCGTCAGCGTGACCCAACGTTGCTCGGACTTGTAGCGTGGATGACCGACCTCGACCTTGCGACGCGCGCACGGCCCCGCGAGGACGATCGGTGACGGCCCGAGTTTCTTTCCGTCGATCTGGACGATCGCTCCGGCCGGGGTCGTCGCGATCTGGAGCTTGCACGGGCCCTCGCCCACCATCGGGATCCCGGGGTCGGTATCCGGGGGCGCTGGCTCGGCCACATCCGGTGGCGACGGATCGGGAGTCTCGACCGGAGTCTCCGGATCCGGTGGTGTCGGGTCGGGAGTCGCGTGCGCGCGCGGAGGTGGGTCGGGCGCCCGTGCGTGAACGACCGGGGGTGCCGGCGTCGTTGGCGGTGCGGGCACGGTGGTGTGGTCGGCGGTCTGCCCGCCATCGGCGTCCGCTCGTGTGCGTGTCACCATCACGACCACGACGATCGCGACCACGACCAATCCGGCGCCACCGATCACCCACCCCAGGCGACGCCGGTTGGTCGGCGCCACCATCTCGCCGGCGGGGACCGGCGTGCCGCGGTCCGCAACGATGGAACGCACCGCCATCGGAACCGGCACGGGTTCGGAACCGATTGGCGGAGGCGCGACAACCGCGGGTGAGGGCACCGGCAACACCGGCTCCGCGACCGCCGCCATCTCGGACACGGGCGGGAGCGATGGCGACGATGTGGGAGCGGTGGACTCGGCAAGGATGATCTTCGCCTCGGGGATCCGCTCGTCGACCTCGATGTATCGCGGCTCGGAGCCCGCGACCGCGACCGGCTCCGAGCGCTCGCGGACGATCGGTGCGCTCGGCCGGTAACCGGCAAGCTCCTCACCGTCGCCGCCCGGTGCCGGGGCCGGCGGGTCGTCGTCGTCCACCTCGGCGGCTGCGACGGGAAAGAAGTTGGCGGTCTCCTCGTAGAGCGTGCAGTCGACGAAACCCTGGAGCGAATCGTCGCTGACGTCGAAGAGCGGATTTGCGGGAAGGATCAGGTCCGAGCCAGGCGTGCGCGTCTCGGTCGCGGCGATCGTGGCGTCCGTCGCGGTCTCGGTCGTCGGTTCCGGAATCGGTTCCGGAATCGGCTCCGGGATCGGATCCGCCACGGGTTTCGGCTTCGCGACGATGATCGGGAGCACCGGCGACGACGCGCGAACGCGTGGCGTTGTCTGCGTCGTCGGCTTCGCCGGTAGCGATGACTTCGGGATCACGTGCGGCGACGGCGTGATCGTGCGTGGAGGAATCGGAGGCAACGTGACCTGCGTCGACGTCGCCATCGGTGGAGGCGTCGTGTGGCGCACGCGCCGCAATTTCGCGAACACCTCCTCGCTATCTGGGGTCAGCCGGCGAATGCCGAGTCGGATCCCCGGGCGTTTGTACGGGTTGACGGTCGTCGTCCACGCGGCGAGCACCACGCACAACCCGCGCAGGACCGGCGTGCGATCGGCGAGCTGGATCGAGAACGCCGTCTCGAGCCCGACCGGTCGCATGTGGACGGTGGCGACGAAGAACGAGTGCTCGTCGCAGTAATGACTGAACACGTCGATGAACTGCTGCAACGTCGTGCAGCGCGTTCCGACACACAACGCTTTTGTTTTCTTAGAGGGCTCGCCCACCCGTGCACAAGTCTAGAGAGAACTCCTGATAGCACCAACGGTTTTGTGCCGTTCATCGATCCGACGACGAGGCGTCGATGTACGACATCCGGGCGACCGGTGCGCGACGTTACGCGGCGAGCTCGAGATCGTGCAGAGGTGCATCAAATTGCACCGCCGTGACGTGCTGGAACATGCACTCGAGATTGTCGTCGACGAACGCGCGAACGACCCGTCCCGCGGTGGTCCCCCGGATGTACTGGCCCTCGTGCGGGACATAAAACATCAGCGCGACGCGCTCGCCGAGGGCGAACCGGCTACGGCTGTGAAACAGCATCCCACTCCGGCTGACGTCGCGGATCACGCCGACGCGATCCCGCCGGTGGTCCGTGCACACGTTCACCGGGGTCTGGATCGGGTGGCGCTCGAAGATCCTGCGCTCGCCGCCGACCATATCCAGGTGTTACGCCCACCTCGCGACCGGGCGCAAGTTTTCCTTGCCTGCTATGCTCGCGCCCGTCATGCGTGCTGCCTGCCTCGCGTTTGCCGTTCTGGGCTGTCATGCGTCTGCCACGGTCCAGCGCACGATGCCGGTCGCCAACCTGCAGACATACCGCACCCTCGCGTTGCGCGTGCACACCTCCGCGTTCGCGGCGCAGGGACAGGCGTTGATGCTCGAGAACTCGGTGTTGGGTCAGCTCCGCGGCAAGTGCGAGTTCGCGCAGATCGGACGTCCGAGCGGTACGCCCGCCGATCTCGTGCTCGACCTCAACGTCACCGGCGTCGGTCGTGGTGGCTCGGGAATCTTGCGGAACCAGAACCAGGCGACCCTCGATGCCCTGCTCGTCCTCACCGATGGGCAGGACGGGAACCTTCTCGGCACCGCGAAGATCCACGGCCAATCCTCCGGCGTGCTCATCAACAGCGGCTCGCCCGAGGCCGAGGCGATCGATGCAGTCGCCAAGTCGATCGCCGAGCTGATGTCGAAGTCGGGTTGCAGCGGACCGCGCGTCGCACGACAGGAGCCACCGCCGCCACCACCCATCGGCACTGGATCGGGCAGCGACGTCGGATCGGGGAGCGATGTCGGAGCCGGTAGCGGTAGCGCCGCCGTGCCTCCTCCGCCACCACCCGACGAGACGCGACGCAACCAGGCCGAGGCCCTCAACAACCAGGGCAAGGAGAAGCTGTACGCGGCCGACCTCGCGGGTGCGCTGGCTGCATTCCAGCAGGCGAACACGGTGCTTCCGGATCCCAAGTACCAGTTCAACATGTGCCTCACACTCGGGGCGCAGGAGCAGTTCGATCGTGCCCTCGCGGCGTGCCAGCAGGCGCGCGCGATGAACCCCGACGCCAAGCTCGCGGCCACGATCGATCGTCGGATCGATCTGCTCCAGCATCGCCAGTGACCTGACGCCTGACGCTGGACCACCTCGGCTGTGACCGCGCGTTCACGTACGGTCGGCGGAACCCCGCGCGAACCCACCTGGTTCCCCGTTTGCAGCCACGATCGGCATGCGGGTGCTGTGGATCTCGTGCGTCGCCCTCGCGGCGTGTGGTGGCAAGCCGAAGTCGTCGACGATCGTCGAGGACACCTACAAACCGGATCCCGCCCTCGAGAAGGCCGAGGCCGAGCGCGAGCAACTCATGGCCGAGCGCCCGAAATCGCCGTACGAGGTCCGTGCGGTCCACGGGTTCGCGGCACCGTCGGCGTGTGGACAAGGTCCCTACCGGATCCCGGCGAGCGCGCTCGGCGCGAAGTACGGCGAGCGCGTGCAGATCATGATCTGCGCGGCGCATCCGATCGAAGGTGACTATCGCCGGATCGGAAAGGACGCCAGCGAGGCGCGCCACTTCGGGTTCTGGGGCGACGGCAACGATCGATGTACCGCCACGGCCACCGAGCTCGCGGAGCACGGATCGGCGAGCGCCGGAACGCCAGGAACCGCCAAGGGCAAGCACCGCGGGAAGGCGCACGCGGCTGCGGTGACCACGAAGACCAAGACGGTCGAGCTCGAGGCGATCGCGGTCGAAGGCGACGAGTGTCCGAAGGGAATGTTCTCGACCTCGATCGAGGACTACACCTACGAGTCCTCCGACGCACGGGCGATGGAGTCCGGAGCCTCGCTGGCGGTCGAGCTGTGGTCGGGCGTGCCACTCGATCTCGAGAACGCGATCTTCCTGGTTCGCCAGACGGCACCGCGCGAAGGGATCACGGCCGACGAGTGGCGCGACTATCAACGGCGCTACCGCGAGTGGAGCGAACGCTACAACGCGTTCAGCCAGCGCGAGGTCGACTCGGGGCGCAGCCACTGGATCAGCTCGAAGCCACACAGCGAGGCACCTCCGCCGGCACGCGCCGAGACTCGACCGCCCCGACCGAGCGATCACGCGAGTTGGATCCCGGGGTACTGGCACCGCGACAAGGGCGCGTCGGAGTGGGCCTGGATCGCCGGGTTCTGGCGAGTGCCGAAGGAAGACATCGTCGCCGAGCGCACCACGCACGCGCCGGTCGCACCTCCGCGCGCGCGCACCGAGAGCGCCCCGCCCCGCCCTGCGGCGACCGCCGTGTGGACTCCCGGCTACTGGTCGTGGAACGGCACCGCGTACATCTGGATCGTTGGGGCGTGGCGGATCCCACCGCCCCGCGCGCGCTGGATCGCACCCCGCTGGCGACCCGCGCGACGGTCCGGAGCGGTGATCTTCGTGCCCGGCGGCTGGTCGATCCGACTCCGCTGATCTTTGGAGGGACAGATTTCGGCGACCGCGGTGTTACACCGTCGTCCGCCTCGCCGTGCCAGTCGATCCCGCCAGCTACTACAGCACCTACGCACCGATGGTGCTCCGGCGCTGCCGGAAACTGCTCGGTGACGAACCGGCGGCGCGTGATGCCATGCACGACGTGTTCGTCCAGGTTCTCAGCCACGCCGATTCGCTCGACGATCGAGCTCCATCCTCGCTGCTGTTCCGGATCGCGACCAACGTGTGTCTCAACCGCATCCGTTCGCGGCGGCGACACCCCGAGGACCGCGACCCCGACCTGCTCGTCGAGATCGCCGAGCGTACCGATCCCGGTGCGCGCAGTGCCGCCCGACAGGCACTCGACGCGCTGTTTCGCCACGAACCCGACACCACCGCGCTGATCGCCGTGCTGCACCTGCACGACGACATGACCCTCGAGGAGGTCGCGGCCGAGGTCGGCATGTCCGTATCCGGTGTGCGCAAGCGGCTCGCAAAGCTGCGCACCAAACTCCACTCCCTGGAGGCACGAACGTGACGTCCCTTCCCGACTGGCTCGTCGAACGAGCCGCCCTCGACGAGCTGTCGCCGCATCACCGTGCGCGGATCGATCGAGCGGATCCGGACCAGCTCGCGGGCCGGATCGCTGCGCTACGTGCCGAGGATGTCGCGGAGCGCGCCGCCCATCCCTCCGGTCCTGCCCTCGCCCAGATCGCGATCCAGATCGCGGCCCGCCGCGATGCTGCCCGGATCGTGCAGCGCCGCCGCCTGGGCGTGCTCGCTGGAGTGGCCGCGGTCGCGGTCGTCGTGGTCGTCGCGGTGCGCAGCCTCGGATCGAACGAGCTCGATGCTCCGAAACTCGTGAAGAGCTCCGCGCCGGTGCGAAACGATGGCGTTCGCGTCAAAGGAACCGAGCGGCTCGATGCGTTCCTCCACGTCGACGATCGCGCGGAGCACCTCGACGAGGATGCCCTGGTCAAAGCCGGTGACGAGATCCAGCTGCGCTACCACGCCGGCGATCGGAGCTACGGAGTGATCGCCTCGATCGACGGTGCTGGCGTGGTCACGCTCCACCATCCCGATCGCGAGTCGGCGCCACCCGCGGCCACCGCGCTGTCGCCCCGCGCCACGTCGCTACCGCAAGCGTATGCCCTCGATGATGCCCCGCGGTTCGAGCGGTTCTTCTTCATCACCGCCAACCACCCGCTCGACGTTCACCGCTGCCTCGACGCCCTGCGCGCCCTCGCCCACCGCACCGACGGCGCGACCGCGCCACTCGAGCTTCCCAGTGACCTCCACCAGTGGTCGCTGCGCCTGCGCAAACCCGCTCCGCCGCCCACCCGCACGCCATGAGGACCACCATGACTCGCCTCGTCTTGTGTCTCGTCTGTTGCCTCGTCGCACTCGGCGAAGCGCACCCGGCCCATGCACACGCGTCGACGCCACCGCTCCGCCGGTTCGCGCTCGTGATCGGCAGCAACACCGGTGGGGGAACCGGACGCGAGAAGCTGCGGTACGCCGGGCACGATGCCACCACCGTCGCCGATGTATTGCGCCAGCTCGGTGGTGTCGAGGGCGCCGACCTGTCGTTGCTCGCCGAGCCCGACAAGCGCACGCTCGACCGCGCGTTCGACACGCTGTCGCGACGGATCCGCAGCCAGCGCAAACGCGGCCAGCGCGTCGAGGTGGTCGTCTACTACTCCGGCCACGCCGACGAGTCCGGCATCCTGATCGGCGGAGCTCGCTACGACTACGCGCGACTGCGGCAACGGATCCGCGCGGTGCCGGCGGACGTCCGGATCGCGATCGTCGACAGCTGTGCCTCCGGAAGCTTCACGCGGATCAAGGGCGGAACCAAGCGACCGCCGTTCTTGCGCGACACCTCGAACCGCGTCGAGGGCTTCGCGTTCCTGTCGTCGAGCTCCGCCGACGAAGACGCACAGGAGTCCGATCGGATCGGTGCCTCGTTCTTCACCTACTATTTCGTGAGCGGGTTGCGCGGCGCGGCCGACCGCAATCGCGACGGCAAGATCACGCTGACCGAGGCCTATCAGTTCGCGTACGAACAGACGCTCGGCAGGACACAGAACACCGTCCACGGTCCGCAACACCCCGCTTACGACATGCACCTGTCGGGCACCGGCGATGTCGTGATCACCGATCTGCGGAGCACCGAGTCCGCGCTGGTCTTGCCGGCGGCGTTGCGCGGCCGTGTCACCGTGGTCGACGGCAGCGGCCGGGTGGCGCTCGAGCTCGGCAAGGATGCCGGAGAGCCGCTGAGCCTCGCGCTTCCCAGCGCGACCTATACGGTGCGAGTCGACAATAACGCGGGCGAGTTCGCCGCGACGATCACGCTCGATCGCGTCGGCGACATCGAGCTCGACCAGGACTCGTTGCGGCGAGTCGCTCCCGAGTCCACGGTCGCGCGCGGCGTCGACCTGACGATCCGCAACCACGACCGCGATGATGACGAGGACCAGGACGGCAACGACGACAGCAACGACGACGGCCACCGCGATCACGGTCGCGGTCCGTGGTTCCGACGGATCCCGGTCGACTTCGGCGGTGGCATCCGGATCGAGCGTCCGGCTACGCGGCGCGACTTCGACGCGCTGGTGACGTTCGGCGGCACCGATCGCGAGGTCCACGGCAACCCGGTGATCGGCGTGGCCGACACCGTCGACGTCGGGATCGGCGCCACGCTCGGCGATAACGTCCACTTCGCGTATGACTTCAGCGTCGGATTCGGCCCCGGCGTGTTCGTGGGCGACAACCTCCAGATCGGTGCGACGATCGGATTCGGGTTCTCCGGGATCACGGGCGGCGTGCTCGACTTCGCGTGGAAGCTCCCGACCGAGGCGTTCGTCGTGGTCGAGCTGTCTCCGGAGATCCGTCCGATGGCGTACGTCCGCCAGAGCTACCTGTTCAGCTCCGAGGCCCGCCAGAACGGGTCGCAGCACGCACGCTGGGGCGATGAAGCCGAGGCCGGTGCCGGACTCCGGTTCAGCGGCAAGCTCGATGGCTTCGTCTACGGGAGCGTGAGGGAGATGGCGAACGAGCGGTACTGGGGCATCGGCATCGGCGCCGTGCTCTAGCTGCGAGACGCGGGTACGATGCCCGCGAGATGTCGACGACCCGCGCGGTGCGCCCGAATGTGGTGCTCGCGACCTGCTGCCTGAGCCTGTTGCTCGTGACGATGGACGTCACGATCGTCAACGTCGCGCTCCCCGCGATCCGGCGAGACCTCGATGCCTCGGTGTCGGGATTGCAGTGGGCGATCGACGGCTATGCCGTGGTAGTCGCCTGTTTCTTGATGCTGTCGGGCTCGGTCGCCGATCGCGTCGGACGACGACGCGTGTTCCAGACCGGGCTCGCCATCTTCTGTACCGGTTCGCTGCTGTGCAGTATCGCCCCGTCGACCGGTGCGCTCGTCGGGTTCCGGATCGTCCAGGCCATCGGCGGCTCGATGCTCAATCCGGTCGCGATGTCGATCATCACCAACACGTTCCTCGATCCCCGCGAGCGCGCCCGCGCCATCGGGATCTGGGGTGCGGTCGTGGGGATCTCGATGGCGGTAGGTCCTCCGCTCGGCGGCGCGCTCACCGAGACCATCGGATGGCGCTCGATCTTCTGGATCAATATCCCGATCGGGATCACCGCGTTCGTGCTGACGATGCGATTCGTGCCGGAGTCGCGCGCCGAGCAGCCGCGCCGGATCGATCCGATCGGCCAGCTGTTCGTGGTGATCGCGCTCGCCGTGCTGGTGTCGGGAACGATCGAAGGTCCGTCCGCGGGGTGGAGCTCGCCGTTGATCGTCGCGGCGTTCGCGATCGCCGTCGCCGCGTTGCTCGCGTTGATCGCGTACGAGCGCCGGCGCGCGGAGCCGCTCGTCGACATGCGCTTCTTCCGGAGCCTTCCACTGTCGGCAGCCACGATCACCGCCGTGCTCGCGTTCACGGCGTTCTCGGGCACGCTGTTCCTCGGCTCGTTGTACCTCCAGGTCACGCGTGGCCTGCCGGCGACCACCGCCGGTTTATGTTTGCTTCCGGTCGCGGTCGCGATGATGGTGTGCGCTCCGCTGTCGGGCCGTCTGGTCGGTGCCGGCCGCGCGCGCCAGGTGTTGGTGACCGCCGGGGTCGCGATGGCGGGAGCCGCGCTCGCGCTGGTCCAACTGAGTCCCGACACCAGCCTGGTGCAGATCGTGATCGCGTTCGGCGTGTTCGGGATCGGCCTGGGGCTGGTCAATCCGCCGATCACGAATGCGGCCGTGTCGGGCATGCCGCGCGCGCAAGCCGGTGTCGCCGCGGCGCTCGCGTCGACGAGCCGCAACGTCGGTGCCGCGTTCGGCGTCGCACTCGCGGGAACGATCGCCGGTGGTGGGCACGCCGCGGCGCTCGGCCCCGGGTTCGCGGCCGCGACCCGGCCGGTGTGGTGGTTGGTGGTCGGGTGCGGGGCGGCGATCGCTACCCTCGGCGTGCTGGCGACCAGCGCGCGTGCACGCGCGAGCACGCAGCGGATCGCGCACCTGCTCGACGCGCCGGGAACGTGATCGTGCGAACGTGACGACCATGGAGCTGGCGACCTCGATCGATCACGCCAGGGGCGCACTCGGCAAGGGTGACGTACGGGCCGCCATCGATCACCTCCTCGTGGCGTGGCGCGATCTCCGTGCCGCGCCGCTCGCGGACGCGATCGAACGGCTCTCCACCGCAGCGTTGCCGCCGCCTCCGGACACCCTCGACGTCTCGGATGCGTTCGAACGCCCGCGCACGATCCGTCGCCTGCGCGAAGGAACGGCCGCGGCCGCCACCGGAATCCTCAACCCCATCCGTGCCACCGACGATCCACGCGTGGCCTCGGCCCTGGTCGACTTGCTCGAGGACCCGCCGTGGCACGCCACCAGTAGTCGGCCGTTCTGGCGCCGGCTATTCGAGATCCTCGATGCCAACCCCGATCCGCGATCGCTCTCGCGCATGTCCAAAATCCGGTACGACAAGATCATCAAGGGCAAGACGATGCGCGGGTGGATGCAGAAGCGGGTACGCGACGCGATCGCCCACCTCGAAGAGCATCCCGCGTGTTCCGGAACACCGCGCATCGCGCGCGCCGATCGCGACGCCCTCGCGACGCTCGCGGTCGATCCGAAACAACTTCGCCGCCGCACGGCCAAACGATCGGCCGAGGCCGAGCTGTTCGCGGCGGTGTACGAGTCGCCCGACGACGATGGCCCGCGCCTGGTGCTCGCGGACTTCCTCCTCGAGCGCGGCGATCCGCGCGGCGAGCTGATCTCGTTGCAGCTGTCGGGCACCTCGACCAAGGCCACGCGCGACCGCGCTCTCGCGATCATCCGCAAGCACCAGAAGGTATGGATGGGCGCACTGGCGCCACACCTCAAGTACTTCCTGTACCCCTCGGTGGCCGCCATCGATCCGCTCGGGATCAACATGTGGTGGCGGCGCGGCTTCCTCGCCGGATGCCATGCCCGTCCCACCAGGCCCAAGCTGGTGACACTTGCCGACGATCCCAAGTGGTCCACTCTCGAACGAGTGAGCTCGCTGCGCTACGAGCGCAAGGACGGTCTCGACGACGCACTCCGTCGCGTGTTCACGCGGCTGCGCGCCGCGCGCGTGCTCGACGGCTCGAACGCCTACATCGTCGAGATCGCCGCACAGACTCCGGCCGCGGGGCGTCTCGAGTCGGTCCGCTACTACACCGATCTCGAGTCGCTCCCCACATCCCTCGCGTGCCTGGTGACCATGCCGAAACTGCGCGCCGTCGACGTGCGATTGCACTACCGGGACGAGCCGACGCTGATGCCCGTGATCGCGAGCGGCCTCCTCGCCAGCTCCTCGCTCGAGCGGTTCGAATTCCGCAACCTGACGCTGACGCGCACCGATGGTGGCCCGTGGTCGGTTCGCATCGAGGAGGCCACCGACGAGACCACCGGCCTCGTCGTCCAGCTCCTCGGCGCCAACCTCGAGCTCGCGGAGCCGACGTTCTACAAGTGCCGCAAGCCGCGGCGCGAGGCGATCGAGCGGCTGTTCGCCGAGGCCTGAGCTCACTCGATCGTCGCGGTTGCGTACCGCCTCCGCATTCCTCGTAGCCAAGGAGCTCGAGGAGCGGTGCCACGACGCTTCGAAGACTTGTTGGCGGAATGGGAATGCCGGGCGGGCAACCATCGGTCCTGCCAGTGCGACCAAACGAAGAGGAGACAACCCGATGAAACACACGACGAAGCTGTCGATCGCGGTCGCGGCAGCGGTCTCGACGACCCTCCTCGGTGCCGTCGCGATCGCGCGACCCGATCACGCCAAGCCCCAGAACACTCCCGATTCGATGGCGATCACCGTGACCGCCCAGCAGGGACGCCTCGGCGTCGAGGTGCTGCAGATCAGCCCGGAGCTGCGCAAGCGACTCGGCGCACCCGCCGATCGTGGCGTGCTCGTCGATGGCGTCCGCGCGAACAGCCCCGCCGCCAAGGCGGGCATCGAGGTCGGCGACGTGATCGTGCGCCTCGATGGCGATGCCGCCGGATCCGCGAGCGACATGTTGAACGCGATGTCCGATCGCAAGAAAGGCGACACCATCGAGGTCGACGTGGTCCGTGATCGCAACCCCGTCGAGCTGCGAGCCACGCTCGACAACGACGGGATGGTGTTCCGCGGGTTCAAGAACGGCAAGCGGTTCGAGGTCGAGCCACAGATGCGCAACTGGTTCCGCCAGATGCCGCAACTCGGCAACATGCAGCAGTTCGGCGATCGCGCGCTCCAGCAGCAGCTCGATCAGGCCCAGACTCGCATCGAACAGCTCGAACGCCGACTCGACCGTCTCGAGCACCGCCAGCCTCGCACCTGATCGCGACCGCGGTCCGGGAACGCTGGAACCTGTGCCCCGGATTCGCTATCACCTGCAGCATGTATCGGTATGTGATGTTCGCGGGCCTGGCGGCGTGCTGGACGAGCTCGGCACCTCCGGCGTCCCCACCGCCAGCGTCCGCGGCATCCACCCCCACCGAGACCGACACGCCTCCCGAAGCTCCGGCCGACACCGTGTACGAGTCCGCGACTGGACCATCGACCGGTGGAGGAGGGAAGGGGATCGGCAACGGGCTCGGCGCGTCGCGCACGCCACCGACGGTGAGTGTGAGCAGCGCGCCGTCGAGCTCGACCGCGGGTCTCGACAAGGCCGTGATCCGACGCGTGATCCGGCAACACCTACCCGCGGTGCGCTACTGCTACGAGAAGGAGCTGATCACGCAGCCGACGCTGCAGGGGACGGTGACGGTCAAGTTCGTGATCGCCGCCGACGGGAGCGTCGCCTCGGCCGCCGGCTCCGGGCTACCCGTGGTCGATGCCTGCGTCGCGACCGTGGTCCAGAAGATGGTGTTCCCGAAGCCTCGGGGCGGCGGAACCGTCAACGTTAGCTACCCGTTCAAGTTCGTCCCGAGCTGATCCGCGTTACCCTGGACCGACCGTGGTGATCCGGTTGTGGTTCGATCCGAGCTCGGGTGACTCGATGCAGATGTCGGAGGCCGACTCCGTCCCCTCGAAGTGCTGGCTGGTGATCCGCGAGGACGAAGGCGTGTCGATCCTCGACGACGCCAACTCGCTGGTCGCGGCCGGCCGGTGGACGGGAAAAGGAATCGCGAACCGCTACGCGGCGGACGATCCGCTCGACGACAGCACGTGGGGCAAGCTCGAGCACGCGCTCCGGCAGACAACGGACACACCGAGCTCCGACGCGGGTGTCGGCACCTACCGCGAGGCGATCGTGCAGCTCGCGACCGGCGACCTGATCTACGACGCCCACGAACCCTCCGATCGACGAGCCGCGAACGCGTTCGAATGGAAGATCGAGTACGCCGGCGGCGACGTCACCGTGACGTCGAGCAAGGGTGCGAGCGCGACGGCCCGCTGGGTCGACGGCAGCCTCGCCGACTGCACACCGCGAGGGCTGTCTCCGAACGACTACCAGTGGGAAATCGTCGAGCGCGCGGTCCACACGCTGACCACGGGGCTACCACCGCCGCCGTTCAAGCCGCGCCCCTCGCGCGAACCGCGACGCCGGTTGCTGCCGAGAATGGCGGCGAGCCAAGGCGCGGTTCGCACGTCGAGCGACCGGCGATCGGGCTGGTGGGCGCTCGCGGCGTTCCTGGTCAGTCTCGTCGGTACGATCTTGGCGTGGAAGGTCTCGCCGCACGACGGCCTCGGGCTGGCCACCACGATCGGGCTCGGTGCCTGCACGCTCGGACTCGGGATCTACGCCCTCTACGGCGTGACCACGCGATGCCCGGAGTGCAAGGCGTGGTATCGCCGCGAGACCACGTCGACCACGAACCTCGGCACCACCACGACCACCCGCTACATCAACGAACCCGTCCACGACAGCTCGGGTAAGCAGACCGGCACGGTGTCGACGCTCGCGACCTACGAGGTCACGCGCTACCGCTATCACTACCGGTGCAAGGAGTGCGCGCACCAGTGGACCGGGACCGGCTCGTCGGAACGCCGGATCAGCTGACTGCGCTGGAGCGTCCGATCGCGCGCCGGGCCGTGCGATGATGGGAGCGATGCAACCAGCGCAGTCTCCCTTGCGAACGGCCGCGGCCGGCTTGATCGGCAACGTCCTCGAGTGGTTCGACTACGCCGTTTACGGCTACTTCTCGACGGAGATCGGTCGGGCGTTCTTCCCCGACACGATGGATGACTACGAACGGCAGCTGCTGACGTACGTCATCTTCTGGGCCGGGTTCGCGGCGCGTCCGATCGGCGGCCTGCTGCTCGGCATGGTCGGCGATCGGATCGGACGCCGCACGCTGCTGACCCTGTCGATCGTGCTGATGGGCGGTGCCACGCTCACCATCGGCCTGTTGCCGGGCTATCACACGCTCGGGTTCGCGGCACCCGCACTGCTCGTGCTGATGCGCATCATCCAGGGGTTCTCGATCGGCGGCGAGTTCACCGGATCGATGGTCTACACCACCGAGCTGGCATCGCCGCTCATGCGCGGCATCATCGCGAGCTCGACGGCCGCCGGTACCACGCTCGGATTCATCCTCGGATCGCTGACGGCGTGGCTGGTCAACCGCTCGCTCGGCCCCGAAGCGTCTGCCGATTGGGGCTGGCGCGTGCCGTTCTTGATCAGCGTGGTGTTCCTGCTCCTCGGCTGGTTGCTCCGCCGCGGCATCCACGAATCCGAGCAGGGCGAGAAGGCGAAGGAGCAACGCGCTCCGGTCCTGCGCTCGCTGATCCGCGACTGGAAGCCGATCGTGCAGACGTTCGGCATCGTGGCGATGACGAACGCGACCTACTACCTCGCCTTCACGTTCGCGGTCGAGCGACGCAAGGCGGAAGACACCGCGTTCCAGATGTTCAACACGCTCAGCCTCGTGGTCGTGCTCGCCGCGAAGATCTTCGGAGGCTGGCTCTCGGATCGCGTCGGCCGTCGCCGGCTGATGCTCGCGTGCACGGTCGCGCTGATGGTGATGATGTACTTCAGCCAACGGTTGATGCTGTACGGCGAGCCGGGGACGTTCTTCGTCGGTCAGATCATGCTCGGGATCCCACTCGCGATGGCGCTCGGCCTCCAGGGGGCGATGGTGGTCGAGATCTTCCCGCTCGCCAGCCGCGTGACGTCGATGAGCTTCGCGTACAGCGTCACCCTCGCGCTCGCGGGTGGGCTCGCCCCGATCGTCGCGACCTGGCTCGTCGACGCGGCGGCCAGCCCGACCGCGCCGGCGTTCTACGTGATGGCGTACGGCGTGATCGGTCTTCCGATCATGCTGATGATGAAGGAGACCAACACCAACTCGCTCGACGAGTGAGTCTTTCACGGCGACCCGAGGCCCGTCGCACGGATGTCATCGTTGCCGGACTTCGCTTCCGCGGTCTACCGACCTGCCGGGTGCCCGCTCGCGAAGTCTTCGCGTCAGGGAGCGAGCGCGTGGATCGTGCTCGCGATCGAATCGCCGAGCGGGATCGCGACGAATAGCCAGAACGCGATCGCCGCGGCCACCAGCCCGGCGAGCTGAGCGGCCGACTTCACCGCCCACGTCGCGGTGAATTGCTTGGGGAGCCGTGGAACCAGCGGGATCTTGATCATGCCGGCTCCGACACGGCCACCGACCACGATCATGCCGCTGCCCCAGGCGACACCGCACGAGCCCATCCCGACCGCGAACGCACCGATCGCGCCCATCCCGATCGCGACCACGCCGCGCGACACCTGTCCGATCGCGATCACGCCGGTCGCGACCTGCCCGATCGCGATCACGCCGGTGGCGAACTGACCGATCGCGACGATACCGACGGCGTTCTGCCCGAGATCGAGGACTCGCGCCATGCGGCGATGGTATCACCGAGACGTGGACCTGCCGTGCTCGCGCTGCCGGACCGTGATCCCCAGTATCGCGAAGTTCTGCCCGGCGTGCGGGGCCCCCCAACAGGTGCGCCCCGAAGCGGCACCCGCGGTCGCCGTGGTCGCGGCACCGCGCGCCGCACAGCCGGAGGCCACCGGACCACTCGTGTGCCCCGGCTGCGGGATCCAGCGAGCGTCGCAACGCCGCGGCTGCAACGTGTGCACGGTGTCGTACGAGCAGCCCGGCGTCCCGATGCCGAACACCGGCGACACCATCTGGGTCGGGGTTCGTTGCCAGTTCCAGTGCCGGCTGTGCGGGCACGCCTCGCCGCTCAACCACCTCGACGTCGACGGCTCGGTGACGTGCTTACGCTGCGGGCTCGATCAGGTGTTCGACGTCGAGACCTGGATCGAGGGCCTCGATCACGCGATGCGCTGCGGTGTGCTGGCGGGTCGGCGCGACGAGTACAAGCAACTCGGCGCGACGGCGACCGCCCTCGAGCTCGTACAGAACGGCATGGTGATCGCGAACGGCGCGATGATCATGCGCTCGTTGCGCGTCGCCGCGGGTCCTGGCCATCCGCTGTGTAACCGCTGCCATCACCCGCTCGAAGCCGAGCTCGCCGACGACGTCACGCGCACTCGGTGCACGAGCTGCGGCGCGACCCAGTCGTGCGAGTTGCCCGAGCGCGCCACCGAGATGTGCGAGGCCCTGATCGGCGTGATCGCCGAGGAGCTCGCCCTCGACCAGAAGGAAGCCAAGATCGAGGAGGCCGCGGAGGCCGACGCGATCAACTGCGGCCATTGCGGCGCACCGCTCAAGGTCACGGGCGTCTCGACGATCGTGTCGTGCGAGTACTGCGGGGCATCGTCGAGGATCCCGCGACGCACGATGTTCAAGCTCGGCCACGATCAGCCGGTCCCGCAGCTGTGGTGGTTGGCGTTCTCGCGGTCGACGGCCCATCGGCTCGCCGCACCTCGCACACCAACTCCATCCCACCACGAGCCCACACGGTCGCCACCGCCTCCACCGCCGCCGAAACCCGACGGTCTCGGCGTACTGCTCGCGCTCGGCGTGATCGCCGCGGTCGGCGTGATCGGGTTTCGCAGCTCGTTCGCACGCTGGCGCGACACCGTCCGGCCACCCGCTGTTGGGTCGGGCTCCGCGGTAGGGAGCACGAAGTCGGCGACGTCGAACGACCCGTGGGACAACGACGGTCCGCAACCATCCCGACCCGAGACTCCAGAACCGCGGGCACTCTCGTACGAGAAGCTGATCGGTTGTCGCTGCGGGAACACCCAGCTCGAGGCCAACGTCGCGCGCGACGGCGACCGGGCGACGCTCGCGGTGCGCGCTGCCGTCGGTCACCGCACGCCGTTCGACCTCGCGCGCTTCTTCACCTCCTCGGACGCGATCGGCGTGGGGTTCGCGTGCGACGAAGACCATCTGATCGTCGCCGTCGGATTCCGCGTGGCCTCGTTCTCGAAATCGCTCGAGACCGTGCAGTGGGACCGCCGACTCGGGACGCCGTATCGCACGCCTCGCGGTCGCGTCCCTCGCTGCCGGCGGCTACGCGTGTCACGCGGGAAGGTCAAGATCCCGACCAAGCGCGGCATCACGACGTTCCGCGTCGACAACGGTCGCTGACCGCGATCACGAACACGTGCCGGTCGACGCCACGCCCTGATCGCACGCGTTCGACGTGCAATCGCTATCGGCGGCGCACGTGGCCCCGGTCCCGCACGACGCGCACGGGCCACCGCAATCGACGTCGGATTCGACGCCATCGCGCACGCCATCGCCGCACGTCGCCGCGCGACAGTTTCCCGCATCGCATCCCGCCGACTGGCAATCCTCGGGAACCGTGCACGTCAGTGCGTCCGCACACGGCTGACACGAGCCGCCACAGTCGACATCGGTCTCGTCGCCGTCGCGCACGCGATCGCGACACGGTTGCGAGGGAGCCGCCGCTGCACAGGTACCGCTCGCGCACGGCACCAGGTGGATCGCGAACCCGAGCGAGACCGAATCCGAGGGCACGCCGTGGCGTGGGGCGTAGCGGTCGCCGTCGAACAGCGCGATGTCGGCGGTGACCAGCAGCGCGATCACCGAGTCATCGACCTCGGCACGCGACAGCACGCCGTCGCCGTCGGTGTCGATCTGGCGCCCGAACACGAGATGGCGTTCCGGCTCGGTCGCGACCATCTGCACGAGCCCGGCATACGCGGCGTCGCGCGCGGCCTCCTGGCGTACGCCACCGCGCACCGTGCCGTCGTACCCACCCGTGCCGTCGGGGACGAGGTCGAGCTCCATCCCCTCGAGGTCGATCGCGATCGGATCGGCATTGGTATAGATCGGGAGCCGGACCAGCGCCCTGCCCGGCACGTGCGTGGTGGCCGTGCGGTTGGATCGGAACGTCCCCGCTTCGAACGCGCCGCCGATCACGGTCGCCGGATCGCCATCAGCGCCGACGTAACGAATCCCGACGCTCCCATCCGACTCGAGGTCGTCGGCCTGGATCTCGATCGACGATGCGAGCGCTCCCGCCGCGATCATGTCGGGGCCGTCGACCGACAGGTCGTTGGTCGACGCGAGGACCGCCGCGACCAGCCCGAGCTGGTTCTCGGGCTTCCCGTCCCCGTCGAGATCGTCGGCATAGCGATCCGACTCGGCCGAGTCGTGCGGGACGGTGATGCGATCGATCGCGAACCGGTGGACATCCCCGGTGAACGGACCGATCACGTCGCCGCCGCTCGAGCACGCGCATGCACCGAGCAGGACCACCGCGGCGAACCGCTCACCCACGGGACTTCTTCGCGGCCGGATGCTTCTTCGCGGCCGGCTTCTTCGCGCTCGGCTTCTTCGCGCTCGGCTTCTTCGCGCTCGGCTTCTTCGCGGCCGGCTTCTTCGCGGCCGGCTTCTTCGCGGCCGGCTTCTTCGCGGCCGGCTTCTTCGCGGCCGGCTTCTTCGCGGCCGGCTGCTTCTTCGCGGCCAGCTCGTTCGCCGCCGGCACGGGTTCGCTCCCCGGCAACGCGGCCAGAAACGCATCCGCCCGGGCCTCGAGCGCCGCGGCATCGGGAGCTTCGTGCTCGCTCACGATCAGGATGAAGTACTCGCCGGCGGTGCGGGCTGCGGCGAGCCTGGCGGCGACGCTGTCGTCGACGTCCCAGCTATCGCCGGCCTCCTCGGTCACGTACTCGTAGCCGACCCGGCGCGCGGCATCGTAGCCGTCGATCTCGAACACGACGCCCGCACCCTCGAACCACAGGTTCTCGGCGATCACGAGCCCGGCGGCTTCGAACCGGGACTTGAGCAGGGCACAGGCAGCACGTTCCTCCATCGCCATCCCCGGCATCGTATCGCGGCCACCCCGCGCTCCGGCTGCTAGGATGCAGCGGTGTTGATCCCCGTCGAGCGGCTGGTGCGCCGGCAGGTCGCGTCCCGCGCAGCCGAGCTCGTCGAGTTGCGCCGCCGCCTGCGCAGCCCCGAGACCCGGCGAGCCAGCGACGAGGAACGCGCACTCGCTCACGAGATCCGGGGGCTCAAGCAGCAGATCACCGACGTGTTCGGAACGGTGTCGTCGTGCGCGGGCTGTGCCGTCGGCGAGACCCGCCCCAACACCTTTCCCGGCGGCGACTGTTGCGGTGGCGTGACCCCCGACCTGTTCTCGGACGAGGAGGTCGCAGCGCTCGCCCTCGCCGGGACCCGGCCACGACACCTCCGCGCGCCACGCACCGAGCACGCCGGTTGCGCGTTTCGCGCGATCGACGGCTGCACGCTCGCACCGGTCGACCGCCCGGAGCGCTGCATCCACTTCACGTGCGGAATCCTGCGCCGCGAGCTCCACGATCTGGGGCGGCTCGATGCGATCGACGGCCTGCGCGAGCAACTCAAACAGCGCATGGTGCGATTCGTCGCGGCACGTGCCGAGCGGCTCGATGACGAGCTGTTCGCGACGCTGGAGAGCGCGGTGCTGCGGGCGGCCCGCGGCACCGCCCACCACTGATCTCGATGTTGTTGCCAGGCCTCGCTTCCGCGGCCTACCTGTCCGCTGGGTGCCCGCTCGCGAGGTCCTCGTCGACCAGGGCGACCGCGGCGCGCACCTCGTCGATCGACTTGCCGTGCCAGTGGCGGGCGAGGTTCGGGTTGGTCGACAGGGTTCGCGACTCCATGCGATCGCAGCACACGATGCCGTGCAGGTGATCGACCTCGTGCTGGAGGATCCGCGCATACCACCCGGTCGCGACCTTGACCACGCGTTGCCCGTGCTCGTCGAGCGCCTCGACCCGGACCTTGCGAACCCGCGGCACCACCATGCTGAACTCGGCAAAGCTGAGGCAGCCCTCGAACGCCGCGACCACCTCGTCGGTACGCATCGTGAGCTTCGGGTTGACCAGCACGTGGAACGGCACCGCCTCGCGTTCGCGCGCGGCCAGCTCCTCGGGCGTCAGCCGGGCATGGCGAGCCGAGTCATCCTCGATCACCACCAGCTGGATCGACTCGCCGATCTGCGGCGCCGCGAGCCCGACGCCGGGCGCCGCCCGCATGGTGTCGCGCATGTCGAGGATCAACTGCTGGATCCGCGCCGACGCGAGCTCGTCCAGCGATAGCGGTCGGGCGCGCTGCCGGAGCACCGGATCGCCGACCTGCACGATCTCGAGTGGACCTTTGGCCATGCCCGTGGTTATCGCACGGTCGAGCGCCGTCCGTTCGTGCACCATCAGTGCACATTCCTGATAGGCTGCGCGGGTGCTAGCCCCGCGCAGGATCCATGCAACCGTGATGTGGTTGTCCTCGACCGTCGCCCGCTCGCGCGGGCGTGTCGCCCAGCATCGCGCCCGGTTCGCGGCGCACCACGACGTCGCGCCGCAGTCCGCGCTCGACGCGTGTACGAGTCGGATCGAGCTCCTCGAAGGACGCCTCGCCTCCTTGCAGGCAGAGCACGCCGCCCTGGTCGCCCGCCTCGAGCGCCTCGAGACCGCGCGATGAAGCGCAGCATCGTGTTCGTCACCACCGACCAGCAGCGCGCCGACGCGCTCGGTTGCTACGGCGGACGGATCGCACGCACGCCGGTGATCGACGGGCTCGCCGCGCGCGGCCGCCGGTACGAGCGCGCGTTCGTGCACAACGTGGTGTGCATGCCATCGCGCTCGACGATGCTGACCGGCCAGCACCCGCGCACTCACGGCGTGGTGGCCAACGGGATCGCGCTCCCCGAGGATGCACCGTCGGTGGCGCGCTACCTGCGGCAGTCGGCCGGCTATCGCACCGCGCTGATCGGCAAGGCGCACTTCGAGCCGCACATCGACCTGTGGATGAAATTCCGCGAGAACCGGCTCGCCGCGGAGGGCAGCGACGGACCGTGGCGCGGCTTCGAGCACGTCGAGCTCGCAACCCACGGCCCGATCGGCGGCCATCACTACGCGACGTGGCTGCGCCGCGAGCATCCGCGCGAGACCCGGGGATTCGGCGGCGTGCTGACCGGGATCGGAGGTGGAGATACCGGCGCACCCGAGGTCACGCACAACGAGATCCCTCGCGAGCACTACCACACCGACTGGATCGCCGAACGCGCGATCCGGTGGTTGCGAGAAATGCCAGCCGACGAGCCGGTGTTCTTGTGGATCAGCTTCCCCGATCCACATCATCCGTTCGATCCGCCGTACGACGAGGTCAAGCGACGCGTGCACTGGCGCGATCTCGATCTCCCACCGGGGCACCCGGGGAGCGCGAGCGAGATCGAACGCATCCTGGCCGGCAAGCCGCGCCACTGGCTCGAATGGTTCGGTGGTCGGTTCAAGAACCCCGAGGGCGGTCCGACGAACTTCCGTCCGGCGGACCTGACCCACGACCAGCTGCGCGAGGTCACCGCGATGATCCACGTCGAGAACGAGCTGGTCGACGAGGCACTCGGACGGATCCTCGCCGCGCTCGGCGATCGCGCGCCGTCGACCGACGTCGTGTTCACCTCCGATCACGGGGAGCTGCAGGGCGACTTCGGTCTGATGTTCAAGGGCCCGTACCACGTGACATCACTGATGCACATCCCGCTCGTGTGGTGTCCGGCTCCCGCGGCGGCCGCGCTCCCCGCGTCGATCCCCGAGCCGGTCGGCCACGTCGACCTCGCCCCGACGTTCTGCGCGATCGCGGGCGTGCCGGTGCCGCCGTGGATGGAAGGCGACGCCGCTGCCCGACCGGTCCGGCAGCGATCGCGAGCGCGTCATCACCACGTTCGACTCGCAGTTCGCGCGCGTCGGCATGCACCTCCGCACGATCATCAAGCGCGACACCATCTGCACCGCCTACGAGCCGACCGACCCCGTCGGTGGCGGCCGATTTCCCGTGATGTGGCGGCTGTGGTCGCGCGGCACCAGCCTCCCGCACTACACCGGGATCGAGGGAGAGCTCTACGACCTCGCCGACGATCCGTTGCAGCGGGTCAACCTGTGGGACGACCCGGCCCGCCGCCGACGGCGCGACGAGCTGGTCGACGAGCTGCGCGCGCACCTTCCGGCCTGGAGGCTCCCGCCGCTACCGGTCGCCTCGCCGTCGTGACGTCGCGAGCGAGCACCAAGTATCCAGGCCGCGGGTCCTCACGCGCGCCCGCCATGGTTGCTCGCGGAAGCGAGGTCGAAACTCGATCAGCCGAGCAGGCGATCGATCGCCATCTGCAGGACCCGGCGGGCCGTCGCGCCGTCGAGTCCCTGCTCGGTGCGGAGGGCATTCCAGTACGACCACGACGCGCACGCCGACAGCGCCGCCGCGCACCGCCGGCGCTCGCCCCGCGGCAGTGCCATCAACTCGGCCCGGAACGTCCGCTCGGCGTCCGCACGTGCCAGCGCGTGGGTCGACGCCAGCGAGTCGCGGATCACCGACGATGCGTGCGCCCGGCGCAGGGCCGCCCGGCGCATCGGCGCGATCGTCTCCCATAGCGTCGCGCGTGCCTCGCAGAACTGCCGGAGGCGACGCGTGTAGGGGGTCTTCGCATCGACCGGTCGATAGGTCGATCGGACCACCTCGGCCTGCAGCTCGATCAAC
This sequence comes from uncultured delta proteobacterium, assembly GCA_963772655.1. Classification (GTDB taxonomy): domain Bacteria; phylum Myxococcota_A; class Polyangia; order Haliangiales; family Haliangiaceae; genus JABFXX01. The sequence continues at coordinate 2,602,818 of CAVYYE010000002.1, forward strand.
GCGGCGTAGAGATTGTCGAGCGACTGGAACTGTTTGAACACCAACCGGCGCGAGACCCGCGCGCGCTCCGAAACGTCGACGACGGTGGGCTCGAGCATCCCCTCCGAGATCAGCTCGAACAGCGCGCGCACGACCTGTGCCCGCGAGCGCTCCGCGCGCTGCCGGCGCCCGTCGATGACGATCTCGGAGGCCGCGGTCATCGGCGCAGCTTGCCAGAAGGTGTGAAAGGTGGGGCGTTCTCGGGTACGATCGACGTCTCTTGGCTTGCAAGATCGACGTCAAGGCTACGAAGTCCCTCGCCGACTACGAATCGATCCCGCACCTTCAACCCGCGGTCGCACAGCTTCGCGCGGAGGCGGCACCGCTCGCCAAGCGGTTCGCGGGACGCACGCTGTACATGGTCAACTCGACGGCCCAGGGCGGCGGCGTCGCCGAGATGTTGCCCACCATGATCACGATGCTGCGCGAGCTCGGCATCGCGACGGAGTGGGTGGTCATCGAATCGGACGAGCCCGAGTTCTTCGCGCTGACCAAGCGCCTGCACAACTTCATCCACGGGATCGGCGAGGGCGACCTCGACGGCGAGGGTCGCCAGCTCTACGAGTCGGTGAACCGAGCCAACGCGCAGTTCCTGATCGACCGGATGCACGATCACGACGTGCTCGTGGTCCACGATCCGCAGCCGATGGCGCTCGCCGGCATGATCCAGGAGGCGCGCCAGATCCACACGGTGTGGCGGTGCCACATCGGCCTCGACGAGCAGACGACCACAGACCCGGACGGCGTGGGACTTCCTCGAGCACTACCACTCGGCCTACGACCGCGCCGTGTTCTCGGCGCCCGAGTACATCCCGCCATACTTCGCGCAGCGCACGACGCTGATCTATCCGGCGATCGATCCGCTGTCGGCGAAGTGCCGCGATCTGCAGCTGCACTCGCTGGTCGGCGTGCTCGCCAACGCCGCGCTGACCTCGATCTCGAGCCCGATCGTCGGACCGCCGTTCATGATGCAGGCGCAGCGCCTGCAGCGGAACGGGCGGTGGTCGTCCGCGAGCCTCGGCGAGGAGATCGGTCTACTCAGCCGACCGGTCGATCACGCAGGTATCGCGCTGGGACTACCTCAAGGGCTTCGTGCCGCTGATGAAGGCGTTCGAGAAGCTCAAGTTCCGGATCGCGCGCCCACCTTCGGGCGACGCCAGCCGGGCACCGATCCACCGCCGCCGGATCAAGCTCGCGCGCCTGCTCCTCGCCGGCCCGGATCCGACCAGCGTCGCCGACGATCCGGAGGGCCGGGAGGTCCTCGACCAGCTCGCCGATGCCTACCTCCGACTCGATCCCGCGATCCAGGACGATGTCGCGTTGATCACGCTGCCGCTGCAGGTGCGCGAGGAGAACGCGCTGATGGTCAACGCGCTCCAGCGCGCGTCGACGATCGTGGTGCAGAACTCGTTGCGCGAAGGTTTCGGTCTCACCGTCACCGAGGCGATGTGGAAACGAATCCCGATCCTCAGCAACTCGCGCGCCTGCGGTCCGCGCCATCAGGTGCGCGACATGATCGACGGCCGGATGATCGAGGATCCCGAGAACATCGACGAGCTCGCCGAGGCGATGGACATGATGCTGCTCGATCCACATCGCCGCGAGCTGTGGGGCGGAAGTGGACAGCGTCGGGTGCACGAGCACTTCCTCGTGTTCTCGCAGCTCGCGAGCTGGGTCCGCCTGCTCAATAGCCTCGTCGATCGTCCGTGTTAGGGTCTGTCGCGTGAGCGTGCCCGACGAGGACGACGAGGACGAGATCGTTGTCCTCTTCGACCCACCCGCGGAAGCCGAGGATCTGTCGGCCGAGGATCGCGCTCGGGTCGTCGCCGGCCGCTACGAGATCCTCGACCAGCTCGGGGTCGGGGGGATGGGGCAGGTGTTCAGGGTCCAGCATCGCCGGCTCGGCAAGGCCTACGCCCTCAAGCTCATGAAGGCCGAGCTCTCGCTCGACCCCGAAGCGGAGCTTCACTTCCACCGCGAAGCCCGACTCGCGAGCCAGCTCTCGCACCCCAACATCGTCGAGACCATCGACTTCGGAAACGATCCCGATTGGGGTTGGTTCATCGTTCTCGAGTACCTCGAGGGCGAGCCGCTCTCGCAGCGGATCGAACGCCTCGGCCACCTCCCGATCGCGGCCGCGTGCGAGGTCGCGGCGCAACTCGCCAGCGCGCTCGCCCACAGCCACGAACACCACATCATCCATGCCGACCTCAAGACCGAGAACGTGCTGTGTCTCGGCGGAGAGGACGACTGGCACGTCAAACTGCTCGACTTCGGCACCGCTCACGTCCCCACCGGCCGCGAGGGCACGGCCGAGATCGTGGTCGGCACGCCCGAGTATCTGGCACCCGAACGAATCACCGGCGGGCCACCACAACCCTCCGCCGATATCTACGCGCTCGGCGTGATCCTCTACGAGATGTTGTGTGGCGAGCCACCGTTCTCGGGGATCGACGCGCAGGAGATCCTGCATCGCCACCTCGAAGAGGAACCGGAGCCGGTGGGGGCACGGCGGGCCGAGGTGCTCGATGCGCGTCTCGACCACATCGTGACGCGCGCCCTCGTGAAGGATCCGGCACAGCGCTACCCGAGCGCGCAGGCGATGCTCGACGACCTGCGCGCGTACCTCGACGTCCTCGGTCTCGGACAGCGTGCCGGACTCGTGCCGAAGATCGGGGCCCCGGTGGATACCCGCACCGACGCGGCCGCTGCGGCCTTCGATGCCTTGCGGCTACCGACGGCGGGGATGACCCGCGACGGGACGATCGTGATCGCGAACCTCGCGTTCGCCCGACTGCTCGGACACGGTGACGTCGGATCGGTGGAGGGCACCAACATCCACCTGTCGCTCCTCGCCGACCTCACCGAGATCCACGACGACCTGCGCCTGGTCGCGCTCAACGGGCAGGTGATCCGGAAGTACCTGATGTGGCCGAGAGCCGCGGGGGCGGTCCGGGTGCGTTACACGTTGGCACCGGCCAGCGGTGCGTGCGGTCACTGCATGGTCGTGTTGCACGCCGTTTGATCTCGAAGTCGTGCGCCCCGGGATGCGGGCGGCCGCGACGTCTGGGTATGGTCGATGCGTGAGTGAAGACGACCCGTTCTGGTGGCTGCGCGACGACACCCGCCGGGATCCCGCGGTGCTCGCCCACCTCGCCGCCGAGAACGAGCGCACCCGCAAGACGATGGCCGAGGCGAAGCCGCTCGAAGAGTCGGTGTTCGCCGAGTTCCGCGCGCGCGTGAAGGACGACGACGCCGACGTTCCGACGTTCGAGGATGGCTACTGGTACTACACGCGCTACGAGCCCGGCTCGCAGTACTCGATCTACGCGCGCAAGCGCCGCACGCTCGACGCTCCCGAAGAGGTGCTGCTCGATGTCGAACAGCTCGCGCGCGGTCACGAGTTCTACGCGATCGGTGGTCACGCGGTGAGCCGCGACGGTCGGCTGCTGGCGTTCGCCGAGGACACCGTCGGACGCCGTCAGAGCGTGTTGCGGATCAAGGACCTCGTGACCGGCGAGCTACTACCCGACACGGCGGCCAACATCGCCGGCGACATCGTGTGGGCCAACGACAACCGCACGCTGTTCTTCGTCGGTCGTGACGAGACCACCCTGCGCGAGGATCGGGTGTTCCGCCACGTGCTCGGACGCGGCACCGAGCTGGTGTTCCAGGAGGACGACGGAAAGTTCTACGTCGGCATCACGCCCCTCAAGTCGCGCCGCTACGTCGCGATCACGCTCGATGCCACGACGACCAGCGAGATCCAGCTCCTCGACGCCGATGCGCCGACGGCCCCACCCCGCGCGCTACTGCCACGCGCACCCGATCATCTCTACGTCGCCGATCACCTCGACGACCGGTTCGTGTTGCTCACCAACGATCGCGCGATCAACTTCCGGGTGATCGAGGTGGCGGACGGTGCCGAGCGCGATCGCTCGGCGTGGCAGGAGCTCGTTCCGCATCGTCCGGACGTCCTGATCGAGGACTTCGCGGTGTACCGCGGCTTCCTCGCGATGACCGTGGTGTCGGGCGGGCTCCGCAAGGTCGAGGTCGTTCCCGAGAGCCGCGCCACATTCCACGTCGACGCGCCCGATCCCACGTACGCGATGACGATGATCGACACGCCGGATCCCGATGCGGGATGCGTTCGCTACACCTACGAGTCGATGACCCGGCCGACGGCCGTGATCGAGCTCGACGTGGCGAGCGGCAAACGCACGACGCGCAAGCAGCAGGCCGTGCCGACCTACGACCCGGCGCTCTACACGAGCGAGCTCCTCCAAGCCGAGGCCACCGACGGCACGATGGTCCCGGTGTCGGTCGTCCGCAAGAAGTCGACCCCGCTCGACGGCAGCGCCCCGGTGCTGATCTACGCGTACGGGGCGTACGGCGCGTCGACAATTCCGCGCTACTCGCTGACGGTGACCAGCCTGCTCGATCGCGGCTGGGTCTACGCGATCGCGCACGTGCGCGGTGGTCAGGAGCTAGGTCGTGCCTGGTACGACCACGGCCGGCTCCAGCACAAGAAGAACACGTTTCACGACTTCATCGCGGCGAGCGAGCACCTGGTCGCACGCCGGTTCGCCGCGCGCGAGCGAGTGTTCGCGCTCGGTGCGAGCGCCGGTGGGTTGCTCGTGGGTGCGATCCTCAACATGCGTCCGGATCTGTATCGCGGCGTGATCGCGATCGTGCCGTTCGTCGATCTCGTGACCACGATGAAGGACCCGTCGGTTCCGCTCACGACCAACGAGTACGAGGAGTGGGGCAACCCCGAGGATCCGGAGGCGCTCGCGTACATGCTGTCGTACTCGCCGTACGACAACATCGCCGAGGTCCCCTACCCGGCCGTGTTCTGCAAGACCACGTTGTGGGACAGCCAGGTCCAGTACTACGAGCCGACGCGCTGGATAGCCAAGCTACGCGCGCACACGACGAGCTCCAACCCGGTGCTACTCGATTGCGCGATGTCCGAGGGCCACAACGGCGCGTCCGGGCGCTTCGACAAGCTGCGCGATACCGCGCGGATGTACGCGTTCCTGCTGATGACCGACGCCACGCCCGATCCGCGCTGACGATCACGACTCAGGGTGCGCGTCGCAACACGATCCGGCCGCCGCTGGCCTCGCCGGCGAGCTTGGCATCGCGATCGACGAACGTGCCCTGCGAGTACCCGCCGCGATGGCGATAGCGCGACCACGTGACGTGGCTCGCACCGAGCCACGGAAACGCGCGTGGGAATCCGGGCGGCGACAACAAGCGAAGTGCGACCACGCGACCGTTCGCGATCTGCGCGGCCAGCGCGATCCCGTAGTTGCGCCAACCCTTCTTGGTTGTCGTGTACGTGAAGTCGCGATCGAGCGCGTCGACCTTGCCGCCCAGGTACTTCCCGTAGTCGCGCGTGACCACCTCCTGTTTGACGAGCCAGAGGTGCGTGGCCGGAGCGTCACGTAGGGGCGACGTCGGCCGGTACGAGAACCGCTTGTGGGTCGATAGTCGCAGGCGGCTGATGTGATACGGCACGTGCGACATCTCCGGGCACAGCGCCCACACCGAGATCCGGTCCGCCGAGACCTTGCCCTTCTCGACCGCGATCACGCGGTACTCGTACTCGCCGACCACGGCGAGCACGCCGCACGCTCCTGCCGAGCTCCCGCGGAGTAGCTCCGCGACCACGACGACGTCCGCGGGCTTGTCGGCCCGCGCCGGTCGCGCGGCGAGCGCGACAACCCCGACGATGAACAACATCCAGCTGGCGGTCCGCACGCCTCGATCAACGCACGGGGTCGGCCACGGGTCTAGGGCCGTACGTTTCTGGACGTTGCGGGCACCGCGGCGCGACATCGGCAGTCCGGTGTCGTCCGTACGAGTAGTCCGATGCACCGTCCGCGGCCCACACCCTCGCCCCGCGATGCCTACGATTCGTTCGAGCTCGTGTGCTGGGGACCGCCGAGCGATTACGCGCGCACGATCCCGTTCGAGCCGGTCGACGAGCCGATCACCGCACCAGTCCCGCGCATCTCGGTCGTGGAGCATCTCCCTACCCGGCAGTTCGAGCGCCCCTCCGAGCGCTCCGAGCCCTACGCGCAGATCGAGATCGATGCGATCGCGCCGGGCGACGTCGAGATCGAGCCACTCGAGCCGATCGAGCCGATCGAGCCGATCGAGCCGATCGAGCCGATCGAACCGATCGAGGGCATCGCGACCGAGTCGATCGAGATCGAGATCGAGGAATCGAGATCGAGGACATCGAGCTCGAGGCATGGCCGGTCGAGCCCCGCGAGCTGGTGGCGCGTGGCAACTTGCTGGCCGCGCCAAGCCCCCACGTCGCCCCGCCGCCCGAGCGGATATCTCCGCTCCTGATCGCCGCGATCGCGTCGCTGCTGCTCGCGGCCCTCGCGATCGGGTTCGCGATCCCGTTTCTCGTGGTGTGAGAAAGGTTACGCGCCACTCGAGCTCGATATCGTCTCCGCAAACTCCCGATCCAGATCGTCGCGAACACGCTACGATCCGCGCATGCGTATGGCATGGCTGGCGGTCCTCGCCGGTTGTTCGTACTCGGCTCCCACGGGGTCGAATCCCGACAATCCCGATGCCGCGCCGCCGATCGACACGCCACCGCCGATCACCTGTGGCGATCTGACCTGCGATGGCAACTCGACCTGCGATCCCACGGGTCCGAGCTGCAGCTGCAACGCCGGCTTCACGGGCGATGGCATGACCTGTACCGACGTCGACGAGTGCGCTGCCAATAACGGTGGCTGCGCCGGTGCATGCGAGAACACGCCGGGCAGCTTCACGTGCTTCGTGCCCGAGACCTGCAGCGATCTGTTGCCACACCTGCCGGCGGACACCGATGGCGAATACACGCTGTTCCTCGGAGGCGACACCGACAAGCCGTACACGGTGTACTGCGCCGACATGGCGACCACGCCGCGCGAGTTCCTGACCCTCACCGGCGAGAACTTCGCGCAATACACCGCGGGCGGCTCGAGCCCGGGAACGAGCGTCCGCACGACGTACACCCGGGTGCGGTTCGTGGTCGATGGTCCCGCGATCGACATCACCGATCGCACGTTCGCGACGTCGACCGGCATGCTCGACCATGCCAACAGCAACATGCAGGTCACCAGCATGCCGTTCGGCACGGCGATGGACTGCCGCGGAAACCACAGCGCCACCGGCGTGGCGGCGATCGATCTTCGCAACACGCAGTTCGCGCTCGTCGGATCCGGTTCGTTCCAGAGTGGTGGATTTCAGCCCGGTTCGAGTCTATCGATCACCAACAACAGCCAGGTCGCGGCCATCACGGGCGGTGGCAGCTGCGGCTGGGTGTCGCCGCTCGGCGCCGACTTCAACCCGTTCAACGACAACGCCAACGGCGTGACCCTGTCCGTCGACTATCGATAGCCGCTTGACAAGTATACCTCGCGGTTCTATGCATAGAGCCGTGAGGCGACAGGACCGCATCGGCAAGGACCTCGTCGCGGCGTCGGCGACCCCGATGCTGCTCGCCATCCTGCAGCGTGGTCCCAGCTACGGCTACGCGATCATCCAGGAGGTCCGCGAGCTGTCGGGTGGGGAGCTCGAGTGGTCGGAGGGCATGCTCTACCCGGTCCTGCACCGCCTCGAGGAACAGGGGCTGATCGAATCGTACGAGGCGCGCGGCGACACCGGCCGCAAGCGCCGCTACTACAAGCTGCGACCCGACGGGCGCCGGGCGCTCGCCGAAGAACGGCGACGCTGGGACGTCGTGCACGCAGCGTTATCCCGAGCGTGGAGGACGACATGACGGATTCCGAGGACGCGATCGATCGAGCGATCGAGGACTACAAGCAGCGCGTGCAGGCCGAGGCCGAGCTCGCGCGCGGCGACCTCGCCGAGATCGAGGATCACCTGCGCTCGCTGGTCGGCGAGCTGCGTCACGATGGCATGCCGATCGGCCGCGCGGTCGCGGAGGCTGCGCGCCGGCTCGGGGAACCGCGATCACTGGCGCGCGAGCACGCACGCGTGCATCCGGTGTTCGGCGCGAAGCTGTCGCGTCTGCGCGCGTACAGCGCGGTGGCATTGCTCGTGCTGACGCTCGGCCTGTCGCTCGTGGCGTATCCCCACGCCACGCTCCGCATCCAGATCGAGCTCGGGTTCTGCGCGATCGTCACGCTCGCCCTCGCCCTGCGACTGTCGTGGGCGCGTCCGGTGGTGCTCGCCGCGTTCGCATTCTCCGCGCTCCAGCTCGTCGTGTTCGAGCTCGCGGTCGGAGGCATCATCGAACCGATGTGGCTGCTCGTCGATCTCGGCCTGGTCGCATTCGTGATGCCATGGCGGCGCCGCGAGCTCACCGGCGCGGGGTGGACGCTCGCGCTCCAGGTGTGGAGCTACAGCGTCGCGTCGATGTGCATGAACTACGTCTACACCGACAGCGACGGGTCGTACCTGATGATCGCGCCGCTCGCGATGGTCAGCGCGTTTGCCGCCGTGGTCGCGACGTGCGGAGTGATCCTGCGCGCGCGGTGGGGCGCGTTGGCGTCGCTCGTGGCGGCCGGCGCGCTCGCAGTCGCGGCGATCCAGATCTTGGGATCTGCGGTTCCTCATCAGTGAGGCGATGACCATCTACTTCGTGACGATGGTCGCGAGCGGGATCGTCGCCGGGATCGCCGCGGCGATCGTGGGGTGGCGATCGGCGCGGTCGAACCTCGGCACGCTGCAACACGTAATGCGCTGAGATCGCGCCGAGCGGAGGTGCACGTACATCGAGCCCCGTGCACCGACACGTGGCCAAACATCGCTAGGTACCGAGGGCTCGCACCATCTGTTACCTTCGAACTCGCGATGCGCTTCTTGGGGGCGGCCCTCGTCTTCGTCGTCGGCTGTGCGAGCGCCGGTGGAGATGGCACCGATCCGACACCTGACGGTGGCGAGATTCCTGGTGCCGAGACGTTCTCGCTCGCGGTGGCGAAGATGGGAAACGGCGTCGCCACCATCACTTCCGATCCACCCGGGATCGCCTGCGGCGACGTGTGCAGTGCGAAGTTTCTGGCGAATGCGACGGTGACGCTCAGTGTCGACATCACGCCGGGGAGCACGTTCATGGGGTGGTCGGGCGGCAACTGCTCCGGTACCGACACCTGCACGACGACCGTCACGCAGACCCAGACGCTGGTCGCGACGTTCGGGTGTGACACGGGCTCGCAGACGTTCGACTTCACCGGTGACGTCCAGACGCTGAGTGTTCCCCAGTGCGTCACCGCGATCACCGTCGACGCGTACGGCGCGCAGGGAGGACGCGGAACGCAGGGCACCGGCAAGGCCGGCGGCCTCGGCGCACGCATCCAGGGCACGGTGACGCTGACCGGCCACGATCTCTCGATCGTCGTCGGCGGAATGGGCGCGAATCAGACCAACGGTCACGGTGGTGGTGGTGGTGGCAGCTTCGTGTACGACGATCCCGCTGCCCAGTTCCCGCTGATCGTCGCCGGTGGCGGCGGTGGTGCGAGCTCGAACAGCGCGGGCGGCTGTACACCCGGCGTTGGCTCCGCGACGGAGTCCCCGACGGGCACCTCGGGTGGCTCGGGGAACGCCGCCGGTGGACAGAACGGTCAGGGTGGCTTCGGTGGCGTGTCGTCCAACGCGACCTACGGCGGTGGCGGCGGTGGTGGCGGATGGAGCACCGACGGCGGGCTCGGCAACGGCACCACCGGCGGGATCGGAGGGCTCGCCCCGCGCAACGGCGGCACCGGCGGCATCACGAGTGGTGGTGCGGACGGCGGGTTCGGCGGCGGCGGCAGCGGCATCAGCACCAGCGGCTCGTGCGGCGGCGGTGGCGGCTACAACGGCGGCGGCGGTGGCAACGGCTGGAACGGCAGCGCGTGGGGATGCGGCGGCGGCGGCGGCTCGTACAACGGCGGCACCGATCAGACCAACACCGCGGGCAATCGCGCGGGCAACGGCCAGGTCATCATCAGCTGGTAGCCGTCGCGACGATCACGAGCGTGACGTACGGATGGTCGAGGTGGCCGCCGTGCCGCTCGATCGCCGCGGCGAGCGCCTCGAGCAACCCGCGCCGGCGATCCTCGGGAAGCACGATCGTGTCGGAGTACGTGCGCACGAGATCGACGTACGCGTGCGTGCTGTAGCGAGTCATCCACGGAACCTCGATCACCTCGGGCGTGGCGAACACACCACACGTGGCGATCTCCGACGTCCATCGCGCGCGTGCAGCGGCAACGCGATCCGTTGGCAACGGTGGCCCCGGCGCCCACCGCGCGTACGCGGCGTCGAAGTCGCGACGCAGCTCCGGATCGATCGCTCCCATCTCGTTGCGCACCATCGCGAACGATCCACCGGGCCGCAGCACCGCGGCGGGTTTCGCGTAGCGCGCCGCCGGTTCGATCCAGTGCAGCGACTGCGCGGCGACCACGAGGTCGAAGTCACGCCCATCGAAGTCCTCGAACGCGATCTCCTCGACGGTGACGTTCTGGCCCGCCACGTGACGGCGCAATACCGCCGCCATCTCGGACGCCGGCTCGATCGCGATCACCTGGCGGCCGGTGCGTGCGAGCGCGCGGGTCAGCTTGCCGGTGCCGGCTCCGATCTCGAGGATGCGCTGCGGGTCGCGAGCGAGCAGTGCGGCGATCGCTGCGTCGGGATACGACGGCCGCATCGCGTCGTAGAGCTCGGCCTCGCGGGCGAACACCAGCCGGCGGCTACGGTCGGGCTCCGTCATGCCGTTGGACTACCGCATTTCTCGTGCCGGCGTCAGCGCAGTGCCGACCCCGCCTTCACGCAGTCGAGGTTACTGCTTCCGTAGCAGGGTCGAGCGCCACGTGCGCGCGGCAGCTTACTCGACCCGGCCGCGCGAGAGCGCCTCGATCAACACGCGCGCCGCCGGCCCCGGCGAGCTGCGGTGGTAGAGCCGGGGGTGAAATACGTGGCGATTCGAGCGCGTCCAGCGCACGCGCGCGAGCCGGCGGGCGCGCAGATCGCCCGCGATCATCTGGTCGGGCAGCCAGCCATAGCCGATGCCGGCGAGGATCGCGGCGTGCTTGGACGCGAAGTCGTTGAGGTGCACGGTCGACTGCGATTCGATCGCCGACGTCGGCATCTCGAGCCGCGGATCCGAGCCGCGCACCGTGAGCAACAGATGCCGGCGCATCGCACGGATATCGTGGCGGCCGCGCGCGAGTGGATGATCCGCGCGCGCCACGAGCGACGCGGCGAGCGGTGGAAGCTCGATCGGCGCGAGCCCGGTCGAGCGCGCGGGCAGCACCGCGATCATCAGATCGGCGGTCAACGCGTCGAACGCGTGCTCGACTCCGTCGAGGAACTCGGCGCGTACGTCGATCCGGGTCGGCACGCGATCCGCGACCAGCTTGCCGACCGCGTGCAACAGCGGCTCGATCGGAACGATGCCGTCGAACACGGCCGTGACGGCGGGCTCCCAGCCCGCGCGGAGCTCGTTGACCGTGCGATCGAGCTCCGCCTCGGCCGCGAGCAGCGCCCGGCATCCCTCGAGTACACGGCGCCCGCGCGGCGATAGTCGCGTGCGATAGCCGCTGCGATCGACGACCGAGAATCCGAGCGCGTCCTCCAGCGTGCGCACGAGATAGAGCACCGTGGTGTGCCCGCGACCGAGCTCGGCGGCCGCGGCCGCGAACGTGCCGCGGCGATCGAGCGCGTCGAGGGCGCGGGCCTGGTCGAGGGTCACATCGTTCATACTTTGCACAATCTTAGCGCAAACATAGTTCTATCTTTGAACGCGAGCGCACGCGAGGCTACCCGCCATGAACATCCCGCACGTCCGCGGCCGGGTCGCGACCCAGGCGCACGTCGCCCTGCCCAAGGGCACCGTCGAGGAGGAGTACGCTCGCAACGGGTTCTTCGGGCGTTACGCGCACCTCTACCGCGAACATGCCCCCGTCGGGTGGACCCGGATCGAGGGACCGCTGCGGCCACGACTCTACGATCTGGCCGACGCACCGATCGGCGACTACCTCGCCAGTCGGACGGCGCTGCTCGCGAATGCCGACTGCAAGATCCACGTCGCTGCCGTGCGCGACCCGATGCCGTACCTGTTCCGCAACGCCGACGCCGACGAGCTGCTGTTCGTCCACACCGGTGCCGGCCGGATCGAGACCGACTTCGGACCGCTCGCCTACGAGCCCGCGGACTACCTCGTGATCCCGCGTGGCACGTCGTACCGGTTCGCGCCGACGTCGGAGACCCGCCTGCTCGTGGTCGAGACCGCCGGCGAGCTCGCCCTCCCCGACCGCGGGATGCTCGGGCAGCACGCGCTGTTCGACCCCGCGGTGATCGAGGTGCCGTCACCGGACGAGGCATCGACGCTCGCGGCCGGGCTCGGTCCATGCCGACCCGACGAGTGGCGCGTCGTCATCCAGCGCCAGGGCTCGCTGACCAACGTGTACTACCCGTACTGCCCGCTCGACGTCGTCGGTTGGAAAGGCACGCTCTCGGTGTGGCGGCTCAACGTGCGCGACATCCGCCCGGTATCGAGCGATCGCTACCACCTTCCCCCGTCGGCACACACCACGTTCGTCGCTCCCAACGTCGCGATCTGCACGTTCGCACCGCGGCCGCTCGAGAACGGCGACCCGCGTGCACTCAAGGTCCCCTTCTATCACTCGAACATCGACTTCGACGAGGTGCTGTTCTATCACGCGGGCGAGTTCTTCAGCCGCGACGGCATTCGCGCCGGCATGCTGACGTTCCACCCGCAGGGCATCCATCACGGACCGCAGGCGCGCGCCGCCGAGCGCGCTCCCGACGCGCGTCGCACCGAGGAGGTCGCCGTGATGATCGACACGCGACGCGCCCTCGACATCTGTGCCCCGGCGACCGGTCTCGAGGTCGTCGACTACTGGAGGAGCTGGCAGCCATGATCACCCCGACCAACCCCTGCGGCCTCGCCGGCCTGTCCTTCGTCGAGATCGCCGCGCCCGATCCCGACGCGATCCATCGCCTGCTGCTGGCGTTCGGGTTCTCGCGCACGATGCGGCATGCACGTCGTGCCGCCGACCTCTACGTGCAGAACGACATCGCGATCGTGCTCGATCGCGAGACCACCGGGTTCGCGGCGCGGTTCGCCGCGGCGCACGGTCCGTGCATCTGCGCGCTCGGCCTGCGCGCCGAACCCGAGGCCGCGGAGCTGGCGGTGACTCGCGGTGCGCGCGCGGCCGACGGCGACCTCCCACTGCCCGCGATCTACGGCATCGGCGACTCGCTGATCTACTTCACGACCGAGACCATGACGTGGGCCGACCTCGGCTTCGCGCCGCTTGCGGTCCCCGATCGCGTGCCCGCCAAGGGTTTCACGGCGATCGATCACCTCACCAACAACGTGCCGCGCGGCGAGCTGCGCCGGTGGGCCGCGTTCTACGAGGACGTGTTCGGCTTCACCGAGGTCCGGTACTTCGATATCCGGGGGGTCAAGACCGGGCTGCAATCGTTCGCGTTGCGCTCGCCGTGCGGCACGTTCTGCATCCCGATCAACGAGGGCACCGGCACCGGCAGCCAGATCGACGAGTACCTCGAGGAGTATCGCGGGCCCGGCATCCAGCACCTCGCGTTCCTCACCGACGACATCCTCGGTTCGCTGCGCGCACTCGAGGGCACGCCGATCCAGTTTCTCGACATCGACGAGGACTACTACGGCGAGGTGTTCGAGCGCGTCCCCAACGTGCGCGAGGACCACGCCGAGATCGCGCGCCGCGACGTGCTCGTCGACGGCGACGCAGAGGGCTACCTGCTCCAGATCTTCACCAAGAACCTGATCGGCCCGATCTTCATCGAGCTGATCCAGCGCGAGAACCACCTGTCGTTCGGCGAGGGCAACTTCGGCGCGCTGTTCCGCTCGATCGAGCGCGACCAGCAGCGGCGCGGCTACATCTAGGCCGCGCGGGCCGGAACCTCGCGCTCGAGCAGGTCGGCCCACGCGCGCAGGTACGCGATCGCGTCGTCGCGATCGTTGCGGCGCGGCCATCGCCCGAGCACCGCGACCACCCGCGGGTCCGACAGGTCCTCGAGGTGCGCGAGGTCCGCGCGCGAGAACCCGAACGCCTCGAGCTGTTCGATCGCGAGATCGATCGGCAGCCCGCTGGCCGGGCAGTACTCGTTGCCCATGTCGCCCCAGTCGAGTGCGCGCTCGCTCGCCCACTGGTGGATCGCCGCGCTATCGAGCCGGCACACCACCTGGACCAGGTGCCCGCAGTTGCACTGCCCGAAGTGCCCCCACTGATACTTCGCACCACCCGCGAGGCGGGCGGCGGTCGTGCGCAGGGCTTCGACGATCTGGATCGATGCGCGAGCCATGACACGAGCATACCCTTCCACGTGGGGCGCAACATCGCCCAAGTCGCGCGCGACACGCCGGCGTACATTGATCGCCACACATGCTGGCCACCAGCGTTCCGAGCCGAGGTCGGACTCCCGTGAGCGTGGCGCGTCGGGAAAGCGTTGCGACCGCACGGCGACGGCCGTAGCGTCAAGACATGCGGCGGAGCTGGCTCCCGACCCTCCTCGGCGCCTGCCTGTGGGTGTGCGCGACGGGCTGCGGCGACAACCTCGAGGTAGTCGCCGACTACGATCACGTGGTCGAGAGCGCGGATGTCTCGATCCTGTATCCGCTCCCCGATTCGATCGATCCGCTGATTCGACCCGATGAAGAGGGAGCCTACGGACAGCTGTTCCCGGAGCGGCTGTTTCCGACGACGATCGGTCCGGTCGAGGCCGGCACGGGCTACGCCGACATGCGGCTGATGGCCCTCCGACTCGATCCGTGCTCGGCCCGCGACGTCTGTACCTCCGAGGTCCGGGCGATCTATCAGCCCGTCACCGTCGGTGCCGATGGCCAGTTGACGGTCGGCGACGGTGCCAACCACGTGTTCTACGCGGTGCCCCACGCCGAGCTACTCGCGTTCCTCAAGCAGATCCTCGCCCTCAAGAAGCAGTTCGGCGACGGCATCGCTTATGGCCCGCTCGGACCGCAACCGATCCTCGTGGCCACCGGTCTCGAGGGCGGGTTCGCGCGAGGCCTCCACGACCTCGTGCTCGAGCACCTCGGCGAGTCGCGGATCCAACGGTTCACCGAGCAGAACCACCAGATCCCGATGCGCGATCGCTGGGACTTCTACCTGTTCGAGCGCATCGATGGCGAGCTCGTGCGCCAACCGATCGCGACCACCACTACCGACGAGCAACAGGTCACCGGCACCCACGCCGATCCGGCGATGGCAGGTGGCGTCGCCGTGGTGAACCCGGTGCTCGACTCGCCCGTGGTCGCCGTCGTCGACGAGAACCGTCCCGCCGAGGCCACCGACGACATCCGCACTGGCTTCGCGCGCGCGGTGCATTTGCAGGATCCGACCAAGGAGACCTCCGAATCGATCGACTGCGTGTCGTGCCACCTCGCCGAGGGTGCGAGGCGCGTCGGCACCACCGAGTACGACCTGATGGCGACCGATCCATTCACACACGATCGCAGCCTCGAGTACCGGCGCGACCTCGCGGTCGTGACCAACCTGCACATGTTCGCGTACGACGGTCGCTTCGTGTCGGTCACCCAGCGCGTGGCCAACGAGTCCGCCGTGGTCGCCGAGACCATGCAGGCGCTCGTCGCGCCGTGAGCTACAGGGTCGGCGCGCGTTCGTCTCGCGAGCTCGCTGCGAACTTCCCCTCACGGCCCACGGGTTACATGCCCCGGAGTGTGGTCTCGCTGTCGATGCGATCACGCCCCGTCGCCGCGGCGATCGCGGCAGCCGTCCCGGCCGGGATCGGGATCACCAGCTCGACGTTGCGATCGGTGGAGAGCTCGCTGGTCGCCGGGGCCCAGCCGGCGAGGCGATCCATCACCGCGAGCCGCCGAAACCGCCGCTCCGCGCAGGTCTGCTCGTCGTAGTCGATCAGCGTGGCGAACAGCGACAGCGTTCCGTTCCCGTTATCGACGAGCTCGAGCACGCGCGTCTGGTTCGGCCAGTCGGCGATCGCGCTGGTCGCGATCTCCCAGTAGCCCGGATGCGTGACGTCGGCACCGGCGATCGCGCGGATGCGGTTGTCGTGGATGTGACCGACCAGCCAGGCGAGCACGTTCGGATACGACGCGACCAGCGCCTCGACCTCCGCCGCCGGAACGGCATCGGGGATTAGCGCCCCGGACTCTCCCCGCAGCTGATCGATGTAGTCCGACGGATGGTGCGACGCGAGGAGCACGAGCACGCCATCCGCCGCGGCACGATCGAGGGCGGGCCGTAGAAAGTTATCGATCTGCGCGCGCATCACGATCCCGGGAGAGCCGCCGGTGACATCGGCGGTGTCGAGATGCACGATGCGCAACAGGTTCGGGATCGCGTCGTACTCGTAGTTAGCGCCGAGCGCGGTGCTCGCACCGGCAGGAAAGCCGTGCCCCACGGGCCCGGGCATCGCCGCGGTGTTGCCGAGCTCGGATACGACGTCGTCGAGGCCGACGTTGCGACGGTCCGGATCGGGGACGACCTCGAGCCGCGAGACTGCTGGCGCGAACGGCTGCGTGTAATCGCGCGTGCCGAACGGCGCGAAGTCGCCAGTGGCCAGATCCTCGTTACCCGCGACCGCGATGGTGCCGACCAACGCGACGTCGTGGTTCCCGAACACGAACAGCCACGGGGCCGGGAATCCGACCGCGTCGACCGCATCCTTCGGATCGTTGTCGGGGCCGGGCGCGGGATCGTCGACACGGCCGGAGTCGACGCGGATCCCGGGCTGACCGTCCATCGTATCGATGAACCAGCGCAGCTCGTCGTACTGCGCGCTGTCGGTGCAGTCCCCCGTCACGATCCCGAAGTCGTAGGGCCGATCGGCAGGTTCGATGCGCGCGAGCGTCCGGTTCATCGCCGACATCGCGTGGACGACATATCCCTCTTGGGGCCGCAGCGCGCCACCGGCGACCGGCGTATCGAGATCCGCGATCCGCGACGGAGACTCGTCGTCGACGAGCTGGGTATCCGCGACCTGTACGAACAGCGCGAGCGAGCGACGGGTCGCGAAGTCCGTGGTCCCACCGAGCTCGGTGCGGGTGACGCGATCGAGTCCGGGTCCACGATGGTACGTGCCGAGTCCGAGCTCGGCATAGTTCAGCTCGCCTTCGTGCGATGCGGGATTCAGCGCACCGGGCTCCGCCAGTGGTGCCGCCTCGGGCTCGATCGTTCCGACCAATGTCGACGCCACGCGATCGAGCGGTTGCCACGCGCCCTCGAGCTCGTCGCACGGTGGCAGCACGGGCTCCGGCGCCGGCGAGCTCGAACATCCGAGCGCCGCCGCGACGAACCAGATCCGCGCGAGCTCCCCCATTCGGGTCACTGGTACCACGGGGGGGCCGCGGCGAATGGAGGTTTCGCGACGTGGCCGGGGTTCAGTTTCGACAACCGCGAGCGCGAGCTTGCGAGCGCCTTCCGTACAGACGAGCGCTTCGCGAGCCGATCATGAGGCTGCAGGCGTACCACTTCAGCGGCACGTCCTACACGCTCCTAGAGCGGCACGACGATCTCGTATGCGGGCTCGTCGTCCCAGATCGTGAGCGTGCCGCTCGCACCCGACTGGCTGAGCCGGCACCCCGGCGTGTGATCGGCCTCGGAGGTCTTCGAGTCGTCGTACTCGCTGCGATCGTCGTCACGTCGCGACGGATCCCGCACGTCGAGCGTGAACGTTCCGGTGCCGTCGTAGATCTGGATCGCGCCGCCGGACTCGGAGGTCCCGGGGTCGCACTCGACCTTCATCTGCGCGAACGCACTGCCCCGCTCGCGCTTCAGCGTGCCCCGACAGGTCGCGCCCTCGTGGATCGTCGAGTGCGTCGAGCGAAGCACCTTGCCGTCGAACGTCGCGGTGGCGCCGTCGGCGTTGGTCTGGGCGAGAACCTTGGTCGACGACGCCGGCCCGCTGGGCGCTCCACCCGCGCACGCGACGAGATCGACCGTCTCGTCATCAATCTCGAGCGTCGCGGCATCGACATGCCAGACGCCGGCGCGCTTCTGCGCGGCGTACGACACGGTGCCGCGTCCATGCGACCCGCTGTAGGGCAGATGCCAGCTCGAGGTTCCGTAGGCCCCTTCGTTCTCGGTGCTGCCGCACGCCCAGCCGTAGTGCGAGGGCTTGGCATCCTCGCCGAGGAGCTCGAGCGCACGAGGACAGCGGTGCAAGATCGCCGTGACCGCGTCGTCGGCCTCGCCGCACGTGGCCAGGAAGGGCGTGAACGCGATCGCGAACACCAGCAACAACACGAACATCGGGATCCCGAGCAACAGACGTCGTAACCGGCGGGGCAGCATCACCCCATCTTAGTGGGTCGGAGGTCGCAATTGACCGATCACCCGTGGGTTCGGTAACTTAGAGTGAATGGATCCGGGCACGCAGATCGGTGGGTATCGCGTGCTCGAGCAGATCGGTGAAGGCGGAATGGGGTCCGTCTGGCTCGCCGAGCACACGATGATCGGACGCAAGGCGGCGATCAAGGTGCTGCACGCGTCGACCTCGCTCCAGCCCGACACCGTGCGGCGGTTCTTCAACGAGGCGCGCGCCGCGACCGCGGTGGCCGATCCGGGGATCGTGCAGATCTTCGATTTCGGCTACGCCGAGGACGGCAGCGCCTACATCGTGATGGAGCTGCTCGAGGGCGAGGCGCTCGACAAGCGTCTGCGCCGGCTCCGGCGTCTGGCTCCCGGCGAGGCGCTGCGCATCATGCGGCAGGTGGCGAGCTCGCTCGGCGCCGCCCACGCCGCCGGCATCGTGCACCGTGATCTCAAGCCCGAGAACATCTTCCTCGTCTCCGATCCAGAGGTACCCGGCGGCGAGCGCGCGAAGATCGTCGACTTCGGGATCGCGAAGCTCGTCAACGACTCGACGCACAAGACCCAGACCGCCGTCGTCATGGGGACCCCGACGTTCATGTCTCCCGAGCAGTGCCGCGGTGCTGGCCAGGTCGATCGACGCTCCGATGTCTACGCGGTCGGGTGCGTGCTCTACAACCTGGTCACCGGGCGTCCGCCGTTCGTCGCGAAGGGGGTCGGCGACATCATCGCGATGCATCTGATGGAGCCGCCCACCCGGCCGAGCCAGCACGTCTCCTCGATCTCGCCCGAGGTCGATGGCCTGATCATGCGCTGCCTCGCAAAGGATCCGGCCGAGCGGTTCGAGTCGGGGCGCGAGCTCGCCGCGGCGATCGACGAGCTGCTCGGACGAGCCGCGACCGACAGCACGCGCGTGCACGTGCCGCGAACCTCGACGCCCCCCCGGACCTCGACACCGCCGATGGCCCTGATGCCGACGGCGATCACGCAGACCACGCTATCGAGCGCGAGCGGTTCGAGCGTTCGCCGATCTCCCGTCCGTGCCCCGGCGCTCGTACAAGCTGCCGCTCGCCGTGGGCGTCGGCGCGATCGGAGTCGGTGCGGTCGCGATCTGGCTCGCGACCCGGAGCGATCATCCGGCGACCGACGATCGCGCGACGCCAACCGCCGCACTCGTGCCGAAGCCGCCGCCCGCACCCCCACCGAAGCCCTCGCCGCCACCGGATCCGCGGACGGCCGCGACACCGGGCATCAGCGCCGTGCTCGAGGCGTTCTCGCACTGGGCCCCCGATCACGCGGGCGCACCCTGCCCGACCGTCGACACGCTCGGCGTGGCGGCCGACGATCCGTGGGGGCACGCGTTGCGGGTGACCTGCACCGATCAGCCGGGCGACCAGATCGTCGGCGTGCTCTCGTCGGGACCGGATGGCACGTTCGAGACCGACGACGACATCGCATCGTGGCAGCTCGCGCGCGACGTGACCGATGTCGTCCGGGGAGCTCGTTGGGTGGTTTCGCCGAAGCCGGTGGCCAAGCCACCCGCGAACAAGCCGCATCACCGTCCGATCGCCAAGCATGTGAGGAAGCCGGTGGTGAAGAAGTCGACCAAACCGAAGTCCAAGCCGAAGCCGACCGTGATCCTCGACGACAACGGCATCCCCATTTCGCGCTGACCTGGAGATTCGATGACCCGCCACCGACTGCTCGTGCTCGCCGTGATGCTGTGTGCGCCGAGCGCGTATGCGCAGTCCACGTCCGCGCAGGCGGAGGCGTTGTTCCGTCAGGGGCGCGACCTGCTCGCGGCGGGCAAGATCGCGGCGGCGTGCAACGCGTTCGCGGCCAGCCAGAAGCTCGAGCCCGCGGTGACCACGCTGCTCAACCTCGGTGATTGCCGCGCCAAGAACAAGCAGCTCGCGACCGCGTGGGGCGTGTTCCTCGATGCCGAACGCCAGACGCGCAACGGCACCGATCCGAACACGCAGAAGCTCCACCAGGTCGCGCTCGATCACGCGAAGAAGCTCGAGCCACGCGTACCGAAGCTGACAGTCACCGTCGCGCCGGAGAGCCGGATCGATCGGCTCGAGGTGTTTCGCGACGCCACCCCCGTCGATCCCGCGACCTGGAACCTCGCACTACCGGTCGATGGCGGGACCTACCGGATCACCGCCCGCGCGCCCGGCATGACCACGTGGACCGGATCGATCACCGTCGGGCCCGAGGGCGATGCCAAGACGGTAGCGATCCCGAAGCTCCTTCCCGTCGGCTACCAGCCGCCGACCACGACCACGCCGACGCCGACGCCGACGCCGACGCCGGCACCGATCTCCGCCGGAGCCAACACCGGTCCCACCGACACCGGTGGATCGTCGAAGGTGCCACTCGTGCTCGGAGGTGTGGCCGCCGCCACCCTCGTCGGCGCCGTCGCCTTCGAGCTCGCCGGGCAGTCGAACTACGCGGACGCCAAGAACGAGCTCACCGATCAGGCACGGCGCGATTCCCTCTACGACTCCGCAAATACCAAGCGTTACGTCGCCGAGGGCCTCGCCGTGGCGGCCGTCGGCTGCGCGGGGGCCGCGATCTGGATCTACCTTCACGGGCGTCACGCGCGTACGATGAACGAGGTGGGTACCAGCGCGCTCCGGATCCAGCCGATCGCCGGCCGACACGCGAGTGGCCTCGCGATCGCGGGGAGCTTCTGATGCGTACGCTGCTGCTCGCGATCGTCGCGGGCATCCTGTCGTGCGGGTATCCCGAGCTCCCGCGCCTGGGCCCGCCCGACGCGTCGCCCGACGGCACGATTCCCGACACGCCCCCCGACGGCATCATGGATGGGGGCACCGACGGCACGATGCCCGATGCCATCCCCGATGCCGGGATGCCCGACGCGGTTCCTCCGCCCGATGGTGGAATGACCGTCGATGCGACGTTCTCGTCGTCGACCGTCGACGTCGACGGCTACGAGATCGACGGCCGGTAGCCGTCAACGCCGCGTCGACGGTTGCGCCGACACGTCCCGCTTGCGCGCGACGCAGCGCCACGCCGCGGCTGGGGCTGGGCCCGGTGTGCGGGAGAACGTGACGGCGGCGAGCTCCTCGATCGCGAGCACCGGCTCGATCGCGGCGACGACATCGCGAGCGCTGCGACGCGGCGGCCCGACATCGCGCGCCGGCCCCTCGGTGCTCCCGATCAACGAGAGCCACACGCCGCCCGGCGCGAGGCGCGCGGCGACGTTCGCCGCGAACCGCGCGCGTTGCTCCGGTTCGTCGAACACGTGAAAGCAGCCACGATCGAACGCGAACGAGAACGTACCGTCGGGCGGCTGCGCCAGGAAGTCGTGGGTCTCGAACCGAAGCCGCGTCGCCGGTGACACCTTGGAACGCGCGAGATCGACCGCGCGAGGCGAGATGTCGACACCGAGCACGTCGAACCCTTGTTGCGCGAGCCACAGGGCGTTCGTGCCGGTGCCCGCACCGACCTCGAGGGCGGAACCCGGAGCGACCCGGTCGGCGCGCACGAAACCGACGAGCAGCTCGTCGGGCGCGCCGGTATCCCAGGGCAGGTTTCCGGACATGTAGCGATCGTTCCAGTCGGGATGAGTCATCGTCCGAATCCTCGCTTCAGCTCGTCACGCTCCGGCCGGTGCCGGATACCGCTGCCGCAACGCGGCCACCGCCCCGCTTCGCGCATCGCCCTCGAGCCCGAAGCAGTCACCGAGCAGCTCGGCGATCTGCGCGTCGGTCCCCGACTCGACGGCCGTGCGCAGGCTCATCGCCTTGGGCATGAACGCCGGATCCGACATCCGCGATCGGAAGTGCGCGGTCGCTGTACCCGCCGGCTCGGCGGCGAGACCGAGTAGGGTCTCCAAGACGCTCGCTGCCTGCGAGTCGTTGCCTTGCATCACGGCGGCTGCGAAGTCGCGAAAGGTAACGTCGGCCATGCGCGCACCCTATCACCTGCGAGCGGTAGCATCGCCCGCGTGAAGCGAACCACTATCACGACCACCAAGCGCCTCGTCGAACTGTTCCCCGCCATCGAGCCGTACCGCACGGGACGGCTGAAGGTGTCGGACCTCCACACGATCTATTACGAGGAGTGCGGCAATCCGAAGGGCAAGCCGGTGGTGTTCCTCCACGGTGGCCCCGGCGGTGGCATCGATCCCGACTACCGGCGCTACTTCCACCCGCGCAAGTGGCGCATCGTGCTCCTCGATCAACGCGGCTGCGGCAAGAGTAGACCGTTCGCCGAGCTGCGCGAGAACACGACCTGGGATCTGGTCGCCGACATCGAGAAGCTGCGGGCGCACCTCGGTATCGATCGCTGGGTGGTGTTCGGAGGGAGCTGGGGCAGCACGCTGTCGCTCGCCTACGCCGAGACCCACCCGCGCCGAGTCAAGGCGCTGGTGCTGCGCGGCATCTTCATGCTCCGGCGTAGCGAGCTGCGGTGGTTCTACCAGGACGGCGCGAGCCACATGTTCCCGGAGGCGTGGGAGCCCTACCTCGCCGCGATCCCGCCGAACGAGCGCAACAACATGATGGCCGCCTACTACAAGCGGCTGACCAGCAAGAACAAGGCGACGCGCGCCAAGGCGGCCAAGGCGTGGTCGGTGTGGGAAGGCAGCACGAGCAAGCTCTACACCGATCCATCGCTAGTCAAGAAGTTCGGCGGAGGTCGGTTCGCCGATGCGTTCGCGCGCATCGAGTGCCACTACTTCGTCAACAAGGGTTTCTTCAAGACCGACGACCAGCTGCTACGAAACGCGCGGAAGCTACGCAACATCCCCGGCGTGATCGTGCAGGGCCGCTACGACGTGGTGTGCCCCGCGACCTCGGCGTGGGAGCTCCATCGCGTGTGGCCGAAGTCCAAGCTCGTGATCGTCCCCGACGCCGGCCACTCGATGTCCGAGCCGGGGATCCGCAGCGTGCTCGTCGAGGAGACCGATCGGTTCGCGAACCTGTAACGCTTCCCGGGTTCGTCTACGGGACGCGCTCGAACGTATGACACGACCGAGCCACAGGGCCGGCCGATGACCAGTGCCCGTCGATCCACCCGGCCGGTAGAATTACACTGGCTCGCGTCGATTCCCCATCAAGACCACGTAGGCGGCTCGATTTCGTGCTCCGATACGGGAGGCGAATGCGGGTGTTGTTGGTCGACGATCACGCGATCGTGCGGCGTGGGATCCGGGAGGTGATATCGGAGCTTCACGCGGATGCCGAGATCGTGGAGGCGTCCGATGGAGTGGACGCGCTCGACCAGGTCGACCGCGGTCACTTCGATCTCGCGATCGTCGATCTATCGCTGCCGCGCCGCGGCGGGCTCGATCTGTTGCACGAGCTGCAGGCCCACTCACCCGAGACGCGCGTCGTCGTGGTCAGCATGCACGCCGAGCGCGAGTACGTCGTGCGAGCGTTTCGTGCGGGTGCCGCAGGGTATGTGACGAAGCAGTCGGCTGCGGACGAGCTCCCCACCGCGATCGGGAGCGTGCTGGCCGGTGATCGATATGTCGATCCGTTACTCGTGCCCGACATGGTCGCCCAGCTCGGAAGACCGGATGACGGGGTCGCGATCCTGTCGGACCGCGAGCTCCAGGTCCTGCGGTTGATCGGGTCGGGGAAGAGCGTCAAGCAGATCTCCGGCGAGCTCTCGCTCAGCGAGAAGACGGTCAGCACGTATCGCACCCGTCTACTCAAGAAGTTGGGCCTGCAAGGAACCGCCGAGCTGATCCGCTACGCCGTCGAGCGACACCTCGCGTAGGACAAACCCTGACAAGGGTTTCGGGAACTCCACACCGTGGCGGAACGGGGCCGCTCCGGCATCGTTCGAATCGTGCAGTCCCACCGCATCCTCGTCATCGACGACCACACGGGTGTTCGTACCCGGCTCGTCGAGCTGTTTCGCGACGCCGTTCCCGAGGCGGAGATCGGCGAGGCAGCCACCGCCGCGGAGGCGTTGCGGCGTTGGCTCGCCGCCGACTGGGACATCGCGATCCTCGACCTCAACCTGCCGGATACGACGGGGTGCGCGCTCGTTCGCCAGCTCGCGACGATCCGCCCGAGTGCGCGGATCGTCGTGCTGAGCGCCATGGATCCAACCGTCTATGCAGTACCGGCTGTCGAAGCGGGCGCCGCCGTGTTCGTGGCGAAAAAAGACATCGCGATCGCGCTGCTGCCTGCGGCCCTGATCTGGGAGGAGCCATGAGGAGCGCCACCGTCGAAGGCATCGAGGTGCCGCTCGTGATCGATCGCGACATGTTCGTCGCCGAGCTCGGACGACAGGCGCTGTCCGGTTCCAGCCTCGAAGATCTGTTCGCGTTCGCGGGGCGCTCGCTCGGGGAGCTCCTCGGCGCCGAGCTGGTGAAGATCCTGGCGCTCGACGAGGACCGCAAGTGGCTCCGCGTCGTCCACGGCGTGGGATGGGATCCGGGCGTGGTCGGTCGTGCCGCGGTCCCCAACGATCGCGCATCGCAGGCCGGCTACACCCTCGCGGTCGACACCGTGGTCGTGACCTCCGACCTGCGGTGCGAACGACGATTCGCCGGCCCCGCGTTGCTCGTGGAACACGGCGTCGCGAGCGGCATGAGCGTGCCGATCCACACGCGCGATGGCGTCTACGGCGTGCTCGGCGTGCACAGTCGCAGGCCCTACGCGTTCACGGAGGCCGACACCCACTTCCTGCACAGTGTGGCCAACGTCCTCGGCAGCGCGATCGGTTGCCAGAGCACGCGCGGCGCGCACGTGGGTGGCGTCGCGGCTGCCATTACCCACGACCTCAACAACGTGATCCAGGTGATCTCGTGCTGTGCGAGCCTGCTCAGGGCACAGATCGAGGACCCCGCGCTGTCCGAGGAAGCAGACCAGATCGTGGAGTCCGCGCTGCTAGCCGGACGGTTCCTGCAGAGGCTCCTGGCGTTCACGCGGCACGGTTCCGAAACCGCGACCCGGCTCGATGCGAACGCAGCGATCAAGCAGACCCTGCCCCTGCTCCGCAGGGTCGCCGGGAACGCGATGACCATCGAGTTCGCGCCGACGCTGTTCGAGACCAACATCTTGATCGACCCGATGGCGATGGAGCAGATCCTCCTCAACCTCGTCACCAACGCGCGCGACGCCTCCGACGCGAACGGCCTGATCTCGATCGCGACGTGGTGTAGGGAGAGCGACGAGCGGCGCGAAGTCGTCCTCAGCATCGCCGATCGTGGCCGCGGCATACCTCCGGAGCTCCGGCAGCGGATCTTCGAGCCGATGTTCACGACCAAGCCCTCGGGCAAGGGCACCGGCCTGGGGCTCGCGATCGTGCACGCCCTCGTCCAGCGAGCGGGCGGCACGATCTCGGTGACCAGCGAGCCCGGAATCGGTACGACGTTCGAGCTCACGTTTCCCGCCGCCGCCCGACCCCTGGATTGACATAGAGTTGGTCGATGGTCAGGGCGTCGGAGAGTCTGGAGGTCGCGCTTCAAACACGGGGCCTGCATGCCCTGGGCTGGACGACACCTCCCGCGTTCGATCCCGAGCTCTGCGAGCTCGCGCGCGTCGCCGCGCATGCGTGTAACGCCGCCCTCGGAGTGGTGTCGATCTTCGTCGCCGATCGACCGCTCGTCGTGGCGGTGTCGGATCCCACCGCGATCCCGGCGACGTCGGGACAGCGAACGTTGTGCGAGATCGCTGCACGTCGAACCCGCGGTGGCACCGTCGTGATCCCGGATCTGCGAGCCGACCCCGAGCTCGCCGACCACCCGATGACGCGGAGCGGAGTCCGCTTCTACGCCTCCGAACCCTTGCTCGGTCGCGAGGGCGACGTGCTCGGCACGTTGTGCGTCATGGATCTCTCGCCCGGCGAGCTCGACGAGGACCACGCTCGGTTCCTGGCGACGCTCGGCCGTCAGGTCGCGACCTCCCTCGA
Source organism: uncultured delta proteobacterium (assembly GCA_963772655.1). GTDB lineage: Bacteria > Myxococcota_A > Polyangia > Haliangiales > Haliangiaceae > JABFXX01. Next base: position 2,629,085 of record CAVYYE010000002.1, read on the forward strand.
GATGCGCCGGCAGACGACCGAGCTCGAGGCCACTCGCACCCAGCTCGCCGATGCCGCCGATGTCGCCGATGTCGTGATGTGGCACCGCGCGCCGTCGGGTGGTCCGGTCACCTGGATCGGGAACATCGAGCGTCTGCTCGGCTTCGGACCCGGCGAGTTCGACGGCCGGACCGAGACGCTTCTGGGGTGCATCCACCCCGACGATCGCGAACGAGCCTTGGCGGAGCGCGACGCGCTGTTCGGGACCGGAGGCACCGCCGATCGAGAGTTCCGGATCGTTCGCCCGGACGGATCGATCCGGTATCTCCAGGGTCGCTACCGGGTCGAGAGCATCGACGGCAGACCGGGCGCCGGCTACGGCACGCTGATCGACGTCACCGAGGTCCGCCAGCGCGAGCTCACGTTGTCGCAGGTGCTCGCGCGAATGGAGGACATCGTCGTCGGGTTCGACCGCTCGCTGCGCATGACCTACCTCAATCCGCGCGCCGGGCGCGACGCCGGCCGATCGATCGAGTCGTTGATCGGGCACTCCCTCGACGAGATCTTTCCGGTCGGCCCCGACCATCCGATGATCGTGGCACTGCGCCGATCGATCACCGACGGCGTCCCACGCGAGATCGAGTCGTACTTCGCGCCGGTCGAACGCTGGTACAGGTCTCGCATCCACCCGTCGTCGGATGGTGCGACCGTGTTCGCGAGCGACATCACCGAGGCGCGAGTGGCCGCCGAGCGAGAATCCGCGACGCTCGACAAGCTGCGTGCGCTCACCGCCCGCATCCAGCGGGTGCGAGAAGACGAGAGCCAGCGGATCGCACGCGAGCTTCACGACGAGTTCGGCCAGGGTCTCACCGCACTCCAACTCGACGTGCGGTGGCTTCGCCCACGACTCGCGCCGTCTCCCGAGCTCGCCCACCGGCTCGACGAGATGACCGCGCAACTCGACCACCTCGGAAAGCTCGTCCGCCGGGTCGCGACCGAGCTGCGCCCGCAGCTCCTCGACGACCTCGGCCTCCACGCCGCCATCGAGTGGCAGGTCGGAGAGTTCTCGCGCCGTACCGGCCTGTCGTGTTCGACGTCGTTACCCGAGAAGCCTCCAGATCTCGGGAAGGACGCGATCGCCGCACTGTTTCGGGTCCTGCAGGAGCTGCTGACCAACGTGGCCCGCCATGCCGAGGCCCGTGCGGTCACGGTGAGCCTGGCGAGCGATGACGACGCGACGACGTTGATCGTCCGCGACGACGGCCGCGGGATGCCGGCGGAGATCCCGCCGACGTCGCTCGGCGTGCTCGGCATGCGCGAGCGGATGCTGAGCGTCGGAGGCGAGCTCGTGACCGAGTCGCGGCGGGGTGAAGGCACGACGGTGCGCGCGAAGGTTCCGCGACGCCGGTCGTAGCCAGTCGCTCAGTTGCCCGCCGTCGGTCGCAGCACGCGTACCGGCGCCAGGCTCGACGTCATCATGCCGTCGCCCAGCTGCCCGGAGTCACCGCGTCCCCAGCACCAGATGTCGCCGTCCACGAGCAACGCACATGTGTGGTCGTAGCCGATCGAGACCGCGGTCGCGGAAGCCGGCAGGCCGACGACGGCGACCGGTACCGTCGACGGATCGGCGGAGCCCTGGCCGAGTCGGCCGAAGAAGCCGTTGCCCCAGCACGCGACGCTGCCATCGGCGCGCACCGCGCAGCTCGCGTCGTGATCCGTCGGCCCACCACCGGTGGCGATCGCCTGGACGTCCGCGAGGCCGGGCACGGCCTGGGGCGTCGGCGAGCTCGTCGAGCTCCCGTCCCCGAGCTCGCCGTTGTCGCCTTCTCCCCAGCAATACACCTGGCCGGCATCGAGCGAGCACGCGTGCCATCCGGCGATCTGCGGCAACGACGCGACCGGTGGGAGCACGTTGCCGGGCGTCAGCATGTCCGTCGGGTTGTTCGAGCCCGTCCCCATCGTGCCGAAGTCGTTGTGGCCCCAGCAGTGCGCGACGGAGGCGCCGTCGAGCGCACACACGTGATCGTCGCCTCCCTCGAGGGCGACCAATGCGGCGGTGCCGCTGACCATCACCGGTTGGGGCGTCGCGTACGCGGTGGTATCGCCGGTCCCGAGCTGCCCCGAGCCGTTGCTGCCCCAGCACAGGGTCTGGCCGGCGATCACGCACTGGAAGCTGCGCCCGAGGGCGAGCGAGGTCGGTGATGCGGGCAACGTGATCCGGCTCGGCATCGGGTCGCCCGTCGTCCCACCCCAGCAGTACAGTGCGTCGCCGACGATCGCGCAGCCCCGATCCTCGCCCTCGGCGATCGCGGCGATCGTGCCATCGGGGAGCGGCACGCGCGATGGCGCCGGCGCATCGGTCGTCGTGCCGTCGCCGAGCCGCCCGTTGCCATTGCTGCCCCAGCAGTAGGCGTGGCCCCCGAGCACGGCGCAGCTCTGATCGGCGTAGACGAACAGCTGGGACCATCCGTCGACCGCCGCATCACCCGTCGCATCACCGCCGCCGTTCGCATCGCCGGTGCGCTCGGCGAACCCGATACGGCCGCAGCCCGCAGTCAACAACGCCACGACGACGCTACTTCTCAGTGGGACCATCGCTTCAAGGCACCTGCGGCACGCCCTGGCGTAGCCAGCCGCCGCGGCCGGTCGGCCACGGGAGGCAGTTGGTCGACGAGCCCGGCACATCGAAGATCTGCACGCCACCCTCGCCGCCACCCAGGGTGTCCTTGAGGGACACGATGATCTCGAGCTGGCCATCGCCGTCGACGTCGGCGATGGTCGGAGCGGCCATCGAGCCGCGACCGTCGAGCGGGACCTTGGCCAACTCGACGCCGTTGTCGTTGAGGATCACGAGCGCCGGCGAGCCATCGGGACTACCCGGGGAGCCGGTGGTGAACGTGTCGAACACGATCTCGGGAACGCCATCGCCGTTGAGGTCGGCGATCACGGCCTCGCTCGCGCCGATGTACGGGCTCGAAGACGTGCCGAACGCGTAGTCCCACTTGGGCTGGCCATCCGCATCGAACGCGTAGAGCTTGCCGTCGTAGGCCGGCGCGAGGATCTCCAGGGTGGGGTCGTCGTCGATGTTGGCGACCGAGGGCGACGGCGATGTGGTGACGATGTTGTTGCCGAGGTCGCCGTAGAACACCGGATCCCCGGTGTCCTTCGGAGCCTCCCAACCGGCGGGTCGCCGCATGTCGGGATCGAGGACCCAGAACGTCACGCCCTGGTTGGTCGTGCTCTGACTGCTCTCGTGATCGCCGACGAGGACGACGTTGAGCGTGCCGTCGCCGTCGACGTCCGCCAGCGCGGGTGGGCTGTAGGTGAACTCCGAGCGATCGCCGTCTCCCCAGCCCTGCTCCGAGAGTGCGAGGTCGTGATAGGCCTCGACAGCCGTGACCACGCGGTCGGTGAATGCCGGTGCGGTCTCGAACGGCGTGCCATCGCCGTGGAAGATCCCGAAGCCGATCGCGTCGTACGACGACACGACGTCGAGCCGTCCGTCTCCGTCCATGTCGGCGAGACCGATGTTCTGGTTGTAACCACCGAAGTCCCAGCACGGTTCGGCCGGGGGATCCGGATCGCAGACGGCGTGATCGACCTCGGGCCATCCGGCGCGCAGCGTCCCATCGAGCTCGTAGACCGCCGTCGTCGGGCCGGTGCTGGTCTTGTTGACGACGATCTCGGCGGTGCCGTCGCCGTCGAGATCTCCCGCCGTGATCGAGCGAACCTCGTGGGCACCGCCGAAGTGCTGCGGCCATCCGGGCATCAGCTCGCCCGTGTGATCGTAGACCGCGATATTGACGCCGCTCGAGCTGTCGGCATCTCCGCCGACGGCGATCTCGAGCTTGCCATCGCCATCGAAGTCGCCGATCACCGGCGACGCCCACATCCGGCTGCTGCCGTGGTCGTCGGGATCCGAGGCGTTCTTGGCCCACGCCGCGCGCCACAGCAGGGTGCCCGTCGCGGACCACGCGTACAGCACCGAGTGGCGTGCCGCCACGATCTCCATCTGACCGTCGCCGTCGAGATCGACCACCGCCGGCGACGCGAGCCAGTTCTCGTCCCAGCTCGCCGGCAGCGTGGTGCGGAGCACCGGCGTCGCGACCGGACCGGAGCTGCCGCCGGCAGCAGGCGTACACGCGGCCTGCACGTCCTGCTCGCAGGTGTCTCCGACGGGATGGAAGCCCGCCTCGCACGCGGGTGGACCCGAGCTCGAACCGTCACATCCCCAGATCGAGACCACCACGAGCACGACGTTCGACAGGTCGGCGAGTGTCGGGCGCATCCCCCGATCTTACGCTCGGAAGCCGTTCGGTGGCTTCATCTACGTCGTTCGGGTGCGAGATCGCGCACGGGACGGTACCTACTGGAGTAACGCCGGTGGCACCGCGCCGGGCGTCGGGGTGCCGAACGTGATCGAGTCCCACGTCGCGCCCGTGTCCTCGCTGGTCTCGTCGTCGCCGTCGAGCCCGTTGCCGCCGGCGTGCTGCTCGTGATCGCCCTCGAGCGCGATCCGTTTGGTCGACTCGCCCGACCCGGGCGTCCCCATCTGGATGCCGATCGTGCGCGCGTCGATCGCGTACGCCGTCGGCGCGTCGTCGGCATCCGGCCCATCGATCAACACGCCGCTCTTGTCGATCAGAGAGTTCCCGGCCGACGGCGATCCCGCGAGCACGATATCGGCATCGGCCACCAGGTCACTCTCGCCGTCCCAGAACGACAGCACGACGACCTCGCCACCGTTGGTCAGGTTCGCCACGCCCTGCTCCGCGACGATGGTCATCGTGGCGTCGGCGATCGAGAACGTCGGTGGGATGCCGTAGGTGGCTTCGAATGCGGTGGCGCTGCCGAGCGCGACCGTCACGACGCCATGGCCGGGGATCGACGACCCGCTCGGAAACCTCGCGATGAAATCGGCGTCGTCGATCGTCGGCACCCCTCCCGGCAACCGCCAGTATTGGCCGCTGTCCGACAGATGGAAGCTCGACAGGTCGACCGGCTGCGCCGCCGTGTTGACGACCTCAATCATCTCGGCGCCGGTCGGTGTCAGCACGACCTCGGAGAGCAGCAGCGGCGACCCGACCGTCGGCCCGTCGCTCGGTGCATCGACGTCGGATCCGTCGAGCGGCACGTCGCTGCTTGCATCCGCGTCGTGCGCGTCGACCGCGGCGGCCACCGGATCGGTGATGCCGAGGATCGAGGTGCAGCCCGCCATCGCGACCGCCGCCGCTACCGCGATCGCGCGCATCAGAAGCTCGTCGCCTGGAGCTCGGCGCGGATCGTGCCACCGCCGAGGTCGATCATCTCGTAGCGGACCAGTCCGACCCCGCGGCAGTACGTCCACGTGCTGGTGTACGAGACGTCCTGGACCACGGTCCAGCAATCGTCGTGACCCGACACCGAGCCCGCGTCCTCGTAGTGCATGCCGAACGTCGCGCTGCCGTTCGTCGTCGTCCATGCGTGACCGTCCTCGACCGGCTCGTCCAGCATTCGCGTCCACCCGACGGGCCCCCAGTCGTAGCGGTCCTCGACGAGGTCGCCGTCGATGCTGGTCTCGCCATCGAGCCCGCAGAACCCGGTGACCCGAAACGTCATCCGGCCATCAATCGTGTCGGTCCCGATCACGCGCTGCTCGCGCTGCCCACCGGGGCACGACGCGTAGGTCGACTCGACGTCGTAGGTCCACGCGCGATCGACCGCGAGGGGAAGGAGCCGCGTGTCGGTCCCCGGATCGGATCCGCTGCCCGGACCATTCGCATCCGGCCCCGACCGGTCTTCCGGAGACGCCGTGCAAGCCGTGAACAGGACGGCGATCAGGACACCACGCATGGTGGTCCGGACGAACACTCGGGGCCGAAGTCGTGTCGCGAAGCGGTGGTTTCGCGGTCGGGGTGGGGTTTTCGGGAACGCTCGAATCCAGAACGGCTCGTCGCAACGGGTCGGATCTACTAGATCAGCCCCTCGGCGCGTCGCTTGATCCCCCGGAGGTGTCGCGCCTCCATCCAGCGGTGGCCGAGGCGACCGAATGCGAACGTCCAGGAATCGGGGATGTGCCCGAGCAGCCGGGAGACGTGCTCGATCGGGGTCGGGCGAGCGCCGGTGGTGGGAGCGGTGCTCGCCAGCTGTTTCCACGTATGCGCGAAGCGGGCGCGCACGACGAGGCGTGTGTGACGCACGTCGATCGGCTCGAGCAGGTGCTCCCAGCTCACCGCGGGGCCATCGGGACCGTCGACCAGCAACACGAGATCGCGCGGCGGATCGACGCTCGCCACGACGAACGCGTCCGTCGCCCCCGGGAACGCGGGGAGGATATCGCCCTGCGAGATGTCCTGGTACTCGTCGAGGATCCGGGTCGCGCTCGGCCGTCCTCCATTGTCGATCCAGTCGTAGCTGTACCAACCGCCACGGTGTGAGCCGAGCTGAGCGATCCAGGGCCAGATCTCCCGAATCGGTGCGCGAATCGTGATCGCGTGATCGACGACCGTGATCGGGGTACGCACGATGGCGTCGCCGACCATGGCTCGGTTCGCCTCCTCGCGTGTGGCCGCGACGCTCGGCGCATACGAATCGACGAGATCACGCAAGCGCTGCGCGGACGCGACCAACAAGACCGGTGTGTACATGGTGCGGGACACCGGTGCATTCCTCGTGCCCCGGCACCATGCGGGTCTCGGTCGATGCTGTCGAACGTGATGGTGCCCGGCGGCGGCGCGAACGAGATCACTCGGTCGACGGAACGAGTCAGTAGCTGACGTCGACGATGACCTCGCCGACGTTGCGCGAGACCGGGCAGGCGAGATACGGACGGACGTTCTCCGCGAACCAGGGTCCGGCAATCTTGCTCGAGACATCGTCGAGCGCCTCGCGGTTCGAATAGAACGCGAGCAGCACGACCTCGAGGTCGCTAACCCTCACCACCTTCGCGCCGAGAAACCCGGCGTTCGCCTCCCGGGCGCGCGGGAAGAACTCGTGCTCGACTTTGTGGAGGATCTCGTCGTCGAGTGGGCGCGCGAGCTTCAGGGTGGTGACGATGGCTTGCATGGCGGGACTATCGCCGATCCCCGAAGCGCTGTCGTTATCGGGGGTTATCCGAGCGTTCGTGGAATACCCGAGCGCCGCCGTGCGCTTTTCTTTCATGGAGCGAGGTGGATTGGAGCAATTGCGCAGGGATCTCCGCTTTGTACAGCGATTGCTGATCGTGTTCGGTGCGGCGATCGTCGCGCTGATCGCGACGACGGTGGTGCTGGCGATGCATACCCCCGACGCGCTCGAGATCGGGGGCGTCTCGATCGGCGGCGATCACATCTCGATCGAGGATCCCGATGGCGAGACCTCGGTGTCGTTGACCGCCAAGTCGATCTCCGTCAGCGACCGCCACACCGGTGGAGTGGGGTTGTTCCCGGCGGAGCTCGTCGTGAACGACCTGCGCCGCACGCAGTCCGTTCGAATCTCGGCATGGTCGGACAGTCACGGCCAGGGGACTGCAGCGGTGGCCGTGGAGAGCCGCCGGTCGGAGCAAGAGTCGGCGATCCGCGGACCCTCCACCGGTAGCATCCATATCTCCACGAGCCGGAGCGGCGCGACCTTGTTTGCCAGCGATCACACGGGAGGCCACGACCTCCTCGCAAACGTGCCGCTCAGCCCCTGAACACATCCACGCGGTTGTCGATCCGCGACGTGGTCGTCCGTCGCCCGAAGCGATCGCGCTCGGCGTTACGCGAGATCCTTGGCAGCGATCGCGAGGACGTGCCGCGCACTCGCACCGCGGGTACGTGCCGCTTTCACGGCGTGATCGAGCTCGCCCCGGTCGAGATGGAAACCCTGACACCGGGGACAGAAGTCGACGCGCACGGCTCCGACCAGCTTCTCCTCGAGCGTGCCGGGACAGGCCGGACAACGGAGCGTCTTCGCGGGTGGTCTCGCCGGACGCGATGCAGCCGCTCCCTCCATGTTGATCTCGCGGAGCTCCGCCAGCACCGAATCACGATAGGCGGCGAGCGCCGCGATCTCGCCACGGTCGAGCCAGAGGCCACCGCATTGCCGGCACACGTCTACCTCGACGTCGTACACGATCGACTTCTCGAGCTCGGTGTTGCACTTCACGCAGACGATCGTTTCGTCGGGCATCGGCCGCTACCGTACTCGATCGGCGTCGGGGACACGAACCGTGGGTTCGCGATCGCGCTCCCACGTGATCCTGGTGATCCTGCGGATCCGGGATACACTCCTCGCCACGTGGCAGCGATGTTCGGTTCTTATCGCGTAACCGAGGAGCTAGGAAGCGGCGGCATGGCCGTCGTCTATCGCGCGGAGATCGACGCCGACGGACGAACGTACATGATCGCGCTCAAGTGCCTGTTGCCCGAGCTCGCGCGCGACAAGAAATTCGTGCGCCGGTTCATCACGGAAGCGCGACTCGGCCAGCAGATCAGCCACCCCAACATCGCGCGCACGCACGAGGTAGGCTTCCACGACAACGTCCACTTCATCGCCCTCGAGTACGTCCCGGGGATCACGGCATTGCGCCTGTTCCAGCACGCGCAGGACACGCAACCGATGCCGGTGTGGGTCACGTTGCACGTCATCGCGCAGATCGCCCGGGCCCTCGCCTACGCGCACGACCTCCGCGACCAGTACGGCAAGCCGTTCGGGCTCATCCACCGCGACATCGCGCCGTCCAACATCATCGTCGCCGATACCGGCAGCGCGAAGCTGATCGATTTCGGTGTCGCGAAGTCAAACATCTCCCACGTGCGCACCGGCGTCGGCGAGGTGATCGGCAAGCTCGGGTATGTCGCCCCGGAGTACCTGCGCACCGGCAAGATCGACCCTCGCGCCGACCTGTATTCGCTGGGCGTGGTCGCGTACGAGCTACTCACCGCGCAGCGGCTGTTCGACGTGCAGTCGCTCCGCGCCGCGGAGGCACGTCGCGCGGCGGTGATCGCGCCACCGTCATCGCTCAACCCGCAGGTACCGCCCGAGCTAGATCGCATCGTGCTGCGCGTGCTCACCAACGATCCCGACGCGCGGGTACAAACGGCGGTGGAGCTGTTCACCGAGCTCGACCGATTCGCGCACGAGTCAGGGCTCGCGGTCGAGGATCGCGATGTCGCCGCCTGGATCGGCTCCGAATTCGAGGCCAACCCCGTCGCCGCACCGACGTACGACACGCAAGACATCGCGATCGACGTCGAGCTCGGCATCGAGGAGGCGTTCGCGCGGGTCCGAGCCAAGACCCGCGGCGACTGACGGATCGGCACTCAGCTCTCGGATGTCACCGGCGATCCGGCGATCGCGCGCATCACCCCGCGGTGAGCGGTGCCGGCACACGTGTACCGACGATGAACCGTGTAGGATTCGCCGTGTAGTGAAGAAGTGGAACGGCAGTTCGGACGAGCTCACGCGATGGCTCGAGCGAGTCCCCGAACGCCTGGTGGTGTGCGACGACGGCGGCCACATTCTATGGCTCAATTCGCTCGCCGAGTTCCTGCTCGGCCGGCCGGGCAGCGAGCTCGAGGGCACACCGCTGCACGCACTGGTCGTCGACGCCGACGACGACTTGCTCCAGCGTCTGCACGCGGTTGGCCGCGGCGAGGGGATCCGGTCGTCGTTGATTCACGCCACCGGCACGCACCTCCGGGTCGAGCTGGCGTCGTCGGGCTCGGTCGACGGTCACTCGATCGTCGTCATCAGGCCACTCGAAGAGCAGCCGCTCGACGAGCGTGCGCGCACCTACGAGCTGGTGTTCGAGGGCGCGCCGGTCGGCATCTTCCATTTCGACGCGCTCGGCGCCGTCACGGCGTGCAACGACGCGTTCGTCAAGATCCTCGGCTCGCCGCGTCGCGTACTTCTCGGCGTTCGCATCGACACGCTGCCGGATCTGGTGATGCGACGGTGCATGCGCGACACGCTCGCCGGCCAACGCGCCCACTACGAGGGCGAGTACAAGTCGGCCACCTCGGGTCAGGTTCGCTCGGTGCGCGTCGCGTTCGCACCGATCACCGATACCCACGGCGCCGTGATCGGCGGCGTCGGCATCGCTGAGGACGTCACCGAGCGCAAGCGCGCCGAACAGGCGTTCCGCACGCTGATCGAGCAGGCTCCCGATGCGATCGCCGTCCACCGGGGCGATCGGTTCCTGCTCGTCAACCCAGCGCTGGTGCGCTTGCTCGGCCACGCCACTGCCGACGAGCTGTTGGCGCGCCGGGTCGACGACGTGGTGCGGCTCGAAGAGGCCGACCCCGATCGCGCCTGGCACGTCCCCGGCGGTCGGGCCAAGGTCGCACTGCGGCGCGAGATCCGGCTGCGACGCGCCGATGGCGAAACCGTGACCACCGAGATCGCCAGCATCGAGGTCGAATACGATGGCGGCCCGGCGCAGCTATCGTTCGCGCGCGACGTCACCGCGCGACGGGCGCTCGAAGCCCGCCTCGCGGTCGCCGATCGCCTGGCATCCGTCGGCACGCTCGCCGCCGGGATCGCGCACGAGATCAACAACCCGCTCGCGTACGTCATGCTGAACCTCGGGCTCCTGCGGCGCGACCCCACGATCGAGGGTGCGCACCACGTCGAGCTGGACCGCGCGTGGAACGGGTGCGACCGCATGCGCGTGATCATCCGCGACCTCCGGATCTTCTCCCGCGCCGAGGAAGATCGCCGCGCGCCGGTCGACGTCCGCGGTGCGATCGACTCCGCGATCAACTTCGCGCGCAACGAGATCCAGGCGCGAGCACGGCTCGTGCGCGACACCCCGCCAGTCCCCCACGTGCTCGCCGACGAGGCGCGACTCACGCAGGTGATCCTCAACTTGCTCCTCAACGCCGCCCAGGCGATCCCGGCCGGCGACCCCAGCCACAACACGATCCGTGTCACCACCGGACTGCGCGATGGCCGGGTGGAGATCAGCGTCGGAGACACGGGCGAGGGCATCCCGCACGACCAGCTCTCGCGGATCTTCGAACCGTTCTGGACCACCAAGCCGGTCGGCATCGGTACGGGCCTCGGCCTGTCGATCGTCCACGGCATCGTCGACGCACTCGGCGGACGGATCGAGGTCGACAGCCAGCCACGGGTCGGCTCGACGTTCCGCGTGCTGCTGCCGCCCGTCTCCGAGACGGTGATCACTTCGCCGTCGGCCCCTCCGGAGATCACGGCGCCGGTCCCGCGATCGCGGATCCTGCTGATCGATGACGAGGCGCTGTTCGTCGAGGCGCTGCGTGATTCCCTGCTACGCGACGACCACGACGTCGTGGTGGAGACGTCCGGACGCGCCGGGCTCGCCCGCCTGCTGTCCGACCCGTTCGATCTCGTGGTCTGCGACCTGAAGATGCCGGAGGTCTCCGGCGTCACCATCCTCGAGCTCGCGCGTGACGAGCGCCCCGACCTGCTACCGCGGCTCGTGCTGATGACCGGCGGTGCCTACGGCGAGGACGACCGCGCGCTGTTCGACGCCCTCGGCGTCCGGGTCCTCGAGAAGCCATTCCAGGTCGCCGAGCTCGAGCACATCCTCGGCGAGATGCACGCCGAACACGGCGCGTGATGGTCGAGTCTTCGTGCACCTCGCGAGGGGGACTCGCCCCATAGGGTTGGCTGTCTCCATCGAGAACGTCGATCTCGGACGCACCGAAACCTGCGAGTGCTATGGCATTCGGCACACGGCACCTCGGTTGCAGTACCCGCGTGTGGATGGGATCCGCTCGTTATCAGCGCCGATGGTTGCCCACGACGACGGAGGTGATGCCTCCGAAGTGGAGACCTGCCGGCGAGATCCCCGCGACGCACATCGGGCTCGGGCTCGGCGACACCCCACCCGAGGGCCAGCTCGATCACGCGACCGCGAGAGCGATCGAGGAACGAACCTGGCCACGCAACGCCAACGCGCCCGATCCGAGCGCGGTGGCGAGCGAGGAGACGACGCTTCCGCACGGTGACCTCGCCCCCACCTTCGCACCGATCCCACGCCTGCACGCCGCGCGCTACGAGCTCGGCACGCTGCTCGGAAGCGGTGGCATGGGCGAGGTCTATGCGGCCTACGACACGCACCTCGGCCGGGAAGTCGCGATCAAGCGCCTCCACCCCGACAAGATCACGGATGGATCGCTCGCGCGGTTTCTGGGCGAGGCGAGGATCCAGGGCTGGCTCGACCATCCCACCATCCCGTCGGTGTACGAGCTCGGTCGCGACGAGGAGGGCCGACCGTTCTTCGTGATGAAGAGACTCTCCGGGGTCACGCTGGACGAGATCCTGGCTGCTCGCGACGATGCAGCCGATTCGTCGACGACGCGATTCACGGAGCAGCAGTTGCTGCGGGCATTCGTCGAGATCTGTCTCGCGATCGAGTTCGCGCACACCCGTGGTGTGGTGCATCGCGATCTCAAGCCGGCGAACATGCTGCTCGGCCAGTTCGGCGAGGTCTACGTCCTCGACTGGGGCGTGGCCCGCGTGTTCGAGCACAGCGCGCCGAGCAGAGACACCGCGCGTCACACGATCGATCGGATCGCGCAGACCCCTGGTGCGCTCGGAACGCCGGGCTACATGGCCCCCGAGCAGGTGTGCGGGGACGAGGTCGATGGTCGCGCCGATGTCTACGCGCTCGGCTGCGTGCTGTTCGAGATCCTCGCGGGACGCCGGCTGCATCCGAGCGGGTTTGCCGGGATGACCAGCGCGCTCGCGGGCACGACGGCCTCGCCATCCAGCGTTCGCCCCGACGTCGCACCGGAGCTCGATGCGTTGTGCCGGCGGGCCACCGCCGTCGACCGCACCGAGCGCATCGCCTCGGCGCGCATCCTCGGCGAGGCGGTCCAGCGGTACCTCGACGGAGACCGCGATCTGACGCTTCGGCGCGAGCTCGCGCGCACTCACCTCGCGACCGCCCGGCGAGCGACGCGTACGATCGAGACCGGCGATGCATCGATCGCGATGCGCGAGGCCGGGCGCGCCCTCGCGCTCGATCCGACGCTGCCCGGTGCCGCCGAGCTCGTGGGCCGGTTGATGATCCAGCCGTCCGCGCACACGCCTCCGGCCGTGGTCGCCGAGATCGAGCAGTCCGAGGTCCCGGAGCAGATGCGAATCGCGAAGGTCTCGATCGGCACGTACGTCGGCTACGCGTGTCTGGCGCCGGTGCTGTTCGCGCTCGGGATCCGCGACGCGCCGTATCTCTCTGCACTCGTCGTGATCGCGCTCGCCAACATCGCGATCGCGAGCGTGTCGCTGATCCGACGACGCAGCGTCCCTCGGATCGTGGCCGCCATCGGACACGCCGCGATGTTCGCGCTGATCGCACGGATGTTCACGCCGCTGTTCATCGCCCCCGGAGTCGCGGCGGTCACGCTGATGGCCTACGCGCAGGGCCCCGCGACGCGTCACCGCGAGCTGCTCGGCGCCGCCGCGTTCGCGCTGGTGGCGGTGCTCGGGGTGCTGGCGGCCGAGGCCCTCGGCTGGATCAGCGCGACAACGATCGTCGAAGCGGGCGGCATCCGCCTGATCCCTCCACTCGACGGGCTCGACGGGTTTCCGATCATCCCGGCGCTGTGTTGCTACGCGATCGTCGTCGTGGTCGTCGTCATCGAATTCACCTACTCGATGGCGCGACGCAATCGCGACGCGCGCCGCAGGCTACACGTCCAGGCGTGGCAACTCCGACAGCTGGTGAGCCTCGACGCCCCCACGCCGCGACCGGTCCGGAGAGAGCTTCACCGGACCACACGGGTCGTCTGAGCGAACCGCCCCACGACGACGACGACCGCGTTCCGCCGTCGTCGACGTGCGGCGGTGCCTAGCGCCGGCGACGCTTCTTTTTGCCGAGCGCGCGGTCCGCCTGCTGGATCGCCTTCTGGTAGGCGTTGGCGCGGCGTTGCGCTTGCTTGAGGGCGGCGAGCTCCGCCGCGTTGCTGGCCTTGGCGGCCCGCGCCTTGGTCAGCTCCTTGGTGGTGGTCGCCAGCTCGCGCGTGACCGCCGCGAGCTCGCGCCGCAACTTGGCGCTGGGGCTCTTGGCGAGGCGCTTCTTGGTCGACTGCTTCCGCTTGGAGAGGGAGGCGCGGCGCTTGCCGAGCCGCTTGACCAGCGAGGTGTTCTGTTTGGCCGACTTGCTGCGTGCCGCAACCGCTCGGTCGCCTGCCGTGCATGCAGTCGCCAGCTTGTCCATCGCGGTCGCGATGGAGCTCTCCACCACGCCGCTCTTCACCACTGTCTTCGATTTCGCCATGCTCGTTCCTTCGTTCGGGTTGGACTGATCGCCATACGGGCGACGTGATCCCGTGGAGGCTACCCGTGCCCTCTGACCTTGGGGATCTGCCCCCATCTCCCTTGTTGGCACCGGGCCTTGACCGACGCGCGCCGGTAGGCATCTCAACCGGTGTGCATCGAGGGTGGGGCCGGGAAGCGACCTGCACCGGCGCCAGTCCTTTACGATAGAGGCGTGCCCGACGGCGACCGCGACGACGACGATGACGACGACAAGCCCACCGCGCGACAGATCGCGCGCAAGGAGCGCCGGGTTGCAGGCGATCGCACGGCGCGCGTCGCCGCCACGCTGATGAAGCTCGCACCACCGGCGCTCGGCAAGCTCACGCTCGACGACGACCTACGCGCGGAGCTCTCGCGGGCACGCGCGATCTCGTCGCAGAGCGCGCGTCGGCGCGCAGAACGTACGCTCGCCGGTTCGCTGCGCCGTCTCGACGACACCGAGCTCGCCACGATCGAGAGCGCGCTCGCGAGCTCGACCTCGTCGCCCGACACCGAGCTGTTTCACGATGCCGAGCGCTGGCGAGCCCGCTTGATCGAGGACGACGCCGCGCTCGCCGAGTTCGGATCCGACGCCGAGCTGCCCCCGCTGATCGCGAAGGCGCGCGCGGAACGCGACACCGGAAAGCCACCGGGCGCCGCGCGGGCGCTGTTCCGCCACGTGATGGCCACGCTGAAGGCGCGACGGAATCAGACCTAACGCTGGCCGCGTCGAAAGCCAGCCAGGTGATCGCGATTCAGGCACCACTTTCTGTCGAGTTCTCACCACGACCTGCGCCGACGCGTTCCTTTCCGCATGGGTACTCGTCGATCGTCGTGGCATGGCTCGTGCCCGTGGTCAGGACATGAACCGCCTGGTTTGCCTGCTTGCCATCGTCGCCACCACGGGATGCACCATGTCCCAGGGCTCTCGTCGCACGCTGATCGGCGGCGGTGCCGCGTCGGCGATCGCCGGAGCGCTCCTCGTCAACTCGGGCAGCGTCGATGCCGATCACAACGGCGTCAACGATACGTGGCTCGACGATGACCTCGGCGCGTACTTCCTGGGCTCGATGCTGTTCATTGCCGGCGTCTCGATGTTTATTGGTGGGCTGGCAAGCCAGGAATCCGAGGAGACGGTGCCACCGCAGACCGAGCTCGTGACGCGCCAACCGATCGTCGCGCCGATGGTCGCGCCGGCCGAGGTCGCACCGACCGAGGTCGCACCGACCGAGGTCGCACCGACCCTCGTCGGGCCCATCACACGCCCGCGCGTGATCACGCACACGCCAGCGGTGCAATTGCCCGAGGTCCCGACCACGGATGAGGCCGTGTTGCTGGCGCGCAAGATTCGTTCTGCGACCACGTACCACCACTGCGACGTTGCGTGGATCCTGTGGCGCGATCTCGAGAAGCTCGACGCCGCGTACGCACGTGCACTACGCGATGGTCCCGTCATGCTCGGCTGCGCGGAGTGACCGGCCGGCGATCGACGGATCGGGACGATTTCGGCGCCGATGCCACGTCTTGCCGGCTCGCATACCCCGTTCGAGTTTCTCACCGATACCAGTCGGACACTCGGAGCGTAGCCCCCTCAAGAGCACACCTGCTCGCACACTACATTGGGGAGACTACGAATGATCAAAGCCAGCTTCGCTCGCGGCCTCGGAATGACCGCACTCATCGCGACCTTCGGGCTCAGTGCCTGCGTCACCGATGGCTCCGACGGTGCCGATGGCTCCGATGGCGCGCAGGGGCCCGCCGGCCCCGCCGGTCCCGAGGGCCCGCAGGGGCCGACCGCTCCGGACACGCCGCCGCCCGCCGGTGCGGTCTACACCCTGTCCAACGACATCACCGGGAACGCGGTGTTCGCGTACGACCGCGCGATGGACGGCACGTTGACGCCACAAGACGTGTACCTGACCGGCGGCTCCGGCACCGGCGGCGGGCTCGGCAACGCGAGTGCGTTGGTCTTGTCGTCTGCGAACAAGATGCTGTTCGCGGTGAACGCCGGCGACAGCTCGATCTCGACGTTCGCGCTACACGCGGATCGAAGCCTCACGCTGATGTCGAAGATCGACTCCGGTGGGATCAAGCCCGTCAGCGTCACCACGTCCGGCGACCTCGTGTACGTCGTCAACGCCGGCGATGCGAACAACGCGGCGAACATCTCGGGCTTTCACATCGATGACTTCGGCCTGACCGCGCTCGCCAACTCGACGCAGCCGCTCAGCGCGGCGAATCCGGGTCCCGCGCAGATCTCGTTCTCGCCCGACGGCAACCTGCTGGTGGTGACCGAGAAGGGAACGAACACGATCGACACCTACGTCGTGACGTCCGGCCTCGCCGGTTCGATCAACGCGCAGGCGTCGGAAGGTGCCACGCCATTTGGCTTCGCGTTCAGCGCGGGGGGTCAGCTGATCGTTTCCGAAGCCGCGGGTGGAGCGGACAACGCGAGCACCGCGAGCTCGTACACGATGGCCGCGGATGGCACGCTCACGCCGGTGAGCAGCGCGATCCCCTCGTCGCAATCGGCGGCGTGCTGGGCCGTCGTCGCCGGCACCCACGTGTACATGTCCAACACGAAGACCAGCAACCTCAGCACCTACACGGTCGGGGCGAACGGATCGCTCACGCTCGAAGGAAACGGTTCGAGCGCGACCACCGGCGCGGGTCCGATCGATTCCGCGGTGACGGCCGGCAGCGACTTCCTCTACGTCCTCGACGTCAAGGGCGCCGCGATGAGCTGGTACTCGATCGCTGCCGACGGCAGCCTCGCCGCCCAGCCGGACTTCACCGGGATGCCGCCCCACGCGACCGGTCTTGTCGCGCTCTGATCGCCGAGGGCTTGCAGCTGTTCGGAGGGTGTTCCACGCTCGGCCGCGATGACGATGCAACGGTTTCGCCGGGTCGCCGAGCTGTGGAACTGGCTACCCGGGTTCCGCGCGGTCGCGGAGCATGAAAGCGTGAACAAGGCTGCCGACGCGCTGCACATCAGCGCGTCGGCGTTGTCGCGTACGGTGAAGCTGCTCGAGTCGTCGCTCGGTGCTCCCCTGTTCGTCCGTCGCGGTGCCGGCCTCGAGCTGACCCAGCTCGGCGAAGAACTGCTGTCGATCGCGCGCGACGTCATGCGGCAGGTCGACGACTGCGTCGCGCGCGAGGAACAACGACGCGGTGGCCTCGGCCCGATCCACGTCGGCGCAGCCTCGGAGCTCGCGGGTGCCGTCGTGGCGCGGGCGCTGGCGAGCAAGCTGGACGGCGTCGTTCACGTCACGCGTGTCGACCCCGACGCGGCAGCCGAGGAGCTGCTCCACGGGAACCTCGACCTCGTCATCACCGAGGTGCCGCCTCGGTCGAGAGACCTCGTCGTCTCGCGGATCGGCGAGGTGACATTCGGGGTCTACGCGAGGTCCGAGTCTCGTCACGATGCCGGCGCCGTCGCGATCGCGGGCATGCCCGAGTCCGGCGACCGCGAAGTCGTGGTGCGCTGCGATTCGATCGACGTCGCGGTCGCGTTGTGCGAACGAGCCGAGCACCCGTGCGCGCTCCCCGATATCGGCTGGCCGTCGCTCGTTCGCATCGCCGACGTTCCCGAGACCACGGAGTTACACGCGGTTTCTCGCGCACCGCTGCCGAGCGGCATCCACGACGCGCGCTACGCGACGCTGATCGAGCGGGTCGCCGCGGTTCTCGCCACGACGTCGTGAGTTGGTCGAGGCCGTGTTCCGTTCGACAGAACCAGCTCATACTGGGATGTCGTGCCGACCAACCAAGAGATCATCTTGTCGCTGGGCGAGGAGTTGCCGGTGGGGTTGTGGGTGGCGCGCGCGCCGAATGGCGAGCTGGTGTACGCGAACCGGACGTTCGGTCAGATCATGGGAATGGGGCCGCGCGACGACGTCCAGGTCGGCGAATACGCGCAGCCGTACGGCATCTACACCCGTAGTGGGGAGCTCTATCCCGAGCACCGGATGCCGTTCGTGCGCGCGCTGGCCGAGCGCCAGGTCGTGGTCGTCGACGACATCGCGATCCACCGGGCCGATGGCACCAAGGTCGACATCCGTGCGTACGCGCGGCCGGTCGGCGACCCGATCACGCACGTGATCATCGCGTTCATCGATATCACTCGCGAGGCCGACGCCGAGCGAGCACGCGTCGAGAGCGAGCATCGCCTGCAGCGGGCGCAGCGACTCGAGGCGATCGGCAACCTCGCCGGGGGGATCGCGCACGACTTCAACAACCTGATCTTCGGCGTCAAGTTGATCGCCGCCGATCTGATGACCAGCGAGTCCGACCCTCGCAAGCGCCAGGAGCTCGCGGTGATCGACGAGATCACCGGATCGGGCGGCGACCCTGACCCAGTCGCTGCTCGGGTTCGCGCGGCGGGGAAAGCATCGCTCGGTGCCGGTGGCGCTCGACGACGTCGCCGCTTCGATGTCCGAGCTCCTGCGGCGCACGCTGGCCGGCGTCGAGCTGGAGTTCGTGCTCGAGGCCGAGAATCGCGGCGTCGTGGTCGGCGACCAGGCCCAGCTCGAACAGGTCCTGCTCAACCTCGTGGTCAACGCGCGCGACGCGGTCGACGGCAATGGCCGGGTCGCGATCCGGACCGACACCGTGGAAATCGACGGTGCGAAGTGGGTGCGACTCGAGGTCGCCGACAACGGCCATGGCATTCCGGCGGACCTGCGCGACCGCGTGTTCGAGCCGTACTTCACGACCAAGACCAAGGGACAAGAGCGCGGCACCGGCCTCGGCCTGGCGACCGTGTTCGGGATCGTCGAAGGGCACGGCGGCGCCATCGA
The DNA here is from genome assembly GCA_963772655.1 of uncultured delta proteobacterium. Classification (GTDB taxonomy): domain Bacteria; phylum Myxococcota_A; class Polyangia; order Haliangiales; family Haliangiaceae; genus JABFXX01. The sequence goes on from CAVYYE010000002.1 coordinate 2,648,089, forward strand.
GATCGACGCAGGTCTCGACGGCCGTGGCACCACGTTCCGGGTGACGCTACCGGCCGCGGCGTGTTCGCCGGAAACCACCGAGTCGGGCCCGAGCGACCTCCCGACCGGGAGCGGCACCGTGCTGGTCGTCGACGACGATCGGATCGTGCGCTCGGCGCTGGTCACCACCGTCGAATCGCTCGGCTACCAGGTGCTGGCCGCATCGACCGGCGCCGAGGCCGTGGCCCTGTTCGCGGAGCATCGCGACAGGATCCAGGTCGTGCTCCTCGACATGGTGATGCACGGGATGAACGGTCGCTCGACGTACCTCGCGCTGCGCGACATCGATCCCGACGTCCGAGTCATCCTGATGTCGGGCTACGTGCTCAACGACGAGGTGCAGGCGATCCTCGACCTCGGCGTGCGGACGTTCCTGTCCAAGCCATATTCGGTCGAGTTACTCGCCACCACGCTTGTCGAGCTCGTGCGCTAGCGTCGACATCGACGAGACCTCTCGATCGATTTCCGTGCCAGCGGCGGACCATCCCACACGGATCGCCACGCTCGATGCCGCACCGATCGCCACGACGTCGTGAACGTTCCCGGCCTCGAGATGGTTACTTGCGGTCGCGGGTGGCGTTGGCCTTGACGCGCGCCACGACGGTCTTCCACCGCGGATCGCGGTGCAGCGATGCGAGGTCGTCATCTCGCACCAGCCATGCCGCGTTCCGGAAGCCCTTGTCCGCCGAGGCGCCGAGCATACCGAACGCCTTCGCGGCGTTCCCCGACAGGGCGTAGCTGCACGCCGCACTGTAGAAGTCGTCGGCACTGGCCGCGACACGTTCGTAGGTGCTCGCACTCTGCCTCAGTTGCGCGCGGGCGGCCTCGCGGTGGCCCGCGCGCAGCAGCGCCCCGCCCACGGACACCTCGATGCGCGCGACGTCGCGCAGGCGATCCGGGTTCTCGGGCTCGGCTTTCGACAATCGTTCGAGGATCTCGGCGGCGCTTCGATACTCGGCCAGGGCAGCGTTCGGATCCCCCTGCTTGTCGAGCACTCCGCCGACCCGCTCGTGCGTGAGCGCCAGGCTCTTCTGCGAGCCCGCGTTCTCGGGATGCAGATCCACGAGTCGCTTGAAGATCGCGCTGCTCGCGCGGTACTCGACCAACGCGCTCGCGAGATCATCCGTCGCCAACAGGACGTCGCCGACCTTGTCGTGACACTGCGCGAGGTCCTGCTGCCAGGATGCGTTTTCCATCGAGGTCGACCAGGTGCTGGGAGGCGATCAGGGCCGCCCGATACTCGGCCAGCGCACCGGCCAGGTCACGTTGGCGCTTGAGCACTCCACCGATCCGGGTGTGGAGCACCAGGACATCGCGCTGCCGCGTGGCACTGCGAGGGTCGCCACGCAGGAGTGCCTCGGCGACTTTCATCGCCGCGCGATACTCGATCTGCGCGCCCCTCAGATCTGCTTGCTGCTGGAGCACGAGCCCGATCCGTTCGTGGCTCGCCAGGACCGATCGCTGCCACCTCGAGTCCACCGGGTCGTTCGTGGCGAGTCGCTCCGAGATCTCCAATCCGGCGCGATGGGCGACCAGCGCGTCCGCGAGATGGCCTTGCGTCCGCAGCACGTCGCCGATCTTGTGATCGGCGATTGCCAGGTCGCGTTGCCAGCTCGCGTGTGCCGAGGCCGAGCTCGCCAAACGCTGCGAGATCGCACTGCTCGCGCGATACTCGACGAGGGCATCCGTCGCATGACCCTGCTGCAGGAGCACGTCGCCGATCGCCTCGTGGCTCGTGCCCAGATCTTGCTGCCACTCCAGCTGGCTCGGGTCGGAATTCGCCAGGCGGTCGAGCATCGCTTCGCCGGCGCGGTATCCGACGAGGGCCCCGGACAGATCGCCGCGGGCCCTCAGCACGTCGGCCTGCTTGGCGCGCGCGAGCGCGCGCTTGCGAACGTCCTCGGGACGCGACCAGTCGATCGGGCGGTGGCGGTAGTACGCCGCAGCCTTGTCCGCGACCATGTCGAGCAACTCGGTCTTCCCGATCGGCTTGAGCTTCGCGTCGAGGTCTTGCAGCATGAACCCGACGAGATCTTCGGCCTCACTTCGATTCTGCTCGGCGACGCGCCTCTGTTCCTCCGCGACCCGTCGTTGCTCCTCTGCCCGGTCGCGTTCGTTCGCGATCCGCACCACGCTGAACACGCCCACGACGACCAGCAACACGGCCATCGCACCTCCGACGGCCACCGCGGCGCGGTGTCGGCGGGCCCACCTCCTGACCCGTTGCCAGCGCGAGTAGCGATGGGCGCCGACCAACTGTCCGGTCTGGTAACGACGCAGATCGTCGGCGAGCTCGCGCGCCGACGGATACCGATCCGCGGCGTCTCTCGCCATCGCCATGTCGACGATCGCGAGCAGATCTGGCGGAACACCCTCCTCGAGGAGGCGCAGCGGCGTCGGGTGCGTCGTCGTCACCGATCTGAGGAGCTCGTCGACGCTCCGCGGGTTCGTATCCTGGTACGGACGGCTCCCGGAGAGCACGTGGTAGAGCATCGCCCCGAGCGCATAGACGTCGGCTCGCTCGGACACCTCCGCACCGGCCGCCTGCTCGGGAGGCATGTACGACGGCGTTCCCATCGCCTCTCCGAGCACGGTGAGCTCCAGACTCTCCCCGGCGACACCCCCTGTTTCCGGCTCCGCGCCGGTCGTGGTGTCGTCGAGCTGCTTGGCGAGCCCCCAATCGATCACCACGGTTTCCCCAAACGAACCGACGAGCACGTTCGCCGGCTTGAGATCGCGATGGATGACGCGCCGACTGTGCGCGTACGCCAGGGCGTCGGCGACTGCCAGCACGTTCGGCAGCAGGGCCAGGCGCTGTGCCAGGGTACGAGCCTCGGCGATCACGGTGTCGAGCGAGCGGCCCTCGACGTGCTTCATCGTGTAGAACGCGGCGCCCGAGGGCCATCGCCCGGCGTCGTGCACGCTGATGATCGCCGGATGCTGGAGCCGCGCGGTGATCTTCATCTCGCGCTCGAACCGAGCCTCCAGCTCGTCGCTAACGGCGAGGAGCTCCTTGATCGCGACGTTGCGTCCGAGCTTGCGATCGCGGGCGCGCAAGATCCGCCCCATGCCTCCCCGGGCCAGCTCGTCGCCGAGCTCGTACAGCTCCGGATCGACCGTGGGCAAGGTCGCCAGGTCACGCGCGTGCCGGACCTGCGAGCGTGGCGGCCGCTCCGCTGCACCGCTGGAAGCGCGCACCGTCGCGTCGCCGGTCGCGACCGCCGTGCGATCACCGGCGAGGTCCTCGGACGCGGGGAGCGTCGCGGGTACGGCGGTTTCGGCGAGGACTTGCTCGGGGGCGGCCGGCATCGTGTCGTCGCCGCAATCGTCCGGTGCAAGTCTGCGCTGTCGTGACATGGCCGCTGCCTCGGGCGAATCCTATCATGCGGGTGCACGCGCCCTGGCTCGCGTCCGCGAGGCGAGCCGTATACCCCGCGTCGAGCTACGCGACTCCCAGGATCGGCGTTCGCACCGCGATCCCGAACCGTTCGATCGCGAGGAACAAGTCGGCACGGTCGAATGGCTTGAGCAAGTGCGGATGCCGATCGAGGAAGGTCTGGGCGCCGGGCGTGAAGGCGCCACCGGTGATGAAGATGATGCGGTCCGCGTTGCGCGGACAGCGCTCCACGGCGAGCTCGAACAGATCCATGCCATTGAGCTCCGGCATCATCAGATCGCAGAAGATCACGTCGAACTCGCGCTCGGCCATGAGCTCGAGGCCCTGTACGGGCGACGCGCAGGTCGTGATCTCGTGACCCTTCATCATGATCGGGAACATCCGGGTGATTCCGGGCTCGTCGTCGATCACCAGCACCGCCAATCGCGTGGCTGTGGCCGAGGCGACGCTCGTCGGTCGGGGCAGGGTTGGAGCCGCCGTGCCGGCCGGCAAGCGGATGCGAACGATCGTGCCGCGGCCGAGCTCGCTATCCAGCGTGAGGTTGCCACCGTAGCCCGTGATGATCTGGTGACAGATGAACAGCCCGAGCCCACTACCCTGCCCGACGGACTTGGTCGTGAAGAACGGATCGAAGGCCCGCGCCTTGTTCTCGGGAGCGATTCCCGGTCCGTTGTCCTCGACCTCGATCAGGATGTCACCTGTGTGATCTCGCCTGGCGCGCACGCAGATCTTGTGGTGGTCCCGGGAGGTGTCCCCGAACGCCTGCATCGCGTTGACCAGCAGGTTCAGGAACACCTGTGACAGCTTGCCCTCGTTGCCGACCACCATCAGTCGATCCGGGATGTCGAGCTCGAGCTGGGCCTGGTACCGGATCTGGCTCCCGGCGATGCGTATGGCGAACTCGAGCGCGCTACGGACGTCGGTGCTCGGTTGCGAGCCTTCGGAGATCCGGGCGGTGCGCCGGAGATCCTCGACGATCCTCGCGATCCGTCTCGCGCCTTCCGCGCCGTCGGTCAGCGCCTCGAGGATGCGCGCGTGCTGGTGTCGGAGCATGGCCGGATCGCGGAGTGCCTCGATCGCGTAGTCGAGGTTCGACGTGATGTACGTGAGTGGGTTGTTGATCTCGTGCCCGATTCCGACGGACAGGGTGCCGATGGCGGCCATCCGGTCGGAGATCATGAGCTGCGCCTTCAGCAGTTTGTCCTCGGTGATGTCCCGCAGGATCGCCGTGACCTCGGACGCGCCACTCTTGACCATCCTGATCTCGACGTGGATCGGACCTCCGCCGCGACGAACGATCTCGTGCTCGAAGGTCTGCATCGTGTTCGAGGTCAGTGCGCGTGTCACCGGAACCGCGAGGTCGATGGTGCCGCTCTCGATCGCGGCACCCAGCGAGGACTGGCGGTCGGCGGCGATATCGAGGATCCGGCCGTCACTGGACAACCGGAGGATGACGTCCGGAATTGCATCGACCAGCGCGCGCTGACGCTGCGTGTTCTCCTGGAGCCACGCGAGGGTCTGGAGCTGTCCGCGCGTGGCCACGTAGCACACGACCGCGGTCGCGCCGAAGCTACCGATGAACAAGATCGGATTCATTCCGGGTCGCTCCACGACGAGCGAGATCGCGATGACCGCGATGGCGCTGCCCCCGAGAAAGACGATCAGCGACCACCGGGTCTGAAACGTGTAGCCAAATGTCGCGACCGGCGCCAACGCGATGGTGATCGTCGCGACGACGAGGGTGGGCGACACGTCCGAAGCCCAGACCAGATAGAGCGCATGGGTCATGACGCTCACGAGCGCGAGCGTCATGAGGCCCGGGATCCGGCGGCGGATCGCGGCCGAGGCGTACGACCCCACCAGGAGAAACATGCCGTAGCCGGCGTTGACGTAGAACAGGCGTGACTGATCCGTCACCCCATCCCGCCACACCGTGGTGACGGTGACCAGATACGTGACCCAACCAACAGCGATGATCAACCGGTTGACATTCATGCTGCCGGTTGATGAGAAAGCGCGCATCACGCGACCAGGTGGGCTCGAACGTGGACGTGAAGTGGGTTGACCATGTGAGGTGCTTTCGCGGCTGCGAAGCGCCGTCGATCTGTGAGTCGACCGGATCCAGCGTTCGTGAAGCGGCGCGTGTCGGCCGGCGGCCCCGAAACCATTGGAGAACTCGGGACCGGGAGCCGATGTCGATGCCGCGGCGGCCGGCCCGTGGGAGCGAGCCGACCTACGTCATCGCGTGGTGTCCGACCGCGGCAGCGTTCTCGGTATCTCGCTGGCGACTCGTGGTGAACGCGACCAGCCGGGTGACGACATGACGGCTTTCAACTCGAGCTACGTAACATCGGCCCGCCGAGCTCGCGGATGTTCGGCGTGTGGACCGACATCTGCTAGCTCCGATCCGGACGTGTTGTCGCGTGCGCGCCGAACTACGGATAACGCGCGATCCTCGACTCGCTTACACTCGATCCTCGATCGATGTTTGCCGGGTGCGAACGTTCGACGCGCGCAGACCTATTCTCCGGATCGCCCGTTTCAACCCGGCATGACACCGATTCGAGCTCTCGCCTTGGGCGCCGCCCTCGCCGCCTGTGCACATACCTCCCACGGCGTCGGCAACCGTCGCTCCACGGGGGCACTCGCCGTCGCTACCGATCCTCACCTGATCGCGATGGAGGTCGAGCCCACGACCTCGGTGGTCGCGAGCGACGCCTCGACGTCGCTCGCACTTCGCGTCCAGATCAAGGCCTCCGAGCTTCCGGACGCGCGCCGCCCGCGACTCAACCTCGCGCTCGTCCTCGACACCTCCGGCTCCATGGAGGGTGACGCGATCGCCGCCGTCCGCACCAGCGCCGCCAAGCTGGTCGGCCAGATGCGCGACGGCGACCGGCTCTCCGTGATCGCGTTCCACTCGCGCGCCGAGTTGCTCGTCCCGAGCACACCGCTCGATGCCCCCGCGCGCATGCGCGTCACCGCCGCGATCGATCACATCGTCGCGCGCGGCACCACCGATCTGCGCGCCGGCCTCGCGATCGGGCTCCAGCAGATCCAGGCCAACAAGCTGCCCGACGGCATCAACCGGATCGTGCTGCTCTCCGACGGCATCCCCAACAGCTCCACCCAGCTGCCCCAGCTGATCGCCGGCGCACACTCCACCGGCATCGGGATCACCACGCTCGGCCTCGGCGTCGACTACGACTCGACCCTGCTCTCCCAGATCGCGCGCGATACCGGCGCGAGCTTTCACTTCCTCGCCAAGCCCGACGAGGTCGCCGCCGTGTTCGATCAGGAGCTGTCCAAGATGTCGACCGTCGTCGGTCGCAACCTCGAGCTCGTCCTCTCGCCCGGCCCCGGCGTCACCTTCACGCCGCTGCCCGGCCTCACGATCCTCCCCGATGGTCGCGCCACCGCCACGATCGGTGACCTCGCCGCCGGCGAGCAGCGCGACCTGATGATCCCCGTCGACGTCACCGCGCGCGGCGACGGGTCCACGGTCGAGCTCGCCGATGCCGTGCTGTCCTTCGACGATGTCATCGCGCGATCCGGTCGGCAGCAGCGCGATGCGTTCGTGTCGCTCAAGGCCTCCGACGATCGCGACGCCGTCGCTCACGCCATCAAGGTCGATCTCGAGGTCCAGCGCATCCGCACCGACGCCGCCAGCGCCATCCTCCAGGCCATCGCGCTCGCGCGTCAGGGCCAGCTCGACGCCGCCAAGCTCCGCCTCGACAACGCCGCCGCGCTGGTGCGCGCCGCATCGAGTCGCCTGTCCGATGACGAGCTCGCCAAGATCGCTACCCAGCTCGACGAGGTTGCCAAGCAACTCGCGCAGCTCGTGCCCCAGCCTCAGGTCCTGCAAGCCGACATGCGTCCTCGTCCCGGCGCCGCACCCGCGCCGATGGTCGCACCCGCCGCCGTCGAGACGGATCTCCGGCGCACCGAGGACGCCGCGCTCAAGGACGTCACCGGCAAGCGCCGTCACTAGCGAGGACGGTCACGCTCCGTGAGCTTGCGCCGATCCGAGCTCACTGCCTCACTGCCTCACTGCTCACGCGGGCCGGCGGCTTCGCGGCACCTGGAAGCCGAAGCGCGCACGAACGGCCTGCATCTCGTCGGTCAGCTCGCCGGCCTCGTCGCGGACCACGAGCGGTGATGCTTCGTGGGCCGATGATCCGGCACGCCGATCACACGCGAACAGCGTGAACAACGGCCGGAGGCCCGCGCGTGGAACCACGTCGCGGATCTCGGTCACGGCAAGCCCCGCCTCGGACACGGCGGCCACCGCGCGGAGGCGCTGTGGAGAGGGAAAACAGAACACGAACACGCCATCCTCGGTGAGGTGTCGTGCGGCGGTGCGTGCGTAGTCGCCGACGTCCCCACGCAGCTCGAAGCGTGCGTGGGCCTTCTGCGAGTCCGCCGGAAGGATGCCGGCATCGGGTGGGAAGTACGGCGGGCTGCCGGTGACGAGCGGGAATCGGCGCGGGTCGTCGAGCTCGCGCAGATCGCCGAGGTGGGGCTCGACCCGCGCCGCGAGTCGGTTGCCGGCGATATTGGCGAGCAACAGACGGTGACTGATCGTCTGCGCCTCGATCGCCACGAGCGTCGCCTCCGGTTCGAGGCCCCACAGCACGAGCAGTCCGACGCCACCGATCCCGGTTCCGAGATCGAGGACCGTCGTCGCGCGAGGCACCGTCTGCAGCGCGAAGTGCGCGGTGAGCACGTCGTCGACCGAGTGGCGATGACCATGCAGACGCTGCGCGATGCTCCAGCCCCCGGTCAACGCGTCGAGCGTCACCGGCTCGCGAAGCTCGGCCTCGAGCTCGGCACGAAGGACATCCCAGGTCACGAGCGGTTCTTACCATCCAAGATGCGCGAAACGACGTCTGCCGACAAACCCCTGGACTCCCCGCGGCCATCGCGCACTCATCACCGCAAATGAAGCGATGGACACGAATTCTCGTGGTGCTGGCATTGTCCAGTGCCGGATGTGGCCACGACCCGGCGACCACGCGTACGACGACGGCGACCGGCAACCCGGTCGCCACGACGACGACGCCGCCGGCCACGCCGAGCCCCACGCCGGCGGAGCACGAACCGTTCGCCCAGCTCGCGGCGGTCGACGTGCCCGCCCTGCGTTTCGACTACACCCCCGACCAGCTCGACAAGGCATGCGCCGACGCGGAGAAGACCGTCCGCTACCCCATCATTCGCCTGGTCGAAGGATCGACACAGGCGAACTCTGGGGTTAGGCACTCGCGCCGGGCGCGTGTGAGCGATCGGCCAGGCGGCTGCGCGCGTCGACGAGCTGCTGCTGCTGCGCCTCGTCGATCACCAGGTTCGTGATGATCGGATGGAGCTCGGTGGTGTCGGGGTCGGGAAGATCGAAGTGGAGCGACGACGCTGCACCGATCGCGCGTGGGCTGTAGCGCACCCCTCCGCGCTTGCCGTAGCTTGTCGTGATGCGATCGACGCACACGAATCGGCTCGCACCGCACGGGCACGCGAGCACGCGGACCTGGACGTAGGGTGTCGAGCTGTGTGTGCCGGGTCGCAGGTCGCCGAGCGCCGCGGCATCGCCTTGCTCGAGTTTCTCGATGACGCTCGACTCGGTGCCGTCGGCGAGCGCGAGGGTGAGCGCCAGCTCGGTCCACTCGCCGCACTGCTCGCAGAACGGAATCTCCGGATCCGCGGCACGCATGAGGTACGCGATCATGCCGACCACCGTCGCGGCCTCGATCGACCACCAGAGCCAGCTGGTCGCCCCCTCGCTGTCGGCGAGCTGGGACATCGCGCGCAGTAGGTGGCCGGGGGACATCGCCCACGACGGCGGCGGAGCGAACACGTGGAGCTCGGCCGCGAAGTTCAGGTAGACGTGCCAGTGGGCATAGAGACCCAGCACGCCGATGACCAGCGCGACCGGCAGGCGGATGCGACGAGCGCGGACCTTCGCGAGCTTGCACACGGGTCTCGCCGCGACCGCGAGTGCGGCACCGAACAGCGGCGTCGCGATCACGAGGCCCGCGGGTGACTCGAACACGTGAACGATCAGGTACGCGACGAACGCGTAGGCCGTCCCGAGCACCACCGCCAACGCTCCGCCGACCACCGGCAACACGACCCACAGACTCGCGCTGTAGCGGTCGGTCGCGCGGTAGTACTTCGGCGCCGGTTGCTGGCTCACCTGCGCGAATCTACTCCTCGAAAACAAAGCATGGTGGATGCGGGATCGTCCGAGGCAAAACACCCCACCGATCGAGCTCAGCGAAGCGCCCGATGACCCGCCCGCCCACGTCGCCAGGCTGTCGGTGACCTCGCGGCCGGCGAGCACCGCGATCTGATGATTCCCGTGGACGTCACCGCGCGGGGCGACGGTTCCACCATCGAGCTCGCCGATGTCGTCCTCTCCTTCGACGACGTGATCGCGCGATCCGGTCGGCAGCAGCGCGATGCCTTCGCATCGCTCAAGGCGTCCGACGACAACGACGCCGTCGCCCACGCCATCAAGGTCGATCTCGAGGTTCAGCGCATTCGTACCGACGCGGCGAGCGCGATCCTCCAGGCCATCGCTCTGGCGCGTCAGGGCCAGATCGATGCTGCCAAGATCCGCCTCGACAATGCCGCCGAGCTCGTGCGCGCCGCGTCGACTCGGCTCTCCGATGACGAGCTCGCCAAGATCGCGACCCAGCTCGACGAGGTTGCCAGGCAACTTGCCCAGCTCGCGCCCCAACCCCAGCTCATCCAGGCCGACATGCGCCCTCGTCCCGGCGCCACTGCGTCCGCTCCGATGGTCGCACCCGCCGCCGTCGAGACAGACCTCCGGCGCACCGAGGACGCCGCGCTCAAGGACGTCACCGGCAAGCGCCGCCCCTGATCGCCGTCAGTCGAACACGACGTTCACGCGCTCCGGCTTTCCGTCGCGCACGTCCACGAGCTGGATGCCGTCGCCTTGGAGCACGACGATCGCCGACCTGCCCCGGCCGACGACGTCGATGTGGTGGATGAGCTCCGTCATGCTCGTCTGCTTGCTGTCGAGCCGTTCGGCTCGCGCACCGTCGTAGATCGCGAATCGCTTGGCACGCGCGAGCCCGGCGAGCGAACCGCGGACGCCGCGCACGAGATCGTCGACCCAGACGACGATCGTGGCCTTGCCGAGGGCCGCCACCGCGTACGGCCCGGCGATATCGTCCAGCGTCGCGTGGCTCGGCGTGCAGCCTGCAACGTCACAGTCGATGCGCGCGATCGCGATGCCGGACGATCGCGCGTTCGCTGTGAGGCCCGTGACCGTCCCGCCGGAGCACTGGAGATCGTACCGCGGGCCGGGGGGGGCGAGTCGCCAGGTGCCATTCGCGAGCACCGCGATCCGATACTCGGCCTCGCCGCTGGTGACCAGCGCAGCGGCGATCTCGTTCGTCGCGCACGTGACCGGACGTGGCAAGCGGGCCGCCTTCGCGACTTCATAGACGGCGCCGACCTTTGCCCCGACGAGCGCGACCCCGACGACGCGCTCGTGCTCGGTCCATAGCAGCTGATCGCGGACGAGCGTGGCAGACGTGTCGAGCGCGTGCGGCAATCGCAGGATCGTCGTCGCACCGGTCGGCGATCGGCGCAGGACCGACGTGCGGGTCGCGTCGGCGGGCCACACGAACAGCGTTCCAGCCACGTTCCATGCCTGGCGTGCGGTCTTCGTCTCCACGACGCGCTCGCCTGTCGCGAACGAGCGAATCGCACCGTTGGCAACAACCAGCAGGTCCGCAGCGGTCGTCGTTCTCACCGGTGACCATCGGTTCCATGCGTACGCCAACGCGTCGGGTGGGTAGCTGCAATGCGCGACGCGGTCGAGGCCGCCGTCGTGCGCTGCGAACCGACAGGCGACCTGATCTCCGAGCACCAACGCGAGGCCGGGGTCGCCGAGATCATCGAGCCGCCACGCGCTCGAAGCGACCGCGGCAACCTCGTGTGGGAGCAGCGTCGGCGCCGGCGGCGGCGGCACGGCGCGCGCGACCTCGGTCGGGGACACGATCGGCTCGTTGGGCCCGGGCGTCAGCAAGGCTCCGACAGCGTTCTCGATCGCGTAGGACTCGAACAGTCTGCCGGCGGCGAGCGCGCGCGAACCCTCGTCGTCGGGGCGGTCGTCGTCGTGCGGGATCGCGTGCTCGAGAGCGGCGGCGTACGGTGCGCAGCGCTCGGGCCAGTCCGCGGCGCCTGCGAGCTGGATCGCGCGCAGCCGCGAGATGTCCGGTCCCGTGCGCGCGACGGGCTCGCCGAGCAGGCATCTGGCGAGGCGCGCGCGCGCGATCGGTACCTCGTGCATGCCGGGCGGGCGCGCCGCCGGGCGGGTGAAGACCCAGATCGCGATCCCGGCCGCGATCGCCGCGAGCACGACGATCACGATGTTGCGGCGGAGCCACGCACTCACCACAACCCCGCGATCCCGGCGACCACGACGGCGTCGTCGTCGACGAACAACTTCTCGATGGCCGACGCGCGGCGCTGCCAGAGCTGCGCGGCAGCCGGGTCCTTGCGCCAGCGGGCTGCCTCGGCGCGAGCGAGTGCGATCGTGCGGCTCGGCATCTGGCTCGCGAAGACCTTGTCGAGCACGACCCCAGGATCCTGCCCGGCCACCTTCGCCGCGTGCGCGATCACGACCATGACCGCCGGCAGCACCGCGCGATCGTCCAGATGGAGGTAGCCGAGCTCGCCGACCGGTTGCTTCGCCTCGATCGCGGCGAGCAACGTTTCCGGGCTCGCGCCGTCGGACTTGGCGGCGACCTTCGGCAACAGCCCCTCGAGTGGGGCGCCACTGGCGATCGCGGTCGCGAGCACGAGCCACGATCCCGCGCGCCCGTGCAGGCCCTTGGCGATCGCGTGCGCCTTGGCATACTCGCCTGTCGCGGCGAGAGCGAACACGCGCGTGATGTCGGCGAGCTCGCGCTTTTGGTGATCGGCCGCGCCCTGCTGCGCCGCTTGCCAGCCGTCCAGCGTCGCGAGCGCGGCCGCCGGCTCGCCGGTGGCGACCTCGAGGGGGGCGCGGCGATAATCGGTCGGCGAGAGCGAGCGCCACTGCTCGAGCGCCGCCCGGGCACCCGCGCGATCCCCGCGGCGCAGCCGGTACCCGGCGGCAAATTCGTATGCCAGCACCGCCGCTGCGTGCAGCACTTCGCGCGGCGCCCACGCCGCATCCCGGGACATCTCCACCTTGTCCGGATCGAGTTGCGCGGGTGCTAGCTGCGCGGCACGCGCGTACCGCGACGCGGCGAGCTCGAGCCACGCTGGTGGAACGTAGTCGGGCGTGTTTTCGGAGACGGGCCGCTGCAGCCATGGCGTGATACCGAACATCGCGTCGAGGTCGAGCTCGTGGACGAGGGGTGAAGCCACGGCTTCGAGCAACTCGACCGGGCTGGCCTGCTGGTCGCCGTCCGCGACGAGCGCGAATGCCCCGATCACGCCGGCGCGAAAGATCGTCGTCTCGCGCAGCAAGGTCGCTCCGATCGCGGCGCGTCGTCCGACCTGGACCTTCGGATCGAACAGCCGTGCGCAGACCGTATCGACGGCGTGAAACGATGGCACGACGTACGGATCGAACCCGACGGTGTCGACGGCGCCACCACAGTGCTGTGCCGTGATTCGCACCTCGGAATCCGGCGTACCGGACAGCCGCTCGCGCACGGCCGCGGCGGTGCGCAGCAGGGCGAGCCCGCGTGCGCGTTCGCCGAGGAGGCACGCGAGCGCCGCGGACTCCACCGTACCATCCCAGCCGGCGGGCTCGCCGCGCGCGAGCGCCGCCCGCGCCGTCGCGACGTCGCCGAGCGTGATCGCCGCAAATGCAGGTTCGAGACGACCGTGGATCGACGACGTACCGAGATCCACCTTGGCGACCGCAGCAAACGCGCCCGCGTTCGCGGCGTGCTCGGTCGCGCTCGCACGATCGGGGGCGTCGTGCATCAGTTGCACGGCGGCGGCATCGCGGCGCGCCGCGTCCGGCTTGCTCGCGATCACGTGATCGAAGGCGAGCATGGCGCGACGCTGCAGGAGGTCGTGCTCGGCCTCGCGCACGCGGATGCGTTCCTCGGGGAACAGCCCGCCGAGCGTGAACCCCGCACCCGTCCGACATCCCGATGGATCGCCGTGTGCCTTCGCGGCCGCGTCGAGGCACTCCTTCATCCCGGTTTCTCCACGCTTGACGAGCCATGCCGGTCCCTTGACCGCGAACAGCCCCCAGCCAAACACCAGCGGGACACCGACGAGCAGCTGCCAGGTGATGCGACGTCGCCGTCCTAGCCCGAGTTCGTCCGCCATGGCGCGAGTCTATCGCCGAACCATGAGCTTCCCAGCAACGCGCTGCCAGAGTCGTCCCGAAAACACCTGGACTCCCCGCGGCCATCGGGCACTAATCACGCAAATGAAGCACTGGACGCGAGTACTCGTGGCGCTGGCGCTGTCCAGCGCCGGATGTGGCCACGACCCGGCGACGACGCATCCGACGACGAGCGGGACGCCGGTCGCCGCAACGCTGCCGACAGCCACGCCGAACCCCGCGTCGGTCGTCCACCGACCGTTCGCCGAGCTCGCAGCGGTGGACGTGCCCGACCTGCGTTTCGACTACACCCCCGACCAGCTCGACAAGGCATGCGCCGACGCGGAGAAGACCGTGGACGCGAAGCTCGCCGCGCTCGTCGCGATCCCGGATCCCGACCGCACGTTCGCCAACACCGTCGACGCCTCCGAGCAGGCACTCGCGGAGTACATGGATGCGTCGGGCCGGCTGGCGTTCCTCAAGGAGATCCACCCGGACGCCAAGGTGCGCGAGGCCGCGGCACGGTGCGAACAGCGCGCGGGCAAGCACGGCGTGGAGCTCGGCGCGCGCAAGGACCTGTACCTGGCGATGAAGGGCTATCTCGACCACGCCGGGAAGACCGCTCGGCTCGACGCGATCGACAGCCGTCTGATCATGCTGACGATGCGAGACTTCCGACGCAACGGCCTCGAGCTGTCGGATGCCGACCGCGCCAAGTTGGTCCAGATCCGCTCGCGTCTGGCCGAGCTGCAGACCCAGTTCTCGGCCAACCTCGACAACGACACCACGTCGATCGAGGTCACCCGTCGCGACCTCGACGGGTTGCCGAAGGCGTTCATCGCGAGGCTGAAGAAAGCCAAGGGCGGTAAGCTCGTCCTCACCACCAAGTACCCCGACTACTACCCCGTGATGGAGAGCGCGCGCCGCGAGTCGACGCGCAAGCGCGAGTACCTCGCGTTCAACGGCCGCGAGGCCGACAAGAACCTGCCGCTGCTCACCGAGGCCGTGAAGCTGCGGGACGAGGCGGCGCACTTGCTCGGGTACAAGACGCACGCGGACTTCGTCACCGAGACACGAATGGCGAAGAACGCGGCCACCGTGAAGAAGTTCCTGGCTCGCCTGCAGCAGGAGCTGCGCCCCGGTCGCGATGCGCTCTTCGCGAAGATGCTCGCGCTCAAGAAGGCCGAGACGCGCAACAAGCGCGCGACGCTGCAGGTGTGGGACTGGCGCTACTTCATGCACCAGATCCGCAAGCGCGACTACGCGCTCGATGACGAGAAGATCCGTGCGTACTTCCCGGCCGACAAGGTGATGCGCGGGATGTTCGAGGTGTACGCGAAGCTACTCCACGTCACGTTCGACGAGGTCAAAGGCGCGAAGGTGTGGGCCGACGGCGTCAAGTTGTACGAGGTGCACGACGCACCGCACGGGAAGCTGCTCGCCAAGTTCTATGTCGACCTGTTCCCCCGCCCGGGCAAGTACGGACATGCCGCGAGCTTCACGATCGGGCTCGCCCGCGAGGTCAAGAGCGGATACCAGATCCCGCTCAGTGCGCTGGTCGTGAACTTCAACCCGCCGGAGAACGGCAAGGTCGCCCACCTCTCCGTCGACGAGGTCGAGGTCCTGTTTCACGAGTTCGGTCACATCATGCACGGGTCGCTGACCACCGCGCGCTACGCCTCGATGGCCGGCACGAACGTCGAGACCGACTTCGTCGAGGCGCCGTCGCAGATGCTCGAGAACTTCGTCTACCAGCCGGCGGTGCTCGCGCTGATCACCGAGGATCCGGAGCACCCGGACAAGACGATGCCCGCGGACCTGGTCGCGCGCATCGCCCGCGCCCGAACCTACGATGCGGGTGTGCGGTACATGCGCCAGGTGTTCTTGGCCACGTTCGACCAGTACCTCCACACCCACGGCGCCACCGTCGATCCGGACGCGATCGATCACGAGCTCCGCAAGACGATCACCGCCCTTCCCGTGGATCCGGAGGAGCACTTCGCGGCGAGCTTCGGTCACCTGATGGGCGGCTACGACGCGGGCTACTACGGCTATCTATGGAGCAAGGTGTTCGCGGACGACATGTTCACCCGGTTCGAGAAGGCCGGCGTCCTCGATCCGAAGACCGGGCGCGAGTACCGCGACGACATCCTCGCCCGCGGTCGCGAGGCAGAGCCCGACGTGCTGCTCGCCAAGTTCCTCGGCCGCGCGCCGGACGAGCACGCGTTCCTGCGCCTCCTCGGGATTCACGGCTCGCCGTGACCGGCGCGCGCGATCACTGACATCGCGCGAGCCGCGTCGGAGTATGATTCGTTGATGCCGGTACGGTGGTCCCTGGCGGCGATGGGCTTGGCGCTTGCCGTTGCTGGTTGTAGCGGCGACGGTAGCTGCTTGCTCGAGAGTGGCGATCAGCCGCTGTCGTGCATCGAGTATTCCGGCCAGGTGTCCAACAGCGCGGCACGCTCGTCGTGCGCGGACGGTGGCGGCGTGTGGCAAGACTCGTCGTGTTCTCTCGAGGACGCGGTCGGCTACTGCGACGATACCTTCGGCTCGAGGACGGTCTATTACCCGGGCTTTACCGAGAGCCTGAGCGCGCCGGTCGAGGAGCTCGAGAAGACCTGCACGGACATCATGGGCGAGTTCACGACGCTCGTGTTCTCGACGGTCGGCAACGCGTGTTCGTTGGGTGACACACCGGCCGAAGGCACCATCCTGGCGTCGCCCTCCCTCGATTGCGAGAGTCGGATCTGCGCGCAATACGCCGGCGGCGCCGGCACGTGCACCGCGCGATGCAACGTCGACGCTGACTGTGTCGCGACCGCCGACAGCCAGTGCTCCGGTGGCTTCTCGTGCGTCATTCCCGTCACCGTCGGTCCCTTCGCCTGTCGGAGCTACTGCATCTGCAACGACTTCGCGCCCGACACGAGCGTCCCTGCCGCGTGCCAGTGATCCGCGAGATCGACGTGGTCCTCGGACCGAGGCGCCAACGACATCACCGAGACGCTCCACGACCGGCTCGGCCGGACGAGCGAAGCCGGTCGCGCTAGGCTCACCTCCATGAAGCGCGCCTCTGTCTTCGCCAGCATGGTTGGATGGCTCCTCCGATGAGAGCTGTGCTCTGGGTGGCGATCGCGGGGGCCGTCGGGATCGTGGCCTGCATGGGGAACCCGAACATGATCCCCCGGGAAGACATCCGGGAGCCCGTGCCGACGGCGAAAGGCCCACCGCCGCCGCTCGACGACGATCCGAGCACGAAGGTCGACAAGCTCTACACCGATCTGATCGAACGGCGGACGGCGCTGTCGCTGCCGACGCCACCGCGATCACCCGACGATGCGTGCGAGCCGGTGTGCACGTTCGCCTCCCCGCCCGACAAGCCCACGCTCACGCCCGGGTGCACCGTGGGTGCCGGCTCGAAGTGCGCCGACGCCTGCGTCCAGGCGGACGCCGCGTGCGACGACGCCGCGCAGATCTGCGAGATCGCGAAGGGCCTCCGAACCGACCGCATCGCCGCTGGCCGATGTCGCGAAGCGAGCGCGACGTGTGCGGATGCACGCGCACCGTGCTGCGCATGCGAGCCGTGAACGCCGCCGCCTCACGGTGCCGAGCGCTGACGGACCGAGTCTGACTCTCGAAACAACCGAGATGGTGATCGCGATATCCTCGACAGGATGAGCGTGTTGGACGAGGACGGCGCGGGGCCCGACAACGGGACGGATACCGTGCTGGAGCGCCCGGCCGCTCGCGACGTGGCCGAGGTCGCCCCGGATGCCACCGAGGCCGACCCGGTCGATACCACCACCTCCATCCTTCCTCCTCCGAAGCGCAGCGGGTCGGCACCGGTGCCCGCCCTCGGCAGCGACGTCCGCAGCCTGTCGACCGGCACGACGACCCGGGGAGGTGCCACGAGATCGCTGGCCGGCACGACCGTGACCTCGCCACTCGAAGCGCTCCACCGCGCCGAGATCCTCGGGACGCGCACCTTCTGCTACGTCGGCCTGACCTTCGCGGCCGCTGCGGCGATCGTGGTGCCGCTGTTGCCGGGACATCCGATCGGAACCTACGTGTTCCTCGGGTCGATCGTGATCGCGACCGGGGCGTTGCTCTACCTGTTGCGCCGCACCCGCGATCCGACGACGTTCTACGACGGACCCGGTGTCGAGCTCGGCTGGTACGTCGCCGCCGTGACGGTCAGCGGCGCGATCCCGTTCTTCGGGCCGTTCTCGCCCGTCCCGATCCTGATCGTGCTGGGGATCTACTTCACGAGCCTCGGGGCGAGCCCCCGGCTCGCGCTGGCGTCGTACCTGACGTGCGCGGCAGCCCAGGCGGTTTGTGGCGGCCTCGTGATCGCGGGGTCGATCGAGCCGGGCTTCATTCGCGCCGACTACCTGTCGACGCGCGTCCAGGTGATTTGCCAGGTCCTGATCCAGCTCGTGTTCGCGGGTACCTACTTGATCGCGCGCGGATCGCGGCGATCGTCGCTGATCGCGCTATCCGAGCTCGAGCGCGCGATCCGCGGCATCGCGCAACGCGAGGCGCTCCTCGAGGAGGCCCGCGAGGAGCTGCGACGCGCCGTCGGCAGCGGACGCGGGAGATTCACCGATCAGCGCATCGGGGGCTACCAGCTCGGCGACGTGATCGGCCGTGGCGCGATGGGCGAAGTCTACGAGGCCGTCGACCCGGCGACGGGCTCGCCGGTCGCGGTCAAGATGCTGTCGCAGGCCTCGCTCGGCAACGCGCACCACGTCCGGCGGTTCTTGCGCGAGCTCCAGGCCGCGTCGGCGATCGACTCGCCCAACGTCGTCCGCGTCCTCGCGATCGGCGAGCAGCCACTACCGCATCTCGTGATGGAACGCCTGCGTGGCCGCGACCTCGCCGCGATCCTGCGCGGCAAGCGCGTCCTGTCGCACGACAAGGTCATCGATCTACTCCGCCAGGCCGCCGCCGGGATCACGGCTGCCGGACGCGCGGGGATCGTCCATCGCGATCTCAAACCGCAGAACCTGTTCCTCGCCGGTACCACGTGGAAGGTGCTCGACTTCGGGGTCTCCCGCGTGGCCGACACCGGCGACACGCTGACCGCCGGCCACGTGGTGGGGACGCCCGCGTACATGGCTCCCGAACAAGCTCGTGGAGCAACCGTCGATCACCGCACCGATCTCTACGCGTTCGCCGCGATCGCGTATCGCACCCTGACCGGCCACACGCCGTTCGCGGGTGGCGATGTCGCGACCATGCTGTACAAGGTGGTCCACACCGCGCCGCGCGCCCCGTCGTCGCTGGCGACGCTGCCCGCGGACGTCGATCTCGCCCTCGCGATCGGACTCGCCAAGAACCCCGATGATCGGTTCTCGTCCGCGAACGACCTCGTCGACGCGATCGCCGCCGCACTCGAGGGCAAGCTCGCCCACGAGCTGCGCGTGCGCGGGCAGGCACTCGTCGATGGCGGGGCGTGGGTCAGGCGCATGAAGACGCGAGCCGATCAACCGTGAGGAACGGCCACCGAGGCATGCGTGATGCAACCTCGAACGTCATGGAAACCGACAGAAACCTCGAAGAGCTCGCCATCCACGTCGCGCTCTACGCCCTGGTCAACGCAGGCCTCGTCGTGATCTGGCTGGTCACGGGGCGCGGCTATCCGTGGTTCATCTGGCCGTTGTTCGGCTGGGGCATCGGTGTCCTGGCGCACGTACTCGGGTGGAAGCTCGGACCCGGAAGCGCGCAAGAACACCACGCCATCGAGCGTGAGGTCCAAGAACTGCGGGCAGCTGCTCACCGCTAAGAAAACCACGCGTGACCCAGTTCTGCGGGACTTGTGTGGTCCCGAACACGGACGATACTGTCGACGCGTGATCGATCGGTTCGCAACGCATGGGTATCTCGTACTCGCCGCCTTGCTGCTCGTGGCGTGTCGCGATCCAGATCCGGCCACGCGCATGCTTCGGCGGCTCGACTCGCATCACGTCGAGTCGTTTCCCGTCCTCAGCAATCTGAACTACGATCTCATCACGGCACGGCTGCACGGGTTTGCCGGCCCTGACGGCGCGTGGGCTCTCGTGTTCCAGGAAGCCGTGTACTGGGGAGGTGGGGACGGTCTCGTCACGATCGAGAGGTGCTTCGGTGCCTGTGTGGAGAAACAAGGAATGCGGCCGAGGCCGTTGAAGTTCGCCACCTACGAGCACGATCGTCGAACTGGCCAAATGCGCGTCGAGACCCTGAAGGTTCGCGGCGTCGCCGTCGATGCCGCCACCCTCAAACTACCGAAGCATCCACTCATCCGGGACACCGCGCTCGCAGTCGGGATCGCGCTCCTCGACAAGCATCGTGAGAGCATGTTCGCGGATGATGCGACCATCGCGAAACTCGTGAAGCCGAACGTGAGGCAGATCGTCAAGCTCGACGATTGGCCACACCCCGATGTCACCACGGATCCGAGCGACAGCCCGTTCTTCCAGCGTCTCGCCCGGACGCTGACCTCGGAGGGGAAGACTCCGCTCGGCGAGATCGCCGGCGGCAATGTCAACTGGCGGTACTGGCTCGAGAAGAAGTGATGAACGCACCCTAGGCCATCGAGCACGTCGCAAGCGTTCTTGGTCACCCGCCGTCGACCGCCGACGCGCCGGCCGAGCCTTCGAGAGCGACGCGGATCCGCTCCAGGTTCTTCTCCTCCTTGTTCTGAAATCCTCTCCGGATCAACGGCCCCACGAGGCGAAGCAGGCCCTTCGGCAGGAGGGTCATCGTGATGGTCAGCCGCGCGCCACCGTCGGTCGACTCCACCTCGCCGCGGAAGTCGATGTCCATCCCCTTTGCCGAGGCGTAGATCTCCCAGCGACCGTGGCCTGTCGACGAGCGTGTATGCGCACTCGGTCGGAGGGCCGCCTTTCCACCGGGAGCGAAACCGGGTCCCCACGGCGATCGGCCTCGGGCTGAGCGCTTCCAGGGACACCAGATCTGGATTCCAGACGCGCTCGTTGGCCAGGTCGCTGCAGTAGTCGAAGACGTCCTCCACGCTGCGGCGGATGACGACGGAGTTGACCAGCGGCTTCATACCGCAATGGTGTCATCACGTAGCCCAACTAGACGTCTATATTGAGTTCTCCGACGGATCGGGTGGACTTCGAACGGATGAACGGACACCGCAAGCGCTCCCTCGCCACGCGCGCCCGCATCACCGAGGCGGCATACGTCCTGTTTTGCGCGCAAGGCTACGCCGCCACGACGCTCGAGGAGATCGCCAAGCGCGCCGAGGTGGCGCTGCAAACCGTGAAGGTCGTCTTTCGGAGCAAGGCCGACCTGCTGCTCGCCACCATCGGGCACGCGGCCGGGGGCGGCGACCGCCGGCCGGTGCCGGAACGAGAGTGGTTCGTGGAAGCGGTCACGACGAGCGACGCCCACCTCGCGCTCGCGCTCGTCGTCGAGCACGGCAGCGAGATCTACCGTCGACTCGCTCCGCTCATGCCGGCGGTGCAGACGGCGGCCTCCGTCGACGAGCGGGTCGCCGCCGCGCGCAAGAAGACCATCGAGCAGCGGCGCGCCGGCCTCGAGCGCGTCATCGCGGGTCTGCACGAGCACGGACGGCTGCGCAGAGATCTCGACGTGCGCCGGGGTACCGACGTGCTGTTCGTTCTCCAGAGCCCCGAGTGCTTCCAGGCCTTCACCAAAGGCTGCGGCTGGTCCGAGGCGTCTTGGAAAGACTGGCAATTCGAGACTCTCTGCACGCGCCTGCTCGAGCGCACGAGTGCCTCGGCGCGCGCGCGAGCACGCGATCGAGCCTCGGGGTTTCACGACGCCTGATCGGTCTCGAAGTGCTACGCCTTCGCTGCCAGCCGGCCGATCACGTCGATCATGGCGGGCGACAGATCGGTGTGGTGGTGCACGACCTTCCAGGCTCCACGCTCGAGCCGGTAGATGTTCGTCACGCGTTGATCGATGCGCACCTTCTCGCCGGCGAGGACGAGGTAGCCGGCTTCGAGCCCAACCTCGTAGGCGACGTCACCGATCACCTCGATGACCTGTTGCTCGAGGCAGATCTCGCCGCCGGCCGCGATCGAGGCGACCTTCGACCACGGCTCCTGCACCTGCGTCCAGCCCAGCTCGCGACCACCGATCGGGTGCATCGTGGACACGGCATCGCCGTGTGACCACACCTCGGCCATCGGTCCGGCGTCGCCCCGTGCCATACGGGTGAGGGCAGTGTAGAAGCGGGTCGAAGCATCGCGAACGTCGTTTGCAGCGGTCATGTCAGTTCTCCTGGTGATGGGGTTGTGACTGCAGCGTGCGCGATCGGTGGATGACGGACGAGGTCAGGACCTGACGGCGCATGATAAAAACAGGACACGATGGCCCGTCGCGGCAGAAACCGGCCCTCGCGGCGCGCGAACGTAAAGCCCGTCGTCTACACACCTCCGCGCGAGTACCCCTACGCGGTGGAGGTGATGTTCTCCGACGAGCTTTGCCGTCGCGTGGAGCGACATGACGCACGGGGCGTCGAGCGAGTCGACTTCCACTGCCTGATCTACGTGAGCTCGGGTCGCTACCGGCACATGGTCGATTTCGAGCACTTCGAGTGCAGCGCGGGAAGCGTGCTCCTCGTCCGGCCGGGCCAGGTCCATCGCTTCGGGAACCTCGTGGGCTGGAGCGGGTGGATGATCGTGTTTCGAATCGGAGGAGTTGACGAAGACCGCGGGCCCCGAATGGCGGATCCACGGCGTCTTCGAACAGCTCTCGCAGACACCCCTCGTCGTCCTCTCCACGTCCGCGCGCCGCGCGGTGACGGCCACGATCGCGCAGATGATGGAGGACGCCACGGTCATCGCGACGAGGCCGCTCGTCGGCGCGCTACTGCGAAGCCAGCTCGAGACGCTGCTTCTTCGACTCGAGCTGGCGCAGCCACGGTCGAGCGCCGAGCCGGCGACCGCCCCGGAAGCACTCGCGCGACTACGACAGTTCGAGGCACTCGTGGAACGCGAGTTCCGGCACTGGCACGGCGTCGGTCGCTACGCGCGGAGTCTCCGATGCTCCGAGAAGACCCTGGCGCGCGCCGCGTTGGCGATCCGAGGCAAGACCGCAAAGGCACTGCTCAACGAACGGCGCACGCTCGAGGCCAAGCGGCTGCTCGTACACTCGGCGTCCTCCGTCGCGGCGATCGCCGAGGCCTTGGGCTTCGAGGAGGCCACCAACTTCGTGAAGTTCTTCAAGCGCGAGACGCGCGTCACTCCGGGAGCGTTTCGTCGCCAGCTGTTGCGGCCGGCATGACGAACAAAGAGGGGTCAGACACAAGTTGCACAAGTTTGTGCGGTGCCGGACCGGTCATCCCGCACGCAGTCGCTCCAACACGCGCAACCGAACGCCGAGCGCCTCGTCGTTCTCTGCGCGTTTCTGCATCAGCGACACCGCCTGCTGCGTGACTCGCATCTCTCTCGCGAGCGCAACAGCTGTCAGGCCCACCGCTGGTGCGCAACGAGCAGCAACCTCGCGTCCCATTCGCTCCATCGGGCCGCGTCGCGGAGAACACAGCTGGGTCACGGGAATCTGCAACTCGTCGGCAACCATCGTCACGAGCAACTCGGGTGCGACGTGCAGCGTCGGCGCGACGCCGCACGTGTCGTCCGGTGCATGCACGAGGGCGTCGTATTGGCAGTCGAACTCGTCGTGGTTACCCGCCACGAAGGTGCCAAATGACTCCGCGGCCATGCCCGCAAGCTGCAGCCCCAGCGAAGTGTGCAACCAACCCGGAGTGTCCACGAGCCCCACGTACGCACGATGGCTCGTCCAGGTCGATGCTTCGGCGTGCGTCACCACGCCGGCACGCACGGGGTTGTTGTGGATGTACGCGACGACTCGTCCCACGTTGGCCGTCGGCACCTCGATCTGCTTCGGCCCCCGGACGAACACGCAGCCGATTCGATCGAAGGCCGTGTTCAGAGACCCCTCCCGATCTTCGTCGATCCGGATCAGCGCACCGACCGAGTCGAGGGGAGTCCTTCCATGGAGGAAGATCGCCGCGTGTACGTACGGGATCCGGCGTCCATCGCGAACTTCGTAGTCGTGCCAGCGATCGAGGAGCTCGCGGATCGGCAAGAAGCCATAGCCGGCGGACGGGTCCATCACGTAGACGTAGGTCGCGTCCGCTGCGACGAGCACCACGTAGTGGCCGTCCTCCCACGCAGTGGCCCATCGAAACCCGGAGGGCTTCCCGTCGGGCCACGCTTGCAGGTCGACGATGACCGTATCGTTGCGCGCGAGCGCCGCCCGCAGTTCGTCGATGGTCACGTGCTGGCGCAGCGTCGCGTCGAGTCCATGCTCGCCGGCGACACGCACGATCGCATCCGGGGCAGTGCCGTTCTCGGGGCTGACGTCGAGCGCAGCGTAGAGCTCCTGTTCGGTTCCATCGAACACCTGCCAGTAGGAGAGGATGGCGAGCAGGGCTGCGGCGCCGCAGCTGTAGTCGGTCGCTTGCTGTACGACGGGGATGGCGAGTGCGTCGGCTGGCAAGACCGGCGCGCTGCGTGCCGTGGTTGCTGGAGTCGTGGTTGCCGCGCAGCCCGCGAGGACGCCAACCAGCCCCAACCACGCACGTGTTGGTGCGCGACGAATCACGGCGTACTCCCGTTCGCGTAGTGGATGATCGCCACCGCCTCGAGCATCGCTGCGAGCAAGGTCACGCTGCCGATCGTAACGGATCTCCCGCCGTGGCTGAACGCACGAGTGGCCGCGTGTCAGCCCAGCGGCGAGAAGTGCTCGTGCACGATCTTCCACTGGCCGTGATCCAGGTAGAAGACCAGCGTGACCGCCAGCTTCGCCGACATCGGATGGCCCTCCATCGTGCCGCTGAAGTCACCGTTGAACGTGGCAATCGCGACCTCGTCGAACACGTTCACCGCGAGGTCGTTCATGACCACCTCGGGATCGGTGACCGCGCCGAAGAACGCACGCTCGCGTTGCTCGCCGGAGGTCGCATCGGCGCGCGGCGCACCGTCCTTGAACTCGGTGAACTTCGGCCCGTAGAGGTGATACGAGGCGAGACGCGCGAAGTCGCGTTTCGCGGCGCTGTCCCAGATCTCGTCGAGGCGCCTGCGCACCTGCGCCTGCGCCTCGGGCTCGGAGACCCGGGGAGCGTTGCTGGATGCGTGTGCGCAGCCGAGTACGATCGAGCAGGCGGCCACGAGCGCGAGCCGGATCACGAGGCCCTCCGCAGGAACTCGATCGAGGCGCGGACCTTCGCCTCCGTGAGGACATGCCCGGTGTTCGGGACGATCGCCAGCTCGCCGCGCTCGAGTGCTCGGAACGCGCGCACGCCGTCCTCGACCGTGCAGAAGTGATCGCGATCGCCGGCGAGGATCAACGTCGGCGCATTGATCGCGCGCAGATCGCCGAACCGGTACCCCGGCCCGCGCGACAGGCGGTCGAAGGCGAGGTGCAGGTACTGCTTCCAGTGACCCACGCCCTGCGCGCCGTCCTGGTCGGCTTGCATCAGGCGAAACGTCGCGCGCATCTCGTCGCTGTGCTCGAACGCGCGCTGCGCCGCCTCGGGGTCCGCCGTGATCGCGTCGGGCCTGCCGCCCAGCATCTGCCGCATCATCGGAAACGACGGCGACTCCGGGTCGAACAGGTCGTACCCGGCGTCGTTCACGATCGCACCGATCGCGCCGGGCTTGCGGATGCCGGCGATCGTTGCCGTCGTGCCGCCTTCGCTGAACCCGCAGAGGCTCGGCCGGTCCAGCTGTAGCGCCTCGATCAACGCGAGCACGTCGTCGGCGAGCACGTCGAACGTGACCGGGTCGTCGCCGTGCCGCGTGCGACCGGCACCTCGCGTGTCGGGTGCGATCACGCGGAAGTGCTCGGCGAACGCGTCGAGCTGCGAGGTGTACGCGAACGGATGGCCGGCCCAGATCGGGTTGGTCGTGACCATCCCGCCGTGCAGGAGTACGAGGGGCGCGCCGGTCCCGCGTTCGAGATAGTGGATGTCGATGCCGTTGGCGCGAACGGTCTTGGCTTCGGTCTTCATGGACCCACCCTAGGCAGAGCGGTGGATCGCGGCATGAGGCGTTTACCCTATGGGTCGCTCATCAGGCGGTGCTTCATCGCGAACAGGGTGGCGGTCGCGCGGTTATTCGCGCCGATTTTCGAGTAAATGCGCTCGACATGGTTCGCGGCCGTCTTCGGCGAAATCTCGAGCTCGGCCGCGATCTGCTTGGTCGTGAGGCCCCGCGCGAGGAGCCGGAGCACCTCCACCTCGCGGGTCGTCAGCCCGGCGGGCCACTCGGTTCGCGTGGCGGCCCGATGCCCCGAAGCGCGCAACACCGCCGCAGCGGCGGCTCCGTCGATCCGCCCGGCGGAGACCTCGGCGCTGAGCGTCGCGGCGGCTTGGTCGGAGGACATCGCAGGACGGTGCGGGCGCGCTTCGGTCATCGCGTGGTAGACGTCCGCTGCCGCGAGCAGGCGCCCCGCCGGCGCGATCGCATCGCCCGCGAGCCCCTTCGGGTATCCCGAGCCGTCCATGCGCTCGTGATGCAGCACCGCGACGGCGCCGATCGGTGCGAGGGCGGGCGAGAACGCGAGCATGCGCTCCGCGAGATAGGGGTGCATGCGCAGGCGCTCGACCTCCGAACGCGACAGCGCGCCTCGCTTCTCCCAGATCAAGCTGGACACGCCGAGCGCACCGAGATCGTGGATCAACGCCGCCCGCCGTAGCAGCGGCACCTCCGCCTCGGGCAACCCGTAGAACCCGGCCGCGCGAACGGCGAGGTCGGCGACACCGTGCGCGTGCCCGAGCCTCCACGGTGACTTGAGCTCGGCAAACGATCCGATCGCGTCGAGCGCGTCGTCGAGGCGATCGCCCCAGACGCGGGGCGACAGCGTCGGCTCGGCGGTGATCAGGGCGTCCCAGCTCGTCGTGGCATCGAGGTCGCGAAACAACTCTTCGGCGTTGTCGCAAAACAGCGTCACGAGCGACGGATCGAAGTGGGTGCCGCTTCGCTCGCGGGCCACGGCGATGGCCGCTGCGACGCCGCCACTCCGCCGAAACACTTCCACCACGTCCGCGAGATTGATCAGGCGGGAGCTGACGAGAATGTCCTCGCCACGGATCCGGTACGGACCCTTGCCGTCCCAGCGCTCGTAGCTCTGCCGGAGGCTGGCTCGGACGTCGTCCCCGAGCCCGAGCCGGCTCGCGAGCTCGTCGGTGGCCAGGTAGTGATTCTCCGCGAGGCTCTGGAGCGCGCGACGGCCATCGCCCAAGAACTCGACGCCCGTGCGCAACCGCTCGAAGAACGGCTTGCCGGCACCGATCCGCTTGACCAAGAACGCGGTCGCGTCGCTCGCGCGACCGAAGTCGTGCGCGTAGTGCGCGTCGCGCTTCACCGTCAGGTCGTCGCCGAACCACCGCGCTTGCTCGTACGCGTCGGTGTGGCAGCCGACCCACGCGAGCAGGCCGGAGTAGTAAAGAACCCGACGCTCCGATTCGGGGAGCTGCAAGCGCTCGGCGAGCCGCAGCGACAACAAGCTCGCGCGGATCATGTGCTCCATGGGCTGACCGAGCCCGAGGTCCGTGCCCAGCGAGAGCAGCGCGACGATCTCGGCGAGCCGGACCGTCGCGGTCGCCGGAGCGGGCTGCGCGGACATGACGCCAGAGTGCCGCGCGGGTGCCGACCAGAACAAGCCCCGGAGTGCGCTCACTCCGCGCGGGTTACCATCCGCTCATGGCCAAGCTCGTGTTCGGGATGTCGCAGTCGCTCGACGGCTACGTCGACGACGCGGCAGGGACGCTCTGCATGCCGCCGCCGGGCCCGGCGGTGTTTCGTCACTTCCTCGACGTCGTGGCCGGCCACGCCGGTGCCATCTACGGCCGGCGCATCTACGAGGTGATGCGCTACTGGGATGGCGATCGACCGGAGTGGGATGCGACGCAGCGCGAGTTCGCCGCCGCCTGGCAACGGCACCCGAAGTGGGTCGCGTCGCGCACGCTCGCGTCGGTCGGTCCGAACGCGACGCTGATCCGCGGCGATGTCGTCGCGTTCGTGCGAGATCTCAAGGCAACGGTCGACGGCGAGCTCGATGTCGCCGGGCCCGAGCTCGCGGCCGCCGTGGCGCCGCTGATCGACGAGTACCGGCTCTACTTCCGGCCCTACGTGCTCGGCGGCGGCAAGCCGTACTTCGCCGGCGCACGGCCGGCGTTGCGCCTCGTCGGCACGGATCGTATCGGCGAGGACGTGGTCCGGCTGACCTACGTCCCCGCGTGAAACCGATCGCTTGACAGTACTCAGGTGAAATGATGTCATCTGTTGACTGTCACCAATTATGGCGACCCGGAAGTACAAGAGCCCGCTCCGCGCGCAGCAGACGAAGGACACGCAACAGCGCATCCTCGAAGGAGCCGCGCGGCTCACGCTGTTCAACATCGAGCGCATCACCCACGCGACCGTCGCCAAGTCGGCCGGCGTCTCCGAGCGAACGGTCTACCGACACTTCCCGACCGTCGAGGCGCTCCACAGAGCCTTCACGATCTATCAGGAGCAGCGGCTCGGCCGGGACAGGACCGAGGACTTCGAGATCGACGACCTGGTCACGATGTACGAGGGCTGGCTGGACCGGGTCGGCGCCACCGAGCTGATCGAGTACTTGCTGCGCGAGCACGAGGAGCCGCCGCTCGTCGTCCAGACGCGCCGCAAGCGGTACGCGCGCCTCGAGCGTGCGCTCGCCGAGCTGGTGCCCGACGCGACACCGAGGCAGCGGCGTCAGCTAGTACTCGTGTTCGGCGCGCTCGTGTCGCCCGAGGTGTTTCGCCGCGCGAAGGTCATCCTGCGCATGGATCCGAAGCATGTCGTGCCGGGGCCCGCCTGGGCGATGCGGGTCCTCATCGAGGCGCTGCGAAAGGGAGATACTCCATGGACACGATCGTAAAGCTCACCGACGCCCGCAGTGGCTTCGGCGGCAAGGCCGGACACCTCGCCGCGCTACTCGCCGGCGGCTTCGAGGTCCCCGACGGATTCGCGATCGCGCCGGACGCCACGCTCGAAGCGGTCGCGGCACGCCTCGACGAGCTCGGCGACGTCGCGGTCGCGGTGCGGTCATCCGCGATCGACGAGGACGGTGCGATGACCTCGTTCGCCGGGATCTACGACTCGGTGATCGACGTTCGCGGGCTCGCCGCCGTCGAGGAAGCGATCGCCAAGGTGCGGGCCTCGGCGCTGTCGCCGCGAGCGCTCGCGTATCGCCACGACGGCCAGCCCGCCCGCATGGCTGTCGTCGTGCAGCGGCTGGTGCATGCGGAGTGCGCCGGCGTCCTGTTCACGGCGGACCCGGTCACCGGGGATCGCGACGCGCGGGTGGTGACAGCGGTGCGCGGCCTCGGCGAAGCACTGGTGTCCGGTGAACGAGCCGGTGAGGAGTGGCTCGTCCGCAACGGATCCCCCGTGCGTCGACGCGCCCTGCCAGAGGCCGTGCTCACCGTGGAGCAGGTCGGCGAGCTGGTCGCGCTCGGGGACCGCGTCGCCGCGCATTTCGGAGGTCCACAGGACATCGAGTGGGTGATCGAGCAGGGCCGCATCGCGCTGGTGCAGGCACGTCCGATCACCGCGCTTCCCGAGCGCGTCGAGTGGACGGTGCCGCACAAGATGGGGCCGCTCGTACGCGACTTCCGCTGGGGCGAATGGCTGTGCGACCCGATCTCGCCCTTGTTCGAATCGTGGTTCTTGCCTCGCGCAACGGACATCCTGATCCAGCGCACCACCGAGACCTTCGGGATGCGGCCACGACCCCCGACGTACGCGGTCGTCAACGGGTGGTATTTCTTCGCGCCTCTCGGATCCGGGGGCGTCGGCACGGTGGTGCGTGCGTTGTTGCGTAAGCCGCGGGTCTTCATGCGTCTCAAGCGCGCCTCCGATGACCCGGTTGCGGGCGTTCCCATCGTCGTCGATCCGTTTCGCCGCGCGTACGACGATGATCTCGCGCCCCGCCATCGCGCGCTCGCCGCGGAACAGCTCGGGACCGATCCCGATCGGCTGATCGATTACGTCGACCGCGCTTGCACGCTTCACGGCGACCTGATGTTCAGCATCACGTTCGTCGGTGGCTCGGCGTGGAAGATCGAGGCTGCGCTGGCGCGCTTCTTCCGCAAGCACTGTCGGGGCGTCGACGGGGCGCCGCACGAGCTCGTGGCGGCTCTCGCGCCGGTGGAACCGTCGGCCGCACACCACGTGTGCTCGCTCGACTGGATCCATCCGACGGCGGGCGAGCTCGGCCTCGCCGGCATCACGACCCCGGTGCGCGGCGATGCCAAGCTGCGGCGCGAAACGCTCGAGCGCGCGTGCCTCGAACAGCTGTCCCCGAAGTTGCGCGCGAAGTTCGAGCCGCTCCTCGAGATGGCTCGCCAGTACGCCCGGCTCCGCGAGGCACAAGCGCACGATCTGACGCTCGCATGGCCCAACGTGCGCACGGCGATCCGGAGACTCGGCGAGGCCGCGTGCGCGGCGGGCGCGATCGCGAGCGCCGATGACGTGTTCTGGCTGCGTCGCGAGGAGCTCGACGATGCACTCGCCGGGACGCGTCCCCTCCACCGGGACGTCGCCACGCGTTGCGCGACGTGGGAGCGTCAGCGCAAGCTCGCCCCTCCCCTGCGGATCGGCAAGCTGCCCGGATTCATGCAGTCGATGTTCGACGCGCTGACCCGGGATCTGCGCGGCGACACCATCGAGACGACGGATTCGACGATCGTCGGCATGCCCGCGAGCGCTGGGCGCGCGACGGGCAAGGTGCGACTGGTCCGGTCCCCCGCCGACTTCGATCGTCTGCTCGACGGCGAGGTACTCGTCGCACCGACGACTGCGCCCGCCTGGACTCCGCTGTTCGCGCGTGCGGTGGCCGTCGTCACCGATGGTGGCTCGGTCGCCGCGCATGCCTCGCTGGTCGCGCGCGAGTACGGCATCCCGGCCGTGGTCGGCGCGTCGGATGCGACACAGCGACTGCACGACGGGCAGCTCGTCTGCGTCGACGGCACGCTGGGTCGCGTCGATCTCCTCGACGCTCCGTAAGCGCTACGTAGAAATCGTGCGCGCCGCGTGCGTCAGCGGGCGACGGGTGGAGGCGCGTCGTCGAACCGGTGGTGCTTGCCGGTGATACGGCCCACGCCGCGGACGATCGGGAACACCGCCTTGCGCACGAACGCCGGGATCCCGGGCATCGCGTACTCGTCGCGGAAGTGATCGAGCAGGAACGCGGCGTCGTAGTCGGCGGGCCGAGCCTTCTCGCTGCCTTTCATCGACTCGTAGATCTTGCCGAGGAAGTACTCGACGTTGTCGGGTGGCGTCACGAACCCGGTCACCTTGAGTACCTTGCCGCCGGCCGCCCAGAACCGGTGGGGCATGCCCGGACCGAACGACACGGTCTCGCCGGGGCGCGCCAGCTTCTCCGGCTCGCCGAAGATCTGGTAGCCCAGCTCCCCCTCGACGACCGTCATCGACTCGGTCTGCTTGAGGTGCGCATGCATCGGCGGACCCATGCCCGGCTGGACCTCGCCTGCGATGACGACACGCTCGATCCCGTCCACCACCTCACGCCCGACGAAGGTAAGCCGCTCGCCGTGTCCGTTCTCGATCGTTCTGGGGTAATCGTTGGTCATCGTGTGCTCCGTGTGTTTTAGTACAATGTACTAAACCGACGGTTCGGTCAAGCATGAGCGCAACCCGTGATCAGATCCTCGAGTCCGCCACCCGGATCCTCAACAACCGTGGGCTATCCGCGCTCGGCACCCGTGCGGTCGCCGAGGACCTCGGGCTGAGCCCCGGCAACGTCTCCTATCACTTCCGCCGCAAGGAGGACCTGATCGCCGCGCTCGCGGAGCAGCACTCCGGGCAGAACCGCGCGCAGTTCGACCACACCCCGCACACGCTCGCGGAGCTCCTCGAGATGTTCCGGGCGCTGTTTCACCGCCAGTACCAGCACCGAGGCCTGATGCTCGCCCTACCCGACATGATGGAGACGTTCGAGGCAATCCGGACGACCTACCGTCGGACGGAGCGGACCCGACGCCAGCGCCTGTTCGATCAATTCACGACCCTGCGCGAGCGCAACCTACTCGCCGGTTCGGATCGCGAGCTGCAGCATCTGGTCGCGCACGTGATGCTGGCTGCGCGGTTCTGGATCGGCGAGGCGCGCGTCAGCTACAACCGTCACGGCGAAGCGCGGATCATCGGACACTACGTCGCGCTGCTCGCCGACCTGCTCCGTCCCCACGCGACGCGGGCCGGCCAGGCCGAGCTCGCGAGGTACGACGACGGTTGGATCG
Source organism: uncultured delta proteobacterium (assembly GCA_963772655.1). Taxonomy (GTDB): domain Bacteria; phylum Myxococcota_A; class Polyangia; order Haliangiales; family Haliangiaceae; genus JABFXX01. Next base: position 2,680,105 of record CAVYYE010000002.1, read on the forward strand.
ACGATGCCGAGCCCGGCTGACTGTTCGTCAGAGGCGTACAGTGGATGCGTGAGCGGGGGCGGCCAATGACAGGCACGGTGCTGTTCGGAGCGAGCTCGATGTTCGGCTACTCGCTGTTTCGCGCGCGACCCGAGATCACGGCGTTCTGCAGCCGTCGGACCGCGTCCCCCCGGTGGGATGCGCCGGCGGCATCGATCTCGATGACGCGCGCGCCGTCCGCGAGCTGTTCGCGCGGATCCGGCCGACGCTCGTCGTGCAGTGCGCTGGCGTGTGCGATGTCGAGGCCTGCGAGCGATCGCCCGAGTTCGCGTGGCTGCTGAACGTCGAGGCGATGCGTGTCTTGCTGGCGCACGCGCCTGCCGACACCCGGGTCGTCTATCTCTCGAGCGATCACGTGTTCAGCGGCGACACCGGGCCGTACGACGAGACCTCGCCGACAGATCCGCTGAGCGTCTACGGGCGCTCACGCGTCGCGGCCGAAGCGATGATCCTCGCGCGACCGAACACGCTCGTCGTGCGCAGCGGGCCGTGGATCGGACCATCG
>CAVYYE010000003.1:0-772500 GCA_963772655.1 uncultured delta proteobacterium
CGCGCGATCAGCTCGAGATCGGCTAGGAGGTCGGCAGCGGCATCGTTCACCCGCCGGACGTCGGCGACCAGCGAGAAGAACTCCGGGTCCTCCGAAACGTCGAACGCGTGCGTCGCTTGGAGCTGGGGAGCGAGCACGGCCACCTCGTCAGGCGACAGCGTGCGCGATTCGACGGGCCACATCGGCGGCGGTAGCCGAGGCAACACGAGCCCGAGCGCGCGTGTCACCGGGAGATCGTCAAGCTCGACGCCCGGTGGGGGCGAGCCGTCACTCCACAAGCGAATGACGACCTCGTGGCGAAACGCAGGCACGACCGCCGCGACGAGTAGGAGCGGCTCGACGATTTCGTGCTGTCCCCACATCTGATGACCACCGTCCAGAAACGAGAGCTGGACGATCTCCCGTCGCACGTACGCGCGATCGCTATCGTCAGCCTTGGCAAACAGCTCGGCAAGTCGCGGTGCGAACCGCGGTTGATCCACGCGCATCGCCATCGCAGCGTACATCGGCTGCAACACGGTCGGCAGCGCGTCGAATGTCTCCGCGATCTTGCGCAGCATCTCCAGCTCGTCGGCGTCGCGAACCCTCGGAGGTGTCAGCGTGCGCAGCGCCTGCGCCAGCAACTCCGAGCTTCCCGCGCCGGCGGTCAGCTCGTGCAGACGGCTCCAGCGTTGCCACTCCACCACGTTGAGGCTCACATATCGGTAGTCGTGACCCATCTTCGGGACCTTCCTGGATACGCACGAACACTCGTTGATAGGAGCGTACCGTCCGATCAGCGATGCAGGCTAGGCATCGGCGCGAGCGAGGGCCCACGGGCCGGGCAGCAGCTCGTCGAGCCAGCGACCGCTCGGACGCGTTGTTGTCGAGTGGCACACGAGCGTCGTCGAGAAAGCGTCCGAGTTCGCGCCACTGGTTCAGCGCGTAGCGGATCGCCGTCGAGATCGGGCTCTTCGGGGGGGATGTCGTGGCTGCTGACCGAGCAACACTCGTGGAGCTGCTCGCGGATCGGCCCGGCTCGCTGACGGCGGAGTCGGAGGTGCTTCTTCGTACCGGTGATCTCCTGTTCCTTCGCGTCGTGCTCGACGCGATAGAGACCGAGGATCAGATCGATCGCCTCTTGCGCGACCGGCGCCGTCGGCAGCGCCTCGTGAAAGTAGCGGCGCAGGTGCGCGGTAACAGTTCTGCGCGTACAAAGCTGAGATCGTTCACTCGATCACGGATTCAGGTTCCAGTGGGTAACACCGTGGGGGTTCGAGTCCCCCCAATCGCACGACGCCGCGGCTCACGCCGCGGTCTTCGTCGTTTCGGCAACGCGTCCTGGTTTCGACACCACCGGCGCCGAAAGGGTCCACGGAACTTGGTCGCGTCGGACGTGTCGAAAGCGTCATGCGAAACGCGTGGTTCTGGGCGCTGGTCGTTGTTGGCTGTTCGTCCCACGACAAGCCACCACCCGTGCCCTCGCCCGCGAGGCCGACGGCGGCGGCGGCTCCGATCGAGGTGCATCATTCGGCGCCGCAGCGCGAGCCGATCGCACCGTGGTCGCTGACCGCCTCCGACGGCAGCGGGCTCCGGCTCGTCGGTGTCGACGCACGCGCGGTGATCGAAGGGCCCCTCGCGTTCACGGAGCTCCACCTGAAGTTCCACAACCCCGAGCCGCGCGAACGCGAGGGCACGTTCTCGATCACGTTGCCGACGCGAGCTGCGGTGTCGAGGTTCGCGATGTTCGAGGACGGTCACTACAAGGAAGCCGAGGTCGTCGCCAAGGCGCTCGCACGCCGCGCGTACGACGACGCGCTGCACGCCGGCATCGACCCCGCCATCCTCGAGAAGGGCGCAGGCAACCAGTTCACCGCGAAGGTGTATCCGATCGCGGCGAGTGGCGATAAGGAGATCGTGCTGTCGTACAGCCAGGAGCTGACGGGTGTTGGATACCTGCTGCCACTCGCCGGCTTCCCGATGATCGACGAGGTCTCGGTCTCGCTGCTCGATAGCGACAAGCACCGCCACCAGCTCCACGAGAAGCACTGGCAGCCCGATCGCGACTTCTTTGCCGACGTCGAGACCGGTGGAGCGATCGCGAGTGGAGGGCTCGTCGCTGCCGCGTACGAGCTGACGCCGACCGGCGCGCAGATCGCCGACGCGCCCACCTCGCTCGCGGTGTACGTGGACACCAGTGCGTCTCGCGCCCCCGGATTCGCGCACTACCTCGCGCGCGTGCGCACGTTCCTTCACGCACTCGCGACGCGCTACGCCGGGCTCACCGTCGAGGTCACCGCGTTCGATCAGGAGACCGCGGCCGTGTTTCGTGGTCCCGCCGCGCAGTTCGGCGATGCCGAGGTCGCCTCGCTCGTCGAGCGCCGCGCCGACGGCGCCTCGGATCTCGGCCACGCCCTCGGCGCGCTGCGACCGAACACGCGGGTCGTGGTGATCGGTGATGGCGTCGTGACCGCCGGACTCGACAACGCGAAGCTCGCCGACGCCGTGACCGCGCGAAAGCCGGCACGCGTCGACATGATCCTCGCGGGCGGTATCCGCGACGATGCCGCGGCCAAGCAACTCGTGCGCACCGGTGCGCGGCCCGGCGACGTGTTCGACTTCGACGCCGAGCTCGCGCCGATCGTCGAGGGGCTCGGCCAGAGCGTGCAGGTGGATGTCCCCGTCGAGGTCGCCGGCGCGAGCTGGGTCTACCCGCGGATCCTCCCGTCGGTGCGCGCCGGCACCCGCGTCCTCGTCTACGCGCAGTTCGACGGCCCGCGCCGGCAGCTGGTCGCGACGATCGGCGGCGTGTCTCGCACCGCGGTCGTCCACTCCGGCACGCCGGCATTCGTCGAGCGCGCCGCCGCGCGCGCCCAGATCGAGGACCTCGAGGCCCAGCGCGACGCGACCACCGACCGGAAGACGCAGCGCGCGCTGGCCAAGCAGATCGAGACCAAGTCGATCGCCGCACGCGTCGCGTCGTCCGAGGCGACGCTCCTCATCCTCGACAACGACCGCGAGTACGCGCGCTACGGGATCGATCGCAAGGCGCTCGTCGACATCCTGGTCGTCGGCAAGGATGGTCTCGAACAGAAGCACCGCACGTTCGTGGCGTCGAACCGTCGCCACGGGCGCCGTGGCAAGCGCGGCGCCCGCGATGCCAACATCTACGGTGGCCTGCTCGGCAACGAGGTCGGCGCGATGGACGGCCACTTCGGCTACGGCCACTCGGGCTTCGGTGCGGGCGGCGGCGGTACCGGCTGGGGCACGATCGGGACCGGTCGCTACGGCACGATCGGCCACGGCAGCGCCGCGGTCAGCGGTGAAGGTTACGGCGCCGGGCACGCGTACACCATTCGCAACCACACCGTCGTCGTGCCGACGGTCCGCATCGGCGCGGCCGTGGCGCTGGGCTCGATGGACAAGTCGATGATCCGCCGGTACCTCCACCGCCACGTCGCGAAGATCCGCTACTGCTACGAGAAGGAGCTGCTCGGTCGCCCGTCGCTACACGGACGGATCTCGACCAGCTTCACGATCTCCCCCGACGGTGAAGTGACCGAGGCGACCGCGACCGGCTTCGACGACACGGTCGCGCAGTGCATCGCGGACGTGCTTCGCCATATCGAGTTTCCGGCATCCAGAACGAGACCGTGCGGGTGAACTACCCGTTCACGTTCCGCACCGCCGACACGCCGCGAGCGCCGCAACCCGATGTCGTCCAGCAGCGCGCACCGGCGCCCTGCCCCGGCGGCTCCTGCGTCGGCGACCACGACGACGACGGCACCCACGCCGCCATCTCCCGCGACCGCACACGTCGCGACGTCGACGACCGCGACCGGGCCGTCGACACCGAGCCCGGCCACGCCTGCGCCGGCAACGGTCCCGCCCACGACGGCACCCACGCCGCCATCTCCCGCGACCTCACGCGTCGCGACGTCTCCGACCGCGACCGGGCCGTCGACACCGAGTCAGCCGCCGGCCACGCCCGCAGCAACCGTTCCGACCACGACGACAAACACGCCGCCATCCCCCGCGACACACGTCGCGACCTCTCCGCCCGCAACCGGGCCGTCGACACCGAGCCAGCCGGCCGCCGCGACTTCGAGCGCCCCGAGCGCACCGGCCGTCGCGATCCCACGAGACACCGATCCGGCCCCACCCCCACCGGCCGCGCCAACGCACGTCGATCCGTATGCCCCGGTCGACACGATGCCGCGGTTCCACAGCACCGCGAGCGCACTGCGAGGCAAGCTCGCCACGATCGTGCGCGCGATCGCCAAGCACGATCCGACCGCAGTCGCGCAAGCGCACGCGTGGCGCGACGCCCGACCGACCGATGTCCTCGCGATCATCGCCCTCGGCGAGGCGCTCGAGGCCGCCCACGATCGCGCCGGCGCCGCCCGCGTCTACGGGTCGCTGATCGATCTGTACCCGACCCGCGCCGACTACCGTCGGTTTGCCGGCGAGCGACTCGAACGCCTCGATGCCATCGGTCGCCCGCTCGCGGTCGACACCTACCGCCGCGCGGTCGCCGATCGACCCGACCAGCTCACCGGCCATCGCCTGCTCGCCTATGCGCTCGTGCGCTCGAACGATCTCGCCGGTGCGTTCGCCGCGATCCTGAACGGCGTCGACCAGAAGCACCCCGACGGTCGCTACCTCGGCGTCGACCGTATCCTGCGGCGGGATGCCCAGATGATCGCGGCCGCGTACCTCGCGCGCGGTGGCAACGCCGCGACGATCCGCCAGTCACTCGCGAAGCGCGGCCTCACACCGTTCACCGGTCGCTCCACCCGCGTCGTCCTCTACTGGGAGACCGATGCCAACGACGTCGATCTCCACGTTCGCGACGCCCACGGCGGCCACTCCTGGTACTCCCATCTGCCGCTCGAGTCCGGTGGCGAGCTCTACGCCGACGTCACCACCGGGTTCGGCCCGGAGTGCTTCGAGATCGTCGGCAGGCCCTCGGCCGGGCCGTACAAGCTCGGCGTGCACTACTACCGCCAGGGCCCGATGGGGTACGGCATGGGCCTGCTCCAGATCGTCCGGTTCGACGGTCGCCGGTTCACGTTCGACGATCGCCCGTACGTGATCATGCGAGACGAGGCGTACGTCTCGCTCGGCACGATGCGCTGATCGATCCGTGAGCTCGGCGCGCACGGCTTGTTTTTCGGGCGTCCAACAGGCCGCCCGGGTGATGATGGAGCGGTGCACTGTCCGTTCTGCGAGGCGGAGAATGGCGCGGCAACCGAGGTCGCCGAACGCGGTTACCAGTGCAACACCTGCGGCCGCTGGCCGAATTCGACGTGGTGGTATCGCTTCGAACGAACGCGAGAGATCGATCTCGGCTCCGCCTTCGATCGGTACCAGATCGGGGCACGCGTAGGTTCCGACCACAACGCGTGGACGTATGACGCGATGCGATCCGACACCGGAGCACCGGTCCAGCTGCGGATCTATCGCCCGTGGCTCGAGCACGTTCCCGAGTTCGTCGAGCGGTTCACCCGCACACAGGCGGTGCACCACACCCTCGGCGCACACGCGGTGCCCGTCGAGAACGCCGGACGGACGGCGGGGCTGTACTTCGTGGCGACCGAGCCGGTCGCCGGCCCGAGGCTGATCGCGCTTCTCGGCAAGCGTGTGGCGTGGCCGGACGCGCACGCCGTTCTCGTTTCGCTTTGCCGGCTGTACGCGAAGGCCCACGAGGCCGGCATCGCGCTCGCCATGCAACCGGCGAAGATCTTCCTGACAATGCTCCCGCCTGCCGATGTGCTCGACGGCGATCCGTATCGCACGGCCGCGGCACTCGGCCGGCCGCGTCTCGCATCCGTCGACATCTACGGGCACACGCTCGGCGTCCCCTGGCGGATCGCGGAGTCCGAGACGGGCGTGCATCATCCGTCCCCCTCGTTCGACTACACGTCGCCCGAGGGCTTGATGGGCAAGCGCGTGGATACCTGGAGCGATGTCTACGCTCTCGGGCTCGTTGGCTTCGAGCTACTCACGGGTCGGAAGCCGTTCCCGGACGCGCACGGGCCCGCCGGCCTGATCACGGCGCAACTCAAACAGCGCCCGCCGCCACCGTCGCAGCTCGTCCCCGATCTCCCGACAGGGTTCGACGCCGTGATCGCGCGATGCCTCGAGAAGCACCCGGCGCAGCGCTTCGCTGCCTCGGGCGAGCTGTTGGCCGCGCTCGAGCAGCTCGCCACGCCCCCTTGACTCCAAGGGTCATCGACCGATGACGGTGACGTGCTCGAGCTCGAGCGCTCAGTGGCCGCAGTGCGTGCCCCAGAAACACTGCGCGAGCTCCCACAGCACCCACCCCGCCAGCACCGTACCGACGGTTCCCGCGATCACCTTCGACGGCGTCTTGAGCGACGAGTCGTCGGGGCACTCGGCCCAGCACACGGCCGAGCCGACCGTGGCGGTCAGGCCGACGAGCACGGCGTAGCCGTAGATCGTGCCGCGCACGTCGCGGAGCTGACCGCGCTCGGCGATGAAGTCTTCGTCCTTCATCCGGACCAGCGAACAGCTCCGCTGCGACACGTGATCGCCGGCGAACGGAACCACGTCGCCGCAATCGTGCGCCAGGTCCGTCAGCGTCACCGTCTTGCCATCGTGCAGCAGCGAGCGCCGCATCGACAGCGACACGCGGACCGGGTCGTCGTGGTCCCTCCAGATCCGCCGACCCTCCACCTCCGCACTGCCAGTGTGACGGATCGCGCCGAGTTGCCGGTGGATGTCGCGACCGCGGATCTGGATCTCGTAGCTCCGGGCGCAGCCGGCCAACAGCACGACCACGGCGACCAGGAGCTTCATGACCGCAGTGTCGCCGATGCAGAACCTCACGTCACTCGGCGTTCGACTTCGAGCGCCGCGAGCTTGTAGAGGTAGGACTCCACGGCGCCGTTGCCGACGAAACCGTCGGTCGCGAATTCGATCGCACCGAGGATCGTGGCCGCCGCGGTGCGACGGACGATCCAGGCCTCCGGAGGCAGTGGAGGCGCGAGCATCGGCCGGAGGTCGGAGACTTCGTCGTCCTCGTAGCCACCGCCATCGCCCATCGGGGCGTCGAACGTGATGCACGGCTCCAGAGTCGAAGAATCGTCCTTCGTGAGCTGGGCGGCCAGCCGCGCGAACGACACCTCGTGGAAACCGACCGGCTTCAGCCGCGCCGGCGCGCCCTCGAAATCGTTGTCCTCGTCTTCGGCATCGCTCGCCGCCAGACACGTGCGAACCCGGACGCGGAAACCGTGGTCGACGAACGCCTGCGCGAGCTCGCGGTCCGCGCCCCGCAGCGTCTCGACGCCCTGCACGACCTCGTCGTCGAGACCGATCACGTGCCGCGAGCACGCGATCAAGATCGTCGGCGTCTCGGGTGGTAGCTGGAGGGCGGCCACCGCGGCGTGGACCCGTCCGAACCGCTTCGGCCACGACGGATCGCGACGGTCGCGGTCCGTGCGCAACAGCGCGTAGACCAGCGTCACCCGGAACCCCGATTCGACGGGCAGCACCGCATGGTCGACGTCGGAGAACATCGCGACCCAGCGCACCTGCGTCGGATCGACCGGGCCGCTCCAGTCCACCGTGTGCATCGTGTCCTCGCGCTCGCGGGCGATCTCGAACCCACCCCCGGTGTGCGCGACGGGCAAGCCGACCACGAGCGTGCCGACGAGATCGGTCGAGGCCGGCGTGTCCTTGTGGCGATCGAAGTGACCGCCCGACGGATACACGACGACGTCCGTCAGCTTCGCGGTCAGGTGCTCGCGCGGCGACAGCGCGGATTCGATGTCGTCGAGGATCGCGTCCGGCGAGAACCCGGTGATCACCGCATCGCCCCGCGCGTGCAGCCGGATCGCGCGGCGGACCTCCTCGTCGATCAGGGTCACCCGATCGCGGCCGAACGGCGCCGGCTCGCCGTGCTCGACGAGCCACTCGGCGAACCCCGGATCCGCGACCGCACCGAGGTCGCCATCCGGCAGCACGATCGCGAGCGGCTCGAGGATCGGGGTCGTCCCCTCGCAGTACGGGGGCTCGTCGAGTGCCTCCAGCGCCGCCCGCAACTCGTCCAGGCTCATGCCACGGTGATAGCGCGAAACTTGGCGGAGTAGCTCGACCGCGATTCCGAGCTACCGGGTAACCGTGATGCTGGTCCCGTTGCTATCGCCGTCCGGGTCATGGTTCTGCGACGCCGTGTAGGACTGTCCGCTCGACACCACATTGCTCACGGTGAACGTGCGGCTGCTCTGATTCTTGCGGAGTCCGGACAGCGACACCGTGCACTGGCCGCCCACGGTCGTCGTGCAGGTCGCGGAACCGCCGTTGTTGCTCCACGAGCCGGTCACCGTGGCGCTCGGCAGCGCGCCGTGCGAGCCGTCGTGGACGGTGATCGTGGCGTAGGCAGTCCACCGCGAACCGTTGTTCGCGCTCGAGCCGTCGAGATCGCCGACGTGCATGTCGCCACCCGCGCCGACGCAGTTACCGGCCCCATCGCACGTGCCCCCGCTGCAGGTGGTGCCACTGGCTGCCGGCGCGAAGCTGCAACCGCTCGCGGCGTCGCAGCTATCGATCGTGCACTCGTTGCTGTCGTCGCACGTGATCGGCGTCGATACGCAACCATTCAGCGGATCGCAGGTGTCGGCGGTGCACGCGTCGCCATCGGAGCACGAGATCGCGGTGTTCGAGCACGTTCCGCCGCTACACGAGTCGGCGGTGCAGACATCGGCGTCGTCGCAATCGGAGTTGCCCGTGCATGCCGGTGCGGTGTCGCGGTAGTCGGCATGCATCAGGTCCATGCGTGTCGTCTGGCCGGCGGTGAACACGAACATGCACTCGTCGTCGGTGTAGTCCATGAAGTTGTAGATCGGGTCGGCAGCGGAGTTGGAGGAGCCGCAGGTGTTCGGTACCGGGTCCGGACAGCCGAACGTCGCCGCGTTCTCTGCCTCGGTGTCGTCGAGCTCATCGCCGGCACCAGTACAGCCACCCTGAAACGTGTGATAGAGGCCGAGCCAGTGGCCGATTTCGTGGGTCGCGGTGTCGCCGTAGCCGTAGACCCACGAGTTACCCGGTAGCGAATCCCACGCGATGACGACGCCGTCGTCGGCCGGATCGCCCTCGTACCACCACGGAAACGTCGCCCATCCGAGGTAGCCACCACCGCTCGTCGTGTAGAGGTTGAGCGTCTCGGGGCCACCTACCCGCAGTGCTGACTTCATCTGACGCTCGCCCGAGCTGTCGGGCCCAGCCCGGAACCAGTTCTTGTTCACGGTGACGTCGGTGCCCGCGAACACGAACCGGAACGGCGTGTTCGTCGTGGGCTCGGAGACCGAGCGGTTGTCCCACGTGAACGAGTCGTTGCCGCCGTAGGCGGAGTTGAGCACGGCGATCTGTGCGTCGATCGTTGCCTGGGCGATGGCACCGGTGCCGCGGGAATCGGTGATGACGTGGACCCAGACCGGGATGGTCACGGAGCCGGCGGCGCGTGCCGCCGACCGGAGTGCCGCCCGGCGCTGGAGCCGCGCCTCGACGTTCGCCATCTCCTCGATCGTCGGGTTGGGCGTCGCGCACATGCGGCCGACCGTCGCGACCGGCGGCTCGACGTCGGCCGAATCCTCGTCGGCGGTCTGGCAGGCGGTGAATGCGAGCGCGCCCACAGCAATCGTGAGGGCGCGAGAGGCCACAGAAGTCCGCGTTGTCATGGGGCATATCATCGACCACACCAACCTACATACCAAGCTGAAAGGAACGTGCCGACCCTCACGAATACTTGGTGCTCCAACGACACAAAACTCCCGTGGGCTAGGCTTGCGGCATGCGATGGGTCTCGTGGTTCGTGGTGCTCGTGTCGACCATGGCGTGGGCGGATCCACATCCGATGTCGAGTGGTGCGATGCCCGCGCCGACGACTGACACCCAGGTCGAGATGGTCGAGGAGACGCTGACGATCGACATGGATCGGAAATCGGCCGCGGTGAAGGCAGCCGTGACGCTGCACGACACCGGCGGGGCGACGTCGCTGGTGGTGGGGTTTCCGTGCGCGAGAGGCCCGGAGGCAGGCCAGATCGACGTGCCGTGCAAGGTGCCGCTAACGGTCACGGTCGACGGCAAGCGCGTGCGGGCGATCCCCAAGGCCGTGGGAAAAGCGTCGCACTGGACGTGGCCGATGAAGTTCAAGGCGGACCAGACGGTGACGGTGGTGGTGGAGTACCGTGCGCCGCTGATCAACCCCCGCTACGAGGTGCCGGCGGCCGGCATGGGCCTGTTCACCTACCGGCTGACCACCGGCGCGCGGTGGGCGGGCCCGATCAAGAAGCTCGCGATCACGGTCAACCATATGCACGAGGCGCTGTTGTTCGTGTCGCCGGCCGGCTACAAGCGCGAGCCCGGTCGGCTGACGTGGAACCTGACCGACTACGAGCCGACGGAGGAGGTGATCGTGATGCCGCAGCCCATGATGGGGCACTACTTGGCGTCATCGAGTGGCGCGAAGACGGCGGCCGAGGCGCGCGCCAAGCTCCTCGCGGGCGACTTCAAGAAGGCGGATGTCGAGAAGGTGGTCGACCAGCTGCGCCGCGACGGCGACCACCTCGACAGCTGGCTGCCGATCATCTCGCGGCTCGGCGGCGTGCCGGTGCCGTCCAAGAACCGCGTGAAGGCCACGATCGCCGAGACCGTGCGGTGTCTGCAGACGTACGCGAACAAGGCCAAGCGCTGATATGAAGTGACCGTGCAAGCTCTCGTTGGTGGTTGGTGGTGGATCCTTCTGTGTTGAGGTGACGAGGAAGCCGTCGAGGCCTGCGCGCGACGATTGATCAGACTGATATTCGGGGATCAGGCGGGGCCTGCCACCATGGTCTTGTTTCGTCGGGAGCTGCCTCGGACTAGATTGGTGGATCCGAGCCAAGGCTCGGCCACATAGCGCTTGTAGAGGATTCTCCTCGTTGCTTGGCTCGACAGCTTCCTCGTCACCTCGACTTGGTTGTTAGGCGGCCCGCTTCGTGATCTTCGTGGCTGCCTGTTCCTGTTCGATCTGGACAGCTACGGCCCAGATGAAGCCGAGGAGCTCGCGCCCCACCGCGCCCATGACTTTCGGATTCGGTTTTCCTCGCGCAGCGAGGGTGAGATATCGGCGGTGAAGTCGATGCTGTGCTTTCCAGGCGACTTCGGTGATGGCAGTGCTGAGGCCTCGTTGCCTTTCTTTGAGAGTGCGGCCCAGGTTCGGCCGGTGACGGCATCCCCATGACGCCTCGAAGAGCACGCGCCGGACGTGTGCGTTGCCGGTCTTGGTGATCGCGCCTTGCCGTCGAGTGCCGCCACTCGAGTGCTCGCTGGGCACGACTCCGCAGTACGCCATCAGCTGCTTCGCACTCCCGAAGCGAGAGAAGCTTCCGATCTCGACAGCGAGCGTGACCGCACTCAGTTTCGCGATGCCACGCAGAGCTTGGAGCCCTTCGATGACGGCCTTCACCTGAGGTGACGCTTGCTGGATCGCATCTTCGATCGCCTTCTCGAGGCGAAGAATGCGTTCGCTCGCGTGATCGACCTCGGAGAGATAGTCGACGAGCGTTGCCTGTTGTGCGACGTGTTCGAACGTCACTGTACGGACCCAGTTGACGTGTTTCTGAGTCCACCCCGAGCATCCGCTGGGGGCCCTTTTCGCCGAGCGCAGCAGAAACTTGCCCAACCGCTGGCGAGCACGGTGCTGGTCCTGCTTCGCAGCCTCACGTGCCCTGACGAGATCACGCAGTGCTTCGTGCGCTTGGTCTGGCACCCAGACCGACGTGAGGTCGCCGGCGCGAAAACAACGCGCGAGCTTGGCTGCATCCCGGCGATCCGTCTTGATCCGGTCTCCCGCTTTCTTGGGTACCAGCGTCGGCGCAATGACCTCGCAATCGAAGCCGAGCTCGGCGAGCTGCCAGTACAGCGCGAAGCCCGTCGGTCCAGCCTCATAGCAAAACTTCAGGTCCTTCCTGCCGAGCTTCTGGATCAATTTCCTCAACGCCGCGACCTCGTTCGGGATGATCCCGAGCGACCGCACCTCGCCCCGACCAGGCTCGGCCACCGCGACGGCAATCGTTTCGGCATGTACGTCGAGCCCGACGAATCGTATAGTTTCCTTCATGACCGGTCTCCTTCGCATGTGGCTCTGCACCACGGTTTAGCGATTGAGGCGTAACCCACGATCAGTGCGATCGGGGGCCGGTCACTTCATGATGACTAGCCGGGTCCTCTACTCGTCGATCAGGACGACGATGTCGTCGTCCGCCGCGAGCTTCCAGCCCCGGTCGCGATCCGGGTTGAGGTGGACCCCACCGGTTCGCGTGCGGCGCTCGGCCGCGAACCGGAAGCCGAGCGCGACGCCGCCGCGTCGGGCGACCTCGGCCGTCGCATCGGCGAACGTGATCGCGCGGCCGGTGAGCCCGTAGTCGGCCGCCCGCACGAAGTGGATCTCCGCGCCGGCGGGACCGAACAGCTCGTCGAACACCGAGCCGAGCTCGGGGCGCAGCGCGACCTGCGCGAGCATGTGGCTCACGATCTGCGGGCTGATCAGCACCTCTCCTGGGTGATCGCCGAGCAGCGCGAGGTTCGCCTCGTCGAGCAATTCGATCACCACCTCGGGCGGTTTGCCGATCGCCAACGCCTCGGGCAGCAGCAGGCAGCACAGCACCGTTCGCGCATCGGAGGCATCGCGGGTCGCGACCCAACTGCTGCCGAGCACGAGCACGTTGTCGTAGCTCTGCGGGTTCACCGCCGCGAGATCCGCGGGCACGGTGATGTCACCCTCGAGCTGGCGCACCTCGAGCTTGGGCGCATTGGGATCGCGAGCGAGCAGCCGAGCTCGTTCCGCGGCGGGCAATGCCGACAGGATGTCGATCGCGAACTGCTCGCGCTCGTAGGCGGCGAGCTCCGCGAACAGCGACGGCAACCGATAGCTCCAGCCGAGGACCAGCACCCGGCGCTTGCCAGCCGGCGATGCAGGCGCGCTCGGCGTGGACGTGGCCGCCGCCGTCGACGCCTTGCCGGCATCGACCGGTTCGGTGTCCGCATAACCGTGCGCGACCAGCACCACGCGATCACCCCGCTCGAGCCGAACCGTGGAGCGCAGCCCGAGCAGCGACTGGAAGTGCTGCCCTTCGGGACGCGCGATGCCGATCACGAGCGCGCGCGGAAACCGAGCGCGCACTTCGGCGAGCCCGCTGCCCTCCGAATCGCGAAGCTCGCGCACGAAGATCTGGTTGCCGTGGCTGTGCGACAGCAACTCGGTCGCGACGTGCGACAGCCCGGGGTTGCGGAGGTTCTGCGCGATCAGCCGGCTCACGATCAGATCGCTCGCCACCACCTCGACGGGGCCGGCGTAGGCGTTCTCGGCGACCGGCACCTTGCGCGCGTCGGTCATCTCGGCGACCACCTGCGGCAGCTCCTCGCGAGCATCGCGCGCCGAGCTCGCGATCGAGAGCAGGACCTTGATCGCCATGGTGTCCGAGATCGTGAGTCCCGCCTCGTGGGCTTCGCGATCGATCTCCCACGGGAAATCCGATCCGGGCAGCAGGATCACCGACGCCTGGAGGAACGCCACGCGTTCGAGGTGGGCCTGGCGGAGCGGCGTTCCGCTCCGCAACACGATGCGGCGGTTGTCGTAGTACTCGCCGAGTCGATCGCGAAGTTCCTGCACGTAGTGCGGCCCGACCTCCTCGGCGAGGATCACGATGTCGAGCTTGCGCGCATCGTGGCGCCGCAAGAACCGGCGCACGCGACCACCGGACATCAGGAGCTCGCGGACCAGCGTCGGCGTGCGATCGGTCCAGCCGAGGATCACCACGTGATCCTGCTTGATGATCGGCGTGAGGCCGAGCTCGAGGTGACGCATGAACGCGTTGAGCCATTGCGTCATCACCGCGATCAGCGCCCCGAGGAACACGACGTAGCCGGTGATCGTCAGCACCGTCGCGACGATCCGGCGCCACGTCCCGACGTCGTCGCCGAGGTATCCCGGATCGGTCAGCCGCAGGAACGCCCACCACACCGCGGCCCCGAGCGAGTCGAAGTCCTCGCCACCGGCGACGACGAGCGCGGCGCCCACGATCGCGATCACCGCGACGGCCGCCGCGATCACCAGGAGACGCCACTGCGCGCCACGCAACATCAGACGCTCGACGACGTAGAGCAGGCGATCGCGGGGCCGCAGGCGCATGGTGGAGTCTATGCACGAATCCTCGGTGCCACGGGCCCTGCCTCGACGAAGGACCAGGCCGTGATCGCCGAGACCACGAGGTACCGCGAGGCGCTGAACGAGCGCGCGAAGAGGTAGCGCTCTCGGCGTCGCCCAGGAAGCGCTTACAGCGGCTCGATCCCGGTGACGCCGCCGCGCTTGGGCAGGTCGTCGTCGACCGTGACCCAGGCGGCCTTGTCGCTGAAGAACGCGTGGGCCTGTGGTGCGCGATCGAGCTCGCCCGGGATGTTCGCCCGCGCCACGTGGATCTCGCCGGGCCAGTGCGTCGACTCGAAGAACAGGCTCGATCCGCAGGTCTTGCAGAACGACCGGACCGCCGCATCGGACGAGCGATACCGCGCGAGGTGGTCGTCTCCTTCCACGATCCGGAGCTGCGTCGCCGGTACCGACGCCCAGGTGACGAAGCCGGCGCCATGGGCGCGCTGGCACATCGAGCAGTGGCAGTGCGCGACCCACTTGGTCGGCAGCTGGAGCTCGAATCGCACCGCACCGCACAGGCATCCACCGATCACTGGCTCGCTCATGGGAGGACAGTACGATCGCCCAGCGGCCATCGAGCCAAATCCAGGCGCTCTCTCGTTCCGCTCGACGCGGTGCGACATGCAGGTCGAGCGACAACTCGCCGCACGCGGTCGTGCCCGCTTCGCGAGACCATGGTCACCATGGCCCGAGCACTCGTGTCGTGTCCAGCCACCCAGACCCTGGAGCTGATCGAGTTCGCCAACACCCCGCTCGGTGCGCTCCTCCACGGTTGCTCGCGGTTCTGTCCGACGACGGCGATGGCGTGTGGGCGCGCTTGCGCCGCGGGGCCGCGCCACGATCTCGCCACGCCACCGCAGCACGACATCGATCCCGATACCGAGCTCGAGATCGCGTGCCCGTGCGAAGACGACGAGTCGGTTTCGACCCCCGAGTGATCGCGCCAGATCACTTCAAGTAGCCGGCTAGTCGACTTGCCTCTGGGGCCCCAACTCCCATCGATCTCGAGGCCGGCGCCGTAATCTTTGTGAGCAAGAATGGGGTGCTATGCAGCGCGACCGGATCGGGCGCCGCTTGGTCCATCGCTTGCGATACGTCGGCGCATGTTTCGCGCAGCTGTTCGCTCGATGACATCGATGCTTCGTTCCGGCGGTTTCGGATTCGCCGTCACGCTCGCGCTGGTTCCCGCCTGCGCCACCCCGGATACGAGCGCGACCAAGGACGAGTTCGCGGGCGACTTCGGCGACCTCCAGGACGAGTTCGGCAACGGCAAGGCCGACCTGTTCGGCTTCGACATCGACCCGTGCACGCTGCTGGCCCCGCTGGCGAGGTTCGGACACGACGCGATGCGCTCGGGTCTGGTCGTCGGCGTCGAGGGTGAGGGTGTGCTCGGCGCTTCCGTCGGAGTCGGCGGCTTCGACCTGGTCTGGGACCTCTACCACCAGCAACTATCCGTCTCGCGCTACGCCGGTGCCGGTGTGGGCGTCCCCGGTGCCGGTGCGTCGGTCGAGGCCTACGCCGGTGCCGCGTTCGGGTTCGAGCATGGCGCCGAAGACTGGGACGGCTACTTCGTCACCGCCGAGGCCGAGGTCGGGCTGCCGTTTCTCAAGGACTACGTCAGTCTCGATCCCGCGGGCTACGTGACCGGTGTCGACCGCAACGGCGACGGCGTGATCGCTCCGTCGGAGATCCTGGCGCCGCCGGATGGCGTCTACGGGTTCAGCGTCGGCGTCTCGCTCGGCTTCGATCTCTTGCCCGACCCACTGCCGGTGGGCGGCTCCGTGACCGAGGGCTACTGGCAGTCGTACAAGCCCGCGATCCGGCACTTCTACGACGACCTCGCGGCGACGCGCATGTTCGGCGTCAAGCAGTTGCAGGTGCGGCTGGTCGAGCCGGAGACCGGCGAGCTGTGCCCCTCCGACTGGCCGAACGTCGACGGCGAGCGCTCGTGCGTGATCGAGTTCGGCAACCCCGGCGACAGCTACCTGGACCGCTCGATCAACACCGCCTATTCGATCTGCCACATTGCCGGCGGGTGCTCGGTCCCGCTCACCTGGCCGATGAGCGCGACCGCGATGGCCATCGCCGCCCTCCGCACCTCGGGCCTGTCGTTCGATCAGATGTGTCCGGGGTCGTAACGGCCGGCGATCAGTACGTGCGGATCAGTGCGCGCCGATCTCGCAGCTGCCGCCGCAGATCACTTCGAGCCCGTTCTTGGACGCGGGCACCGCGGGCCGCTCCGCGCGCATCGCTTCGAGCTCCTGCATCGAGAGGTCGGCACGCTCGGCACGAGGCTCCGGGATCAGCTCGACAGCCTCGTTCTTCAGATTGAAGTTGTGGTTCTGCACCGCCGGCTTCTGCTCGATCATCGTCTCGCCTCCTGTGCCTGCACGGTAACACGGCCGGTTCCATCACGCCTGCGGATCTTGCTGGAGGAGCTCGCGTAACCGCGCGAACCGCTTCGCGTTCAGGGGGATGCTCAGCCGGTAGATATCGGCAACGCCCCCACGCGATGTCCACCACATCGGGTGGTGTTTGCCGAGCACGCCACGCGCCGCGAGGCGTTCGCCGCTCGTGCGAGACAGGACGTACGGCAGGTGCTCGCTCGAACGTACGACCTCGACACCGGCCCGCTCGAGGAGCTCGATCATCACGTGCTCGTGCGTGGAGATCCGGGTGCGGAGGGGGGCGGCGAGATCGCCGAGCGCGACGACACGCGCACCGAGCCGCAACGACAACGACGACGCCAGAAGTGGCGGCACGACCGAGCGCACGCGTTCGGTCAGCCCCGACGTCGCGATCGCGAACGCGAGCCGCAGCCCGCCGAGACCGTAGGCCTTGGAGAATCCGCGGATCACCACGAGGTTGTCGTGCGCGAGCGCCAACCCGACCGCACTCCACGTCGGCGGGTAGTAGTTGGCATTCGATTCATCGACGATGACGATCGCATCGTGGCGCGCAGCCTCGTGACACAGCGCCGCGAGCTCGTCGTGATCGGCGAACGCATCGCCGATCAAGCTCGGGCGCTCGACAAACCACAGCGCCGCCGCGGGCGACGCGCCGCACGTACCCCCTTGTTGCACGACGTAGTACGGAAAGTCCGGATAGGTGTCACCGACGATCCGGATCGCTCCACCGGCTGCAAGGCGCGCTAGCCCGTGAAGCAGCGAGACGACGCCCGCACCACAGGTGATGTGGCCACGCCAACCGGAGAGCCCGAAGGCGGCCGCGACCGACGGCCCGAGCGTCTGCTCGCCGAACGGATCGCGAACGAGATACCGATCGAGGTACGCCGGCTCGCTCCGCGGCTCGCGACGCAACTCGCGATCGGCCTCGGCACGGAGCTCGTCGGCGAGGACCGTCGCGAGATCGACGGCCAGATACTCGCGCTCGTCGCGCGTCCACGCGAGGTTCAACGTGTCGCCTTCCGGTGCCGCCGCGTCGAGAGTCGCGTAGGAGCGAAACGCGGGGTGCAGGTCATCGGCCACTGGCCACCTCCTCGATCCATCCCGACTCGCGCAACGCGGCCCACAGCTGCTCGCCGGCGACACGATCGATCGGCGCGCGCAGCGCCAGCGATGCCGCATCGATGACCTGCTCGCGACTCGCGCAACGATCGGCCAGCATCGCGAGGTGCGCGAGCACCGCGTAGTTGCGCTTGTCGGCCGCGAACCACGACGCGACCTCCACCCGACGACTCGCGCTCAGCTCCGCGAGCAGACCACGATAGTTGAACGGTCCCGGCCAGCGGCCGACGAACGCCGGCGCGGTCGTACGGCGGTCCGGCCGCGCCGTCGCGGGACCTCCACCGGCCAGTGCGCGCATCTCGTCGCCGAGCACGCGTACGTGATCGACGAGACGACGCGACCACGCCCCGCGATCGACGTCGCGATAGCGCTGCGCGACGGCACCGGCCGCGACAGTCTCGCGATCGCACCACGCACCCACCACGCGATCGAACGCGGCCCGCGACCACCCGGCGTCGCGGGCCGTGGTCTCGGCGAGGACCGCCCCGGCCACCGTGGCGCGCTGCATCTCGATCGCGGAGACCTTGTCCAGCGTGTCGGCGGCTGTGTGGTTGAACGGATCGCCCGGGTGCCACAGCTGGACCGCGGGACTCCGCCACGTCGGATCGACGAAGTTCGCGAACAGCGCGTGATCGGAGAACCCGAGGAACGGGCCCGCGCGCCAACTCCCGGCGTGCGTGCGCGTCTGCGCGAACACCTCCTCGACCACGTGCTCCGCGAGCGGTGTGATCGGAGAGGCGCACCACTCGGGCGCACGCTCGACGACCAGCGGCACACCGCACTGCACCGGATCCTCGCCGACCATGTCGAGGTTGATCACCGCGGTCGGTCGATCCTCCCGGCCGCGTCGCTCGTGTCGTCGATGAAGCAGCGCCGCGACGCCGAGAAACTCGGGCCCCCACACGAAGCGGATCGAGCGATCGATGTCGACCCGACGATCGGCGAGCGCCGCCGCCACCCCGAGCAGTGCCGCCGCACCCGAGGCGTTATCGTTGGCGCCGGGCCGGGGGTGACACAGGTGCGATGTCAGCCACACCTCGCCATCGCCCCGACCGGGCAACACGCCAGTCACCACGGGCATCCGTGCGGATCGATCGATGTCGATGCGAACGTGCGCCTCCGCCCCAGCGCCCACGGCTTCGATCGCGCGCCGCCGGGGCGTGGTGATGCTGAACCCGAACAACGCGGTCGCCGCATCGAGCTCGATCCGCCCGGGATCGGCGCCACGCGCCGGGGCATCGGTGACGAACCCGACGGCGCCACGTTCGGCGAGCGACGCGAGCCACCCGGGGCGCGCGAGCTCGGTCGCATCGATCAGCGCGATCGCACCGCCCACATCGGCAGCATCGCCACGAACGATGCGTGCGGTCAGTCCGGCGGCGGGTGTGGGCGCCGAATACGTCGCGAGCGTGAACGGCTGGCTCGCGTGATCCACCACGACGACGGGGCGACCGGCGGCGCGGATCTCCAATCGCGCCGTGGTCGGCGTCCACGCGCGCGGTGCCACGAAGGTCCACCACTTCGTCGCGCCGTCCGCCGCGAAGCGTTCCACCGTGACGCCGACGAGGCCGGCCGCTTCGGCGGCACTGGCGATCTGATCGGCCGCGCGTTCGATGCCGAGCGATGCCTGGTAGCGATCGTGCTCGGTGAGACGCGCGAGGTGCGTCATGACGTCGTCCATCCGCACGGCGCGCAGGTAGTGCGCGACCAGCTCGCTCAGCACGCGCGCCACTCCGCGACAGCGACGTCGAGCTCGGTCTCGGTGAGCGACCCGTGCTCGAACGCATAGCCATCGGGCGCGAGAAACTCCTCGCCGCCGGCCACGAGCACGATCGAGCCGACGCGACGTCGCGCGACCGAGCCCGGCGCGAACAGCTCGTCGGCACGGCGGATCTGGATCGACGCGGGCAACGTGCGCACGAGCTCGTCGCGCACGCTCGCTTCGGCATCCGGACTGGCGTAGAGCCAGCGCGTGCGTCCGGCGCCTCCAATCCGGCATCCGTGTGCAGTCGCCACGCGATCGATCGCATCCGCCACGCCCTGATCGTGGCGCGTCGGAACGAGGCCATGATCCGAATGCGCGATCACGACGGCATCGTGACGTGCCCACTCGCACGCGATCTCGTCGAGGCGCTCGAGGAACGCCACGATGTGCCGATCGTAACCGTGGTGATGGATGTAGCGATCCGCATCGATGAAGCACCACACGAGGCATCGTCCCGCGTGTGAGGTCAACGCCTGCTCGACTGCGGCCACGAGCCGATCGCCGAGCGCGCGCGGATCGAAGGCACCGTCCACTCGCGCGAACAGCTCGTACCCATGCACGTGGTGCGCGCGCTGCACGAGCCAGTCGCGCCACGTACAATGCGTGCGCTCGAGATCGCCGAGGATGGCCACCGGCGTGTAGCCGGAAGAGGCGGCGTCGCTGAACAGATCTTCGGGCGGGGCGCGGCCGAGCGGCCCCCGGTACGTGTAGACATCGACGAGACTACCGTCCTCGACCGTGAACACCACGCCGGGGATGCCGTGCGTGTCGACGCTCTCGCCGGTGAGACTGGTGAGCCATGCGGTGGACGACGTGGTCGGAAACACCGAGCGCGCACGTGTCACGCGAGCCCCGCGCCACGTCCGGCACGCCAGCTCGTACGGGATCCCGTCGACACCGAGCACGATGACGCGTCGCGCCGGCTGGCTCGCGACGATCGCTCGCACGTGCCGACGGAACGCCGCGATCGACGGGACCATCACGCGCCCGTCAGGTCTCGGCCGAGCATCCGCAGAAACCGGGCACGCAATGCGAGCGGAACGAAGCGCTCCACGTGGAACCCGAGTTGCTCGTCGAACTGGTAGGTCGGCGGTGCCTGCGCCGCGAGTTGCGAGAGTCCCCGCGCGAGCTGCTCGGGGAACCCGGGAAACTGCGACTGCATCGAGTACACGAGGCTGTAGTACAGGTTGCGGCCGAGCGAGAAGCACGGATAGCGGGCCTGGTAGTTGGCCAACGAGTACTTGGGAAAGCAGCCGTCGATGATCCGCTTGGGACACAGCCACAGCGGCAGTACCAGCGTGACGTCGCCGATCGCGCGCACCGGGACCGATGCCGGAGGCAGTCCCGTCGACATCCGGAACATGTTCTCGCACAGCACGTCTTCGAGGTTGAGCCCCGTGCAGATGTAGCTCGCACCGATGTCGTGCGCGTGCTTGGTCAGCGCGAGCCGGATCAAGAGCGTGCCCAGGAACTCGAAGTCGTCGCCCGGAAACTCCTTCTCGAACCGATCGATCAGCGACGTCGAGTCGCGAGGAATCCCGAGGAGGGTCTTCACCTCGTGTTCGTCCATGATGCGCAGATCGAGGCCGTAGCTCGCACATAGCTCGCGCGCGCGCGGCACGCCCTGGTCCCAATCGGGGATGCCCTTGATGATGACGGGATGGATCGTCAGCCCGTGCTGTTCGAGTCGCGAAAGCCCGTACAGCAGGGAGTTGCTGTCGCCGCCACCACTCACGCCGACCACCAGGTGACTGCCCGCGGGGAGCGCCTCGCGCACGGTCGCGGCGACGCGGTCGGCGATCGCCGTGCGGCACTCCTGAGGACTGAGCTTCTTCAGGTAAACCTCGGCACTCGACCGCGCGTTGTCGAGACGCTGGTAGACATACTCGGTCGCGTCGGGCCCCGTGGGGTCGGCACTCTCGACGGTCTTCCACCGCGCCAGGGAGAACATGAACGGATTGACATTGCGGTTGAAGTACAGAAGGATCTCCGACGCGTCGTCGAGCTCGCTCAGCGTCGCGTCGAGGGCGGAACACAACACGGGCTCGCCGCCGGCTTTCGGCACGCGGTACACCGAGACACCCGACCAGGGCACCCCGTGGCGGTTCAGCACATCGATCAACCGCTCGTCGCCCTGGCTCGCCAGGGGCTGGCGACCGTGGGCCGTGACGACCGAGACGGTCGGGCACTCTCGCGATTCACTGTGCATCGGGGCTCTCCTCTGACGATGCTACGATGAAGCCGACCGCGATGCCGCCGGAACAGTCGGCCATGACCGAACCCACCGACGAGTCGATGGTTCGCTCCCAGGCACAGCTCCACGTCGTGCTATCGGATGGTCGCAGATTTTCGCTTCGTGCCACATTGGTTCGTTTGCCGGCGACGAGTGGCCCGGCGTCCCTGCTGCGCTCGTCGATCACCGACGTCGACCGGCGACGTTGCGCGACCCGCGTGATCGGAGATCGTCGCGTTCCCGCCGCGTTGCGCGAGCGGTTCGCGCACCTGCCCGACCCACGACCACTCGTACGCGCCGCGCTCGACGAGGTGCTCGCGACCGGTCGGCTTCCCGCCCCCGACGCGATCGCCGAGCCGTCGCGAACCGACGATCGCTCGTGCGACTTCGCGGGTAACCGGATGACGCTGCGTCCCGACGGCAGCGGCGAGCTCGTGCTCGAGTTCCTCGACCCGTCGATCGGCTGCGAGCTGACGCTGGTACCGCGGCGCGTGCTCGCAGGCTGGGCACCGCGTTGCGATGTCACCGGAACCCTGACGGTCGAGGGGACTCGTCACGCGATCGCGCGCGGGGTCGCGACCACGTTCGACGCGTCCGGACCGGATCGCGATCGCGTGATCGTTCATCTCGACGACGCCACCGTGGTTCGCAGCGAGGGCACGCACGCGATCGTCGTCGCCGATGGCCGCGAGACCTCGCACGACGACGCCGTCCTCACCTCGCTGGCCACCTGGACCAGCCACTACTCGTTTCACGATTACGCCGTGAGGTGGCGCCTCCGCATCGCCTCGGCGCAGATCGACCTCGAGCTCGACGCGGTGTTCGCCGATCAGGAGCTGGTCACCGCGACTACCGACGATCCACGGTGGCTCGGCCGCTGCGACGTCTCTGGAACGGTCGCGGGTCGCTCCGTCACGGGCATCGCGGATGTCGAACACCGTGCCCGCGACGCCACCGCGACGCTGCCCGAATTGTTCGCGGCGATCCCTCGCGAGACCACGCGGGTGATCGAGCGCCAGCTACCGATCCCGTTGACCCCCGATCACGCGCTCGCCGTGCTGGGCGATGACGTCGCACGCTACCTGAGCGATGTCGACCTCGCCGAGTTCCAGCGGGTCTTGATCGAGCCGATCCGCGAGATCATCGATCGCAAGGGCAAGGCCTGGCGTTCGTACACCGCGGTCGTGTGCTACCACGCGCTGCTCGGCGACCGGTCCCGCCAGGACGTCATCGACGTGCTGCTCGGGCTGGCCGAGGTGATCCACGCCGGATCGTTGATCGTCGACGACGTCGAGGACGCCTCGCCAACACGGCGTGGTGGTCCGGCGTGCCATGTCGCGCATGGCGTCCCGATCGCGATCAACGCCGGCACGTTCTGCTACTTCGTGTGGCAGGCGTGGTTCGCGCGACTCGATGTCCCCGCCGCGGCCAAGCTCCAGATCTACGAGATCTACTTCGAGTTCATGCGTGTCGCCCACCTCGGCCAGGGACTCGACCTCCAGGGCTTCACTCACGCGATGGCCGAGGAGATCGTGGAGACCGGCGACGTCATCCTTCTCGCGCGGCAGATGCGAAACGTCTACCTGCTCAAGACCGGAGCGCCCGCGTCGGTGTTCGCGCGAATCGGAGCGATCGTCGCCGGCGGTGGCGACGCGCAGGTGCATGCGCTCGCCGACCTGTTCGAAGCGCTCGGCATCGCGTTCCAGATCATGGACGACGTACAGAACCTGAAAGGGTTCGAGGGCGACCCCAAGCACTGCGAGGATCTGGCGCAAGCCAAGGTCACGATGCCCGTGCTCGAGGCGATGCGTGTCCTCGACCTGCCGGCGCGACGCGAGCTGTGGGATCGGATCGGTCGCTGTGCGGACGAGCCCGTACTCGTCCCGACGATCATCGAGACGCTGACGCGGGCCGGCGCGTTCACCGCGTGTCGAGATCAGGCACACGCCATCCTCGAGGAGGCGTGGCGCGCCGCCTCGCCGCTGCTCGCAGACTCGATCTCCAAGATCATGTTGCGCGCGTTCTGCCTCTACATCGTGGAGTCGCTCGGGTAGTGCGCCGCGATCAGCTCGAGATCGGGCTCGAACGCGAATACGCGCTCTACGCGTCGGTCGACGACACCCTCGCCTACCTGCTCGCCGCCGATCGTTTGGTCGCAGCAGTCCACGCGTATGTCGCCGACGACGCGCACCGGCGCCGGCGCTGGCAGCAATTGCATGCCGAGGGATGGCGCCTCGCCCCGGAATACTCGCGGTGCCTGGTCGAGATCGCTTCGCCGCCCTATCCGCGCGAGGCGTGGACGGAGCTGCTGGCCGGCTTCGCCGCTCTCGAGGCCTGGCTCGAGCACGCGGCCGCGACGCTCGAGGCGCACGCGAGGTTCGACCGCGTCGAGTGCACGGCCGCGTATAGCCTGCGCACCGACCGCTTCGTGACCTGGGACGGCGCGTCCGTCACGACGTTTGCCGACCTCCTGCTGGTTCCGACCGACGACAACTGGCTGCTCGGATCAGCCGACACCGTGCCGGTATGCCTCGCCGGAAGCGCACCGGAGCTCGGGTACGCCGGCTTCACGTCGACCAACGCGACGCTGCATCCGCCGATGCCGGGACCCGTCGATCGCGATCTCGCAGAACATGCGGAGCCGCTCGCAGGATACTTCTGGCGCCTCCTGCGCGCCGCGCGGCAGATCGAGGTATCGACTCCACAGGATCACGCGCTGCTGCGCGCGGGCCGCATCCCCGTACCACCGGATCCCGAGCGGTCGATCCGAGATGCACTGGTCCGGTGGGGGGATCCTCGGACGGCGAGGTTGCTCGAGACGCTGTCGCCGACGCACGCCCCTCTCACGCGGTTTCGCGAACTGTTCGGCCAGGCGCCGAGCTCGTCGTTCACCACGGACGTTCACGCGTACAGCTGCCGACCGCGCGTCGTCGACAACACCATGCTGTTCGAGTTGCGGTGCTTCCATTCCGGGCTCCCGCTGTCGAAGCTCGCTCCCCTGCTCGACCTCGAGATCGGTACGGAATGAACGTCGAGCGGCGCACGTGGAAGCGGGTGCTGCACGTCGTGGCGATCGTCGCGGTCGGCGTGCTCGCGGTCGTGTTCGTGCGCCGCCTCGATCCCGAACGCGCCCTCGAGGTACTCGCGGCCACGAACATCTCGTGGGTGCTCGTGGCCATGCTGGTCAACGCGACGCTGCGCGTCGGCACGCGCGTGCTGCGCACCCGGAGTCTGCTCGCCGTGCTTCCCGGCGCGGTGCCGCTGCGCCAGCTCGCGCAGTTCGTCTACGGCTCGATGGCGCTCGGCTACATCGTCTCCCCGATCGCCGGCTCGGCAGCACGCGTGTTCGCGCTCCAGCACCACGGCGTGCCGAGCGAGGCCGTCGTCGCGGTCGGCCTCTGGGAGAAGGTCGTGACCGGCGCCACGATCGCGATGTTCTCCGGCGTGATGCTCGTGGGCGACACGCCTTCCGAGGCCCACTACTCGCTCCTGGTCGCGACGCTACTCGGCGCCATCGGACTCGCCGTGGCGATGCTTGCCACGACCATGTTCCGCTATCTCACGCGACACCACGCCACGCCCACGACGCGCGTGCGGCGGTGGTTGTTCTCGCTCGGGCGGTCGCTCGTGCAACTCAACGACGCCAAGACGTTGGTTCGCACGTTCGTGTGGTCGACGCTGTCCGAGCTGTGCGATGTCGCGATGCTCGCGCTCGTGATGCACTCGATCGGGATCCCTGTCGATCTGGTGGCCTGTGTGCTGGCGTTCGTCGTCATGAACATCAGCACCGTGTTGCCCAGCACCCCCGGGCAGCTCGGCGTGTTCGAGGCGGCCACGGGCTGGGCGCTCGTCGCGACGGGGGTTGCGGAGGACAAGGCGCTCGCGTGCGCGTTCTTGTATCACCTCGTCCACGCCATCCCCGTGTTCCTCGTCGGGCTCCCGTCGGCGTTGCGCATCCGCTTCGAGAAGCGAGAGGACGAGATCCGGCGCTCGCGCGAACTGCCGGCCCAACGCGCCTGATCGGTCGCTCGGCATTCGACTTCGAGCGCCGCGGTAACGACATCGCTGTCGCGATCGCGGGCCGAACCCGATTCCCGCAGACGCGGTGCCGCCCTCTGGTAGGTCCAACTCAACCCTCCGGGGTTACACGAAGCGAAACGTCCGCTACGTTCCCGGCATGCGAAGACGATGGTGTCTGGTTTCGGTGCTCGGTTTCCTCGCGATCGGATGTGGAGGTACGAGGGCGCCCAGACCCGTCGCCAATCCTCCAGCCATGCCGCCACCGGTCGCGTCATCGGCGCCGGTACCGACCGCGCCCGTCGAAGTGCCCGCACCCGGCCAGGTGTTCGCGCCCACGAGCCCGCCGCCGGCGTTTGCCGATCCGGATCGCCACGCAGAAGCTCGTCGCGGCGTTTCCGGCGATCGACAAGGCGCTGGAGGACGAACGGACGAAGCAAGGGGTGGGAGGCCTGGCCGTCGGCATCGTGATCGACGGCGAGCTCGCGTACGCGAAGGGCTTCGGGGTCGTCGACCCGAACGACCAAGGCCAAGGCGGTCCCCGAGGCCGACACCGTGTATCGCATCGGTTCGATCTCGAAGTCGTTCACCGGACTCGCCCTGCTGTCGTTGCGCGACGACGGCGCGCTCGATCTCGACGATCCGCTCGCGCGCTGGATCCCCGAGGCGAGCAAGCTCGTCTATCCGACGCGCGATGCGCGACCGATCACGCTGCGCGAGCTCGCGCAACACACGTCGGGCCTGCCGCGCATGGGACCGTTCGATCCCGAGCACGGGCCCGACGAGGCCACGGTCGTGGGCTCGCTCGCGCACATCACGCTCGATCGCGCGCCCGGGATCGAGTCGGTGTATTCGAACCTCGGCTTCTCGCTGCTCGGCATCGTGGTGAGTCACGCGGCGAAGCAGCCCCTGCACGACGTCGTCGCGGCCCGTATCTTCACGCCGCTCGGGATGACCTCGTCGGGCTGGGATGCCTCGACGGTTCCCGCCGGCCATCTCGCGCCCGCGTTTCCCGAGGGCGGCCCCGCCGTGAAACCACCGGCGAAGCTCGGTGCGGCCGACGGCGCCGGCGGCATCTACTCGAGCGTGCGCGACATGGCGCGCTACGCGGCGTTTCTCCTCGCCGCGTATCCACCACGCGACGCCGACGATCGCGGTCCGATCCGGCGGGCCACGATTCGCGAGGCCCAGCTCACCGGGTTCGAGCTCGCACCGCACGCCACGCTCGTACCGAAGCCCAAATCCGGCGAGCCTCTCGTCGCGCTCGACGCATCGTCGTATGGCTTCGGCTGGGTCCATCGCGAGACCTGCACGGCCAGCGACATGATCTGGCACAACGGCGCGATCGACAGCTACCGCGCCGACCTGGCTCTGCGCACCGCGAGAGGTGTCGGAGTCATCGTGCTGACCAACTTCGGGAACGCGAACACCGAGGCGTTCGCGGATCGTGCCCTCGCGGTCCTCGAGGCGACCGGTGCGATGAAGCCGCGCGAGCCCGTGTTCTCGGATCGCTTCACGCCGGCGCTGACGACCTTCCTCGAGGTCTACAACGACTTCGACGCCACCAAGCTCGCCTCGATCCTCGGTCGTCCGATGGATCCCCGCGAGCCGGAGGAGCTCGCCGGCTACAAGGCACTGCACGGGACGTGCACGGCGTTCGCACCGGTGAAGATGCTCGCCAACGGCGCCGCTCGGTTCGCGTTCACCTGCGAGCGAGGTCACTTCGAGCTCGACGTCGCGTTCGACGGTACGGGCAAGATCGGCGGCTTCATCGGACGCTCGTCGGGGGTCGCGCCGCCGCCAGCGGTCCGCACGTTGTTCCTGAACGCGCTCGCCCTGCACATCAACAACCGGCGCTGGAACGCGGCGACCTACAAGCGCGTGTTCCCGAAACACCAGATCCCCGAGGCCCAGGCGCGCGGCGTGGCGGCGAAGCTGCGGACCCAGTTCGGCACGTGCAGAACCGGCGCATTCAGACACGAGGGCTTCGGATGGACCCTCGCGCTCGCGTGCTCGAAGGGTGGCCCGCTCGAGCTCTCGATCCAGTTCGACCCGCATGGAGATCTCCAGGGCATCCAGTTCCATCCACCGATGGACAGCGAGCCGCCTCGTTGCCCGCTGAAGTGATCGCCGCGACCGAGATGGCACGCCACGACGTTCGTGCGAGGATCGTCGGCGTGAGGTTCGCCGTCATCCTGCTCGCCGTCATCGCGTGTGGACGGTCGAAGCGGGAGCATGCGACCGAGCTCGGCGTCGGCGATGGCTACCTCGTACTCGAGGACGACACCCTGATGCTGTACACGGCGACCCGGGTCGACAACACCACCGTCAGTGGCGAGCTGTTCGGTTCGCTCCACGAGCATCCGCGAGACCACGTGATTCCCGAACGCTCGCTCGGGGCGGCGCACTGCCCACGTCCTGGGGGAATCGCGCTCGTGAAGACAACGCGCAACCTGTGGGACTTCGGGCTCTCCGTCGGAAGCGATGGAGAGCGCTGCTATCTGCAGGAACGAGCCCGTTCGTCGCAACGCGATCCGAAACGCGTCTACGAGCTCCCGGTGAGATATGCGCAGCTGTTCGGTACCTTGCGCGCTGACCTCGAAGCACGGTGGGCGCGCCGGAGCTGGGTGTTGAAGTGGCCGCCGAAGTGGCGTCCAGAGGTCGGAGAGGATGTCGTCATGCGAGTCGCTCGTGGTCTGCGGGCAGCGAAGGTCATCGATCTGCGCCCCGGAGCGGTGAAGCTCGCCCGTGCAGGTGCGTTCGCGGGTGAGATCGTCGACGAGTGGCGATCGTTGCGCCAGATCGCCCCCGTTCCGAAGACGCGACCCGCCGGCGATGCGGTCGCGTGTTCCCTCGACGACGCTCATCGGTGCGTCGCACTCGTGCCCGCGGCAACCGCGGAGCTCCCCGTGGTCGCGCTGGCCGATGCGGACGTGATCGGTCGTTCGCAGCTCGTCAACGACCTGCTCCTCGAGCTCGGCGCGATCCACACACATCACGAGGGAGGAAAGGTCGTGTGGGTACGTCCGGACGGAACGCCGGTACTCGAGGCTCGCTACGAGATCGCGCTCGCCGAGGATGGTCAGGGGACGTATTCGATCGGATGGGTGCTCTCCACCGCAGAGCCCACGGTGAAGCGCGTCGCGGGGATATCGACCGAGCGCGTGATTCCCGCGGCGCAGGTGCTCGGTCTCGTGGAGGCACTCGCGCGGGTGGCGAAGCCCGTGAGCTACGACCGACTCGAGAACAATGTCGTGTTCGTCTACGAGCCACGGGTCGTGCTACCCGCGAACGATGCGCGCCGCAAACACCTCAGTGCCGCGGCACGCCGCGTGCTCGAGGCTCTCGAGGCGGCTCGCTGAGCGCGGGACGAGCGAGCCGAAGTCGCGACATCACTGTCGCGATCGTGCGCCGAACTCGATTCCCGCCGATGCGGTGTCGGTAGGTTGCGGGGGCACGGCGGTTGCTGAACCGATGGGCATGCGCGCTCTGTTGCTCCTGATCGCGGTGTGGTTTGCCGGTTGCGAGCACGGCTCGGGTGGTCCGATGCCCGACGGCGGCACCGACGTGCAACGCGACTGCGCCCTCGTCGGCGGCGCACAGGGAGCGCGCTGCGATCCGGGGGCGTCGTGCTTCATCGAGGGTCACGCGACCTGCGACGAGGAGCCGGTCTCCGGCGGGTGCTCGTGCTCGGATGCCGGCACCTGGGAGTGCTTCTCGAGCTGTCCCGCGGACTGCCCGAGCACCGAGCCACCGCAGGGCGCCGCGTGCTCGCTGCCGATCACGACGATCTGTCCGTACGCGGGTGGCTTCCCCCGGACCGAGTGCACCTGCGTCGACCACGCATTCGACTGCCACTGAGCCGCTGCTTCGGTTCGTGGTTCCGAGGCTCACGACCATTCGTCGCGGCGCACGATCACGTGAACGACACCTTCGAGCCGACCAGCGACTACCTCGGGGCTCGGCCACAGCATCGTCGCGAGCCGATCGGCCGCGGCGATCGACCACCGCGGATCGTCGGCCGAAGCACGCAGTCGATGCGGCGATCCGGAAGGTCGTGACAGCTCGCGGCGACGCCACCCGACGTGTGCTGGCGAGCGCCGGTGTCGAGCGCGCGGACGCATGCGCGGTGGAGCTCGTAGACGTGCGCGGGGTGGAATAGCTCGCGCTTCGCACGCGTGACGAACAAGACCGCGGCCGCGATGACGAGGACGGTGGCGGCGGCGATCGACGGCACGGAGGGTCGCCAGATCGCGCACGCGACCACGGTCGCGACGGCAAACCACTGGGCCTCGCTGATCCCGCCGAGCTGCGGGCGCTTCGCATCTCCGCGCACGAGCTCGAGCGCGAAACGAACGACACCGTAGCCGAGGATGTATGCGATGGCCGCCACTCGGACACCGACCCGGACATGTGAAATGACCTCGGGTCCGGTCTCGCCCACGCTATCGTCATCGGCCTGCCATGAATCGCCTGAACCTCACCGATCTGATCGGGCTCGCGAGCCGGATGCCGGGTGCGCTGCGGCGAAGGCTCGCGGAGCGCCGCCATCGCAAGCTGATGCACGCCGCCCCGCGGTTCGCGCTCGCGGAGATGCCCGAGAACACGTTCGGCAAGCTGGTCGGCCTCGCGCGCCCCGCCGATGGCCGTCTGCTCGAGGCACCCCTGTCCGGTCGGCTATGCGTCTACTACGAGGTCTCGATCGATGCGATGGCGAATCGCACGATGCTCCGCACGCTGGTCACCGAGCAGGAGGGAATTCCGTTCGTCCTCGCAGATGGCGACTCACGCGCGTTCGTCGATCCCGCACACGCGGTCATGTCGACGGGCATCGATCACGTCACGTCCTCGACGTTGCGCCTGCGAACCCCGCGCGAGGAGGCGTTGCTCGCGAGACACCGGCTGCTCGAGTTCTCGCATCCGCTCGCCGACGGGCTGCGCTACCGCGAGTCGATCCTCGAGGCCGACGAGCGGATCGCGGTGTTCGGCGGGGGCGTCCGCGAGCCGGATCCCGAGGAGTCCGCGGCGAGCTATCGCGGTGCCCCGCCGACGCGGCTGTGCATCACGGGCACGAGCCGGTTTCCGCTGTTCATCAGCGACGATCCGCGCTCGGTGGAGGATTGATCGCGCAAGCTCGCTGCTGCCGCCAACATCTCCGCGCTCACCTCACACGCCGCGGTGACGCGAAATGACCTCGGGTCGGGCATGTATGAGGTCAGCCCGAAACGCGGTTCTTCAACGTGTCGGCCGCCTCGACCCAACGGCCCCACCATGCCTCGTGTGCCTCGGGACGATCGTGCGAGGTCACGCCCTCGACGATGACCTGAAAGTACCGAGCCATCATCCGGTCGAACGCAGCCTCGGTCACGTGAATCGTGTCGATCGGGTCGTAGAGCTCGACTCCCTCGGATCCGGTGATCCGGACCCGAGGTGATTCACTCAATACCTCACATCCCCCACCACGAATAGTGCCTCGCCGGTCCCCCTCGCCCTTTCGCTCGATCCCCAATAGTCGTCTCGCGCTCGCGTGCCCCAAGGGCGGCCCGCTCGAGCTCTCGATCGAGCTCGACCCGCATGGAGATCTCCAGGGCATCCAGTTCCATCCACCGGCGGGAAGCGAGCCGCCTCGCTGCCCGATGAAGTGATCGCTCCGGCGAGTGTCGATTGGGTCTCACCCGGTGGAGTGACGCGCTCCGACTCCTCGAGACCGTCGTAGTCGGCCGCCAGCACTGATGACGTGCCGAGGCTCGTGTTCGGATGCGGGCCGCGCCGGCATCGTGGTCGCCGGTCAGTCCGGGCTCGTGACCACAGGCGCACTCGCCACACGGTCACGCCCGGTGCGCTTGGCGTCGTACAGTGCCTCGTCGGCGCGGCGCGTGAGTCCCCTCGGATCGTCGTCGCTCGTCGCCAGGTTCGCGACGCCCAGGCTGACGGTGATGCGTCCGTTCGGCTGGGTCTCGCGCCCGACGAACATCCGCTCGTGGACCCGCATGCGGACGCGCTCGGCCACGCGCGCGGCACCCTCGAGCGTGGTCTCGGGCAGCACCAGCACGAACTCCTCGCCACCGTAGCGCGCAGCAAACGCCGCCACCGAGACGTCGGCCGCGACGTCGCGTCCGACCACGACGTCGGTCACGCGGACCTCGTCCTGGAGCAGCTGGCCGAGCTCGCGGAGCAACCGATCACCCTCGACGTGGCCGTGGGTGTCGTTGAACTGCTTGAAGTGGTCGACGTCGATGAACACCACCGACAGCTCGCGGCCGTAGCGGCGCGCGCGGGCGAACTCCTTGTCGATCTGCTCGCGGAAGAACCTGCGATTGTTCAGACCCGTCAGGTCGTCGAGGAACACGCAGTCACGCATCGAGCACAGCGACTCCTCGAGCTCGCGCCGGCGAGTGTCGATGTCATGCAGGCGCTCGGCGTGCTCGCTCGCCATCACGGACGCCTCGACGTTGGCGTCGGCGAGAGCTCGCACCTGGCGCTCGAGACTCGTGATCTGCCCCGCGAGCCTGGCGGTAGCGCGCTCCGCGGCAGCGTGCCGTGCTGATATCTCGCTGAGCGCGGTCTCGCGCCCCACCAAGGCGAACGACGCCTCGACATTGGCGTCGGCCAGTGCGCTGACCTGCTGCTCGAGCAGATGCCGGCTCCGGTCGATGTCGCTGTTCTGGGCCACGAGCTGGGCATTGCGCGCCAACGCATCGTCGATCAGCGCCTGGAGGTTGGCGCACAGCTCGGCGCCCAGGGCGTTGGCGTCGGCCACCGCCTCGAGCTGGGCCTCGCTGGCGCGGAGCTGGTCGGTGACGCTTTGCTCGAGCAGGTAGAGCAACCGCTCGACGCGCTGGGAATCGCCTCGCCGCAACTCGAACCGGATCTGCGCGAGCTGTTCCGCGACGTCCAGGCCGACAACCGACATGCGCTTAGAGCGTGACAATGGAGGCCTCGAGTGCGACGTCGACGATATGGGTGAGCCCCGTCAGTTCCGCGGTGGGCAGCAGCGGCGAGTCCTTGGCGATCGAGCAGTGGAACTCGTTGCACGGGCCGCACACGTAGATCTTGCCGCCGGCCTCGATGAACTGGCCGACGTAGACGCCGAGTGGCTCGAACCCCACGATGTGCGCCGACTTGATCGCGCTCTGGCGCGACCAGAACGCCCCCGAGATCGTCATGTAGATCGTCGCGGGCACCCCAGAGATCAGCGCCGACACGCCCATCGCGAACGCGAGGGTGGCGCGATTGCCGCGGTCCTCGGCGCCGGTCGTGAGGATGATCAGCAAGCCCTTGGTAGTGGACATGAGCCTTCCCTAGACCTTCCGGATCCGGGCGACGAACCGATGGGGTTCCTGGTCCAGCGACACCAGCTCGTTGCCGGTCCGGCGGCACCACGCCTGGATGTCGGGAGGGAACGCCATGTCGTCGGCGTGCACCACGAGGAGGCTTCCGGACGGAAGAGCCTTGATGCCCTTGTTGACCTCGAACAGCGGCCGGGGACACCGCATGCCCGTTGCGATGAGGATGACCTCCGTGTTGTTCGGGGCGACGCTTGGCTTCAGGTCGTTCATGGAGGCTCCGAGGATTCAGATGAACAGGGTCTGGCCCCTGTCGGCCATGTCGAGAAAGGTGGCAGCACCGCACGGCAGCAGGTCTGGATACTCGATGAGGTCGTCGGGCGTCATACCGAGCAGCGACAAGCTCATCTCGCACACGCGAAACTCGACCCCGAGCTCGCGCGCCATCGCGAGGAGCTCGTCACAACTCGTGAGGTTCTGCGCACGCATGCGCCGCTTCAGCATGGCGGTACCTGCACCGCCGAAGTGGAGCCGAGACATCCTCAACCGGGAGAGATCGCGCGGCACCATCCAGCCGATCAGACGTTCGAACGCCGAGCGCGTACGCCGCGGCTGGGCGCGCCGCAGGATCGCGGCGCCCCAGAATGCGAAGAAGATCCGGCTGGGCGCGCCCATCGCGGCGGACGTCGTCGCAAGGTTCAGTGCGGCGAGCACGCGATCGAGATCGTTGCTGAACAGGAAGATGTTGAGGCTCGAGGCGATGGCGTCCGGTGCCACGCTCGCTGCTGTCGTGTCGTCTGTGCGCAGACGTGCGACCTCGCGCTCGAGCACCTCCAGCCGACTCGCGACGTCGGGGCACGTTGGTTCGAATCGGGTACTCGACTCCACACCTCTCCGGGTCGGCCGCCCAGAACTTTCATGAACCGTGAAACCAACGCTCGCGACGGTCGAGATCCCCGAGCGGAATCAGCCGGTCACATCACACATCCTCCATCCGTCGCGGCTGGGCTTCTGAGGCTCGCACCGCGGTGATCCGGTGATCCGGACCCGAGGTGATTCACTCAATACCTCACATCCCCCACCACGAATAGTGCCTCGCCGGTCCCCCTCGCCCTTTCGCTCGATCCCCAATAATCGTCTCACTCCACGCCGCGACGACGCGTTCGCTCGGACGAACACGCCATCTCAGAGGGAATGCACCTTCGAATGTCAGCGTGCGGATCGTGCGTCTATCCGCTCGACGGGAACGTTGGCAAACCTTCGTAGCCAGTAGGTGCCGACGGGGAACACCGCGTGCTCGCCAGCCAGCCAACGGTTCCGCGCCGCGGCATACGCATCTTCGAACCCGCGATTGCGCTGGAGTGCCGCGATCCGCATCCACCGGTTCCGCGCCGCCACCCGCGGACGCAATCCGCGGCGTGGCTCGGTGGTCGTCGGTGATGCTCGCCACGACTGCCGCCTCACGCGGCGCCGCCCCAGGACCTGGCGTTGTGTCTTTGCACGACGTGCTGCAGCTGCCTGCTCGACCGCGAGGCACCCAGCTCGCACTCGAGCCAGGACTTCCTCGGGATCTCCGAGCTCGGGCGGGATCCCGAGCTTCATCTCCACGACTTCGGGCATCGGGCCGTCCTCTCGAAACAAGAACGCGGGCCTCGTCGCGCGAAGCATTTTCCCGTTGAAGAGCGCAGCGACGGTACGCGGTCCCGGCCACTGGTGCGCCCGTTCCACCAGCCCATCCTTGACCGGGTTGGTGGCCGTGTACACGAGCTTGTCGATCACGTCTTCCACGCCGACCAGCTCTACGAGGCACGGCGGCTCGCTCGCCAACGCGTTCTCCCAGCGTCCACGCAAGGCGTTGATGCACTTGGCGAGGTGCGTATGAAACCGCTGGTAGAACTCGGCGGCGTATCCCTGTGGATCGAGGAAGTTCGTGTGGTGATGATTCGACATCATCTGCGGCAGCAGCAGCAGGACCCCGAACTTCTGCGCGGCCTCGATCAGGCTCACGCTCAAGATGATCGAGATGCTCCAGGCCAAGGCGAAGGCCGCCGAGGTGCTGTGCACGCCCAGGTCGTACCCGGCGTCTCGCTCCATCGTGGTCGATAGTAGCGCTCCGCGCGATCTAGCGCGAACGGCGCCACTTGGTCCGCGTGTAGCCGACCCGGAACCCGTCGCGCTCCGCGTTGCGCTGCGAGATCGAGCCGACCTCCGCGACGATCATCGCGACCGAGCAGCCCTGCTCGCGGGCGGCCGCGAGCCGCGTCGCCAGGAGCAAGCGCTGCGCACCCTGCCCGCGCGCCGACGGGATCGTGCTCGCACCGGCGAGCAACGCGACGTCGCCGTGGATGCCCAGCGAGCCGGTGGCGATCGGCGCACCGTCGCGCTCGACCGCGAAGTGCGTCATCGAGCGGTTCTCGATGTTGACCTCGGCGA
The DNA here is from genome assembly GCA_963772655.1 of uncultured delta proteobacterium. GTDB lineage: Bacteria > Myxococcota_A > Polyangia > Haliangiales > Haliangiaceae > JABFXX01. The sequence goes on from CAVYYE010000003.1 coordinate 35,453, forward strand.
GCGCGCGGATCGCGCCGGCGACCGACGGCTCCGACGACCAGCCCTCGACCGCGGTCTCGATCCACGCCGAGCCATCGGCGACGGGATCGATCGCGCGGACACGCAACGCACCGTTCGATGGTTCGCCGACGTCGTCGAGCGCGCGGGTCAGCACGTTGGACATCTCGATCGGGTGGTAGCCGCGTGCGACCAGGAGCGCCGTGGTCTCGACTCCCGCGAGCGGACACACCTCGTGCTGGGTGTCGGCACCGCGCGAATCGAAGAACGCCTCGATCTCTGCGACCTCGGCGATGGTCACCGCTACCCGGGTACCGAGCGCGAACGTCTGCGTGAGCGGCGACTCCGGACCGTCGAAGATCGCGATCGCGCCGTGGATCGTCCGTGTGGCGGCGTTGGCCGATCGCGATAGCCGGTTGCGCGCATCGACGAACGACGCACCGATCGTTCCCTCTGTCTCCTCCAGCCGACACGCGAGATCTCGATCGAGCAGCACATCGAGCTTGTAAGCGAGGGTAAGGAAAGGAGTCAACACGGTTCCGCGGTCGCGCGCTGTTTGCGGGCGTTGTACGGCGCTGCCGTTGGTGCGAGCATGTCGATCGAGGTCGTGGTGCAGATGGAGGTCTACCTCGAGTACATGGGGTACTGCGTCGTGTTGCCAGAGGGCGACACGGTGATCGGTCGCGACGTGCGATGCGCGTTGCGATTCAACGACCCCGCGATCTCGCGCAAGCACCTGCAGCTCTCCCGCACGGGTGACACGGTCTACGCGCGGGACCTCGGCAGCTCGAACGGCACGCTGCGCAACGGCGTGTCCCTCGACGGGACCGCCCAGCTCGCGAGCGGCGACGTGCTCGACATCGGCGCCTATCGTCTGACGCTGCTCGCGATGGATGACGAGACCAGCGAGAGCACGACGCTCAAGCTCATGCCACTGGCCCAGATCGGCGACCTCGGCCATCCGCGTTTTCCCCAGGCTTCCTCGCGTCCGACGCTGTCGCGCGCCACGGCCCCCACCGATCCTCCCCTCGATCGCCGGATCCACGAGCGCGTGCCGCTCGAGCTCCGCGTCGTGTACGCGAGCTCGGAGCTCGAGATCGAAACCACGACGCGAAACATCAGCGTCAGCGGCGTGTTCGTGAACTCGCTGGTGCTCGATCCGATCGGCACCACCTGCGATCTGTCGCTGTTGATCGACGGAGGACCCTCGATGACCGTCCGCGGCGTCGTGCGCCGGGTCGTCCAGCACGAGCCCGTCGGGCTCGGCATCGAGTTCGTCGGCCTCGGCATTGCCGAGCGGACGTGGCTCGAGATCGTGGTCGCTCGCCTGGAGAGTGCGAGCGCGCCGAACGCGAACGCGCGGTCCGGACCGTCGCGAGGCGCGAGTCCCTGACCCACGCCGACGTCGATCAAAACGTGAACTTGGGGATCCGGACCGAGGCGCTGGACTTGTTCTGACGTTTCGGTCGCGTCGTGTCCGTGGGACTCGGCACCCCGACGAGCTTCGCGTAGAGCTCGTGGTACCTGCGCTCGGCGAGCTCGAGCTCGTCGAGACATCTTGTGCCGTACATGACCTCGGTCTCGAGCCGGAGCATGTTCGCCCTCCGGTCGATCAGCTCGTGGAGCACGTGCCGATCGAGGATCCGGCGCTGCGCGTGCGCATCTCCGACCGCCTCGATCCGGATCACGCGAGCCGCCTCCTCGATGTAGCTCGCCCCTTCACTCTCTCGCTGGTCGGGAGGCAACGCATCGAGCCAACCCGGGTGGCGACGCTCGACGTCCTCGCAGGTAACGAGCTCGTCCGCCGCACACGTCACGACGTCCGCGAAGCTGATCCCGGACATCTCGACCTGGTGGAACGAGTACGACCACCGGAGCGTGTACCGACCGAGGCCGGTGTTGCTCCCGGACGCTTCCGAGAGGTTCGCCAGATCATCGGCCCACGCCGGATCCACCGCGATCGAGATTCGACAACCGACGATCGTGGCCGCTCCCGCGTACCGGTGGACCAGCGGGTGCCGGAGGTCGAGCCGATCGTCATCGACGGCGTCGACGACGATCCATTCCCGCTCTCCCTCCGGATGGGCCATCAGGTAGCCGCGACCGGGGACGATGCCCGAGGGATCGGTAACGCGAATCCACCGGCGTCCCGCGTAGACGTCACCGAAGAGCCGGGTATCGACAGGATCGATCGAGCACGCCCCGATCGTCGCGGGGACCCTGCGCTGGCTCGCGAACACGACCACGCGCGGGATCGGATCCAGATCCGGTTTTCCATCGGGCGGGTCGAAGAACAACACCTGATCCCGCCGCCCCCTCACCACCTCCTGATGTTGCACCTCCCGATCAAAAAACAGCTCGACTTCGAATGCCAGCACTTTCTAGTGCCGCGGGTGGCCGTGGGTCTCGCGCCAGTAATAGATGAAGCCGTACGCGCGCGTGCGCTCGGTCAGGCACTCGCCGTGGGAGGTGATGCACACGGCGAGCACGCGCCAGCTCACCTTGTCGGCATCCTCGGCGTGGCCCGCCTTCGAGAGCGCCAGGTTGTAGGTATCGAGGTGGATGTAATCGAGCCCGCCGCCGGCGGCGACCGCGGCGCGCCCGAGCTGGACGGCGAGCACGAGATCGGTCGCCGAGGCCGGACGCCGCTGCGCGAGCTGGAGGGCGATGGCGTGTTGCCATCCAGGATCGTTGTGGGTCGCGGCGACGAACTCGTCGAACCGATCGGACGTCACGCCGGTCGCGAGCCACGCGACCGCCCGCGCGTGGTTCGCGGCCTCCTCCACCACCACGGCCTCGTTCGCACGGCTGTACTCGTCGAGCACGTGCCGCGCACTGACCGCCGGCCCGTGGTAGATGACGCGCCCGCGATCGACGAGGCACGCCATCGGGATCGCCGCCGCCCGACAACGCACTGCGAGGTCCTGGATGCTGTCGGCATTCCATACCGGGATGCCGGCGAACAAGTGAGCCATCGGCGAGCTGAGGAAGTCGCGATCGGTGTTCTCGACCAGCCCGACGCCAACCCGGTAGCGATCGCGATACTCGTTCGCGATCGCGATGTCGGTGAGGATGCTCGCGGGGCAACTCGGGCACCACGACGCGGTGAACAAGACGAGCGTCGGGCGGCCGTCGGGCTTCCAGGCCTCGGGCCGCGCGATCGCGGCGTTCGGCTTCGGCAGCGGCGCAAACGGCGGCACGCCGGCCGCGATAGGGATACGTCGCGACCTGCTGCTCGATCGTCATCGGCGGATCCCGTCGACAAGACGCGCCGAACAGGACGACGATCAGCGCGAGCACTCGCACCGCGCCGTTATAGCGTGAACTGCTAGGCCGCGCGACGCGCTCCGAACCGCTCGCGCAAGAACCCGAGCACGGCCGCCTCGAGCTGATCGACGCCGGGATGCTCGGTCGGCATGTGACTCGCGCCCTCGAGCACCACCATGTGCTTGGGTGCGGCGATGCGTTCGAAGAACCGGCGCGACAGCGCGATGTCGGTCATCCGATCGACGCCGGGATGCGCGAGCAGGACCGGGCAGACGTCGAACTGCTCGGGTTCGAGCGCCGGAGCGGTCGTCATCAGCGTGCGCAGGAACCGCGCGGGCACCCAGCTCCCGCCACCGAGTCGATCGCGGCGGACCAGGGCCGAGAGCTCGGGGCGGTTCGAGATCCGGTGCATCTTCGACATCACCGCCATCGGCAACGGCAACCCGTCGGTGAGCGGCGCGAGCTTGTCGAGCAGCCACAGCCCGGCGGTCCCGAGCAGCGGCGTACGCGCGAACCCGCGGCGCACCTCGCGCTCGCGCGGATCGGCGAGCGTGGTCGCGATCAACGCGCTGACCCGCCGCGACCGTGCGGCGGCCTGGTAGGCGAGCAAGCCGCCCAGGCTGACGCCGAACAGCACCACCGGGCGCGCGTCGCGTGCGAGCTCGGCGTCGATCAGGTCGCACAGACAATCGATCCACAGGCCGTACGTCAGCTGCCGCCGCGGCACGCGGGTCAGGCCGTATCCCGGCAGGTCGGGCGACACGGTCTCGTAGCCGTAGCGCCGGGCGAGCACCGCGGCGGGCGCCATGACGCGGCCGTAGGCGCCGGCGCCATGGACCACGATCACCTTGATCGGCGAGCTCGGGACCTCGAGCCGGTCGAGGTGGACGTCGAGGCCGCGCCAGCGCCAGTAACTCTCGCGCGGGGTCGACTCGGGAGTGGTGCGCATTCCCTCGGGAAAGAACGCTTCGTAGCGGCGCCAGATCGGGTGGGTGTCGTAGGTCGGTAGCGTCATGACCGCGTTGTCGCATCGGCGAGCGCGCTCGCCAGTGACCGCGCGCGCCAACCGAGTGACCGCTTCAGGCCGGCTGGACGCGACGGCGTGCGGCGAGCGGGGTCTCGCCCGTCCACCGCTTGAACGCGCGGAAGAACGCGCTCGGCTCCGAGAACCCGAGCAGGAACGAGAATCTCGGCGATCGCGAGCCCGTCCTTCAAGTAGCGCTGCGCCAGCTCTTCTCGCACGAGCTCGCGCAGCTTCGCGAACGTCGTGCCCTCTTCTTCGAGGCGGCGCTGCAGGCTGCGGCCGGTGAGGCCGAGCTTCTTCGCGACGCTGTCGACCCCGGCGTCATTGGTGCGTAGCGCCTCGGCGAGCACGCGCCGCACCTTGGCGGTGATCGTCGAGTCGTCCGGAAGCTTGTGTGCGAGCTCGTCGGCCGCGCGGGTCAGGATCGCCAGCAGCGACGGATCCGAGCTCACCAGGCTCGCGTCGAGCACGCTCGCCGGCATCACGAGCTGCGTGGTGTCGGCACCGAACGTGACCGGGGCGTCGAACCAGGTGCGATACGCCGCCGGATCGCCGGGGTGCGCGAACTCGACCGCGCCGACCCGAAACGGCGCCGCCGACAGCTCGCGCGCGTAGCGCGCCACGAGCCCCCAGCACAGCTCGTGCGACGCCGGCGCCGGCGCTTCGCTCTCGCGCACGACGCGCAGATACGCGCGGTCGCCCTCGACGACCAGCCCGACCTCGACGGCGTCGTCGAGCAGGTTCAGGTAGCGCACCCACTGGCGAAGCGCGTCGCCGAGCGTCGCCGCCGAACGGCACACGTACTCGACGATGCCGAACGCGCCCGGTGGCGTCGCGGATGCGATCGCCAGGGCGAGCGTGCGGTCGCCGGTGAGCCGCAGCGCCTCGGCCCAGGCGACGCAGAACTGCGGCGCCGAGATCCGCGCCTCGTCGTCGCCGACGATCTCGGCGGTGAGATCGGTCGCGCGCCAGAACGCGTCGAGCCGACTGCTCCCCACCGCGAGGAGCACCGGGCGCAGGAGCAGGACGCTGACCGTACCCATGCCCCGATTATCGCGCGATCAGCCACAGCACGAGCCACGCCGGCGCGGCGATCGCGGCGAATGCCCCCGACATCAGGGCCGCGCGGTCGATGCCCTCGCGCTTGACGAGCGGGATCGCGATCGACACGAGATCGCCGAAGTCCATGAAGGCGTTGAACAAGAACAGAAACGGTGCGGTCTCCGGGTGCCGGAGCGCGTAGAACGCCAGCACGCCGAGCCCGATGTCGCGGACGCCGAACAGCCGCCCCATCAGGCGGGCCGTCGGGTTGTCGTGCCCGATCGGAAAGCCGAGGAGCCGCGACGACGGGCCCGCGGCGACGAACGGTGCGAGGCCGAGGGCGATCCGGCCGAGACCCATGAACGAGACGACGGTTTCGAAGGTGGTCATGCAGCTTCCGTCTCACGCGAGGCAGCGCGGGCCAGTGACCGAGCGCGCCAATCACCTGACCGCGCGCGTCCGTGCGAAGGTCCTCGCGTGTCGATTCGCTACGATCCGCCCACGCTCGCGACCTTGCGCCAGCAGTTGATGGCGCGCGGCCAGACGCTCGCGACGCTGCTCGCCGAGGCGCTCGCGGGCAAGCACCCACCCGAGCTCGCGGCCTTGCTGGCCGAGAAGCCGGGCATCCGTCCCGAAGAGATGCTCCGCAAGATGCTCGATCAGGTCGAGGGCAGGCGGCAGTTGCTCGACGCCGGGGACGATCGGTTCGGGCGGTGCGATGTCTGCGGCGTCGATCTCGGGCTGCCCGCCCTCACCGAGATGCCGTGGGCCGATCGCTGCACCGTGCACCGGCAATGATCGCTCGCACGACCGTTCGCGCCGCGTCATGCTGCCAGCGTGTCGCGACCGCGTGACAGCCTGGCAGGCGAATTCGCCGGACGGAGGACAAGCTCGCGAAGCCGCGTGGACGGGCTTGGTCCACGACGTGAACTCCACGAACACATGCGCACCCTCCTGTTCGTCTTCGCTGTTTCAAGCTCGGCCGCCTGCGGCAACCACGACGACGTGAAGACCGGACCATTCGATCCAGCCGACGCCGTACACGAGACCGCCGATGCAGTGCGCGTGGCGGTACACCGGCAGAAGGTCCCGCTCGAGGCCATGCCGATCGTGAAGCAGACCCTCGCGGGAGTCCCGATGTCCGGGCTGGCGGATGTCGACGTCGATCTCGAGATCCCGAAGGTCGGTGGCGCGCGGCAATACGCCGAGACCACTGGCAGCGTTCACGTCAGCTGTCCGACCGGCTGCGCGCTCGGCGATCCGGAGATGAAGACGACGTTGCCGAAGCTGGGTGACATCGCTCTCGCCGCGATCGCGTTCGATCGCTTCGATGCCAAGGTCTCCGTCGAGCACGGCAAGGTGTCGGTTACCAACTGGGAGCTCGGCTCGCGCGATCTGGAGATGAAGCTCCGGCTCCAGATCGATCTCGCCGACCAGCTCGACGCATCGAAGCTCGACGGCTGCCTGCGGTTCAAACCGTCACGCGACCTCGAGGCCCGCGATCCGAAGGCCTACTCGATCCTCGCGATGACCGGCGCGTCGCGCGCCGATGATGGCTTCTTCCAGATCGCCGTCGGCGGCCGCCTCGGCCACGTGCGCCTGCTCGCGAAGGCCTGCCAGACCTGACCTCCGTGTCGGACGATCTACCACCGTGGTTCGGCGATCCGTCGCGCGCCATGCGCGATATCATCGAGCCATGCGGTGGGGGCTCGTGCTGATGGCCGTGGCCGGGTGTAGCTATTCGCCGACCGCCAATCCGGTGATCGACGCCGCGGGCACTCCGTCCGGCGACGACGCGACGCCGGCCACGGATGCCGACGGCGTCGACACGCCACCACCGGCGGCGTTCCACCTCCACGTCGAGGCCAAGATCGACGGTCGCAGCGACGTGATCATCCACGGCACCTCGATCACGTGGATGCACTACCAGTTCGCGGCACCCGGCCGCGAGACCTTCACGAACCTCCCGACCATGCTCGACCAGGTCGCGTGGCAGCCGGACTGGCCCGACATCCCGGATGCCGAGAACCGTGACTGCAACTGCATGTCGAGCAGCTACACGACGCTGCCCACACCACTTCCGACGGTGCCGTCGACCGTGACCGTGACCCACACCCTCGGACGACGCGACACCACGCCGACCGCGGTCCAGCTCCCCGACGCGAGCAACGACTACACCTTGATCGTCGAGTTCACCGACGTCGGGCTCAGCGGCTCGGACAACTACGGGGCCGACATCGACGTCGTTCCGGACTAGACGGGGAACGCTCAGTCGACGACTCGACCGGTCGCCGGATCGATCACCACGGGCTTACCGCCGTTGTTCGAGATCTCGCTGTTCGGCACCCAGTGCCGCGCGCCGTTGCCGAACGCGATCAGGCACTGCCCCTTGCCGGCCTCGACGACTTGCCCCGGGTAGCGGTGACCGTCGCTCCACTTGACCACGCAGCCCTCGCCGACCGCGACCGGCGGGAAATCGGAGACCGCCTGGGAGGCGGCGACCACGTCGGATCCGGACACGCCGCTCGGCGCACTGCCCTGCCCGCGCGCCGGCGGCGGCCCCCCGGCATCGAGTTGCTGGCGGAGCTGCCCGGTCAGGCCACCGAACTTCTGCGCGACCTGTTGATCCTTGGCGAGCTCGCCGACCCAGTAGGTCGAGATCTGGCTCCACTTGTTCACGTCGATGCCGTAGTGCGCGTACATCGCGTCGAGCCCGAACCGCTTGTGGTTGAGCATCACGATCATGCCGGCGTAGTCCTCGAGACTGGCCGTCGCGACGTCCCCCGTGCGCGCGAGCGCCGCCTGGTACAGCGGCATGTACGCGAGCGCGACCTGACCGGCGGTGGATCGATCCTGCATGCGCTGGTTCCAGCCATCCATCGCGGCGGTCCAGCTCGCCGCGTCGACACCATGTTGCGCCGCGATCGCGATGCACGCGGCCTTGTCAGTGCCGCAGTCCTTCATCTTCACACACAGATCTGCGTAGCGTTCCAGCGAGACACCGGCGATCGGATCGAGAGCTCCCATCCGGCAACCTTAGTCTGGAACGAGACCTCGCTCGCGGGTGTCGACCGCGCGATCGCGGTCCGGAGCGCGCTTTGTGGGTTCGCGTGCGGATCAGCTCCGCGACGCACGGTGCGGCGCGAGACAGCCGCGCTTCGCCGACGAGACCCGCCGCACGCTTCCACACCGCCCTGGTCTTGGCCGCGACGATCGCGTCGAGCTTCGCGAGCTCGCACAGCCGGCTCGGTTGACCGAGCAGGTACTCGAACACGCTGGCGCGATCCTCGGTCTCGTTGGTGGTGGCGTAGATGTCGACGAACCCGGCCGGTCGCGTCCGCGTGTGCTCGGCCGGTGCGTGATACGCGAAACCCGGCGGGTTGAGGGCGCGCCAGCTCGGATCGCTGTCGGCGTGAGCCGCGTTGATCGCGTAGTCGAGCATGTGGAACACCTCGTGGTGCACGACCTGCTCGATCGTGAACGCGTCGTACGACAGCTCGCCACGAAAGTGCTCGATGCTGATCAACACGCGCTTGCCCCCGACCACGGCCACCCCGGCCGGACCGCTGCCGGGATCGTCGGAGTACCGGATCGTTCGACACAGCGCGACGTGCCGGAGCTCGATCGCGGCGAACGCCGTATCGGGATAACGGGCGAACGCGACCGCGATCGCATCGATCATGTCCGGTTCGAGACCGGCGGTATCCGCGCGCCGCGCGACCTCGCACCGTACGCACCGCCCGCCGAGATCACTACCGACACAGGTCTCGACCACGGGCCGGGTATCGATCTCGACGCCCCCGCGCGCCAGCGTCGCGCGCAGATCCGCCATCTTGGTGTCGTAGGCGGCCGCGGCGATCGGCTCCTCGACGACGCCGTTGGTCGGCACCGTGACCACATCGACGGGCCGGATGGTCGTCGAGCCGCAGGCAGCGACGACTGCCACGAGTACGAGTCGCACGCGGGGAGTGAGGCACGCCGCGTGCCACCGTCATGTCACCGCACGTCGCATGGTTGGCCGATGCAGTGGAGTCGACGACGCCACACGTGTGGCCGATGTTCACGTTCATCCTACCGACTCCCACCTCGAGTTGATGACCACGGCACGGTGGGCCCTCGAAGTTCGGCGTATGATCGCGGTGGTGGCATCCCCCGCAGTACCGTCACGTAACGCTCGTACCTATGCGCTGTACGGGGTGCTGTTCGGGGCGGCGTTTCCGATCATGTCCACGGTGTTCCACGCCACCATGGAGCTCGGTGGGATCGGCGAGGTGTGGCGTGCACAGCGCACGGTCTCGCTGTTGTGGGTGATCGATACCGCGCCGCTGTTCCTCGGACTGTTCGCGTGGTTCGCGGGCAGACGACAGGACACGGTCGAGGCGCTGCTCGGAGCGCTCGAGGCCACCAATGCCAAGCTCGAAGGCCTCAACTCGGAGCTGGAGCAGACCAACACCCGGCTCGAACGCACCAACACCGACCTGGTCGAGGCCGGACGGCTCAAGTCGCAGTTCCTCGCGAACATGTCGCACGAGCTCCGCACGCCGCTCAACGCGATCATCGGGTTTAGCCGTGTCGTGCTCAAGAAGACCGAGTCGGTGATCCCGGAGCGCCAGGCCAAGAACCTGCGCACGATCCACGAGAGCGGAAAGCACCTGCTCGACATGGTCAACGACCTGCTCGATGTCGAGCGCATCGAGGTCGGGATGCTGCGGGTCTCGCGCGAGCACGTCGATGCCGTCGACACGCTGTCGGCGGCGATCTCGACGCTGGCGCCCGCGACCGCCGACAAGGGGCTGACGTTCCGGTGGGAACCACCTGCCGAGGCGGTCTGGATCGACTCCGATCCGGTACGGCTCCGCCAGATCGTCGACAACCTCCTCAACAACGCGATCAAGTACTCCGACCGCGGCACGATCGAGGCTCGCGTCGAGCGCGCTGGCGATCGCGTACGGATCTCGGTGAAGGATCAGGGCGTCGGGATCTCGGAGGATCAGCTGGCCAAGATCTTCGATCCGTTCCATCAGGTCGACGGCAGCTCCACCCGCGCCGCCGGCGGCGTCGGCCTCGGGCTGCACCTGGTGAAGAGCCTGCTCGGGCTACTCGACGGCGAGATCGGCGTCACCAGCGAGCCCGGCAAGGGCACCACCTTCACGGTGAGTTTCCCGACCGCCACCAGCGTCCCCGGCGAAGCCAAGGCAGAGCGCGTCGAGGCGGCGCTCTCCCCCACCGGAGAAGGCCCCATCGTCCTCGTGATCGACGATCAACGCGAAGCGATCGAGCTCCTCCGCTCCGAGCTCGTGGATGCCGGCTATCGGGTCGAGGCCGCGACCTCCGGCGAGGCCGGGATCGCGAAGGCGATGGAGGTCAAGCCCGTCGCGATCCTGCTCGACATGGTGATGCCACAGATGGACGGCTGGGCGGTGCTCAAGCGGCTGCGCGCCACCCCGGAGCTGTCGTCGACGCCGGTGATCGTCACCAGCATGCTCGACAACGAGCCACGAGCGTGGGACCTCGGGATCGTCGGCTGGCTGACCAAGCCGGTCGCCCCGGAGGACTTCCTCGAAGTGTTCCGACGCATCGGCCTCGGGCGCGACGCCGACGTCCTCGTCGTCGAGGACGATCCGGCGACCCAGACCATGCTCGTCGATCACCTCACCGAGCTCGGGTTTCAGATCCGGATCGCGAGCGACGGCAAGGTCGCGGTCGAGGAGATCGAGAAGCAACTACCGCAAGCGATCGTGCTCGATCTCATGTTGCCCCACATCGACGGCTTTCACGTCCTCGAGCACGTGAGGAGCCGGCGTAATGGCAACGACGTCGCGGTCGTCGTGTACACCGCGATGGACCTCACGATCGAGGATCGAAAACGTCTGAATGGTGGCGTCGTGGAGGTGCTCTCGAAGGGCTCCGCCGATGTCCATCGGGTCGGAGCCTGCGTGCGCCGCGCGACCAACCGAGGAAGCCACGCATGAACAAACGCCTCCTGGTCGTCGAGGACAACCCGATCAACCTCGAGCTCGCGATCGAGCTTCTCGAGGACGATTACGAGCTGGTCACCGCCGAGGACGGCATGGCCGGGATCGAATTGGCTCGCCGCGAGCGACCCGGATCTGATCATCATGGACCTGTCGCTACCGGTGCTCGATGGCTGGGAAGCCATCCGGCGCCTGCGTGCCGACCCCGAGGTCTCGCACATCCCGATCATCGCGCTGTCCGCCCACGCGGCGAGGGCCGACATCGAGCGCGCGCTCGAGGCCGGCTGCGACGCCTACGTCACCAAGCCGATCGACGACGAGAAGCTGACGCTCACGATCCAGAAGCTGTTGCGAGGAGAGCGGCCATGAAGCGACCGCCCAGCACGTCCACGCACGGTGGCCGAGTGTTCGTCGTCGACGACAACGCGGCGAACCGCGACCTCCTCCAGGAAGATCTCGAGATGGAAGGCTTCGAGGTCGAGTGCTTCCCGGGTGGCGCCCCCGCCCTCGCCGCCGCGACGGCGGACCCTCCCGACGTGATCCTGCTCGACATCCAGATGGCCGGGATGGATGGTCTCGAGACCTGTCGGCGACTCAAGGCCGATCCGACCACGGCGCACGTCCCGGTCCTGTTCGTGACCGGGCACCGCGCCGACGATCAGACCGCGATCGACGCGCTGCGCGTCGGTGGCAACGACTTCCTCGCCAAGCCGTACTCGGCACCGATCCTCGTCGCACGGGTGACCTGTCAGATCACGATCTCTCGCGCACACGCGCGGTTGCGCTACCTCGCGATGACCGACGAGCTCACCGGCATCTACACGCGCCGCTACCTGTTCGACTCGTTCCGCCGGACGATCAAGACGACGACGCGAACCTCGACCGAGGTCGCGTGTCTGATCGCCGACATCGATCACTTCAAGTCGATCAACGACTCGCGCGGTCACATCGAGGGCGACAGCGTGCTGCGCGAGGTCGCCGGCGCGATCTCCGATAGCGTCCGAGAGACCGACCTGGTCGCACGCTACGGTGGCGAGGAGTTCGCCGTCGTGTTGCCCCACACCGATCTGGCGGGCGCGCTCACGGTCGGAGAGAAGATCCGCGCCGGGGTCGCGGAGCGATGCACGCCGGTGACGATCAGCGTCGGCGCCGCCTCGATCAAACCCTCCGACGTGGCGACCACCCTCGACAAGGACAGCATCGAGACCCTCGTCGACACGCTGTTGCGGGCGGCCGATCGCGCGGTCTACGAGGCCAAGCGCGGCGGCCGCAACCGCGTCGTCCCCGGCTGATCCACCCGCATCCCTTCAGGCGAGCTGCGCGACGGTATCGTGCGCCTCGCGCGCGAGCGCCTCGACGATGTCACCGATCGACTGGACCGCGTGGATCTGCGCGACGCCCTGCCCCGCGCTCCAGATGTCCTTCCACCGCTTGGCCCCCTCGGGCGTGCGCTCCGGTGACATACCCTCCGGCACGGTGTCGGCGATGAAGTTGGCGTGGATGCCCGACACCTTGTCGGTGTAGACGATGTCCTCGGGCGTCGCCGCGACCACGCGGTCCTTGTAGGCCAGGGCGGCCCCGCACTCCGTCGAGGCGATGAACCGCGTGCCGAGGTAGCAGAGCTCGGCGCCGAGCGCGAGGCTCGCCACCACCTGCCGTCCGTCGGAGATGCACCCGGCGGCGAGGATCGGCACGCCGAGCTCGGCCTTGAGCCACGGGATCAACGCGAACGGCGAGATCCGACCGGCATGCCCGCCCGCGCCCGCGCCGACCGCGATGATGCCGTCGACACCGGCGGCCACGGCCTTCTTGCCGTGCGCGAGCCCGATGACGTCGTGGAACACGATGCGCTTGTGGGCGTGGGCCTCCTGGACCAGCTTCGTCGGGTTGCCGTAGCTGGTGAGGATCACCGGGACCTCGTACTCGAGGCACAGCGCCATGTCCGCGGCGACCCGCTCGGGTGGGGTCAACCCGATCGTGAGGTTGATCCCGAACGCGCGATCGGTGCGGCTCCGGATCCACGCGAGGTCGTCGCGCAGCTGCTGCGCCGTGCGCGCGTTGAGCGACGGCATACAGCCGAGGATTCCGGCCTCGGCGGCCGCGACGATCATCTCCTTGTTGGAGATCAGAAACATCGGCGCCGCCACGAACGGGTAGCGCAGGCCGAGTCGGCGGGAGAGCGGGGTCTCGAGCTTCATCGTGCGGCAGCGTAGCCGCCGGTCACGGTGCCGGATAGCTGGCGGTCAGTTCTTCTGGGCCTTGCCGTTGTTGATCTTCCACTTCTGGCCGTCGACCAGCTTGTTGACCGGGAACGACAGCGTGCCACCGACGATGTCGCACTCCTTGGCACTCGAGTGGAACGTGTACGAGGTCGTGGTCGAGGCACGGATCTCGAACTGCTTCGAGGACCCGCTGCACTTGAGCTTGACGGTGTAGGACTTGGAATCGTGGTTCTCGACGCGGATCGTGCCGGCGAGGGCGGTCGACGTGGCGAACACGAGAGCGAGACCGGTAAGAGCGAGCTTCACGAGGTGACTCCTTTGGTTTCTCGATCGGACGAGTCGTCGGGAGCCAGGTCGCGCCCGCGGTGCACGATCCGGGCGGCCGGCACGTCGGGCCGCTCCACGGGGCCCAGCCGCCGGCGCAGCGGCCGGGCCACGGCGACGCCGGCCATCCCGAGGCCGACGAACAGCATCGAAGTCCCCAGGGTCGACGCGACGACGACACCGAGGGCATCGGGCTCGACATGCGCGACCGCGGCGGCAATCGGTGCCATGACCACCATCGGCCCGAGCAGGAGCACGTGACCTTTCACCGGAACCTCGACCGAGATCGCGAGCAACATCGCCGACAGCACCGGAAGCGAGAACATCAGCGGGATCTCGAGCGCCACCATCGCGTTCTCCCCGCCAACACGATCGACCGCGTACAGGATGGGCAGCGCGGCGAACCCGATGCCGAGCGTGCCGGTACCGAACGCCGTGGCGAGCGCGAAGGCCGTGGGAGGGCGATCGGAGATGCGCTCGCCCAGCTGCCCGCCGGCGATCGCAGCCGCCAGACACACGATGCCCACGCCGACGACCCAACCCGCACCGTGCGCCTCCGGCGCGGACACCAGTCGGAGCTCGTCGATGCTGGTGTTGACGAGCGCGGTCACCAGCCCGCACGCGACGGCGGCGACCGCGCCCTCGACCACCGCGCGTCGCCGGCTCAGCCGCGCCCCCAGTAATCCACCAGCGAACGCCGCGATCGCGAACACGGGGAACGCGACAACCTCGCCGACGACGAGCACGGACACCATCGTCGCCAGCGCGCACATCCCCGCCACGATCGCGCAGGTCAGGAGCAGCAGGCGAATAGACATGTGCCTCTAGTCTGACAGGTGCGGACCTGCGACCCCGTTTTTTCCCCTCCCGGCTTTCACCCCGACGGGTTTGGCGGGACATTCGTTCCGGTGCAGGACCCCATTCTTCTTCGTTCACCCGGAGCCGATCCCGAAGTAAGCCAGCCCAGCAACCCGTGCGTCATGCTGATCTTCGGCGCGTCGGGAGACCTGACGAAGCGGCTCCTCGTGCCCGCGCTGTACAACCTGGCGTGCGACGGCCTGCTCAACGATAACTTCGCCGTGCTCGGAACCGCCACCAACGGGTGGAACACGGACGAGTTCCGCGCGTACCTGAGCGAGCAGATCAAGAAGTTCCACACCCGCAAGGAGTTCGACCAGGCGGTGTGGGACAAGCTCGTCAGCAAGTTCCACTACATCTCGGGGAGCTTCACCGAGCAGGCGGTGTACGGAAAGCTCAAGGAAGAGCTCAAGCGCCTCGACGCCAAGTTCTCGTGCAGCGGCAACGTCCTGTTCTACTTCGCCGTGTCGCCGCGGTTCTTCGGCACGCTGTGCGACAACCTGCACGACAACGGGTTCAAGGAGGGCACCGGCTGGAAGCGGATCATCGTCGAGAAGCCGTTCGGCACCGACCTCGAGTCCGCGCTCAAGCTCAACAAGGAAGTGCTGTCGAACTGGCAGGAGAACCAGATCTACCGGGTCGATCACTACCTCGGGAAAGAGACGGTCCAGAACCTGCTGGCGTTCCGGTTCTCGAACGGGATGTTCGAGCCGCTGTGGAACAAGAACTACATCGACAACATCCAGTTCAACGTCTCGGAGTCGGTCGATGTCCAGGGCCGCGGCGGCTACTACGACAACTCCGGCGTGCTCCGCGACATGATGCAGAACCACATGTTCCAGATGCTCGCGTATCTGTGCATGGAGGTACCCGGGTCGTTCGAGCCCGACTCGATCCGCAACGAGAAGGCGAAGCTGCTGCAGAGCGTGCGCGTCTACTCGCCCGAGGAGGTCGACAAGAACGTCGTGCGCGGCCAGTACGGCCCGTCGCTCGACCTGCCGGGCTATCGCCAGGAGAAGGACGTCAACCCGCAGTCGAAGACCGAGACCTATGCCGCGGCGAAGTTCGCGATCGACAACTGGCGCTGGGAAGGCGTCCCGGTCTACCTGCGATCGGGCAAGGCCCTGTGGAAGCGTGGCACCGAGATCGTCGTCGAGTTCAAGAAGGCGCCCGAGGTGATCTTCCGTGGAACGGCGGTGCAGCACGTCGGCGCGAATCGCCTGATCTTCCACATCCAGCCGTACCAGGGCATCGAGATCCAGTTCCAGGCCAAGATCCCCGGACCGCAGATGCGGCTCCAGCCGGTGCACATGAAGTTCGGCTACGGCGATGCGTTCCGGGCGTCTCGTTACACCGGCTACGAGGTCATGCTGTACTCGTGCTCGCGTGGCGACGCCACGCTGTTCTCGCGCGGCGATCTGGTCGAGGCCGCGTGGCGCGTGGCCCAGCCGATCCTCGATCGCTGGAAGGAGACCCCGGTCGAGTTCCCGAACTACATCCGCAGCACCTGGGGTCCCAAGGCGGCCGCCGAGCTGATCGCCAGAGATGGCCGTCGCTGGCACGAGGTGGTCACCGGCGATGTCCTCAAGCAGTCACCCCTGTTTCGGGATGGTGACACCGTGTTCCTCGAGCAGGTCATCATGGCCCTCAAGCCCTACCAGGCCGCGGCCGGCGAGCTGCTCATCGAGAAGGGGGAGCTCGGCCGCGAGATGTACGTGATCGAGCAGGGCGAGGTCGAGGTCCTGGCCGACGACGGCAAGATTCTCAAGGTGTTGACCGATGGGGACACGTTCGGCGAGGTCGGCGTGGTGATGTCGCAGCCCCGCAATGCCTCGGTCCGAGCCAAGATCCCGACCGACCTCTACGTCCTCGAGAAGACCGACTTCAACCGGATCCTCCGCGACAACCCGAATTTTGCCGAGGCCGTCATCAAAGTCGCCCGGGAGCGGCTCAACGTCGACGTCAAGAGCGACGCCTGGAGCCGGGACGACTAGCCCCGATCACTACATGCCGACGCCGTGCCAGTAATGCCCGATGCCGGTTGAATATCGGATGTTTACGAGCGTACCATCGGATGGCGTCCGAGTATGGCCAAGCTGATCGTTATCTCCGGGGAGGAACGGCAAGAGTTCGAGCTCGCCGCGTTCAATACGATCGGCCGGCACCCGGATAACACGATCCAGATCCTCGATCGGATCATCTCGAAGGAGCACGCTCAGATCCAGCGAGGCCCCGACGGTCGCTTCCTGCTGCGCGATCTGAAGTCGCTCAACGGCACGTTCATGCGCGGCGAGCGCGTGGCCGACCACTACCTGGCCGACGGCGACGAGTTCACGATGGGCTCGACGCGGATCGTGTTCGTCGACAAGCCGAAGACGGACGACGCGCTCGGCCGCGTCACGATCGCGCCCGGCCTGACCGAGAGCCACATCCGCGGCCGCATCCAGGCCAACACCGGCGACTTCGTGCCGGAGCGTCAGATCCACGACGAGAAGAACCTGCGCCAGGACTACGAGCGCCTGCGCATCGGTCACGAGCTCGCGCGCGCCGTCGGCAGCGAGCTCGATCTCGACAAGCTGCTACCGAAGATCCTCGAGAAGGCGTTCGAGCTGGTCGGCGCCGATCGCGGCGTGATCCTCCTGGCCGACGAGGCCGGCGAGCTCACTCCGCAACACGTCAAGACGCGCAGTGGCAAGAGCGATCCCAACATCGTGCTCTCGAAGACCGTGATGGCCGAGGTTCAGGCCAACAAGGCCGCGGTGCTGTCGAGCGACGCCACGATGGACGCGCGGTTCTCCGGCGCGCACTCGATCATCATGCAGGGCATCCGCTCGACGATGACCCTGCCCCTGCTCTACGCCGGCGAGCTGCTCGGCATCATGCACCTCGACTCGCTGTTCACCTCGAACGCGTTCACCGAGAAGGATCTCCAGATCTGTACCGGCATGGCCGCACAGGCAGCGATCTCGATCCAGAACGCCCGACTCGCGAGCCGGATCGAGAAGGAAGCCCAGACCCGCGCCCAGATCTCGCGGCTGATTCCGCCGTCGGTCGTCGAGCAGGTCGTCAAGGGCGAGCTCGTGATCGAGAAGGGCGGCCGCGCCAGCGAGCTCACGATGCTGTTCTCCGACATCCGCGGGTTCACCACGATGTCGGACGGCCGCCCGCCGCAGGAGGTCGTCAACACCTTGAACGAGTACTTCGAGGTGATGGTCGACATCCTGTTCCAGTACAAGGGCACGCTCGACAAGTTCGTCGGCGACGAGATCATCGGCCTGTTCGGCGCACCGATCCCGATGGAGGACGCGCCCTTCAAGGCCGTCGCCTGCTCGATCGCGATGCTCGAAGCGCTCGCCGAGTTCAACCGCACGCGTGCCGCCGAGGGGCTCGCCGCGATCGAAATCGGCGTCGGCATCAACACCGGACACGTCATCACCGGGTCGATCGGCTCGACCCGCGCACTGCAGTACACCGCGATCGGCGATGCCATGAACGTGGCCTCGCGCCTGGTCAACGTCGCCAAACGCGGCGAGATCATCATCTCCGAGGACACCTACCGGCACGTCGCCGGGCGGGTCAACGCGCAGCCGCTCCAGCCCGTCAACGTGAAGGGCAAGAAGGACGCGCTCCGTATCTATCGCGTGATCGGGCTCGCCAACCAGAGGATCACGCCCGTCCCGGGCGAGTGGTCCGGGCCGACCAACGGCTAGCGGCCGAGAAACGCGCAGCGCTCGCGCTCCTCACCCGCTCGCGCTCCCACGCTTGCTGCGCCGAGGGTGGGGCTCCCCTCGGCGTCTGCCGAACAACAGCCGACGCCTGTGCGTGACCTCGCGAGGTCTTTGCAGAAGTGGACCCGCCGGCGTAGTCACAGCCGCCTCGAGGACCCCACCCTCGGCATTGCCCGCGTGGGAGGGCTCGCGAAGCTCGTCGGTTGCGCGCTGGTCTGGACCCCGAGTCAGGCCGCGTGACCTGACCCGAGCCGCTCGACCCGATGACGACCCGATGACGACCCGACGACGACCCGACGACGACCCGATGACGACCCGACGACGACCCGACGAGCGTGGATGCTCAGCGCACCACGCGCTTCACCCCGTGAACCATGCGGGACACGTTGAAGTTCATGAGCATGCCGAGCCGCAGCTTCGCGGCGTGGAGGTACGTGAGCAGCTGCGCAACATGCACGCCCTTCCAGCCCTCGATCGCCTTGAGCTCCAGGATCACCGCATCCTCGACGATCAGGTCGGCATAGAAATCACCGACACGCTCGCCCTTGAAGTACATCGGCACCGGCACCTGCGCCCGAGCCGCGAGCCCCCGCCGCCGCAGCTCGATCTCCATCGAGCGCTGATACACCGACTCGAGTTGCCCCGGACCGACGTGCCTGTGCACCTCGATCGCCGCCCCGACGATCTCCCACGACAGTCGGGGATACAGGATGCCGGTGCTCCCCTCACCGGTGCTCCCCGCATTGCTCTCGAGCCGAGCCTCGATCCGATCACGGAGGTCCATCTGATCACGAAGGTTCACCATCTTCTGTCGCTCGCTTTCTCGCCTTGACGCGTCCATGCCCCGTGCACCGCTCGCCGCAGCGCATGGCTCCGGGAAAAAACGGCCCCGAGCTCCCTCGGTGCGGTGGGCTTTCGCCCGACGTGGCGAGGCGCGCGCGCCGTGACGAGCGCCCACTCGGACGCCCGCGTTCATCACTCCGCGCATCCCCGCGGCGGCCGCCCGCACGAGCACGGCCGTGTCAGCGCTCGGCGAGGCGCACGCGCGACCGCCACGAGGGCAAGCCCACCGCACCGAGGGAGCGAGCGCGCTCTGCACAGCGCTCACCGGAGCACATCGCTGTCACCACTGACCACGAAGGACAGGACAAGGGAGCGAAGGCCAGACGAAGGATGGGTTGAACAGACATATACCCCTACCCGACCGCCCGGACCGCGACGACCGAGAGCACCGCGCACACAACAAACGTCCCCACCCATCAATCCTTCGTCTCGCCTTCGTGGCCTTGCCCTTGCCTTCGTGGTCACGGAGGCCAGACCAAGGACGATTCGAACAGGCGTGTACCCAACCGCCCAGACTTTTTCCGCGAGCACCCACCCAAGCAACAGACGTCCCCACCCATCGTTCCTTCGTCTCGTCTTCGTGCCCTTGCCCTGACCTTCGTGGTCAGTGGAGTGCGCGCAAAAAGGCGCTGACTTCCCGGTCAGCGCCTTCGATCAGACAGACGTTGGACGAACCGGCTACCCGGCGATCGTCAGACCCATCTGCGCACGCACGGTGAAGAACTCCTCGGAGATCGAGTACAGCACGAGCTCCTTGATCTTGTCCTTCACCTGCGGGCCACCGACGACCACCGGCTCCGCCGACACCATGCGTGCCGCGACCTCGAGATCGCCGCACACCACGAAGCCCGCGCGATGCGACACGGCGTCGACCGCGTGGCCCCACTTGGCGAGGTTGATCTCCGGGGCCGCCTGGATGAACCGGTTGACCACGGCGCCGAGCTGTTCGAGCACCTGCGGTGGCATCCGCTTCTGCATCTCGGGCAGGTACTGCTGCACCAGCTGCACCATGTCCGGTGGGATCGGGAAGCGCGGGTTGACCATCGCGAGCGCGCTCAGCACGACCACCTTGAGCTCGGTGTTCGTGGGGAGCAGCATCTTCAGGTAGTACTCCGGCCGCATGAACGTCAGCCGGCGTGCCGACAGGAACGCGATCTCGCGCTCGCTCTTGCCCTGAAGCAGGTGCGGACGGACCACGAACGATGGACACAGCTCGTTCTTCTCGATCGCGTTGGCGAGCTGGATGTCGGCCGGCTTGTTGTCCTCGACGAGGAACACCTCCGGCAGCGGCACGTTCAGCACCTGTGCCACGTAGTAGAACAGCTTGCTGAACATCAGCGGATCGCCCGGCAGCTGCCGGCGGTCCTTGCGCTTGATCCCGAAGTCCTTGTGCGGGAACGCCTTCATCGCGGCGACACCCTGCCAACACGCCCCGAAGATCGCGCTGATGTAGCGGTTCTCGTCGGGGTGGATCAGCTTGGACCAGGTCTCCGAGCTCATCACGTTCTTCGCCTTGACGAGACCGCGCGGCTTGTACTGCTCGTAGAACTGCAGCTCGTCGGGGTCGGCCTTCTTGAGGAACGCGAGCGTGTTGCACACGCACCACGTCTTGTCGTACTGGTGCGCGTCCATGTAGATGCGGCGCAGCGCCTTGTACGAGTCGTACTTGAACGGCTCGTTGCGCAGCATCCGCATGTGCTGCTCGACCGCCTTGTCGGTGTATTCGGGTCCAGCGACCAGATACAGCTCGGCCAGGATCTCGGCGCGGTCGGTCCCGTCGGCGCGCATCTCGTTCTTGGGATCGAGCTGCTGCGCGATCTCGAACGCCTGGGTCGCCGACTGGTAGTGCTTGAGGCGAGACCGGTAGATCTCGCCGAGGCCGTCGAACAACCCGACCTGGAGCTTCTGGAACGTCGGGCTGCCCTGCTGCGGCAGGCGCTTGATCATGTCGCGGTAGGCGCGCTCCTGCCCCTTCCAGTCGCGCTTCGTCGTCAGGATCTTGTCGATCGCCTCGAACGAACGCAGTGCTCTCGGGATCATCGGCTCCGGGAGCTTCTCTGGTTGGGAGAAGAAGCTGTCGAGCGCCTTGTTGTAGTACTCGACGCCCTCGTCGAGCGACTTCAGCTCGTCGCGGCACACGGTCGCGGCGGCGTGGTAGTAGGCGCCCTTGCGGACCGAGTCGGTCTCGAGGGCGACGAACCGCTCGATGGTCTCGACCGCCTTCTTCCACTGCTTGGTCTCGGTGTAGAGGTCGAGCACCTTCTGCAGCAGCTGGTGATCCTCGGGCGCGATCTCGAGGGCCTCGATGTACGCCCCCGTCGCCTTCTGCGGATTGGCCAGCTTGTCGTAGTAGATGCCACCAATCTCGGAGAGCAGCGCCACACGCTCGGCATCCTGGGCGGTCGCCATCAGGCCACGCTTGGCGTGAACCACGGCCTCCCAGTCACCCTGCTGCTCCTGCAGCGCGATCACCGCCTCGAGGGTGTCTCGGTGCGAAGGATCGATCTCGAGGGCCTTCTCGAACATGTTGAGCGCCTTCTTGCGCTCACCGAGGTTCTGCCGAACCATGCCGAGCCGGTTGTAGATGCGGACGACGTCCGCCTCTTCCTGCCCGTCGCGGTGCTGCACCAGGATGGTCTGGTAGATCTTCCCGGCGTTCTCGAAGTCGCCCATCTTGAACAGCAGGTCGGCACGGCCAACCAGCGTCGGGAGATGGGTCGAATCGATGTCGTAGGCCTGCTTGTAGTAGCCGAGCGCCTTCTGGAAGTCGCCGAGCTCGTCCGCACACCGCGCCGCGCGGTAGTAGAGGTCGCGGAGCTCGCCGGCCTCGGCGTGCAGCGCGCCGACCTTGCGGCACAGCATGTCGATCACGGGCGATAGCGCGCCCCACTCCTGGCTCTGGAAGTACAGGGCCGCCAGCGGCCGGCCGGCTTCGACGTGCTCGGGGTCGAGCGCGATCACCGCCGCGTAGAGCTGCTTGGCGGAGTCGTACTGTTGCAGGCGCTCCTCGTAGATCCGGGCGGCCTCGAACAGCAGGCGCACCTTGTCGATCACGACCGGCGTCACGGCCTCGGCGCGCACCATCATCTGGGCCGCCTTGAGCCAGTCACCGCGATCCGAGTACTGCTTGGTGAGCGCCTCCATCGTCGGCACGTGCGTCGGATCGATGGCGAGACCGCGGAGCAGGTTGGCCTCCGCCGAGTCGGGGTCGGCGAGCTGCGCGTACTGGATCACGCCCATCCGCCAGTACATGTCGACCTGGCGGGTGGCATCGTCGGTGATCCGGACCAGCTGCGCCATCGTGTCGATCGCGCGGTCCCACTCGCTGATCTTCTCGTACAACCGGCCGAGGGCCTCGAGCGCGCGCGGCTCGTTGGGATCGAACTGCAGCACGTCGACGTACGACTCGATCGCACGGTCGTCGTCGCCGAGGCTCTGCTCGTACACCTGCCCCATCGCGACGAACAGGTCGACCTTGGTCTGGTGGTCGGTCGCGTAGGTGATGTAGTTGCGGTAGGTCTCGACCAGCGCCTCCCACTTGCCGCTCTGCTGGTACAGCCGGCACAGCTCGCGGTAGGCGTTGAAGTTGCGAGCGTCGACAGCGACGATCTTCTCGAGGGACTCGGCGGCACGGTCGAGCTTGCCGAACCGCTCCTCCCAGGCCGCGGCCATACGCTCGTACAGCGCGATCTGCTCGCTGTCCGAGGGAGACGCGTCGAGCTGTGCCTCGAGGACCTCGAGGTACTTCTCGCTCTGGTTGGTCTTCTCGTACAGCCCCTCGAGGGCGCGCAGCGCCGTCAGGTTGTGCGGATCGACGATCAGCACCTGGTTGTACGAGCCGATCGCCTGGCCGGCGTCGTACAGCCGGAGGTCCCAGATCTGACCGGCCTCGAGGCGGAGCCGGATCACCTCTTCCTCGTCGCCACCGGCGTTGAGGTCGATGTTCTCGGCGCGCCGGTTGAGGACGTCGATCAATGGCTCCCACTGCTCGGCCCGGCGGTACAGCCGGTCGAGTGCGAACAGCGCCTCGGGCGAGTTCGGCGTGTAGTTGAGCGCCTGCTGGTAGGAGTGGATCGCTCCCCCGATGTCCTGCATCTGCCGCTCGAGGAGATCCGCGAGCTGGATGTACAGGTCGGTCTTCTTGGTGGGGTCTTCCTCGACCGCGGCGTGCCGCTGCAGGGTCTCGACCAGCTCGGCCCACGAGCCGCGCTTGCGTTGCAGGTCGGCCATCCCGGCGAGTGCGCCGGTATGACTGGGATCGATGCGCAACGCCTGCTGCACCGAGTGGATCGCGTACTCGAGGTGCGAGAGGTGCTCGCTGTACCAGTGACCGATCTTGACCCACAGGTCGGCGGCCGCGGTGCGGTCCTCCGCCTCGAGCTCGTTGACGCGGTTGGTGTACTCGTCGAGGAGCTCCTGCCACCGGTTGGTCGCGGTGGCGAGGCGCTCGAGCTCGCGCGCCGTCTCGTCGTGCGCGTAGTCGCGCTTGAACGCGGCCTGGAGCACGTAGAACGCGCTCTCCTGATCGCCGATCTCCTGCTCGTAGATCTTGGCGACCCGGTTCAGGATCGTGATCTGCTCGCCGACCTCCTCGCGGAGCTCGGAGCGCTCGAGCAGGACCTCGACGAGCTCGGTCCACTTGTACTGCTGCTGGTAGATCGCCTCGAGGCGCTCGCTGGCGACCGCGTTGGTCGGGTCGTTCGTGCGCACGCGCTCGTAGACCTCGGCGGCCTTGGTGAGGTTCTCGACTTTTTCTTCCCAGGTCGCGGCGGCCTGTAGCAGGTTGTCGCGGCGCTGGGTCTCGTCGTCGAGGACGAGCGCGCGCTTCTCGAGCACGTCGATCGCCTCTTCCCACCGACCCTCACGCGTGAACAGCGCCTCCAGCGCGGCCAGGGCGCGGAAGTCCGACGGATCGATCGCGATCACGCGGCGCCATGCCTCGACGGCGTCGTCGACCCGACCGAGGACCTCGCCCTCGAGCTGACCCAGCTGGGCGTACAGCTCGATGGTCTCGTTCTCGTCGATCGCGCCGGTCAGGTTGCCGACGTCGATGATCCGGCGCAGCGTCTGGGACAGCTCGTCCCACGCCTGCGTCGATCGATACAGGTTGGCCAGCGCGCGCAGGGTCTCGAGGTCGTTGCCGTCGAGCCGATCGGCGGCGAGCCACGCGTCGAGGGCGTTGCGCTCGCGCTGGAGCTTGTGCTCCCACAACTTACCGAGCTGCTTGTAGAGCCGGATCTGGTCGTTGTCGGCCTGCGCCACCATGATCTGGCGCTCGATGATCTCGACCAGCTCGTCCCAGCGCTCTCGACGCTGGCACAGCTCGGACAGCGCCTGCAGCGCCTGCGGTTCCTCGCCGCGGATGTCGAGCACGCGACTCCACAGCTCGATCGCCTTGTCCTCGTCGCCGTTGCCCTCGGCATCGACGATGCCGTCGGACGAGATCCGCGCCATGCGGGCGTAGATGTCGGCCATCTCGTTGTCGTCGGCGGCAACGTCGATCAACTTCTCGTAGGTCTCGAACAGCATCCGCCAGTCTTCGCGGCGGAACTGGATCGACTCGATGGCCTCGAGTGCGCGACGGTTGCGGCTCTCCTGATCGAGCACCGCGGCGTAGCACGCCAGCGCCTGGTCGAGATCGCCGAGCGCGTCGGAGAAGATCGCGCCGCGGCGGAAGTACAGCTCGAGCTGCTCGTCGATGTCCTGGACCACCTCGATGCGGCGGCGCAGGATCTCGGCGAGGTCGTCGTACATCCCGGCCGTCAGGTACAGCCGGTCGAGTGCGGCGAGCGCGTCCGGATCCTTGGGCTCGAGCTCGAGCACGCGAAGGTGGGTCTCGACGGCGCGCGCCGGGTCGGCGAGCTCGAACTCGTAGACCCGGGCCATGCGGAGCAGCGTCAGCCGCTGGATCTCCTGGTCGGTGGTCCGCTCGAGCGCACGCGCGTACGCGTTGACCATGCCGTCCCACGACTGGGTGTCACCGGCGAGTCGCTCGCTCTCCTCGAGCGCGTGATCCCACCGCGGATCCTCGACTACCGCTTCGCTCCACCAGTGGAACGCGCGCGGCTGGTCGTAGAGCTTGCCCTCGGCGAGCTCGGCGAGGCGCTGGTACATCGCCTGGCGGTCCGGGCCACTCAGCTTCCCGAGCTGGACTTCATGGATCCCGTGCAGCTTGCCGTACTCCCCGGCCGCCTCGTAGAGCGGCTCGAGGACCTGCCCGATCTCCATCTGCAGGTGTCCCTCGTGGAACATCTCCTCGAGGGCCTGCAGCGTCGCCTCGTGCGTCGGGTGGTCGGACAGGATCTCGCGGTAGACATCGACCGCACCCTTGCGATCGCCGAGCTGGTTCTGCAGCGTCTGGCCGAGCCGGAACTGCAGGTCGGCGATCTCGGACGGATCCTCCGACAGCTGGATCTCGCGGCGCAGGACGTCGGCGAGCTCGGGCCACGCCGCGGTCGCCGTGTACAGACGATCGAGGGTGAGCACCGCCGGCTTGTTGTCGGCGGGGTCGAACGAGACATCGAGAATCCGGCGCAGCGTCGCGATCGCCTTGTCGACGTTCGCGAGCTCCTGCTCGTAGACCCTCGCGAGTCGACTCAGTAGATCGACCTGCCGCGGGATATCGATCGACTTCTCCGGATCGGCGGCGAGCGCCTCGTAGAGCTCGGCCAGCGTCTGGAACGAGCTCGTGATCTCGGCGAGACGCTCGATGTGGCCGAGCGTGAGCTGGTTGCCCGAGTCATCCTTGAGGGCGCGCGCGTAGGCATCGAACGCCGCCATCGAGTTGCCGATCATCTGCTCGTGGTAGGTCGCGATGCGATGGAGCAGCTCGACGCGGGCGAGCGGATCCTCGTTGTTCGTGACCATCACCTCGAGGACATCGACCAGCTTGGCGTACTCGCCCGAGTGCTCGTAGATCGGCTCGAGCACGCGCGCGGCCATCACCGGCTCGGACGCGCCGTGGACCAGCCCGTCGAGGGCTTGCAGGGTCTCGGCGTGGGACGGATCCATCTCGAGCGCCTCGCGGTAGCTCTCGATCGCGCGCGCCACGTCGCCGAGGCGGATCTGCCACAGGTGGCCGATCCGGTACTTGAGCGCGACGGTCTCGCCGGAGGTCTCGGCGAGCTCGACCTGGCGCTCGAGGTTCCCGAGCAGGTCGTACCACCGCTCGGCCTGCCCGTAGAGCCGGTCGAGGGACTGGATCGCCGGCAGCTCGTCGGCGTCGATATCGAGGATGCCCTGATAGGTCTCGATCGCCTTGGCGACGTCGCCGAGCTCGCGGTCGTAGACCTGCGCGAGCACGTAGAGCTGGCGCTTCTTGTCGTTGGGATCTTCGGCGAGGTCGGCCTTCTTGGCGTAGACGTCCTTGAGCGGCTCCCAGCGGGCGAGCCGGACGTACAGGCGCTCGAGGGCGTCCATCGCCGTCATGTCGATGTCGTCGATCGCGAGCACGCTCTGGAACGTGCCGATCGCGGCGTCGGCATTGCCGAGGACTTCCTCTTCGATCTGAGCGGCCCGATACAGCAGCTGCTTGCGATCGTCGACGTTGCTCAGGATCTCGGCCTTGCGCTTGAGGATGTCGACCAGGGCGGCCCAGTCCCCGGTGCGCTCGTGGATCGTCTGGATCGCGGTCGCCGCCTCGACGGTGTGGGGCGACGACTCGAGGATCCGCTCGTACGTCGCCACGGCGGCGGCGTCATCGCGGAGCTCGTGCTCCTGGATCACCGCGCGCCGGAATAGCAGCGCGGTCTTGAGATCGTCCTCGCTGGTCGAGGTCGCGACCTCGTCGTACAGCTGGGCGGCATCGGCCCACTTGCCGAGCCCGCGCGACAGCCGATCGAGCTGGGCATGCGTGGTGTCGTTGCGCGGATCGTCGCGCAGCGCGCGCGCGTAGGTCGCGAACGCGGCATCGGCGTCGTCGCCGCCGATCTCGTGTAGCTCGGCGATCTGATGGAGCAGCTCGATCTTGCGGACGGGATCGAACGCGTGCCGCGCCATGATCTCGTAGACGCCGACCTGGTTCTTCCAGTCCGCACGCCCCTTGTAGATCGGCTCGAGGATGTTCGCGATCGTGAGCTCGTGCTCCGCGTTGGTGATCAAGCGCTCGAGGGCGCCGACCGCTTCGCGGTTCTGATCCTCGAGATCGAGCACCTGGCGGTAGGTCTCGACCGCCGCCGCGACCTCGTTCAGGTGGGTCTCGCGGAGCTGCGCCAGGCGG
The DNA here is from genome assembly GCA_963772655.1 of uncultured delta proteobacterium. GTDB lineage: Bacteria > Myxococcota_A > Polyangia > Haliangiales > Haliangiaceae > JABFXX01. The sequence goes on from CAVYYE010000003.1 coordinate 62,950, forward strand.
ACCAGCAGCGCCACCTGCTCGTAGGTCTCCTCGACGAGCTGGAGCTGACGGCTGATGTTGTCGCCGAGATCGCGCCACGACTCGCGCTGCACGTAGAGGCGGTCGAGAGCACGCAGCGACTTGAGGTCGTCGGGCTCCTGCCCGAGGATCTCGTTGTAGGTCGCGATCGCCTCGTCCTGGTTGTTCAGCATCTCCTCTTGCAACGAGGCGATCCGGAACAGGAAGCCGAGCCGCTCGTCGGGCTCCTGCGCGATCTCGACGCGCCGGCGATAGACGTCGAGGAGCTCGGGGTACTTCTCGTCGCGCGTGAACATCGCCTCGAGGGCGGATAGCGCGGCGAGATCGTCGGGCTCGATCGAGAGGGCCTTGCGGTAGAACTCGACCGCGCGATCGCTCTGACCGAGACGATCCTCGTACGACCGCGCGACCTTCGTCGCGAGCTCGTGGGCGAGCACCTGGTCGAGGTCGGAGGACTCGAGGCCTTGCTCGTAGAGCTTGACCAGTGCGGTCCACCCGTCGTCGATGAGCGGCGCCAATGCCTCGAGCTGGTCCTTGGCGGCCTCCGTCGACGGATCGCCGCGGAACGCGCGCGCGTAGGCATCGAACGCCTTCTCGGCGTCCATCAGCTTGGTGCGCTGGAGCTCGCCGATGCGAAGGAGCAGCGCCGTCTTGCGGAACTGGTCTTCCTCGGCCTCGAGCTGGATCTCGTGAACGCCGACCAGGGCGCCCCACTCGCCGAGCTGCTCGTAGACCGGCTCGAGGATGCCCGCGACGGTCAGCTTGTTCGGATCCTCGGCGCGGAGATGGATCTCGAGCGCGGAGCGCGCCTGCTCGTGGTTGGGCGCCTGGTCGAGGATGTCGCGGTACGCGTCGATCGCGCCCGGAACGTCGTCGAGGTGCTGCTCCTTGACCTGGCCGAGCCGGTACTTGAGCTCGGACCAGGAGGGCTGACCTTCCTGGTTCTCTCCCGGCCCGACGATCGTGAGCTGACGCGCGAGGATGTCGGCGAGCTCCTGCCACTTCGCGTTGCGCAGGAACACGCGGTCGAGGCTACGCAGCGCGCTCGGCTCGTCGCCGGCGGCGTCGAGGATCGCCTGGTAGGCGGCGATCGCCTTGTCGTCGTCCTTGACCTCGTCCTCGTAGAGCTGGCCGATCTTCGACTGGATCTGGATCCGCTCGTCGGGGTCGTTACTGAGCTCGAGCTTCTTCGCGTAGATCTCGAGCAGGTCCTCGAACCGTTGCTTGCCGAGGTAGAGCCGCTCGAGGGCGTCGAGCGCCTGCTCGTTGCCGCTATCGATGTCGAGGATCGCCCGGTTCATCTCGAGCGCCTTGTCGACGTCGCCCTGCTCCTGCTCGATCACGCGCGCCATCACCAGCATCAGCGGGAGGGCATCGGCCTTGTGCTCGAACTTCGGAACCGCGGCGGTGTACGCATCGACCAGCTCGTTCCACGCCCCGGTCTCCTGCGCGAGGCGCTCGGCCTCGACGCGCAGCCAGTCGGCCTGGTGATCCTCGCCGATCGCCTTGATCCACCAGCCGAACGCCGCGCCCTTGTCGCGCATGCGCTCCTCGCTGTACTGCGCGAGACGCTGGATGCGATCCTGCCGCGTCTTGACCTCTTCCATCGGGGTCGCGCGCAGCTGGATCTCGAGCACGCGCACGAGCGCACGCGGATCTCTCCCGGTCTCGTACAGCGGGATCAACGCCTCGGCGGCCTCGAGGTTGTTCTCGTCGAACGAGAGCACCTTCTCGAACGCGCGGCTCGCGCGATCCGCCTTCTGCAGCTCGTCGCGGTAGAGCACGGCGATCTTCATCGCCAGCGGGAGCCGATACTGCTCGTCGCCGGTGTCGACCTCGCGCTCGAGCACCCGGATGAACTCGTCGATCTTGTTGCGACCGCGATAGAACTCCTCGAGGTCATTCCACCGGCCGGCCGCGACGTACAGCTTCTTGAGCGCGTCCTGCGCACGGCGGTTGTTGTCGTCGATCTGGAGCAGCCGTTGCCACGCCGCGATCGCCTTCTCGCTGTCGTCCAGCTTCTCGGTGTAGAGCAGACCGAGGCGCTGCAACGCATCACTCCGGGTCTTGTCGTCCTCGGCGGCATCGGCCTGGCGGCTCGCGATGTCGGCGAGCTTCTCCCAGTCCTTCGCGCGCTCGTAGAGCTTCCCGAGCTCGGCGAGTGCGTCGGGATGCGCGGGCTCGTACTGCAGGACCTTCTCCCACCAGTACGTCGTGATGTCCGGCTTCTTGACCTTGGTGGCCGCCATCTTGGCGACCTCGAGCACGCGCTCGCCACGCTCGTGCTCCGGTGCGCGATCGACCTCGCCCTCCTTGAGGCGGATCAGCTTCTCCCAGTCGCGCCGCTTCTCGTACACGGCGAGCAGGTGCTGGATCGCGCTGTCATTGTCGGGCTCGAGCTCGAGCACGTGCTCGAACGCCTTGATCGCCTCGGCCTGGTTACTGAACCGCTCGAGGTAGAGGTTGGCGACCTGGAGATAGATCGCGACCTTGTCGGCGGCGTCTTCGGCGCGGTCGGCCTTCTCCGACAGCACCTTGACGAGATCGGGCCACCGCTTCTTGGATTCGTAGAGCTCGGCGAGGCGATCGAACACCTCGACGCGCGTCGGGTCGGCGCGCACCGCACCGTTGAGCGCGGAGATCACCTGGTTGTCGTTGTTGAGGTGGCCGTAGACCTCGGCGAGCTCGAGCAGCACCTCCGCCTTGTCCTCGCCACTCGGCGACGCCTTGGCGTCCTCGTCCTTGAGCGCGTCGGCAAGCTGCGCCCACGCACCGTTCTCGCGGAGCACGCGCGCGAGCTCGCGCCGCGGCGCTTTCTCGGACGGGTGCTTGTGGATCGAATCCTTCCACGCGGAGACGCCCTTGTCGGGCCCGCTCTCGGCGGCACGCGCCTCCTCCATCTCCGCGGCGAGCCCTGCCTCGACCGGCGGCTGCGCGGTGGGCTGCTTCTTGCGACCCTTCTTCTTCTTTTCCTTCTTGGTTTCCTTGGCCGGCTCGGGCTCGGGCTCGGGCTCGGGCTCGGACGCCTGCGGCTCCTCGACCGGCACGGGCTCTTCGGCCTGCGCTTCGACCGGCGGGGCGGACTCCTCGACCGGCGCGGGCTCCTCGACCGGCGCCTCGGACTCCTTCGCTTCGGCCTGCGCGACCACTTGCGCGGCGACCTCGCGCGCCGCCTCGGCGGCGGCCGCCTCGGCGGCGGCGGCCTGCGCGGCCTCGTCGGTCGAGACGTTGTTGGTCTCCGCCGGCGGCGGCTCCGCCGGACCCGAGGTCGGAATCGAGGGCATCGAGCCCGCGGCCATCGCGCTGTCGGCATCGTCGATCCCGACGGCCGCGATGAAATCCTGGACGCTCGGGTTCTGCGGCTCGACGCTCGCGGCCGCGGCGAAGAGCCGACGGGCACGCGAGATGTCGTTGAGCTTGTCGAACGCGATCAGCCCGGCCTGGACAGCGACGTACAGCTTGTCCTCTCCGGTCAGCCGATCGATCACGAGCTCGGCCACGTCGAGCAGCGCCGACCACTCGTTGCGCTCGTCGCCCATCACCTGGCACAGCAGCGTGAACGCCGCCACCACCGAGCGCATCGGCGACTCGCCGTTGCTCGCGGTCGCCTTGATCGCCTCGTCGAAGAACTTGGCGCCGCGATCGCGATCCTTGAAGCGCTGCACCCACTCGAGGCCGAACATCCGCAGCACCTCGATGCGGCGCGCGTGATTGCTGGCGCTCTCCGCACGCTGGCGGTGATGCGCCTCGAGCTCGTCCCACCGCTCGGCGTTGGCGAGCAGCGTCTCGTACATGAAGTTCGCGGACGGCTCGTCGATGTCCTTCTCGAGGATCTTCTTCAGCACCGCCTCGAGGCGCGGATCTTCCGGCGCCTCCATGCGCAGGATGCGCGCCGCGCGCACGAGCGACCGCACGGCGAGCTCGTCGTCGAGCTTGTCGGCCTTGTCGAGCACGTCGTCGACGGTGTCGGTCCAGAACTCGGGGTCGTAGTCGAGGGCGCGCATCGCGTCCTGCACGCGAACCGAATCGGGGGTGCGCTCGAGCGCACGTTGCAGGACCGGCCGTGCCTTGTCCTTCTGTCCGTTGTCGAGCAACGCCTCGCCGACAATCTGCGCGAGGTTGGTCGGCGCGGCGGGGCTGCGCAGCTCCATCTCGCCGAGCTTGGCGACCATCTCGAAACGACCAATCTCGCCGTAGACCTCTCGCGCGCGCGATAGCGCCTTGAGGTTGTCCGGATGAAGCTTCCACGCTCGCTGGTAGAGACCGAGCGCGCGTTCTCGCTCCGGAATCACATCCTCGACGAGCGTGGCCAACTCGAACAGTCGTTCCGACTGTTCGGGCTTGGTCCCGGACGCTTCTAGTTCTTTCTCGAGCTCGTCGATTGTTGCTGGCCAGTCACGCGACAGGCGCAGTCGTTCCCGAAGCAAAGTGCGCGTATCCATCTGCGGTCTATCCTCCCGCAAACTCATAGAAAACCCCGCCCCAACCCGTATTGAGGCTTATATCACGGGTGGTTACACGCGTGGGGTGCAGGCACGCGAGTATTTTCGGGTCCTGGCGGACCGGCCAGGTCATGCCCTCGAGAGACGCCTCGAGGTACGACATGGGACCCGAATCGTCGACGGTGGACGATGTAGTCGATGTAGTCGGAGCAGAAGACAAGCGCGGGCTAGCCGTGCTTCTTCTGAGCGTCCTTGACGAGGTCGGCCGGCGACTTGAGCGTCCCCGGCGTCCCGCCACCACCACCCGCGGAGCGGGCGGCCATGTCCATCAGCATGCGAGACGCTTGCTGCTTGAAGAACTCGACGGAGACCCCTCCGGACTTCGAGAACTCCTCGAGGTCGCGCTTGGCCTTGGCGAAGTCCTCGGCACGCTGCGAGTCGCTGGTCGCCGCGGCACCGCGGCGGTAGTAGGCCTGACCACGGGCGAACTTGGCCTTGTGGTTGTCGCGCTTGGACTGGAGCGCCTTGTCGAACGCCTTGATGGCCTCGTCGTTGTTGCGCTTGTCGTCGTAGCCCATCCCGAGCTCGAAGTAGATCTCGCTCTTCTCGTTCTCGCCGGGGATCACCTTGGTGCCCTGGAGCGCGACCTGGATCGCCTGATCCGTGTAGTCCCAGTTCCGGTACAGCTCGCACAGCGCGATCCACGGCGCTTCCTCGAAGGCGCCGAACTCGAGCGACTTGCTGAACTGCTCGGCGGCTTCCTTCGCCTTCCCCTCGAAGCGGTAGATGCTGCCGATCAGGTAGTAGGCGCGCCACAGCTCGGGGTTGAGCTTGGTCGCCTGCTGGAGATGCTGGAGCGCCTTCTCGAAGTTCGCGCTCGTCAGATCGGGGACGATCTCTTCCTTCTTTTTCCCCTCGCGACGAGCCTGGTCCTCCTTGGCCTCGTCGATCACCTTCTCGTACAGCATGCGGCCGTACATCAGGTGATACATCGCGATGTCGGGCTCGAGGGTGACGGCTTGACCGGCAGCGTCGGCTGCCTTCGCCCACTCCTTACGCGCGGCGTAGCTCGCCGCGAGCCCGTACCACGCCGAGTGGTTGTCGTCCCAGCGTTCGGTCGCCTTGGTGTAGCGCTCGATCGCCGTTTCCCACTGCTTCTGTCCGTATGCCTTCGCGCCTTCGTTGGCGGCTTTGACCGAGGCGTTACGCTTCGTGTCGCCGCACGCGAACAACACGCAGCACAGCACGATCCCTACGACGAGCTTCATGCGCGAACGGTAGAACGGTTCTCGTCGGCTCTCAAGAACCGGCCGGCCGGAAGATGAACGGGTACTTCACCTGGACCGGGCCGCCACCCTTCGGCTTCGGGAACTGGATGCCCTTGATGACACCCGCCACGCAGCTCGAAACGGCCGGGTCGACGCCCGAGCCAGTGGCCGTGGCGACGTTGCCCTGCGGGGTGATCAGGAACTGCGTCTGCACCGTACCCGCGAGGTTGGACTTCGCGAGCAGCTGCTTCTCGTAGCAGTACTGGATCTTCTGGATGTTGCGCTTGATGTAGCGACGGATGATCGCCTTGTCGAGATCGCCCTGGGCGCTCGGCTGACCGATCGACACCGTCGGCACCGACGCCGTACGACCGCGCATACCACCGCGACCGCCACCGACACCGTACCCCGAGCCCGTGCCCGAGCCGTGGCCGATCGTGCCGTAGCGACCGGTACCGATGGTCCCCCACCCGGTCCCGCCACCGCCCGGGCCGAAGCCCGACCGGCCGTAGCCGAAGCCACCGTTCATCTCGCCGGCCTCGTTGCCGAGCAGACCGCCGTAGACATTGGAGTCGTCGAAGCCGCTCGAGATGTCGCCCGTACCGGTCAGCGAGGCGAACGCGCCACCGTCGGTCAGCTTGGTCGACCCGAGGATACCGGCGGTACGCGCGGCCTCGATCGCCTGCTGGCGAGCGAGGACCGGGTCCTCCTGGTTCTTCTGCATCTTGTACTGGCCCTCGGCGCGATCCGAGTCCTTCTTACCCATCTTGCCCTCCTCGAGGGCCATGGCCGTGCCGGTACCACCGGACTCGTCCTCGCCATCGTCGGGCTGGTCCTCCTCCTCGGGAGGCGGCGGATCGTCCTGCGACGAGTTCGACGACCGGGCGCTGGTGTCCTCGAGCGACGCCATGTCGACGTTGATCATGCTGTCGTCGATGTACGCCTGGTGGGCGATGAACCAGAAGATCAGGTGAGCGGCCAGCGAGCCGCCGAAGTAGGCGAGCACGCGGCTCTCGAACGCGGCGAACATCGCACCGACCGCGCGGCGCGGCTGCGCGACCGCCGAGACCAGGAACGTGGTCTGGCCCGCGCGGACGCGGATCTTGGCGTTCGGGGGGATCGGGAAGATCGAGGTGCGCCCCTGCTGGGCGAGCTCGGCGAGAGAGGTCGACTGACCGCCGACGACCATCTCGCCTTCCATACCGGGGGCGAAGTTGAACGCGAAGTCGTCGCCACGCGGCTGGACCAGCGGGAAGTCGGGGGTCGGTGCACCCTCGGTGGCGAACTCGACGCCGGGGGCACTGCCGATGCGGAACAGCGGACTCTGCTTCTCGGAGCGGATGCGCACCAGCATCAGCGTGAAGAACACGATCGACGACGCGAGGCCACCGAACGCCATGAAGTCGAGGAGTACCGTCTGCTGACGCGGGCGAACCGCGTAGCCCGGCTTGGGCGAGCACTTCGGATCCTTGACCCGGCCGTGGCGGGCCGCGCCGTCGGGATCTGCCTTCTGGACGATCGACTGCGAGTCGGCCGACAGATCGTCGTAGTCGACGAGACAGGTGGTCTCGTAGTCGAAGCGCGCCTTGTTGTAGGCGGCGTTGTTGACCGACACCACGAACGCGATGATCGAGGTGACGAGCGAGACCACGCCGAGCGCGAGGAACGTCCACGTCACCGGGGTGATGTGGCCCCCGCGCGGGTTCATGCAGTGCTTCACGCCGACGACCGAGTCGCCGAGCATCGCGGCAACCTCGACGGCGCGTGCGCCGCCGACATCGTCGACCATCTCGGCGAAGCCCGCCTGCATCCCGGTCGGAGAAGCGGTGGCGGTGGCGCCGTAGATGCCCGGGCCCATCCCGGGCGGAGGCGGCACGGCAGCCGGGGCGCTGAACCCGGCGGGCGCCGGCGGAGCGGCCGGAGCCGCAAACGTGGGCGCCGGTGCGGGTGCGGGCGCGGGCGCGGGCATCCCGGCCGGGGGTGGCACGGGCGTGGGCGGCGCGGCAGCGGGCGGCTGCGACGAGAACGCCGGCGGCCGAGCCGGAGGCGGGACGGCGGCACCCGCCGGCATCGTGACGCCAGGCGCGGGAGCCGCGGGAGCCGTGGGAGCCGCGGCAGGTGGTGCCGCGGCCTGATTCACGCGCGTCGGGTCCTCGTCCTCGGACGCTCCGATGGAGAGCTCAATCCGGGTATCGCCGACGACAATCGTGTCGCCGGATTGCAGCTTCGCCTTGTTGACCTTCTGGCCGTTGACGAAGGTTCCCTTGGTCGACCCGAGATCGATGATGCTCACGTCACCGGGGCCGTTGACCTCGATGATCGCGTGCATGCGACTCACCGTCTCGTCGTCGAGCTTGAGGTGAGCCGAGGGGACCTTGCCGAGCTTGATGACGCTCAGGCTCAGCCGCTCCTCGCGAAGCAGCTGGTCACCCTTGAAAATGCGGAAGGTAAGAGGAACTTTTGCGCCGGCCATGGGATTGGTTCTCCTAGAGGAGAGCTGCAGACAACTGGCCGACGACGAGATGACAAGTCCTTCCCCGAAGGGAAGGGCTCTCACCTACGGGAGGTCTTCGGCCGACTTGATGATCTCGGGGATGAAGTTCTTGCGGATACGGATCAGAGAAGCGTGCTTGGCGAAGTCACGCGCGTCGACCGTCGAGCCCTCGGGCTTGATGAGGTCGCCGTCGATCGTGTCGCCCTCGAAGTCGTAGACCTTGACCTTCTTGTTCGACTTGTTGTCGTTGCCCTTGGGCGCCTTCTGGGCGAAGGCAACGCCGCCAGCGAACAACAGGATGGTGAGCGCACCGATCAGCTTCTTCATGGTCGACCTCTTGGGGGTGACCCGTGTTGAAGGGAGATCCGCGTCCACGGAGGCTCCGACACCAATCACGGGTTCTGGGTTCCGATTTCTTGTTAAAAAGTTCCGCGTTATCGAGACACGATCAAGGCGAGATCGTTGCAGTCATAATCCCAGGTAATTTCAACTACTTCTTCTGGGGCGCGGCCGGCTGCTGCATGCTCTTCATCGCCTCGATGAACTTCCGGGTCTGGTTCACGGTCTTCTCGATCAGGGCGATCTGCTCCTTGGCTTCCTTCATGTCGGCGGGCTCGCCCCCCCGGCTGACGAACTGCCGGAAGTAGTCCTTGGCCTTGTTGTAGGTGGCGATCGAGGCCGCGGGCTCCTCCTTGACCGCCTTGAAGTCCTTATAGAGGACCGCGAGGTTGTAGTAGGCCTCGCCACGCCGGCCATCGACCCGGATCGCGTCGTTGTACTTCTTCTCGGCACCCGCGAAGTCCTTGAGGCCGCGCAGCGCGACCCCCAGGCCGATGTGCGCGTCGTAGTTCTTGGGGGCGAGCTTCAGGACCTCCTCGAACTCCTCCTTGGCGGTGTCGTACTTGCGGAAGCCGAGCGTCGTGAGCCCCACGTTCATCCGCGCCTCGACGAACTTCGGATCCGCCGCCACCGCAACCTGGAAGTGCTGGAGCGCCTGCGACAGCGCGTTGCGGTGCATGTAGTAGAGGCCGTACGCGTTCTGCAGCGGCGCGTACTTCTCGTCGCGCTTCTTGGCCTCGTCGAGCAGCAGCTTGGCGAGGTCGAGCCGGTTCTTGTTCTTCTGCCAGCCCTCCATGTAGACGAGGCCGTACAGCGTGTACGCCTTGACGTTCTCGGAGTCGACGCCGAGCACGTTGGACAGGTTGAAGCGTGCGTCCTCCTCGAGCTTCTTCCACTCGCCGGAGCCCACCTTGAGCTTGCGCATCTGCTCGAGCTCCATCGACGCCACGTTGTTGCGGGCAGCGATCAGCTTGCCGTTGGCCTTGATCGCGCTGTCCCAGTAGCGACGCGCGGCCGTCTCCTTGCCGAGCTTGTAGTAGATCTCGCCGAGGTTCGACAGCGACTGGCCGTGGTTGCTCTTGATCCGCACCGCGGACTGGTAGGCACGCTCGGCGTCCTTGAGCATTCCGCAGCGGTGGTACGACAGCCCCACCATGAACTGCGCCTCGACCATCTTCGGGTGCTCGCGCACGACCGACGAGAACCGATCGGCCGAGCTGCGGCAGGCGGAGCTGTTCCAGCCGCCCTTTTCGTTCTGGATGAACGCGGTGTACGCGGACTTGTAGTCGTCCTTGGCGTCCTGCGAGACGACGCGCTTGGGTCCCTTGTCGGGAGACACGCTGCTCGGCGGAGGCGGCGGCTTGCCACCCGCAAACACTGCACCGGTCTTGCCCTTCGCCCCACCGCACGCGACGAGCGCGAGCAACGAGCTTCCGAGCAGCAACGAGAACTTGTTCGTGATCTTCATCGTGTGATTCCTCTCGTCGTGCTCGTTATTCCAGCTTGCCGATCGGTGGTTCGACGTCGATGACGGGGGCGACCCGCATGGGATCACCGCGCAGCTCGGACGCCGTCGGGAACTCCTCGGGCTTGATCTGGCCGAGCTCGTGCTCGCACATCTTCGACCACTCGGAGAACCAGCCGAGCTCCGTCGACTTCGTGAGGCACACCGTGTAGCCCTGGAGCGCGCGCAGATCGAGCGGCTCGGCGACCTCGGTCATCTTGTCGCAGAACGCCTCGACCTTCTCGTCGGCGAACTGGCCGGTCCGCACGTCCTGCGGGATCGACGCCGAGAACAGCGCATCCGACAGGTTCTGCGACACCTGGGCGAGGCGGGCGGCCGCGGCGATCGACGTCGCCGCGTCCTTGATGCCCAGGATCGCCTCGTAACGCTGCGTGGCGCCGGCACCGACCTTCTTGCGCTTCTCGACCCAGTCGTTGAACCGCTTGAGGCTCTTCTTCTGGACCGCCTTGTTCTTCGGATCGAAGTTCAGGTTCTTGGGGAACTTGAGGTCGAGGTACTTCTCGAACTCGGCGTCCGCCTCGGCGAACTTGCTCTGCGCGTAGTAGTACCGCGCGCCCGCCTCGTCACCGCCGGTCTTGCCATTGGTGCGCTCGAACTCGCGCTCGGCCGCCTTGAACGCCGCCAGCGCCTCCTTGACCTTGCGCGGATCGCGCTTGATCACGGTCAGCTTGATCTTCGACTCGGGACCGCACTGCGTCGGCTGGTCGTTGCCGCGGCGACGGCGCTTGGCCCGCCGCGATGCCAGGGCGCGCTCGCGCTGGATCTTGACGCACGAGCCGTTGACCAGCGTCTTGGGACAGCTCTGATCCCAGCGCAGCTTTCCGATCTTGGCGTACGCGATCACGATGCGATCGCTGCCGCCCTTCCGCGCCGGGAACTGGCGGATGTAGTTCCGCAGGTGCTTGACGATCGCGTCGGGGTTGCCCTGCTTCTCGTAGACCGAGGTCAGCGAGAACATGGCGTCCGAGGCTTCCTTCGGCTTCTTGCGGCCGTACTGCCTCAAGAAGAAGTTGGTGTCGTCGATCGCCTTCTTATCCTGGCCGATGCCCTTGCGATAGAACACCGCCTCGGACAGCGCCTTGAACGCGTCCTTCTCGCCGCCGTACTTGCGGGCATACTCCTCGAGCTTGTCGGCCGCTTGCTCGTAGAACGCGATGTCGCCGTAGGCCTTGCCGATGCGACCGATCGCGCGCGGCATCAGCTTGCTCTTCGGGTAGTACTGCTTGAGCAGACCGAACATCTGGATCGCGGCGCCGATCGACTTGCCTTCCTGGTAACAGGTGAGGGCGTTGTAGAGCACCTCGTCGTTGGCGTCGTCGGTCGGGTTGCGGTTGTAGATGTCGAGGTAGGCCTGACCGCACTCGACGTACTTCGCGAAGTTCTTGGTCTCCTTCGCCACCTTCTCGATGTGCTCCGCCTTCTTGCGCAGCGACTGCGCCTTGATCTTGCCGAGCGTGGTGGCGAGCTCTTCCTTGCCGTCGAGGAACTTCTTGTCGCCATCGAGCTTGTCGACGAGCGCGAGCATCTCGTCGTACTTGCCCATCCGGTTGTAGGTATCGAGCAACAGGTTCGCCGCGAACTCCGCGGTCTCGTGCTCGCGGTGGTGCTCGAGGATGTCCATGAACAGCGGGATCGCCTCGTCGAAGTGGTTGTAGCGGCGGTAGAGGTTCGCCTTCAGGAACTTCATCCCGACGAGCTCGTCGTCCTTCGGGTTCTTGATGTATTTGATGTAGATGTCGAAGGCATCCATCATCTTCTTCTGACGCTCCGGGATCGGCTTCGGCGGAGGAATCTTCGAGTACTCCTTGTCGATGTCCTCGACCTTGTCCGCCTGGTTCTTCACGCGCGGGTCGACGTTGAGCGCGTTCTTCCAGCCGAGCACCGCGGCGTAGGCCGCTTCCTTGGTCAGCTTCGGCCCGACCTTGCCCTTCTTGACGACGTCGGTGAACGCGTTGGCCGCGGTCTCCCACAGCTCGGTCTGGAGCCGCGGGTTCTTCTCACCCTCGGCACGCGCCCACAGGAGCTCCGCGTAGTAGTACTGGGTCTGCGCGTAGTCCTTCGCGTCGGGGAACACGTCGAGGTAGACCTTGTACAGCCTCTCGGCGTACGCGAGCGTCTCGGTGTTCTTGGTCTTCGCGCTCTCCGAGTGGTAGGCGCGCGCGAGCTCGCCACTCATCGCGGCGGCGTTGTCGTGGCATTCCTGCGCCTCGGCCTTCGGCAGCACTCGCTTGTTCTTGAGGCCACCCCACAGCCGGACGAGGTTCTCGATCTCCTTCACCTTCTCGGCGTTGGAGGAGCCCTTCATCGAGAGCATCGCCTGCGCGATGTTGTACTGCCACAGGCACACGTTCTTGTTCCTGGGCTGGATCTTCATCATCGACTGGTACGTGTAGATCGCCTTGTCGCTCTTGCCCTGACCCATGTAGTGGTCGGCCAAGATGCCGAGCATGGTGAACGCGTACTTGCGATCGACGCGCTGGAACGCGGGGTACGCCTTGTCGGCCTTGCCGATCTCGGCGTAGGCGCGAACGAAGTCCTTCTTCGCGGCGCGGTTGAGCACCGCCTGCTTCTTGTTGCGCTTGGTCGCCTGCGCGACCTCGAAGAACAGCTCGAGCGCCTGCTGGAACCGCGACAGGTTGAGATCGATCCAGCCGAGCTTGTACTTGGCGTACTGGTAGGCGCTCGACTTCGGGAACTTCAGCACCATCTTGTAGCGCTGCTCGGCGTCGGCGAGCTGGTTCTGCTCGAAGTAGTAGTCGGCGAACGCCAGGTGCGCCTCGGGCACGTACTTGCTGCGCGGGTAGTTCCTCAGCAGCTTGTCGTAGACCTGGCGGGCCTCCTTCATGTACTTGCCGCCGGTCAGCGTGTACCCGTAGTAGAACAGCGCCTGGTCCATCTTCGGGTAGTTGCGGAAGGCCGGGTTGTCGGTGAGGCCCTTGTAGGTCCGGACCGCCTTGAGCAGGTAGTTCTTCGCCCGCTGCGTCGCGATCTGCACGTTGCGCGCGTACTTCGCCTTGACGCCGCGGTTCCGGGCGTTGTCGCGCGCGATCATCATCTCGGCGCTCTTGAGACGCCAGTAGCGCTGCTGCTTGGCGTAGAGCTCGCCGAGTCGGAAGTAGTAGTCGCTCTTCTCGTCGCCTTCCGAATCCGGCGTGTTCTGGATCAGCTCGACCAGGATCTGCTCCTGCTCGCCGCGGATGTTGCCGACCAGACCCTCGATCGAGAGCACGGCGTCGGCCGTCAGCGTCGGCTTCTGGTCCTTGACGTCCGGAAGCTTCTGCTGGTGCGGCTTGGTGCGCTCCGACAGGTGCACGTTCACCTTGACGGTGGAGTTGCGCGTGTAGTTGGGCGTCTTGCCCGCTGCCGGGACGGCCAGCAGCATCACTCCGAGGAGCGCGAGCGAGGTTCTGTTCATGATTTCTCCCAAAGGAAACACGGGGCGAAAAAACCGACGCCGTGACGATAGCGAACCGACAAGTTCGATCGTCACGGCTTTGTCATTGCCCCTGCGTGTTTTCGCAAAAATGTCTAACTGAACGAGATCCCATCACGATCAGGGGTTCTCATTTCGGGCAGCGCGACCGGATCTTGAACCGGTAGTACCCGAGCTCGTCCTTCCAGTACTCGCCGTTGAACCGCCAGGCGAAGTGCTCGTCGTCGATGATGATCGGCTCTTCCTTGGTCTTGTTCGAGACGCGGATCTTCATCGCCTCCTGGCTCAGCTTGTCGGCCTTGGCGTTCAGGATCTCGAACTTGATCTTGCTGCCGTCGCGGGACAGGCGACCGAGCTCGCGGGCGAGGCGATCGATACGCTCGCGCGCGAGCTTGCCGGCATCGGCCGAGGCGACCGACTGCTGGACCGTGAGCTCCTGGAGCACCTCGGCGGCGACCTGCGTGGTCTGCCAGGCCTTGTCGCTCTTGGCGAGGCGGTCGAGCTCGCTGTTGAGCTCGTCGACCCACGAGAACGTCTTGAGCAGCGTCTTGTCGTCGAGCACGCTCATCACCAGGCGCTGCGTGACGGGATCGAGGCCGGCCTTGTTGGCCTTGACCTTCTTCACGTACTCGTAGAACTCGGCGTTGTCGTCGAACTTCTTGACGATCTCCTGCAGGTTCTTCTGCAGCGGCTTGTACTTGTCGTTGAACTCCTGGATCGCCTCGTTGGCCTGATCGTAGAGGCAGTACTTGAAGTAGATGACGGCCTTGAGGAGCACCGACTCGGGGAAGAACTGCTTCTCGAAGTACGGCGCGTTCAGCGTGTGGATGTTGCCGAGCGCCTTGGAGTTGAGCGTCTTCATGAAGTACGCCCACGACGCCTCGAACAGCGACTCCGCCCAGTCGGCCGAGTTCTGCGGCAGCTTCTCGAAGTACTTGATCGACGTGTCGAACTGCTGCGTCGAGTAGAAGATGCGCGCCATCTGGAGCTGCGCGAGCTCGTTGTAGTTGGCGATGTCGTCGGCCTTGTACTGCTTCGGCTTCTCCTGGCCGATCTTCAAGATCTCCTTGAACGCGTCGACCGCGGGCCGACCTTCGTACTTGCGGACGTAGGTCACCCCCTCGAAGAACTTCGCCTTGATGAAGAACTCGCTATCGCGCGACACCTGCTGGAACAGGCCGATCGCCTTGTCGAAGTCACCCTCGGCGCCACGGCGGTAGTAGTGGCGACCGAGGAGGAACAGCAGCTCGTCCTTGACCGGCGCGAGCGACGGATCTTCGAGCGCCCGGACGTCGTAGGTGCCGATCTTCTCGAGGATGTGCGAGGTCTCGGGCAGCACGCGCGACAGCGCCGCGAGCCACTTCAGCGTGGCGGCGTGGTAGGTGTGCGCGTCGCCGGCCTGGACGATCTTGTCGAAGTACGCGAGCGACGCCGCGTAGAACCCCCACGGCTTGGGCTTCGCGTTCTTGCCCATGTTGAACAGCGTCTTGCCCATGAAGAACTCGGCACGCTGCTTGTTCTTGGCGTCGTCGCCGCTCTCGCCGTCGATCACCTTCTTGAGCTCGATCGAAGCCGAGAAGAAATCCTGCTTGTTGTAGAGCTTGATCGCGCGCTCGAGCGTCTTGGATGGAGGCGACGATGCGACGTTGTCGCTCTCCATCTCGATCTCGCCTTCCTTCGGCGCGGCCTGCACCGTGGTGGCGATCACGAGGGCCGCGATGAGGGGGACCGAGAGCTTTGTGACTGACCGCATCGAGTTCCTCCGAACGAAATTGCACGCGAGTGACATCAGGCGTCCCCGCATAGTGATGCGGCGGAATCATCGGCAGTCCCCACGTGCGTTGTCAAGGAGACCTCCCGGAGACCATCACCCCCGCAAGGCCGTGCTCGGGGCGGGGACACGTCGACCCGGATCGAGTTGCGCGTGACGGATCGCAGCTGGTGGGGACACTGACCATCGTGCCCCGCGATCCATGCTGTACCCCTGATCCCCACCCCACCCTTGTTCCGCTGGACAAGCGGGTCACGGGCTTGACTTGGGTGCCTACCCTCCTATTATCGGGCGCGATGAAGCGCTCGTTGGTCGCCTGCGTGGCTGTCCTGGCAGGGTTCGCCGTCTCCGCTTGTGGCGGGGATCCCGTCGGCCGCCTCTGCGATCTCGGCAACGAGTCGATCGCGACCTCCGAGGTCGTCGTCGCGTCGCCGTCGCTCGACTGCGTGACCCGTACGTGCCTGCGTGTCCCGCTCGGGAAGGAGCTCCCCGCGGGCTCGGAGTATCCCGCCGGGAACAACGGTCTGTGCACCGCCGAGTGCGATTCCAGCGCGGATTGCGAGCGCGTCCCCGAGTCGCCGTGCACCGGTGGCTTCGCGTGTGGCGTGGCCGTCACCGTCGGCCCGTTCTGCTGCAAGAAGTTCTGCGTCTGCAAGGACTACATCGTCATCCCCGACGACGGCGTGCTCCCCACGCCCAAGGCGTGCGATCCGAGCAACGCCGACAACGCGTGCTGCAACCTCGACGGTCGGGTCGGGAACCCGGCCTACCCGCTCTGCAAGGCGTAGGGCGGCGGGGGTTCCCCGCGTTGGTGTGAACCCTCAGGGCCGAAACGCGTCCTCGACGATCACCGGCACGCCGCTGGTGACCGCGACGACGTCGAACCGGATCTCGTCGTAGATCGGACGACGCGCTGCCAGGTAGTGGCCGGCGACGCGGATGACCTGGCGCTGCTTGCGCGCGCCGATCGCGGCCAGCGCATCGCCGTGATGATCGTCGGCGCGACTGCGCACCTCGACGAACACCAGCATCCGGCCTTCGCGCCGGCCCGAGCTCGGGATCAGCGCGATAGGCGATCACGTCGAGCTCGCCCGCCCGGCAGCGAAAGTTGCGCTCGACGACGTGATAGCCGGAGCGCCGCAGGAGCGCGGTGGCGAGATCCTCGGCGCCGCCACCGATGGCGAGCGTGCTCGAGGAGCAGGGTGGAGAAACGAGCGTGGGAGCGGTCATGCGGTCCTTTCAGACCCGGCGACCGCCCGCCCCTCTCGGCGGCCGTCCTAGGCCTTGTCTGCCTTCTTCTTCTTGCCCTTCTTCTTGTTGGGCCTCTTGCCGTCGGCCGATTCTGCCGCGGCGGTCTGACCATCGGCGGTCGGCTGCGACTTCTTCGACGTGTCGCGTGCGACGTGCTCGCGCTCCTTGATGCGTGCCGCCTTGCCGGACAGATCGCGGAGGTAGTAGAGCCGCGACTGGTTCACCTTGCCGCGCGACAGGACCTCGATCTTGTCGATGTTCGGCGAGTTGTCGGGGAAGATCCTCTCGACACCGACGCCGTACGAGATCTTGCGGACGGTGAACGTCGAACGTGCTCCACGCGCGACGCGGCGAATGCACACGCCCTCGAACGCCTGGAGGCGGGTCTTTTCACCCTCACGGATCTTCGCCCACACCTTGATCGAGTCACCGGGTCGGAACTCGGGGAGGTCGACCTGTCGGCGTTGGGATTTGTCGATCGACGCGAGAATCGTTGCAGCGCGAGCCATGGCACAAACCTTCGTTAGGACGACGGGTTCTGCCAGAGATCCGGGCCCTTCGTCAAGTCGGGCGAGACCTAGCTGCCCCGGTTGTCGTCGGGGTCCGGCCGAACAGCCGGTCGAGAACAATCGCCGTCGCACTCCGGACCGACAGATGGTTCCAATCCGAAGCTCCGTCGATCGGCGTAAGCACACGAGATACAGAAGGAATCAACGAGTCGGCCAATCCCCAACCGGTTCCGAGCAGGATCAGGAGCGGCGCCGGGTCCCGCGTCGCCTCCGCCCGGAGCTGATCCGGCGTGACGTGCAGCGCGTCCGGGAACGACTCGGCCCGGGCCGACGTGGCGACCACCCGGGGGGAGATCCCGTGGTGGTCGGTGATCGCGGCGATCGCGACGTCGATCGACTCCGCGGTGCGGATCAGCGCGAGCGCGCCGGCGCGGCTGCCGCTCTCCGGCGGCTGGCGATCCGGATCGGCCAGCCACAGATTCGCGATGTGCTCGGTCTTCTCGCGCTGCACGGTGACCGGCGTGACGAGGTAGTAGCCCGCGAGGTCGTAGGTCAGCGACGCGCGCGCGATGTCGTGGATGTCGAGGTTGGTGACCGACGTCGTCACCACCTTGCCGGTGCGATCGAACACCGGGTGATGTACCAGCGCGACATACGTTCGTCGCGATAGCCGCGCCTCGCGATCGCCGGGCTCGAGTACCAGCTTCGCGAACAGATCGGGTCGTCGCTCGGCGGTGCGCTCGATCGATCGCGCGCGTCGCCACGCCGCGATCGCCGCGTGGTTCCCCCCGAGCAAGATGTCCGGAACGTCGTCGGTCCCTTCTCCGTCGCGCGGCAACTTGGCGGGACGCGTGTATTGCGGGTACTCGAGCAACCCGGCGGAGTGCGATTCGTCGTCGGCAGACGTCGCCTCGCCGAGCACGCCCGGCACCAGCCGCGCGACCGCATCGATCACGACCAGCGCACCGAGCTCGCCGCCCGACAGCACGTAGTCACCGATCGACAGTTCTTCATCGATCGCGCGCAACGCGACGCGCTCGTCGATCCCTTCGTAGCGCCCGCACACCAGCACCACGTGCTCGAGCGTGGCGAGCTCGCGTACGCGCTCCTGGGTCAGCAGCGTCCCCGCGGGGGACAGCAGGATCCGATGCCCGGGTCCGGCCGCGTCGATCGCCGCGAGGAGCGGCTCGGGCTTCATCACCATGCCGGGGCCGCCGCCGTACGGCGTGTCGTCGACGGTGCGGTGGCGATCGGTGGTGAACTCGCGCGGGTCGATCGTCGCGACGTCGAACACGCCGGCACCCCGCGCGCGCCCGACCACGCCGGCCGACAGCGCCGGGTCGACGAGCTCGGGGTGGATCGTGACGACGGTGAACTTCACGGCTTCGACTTTCCGATCTCGGTGGTTGGCTTGTCCGGCCTACCTGCCCGCTGGGTGTCCGCGCGCGACGTCTCCGGCAGCCCCGGAGGCGGATCGACGGTGACCAGCTTGCCCTCGACATCGATCGCCGTCACGAAGCGATCGACCAGCGGCAACAGCCGTTCGACGTCGCCGTCGTGGACGACCAGGCGATCCTGCGGAGCCGGCCCGCCGCCGACCTCGACCGCCACGATCTCGCCCCACCGCGTGCCGTCGGCCAGCCGCGCCTCGCAGCCCACCAGGTCGTGGAGCAACACGTCGTCGTCCTCGAGCTCGAGCTTGTCGCGCTCGACCTCGACGGGGCGACCTCGCAGCGCCTCGGCCTCGGTGCGCGTGGTCACGCCCTCGAGCTGCACCAGCCACCCGCGCTGGGTATCGCGCGCTGCCACGACGGCGCGCTCGACCCCGTCGATCCACACGCTGCCGCAGCGCTCGAGGATCGTCGAGTCGGGATCGTGCGTCACGATCGCCACCTCGCCACGGATGCCGTGCGCGCGGGCGACTCCGCCGATCTCCAGCAGCGGCGTCATCCGCCGTGCGCTATTCGAGGATCTCGACCAGCGTGCGCTTGCGAGACCGGGGCGCGACCGCCTGGACGACGGTGCGCAGCGCTCGCGCGGTCTTGCCGCCGCGGCCGATGACCTTGCCGAGATCGGATTCGGCGACCTCGAGCTCGTACACGTTCGCGTTGCGCTCCTCGACCAGCTCGACACGGACCTCGTCCGGCTTGTCGACCAGGTTGACCGCCATGTAGCGGATGAGCTCGGCGAGATCCGGGCTCTCCACCGTCGGTCCGCGACGGGAGTCGCGATCGTCGCGGTCGTCGCGACGGCGATCGTCGTCACCCATGGACTACGCGGCCTTCGCGGCGGAGCGCGCAGTACGACGAACCAGCGCGGCCAGCGTACCGGACGGCTGTGCGCCGACGCTGATCCACTTCTGGTAGCGCTCGTTGTCGAGCTTCAGCACCTTGGTGCTCGGGTGATACGTGCCCAGAAGCTCGATGAACTTTCCATCACGTGCGCGGCGCTTGTCCGCTGCGACGATGCGGTAGAACGGAGACTTCTTCTTGCCTTGGCGGGAGAGTCGAATCGCGACAGCCATTTCGTAGCCTTTTTCCAGAGCGTTGCGAGCGCGGGAATCTAGCGGGGTGGATGTGGGCTGTCAACGCCGACGATGCAGGGGTGGGTTGCTCAAACATGCTATATGACGTCGCTATGCTGCGCAGGTTGATGCCCGTCGGCGTCCTCGTCGCGGCGGCGTGTTGCTCGAAATCCGACGTAAAAAGCGGGGGATCCGGGTCTTCGCCCCCTCCGCCCACGGCGCCCGGCAAGCCCACGTTCACGATGTTCGCCCTCGCGGAAGTGCGCGGTCAGATCGGTCCCTGCGGGTGCACCAGCGACCCGCTCGGCGACCTGTCGCGGACCGTCGAGCTGGTCGAGACCGCCCGCAAGGATGGGCCGACCCTGGTCGTCGACGCCGGATCGCTCCTCTACGCCAAGTCGCCGGTGCCGCCGCAGCTCGAGGCGCAGGAGAACCTCAAGGCCGACCTGCTCGCGACGACCTACAAGACCGACCTCCAGGTCGCGGCGCTCGGGCTCGGCCCCGCCGACCTCGTGGAGGGTCCGGACAAGACCCGGCTACCGCGATCGATCGCGAACCTGTCCGACGATCCGAAGATCGCGATCGTCCCTCCGCACGTGATCGACGATCCGACCCGGACCGGGGGCGCCAAGGTCGGCGTGTTCGGCGTCGCGATGCCCGACATGCTCGACGGGCTCGCCGCCACCTCGCCGGTCGAGGCGGGCAAGCGCGCGGTCGCCGAGCTCGACAAGCAGGGCGCGCAGGTGATCGTCGGCCTCATCCAGGCGCGCTCGAAGAAGGATGCGGTCCAGCTGATGCGCGACATCGGCGGGATCGATCTCGCGATCGCCGGCCTCGGTGCCGTGGCGCCGGAGCCCGAGCGCGTCGAGCCGTCGCCGCAGAAGGTCGGCGATGGCTGGCTGATCGTGCCGGCCAATCGCGGCCAGGTGGTGTCGCGGCTCGACGTCACGGTGCGCGGCAAGGGTCACCTCGCCGACGCGATCGGCGAGGCCGCGGCGAAGACCAAGATCGAGAAGCTCGAGCACCGCAAGAAGTCGCTGGCCGACGACATCGCGAAGATGTCGGCCGATCCGGCCGCGGACAAGAGCTACATCGCGACGCTGAAGAACGAGCTCGCCGACGTCACCCGCCAGCACGACGCGCTGACCTTGCGGCCGACCGTCGTCCCGGCGACCGGGAGCTACTTCACGCTGGCGCAGGTGCGGATCGCCAAGACGCTGGCGTGCGCCAAGCCGATCGACGAACGGGTCACCGCGTTCTATCGCGCCGCCGGCGAAGCCAACGTCAAGGCGGCGGCTGGCGACAAGCCGAAGCCCCCGGCCAAGGGCAAACCCGGCTACGCCGGTGGGGAGTCGTGCTCGGATTGCCACGACGAGGCCGCCGAGTTCTGGAAGAAGACCCGCCACGCCCACGCGTGGCAGACGCTCGTCGATCGCGGCCAGCAGTTCGACCTCGATTGCATCAACTGCCACGTCACCGGATGGCAGGAGCCCGGCGGTTCGACCCTCGCGTTCAACGACTCGCTGCGCGACGTGCAGTGCGAGGTCTGCCACGGACCGTCGTCGATCCACGTCGCCAAGGGCGGTGACGAAAAGCCGGCTGCCACCGTGCTCGCCCCGCCCGAGGATCTGTGCGCCACCAAGTGCCACACCCACGAGCACAGCGACACGTTCGATCGCACGGCGTACCTGCGCGACATCCTCGGTCCCGGCCACGGCGAGAAGGCGCGGAAGAAGCTCGGCGACGGCCCGACCGGCGCGCAGCTGCGCAAGGCCGCCCTCGACAAGGCCGGCCGCGAGCTCGGCGCGGGATGCTCGCGGTGAGCATCGATGACCTCCGCGCGAGCCCCGATCGGCGCGACGGCTCGTACCGCTCCCAAAACAACCGCTCTCGCCTCGGGTCGATCTGCGTGTTGCTGATCGTCTGTGCGATGGGCTGTGGCTCGAGCCCGCCGCACCAGGGCCGCCCGAAGCATCACGCCGCCACCGGACGCGTGCAGATCGGCTACGCGACCTGGTACGGCCCCGGCCTGCACGGCCGGCCGACCGCATCGGGGGAGCTGTTCGACAGGCACGCACTCACCGCCGCGCATCGCACGCTGAGGCTCGGGACGCGCGTGCGGGTGACCAATCGCAACAACGGGCGCTCGGTGATCGTGCGGATCAACGACCGCGGACCGTTCGGCAACAAGAACCGGATCATCGATCTATCGGAGCACGCGGCCCAGATCCTCGGGATCATCAAGGCCGGTGTCGCACCGGTGAAGATCGAAGTGCTGCGCTGATCAGGCGTCGAGCAGCTCGAGCACGAGCTTGTTGGCGCCGACGCCGCGCATGAAGCCGGCGACCTCGCAGCGCACCGAGCGATCGAACCGCTGGTCGTGGAGCTGGTGGAGGAGCCAGTGCGGATCGCGATCCTCGACCAGATGCACCATGCGTTCGAACACACCGCCCGTGAGCCCGGTGTGCATCGCGAAATCTTCCGGTACCCGATCCTCGAACAGCACCAACTCGATCCCCTGCTTTGCCTCGACGACGTTCATCCAACCTCCATGTCTGACCTCGCTCGCGCGAGCTACCCCCTTGGTGCCCGCGTGAGAACCTGTGACGTGGGCGCTCGGTGCTCGCTCGCGAGCTCCAGCGTGGCCGCGAGATCGTAGTCGCTGCCCTGCGTGACGCGTGCCCGGACCAGCGAGCCGGCCGGAACCCGACCGTCTGCAAGGTACGTCACGCCATCGATCCCGGGCGCCTGGCCGAACCACCGCCCCTCCATCAAGTAGTCGGACTCCGACGACACGCCCTCGACGAGCACGTCAATCTCGGAGCCCACCATCGCTTCGTGCCGCGCTCGACTGATCTCGCGCTGGATCTCCATCAGCGTCTGCTGGCGCTGCTCGGCGATCTCGGCGGGCACCCGGTGCGGCTGCATCGCGCTCGCCGTGCCCGGCTCGACCGAGTACGTGAACGCGCCGGCGCGATCGAAGCGCGCCTCGCGGACGAAGTCGCAGAGCTCGGCGAACTCGTCCTCGGTCTCGCCCGGATGGCCGACGATGAACGTCGTGCGGATCACGACGTCGTCGATCCGCTCGCGCAGCTTCGCGACCAGCTCGCGGGTGACGCGCGCGGAGTGACCTCGGCGCATCCGCTTGAGCATCGGATCGGAGATGTGCTGCAGCGGCACGTCGATGTAGTTCACGACCTTGGGCACGCTGGCGATCGTGTCGATCAACTCGTCGTCGAACGCACTCGGGAACGTGTAGTGGAGCCGGATCCATTCCAGCTCGTCGATCTCTCCCAGCGCGCGGAGCAGCTGCGCGAGCGTCGGTCGATCCGACGGCGAGCTACCCGCGTCCCATCCGTAGCGCGTGAGGTCCTGCGCGATCAGGTTGAGCTCGAGTGCCCCCTCGCCGGCGAGTGCGCGGGCCTCGGCCACGATGTCGGCGATCGCGCGACTGCGCTGCGGCCCGCGCAGCTTGGGGATGATGCAGAACGCGCAGGGCCGATCGCAGCCCTCGGCGATCTTGACGTAGGCCGAGTGGCGCGCGCCGATCCGCACGCGCGGGGCGTCGTGATCGTAGATGTACGATGGCGTCTCGGTCACCGAGATCACCGGGAGCTTCTTCTTCTTGGCCGCGCCGTTCGGCAACCGCGGTGTGGCCGAACCCAGCACTTTCGAAAGCGTCGGGAAGTCCGACGAGCCGAGGATCGCGTCGATCTCCGGGATGTCGCGCGCGAGGTCGTCGGCGTAGCGTTGCGCCAGACACCCCGTGACGATCAGCTGCTGGGCCGACGTGCCCTTGTGCTGCGCCATCTCGAGGATGGTGTCGACCGATTCTTCCTTGGCGGCGTCGATGAACGCGCAGGTGTTGACCACGATGACGTCGGCGGACTCCGGCGCGTCGACCAGCGCATGCCCCGCCGCCTCGACCTGGCCGAGCATGAGCTCGGTGTCGACCTGATTCTTGGGACACCCGAGCGACACGAAGTAGATGTGCTGGCCGCTAGCCATCGGGGCGCGCAGTCTTATCTGCGCGCTCCCGAAATGCAATCACATTCAGACTCGTACGTTCGAGCCCGCATGTCACGCACGCGCGTCACGCACGTGCGTGCGGCTGCGAGATGTCGAGGCCCGACAGCGCCCGCCGCGCGAGCTCGAGAAAATCGGTGGAGGTCACGATCCCGACGAGCTTGCCGTCGCGATCCACCACCGGTAGCGCGCTGCGCTTGATCGAGATCATACGCTGCGCTGCGTCGATCGCCGGCGCGGTCTCGGAGATCACGTGGACATCGCGGCTCATCACCCGACCGACCGGCACCGCCTGTCCCGGGAACTCGGCGGCCGCCCGCAAGATGTCGCGGTCCGACACCATGCCGATCACGTGGATCTCCGCATCGACCACCGGGAGATGGCGAAGCTCGGAGACCGTCATGTCCCAGTCCGCGAGCGTGATCGCGTCATCCTCGAGCAGGGCCTTGACGTTCGTCACCATCATGTCCCGAATCGTCAGCATGGCGCGATGCGTTGCATCCCGTGTACCAGGCACCGTGCACGGTCTTGCCCGCCTCGCGCGCAAGCCGTTCCACTCGACCGATCGTTCGCGCAGGTGTTGCGTGGCGATCTCCCTCAGGTGTCGGTGGGGAGATGCAAGGCGAGCGCGAACGTCATCGGCCCGTTGCCGGCATCCACGGGCGCGTCGCACGCCGCCACCAACGCTGCGGCGGCGGTGGCGGGGTACACGCCGAACGTCTGCTCGTCCGGCCGCGTCAGCACGACTCCCGGCGGCGCAGCCAGACGCAACCGATCGGCGAGCTCGGCGATCATCAACTCGACCTCGATCGAGCCGACCTCCGAGATCCGTTGCTCGCGATCGACGAGCACGATGCGGGCAGCCTCGGGTCGCGTCTCGCGCGAAAACCGCGTCATCGGATCGATCGTGGCGACCGCACGCGCACACGCCGACGCGCGCGCCCCTCCGTCTCGCCCGACGAAGTATCGAAGCTGCACGTCGCCGATCTGGATCCGTGCACCGTCTTCGAGCCGGGCACCGTCGACACGCTTCCCCTCGACGTAGAGCCCGTTGGTCGAGCCGAGATCGCGAACCGCGTGATGATCGGCGCGCCACTCGATCCGGGCGTGACCGCGGGCCACCGACCCGTCGGCCAGACACACCTCGCTGTACGAGCTGCGGCCGATCCGGACCTCGTCCGACTCGACGCGCCCCAGATTCCACACCCGCCCGGTCGAGCCACCTGTCTCGGCCACCAGCCACGCCGGCGGCGCCGGAGACTCCAGCCAGACCCGACGCGTGACTCCGATCGTGTGCGCGTGCGAGCGCCAGTCGGCGCGCGGCGGCGGGTACGCGTCGAGCAACGCCGGGATCGCGGGCTCGTCGACCACCACATCACCCGCGACACGTACGTCGGTGGGCGCCAGGCGCGGCGCGTCGCGGAGATCGAGGAGCTCGAGTTGTCCTCCGAACCGCCGCACGATTGCGATCAACGCTTCCTGATCGTCGGTCCACGACAGTCGCAACTCGCGCAGCCCCGGTAGCTCGAGCCTCGCGAGCTCGCGCACGATCGCGCGGTCGATCGCCAGGCCACGGAGCTCGAGCGACCGCAACCGCGACAGCCTCGCGATCGGCGCCAGCGACGGCGGGGAACGCAGGCGATCGTCGGCACGGATGACCAGCGCCTCGAGGCGCGGTGTGGTCCCGACGACCGCGACATCCTCGATGTCGATCGCGAGCTCGCGCAGCTTACTCGCGCGGGGTCCGGGCCACGGGTCGACGAGGCGGCCGATCTCGAGCGCGCGCAGGCGTGGTGCCAAGAGTAACGACACCAGCGTGCCCGCGGCAGCGGGGCGGCGAACGCGCAAGCGCTCGAGACATGCCAGGCGCGGACCGAGCGCGCGCGCGCCGGCCGGTGATGGGCTGGTGACGAGTCCGAGCGCGACCAGACGATCCGCCGTGCCCGAGGCCACCAGCTCGCCGATGATCGCATCGCCCCACTCCGTCTCGTTCCCGAAGCCGATCGGGCCGTCGACGACGTCGAGCGCGCGGAACTGCGCGAACGCCGGATGCGACACGACCTCTCGGAACCGCTCGAGCGTCCGCGGATCGTCGCCACCGGGAATCAGCCGTTGCCCCGCGACCGCCAGATGCTCGACCTCCGCAAGCGTCCGTTGCGGCTCGATCCCGATGATGGACAGTCCGGTCGCGAGCGGTGCACGCTCGATGATGCGATCGGCGTCGGCGAGCCAGGTATCGGCGTCGACCTCGATCGCGTCGACGAACCCGCGGCGAAACTGCACGCGGCGAGCGAGCCCTTCGAGTCCCGACCACCGAAGGCCGTGCTCCTCGAGTAGCTCGCGCTCGCGACGATTGCGTGCGGCCAGCTCCGCGGGGCTCGCCGCGTCGCGACCGCACTGCAGCGCGACCAGCTCGCCGCGCTCCCCGCCGATCGCGTCGGCCCACACCAGGCGAAGCTCGTCGTCGTCCGGACGCCTGACGCACTCCGCGAGGATGTCGTCGATCGCCGCCACGCCGGGCTCAGCCGGGCTCGATCGGCGGCTCGATCGATCTGCCGCGCGTGCGCGCGAGCAGGAGCACGACCATGCCGCCGAGACCGACGAACCCGCACAGCAGCATGACATCGGACTGGCCGTACCAGCCGACCAGCGGCGCGAACAGCCCCATCGCGCCACGGCGCACCATCGATTCGACCGACAGGATGGCGGCGCGGCGACCCGAGTCGGAGATCTCGCGGTTGAGAAGAGGCTTGGTGAGCGGGGAGTAGATGCCGTTGGCCGCGGCCTGCACGCCGAGGAGCGCGAGCATCCACGGACCGGCCCCGGCGGACGCGAGCCCGACGAAGCTGATCGCGAGCACGCCGAGCAGTCCCCACAGCATGACGTCGTCGGATAGGCGTGCACGCAGCCGGTGGGTCCGATACGCGACGGCGGCGGCGATCAGATACACGCCGGCGAACAGCACGCCGACCTCGGTCGTGCCGAGGCCACGCTCCTCGAGGTACGGCTGGTAGACGTAGATCGTCGCGCGCAGCAGCACGAACACCACCGCGGAGTACCCGACCAGCCACGCCAGCCGGCCGTTGCGGACGACGTCGACGAACGCGGCGAACGTCTGACGTCCGAATGTCGAGCGCTTCGCGATCCGGGCGACCGGAGGATCCTCGCGCATCATGCACGCGATCACCGCAGCGGTCGCGGCGACCGCACCGGTGACCAGGTACGGCAACGCGAGATCGACCTCCGCGAGCAGACCTCCGCCGGCGAACGCGACCGCGCTTCCCGTGAGGTGGAACGCGCTGGCCATCGATTCGGCGCGCGGGTAGGACGCCGTGCGGTCGTGCGCCGCGAGTAGATCGTAGAGGTAGGCCGAGTCCGCGCCCGAGCACAGCGCCATCGACAGCGCGCCGAGCGCTTCGGCGACCGCGAAGCTCGTGAACTCGTGCGCCCGTAGCGCGACCATGCACGACGCGACCATCGCGAGCGCACCGAGCAGCATCGAGCGACGGCGACCGATCCGATCGGCGAGCACGCCGGTCGGTACCTCGACCAGCACGACGACCGCGCTGTAGATGCCACCGAGCGATAGCCGGTCGAAGAACGACAGGCCGCGATGGGCCTGGAACAGCATGAAGATCGGGACGAACAGGTAGGACGTCCCGAGCAGGCGGAACAGGTAGAACAGCGCGAGGTCGCGACGTAGAGAGGAGTCCCCCGCGCGCGCGGCGATCGTCTCGGGAAGGCGCGGCGTCACGGATGCTCCGACCAGCTCGCCGGCCCGACGAGCAACAGCAGGGCCTCGGCGATCCGGATCTGTTCCGTGTCGCGATGCTTGCGGGGAGAATCGAGCGCCGCGACGAGCGTGCGCACGTAGGGCGCCGGATCGCGATCGGGTGCGAGCCGGCGAAGCGCGCGCGCCGCACCGACGCGCAGCGCCGACACGTCGAGCAGCTTGGCGAGCACGGGTCGCGCCGCCTCGTCGTGCCGGAACGCGAGGGCGTCGGCGGCGAACGTGTTGAACCGCGGATCGTCGAGGAGTGCGTGCAGCTCCTTGGTGACGTCCTTGCCCGCGTAGCCGAGCGCGATCACCGCGCGCGCCTTGTCGTCGGCGCTGGCCTTCGGATCTTCGCGGATCTGCTCGAGGACCTTGAGCGCGCGCGGCTCTCCGAGACGCGCGAGTTGCTCGGCGGCACCGAGCCGGTGTTGCGAGATCCCGAGGTACGCGGCGAGCGTGTCGACGGCGCGCGTGTCGCCGAGCTGGACGAGCAACCGCCCGGCGACCAGCTTGTCGTCGCGGCGCTGCGCCGACAGCGACGACACCAGCACGGAGTGACCGCGTCGGTTGCCGGCCCGCGCGAGCGCGTAGGCGACCTCGAGTCGCCCCGCCTGCTCGAGCTCGTCGTCGGTCAGCGCCTTGACGAGCCGGTCGATCGCCGTGGCGTCCCCGGTGCGGGACAGCGCCATCGCCGCGAGTCGCTGCACGCGCGGCGAGCCCTTCGTCCCCATGTACTCGCGCAGCGTCTTGGTGGCGCGCTCGAGCACGACGTCCTTGGCGATCGCCGCCGCGGGAACCTCGACCTGGGCCGAGCCGCTGGCGACCCGTGCGGATCCGGATCCCGAACCGCTACCGGATCCCGCGATCGCCGAACCCGATCCATCGCTGCCGGTCTCCTGCGTCCGCGCCGCCGACCGCTGCAGGTAGATGAACTTGTAGGCGAGCACCCCACCGGCCGCGACGATCAACACGACCAGGAGCGCGACCACGACCCGCCGACTACTACCGGTGACCGAGGGAATGTCCTCGTCGTCGAGGTCGCCGATCTCCGCGGGCTCGTCGTCGAGCCAGTCCTCGGCCTGGGAGGCGTTGCGTTCGTCGCGCGCGATGGTCTCGCGCCCGGGGCGGCGCGGTGCCGGCGTGGCGTCGTCGCGCGCCACGGTCGCGGCGCTCGTGGGGCCGGACGCCGGGTTCGCGTCCGGGCGGGCCGGCGTGGCGGCGGGTTTGCTCGGAGCCGGCGTCGCCTCGGCCTTGGCCTTCGGCGCGTCCTCGGTTTTCGGGGCGTCCTTGGCCTTCGGCGGTGGCGTCGCGTCCTTCGCTTTGGACTTCGCCTTGGCCTTCGCCTGGTCTTTGTCTTTGTCCTTGTCCTTGTCTTTGTCCCTGTCCTTGGACTTCGAACCGTCCTTCGGCTTGGCCTGCGGGGGCGTCGCGTCCTTCGCCTTGGCCTTCGCCTGGTCCTCGGGAACCGGCGTCGCGTCCTTGCCCGGCACGCCCCGCGGCGGCGTTCCGTATTGGATCTCGATCACCGGACCGCTATCGAGCGCATTGCCCGACTGCACGACACCGCGCGGTGGGGTCGCCGGACGCGGGGGCCCCGGGGTGGGCGTGGGCGCGGTGACCGGCTGCGACGACGACTCGGCGGCGGCGAGGCACTCCGGGCTGCAGTACCCGACGATCTTGCCGTCGCGCACGCCGACCGACCGCGCGCGCAGCGGGTCGACCGGTTTGCCGCAGGTGGGGCACTCGCTCATCGTTCGCTCGCCCTCATGGGAACGCCAGCACCGCATCCTCGCCGTAGCGTTCGATCAACTGATCGATCCACTGCAGCATGTGATCGCGCCGCGAGAGGATCGCCGCGATCTCCTCGTCGGACAACAGGGGTGCGAGCTTGCTGTCCGACGGCATCTGAAACGCGGTCTCGAGATCCGCGCGCGTGATCGCGCGCAGGCGCCCGATCAGCCTGTTCGAGAACACGGAGATCCGGTGCAGCGCCACGACGTCGACCTCGCGACCGAACTGCGCCTTCGAGAACGACAGCGTGTTGTCCATGAAGAACAGCGTCTTGCCATCGGGCGACATCCGGATGTTCCCGCCGCTCCACCGATCGGCATTGTCGATCACGACGTCGAACACGAGCAGGGTCGACAGCTGCGCGAGCATCGGTGACAGCTCCGGGGACCGCGTCGCCCCGGCCTGTAGTTGCGCGGTCCACAGCTCGCGCCCCTCGGCGTCGTCGATCTTGTACGGCCCGACCTGCGCGAGCCGGATCTCGGGGATCCACCACTGCGCCTCGCCGCGCAGAACCTTGCCGTTTTGCGTCGTGCGCACCGTCGCCTCGTCGAGGATCCGGGCGGTCACGCTCGACCGACTCGCCGGATCGATCGCCGAGGTGACCGCGTCGAGCGGAAGCTCGACTTCCTTGCTCGGAGCGACGTGGCCGATGCCGAGCAAGCGATCGATCCGATAGGCCGCGATCTCGCGGCGCGGATCCGACTGCGCGTGCGCGACCTCCTGCTCCGGCTTGAACGCGGCGCGCGCCCCGCTCGCGAAGTCGACGCGAAACGACAGCGACGTTCCACCGTGGTTGATCTTGACCCGGGTGACCGGTGCGGTGCCGATCGGTGCGAGCAACGCGGCATCCGGCGCATCGAAGATCGTGCGCAGCGGGGGCGCGAGCTCGAGCACGAGCTCGGACCGCGGCAGTGCCTCGGGGGCGAGTCGGGGGCCCTCCGCGGCGGCCGCGGGAGCGCTCAGATAGTCGCCGGACACCAGGTGGCCGGCCCCGATCCACAGACCGGTGACCCCACCCCCTGCCACGGCGAGCTCGAGCGCGATGCAGGTCCCGAGTCGCACGCTCCAAAAATATCATGTTCGCGGAAACTCTCGCAAAACGCTTTGGCGAGCAGTTGTCGCGGTGCCCGCTCGCGAGCTCAGGCGCGGTCTTCGTCTTTCGGCGCTTCGATGCTGTAAGCGGCCTTGCGATGGCGCGCCGTGGGGACGTGCTTCTCCCAGCACGTTACCGAGCAAAAGCGGAGCTTGAGCCGGCCGGTGTTGCACGACGCGACGGTGCACCGGATCGCGGAGGTACCCGGTGGAATCAGCTTGCGGCAAGTGGCGCAGACCAAGCTCGCCATGAACCGCTTCGTAGCACGAGCCCAGGCCTATATGTCTACTTCCGGATCTGTTCCAGCTCGCGCGCGAGGTCGTGGGCGCCGCGAAACACCTCGTACACCGTCCCGTCGCGGTTCACGATCACCGTGTGCGGGATCGTCGTGACCCCGAAGCGCTCGCTGGCGTTCCCGTCGTCCGCGAGCAGCGTCATCTGGTAGCGGGCGTCGCGGAACAGGGTGAACGCCCGTCCGGGGTCGTCGAGGTTGACCGCCAGGACCTCGACATCGTCGTGGGCCCTGGCGATGTGATCGAGCTTCGGTAACGCCTGCAGGCACGGCCCGCACCAGGTCGCCCAGAAGTCGATCACCACCACCTTGCCGCGGCTGTCCGAGAGCCGATGGACCGGACCGGTCGTCCCCCGTGCGTCGACGATCGCCGGCAGCGCGAGCTCGGGCGCAGGCTCGCCGCTCTTCACCGGCCGCATCAGATCGAGGTGGGTGGCGACCCAGCCGACGTGGATCGCCAGGCCGAGCGTCACGACCGCGAGCACCGCACGTCCGGGCCAGCGCCCCGCCGCGACCTTGTCGGGAGTTTCCGGACTCGGCACCGCGTTCGGAGCGACCCGGACGATCCGGACGGCGAGCGCGACCAGGACACCGGTCCACGCCCACGCCGCCGCGCCGACGCCCCACCCGACCGCGTTCGCCAGCCGGACGTCGAACGCGCGCAACGCCACCCCCATCACGAGCTCGACGAGCACCGCCGGCACGACCGCCACGCACGCGAGATCGAACGCGCGGCCGAGATCGCGACGGCGCCCCGCGACCAACCACAGCAACAGTGCCGCCATCACGAGGAACGCGAGGTCGACGTTGAGCGTGTCGCTGAGGATGCGGACCGCCGCATGCGCGCCGAGGCGGAGATCGACCGCGGCGCCCATCCACACCGCGCCGACCAGCGCGCGCAGCTGGGTCGCCGCGAGCATCAGGAGGAGCAACGCGATCAGATCGCTGCCCGAGCGTCCGGGGTGACGCCGCCCCCCGGCGATCGCGAGCGCGCGCTGCGGACGTACGATCGCGAGGCCGATCCGGGTGAGAAAGGTCGTCGCGAACGCCCTGCCGCGATCGTCGGTCACCGCTTCTTGCCGCCGGTGCGCTGCATCTTGAGCTTGCGCGCTTGTGCGACCACCGCCGACGGCACCCCCTTGGACTTGATCAGCTGCATGATGTCGCGATCGCGCAAGAACGGCATCATCCGCGTGGTCTCGGAGATGGGTGCTTTGGGGTTGCGACACAGCGATACCTTGACGCCGTAGAGCTTGGTCCATTCGCGCCGGGTGGCGATGTATCGGATTACGTCCTCGTTCAGCAGTTGGTTACCGGCATACGCCGCGACCTCGGCATCGGTGACGCCGGGGCTCTTGATCGCCGCCATCGCGACCATCCGGTTGGAGTCGCGGATCGCCTCGGAGCGCACGAACCCGTCGCCCAGCTGTGCCGCGCGGATCTTGTGCGGGATCGGGAGCTCGCGAAACGGCATCGGCGCCAACATCACCCGGATGTCGCCGACCATCACGTTCTGCTTGAGCTCGCTGTGAACCTGGGCGTCCCTCGTGGTCACCGTCATGCCGTTCTCGTCGGAATCGAGCTCGACCACACCCCACTGCGGCGGCAACGTCCGCACGTGGATGTCGGCGTCGTCGGCGCTCCCCACCGCGACCCGCAGCTTCTTGATCTGGGCGCGCGTCGTCGGCGATCCCGGCACGGCGACGTGGAGATCGAGGAGCCGGGTCACCCGGGCATCGGTCGGTGCTTGTTCGCCATCGCCCTCGTGAAGATCGCTGTCGTCGCGCGGTGCGATCACGACATCGAACAGCGCGTCGTTGCTGGGATCCGAGGTGGTGCCGGACTCCATCGCGCCGGTGATCGCGCGCGCCACCTCGTCCCACGCCGCGAGCCCGGGCACGCGAACCTGGTTGCGCACCGCGAGCTCGACGACGCGATCGATCGTCGACATCCGCGCCTTCCGGTTCATGTACATCGACGCGATGATCTCCGGCGCGCGCAGGATGCGCTGCTCGTTCTGCGCGATCAGATCGACCTCGCGTGCGCCGCACCGCCCGGCCAGCTTGGTGATCGTCTCGTCGGCGGTCGCCGGGTTGAGCACCACCGCGTCGAACACGGAGGGTTTGTCGATCGCGAGCACGCCGAAGTGGTCGAGCACGCGCGGATCGACCGACGGATCCACGAGCGTGCCGGCGAGCAGCTTCTCGGGGAGTCCCTTCGCCGTGGCGAGCGCGGCTTGGGAGATCTTGGGATCGGGGTCGAGCCCGAGCTGGTAGAGCACCGCGACCTGGTCGCTCGGCGGCAGCGGCATCATCCCGCGCGCGGCCATCAACTTGCTGGGGCCGGGACCGAGTGCGCGCTGCGCGGCGGGGGACAGCCGGCCTACATCGAGGGAGGGATTGCTCATGGCTTGCGGCTCTCGTGGCTGTCGGACATGGCCTTGCTGTCCGGCATGAGGTTGCGGTGGTGGAGGATCTTGAGGCCCTTGAGCGTGAGTAGATCGTCGGTCGCCTCGATCGTGCGCGTCTCGGTCGCGATCAGCGCGGCCAATCCGCCGGTCGCGATGCAGCGCGCCGGGAAGTCGACCTCGGCGCGGATCCGTTCGACGAGCGCGTCGACCATGCCGGCGTAGCCATAGATCAGGCCGGCCTGCATCGACGCCACCGTGTTGCGCCCGACCACCTTGCCGGGTCTCGCCAGCTCGACGCGCGGCAACTTGGCGGCGTGCTCGTAGAGGGCCATCGACGAGATCTGGATGCCGGGTGCGATCGCACCACCGAGGTATTCGCCCTTCGGAGTGACCACGTCCCACGTCGTCGCGGTGCCGAAATCGACGACGATGCAGCCAGCCTTGAGCTCCTCGTAGGCAGCCACCGCGTTGACGATGCGATCGGCGCCGACCTCGCGCGGGTTCTCGTACAGGATCGGCATCCCGGTCTTGATACCCGGTCCGACGACGAGCGCCGGACCGCCGTAGTAGGTCTTGAACAACCGCTGGATCCCGAACACGGCGGGTGGGACCACGCTCGAGATGATCCCCGCGTCGATCGAGCGCCACGGGAACCCCTCCATGTCGAGCAGCGTCTTGAACAGCACCGCGTACTCGTCGGACGTGCGAGCAGCGAGGGTCTGGATCCGCCAGTGGGCGGCGAGCTCGCCACTACCACGAAACACGCCGATCACCGTGTTGGTGTTGCCGACATCGACGGCGAGGAGCGTGGCCATATCGCCTAGATGGTAGCTCGCCGCGATGGGCCGTAGTAGGCTCGGTCCCACCTATGCACGCAACATCGTTGGCCCGTTCGTGGGTCCGCACGGCTTCGTTGGGTTTTGTGTTGGCGATCTCGCTCGTCGCGAGCAGCGCCTGCGGTGGGGGTGACGATCCACCCGGGCCACTGAGCAAGCACTACGACGAGGTTCACGTCGCGATGATCGACATGAGCCAGAAGCAGGGGATGCTGCAGGCGCAGCAGGCGTGGACGGTCGCACGTGCCGAAGAGGCCAAGGCCAAAGCCGACTACGACGACATGTCCACCAAGCTGTCGGCAGCGCAGAACGATAAGAAGAAGGCCGACCTCGAGCTCGATACCGCGAAGACCAACAAGAAGAGCGCGGACGCCTCGGCCGACACCAACAAGATCAACGCTGCAGAGCACGCGCAACGCACCGCCGAGCTCGCGGTCAAGGCCGCCGAGGCGCGCATCAACTACTACAAGGCGTACCGCGACTACTTGAAGGTCCACATGCGGTCGGCCCAGGAGAACACGTACTGGCGCGAGGCCCAGTTCGAGCTCCAGAAGGCGCAGCTCGGCCAGAAGAACAACATCGCCCCCAAGGGCGTCAACTACGCCGACTTCCCCAACCAGGAGAAGAAGCGGGCCGAGCGCGCGCAGAAGGCCAAGCAGAAGGAACAAGGTTCCAAGACCAAGGCCACGGCCGCGCGCGAGAACTGGCTCAAGGCACAGCAGACCGCCGACCAGGCGACCGGCACGCCGAGCTCCTATCCCGATCCGATGCAGACCGCGGAACCGGCTCCTGCACCGGAGCCGACCCCCACCACCGACACCACCGATTCGTAAGCGTGCCGGCCTCGGTCCCCGAGACCGACAACGACGGTCCGACGCCCACGAACGAGGGTGAAGGTGCGCGGATCCTCGTCGTCGATGACGAACGAGTGATCCGGGAAATCCTCGCCGAGTTCCTCGCGCTCGAGGGTTTCAAGGTCCACACCGTCGAGGACGGTGAGAAGGCGCTCACCGAGCTCCGACTCCATCCATACGACCTGCTGATCACCGATCTCAAGATGCCGCGGCTGAGTGGCCTGCAGCTACTCGAGAAGATCGAGCAAGAGCGGCTCGGCGTCTTGACCGTGCTGATGACCGGGTTCGGCACGGTCGAGACCGCGATCGAGGCGATGAAGAAGGGCGCCTACGACTACCTCCTCAAGCCGTTCAAGGTCGAGGAGGTGATCCACGTCGTCGAGCGCGCGCTGTACCGGCAGCGTCTGCAGGCCGAGAACATCCGCCTTCGCGAGGCGCTCACGATCTATCGCGTGTCCGAAGCGATCGCGCTGTCGCACGACATCGATCACATCCTCGACGTCGTGCTGCGGGCGGCCCTCGACGAGGTCAAGGCCGACGTCGCGACGCTGCACCTGCGCGATCCGATGACCGGCCGTTACGAGGAGCGCGTCAAGCTGCTCGCCGCCGAGGTCGAGCTACCGAAGGCGTCCGGTGGCTTGCCATCGCCGTCGTTCGAGGTGTTGCTCGCGCAGTTCGCGCAGGGCGTGCCGATCCTCGCGCACGGCGCCAAGGTCGGCCGGTTCTTCACCGAGTCGATCATCCCCGACGCGCTGACCTCGTTCGTCGCCGTGCCGCTGCAGGTTCGCGGTGCCACGATCGGCGTGATCGACGTGTTCTCGTTCACGCCCGGCAAGAAGTTCGACGAGGGCCACCGCAAGATGCTGAGCGTGCTGGCCTCGCGCGCGGCCTCGGCGATCGACAACGCGCGGCTCTATGGCGAGCTGCGCGCTTCGAACGAATCGCTCACGATCGCCAACGAGTCGCTCGAGGAGATGTTCCAGCAGACCGTGGCCGGATTCGCGCAAGCGCTCGAGGAGAGCGACATGTACACGCGCGGCCACTCCGAGCGCGTCGCCGTGTACACGGAGGTGCTGGCGCGCGGCCTGACGCTGCCCGACGCCGAGATCCGCCGCATGGTGCAGGCCGGCGTGATGCACGACGTCGGCAAGATCGGCGTCCGCTACGACATGCTCAACAAGCCGGGCAAGCTGACGCCCGAAGAGGTCGCGGTGTTCCGCGAGCACCCCGAGAAGGGCAAGCGGATCCTCGAGCCGGTGCCGTGTCTACACGGGTTGATCGACGGCTGCTGGTGCCACCACGAGTGGTTCGACGGCGGTGGCTATCCCCGTCACCTCGCCGGCGACGACATCCCGCTGGTCGGGCGGATCGTCGCGATCGCCGATGCCTACGACGCGATGACGTCGGACCGTGCCTACCGGCGCGCCCTGCCCCACGAGGTCGCGATCGGCGAGATCGAGCGCTGCGCCGGGACCCAGTTCGATCCCGAGCTGTCCGAGGCGTTCGTGCGGCTGATCGAGGCCTACCGGAAGACCCTGCGCGAACGCGGCGAAGGTTCCCTGCTACCGCGCTGATTTTCGGCCCTTGGGTATAATGGCGGCCGTCGATGGCCGGCGTTTCTGGGAAATACCGACTGGACCATCGACTCGGCGGAGGCGGCATGGCCGAGGTGTTCCTCGGATCGACGATCGGTGCCGAGGGGTTCTCCCGCCGCGTGGCGATCAAGCGCGTGTTGCCGGGCTACTCCGACAACCAGGCGTTCGCGCAGATGTTCGTGTCCGAGGCGCAGATCAGCTCGCAACTCGTGCACCCGAACATCGTGTCGGTGCTCGACTTCGATCGCGATCCCGAGAACCGCCTGTTCTTGGTGATGGAGCTGGTCGAGGGCAAGGATCTCGACGCGCTGATGGCGACCGGCCTCTTGCCCTACCCGGTCGTGATCTTCGTGATCAGCGAGGTGCTGCGTGGACTCGGTCACGCACACGACCTGCCCGTCGGGAACCAGGCGCGCGGTGTCGTGCACCGCGATATCTCGCCGCACAACGTGCTGCTGTCGTGGACCGGCGCGGTCAAGGTCTCGGACTTCGGGATCGCGAAGGCGCGCGCCGCGAGCGAGGCCACGGCCTCGGTGTTCATCAAGGGAAAGCCCGCGTACATGAGCCCCGAGCAGGCCAACGGCCAGCCGCTCGACGGGCGCAGCGACCTGTTCGCCGTCGGCATCATGCTGTGGGAGATGTTGATCGGCCGCCGGCTATTCGTCGGCGAGGACATGCGATCGACGCTCGCGGCGGTGCTGTTCGGCGAGATCCCGAGGCCGCGTGCGCTGCGCGGCGACGTCCCCAAGGATCTCGAGCGCGTGACGATGAAGTTGCTCGAACGCGATCTGCCCTCGCGCTACGCGACCGCCGAACAGGCCGTCGCCGATCTGCTCGAGTGTTCGAACGCGCCCAAGGCCGGGCGCGAGATCCTCGCGGCGGCGCTCGCGGAGCGATTTCGTGGCGAGGCGCCGGTGCGCCAGAGCTCGCTGCGCACCCCGGCCGTGGCGACGCCGGCGCCGACACCGTACGACGCGACCCAGCACGCCCCGCAGGTAGCTCCGGCCGTCAGTCTCGGGGCAGTGATGAACGCGCCGACCGGCACGATCCCGCTCCACGGCCAGCGCAAGTCGCGGGTCGGGATCGCGATCGGAGCGATCGCCGCGGGCGCGGTGATCGCGTTCGTGATCGGGA
The DNA here is from genome assembly GCA_963772655.1 of uncultured delta proteobacterium. GTDB lineage: Bacteria > Myxococcota_A > Polyangia > Haliangiales > Haliangiaceae > JABFXX01. The sequence continues at coordinate 100,330 of CAVYYE010000003.1, forward strand.
TGGTCGCGCTCGGCGGCGGCACGTCCGACAAGGCCGCGGGCGAGACGGGCTCCGATGCCGGCAGCGCCGGGAGCACCGTGGCCGTGCTGCCCGATGCCGCGCCGCCACCCGATGCAGCCCCCGCCGTGATCGATGCCGCCGCCGCAACTCCCCCCGCGATCGATGCGGCCGCGGTCGTGCCCGATGCCAAGTCCCCCGTCGATGCCCCGGCAAAAAACCATGCACGGAACAATCAGCCGGCCGAAAAACGGTACGGTTCCCTACGTGTCACGACCACTCCGATCGTCACCGTCTACGTCGACAACAAGAACCTGGGCGATTCGCCACGCGTGATCCCGAAGCTGTCCGTGGGACGACACACCGTGCTACTCGTGAATCCGTACGCGAAGATCAAGATCGTCCGGCACGTGAAGATCCTCGCCAACCGCGAAGTCACGCTCGACTGGAAGCTCAAGTGAAGCCCGTCCTGATCGTCCTCGGCCTGTTGCTTTTGCCGCACGTCGCGCGCGCGAGCGACGTCGGCGTGGTGATGACGGGCGACGCGCCGGAGATGCAGCCGAAGCTCCAGCATCAGATCGAGACCTGGCTCCAAAGCCACGGCCACACGCTGGTCCCGACCCCGTTGCCTCCCGACGCGATCAACACGCTGACGGACTGCTTCGTGATCGAGGACCAGGAGTGCGCACGCAAGGTGATCGAGGGTCGCGGACGTGCCGAGGTGATCGTGTACGCGCGCGTCGCGGTCACCGGCGAGGGAGTCGACAAGACCGTGACGGTCACCGCCTACTGGTTCGAACGCGGGCACAAGGCGGTATCGGTGCGCCGGTCCTGCGAGCGTTGCACCGAGGCCACGCTCGCCTCCACCGCCGTCGAGTTGATGAGCGCGCTGGTCCAGGCCGCACCGCACACCACGGGCCGCATCAAGATCACCAGCGATCCGGCCGGTGCGAGCTGCCAGATCGACGGCAAGCCCGCGGGACCCACGCCGCTCGAGAGCGAGCTCGCGCCCGGCCCGCACGAGGTCACCGTGGTCCGCGAGCACCACACCACCGCGACCAAGTCGGTCGTGGTCAAGGCGGGCGAGGTCTCCGAGGTCGACGTCCGCCTGGTCCGCGTCCCGCCGTCGCGGCTGCTACCGATGGTGACGATGGGGGTCGGCGGAGCGTTGCTCGCGACCGGCATCGTGATGGTGGCGATCGATCAGGACAAGGGCCGCAACCAGCCCCTGTTCATCCGCAACACCGGTCCGGCGGGCGTCGCGATCGGCGTGGTCGGACTCGCGGTCGGAGCTGGGGGCTACGTGTGGTACCGGATGACCGGTCAGCAGGAGTCCCACCCGGTGGCCACGGTCGGGTCCTCGGGCACCACGATCGGCTGGGCGGGACGGTTCTGAGTGCGCCGGATCATGGCGAATCGCGATCGAAGCGTTCACTCTGGAGGCCAGATGTCGCCGACTCGATCCGCGTCGATCCTCACGATCGTCGCACTCGCCGCGCTGACCGACCTCACCGCGTGCAAGGTGCGCAACGAGCTGTCGTGCGAGGCGCCCGAGAACACGGATTTCCCGGAGTGCACCGGCATCGATGCCACGCCGACGTGCGCGACGCCATCGGACTGCGCGGTCGGCACGTGCAAGCTGCCGGACGGTATCTGTGTCGAATGCGTGATGGATACCGATTGCACGGGCGCCACCGCGCCGGTGTGCGACACCACGAACAACACGTGCGGTCCGTGCACCGCGCACGACCAGTGCGCCTCGAATGCGTGCGACCTCGACACCGGGGCGTGTCTGAGCGACGTGGCGTACGTCGAGGCCAACGGCCCCGGCGACACGGCGGGAGGATGCACCCAAACGGAGCCGTGCTCGACGCTCGATCAGGCGATCGCCACCACCGCCGCGGTCATCAAGATCAACGACAAGGGTCCGGTGACGTTCGACAGCGAGCAGCAGATCACGCGCGACGTCCGGATCGTCGCGGACCCCGGTGTCCGGCTCCGCCGGATCAACACGGTGGGTACCGCGGTCTCCGTGACGTCGGGACAGACCGTGACGATCGAGGATCTCGAGATCGACCAGACCGCTGGGGACGCGATCGTCTCCACCGGCGCAAACCTCACACTCGACCGCGTGACGCTGGCCGACAACAACGGGCTCGGTGTCACCGCGACCGGTACCGGCGCCAAGCTCGTGATCCGGCGGTCGATCATCGCGGCCAACCGCAACGGTGGCATCTCCACCCAGGACGCGACGATCGACATCTCGAACTCGCTCGTCGTCGCCAACGGTAGTGGCTCGTCGGCCGTCGGCGGCGCGCGGTTCACCAGCGCAGCCGTCGGGTCATCGTTCCGATTCAACACGGTCGCGGACAACCTCAACGATGCCAACATGGCCGCGGTGCGTGGGGTCAACTGTGCGGGAGGATTCTCCGCGACCAGCAACATCGTGACCGGCAACGCGCTCGCGGTGGGTTGCACCTTCGATCACTCGCTGTTCGACAACTCGACCCAACCGCTCCCGACCGGGGACGGCAACATCTCCGGCGATCCGCGGTTCGACTCGACCCAGCTGAGCGACCTCCGGACCTCGCGGTTCTATCGGATCAAGGACGAGAGCGCCGCGATCGACAAGGCCGACCCGGATGCCACCGAACCGTTCGACATCGATGGCGATGCCCGCCCGCGCGGCGCGCAGCGCGATATCGGTGCGGACGAGCACTGAGCCGCGTTTTTTTACGCAACCGCGAGCCGGACCTCCGATAGGCGCCCTCACTTGGAGGGTTCAATGATCGGAAACAAGCTCTGTGCGTTCTTCGTCCTCGCCACCGCGGCCTGCGGGTTCGACCCCGCCGACCAGCCCGGCACCACCAATCAAGCCGCCCCGCTCCCGGCGATCTCGGGCGACCTCGTTCCCGTCGACGGCATCCGGATCGTACCGGCCACCGGCGAGCGCGGCGATGTCATCCGGCAGCCCGGAACCCACCTGCACTTCGTCCACGCCGGCCAGGGCACCTCGCAGGGAGACACCTGCCCCGACGTGTCGCTTCCCGACGCGGCCAGCGGCCTGACCGTCGCGCTCGACGCCCGGCCGGAGCTCGACCTCGAGTACCGGGTCCGGTTCGGCGATCGCACCGTGCGCGACTGGACCTCGATCGACAACCTCGACGGCGACGTCCGGTTCGGCCTCGGCGAGCTCGGCGGGCTCGACGGCACGTACCTCCTCGACCTCCGGATCGATGGCGGCCGGGTCGTGACCGCGTGCTGGAACCACCACCTGGTGTCGGCCCCGGCGCGGCGCTGAACGTGGCAGTCGGCACCCGCGTCCCGACGGTTGCGAGTAAGATGACGATCGGTAGTCGCGTGAAGGGTCTGAAGCTCACGGTTGTCGTGCTCGTCGCCGCCGGCGTGCTCGTCACGAGCCATCCGGCGGCGGCCGACAACAAGATCGTCCTCGAGTCGTATACCGGCGGGAAGACCGACGGTGCGGCCGATCAGCTGCGGCCGTTGCTCGAGGCCCTGGCCAACCGCGGCTTCGTGGGCGGCTACGAGGCCCTCGGGCGCACGTTCGAAGCGCGGGTGAGCCGGCCGGCGTTCGATCCGCGCGGCGGTCTGCCCGCGGACTTCAGCGCGCAGATCGACAACGGCAATCGCGCGTGGAACGCCGGCAAGTTCGAGGAAGCGATCAAGATCCTGACGCCGCTGGTCGACAAGGCGCACGCCAACGGCGGCGCGTTCGCGTCGAACCAGGATGCCCGCGAATCGCTCTCGAAGGCGTTGATCGCGCTCGCGCTGGCACACGACCGGCGCGGGGATCCGGCGGCGTCGCGCGAGGCGTTCGGCGAGCTGTTGCGCAGCTTTCCATCGTTGACGCTGTCGCCCGCGATCTACGGACCCGATGCGGTCGCCAAGTTCGACAAGGCCAAGCGCGAGCTAGCGGGACGCGGACTCGGCAGGCTAACGATCCGGACCAACGCGAATGGCGCGGTGGTGTTCGTCGACGAGAAGTTTCAGGGCACCGGCAACATCACGCGCGACCACCTGATCCCCGGCGAGTACCGCGTGTTCGTCCAGGTCGGAGGCAAGCAGCTGTCGCGCATCCACCGCGTCGTCGTGCGCCCCAACGAGACCGCCACGGTGACCATCGACACTGCATTCGATCAGGTGGTGCAGACCTCGCCCACGTGGACCGGGCTGAGCTTTGCCAATGCGGCCGAGCGCGAGCGCTCGGAGATCCGTCATGCCGCGATGTTTGGAAACGCGGTCGATGCCAGCGCCGTCGCCGTGGTCGGGCTCGATCAGGTGCACGGCCACGCCGCGGTGATCGGGATCCTGATCGACCGCATCAGCAGCACCGAGATCCGGCGCGCCAGCGTGCCGCTCGATCCACCGCCCGGCGTCCAGAAGCTCAACGCGCTCGCCGAGTTCCTCGCCGGCGAGAACCTGTCGCCGCCGGGCATCGACGTGATCGTGTCGGGCCGCGATCACCGCACGACGGGACCGATCGGGACCGGTGGCAACGACGGCGACGACACCGGCGGCCCGCGCGATCGCCCGAGTCACGGCTGGGGCGGCTGGAAGTACATCGCCGGCGGAGCCGCGGTGGTCGCGCTCGGCGCCGGCGCCGTGCTGCTCGAGCTCGACGGCTCCTGCCGCACCGATCAGGCGCCCGGCGTGGTGTGCCCCGACCTCTACAACACGGCAACGCCCGGCTACCTCGCCCTCGGCGGTGGCGCCGTGCTCGCCGGCGTGACGATCTATCTGTTCGTGCACAGTAGCGGCGGCGGCGACCACCCGTCGTCGACGGCGTTCGTGGTTCCGGCGCGCGGCGGCGCGGTCGCCGGCTACACGATGCGGTTCTAGGAAGGCGCTCGCGAGGCTCGCACTAGAGCTCCTTGCGAAGCGCGTCGAGCACCCGCGACGGCGCGCGCACGCGCAGCCGGGTTCCGGTGTCGTCGTGGGTCTCGTCGAGGACATGCGTGCGCTCGTGGATCTGGTGGACCATGCGTTGCGCGATCCACGGCACCACGAGCTCGGTCTCCTCGATCTCTCCGCCGAAGTGCGCGATCAGGCGGTCGTGCAGGTCGGCGACGTCGGCGCGTTCGAACGCCGACATCGGGATCGCGGTCGGATAGTGATCGGCGAGCCGCGTGCGTCCGACGATCGGACGTTCGGCATCGACGCGATCGATCTTGTTGAGCACCAGCCAGGTCGGGACGTCGCCGGCACCGATCTCGCCGAGCACCTCGGTGGTCACGGCGACGTGATCGGGGAGCGCCGGGTCGGAGGCATCGACGACGTGGAGCAGCAGGTCGGCACCGGCGGCCTCCTCGAGTGTCGACCGGAACGACGCCACGAGATCGTGGGGTAGCTTCTTGATGAAGCCGACCGTGTCGGAGATCAGGATCTCCGGATCGGCCGCGGGAGCGAGCCGCCGCACGGTGGTGTCGAGCGTCGCGAACAGCTTGTCGGCGACATAGATCTCGGTGCCGGTCAGCGCGCGCATCAGCGACGACTTGCCGGCGTTGGTGTAGCCGACGAGCGCCACCGTCGGCAGCTCGCTGCGGCGTTCGCGTCGGGTCTTCGCGCCGCCCTCGATCCGCGCGAGCTCGTGGCGAAGCTCGGCGATGCGATCGCGGATCCGGCGGCGGTCGAGCTCGAGCGCACTCTCGCCTGCCCCCTTGCCACCGATCCCACCGCGTACGCGATCGCCGCCCCCGGAGCTCGCCCGCAGGCGCGGCGCGAGATACTTGAGCCGCGCCACCTCGACCTGGAGGCGCGCCTCGCGGGTCTTGGCGTGGCGATGGAAGATCTCGAGGATCACGCTGGTGCGGTCGAGCACGTCGACGCCGGTCGCGCGCTCGAGGTTGTGCTGCTGGGTCGGCGTGAGGTCGTGGTCGACCAGCACCACGCTCGCGCGTTCCGACGGTGCGCGCTCGGTGGCATCGGCATCGCCATCGGCATCATCGTCTTCGGGCGCTTCGGGCTCGCCGGTGTCGGCCGCGTCATCTGCCTCGTCGTCCTCGCGTGCCTTGCGCGAGCCCGGCTTGCGATACGCCGCCACCACGCCGGTCCCGCCGGTCCACCGCCCCAGCTCGGCGAGCTTGCCGGAACCGAGCACCACCCCGGGCGCGAGGCGGCTCCGCCGTTGCGTCACCCTCCCGATCGGATCGAGGCCGAGCGTGGTCGCCAGCCGCTCGAGCTCGGCGAGCGACGACTCGAGCTCGCCGTCGGTGACGCCGGGCAGCTGCACGGCGACGACGATCGCCCGTGGACGGTCGTCTGTGGTCGCGGGGGACGTCATGGGACGCGCACCTTGTCCTAACTCCCCGACCGGCGCAAGCGGACGAATCCGAGGCCCGGTCGGAAACAGGCTATGATGGCGCCGTGCCCGACGAGCCCGGCGACGCTCGCGACGCGGCGTTTGCGGAGACGATCGCACCGTCCCCATCTCCGGAAATCGCGACGACCGAGACGATCGCGGCGCCGCTCTCCACGACGGCGTCGGCCTCCGACGTCCGGACCGCTCACATCGTGGGCGACGTCGCGCTTCCCGAGATCGCCGACGGCCTGTATCGCACCGACCACGAGATCGCGCGCGGAGGGATGGGCAAGATCGTCGCCGCCGAGGATCGCCGGCTCGGGCGCTCGGTCGCGCTCAAGGTGTTGCTCGATCGGGGCGACGGATTCACCGGCGACGCGCTCGGACGGTTCCAGCGCGAGGCGTTGATCACCGCGCGTCTGCAGCACCCCGGCATCGTGCCGGTGTACGAGGCCGGGACGTGGCCCTCGGGCGAACCGTTCTTCGCGATGAAGCTGGTCACCGGCGAACCGCTCGACCGCGTGATCGCGAAGCTCCACACCCTCGAGGATCGCCTCGCGTTGTTGCCGCGGATCGCGGCCGCCGCCGATGCGATCGCGTACGCGCACGATCACCACATCGTCCATCGCGACCTCAAGCCGGCCAACATCCTGATCGGCGAGTACGGCGAGACCGTGGTGATCGACTGGGGACTCGCGAAGGATCTCGAGGCCGGAGATAGCCCGGAGACCGAGAACCGGATCCGACGAGCCTCGCAGCCCGCCGAGCGAGAGATCTCGGAGGACGAAGCGCCCCGCTCGTCGACGAGTAGCGGCACCGAGACCAGCAACCGCGCGACGCTGACGGTCGCCGGCGCCGTGATGGGCACGCCGGCCTACATGGCGCCCGAGCAGGCACGTGGCGAGCCGGTCGACCAGCGCGCCGACGTGTTCGCGCTCGGCGCGATGCTCTACCACCTGCTGGCCGGCGTACCTCCGTACAACGCGCGCACTGCCACCGAGGTGATCGCGGCCGCGGCGCTCGGCAAGGTGGTCCCGCTCGCCGAGCGCGAGCCCGGCGCGCCGCCCGATCTGGTCGCGATCGTCGAGCGGGCGATGGCGCAGACTCCCGGCGAACGCTATCCCGACGCGACCGCACTCGCCGAGGAGCTCCGCCGGTTCCTCACCGGCCAGCTGGTGTCGGCGCACCAGTACACCACGGCTCAGCGGATCAGCCGCTGGGTCCGGAAGCACCGTGCGGCGGTGTCGATCGGTGCGCTGTCGATCGTCGCGTTCGCGGTGTTCGGCACGCTCGCGATCCGGCAGATCGTGCACGAACGCGACGCCGCCGAGAGCGCGCGGACGCTCTCGGACGTTCGGCGGCAGGCCGCCGAGCACCTGATCGACAACATGCTGTCCGACGTGCGCGCGCGACTCGCGCAGATCGGGCGCCTCGATCTGCTGGCGGCACTCGGCACGCAGATCCGCGAGTACTACGCCACGCTCACGACGATCCCCGGCGGGATGCCGGCCGAGGACATCCCGCGCATGGCGGCAGCGGTCGAGCTGATCGGTCGCGCCGAGCGCGACACCGGCAAGACCGCGCAGGCGCTCGCGACCTGGAGCGATGTCCGCGCCCAGGTTGCCAGCATGATCGAGGGCGTCACCGGACCGGCGAGCCTGCAGGCGCGCATGATGCTCGGCCGGCTCGACTCCCAGATCGGTACGATCCACCAGCGGCGCGGCAAGACCGTGGCCGCGCTCGCGAGCTACCGCAAGGCCGCCGCCGAGCTCGCGGCCGTGCTCGCCGAGGCTCCCACCGACCGCCAGGCGCTGCTGTTCGCCGGGGAGACCCAGGACCTGATCGGCGACCTCGCACGCAACAACGGCGATGTCGATCGCGCGTTCGACGAGTACGCCCGCGGCAAGGAGCTGCGCCAGCGTGCGATGTCGCTGGCCACCGACAGCCCGAACGAGGAGTTGCTCGCGCTGTCGACCAGCCACCTCAAGCTCGGCTCGGTCCACGAGGCGCGCGGCGAGACCCGGACCGCGATCGCCGACTACAACAAGGCACTCCGATTCCGCGAGGCGTTGCTCGAGAGCCAGTCCGATAACGTCGAGGTCCAGGAGGGCGTGATCCACGTCCAGAACACGCTCGCCGGGTTGTTGCGCCAGACCGGAGACACCGAGGGCGCGATCCGCACCTACCAGATGGCGCGCCCGATCCTCGAGAGCCTGCTGCGCAGGGATCCGACGAACGCGACGTGGAAGCGCCTGTACGGCCTATTGCTCGCCGACCTCGGCTTCACCCTTCTCGATGGCGGCACGTTCACGGGCGGCCTCTCCGAGCTCGATCACGCGATCGCCGTCGAGCGCGAGCTCGTCGGACGCGATCGCCAGAACACGTCGTGGCGGATCGATCTGTCGCGATCGTACACGCGCTCGGGAGATGGCGCGCTCTACCTCGGCAACGTCGACGACGGGATCGCGCGTTACCAGACGGCGCTCGACATCCGGCGCGAGCTCCTCGAGGCCCATCCGAGACACGTTCCCTACCGGCGATCCGTCGCCTGGTCGCATAGCAAGCTCGGGACCGCATACGTCCACAAGCACGACCTCGCGCGCGCCATCGCCGAGCACGAGAAGGCGCTCGCGCTTCGCCAGCAACTCGTGGAGGAGGCGCCACACCAGAGCGGCTACCGCAACGAGCTCGCATCGAGCGAGATCCGACTCGGCAAGCTGGTGGCCGCGCGCGACCTCGAACGCGGTCGCACCCTCGTGAACGCCGGCATCGATCGCGCCCGCGCGCTGGTGGCCGCCGATCCGATCAACCACGAGTGGCGCGAGACGTTGACCCAGGGGCTGCTCGCGCGTGCCGACGTCGCCGCGCTCGCCCACGACCCGAAGACCCGGCGCGCCGCGCTCGAACAAGCGCTGCCGATCGCCGAGGACATCGTCAAGACCTCGTCCACGTCGGCGCAGTGGCCGGTGTTCCTCGCCGAGATCCATGCCGGTCTCGCCGAGCTCGCGCCCGATGCCAAGTCCGCCGCCGCGGAATGGGACCAGGTGCGCGAGCCACTCGAGCGCCTCGACAATAACGGTCGGCTGTACGCGTACGAGAAGCCCCTGCTCGAGCGTGCGCGCCGGGGGCGGTGAAGACTTCGCGAGCGGTCCTGCCGAGTATTCTTCCTGGGGTTTCGCGCTCGCACACGAACGCCTCACCGAGGTGGGACCGTGGAAGCGAAGTCGGGTAACAAAGACGCCCATGGCGACCAAGCGATCGACCCGCGAGCTCGCGAGCGGCGGACTCCTCGCCACCGCCGAGGCCGCCACGGCGCGAGGGGATCGCGCGGGAACGATCGGCCCTCTGCTCGCACTGTGGGCGATCGCACCGTCACCCGCGGTGGCCGACGCGATCGCCACGGTCGGCGGTCCCGGCCCCGATGTCGCGCCGCTGACCGGCAAGACCAAGGCCGCGCGACAGGCGTGGACGGAGATGGCGTCGCGTCGCGATCCGCTCGAGCTCCCGGCGTTGCTCGCGACGTGGACCTCCGACAGCGCCAACATCGCGAAGGCGCGGCTCGCGACGCTCGCCGACGGTCCCGCCGATCCGCGGATCGACGCCGCGATCGCCGACGTGCTGTCGCGCGTGCCGTACACCTACTACGGGTCGCGCCCGTTCTGGTACGCAGTGCTCGATCGCGTGCTGCACGTGCGCGACCCGCGCGTGCTCGATGTCCTGTCGAAAGCCCGCGCGGCGTTCGAGAAGTTCGGGACCGGCATCCGCCCCGCCATGGTACGGCGACTCGAGCGCGCGTTCGGCGAGCTCGCCAAGCGGCTCCCGCTGCCGGCCGCGTTACCGGCCGACGCCGCGCCTCGGCTCGCCGCGATCGTGACGCGATTCGCGAAGCCGCCGAAGCCGAGCGCCGGCGTGTACACCCGAGAAGCGCTGCTCGCGGCGATCTTCGACGATCCTCGCTCCGACGATCCTCGGCTGGTCTATGCCGATTTCCTGCAACAGCGACAGGATCCGCACGGCGAGCTGATCGCGATCCAGCTGCGCGCCGCGCACGCGAAGCTCGACGCGGCCGCACGGGCCCGCGAGAAGGAGCTGCTCGCCCGCCACGGTGCCTCGTTCCTCGGTCCGCTCCACGACATCGTGCAGCGCAGGAACCTCCGGTTCGCGCGTGGCTTCGTCGATCGCTGCACGGTGTACCCGTCGTGTCGCGATCACATCGGCGATCCGTGGTGGTCGACGGTGCGCGAGCTCGACGGTGGCGCGATCGAGCTGGTCACCCATCCGGTGATGCGGCACCTCGTGTCGCTCGTGATCTATCACCACGCGTGGAAACAACTGGCGGCCGGCCACCTGTCGTCGTTGCAGCGCCTCGACTGCCGGCTCCGCGCCACCACCCGGTCGCGCGCATGGGACGCCGACGCCCGTGCACTCGGAGCCGGCGACGGGTTCCCGGCGCTGACCTCGCTGTCGATCGTGGTCGATCAGGAGTACGCCGGGTGGCGGCCCAGCATCGACGACTACCGCCCGATCCTGACGGGGACACTCGCGAAGCGACTCGAGCACCTGCGCATCGAGTGCCACCACCTGCCACACGACCAGTCACCAGCCGCGCCGCGCTCGATCGGTGCGTGGCTCGACGAGCTGCGGGCGATCGAGCTCGCGGTGCCGGTGCTCGAGCTCGACGACGGGATCCGCGGCGCGGCCGTGGTGTACCGGTTCGAGCGCGACGCCGACGGGCGTCACCGGCTGCGCGCGATCGAGACTCGCTATGGCCGCAGCGAGGACGAGGGCCTGATCGAGATCCTCGTCGGCCACCTCGGCGGACTCGGTCGAGATGACGTCGCCGCGCTGGCATTTCGCTGCCACGGCGGCAAGCTGGCCGCGGCATCCCGCGCGCGGATCGCGACCGCTGCGCGACGGTTCGGCATCGAGCCGACCGGGCTCTAGCCGACGAGCAGATCTACCAGCTGCGCCGGCGTCGCCGCCGGCGGCGAGCACGCGGTGGCGCTGCACACGTACGCGCGCGCCGTGCCGTCGGGTCCCGCGGCCTTGCCCTCGAGGAGCGTCGGCGCCGCCCACGGACCGACCACGCAGAGCGTCGGCGCGTAGGCCCGGCGCGCCGCCTCGATCAGCTCGTCCCGACCCTCGCCCTCCGACACCACCAGCATCCGAGGCGTGAGGTAGAGATCGAGCGCGGCGAGAAGCGCGGCGTTGCTCCAGGCGCTGGCGGCACCGCTGGCACCGGTGAGGCGCTGCACGAGGTAGCGCTCGGCGAGCGCGAGGGCCTCGTCGTCACCGCCCACCAGTCCGAGCCGGACGAGCACCGCGGTGGCGATCGCGGCCCCCGAGGGAATCGCGCCGTCGTGGTGCGACTCCGGTCGATGCACGAGCAAGCGATCCCCCTCGGCGGCGAGGTAGAACACGACCACGCCGTCGGTATCGGCGACGAACCGTGCGCGGATCGTGCGAGCGAGCTGCGTGCCGAGATCCCACCACGCGCGGTCGCCGGTCGCCTCGGCGAGGTCGAGGAACGCGCGCGCGCAGAACGCGTAGTCGTCGAGCGTGCCGTCGAGTTGCTTGGTCGCGCCCTCGTGGAACACGCGCGCGACCTCGGAGAAGCCGTCGTGCTCCGAGATCATGTGGTCGCGCAGGAAGCCAGCGGCGCGACGCGCGAGCGCGAGCGCGGGTTCGTGGCCGGTCGCACGCCACGCGTCGAGCAGCCCGGTGATCGCGAGCCCGTTCCAACCCGCGAGCACCTTGTTGTCGGTCCCGGGCCGCACGCGTTTGCCGCGCGCCTCGAGCAGGGTTGCCGCGATCTCGGAGAGCTCGGCATCCTCGGCGGTCGACGTCCTCGGCGTCACCCGCGACAGCACGGTCGTGCCGTGCTCGAAGTTGCCGCCTTCGGTGACGCCGTAGGCATGTGCGAACACCATGGCCTTCATCGGCCCGAGCTCCTGGCGGAGCTGCGTCGGCGTCCACACGTAGAATTTGCCCTCCTCGCCCTCGCTGTCGGCATCGAGCGACGACCACAGCCCACCGGCGTCATCCGAGAGCTCGCGTTCGAGGAACGCGACGGTCTCGCGGATCACCTGCTCGCCGCGATCGGCGAAGTCGCCCTTCATCGCGGCCGACGCCGCGTAGATGCCGAGCAGCTGCGCCTGGTCGTACAGCATCTTCTCGAAGTGCGGGACGAGCCACTTGTCGTCGACCGAGTAGCGCGCGAACCCACCACCGAGGTGATCGTAGATCCCGCCCTCCGACATCCCCCACGCCCACGCGTCGAACATCTCGCGCGCCGGCTCACCGAACGGATAGCGCCCCGCGCGCGCCAGCAGATCGTGGCTCGAGCTCGACGGAAACTTCGGTGCACCGGCGAGCCCGCCGCGCTGCTTGTCACACTTCTCTGCGAGCTGGCGCCCGGCCTGCACGATCAACGACGTCGTCATCCGCTTGGCATCGCCGTCCTGCGCGCCCTTACGGTAGTGCGCGTCGACCCGCGCCAGCCCGTCGACCAGCTGCAGCGCGTTGTCCTCGGCATCGGCCCGACGCGTGCGATACGCGTCGGACATCGCCTCGAGCAGATCCTTGAAGCTCGGCCGGCCGAACCGCGAGGTCTTCGGGAAGTACGTACCGAGGAAGTACGGTCGCCCGTCCGGCAGACAGAACGCCGACAGCGGCCAGCCGCCACCTTCGCCCTGCACCATGATCGCGTTCATGTAGATCGCGTCGACGTCCGGCCGCTCCTCGCGGTCGACCTTGACGTTGACGAACCGCGCGTTCATCAGCTTCGCGGTGTCGGCGTCCTCGAAGCTCTCGTGCGCCATCACGTGGCACCAGTGGCACGCCGCGTACCCGATCGAGACGAACACCGGCACGTTGCGGCGCTTGGCCTCGGCGAACGCGTCCTCGGACCACGGCCACCACTCCACCGGGTTATCGGCGTGTTGCCGCAAATACGGAGAGCTCTCGGTGGCGAGGCGATTCGTCATGGCCGACGTACGCTACACTGATGTGATGCCGCGGCAACAGCGTGCGAGAAGCTAGTGGGCCCCTCGCTGGCCCACCGGATCGACGCTCTGTTCGCCGGAGCGCGCGCGACCGCCGAACGAGGCCGCGTCCACGCGACGATCCCGCTCGACGGCCTGGTGTATCGCGCGCGGCTCGAGACCGAGCCCGAGGCACACGTCGCGGTGACCGTGCCGTGCACCGATGGGTTCGAGCTCGTGCTGCGGTGGAACGATCGGTGGGCCAACGACGGTGCTCCGCGCGCGTCCAGCTTCGACGATAGCTTCCTGGTCGAGACCAACGACGTGGCACTCGCCACCGTGTGGCTCGATCGCGAAGCCCGGGAGGCGCTGCTCGCGTCGCGCTACGTCTCGAGCCGTCACGCGGATCGCCGCGATACCGAGGTGTTGACCCGCGACGGCACCTGGGTGCACGAGGTGTCCAACGACGAGGTCTCGGCACGACGCTCGGGTGGAGAGAGCTCGGTCGAGCGGATGACCGACATCCTGCGCGCATCGCTGTTGCTCGCCAGTCGGCCGGTGCGCTGGGCACGTGCGTTCGCGGCGACCGGGCGCGCGCTCGGTGGCGAGCCGGCCTCGCGCGTCGAGGTCGGCGGGCGACCACTGCTGCGCGTGCGGCGCGGCGATGTCGACGTCAAGGTGCGTGTCGTGCGCCGGCTCGGACCCGGCAATCCAGGACGCTTGCGCACGATCGTCGGGGCGCACCGCCACGGCAGCGGCGGCGAGACGCTCTCGCTGATCCGCGAGGGCTTGCCGCGAGCGGCGTGGCCACCAGCGGAGCCGGGCTACGGCATCGGGATCGGGGCGCGCGATGCGGCCGGCGTCGCGTCGCTCGTCGATCGCCGGGCCGCGCAGCTGCTCGATGCGGCGTTGCCGAGCGCGACCACGGTGCGGCGGCACGACATCGAGATCGCGTTCGATGGCGCGCACGTCGGCCGCGAGCGGCTCGGTGCGGCGATCGAGCTCGCCGCGTACTGGGCACATCCCGACCGCTCTCGCGGACCGTATCGATGATCTCCGACGACGAGCTGGCAGTGCTCGGCGACGAGCTCCAGCAAGCGGGCGATCCGCTCGGCGAGCTTATCGCGGTGTCGCTCGCCGTCGATGCCCTGCCCGATTCCGCACCCCCGGCGCGACGCAACCTGCTCGAGCGCAAGCTCGCCACGCTGCGCGACCACCATCACGACACGCTGTACGGTGCGCTCGCGCCCGACGTGCCGCGGGCCTCCAAGCCGGACCTGTGGGATCCGGGCTTGATCGTGAAGCGCTGGCATCGCGGGTTCGCCCATACCGTGTGGATCCAGACCCGGATGTCCGGCAAGACCCACGCCGACATGCTTCGCGAGCTGCGGAGGTTGCCGATCGCGCGTTTCGTACGCCGGATCGAGCTCGGCAGGGGCGACCTGGTCGCCGCCCTCACCGACCTCGCACGCGAGCCGCTGCGCACGGCGCGCGAGCTGCTGGTCTACGAGAGCAGTCACGACATCCCGCACCTGCCGCTGGTCCTCCCGACGACGATCACGCCGATCGTGCCGCTCCTCGATCGGCTCGAGGTACTCCGGCTCGGATACACCGTCGAGGACGCCTCGTTCGGGGCGCCGACGATGCGCGAGCTCTCGATGTCCCTGTCGCCGGCCCTCTTCGACACGATCCCGTTCGACGCTTCGCTACCGGCGATCGAGGATCTGGAGTGTTCCGGGTTCCGGATCGATCGCGAGTTCTTCCGGCGCTACCCGACGCTCCGACGACTACGCATCTCCGCGAGGCTCGACGGTGACTGGCTCGAGCATGTCCTCGCGACCGCGCCGCTCGACCGGCTCGAGATCCTGTCGCTGTCCTTCGGACTGGGCGACGACGACCTGCGCACGATCGCGCGTTACGCGGACCGCATCGCGCACCTCGAGCTCTTCAGCCTCAACTTCAACGTGTTCAGCGACGAGGCTCGACGCACGGTCGACCTCCCCGCCTGCGTGCGGTTCTAGTTGCCGCAGGTGTCGCGCCAGGTGGCGACGGTGATCGTCTGGGTGCCGGCGGCGCCGAACCGGGTGCGGTTGGGGTGCTCGCTGCAGTCGGCCTGCTTCTCCACGGTCTCCCACCCACCGCGCGTGATCTTGTACGCGAACCACTCGCCGCGCGGGACGACGACCTGACCGCGCGCGAGGCCCGGCGAGATCCAGGTCAGGGGCTCGTGGGTCCAGCCGGTGGCCGACGACGCGACGGTGACGGGTGAGGTCTGTGGCGTGCTGGTGGGGACGTGGATCTCGAACGTCACCGCGACCGGCGGGCGCGGCTCGGTGATCGTCGGGTCGTAGTCGAAGCCGAGCGTGGTCGATGCGTCCGGAAGCGTCGCGATCAAGGCGCGGGCGTCGGGATCGACGTGGAACTCCGTGGCGCCGGTGACGGAGGTGACGGTGCCGTCGACGCGATGGACGCGCACGGTCAGGGTGCGCGCGGGCGCCGGGCCGTCGTGGGTGATCGTCAGGTCGGCACCGTCGGCGCGACCGGCGAGCTCGAGGCGCGTGCGCGTGCCCGGATCCTCGTAAAGCGTGAACGTCGTGGGTGTCGTGGCCGGATAGACGTCGAAGACGAGCGGCCCGGAAGGATCGCCGTCGGGCCAGCTCGGCAGGATCGCGCCCTCGCGCACGTACAGCGGGAGCGCGGAGACGGCGAGCGACGCGGTGATCGTCGTCGGGCCGTCGTAGATCGCGCCCGAGTGCAGCTCGTACCAGCGACCGGCGGGGAGATACACGCTGCGCGTGATCGCGCCTTCGTCGAGCACGGGCGCGGCGAGCACGAACGGGCCGAGCATCGCCTCGTCGCCCAGGTCGGCGACCGCGGGATCGTCGGGGAACTCCCATACGAGAGGACGCAGGATCGGCGCGCCGGTGCGCGTTGCCTCGTCGGCGAGGCTGTAGAGGTAGGGCATCAGGCGGTAGCGATCGCCGATCAGGTCGCGCGCGGCCTGTGTGACCTCGTCGCCGAACATCCACGGCTCCTGTCCGGGCACGCCCTGCGTGACGTGCGCGCGACAGAACGGACTGATCGTGCCGAGTGCGAGCCACCGGGCGTAGAGCTCGGCGGTCGCGTTGCCGCTGTAGCCTCCGATGTCGCTGCCGACGATCGGTACGCCCGACACGCCGAGTCCGAGCAACATGGGAAGGGTCTGTGCGAGTCCGTCCCAGGTCGACGGCGTGTCGCCGGTCCACACCGCGGCGTAGCGCTGGATGCCGGCGTAGCCCGCGCGCGACAGCACGAACGGACGCTCTGCGCCTGGCGTGTCAAGCGCCTCGAACGTCGCGCGCGCCTCGAGCAGACCGTACGCGTTGTGGAGTGCGGCCATCGTGGTCGGCGCGCCGTCTCCGTCGGCGGGAACCTCGTCGGGGATCGTGGTGCCGCTACCACCCTCGGGGAACGTGGTCGGCTCGTTGACGTCGAGCCAGATGCCGGAGACGCCGCGCGCGGTCAGGGCGGTCACGTGCTCGCCCCACCACGTGCGGGTGGCCGGGCGCGAGAAGTCGGGGAACGCCGACGCGCCGGGCCACGCGGTGCCCTGGTAGACGTCGCCGTCGGGTGCGCGGAGGAAGTGGTCGCCGGCGATACCGGAGTCGTAGACCTCGTAGCCCGGGTCGACCTTGATGCCGGGATCCGCGATCGCGACGGTGTGGAACCCGAGATCGGCGAGGCGCGTGAACGTCGACGCGGGGAACGCCGGATCGATCGTGAACGTGCGCAGACCGTCGAGGTGCTGGATGTCGAGCCACAAGGCGTCGGCGGGAATGCGCTCGGTGCGGAACCGCTGCGCGATCGCCTCGAGCTCGGCACCGTTCGTGTAGCCCCACCGGCTCTGGTGGAAGCCGAGTGCCCACCGCGGCGGCAATGCCGGCCGACCGGTGAGCGACGTGTAGCGCTCGACGACGTCGGCCATCCGCGGTCCGGCGATCACGTACTGCGTGAGCGTCCGCGCACCGGTGGCAACGATGGTGTCGCGCGCGGGATCCGCCGCGCCGAGATCGAACGTCATCCGGCGCGTCTCGTCGGTGAACACGCCGTGCGCCACGCCCTCCTGCATCCGGATCTCGAACGGGATGCTCTGGTAGAGCGGATCTTGCCCGGGCGCCCAGCCTCCGAACGCGGGGTCGTACGCGTCGGTGTTCCAGAACGTCCACGCGTGGCCGCGGCGATCGAGCCCGCCGGTACGCTCGCCGAGGCCGTACACGCGATCGGCGCGCGCGACCCGCGACAGCGTCGCCGCATCGGAGTCGACCGCGAACGGCTCGGCGTCGTCGACCAGCACCGTTCCGTCGGTCGAGGTCACGCGCACGCGACAGGCATCGTCGATCCGGACGCGCATCGCCGCGGTACATGCCGTCGCGCCATCGGCATCGCCACCGAACGCCGCGTCGGGATCGTCGGCGAGCGGCGCGACCACCGCGAAGCTCGCTCGCGGCATCGCCCCACCGGTCGCGTAGGTCAGCTGGATCGTGCCGTTCGCGAGCGGCCGCGCGCGACCTCGAGGTCGCCGCAGACCGCGCGCAGCGTGCCGGCATCGGCCGCCGCGTACGCGGGCAGCTCGCCTCCGCAGGTCGGCGGCGTGGTCGTGTCGTCGTCGTCGCCGGATCCGGGGGCTCTGGCCCCGGCGCATCCCGCGATCAGCGCCACGGCCAACCACCCTCTACGCATGCCCGTTCGGGCATCAACACACGTGCCACCCGAGCGGTGCCGCAACCCGGCGGATCGACGAGCCATTCGGACGTCGATCCAGACGTCACGTTGCCGAACGCAACGCGGCGTGACGCGCTGGAGACGGTGGTCGCCAAATGCGACGCCAGCCGATGGCTACGATCCACGTTCGAGCGCCGCGACCAGCTTCGGCCACACCGTCGACGCCACCAGCCAGGTCGGCGATCGCCACGTCGAAGTGGCGCCGGCACCGTCCTGTTCGCCCCACGCCAGGTGTGGGTCCCACGCACCGATGCGCAGCGATCGATCGGGGAATCGAAGCTCGATCACGGGCATCGGGTGCGAGCTGTAGCGCGTCCGCACGGTGTAGCGCAGGCGCTGGAACGAGAGCTCGCGAAGGGAGCCGCGCACGATCGTGGCGCCCCCGAGTTTCCCGAGGGCGATCTCGTCGCCATCGACCCGCAACTCGAGGGTGGGCATCCGGACCCGGCGACCGCGCACGATGATCCAGCCGATCGCGATCAACGCGATCACGGCGCTCCCGATCCCGGTCGCGAGCTGGCCGCCCGACGACGACAGAAACCTCCGGCCGGAATCGCTCGAGGACAACAGCCCGCCCCCGACGCCGATCAGGGTCATCGCCGCGACCCACGGCAGCATGTCGCGCGCCACCCCCGCCAGATTCTGACGGTTGCGGACCAGCGGCACGACCAGCGGCGCGCGGGGATCGATCGGGGTGCGCTGGATCTCGAGCGCCGCGAGCAGCCGGTCGAAGTCGCCGGCGGGCATGTGGCAATCGACGGTGTGCGACGGTCGCGCCTCCACCGGGTAGCCCTCGGCATCGTGGCGCTCGCCACCGATCCGGAGCGCCTTGCCGCGGCGCCCGCGCACGTACACCACGCTACCGGTCGCTGCATCGATCCCCGCGACCACCCACGCCCCCACCCGGACGTCGGTGGCCTCGAGAGGCGTCCGCCACGACGGTACGACACGGCGGCCCTCGATCGCGATCTCGACCTGCTGAGGGATCATCGCCGCAATCGTCGAGACGAAGTAGCCGAGCGCTCCCGCGCCTCCGACATAAGGTGCGAGATCGGTGTGTCCAGACAGCGCGAGCGCGAGCGCGCCGAGGCCGCAAACGACGAGAAAAACCACGCCCGCGACGAACGCGAGCGGGCGGTAACTTCGTCGGGCGACGAACGTCGGCACCTCGCTCCCCATGATATAGAAGTTGCCTCCGATGTCCGACGCGGTTGCCTCCAACATCACCCCCATCTCCATCGAACAGGAGATGAAGAACTCGTTCATGGATTACGCCATGAGCGTGATCGTCTCGCGCGCGCTACCCGACGCGAGAGACGGGCTCAAGCCGGTTCATCGCCGGATCCTGTTCGCCCAGCGCGGGCTGTCCAACACCTACAGCCGGCCGTACCTCAAGTGCGCCCGCATCGTCGGCGACGTCATCGGCAAGTACCACCCGCACGGCGACAGCGCGGTCTACGACGCCCTGGTCCGCATGGCCCAGGACTTCTCGATGCGCTACCAGCTCGTCGACGGCCAGGGCAACTTCGGCTCGGTCGACGGCGACCCGCCGGCGGCCATGCGCTACACGGAGTGCCGGATGACCAAGCTCGCGGGCGAGATGCTCGCGGACATCGACAAGGAAACGGTCGACTGGCAGCCGAACTACGACGACAAGGAGGAAGAGCCCACCGTCCTCCCCTCCAAGTTCCCGAACCTGATCATCAACGGCGCCACCGGCATCGCGGTCGGCATGGCGACCAACATCCCGCCGCACAACCTCGGTGAGGTGATCGACGGCGTGCTCGCGATCATCGCGAACTCGGAGATCACCGACGAGGAGCTCAACCAGATCATCCCCGGCCCGGATTTCCCGACCGGCGGCGTGATCCTCGGGCGGATCGGGATCTTCTCGGCTTACAAGACCGGCCGCGGCACCATCGCGGTGCGTGGCGTCGCCGATTTCGAAGAGGTCAAGAAGGACCGCCCGGCGATCGTGGTCAGCGAGCTGCCGTACATGGTCAACAAGGCGCGCTGGATCGAAGCCGCCGCCGACATGGTCAAGGAGAAGCGACTCGAGGGCATCTCCGATATCCGCGACGAGTCCAACCGCGAGTCGATGCGCGTGGTGTTCGAGCTCAAGCGCGATGCCACGCCCGAGATCGTGCTGAACAACCTGTTCAAGCACACGTCGCTGCAGCAGTCGTTCTCGGTCAACATGCTCGCGATCGTCGACGGCCGCCCGGTGCTGCTGTCGCTCAAGCGCGCGTTGCAGGTGTTCATCGGGCACCGCCGCGAGGTGGTCACCCGCCGCACGCTGTTCGACCTCAACGAGGCGCAGCTCCGCCGCGAGATCGTCGAGGGTCTCGGGCTCGCGGTGATCAACGTCGACCGCGTGATCGAGATCATCCGGGCCTCGCGAGATACCGACCAGGCGCGGGCATCCCTGATGGCCGAGCGGATGGCCGGGCTCGGAGGCTTCCTCGAGCGTGCGGGGCGTCCCGCCGAGGAGGTCGCGGCCGCCAACGAGAAGGGCTTCATCCACCTCACCGAGCGCCAGGCGCAGGCGATCATCGACATGCGCCTCGGGCGCCTCACCGGCCTGGAGCGCGAGAAGCTCGAGGCCGAGTACAAGGATCTGTGGGAGAAGACCGACTACCTGCAGAGCCTCCTCGCCGACGACGCCAAGCTGATGGAGGCGATCGTCGAGGAGCTGCAGGCGGTCAAGGCCGAGTTCGCCGACCCGCGCCGCACCCAGATCGAGGACCGTGCGGGCGAGATCCTCACCGAGGACCTGATCGACGTCGAGGACGTCGTCGTCACCCGCAGCCACAAGGGCTACATCAAGCGCACCCGGGTCAAGGAGTACGAGGCCCAGGGTCGCGGCGGTCGCGGCATCACCGGCGCGTCGTCGACGGAAGGTGACTTCATCGTCGACATGTTCGCGTCGTCGACGCACGACCACCTGCTGCTGTTCACCGACAAGGGCCGCGTCTACCACGTCAAGGTGCACGAGCTTCCCGAGGGATCGCGCACCGCGAAGGGCCGGCCGATCGTCAACGTGCTCCCGCTCCAGGACGGCGAGGCCGTGGTAGCGATGCTGCCGTTCAAGGACGATCAGAAGAAGCGCGACGACATCAGCGTGTTCTTCGCGACCCAGTCGGGCACCGTGAAGAAGACGGCACTGTCGCAGTTCCAGAACGTGCGGCAGAACGGCATCCGCGCGATCAACATCGACGAAGGGGACAAGCTGATCGCCGCCACGCTGATCAACCAGTCCGACGACGTGCTCGTGACCTCCGCGAAGGGCTTCGCGGTGCGGTTCACCGAGGATCGCGTCCGGCCGATGGGCCGTACGGCCTCGGGCGTCCGCGGCATCACGCTGCGCGACGGCGATCGCCTGGTCGGCATGGTGACGTTCCCGCGCGATTCGGCGAGCGCGCTGATCACGGTGTGCGAGCGCGGTTACGGCAAGCGGACACCGCTGTCCGACTTCCCGACCAAGAACCGCGGCGGCAAGGGCGTGATCGCGATCAAGACCACCGCACGCAACGGCGAGGTCGCCGCGACACGGATCGTCGGCGACGACGATCACCTGATCCTGATCTCCGACCGCGGCAAACTGATCCGCATCCGGGTCAACGACGTGTCGGTGCAGGGCCGCGCCACCCAAGGCGTCCGAGTGATGCGACTCGACGACGGCGAGCACGTCGCGGCGATCGAGCGGCTGCTTCTGGCCGAGGGTGAGGAGTCGGCGATCGCCGAGGCCACGCCGATCGAGCCGATCGACGGCGACGACACGATCCCGAACGAGTCGATGGACGACGAGTCCACGGGCGACGAATCCGACGATCCCGAGCCGGACGATGCCGATGCCGCGGACGACGCCGACGGCGACGACGACGAGTAGTCTGGGTGGCCTGACTTCGCGTCCGCTCGCGAAGGCTGCCTAGTCGCCTGCCGCGCGCACGGCCTCGGCGCCGGTGATCACGTCGAGGAGCTCGGCGGTGATGTCCTCCTGGCGCGCGCGATTGGCCAGCGACCGAAGCTTGTCGAGCTCGGTCTCGATGTTGCGATGTGCGGTCTCCATCGCGTGGAGCCGGGCGGTGTTCTCGCTCGCGAACGATTCCATCAGCACGCGCGTCAGCTCGGCGACCACGAGCTCGTCGATCACCCGGCCGAGCAACACCGGTGCGGGCACGTGATGGAGTGGCGGGAAGGCGGTGTTGCGGGACGGTGTGTCGCCACCCGGCGCGTAGCTCGCTGGCGCTGGTGGGCGGAGCGGCAGGAGATCCACGCGCGCGATCCCGAGGTCTCCCCCGCCCTCGCGATGAGTCCACAGCACCGACACCCGCCCGAGCTCGTCGCGAACCAACCGACGCTCGACCTCGAGCGCGAGCTGGCGCGCCGCCTCGTAGACGCCGGCGACGTGGGTCGCCATCGGCATCGACCATTCGACCTCGAGCCCGCGCGCGTGCGCCAGCGGCAGCCCCCGGCGACCGACCATCCACAGCTCGGTCTCCGGCGCCTCGCGCGCCGCGACCTCGATCAGCCGTTCGTTGAACGCACCGGCGAACCCGTGCTCGGAACACGCGACGATCACGCGAGGTCGTTGGTCGGTGTCCGGATCCGGTGGCGCCGCGCCGACCAGGCCCCACACCCGTGCGATCGCGTCGTCCATGATGTCCGCGTAGTGGCGCACGGACGGTAGCGCGCGCTCGGCGCGTTGGATCCGCGCACCGGCGAGCGAGCGCATCGCGGTCACCACGTCGAGCAGCTGCGCGATGTTCGCGATCCGGGCCTGCAGCTCGCTGGCGCGACTCACGTCGCCTCCGCGGGTTTCGCGAGGGTGGAAGCCACCGCCCGCACGCGCGCCAGCAGGCTCGCGTGGTCGGCATCCGACAGCTCGCCGGTGGTATCGATCCGCTCGAGGACCTCGTTCGCGGTGGCTTCGAGGTCGGCGCGGAACGCGCGGGAGAGCTTGTCGATCGACTCGATCGGGACCGGATCGAGCACGCCCTCGACCAGGGCGAGCAGCAGCACCACCTCGTCCGACAACCGGCGCGGTGCGAGCTGTGGTTGCGAGAACACCGCGCGGATCCGGCGGCCATGCTCGACGGTCTTGCGCGTGCGCTCGTCGGCGATGCCGCCGAATCGGGTGAACACCTCGAGCTCGAGAAACTGCGCGTAGTCGAGGCGCAACCGCGACGCCACCCGCCGCAGCGCCGGCGCCTGGGTCTTGCCGCCGACCCGCGACACGCTGAGCCCCACGTTGACCGCGGGCCGGTGGCCCTCGTGGAACAGCGTCGGCTCGAGATAGATCTGGCCGTCGGTGATCGAGATCAGGTTGGTCGGGATGTAGGCCGACAGGTTGCCGGCCTGGGTCTCCGCGATCGCGAGCGCGGTCAGCGTTCCCCCACCCTTCTCCTTCGCCAGGCACGCGGCGCGCTCGAGCAGCCGAGCGTGGGCATAGAAGATGTCGCCGGGATACGCCTCGCGGCCCGGTGGCGCCCTCAGCAGCAGCGAGATCTCGCGGTGGATCGCGGCGTGCTTGGTGAGGTCGTCGAAGATCACCAGCGCGTCCTGTCCGCGATCGCGGAAGAACTCGGCGATCGTGCAGGCGGAATATGGCGCCAGCCACTGCATCCCCGCCGGCGCGTCGGCCGGCGCGCTCACGAACACGCAGTGCTCCAGCGCGCCCGCGGCTTTCACCGCATCGACCACCCGCGCGACCGTGGTGTCCTTCTGACCGATCGCCACGTACACGCACACCACGCCGCTGGTCCGCTGGTTGATCAACGTGTCGATCGCGATCGCGGTCTTGCCGAGCTTGCGATCGCCGAGCACGAGCTCGCGCTGTCCGCGCCCGAGCGGCACCACGGCGTCGATCACGGTGATCCCGGTCTGTAGCGGTCGGGTCACGAAGTCGCGGTCGAGGATCGTCGGCGCGGGCCGGTGCACCGGATCGCGGCGCGTGGCGACGATGTCCGGACCGCCGTCGAGCGGCTTCCCGAGCGCGTCGACCACGCGGCCGAGCAGCGCGTCACCCACCGGGACGCGCGCCACCTCGCCGGTGCGTTTCACGTGCATCCCGGCCGCCACGCTCCCCTCGCCGAGCAGCACGCACCCGATCCGGTCCGGATCGAGGCCGACCACCAGGGCGGGCGTCCCGTCGGCCGCGAGCAGCAACTCCTCGAGACGGGCCGACGGCAGCCCGGACAGCATCGCCACGCCGTCGCCGACGCGCTCGACGCGCCCCAGCTCCTCGATCCGGGGTGCACCGTCGAGCTCGGACAGCCTCGACTGCGCGAGCGGCACCCAGCGGGCCAGCGCATCAGCTAGCGGCTGCATGGGCCCTCAGCGTTTCGCCGGCGTGGTCGAGCGCGTCGCGCCAGCTCGCCCGCACCACGGCGGTCCGGAAGTGAAGCTCGGCCCCCGCGATCAGGTCCGGGTCGACGGAGAACGTCGGGCGCACCGCGTCGCCGAGGCGATCGCGCAGCCGGCTGCGCCAGCGCTCCGTCGCTTCGGCCGCCAGCGGATGCGCGGTGACCACCTCGAGCCGGGACGCCGCCTCGGTCGCGAGGCCGCGCGCGCGTTCGCGCGGCAGGCGATCGAGCTCGGCCTCGATGCGTGCGAGCACCGCGTCGTCGATCGCGGCACCACCGACGCGTTCGAGCAGGTTGCGCGCGATCGCGATCGCGAGCTCGGTGGCGCGCGTCTCGAGCTCCGCGAGCGCCGCCGCGCGCTCGGTCCCGAGCGCCGCGTGTCCATCCGCGACGATCCGCGCCGCCTCGGCACGCGCCCCGGCGACCAGCTCGTCGTGCACCTTGGCGGCTTCCTCGCGTCCGACGGTGACCGCGCGCTCTCGCTCGGCGACCAGCCCGGCGCGCTCGGCCAGGGCCGCCGCACGCAGCTGCTCGGCCTCGGCGCGCGCCGTCTCGACCTTCGCGCTCGCTTCCTCCGCACGCTTCTTGCGCTCGGCGATCGTCGCGAGAACCGGCCGATACAGGAATCGATGCAACAACCAGACGAGCGCCAGGAAGTTGATGATCTGTAGAACGATGGTCCACACGGAGGGCATGACGACACCTCGTTCAGATGAACGGGTTGGCGAACAGCAACAGCAGCGCGATGACGAGGCAGTAGATCGCCATCGTCTCGATCATCGCGAGGCCGAC
This sequence comes from uncultured delta proteobacterium, assembly GCA_963772655.1. Classification (GTDB taxonomy): domain Bacteria; phylum Myxococcota_A; class Polyangia; order Haliangiales; family Haliangiaceae; genus JABFXX01. The sequence continues at coordinate 125,547 of CAVYYE010000003.1, forward strand.
GAACAGCGTGCGCGAGATCGTGCCGCCGGCCTCCGGTTGCCGGGCGATCGCCTCCATCGCGGAGGACAGCGCGCGGCCTTCGGCGAGCGCCGGACCGATCGCTCCGAACGAGACAGCGAGGACCGCGCCGAGGATGGACAGGGCTTGCATGGTCATGACGTGGACTCCTTCGATTCGCGTGCAGCGATCGCCGCACCGACGAACACGGTGGCGAGGATCGTGAAGATGTAGGCCTGCACGATGCCGATCAGGACGCCGAGCACCATCAGCGGCACTGGCACGAGCAGGCCCGCGAGCGCGAGCACGATGCCGATCACCAGCTCGTGGCTCATCACGTTGCCGAATAGCCGGACGGTCAGCGAGAACGTGCGCGTGATCTCGGAGACCACGTGCAGCGGCAACAACAGCGGGTTGGGCTTGATGTACTCGGCGAGGTGCGCGCGCAACCCACGTGCCCGGATGCCGTAGTAGTGGGTCGACACCAGCACGATCGCCGCGAGCGCCGCCGGAGTCTCGAAGTGCGCGGTCGGCGGATCGACGCCAGGCACGATCGAAGACAGGTTGGCGACGACGAGGAACACGAACAACGTGCCGAGCAGCGGGACGAAGCGTTCGGGTGGCGTGTGCAGGGTGTCACGGATCTGCCGGGACATCGTCTCGACGACGATCTCGAGTGCCGATTGCAGGCGCCCCGGGGCCTCGACCGACAGCCGACGGGTCGCGAGGTAGCTGGCGCCGGCGAGCACGCCGACGATCGCCCACGTGGTGATCACGATGCTCGTGATCGGCACGGGTCCGAGCTGGACCACGGTGTCGGTGGCGAACGGAGAGGCCGGCATCAGCGTGCCCTCCCCTCGCTGTTGATCGCGAGCGGCTTGCGGACGATCGCGAACCGCGCGACCACCACGCCCGCGGTGACCGCGAGCAGGATGTCGGCGCCGAGGCGCGCGGCGATCACCAGCGCCGCACACATCATCGTCAAGCGCCCGAGGTGAAGCGCGACCCCGCGCAGCCGGCGATCGGGCCGCAGGTAGAGCGCGACGTTCTCGCGCAGCGCGAGGAAGAACGCGCTACCGAGCGCGAGACCACAGGCGAACGCGATCGCGAGGACGAGCCAGGTCACGAGTGCACTCTCCTCCACGCCAGTGCGCAACCACCGGCGAGCCCGGCGACCAACAGGGCGGAGCTGAACGTGATGCCGGTCTCCAGTACGCGATCGAGCCAGCGCCCGATCGCGATCCCGATCAGCCCGGGGATCACGATCGTCCACCCCAGCGAGCCGACGATCGCGATGGTCTGCAGGAGCGAGTGCTCTTCGGACTTGGCGAGCTCGCGTCGCGCCCGCCGCTCGCGCACGGCGTCGTCGAGATCTTTAGGGGTCATGGCTCGACCTCCCGCGCCGCGCTCACCAGCGCCGCGCCCGGTCGCAGGTAGCCGAGCAAGCGGCGCACGATCGCCGCCTCGAGGCGCGCGGCCTCGCGGCCCGCGGCCGCGGTCTCCGCGGCTTCGCGACGATAGCGAGCGAGCACGTCGCGTTCGAGCGCGTCGAGGTCATCGCCGGTCTGCGCCTCGCGGGTCGCGATGTCGACGTGATCGCCGCCGTGGACGTCGATCACGCCGCCGCGCACGGCGACGTGGTGCTCCGTGCCCGCCTCGTCGCGCCAGGTCACGACCGAGACCACGAGGGTGCCGAGCAGGTCGGCATGTCCGCGCATCACGCCGAACGCGCCGGTGTCGTCCTCGGCGCGCACGTGGGCGACATCCTCCGTATCGACGATGACTCCCGATGGCGTGGTCACGGTGAACCTCATGACTTCGCGCTCTCCCGCTTCCGGACGTCGTCGAGCGTCCCCGTCATGTAGAACGAGGCCTCCGCCCAGTCGTCGCCCTCGCCGTCGAGGATCGCGCGGCAGCCGTGGAGTACGTCCGCGATCTCGACGCTCGCACCGGGCCGGCCGGTGAACGCCTCGGTGACGAAGAACGGCTGGGTCAAGAACCGCAGCAGGCGCCGCGCGCGCTGCACGACCGTGCGATCGGGTGCGGACAGCTCCTCGATCCCGAGCAGCGCGATGATCTCCTGGAGCTGCCGGTAGTGCGCGATCGTGCGCCGCACGCGATCGGCGATCTCGTAGTGCTCGTCGCCGACGATCCGCGGATCGAGCAGCACCGACGTCGAGGCCAGCGGATCGATCGCGGGGTACAGGCCCTCGCTCGCCATCTCGCGCGACAGCACGATCGTCGAATCGAGGTGGGTGAAGATCGCGGCCACCGCGGGGTCGGTGAAGTCGTCGGCGGGCACGTACACCGCCTGCACCGACGTGATCGCCGCGCCCGGCACCGACGCGATGCGACCTTCGAACTCGGCGATCTCGCCGTCGAGCGTCGGTTGATAGCCGACCCGCGACGGCAAGCGCCCGAGCGATCCGGACACCTCGCTGCCGGCCTGGACGAGCCGGAACACGTTGTCGACCAGGAGCAGGACGTCGCGCTTGGCGACGTCGCGGAACTGCTCCGCGATCGCCAGCGCGGTCAACCCGGTGCGCCAGCGCGCGCCGGGTGGCTCGGCCATCTGTCCGAACACCAGCGCCGTGCGCGCGAGCACGCCCGAGCGCTCGAGCTCGACCCGGAGCTCGTGACCCTCGCGCGAGCGCTCGCCGATGCCGGCGAACACGCTGATGCCGGAGTAGCGCTCCACCGTCGTGCGGATCAACTCCATGATCAGCACGGTCTTGCCGACGCCGGCGCCGCCGAACAGCCCGGCCTTGGCGCCGCGACCGAGCGGCGCCAGCAGATCGATCACCTTGATGCCGGTGCGGAACACCTCGTCGGTGCGCTCGAGACGATCGAGCGGAGGCGGTGGTTGGTGGATCGCGCGACGCGGAACGTCGGCGGCGATCGCCGGCCCGTTGTCGCCCGGCGTTCCGGTGACGTCGACCAGCCGTCCGAGCATCGCCTCGCCGACCGGCACCGCGAGCGGACCGCCGGTACCCACCGCCGGCCGGCCGCGTGCCAGGCCACCGGTCTCGCGCAGGGCGACGCCACGCGCGGTGTGCTCGTCGAGGTGCTGCTGGACCTCGACGACGATCGGGGCCGCGTCGGGATCGACCACGATGGCGTCGCGGATCGCGGGCGGCGTGCCCGGAAACCGCACGTCGACGACGGATCCGTGGATCCCGACGACCTCGCCGCGTGGCTGCGTTTGCATCATTCATGGGTGCTGCAACGGCCGTACCCGGCCGTCTGTCAGCCGCCCAAGAAGATCACGGAGTCCGCGCGTGCGATCGCGCGGCACGCGCACGCCTTGCAGAGGTCACGACTGGCTCACCGATCGTTCGCAAGCCTTGCGCTCGGTCAGCGTTCGCGGCAGCTCGGGTGCTGATGGCGGCGCCGGCGACGAGGAGGCACCGGACCCGGTTTGCCCTGCGTCGATGATGTACGTTCTCGCGATGTCGATCCAACGCAGCCAGTCGATCTTCGAGCGTGCGCAGGCCGTGATCCCCGGTGGCGTCAACTCGCCGGTGCGAGCGTGCCGGTCCGTCGGTGTCGATCCGGTGTTCGTGGTCCAGGGCGACGGTGCCTACATCACCGACGCCGACGGCAATCGCTACATCGACCTGATCGGGAGCTGGGGCCCCCTGATCCTCGGGCACTCGCACCGCGAGATCCTCGACGTGATCGCGGAGACCATGGCATCGGGCACGACGTTCGGTGCGCCGACCGAGGTCGAGGTCGAGTTCGCCGAGGCCCTGCGCGAGGCCGTGCCGTCGATGGAGATGATCCGCGCCGTCTCGAGCGGTACCGAATCGACGATGTCCGCGTTGCGACTGGCGCGCGGGTTCACCAAGCGCGCGAAGATCATCAAGGCCGACGGCGGCTACCACGGCCACGCCGACTGCCTGCTCGTCGCGGCAGGCTCGGGTGCGGCGACGCTCGGGATCCCGGGCTCGGCCGGCGTGCCCGAGGGAGCGGCGCGCGACACCCTCGTCGTGCCGTACAACGATCTCGGTGCGGTCGAGAAGCTGGTCGCCGCGGGAGACATCGCCGCGGTGATCATCGAGCCGGTCGCCGGCAACATGGGCTGCGTGCCTCCCGCCCCCGGTTACCTCGAGGGGCTCCGCGCGATCACGAAGAAGCACGGCACCGTGCTGATCTTCGATGAAGTCATGACGGGGTTGCGGGTCGCGCGCGGCGGCGCCCAGGGCCGCTACAACGTGACTCCCGACCTCACCACGATCGGCAAGGTGATCGGCGGCGGGTTGCCGGCGGCCGCGTTCGGAGGCCGCGCCGATATCATGCGCTGTCTCGCACCGCTCGGACCGGTCTACCAGGCCGGTACGCTGTCGGGAAATCCGCTCGCGATGGCCGCGGGCCTCAAGGCGATGGAGATCCTCGCGCGCCCCGGTACCTACGAGCGGCTCGAGCAGCTCGGCAAGCGCATGGAGGACGGCCTGGTCGCCGCAGCCCAGAAGGCGGGAGTGCCGGCGTGCGTGAACCGGGTCGGATCGATGCTGACCCTGTTCTTCTGCGCCGGTCCGGTGACCGACTATGCGAGCGCCAAGAAGGCGGACACCGAGAAGTTCGGAGCCCTGTTCCGAAAGCTGCGAGATCGCGGCGTGTTCATGCCGCCTTCGCAGTTCGAAGCGATGTTCCTCTCGCTCGCGCACACCGAGGAAGACGTCGACCAGATCGTCGAGCACGTCGGTGCCAGCCTGGCCGATCTACCCGCAAACACGTGAGCCGATCACGAGTGTCGCTCGCCGATTGACCTTGCAAATTCGGGGTGCTATGAGGGCCCCGCTTTGATGCAGAGCGCCTCCAGCCTGGACACCCATCGCGGCGATTTGTCGCGGGAATCGGTGCCGCCTGCCGTGCATCCAAGCGGCGTGACGGACGAGCCACTGTCCCCCGCGATCGACGATGTCGCCTCGCGGCGCGGTCGCCACATGTACCAGGCGCTCAGCGCCAGCTCGGTCGGGCTCGAGCTCGGCATCTCGGTGCTGCTCGGTCTGCTCGGTGGACTGTACGCGGACGACAAGCTCGGCACCCAGCCGTGGCTGATGCTCGTCGGGCTCGGACTCGGATTGATCGCCGGATTCCGCGGCGTGCTTCGCGCGGTCAAGCGTTTCGATCGACTCGCCCAGGCCGAGGAGGCGCGCCGTGCCTAACCCCAGCATCCACCGCATCGAGCGGCTCAACTACATCCTGTCCGCGGTGCTCGTGTTGCTCGCGCTGCTCACGCAGTCGAAGAGCGTCACGCTCGGCCTCGCGGCGGGTGCCGCACTGACGTGCGCCAACTTCTACGTGCTCCGCCGGCTGATCTCCAAGTGGACGGCCGACGCGGCGGAAGGGAAGCGCGGCAACGCCTCGTTCCTGATGCTGCCGAAGATGGTCATCCTCATGGGGTTGGTCGCGGTCGCGGTCCTGTTCCTGCCGATCGACATCATCGCGTTCGCCGGGGGCTATTCGATTTTCATCGCCTCGATCCTGATCGAGTCGGTCCACAGCGCGCTGCGCACTGAAACGCCAGCGGACGAGAACGGTCATGGGTGAGCACGGCACCTGGTTCGATTACCTGAACCGCTTCGATTGGTGGCGCGGCCTCGACAACTGGCTGCACCACAAGCTCGAGCCGGACTTGGCTCCTCAACATGTTCCCGACCGGGTGGAGCATGACGCACGTGCTGATCGCGTGCTGCGTCGTGCTGTTCACGTTGATCGGGTCGCTCGCGTTCCTCCGCGGCCTCAAGGCGAAGGATGGCGGCATCGTTCCTCCGCGGACGATGAACTTCCGCAACTTCTTCGAGTACCTCGCCGAGAGCCTGTTCGGCTACGTCGAGGGCGCGATGGGCGAGAAGAACGCGCGCCGGTTCTACCCGCTGATCGGCTCGCTGTTCGTGTTCATCCTGTTCTGCAACCTGTTCGCGTTGATCCCCGGGTTCTCGGCTCCGACCGACACCCTCAAGACCAACGTGGGCATCGCGATCATGGTGTTCCTGCTGACCCACTTCTACGGGGTCAAGGAGCACGGCCTCGCCTACTTCAAGCACTTCCTCGGACCGGTGCCTGCGCTGATCCCGCTGATGCTGCCGATCGAGATCGTCAGCCACGTCGCGCGCCCGGTGTCGCTGTCGATCCGGCTGATGGGCAACATGATGGCCGACCACAAGGTCCTCATGTCGTTCTTCGCACTGGTGCCGATCCTGGTGCCGCTGCCGTTCTTGCTCCTCGGCCTTTTGGTCTGTCTGATCCAGGCCGTCGTGTTCTGCACGCTCGCGATGGTGTACTTCAGCATGGCGATCGAGCACGAAGAACACTGAGCACTCTGAAGACTCCCGAGATCACCCACGATTTTCCGCTCACGTTCTGCCTCTTGTGAGCTTTACCCAGCATCCAATTTCGAGTTAACCAATCGCGCCCCGCGAATCCACCCAAGGAAACGGAACCGTCCCATGAAGCGCACCATCAAGATCATCAGCTCCCTGGTCACCTTCCTCGTCGTGCTCGGCATCCCGGCCCTCGCCTTTGCAGGTGACGTCACGACCGGCGATCCCGCCACGATGAAGGCGGAAGGTCTGGCCGAGAACTACGGCCTGATCGCGCTCGGCGCTGGTCTGGCGATCGGTCTCGCCGCACTCGGTGGTGGCATCGGTCAGGGCCGCGCGGCCGGCTCGGCGCTCGACGGCATCGCCCGCAACCCCGGTGCTGCCGGTCAGATCCGCGGCCCGATGATTCTCGGTCTCGCCCTCATCGAGTCGCTGGTCATCTACGCCCTCATCATCGGCCTCCTGCTGACCCTCAAGGTCGGCGCCTAGTTTCGCTGGATTCGCGAACGTGATGACGGTCCTCCGCGAGGGGGGCCGTTTTGCGTTTTCGGGGGCCGTGTGGGACGCTTTGCACGAGCAGCCCGCATGGCCGACGAGACCGCCGCCAAACCACCGACGCTGGATCTCGCGGGGAAGTCGACGCAGGAGATCCTGGCGCAGATCGATCTGTTCAGCGGATTGCCTGCCGCGCACCTGCGTCGCGTCGTCGACATCGGTGTCGAGGAGCAGTACCGAGGCGGCGCCGCGATCTTCGCGGAGGGTTCGCCGGGCGACAAGTTCTACCTGATCGTCGAGGGCGCGGTGCGGATCAGTCGCGTGGTCCCGGGCATGGGAGAAGAAGCGCTCGCCGTGCTCCGGGCCGGCAACTACTTCGGCGAGATGTCGTTGATCGACGACGCGCCACGCTCCGCGACCGCCGTGTGTCACGAGCGGTGCCGGCTGTTCGTGGTCAATCGCAAGGACCTCGAGGATTTGCTGTTCGTCGATCGCGATCTCGCCTACGAGCTTCTGTGGAACTGGGTCCGCACGTTGTCGCGGCGGCTGCGCGCCACCAACGACAAGATGACCTTCCTCGCGACCACCTCGAAGTTCTGATGCGCCGGGCGACGATCACGCTGGCGCTCGCGTCGGCCGTGCTGATGATCGACGGTCGTCCCGTTGCCGCCGAGCCGCTACCGTCGGGATCGATGGGCGTGATCGTGGGCGGTGCCGTCGCCGGAACCGGCGCGTTCGCCAACCGCCTCGGGTACGGCTACGTGTTTCCGTTCCTCAGCTTCCAGGCCGCGTGGCAGCCGATGACCACCGAGCGTCGGGTCGGGTGGTCGCTCCGGTGGACCACGATGTTCGCCAACACCTACGGTGCGAGCGCCGCGCAGGTCACCGACCTCGAGACCATGCAGATGGATCTCACCGCCGGTCTCCGCGTGCGCCCCGGCGAGTCGTCGCGGCGCTACATCACGGCGCGCATCGGCCCGGGCCTGCTGCGCACCAACCAGACCATCCCGCCGGACAACGCGCGTGCGTTTCTCGGCGGCGTATCCAGCGTCGGGTTCCAGCAGTACTTCGACTTCCTCGGGACCTTGGTCCTGCTCGACATCGACGTGCGCTACGGCCTGATCGGCGGGCCGTCCGAGATCGCGCTGACCGCCGGCCTGTCGCTCAACGGCCCCTGATGCCGTCGCTGGTCACCCCGCGCCTGCGGCTGGTCCCGATCACGCTCGAGGCGATCGAGGCCGTGCTCGATCACGACAAGCCCCGCGCCGAAGCGCTCGTCGGCGCCGCGTTCCCGCGCGCGTGGCCCAACGACGAGCTCGTCGCGCAGGGGTTTCCGTTCTCGCGTGAAGCCCTTCGCGAGGCGCCCGAGATCCGGCTGTGGGGAGACTCGCTGATCCTGCTCAAGGACGAGCCGTGCGTGGTCGGCAGCGTGGTGTTCCACGGCTATCCGAGCGGGCGCGTGCCGGTCCACTTCGTCGAGGATGGCCCGGGGCCCGGCGTCGCCGAGATCGCGTACGGCATCGCCGTACCGTGGCGCTGTCACGGCTACGCGGTCGAAGCGACCTCCGCGGCCGTCGAGTGGGCCCTCGCGCAGGACGGCATCGACGCCGTGCAGGCGACCACGTTCCCGTGGCACGCCGCCTCGCTCGGCGTGATCCGCCGGCTCGGCATGCAGCCGATCGGCACGCGCGAGCACGACACGCTCGGCGAGCTGCTCGTGTTCGAGCGAAGACGATGACGCGGCGTTGACCGGAGGCGAGATCCGTCTAGGGGATCGTGCGTGCGCCGCTGCCCCAGGGGACTCGCGCGGAGGTCACCGATGCCGCTTGCGGCGCCATAGCAGCGCCACGAACCCGAGGCCGAACAGCATCGTCGGCGCGCCCTGCCCGCCGGTATCGCAGCATCCGCCGCCGGCGTTGCTCGGCCAGCACACGCCCGAACCGTTGCCGGTGTCGAGGCAATCGAAGTCGGACGGACACTCGCTCGCACCCACGGTGCAGGTACCGGTGCACAGCTGACCACCGTCACCGGTCGCGCACTGGCCGGTGTCGCACTGCTCGGGACCGGTGCAATCGGCGCCGAGGCCACCATCGGTGAACGGTTGCGCGATGCAGCGCTTCTCGAAACACGAACCGTCGGGGCAATCCGCGTCGGTCGTGCAGCCCTCGAGCTGCGGCACGTGCTGGATCAGGAAGTCCTTCTCGGCGTCGGTCCGGGTGTCGGCGCCGAACTGCGCGCACGACTGGTCGCCGAACGAGGTGATGCCGACGACCATGCGGACACCGTCGACGGTCGCGAACGACGGACCGCCGGAGTCACCCTCGCACTTTCCCTTGCCGTCGGTCTGCGAGTAGCAGAATCAGGTTGTTGTCGGAGCCGCCGAAGCCGGAGCACGCGATCGACGTGCGGCCATCGAGCTTGAACTGACGACCGACGCTACCGCCGCCGTTGACCGCGGTGGCACCGAACCCGACCATCAAGATCGGCGTGAGCCCGATCGGCGCCTTCGAGTGATCGAAGTTGACCGGGATCGGCTGGATGTTGGTGACGCGCGTGGCGAGCCGCACGAGCCCGACGTCGTTGGCACCGAGCGCGTTGACGTTGAAGTTGGGCTTCTTGATGGTCTCGGCCGCGGCCACCACCATGCCGTCGTCCTGGAACACGTTGACGGTGTTGAAGTGAACGCGCGTGTTGGCCGTGACCTGCGCCTGCGAGCTACCACCGACGACCTGCGGATCGACGCAGTGGGCAGCGGTGAGCACCCACTCGGGATCGATCAGCGTGCCGGTGCAGAGGCCGCCACCGACCTCGAGCACGACCACGGCAGGGAACTCGCCCACCGTCGTGGAGCTGCCGCCGATGATGTCGGTCGGCGTGGTGGTGCCGGCTCCCGGGGAGATGGTCCAGGTCGAATCCGGCGTCCGGGCCGGCTCCGCTCCGACCGTCGCCGTCAGGGCCAGAAGTAAAGCGATCCAGCCACCGCGAATACGTCTCATATCCAGCAGCATCCACCATCTGGCGCGCGAACGGGACGTCGCCCGCTAACGCCCCATGTCAATGCTGAGAACCGAACGGATGCCTGAATCGTGCGGGATCACACGGATCTAGGCGGCTAGTGCCGCTTCCAGATCCCACTCTTTCCGCCCCGCTTCTCGTCGAGCTGGATGCGCGAGATCACCATGCCGCGATCGATCGCCTTGCACATGTCGTAGATGGTGAGCGCGGTCGCAGACACGGCCGCGAGCGCCTCCATCTCGACCCCGCTGCGGTCGTGGGCGTGCACCGTGGCGGTGATCGACACCGCCTCGCTCCCGACCGTGATGTCGATGTCGACGCCGGTCAGCCGGAGCGGATGGCACAGGGGGATCCAGTCGGCGGTGCGCTTGGCAGCCTGGATCCCGGCGACCCGCGCGACCGCGAGCACGTCGCCCTTGCCGATCTTGCCGGTCCCGATCGCGCTCGCCGTGGCCGCGGCCATCTCGACCACGCCGCTGGCGATCGCGACCCGTGCGGTCTCGGGCTTGGCGCCGACCCCGACCATCCGAGCAGCGCCGGTGCTATCTAGATGGGTGAGCTTGGGCTTGGCCATCGCTACTCGACGGTGACCGACTTCGCCAGGTTGCGGGGCTGGTCGATGTCGGTGCCTTTGAAGTCGGCGACGAAGTAGCTCAGCAGCTGCAGCGGCAGCACCATCAGGATCGGCTGCAGCTCGAGCGCCGTATCGGGGACGAGGATCACGTCGTCGGCATGACCGCCGATCTCGTTGTCACCGCGCGTCGCGACGGCGAGCACCTTGCCCTGCCGCGCCCGGACCTCCGACAGGTTCGACACCGTCTTGTCGTAGTACGGCCCGCGCGGGCACAGCACCACGACCGGGAGGTTCTCGTCGATCAGCGCGATCGGGCCGTGCTTCATCTCACCGGCGGCGTAGCCCTCGGCGTGGATGTACGAGATCTCCTTGAGCTTGAGCGCACCCTCGAGCGCGATCGGGAACTCGGCGCCGCGACCGAGGAACAGAAACCCGCCGGCGTGGCCGTAGCGCCGCGCGATCGCCTGGACCTGCGACGCACCGTCGACGACGTCCTGCATCTTGGTCGGTAGCTGCACGAGCTCGGCGATCAGGGCGTGGGCCCGTTCCTTCGACAGCTTGGTCGTGCGGCGACCGAGGTGGATCGCGAGCAGCGCCATCGCGACGAGCTGGGTCGTGAAGGCCTTGGTCGACGCGACCCCGATCTCGGGACCGGCGTGCGTGTAGAACGCGTGATCCGACATCCGCGGGATCGACGAATCGACGACGTTCGAGATCGCGAGCACCCGTGCGCCGCGCTTCTTGGCCTCGCGGATCGCCTCCATGGTGTCGAGCGTCTCGCCCGACTGGCTGACCGCGACCACCAGATCGCCGGAGCCGATGATCGGATCGCGATAGCGGAACTCGGACGCCAGATCGACCTCGACCGGGATCCGCGCCAGCGTCTCGACCATGAACTCGCCGACCAGCGACGCGTGGTACGAGGTGCCGCACGCGACGAAGATGATCCGTTTGATCCGCGAGGCGTCGAGGTCGAGCCCGTCGAACAGCACGTCGTCGTGCTCGAGATCGATCCGCCCGACCAGGGTGTCGGCGACGGCACGCGGCTGCTCGTGGATCTCCTTGAGCATGTAGTGCTTGAAGCCGCCCTTCTCGGCCTGCACCGCCGACCACGTGATCGTCTTGGGCTCGCGATGGATCTGCTTGCCCTCGAAGTCGGTGATCGTCACGCCCTCGCGGGTCACCACGACCATCTCGCCCTCGTCGATGAAGATCACGCGGCGGGTCTCGCTGAGGATCGCGGTGACGTCCGAGGCCACGAAGTTCTCGCCGTCGCCGAGTCCGACCACGAGCGGCGAGCTGTTCTTCGCCGCGACCATGGTCTGCGGTTCGTCGTCGCTGATCACCACGAACGCGAAGCTGCCGCGCACGTTCGAGATCGACTGCCGCACGGCGGCGGCCAGGTCCGGTGCGCCGCTCGTGAGCGCGCGCGCGACCAGGTGCGCGAAGATCTCCGTATCGGTCTCCGACGAGAACTTCGCGCCGGCGGCCGAGAGCTCGTTGCGCAGCGCCAGGTGGTTCTCGATGATCCCGTTGTGGATCACGCTGATCGGACCGACCTTGTGCGGGTGCGAATTCTCGTCGGACGGCCGCCCGTGAGTCGCCCACCGGGTGTGTCCGATGCCGATCGTGCCGGGCGCCGGATGCTTGACGAGCTTGTCCTCGAGGACGCTCAGCTTGCCGCGGCAACGCACCACGTTCGCCTTGGCGTCCGATCCCGCCGAGGGATCGAGCACCGACACGCCCGCCGAGTCGTAGCCGCGGTACTCGAGCTTGCGAAGTCCGCCGACGAGTAGCGGCGTGGCCTGGCGGTTACCGATGTAGCCGATGATGCCGCACATGGACGGCTACTTCTTGGTCGCGGGCGCGACGGCCTTGGCCGCCTTCGGCTGCGCCTTCACCGGCGCGGCCTTGTTCGCCGCCGGTGCACCCTTCGGGGCCGGCGCCCCCTTGGGGGCCGGCGCCGGCGCCGGTGCGGGCGCGGGTGCCGGCGTCGGCTCGACCGGCTCCGTTGGCTCGACCGGCTCCGTCGGCTCGTCCTCGTCCTCGTCGTCGTAGGTCCCGGCGAGCTCGTCGACGTCGGGAGCGACGTAGGGCAGCGCCGGCGTGTCGACAGGGAGCGTCCCGCCCTTCGGCGTACCACATGCCGCGAGCCCCGAGATCAATGCAAGTAGCAGCGCACGAAGCAGCATCCGCAGGACGCTAACCCAATTGCGTCCCGCGTGCGAGTCATCCCGGCCGGGTCAGCTCACAGCAGGCACTGGCACTGGCCGCCGTCGAGGATGCACCCCTTGGGGCCGGCGGCCGGGAAGTAGTAGCCGATCGCCATGCACATCTCGTTGGTCACGGCGCTCTGACCGGCGTAGACGGTCTTGTCCTGGTTGTCGGCCATGTTGGTGTACGTACACTCCCAGGTCACCTGACCGGACTCGAAGTGGAAGAACGGCTGGTCAAAGCGCTCGATCGTCGGGTGCTCCCAGTCGTCGCTCTGGACGACCATCGTGTCGCCGTCCTTGACGTCGGTGGCGACCGACTGCTTGTGCGAGTGCGTCGACATCTGGATGTAGCTCGCGTCGACCGCCGGGCAGGTCGCGCTGACCACGTAGTTGAGGGCGTGCGGGGGCACGGCGATGTCGTTGTTGTAGGTCGCGAACAGATCGGCCTTGGTGTAGTTGCCGGCGTGCGCGGCGATCTCGGGAAGCAGGCCGTAGGCGGTGACCGTGACGTGCGCGGTCAGCACCTCGTCGGTCGAGTTGAAGTAGTGCATCTGGAAGTAGCCCTTGGTCCCGGCGGCGATGTCCTGGGCGATCGGGCGGCCCGTGCCGTCATCGTCGGGGAACGCCACTTCCTCGTGCTGGATCTGGGTGCCGTAGATCGGGACCGACACGCCCTGCGTGCAGTCGTCGACCGTGCCGTCGGGCGGCTGATCGCCGGTCAGCGTCTGGTACATGATCATGTGGTGGCTGCCCGGCGTCAGGTCGGACACCCACTTGTGCACCGCCACGCGCTCGGTGTTGGGCATCGTGAAGTACATGCACTTGGTGAACTCTTCACCGGGCTGGAGCTGGAACTCGCCGCTCTCGATCGTGAACGCCGGGTCGGGCGAGGTCACGCCGTCGTCACCGGTCATGTCGTCATCGGCCGTCATCGGCGACGTGCCGCAAGCGGCGGTGAACAGTGCGAACAGAGCAAAAGCGATCGCGCTACGCATGGGCCCCCCCAATGGTCTGGGCGGAGCCTACAATAGGTCGCCTGTCATATCGGCAGGTTTTTTCGCAGCCAGCCGGGAATCGGCTCACACCCGGACCCGGAGCGCCTCGTAGGCCTCGGCGTACTGGTACCCGCTGATCCGCCCCATCGCGCGCGCGAGATCGCGGCTGGACTCGAGGTCGAGCTTGGCGACCTGCGAGGCATGGGCCTCGATCGCGGCGATCTTGGTGTCGATCGAGTGCGTGATATCAGCGAAACACTGACCGATCGCCCGCGACTGCGCGTTCATCTCCGGCGACGACAGGAACGCGAGCAGATCACACGGCGTGCGACGCAGTGCCGACACCGTGGCGCGGTTGACCAGGCCGTGGTCCCAGTGGAGGTCGTACGCGGAGTGCGTGATCACGAGGTCGGGCCGGATATCGCCGACCACACTGTCCATGCGACGCACCAGCTCGTGCATCGGGATGTCCTCGACGCGGCACGCCCGATCCTCGAACAACACGTGGACGTCGGCATCGATCACGTCCGCGCCTGCCTGCGCCTCGGCGCGCCGGACCTCGGTGTTGTTCGGAATCGACACCACCACCATCGTGATCTCGGCGCCTTCGTTCGAGAGCCGCGCGAGCAGCCCGCCGGCTCCGACCTCGAGGTCGTCGGGGTGAGCACCGAAGGCGAGCACGCGCCCGTTCTCTTTCAGCAGACGGTTCATGACAGGGCTCCATCGTTGGCGAGCGAACGCGCGGGGGTGTTCGGGGAGGACGCGAGCCAGCCGGCGACGGCGGACCCGCAGTTGAAGACGGCGTCGAGAAATCCCAGATGCGAGACGAACCCGAGGTGGGGATAGCGCTGCGGGTAGACCGGGTGATCGAACGACTGCCAGGCGGTCGCGATCCCGCGACGCGCGAGCAGCTCGGTGTCGAGGTAGCCGGTCGAGCCGCCGCGCCCCGACAGGTACGCGCTCGCGCCGAGCTTGCTGCACACCTCCGCGATCCGATCGGTCTTGGCACCGTGCGCACCGAGCGACGACGCCCGGATGATCGGCGTGGTGATGCCGCACCACCGACGCGCCAGATCCAGCATGTGGAGATCGAGCTCGAGCAGGAAGTCCCAGCGCCGGACGAACACGTCGTCGAGCTCGCTCACGCGCGCCGAGTAGTGCGGCGTCCGCGCATAGTGCACCTCGAGCGTGCGGCGCAGGCGGTGCTGCCAGTGATGGCGCCCGCCGCGACCGGTGTTGTCGATCCGGCGATCGCACACGGCCTGCGCGCGACCGGCCGACACCAGCGGCACGGTGATCCACGCCGGCCCCGCGCACAGCTTGAGGCGGTTGCGGTTCTGGAAGTTCTGCGCCTCGTACTGGAGGTCGTCCATCACCACGAACACGTCGGCGCGCGCGACCTTGTCGAGGTAGCCGAGCCACGGCATCAGGTGCGGCTGGTGCGCGGCGACGATCACGAAGAGCCTCCCAGCGACGGTGACGATGCCGCCTGTGCGGCGGGCTTCGCGCCGCCGTGCCCGCGGGTCTCCCAGCTCGAGCTATCGAGCGTGAACAGCCCGAGCGGCGTCAGCAGCACGTAGGCGACCGGCATCAGCACGGCCATCGGCAGGAACGCGATCGGGTGGACGCGGAGCCACGGTGGCAACGCCCGCACGCTCGGCGCGAAGTAGTAGATCATCGAGAACAACGCGATCACCGCGACGTGGAACATCGCGAGGTCGAAGAACTCGTTGCGCTGGATGTGCGTGACGATCACGAACGGATAGACCAGCAGCAGGAGCAGCATCGACAGGTACTGCAGGCACAGCAGCGGGTGCAGCGTCCACGCGTGGCCCAGGCCGATGATGAAGTCGACGATGTTGGAGCGCTTCCACCGCAGCTGCTGGTTGAAGTAGCCGCGCAACGTCGGCGCTGCCTTGGTGAAGCACATCGCCTTCATCGTCATCACCGTGCGATAGCCGTGCTTGACGATCTGGTGGGTGAGGAAGCGGTCCTCGCCGTACTTGATCGGGATGCCGAGGATGTTGCGGTTCTCGAGGATCGGCTCGAGCTCCATCAACACCGTGCGGCGATACGCGGTGAGGCAGCCCGACAGGCACAGCACCGAGCGCAGCCCGCGCTCGAGGTTCTTCAGGTGTTCCTGACCGTAGTAGTACTTGATGGTCTGGAGCCGGGTCAGCCAGTTCTCGTTGGGGTTGGAGACATGGACCCGGCCGCCGACCGCCGCGATCTCGGGGCCGACGAAGCGCTTCACGAGCTCGCGCAGCGCGGTCGGAAAGATGATCACGTCGGAGTCGACGCTGAGGATGATCTCGCTCGTCGACTCGCGGACCGCGTGGTTGATGCCCTTGCGCTTGCCCATGTTGTGGGGGTTGCGCAGCACGCGGACGTCGGCGCCGTCCGCGCGGCACTCCTCGGCCGCCTTGCACGCCCACTCGTAGCTATCGTCGGTCGAGCAGTCGTCGACGATCGTGATCGACAGCTTCTCGCGCGGGTACTCGAGGCCGACGAGCGCCTTGATCGTGTCGTAGATCGAACGGCCCTCGTTGAACAGCGGCACCACGACGGTGACGGTCGGCTCGTAGCCCTCGATGGTCTCGTCGATCTTCTTCCGCCGCACGAGCGTCAGGTAGAACCCGAACACGTAGCGGTTCAGGAACACGATGAAGATGAAGAGGTAGATCGGGGTCGTATCCATCGCGCGCCGGAGTACGGACGCGGAGCAAGAAGAGGGCCGACGGGTTTCGGTCTCGGTTGCGCAAGTTGTGCAACGTGATTGGACGAGTTGCGGCGATCCGCGAACGACTGCGCGGGGGTTTTCACATGCGCGGTGGGGTGCGCTCGCTCAGGCGGATCGAGTTGTCAGTCGCGAGCTTCCTCGGTTTGTTCGCGCGATCCCGATGGCGAATGTCTTGCACCGTGATCGCAGCCGAGCATGAGCAGCAAACGTCACGGCACTGCCCAGCAATCGATCCCGCATGTCCCTCGCGGCGAGTTCGCGTTCGAAGAACGCACGGTCCAGGACATCGCGACCTCGGCGCGGATCGCACGCGCGGAGGGATTGATCCCTTCGATCACCGCGCGCGAAAGCGCACGTGCGAAAGGCTCCACGCCGCCTCCTAACGTCATTCCCTTCACGAAGCCGCGCGCGATCGCTGCGCTCGCCGCGTCCGATCCGGACGCGGTCGTGATCGAGGACTCGACCACGAGGTTCCGCGCGGCAGATGTTACGTCGGCGAGACAGGCGGGACCTGCAAAGTCCAGCTCGACCGCCGATCTGGACCGCACGGCCACTCGAGTTGCCACGGGGTGGCAGCCCCCCGCCGACGCCCTTCCCACCCCACTTCGCTCGCGATCGAACCAGCAGCCGATGGTTCCTCGCGGGGTGCAGACCTTGTATCCGGCGGCGCCGGTGTCAGGACCTGTCACCACCGCGAGAGACACCGTGCTGCCTGTCCCTTCGCTGCACACGGTGCCTCGATCGGCGCCCGTGCTCGATCTGCCAGCGATCGTGCCCGCACCCGCGCGCGGCGCTGCGCCCGCGCGCACCGTGGCACCGGCACCGGTGCCGACGTCCGCACCTGCACCCGCGCCGCCTCCCGCAGCCGCACCCAGCGCCTGGCCGCTGGCGGCCGCGACGATCGCTCCCGCACCGAGCGCGTTCGTACCGAGCACGCCGGCACCGAGCACGCCGGCACCGAGCACGCCGGCGCCCGACGCCACCACCCCGGGCTTCTCGGCATTCGAAGTCGCGCCGACGGAGCTCGCCGGGTCTCCGCTCGCGGAGCCGCGCAACCGGTGGGCCGTGTTCGAGAAGATCGGACTCGGCGCGCCCAAGGCGATCCTCAAGAACCCGCAGAAGCTGATCGTCAATGCCTACCGACTGCTCGGCTTCGCGATCCTCTCGATCATCGTGTTCGTGCTGGTCGGTTACCTCGCGAACACCGCGTTCTTCTACCTCAGCAGCAGCTGGGTCGTGCCGATGGCGGTGGCGCCGACCGACGAGAAGGTCGTCGCGTTGCAGAGCCAGCTCGCCGAGCAACAGAACACCCGCGACCGGATCGCCGACGACCTCAACCAGGCCGAGCGTCAGATCGCGGCGCAGCAGGCGTTCCAGCTCGAGTTCGCCAAGGCGATCAAGAGCGACCTCGAGGGTCGCAAGGCCGCACTCGGCCGCGTCCGCGAGCTCGCCAACACGGCCGCCGCGACTCGGCGAGCGATCAAGCGACAGAACTCGGCGTACGCCAACGCGTCGCGCCGCCGCATGAAGCGCGAGTACGCCGCCGGGCTGATCGATCGCAACGCGATGCTGTCGGGCAAGTTCCAGCTCGCACAGATCACGAGCTCCAACCTGTCGCTCGCCGAGCGCCAGGCGGAGTTCGAGACCCGGGCGGCCGAGCTCGAGTCCGAGACCCGTTCGCTCGACGCGATCCTGGCCGATGTCGACAACACCAACATCGCGCTGTCGTACGAGGTGTTGCGGATCAAGCAGGAGTACGCCGCCAGCCGGCTCGACCTCGCGAAGTCCGTCGAGACGCGCAACACGCTGAAGGCCAGCCTCGTGCGGCAGGACAAGATCGTCGGTGCGCTCAAGCAGTCGGCGTACCTGCGGGCCGTGACCGACAACGCCTCGGTCGCGTTCGTGCCGTACGGCAACCTCGAGAACGCCGAGCAAGGCAGCAGCGTCTACGCGTGCCACCTCGGGATGGTGTTCTGCTACCACGTCGGCGAGGTTCTCGAGGTCCTGCCCGGCGAGGTCCAGTTCAAGCACCCGCACCGCGATCGCATGCTGCGCGGGCAGATGGTCGAGATCCAGCTCGACGAGGACGAGGCGGATGCCGCCGCGGGTGACGTGCTGTACGTCGGTGGAAAGCCGCTGCTGTTCTGATGCGCGCCACGAAGTCCACGCTCGGCCCTCTCGCGATCGCCGCGATCGCCGTGAGCGCCCCGACCTCCGCGGGCGCGGAGCCGACCAACGATGGGTACTGCGAGTTCGTCGAGAACGTCGCGGCCGCCGAGAGTGCGGTGCTCATGGGGCCGATCGTGTTCAGCGAGATCGGGCGTATCGAGCAGTCGTCACAAGCCGTGCTGCCGGGCGATCAGCCGGGCACCGTGCGGTTCATCGGCGGGGTGCGCGTGCGGCTGTCCGGGATCTACGAAGGCATCGCGACCAAGCGACGCGCCAAGGCGGAGTGCAAGCGCCACTCGGCGCTCGAGCAGATCCGAGGCGAGACGCTGTACCGCGCGCTCGAGGCACGCGCGGACGTGCTCGACGGCGCGATGTCCAAGGCGGATTCGATCATGAGCGCGGTCGCCGCCGACCTCGGCGCACGACGAACCACCGCCCAGGAGGCGACCGCGACCCGACTGCGTGTCGAGGAGCTGCGACGGCTCTCGAGCGAGACCCACCAGGCGATGAGCATCTTGCCCCGCCCGACCGGCGGCAACCTCACGCTCGCCACGTTCCAGCAGGCCGACGACGAGGTCGAGCGCAACAACGCCAAGCTGCGCCGCGCCAAGGCGTTCGACGTCAGCGTGCGGGTCGGCGTCGACGGGTTCCTCGACGGCTCGGTCAACGCCGACACGTCGTCGCCGTACTTCGCGGTGCTGTCGGTCGGGATCAACCTCGGCACGCTGTTCCAGGGCGGCGCCAACGACCGTGCCGCCGAGGGTCGACGGCGCTACGTCCGCAGTGGCCGCGATCCGCTGTCGGTCGATGCCACGGCCGATCGCCTGCGCGCACAGATCGAGACCGCGGAGCGCCGCGAGAAGGAGACCGCGGCGCTCGAGAGCGACCTCCAGCACCAGGTCAAGATGCTCGACCGGATCGGGAGCGAGGAGAGTCGTCGCTACAAGCAGGTCGTGTGGTTCGAGCTGATCAAGGTGCGCGCCGAGCACGCGTACCACGAGGCCCACGCGCGCGCGCTCCGCGAGGTCGTCGGCACGGCGGGAGGCAACAGGTGAGAGTGCCGCTCGTCCTCGCGATGCTGACCGCGTGCGGCGGCAACCAGAGTCAGGCCGCGCCCGATCCGACGCCGCAGCTCGAGCGCGTCACCGATCCGCTATGCGTCACCCACGGTCGTGCCGGCATCGGTCACGAGGTCACGGAGCCGACCGTGCGCGCCGTCGCCCCGAAGACCGCCGGTGAGGCGGCGGAGCTCACGTTCACGTACCACGGCCACAGCGAGAACATTCGCAAGCTCGCCTCGGGGCAGGAGCGCCACCAGATCGGCCTCAAGCTGCGGGCTCGCGATGGCTGCAACCTGGTCTACGTCATGTGGCGGCTCGAACGCGGGAAGCATGCCGACCGGGGTCCGGGTATCGACGTCTCGGTCAAGGTCAACCCGAGCGCGAGCACCAACGAACAATGCGGCGCCGATGGCTACACCAAGCTGAAGCCGAGCCGTGGGGCGAAGCTCGGTCTGGTCCCGGTGTTGACCTCCGGCGATACCCATACGCTGCGCGCGGCGATCTCCGGCGACACCCTGCGCGCGTGGATCGACGGTCGGTTGGTGTGGCGCGGGGTGCTTCCCACGTCAGTACGCGGGCTCGTCGGTCCCGCCGGCGTGCGCTCCGACAACCTCGACTACGAGCTCGTCGCGTTCGCCGCACCACGCGGTCCCGAGACCGCCACGCCGAAGCGCTGCCAGACCAAGGATCGCGAGAACTAGGCGCACCAGCTCCGCGGCTCGGGTGCGCGCGCGCGGGCCAGATCCTTGGCGCGCGGTACCAGCTGCCGGAGTTGCCAGCTGTGCAGCGCGATCTGGCGCTCGTACGAATCGGTGCGTGCGGTCAGCCGCGCGGTCAGCATCATCGGCAACGTGACGATCATGATGTTGAACCCGACCAGCGCGATCGTGGTGGCCGTTCCGCGGATGTCGAGCGCCGCCGACCTCAGCTCCAGGCCATCGGCGGTGGATGCAAACGTCGAAGACAGCAGGCCGAGCTGCTCGAGCACCGCGGGCAGCGTGACGCTGATCGACAACACGATCGCGGTGACCACGAGGAGTCTGCGATCGCCGTGATAGGTGACCGGCACCGACGCCACCGCACCGATCGCGGGAACGACCAAGAATGGCGAGAACGCACGTGCGCCGGCAACGAGCAAGATGCCGGTCAGCACGACACTCGCGTACAGCACCCAGCGATGGAGCTCGTGGGCACGCGCGTAGACGTGGAGCCCGAGTGCAGTTGCTCCCGACGCACCGATCAGGACCGCGATCGGCGCGAAATCGCGAATCCCCATCCACCAGAACAGCGGAAGGAACAGGAACGGCATCAGGTACGCGAACGCCGTGAGCCGTGCCTCCTCGCGCGAACGCTTCGCCACCGACTCGGTCAGGGCGTGCACGACCTCCGGCGGATCGACTCTTCGGCGGTGCGAGCAACAGCTCCGAGATGGTCTCGATCGCACTCTCGTTCGCCGGATCGAGGATCATGGCCTGACCGAGCTCGTGCAGCGCGGCCTGGCGTGCCCCCTCGGCACCATCGCCGTGCGCGAGCGCCGTCCGGGCGGCCTCGGCACCCCGTGTCGCGTGCTCCTCGGCGAGCTCGCGGCGTCGCTCGAGATCGCGATCGCCATCGAGATAGCGATCGATGCGATCCGCGAGCTCGCGAGCGGTCGCGATCCGCTCGGAGCGATCCGTACGGGTAGCGTCGACGCACAGCTCGTCGAGCTCAGGCGGGATCTCGCGATCGCAACGCGAGGACGGGCGGCCGTCGACACCGTCCAGCGTCGACTCGAGCATGTTGCCGTCGCGGGGGTGCAGCGGCTGACCGGAGAGGATCTCGAACAGGATCGCGCCGAGCGCGTACACGTCGGACCGCCGGTCGAGCGTCTCGCCGCGGACCTGCTCGGGCGACATGTAGCCCGGGGTGCCGAGCAGCGCGCCCGCGACGGTCTGCTGGTTGCTGTCGACGTTGATCGACGGCGTGCGCGGCGTGGACGTCGAGAGCGTCGGGGCGTCGGAGTCGGTGTCCCGCGGCGACGGGGCTGGTGCGGATCGGCGACCGCGACCTCGACCGGCTCGGTCGTCAGCTTGGCCAGCCCCCAGTCCAGCACGTAGACCTCGCCGAAGTCGCCGAGCATGATGTTGCCGGGTTTGAGATCGCGATGGATCACGTTGCGGCTATGCGCGAACTCGATCGCGAGGCACACGTCGCGTAGCTCGCTGAGGAGCTTGCGGAGCGAGTAACGGTCGATGGTGTCGGCGTCGCCGGCCGCGAGCGAGGCCAAGATCTGGGACAGCGTGTGTCCGCGGAGCTGCTTCATCGTGAAGTACGGGCGGTCCTGGGGATCGAGGCCGAAGTCGTAGACCGGCAGCACCGACGGGTGTTCGAGCTGGCCCTGGATGCGCGCCTCGCGTACGAACCGCATGCGTGCACCGGCACTGTCGGATTGGTCGTGCAGCGTCTTCATCGCCACCGTGCGCCCGACGCGGCGATCGTCGAGCGCACGCACCTCGCCCATGCCGCCGCGTCCGAGCGAGTCGCCGGTGCGGTAACGGCGATGAAAGGTCTCGGAGTCCGCGTTCCCGAGGCTGTCGGGCCCTGCCCCATCCGGTCCGTCCTCCAGCGTCGGACTCACGGTGGCGGCGAGCTCGGTTGCTTGCGTCGCGACACGGGGATCGTGCGTCATCCTCCGGATCGTAACGCACGGTTCGCACCGAGCTGTCCGAGATGCGCGGGCCTACCCGATCGGCGTGGCATCAAGGGCATGCCGGGAACTGCGTCGATCCGGCCCGGGTGACGTTGTCGCCCAGCATCACGCCGGCGTCCTCGATCGCGTGCCCGCGCGTGTCGGTGACGCGCAGCGTGTACGGCCCGGGACCGAGGCCGGAGTCCTCGACGAAGTAGTTGTAGTCGACCCGCGGGATCTCGACGAAGCTACCGTCGACCTCGGCCTCGAGCGACGCGATCGGATAGCGGTGGTTGCGGATCTGGATCGCCGTCCAGAACGCGTTCGCGCCGTCCTTGAAGTGGTAGTCGATCGGTCCGCTGACGTCGCACGCGACCTCGCGCCAGGTGATCGGGATCCGCCCGGCCGACAGCGGCGACAGCTGCTCGAAGGCCTGCGGGCTGAGATCGAGATCGCCCCGTGCACAGCCGGGGCACTGATCGACGACGCGCACCGTCACGACTCCGTTCGGCCCCGTGACCTCGAGGCAGGCCCCGCACCAGTCGGCCGTGCCGTAGTCGGCGTGGTTGATCGCCGCGACCATCAGATCACCGGGCGAAGGATCGAAGCCGCAGTTGCCGGCGCCGGTGGCGTCGTAATACGTGCCCTCGCCCGAGGCATCCGCGGGGACCGCATCGCAGCTGCCGCCGACATCGTCGTCGCCGACGTCGCTCGGCGTCGAGCCCGAACACCCCGCGAGCATCGCCACCACGATCAGCCTCCGCATGCCCCCAATATAGTCGGCCCCGCACGTGGAGCGATCGGGTTTGTGGTCTCCTCGCGCCATGCGGTGGTGCATCGTCGTGTTCGTCGCGGGGTGTTGGAGTGCGTCGCCACCAGCGCGTCCCATCGCCACACCCGCCTCCCCCCGCAAGCCCGTCGAGGACCCCAACATCCGGCTGATCTCCAGCGGGTCCGGCGACAAGGCGGCACTCCGTTACCACTACGCCGTCGGGGAAACCGAACGCTTCCAGTTCGACATGGCGATGGCGAATACGTTGACGATCGAAAAGCCCACGGGCGGCGCCAACACCAACAACAACGAGATGCCGTTGATCCGAGCGATCGTCCGTGCCCGGGTCGAGCGTGTCGATCCCGACGGCGGAGCGACGATCTCGTACACCTGGGAGAGCTGTCGGATACCGCCCGACGTCGTGGTCGCGGCCCCCGTGCGCGCCAGCATGAACACCTTTCTCGCCAACTTCGTCGGGCTGCGCGCGACCTCGCACGTCTCTTCGCGAGGCATCCCGCGCGACACGCACTTCGTCGTGCCGGCAGGAGCCACGCCGGCTTTCAAGAAGACGCTCGACCGCATGCAGCAGTCGATGCGCGACCTCAACGCCCCGCTACCGGTGTCGCCGGTCGGGATCGGGGCGGAGTGGGAAACCTCCGCACCGGCACACCTCCTCGGCGCCGACTTCGAGACCATCTATCATTACCGGTTGGTCGCGCGAACCGACGACGTGGTCAGGTTCGAGGTGACCACGCGGCAACACGAAACCGACGCACAGCTTCGGCTCGATAACGGCATGGCCGCAAACCTCGAGCAGCTCGACACCAAGGGCATCGGCTCGGTCAGCGTGGCCCTCCGCCGCCTGTCGCCAACGATGCAGCTCTCGGCCCACATGCAGTGCGCGTTCACGGTGGGGAGCGCGAGCTACACCGTCCACGCCAAGATGACGCTCGACCTGGCGATCGCGATGCGCCCGGCGCCCTGAATCAGGGCGCGTCGAGCTCGCCGAGCACCACGGTGGCGGTGATCGACTTGCCCGCGCGAACGACGGTGATCGGCACCCGGGTCCCGGGCGACCGGTTGATGATCGCGACGTCGACCCCGTCGGAGCTCAGCGAGGTCACGTCGAGACCGTCGACGGTCGTGACCACGTCACCGTCGGTGAGGCCGGCCGTGCTCGCCGGTCCCCCGGGCTTGACGCCGATCAGGCGCGCCGCGTCGATCGCGTCGGCAAAGCCCGCACCGAGACTCGACATCGGTCGCCCGTGGGAGAGGTCCCACGACATCACCGGGACCTCGACGTCGATCGACTTCCCCGCGGGAACGACCACCGGCCGCAGGCCGGTGGAGTACTGCCAGTTGAGGCCGTTGCACCACACCGCGACGTCGCCGGCCGGCGCCGCCGCGATCGCGAACGCGCCCTGCCCGTCGGTGCGGGCGACGGCGGCACTGTTGACGGAGGCCCACACCAGCGAGGACACCGTCGCGCCCGGCGGCTGCGCGATCGCAAAGCAATTCATCCCCTCGACCGGCGCGCCCGACCGCAGATCGTGCACGTGACCGGTGACGGCGCCGGTACCGCGACTGGTCAGGGTGACGTGCGCGGTGTTGCCCGCGGCGACATCGACCGCGGCCGACGCGGCGGTCGCCGCCGTCGTCGCGGTCACCAGGTAGTGACCGGGAGACAGGCCGCGGATCGCGAACGAGCTCGTCGTGACCATCGCGGCGATCGGCGCGTTGGCGGAGGTCGCCCCGAGGAGCGCGTAGACCTTGGGAGGCGCGTCGAACCCGACCAGCGTGCCCTCGATCGCGCTCGGAGGTGCCAGAACGATCCGGAGATCGGACCGGCCGGCGGGGACACCAGGCACGGTGGCCTCGGTCCCGGCCGGGGTGCGTGCGCGCACCGCATAGCTTCCCGCGGGCAAGCGATCGATCGCGAAGCTGCCGTCGACCGTCGACGTCGCGCCGTTATCCTCGACGCGCCCGAAGAACGAGGCTGCGCGATCCCCGTCCGGCACCGCGATCACCTGGGCGTCGGGAACCGGGGCGCCGGTCGCGTCGACGACGGTGCCGGCGATCGCGAGCCGTTCGAACTGAACGGCGAGCACGACGTTCGTCAGCTGGGAATGCGGACCCGCGAGCGTGATCGGAGCGAACGCCGTACCGGATGCGGGCCGGAACACGGTTCGCGAGCGCAGCAGCGGACGCACGATCGGCCGGTAATCGCCGCCGCCGGTCATGCTGCCCGCACGGAAGCTGCCGTCGTCGGCGGTGACGGCGACGCCGGCATCGTCGCGGGTGGTATTCAGGAACTGCACCGAGACGCCCCCCACCGGCGCACCGTGCTGATCGACCACGCGTCCCGAGATCGACGCGGCGTACGCGAGATCGATCGTCACCTCGGAGGTCTCGCCGCGGCGCACGGTCACCGGGCCTTCCGGGCCACCGAACGCACCATCGGCTTCGGCGCCGAGCGTCCACGCACCGGGTTGCACGCCGGGGATCACGAACCGACCGTCTCGACCCGTCGCGACGGGTGCGAGCTGGTGGTCGCCTGGACCGTGCGGCGAGATCGCGGCACCGGCAACCGGTGCGCCATCGCGTACGACGATCCCGGCGATCGCGCCACGCGCCTGGACCTCGAGCACGACACCCTCGTGCACGGGCTGCGACACCAGGAACGTCTTCGGCGAGACCACGTCGTAGGGTGGTGCCGCGAACCGGATCGTGCCCTGCGGGACCTCGTCGAGCACGAACGAGCCATCGCTCTGAGACACCGCCGATCGCACGACCGCTACCTCGTTCGTGTCACCGGTGATGGTCACGCGCGCGGCTTCGATCGGCCGGCCGTCATCGACGACCATCCCGTGGATCGTCGACCCGGCCTCGAGCGCGAGCACGAGGTCGGGCGTGGTGTGACCGGCCTCGACGACGACCGCGACCCCGCGCGACGGCGTCAGACCGGTGGCGCGCGCGAACACGACGTGACGCCCCGGCGCCACGCGATCGATCCGGAATCGACCGTCGGCATCGGAGAACGCGCCGCGCCACGAGCTCGGACGATCACGCGGTCCCGCGACAGGAACGTACACGCTCGCATTCACGACCGGCTCACCCGTGCCCGCACGCACGACGCGGCCGACGATCACCGCCTCCGGTACCAGTAACAGATTCGCGTGAACGCGGCCGGGGGCCAGGATGTTGACGGTCAGCGAGCCGTAGCCGTCGGCCGACACGCCGGCCGCCACCCAGTACGGCCACATCGGCGCCACGCATAGCTCGTATGCCCCGCGGTCGTCGCTGACCACGCCGGGACCGCCGGGAACCGTCTGCGGTCCGCGAGGCAGCTCCGCGACGCGTGCGCCCGCGATCGGACCGCCCGAGGCATCGCGCACGGTGCCGTAGATCGCCGAATTGCACGCACCGAGTGAGAGCTCGAGATGATCGGGCGCCGGACGTGCGCCGGGCACGCGCAGGTCGACCTCGAGCGTCGCCGACGCACGATGCGGAGCCGAGGCCCGCACGCTAAACGTCATCGCCGGCCACGGACCGAAGTCGAAGGCACCCCGCGCGTCGGTCACGATCCGCGGTGGACGCACGGCACCGCTCTCCGAGGCCAGGCTAGCGAGCTCGACGGTGGCGCCGGCCACCGGCGCACCGCGATAGGTCACGCGACCGGCGATCCGGCGCGGCGCGATGTCCTGCTGCGCGAGCCAGGCGGGCATCGCACCATCGCGATCGCCCGACGTGCCCGACGTATTGGACGCGCCGAGTGACGATCGGCTGGCCGATCCGCCGGCCACGGCTTCACCCGTGCCGCGACCGGGATCGTGGTCACCATGCCGGTGCCACGCATACCAGCCACCCACACCGAGTAGCAGCGCCACCAGCGCGATCGCGATCGCCGTCACCTTCGAGATTCGATGTGCCACCGTCAGTCCTTTCGGGATCGCCAGCACGGCCACGGCCCACCGTCCCCGGCCATCCGGCTCGTCGAGCCACCGCCGGAGCTGATCGAGCGCGACCTTGAGACGCCACCGCACGGTCCCCGCCGGTACGCCCTGCTCGCGCGCGATCTGGGCGAGCGGAATGCCCTCGCTGTAGTGCAGCAGCACGACCGTGCGGTAGGGATCGTCGAGCCGCAACACCAGATCGACGAGCGTCCGCTGCGCTTCGGCGCGGGCGACCAGCGTGTCGGGAGTCGGGATGTCGTCGTTGTCGATCAGTGCCACTTGCTCGCGGGCGACTCTCCGGCCCTCGCCACGCGCACGCATCTTGAGCGCGTTGCGCAGCACCTTGGCGAGCCAGGGACGGAGTGGCCGTTCGGTGTCGGGAGATCGGTGCAGGGAGGCGATCCAGGTCTCCTGCACGAGATCGTCCGCGACGTCGGCATCCCCCGCGAGCCGCCGCGCGAGCCCGCGCAGCCAATCGGCGTGTGCGAGCAGCTGTTCTGCGGTGCGTCCCGGGTCTGCCATCTCACCCACGTCATGCCGCCCACGGGCGAACCGTTGGGTCGATCGAGATCTGTTTTTTGCATCGCGGCGACATCCGCTATCCTTGGGCTATGCCCTCGCTCGTGGTGGTCGCCGGCATGGTGAGCGTACTCGCCCAGGCGTGCCCGACGGACTCGCTGTTTCGGGCGTACGAAGGCGAGATTCCGGGCGCCAGCATCACGGTCGTGAAGGCCGGCAACATCATCTACGAGGATGCGTTCGGTCTGGCGAACTGCAAGACCGGAGAGCCGGCCACCCCGACCACGAACTACCGGCTCGCTTCGGTGACCAAGCAGTTCACCGCGACCGCGATCTTGATGCTCGAGCAGCGCGGCAAGCTGTCGATCAACGATCGGATCGTGAAGTACCTGCCCGAGCTCGCGAAGATCGCGCCGAA
The DNA here is from genome assembly GCA_963772655.1 of uncultured delta proteobacterium. Lineage (GTDB taxonomy): Bacteria > Myxococcota_A > Polyangia > Haliangiales > Haliangiaceae > JABFXX01. The sequence goes on from CAVYYE010000003.1 coordinate 153,465, forward strand.
GGTCACGATCAAGCACCTGCTGACGCACACGTCGGGGCTCCCGCAGTACGAGAAGCTGATCCCCCGCGGACAGACCGAGCAGGTCGTCGACAAGGACGTGCTCGACCTGGTGGCGAAGCAGAAGATGGTCGCCCACCCCGGCCGCTATCTCTACAACAACACCGGCTACGCCCTGCTCGCGTTGATCGTCGAGCGGGTATCGACGCTGTCGTACACCGAGTTCCTCGAGCGCAACATCTTCAAGCCGCTCGGCATGACCTCGACCGTGACCTACCAGGCCGAGGAGACGATCCCGAACCGCGCGTATGGCTACTCGGGCTACGACGAGGACTTCAAGCCCAGCGATCAGAGCCTGTCGAGTGCGGTGCTCGGTGACGGCGGCATCTACTCGTCGACCCACGAGCTCGCCCGCTGGATCGGCGCGCTCGACAACAGCACCCTCTTGAAGCCCACGCTGCTCGCACAGGCGACGAGCATGAAGGTCCACACCACGCGCCGTGGCGTCGACTACGGGTACGGCTGGCGGATCAGCGACGAGCGTGGCGAGAAGCTGGTGTGGCACACCGGCACGACGAGCGGGTTCAAGAACGCCCTGCTCTGGGTGCCGTCACACAAGCTCGGCGTGATCGTGCTGACCAATCGCCGGCAGGGCGATCCGATGACGCTCGGGCGCATGGTGCTCGAGCAGTACTGGGACCGCTAGGCGCGCTCGACCCGCACGACCAGCTTCCCGACCGCCTTGCCGGCCTCCATGTACCGGTGGGCTTCCACGATGTCGTCGAACGCGAACACGCGATCGGTCGCGATCGAGATTCGTTTCGCGGCGACATCGTCGAGAAACTCCTGCAACGCCGCGGCGGTGAGATCGTCGCTGCCGCCGGAATACGAGGTCAGAAACACGCCGGTCGGGATGAACTCGAGCGGATAGAACTCGGGGACCGTCCACTGGTTCGACAACATGCCCGCCATGCACGTGACGCCGTGGCGCCGAGTCGCGCGCAGCGTGTCGCGCAACGTCGGCGTGCCGACGAGCTCGAGCGCGCGGTCGACACCCTCGGGCACGATCGTTCGCACCGCGCTCGCGACCTCGCCGCGATCGATCACGACGTGATCGGCTCCGTTCGAGCGTAGTGCGGGCTCGCGCGCCGGATCGCGCGTCGTCGCGATCACGGTGAGCCCCATCCGCTTGGCCAGCGCGGCGGTGGCCATGCCGATCGACGACGTGCCGCCGCGGATCAGCAACACCTCCCCGGCGCGCGAGGCCAGGCCGGCGGTCAGACACCCGTGGGCGGTCTGGAACATCTCGGGCAACGCACCGACGATCTCCCACGGGAGCGACGTGGTGAACGCGAACACGTGCGCGCGCGGCACCCGCGTGTACTCGGCGTAGCCACCGTCGTAGTCGCGCCCCATGCCGCCCATGATCGCGGCGACCTGCTGACCGGGGACCAGATCGGTTCCCGGCGCCGCCTCGACCACGCCCACGCACTCGATCCCCAGCACGCGGGGCAACCTCACCGCCGGCGACAGCCCCAGCCGGGTGTGGAGCTCGGACCGGTTGAGGCCGAACGCCTCGACGCGGATCACCACCTCGCCCTGGCGCGGTTCGGGTACCGGCCGCTCGCGGATCACCAGTGCCTCGGGGCCACCGGGCTGTTCGAGCACGATCGCACGCATGGTTCGCGTCACGGCGCGAGCGTACCCGAGAACGCTTGATTCCCCGGCGTGGCAACGACACGCTCGGACGCGGTGGCAAGCATCCTCGCGATCATCAGTAAGGCCGTATTCGAACCGATCGCGCGCGCGGCGGGAGGCGCGAAGCCGGGCACCGTGCTCTCACTCGACCGCTACACCAGCACGCATCCCTCGCTGGACGCCCTCGCCGAGGGAGGAGCCCTGTTCCTCGTCACCGCACGTCCCGGCGACGTGCTGTGGCTGGTCGGCATCATCGAGGATCCACGACGCGAGAGCGACGGCTGGCACGGTCGCCCGAACACCACACCGATCGTCGACCTCGGCGCGGTTGCCGGCGAGCTCCGGTTCAGCACCGGCAAGGGCATCACCGCGAAACCGGGTGCGCTCGGGATGTCGCTGCAGACCCCGCGCGTGCTGACGAGCGACGACGTCGGAATCCTGCGAGAGGCGGCCGGCGCCCCCGGCTCACTCGCTCGGGCGGTGAAGGTCGCGCGGGCGGTGAAGACCGCGAAGGCCGCGAAGGCCGTCCGCAGTCGCGAGGCCGCGAAGGCCGTGCGCGCGAAGCTCGGTGCCGCGAAGAACACGAACGCGAAGGCCAGGGCCAAGACCAAGGCCAAGGCCCAGAAGGCCAGGGCCAAGCTCGCGGCCGAGCCTGCCACCCCGAAGCCCCAAAAGAAGCGAAACGACCGGACCGCGATGCCGGCGATCGACGGCTCCGCACTGGCGCCGCTCGCCGACACGATCGCCGCCGGCGACGTCGCGGCTGCGCTCGCGGCTGCGCTCGCCGCCTGGCGGGCCACACGGGCCCCCGCCCTCGCCGACCTCGTCGATGCGATCGGTGCGCGGATCGAGATCCCGACGATCCCCGACGACGTCGAGTGGACGAAGCTCGCCCGCACGCACGATCCCGTGCTGCTCGGCGCGCTGCTCGCGAAGGTCACCGACCTTCCGGTCAGCTTCCTGCCGGCGGTCGGCGACGCGCTCGCGGCGTTTCCCGACGACCCGCGGATCGCGATCGCCGTGGCGACCTGGGCGCTCGACCCACCGACCACGTCGAGCTCGACCTACCCGTTCTGGACCCGAACGATCGAGGCGATGACGCGCGCCGGCGATGCGCGCACGCTGCCGCTCCTCGAGCGTCGCCTGGGCATGAAGCCGGGAGGCTCGAAGTTCTGGCCGAAGTTCTACGCCGCGATCGAGAAAGCGATCGCCCGGATCAGCGAGACATCCGCGGCGAAGGTCGATACCAAGAAGGTGGCGCGCCTCGTCAAGGCCGCGGACAAGCTCGCCCTCGAGGCCCACGTGCCGGCGGCACCCGCGCGCGCGACCGCGACGCCGAGCGCACCGAAGCTCGGCGGTCCGCCGCTCCGCCAGGCCGCCAAGCACCTCGAGGCCGGACGCGTACAGGCCGCGATCGACGCGATGCTGGTCGCGTGGCGCGCTCTCGATCGCGTGGTCGAGATCGCCGACCTCATCGATCGTGCGACCCGCCTGCTGCCGACCTGGGATCGACCCCTCGCGGTGTTCGACGCCGACGCCGACGCCGCGTGGAACGCCGCCTTCGCCACCGATCCGATGGCGGCGATGCCGCAGCTCCTCGAGTTCCTCGGCGCCGGCGGCCCACGGGTCGCCGAGCAGCACCTCGTCCAGCTCGCCACGTTGCCCGAGGATCCGCGGGTCGCGCTTCGCCTCACCGAGCTGAGCTCGCGGTTCGATGTCAGCCCGGAGCGCACGCAGTACTGGAAGTCGCTGTTCGAGATCCTCGGCCGGATCCGCGATCCGCGCGTGGCACCGTCGCTGCGCAAGGTGTTCGACGACTTCACCGGCACCTACTACAACCACCACCGCCAGGCTCGCCGCATCATCGGTGCGTGGGCCAAGAACCCACCGGTCCCGCCCCTGCTCGGCCCCGAGGAGACCGCCGACCTCGCTGCGATCTCCCGCGCGCTCGACGCGCTCGAATCCAAGCGCGATCGCACCGAGCAACAATTGGTCGACGCGATCGTCGATGCCTGGAACGACGCGGGTCCGCGGCTGGTCTACGCCGACTGGTTGATCGATCGCCAGCATCCGCGCGGTGAAGTCATCGTGCTCGACTGCAAGCCGAAGCGCTCGGCCGCCGAGACCAAGCGCCTGAACGAGCTGCTGCGAAAGGCGTCGCACCTCTACGGCCCGCTCGACGCGTTCGGAAACCGGCCGCTCGATCGCGGGCTCCCCACCCGGCTCGGCGCCAGCTACCAGACCAACCCGCGATCGTGGCGGACGCTCGTCGGGTATCCCCTGCTCGCCGCGATCGACACGATCCGTCTCGACAGTGGGCGCCGCGATCCGGGGTTCGAGCCCGCCGAGATCGCGCGCGTGCTCCGCGATCCGGGCGCGCGCCGGCTGGCTCGCATCGAGAAGATCACCAAGGATCAGGAGCGCGCGCTCGCGCCGCATCTCGACGGGACCTGGCAGCGCAAGGGCACCAACCTGGTACGAAAGGGAGCATGACCGCGCGCACCGTGCTCGACCGCGTCGTATCGCTCGCCGCCGCCGACGAGCTCGCGGCCGATCCCGAGAGCTATGCCGCCGCCGTCGCCGACGAGCTCGCGCCGGCAACGACGCTCGCCGAGCTCGAGAGCCGCGACGCGGCGCTGCAGGCCGCGATCGCGGCGATCGACGAGCTCGCCACGCGCGTGATGCGGATCCGGATCGACCACGCGCTCGCCGACGACACGGCGCTCGGTCCACCGACCCGCCGCGTGTTCGCGTCGACGATCGTCTCGTACGCCGGTGATCTCGCGCGGCTCGCCGAGCGCGTGCGGGCCGTCGCCGAGCGCGGCGCACCTCCCGATCGGGCCGCGCACGTGGTCGACGCGGTGATCGAGGCTGCGCGCGCCACGCTCGCGTTGCGCGACGCGCTTCGCGATCGCGTGTTCGCGCGCGTGGCCGACCTCGCGCGTGCCAGCCTCCCCGAGGTCGATCTCCGGGCGCGCGATCGCAAGCTCGACGACGCGGCGCGCAAGCGGTGGAGTGCCGCCCGTCGCGATCTCGAGATCCTCGCCGCCGAGCCCGCCAAGATCCTCGCCGCGCCATTCGCCGAGCGACTCGCGGCGTGGCCGGAGCTGATCGACGAGCCGAACGAACCCGAGGTCACGTTCGCCGACATGATCGAGCTCGATTGAGACACACTCGCACCATGGCTCGCTTCGACGATCGCGCGACCCGTCCCGCCCGCGGTCCCGGTGACATCCTGCGATGGAAGTTCGGGCGCCGCGAGCCGCGACCCGACGACTTCGCCGAGCTCGACAACATCCGGCCCGAACGCGCCGATGGTGGTGCCGCGGTGCTCGCGGGCCCCGAGGCGGCCGCGGTGTGGATCGGCCACGCAACCTGGGCGGTTCGACTCGGCGGGCAGCTCGTCGTCACCGACCCGGTGTGGTCCGAGACGATCGGTCCCACGATCCGGCGACTCAGCGAGCCCGGCATCGAGCTGGCCGCCATGCCTCCGATCGACGTCGTGCTCGTCACCCACGATCACCGCGACCACATGGATCTCGCGACGCTGGCGCAGCTGCCGCACGAGGCGACCTACATCACGGGTCTCGGCAACGGTCCGCGGCTCACCGCGCTCGGTCACGAGCACGTCGTCGAGCTCGACTGGTGGGAGTCCCACGCGCTCGGGGATCTCGAGATCACGCTCGTCCCGGCGCGCCACTGGTCGATGCGGATGCCGTGGAATCGCAACGCGACGCTGTGGGGTGGGTTCGTCGTGCGCGGCCCGGAGGGCACCGCGTATCACGCCGGCGATACCGCCTGGGGCGATCATTTCGCCGAGATCGGGAAGCGCTTTTCGGACATCGACTGGGCGATGCTTCCGATCGGCGGCTACGCACCGCGCTGGTTCATGGAGCCGCAACACGTCGACCCCGTCGAGGCCGCCCGGGCGTTCGAAGCCCTCGGCGCGCGCAATCTGCTGGCGATGCACTGGGGCACGTTCCGCCTGACCGACGAGGCCGTCGGCGAGCCGGTCACACGCCTGCGCACCTGGTGGGCGGAACGCGATTTCCCCGACGACCGACTGTGGATCCCGAAGCTCGGCGAGCCGCGACGCCTCGTGCGGTGATCTCGGTCAGTCGCCGCTGCAGGTCTCGTTGCAACCGTCGCCCGGTTCCGCGTTGCCGTCGTCGCAGGTCTCCGGATCGGTAACGACACCATCGCCGCACACGACCTCGGAGGTGTCGACACAAGTTGCCGACAGTTGATCGATGGCGGCGCCCGACCGCCCGATCATGGCGCGCATCACGGCGTTGGGAGCGCACTGCGCGCGTGGTTGTGCGGTGTCGATCATGAGCCCGAGCAACGGCAGCTTGCGCGGCGTACCGAACGCGAGCACGCCGTTGGTGTGCGTCACGGCCTGGCAGATCACCTCGAACCCGCTGACCAGGTTGCCGGCTCTCGCGTCGAGACCGGTCGCGACCTCGTCGGCGTCGCACAGTCGAACGTCGGGCTGCGCCGCCGACGGACTGTTGCCCTGCTCTTGCGTGAGCATCGGGTTCATCCAGTGGATCGAACCGCCGGGTCGGATCTCGATGCTCGCGCACGCGGCAGAGAGGCTGGCGAGCGAGTCGTCGTTGATCGACGTCGTTCCTCGAAACCCGACGATCACGCTACTCGGACCGTCGAGACCGGGCAACGCACCGCAGTCCTCGTCGAACGCGGTGCCACCCGTGCCGCCGAGGTTCGGCAGATCCGTTCCCGGTGCCGTCCACTGCAACGCCAACACCGGATGGCATCGCTCACCCGCGACCGGACATTCGAACCACGGTTCGATGCTGCAGCTCGTCGAGCAACCGTCTCCGTCGGCGCGCCCACCGTCGTCGCATGCCTCGCCGACATCGAGCGAACCGTTGCCGCACGCGTCGCCTCCCGGACGCGTGGGCTTGCCCAGACAGCCGGTCGAGAGGACGGCGATCGCGATCGCGTATCTCACCGTCCACCATCGTAAATCGATCCGCATCCCGATTGCGACTCGTGCGGCTTGGGAGCGTCTCCGAGTCTCCTGCCCGAGGTGTACCCTCCCCGCATGTTCCGGATCGGGCTCGCCGTGTTGTTCGTCGTGTCGGCGTGCCACAAGGGCAAGGACACGGGCAACGATAAGGACACCGACAACGGCACGTCCCCGGCGCCGGCACAGGCGAGCCGGCTCGAGGTCGCCGTCGATCCCCGTGTCGAGCTGATGTCGATCGCGTTCCGGCACGCGGGGCTGCCGCGCTACACCGAGGCGTCCACGCCGTACGCGCAGGCCGTCGACAAGGCGTTCGATCCCGAGCCGCTTCTGTTCGCGCTCACGCGGCAACTCGGAACCCGGCACCCGATCGGGTACGAGATGGCGCCCACGCTCGCGATCCACTTCGACAGGCAGTGGCAACCGGTACGCCCGCTCGAGCCGCTGCCGCCCACGCTGTCACGCTGGAAGATCGCCAAGCTCGACACCTATCTCGGCGCCGTGCGCCAGCTCGCCAGGAGTCCCGAGCTCGCCCGCCTGTTCGATTCGCAACGCGACTACTTCGCGCGCGTCGAGGCCGCGGACCGCAAGTGGATCGCAGGCGTGCCGCTGATCGACTGGTTCGATCGCGTGTTCGGCGCGCGACCGCACACGCGCTATCACCTGGTGCCCGGCCTGCTGAACGGCCCGATGGACTACGCAGCGCACGTCGATCTCCCGGACGGCGGGCAGGACGTCTACGTGATCGCGCATCTCGATCATCCCGACGAGCACGGCGTTCCCTCGCCCACCCCTGCGGCACTGGGGTTCGCGGTCCACGAGCTGTGCCACACCTACACCAACCCGATCGTCGACAAGGCACTCGAGGATCTGATCCCGATCGCCGCGCCGGCGATCGCGAAGGTCAAGGATGCGATGCACCGCCAGGCCTACAGCACCGACGCGGTCGTGATCGAGGAGTCGGTGGTGCGCGCGGTGGTGGTGCTGTGGCAGCGTGATCGCAACGGTGCGGCCGCTGGCGACGCGGAGGTCGCGACGCAGGAGCGCCTCGGGTTCGCGTGGATCCGTCCGCTGGTCGACGCTCTCGACAAGGCACGCCAACGAGACGGCGCGCTGTCGGCGGCTGCCGTGGTCGAGGCGACCCGAAGTGCGTTCGACAACGCGTGAGGAACGAGCCGCGAGCTACGCGGTCGCGAGCTTGCCCCAGCGGGTCGTGCCGACGCGCGCTTCGATCTCGGCACGCAGCTCCGGTGACAGACCGACCGCGAACGCGGCCTCGGCGACCAGGAACAGGGGACCGTCGAGCAACGCACGCAGGTCGTCGAAGAACGCCGGCTTCCGGCCCTCGAAATGGTGGCCGAGGAACTGCAGCGCCCAGCCACCCAGGATCAGGCCGGTCGTGGCGCCCGCCCACAGAGGGAGCGGCATCGCGGCGATCGCGGTCCCCATCCCGAACGTGGTCCCGAGGACTGCGGTCATCGCGGCCCCGTAGGTCGGATCGATCGCGCGGTAGTAGCGCGAGGCCAGACCGGTCGCACCTGCCGCCAGGTTGATCGGACCGATGCCGATCCTGGCGAGCGCGGCCTGGGTGCCGACCATGATCATCGGGATCCCGAAGAAGTGCGTGGCGATGTTTCGCTTGTCGCGGTGGTACTCGGCGTACGACACGAGACGATCGACGAGGGATTTCACACCACGAGGGTACTACCGGGCGACGCCGCGATCATCCGCGATCCTCACATCCACGCTACTGTTCGCAGCGTGAAGCTCCCTGCCCATCCCACCGACGCGCTAGCGCCCGACGGACCGCGCCGGTGCTTCTCGGAGGAAGACGATCGCCGGTTCGCGCTCGGGTGGCCTCACTTGCTGTACGTCGAGGACGGCCACGCGGACGACGCCGAGTCGCTCGCGACGATCCCCCAGGTGTGGGAACGCTACCGTCACGTGTGGCCGCGAGGGATCGCGAGCCGCTTCGCGCGCGTGCTCGCGAAGCAACGAGAAGGAACGGGACTGGCGGATCCCGAGATCCTGAAGGACGCCGATCATGGCGACCCGCTCGATGTCGGCGAAGCGCGCGCACTCGTGGCCGAACAGATCGCGCACACCGGCCGCGGCTGGAACTGGAACACCGAGACCCTGTTGTTCCTGCTCGAGGCCCTGGTCGGTACCGCGCCGGTCCTCGACGCGGTGGTCGCCGGGCTCGAAGCGCTCGACGATTCGTGGTGGAAGCCACCACCGGCGGAGGCGTACATGCGGATCACGCCGGCGGTGTTCGCGCTCACGACCGGGTTCTTGCTGCTCCGCGTGCCGCCCGCAGAAGCCACGCGCCAGCGCGACCGGCTGGAAGCGCTGTACGCGGGAGGGATCGAGCGCGAGGTGCCCCGTGGCGAAAACACGATCCTCGCCGGCCTCGACTGCGCGTTGCACGGCACCGAAGGGAGTGAAGCGATCGTTGACCGCGCAGGACTGGCGGTACTTCCACTGGTACGCCCAGGTCGACGACATCGAGGTGTTGACCGCTCGCATGGACGACACCATGGCCGGTGCGTGGGAACCGATGGCACGCCATCTCTACATCGCCGGTCCCGAGCTCGCCCACGTGCACGAGCGCCACACCGGCAAGCTCTCGAAGCCGAACGTGAAGCCGTTCATCGAGGACATCGGCAAGTTCCGCGATCCGCGCATCGTCGATCTGATGTTGCGGTTCGCGGCCAAGAAGTCGACGCGCAAGCCGGCGCTCGCATGGATGACCGCACACGCCGACCACGCGCGAGCGCGCCTCGAGTTGCTCGCCGCCGGAGCGGCTCCGGATCGCCCGAAGCCGAGCAAGGCGTCACGGAAGAAGGCCGAGGCCAAGGTCGCCGACGCCGCTCGCGAGGTACTCGAGGAGCTCGCGTGACCCTGCCTGCCGTCGTCGTCCTCGGCATGCACCGCAGCGGCACCAGCTGCCTCGCGGGCATGCTCGACGCCGGTGGCATCGCGTCGGCGGGGAACGCGGTTCGCAACTGGGACAACCCGCGCGGCCATCACGAGATGCTCGATGTCGTCCGCCTCGACGAGGCGGTGCTCGCGCACAGCGGCGGTCACTGGCTGGCGGCACCGCGCGAGGTCCGCTGGACCGAGGCCCACGCCGCCGAGCGCGATCGCCTGCTGCGCACGCCGGTCGGCGGACGCCCCGCGCTGCTCAAGGATCCGCGGATGCTGCTCGCGCTGCCGCTGTGGCGCGACTCGTCGGTGCCGTTTCACGTCATCGGAATCGTGCGGCACCCGCTGGCGGTCGCGCGATCGCTCTCGACGTGGCGCGGTGTCCCGCTCGCCGACGGCATCGCGCTGTGGACCGCGCACAACCGTGTGCTCGCCGCAGATCGCGCACGCCATGGCTACTCGATCGTCGACTTCGATCGACCGATCGCCGACGTCGTCGCCGCCGCGCGGTCGGCGTGCGCGAACCTCGCCGACGCGATCGACGATGCCGCGTTCACCGCCGCGTGTGAGGCGCGCCTCGTCCATCACGATGCGACCGTCGATCACGAGACGACGATCGCGGGTCTCGACGACGCGCTCGCGATCCACCGCGAGCTCGTCGGCGACACCACGCCGGCGCCCCGCCCCGAATTTCCACGCACCGAGCTCGCGCGCTTCGGCTGGCAGCTCGCGGATGGCGCGATCGAGGACGCGCTGCGCGCGGCGCGCGAGGCCGTGGCCGCGATCGAGGACGCCGCGGCCGTGTTGCTCCCCGTGGTGGCGGCACTCGTGCGACGCGGCACCTACGCCGAGGCACGCGCACTGATCGCCGAGTACGCGAACGTGCTCGACGACGGGATCGCCGATCTTCTCCTCGGCAAGATCCTGCTCGCGAGTGGCGACGCGCGCGCCGCCGTGCCCCACCTCGAGGCGGCGTGTGCCGTCGCGCAACCACCGTTTCAGGCCCACCTGCTGCGCGCTCACGCGTTGCGCGGAGCCGGCCGCCGCGCCGAAGCACGCACGGAGATGGCTCGCGTCGCGGACGTCGCGCTGTACGCGCACGGCTATCTCGCCACGCTCGCCGAGTGGCGCTGGCGCGATGGCGAGCGCACGCTGGCACTCGACGAGATGGCCAGCGCGATCGACGCCGCGCCGCTGCACCGGCGCGGACGCTTGCGAACGCGGCGTGCGACGTGGCTTCTCGAACGTGGCGCGCTCGGCGATCGCGAGGCCGCGCGGGCCGAGCTCGCGCGGGCACTCGAAGAGGATCCCGGCTACGGGCGCAGCCGCGAGATGCTCGCCACGATCGGCGCGTGAGCTCGGGGTTCGTCGTCGGGCGCCAACATCACGAGTAGATTCGATCGTATACCCGAGGCCGTGAGGGCGGAGGAGACGCTCGAAACGGCGCTGGCCGCGTTCGCGGACAACCGAAGCCACGCGATCGCGGAGGTCATCGACGTGCTCGGCCGGGCGGCGGTCGAGAGCTTCGTCCCACCACGCGAACGTCGAAACCTCGCGTTCCACCGCGCGTGGCAGGCCGCGGCGACCGATCCGCGCGCCCGCACGTGGTGCCTCGACCAGCTCACCACCAAGTTGCCGATGCTGTCCGACGGAAAGGAGACCGCGTACGGCGACAAGCTCGAGGCGTTGATCGAGCGCCTCGCCGTGCTCGAGACGGTGCCGCCGGATCCGCGGATCGCCGCCGCGATGCTCGCGCGCTTCGAGCTCCGCGAGCCCGTCACCAACTTCGTCGACGCGCACACCGCGATGGTGCGGCTGGTCGGCCTGCACGCGGACGATGCCACCGCCGAGGCCGTCCGCGACACCGGGCTCCCCGAGGAGCTGCGTGCGCTCGAGCTCCCCGCACCGGTCGAGCTATCGGCACAAGACGCCGAGCGGTGGGCGGTCGCGCGTCCGGCACCCGACCTCGATCTCGAGTCGCTGTTCCGCACGGTGCGCGAGGCGCCCGACGACGACGCCGCACGCACCGTGATCGCGGATGCGCTGCAGGAGCACGGCGATCCGCGCGGCGAGCTGATCGCGCTCCAGCTACGCGAGGCTCGGGGCGAGGCCTCGATCGAGGCGATCGCGAGGGCCACCGCGCTGGTCAAGGAGCACGGCAAGTCCTGGCTGGGCACGTTGCGGCCGATCGTGTATCGCGCCGAGCTCCGGCGCGGGTTTCTCGCTCGCCTCGAGCTCGCGGGCTCGTGGGCCTCGAGCAAGTGGGATCAGCATGCCCTCGACCCGCTGCTCGCGACCGTCGAGGAGATCGAGACGGGCCAGGCCAACGAGAAGGTGTTCGCGGCGATGCTCGAGAGCCCGCTCGCGCGTCCGAACTTGCGCCGCGTCGAGATCTTCTCGAACGCGGTCTTCCACGCGGTCACGGTCGCCCCGTTGCCGAAGCTCGAGCACGTCGCCTGCTTCCGATGGAAGCGCGGCAAGGCCAACCAGCGGTTCGTCGCCGACGTGTTGCCGCTCGTCGAGCGCATCCCCGCGATCACCTCGATCGGGTGCGACCTCGCGCTCGTCACGATGTTCTCGAAGCAACTGGTCGAACGGCTGGTCGCGTTCGAGTGTCGGGACAAGCTCCCCGACGCACTCGCACTGTGGAAGAAGTGGAAGCACCTCCGCCGCCTCCGCTGCTCGTGGCCCGACGACCTCGAGCTCGTTCGCGACGACGACCGCGAATACGCGCGGATCCGCCCGGGAACGTTCTTCAAGGACAGCGGTGAGGGGCTATCGAAGCTACCGGCGCACATCCGCCGCCTCGACGTGATCGGCAACAAGGCGTGGTTCGACCGTGCCAGCAAGGCGCTCGGCGCTCGCTTCGAGATGGAGTTTCATCCGCCGCCATCGGGACTGATCTCCGGGACCAAGGCCTGAACGGCTACTCGCAGGTCTTGCACGGCTGCGCGCGCGGTCGGAAGTCGACCGGCTTGCCACGCGCGTCGACCGCGATCTCGCAGCAGCGCTCGAACAACGTGCGCAGCTGGGCACGCCCGCGCTGTACGCGCGACTTCATCCCCGAGACCGAGATGCCCGCCAGCTCCGCCGCCTCGCGCACCGTGCGCCCCTCGAGCTCGACCAGCGTGACCGCATCGCGATAGGGCGCGGGCAGGCGCGCGACGAACAGCGAGACGCACCCCGCGAGCGCCGAAGCGACCTCGCGATCGTCGTCGTCGCGTGGCGCCGGCTCCTCGATCTCCGGCACGGCCGCGATCGGATGACGGGCCCGCGTACGCCCGTGCTCGGCCACGGCACTGCGCGCGACCTGGAACATCCACGACGTCAGACGATCGTCCTCGCGTAGTCCCGCGATCCCGCGCTGCATGCGCACGAACACGTCCTGCATGACGTCGTCGACATCGCTCGGCGACACGCGACGCGCGACGAACGGCCGTAACCGCTCCGCGACGTCCTGCCAGGGTACCGGGGTCGCGATCACGCGCAGCAACCGGGCTCGCAGCACGGCTCGGCGCGCGCGGCACCGCGGCGAGCTTCGATGGTGGCCGATGCGATGTAGCGCGACGCGCCCGCGAGCCACGAGTCCACGATCTCGGCGCTGCGCGGGGCGATCGTGACCGCGACCGATTCGAATCCCGCCTCGGCGAGCATGCGCTCGATGTCGGCGAGCGGTGCGGCCCCGCCGATGCAACCGGCGATCGCCGCAGCCTCGGTACGGAGCTCGTCCGGGATCGGTGCGATCGCGACGACGTCGCTGATCGCGAGCCGGCCGCCGACCCGGAGCACGCGATGGGCCTCGCGGAACACCGCGGACTTCTCCGGCGACAGGTTGACCACGCAGTTCGACAGGATCACGTCGACCGAACCGTCCGCGACCGGCAGATGCTCGATCTCGCCGAGCCGGAACTCGACATTGGTCACGGCGAGCTTGCGGGCGTTGTCGCGAGCTCGCGCGAGCATCTCGGGCGTCATGTCGACACCGATCACCTTGCCGGTCGGTCCGACCGCGCGTGCGGCGAGGAACGCGTCGAAGCCGCCCCCCGAGCCGAGGTCGAGCACGGTCTCGCCCGGGCGCAACGAGGCGATCGCCGTCGGGTTGCCGCACCCCAGGCCGAGGTCCGCTCCGTCGCCGACCGCGGCGATGTCGGCCTCCGAATAGCCGAGTAGCGACGACTGTCCGCTCGCCCCTTGTCCGCAGCAGCCGGGGGCGCAACTCCCCGTGGTTCCAGTGGAAACCTTCGCGTAGTGGTCCCGGACGATATCCCGGGTTTGATCCGCGCGTGCGTCACTCATCGATTGTCCTCCTGTAGCAGAGACGGGGACCTCTGCCAACGGACGCAGAGTTTCGGTCACGCGGTACGGGCGTGCTCGACGTAGGCGACCAGATCGTCGATCGCCCGCAGGCGGGGCACGTCGGTCTCCGGGATCTCGATCTCGTAGCGCTTGGCGATCGCCGCGAGGAAGCTCTGGTAGTCCATCGAATCGAGATCGAGCTGGTCGGCCATCGGACGCGCGCGGTCGACCTCGGCCGGATCGACATCCGGCGCGATGTGATGGAGGATCTCGAGCAACTGGTCGGCGAGGTTCGACGTCATGGTGCGATCGGCTCCTGGAGGATGCGGTCGAGCTCGGACAGGAAGCGCGCACCGCGGTGACCGTCGGTCACGCGGTGATCGGCCGAGAGCGTGAACGTCGCGACGCGCTGCGATCGCACCTCGCCGCCGACGCTCCACGGTCGCTCGGCCACCGAGCCGATGCCGATGATCGCGACCTGGGGCGGGTTGATGACGCCCCACACGGCGTCGCAGCCACGGTCGCCGAGGCTGGTCACCGTGATCGTCGCGCCCGTGAGCTCGCTCGACCGGAGCCGACCGGCACGTGCGCGCGACACCAGGTCTCGCAGCGCCGCCATCATGCTATCGAGCGAGCGCTGATCGGCGTCGACGATCGCCGGCGCGATCACGCCACCCGTGCGGAGTGCGATCGCGGTTCCCAGGTGAACCGGCTCCGACGCGCGATACGCGCCGTCGATGTACCAGCCATTGAGCTCGGGAACCTCCCACAGTGCACGCGTCACGGCGCGCAACCACACCGCGGCCGACAGGATGCGCTCGCCGATCGGCCGTTTCGCGTTGACCGCCGCGAGCGAGGCGAGCGCCGTCTCGACGGAGATCGTGTGCTCCAGGTAGTAGTGCGGGATCTCCCGCTTCGAGCGCGCCATCGCGGCGGCGATCGCGTCGCGCACCGGACCCGTCACCGGCGGCGGTCCTCGACGTGGCAGGGGCGCCTCGGCGCTCGGCGCGGGCGGCGCTGGTGCCGGCGGCGTTGGAGACGGCGGCGCTGGAGGCGGGGCGGCGTGCGCTGCACGCTCGATATCGCGGAGCACGATCGCGCCGTGTGGCCCACTGCCCGTGACGCCGCTCAGATCGATCGACAGCTCGCGCGCGAGCTTGCGAGCGGCGGGCGAGCTCCGCAGTCGCCCCATGTCCGCGCGAGGTGCCAGCGCCGGTGTCGGTGCCGGCGGTGGTGATGCCGGCGGGGGCGATGCCGGCGGGCGGACGGTTTCCTCGGCACCCGCGACCCGCGCGATCGGCGTACCGACCGGGACCTTGGTGCCGGCCTCGACCAGCAGTGCATCGATCCGTCCCTCGACGAAGCTCTCGATCTCCATCGTCGCCTTCTGGGTCTCGACCAGCGCGACGACGGTGCCTCGCTTCACCGGATCGCCGACCGCGACGGACCACTCGACGATCGTGCCGGCATCCATGTCGGCGCCGAGCGACGGCATCACGATGTCAGGCATGCGACACCCGCTTGACCGCCGCGACGATCTCCTCGGCCTTGGGCAGGGCCGCGATCTCGAGATGGCGCGCGTACGGGATCGGGACCTCGGCCGTGCACACGCGCTCGATCGGAGCGTCGAGATCCCAGAACGCCTGTTCGGCCAGGATCGCCGCGATCTCGCCCGCGAGGCTACCGGTCTTCCAGCCCTCGTCGACGATCACCGCACGATGGGTGCGCGCGACCGACGCCAGCAGGGTCGGCTTGTCGAGCGGTCGCAACACGCGAAGATCGATCACCTCGGCCGACACGCCGTCCTTCGCGAGCTGGTCGGCTGCCGCGAGCGCACGTGGCAGCGAGCCGCCATACGCGATCACCGTCGCGTCGGTCCCGGGTCGACGGATCGCCGCACGATCGAGATCGACCGGACCCGCGGGTGGGGCTTCGTCCTCGAGCGCGTACGACTGGCAGTGCTCGAACATGATCACCGGATCGGCGAGCGCGAGTGCGCTCGCGAGCATGCCGCGCGCATCCGCCACCGTCGCCGGAGCCACCACGCGCAGCCCGGGAACGTGCGCGTACCAGTTCTCGAGGCTATGCGAGTGCTGCGCGGCCAGCTGACGCCCTGCCCCCGTGGTCATGCGAATCACGAGCGGCACGTTGAGCTGTCCGCCGGACATGTGACGCATCAGCGCCGCGACGTTCACGATCTGATCGAGTGCGAGCAAGCTGAAGTTGACCGTCATGACCTCGACGATCGGACGCATGCCACCGAGGGCCGCGCCGATGCCGGCGCCGACGAACGCGGACTCCGACAGCGGCGTATCGCGGATGCGTTCGGGTCCGAACTCGTCGTAGAACCCGCGTGTCACCGCATACGTCCCGCCGTACTTGCCGATGTCCTCGCCCATCATGAACACGCGCGGATCGCCGTTCAGAGCCTCGCGCAGCGCTTCGCGCATCGCGTCGCGATAGGTCATCCTCGTCATGGCGTCTCCTCCACGACGTCGCGCAGCAGATCCTCTGCCGGTTCGAGCGGAGACGACTCCGCGAACGCGCGCGCGGCATCGACCTTCTCGATCGCCTCGGCGTCGAGTCGGGCCACGTCGGTATCGTCGAGTAGCTTCGCCTCCTTCATCCGCGCGGTGAACGTGGCGATCGGGCACTTCTTCTTCCAGCGCTCGACCTCCTCGTGATCGCGATACAGCTCGGGATCGAACATCGAGTGTGCCCGGAATCGATAGGTGCGGCACTCGAGGAACCGCGGCGTCCCGGTCTCGCGGATCGCGGTGACCGCGCGCGCCGCGGCGTCGGCGACGGCGACCACGTCCATCCCGTCGACGACCTCGGTCTCGATGCGATGCGCGGCGGCCTTCTTGTAGATCTCGGGCTCCGCCTCGGACCGCGCGAGTGCGGTTCCCATCGCGTACAAGTTGTTCTCGCACACGAACAGCACCGGCAATCGCCACAACGAAGCGAGGTTCAGCGACTCGTGGAACTCGCCCTCGGCGGCGGCGCCCTCGCCGAAGAACGCGGCGGTGACGATGTTGCGATCGCGCAGCCGATCGGCGAGTCCGAGGCCGATCGCCGACGGCAACAACCCCGCGACGATCGCGTGACCGCCGTAGAACCGGTGCGCGCGCGAGAACAGGTGCATCGAGCCGCCGCGACCGTGGCTACACCCGGTCGAGCGGCCGTACATCTCGGCCATGATCTCGTTCATCGGCACGCCGCGGGTGATCGCGTGACCGTGCTCGCGATAGGTCGCGATCACCGCGTCCTCGGGCGTCAGCGACCTCATCACGCCGACCGCGACCGCCTCCTCACCGATGTACAGGTGGAGGAAGCCGCGGATCTTCTGCTCCGTGTAGTCCTCCGCGGCGCGCTCCTCGAACCGCCGGATCAGGAGCATCTGTCCGAGCATCGAGAGCGCGTCGTCGCGAGAGATCATGCGGCCCCTTCGAGCGTGGAGGTGTCCCCTTCCGGAAGCCCCAGCTCCCGCGCCCGCAACAGCCGCCGCATGATCTTGCCACTGCGCGTGACCGGCACGGAGGGGACGAACTCGATCGCGCGGGGCGCGATCGCCGGCCCGAGTGTCTTGCGCGCGAACGCATGGATGTCGTCGCGTAGCTCCTCGGTGCCTTCGATTCCCGGGCGCAGCACCACGAACGCCTTGACGATGTCACCGGCGATCGGGTGCGGCACGCCGATCGCGGCGGCCTGCGCGACCGCCGGGTGTGCGACCAGCGCACTCTCGACCTCGAACGGGCCGATCAAATGCCCCGCCGACTTGATCACGTCGTCGGCGCGACCGACGAACCAGAAGTAGCCGTCCGCGTCGCGGCGCGCGAGGTCGCCGGACAGGTACCAGTTGTCCGCGAAGCACTTGCGATATCGCTCCTCGTTCCCGAGGTAGGTGCGGAACAGCGAGGGCCAGTCGGCAAGCAGCGCGAGCTCGCCGACCTCACCGTTGGGAACCTCGACGGCGTGTCCGTCGACGATCTCGACGATCGCCGCGTCGATGCCCGGCAGCGGCTTGCCCATCGATCCGGGGCGCACCGTCATGCACGGCAGGTTCGCGATCATGATCCCGCCGGTCTCGGTCTGCCACCAGTTGTCGCGGAACGGGATGCCGAGCACCCGTTTGCCCCACACGACGGCCTCCGGATCGAGCGGCTCACCGACCGAAGCCGCCACGCGCAGCGCGGAGAGATCGTACTGACGCGGCAACTCGGAACCGGCCTTCATCAGCATCCGGATCGCGGTCGGCGCCGTGTACCACACGGTGACGCGCTCCTCGGCGAGGATCCGGTACCAGTGCTCGGCGGAGAACTCGGCTTCGTCGACGACCGACGTCACGCCGAGGGCGAGCGGAGCGATGATGCCGTACGACATTCCAGTGACCCATCCCGGATCGGCGGTGCACCAGAACACGTCGTCCGGGTGCAGGTCGAGCACGCTCTTCGCCGTGTGGCGGTGAGCGACGATCGCCTCGTGAACGTGGAGCGCTCCCTTGGGCTGGCCGGTCGTGCCACTCGTGAAGTGGAGCAGCGCGGGCGCCTGCGGATCGGTGTGCTCGATCGTGAACGATGGCGACGCCTGTTCGAGTAGCGCACCGAAATCGAGCGTGCCCGGTCCACTCGGCTCGCCTCGATCGTCGATCACGATGATGTGATCGAGCGACGGCATGCGCTCGCGGATCGCGGCGACCTTTTTCTTGTACAACGACGCCGTGGTCACGAGCACCTTGCCGCGCCCGGCGACGACGCGCGTGACGATCGGATCGGGTCCGAACGCGGAGAATAGCGGGCACACCACGCAACCGCGCTTGAGCGCGCCGAACACCGCGACCTGGAGCTCGGGGATCCGACCGCACAGCGTGAACATCACGTCTCCCGGTGTGACCCCGAGACCGGCGAGCGCGTTCGCGAACCGCGCGGTGTCGGCGGCGAGCTGCCGGTACGTGATGTCGCGACGCGCGCCCCGCTTGCCGATCCATCTCAGCGCGACCTTGTCCGCGACCGGACCGCGCAGATGACGATCGATCGCCTCGTGCGCGATGTTGATGCCTCCGCGGGGAAGCTCGTCGAGCTCCGCGCGGGCCGCGGTCCAGTCGAACGTGGCCCACGCGTCGTCGTAGTCCGGGATGTTTGGGGTCGAACCGACCACCGGTGGAATTTCTGGGAAGTCCATCGCGAGCGATCCGGGTGCAAGGGCAACGCCAGGGGAAGCCCAGACGCGCGTGTGGCGGCTCGGACGAGCCGCTCGGACCTTCGCGCAACCAGAGAGAGTCGCTCTAACCGGATCTCGCTGGTACTCACCAGCTGTTCGTGCCGACACGCAGGCCCGGCGCTCGATCGATCCGTCTGCGAGCTCTCTTTTCGTCTCGTTCCCGTTTCCAGTTGGTCCGAGCGGTTCGTCCGAACCGCCACACGCCTTCCGTAACGAGCAAACCACGTGCCGTCGCACGTCGTTGGATCCACGGGGCTGGGGCGCACGAATCGCGCGCGCGGTGCACATCCTGCCCGCGGGCATGCACGACGTTCGCTGGTAGGCTCGCCGGCGATGGAGATCGTCATTCTCTTGTTCGACCGCATCACCGCGCTCGATGCGGTCGGCCCCTATGAAGTGCTGAGCCGGCTGCCCGGGGCGACCGTGCGGTTCGTCGCACCGACACGTGGCACGGTCCGGACCGACAACGGCTTCCTCGGACTCGTGGCCGATGCCTCGATCGACGAGGTCTCCCGTACGGACCTGGTGGTGATCCCCGGCGGCTTCGGCACCCGCCTGCTGCTCCGCGATCCTCGCGTGCTCGACTGGGTCCGCGAGATCGATCGGAGCACGCAAACCACCGCCTCGGTCTGCACCGGCTCGCTCGTGCTCGGTGCCGCCGGTCTACTACAGGGCCGTCGGGCGACCACCCACTGGGCCGTGCTCGATCACCTGTCCGAGTACGGCGCGATCCCGATCGCAGAGCGGATCGTACGCGACGGCAAGTACGCCACGGCCGCTGGCGTGTCGACCGGAATCGATCTCGGACTCACCCTCGCGATCGAGATGGCCGGCTCCGACGTCGCGGCCGGCATCCAGCTCGCCCTCGAATACGACCCCGCTCCCCCGCTGCAGGCCGGATCGCCCGAGACCGCACCACCCGCGATCGTCGAGGGCGTGCGCGCACGGATCCGGGCGCTCGAAGACTCGCTGCGATCGAAGAAGCAGTAGACCCCGCTACGACAGGCCGAGGTCGTCCAGGGTGTCCTCGTCGTAGCCCAGGCCGACCGCGTACCCGTAATCCGTTCGATCGTAGGTATCGTAGCCACGGTCGGCAGCCACGCGTTCATCGTCATCCTGTCGATCGATCGCTTCCGCGTCGGCCGGCGGCTCCGCCGGGACCTCGGCGACGGGCTCGTGATGGGTGATGCGATGACGGTACCGCCGCGGCTTGCGTACCGGTGTGGTCCGTAACTTGTCGTGCAGCATCGAAACCCTCCTTCCTTCCTACCCCTGGCGAAGCATCGCCCGTGCCAGTCACCCGGCGGCTGGCCGATCCGGCTTCGTGTCGTCCTCCGACCTCGCACCTTGCTTCGCCTGCAGCTCGGCGATCTGCCGGCGCACGTCGTCCATGTCGAGCGCGCGAACCTGCGCGATCAACTTCTCGAGCGCGGCCGGTGGAAGGGCCCCTGGCTGGGCGAACACGAGGACACGATCGCGGAACGCCATCAGCGTCGGGATCGCGTGGATCTCGAACGCCGCGGCCAGTCCCGGCTGAGCCTCGGTGTCGACCTTGCCGAACACGATGTCCTCGTGTTTCTTGGACGACTTCTCGTAGACCGGCGCGAACGCCCGACACGGGCCGCACCAGCTCGCCCAGAAGTCTATCAGTACGATCCCGTTGCTCTCGATCGTCTGCTCGAAGTTGGTTTCGGTGATTTCGACCGTCATGTCCCGTCAGAGCCAGACGCGCGAGAAAGGGTTCGCGTGCTATCCATCCGGCGATGGCCGACGACGAGGCGCCACTGATCGCAGCCGCGCAGACCGGTGACCGGCGTGCGATCGAGCAGTTGCTCGAGAATCACGAGCAGCAGATCTATCGGTTCGGGCTCAGGATGTGCGGCGACCAGGAGTCCGCGCAGGAGGTCCTGCAGGAGACGATGCTCGCCGCGTTTCGCAACCTCCCCGGGTTTCGCGCGCAGGCGAGCCTGTCGACCTGGCTCTATCAGATCGCGCGCAGCTTCTGTATCAAGGCGCGCCGTCACCAGCATCCGATCACCGGGCTCGATCCCGAGCTCCCCGATCCGAAGGCCGCGCCCGACGAGAGACTTCACGCCGAACAGATCGGCAAGGCACTCGCCGATGCGATCCGCAGCCTGCCCGACGACCAGCGCGAGGTGCTCGTGCTGCGCGACGTCGAGGGATTGAGCGCCCAGGAGGCGGCGGGGATCGTGGGGATCGAAGTCGGTGCGCTCAAGAGCCGGCTGCATCGCGCGCGGATGGCGCTGCGCTCCCGGATGGCCGGCGCGATGACGACGGTGCCCGAGCCGTGTCCGGAGCTCGCGCACGAGCTCTCCGCCTACGCGGCCGCCGAGATCGACCAGGCGACCTGCGTGCAGATCGAGGCGCACCTCGCGACCTGCCCGCGTTGCCAGGGGGTCTGCGATGCCCTCAAGCGCACGGTGTCGATGTGTCGCAGCATCCCGGGAAATACGGTCCCGGCCTCGGTCAAGGCTGCCGTCCGTGGCGCGCTCGTCGACGCGATCAAGATCAGCCCGTAGACCGAACCCTTTTCGGTCGCGAACACTCTTACGGGTATGGCCCACGGAATGACGAAGACCCTCGAGCTCGGTTACGACGCCACCCTCGCCAAGTTGCCGGAGGCGCTCAAGACCGAAGGATTCGGCGTACTCACCGAGATCGACGTTCAGAACACGCTTCGCGCCAAGCTCGGCGTGGAGTTCCGGCGTTACAAGATTCTCGGGGCGTGTAACCCAAACCTCGCGCACCAGGCGCTGTCAACGGACCTCGCCGCCGGTACGATGATGCCGTGCAACATCACCGTGTACGAGGACGGGCCGCGCACGGTCGTGACGGCCGTCGATCCGATGGAGTCGTTCGCGGCGAGCGACCCCGCGTTGAAACCATTCGCCGAACAGGTACGTGCAAAGCTCGCACTCGTACTCGAGCGGCTCTAGCGCTCGCGCACGCGGTGCGCGCGATCCGATCTGACGCGGGGCATGGTTCTTGTTCGGAGGTTTACCGATGACCGAGCATGCCCCTGCGGTTCCCGCAACCTCGACCGCGACGCCGGTGAGCATCGAGACCCGCATGACATTCACCGGCACACCCGCCGCCGTGTGGAAGCGGATCATGTTCTACGAACAGCTCGAGCATCGCCCCCCACTCCACCTCCGGTTGTTGCTCCCGATTCCGATCGAGACGGTCGGCGAGAAGAGCCGGGTCGGCGACGAGGCGCGCTGTCTGTACGAGGGCGGCTACCTGATCAAGCGCGTCACCGGTGTCGAGGCCGAATCGCGCTACACGTTCGACGTCGTCGAGCAGGCCCTCGACGTCGGTAACGGTATGAAGCTCTCGGGTGGCAGCTATGCTCTCCGCGAGGTCGATTCCGGTCGCACCGAGGTCGCGCTGACCACGCGCTACACCAGCGCCAGGTCTCCGCGCTGGTTGTGGAAACCGATCGAGGCCGCGGTCTGTCATTCGTTCCACCGTCACATCCTCCGGGAGATGCGCCGGGGCGTGGGGCACTCCGCGTGATCCCCGGACGCTGTCTGATGCGCGGGGCGGTCGCGGGGGTGTGGCTGTACGAGGGTCTTTGGTGCAAGTGGCTCGGCCACGAACCGCGCCAGCTCGAGATCGTCCAGAACGTCCCACTCGTCGGGCCACGCGTCGGGCGGTTCTTGCTCAAGGCGCTCGGCGCCGTCGAGATCGGGCTCGGGCTGTGGGCGCTGTCGGGCATCTGCCCGCGCACCTGCGCGCTCGCGCAAACCCTCCTGCTCGTGTTCCTCAACACCAACGGCATCCTGTGGTCGCGCGGACTGATCCACGATCCGGCGGGGATGGTGGTGAAGAACTTCGCGTTCCTGGTGCTCGCGTGGGTGTCGGCGGCGATGTAGCCACCGCATCGGCCGACACGCCGTGGCGACACGGCCGGTTCGATGCCGAACGCGGCACCCAGCAGGTGCTGTTCGGCCGGGTGTGGGAAGACCCGGCGATCGAACGGTCGTCGTTCGCGCCGGGGGGACGCGTGCTGTGCATCGCCTCGGCGGGGTGCACCGCGATCGCGCTCGCACCCGATCACCGCGTGACCGCGGTCGACATCAACCCAGCACAGCTGCGCTACGCCGCCGCGCGAATCGCCGGCGCCCCTCCCCGCGCCGGCACGGCCGAGCGCTTGATGGGTGCGGCCCGCGCGTTCGGCGGGCTCGTCGGGTGGTCGCGCGACCGGATGCGCGCGTTCGCGGAGCTCGACGATCCGGACGCGCAGCTCGCGTACTGGCGCGCCCATCTCGACACGCGGCGGTTTCGCGTCGCGCTCGACACGCTGCTATCGCGCCGCCTCTTGTCGGCGATCTACGGCGCGCCGTTCCTCGCGTTCTTGCCCCCGAGCTTCGGACCGATCCTCCGGGCGCGGCTCGAGCGTGGCATCGCGCGGCATGGCAACCGATCGAACCCACACGCGCGAGCGTTGTTCGCCGGTGACGTCGCCGCGCCGATCGCCGACGATCACACGAACGATGCCGTCGAGCTCGTTCACGCGGATGCCGCGGAGTACCTCGAGCGCGCACCTCGGGGATCGTTCGAGGGGTTCGCCCTGTCGAACATCCTCGACGGTGCGACCGATGCCTACCGCCGGCGGCTGTTCGCGGCGATCGATCGCGCAGCTGCCCCCAACGCCGTGATGATCCGCCGCAGCTTCGGAGAGGAGCCGATCGCCGACAACCGCGCCGCCGACGATCGCGCGATGCTGTGGGGTGTCGTCGAGGTCTCCCGCATCGCACGCCGCTGACCGCGCATCCGGTCCGCGAGCGATCGTAGCGTGCGCAAGATCTGCGAGCTCGTCGCAACGCCTTCGTCCGCCTTCGTGCGAGTACGGGGATTCACCGATCGGTACGGTGGATGCACCATCTCTCGGCACGACATGACGACGGGAATCGTGCTCGCGGGTGCAGCGGCCCTCGGCGCCTACGAAGCCGGGGTGTTGCGTTACGTGACCGAGGAGGTCGCACGGGATATCGGAACCACCCACCCGATCGATGTCGTGTCGGGGACGTCTGCCGGTGCGATCAACGCCGCCGCCTTCGCCGCGTTCGCGGATCGCCCCGCGTTCGGCGCGGCCCGCACCTGCGAGACGTGGGCGAACCTGCGGCTCGGTCAGGTGTTGCGACCGTCCGCGGTGGAGCTGTTGCGCTCGGTGCTCGAGGTCATCGACCTGTCATCGCGGCTACCGCGTGCGCTCCGACTTCGCGCCGCGCAGGGCGGCTTGCTCGATCCGCGGCCGATCTCGAAGCTCCTGGCCGCGGCGTTCCCGGTCGAACGGGTCTCGGACCACCTGGCCGCGGGCTTCCTCCAGGGAGTCGCGATGTCCGCCACCCACGTCGCCACCGGCCGCGCGACCGTGTTCTACCAGACGGCCCGACCGATCGCGCCGTGGGAAGGCGACGGTTCGATCGCGGTGCCGGCGCGGCTCACGATCGCGCACGCGATGGCGTCCGCGGCGATCCCGCTGCTGTTTCCGCCGACGACGATCGACGGCGATCTGTACTGCGATGGCGGCTTGCGCCAGATGGTCCCGCTCTCCCCGAGCATCCACATGGGTGCGCGACGGTTGCTCGTGGTCAATCCCCTCGCGCCCGAGGGCAGCGCCATCGACGAGGAGACCCGCCGCGAGGTGTCGACCTCCCCGCTCTACCTCGCCGGCAAGGCGCTCAACGCGCTGTTCGTCGATCGCACCGAGGTCGACCTCGCGCGGCTCGAGCAGCTGAGCGCGGTGCTGCACGCGGGAACGCGACGCTACGGTCCCGCGTTCGAGGCCGACATCAACGCCGAGCTCGCGCG
Organism: uncultured delta proteobacterium; assembly: GCA_963772655.1. GTDB lineage: Bacteria > Myxococcota_A > Polyangia > Haliangiales > Haliangiaceae > JABFXX01. The sequence goes on from CAVYYE010000003.1 coordinate 178,429, forward strand.
CATCGGAGGTCCGCGACTGCGCGAGATCACGGCCCTGCGGATCGGTCCGTCGCGCGACCTCGGACAGCTGGCTGCCGAATACGCCAGGGGCCCGGAGCTCGCGCGCCGCGAGCGCAGCATCGTCGCGTGGGTGATCCGATGTCTCGCGGAGGCCGGCACCGCCCGTACCGGCGACCTGCTGTCGTACTTGATGTTCGACGGTGGCTTCGCGTCCCAGCTGATCGAGCTCGGTCGTGCCGATGCGAAGGCACGGCACGAGGAATTGTGTGCGTTCTTCGCCGAGCCGCGCCGCAAGGCGGGCTAGCGACCGGTCGCGGTGTCGGTGAGGTCACACCCCGCGACCACGTACGGAGCGCGGTCAGGCGATCTCGATCACCACGTTGCCGATCTTCTGACCGGTCTCGACGTAGCGAAATGCGGCGACGATGTCGTCGAGGGGATACCGGCGATCGATCACCGGTCGCAGCTCGCCCCGTGCGAGGTACTCGGCGAGGCGCTCGATCGTGCCCTGGTCGTACGTCGGCAGCGGAAACAGCACGCGCTTGGCACCAGCGCGCGCGAACAGCGGACTCGCGATGCCGCGCAACGGGTTCTCGAGGTACGGGCCGAGCTCGGTCGACATGTAGATCCCGCCGGGCACGAGCAGGCACTTGCAAGCGCCGAACGTGCTCTTGCCGACCGCATCGAACACGACGTCGAACGTCTCGCCGCACGCGGTGAAGTCGCTGCGCTCGCGATCGATCACGACCTCGGCACCGAGTGACGTCGCGAGATCGAGGTGCTGCGTGTCGCTGGTCGCCGTCACGTGGGCGCCGAGCTGATGGAGCAGCTGGATCGCCGCCGAGCCGACCGCGCCGGTCGCGCTGTGGACGAGCACGCGTTGCCCCGCGCGGATGTTGGCCGCCTCGAGGTACATCATCGCGTAGTGCGCACCTTCGGTGCTCGCGGCCGCCTGGTCGTAGTCGATGCCGTCGGGGATCTTCGCGATCCCGGCGTCGTGCGCGATCACCTTGTACTCCGCGTGACCGCCCCACCCCTTGTCGTCGAACCCGAACACGCGATCGCCGACCGCGAACCGCTCGACCGCCTTGCCGACCTCCGCGACATCGCCCGCGAACTCGCACCCCAGTGCCGGATGTCGCGGACGCGTCAGACCGCTGAACAGCCGGGTCACGAACGGGTGCGCTCGCAGGAACCCATCGTCGGTCCGGTTGACCGTGCTGCGACGAACGCGCACGAGCACCTCGTCATCGGTGAGGCGCGGGGTCTCGATGTCGCGGACCTCGAGCACGTCGGGTGGTCCGTAATGGGTGTAGACGGCGGCTCGCACGGCAGCGACCGTAGCAAGCGATGTCAGCGACGGCGAGACAAGGTCGTCGCGAGGTGGATGGTGTCGTAGCCGAAACGCTCGCGCACGCGATCGACCGCGACGCCGCGTCGCTCGTCTTCGTCGAACAGCGACAGCTGATCGGCGCGAACCAGCTTGCCGATCGCGATCCCGAGCAACCGGATCGGGAACGTGCGCGTGCGCGCGTCGTGATACAGGTCCATCACGATCCGGTGGAGCTCGAAGTCGACGCTGGTCGGAGCGATCGTTCGACCGCGCGTGATGGTCTGGAAGTCGGTGTAGCGCAGCTTCAGCGTGACCTGCCCCGCCAGCACGCCGCGGCGACGCACGCGCGAGCCGACGCGTTCGCACAGCGACGACAACACGGCGATCGCGGTGTCGGGGTTGGCCTCGACGAACGTCCGCTCGTTCGAGATCGTGCCCGCCACCACGCCGTGCGGATCGTGCTCGCGAAACGCCGGGCGCTCGCGGCCGAGCTCGTCGGAACCGTCGCCGCACGCCGCGCGACAGATCGACGCCGTGTAGGCACCGAAGATCCTCCGCAGGCTGATCTCCGGTGCCGCTGCGAGCTGGGCGAGCGTCGTGATGCCGCGCTCGTGCAGACGCAGTTCGGCCACGGGCCCGATCCCCGGTAGCTTGCGCACCGGCAGCGGCCCCAGCGTTTCGGCCTCGCATCCCGACGGCACCAGCAGCACGCCCTCGGGCTTGGCGAGCCCGCTCGCGACCTTCGCCATCGACTTGCTCGTCGCGATCCCGGCACTCGCCGGAAGGCCGAGCTCGGTAGCGATCGTCGCCGTGATCTCGCGGACCACGCGGACGATCGTGGCGTCGTCATCGGCGTCGTCGTGTCGCCGGTATAGCCGTTCGCAACCGCGGAAGTCGATGTACTGCTCGTCGATGCTCGCCGCGATCACGATCGGGCTGTACCGCTCGACGATCTCGCGCGCTCGCCGCGAGTAGTCGCCATAGACCTCGTGGTGGCCGGGCACGAACACGGCATCGGCGGGCGCCCGCTCCGAGGCCTCGCGAATCGACATCCCCGAGCGCACGCCGAACGTGCGGACCTCGTAGCTCGCGGACGTCACCACGCCGCGACCGCCGCGCCGGCCACCGACGACGACCGGCCGGCCGCGCAGACTCGGATCGAGCAGGCGCTCGACCGACACGAAGAAGGTGTCGAGATCGAGGCAGCACGTCCGCGCGAGACGCATCCTTCGATCGTATCCTGAACACTCGTTCAGTCCAGATGTTTCGGCAGTCTCTCGCGACGCGAGCGCGCACGCTTGCCGTGGCGAGTGGAGTTGCCGCTCCGAGCAACGTCGGTGCAGTTCGCGCACTGCCTTGCACATCCGAAATGCACGACGGCAGTTGCCAGGGAGCGCGCACCGAGAGTGCGGTCTCCAGTGCACACGATCGTGCAACGTGAATCCACACACGTACCTCGTGTCGATCGCCCGAAACCACGGGCACGTGACTTGCCAAGTCCGACGCCGTGCGAGCCTTACTTTGTGTCCTGATCATCGGTACGACCGGCTGCATGGTGGGCGAGGACGATCTCCCGACCGAGGACGATCTGCCGCCCGCCATCTCCGAAGCCGCGCTCGGTAACAACGCCCACTCGGCGTTCAACTACTTCGTGGCCAAGGGGCTCACGGAGATCCAGGCAGCCGGCGTCGTCGGCAACCTGATGCAGGAGTCGAGCGTGCGGCCGACCGCGGTCGAGTACGGCGGCGGTCCCGGGCGCGGCATCGCGCAGTGGTCGATCGGCGGCCGCTGGAACCGCGGCAGCAAGAGCCTGACCTCGTTCGCATCGGCGCGCGGCCTGTACCGGTGGTCGCTGCAGACCCAGCTCGACTTCATCTGGTACGAGCTCGACACCCTCGGCGGCTACGGTCTGCCCGAGCTGCGCGCCGCGACCACGATCAACACCGCGGTGACCGCGTTCCAGAACAAGTACGAGATCTGTGGTGCGTGCGCCAAGACCAAGCGCATCCAGTACGCGCAGCAGGCGCTCGACGACTACGGTGGCCAGGACGACGGCATGGACGACACCGGTGGTGGTGGCGGCACCACGCCACCCCCGCCGACCAACGACGGGCCGACCTGCTACTCCGGCACGCTCGAGCAGGACGTCCCGGAGAACACCTGCGTCGAGAGCAAGTTCGACGGCGAGTGGTACCAGTGCTCGGGCGGGATGTGGATCGATCGCTGGTCGGATCCGGATCCGTGCAACGGCGTGTTCCCACTACAGTGACCTAACGCCGCCGGCGGCGGCGCTTGCGAGCCGGCGGTTTCACGATCGTCAGCTCGGTCCCCAGTGCCCGCGCGGCCTCGATCACCGCCGTGCGCGCCTCGGGATCGTCGTCGTAGGTCGGATCGAGCGCGAGCTCGACCGGACCGATGCGGTCGCCGGGCCAGCCTGCCGCGCACTGCTGGAGCGAGCCGAGCATCGGTCCGAAGTTCGCGCGGTGCCCGTACGACTCGCACGCGATCCGGGTGCGGGGCTGGCCGCCCTCGCGCGTGACCGCGAGCGTGGCGGCAAACGTGAACAGGCCGAACGACATCGTCCCGATCTCGCTGTCGAGAAAGCCGGCGACGAACGCCGGATCGTTGCGCGCACGATTGCCCACGTGGAGCCGTCGCAACCGCCGTACGATCCGCGACGCGACGAACGCGCGAACCGCCTCGTCGGACGGTGCACCGCTCTGCCAACCGGTGTCGAGCTCGAGCTCGTCGAGGGCGAGGTCGGCGTCGAACGCCCGCGAGTCCGGTGGCAGTGCCGCGACGTCGACGACCCGGATCTCGCGGATCGTGGGAGCCGGCGCCGTCAACAGGCCCGCCGTCGCCTGCCATCCGAGCCCCGAGATCCGCCGGAGACCGTGAAACGGCGGCGCCGCCAGCACGCGGCCGTCGTCGAACCGGTCGGTGGTCACGTGGAGATCCTCGAGCGTGGCCGCCTCGGGGACCGCGAGCACGGACAGGTCGACATCCGGGGTGTGGTGGCCAACGGCGACGAACCCGCGCTCGAACGCGACATACCGGAGCGCCGCACCGAGCGGCCCGACCCATCGACTCTGATGCGTGCGAAGAAGCGTGCGCTCGCGCGTCGAAGGTGGCTCCCCGGGCGCTCGCGCGAGCTGGAGCACAATCAGCTCGCCGCGAGGATCGCCCTGCTCCGATAGATAGTCCGCGTACACCGCACGCAGCGAGAGGTCTCGCGGGTCGGCATAGATCTGCGCCAGCATCTCGGCCCCGCCATCCGATCGAGCGGCCAGCGGCGCGAGCGCCTCGGCCAACGCCACGCACCGCTCACGCGCCTCGTCGGACAGCGGTGCCGCCGGTGCGATCGCCTGCGCGACCGCGGCGACGGCCTTGACGGTGCGGCTCCGCTTGGTGCCGGCATCGAATGGCGAGGGCGCGCGATCGTGGGCCAACCACGCGAGTCGATCGGCGATCGTGCGGGTGCGCGGATCCGCGATCCGCGAGAGCTCGGCGCATACCGCGTTCCACATCGGCACCGAGCTCCCCTTGACGAACGCCACCGACGGCGGCGCCTCCAGCAGCGCCTCGAGCCGCGCGGCGACGCGAGGATCCGGAGGTCGGCGCGAGAGGCGCGCGATCCGTTCCTCGGTGTGTCCGAGCTTGCCGGTCGTGAGCTCGTCGAGGAGCCGATCGATGTCGGCGGGGTCGCCCGCCTTCTCGACATCCATCCAGGCGGCGTGCAGGGCACGCTGCGAGCCGCCGGTGATCGGCAGCCGCCCCGCTGCCGCGATCGGAGACACCGTGTCGATCAACGTCGCGAGCTCGGGTGCGCGAACGACCTGCCAAGCCTCGAGGAGCGCCGCGAGTGCGGCGCCCGGATCGCGCGCGCGGACCGCGGCATCCGCAGCCACGAGCGCAGCATCGACATCCACGCCCCATCATCGACTAGGATGCGCGGATGACAAAGCTCGTCCCGTGGGTGTTCGGAGTGATGGCGTGCATGGCATCGGTCGCCCGTGCCGATGTCAGCAAGGCCTGGGCCGCGGCGCAGGCCAACTTGCCGGCCAAGACAGGGATCGTGCTCGCGATCGACGTCGGCGCGATCCGCCAGTCGCCACTGTTCGACAAGGCACTCGCCGCCTTCCGGGCGAGCGATCGCAAGATCGACCAGGGCTACGCCATGATCAAGACGACCTGTGGGTGGGATCCGCTATCGGCGATCGACGGCGTCGTGATCGCCTCCGATCCGCACGACGGCGACGACACGGTCGCGTACCTCCAGCTCAACATCTCGCGTGCCAAGGCGACGCGGTGCTTCAAATCCACGCTGAAGATGATCGCTCGCGGACGCACCGTCTCCGTCAAGCAACAAGGCACCTACACCGTCGCGACGGTGACAAAACGCCGCAGCGAATCGGCGTACTTTCCGTGGGTGGCGCCGAACGTCGTGATGGTCTCGATGGCTCCCGATCACAAGGACCGCGTCGACGCGTGGTTCGGTCAGAAGACGTTCGCCAAGTCCCCCGTGCACGGCGGGCTCCGCAAGCTCGATCCGAAGGCGACGATGTTCGGGCTGTTCGCCAGCACCACGCAAGTAGACCGATCGCTGCCGGTGCTGCGCGCGTGGGGCAACCTCACGGTGAGCCGCAAGACGGTGACCGGCACCCTGATGGCAGCCGCGACCGACGCCAAGGCGGCACGCAAGTTCGTCGACGAGGGCAACCGGGAGATCCAGCGCGACCTCAAGCGCAAGCGCACGCCGGCGGCCGTCAAGCGCGTGATGCGCGCGATCTCGCTGACCGCGCGCGGAGCTCAGATCTCGCTCCGCGGCTCGATCGCGGTCGGCGTGCTCGGCTCGGCGATCGACGAGTTCACCGGCAAGGTGAGCTCGCACGATCGGGTGGACGCCGAGCAGGATCGAAAGATCATCGCCAAGTTCGAGTCGTTCACGAACCAGATGTGCCGGTGCAAGAGCAAGGCATGCGCCGACGGCGTCCAGAAGCGGATGACCGCCTGGGGCACCAAGATGGCGAAGACAGCCCAGTCGTCGAAGCCGTCGCCGGAGCTGGCGAAGCAGGCCACCGAGATCATGACACGCTATGCGGAGTGCATGACCAAGCTGATGGCGCCGCCGAACAAGCCCTGATCAATCGGGGCGCGCACGTAGCGGAAACACGTCCTCGATCGTCGAGCCGTCCTCGAGCACGACCTCGAGCTCGACGCGCCACCGCACGTAGTTGCCGCGACCGGCGTCGAACGAGCCCGCGATCGGGGTTGTCGGCAGTGGGAGCTCCCGGCGCCACTCGCCCGGTGTGGTCCGAGCGAGCTCCAGGGTGTCTTCCCACAGCGCGTGCTTGCGCACCTTGAAGTTGTCGGAGGTCTTGCTGCCGGTCTCGACGCGTTCCTCGGCATGGATCGCGACCTTCACGGTCGAGATCGGTGCGCCCGGCTTCATCCACACCACGAGCTCGTGGCGCCCCGCCCGCTCGCGGTAGCCACCTCCCGCGGGCTGCTCGACGGAGAGCTGCGGCACCCCCGCCACGCCGGCGAGCCGGTATTGGTAGGCGAGAAACCACGTCGTCAGGATCATGATCGCGCCGATCAGTCCGAACACGATGCTGTTGGTAACGCTGCCGAGGTAGACCGACAGCGCGAACGCTGCCACGACACCCAGCGTCAGGATGCCGGCGACCCAGGTCTTCTTCGTCGAGCGCTCGTCGACCTTGCCGGGATCCCCGGGATGCATGGCCGTCACCGTCAGCGTCTCGGTGCGTTCGAGTCGGAAATCGACGCCGGCCTCGAGGTTCGAGACGTCCGACACGTTGTCCGGATCGAAGCACTGGGCCGCGGCGACCAGCGACCAGCCGACCTGGAACAGCTCGCCGTTGTAGGTCGGGGGATACTTCGGTGCCGCGATCTCGAACGGGATCTCGAACGCCTCGGCGCCCCACTCGCCCCGTTCCAGCTCGTGGGCGTGGACGCTACTCCGCGCGTCGTACCCGACGCTCTTGGTCACGATCACGAAGCGCAACTCGAGGCGGTCGCAGAACGTCCGTTTGCCCGGACCGACGGAGAGCCGCCCGCGAATGGTCGCACGTGGCGCGAAGGACTCGTCATCGATCGCGATACCCAACCTGCGCAAGCACCTCGAGTGTACCGCCTCACGCCGGCAGCCCCAACCTCAGTGGATCTCGGCGGCGAGCAGGCGCGCTCCCGCGTCGCGACCGTCGAGCTCCATGAGGTCGTGCTCGATCGCGTCGTTCGGCGGCAACTCGTCGGGGCACGCCGCGCGCTGGGCGACCAGGTGGATCAGATCGTCGAGGATCGCGAGCTCGTCCTCGAGCGCTTGGGCCTTGGTCTGCACGCGTTCGTGACTCTCGATCCGCCGCTCGCACATCTCGAGCCGGCGGGGATCGTGTGCGGAGTCGATGCGCAGCTCGTCGCGGATGCGCAGCAGTTGCTGGTAGTCGGACATCCGCAGCGCATTGAGCGCGCGCTGGTACGAGATCGCGAGCGCGACATGGCGATCGAGCAGCGACTGGAGCTCGAGCCGGTTCGCGAGCTCGGGGTCCTTGTGTTCGATCGACGCGACGAGTCGCTCGAGCTCGAACAGCTTCTCGCGGCCGCAGCCCGCCGACACCAGCGCGTTCTCGCGCGCCGCCTGTCGTTCACCACGCTCGCGCCACGCCGCCAGTGACTTGCTGGTGCGTGCTCCACCGACCTCGAACGTGAGGAACGCGAGGAACGTCGCCAGCGCGACCGGGCCGATGATGGCGAGCGGCAATACCGGGATGCTCGCGAATGCAACCGCCGCCACACCGACGGCGGCGATCCGTGAGATCGCCCTGCGGGCCGAAGAGCCCTGGGGGGCCCACAATGCAAGGGCCTGATCGTCGCGTGCCATGACAGAACGTGTTTCACACCACGTGCCATCGTCGGCGGGAGTCCGGAGCTACGGTCGGCGAGCCTCCCTCCACACTTCGGCTCTTGGCGGACCTGGCGCCGAAGCCATGCCGTGCAGCGGATGCGCAAGGCGTTCGTCGGGACGCACCGTATACGCGGTCGCACCCGCCACGTCCGCCGGCCCGCATCGCGCTGGCACTGCCGATGCTTCATTTGGTTTCATGGATTCCACGGGTCGGGTCGATCTCGCGCTCGACTTCGCGCTTGCCGCGAACGCGTTCGCGTTCCTCGGCTACTTCCTGCACGAACGACTGTGGGCTCGGATCCGCTGGGCGCGCGCCGTGACCCCGTGACGCATGGCCGGTTCGGCCCGACATGCTAATCACCGATCAGGTCATGGACATCGCCTGGGTCATCGGCATCGTGGTCGTGTACTTCGCGCTCCAGCTCTGGGTGCTGCCCCGGTTCGGCGTCGGTACGTGAATGGCTCCGCCCCGCCGGTCGGCGGGTAAGGATGACGATCGCGGTTCGCACGGCTGCTGAGCCGCCACGGAGACCAAACGCGTCGCTGTCGTTGTTGACGAACGCAACGCGAAAACGACTCGCGAACACCCCGATCGTGTGATCACGTCGACCTCCGGGTGGCGTGCATGTTGCTTGATCGCCGGGCATGCGAGGGGTGCTGCTCGTGGTACTCGCGAGCGCTGGCTGCGCCGTGGCCAGCGGTGACGCGAGCTCGGTTCCGGGCGATGACGTTGTTGGTGACGACGATGGTGCGCCGACCGACGGCGCCGAATCGACGAGTCCCATCCAGCGGACGGTGATCCTGATCTACGGCGAGACCCAGCCCGGCCAGGACATGTTCATCCGCGGCGGTCTCGATCACGACCAGGCCCACGCACTGCTCGGCCTCGACTGCACCGCAACTAACCTCGCGTGCGCGATCCCGATCGTTCACCGCAACGACCGCAACCAGACCACGGAGCCGTGGAAGCAGGGCGACACGGTGCTCGACTGGTACGGAGCGGAGCCCACCCAGGTGATGACCTCGCACGGCATCGTCGCCGAGGGCACGCCGCTCGACTGGACGACCGACGCGTGGCCCACCGACTGGGGGCCGCCCGCGACGGTGGCCGCCGACGGATACGGCGTCGAGGACCTCAACCGCGTCGGCATGCACTACTGGATGCTCGACGTCGACATGGACTGCTCGCACGGATACCCGGCGGACGGTGCGTCGTGGTTCGAGGTCAAGTCGTTCATCTCGAACGGCCCCGGGTGGGAGTCCGACGTCCACCAGCCGGGCGCGCCGTACGTGTCCAACAACCACTTCGCCCAGTGCGGCAAGCTCAACGTGTTCCGGCGCGGTGTCGACGCGGCGCGAATCTACCCGCTCGACACCCCACCCCCGGCGAGCCGCGCGTTCGTGGCGCTCGGCGATACCGGCCGCGGCAGCAGCAATCAGTGGGCGGTCGCCGGTGCGATCGACAACTTCTGCCACCGTCGCGGCTGCGACTTCGCGCTGCTCCTCGGCGACAACATCTACGACAGCGGTGCGAGCTCGCCCACCGATCCGCAATTCGCGTCCAAGTTCGAGCAACCCTACGCGCCGCTCGCGTTCCCGTTCTACGTCGTGCTCGGCAACCACGACTACGGCGGCAACGGCGCCGGCTCGGAGTTCGACAAGGGCGCCAACGAGATCGCGTACACGCAGCACTCCGCGAAGTGGAAGATGCCGGCGGCCTACTACCACTGGACCGCCGGAAACACCGAGCTGTTCGCGCTCGACACCAACATGCAGATGTACGAGCAGGATGCCGCGCAACGCACCGACGTCGCGTCGTGGCTGGGGGCATCGACGGCGACCTGGAAGATCGCCTACGGCCACCATCCCTACTTCTCGAACGGTAGCCACGGCAACGCCGGCACCTACGACGGCAACGGGACCGACGTGTTTCCGTGGAGCGGACGTGGCGTGAAGTCGTTCATGGATGGCGTCGTGTGCGGCAACGCCGATCTCTATCTGTGCGGACACGATCACGACCGCCAGTGGCTCGAGCAGACGTGCGGGGGCACCGAGCTCGCGGTCAGTGGCGCCGGCGGCTCCGGCAAGCCACTCGTCGGGCACGACCCGACCCGGTTCCAGAGCGAGCGTCCCGGCTTCCTCTACATCAGCATCGAGGGCACCACGCTGGTCGCCGAGTTTGTCGATGCCGATGGCCACGTCGACTTCACGCGCACGCTGACGAAGTAGTTCCAGCTCCCGTCCACACCCAAGGGGATTCATGAGGCACGCCATTCTCGTGGTCGCGCTCGTCGGTTGCGGACCACGTCCAGATGGTTCGAACGTCGATGCCGGCTCGACGACCAATCCGACCGACGCCGTGGCACCGCCGAGCGACAGCGGCGCGTGCGGCGAGCTCGTCGCCGTGTTGCGCGACTTCCGAGCCGATCATCCCGACTTCGAGCACGCGACCGGTGCCGAACAGGGCCTCGTGAAGACCGACCTCGGTGCCGACGGCAAGCCGGTGTTCGCGCTCCCCGGAGCCAGCCACACGATCTCGGGCGCGGCGTCGTTCGACCAGTGGTACCGCGACACGCCCGGCATCAACATGCACTTCGAGCAGCCGTTGCCGCTGACGGAGAACCCGCCCGGCACGTACACGTTCGACGATCAGGACTTCTTCCCGCTCGACGGGATGGGGTGGCCGAACACCGAGATCTACGGCCACAACTTCCTGTTCACCACCGAGGTCCACGGAACGTTCCAGTACCGCGGCGGCGAGCAGTTCGAGTTCGACGGCGATGACGACGTCTGGGTGTTCGTCAACAACAAGCTCGCGCTCGACCTCGGCGGCGTGCATATCGCGGAGAGCGCCACGATCGACTTCGACGCCCGCGCGTCGGAGCTCGGCATCACCGTCGGGGGCGTGTACTCGCTGGCGGTGTTCCACGCCGAGCGCCACACCGACCAGTCGCACTTCCGGTTGACGACGACGATCAGCTGCCCCGTGATCCAATGATCCGCGGCGCTATTCGCTGGGGGTCGGTTGTGGCGTAGGTGCGGAGGTCGGTTCGGGCGTCGGCTCCGGCGCGGGCGTCGGCTCCGGCGCAGGTGTCGGTTCGACCGGCTTGCTGCATGCCGCGAGTTGTTCCTCGCACTCTCTCAGCTTGGTCTCGGCAGCCTCGGCGCGCGCCCGGAGCTCTGCCAGCTGCCTGTCCTTGTCGACCTCCGATGACCCGGCCTTCGCCTTGTTCTTGCGCTCGACGAACGTGTACTTGAACGTCAGCAACAGGTTGTTCTGGATCTGGGTCCGCTCGTTGCCCACGGGGAACAACTGCGGGTCGCGCGTCACGGTGAGGCTGTAGACCAGCGACATCCAGTCGAACACGTTGACCGTCACGTTTCCCTCGAACGCGACGCGCGTCAGGCTCGTGGTGCTGCGATCGAACGAGTCGTTGTTGGCGAACGGCAGCAGCACGGCGACACCCGCGCGGTAGATCAGCTTTCCTTCCTTGGCCTGGCCGCTGAAGCCTCCAAAACCCTCGAGGCCGAGTTGATGCACGTTGGACAGTCGAAGTAGCTCGACATCCGATGTCGCCTTGTCGTCATCGATCAGTAGCGCGCCGTTGACGAATGTCTGTCTCGCACCGACGCCGAAGCGCAGGTTGACCGTGGCCTTTTCGCTTCTCGTGGGATCGGCGAACACGCCCGTCGACTCGGACAGAGTGAACGGCCTGAGGGCGTTCGCGAGCGGCTGCCGGAACGCGTCCACGCGGAGCGGATCGGCCTCGCCCTTGATGATCCACGTCGTGGGCTCGGCGCGCACGTCGGTCGACTTGAACAGCGACGTCGTGATCGCGGCGCGGCCGAACAGGCCGAACCGGTTCGCGAGAAAGTAGTTGTCGAGTCCCTCGAGTTGAACCACGTCGTTGGTCTTGATGAACTCGTCGAGCACCGGCGTCCGCGCGACGCTCTCCGACAGAGACAACGTGTTGCGAAGGACGTTCTTGCCCTTGACGTACTCGGCACCGCCCAAGAGACCGATCCCGAACAACAACGACGTGCCTTCGACCTGACCGACGACACTCGAGTTGGAGACGAGGTTGATGGTCGAGATCCCCGCGAACGACCCGTTCCACCCGTCGACCTCTTCGTCTTCGGCACCGACGAGCGAATGTTCCTTCGGGACCAACTGTGCCTGCGCGAAGCACACGCGACCCAGACCGAGCACACCGCACACCGCAACGATCACACCAGCTGATCTCTTCATGGCCCTGCATGTACTGTTCACCAGCCTTCACTCGCGAGCCACCGGTTGCATGCTCGCGAACCGCTGCAACGTTTGCGCATTTTCGCGAGTGCGCGACGGCAAGCGGCGACCGAAGTGCGTGGGGTGGGACGTCGCTGAACACCCGCTAGTTCCCGACGAAGCCCCACCACATCGAGGTCGCCTGGTTCTGCGATCCGACGACCAGGAGGAATTCGCTACCGCCCTGCCCTTGCCGCGTGCGCGTGATCGACAGCTTCAGGACGTCGCCGTTGTGACCACTCGGTTGATCGAAGGCGAACGTGAGCTCGGGCTGGCCACCGAAGATCAGGCTGGCATCGAACGCGCGCACCGTGAAGTCCTCGGTCTCGGCGTCGCTGAACAGTGCGATGTCGATCGTCTTGGTCGTGTTGACCGGAATCGACACGCCCTTGGTCGTGATCGGTTGGCCCTGGGAGTTACCGAACGGCAGATCCTCGACGAACAGCGGCGCGGCCCCTTGATACGGATCGTCGAGCGCCGGCACGCACGGATCGTGGCCGGCTGCCGCCGAGGCATTCGACCACGAGCGCTGGACGCGGAACCCACCGACCGTCGCGTCGGCCGCCGTCGACAGGAACTCGCACATGTCTCCGACCTCGGCGCCGGGCACGAAGCCCCAGATCGCGTGCTCGGCGTCGACGTCCTGGAACGCGCCCTCGGTGAACGGCAGGGGATCGGTGGCCGCCTCGATCAGCTCGTGGCTGGTCGCGACCGTCAGCGAATCGATGCCGCCCTGACACCGAGGCATCAGCGCGTAGGTGATCTTGCCGACCGCGTTCGAGGTCTCGGAGTGATACGCGCCGAACGCCTGGCAGCTCTGGCCGAAGTCGGTCTGGAGCACCGCGCCCGACGGCAGGAACACCGAATAGATCGCGTTGGGATCGAGCGTCCCGAAGTCGGTGTGCGTGCCATCGAGCTGGTCGGCGATGAACGCTTCGAGCTCGGTGTCCGTGGTCGGCACCGTCGCGGTCGTCACGATCGTCGGCGCGACCGTGAGGTCGCCGACGCCGTACTCGGCGCCGATGTCGTGCCAGTAGCTCGAGCCGTGCAGCGCGTTCAGCATCTGCTCGATCTGCGCCTGGGTGGTGTCGTCGTTCGCGAAGAAGATCGGCACCACGACCGGGTTCGCGAGCACGGGGCCGCCGAGCGACACCACCTGAGGCACGTTGCCGTGCGGGGCTTCCGAGAACTCGGGTGCGTCGGGCGTGGTGTCGACGCCAGGGTCGGCATCGACGGTCGCTTCCACCCGGTTATCTCCACACGCGGCAACTGCGAGGACGACGAGGATCCATGGCTTCATGGCCCGGTAGCCCATCATCTTCGTGGGCCCCGAGGCGAGGGCGCGGAGAAAACACCGGCTGGCTTGCCGAGACCCACGAACCGAGACGTCGACTCGACAGTGCGACGCTGAATCGCGCTCTCTGGCTCATCCCGCCGCTGTTTGCCGGGCGTCGAGCGCTGCCCCGGCCACTTCCATCGCCGGCTGGGGATCGCTGACGTGTCCCGACTCGGAGCCGTGGTACCCGGCCTCACCGTGGTCGGCGCCGTCGAGCCCGGCCTCCTCGTCCTCGACGCTCGGCCGCAGCCCGATCGCCGCCTTGATCGCGTACGCGAGCACGGCGGTACCGCCGATCGACAGGACGAGCGTCAAGCTCACGGCCTTGAGCTGCTCGATCCAAAGACCGTGGCCTACCAACCCCGAGAGGTTGGTCGACAGGTTGGGATTGACGTCGGGGCTCGCGAACACGCCCGCGAGGATCGCGCCGAGCGTGCCACCGACGCCGTGGACGCCGAACGTGTCGAGCGCGTCGTCGTACTTGAAGACCGCCTTGAGTTTCATGCAGGCAAGGAACGGCACGACGCCGGCCAGCACGCCGATCACCATGGCGCTGCTCGCCGACACGAACCCGGCGGCAGGAGTGATCACCACGAGCCCGCCTACCGCACCGGAGCAGAACCCGAGCACGGTCGGCTTGCCGCGCGTCAGCCACTCGAGCGTGGGCCATACACCCGCGGCGACCGCGGCCGCGAGCGTCGTGGTGACGAACGCGTTGGCGGCGATGCCGTCGGCGGCAACCGCGCTTCCCGCGTTGAAGCCGTACCAACCGACCCACAACATCCCGGTTCCCACCGCCGTGAGCACGAGGCTGTGCGGCAGGAACGCGCGCTTGCCCCACCCGGTCCGCTTGCCGAGGATCAGGCACAGCACCAGTGCCGACCAGCCCGACGACATGTGCACGACCGTGCCGCCCGCGAAATCGATCGCCTTGATCGACGCATCCGGGTTCCACACGCCGTTCATGAGTCCGTCGCTGCCCCACACCATGTGCGCGAGCGGGAAGTACACGACGAACATCCACAGCGCGATGAACGGGATCAGCGCGGAGAACTTCATGCGTTCCGCGATCGCGCCGACGATCAGTGCCGGCGTGATGATCGCGAACATCATCTGGAACATCGCGAACACGTTGTGCGACACCCACGCGCCGTAGTCGGTATTGGGTGTCGACGTCACGCCCGTGAAACATCGCGAACTCGGTGCCACCGAGGACCGAGCTTCCCTTCGCGAACACCAGGCTGTATCCGATCGCCCACCACAATACGGTGACGAGCGCGGTCGCACCGAAGCACTGCGCGAGGACGGAGAGCACGTTCTTGCGCCGTACGAGACCACCGTAGAACAACGCGAGCCCCGGCAACGTCATGAACAGCACGAGCGCCGTCGAGATCATCATCCAGCCGTTGTGGCCCGGTCCGGGCGTCTCCATCCCGGCCTGCGGCGCACCGTTATTGAGGTAGGCCTCGAGGTTCGCGAGGCGTTGCTCCACGGTCGGCGCACTCGGTGCCGCGCTGGCCACCTGCGGGGTGGCCAACAGCGCCACCAGGAACGAACATCCGATAGCCCAACTAGCGAGGATTCGACGCGATCCCATGCCCCGAGGCTACTGGGATCCAGATTTCCGGCAGGTAACGGCCAGGCTAACAGTCGTGACGCGAGCGGGATCGAACCACGAATTCGCTGCGGTGCGGCGGGTCCGCGACGTCGCGAATTGCGGTGCTGCCGGCGTACCTGGGTGCGATCCCGACCCACACGAGCGCTCCCGACGGCACGAGCGATGCAACTACCAAGCGACATGTTGGTGCCATCGGTAGCGCGATACATGACCGCGAAGCCCATCACGATCGCGCGAACCGCGACGCTCGCCGAGGCCCATCGCTCCATGCGCGCGAACGGGATCCGCCACCTTCCCGTGATCGACGATGCCGGCAACCTGTGCCGGCGTCGTGAGTCAGCGCGACCTCCACCTCATCGAGACGCTGAGTGATGTCGATCTCGAGACGGTGCGAGTCGAGGAGGCGATGGTGGAACGACCGTTCATCGTCACGGGAGATACCGCGCTCGAGGAGGTCGTCGAGATCATGGGCGAGCACAAGTACGGATCAGCGATCGTGATGGGCCGGGACGGGGTGGAAGGCATCTTCACCGCGGTCGATGCCTGTAACGTCCTCGCGGAGCTACTCCACGAGGAGGCCGCGCCGGTCTGAAGCAGCCGGCGCGGCTACGACCCGAGAATGCCGTCGAGCCACGGGTTGCGGAACTTCCCCTCGGGATCGAACTTCCGTGCGAGCGCGACGAAGTCGTCGAACCGCGGATACTGGCTCCGCAGGTAGTCGCGATCGAACGTCGCTTCTTTCCCCCAGTGCGGGCGACCGCCGTGCTCGCGCGCGAACGCTTCGAACTTCGCGAGCTGCGCGTCCCAGTGGTGGCGATCGACGTTGTAGAGCGAGAGCCAGATCGAGTCGCGTCCGTACGCGGGACTCATCCATAGATCGTCGGCCTTGCTGAACCGCAGCTCCTGGATGAAGTTGTACGTGTGGCCGTCCGTCGGCAGTAGCCGGCGGTACTCGCGGAGAAGCGGCTTGGCGTCGGCGACGTCGAACGCCCATTCGGTCTCGCGATGCACCGGCGGGCTCGGCGTCAAGAAGCCGATGTAGCTCGGCGTGATGCGATCGAGCGGTCGTCCGGCTTCGCGCGTGAGGAACCGGTTGAACCGCGGGATCCAGCGCCGATCGCGTAGCTGGCCGAGCGCGAGCAGGCTGCGATACACCGCCACCGCGATCACGCGCTCCTTGAACCAGCGCCGCACGCGACTGTCGTTCGGTGGTTCCTTCGTGCGCTGGTAGCGATACACGATCGCCTCGGACTCGGGGCAGAACCACCACACCTTGAAGTGGTCGTTCTCCGCGATCTCGGCGTCGAGACGCTCGATGACCTCGTCGAACGGCTCGCTCGCCGTGCGGTCGTGGAGGCGAAACGCCTCGACCACGTCGAACGTCACGGCGTGGATGATGCCGAGTGCGCCGAGACCGACCACCGCGCCATCGAGCTCGGGTTGCCCGCGCTCGAGCGTGACCGAGCGTCCGGTGCCGTCGATCAACTCGAGCCGCGCGACCTGCGCGCCGAGACAACGAAACCCGGCCCCCGTGCCGTGCGTGCCGGTCGCGATCACGCCGGCGACCGCCTGCGCGTCGATCGATCCCAGGTTGGCGAGCGCCAGGCCCTGCTGATCGAGGACCCGGCTCAGCTCGCGGAGCCGCATGCCGCCCTCGACCGTCACCTGCATGCGCTCGCGATCGATCGATCGCACCGCGCGCATCCGATCCAGCGACACGACGGTGTCGTCGGTCACGAACGCCGGCGACCACGAGTGCGCCGCCCCGACGGGCCGGATCCGTTTTCCCTCGCGGACGACCGACTGGAGCTCCTCGACCGATCGCACGCGGACGTACCGATCGGGAGTGAACTGCAGGTTGCGTCCGAAGTTACGGATCTGCATCAGGCGTCGATCTCGTACCAGTTGATGTCTCGATGCGAGACGTAGGGATGGTAGTCGGACAGCGGGCTCGGCGTCGCGTCGTGGCGCTTGATGCTACGCACGAGCGCCTCCGCGTCCGCGGCGGAGACCTCGGCGTCCCACAGATCGACCCTGCACAGACGAGGACAGCCGAACAGCGGCGACACGTCGTTGACCCGGGTCTTGGAGAGGTCGACGTGCTCGAGCGTCGGGTGATCGGCGAGCGGTGCCAGGTCGGAGACCGGGCATCCCGAAACCACGAGCTTGCGCAGCGGCAACGCGCGGAGCGGCGAGAGATCGAACACCGCGCTGTTGCGGAGATCGATCCACGACAGCCGGCGCAGGTTCGCGAGCGGCGACAGATCGTCCAGGGCATCGAGCTTGGACCAGTGCAGGTCGAGCGACTCGAGCGCGGCGAGTCGTGAGATCGAGCTCAGATCTTCGAACCGGTGATCGCGAATGCACAACCGCCGTAGCAGGAACGCGTGGCGATCGCCGAGCAACTCGAACATCTGTGCGCGCATCGCCGGCTTCCACTGCCAGGTCTCGATCCCATCGATCATCCCGCGGCGCCAAACGATCGAGCAGCTCGAGAACCCGACCAGACCGTCGGCGCCACTCTCCTGCCCCTTGAGCTTGTACGCGAGCATGCGCGCCTCGAGCGCGGGGTAACGTGGCACGAGGTAGCGCTCGATGTAGCTGGTGAGCGAGCGCACCGCGTTGATCTTGAGCTTGCGCTGACGCGGCGGCTCGTCCTCGGCAGCGAGCGCGAGCGCGATCACCTCGCCGAGTGGGTGCGATCGGGACTGCAGCCAGTCCGCGTAGACGGTGAAGGGCTCGCGATCGTCGGGGGCCGCGATCATCGCGGCCTCGAGCGCGACCTCGCGGTCGGCCGTCACGTCGATCGGGATCGCCGGGTTCGAAGTCGCTGGCTTCGCGCGGGATGACTTCGGCTTCGACTCCGACTTCGGCTTCGACTTCGGCTTCGACTTCGGCTTCGGCTTCGACTTCGACTTCGGCTTCGTGGTCGCCACGCGACGAGATTGTCTCCGCGTGTTGGCGCGGTGTGTCGAACCCTGGACACGAACTGGCAAACTCGAACACCCTTTGACGCCACCTGTCTCGTAACTAGCTGGATCTCCAATTGGTATTGGACGTGCACGACAGGTCGGACCATGCGTCCACTGCCACTCTTTGTCATCCTCGCACTTCCGGCGTGCGACGTGACGCTCGCGCCCGATCCGCCCGCAGCACTGCCTTACGACGCCCAGTCCTTCGCCGTTTCTGGCAACCACACCATGGTGCTGACGTCGACCGGCGTGGAGTCGGTCGGCTCCGACGTGCCGCTACCGACGGACGAGAACGGCGATCCGATCGCACTCGACGTTCCGCCGTCGACGGCCATCGCGGTCGGTCATCGCCACGCGTGTGTCGTGTCGGTCACCGGCACCGTGCATTGCTGGGGCGACCAGTCGGACGGCGCGCTCGGACCACGCGCGTGCAATCCACCCCAGGCCGACGGTGGGGCGCCCGATTGCATCCTCGGTCCCGCGATCGTGCCGTCGCTTCCACCCACGCGAGCGATCGCTGCGGGTGACGACGTGACGTGCGCGATCATCTCCGATGGCGATCGCGTCGTGTGCTGGGGCGCCGCGAGCCGCGTCGGTGGCTCCGAGCTCCCGGCGCTCGATCCACCGATTCCCGTGCGGCTATCCGACGGCACCCTGCTCGCGGCCACGCGCGTCGTGATCGACCACGGCTCGGTGTGCGCCATCGATCACGACGCCGAGCTGTGGTGCTGGGGCGATGGCTTCGGCGCCAAGCCTCAGCACCAGCCGCAACACGGTGTCGTCGACATCGCGATCGGCACCCGCCACCGCTGCATCATCGACGACACCGGACTGTCGTGCCTCGGTGACGATCGCAACGGCGAGGTCGGAGACACCGAGCTCGCCCGCCGGTGCAACTCCGATCAGGAATGCCGGATCGACGAGCCGCTCCACATCGATCTCGACGCCACGCGCGTCGTAGTCGGTGAGCGGCACACGTGCGCGCTCACGCGCGACAGCCAGGTGTGGTGCTGGGGCAGCAACGAGGTCGGTCAGCTCGGACGTAGCGACGCCTTCCTCGTCGGTGACAAGGGCATCGCACTCACCGGCGTCTCGGATCTGGCCGCCGGTTTCGCACACACCTGCGCGCAGCGCGGCATCGAGGTGTGGTGCTGGGGTTCCACTGCCGCCACCGGAGGTCAGCCGTGAACCGCATCGCTCTCGCATTCGCACTCGTCGCAGCCGCGACTACGACCGCCGCCGCGGAGCCACACGACGGACCGTCGGTCCTGGTGTCTCCACACGTCAACACCGGCGTCGAGTTCATGGGCGGGCACGCCACCAGCATCCTGTCGCGATCGCACGTCGGCCTCGACCTCGCACGCAATGGCATCGGTGCCCAGGTCAGCCTCGGCCTCGGGGTCACGTTCGGGCTCGGCGAGCTGCTGGTCTCGGATCCGCGCGCGCTCGACGGCACGCTCTCGATCGGCTTCGCCGACTACGGCCCCGAGGCGCAGCTCGGCGTGCGCTGGGTCGACGGCGGCATCGTCGACACCCGCCTGTTCGCGTCGTTCGCGATGCTGCACACGCGGCTCGATAGCCGGCTCATGCTCGACTCCGTCGAGGGCATTGGTGGGACGACCGGCATGCGCGCGGCGATCGGCATGAACTGGGGCGACGCGCTGGTCCGCGCCGCGATCGAGAACAACCATGACTCTCGCGACGACGAGAGCTGGCTCGCGTTCCTGTTGCCGCAGCAGGTCGAGCTCGGATGGGAGCGTGCCGGTGGTGGCGACCGCGTCGGCGTCACCCTCGCCTGGGGGATCTAGAACGTGAGACGATCACGGCGATGCGACTCGACCACGTCCAGCGGGCGTTCGCGATCGGCGCGCACCCCGACGATGTCGAGGTCGGAGCCGGCGGTCTGGTCGCCAAGCTCGCCGCCGCCGGCGCCGCGGTGACGCACCAGGTCGCCTCGATCCCCAACCGCTACGAGGTGCGTGCCGCGGAGGCCCGGCGCGCCGCCGGCCATCTCGGCGTTCGCCTCGTGCTCCCACCCGAGACGCGCGACAGCCGGGTCGACGAGCTCCCGATGCACGACCTGGTGGCCCGGATCGAGCGCGAGCTCGCCGCCGCCGATCCCGAGCTGGTGATCGTGCACGGCGCGCACGACGTCCACCACGATCACCTGGTCGTCCATCGCGCCACGCTCGCCGCGGTTCGCCGCAGCCGTTGCGACATTCTCGCGTTCGCGACCCGCCTCCCGGCGGGCGCCGCACCTCCCCCGCCGACGTGCGTCGTCGACATCACCTCCGTGATCGACACCAAGCTCGCCGCGATCGCGGAGCACGCCTCGCAGTTCCCGCCGGGCTTCACCGATGCGCGCCGCGATGTCGCACACACACTCGGCTACACTTACGGTCACGTCTACGCGGAGGTGTTCGAGGTGATCCGCATCGGCCTGTGACGACGAGTGATCCGGTGCCGCGGCGGTGACGTACAATTGGCGCTTGGTGTTCGCGAACCGGCTCCTGCTCGTGCTCGCCCTCGGTGGCTGTGGCCGACTCGGCTTTAGCGATCAGCAGCAACCGAGCTCCTCCTTCATCGACGAGGGTCCGGCGACCTTCGACCAGGGCACCTACGAGGGGAGCCTCGGCTGGCACGACGATCAGCTGTCGCTCGCCGGCCCACCGTTCGACACCAGCGCACCGGCGGTCTACACGTCTCGTCCGTTCGACACCGGCGACGACACCGCCGTGTGGACCACGCTCGCCTGGATACCGGTGGGACCGTACGGTCGGCCCCTCCCCGACGACGGTGGCATCGAGACCGGCTACCGGACCAACAATGCCGACATGACCGGGAACCTGTTACTGCTGCACCTCGACTCCGAGGCGATCGCGAACAGCACGGCGGTTCCCGACACCTCGGGTGGCCAGCACGACGGCACGATGAAGTTCGTCGGCGGAGGTGCGTCGCCGGCACCGGGCGTGTTCGGCGGCGGGTTCGACATCGCGCGCGATGCCTACGTGTCGATGCCGGGCACCGACTTCGATTTCGGCACCGGGGACGTGACGTTCGCGATCTGGGTGCAGATGTTCGACTGCACCGAGAGCAACGACAACCGGATCGCGATGGGTGGAGAGGGTCCGAGCGGAACTCCGCACCTGTGGATCGGTTCCGCGTGTCCCGAGCAGTGTCCGGGCAACGACAGCGCGAACTGGATCGTCTCCGCGAAGCGCGGGACCACCAACGAGGCCTCGATCTCGAGCTGTAGCGGCATCTCGCTCGTCCAGGCCGGATGGCACCTGCTGGTCGGCACGAAGGTCGGACACTCGTCGGCGACCCTGCATCTCTACGTCGACGGTCGCGAGGTCGGGTTCACCAACCACGACTACGGGACGGCATCGTTCGACTACACCTCCGGCGAGATCCGGCTCGGGAGCTTCAACCTGGGCGACCCCCAATACAACACGCGGATCGTGGTCGACGAGGCCTCGATCTGGCGGCGAGCGCTGTCGTCCGACGAGGTCCGCGCGCTGTACCAGCGCGGCGCGCTCCACCTCGAGCTCCAGGTCCGCGCGTGTGCCGACGGTGTCTGCGATACCGAGCCGTTCGTCGGTCCCGACGGAACCGACGCGACCTTCTTCAGCGAAGCCGATCTCGCCGGCGAGCCGGGTACCGAGCACGACAACCTCACCGCGCTGAACCTGCGTGGCGCCATCGGCCAGTATCGGGTGCGGTTCGCGACCGCTTCCGAGATCGCGTCGCCGGGACTCTTGCGGGTCGAGATGACCGCCGCGACCAGCAAGTAGCCCGCACGATCCACGCTATCGTCGTCGCTCCATGGCGAAGCAGCCTGCCATCGATCTGGCGACGCTGAAGAGTCTCCTCGGAAGACCGGTCAAGGACGAGGCGGTCCAGGAGGTGCTCGCGCGTGCCGGCAAGGTCCGGGTCACCTCGGACCACGTCGTCGCCAAGCAGGCGGACTTCGAGTTCGCGCTCCACCTCCCCGAGGGTCAGAAGAAGAAGGTGTTGTCGACGTTGTTCGTCGGCAAGAGCTCCGAACAACCCGCCGGCTTCGAGCTCGGGATGACGCGCGCGAAGCTGCTCGCCTCGCGACCACCGCCGAAGGTGACCTGGACGCTGGAGCACGGCGAGTCTCCCGTCGATTCGCCCGACGTGCGGTTCGACACCTGGGACATCGACGGCTTCGAGGTGTCGGCGAACTACCGTGACGACAAGGTGCGCTCGATCCGGATCTCGCTCCCCGACGACGCGATGGGAGGAGGCCGGCTCGCGACCCATCCTCTGCACTTCGAAACCCGGCCGGCGGATGCCGTCGAGGACGCCCCACTCACGGCGATGGCGCTGCTCGTCGCGTGGGCGATCGAGAAGCACGGTCTCCCCGCGAAGCACGCCAACGCGATCGGCAAGCAGCTCGCCAAGCGCCAGATCACGCCGCGCCGGTTCCTGATCGACGCGTGCGGCAAGAACCTCACGACACTCGACGTCGCACCCGCGCTCGCGAAGTTCCTGTCGACGTACACGGGCAACACCCACCACGACGCGGGAGAGGGCCGCAAAGCGACGGCGAAGAAGATCGCCCGCCTCCTCGGGATCGACGACGACACGTGCTCGTACGACGAGGACTTTCGCGGGACGTTCGCCGGTGTGCTGAAGAGCCCGTATCACGTGCCCGATAGCTGGGACGCCGTCGATCGGATCGCGCCGATCATCGAAGCGCGCGAGGCCGACTTCGCCGCCACGCGGTTCCTGTCGTCACCGGACCTCGCGCTCTACCAGAAGGCGGCGAAGTCGCGCGACGCGAAGTCGGTGTCGGCCGAACGTCACGCACCGGAGGTAACCGCCGACGACACGCTCGCGGAGGATCTGGTCGCGCTGATCGGACGGTCGCTCAAGGACAAGGAGGTCAAGGCCGTGCTGAAACGTGCTGGCCTGCCCGTCGGCAAGACGATCGACGAACAGGCGAACCCGGCGCTCGGCGTGCTCTACATGGGCAACAAGTTCTCGATCGACGGCACGAGAATGCTGGGGATCGACTACGTTCGCTTCCACGCCAAGGGCCAGAAGCGCTACGTCCGTGGCATCGGTGCCGAGGTCAAGTTCGCCGACTATCCGGGGCCGCTCCGCAGCGGCGTGCGCGTCGGGATGAGCCGGGCCGAGGTGCGCACGAAGCTCGGGAAGCCGGACGACGGCGACAAGACCTACGACCGGTGGGACCCGGACGAGCGAATGACGATCGTCGCCGACTACAAGAAGGACAAGCTCGTGGTGCTCGGGTTCTCCCGGGTGTCCGGCGAGGACGACGACTAGAAAGCGATACGCCCGTGGCAACCGCGAAGAAACGCACGACGACCAAGCGCGCGCGCGCCGAGAAGGCGAAGGCCGCGACCACGGCGAAGCCAACGGCGAAGCCCGCCAAGAAGCCGGCGAAGCCTGCCAAGAAACCGAAGCCCGCTACCGCGCCGGTCCGCGTCGAGCACGACGCGTTGCTCGCGCAGTACTGGCAGCACCCGGAGCCGAGCACGCTGCGCGTGTGGGCCGACTCGCTGATCGAGCGCGGCGATCCGCGCGGCGAGTACCTCCAGATGTGCCTGCTCGAGGCACCCACCGACGAGCAGATCGCCCGTCGCGAGGCGTTCGCGCGCAAGCATCGCAGCCAGCTCGCCGGTCCCGCACGCCCGTTCATTCGCGAGCTCGAATTCGGAGCCAACGGGTTGGTCGAGCGCGCGCGGTGCGAGGCCGGTCTGTTGGTCGCCGGTCTACCGCTGATCGAGTGGCTCAACCCTCACCTCGCGCTCAGCGTGACCTCGGTCGATGCCAAGGGCGCCGGCCTGGCGACCTGCTCGCTCGAGCGCATCTATCACATCAACTTCGCGTGGGGCGTGATCGGATCGCAGAGCGGTTCGAACATGAAGGACGCGTCACTGGTCAACATCGCGCCGGCGCTGCGCGGCGTACGGCACCTCACCCTCCAGTGTGCGGGCTATGCCGACAAGTGCTTCTCCCCGTCGGCGCTGCGCGTACTCGGGGAGACCGTGGAGGGCATCGAGTACCTCGGCTTCAAGTACTACAGCAGTGCCGCCAGCGAGTACGCCGATCCGGCGCGCCCCGCGCTCGCACCGATCACCGAGTACGCGAAGGTGATCGCGACCGCGCCGGGGTTCCGAACGCTGAAGGTCGTGTTCATGCGCGGCTTGCCCGATCCCGGCCTGCTGTCGTCGCTGCCGAACCTGGTCCGCGTCGAGACCCTCGATGACGAGGCGCCCGGCGCGTGGACCAACACCAGCGACTACGGCGCCGACTACGGGTTGCCCGCGACGTTCGAAGAGATCGAGCCGCTCAAGCGCCGCTGATCGCCGTGCCGCCGGCGATCACTGCCACGTACGGGCGTCCTGCACGCCCCTCTTCGACTCAGTTGACCTGGTCTGGCTTTCGTCCGGGAGTTGACACCGGCACCGAGAAACCGTGACGCCGCACCACGCTCTCGCTTCCGACCTCCCGCAACTCCACCTCGAGCTCCCCACGCTCGTCGATCGTCAACGTCATCGCGACGGTGGGAACCCTGCGCGGCTGGTCGAGGAGCAGCTTCGAGTTGATCCGCGCGATCGTCTTGCGGAGTGGCGTAGCGATGCCCGTCACGAGGTGCAGCTCGACCGACGGTTGCCCATCGTCGACGGTCGAGAACTTGTCGGACACCGTGACCGGCAGTCGCGTGCCGTAGGGCACGAGTAGCGCGGTCTTTCCTCCGCTGACCTCGACGCTGACGTCCTCGAGGAGGTGTGCAGCCAGCACGGCATGCTGCGCACCGCAGAACGCGCAATACATCCCCGGGCCGGACCGGCGCGTGCACGCTGCGCACACGTGGACGACCCGGCGAGGACGCGTCGTCCACCAGATGTGGAAGGCGAACACACCACCGACGCCGAGTACGGCGCAGATGACGATCGGCAACGATAGGGAGTCGACGAGGAACGTGGACACCACGATCACGCCGACGACGAACACCATCACGAAGGGGACGAACAGCAACCGCTCGGTCCTGGTCTCCGTCGCCACGATCCAAAACTAGCATGTGCCCCGCCACAGGATCTCCTGCGCCTGGCGCCGCACGGTCGATTGCAGCGCACTCACATCGAGCTCGACGTCGACGAGATCATCCGCCGCACGGTTGATCGCTGCCCGGTCGGCCCACTCGCCGAACAACCACTGGTGGAACACCGAGTTTCCTCACCATGGCGCCGGGGCCGCCCGGGATCCGCGGACTTACAAGAATCCCGCCCGAACCGGCGATGAAAATCTCTCGATCGGCAACCACACGGTACATGCCATCGAACGGCCGTTCGCGGCTACTGTGCGGCCCCCGCGGTCGTCGATCGGTGTCGTTCTCGGGAGGTCTCATGCGCTGGGTGCTCGTCAGCTCGATCGTCACGGTGTTCGCCGCCCCCGCGCGCGCGCAACCGGTCACCGGTGCCGAAGACTGCGCGGTGACGATCGTTCGCGCTCCTCATGAGGTTCGGACGGAGATCGAGGCGGCGCTCGCTCCCGAGCCCTGCACCATGCCACTCGAGGTTCGCGTGGTGCCCACCGAAGGAGGCTTCTACGTACTGGCGCGCGACTTCGGCGGACGTGTTCGCGAACGTGTCGCACCGGATGCACGAACCGCTGCGGTGCTGGTCGCGAGCTGGGCCGCCGGTGACCGCCTCGCCCCCCAGTCCCCGTCGATCATTCACCCACCCACATCGGACGACTGGGTCGATGACGCGCCCGCGCCTCCCCGCCCCGATGACGAGCGACGGCTCGAGATATTCGGGTTGTTCAACGTCGGCGCGCGGCTCGCGATCGATCTCGCCGCGCGCGGGCGATGGACGCTCGGTGCCGCCGCGGCGATCTCCGATCGCCCCCTCCTACACGTCGGCTACAGCACGATCAACGCGATCGCCACGCAAACCGTGCACGCGACCGATGCACGCGCACTCGGCTACATCGGGGGAATCTTCGGTACCGGGCGATGGACCGTTCGCACGACGGTGGGCGCCGGGGTCACGTACACGAGGATCGTGGACGACGTCGACCCGATGGGATCGTCCTCGCTCGAGATGCCTTCGACGCACGACACCGCCGAGAGGGTGCGCCCGATGGCCGAGGGCTTGGCGGTGATCGGTCGCGACATCGGCGCTCGCTGGGGCATCGACGCCGGGTTGATCGTCTCGCTCTACGGGCAACACGTCCAGGTAGCTCCCCTGGCGGGCTACGAATCCCTCGATCCCCTCGAGGTGAGCCATGCGCTGGACGTGCAACTCGCGCTCGGGCTCCGGTACCGGCTATGAGGAGGCTCGTGCGTATCGCGCTGCTCGTGTTCGCCTCGGCGACCGTGATCGCCACACCGGCCATCGCCCAGCCGACGGCGCCAGAACCCTGCGAGGTCCGGATCGCGCACGCCTCCGACGAGGTGCGCGCGACGATCGAACAGTGGCTCGTCGGCGAACGTTGCACGGTGCCACTCGAGGTTCGCATCGTGCCCACCACCGGGGGTGGCCTATACCTGTTCGCACGCGACGGCCGAGGTCGGGTCCGCGAGCGGATCGTGCCCGACGCGGAGAGCGCCGGTGTGCTGGTCGCGAGCTGGGCCGCCGACGATGGCCTCGGTCCGCAACCCGAGATCGCGCCGCCGGCGCCCATTCCCGTCGAGCCGGCTCCGGCGTCCGGACCCGGAGCGACCGCGCTGATCGATCGCGCCTCGCCGCGCGTGCAGACTCGCGGGAAGAGGTGGCTCGCGCTCGCGGGAATGCAGGGCGCGGGCGGGCACGGTGCGCGCGCGACCGTCGACATCGCGGCCCATGGCCGGTGGAAGCTGGGTGCCGTGGCCGCGATCTCGCCCTCCCGGACGTTCAACGACAACTTCTTCGCACCACCACCACGGACAACGGAGGTCATCGTACCGTGGGTGATCGGCGTGGTAGACAGCCGCGCGCTCGGCTACGTCGCGCGCACGTTCGGGGATGGCCCGTGGAGGATCCGGCCCTCGCTCGGTCTCGGCCTCGTCTACACCCGGGCGGGGTTCGACGCCAAGGAAGGCTCGGGCTGGGACGCGATGACGGTCCACCACGCCGACGGTGAGCTGTTCCCGATGGCGGAGGTGGCACTGACGATCGGGCACGACATCGGAGCGAGCTGGGGTATCGACCTCGGCATCGTCACGTCTCTGTACTCGGGATCGATGGTCCTTCCCGACAACGTGATCGTGAAGCACGACGGAACCACCGTCGAGCTCACCGCAGGGATTCGCTACCGGCTGTGAACCACGGCGTCCTGCTCCAGCTCCGCCCCGAGGCGCGCGTCGACGAGCTCACCGACGCAGGCCTCGTCGCGGCCTGCGCGACCGGCGATCGCACCGCGCGCGGATTGCTGTTCGAGCGCCACGTCGACGCGATCCATCGATTCGTCGCGCGCATGCGCGGCAGCGACGCGGACGCCGTCGACGATCTCGTCCAGATGACGTTCCTGCGTGCGTTCCACGCCGCCGGCCGGTTCCGTGGCACCACGGCCCGCGCGTGGCTCCACGGCATCGCTGCGAACGTCGTCAAGGAGCACGCCCGCAAGGAGATCCGGCGCAAGCGCACGCTGCGCGCGATCGCCGACGCCGTACCCGTCGCGACGACGCCCCCGCGCGATCCGTTGCTCGCGAAGTTGCCCGATGCGATCGCCGGGTTGCCGCACGCGCTACGTGCCGCGTTCGTGCTCGTCGATCTCGAGGGCGAGCGAGGGATCGACGCGGCGTCGGCGCTCGGCATTCCACAGGGCACGCTGTGGCGCCGCGTCCACGAGGCACGCACGCAGCTGCGCGCGCGTCTGCAGGGGGGAGCACCGTGAGCTGCCTCGACCACGAGACCCTTGCCGAGCTCGCGACCACCGACGGCGCGACGGCGATCGAGTGCGCGCATTGTGCCGCGATCGTCGCGGACCAGCGCGCGCTCCGGGCACTCGTGCACCAGCTACCTCCCCCGCGGCTGGCGCCGTCGCGACGCACCGCACTCGCCGCCGAGACGCTGGCCCGCGCCGACCTCGCGCCGATCCGTAGCGCGCAACGCACCGCGATCGGTGCCGCGCTCGCGGTCGCGGCCGGCATCGTCGTCGTGATGTGGCTACATCACGACAGGTCGACGTCGACACCGGCCGTCGCTCCCCGTTCTCGCGTGGTGGTCGCGCATCCGCCCACGCGCGCCGTCGAACCACCCCCCGTCGCGCCACCGATCGATCCGACGATCGATCCGACGATCGATCCGACGATCGATCCGACGATCGATCCGACGGTCGTTCCCCCCGACGTCCCGCCACCGCCGCGACAGGTCGCGCCGCACGTCCGGCCGGCACCGGCCACGATCGCCGTGCGCGGAGCCGAGTTCTCGCGCGACGAGGTCGGTGGCCGCGACACCGTCGCGCTGCGCGACGGCACGCTCGCGATCGATGCTCGCAACCGTGCTCCCGTGTCCGTCGTCGTCGGAGACACCACGCTCGCGATCGCGAACGGTCGCGCCGAGGTGATGGCCTCGGGTGGCGTGATCGTGTCGGCGCGCGTGTTCGCGGGATCCGTCGAGCGCACCGCCGGCGGCACGCGATCGACAATCGCCGCCGGCCACGTGTGGGCCCCGCCACCGGGCCCGAAGACCTCGCTCGCCGCGTTCCGCGCCGGCTGGCAGGCGCTCCGCGCGGGCCGCAACACCGATGCCCTGACCGCATTCGACCTCGCGACCGATCCGGTCGTCGCCGAGGACGCGGCGTTCTGGGCCGCGACCGCCGCCGAACGTGCCGGCGCCGCCGACGTGCGGGCACGCTACCAACGGTTTCTCGCGCGGTTTCCAACGTCGACACGCGCCGAGGCGGCACGTGCCGCCCTCGACCGACTGCCCTGAGCGCGACGATCAGGCGAGTGGTGCCAGCAGATCTTCGAGCTCGCCCTCGGTGAGGCGCTTCCCGGCGACCGCTCCGCGATCGAGGATCGCGTCCGCGAGCGCCTGCTTGTGGCGCTGTAGCGCCAGCATGCGGTGCTCCACGGAGCCCACCACGATCAGATCGTGGACGAACACCGGCTTGGTCTGCCCGATCCGGTGCGCGCGATCGGTGGCCTGGGCCTGCGCCGCGGGGTTCCACCACGGGTCGTAGTGGATCACCGTGTCGGCCCCGGTCAGGTTGAGCCCGGCGCCACCGGCCTTGAGCGAGATCAGGAACACGTCGGCCTTGCCCTGCTGGAACGCGTCGACCGGCTTCTGGCGATCCGGCGTGTGGCCGGTCAGCGAGACGTGGCGGACGCCGCGCGCGAGTAACGCCTCGGAGATCAGGCCGAGCATCCGCGCGAACTGCGAGAACACCAGGATCCGCCGGCCCTCGGCGAGTTGCTGATCGAGCAACTCGAGCAGCGCCTCGAGCTTCGCGCTGTGCGTGACTTCGCGCGCCGCCTCGCCCGCGACCAGCCGTGGATCGCAACACACCTGGCGCAGCCGCAGCAGTGCATCGAGCACGGCGATCTGCGAACCGGCGAACCCGCGCTCGCGAATGTGGCGGCGGACATCGGCATGCGCGGCCACGCGGATGCTCTCGTAGAGCTCGCGCTGCTTGCCGGTGATCTCGATCGGGCGGATCAGCCGGGTCTTGCGTGGCAATTCGGGGGCGACCGCATCCTTGGTCCGGCGCAACACGAACGGACGCACCCGATCGCGCAACGCCTGGAGCCGCACGCGATCCGACTTGTCCTCGATCGGCGCGCGGAAGTGGAGCGCGAACTCCTCCTTGCTGCCGAGCAAGCCCGGGTTCAAGAAGTCGAACACCGACCACAGCTCGCCGAGGTGGTTCTCGATCGGCGTGCCGGTCAGACACAGGCGATGGCGAGTGTCGAGGCGACGCACGGCGGCGCTCGCCTGCGCACCATCGTTCTTGATCGCGTGTGCCTCGTCGAGCACCACCAGGTGCAGCGGCAGCTCCGCGAGCTCGTCGCGATCGCGCGCCACCATCGGATACGTCGTGACCACGACGTCGTGCTCGGCGAGCCGAGCGCGCCGATCGTGGCGATCGGCACCGTGGTAGATGACCACGCGCAGGGTCGGCGCGAACCGCGCGAGCTCGCGCTGCCAGTTGCCGACCAGGCTCGTCAGCGTGACGATCATCGCCGGTCGATCGAGGCGACCCGCCTGCTTCTCGGCGAGCACGTGCGCGATCGTCTGGAGCGTCTTACCGAGTCCCATGTCGTCGGCGAGCACGCCGCCGACGTCGTGCGCGCGCAGATGCTGGAGCCACGCGAAGCCCTCGCGCTGGTACGGCCGCAGCTCCGCGCGCAGGTCCGACGGCACCGCGCAGACCGGACTCGGTCCGAGCGCCAGGCCGTAGCCGCGATCGCGGATCGCCGTGTCGCCGACCCAGCGCACGCGTCGGGTGTCGCCGTGCAGGCTGGCGCACAGCTCGGCCACCAGGGGCGCGTCGGTGATCGGGATCCGCGGGCCGTGGCCCTCCTTGTAGAGCTCGACCAGCACCTTCGCCAGGAGCTTGAAGCGTGCCGGTTGGATCGGCAGCCAGCGCCGATCGTCGACCCGCACCGCGACGCATCGCCGCGCGCTCCGGGCCAGCGTCTCGAGGCTGCCGGCGCCGTCGATCAGATCGAGGAGCGCGGGCAGCAGGTCGATTCGATGGCCGTCGATCTCGACCCCGAGCTCGAGACCGAACCAGTCCGGCCGCTCGCGCTCCGACAGTGCCGACACGTAGAGGCCCGCGTCGTCGGACACCACCTGCCATGGAAACGCCGGATCGATCTCGACCCGCCAGCCGGCCGCGCGCAACTGGGGCAACGCGTACGCCGTGAACGCGCATAGCGCGTCGACATCGCCATCGATCGACACCACGTGATCGACGGACACGTTGGTCGCGCAGCCCTCGAGGTGCGCCAGCTCGATCGCGCCGAGGCTCTCGAGCAACCGGCACGCCTCGGCCTCCGCGCGCCGGTCCCGGCCACCCGTGCGGTGGTCGCTCGAGCGCACGCGGCGTCCGGCGTAAGCGAAATCGAGCCGCAGCATCGCGGTCCGCCGCTCGTCGCCGTCGTCGGTGAACAACGTGTCGGCGAACACCCGGAGGTGCGGAACACAGGAAGCGGCTGCGGCATTCGCACGCGCCTCGGACGACATCTGTCTTCACCCTGCCCGGCCGCGCGATCGAGGTCCAGTTTCCGGGCGCCCCCGGGATCTCTCCCGCCGCGTCAGCGCCGTAGCGTGGCCAGGGCCGCCGTCCAGCGCGCCAATTCGTCGAGCATCCGCGTGGCCGCGGTCTCCTGCGTGCTCCCGTCGAATACTCCGCCCGTGATGTGCTTGGTGAAGAACGGGATGTTCACCGCCTCGGGAATCGGCATCATCTTGAGGCCGACCACCACCTGCTTGGTCATCTGCACGCTGCGCGTCCCCGCCGACACGCCCCCGTAGCTCACGAACCCGACCGGCTTGTACGCCCATTCGCGGACCAGGTAGTCGAGCGCGTTGAGGAGTGAAGGCGGTGATCCGTGGTTGTACTCGGGCGTCACGAACACGAACGCATCTGCCGAGGCGACCCGCGCGCTCCACGCCTTGGTGTGCGCGTGCTGGTAGTTCTGCAGGCGCGGGTGATGCGGTTCGTCGAACAGCGGCAGCGCCACCTCGCGCAGATCGACGAGCTCGACCTCGAAGGCAGCGTGTGCCTTCGCGCGATCGCGAAACCACTGCGCCACCGGAAGGCCTACACGCCCGTCGCGCGTGCTCGCGAAGATGATCTGGAGTTTCGGCAACGTCATGATCACGAGGTAGCACCTGGAGAGGATCGGGAAACCCCCGTTGTCTGCAACAGTCTGTTTCCGTGGACGCATGTCGCTCCGCATCCCAAAGCCTCGGATCACCGTCCGGTAACACTTCGCCGATACCGGTGTGGTGTGACGTTTCCGCTCTCGTCGTGCGCACCGTGCAGGTTCGGGCGGAACGCGACATGCAACCCATTTCCTGCATGATGAATACGACCGATCAACTGAGAGACCGAATCGAGATCCGCCAGCGCGAGCTCCAGCTGAAGCTCGCCGCGCTCAAGTCCGACACGCGCGATGAAGCGATCGCCGCGCGCGACAAGATCGAAACCAAGCTCGACGAGCTTCGCGACGCGCTCGCGGATGGATGGGACCACATGCAGGACAGCGTCCGGCAGAAGCTCGTGCACTGGCTCGAATAGACGCGCGGCGGAGCGGTCGCGGTGCAACCATTCGTCAGCGCTGATGGTCTCCAGTCCACCCGGCACGAGATCAACGAATTCGCTCACTTGATGGCGGCATCGTCGTTGCAATTCTCGCGAACATGTCGCGCTGGCTCGTGCTCTCGATCGTGGTGGTCGGCTGCGCGAGCCCCACCGGTACGGCGGGTCCCGATGACCCCGGCCCGCCGGACCCCGGCGCGCCGAGCATCGATAGCGACGGCGACGGCATCTCCGACGACCTCGAGACCGAGCTGATGGAACGGTTCGGACCCGAGCTGCGGGTCCCGCCCTCCGACATCGACTGGACGCGTCCGGCCAACGTCGACTGGTACCTGCCGCAGGTCAAGATGCGGTTCGATCACGCGGGCTGTCCCGACGATTCGACCAACCTGCTCGACGTCGGCGCGATCACGATCGCGAACCTCTCGGAGCAGAGCCATCACACGAAGGCGACGGGCCTCGGCCTGTGCAAGCACAACACCGACGACGCCGACCTGCGGCGCTCGAACGAGAAGCACCTCGAGTTCTTCCTCCAGGCGGGAGACGATGCCGTCCACGGCGGCATCCCCGACGACCGATCGGACGAGTGGCGCGCGTACGTCCAGGTCCGGCCGAGCGCGTACGTGACCGAGGACGGTCGCGCCGCCGCCTACGATCTCCAGGTCTGGGACTTCTTCGCGTACAACGACGCCGTCGCCACCATCAACCACGAGGCGGACTGGGAGCACACCACGATCTCGATCTCGGCGGACCTCGAGGTCGTGTCGGTGTTCTACGCGACCCACGATGCCGGCTTTCGCGTCGACGACCTCGACACCCTGCAGTGGACGGGAGAGCACGTCGTCGGTTACGTCGCCGATGGCACTCACGCGACCTACGCGAGCCCCGGTGCGCATGCCGGGCCGGTCGTCGAAGACCACTGCTACGACGGCGGTCCGGTGTGGTCGACGTGGGACAACTTCGTCAACCTCGGCGACATCGGCCACATCACGCCCGGTCAGGAGTGGGCTTCGTATGGAGGTCGATGGGGCGAGGTCGGCGAGCTCGAGTTCACCTCGGGACCACCGGGTCCGATGTTCCACGGCACCTGGGATACCCACACCGAATACTGAGCCTCGGCCTACCGTGGGGTCTTTCGCGATCGCGTCGCGCGGCGTGGCGACGCGCGACGCGCGACCCGGTTTCGCGGTTTCGCACTCGCCTGCACGATGTCGTGGGCGTGGTCGATCAGCTCGCGGATCAGCGCGGCCGGCACCGTGCCGTCGAGCCGCACCGTGTTCCAGTGATCCTTGTTGAGGTGATAGCCCGCCACGATCGCGGGGAACGTCAGGCGCAACATCGCCGACCGTTCCGGATCGCACTTGAGGCTGACGACCTCGTGATCGTCGAGGTGCCCGCACAGCGCGAACATCTTGTTCGCCGTCTTGTAGACGTGCGGACGGGGGCCGAACGGTGTCGTCAGCACCGCTCCCGGCTTCGCCGCGCAGTGCTTCTCGACGGCGGCCAGCGTCAGGCGACGGGGAGCGGAACGCGCGGACGTGTGGGCCATGGTTGGCGCTCGGGAGCCAGTCGCGACCGTATCACGCTCGCGCGTCGCGCCTTCCGAGACGTGTGATAGTCGCCCGGTGAGCGACGTCCCGTCCGCGATCGTCGAGAATCCTCGGCCTCCGCTTCGGCCGAGGCCCGAGCGCGCCGCCGCGATCCGCAAGATCGTCGTGGCCGTGGCGATCATCGGCGCGTGCTTCGCGGGATGGAAGTTCCTCAGGTGGGAGCTGCGTGGCACCTACAGCAAGGAGCTCGAGGCGCGGCAAGACCAGGCGCGCGCCAAGGTCGGCGACGGGCTCGACGAGCTGTTCGAGCGCGAGCTCGACCAGAACCGGTCGACCGTCGATCTCGTCGCGCACTTCACGGTGTCACCCGAGCTCGGCGACCGCTACGACGGCGCGAGCTGCGCGACCGGACTCACCGACGCGTTCGCGAAGGCGCTGGGACCGGACGTCGTCGGGTTCTCCACCTTCAACATGGACCGCGATCCCGACACGCGCCTCGTGCTCACGGCGAACATCACGCCGAGCGGACAGACGTTCCAGCTCCCGAACTCGGAGAAGGAGTATCCGGGGATCGCGATGACGGCAGACGTCACCTTCATGGGGCGGCACATCCACGCCGACGTCCAGCCCGGCGACGAGGTCGAGTTCAAGCGCTACCAGCTCGGGATCTCGTTCGATGGCCCGTCGGCCTCCGACGTCGCCGGCGGCATCATGCAGGGTACCTGCCGGCAGGTCGGCTACGCGGTGCTCGAGGCGATGACCAACTGGAAACGACCGGCGCCACCACCGCCTCCCGATCCGGAGACCGAGTGCAAGCGCGGGTTCCACTGCCGCGAGAACGCCATCGCCCTCGAGTCGAAGGATCCCGCGAAAGCGGCTCGCTTGTACAAGAATGCGTGCCGGAACGACGACGAGGGCTCGTGCCTGCGCGCCGCCGAGCTCGAGATGTCGCTCGCGAAGCCGGGGGTCGATGACCATCGCGCCGCCGCCGAGGTCCTGCTCGACATGGCGTGTTCGCGAGACCTCGCCCGCACCTGTACCGCGGCGGCTCGGCTCAAGCTGGTGCCTCTCGAGCCCAGCGAGCCGGCGTCGGACGACACCCGCCGGGAAGCGCTCGCCTTGAACGTCCGCGCGTGCGACCTCGGCGACCGCGAAGGATGCACGGCGGCGATCCCGCTCCTCGCGAATACCCCGTTCGCCGGCACGGGCTCGTTGCTCGACGGAGCGGCGACGGTCAAATCGAAGACGCTGGGCACCGTGTTCGCGCTCCACTGGGGCCAGTGGTCGCAGTTCGATTCTGGTCAGGCGACCGCGTGGGTCACCAGCATGCCGACGCACGTGCCGGAAGGAGCGATCGTGACGCCGTTCTCGAACGACCGCATCCCCGATGGGATCGCGCCTCCCTCCGGCGTGTCGGCGGTGTACGCGGTGGCGCTGCAGAGCCGCGGCGACCGCTGCAACCGTTGCATGCCGAGCGGCGGCGGCGGCTCGCCGTTCTCGATGCGATCGATGTCGTGCGTGTGTGCGATCGCGCCGAAGGTCGCCGACCAGCGCTAGCTACCGGCGGACCAGTTCCGTCCCACATGTGCGATCGAAGAGATCGACTCGGTCCATCGACGCTTCGCTCCGGCAACGCTACGATCCGCTCGATGGCAAGAGTGCCTGCCGATCTCGTCGCGGCCGTACAGAAGGACTTCGCCGCGCTCGGCAGGAACTCGGTCGTGGGGGATGTCCACAAGTTCCTCAGCGCATTCGTCGGCGCCGCGCCGTACATCAAGGTCGACACGCGTCCGCTCGCCGAGCGAGACGACGCGTTCAAGAACGCCGCACTCTCACCGCACCTCGCGCGAAAGCTCGCGAGCCTGGTGTCGTGGTTGTTCGTCAACCGGCCGGTCGGTTGTCCGGTGCGCGCGGGGATCCCGAAGGTGGTGAGCGCCTTGCGCGATGTCCTCCAGCGCGCGAACAACACGTGGATCCTCGAACAGCGCTACTGGGGGTCGGACAAGCCCTCGAAGCGGCGCCAGCGCCACGCGGCGATGGCCGAGCTGGTCGGAGGGAGGCCGGTGAAGCCCACCAAGCGCAAGGGTGCGTGGCTGGACGGCCGCGACGATGGCGTGCTGATCCTCGCGCCGTGCGCCCCCGACGCGAACAGCGACGATGCCCAGGTGTTCGGCGCTTTCTACACGGCGAAGCTCGATGCGACGTCCGATCCGCGGATCGACGACTACGCACACGCGATCAGCGAGTGGACGCATTTCGACGTGCTGCCGACCGCGCGCTCGATCCTCAGCGACGGGTTCGCCGGGCTCGGCACCCGGGTCGCGAAGACGAAGGTCGCCACCGGTGCGTTCGAGGCCAACCCGACCGCGTCGGCGCCCGACCTGGTCGCTCACGTCGCGAACGAGCTCGCGGTGTCAGCCGCCGCCGCCGCATTGTACCTGCAGACGATCGCGCTACCGGATCCGACGAAGGCGAACGTGCTGGAGTGGAACGGCTGGTTGGCGAAGCAGTACGACGCGGCCGCCTCCGAGCTCGTGACAGCCAAGCTCGTCGTCACGTCGAATCTCGCCGGCGCGGGCCGTACGATCTTCGCGCCCGGCGGCGTGGTGAAGAAGACGAAGCTCAATCGTCCGATCGAGAAGTCCAAGCTCGCGTTCACGCCTCACGGCCGGTTCATCAAGCATCTGACCGCCGAGCCCTGTCACACACTGTTCGAGCGGGCGTACGAACGTCGCGCGTGACACCGACCTCCTTGTCGCCGGCGACGCTCCAGCCGATCGCCGCGCCGATCATCGTGACGGTGGCGGTGGACGCGGTCGCGGTGGCGGTGGCGGCGCCGGCAAGGCGAGCACGATCGGATTGTTGCCGTGCGCGCGCACGAGGTCACCCCACGTCTCGTCGGGTTTGGCGTCGACCGCCGGCGCGGTCGCGACAAGCGGCGACAGCGTCAGCATGCGCCGTCGCGCCATCCACGGCACGGCCTCGAGCACCGCGAGGTCGGTGTCGTACCGCTCGCGCCTGACGAGCCGATGTCGCCGGCTACTGGACGGCGGCCTTGATCAGCTTCTTGACGTTATCGACGTCGACGTTCGGGTTGCTCGGGCGGCAACCGCCGGGCCGCGTCGTTGCACCTGATGTGCACGAAGACGCGGCCTACTGACAGGGGCTGGTCATCAGATGGAACGAGAGTGTGGGCACCTCGATCACGCAGCCATCCGGGTCGAGTGTCGGGATCGAGCCGTCGACGATCCCGCCGGCGACGCCGCTGAACGTCGCGTTCTTCAGCGTGCCTTCGATCTCGGTATCGCAGCGCTTCGAGAAGTTGATGGTCCCGGCGGTCGCGACGTACGAGGCGTCGATCTGGAAGGTCGTGAGGTCGAGACCGGCCAGGGCGGCGACGAACGGTGTCGAGCCGAGCGGTACCGTCGAGAGATCGATGTCCGTATCGAGTGGGATGTTGGCATCGTGACCGAACACGAGCCCGTTGAAGCCGGAGAGGCTGATCGTCGGTGCGAGCGTGAGCGTGAACACGCCGACGTTGAAGAACTGCTCGAAGCCGGTCGGGAACACGATCGGCGGAACCACGCCCACCGGGCACTGGCACGTCGAGCTCGTGCAGACCTCGCCACCGTGGCAGACGTTCATGCAACCGCCGCAGTTGGCCTCGTCGTCGGTGACCGGGATGCAGGTCCCGTCGCAGGTCTCCTCGCCGGTGGCACACACCGGTGCGTCGGGCCCCGTCGGGACATCCGGGGCGGCGGCGTCGGCGACGGGATGGAGGTTGTCGCCGCACGCGGCACACAACACGAGCGAGAGTAGCCAGCGCGACATGGAGCGACTGTGCGCGCCTCCTCGCTCGATTGCCAGCACCGAGATACCATCCTCTCGCGATGTCCGACGAGCATACCGAGGCGAGAACCATGTACGAGGACTACCTCGCACGCGCGGCGGTTCTCGAACGCCATCGTCGCTATGCATCCGAGGTGACTGCAGCGACCTCCGGCTCCACCGGGCAGACACCCGTGAAACCGCTCGCCACGATGGGCCCGAACCGCGGCCCGCTGCTGTGCGACGTGTGTGGGAAACCGATGATCCTCGAGGGCGGTGAGTTCAACGGCGTCGACGCCGACGAGGCGTGGCGCCGGAACCCGAAGCGCGGCTGGACGTCGTGGATCTCCGGCGGCATGGTCATCCGCATCGAGACCAACGGCACGCTTCGCGTGTTTCACGGCTACCCCAACCGATCTGGATGCGTGCGGCTCGCCGACAAGGACGACGACAAGAAGCGAGCCGAGTTCGAGGCGCGGATGCGTACCGTGAACGTGACGGAGAAGCTGGGGTTGCTGAGGGCCTACTTCCAGGCCGAGATGCCCGAGAACAACAACGACGACGTCCTCACCGACATCTACAAGGTGCTGTTCACGTACGACCCCGGGCCGGGTGTCAACGCGCCAACCTGATGGCCTGTACCCGCTCGGGAGCCCGACCCGGCGTGTGATAACCTGGCTCGGGAACCCGCGTGGCGATGATCGAGCTCAAGCCTGGCTCTCTCGTGGGTCGCTACGAGATCGAGAGGCGGATCGGTGTGGGCGGCATGGCCGAGGTCTACCTCGCGCATGCACGCAACGACCCATCTGCGCGCGTCGCGATCAAGCGACTGCTGCCGGCGTTCGCTCACGAGCCACGCCTCAACGAGATGTTCGTCGCGGAGGCGCGCCTCGCAGCGAAGCTGCTCCACCCCAACATCGTGAAGGTGCTCGATGTCGGGATCGATCACGAGCTGTGCTACTTCGCGATGGAGTACATCGACGGGCACGACGTACGCTCGCTCCTTGCCGCAGCCGTCTCGCGCGAAAGCCGGTTGCCCCTCGAGATCGCACTCTCGATCATGTACGGCACGACGTGCGCACTCGCCTACGTTCACGACCCCAACGGGCCGCACGCGAAGCTCAACATCGTCCATCGCGACGTCTCGCCGAGCAACATCATCGTGAGCTACGAGGGCGCGATCAAACTGGTCGACTTCGGCATCGCGCGCGTCGAGACGGGCGCGGGTCCACGCACGGCGAGCGGTGGGCTCAAGGGCAAGATCCCGTACATGTCACCCGAGCAGTGCCGGGCGCTCTCGCTCGATGGGCGTTCGGACCTGTTCTCGCTCGGCGTCGTGCTCTACGAGCTCACCACCGGCATGCGGCCGTTCGATCGCGAAAGCGAGTTCGACACGCTCGAGGCGATCGTGCGCGGCGAGTTCACACGGCCATCTCGGCGGGTCGAAGGTCTTCCGGCAGGACTCGAGGACATCATGATGCGTCTGCTCGCGCCGCGGCGCTCCGACCGGTATCCGTCGGCGGGCGTTCTCCTCGTCGACCTCGATCGCATCGTCGCCGAGCACGCGCTCGATCTCTCGAACGAGGCCCTCGCGGCACACATCCGCGCGTTGCTCGACCCCACGGCCCCGCCGTCGCCGCCGACGAAGGCAACGCGCCTGGCGCGGGTGAAGCCGCGCCAAGCCGCCGTGCCATCGCCGAGCGCCCCCGTCGTGCCACCCCGAGCCTCGGCCCGCGCCGCCCGACTCGAGACCGTTCCAGGCGCAGGCGTGTCGTTCGAGGAGCTGCAGGAAGCCGCGGCGACCGCGCCACCGGTCTCGACGATCCCGAGCGATCGCTACGCCGCCCGATGTGGCGCGCTGCTCGAACGCGTCGCACCCGGGATCGTCGATGCAAACGAGCTCCCCGCATCCGCCGTCGCACAGCTGTTCGGACACGCGGTGCGCTACCAGGCTCGCGGCGATCTCGAGTCCGCGGTACTCGCGCTCGAGCTCGCGATGTCCGCTCGCCCCGGCAGCGACATCGACGATCTGATCGCGAGCCACGGCGAGCTGATCGATAGCGTGCACGCCGCGTTCATCGGTTCGCAGTCGCGGATGGTGGCCGTGTCGCAACACCTCGAGCGTCTCGTCGGTCTCGCGCTCGATCAGCGCACGGCATTCTTGCTGTCGCGGATCGATGGCACGCTCCGGGCGAACGAGCTGATCGCGACCTGCGGCTTGCCACGCCGCGAGGCATGCCGGCACCTGTGCCAGCTGTTGCTACGCGAGCTCGTACTGCTGGTCTGATCGCGCCAGCCCCACCTGCGACGTTTCCGCCTCACGCGAAACCGACTTGCGAGCCCGTGCCATCACACCCTCCGGGCGTCTCGTGCGTTCGTACCCGGATGGACCGTCGCGACGAGCCACGGGGGAAGATCGAGCAAGAGATCGAGCGAGAGATCGAACAAGAGATCGAGCGACTCGAGACCCGCCTGCGTCCCTCCTCCAGCAGGGGCACCATCGACGAGCTGGTCCGGATTCGACGCGGGCTCGCCGACGGTGGCGATCGTAAACCCGCGTTCGACCTGCCGAACCTCCGCCTCGGGTTCGCCTGCAAGCAGCGCTGGGAAGACATGGTCGGCGACGATCGCGTGCGCGCCTGTTGCGGCTGCGACCGGCCGGTGTTCGATCTGTCGGCGATGACGCGTGACCAGGCCACGCGACTCCTCGCCACTCGCGGCCTGACTCCGTGCGTTCGGTTCTATCGCCGCCCCGATGGCACCGTGATGACGAGCGACTGCCCGTCGGGAGCGAAGCGTGAGGGCCGGCGACTCGCCGTGGTCGCGAGCTCGCTCGCCGCGGGAACCGCACTCGCGTCGCCGTCGGCAGGTGCCGAGCCTGCTCCCGATCCCACCACCACCGCTCCGAGCTCCTCCGACGAGGCGGCCGCGCCGTCGTCCGCCACGGACGCTCCTCTCATCGACGCTCCGACAATCGATCCGAACGACTACGTGATGGGGGTGATGATCGCCGAGCCGACACCGCGGCCGGCGGTCGAATGGTCGATCTGGGGCCGGCTCGGGATGGGGGTCGCGCCGCAACACCCGACCGTGCTCGCGCGCGGTCTGACGTCGCCCGCCACCGAGACCGGTCGGATCTGGGAGGCAGCGCTCACCGCGGACGCCTCCTTCGGCATCGGCCGACAGGGCAACACCCGGCTCGGCGCGTGGGGCGAGCTGCGCACCTCGTCGGGGCCCGTCGTGGGTGGCGAATTCGTGGTCGAAGGACTCCCGCCGCATCCGATGGACAGCCACATCGGCGGCGCGGGAAGCATCGTGTTCCGCGTCGGTGGCAACGCGCACGTCGTCACGACCGCGGTGGGGTTGGGCTACGTCGGCTCGTGGCCGCGCGACGACCCGTGGATCCGCTGGGCCGGACATGTCGTCGGTGCGCGCATCGTCACTGCGCTGAACCACTCGCTCGACGATCCGCGCGACTGGTCCGTCACGCTCGGGCTCGAGGTCGAGCCGATCGGTGCGGTGCACGCCGTGCTCGACCTCGTCACCGATCGCTGAGCCGCTACTTGTCGCCCGCGACGGTCCAGCCGATCGCCGCGCCGATCATCGTGACGGCGCCGGCGGCCAGCGCGATCACGCCGACGCCGACGTATGCCTCGTTCGGGATCCTGCCGTCGGACCGGCCGAACATGCCGAGCAGCGCCACGAAGATCACGATGCCGAGATACACGTACGCGCCGGCGCCGATCGCGCCGCCGAGCAAGGTCGCGATCAACGGGCGGCGCGGTGCGGATGCGCCCGCCGCGAGCCCGACGACGAAGCAGCACGCACCGACCGCGGCGAGGAGCCCGACCGCTCCGTGCCCCAGCGCCGCGCCGAACGTACTCCCCATCACGCACGCACCGAACGCGGCGAGCGCGACGTAGACGAGCCACGGCGCGGACGAGTCGCTCGACGCCCCGAACACGCTCTCCGAGATCAGCGCGCCGACGATGCCGCCGCCCGCGCTCGCCGCCGCCGTCAGCGCGATCGGCTTGATGCTGGTGGGAAGCAGCATCGCTTCGCGGCCTTCGCCGCTGGAGGTCGCGAGCCCGAGCCCGAAGATCGAGAGCACGACGAGCGCGGCACCGAGCGCGGGCTCGAGGATCGTCGTGTTGCGACTCGCGCGCGCGGCGAGGAACCCGCCGATCGCGCCGCCGACCGCCATGATGATGTAGCCGAGGTACTCGTTCTCCACGCCGAGGCGTGCGGCGAGCAGCGTGGTGAGG
Organism: uncultured delta proteobacterium; assembly: GCA_963772655.1. Taxonomy (GTDB): domain Bacteria; phylum Myxococcota_A; class Polyangia; order Haliangiales; family Haliangiaceae; genus JABFXX01. The sequence continues at coordinate 220,797 of CAVYYE010000003.1, forward strand.
AACGTGCCGCCGGCGACCAGGAAGTAGCTGAGGAACACGGACGCGATCGACATGGCCCGAGCATATCGGTCAACCGATGCGGTGGTTGACCGTGTAGATCTGTTCGCTCTCGGCGCCGCCCTTCAACGTGCGCCGGACGACCACGTCGATATCGAGGGAGACGCGGCCGAACATCTCGACGAACTCCCGCTGGCAGGCGACGAGCACCGCGCCTGCCTCCGGGTCGAACGGAACGTTGTCGAAGCTGACCATCGACGGGCCGTTCGGTTGCCGGACGTCGACCGCCACCGACTCGACGTCTTTCAGAATCGCCCAAGAGCCGGTGGACGAGCAGATCCGTGTCGGGGTGCAGCCAGGCTTCGCGCGGAACCCCGGGCTCGAAGTCGTTGGTGACGCATCGGACGCCGCGCGCGCTCGCCCGGTCTACATCCCGCTCGACGGCGATCGGTGGAATCACTTCGACCAGTGCTCGTGCGATGGCCGCCACCTGCGCCGACGCCTCGAAACACCCGGCGCAACCCAGGACATGCTCCTCGATCGCATCGAGCTCGCCGTCGGTGACGTCGCCGGCCCAGTAGCGCACCAGCATCTCGTGCGGGATCGGGCAGGTCATGCGGCCGCTCCTTCCACGCAGCGCTGCAACGTCGCCATCGCCCGGTGGCGGAGCACCCGGACGTTGCCCGGCGAGGTGGACAGCTCGACCGCGATCTCGTCGGCGCTGCGGTCTTCCTGAAACGTCGCGAGCACCACGCGCTGGGCCTTGGGGGCGAGACGTCCCAGACACAGCGCGAGGCGACTCGCGTCGACGCCGGAATACGCGGGTGGCAGCTCGGGGGCCGATAGCGGGATCGCCGCGTTCGCGAACGCCCTCGCCCGCCGCTCGTTGCGGCCTCGTCGCGACACCAGATTCCGGCAGGTGCCGAGCACGAACCGATCGACCAGCGCGGGGTTCTCGATCCGCCCGGCGCGCATCGCTTCGAGCAAGACGATCAGGGCGTCCTGCACCAGATCCGCGGCGGCCGCTTCGTCCGCGAGGTGGCGCAACCCGTAGAGACGAAGGCGTGGTGCCAGACGCGCGCAGACCTCGCGCTCGGCCACGAGTCGCTCGTCGGCGGGGCCGGTACCAGCCACGATTCCGACGAGGTCGGCCAGGTCGCTCACGATGCGCACCCTACCACCTCGCCCAAATCGCGGCGGTGAGGTGGTGCGCGTGCAGGTCGGCCCGGTCCCAGCCATGCCACCCCGTCGTGCCCGCTCGTCGGGAGGCGTTACAGATTCGATGTGTCTTTTTCTCGACCGGGCAGGCTCACCCGAGAAAGGGCACGCGACCTGTAACGCGATCGCCGGTTCGGACACGAGAGGGCAAAACCTCGAAAGGAATTCCACATGCAATCGGTTCGACCCAACTCGACTTCAGATTCGGAACGCCGTCGCGACCGTCTTGCCGCGGCAGGGCTCGCCGTCGGTGCGGTGGCAGGCATGGCCGGTTCGTTCGTCGGTCACGAGGAGGCGCGACACCTCCTGTGGCTGCTCGATGGCGTGGGCATCGTCGTGGCCGTCGCACTGTTGGCCGTGAAGTACCTGCGTGCGGGCAACGACGACCTGGCGGCCGGGTTTCTCGTCTTCCTCGCCGGTCAGGCGCTGGTGCTCTCCGGCGCGGCCACCGACCTCGCGTCCGGCAATGCGAGCTTCGCCGCCGGCATCGGGCTGTGGGCCGTGTCGCTCTCGATGATGAGCACGACCACCGCGTTGCCCCGGTGGTGTCGCGCGACCGGCGTCATCGCCGCCGTGCTGTTCGCGGTGTCCGCGGTGCGCATCGCGCTGGGCTCGACGATCGTGGCAACGACTGCGCCGCTGCCCTCGGCCGGGTACCCGTTTCTCGTGCTGACCTTCGTCGGCTGGATTCGCGCGACCCACGGGTCGACGGCTACGATCTCGTCAGCGTCAGAAGCTTGGACCGAAAGCTAGAAGTCGACGTGCGCGATGCGAACGCGCGATGGCGCCTCCGGGGCATGCGTCCAGGTGATGAACGCACGATGACCGGAGGTCGCGATGCCGATGTACTCGCGCAACCGCCGCCCGCCCGGCGGATCGTCACGCCCGCTGGTGGGATAGAAGCCGTTGCCCGGACAGGCGTCGCCGTCCACGACGATCGGTGGCGTGTACGCCCCCGATAGGTCGGTGGTTTCGCTGTGCGCGTAGAGCAGCTGCCCGAATGGACCGTGCGTGTCGTACCAGGCAACGTGCAACCGCCCCTCGGCATCGAGCGCCGCGGTCGGCAGGAATGCGATCGCCCCGGGAGAGGTCAGCGCGACATCGCTTCCCTCGTCGGGAAGCCGGCGAACGCGAACCACGATCGGTGCGTCGACATCGCTGTTCCGGAGACCCCGCACGATCCACGTACCCGCGGCCGACGGCCCCATCGTGAGGGAGGGCAGCGTGAACGGGGACGGATCGGCGCCGGCGGAGAGCACCGCACCTTCCGGCTGCGGCCGATCGGTGACGACGCCAGTCCACACGTAGGCCTGGTACTCGTTGATGTCCATGACGTGGACGCCGTCGGCGTCGCTGTAGGCCGACGACATGCCGCCGCGTCCGGTCACTGTAGCTCGCACGGTGCCGTCGAAGCCGACCTGCGAGTACGACGGATACCCCGCGACCCAAACCGCCTGGCGAGACTCGTCGACGGCGATCCATGCCTTGTCCTCGATCGGCACCGTCGCGACTCTCGTGAACTCGGCCCCATCGGTCGAGTGAAACAGATCCGTCTCACCGTGCGGTTGCGGATCGATCCCCGCCGCCCAGAACGAGCCATCTGCGGCAGTGGCAAGCACCGGATCGCTCCGACCGGCGCTGACCAGGGCCACGGTGCACGAAAACGTGTCGCCACCGTCGGTGGATCGTACGAAACCGAGCCGGCGGAACGGTCGATCGGGATCGTCGTCGGTCTCTGGCGTCTCGAAGCTATCCGCGCTGAGGAATCGCTGATGGATCGCGAGGACGACCACCGTGTCGCCTGCCGCGGCGACGACGGTTTCCGATGCGTGGCTGTAATCGGGCAGCATCGGCATCTCGAAGAACGGAAGCCCCGTTTCGGGTTCGGGCGCGTCCGGTACGACTCGGTTATCGCCGCACGCGAGCAGCGCGAACAGCGCACACGATGCGATCGTCGAACTCCGCGGCACACCTAGTCGGTGCTCCGAACCACGGGATCCCGTCACGTGGGACTCCGTGTTTCGTGGTCGGTGCCCCACGGTCTCTCGCGCGATGCCAGAAACTCCATGCCCTATCCCAACATAGTGACGATCCCATGCCGACATCCGGTTGGGCTGACGTACTCCTGACGTGTCGCGAGATCACCAGTCGGCCGTACCTGCCATGCATCGCACGTGACAGATTCGTCCGTATGCGCACGACCCACCGCTGCCCGAAGTGCCAACACGATCGCGTGCTGTACATCCCCGAGCCCAAGGATACGGACCTCGATCGACTCGCACTCGGAGGCGTGCGCAGCGTCTGGAGCGGTACCCCCAACCTCCCGCTCGAGGCCTACGTGTGTTTGCGTTGTGGTGTCGTGGAGCTCTACGCGAAGAACCTCGGAGACGTCGACTTCGCGAAGCTACCCGCCGGGTCGGAGGTGCGAACGCCGGTGAATTCGGGATCGCCGCATCGTTGACCGGCAGACGGGACTCGCACCCGCGACGTCAACCGGTCACCTCGACCACCAGCGCCGTCACGTTATCGCGACTCGTGCGACGAGCTTCGTCCACGAGATACGCGGCTGCCTCGCACCCCCGCTGTTCGAGGGCCTCGCGGAGGCGCTCCGCGTCCAGCGTGGTCGTGAGACCGTCCGAGCACAGCAGGAACACGTCGTCCGGCACGGTCTCGAGCACGAGCGTGTCGACCTCGACCTCGCCAATCCCCAGACCGCGCGTGATGACGCTCTTGTGCGGGAAGTCCTCGGCCTCCTCCGGCCTCAGCTCGCCGCTCTTCAACAGCATCACGAGCAGCGTGTGATCCTCCGTCACCTGCCGCAGCGAGCCGTCACGCAGCAGGTAGCACCGTGCGTCACCCACGTGGGCGATGCTGACCACGCCTCGCCCGAACATCGCCACGACTGCGGTTGCAGCCATTCCGCGTAACACCAGGTCGCCTGCCTGGCGCTCCGCGATCGTCTGGCTCGCGGCGACCAGCCCCCGGCGAGCCACGGCGGCGAGGATGTCACCCTCGGACTCGAGGATCGCGAGATCGCCCGGCGTCGCCGGCGAGCGCGTCGAACGGATCTCGTGAACGCGATCCTCGATCACCGCGCGATCGGCGTCGGCGAGCTCGGCCCAGGCGATCGGGATCGGATCGTGCTCGGCCTTCCACCACGCCTCGGCGTAGTCGGTGACGCGTCGCTCGAACGCAGTGGTACAGGCCGCCAGCGTGAGCTCGGCCGCCACCTCTCCGCTGGCAATGCCGCCCAGGCCATCGGCCACGATCGCGAGCGCGGTATCGGTGTCCTCGAGGAACGTCCAGGCATCCTCGTTGACGGCGCGAGTCGAACCGACGTCGCTCGCCCCGGCGGCGCGGATCCGCGTCATCGCCAACGAGAGTACGCCGGCAAAACCCGCGTTGCCGAGCCACTCGCGGTTCCAAAGTAGCTCGCAGCTGATCGAGCTCGCGCTCGCCCGCCTCGAGGCCGAGCCCGACCTCCGCGCGAGCGCGCCCCCCCGGCTGGCGGATCCCCTAATTCCGTCGGCATCGCGCTAGCCCGAGCCAGCTCATCGCCGGCCCTATCTTCTCGACCTTGCCGAACGCGTTTTGGTCGAGGACGAGATAGCGGACAGTTGGAAACACAGGGCAAGCAATCGGTCTGGGATCCCGTGGGACTCGACTCGATCACGCCCGCCCGGGAGACCGACGCGCCTCCTTGGCCAACGGTATCCCCAAAACGAAGTAGAGTGCCGCGTGCCCTTCGAAGACGTCGCATACCTCGGGCCGTTCGCATCGGACACAGAACGGGAGCAGTCCGTTGCCGCTGCCTTCCGGGCCGTGAACCTGGTCTTCATCGACAAGGACAGCTTCCGATCGGGCATCGACTTCATCATGCGTACCTTTCGGACCCGACACGGGAGCTGGATCCACCTACCCGGAACGATCGCTCGCTACATCGATGCGCCGGCGTTCGCATCCGACTTCGTCTACAGCGATCTCGACCCGTGGGGAGCGCCCATCGGCTACGAGATCCACGAGCTCGTGCGGAGGGACGGATATCTGCACCGCGGCGCGCGCCTGCGCGAGCAGTTGGTCGAGGACATGCACCCGGATGATGGAGCGGGTTCAGGAGCGGTCGAGGAGATCCAACGGCGCGCGGACGATCCCGAAACGCCGGACAAGTCGTTGGCGTTCTACACGTGGGGCGACACGCTCGACGACGATTTCCTGGACCGTTTGCTCTTCTACGTGCTCTCCGGCGAAACCACCATGTGGCGGCCGTACGAGGGTGGGTACGAGCTGCAGGTGACCGTCGCTGGGTCCGGACACAGGGCCGAGCTCGACGCCGAGGACGCGAGCCAGCTCGAGCGCGCGTTCCAGGAACGCACGGGGCGATCGCTGGCCTCGTTCGATCGTCCGCACGACGCGCCCCTCGGGTACGCGATACGGAGAGACGATCAGTAGACGGTGGGAAAAGCGGCTCGGCTCTAGATCAAATGAGAAGCCGGCTCCAAGCGCATGATCAAGTCATGGCTCGTGGGTGTCGTGCTCGGCGCCGGGTGCAGCAAGAAAGATTCAACGCCGTGCGCGCCGACCCCGCGACCAGCCCCCGCCGAGCAAACACCCAAACCCGCCGAAGCAATGAAGTCGGAGACGACGTCGGAACCACCAAAGCGCGCAGCGCTGGAGCTGCCGACGATCGACACGTCGAAGTGGAAGGTTTCGAAACGACGAACGTCACCGGGACGTTCGAGGTCCATCATCGGCAAGCTGGCCGGTGTGTCCGAGTTGCCAATCGAAGGCACCGCATCGCCAGAAGGACCGCTACCTCGCCGAACACCCCGTGATGCGCACCATCTACGACGAGCTCACAGACGCTCTTGATGCTGCTGGACGGAACAAACCAAGACGCGGACTGCCCCACATCTTGAGTAGAATCCGCCGATCTGCGGTTCGCGCATGAAGCCGCCCAAAACAAGACGCCCGGTTCAAATGAACCGGGCGTCCGTCCGAGCGGGAGACGGGATTCGAACCCGCGACGTCAACCTTGGCAAGGCGATTTCGGGCCCGTGATCCTCGACGGTTCGCGAGCTTGAAAGTGCACCAAGGTGCCGGTTGGAGCACGTGTGGAGTGATCACGAGGGGTTCTGACCGCCCGTCGGTGGCGTCGGTGGATTGCTTGGGGGGTCGCGCTGAACGCGCGAGCAGTAAGAAACCGCGACTGGAATCAGTCGAGACATCCAACGGTCGGTCACCGGGCGGCAGGATCAGACGTGCCTGGGTTGCCCCCTGAAGCGCTGCTTGCCGAGGTTGCGTGGCTGAAACGCCTCGCACTGTCACTCGCCGGCGACTCCGACGACGCCGACGACTTGGTGCAGGAGTCGTGGATCGCCGCCTGGCGTCGCAACCCTGACACGTCGCGCCCGCTCCGCCCTTGGCTTGGCAAGGTAGTGCGTGACCGTTCGCGAATGCGCCGCCGTGCTGATGCGCGTCGCACGCAACGCGAGGCCGCCGCTCCTGGTGCTGACGACGGACCCGGCCCGGACGAGCTTCTCGATCAGGTTCGATTGCATCGGCTCCTCGTAGATCTCGTCCTCGATCTCGACGAGCCGTACCGCTCGACCGTCCTGGCTCGGTATGTCGACGGCCAGAGCTCCGCGTCGATCGCGAAGCGTCTCGACATCCCGGAGAGCACCGTTCGCTGGCGGCTGCACGAAGCGCTCGCGAGACTGCGCGCTCGCCTCGACGAGATCAATGGCGAGCGAAAGGCGTGGGCGCCCGCTGTCCTGGCGTTTGCGGGGAAAGGACTGGAAGTGGCGAAAGCGACCAAGACCGGCATCTTTCTCGTCGCGCTGATCCTCTTGTTGCTTGGTGCCGCTGGCGTGTGGCTGGCCGTCCATGGCCGCAGCGATCAGCCCGCGTCGAGCGTCACCGCAGCAGGAAGCGATTCGATGCCCGCTCACGCCGGAGGACGCTGGAAATCCGAGGCGCTCGCTGTGCTGGCGTCGAACAAGAGTCCGCCCGGATGGTTTGCACAGGAGGGTGTGAAGCCGCGCCGCGTCGCAGGGACGGTCCTGGTTGACGGTGCACCCGCAACCGGCGCGCTGGTCCGGCTGGAGGATGAAGCCTCGAGGTTGGGGCTTGTCGGTCTGCGCGAGGCTCGCACGGGCGTCGATGGGCGCTTCGACTTCGGCGCTCAACAGGCAACACGCTACGACATGGGCGTATACCTGCCCGGACGAGTTGCCACGGTAAAGCGCGTCGACCTGCGTGATCCACGCCTGAACTCCGAGAATGTCGTCGTGGTTCTCGAACCGTGCGTCATCGGGCTGTATGGAAAGGTTGTCGACGCATCCGGGGGGGTGATCACGCACGCGCAGCTCTTGGCGCAAGGCGTGGTCGGCACCGAAAGCGACGCGAAGGGGTCGTTCGACATCTGCCTCGATGCCGCCGGCAATGCCCCCGACGAGCGAAAACTGGTTGTGAGCGCGACCGGGTACGGGACGCTGGAAATGATCGCTCCGCTCTCAGGCCGCGTTCGGCATGACTTCATGCTGACGCCGGAAGCCACGATCTCGGGGCGAGTCGTCAACCCGCAGGGTGGTCCGATAGCGATGGCCCTCGTTCGTCTCTCCACGGACGAGGCCGCACCACGTCCCGGTAGCGAACAACCAGCCGCAGCTCGCACGGTAACTGATGCAAACGGCAAGTTCGAACTCGGCGGTATCGGGGCAGGTCGCCTGCGAATTCAAGCGTTCGCGCGGGGCGCCGCTTCGACGCTTTCCACAATCGAGGTCACAGTCGGAGGAACCAAGGAAATCACGCTCACGGTTAGCGAACGCGGCATTCTTCGAGGGCGCGTTCTGTCCAATGGTCAGCCGGTCGCGGGTGTGTCCGTCTTCGACAGCGCGGAGCTGCCGACATACCAAGCGCGGACTCAGGTAGTCGCGTCCATCAACGAGGCTGTGAGCCAGGAGGACGGTACGTTCGTGTTGGACGATCTTCCGATCGGTACCCTGTCGCTCGGGACGTCGCCTTACCGACTTCGCAGCCCCGCCACGCTACAGATCGCGGCCGGCGAACAAACGATCGATCTCGAGGTCGAGAAGATGGGATCCCTAGCCGGGACCGTTCGCAGGGACGGCAAGCCCATCTCACATGCCTTGGTCCGTGCGAGCGGGTCGAAGTGGACGAACACGCGGACGACGGAGACAAACGAGCTGGGGCGGTACGCGTTCGAGGACCTCGATGCGGACGACTACAAGCTGTCTGCTCACAGCGCTGCGGCGGGCGCCTTCGTCGACTTGGACCAACGGATCAAGATCGAGCTCGGTGCGAGCGCTCAAGCCGACCTCGACCTGCGCTACGCAGCGCGCATCTCGGGGATCGTCGTCGACGCGAAGAGTTCGCCGGTCGCCGGTGCCTTCGTCAGCTTCAAGAGCACTACGACTGACGACCAGAGCCGCTGCACGACCGATGCGTCCGGCGGTTTCAGCTGCAACAGCATGACAGGGGGTGGTGCGTATCGCGTCGAGGTCTCTGGCAGCCAGGCAAGCCCGAAGCCATACGCCTTCGTCGGAACCTCCCCGGCACCGTTCCTTCTTCGCGATGGCGACGCGCACATCGACGATGTGCGTCTGACCGTCGACGCAAGCAGTCTGACCATCAAGGGCGTCGTGGTGGACCGCACCGGGCAACCAGTGCCCGATGCGCGAGTGGCCGCCAACGCGGGCCGCGATGTGTGGGCGGCTGTACCGACGGCCGTCACGAATCTCCGTGGAGAATTCGAGCTTCGAGACGTTTCACCTGGCTCGTACGGTTTGCAGGCAGTTGGAACCGACGGCGGCCGGGCTCTCGTCGACGATGTGGCTGCGGGTACCTCCGACGTTCGCCTCGTCCTCGACCCTCCATCGTGCGAGGACACGAATGCGAGCCAGGTCGGACAGGTGCTGCACGATGTCCCCGGCTCGATCTCGAATCGACCCTCGGCACGAGTAGCCTGGGAAGAGAGCCTTGCACTCGCCGGTTGGGATCTTCCGGCGCGGATCCGCGTGGGCGAGCCGTTTCAGATCACGCTCTTCTACAAGGTTCTAAAGCCCCTGGACCGCTCCTGGAAGATCTTCATCCACATCGAAAGTCCGACGACGCGCATCAATGCCGACCACGATCCGCTCGGCGGCAGATGTCCGACGTCGACCTGGAAGCCCGGCGACGTGATCGTCGATCGCGCGCCGCTTCGGATCGATCCTTCGTTCGACACTGGCAAGTACGACGTGTGGATCGGATTCTTCGGCGGGGTGGCTCCGAACTGGAGGAACCTTTCTCTGAGCGACGCGCCCGCGACGATGCGCGATGAGCATCAGCGTCTCAGGCTGACCTCGATCGAGGTCACGAAGTAACGCCTGGGCAACCAGAACTCGCTGATCCCGTAAGTAGATCAAATAATTGAACATCTGACCGTTTGTTCGGCCTTGACTACTTCGTACTGGAACCGCAGCACGCGGCCGTACGCGAACACGTTCCTGATCTCGTGCATGGGGCGATCTAGCAACTGGGACTGATCGCGGCACGTAGTTCGGGTGGTCATGAGGTGGTCATGCCTGCGGACCCCGAAACGGGAACCGCCCGGTGCGGTCAGCAACCGGGCGTTCTTGGTCGGAAACTATCGAGCGGGAGAAGGGATTCGAACCCTCGACGTCAACCTTGGCAAGGTTGCACTCTACCACTGAGTTACTCCCGCAATGGCAGGCTGCTTTTCTAGCGGCGGCCGGTGCACCTGTCAAGGGACGCGATGCCCGTCGTGCGGGCCGCGGCGCCCCCCGAGGCCCGCGCCGGGATGGCCGGGCCTGGCCTGGCCGGGCCGGCCCGGCCCGGGCCGGGCGTGGGCCGGGTGATAGGGTCCCGCGATGCCGGCGTTTCGCACCACGACCTGCTCCGAGCACGGTCATCGCGAGTTCACCCTGACCCTGCGCGAGCCGCCGCTCGCCAACGGCCAGCAGATGTTGCTGTCGTACCTCGAGGGGGCGGTCGCGCGCGGCTCGAAGTTCGAGCCCGGGCACGTCCTCCAGCTCGGGTGGTCGATGCTGCGGGTATGCGAGCGCGACGACGGCACGCTCGGCCTCGAGGAGCGCGAGCTGACTCCACAGATCGCGTGGACCGAGGCGGTCGACCGCGCGCTCCAGGACGCGTGGGTGCAAAAGGAGATCGTCGGCAGCGTCGGTCTCGAGCCGTCGTTTCCGCGGCAGGACGAGGCCGCGCTGATCGCGGAGTGCGTCGGCGAGGCCGAGACGGTGGTGATGACCCGGCTGGCGAACGAGGAGCTCCCCGAGGGGTTCTCGGGCTGGATGCTGGCGTGCACCGAGGAGCACGACCACGGCGAGCGCACGCCGGTGCCGCTCCTCGCGATCGCGGCGACCTCGCCCGGGCTGGTGCAGCTGCTCGCCCTGCCCCACGACACCATCGCGCTCGTGATGTATCGCGCGAAACCGGACGCGCCTCCGGGCCACAAGCGCATCGAACCCCACATCTATCGCGACGGGGCGGAGCTCGAGCCGCGCGAGGGGTCGTATCTGGCGGCCCTCCAGCGCTGACTACTCTCGGCGGCCGCGGAAGTAACGGATGGTCGGCGGCGTCGCCACGGCGATCCCGAGCACGATCATCAGGGTGGGCCACACCCAGCCGCCCCCGATCAACGCGATCGCGAGCGCGCCCATGCCGACGCCGATCATCCAGCCACCACCGACCCACAGATCGACATCGACGACGCGCATCTTCGCGAGCGCGGGATCGCGCGCCATGTAGAACCGCGCGAACTGGCGGGCGACCGAGACCTGTTCCGCCTCCGGAGTCAGGCCATCGGCGGCACGTTCGATATCGCGGGCGAGCGCCTCGACCGTGGGATACCGATCGCTCGGCGCGGTCTGCATCGCGCGATCGATCACGGCGGCGAGCGGGCGCGGCGCATCGGACCACGCCTCGAGGAGCGGGCGCGGCGGCGCGGTGGTCGGGAGGTCGGCGCGCGGATGACGGAGGGAGCCGAGCTCGTAGAGCATGATGCCGAGGGCGTAGACGTCGGAGCGCTGGTCGAGCACCTCACCGCGCGCCTGCTCGGGGGACATGTAGAGCGGCGTGCCGGCGCTGAGTTGATCGATGCCCTCGGGCATGACGGCGCGCAGGTGATCGCCGGCCTCGCCGGGGAGCGGGATCGCGAGGCCCCAGTCGGTGACCAGCACCTCGCCGTGATCGCCGAGCAGGATGTTGGCCGGTTTGAGATCGCGATGAAGCACCCCGCGGCCGTGCGCGAACGCGATCGCCTGGCAGATCTGGATCATCGTGCGCAACCGGCGCGCGAGCGGCATCGCCTCGACCGCGGCCGGCACGCCCTCGCGCAGCTGGCCGATCCAGTAGCCGAGCGAGCGACCGGTGGCGCGCTTCATCGTGAAGTAGGGACCGAGCTCGGACAGGCCGAGATCGTGGACCGGCACGATGTTCGGATGATCGAGGTAGGCGCCGACCCGCGCCTCCCACAAGAACTGCGCGACCATGTGCGGATCGTCGCGAAGCTCGGGCCGGATGCGCTTCACGGCGAGGTCGCGCATCAGATCGCCATCCCACACCTGATCGACGATGCCCATCCCCCCGCGACCGAGCACGCCGACCCGCGCGAAGCGCGACCCACCGGAGAACGACGGCGCGCTCGACGGGCCGTCGGTCGACGGCGGCGGGAGTTGGGTCTCTCCGAGCGCGGTGACGGTGCTCTGCCCACCGAGGGTCTGCGCGTCGTCGTCCGCCATGACTGGTTGCGGTGGTACCACGGACGCCACCGGCGCGGCGCTTGCGCGACTGACGTCCCCTCTGCACGAAATGCGCGATCGCGAGATCGGAAGTTCGGGAGCAGCGCAATTTCACACCCCCGAGGTGGTCCGCCCCCTGCAATCACTGCGGGGCATGAAACGCATCGCAATTCTCGGCGCCGGGACGGCCGGCACCGCGATGGCCAACCGTTTGGTCCGGATCCTTCCGGAGGACTGGCGAGTCACGTTGCTCGACCGCGACGATCTCCACGTCTACCAGCCGGGCCTGCTGCTGCTCCCGTTCGGGATGTATCGCGACGACGAGCTGGTCCGACCGCGCCGCCGCACGGCGGATCCACGCGTCGACCTCCGGATCGAGCCGATCGATCGCATCGCTCCCGACGCCAAGCGCATCGCGTTCGCCTCCGGCGATTCGATCGACTACGACCTCCTGGTCCTCGCGACCGGCAGTCGCATCCTTCCGGAGGCGATGCCCGGCCTGACCGGCGAGGGCTGGCGAACCACCGCGCACGACTTCTACACGCTCGAGGGTGCGCGCGCGCTGCATCGCGCGTTCGAGCGCTTCGAGGGTGGTCGCGTGGTGATCAACATCGCCGAGATGCCGATCAAGTGCCCGGTGGCGCCGCTCGAGATGGCGTTCCTCGCGGACGCGTACTTCACCGAGCGCGGCATCCGCGACAAGGTCGAGCTCGTCTACGCGACCCCGCTCGAGGGCGCGTTCACCAAGCCGGTCGCGTCGCGCGTGCTCGGCGGCATGCTGAGCGGTCGCGGCATCCAGGTGGTCGGCGACTTCGCCGCGTCGCAGGTCGATGGCGGCAAGCGCCGGCTGACCTCGTACGACGGCCGCGAGCTCGACTACGACCTGCTGGTCACGATCCCGTCCCACAGCGGATCGGAGCTGATCGCGCGGTCCGAGCTCGGCGACGCCGGCGGCTGGATCCCGACGGACCACCACACGCTGGCGGTCAAGAACGTGGTCGATGCCTACGCGCTCGGCGACGCCACCGATCTGCCGGCATCGAAGGCCGGCGCGGTGGCGCACTTCCAGGCCGACGTGTTGACCGAGAACCTGCTCGCCGCGATCGACGATCGACCGCTGCCGGCACGGTTCGATGGCCACGCCAACTGCTTCATCGAGACCGGCCACGGCAAGGCGATGCTGATCGACTTCAACTACGAGACCGAGCCACTCCCCGGCAAGTTCCCGCTTCCGGGCATCGGACCGTTCTCGTTACTCGAGGAGAGCGCCGTCAATCACTGGGGCAAGCTCGCGTTCAAGTGGATCTACTGGAACGTGCTGGTCGCCGGCAAGGAGCTCCCTCTCGACCACCGCATGTTGATGGCGGGCAAGCGCGCTGCGTGACCCTGCGCGATGAGGATCCAATGACCACTCACAAAGATCTCGCTTCGATCTCCGACAAGCTCGACACCGTGCTCGCGCAGCTCGCGTACGTGTCCGAGCGGCAGCGCCAGCAGGAAGAGCTGATCGCCGAGCTGATGCCGATCGGCAAGGCGGCACTCACCACCACCATCGAACGCCTCGACGCGTTCGAGAAGCAGGGCTACTTCGAATTCGGCAAGGAGCTGCTCGCGATCGGCCAGAAGGTCGTCGAGGGATTCTCCCCGGCCGACGTTCGCCAGCTCGGCGAGGCGGTCGTGCCGATCCTCGATGCCGTGCGCGCGATGACGCAGCCCAAGGTGCTCGCGATCGCCAACGACGCGAGCTCGGTGTTCGACGACCAGGAGGCCGTCAAGCCACTCGGCGTGTTCGGCATGGTGCGCGCGTCGCACGACGACGACGTCCGCAAGGGCATGGGCATCCTGATCGAGGTGCTCCGCCGGATCGGGCATGGCGCCAACGCGATGTCCGCGCAGAACGCCCAGCTCGAGGACAAGAAGGCCAAGCTGGCGAGAACGCTCGGCCCCCGCAAGCGCAAGAAGGCCCTCGGCATCGAGCGCCGGCTCCCCGCGAGCACCACGCCGAAGCCGAACACCGCGCCGGCGCCCGCACCGTGCCGGCCACCACCACGATCGACGGCATCGAGTACACCGCCGACGGGTACGTCGCGAACGCCGCGGCGTGGACACCCCCGCTCGGCGAGGCCCTCGCCCACCTCCAGGGTGTGACCCTGGGCACCGATCACTGGAAGCTGATCGACGCCGCGCGCAGCGACTACGCGGACACCGGGATGTCACCGAACATCCACCGGCTCACGCAGATCGCCGGCGTCACCACCAAGGACGTGTACGCCCTGTTCCCCAAGGCACCGGGCCGCACCATCGCCAAGATCGCCGGGCTACCGAAGCCCGTCGGCTGCATCTAGAAGGAGAGTGTCGTGGACACCGCCAACCGCAAGGTCGCCATCATCTGCTCCAAGGGTGGTCTCGACGAGGCCTACCCCGCCCTCATCCTCGCCAACGCCGCGCGCCAGTCCGGCCTCGACGCGTTCGTGTTCTTCACGTTCTGGGGGCTCGACGTGGTCACCGACAAGAAGGTCGATCACCTCCACGTCAACATGACCGGCAACCCGTCGAGCCCGATGCCGACGATGCTGGCCGGCCTCCCGGGCATGGAGGCGTTCGCCGCCCACAAGATGAAGAAGAGCATGGACGAGCTCGCGTTGCCCTCGGTGCGCGAGATGCTGCAGATGCTCGACGAGGCCGGCGCCGAGCTCTACGGCTGCGAGCTCGCGATGAACATGTTCAAGCGCACCAAGGAGGAGCTGGTTCCGCAGGTCAAGGACGTGATCACCGCCGGCGACTTCTACGACCTCGCCGAGGGCGCGCAGATCATCTTCACCTGAGCGCCGAGCTCGAGTCGATGTGCCGGGGTCTCGTGCACCCCCGGGCTGTCACGCGCGTGGTGTCGCGGTATAGCAGCGGCATGGCTCGCCGCGATCCCCATTCGTACACCGACGACACCCAGCCCGAGACCGCCGCGATCACGCTGGCGCTACGGGTCGACTTCGCGGCCAAGGTGCTGCACGGCGACGTCACACTCGAGCTGCGCGAGCCCGGCCGCGGCACCCTCGATCTCGACACCCGCGACCTCGCGATCGACCGCGTCACCGACGACGCCGACCGCGCCCTGCCCTTCACGTTGCATCCCGCGGAACCGATCCTCGGCTCGCGACTGTCGATCGAGATTCCGGCACCGCGAAGCCGCATCCGGATCCGCTACCGGACCTCGCCCGAAGCGTCGGCGCTGCAGTGGCTCGCGCCGGCGCAGACCGCCGGCGGTGCCCACCCGTTCCTGTTCAGCCAGTGCCAGGCGATCCACGCGCGCAGCGTGGTGCCCTTGCAGGACACGCCACGCCTGAGGATCCGGTATCGGGCGGAGCTCGAGATCCCGCGCGCACTCGTCGGCGTGATGGCGGCGGCGCATCGCGACCGCGAAGAGCCCGAAGAGCGCGACGACGTCGCGATCGAGCGGTTCGAGATGCCGCAACCGATTCCTCCCTACCTGTTCGCGTTCGCCGTCGGTGATCTCGCATCGCACGACCTGTCGCCGCGATCGCGCGTGTGGGCCGAGCCCGCGGTGCTCGAGCGTGCGGCCTACGAGTTCGACGGCGTCGAGTCGATGATCGTCGCCGCCGAGCGCCTGTTCGGCCCGTACGACTGGGAGCGGTTCGACATCCTGACCATGCCGCCCTCGTTCCCGTACGGTGGGATGGAGAACCCGCGGCTGACGTTCCTGACGCCGACGCTGATCGCGGGCGACCGCTCGCTGGTCAACGTGCTCGCGCACGAGCTCGCCCACTCGTGGACCGGCAACCTCGTGACCAACGCCAACGCCGAGCACTTCTGGCTCAACGAGGGCTTCACGGTGTACGCCGAGCGCCGGATCGTCGAGGCGATCGCCGGCGCGGAGGTCGCCTCGCTCCACGCCGCGCTCGGCCGACGTGACCTCGACGAGGCGCTCGAGCGGTTCGCCGACCAACCCGGCCTGACCCGGCTCCGCACCCATCTCGCGGGCATCGATCCCGACGAGGCGTTCTCGCAGGTGCCGTACGAGAAGGGCTACTTCTTCCTTCGCGCGCTCGAGGAGACCGTCGGCCGCGAGGCGTTCGATCGCTGGCTCAAGGACTACCTCGACGCGTTCCGGTTCGGCGCGATCACGACCGGCGACTTCCTCCGTCACTTCGAGGCCGCGCTCCCCGGCGTGCTCGGCAAGATCGGCGCCGAGCGATGGATCGACGGCGAGGGCATTCCCGACGATGCCCCACGCCCGCACTCCGCACGGCTGGGTGCGATCGAAGCACTCGCCGGCAAGCTGCCCGATCGCGAGGTCGCGGCGGCGTGGTCACCGACCGAGTGGCAGCTCTACCTCGAGAGCGTGCCGCGCCCGGCACCCGCGACGCTGTGTACCGAGCTCGACGCGCGTTACCAGCTGACCGATAGCACCAACTACGAGGTGCTGGTCGCGTGGCTCGTGCTCGCGCTGCGATCGGGGCACCACGCCGTGGTGCCGCGCGTCGAGCAGGTGCTCACCCAGGTCGGCCGCATGAAGTACCTGCGCCCGCTCTACCAGGCGCTCGCCGCCGATCCGGGTACCCGCGATCGAGCGCGCCAGATCTACGAGCGCGCCGGCGCCGGCTACCACCCGATCGCACGTCAGATCGTGGAGAGCGTACTCGCGTAGCGCGTTCCGTCTTCACCACGCCCAGATCCGCAGGCCGATGATGCCGTGGACCTCGAGCCACAGCCCCAGGCCGACCGCGGCGATCGCGCACGCGGTCGGTAGCACGCGGTGGATCAGCGGCGGTCGATCGGGGCGGATCCACCAGCGAAACGTGGTGTACGCACCGGCGATCGCGCAGATCGCGAACGCGATCGTCGACAGCCACAACCCGACGGTGAACACGTTCGCCTCGCCGAGCACCTGATCCATCGCCGCGGCGTTCAACAGCCGCGGGATCGCCTGCAGCGTGAGGCCTGCGAGCGCCGGCCACATCCACAGACCGAGCGCACGCGTGCGGCGGCGGCGTACCGCCGCGCCGAGCAATGCCCCGGCGGCCCCGAGCGGCGCGAGCTGGAGCAACAGCAAGGCGGCGACGAGAGCACGGAGCTTCCACCGCGCGACCGACTCCGGCGCGGCCTCGGCATACAGAAATGGCGCGATCATCACGTCGCGACCCGCGCGAGTCCGCGCGAACCGCACGAAGCTTCCGCTCTGAGACGGATGGCGATAGGCGCCACCGGCCGCCGGCACGAGATCGAGTGCCGGCCCGATCAACGGATCGAGGTGGACTCCCGACTGGCGTTCGCTCGGCGTGCCACCCGAGCAACGTGCGATCGAGGAACCCGAACAGTGCGTTGCGTGGGCTCGCGAACCTGTAGAACGGCGCGCCCGGCGGCTCGGGGGGCACGATCGGCGTCGTCGCCGACGCGTGCACGCCACCACCACCATCGCGTGCGGCGAGGTACGCGAACACCAGCTGCCGGATCTCGACGTACGCCGGCAGCGAGTACGTCGCATCGAGCATCACGACGTAGCCGAACCCACGCTCCGGGAAGTAGCGGAGCGCCGACCAGAAGCCGGGCAGCCCACCATCGTGGCCGCGCGAGCGCACCGGGTGCGCGACGTCGCCCCCGTTGCCGAGGCCGTAGTCGGCATCGAGCGGTGCATAGGGCAACGTGCCGGTGCGCTCGATCCGATCGAGCCCCTGCGGCGACACGATCGGTCCTCTGGAGGCGCGACCACGGGTGATCCAGAACCGCACGAGTGCGGCGAGGTCGGCCGGTGACGCGAGCAGCGCTCCGGCGGCGCGATGCGGAATCGGCCGGAACCGCGCGGCCCGACCGCGATCGACGTAGCCGGTCGCGAGTCGGGCGGCGATCGCATCGGTGCGCCGGAATTCGGCGCCGCGCATCCCGAGCGGGCGCAGGATCTCGCGGGTCAGGTAGACGTCGAACGGCTCCCCGGTGACAACCTCGATCGCGCGCGCGGCGAGCGTGTAGCCCACGTTGGAGTACGCCATCCGGGTACCGGGGCGCCAGCGCGCCACGCGCGCCCGCGGGTTGATCGCGAGTGCGGCGGTCGGCGTCATCGCGTCGTCTTCGCAGAACACCTCGTTGGGGTGCATGTCGTCGAACCCGGCGGTGTGCTCGAGCACGTGCGCGAGCGTGATCGGCGACGCGCTCGCCCACCGGTTCTCGAACGCGTCCGGCACCAGCTCGCGCAGCGGCCGGTCGAGATCGAGCTTGCCCTGCTCGACGAGCCGCATCACGCCGAGCCCGACGATCATCTTGGTGATCGACGCGGCTCGAAACACCGTGTCGGCCCGCACCGGGACGCGGGTCTCGAGATCCGCCACACCGACGCCCCCGATCCAGATCGGACCGTCGCGATCGACCAGCGCGATGCCGGCTCCCGGCACGCCCTCGCGTTCGAGCACCGCCGCGATCCGCGCGCGGAGCTCGTCGATCGTGCGCGGAGGTGCGGCGATCGCGGGAAGCGGATCGACGGTTTCGGGCATGTCGTGATCCAGCACCGGAACGTCGGGCGCCCTGCCCCACAGCGCGAGTCCGACCGTGCTCGCCACCAGGACCACCGCCACCACGAGCGCGCGGAGCATCCCCAGAGCTTACGCCGATCGAGCGGGAGATCGCGCAAGCAGTGCGCCGCCGGCCTGCCCGAACGGGGGTTGCACGTGGCACGAACCGTGATGACATCGAAGCCATGCAGGAGCCCGACCGCGAGACGCTCGGCGCTGCTTTGCGCGAGCTCGAGGCGGCCAAGC
Source organism: uncultured delta proteobacterium (assembly GCA_963772655.1). GTDB lineage: Bacteria > Myxococcota_A > Polyangia > Haliangiales > Haliangiaceae > JABFXX01. The sequence goes on from CAVYYE010000003.1 coordinate 239,554, forward strand.
AACGCGTCGAGCGCGATGCGAAGGCGGCGACCGCGGAGATGAAGAAGCAGCTGGTAGAGAAACTCCTACCGGTACTCGACGACCTCGACCGCACGATCGTCGCCGCCGAGCTGGCGGACAATGCCCCCGCACTCCTCGAGGGCGCGCGGCTGGTCCGCACGCACTTCGCCAACGTGCTCCACGGCTTCGGGCTCGAACGCCTCGACGCCGAGGATCTCGACTTCGACCCGGCCGTCCACGACGCGATCGCCACCACGCCGGTGCCGTCGCCCGCACTTCACGACACCGTGCTCGAGCAGATCGCCCCCGGTTACCTGTTCGGCGGCACGCTCCTGCGACCGGCCAAGGTCGTGGTCGGCGTGCACCGGCCCAAGCCGCCGATCTCGATCCCGATCAACCGCCTACCGATCTAGGCCGGAGCGCCGGCCTCCGCCGAACCGGAACGACGCCTCGAGCGACAGGTAGTTCTGCGACAGCGTCTCGCGATGCTCGATGCCGCCCGTGGTCTGCCGGTACTCGACGCTGGTGCCGAGGATCGCGTTGTAGGTCATCGCGAGCCGGAACCGTCCGAGATCGACGCCGACCTCGGGCGCGATGCCGAAGTAGCGACCACTCGTGGTCGAGATCCCGCTCTGGCCGTTCGGATCGCTGGCGATCGTGTACGACGCGATCGAGTACAGCCCGGCCCCGAGCGCCACGAACGGACGCACCGGGCCGGTACCGACCAGATACTCCGCCTTGGGCAACGCGGACGCCGCCATCCCGAACGGCAGCTCCTCGGAACCGACCAGCCCACCGAACATCATCGCGATCTCGACCCGACCGCCGATCGCGATGTTGTCGTGGACGTTGACCTTGATCTCGGTGACGAATCCGGCGCCGTTGCGATCGCTCACGGCCACGCTCGAACCGGTCATCCCGGCGTCGACCCGAAGCGGCTCGTAGTGCTCCGCTTCGGCCCGCGCACCGGTGCTCGCCGTCACGATGCCCACGACTGCCGGGGCGAACGCGGAGACGCGCATCAGAACCGGTCGTAGCCCACGGTCAACGCGACGTGGTTGACGGTGCCGTAGCCCTGGTTGGCGAAGAACGCGCGGTAGTCGAGCGCGATGTTGAGCCGACGTGCCTTGCCCGACGTGCTGCCCTTCATCGGGTAGTAGCCGACGCGCAGTTGCGCGAGCGGACCGTTCGGGTTGTTGAGCACGCCGAAGCCCGCGCCGCCGCCGAAGAACACGCGGTTCGGAAGCTCGTACTCGCCGATCACCGCGGACGCGAACGTGCCGGTCGCGCCGGAGTTTCCGTTGCCTTCCTTCGCACTGCCGAACGACAGGTGCGAGTCGGCGTAGAACGACAGCGCCGGGCTGAGCCGGTAGCCGATGCGCCAGTCGAAGCCGAACATGGTCCCCGAGACGTCACGATCGCCACCGAACTCCTGGCCGGCCGACAGCGAGAACCCGTTGCGCAGGCCGCTGGTCGGCGCCGCCTCCACCGGTGCCGGTGCGGGCGTCGACAGCGACTCGGCAGGAGCCGGCGCATCGACCGTTGCCGGCAGGTTGTCCGGCGTGGCAAGAGCGAGCGAAGGCGAAGCGAGACAAACGAAAACGATAGAAGCCCGACGAAGCATGCAAATCCTCCTTGAAGAGAAAGACCCCCTTTCTCCCGAGCGACCCTCATCGCAAGCGAGGTGCCAGGGCATACGAAACGTTTTACGGGTGGTTTTCGGGTGCGATGGTCAACCGTGGTTCTCACCACACCCGTAACCGTTCACGCGTGCGGGCTCGAATCGCGCGCGAAATCACCCACACGCGACTACGCCGCGGCGGGTCGTGCGAACTGCGCGTGATAGAGCGCGTGGAACGCACCGCCCGCGGCCAGGAGCTCGGCGTGCGTGCCCTGCTCGACGATGGTGCCGTGGTCCATCACCAGGATCAGATCGGCGTCGCGGATCGTCGAGAGGCGGTGTGCGATCACGAAGCTGGTGCGGTCCTTGCGTAGCTCGGCCATCGCGTGCTGGACCAGCACCTCGGTGCGGGTGTCCACGGACGACGTCGCCTCGTCGAGGATCAGGATCGCGGGATCGGCGAGGAACGCGCGGGCGATCGTGATCAACTGCTTCTCGCCGACGGAGAGGTTGCTGCTCTCCTCGTCGATCACGGTGTCGTACCCCGCGGGCAGCGCCTGCACGAACCGATCGACATAGGTGGCGCGCGCCGCGGCGAGCATCTGCTCCTCGCTCGCACCTGGGCGCCCGTACAGGATGTTGTCGCGGATCGTGCCGCCGAACAGCCAGGTGTCTTGCAGCACCATGCCGAACCTCGATCGCACGTCGCGGCGCGGCAACGACGCGATGTCGACGCCGTCGAGCAAGATCCGCCCGCCATCGAGGTCGTAGAACCGCATCAGCAGGTTGACCAGTGTCGTCTTGCCCGCACCGGTCGGCCCGACGATCGCGACCGTGCGCCCCGGTGCCACCGACAGCGAGAGATGCTCGATCAGCGGCGCGTCGGGTTTGTAGCGGAAGCTGACGTCGTCGAACCGGACCTCGCCGCGGGTCGGTGCCAGCGCGCCGTCCTCGCGATCCGGGCTCTGATCCGGCGTGTCGAGCAACTCGAACACGCGCTCGGCCGAGGCCACGGCCGACTGCAGCACGTTGGCGACCTGCGCGAGCTGGCTCAGGTTCTGCGAGAACTGCCGCGAGTACTGGATGAACGCCTGCACGCTGCCGAGCAGCATCGCGCCCGACGCCACCCGGAGCCCACCGATGACGGCGATCGCGACGTAGTTGAGGTTCCCGATGAAGCCGATGGCCGGCATGATCAGGCTCGACACGAACTGCGCGCGGAACCCGGCGTCGTAGAGCTCGGTGTTCTTGGCGCGAAAGCGGTCCTCGATCTGCGAACGCCGGCCGAACACCTTGACCAGCGCGTGACCGGTGAACCCCTCTTCGATCTGGCCATTGAGTGCGCCGACGTGCTTCCACTGCGCACGGAACTCCTTCTGCGCGCGCTTGCCGATCTTGGCGGTGATCATTACCGAGACGGGCACGGTGATCAGCGCGATCAACGCGAGCAGCGGCGAGATCACGACCAGCATCACCAGCACGCCGAGCGCGGTCAGCGCCGCGACCAGGATCTGGCTCAGCGTCTGCTGCATCCCCATCGCGACGTTGTCGATGTCGTTGGTGACGCGACTGAGCACCTCGCCGTGCGGCTGACCGTCGAAGTACGCCAGTGGAACGCGCATGAGCTTGGCGTCGACGTCGGCACGCAGCTTCTTGATCGTGCGCTGGATGACGTGGGTGAGCACGTAGCCCTGCAGCCACATCAAGAGCGACGCGGTGGCGTACAGGATCAACACGAGGAGAAGCACGTGACCGAGCGCGTTGAAGTCGATGCCCTGCCCGGGCACGACATCCATCGCATCGATCAGATCGGCGGTGCGATCGTTCCCCGCAGCGTGGAGTGCGGCCACCGCCTGGTCGTGGGTCTGCCCCGCCGGTAACCGGCTCCCGAAGAACCCGGCGAAGATCACGTCGGTCGCCTTGCCGAGCAACCTCGGTCCGCTGATCGACAACGACACGCTGCCGACTGCGAGGGCGATCACGACGATGATCGCCCGACGCTGCGGCCCGAGTAGCCCGATCAGTCGACGCGCCGAACCGCGGAATTGCTTGGCCTTCTGGGGCGGGCCCATCATGCCGCCGAACGGGCCACGTACCGGCCCGCGTGGCGGCGGCGAGGGTTTGGCGGGAGGCTTGCTGCTCATGCCGCCCTCTCCTCGGTCTGCGACGTCACGATCTCGGCGTAGGTCGGGCACGACGCCACGAGCTCGGTGTGGGTGCCGACGCCGACCAGCTTACCGGCATCGATCACCAGGATCTGATCCGCATCGCGGATGCTCGCGACGCGTTGCGCGATCACGATCACCGCGGTGTCGGCGATCCGGGGCGCGAGCGCGTCGCGCAGCCGGGCCTCGGTCGCGAGGTCGAGCGCGGAGAACGCATCGTCGAGGAGCAGCACCGCCGGGTGCCGGACCAACGCGCGCGCGATCGCCAGGCGCTGGCGCTGGCCTCCCGACACGTTGGTCCCCCCCTGCGCGATCGGCGCGTCGAGCCTCTCCGGAAGCTCCTCGACGAACGTCCGCGCCTGCGCGATCTCGAGTGCTGCCCACAGCTCGTCGTCGGAGGCATCGGGCTTGCCGAACCGGAGGTTGGTCGCGACCGTGCCACTGAACAGGTACGAGCGTTGCGGCACCATCCCGATCCGGCCCCACAGCTCGTCGAGGTCGCGCGCGCGAACGTCGAGACCGTCCACCAGCACCGTGCCCGCCGTCGGATCGGCGAGCCGCGGGATCAGATCGAGCAACGTCGACTTGCCGGCACCGGTGGCACCGATGATCGCGGTGATCTCGCCCGGTCGCGCCACGAACGAGATCTCCGACAGCACCGGCGTCGCGGCACCGGAATAACGGAACTCGACGTCGCGAAACTCGACCTCGCCGGTGGGCGTCGGCGTCGAGACCGGTGTCGCGGGTGCGTCGACGCCCGGCACCGTGTCGAGCACCTCGACGATGCGCTCGGCGCACACGGACGCGCGCGGGATCATCGTCGACATGAACGTGGTCAACATGACGCCGACCAGGATCTGGATCAGGTAACCGAGATACGCGGTCAGTGCACCGACCTCGAGCGAGCCATCGGCGATCCCCTGGCTACCGAACCACAGCACCGCGACGGTCGACGCGTTGAACACCAGCATCACCGTCGGCCACATCAGCGCCTGGAGCTTGCCGATCTGAAGGGCGATGCCGGTGAGCTCGGCGTTGGCGACCTCGAACCGATCGTGCTCGGCCGGCTCGCGCACGAACGCGCGAACCACGCGCATGCCCGTGATCTGCTCGCGCAGGATGCGGTTGAGCCCGTCGAGCTTGGGCTGCATCGCGCGAAACTTCGGGATCATCCGGCCGATCAGGAGCCCGATGCTCCCGGCGAGCACCGGCACCGCGACCAGCAGCAGGCGCGACAGCGCGAGGTCCTCGCGCACCGCCATCACGATGCCGCCGATGCACATGATCGGGGCCATCACGAGGAGCGTGAGGCCCATCATCACCAGGATCTGGACCTGCTGGACGTCGTTGGTGTTGCGGGTGATCAGCGATGGCGCACCGATCGTCCCGACCTCGCTCGACGACAGCCTCCCGACGTGATGAAAGATCGCGCCGCGCAGATCCCGGCCGTATCCCATCGACACCCGCGCGCCGACGTACACCGCCGCCACCGAGCACGCGATCTGGCATGCGGCGACGGCGAGCATGACCCCGCCCATCGCGAGGATATGCCCGGTGTCACCGGTGGCGACGCCGCGATCGATGATGTCGCCGTTGATGCTCGGCAAGAACAGCGATGCCGTGGTCGCCAGCAGCTGCAGGACGACGATCGTCGCGAGCTGCCGTGCATACGGCTGCAGGTAACGTCGGAGCAGACCCCACAACACCGGCGAGCAACCTACGGCATCCGACGACCATCGTCGAGTCGCGAATAGCGGCGAGTTCGCCGACGTTTTGGCATCATGGGTTCCATGCGCCACGTCCTTGCACCGCTGGCAGTCTTCGTCGTCATTCTCGGAACGCATGCCGTCGCGGCCGCCCCGTCCGTCCTCCGGCCCGGCGCGAATCACCACCTCGGAGACGACAGCTTCGTCGCCGAGTTCGGCCGCGCGCCGACAAACCGAGACAGCGAGCACCTGCGGATGGCGGTCCACCTCCGCTACGTCCGCGACCTTCTCGCCGCGCGGCCCGCGACCAAACCCGCCCTCGAGCATCGCCGCGCCGAGCTGCTCGGCTACCTCGACGACTACATCGCGAAGGGCATCACGCCCCGCAACACCTACGTCGCGCGCCGCAATCCGGTGTTCATCGATCGCGACGGCAACATCTGTGCGGTCGGCTATCTGATCGAGCGATCGGTCGGGCGCGACTTCGCCGAGCAGATCGCGACCGGCCACCGACTCGATTACCTCGAGGACATCGCTGCGGCGATGCCCGGGGTCCGGTCGTGGATCGCGTCGTCGGGGTTCACGCTCGACGAGCTGGCCTCGATCCAGCCCGGCTACATGGGCCCCGACGTCCAGCACCAGTCCGGCTGGCAGGCCTCCAAGACCGACGAGGAGAGCTACGTCGACGCCGACGGCTTGGGTGTCGCGTTTCCGGACGACGGGCCGTACCACGACGAGACCACCGGCATGACCGGCACGATCGCGAACCACCAGATGGTGGGGACGTGGACCAAGACCATCGCCGGCAAGGTCGTCGGCAGCGGCACGTTCGTGCGCGGCGCGGGTACGTGGAAGAGTTTCCGCGCCGACGGCAGCAAGCTCGCGGTCGGACCGTTCGTACGCAGCCACGCGCAGGGCACGTGGAAGTTCTTCCACCCGAGCGGCCGGCTCGCCGCCGTCGGCAAGATGCGCCGCGGCAAACGGCACGGCAGGTGGACGCTGTACTACGACGCCAAGAGGCGCACGCGGCTCGCGGTCGGACGGTTTGCCGATGGCGAGACCGTCGGCACGTGGAAGCACTTCGGCCCCGACGGCAAGCTGGTCGCGACCGCGACCGGCGGAGCCTACGGTCGTCTGGCCCTCGACATCGAGCCCGGCCCGAGCGGGATCCGACATCGCGTCGGCGAGGGCGAGCCCGCGGACGATGCCAGGCTCGACGGCTTCTCGTGGAAGGGTGCGCGCCTCTACGTCGATCGCGCGGGCGAGATGTTCGACGGCAAGAGCCGCGCCCTCGAGCGCGACGACGCCGGCCGCTGGACCGCTCGGACGTGCCGGTGGTCGGCCAAGCGCAAGGCCGCCGCGCGTCGCGGCAATGTCGCGGCGCTGTTCGCGGACCTCATGGAACACCGGGGGGATGATGGTGATAGGTGCACCGGCAAGGCGAGGCCCGTGCCGGTGCGACTCGCGAAGCGCTACGAGCACATGCTCGCGTCGCGCACCGAGATCCACGCGCCGATCCCGGCGTTCGATCTCGATCCGGCGAGGACGAAGGCCCGCGAGGCGGCCGAGGCCGCGGCCGCGGCACCGGTTGCCACCGACAGCATCGATGGCGACGCCGAACGGCCGCCCGCCGGCCGCGGAAGCCCCGACGACATGGCGACCTACCTCGCCGACAACATGCTCTGGTACATGGAGTGGCCGTACGTCGACGATTCGTTCCGCACGGTGTTCGCGTCGCTGCCTGGCTACTGACTAACGACCGGCGAGCTCGGCGATCGCACCGGTGACGATGTCCGGCGCTTCCATGCTCGCCATGTGCCCCGCGTTCGGGATCCGGATCAGGTGCGCGTTCGGGATCCGCTCGGCGAGGATCGTCGCGACCGCGTGGTTGTAGCCGAGGTCGAGCATGCCGTCGATCACCGTGGTCGGGATCGCGAGCTCGCCGAGTCGCGTGCGCGCCGGCGGATCGAGGTTCTCCGACGGTGAATCGTGCAGCCAGTACCAGCCCGAGTAGTCGGCGAGGTACTGGTCGAGTCGGGTGGCGACGTCGGGGTTCGAGCGTCCCGAGGTGAACCATCCGCAGCGCGCCCAGATCGCCTTGGCCGCGTCGAGGCCGCGTTCGCTCGCGGCGGCCCGCACCTCGCCGAACATCGCCTTGACGTCCTCGGGAAACGACGGCTCGCCGAGCCCCGACATGCACACCGACACGAAGCCGGTGATCACGTCGGGACGCGACAGCGCGAGCTCGAGCGCGTACAGCCCTCCGATCGAGTGACCGATCACGACCACGTCGGAGAGCCCGAGCTCGTCGATCAACGCGCCCGCATCCTCGCAGTGCTTGAACGGACCGGTTGGTGGAGACGATTGGCCGTAGCCGCGCAGATCGCAGGTCACCACGGTGAACCGGTCCGACAGCGCCGCGACCTGCGGCTCCCACATCCGATGATCGAGCGTGGCGCCGTGGATGAACAGCAGAGGGCGGCCGGTGCCGTGACGCTGGTAGACCAGCGCGCTCACGGCTCGGGATCCGAGCCCTGGCCGATGCCCTCGAACAGCGGCGTCGACAGGTAGCGCTCGCCGGTGTCGGGGAGCATTGCCACGATCGCACTGCCCTTCGGTGCATCCTTGGCGACCTCGAGCGCGGCGTGAAACGTGCCGCCCGCCGAGATGCCGCAGAAGATGCCCTCCTTGTGGGCGAGCGCTCGGGCGGCGGCGATCGCGTCACCGTCGCCGACCGCAACCCGGCGATGCGCGACCTCGCGGTCGAGCACGGCCGGCACGAAGTCCGGCACCCAGCCCTGGATCTTGTGCGGGTTCCACGGCTGTCCACCGAGGAGCTGTGCCGCCTCGGGCTCCGCGACGACGACCTGCAGATCGGGCCGCGCCGCGCGCAGGATCTGCCCGGCCCCGGTCAGCGTACCGCCGGTGCCCCAGCCGGTGACGAAGAAGTCGAGGCGCTGCCCGGCGAAGTCCTGCAGGATCTCGGGACCCGTGGTCTGCCGGTGGTAGGCCGGGTTCGCCGGGTTCTCGAACTGCCGTGCGAGGAACCAGCCGTGTTTCTTGGCGAGCTCCGCCGCCTTGACCACCATGCCGGTGCCCTTCTCGGCCGCCGGCGTGAGGATCACCTTGGCGCCGAAGCCGCGCATGATCTGGCGGCGCTCGACCGAGAACGACTCGGCCATCACCGCGACGAACGGATAGCCGCGCGACGCGCACACCATCGCCAGTGCGATACCGGTGTTACCCGACGTCGCCTCGACGACGGTCTGGCCTGGCTTCAGCACGCCGCGCTGCTCGGCGTCCTCGATGATCGCGATCGCGAGGCGATCCTTGACCGAGGCCCCCGGGTTGAACGACTCGACCTTCACGTACATCGAGATGCCCGACGGAGCCAGGCGCTGGATCCGTACGATCGGAGTCCGCCCGATCGTCTGCGTGATGTTGTCGTAGATCATGCCGCGGACGATACACCTCCGAGTGCTACGTTCACTGGATGCCGCGCCCCGCGAACGCATCCCAGCTGCGGGACGCACTCGTGCGGGGCGTCGCGGTTCCGGATGAGGCCGTCGACGCGCTGTACCCCGACGATCTGCGGGAGCGGTCGGCGATCCACTGGACCCCGGTCGCGATCGCACAGCGCGCGGCGCAGCTGCTCGACGTCGCGCCGGGCACCGAGGTGCTCGACATCGGCGCCGGCGTCGGCAAGGCGTGCATCGTGGCGCAGCTCGCGACGGGAATCCGATGGTGGGGTGTCGAACGCGACGCGATCCAGATCGAGGCCGCACACCACGCCGCCTGGCAACTCGGCATCCGCGACGACGTGCGATTCGTTCACGGCGAGGCGTGGTCGATCGAGTGGGCACGGTTCGGCGCGCTGTACTTCTTCAACCCGTTTCCGTTGCCAGAAGACGCGCCGCCGCGCAACGCGTTCAAGCGCTACAGCGTGTTCGTGTCGGCGTGCCTCCAGGCCGAGGAGCAGCTCGCGACGTTGCGCCCCGGCACGCGGATCGTGACCTACCACGGCTTCGGCGGTGACTTCCCCGACGGCTGGGAACGCGTCGCGCGCGAGGAAGCGCACACCGACGCACTCGAACTGTGGGTGCGCCGCTAGGGTGAAGGTGCCGGAGCCGGAGCCGGAGCCGGTGGAGTCGACTCCGTTCCGACGAGACCGCCGCACACCGGTCCGAGATTGTCGAGGTTCTCGTACGACACCGGATCCGGCCGCAGCCACACCAGGTGATTGGCGACGGTCGCCGCACCCCCGCCGAGGGCAAATGTCGCGTACTCGCCGGGCCCTTCGGCGACCAGCACCTTCGCGCCACCGCGATCGGCGAGCACCGCGGTCAGGGCCAGCGGGTGGTCTTGCCCCTCGGTGACACGCACCGGCGAACCGTCGGGACCGGCGATGAAGAACCCGGAGAACCGTTCGGCCTTCCAGCTGCACGGCTCGTCGCCCGCGGTCTCGAGCCAGTTGACGGCGCCGGCCCACGCGACCGGCTTGCCACCGACATCGACCTGCGCGATCGACCACAGCGACTCGCACGCGGGCGCCGTACACGCGTGCTGGGGGATCACCGCGGCGAGCGCCGGCGGGATCGGAGTCTGCTTGGTGGGCCGTTGCCAGTGATCGCTCTTGTCGTACTCCCCGAGCCGCATCGCGACGGCGCGGGGACCGACGAGCAGGCATCCGGTCGGCGACGCATCGGTCGCGAGCACGATCGCCGAGGCGGTCTGCGGATCGGGAGGAGCCGGACACCCGCTCAGCTGGACGCCGTACGCGACGTTCTTGGTCGGCGCGTCGATCGCCGCGGCGTAGTAGCTACCGATCGTCAGCTTGCACGGCGCCGCGCCCGGCTGCAGCATCCACGCGCTCGCGGGCGGAGCCGGCACGCCGGCGGCGGTCGCGGTGGCGGCATCGATCGTTGCGAACTCGGCGATCCCGTCGAGCGAATCGACCACGCGGTCGAACAGCGGCAACACCCAGCCGGCGTGGCTCGGTTTCGCGGGGGCACCGGCGGGTGGTGGTGAAGGCGATCGCTCCTCGGGAGACACGTACGACGCGACGTGAACCGCGGTCGCGGTGGGACAGCCGGGACCGGCCGCGACGGCGCCGCTACCGAGGTTGGGGGTGGGACCACCGCCTCCCGGTTTCGGCGGGCAGCCGGCGAGTATCGAGATCGCGATCACGGGCCAGGCGCGAACCATCCGCGCATCCTACGAGACCGGGTGTTCGACGCCAACCCGCGAGGTCACGGCAGGAACTATCGCCGGCGGCGTAGCTGTTTGTGAGTTGCCAACAAGCGCGAGGATCCCCATCGTCAAATCCAACGATGACTAGCCTCGCCAGCTCGCTGACCTCTCCCCCCGCTGCTGTCGAGACCATCCCCAAGATCCCGGGGCTTCCGGTGCTGGGGCACCTCTTGAAGTTCCGTTACGATCGACTCGGGCTCCAGGACCGGGCGGCGGCGATCGGCCCGATCGCCCGGATGCAGCTGGTTCACCTCCCGATCTACGTGATCACGGATGCCGACCTCGCGCACAAGGTGCTGGTCGACGACGCGGCGTCGTACAAGAAGGCGGGCGGGATGCCGTTCTTGCGACCGCTCCTCGGCGACGGCTTGCTGACGTCGGAGAACCCGATCCACAAGCGGCATCGCAAGCTGCTCGCCCCCGCGTTCGCGCCCAAGCGTCTGGCCGCCTACGGCGAGACCATGGTGGAGGAGACGATGCGGCAGCTCGAAGGCTGGCGTGCCGGAGCCTCGATCGATCTGTCGCGCGAGATGATGGAGCTCACGCTCGCGATCGCCGGCAAGACGATGTTCGCCGCCGATGTCCGCAGCGATGCGGCGAACGTCTCGCGCGGGCTCGAGCTCGCGATGCGCTCGATGGTCGGCAACGTCACCTCGCCGTTGCGCCTCGGCTACGACTGGCCGCTGCCGCGCCACCTCAAGATGAAGCGCGCGGTGAAGATGCTCGACGAGGTCGTCTACCGCGTGATCGCCGAGGGGCGCCGACTCGGCACCGACCGCGGCGACGTGCTGTCGATGCTGCTGCTCGCCCGCGACGAGGACGGTACGGCGCTGACCGACGCCGAGGTTCGCGACGAGGTGATGACGCTGTTACTCGCCGGCCACGAGACCACGGCGAATCTTCTGACGTGGACGTGGTACGAGCTGGGCCGCAATCCCGGCGTGCTCGCGCAGCTCCAGGACGAGGCCCTGCAGGTGCTCGGCGATCGCCCGGTCACCGTCGACGATCTGCCGGCGATGCCCTACCACCTCGCCGTGCTGGAGGAGTCGATGCGGCTCCACCCGCCGGCCTACATGACGAGCCGCGAGGCGATCGAGGATGTCGAGCTCGGCGGCCACAAGCTCCCCGCCCGCGCGTTGGTCGCGGTCTACATCCGCGCGATCCAGCGCCGCGCGGCGTACTACCCCGCCCCGCTCGTGTTCCGTCCCGAGCGCATGCTGCCCGATGCCAAGAAACTGCGCCCGCGGCATCACTACATCCCGTTCGGGGCCGGGCCGCGCGTGTGCATCGGCTCGCACTTCGCGCTCCTCGAAGGACAGCTCGTCCTCGCGACGATGGTGCAACACGCGCGGCTTCGCATGCTGTCGCAACACGTCGAGGCCGAGCCGATGATCACGCTGCGCCCGAAGGGCGGCATGCCCGCGCGGGTCGAGCGCGTGGTCTAGATGTCTTCACGCGCGGCGCGAAGGCGGGTCGCGTAGATGCTCATGGCAAGAACCGGCCGCGATGCTCGGGTGCGGGCAATTCGCACGCATCGACCTTGCCGAACACCCGGTAGCGCACGGCCGCGACCAGGCGATACCCGAGATCGCCGAGCACCGCGGGCCACCACCGGAACGCATACAACCATCGCCACGGTGCGCGCAGATGCCGCGCCATGTAGAGGAACGCCTTGCTGCGCACGTGCGCGCGCCCGCCTTCGATGTAGACCACCGTGTCGATCGACTCCGGGATCTCGGGATACCGCGTACGCAGGGTCGCCGCCGTCGGTCCCTGGAGCTGCGCGAACATCACGTCGTGATCGCGTTCGTGTCGCAGGATGAAGCGCACGGTTCGAGCGCACAGTCCGCACACGCCGTCGTAGAGCACGATCGGCGCGTCGGGAATCGCGTCCTCGACGGGGGTGCTGGCGACCGCGGCCTCCATACCCGCATCATGCCCGGTCTGGGCCGGGTGGCAATCCCTCGTAGCCTTGCCGACGGAGCCAGCACGCGATGCAGGGAATCCCCGGCGCGCGTGCAGCGGTTTCGTGATCGAGTACGGCATGAATCGACTGCAGTGAACCGAGTCGCGTGTGGCGAGCGTTTCGGCGCTCGTCGATCAGAAGCGCTCGCAACGAGATCGTCGTGGCACGACGAATGCTGACCGCCCTTGTCAAACACACAAGGAGACGTGCCATGAAGATCCTCAAAACTCTCCCGATCGTCGCGGGTGTCGTAGTCCTCGCACCGCAAGTAGCGAATGCCGACGACCCGACCGACTACTCGTGGTCCGACAACTCACTGCAATCGAAGTACGGCATCAGCACCACCCTCGGCGGCGGCATCACCGGCTTCACGAACAAGACGATGCGCGATGCCGTCAGCTCCGACGTCGGCGGGCTGTGGGACCTCCGCGTCGCGGTGGGCTCGCACATGCCGCTCGCGTTCGAGGCCGGCTACATCGGCACGGCCGCGAACATCGATGCCCTGATCGGCACCCAGAGCGGCACGCTGGTCGGCACCACCGTCGAGGGTGCGGTCCGGTACAACGTGCTGCCGCACTACGCGTTCACGCCGTTCGCGTTCGCGGGCATCGGCTGGCAGCGCTACGACATCACCGGTGCGAACTTCACGCTGTCTGACTCCGGCGTCAACGAGAGCGACAACTCGGTCGTGTTCCCGATGGGTGCCGGCGTGGCGTATCGCACCGAGGGCCTCGTGGTGGACCTACGTGGAACGTTCCGACCCAACACCAACCAGGACCTCGTCCTGCAGAACGCGGGGACCGGCAACGCGAACAACGACAAGTTCGCACCGATGCACGCGTGGGAAGCGAGCGCCGCGATCGGCTACGAATTCTGATGAGTCGCGAAAGCTCCACTCGTCGATATCATCGTTGAGAAACCGCGCACGTCCGGCGTATCCTGCACGGGTTGCGCCGGCTGCTGTCGATCATCGTGATGTCGGGGTGTGGAGTAGATCCATCGGGCGGCGCCGCGACGAGGGTGTTCGACCCCTGCGATCCGGTGCTCGTCACGAGTCCGGAGGCCACGGCCGATCAACAGGCGAGCCTCGATAGCGCGCTCGCGTCGTGGCACGCGCTCGGTGCGAACGGCCCGACCGACATGGCGGCCGCACTCGATCCCGACGTTCCGCAGGTCACCGTGAGGTACCGCGATGCGAGCGGCGCGATCTACGGCGTGTACGACGACACGGACGCGACGATCTACGTCAACACGCGCGTCGACGATGCCTCGCAACGCGCGATCACGATCGCGCACGAGCTCGGACACGCCCTCGGCCTGGTGCACGTGGCTGCCGACGAACGACCGTCCGTGATGAACCCCGGCAACCTGACGATCGCGCCGAACGTCGAGGATGCCGCGGAGCTCGCCCGCCTGTGGGGGGCGTGTTCCGGCGCGACCCAGCGCTGATCTCGCCGGCTCTCCCCGCCCGTAGACCACCCACTCGCAGTACAACGCCAGGTATGCGGTTGACCCCGATCCTGGCCGCGTTCGCGCTCTCGGTCCCGACCATCGCGAACGCCAACCCGCCCAAGCTCACGCTCGATCAGGCGATCGCGAAGGCACTCGCGGGTCCCAAGGCGAAGATGGCGCGCGGCGATGTCGACGCGGCCGCGGCGCGCGTGTCCGAGGCGGATGCCGCGCGTTACCCGCGGGTCAAGGCGACGGTGTACGGCACGATCAGCCCGAAGATCACCTGCCTCGATTCGCCGAGCTGCACGCAGACCGAGCCGCGCAACTTCGCGTTCGACTTCTCGGGACTCTACGGCAGCGCGCAGATCGACGTCACGCAGCCGGTGTACACGTTCGGCAAGATCTCGCACGCGCGCACCGCCGCACGCGCCGGCCTCGACGCGCAACGCGCACTCGGCGACGAGGCCGCGGGTGATCTCGCGGTCGACACCGCCCGCGCGTACTGGGGCGTCAAGCTCGCGCGCGAGCTCGAGTACATGCTCGACGACGGCATCGAACAGATCGACAAGGCGATCGAGCGCATGGACGCGCGCACCGGCGAGGATGCCCCGACGATCCAGGACCGCCAGCGGATCGCGATCCTCGCCGCCGAGGCCAAGGTCCAGCGCGCCGATGCCGCCGCGATCGAGCGCCAGTCGCTCGCAGGTCTGCGCGCGCTCACCGGGATCCCGGACGCCGATGTCGACGAGGCTCCGCTCGCCGCGGTCGATCACGCGCTCCCCGCATCCGCGACCGGTGCCGGTCGTCCGCAGGCACGCGCCGCGCGGTTCGGTGCCGTCGCCGCCGACAACCTGGCCGATCTCGCGGGTGCGTCGTACCTGCCCGATCTCGCGCTCGTGGGATCCGCGGTGTTCTCGCGGGCGCAGGGGGTCGAGGATCCCGGCTCGGCGTTCGCCAACGATCCCTACAACCGGTCCGGAGCCGGCATCGTGCTCGCCTTGCAGTGGACGCTCGAGCCGTGGAACGTGGCCGCCAAGGTCGCACGCGCCCGCGCCGAGGCCGCCAAGGCGCACGCCCTCGACGAGCTCGCCCGCGCCGGCGCCCGGTACGATGCCGAGACCGCGCTCGCCGAGGCCAGCGGCGCCAAGACCAAGCTCGACGCGACGGTGGCGGGTGAAAAGGCCGGCAAGGCCTGGGTCACCTCGGTCCTCCAGGCCGACGCGATCGGCGCGGTCGAGCCCAAGGACTTCGCGGACGCCTACATCGCGTGGTTCCAGATGAAGGCCCGGTGGGCCCAGGCGGCGTTCCAGTGGAACGTTGCCGTGGTACGCCTGGGTCGTGCCGGTGGTGAATTCCACGCCACCGGGTATCGTCCGTAGTAGAAGCTCATGATGCATCGTCTGTTCGTGCTGTTGCTGGCCGCCTTCGCGAGCGTGCCGGCCCTTGCCACCACTCCCGCGTACGCCCAGAAGTCCGGTCCGGGCACCGTCGCGGTCCGGAGCGCCAACGAGAAGATCGCCAAGCTGCTCAAGACCAAGGCCCCCGCCGCCCAGGTCACCGCGAGCGTGCAGGCCTTCCTCGACATCGACCAGCTCGGCAAGGAGTCGATGAAGGACCAGTGGGCCAAGCTCAAGCCGGCGGAGCAGACCGAGTTCCTCCAGACCCTGCGCGACTTGATCCAGGCCAACTACCTGAAGGCCCAGAAGTCGAACCTGTCCTACAGCGTCGAATACGTCGGCGAGAAGAAGGACAAGGACGGCCACATCGTGGTGCAGACCAAGATCAAGACCACGCGCCGGGGCCGCCCGTTCTCGATCGCGATCGACTACGTGCTGATCAAGAACGGCAAGACCCTGCAGGCGTTCGACGTGATCACCGATGGCGTCGGTCTGGTCGCCAACTATCGCCAGATGTTCAACAAGGTGATCCGGGACAAGGGCTTCACGGGGCTGATGTCGCGGATGAAGAGCAAGCTCGAGCAGATCCAGAAGGCCGACAAGAAGACCTAGCGATCGCGGCTCGCCGGCGTGATCTCGGGCGGCGCGCGTATATAGTCGCGCCGATGTCACTCCACCTCCCGCATCGCGAGCGCGCGGTCGCGTGGCTCGAGCTCGATCCCGATCCGGTCACCGCCGCCGAGCTGCGCGACCTGATCGCCAAGTGCGACAAGGGCGACGCCGCAGCACTCAAGGACCTCGACGAACGCTTCGACGGCATGCTCGAGTTCGGCACCGCCGGACTGCGCGGCATCCTCGGCGCTGGCCCCCAGCGCATGAACCGCGTGCTGGTGCGGCGGGTCGCCGCCGGTCTCGGCGCGTACCTGCTCGCCAACGTGCCCGAGGCCAAGCACCTCGGCGTGCTGATCGGTCACGACGCCCGCCACAACTCGCGCGAGTTCTCCGAGGACAGCGCCCGGGTGCTCGGCGGACTCGGCATCAAGGTGTTCCTCGCGCACCGGCCGTGGCCGACGCCGACCACGGCGTGGGCGGTGGTCGAGAAGCGCGCGTGCGCGGGGGTCATGGTGACCGCCTCGCACAACCCGCCCAAGTACAACGGCTACAAGGTCTACTGGGGCAACGGCGCACAGATCATCCCGCCGCACGACACCGGAATCGCCGATGCGATCGACGACGTCGACCCGGCGGCGATCGCCCTTCCCGAGCTCGACGAGCTGCGCCGCGACGGCCTGCTGATCGATCTCGACGAGTCGCTCCACGACGCCTACCTCGACAAGGTGATCGCGCTCCGCGAGCAGCCCGAGCTCGACGGCAAGGATCTCAAATCGCGTACACGCCGCTCCACGGCGTCGGTGCGCTCAGCGTCGAGGGAGCCCTGACCCGCGGCGGGTTTCCCCAGGTGTTCACCGAGCCCGCGCAGCGCGAGCCCGATCCCGACTTCCCGACGGTGGCGTTCCCGAACCCCGAGGAGAAGGGTGCGATGGACAAGGTCCTCGCGCTCGCGACCGAGAAGCAGGCCGACCTCGTGCTGGCCAACGATCCCGACGCCGACCGGCTGTGCGTCGCCCTCCCCACCGGCGACGGCAAGGGCTACGCCACGCTCACCGGCGATCAGGTCGGCGTGCTGCTCGCCGACTACCTGCTGACGGTCGGCGCCAAGGACAAGCGGATGGTCGCGACGTCGATCGTGTCGTCGCAGCTCCTCGGGTTCCTCGCCGAGCAGGCCGGCGCCGACTACCGCGAGACGCTGACCGGCTTCAAGTGGATCGGCAACGCGGCGATCGACTACGAGCGCGAGCATCACGGTCGGTTCGTGCTCGGCTACGAGGAGGCGCTCGGCTACTCGGTTGGCCCGCTGGTGCGCGACAAGGACGGCGTGTCGGCGGCGCTGGTATTTGCGGAGCTGGTGGCGTGGAACCGCGCGCGCGGCAAGACCGTGCGCGACCAGCTGGACGACATCTATCGCCGGGTCGGCATGTTCGTCACCGAGCAGGTATCGATCACCAAGCCGGGCACCGAGGGGCTCGCGCAGATCAAGGCCGCGATGGTGAAGTTCCGCGAGGCTCCGCCGTCGCAGCTCGGAGGTCACGCGGTCGAGCGCGTGGTCGATCTCGTCCTCCGGTGTACAGGACGGCGAAACCAAACTGCCGCCGTCCGACGTGCTGGTGTTCAAGCTCGCGGGCGGTCGCCGCGTGATCATGCGGCCGAGCGGGACCGAGCCCAAGCTCAAGAGCTATTACGAAGTGCGGGTGCCGGTCGGAGCCGACGAGAAGGTCGATGCCGCTCGCACGCGCGCGCTGGCCGACCTGGCGGCGTTGCGCGACGCGCACCAGGCGATGCTGAAGTAGACGTCGCGAGCGAGTCGTTCGCGTACTCTCGCCGTCGCCGCGCGCTCGGACGGGCGCTCGACCGCGGAGCGGTTCGCGGAAGCGGAGTCGGGCAACAACGACACTCAGCCGAGCATCGCGAAGAAGCGCTCCATGTGCTCCTTCTGCTTCGGCGGCATGAACTCGAAGTTGCGGCCGCGGTCGATGATCTCCCAGTACTGCTTGGACTCGACCTTGGATAGCTGCTCGCGGATCACCTTGAGTCGCTCGCGATCCTCACCGGCCATGTCGTGCGCGATCTTCTTCGCGCGGTCCTCGGCGCCGACCATCAAGTAGTAGCAAGCGAGCTTGATCTGCGCCTTGCGGATGCCCTGCAGACCGCTCTCCTGGCGCTTCATGCGCAGCGGCTGATCGAGCTCGAGGAACATCTCGAGCATCTTGTCGTCGAGATCGGCGCGCGACACCGATGCCGGACAGTGGGAGTGGGCGTACTCGCACAGCGCCGACACGTCGTAGGCCACCGTCTCGGTCACGAACCCGAGCTGCATGTCGTAGCTCGTACGGCCGTAGTAGATCATGTGCTTGACGCCCTCGACGGCGAGGTCATCCGCCCCCTTGCGGATCAGCGTCTCGACGAGCAACCGATACTGGTTCATCACGTTGTACGCGGTGCGTACGGCACGGGCGTTGAGCGCCGCCCGGATGTAGCTGTTCATGAACCGGAACGCGAGCTCGACCACCACGGGATCGTCGTGAGCGAGTGCGGCCTCGCCGATGTAGCGGGTATCGATCGCGATCAGGTAGTTGATGTCGGGCATCGCGCTCTGCGCCTCGGCGTAGATGCCGAGGTACTGGCGTAGCGCCTTCCATTCGAGCCAGGTCTTGTCGATCTCGAGCTCGTGCAGCGATTCGGGATCCATCGCCACGAAGTCGGGGTTGTCCTTGATGCGCTCGCCGATCTCGAACCAGGTCGACTGCGCGCGACCCTTGACCTCGAAGTAGCGGACGACGAAGTCCTTGATCGCATCGACCGACCGGCTCGCGATGATCTTGTCCTTGCCCGAGATCGAATTCGAGGTGATGTCGGTGAGCTCCTCGAGGGCGGTGATCGCAGGCGCCTGCCCGTCGATGATCGCGGCTGGCTCGCGCTCGGTCGCGGCGGCGATCACGTCCTCGGTGGCCTGGCGCTCGATCCGCTCGACCAGGTTGGTCGGCGCGAGGAACCGGAACACGTACGCGAAGTACGGAAGCATCGCGATCAGCCCGATCGCCGCCGAGCACATCATCGCGAGCACGACGGCCCGCGGTACGAAGTAGTTGTGCAGCGACAGCGAGGTCGCGAGTCCGAACACGCTGCTGATCACGTAGTAGGCCATGACCGCGATGTTGGTGCGGTCGCGGAGGAACATCGCCGCGACGCCGGTGTAGCGCTCCGACGTGAGCTGGACGAGGAGGGAGACCACGGTGATCACGATCGCGAGCACCGCCACCGTGCAGCCGGTGAGGCCGGTGACCGCATCGCTGATGTGATCGGGATCGAGTTGGAGGTAACGCGCGAGCCCGGAGGTGCCCTTGACCGCCTGCGGGCCGCCGGTGAACAGGTCGTCGATCAGGTAGATCGATGCGAACGCGAGGATCGCGATGCCACCCAGCAGCGCCATCGGGACCAGCCACGCGCGCAGCGCGCTGACGCGTTGCGAGTGGTTCCGGCGACGGCGGCGGGCTGCCATAGGCCGCCGACTACATCACGGTATGAGGCCGTGTGGAAGCTCGCCGGGCGTGGGCGCGGTGAACTGCGAATCCCAGGTCGCGGAGGTGTTCTCGGAGGTCTCGTCGTCGCCGTCGATGCCGTTGCCGCCGTGGGACTCGTTGTTGCGCTCGAGCTCGATGCGCTTGGTCGAGGTGCCCGCACCGGGTGCAGAGACCTGCGGCGACAGCGTGTGCGAATCGGTGGCGTAGGTCGACGGGGTCGAGTCCGCATCGGGACCATCGAACGACTGCCCGCTCTTGTCGATGAGGCCGTTGGCGACGCTCGGCACACCGACCAGCAACATGTCGACGTCGTTCACCAGATCGGACTGGCCACTCCATTCGAACAGCACCACCAGCTCGCCCGCGTTGGTGAGGGTCGGGGTGCTGGTCGAGGCGATCACGTCCATCGTGCCGGAGGCGACCGAGAAGTCGGGGGCGATGCCGTAGGTGGCCTGGAAGTTCGACGCGGTGTCCATCGCGACCGTGACCACGCCACCGGGGGCGATCTGCGCACCGGCGGGGAACCGCGCGATGAAGTCGGAGCTGTCGACGGTCGGCGTGCCGGCGGGCAGCTCGAAGTAGTGGCCGGAGTCGGACAGGTAGTACGTCGAGAGATCGATGGTCTGGTGGGTCGGGTTGGCGATCTCGATCAGCTCGCCGGCGGTCGGCGTGAGCGCGACCTCGGTGATGAGGAGACTGGTGCCGCTCTCCTCCGGGGCATCCGGCATCGGATCGACCGTTGCATCCGGCATGGTCGGCGCATCGGGGCTGGTGGTGTCGTCACCACCGCCGCTGGCATCCGCGGGCGCCTCCTCGAGCTTGCGCCCGGTGGCACACGCCCCGATCCCCAGTACTCCGATGATCGCGAGTGGGAACAACGACGTCCGCACGTCCGGCGTGGTATCAAAGTCGACGCAGTGCGACAAGCGAAATCCTCGTCGCGACCGGTTCGCAGAACCGTCAGATTTCGATAGGTTTCCTGCGACCGACTAACGGCGGAGAAGAGACAAGGAGATCCCACGTGGCCGACACCCTCGAAGAGCGCGGACGGGCGCTGGAGAACCAGTTCTTCGACAAGGAGAACAAGGCAAAGCTCGCGGCGATGAAGGACAAGCTCGACAACAAGTCGACGCGCGAGGAGTTGCGCAAGGCTTCGGGCATGTCGGACGACGCGGTGCTCGACAAGCTGGTCGGGCTCGGCTTGCGCGCGAACACGATCGCGGCGCTCTCGCTGGTTCCGCTGATCGCCGTGGCGTGGGCCGACGGCACGGTCCAGGACAACGAGCGCACCGCGATCCTGCAGGGCGCCGCCGGTAAGGGTCTCGAGCCCGGCACCGATGGCTACGAGCTGTTGCAGACCTGGCTGTCGAAGCAGCCAACCGAGGATCTGTTCACGGCGTGGGAGGCCTACATCAAGGCGCTGGCGTCGCAGCTCAACGACGAGCAGAGCCGGCTCCTCAAGAACCAGATCGTCGGGTTCGCGAAGATGGTCGCGGCCTCGGCAGGCGGCATCCTCGGGTTCGGAAAGGTGTCGAACGCCGAGGAGAAGGTGCTCGATCGCATCGAGGCCGCGTTCGCCCGCGGTTAGGCACGATCCGTTCGTGCGGTTTCTCGGTACCACCGGCGTCAAGGTCTCGAAGGTCGGCCTCGGCGCGATGGCGTTCGGCGGCGACGCCGACGAAGGGACGGCGTGGCAGCTGTACCGCGCCGCGCGTGACGCCGGCATCAACCTGATCGATACCGCCGACGTCTACAACGAAGGTCGATCGGAAGAATTCCTCGGCCGCTTCATCCGCGGCGAGCGCGACCAGATCGTGCTCGCCAGCAAGGCCTACTTCCCGACCGGCAGCGATCCGAACGCGCGTGGCTCGTCGCGCTATCACCTGACGCGCGCTGTCGAGGCCAGCCTGCGCCGGCTGCAGACCGATCGCATCGACCTCTACTACGTGCACCGGTTCGACGACGCCACCGATCTCGGGGACACGCTGCGCACGCTCGACGACATGGTCCGCGCCGGCAAGATCCTCTACCCGGCGTGTTCGAACTTCGCGGCGTGGCAGATCGCGCGAGCGATCGGCATCCAGGAGGCCCACAGCTGGGCGCGGTTCGTCGCGACGCAGCCGATGTACAACCTGGTCAAGCGCACCGCCGAGATCGAGATCCTGCCGATGGCCGCCGCGCTCGACGTCGCCGTGATCCCGTACAGCCCGACGGGCGGTGGGCTGCTCACCGGCAAGTACGGCGCCGCGCACAAGCCCGACCACGGCCGCTTGCTCGACACCAAGATGTACACGGTGCGCTACGCGGAGCCGGCGTTCTTCGACATCGCCGACAAGCTCACGGCGCTCGCCGCCGAGCTCGGTCACCATCCCGCGACGCTGGCGGTCGCGTGGGTCGCATCGCATCCCGCCGTCACCTCGGTCCTGATCGGTGGGCGCAACCCCGAACAGCTCGCACCGTCGCTCGCGGCCCTCGAGGTCGAGCTCGACGCCGAGACCCGCGCGCGGATCTCGGCGCTCTCCCCCGCTCCGCCGCCCGCCACCGATCGCAACGAAGAAGCCACCGCGCACAATTACGGCTCGCGCTAGCGCTCGCCCACCTACCGGCTCGCGCTGAGCGCTCGCCCACCTACCGGCTCGCGCGAGCGCTCGCCCACCTACCGGCTCGCGCGAGCGCTCGCCCACCTACCGGCTCGCGCGAGCGCTCGCCCACCTACCGGCTCGCGCGAGCGCTCGCCCACCTACCGGCTCGCGGTAACCCGCGACGCGACGCGAAACGGCGCGAGATCAGGTCGCGTCGGCGAGCGACAGGTTGGTGTGGACGCGACCGCGCCGGCGGGCGAACACGCGGAGCTCGTCGGCACCGTCGCAGGCGGCTCGCTCGAGCTCGGCGGTCCAGCTCGCGTGATCGGTGTGGCGGGCCGGGATCTCGCGCGCCGCGCGGACGCCGCACGCCGCGAGCTGGGCGCGGCGATACGGCTCGTGCTCGAGCGCGAGGCCTTCGCGGACGTGATCGGCCGCGCGGTCGGTGGCGCCCGCCTCGAGCGCGAGCCATGCGGCCGCGAGGTGGAGTGACGGATCGTCCGCGGCGTGCGAGAGCGCGCGATCGATCGCGCGCCGCGCGGCGGGGATGTCGTGCTCGTGCTCGAACGCGCGCATCGCTTCGCGGACGTGGAGGGTGGCCGGGTCGTGCGGCGCGACCACGCCATCGACGAGACGGGCGGTGAACCCGGAGTCTTGGTGCGCGTCGAGCTCCCAGCCGCCGGCGGGTCCGTCCCACTCCCACGCGAGCTCGGCGACCGTGCCCTCGCACACCGGGGCGCGATCGAGACCGACCAGCGCACGGCGAGCGGAGGGAACGATCGCGACCGCGTGCACGTTGGTCGGCTGCGCGAGGATCGAACCGAAGTGGCGGATGCGATCGGGCACCGTCGGATCGCGGCGATCGCCGAGGAAGCGCAGGAGGTCGGCCGGGACGAGCGGCACCTCGCGCCCCTCGACGAGCGCACGCAACCGCTGCTCGCGGCGATCCGAGTGGTGTGCCCATGCCGCGCTCGCTGCGAGCTGACCGTCCTGCATCGCCTCGCTGCGGTAGCGATTGGTGCACGCGAGATACGTCGTGCCGGGACGGGGCCGGACGACCTCGAGGTGGCGACCGGCGATCTCGAGCACGACGCCGGCGCGTTCGCGTGCGCTGCCGATCGCGAGGCCCCAGCTCGACGACACCGGGCGCTCGCGCGCGATCCGGATCGCGTCGTCGAGGGTCTCGGCTCGCGCGGCGATCGCGTGGACGAGGTCGACGATCATCGCGCCGCCGAACATCACGCCGCGATGCCACCGGGTGTGCGGCGCCATCACGAGCCCGGCCTCGTTGACGACGGTGACGACCGCGGTATCGGCGCCACGCGCCGAGAAGTACGCGTAGCGCTGCCCGCGATCGGGTGCACACACCACGAAGCTCGGGGCGACATCCCACACGCCGACGCCGGGAAAGTCGAAGTTGCGCGCGAACGCGAGCTCGCCGTCGGCGGTCGCCTCGCCCCACGCCATCACGCTCGAGCACGCGGGCACCGCGGCCCCGGCGACCCGCCGGGTGTTCTTGTTGCCGAACGGCCCGAGCTGGGCGCGCGCCGCGAGCGCGACGGTGTTCTGCATCGAGTCCATCGTCGCCATCGTCATCGCGAACCGGCGCCGCTGGCGCTCGGTGGCCTCGGGGAACGCCGCCTCGACGAACGCACGCGTCCGCGCCGAGTGATCGCGCGGACGTTCACGTGCGAGTCGGGCCTGCCACGCCGTGGCAACGTTGCGCACCACGAACCGGTCGATCGGGCCGAGCCCTCCGGCGATCGTGCGCTCGGGCATCGTCCGATAGAACTCGTACAAGCGACGGGCGTCGCCCGCGACCAGCTTGCCGTGCTGCGCGCCCATCTCGGTCGGGGTCCCCGCGAGGCGGGCCAGGAACAGGGTCGTGGAATGATCGGTCATCGCTTGCGCTGCTTTCTGGTCTTGTGCCGACAGCCCCGCCGAAGTGGCTCGATCACCGCATCCGCGAGGTCCTGCATCACGTGCTCCGTGGGACCGATCCCCAGCACGTGGTGGACGAGCATCCCGTCGACCGCCGCGAGCACGAGCTCGACGACGCGCTCCGGTTCGCAGGGTTTGACCTCGTGGCGCGCGATGCCCGCGCGCAGGTCGGCGATCAGTGCGTCACGCGCCGCCATCACGACGGCACGTTCGCGCTCGAGGATCGACTTGAAGTCGCGACCGCCCATCGCCCACAGCTGGAACAGTCCACCGATCAGCTGCGGCCGTTCGCGGTGGAACGCGACCGTGGCATCGGCCACGGCACGCAACCGATCGAGCGGGTGGTCGGCCGCCCGCGCGGCCTCGGTGACCCGCTCGAACAGCTGGCGATAGGTGTGCTCGAGCACGGTCTCGAACACCGCGCCGAGATCCGGGAAGTAGAAGTACAGCGTCGGTCGCTTGACCCCGAGCGCGTCGGCGAGCTCGCGCATCGAGATCCCCATGCCCCGCGCGCGCAGGATCTCGAACGCGGCATGCGCGAGCTCGGTACGGCGGGCGAGATCGGGTCGGCGCGGCATTCCCTGACATAGTGTCAGTACTAGAAGGCTGACATAGTGTCAACCTACAAGCCACGCTCCCGCCCGTGGCATCGGTCACCCGGTTCCGCCCTCCGGTCGACCGATGCGTGTACGCTGGCGCGGCGTGACCAAGACGACGAGTCAGCCCGACGTCGTGGCGCAACGTCCCGAGGACGTGCGGTTTCTGGTGCCGGTGTTCCACACCATCAATGCCTGCCCGGGCGCGGTCACCGCGTATTTGCTCCGCCGGATCGCCTACCGGGCCGGCGCCTACGCGCCCGGCATCCAGGAGCACATGTTCCACGAGCTCAACACCTCGCGCGAGGGTGGCTCGATCGAGAAGGTGCAGCGCTGGTTCGGACTCCGCGTGTCGCGACTCCACCAGCTCGGTTATCGGTTGCAGTGCCGGCGCGTCGCCACGCCGACCTCGGCGCTGCTCGGCTGGGTGCGCGCCGGCAAGGGCTACCGCGGCGCGATGCTACCGACGTCGTTCCGGCGGCTGCATCCGCAGCCCGGCGTCGCCGGTCAGGACACCACCCCCGAATCTGTCAACCACGCCGTCGGCATCACGATCGATCGCCTCGATCCGTCGAGCGACGAAGATCTCGTGATGATCGATCCGTGGCCCGGGGTCGCCGTCGCCGGTGGCCCACCTGCCGGCCGCGATCGCGGCAAGGTGCCGCCCGAGATCGAGGCCGCACACAAGGATCGCGGCTCGCACGCACTCGCGTTCTTCTGGGTCGGCTGGTCGTAACTCGCTACTGGAAGCTGCCGAGATCGACGTACGCGTGGTCGGCCATGATGATGTACGGCCGATCCTGGAACGTCAGTTTGCCCTTGCCGTCGTACCGCACGATCTGGAGCAGGCCCATCCCGTAGCCCATCGGTCCCTGCGAGTAGTAGTCGAGCGACAGGTGATACGGCCCGGCCTTCGGCGTGCCGGGGATCGCGAAGCACTCCGGCCCGTAGCCGGTGGTGACGTCGGCGTAGAGCTCGCCGCCCGACGCGAGCTGCTTGTGCGAGTAGAAGGCGTGATTGCCGCGCGCGTCCTGGATGTGGAAATCGACGTCGTTCGCGTCGGTCTCCCAGTACAGGATGAAGCGGGTCGACTTCGTGGTCGCGAGCGACAGGCCGCGCTTGCCGAGCTGCGCGACGATGTCCTGACGTTTCGCGGGCACGGCCGCCGCGTACGCCGCGCCGATCAGCCCGGCGTCCTCGCGCAGGATGCGATCGCCACCATCGAAGCGTCCCGCGGGATACGGCTGCGCGATGCCGCGCAGGATCTCGGCGAACGCCTCGGCGTGCTTGCCGGCACGTAGCAAGGCGTACGCGAGCAAGCGGTGCCCGGTCAGATGATCCGGGCGATCGGCGGCCGCACGCTGGTAGGTGTCGATCGCCAACTCGCGTGCGTCGCGCGCCGCCGCCGCCGCCTTCGGCCCGGCCTGCGACGCGATCCGTTCCAGACGCTCGCCGGCGAACCGGCGAAGGTCGGCGCGGCCGGGGAACAGGTCGATGATCGAGCCGTACGCGCGTGCTGCCTGCGCGAAGTCGCCGCTCGCCTCGAGCGCCTCGCCGAGACCGACCCACGCGAGCACGTTGCCGGGCTCGCGCTGGTGCCAGGTCCGCGCGTGACCGAGCGCGCCACGCAGATCTCGGTGTGCGATCCGGCCCGCGATCTCCGCGAGCTCGCCCTGGAGCGGCGCCGGCTTGTCCTTGGGTGGCCACGCGCTGCCCTGATCCTCGTCGCGCTCGCGGTCGTCGTCTTCGGCCGCCATTTGCTGCACGGGACCGTCTCCGACCCGCGACACCGCCGGCGTCCGGCGCGCCGGGATCGGACGTACGGCGCGGGGCGGCGGCGGCGGCGCGGCAGCTCCCTGGCTTCCGCGATTCCCTTCGCCGCGAGCCATCCCCGTCGTCCCCGTGGTCACCGTCGACCCTGTCGGCTCCGCGGCGGGAGCATTCTCGTCGGGCTTGGGCGCCTCGTGCGACGTCGTGACATCCGCGATGTCGACCGACGGCGTCTGATCTTCGAGCTGCTTCTGCGCGGTCTTCTCCTCCTTCTTGTCGTCGGCATCGAGCCTACCGTCGTCCGCGGCGAGCGTGGCCTTGCCGTCCTTGCTCCCGTCGTTGCCCTTGTTCTTCGCGGGCCGCTTGGTCGTCACGACCGGCGGCTTCGCGATCTGCACCGGCACCGCGCCGGCGCGGTTGCGCGTCACGATCCCGTTCGGACCGATCTCGAGGATGTCGGCGAGCGACGCCCGATCGATGCCGTAGCGCGCGTAGTCCGCGTCGCTCTCGAGCACCAGCAGCGAGGTCTGACTCGACACCACGCGCGCCGCGACCGAGCGCTTCGCGATGTCGATCCGCAGCGCCTTGGCCGCAGCGCCGGTCGCGCGCTCCAGCTCGGTCTCGAGCTCGGCGATCTCGGCGGCAGCCGCCGCGCGCTCGATCAACGGGCGTGTCCCGGCCACCAGCGGCACGGAACGGGTGTGACCGTTGACCGAGATGTTGGCGGCCTGCATCGCGAGCGGCAGCTTCGCGTACACCATCACGCGCGACCCCGGTCTCGCCGACGCGATCGTGCGTGGGTACACCCAGCTCGCACCGGGCACGTCGATCGCGACGTCCGTCAGCATCCGTTCGCCGAGCGCCGCCACCACGGTCTCCGCACCGACATCGAGATCGAGCACCGCGCCCGCGTGCGAGGCCGCGCGGACCAGCTCGCCCGCGCCTTGCTCGTCGCGGATCCCACCCGACAGCACCACGTCGACGCGCTCGAGCTTGCCGGCCTTCGCGAGCTTCGCGAGCCGCCCCTCGACACCGTCGGCCTTCGCACCCGCGGTGATCACGCCGTCGCCGAACACCACCAGCCGAGCGTGCGTGCCGTGGGCGGCGAGCCAGTCGATCGCCTGTCCGAGATCGGAGGCACCGGCGGCGCCGCGCGACAGCAGCGCCCGCCTCTGTGCATCACTCCAATCAGCCGCGCGACCGGAGAACATCGCTCGGGTGTCTTGATCGAACGCGACCACCTGCAGCGGCAGGTTGTCGCCGTGCCGCCGGCGCAGCTCGCCGACCAACGCGTCGAGCTTGGCCACCGTTGTCGCGAAGCCGAGCGTTCGCGACGCGCTGGTGTCGACGAGGATCGTCACCGCGGACGGCGTCTCCGGCGCCGGCATCGCCCCCGAACGATCGAGCACCGGGATCTGGGCGGCGATCACGTTGCCGCTCGCGATCGCCTCGGCGGCGACCGGCGCCGCCGACACGAAGTCGCGATCCGGCACCCAGCTCCGCTGGGTCAGCAGCTGATCGCTGCGATGACCGTCGCGATCGAGAAGCGTCATCCGTACGTCGACCCGATCGACCTTCGGTAGCCCGCGCAGCGGCAACACGTAGCGCTCGCCGGGCAGCTCCTGGCTGAAGCTGATCACGATGTGCTTGTCGCCGCTCGCCGGGATCGGGAACACGCGCGCGGTGAACTGGTTGCCCTCGGCCTTCTCGAGCAGCGCCGGATCCTGACGGCGGTGCAAGAAGTCCTCGTACGCCCGGCGGGCGAGCCGCTTCTCGACCACCTCGGCTTCCATCCACTGCCCGTTGTTCTCCATCGCGAACCGCGATACCGCCGCGTGCGCCGGGAGCGTGATCGCGAACTTGCCCTCGCGGATCCGATCCTCGGGATTGTGGAAGTAGAGGTGGAGCTCGGTGAACGCGAGCGGTCCCTCGAACACCGCCTTCGCATCGACGCGGGTCAGGACGAGACCGCTACCGTCACTCGCGGTCAACGACCACGGTACCTGCGTCTGATCGGTGCTCGCGATCTGCTGCGACACCGCGAACGCCGGCATCGGGACCGTGCCGGTGGTCGGCTCCAGCGCGTGGTGACCGGAACAGGCAGAGGCGACACAGAACAGGACACCGGCGAGCACGGAACGGCTGGGCATGGCTAGTTTCAACGCACGAGAACCTCGTCCGGTGTTTGCCGTTCACCGTCGCGTCGGGCGGCTGCGATCTCGCGCGGTTAGCTGCCGACGGGCACGAGCGCCAACCCGCACGCCGCGTCCGCATCGACCCGCAGTGCGCGCGTTCCGTTCAGGAGGCTCTCCCACACTCGGCCAAGGACGTCGCGTCGCCAGGTCGAGAACGCCGGGAGCTCGCGGGCGGCCTCGAGGCCACCGTGATCGACCGCGCGCGCGACATCGTCGGCATCGCTTCGGGTCGCGAGCAGTCGCGCCGCGACGCCGGTCTGTTCGGAGACCAGTTGCGTGGCCGCCAGGAGTAGCTCCGACCAGCGCTGGGCGCGCGGCGGCATGTGCCGCGAAACGCGGAGGCGAGTCGCCTCGACATCGGCGGGGTCGACACGAGCCGTCGCGAGTGCCTCGACGATCGCCATAGCGCGTTGGCGCGCGGTCGGGGCGAGCCCCTTGACCGCGCGGACGCCCTCGGGCACGGCGGGACGCTGGCGCGCCAGCTCGAGGAGCGACTTGTCGGACAACACCCAACCGAGGGGACGGTCGAGCTCGAGCGCGACCTCCATGCGCCACGCCGCGAGTACCTTTGCGCCGGCGAGCCCTCGGGGATCGAGACCGCGCAACCCTCCGAGGTTCTGCCATGCGGTCTCGGGATCGAACGCGGCAGAGGCCCTCGCCGTCTCGGCGACGATCGAGCTCTCGGCACGCGCCCACGCCACCCGCTCGCCGAGCCGGTCCGCGAGCTTGGCGTAGATCGCCGGCAGGTAGCGCACGTCGGCCGCGGCATACGCGAGCTGCGCCTCGGAGAGCGGACGACGCGACCAGTCCGTCCACTGATGCTCCTTGGTCAGCGCGACGCCGAGCACCTCGGAAGCCAGGTTCGCGAGCCCGACCTGCTCGCCGATGCCGGCGAACGCCGCCATGATCTGCGTGTCGACCACGTCGGGCATCGCGATGTCGAACCGGCCCACGATGCCGAGGTCCTGACGCCCGGCGTGGACGATCGCGCACGGATGGGCCGCCAGTGCCTCGAGCAGCGGGCGGACGTCGACGGCGAGCGCGTCGACCATCCGGATCTCGGGAGTCGCTGCAACGACCTTGTCGATCGGAGCATCTAGCGGTAGCCACGCCACCTGTACGACGCACAACACGGGAATCAACCGATCCGCCGTCAGGAACTCGAGGTCGAACGCCGCGAGTGGCGCACTCTCGAGGGCCTCGGCGATCGCGCTGACCTCGGTCGGCTCGGTGACGAGCACGCCTCACGATACCACCCGGCGAAGCACCCTCGCCGTCGCTGGCTTGTTAGATTCCCGCGCAGGAGATCAGCATGAGCAAGACGAATAGCTTCGGCAGCGCGTCCCAGATCAGTGTCGGGTCGCAGAAGGTGACCATCCACCGCCTCGACGCACTCGTCAAAGCGAAGGTCGGCGACGTCGAGACGTTGCCGTTCTCGCTCCGCATCCTGCTCGAGAACCTGCTCCGCCACGAAGACGGCAAGACGGTGACGCCGAAAGACATCGAGGCAGTCGCGTCCGTCGACCTCGGTCCCGGCAAGGGGCGCTCCAGCCACGAGGTCCAGCTGCGGCCGGCCCGCGTGTTGATGCAGGACTTCACCGGTGTTCCCGCGGTGTGCGACCTCGCCGGCATGCGCGACGCGATGGTCGCGCTCGGCCTGCCCGGCAACTCGCTCAACCCGGCCGCCGCCTCCGATCTCGTGATCGATCACTCGGTGCAGATCGATTCCTACGGCACGGCGATCTCGTTCAAGAAGAACGTCGAGCTCGAATACAAGCGCAACCGCGAGCGCTACCTGTTCCTGCGCTGGGGCCAGCAGGCGTTCGCCAACATGAAGGTGGTGCCGCCCGGCACCGGCATCTGCCACCAGGTCAACCTCGAGTACCTCGCGAAGGTGGTGTGGACCGCGGAGCGCGACGGCGTGACCTACGCGTTCCCCGACTCGCTGGTCGGCACCGATTCGCACACGACGATGATCAACAGCCTCGGCGTGTTCGGATGGGGCGTCGGCGGCATCGAGGCCGAGGCCGTGATGCTCGGCCAACCGATGGCGATGCTGATCCCCGAGGTCGTCGGGGTCGAGCTCACCGGCAAGCTGCCGGCGGGCGCGACCGCCACCGATCTCGTGCTCACGGTGACGCAGATGCTCCGCAAGAAGGGCGTGGTCGACAAGTTCGTCGAGTTCCACGGTGAGGGCCTGACCGCGCTCGCCCTGCCCGACCGCGCCACGATCGCGAACATGGCGCCGGAGTACGGCGCGACCATGGGGTTCTTCCCGGTCGACGACGAGACCCTCACCTACCTGCGCTTCACCGGTCGCTCCGACGACCACGTCGCGCTCGTCGAGCGCTACTGCAAGGACAACCTGCTGTGGCGCGGCTCCAACAGCAAGCCGTTGCGGTTCTCCGACACGCTGTCGCTCGATCTGTCCACCGTCGAGCCGTCGATCGCCGGCCCGTCGCGTCCGCAGGATCGCGTGCCGCTCACGTCGTCGCGCCGCACGTGGCGCAAGACCGTCGGCGGCATCCTCGGGGACAAGGCCAACTGTGACGCGTCCGCGATCGACACGTGGTCGAACGAGGGTGGACACACCGCCCCCGGCGCCCTCGCCGCGAGCCGCCAGGTCACCACCGACAAGGGCACGTTCGCCCTGTCGCACGGCGCGGTCGTGATCGCGGCGATCACGAGCTGCACCAACACCTCGAACCCGTCGGTGCTGATGGCGGCCGGCCTGCTCGCCCAGAAGGCGGTCGCGAAGGGCCTTGTCACCAAGCCATGGGTCAAGACCTCGCTCGCACCCGGATCGCAGGTCGTCACCGACTACCTGACCACCGCCGGCCTGATGACCGAGCTCGAGAAGCTCGGGTTCTTCCTCGCCGGCTACGGCTGCACGACGTGCATCGGCAACTCCGGTCCCGTCCACGAGGCGATCGCCGCCGCGGTCAAGGACGAGAACCTGGTCGTGTGCTCGGTGCTATCGGGCAACCGCAACTTCGACGGCCGCGTGAACCCGGTCGTGCGCGCGAACTACCTCGCGTCGCCGCCGCTGGTCGTCGCCTACGCACTCGCCGGCACGATGAACATCGATCTCGAGACCGAGCCGCTCGGCACCGGGTCCGACGGCAAGCCGGTGTTCCTGCGCGACATCTGGCCGACGCCCGCCGAGGTCGCCGAGAAGATCCGCGGCGCCGTCAAGCGCGAGCAGTTCCAGAGCCGCTACGCGCACGTGCTCGACGGTGACGCCGACTGGCGGGCGCTCCAGGTGCCGGCCGGCGACACGTTCGCGTGGGACGACGCGTCGACCTATATCCGCCGTCCGCCGTTCTTCGACAACCTCGGTCCGACGGCCGAGCCGCTCACCGATATCGCGGGCGCGCGGGTGCTCGCCGTGCTCGGCGACTCGGTCACCACCGACCACATCTCGCCCGCCGGCAACATCGCCAAGGGCAGCCCGGCCGCCCGCTACCTCGAGGAGCACGGCGTCAAGCCTGCCGACTTCAACCAGTACGGTGCGCGACGCGGCAACCACGAGGTGATGATGCGCGGCACGTTCGCCAACATCCGCCTCAAGAACCAGATGGTGCCCGGCGTCGAGGGTGGCTTCACCAGATACCTGGGCAAGGGAGAGGGTTCCGGCCAGCAGATGGCGATCTACGACGCCTCGATGAAGTACCAGGCCGATGGTACGCCGCTCGTCGTGCTCGCCGGCGAGCAGTACGGGACCGGCTCGTCGCGCGACTGGGCCGCCAAGGGCACCCTGCTCCTCGGCGTCCGCGCCGTGATCGCGAAGTCGTTCGAGCGCATCCACCGCTCCAACCTGATCGGGATGGGCGTGCTACCGCTGCAGTTCGCCGCCGGTCAGGACGCAGCGTCGCTCGGCCTCACCGGCGAGGAGACCATCGCGATCGGCGGCATCGCCGGTGGCGTGGCGCCCAAGAAGCACCTCGACGTCACCGCCACCGCGCCCGGCGGCAAGGTCACCAACTTCAAGGTCACCGCGCGCGTCGATACCCCGCAGGAGGTCGAGTACGTCTCGCACGGCGGCATCCTGCGGTACGTGTTGCGGCAGCGCGCCGCCGCGCTCAAGGCAAGTCGCTGAACGTTCGGTACGTCGCGAACGCAAGCCGCGAGCGAAACGACTGCGACGAGGGCTGCATACCCGAACCGCTCAACCTCCACGAACGACTCCATACACGCGGCGCGCGGAAGTGCGGCAGCTCTTGCGCTTCTCCTCGGGCTTCAGCTCGCAGCGCTGGTAGTCCTCGAACAGGTCGGCGCACGCGTAGCCTTCTCGCGTGTGGACCGGCGGACACCGATCGCGCCACACGAGTCTTCCATCGATCGCGATCGACGCTGGAGGCAGCGGAACCGGGTGGCCGTCCACGGCGAGGAGCACCCCGTTGCTGCCGTAGATCTTGGTCTCCACACCTTGGAGCGACCACCAACCGGCTCGACGTCCGTGGTCGATCTGTCTCCGCTCGCTCCCCTTGATGCACAGACCCTCGACGTGACCGTTCTCGTAGTTGCAGTACTCGACAAGCTTTCCGTCGCGATCCCAGGTGCGCGCCAGGCCGTGGAGCTTGCCGGCGCGAAACGTCGCCTCCACGCGATGGTCCGGATCCGACGGATCGCGAGACAGGTGCCACACCAGGCCATCGAGCTTGCCGTCGTGATGCTCTTCGCGCCCGATCTCGTTGCCATCGAGATCGCGCCACACGACAGCTCCCTCGAGCGTGCCGTCGGGCAGCTTGCACGACGTGATCGTTTCCTCCGCTTTATGCGTGACGTGCCGCGTCGCGTTGGCAGGGCAGCCATCGCTCTTGCTACACGCCGCGAGCGAGACGATCGCCATGCCATAGATCCACTCAAGGCGCATCACGGAGCCTCTCGTACACCTCCCGTGCGCCCGCACGACACTCCTCACGCTCTCCGACGGATCGCAGCGCGCACTGCTGGTATCTCTCGAACAACTCGGCGCACCCATACCCCTGCGGCGTATTCGCCGGTGGGCAGTGATCGCGGTGCACGACCTCACCGTCGATCGTGATCGACTCTGGCGGCAGCGGCATCGCGCGGCCGTTCATTGCGAGCAGCACGCCACCGCCTCCATAGATCCTGGTCTCGTCGATCTCGTCGACTCTCCAAAACCCAGCACGCCGGCCGTGGTCGAATTGCACTTGGCTGTCCGGCTCGAAGCAGACACCTTCCTTGTGACCGTTCTGGTAGGTGCAGTACTCGATGAGGGCGCCGTCGGTTCCCCAGACCCGGTACTCGCCATCGAGGACGCCGTGGCGATAGTTACCTTCCACCCGTTTGCCTGCCTCGGGTCCACCGAACACACGCCAGACCCGGCCATCGAGCTTGCCGCCAACAAAATGCTGGTGTCCGACAACGTTGCCGGCCCGGTCCACATCGACAACGTCCTTTTCGGCTCCGTCGGGACTCCTGCACACCCTCGAAGCCCCCATGAAGTGATGCACGATCTCGACCGACCATCCGACCTCGCACCCGCCAGCACTACCACGCACCTGTTCGCAAGCGCCCACCGCGATCGCGAAGCCGACGACCACCCTACGCATCTCTGAGCCTGTGAACGCGAAAGAACGCATCGCGGCCCTCAGGGCAGGTCGCCGAACATCCCGTAGAGGTTCCGCGCGATCTGGCGGCAGTGTGCATGCTTCGCGTCGGGTTTCAGCGTGCAGCGCTGGTAGTCCTCGAACAGATCGGCGCAAGCGGATCCTTTTCGCGTGTAGGCCGGCGGACAGCGATCGCGTTGCACGACCTCGTCACCAACGGTGATCGAGGCTGGTGGCAATGGGAGCGGGTGGCCGTCTACCGCGAGCAGAACCCCATCGCCGCCATAGATCCTGATCTCGTCGTGGAGCTGATGGACGCGCCAGAATCCAGCCCGGCGGCCACCCACGATCTCCCTGTAGTCGCCATTTCTCAGGCACGGTCCCACGACGTGGAGGTCGTCGACGAAACAGTCCTCGGCAAGCTCGCCGGTCGGACTCCAGCGACGAGACTTGCCATGCGGTTGCCCAGCACGCCACTCCACCTCGACGCGCTCGCCGGCGAACGGCGCGTCTTTGCGAATACGCCAGCCCGGACCATCGAGCTTGCCGTCATGGTAGTGCTCGCGCGCGATCTCGTTGCCGTCCAGATCGAGCTCCACCCGATCGCCTTCGAGTTTGCCATCGGCACTCACACACGAACGAGTTGTGCCCGTCTCGTTCCGAACAACGTGGAGTGCGGTGTTGCGGGGACACCCGTCACCTGCATCACAAGCTGATACGAGGTTGATCATGACCAACAGGACACAGCCCTTCATTGTTCAGTCATCCTCTCGACCGCTTCTGACTCGGCGCGCATCTCGACGATCATGAACACGAGGTGACCAAGACGCATGGCTCGCTCTGGTGTACGTGAGTGGTCTGGATCGTTGAGCCACAGACTGAGATCCGGCTGCCTCTCTTCTAGGTAGTAGGTATACCGGCGGTAGTCCTTGCGCAGCTGCTCTGCGCGCTCGACGAGCCGCTCTCGGGGCGCCTTGCGTTTCGGACCTCCTCGTCCGACACGAGGAGCTGGCGCACGGTCACGAGCATCCCACCACGGTGGCTTCACATACTTGACACCGGAATACATGAGGATGTCGAAGAGCACGGCGTCTGCACCAGCATTGACGTTGCCAAAGACTCTCCGCGCCACCGATTGGATCGCATCGATGTCGCCCCGTTGGACACCGTCTTCGTAGTCGTCGAGTCCGTGATGGCGGTTGCCATAGTCGGGTGCGGGTGGCGGTTTCTTGGGAACCGCCACGTGTTGTGGGTGGACCGGTCCGTTCGGATCGGCCTTGCCCGTGAGGTAGATGTCGACGCGCCGAAACGGCGCGAGCGCGTTGCCTTCGGCGGCGGGACCGTCGTCGAGCATGCTCTTGGCTGCGGGGTCGACACCGCGCCCGTGCGCCGCGACACCGGCGTAACCCGACGGAGGACGCGTTCGACGAAACGCGTGATCCAGCTCGTGCGCCACGGTCCGTGCGCGCGCCGAGGCGAGCTCGCCATTCCCCGGATCGTGTGAGGGTCGGGGATCGGCGAAGCCTTCGGCGGTTCCCTCGATCGGAGCGCTGTTGTGACCGCGCGCGTAGGCACCGGCGAGCTGGCGAAGCAGTCCGATGTCATCGAAGTCGAACTGACTCTGCTTGGTCCGGAAGTAGATCCGCCCGACGAGCTGCGTGCCACCGCTCGGGTTCGGTTTGACCCAGCTGGCTTCCCTGTGACCCTCGGTCTCGATCGGCTTCGGCTTCCGGTCCGACTTCGACTTCGCACCATCGCGCCGCTTCGGCAGTGGGGCCGGCGAGCCGGCGGCGCTCGGCTTCGGCGTCGCAACAGGCTTTCGTTGTTCGTAATCCCCCATCGCTGCCTCCTAGAACAGTCCCGCGAGTGCGACACCGAACGTCGCGAACGCGAGCAACTCGGCGCTGGTGATCGAATCGCGACGCGGGTCGCGGGGCGTGACCAGCGCCCACGCACCGAGTGCGACGGCGACCGGCCAGCACGTCGCGGACATCGCGTAGGCGAGCACGGCGAGCACGCGCCTCATCGCACGGCACTCGCCCGCGCGCGAAGGGTGCCGGCGTTGGTCAGCGCCGTCGGCGTCGCGACCGGGTGCGGCTCCACCGGACGCGTTGCCGCGCGCAGCCGGCGGAGCCCACCGATCGCGGTCTCCAGACGAGCGCGGTGTGCCTGCACCGTGGGGAGTGCGAGATCGGAGCGCCCGAACAGCGCGCGATCGAGCGCCACCACGGCACCGATCGCACTCTCGACGATCGGTGCGAACGTCGTGCGGTCGCCGTCGGCCGTCTCGAGCAGGAACACGGCGTGGTCGACGTGGCGGGTCAGCTCGTCGGCGACGTACTCCACGATCTCGTGAACCCGCGCGTCCTTGCCTCCGAGCTGGAGCAGCGCACGCTCGGCCTCGAGCCGGATCAGGTCGAGCACCGGACCGAGCGTCAGCATCCGGCACGGCTCGCCGGCGGTCGGCTCGTGCGGCTCGTCCGGCAGCTCGTGCGACAGCTGCAGCAGCGACCGCGCGAGATCGATCTTCTCGTAGATCCGATCCATCGCCCGCTCGAGCGCGCGATCGGTGCGCACCTTGCGCTGCGAGCACCACGCCAGCACGCCGTACCAGTAGTGGTTGGTCGCGCGGGTCGTCGCGTCGAGTTGCGCGATCATCGACTCCGGGGCGTGTCCCGTCATGTGCCGCAGCGCCGCCACGACCTCACCGAGATACCGCTCGACCATGATCACCAGCGTCTGCCAGTCCGCGAGCTCGCCGCGGCCGAGCTGCGCGGTCCCGTGGTCGAGCCAGCGCTGGGCGCCGTAGAGGCCGGTACGGATCAGCTCGTTGCGGGTCGGGGTGCGAAGCGACTGGGAAGCGGACGGGGTGTTCATGGACGCCGGCTTCGGCCGGAGCCCGTCGCGGTTGCGCGGGAATCGCACGGTGGAGAATCCGGAGCATCCCGGACGGGTCTGGATGGCGAGCAACACAGCAGACCTACCCCTTTGTGGCTCGTACGAACCGTTGTTCGTACGATTTCAAATCGCAGGCCAGGTTGTTGGCACCAACCGTGCTCCGATACGAACCGTTGTTCGTACGGTCCGCAGCGACCACCTGCCTCGACTCGACGGGCCGTCGCTAGTTGCGCGCGACCACCTTGCCCATCGCCTCGTACTCGAGCTGCGCCGCGCGCGCCAGGTGAGCCGCGGTGATCGGCGTGTCGCCGTCGGCGGCCAGGAACGCGGCGCGCAGCACGGCGTTGCGGATGTAGCCGCCGCTCATCGCGTAGGTGATGCCGAGACGACCGAGCTCGAGGTCGTCGTCGACCGGTGCGGCGATGGGCAGGAGCGCCCGCCACAGCCGTTCCCGCTCGGCGGCTTCGGGCATCGCGAACCGGACGTGCACGCTGAGCCGCCGGCGGAACGCCTCGTCGATCGCGTTCTCGTGGTTGGTGGTGAGGATGCAGATGCCGGCGAACGTCTCGAGCCGCTGCAGGAGGTAGTTGGTCTCGTGGTTGGCGTGGCGGTCGTTGCTCGAGCGAACCTCGGTGCGTTTGCCGAACACCGCATCGGCCTCGTCGAACAGCAGGATCGCGTGACCGGCCTCGGCGGCATCGAACAGCGCCGCGAGGTTCTTCTCGGTCTCGCCGATCCACTTCGAGGCCAGCTTGCTGAGATCGACCTGATAGATCTCGGTGCCCAGCTCGCGGGCGATCAGGCCGGCGCACATCGTCTTGCCGGTGCCCGGCGGGCCCGAGAACAGCGCCGACACGCCGAGTCCCTTGCCGAGCTTGCCGGCGAACCCCCAGTCCTCGTAGACCCGGCGGCGCTCGCGGATGCGTGCGAGCAGCTCGATCACCGCCGCCGACTGATCCTCGGGAAGCACCAGGTCGTCCCAGCGCTGCGTCACCTCGATGCGGGTGGCCAGACCGGCGAGGCGATCGTCGAGCACCGACCGGATGCCGGCCTCGACGTGCGGCGGCTCGATCGTCGCGCCCTCCCCGCCCGCGCATTCCACGGTCGCGTGACCCGCAGCCGCGATCAGCGACGGTGCGAGCGGATAGATCGTCGCGAGCAGGTCGGCATCGCCGGCGGACGCCTGCGGCAACGCGCGCCGCCACAACCGCGCGCGCTGGGTGCCGGTGATCGGCGGCAGCGCGATCTGGCGTGGCGCTCGCTCCCAGCGGCGCGCCAGCGGCTTGGTAGTGGTCGCGATCGCGAGTCCGGCGAGCTCGGTCTCGACGAGATCGAGCCGGTCGGGCACCTCGTTGGTGCCGCCGAGCGCCTCGAGGTGGCGGATCAACGGCACGGCGTCGAACAGCGCGCACTCGCGTGCCGCGATCCGCAGCTGCCGCGCCGCCAACGTCACGCTCGCGCGCGATCGCGTGTCCGTCGATCACCAGCAGCTTGCGGCCCGTCGCGCGCAGCAGCGCCGCGATCAGCGAGCGGCGGCCGGTACCGACGCCGCCGCACACGATCGTCAGCCGATCGCCAGCGAGTGCGCGCTCGACCTCACGCGCCGCCTCCGGATCGACCTCGAGCTCGTCTAGCTCCGGTCCGCCGTCGTCGAGCCGTGCGAACGTCGCGGCCGCATCGAGCGCGACCTCACCGTGCACGAGTGCGAGCACGCGGGGGGCGAGCTTCAACGTCTGGCGGTGCGTCGGTGCATCACCCTGGTCCGAGCGCTCGATCAGGCCGAGCCGCCGCAGCGTGCCGGCCTCGCCGAGCTCGCGCCAGGCGGCGAGACTCGGAGAGCGGCCATAAACAACGCGGCGGAGCGTATCCAACGTCGGGTCGACAACGTTCTCGGTATTGAGCTCGCTAATCCTGCAACGCGCGACAGGAGACAGCTCCTGAGCGATCAGCACCCACAGCACGCGCTGCTCGCTCGACGACAAGCCAAGCCGTTCTGCCAGCCACGATACCGGGTAGGTGGTTGGCTGGGGAATCTCGAGATGAAATGCGGCCGGATCGTCTCCGGCGAGCTCGGCGGACGCCATCGCCGCTGCGACCTCCAAGACCTCGAGCGTCCGACGGAGTTCCGAGTCGACCAAACCAGCATCCGGTTGCATGGACCGTTCATCGTCCGACAATCCCCGCCGTTGCGCAGAAATCCACCGTCTCAGATCGACTGCAATGCCAGGTAGTTAGTCCTCGCGAGGTGAGATCACGACCTTGTTGTTTCCTTGCAGGTCTTCCATTCTCGCGTTGATCGTCGACGTACACGTCGCGTCGGTAACATCGCTGACCTCGAACTCTCCATCCTTCACGCCCACGACCTTCCCCATCATCCCTTTGAACACCCCCTGCGCCGTCCCGAGCGCGATCAACAGCTTTATCGGGCTCCCGGGGCCCTTCACCATGCTCTTGCCTACGATGCGCCCGGTCACTGGCTTCTTCGCGGGGGTGTCGTGCCGTTCGGAGTTGAGCATCGCGTCCTTGTGTTCTTGGAGCATGTTGGCTGGTAGTCGGTCGAATGTCTCCACCACGAGCCTTCCTGGTGCCGGCTTCTCGACGACCTGGAAGTAGCTGTCGAACACTCCTTTCACGTAGCCGCTATCCGTCGGACCGATGTAGTGCTTGATCGCGTCGTAGTGCAAATACATCCGGGTCTTCTTCAACCCGGGCTCGATTCGAACGATCTTGGCCGGAACGTTGTAATCGCCAACATCACCGCGCTCGTCGAGTTTCGGTGCCTTGGGCATGGGGGCGTCCGCCGCTTGCGGCTCGACCTGAG
This sequence comes from uncultured delta proteobacterium, assembly GCA_963772655.1. Classification (GTDB taxonomy): domain Bacteria; phylum Myxococcota_A; class Polyangia; order Haliangiales; family Haliangiaceae; genus JABFXX01. The sequence goes on from CAVYYE010000003.1 coordinate 279,629, forward strand.
CGGTAGACTTCGACGACTTAGAGGCGTGTTCCGACATGAATACTCCATCGCCCGCTCGTGCTGGCGGTTGCTACGGGCCTCGCTTGATCCGGTTCGCCGGCAACTCGTACAAGCGCTGGACGATTCCTTGACGCGCCTCCGAGATCGCGCCCGGTGCCGATGCGACCAGATACAAGTGTCCGAGATGTTGCGAGAGACCGATCAGGTCGGCGGCATCCGGGATGCGGGCCCACATCGGGTGCGAGACACCCTCGACCCAGACGCCGACAACACCTTCGATGGCGGCGGCGTAGACCCAGCGTTTGTCATCGAGAAGTGCCGCAACACCCGGCACACGCGTCGGTGACCGAAACACCGACACACAACTCTGAAACGAACACCGAACCAGTCGGTCCGGCCTCCGTTCGAGCAGTAGGACCGTAGAGCCACGACAATCGAGGGCCGCCGGCCGGTCCGTCTCAGCGATCGGTTGTCGATAAAGCCCCGGCCCGATGGCACGCAGGGCCTCGCCATCGAATCCCCATGCAACACCGCCGTCGTGGCACTGCACGCGAAAGTCATCCCACTCACCTCCGCCATGCCCGACAACTCTCGGCGACTCTAGCGTGGGCCAAGCAGAGTCGAAGTACAGGATGTCGAATCCCTCACGCGCTACGACCTCGACGTGGGAACCCACCTGATCGACGTGCTGCCATGCGTCGATCGGGAACGCGCGCGGTCGATGTTCGCGCAGCTTCCGCAATGCGACTCGCGAATCGTCGTGGTGCCGACCGAAGCCTGCCGCCGTCAGGTAGTCAACGTCGTCACCGACGTTCGCAACGACCGCCCCACCCGAAAAGCTCGTAGCCTCCAACGGAGCATCGAGCTCGCTATCGAAGCGGAGCATGACGAGTGGCTCCGTATGGGCCGGCGGTTCCTTCGATTGGAGTGGAGCAATTGCACGATCGATCCGTTCGATGATCAACGCGCGTCGTGACGGCAATGGGCTCTGCAAGTCTGGATCGAGCGCGAGTGCGAGAGCTGCCGGGCATGAGGAGATGTCGCCGTAGGTCCGTCCAAGGGCTCGCACCTGTCTGCGACAGTCGCGACCGCGCAGCATGGCAATCGCCGCCCCCGTCTCGGTGTTCTCGGCGGGAGCAACCAGACATTCACGCGCTTGCGACCAGCGATCGAGCCAACGCGCGACGCTCTCCGTGTCGCCAGAGGTGGTCGCCGACGAGGACGCACAACCGGCCACCACGATCATCACCAAGGTCAGGGCAAGGTCAGTGATACGCACGTACCTCCATCGACCGCCGCACGTCAGGGTTGCTCGCGATCTCGGACCGGATCGAGACACGCACCTCCAAGGTGACGGACATTGTCGCGCGCGTTCCTTGCGTCGATGCGAGTTGCCGAGAACGTGTCCGGCGAACCCCAGCTCCCATCCGGATCCGATCCCGGCGTCGGGGGACTCCCTGTGGGAGTGGTACGAACCGTTGTACGAACGGCAGCAAGAGCGGGGCCAAGGTCGTCCGACTCGTACGAACCACCGTTCGTACCACTGCCGGAAGGACTCCCCCACAACGACCGCTGTTCGAACAACCGTCGTGCGCGGCCACCTGCATCGGGTGCTAGTTGCGAGCGACCACCTTGCCCATCGCCTCGTATTCAAGCTGCGCCGCCCTCGCCAGGTGGGCCGCGGTGATCGGCGTGTCTCCATCGGCGGCGAGGAACGCGGCGCGCAGCACGGCGTTGCGGATGTAGCCGCCGCTGATCGCGTATGCGGTGCCGAGGCGACCGAGCTGCAGATCGTCGTCGGTCGGCGCCGAGGTCGGCAGTAGCGCGCGCCACAGCCGCTCGCGCTCGGCGGCCTCGGGCATCGCGAACCGCACGTGCACGCTGAGTCGCCGGCGAAACGCCTCGTCGATCGCGTTCTCGTGGTCGCAGCACGGCGTGGTTGCGTCCGCTGTCATCGAAATGGGATGCGCTCGAGGGACATCGGAACTAGGTGTCTGGTTCGGATCGGCCAGGTCGCCGGCACGACGACCGCATACGGCACGCCCCCGAGTACGGAGAGGGCGTACAGCCGAGTACGATCCGGCAGCCGATCTTGCCGACGTCGAGCGTGACGTTCGCTTCCATTGCCCGTGCGAGCCGATCGAGCTCGGCCGTGCAGTCGCGACCGAGGAGCATCGCCATCGCGGCGCCCGTCTCGACGTCGGGTGACGGGTGGACGAGACACGCCCGGGCGTGCATCCAGTCGTCGAGCCAGGTCGCGGTGGGATCGTCGATCGAAGCCGAAGGAATTGCGGCTCGCGACGGCGTCGAGCACCCGATCACGAGCGCGAGGATGCCAGCGATGCGCATCTCAACCTGCCTGCAATCGGGCGAGGGCCTCGCGCCGGCGCGCATCGCCGAGGAAGGCGAGCAACCGCAGGCGACGCTCGCGGACGAGCCGACCGAAGCGCGCGGCGAGCGCGTCGCCCTCGACGGGTTGCGAGAGCCGCCGGTGAAGCGCACGTGCCTGTAGCACGGTGAGCTTCGCGAACAAGAGGCCGACCTGATGCTCGATGCGCTGGAACGCGAGCGCGACGGTCTCGCCCGCGCGCGGCGACGACGCCAGGGCATCGAGGATCGCGCGTTCGGCCTCGGGCGACAGGGCACCACTCGGCGCGCGCGGGCCGAGGGTCATGCGCGCGATCGCGGGCCGGCCGTCCGACAGCGTGATGCGCTGGGTCGTGGTGGGTTCGAGCGGGCGCGCCATCTCGACCGAGGTCTCGCGTTCGATCGGGGCGGGGACGGCATCGAGCTCGTCGGACGTGGGACGCAACTTCATGCGCGCGATCGAGGGACTGCCGGTCACGGCGGTGGGCGCTGCGGGCCGATCCCGAAGCCGTTCGCGATCGGGCCATTGGGAGAAGATCGAGAGCGTGGACTCGGAGGTCATGGCCGAGGACATCGCCCGCTCGCGCGATCGGTTGCGGAGATCGCGCAAGGAGACGAGTTCGCGGTCATTTGGAACGGAGCGTGGGCGCGTCGCGGACCGTCGATTTGTCGGAGTCCTCGGGCTCGAACCCGGACTCGCCGCGCGGCTCGCACGCCTTCGATGTCGAACGCTGGCGCGCGGTGGAGGCTCGTCGCTTGCGCGACTGGCCCATCGCCTTGGCGAGTTTGGGGTTGCGCGGCCGCGGCAACAGCCCCCACGCCTTTGCCTTCTCCGCGAAGGTCGACTTGGCCATCCCGAGATGCGCGGCCGCGGCGCGGATCGTGCCGTGGGTCGCGAGCGCTTGCTCCATCGCTCCTCGGAGGATGGCTTGATAGGGCACCAACGCACCATCGCGCGGCGGCAGCCCCGGCGGCTGGCGACCGAACTTGAGATCGGTGAAGAAGTCGGCGGCCACGAGGTGATCGCCACCGAACGCGACCGCCCGCGCGACGGCGTGACGGAGCTCGCGCACGTTGCCGGGCCACGGATAGCTGGCGAGTGCGCGCCAGGCCTCCTCGGTGACGACCTTGCGACCGTACTCGGCGGCGAGCTCGGCGAGGCAGTGCTCGACGAGATCGACGAGATCGCCCATGCGTTCGCGCAGCGGCGGCAACACGAGCACGACCGTGGCGAGCCGATGATAGAGGTCGACTCGGATCCGGGACGACTCGGTCCCCAGGTTCTCGAGTCGGTTGGTGGCGGCGACGATGCGCACGTCGACCGCCCGCTCGTGGGTGCCGCCGACGCGGCGCACGCGCCGGGTCTCGAGCACGCGGAGTAGCGTGGGCTGGAGCTCGAGCGGGAGCTCGCCGAGCTCGTCGAGGAACAGCGTGCCGCCGTGGGCCTCGACGAAGTAGCCGTCGCGATCGGCGTGTGCGCCGGTAAACGCGCCCTTGTCGTGTCCGAACAGCTCGGAGCCGATCAGCTCGTGCGGGATCCCACCGCAGTTGACGGGCACGAACCGACCGGCGGCGCGCCGCGACGCCTCGTGGATCGCACGCGCGAGCAGGTCCTTGCCCGTACCGGTCTCGCCGACGATCAGGATGTTGCAGTCGGTCTGCGCGGCCTTGAGCCCCTGCTCGACGGTCGACCGGAACGCCGCGTCGTGCCCGCGCAACATCTCGATCGCGCGACTACCTCGCTCGCACCCGGGCGCCGAATACGCGACCAGCGTGGTCTGCCCGATGGTGAGGTACGAACCGACGCGGAGCTCGGCGCCCTCGACCAGGTTGCCGTCGACGTGCGTGCCGTTGCGCGACTGGCGATCGCGCACGACGAGCACGCCACCGGGCCGCCGCTCGAGGATGCAGTGGATGCCCGACACGTACGGATCTTCGAGCACGAGATCGCAATCCGTGCCGGATCCGACCAACCAGCGCCGCGATCCGTCGAGCGCATACTCGGTGCCACAGCGGCTCGCGCGCAGGCCGACCACGACACCGGTGCGACGGGCGGCGGGCTCGAGCGACTGGGTTCGAGTCTCCTGAAACGTCATTGTTCCTCCTTGTGAGATCCGGGCATCGATGGCTGGCTCGCTCGGTTGCGTGGCGAGTTCGAATCTCGTGCCGTCGCATCCCTGCGGACACGCGTCACGCGTTGTCCGGAGTGTCCGGAGCACGGTCCGACGCCCGGACATGGCTGGCGATCGACGACCCCAGCGCTCGCGATTCGCGAACCCGGGAGCGTTGGGCTACGCTAGCGTCGTGCGCATCGCACTGTGTTTCGCGGCGCTGCTCGGCGCTTGCCAGTGTCAATCGAAGACCACCGCGATGTCCGGATCTGGATCTGGATCGGCGGCGGCATCGGGGTCGGGGTCGGGCTCGGGCTCGGCACCGGCCGAGCGCACGACGCTCGACATCGAGCTGCCGAAGCTGTCGGGCCGCCCGCCCAAGCAGACCACGGCCCCGCTCACCAAGGATGATTTCCGGCGACTCGGCGAGATCACGTTCGACGAGTTCAAGCGCGAGGTCACCAACTACCCCGACACGGTCGCCATCCGGCAGCGTGCGACGCTGCGTCCGCGGATGTCGGTGAACATCTCGATCGGGGACTGCACCGAGAAGCACAAGTGCCTCCCGATGAAGCTCGATGCCTGGAAGGCGGACGAGGCCGAGCTGAAGAAGGCGCTGGTCGACCCCGATCTCGTCGGTCGCCCCGACACCGTGTTCGACATCGAGCAGACCGACCTCGCCGGGCAACCGATGATCGGGATCTACATCGCCGGGCAGTTCTTCGGCCGCGACGAGGTCGGCAATCCCAAGGGTTCGTACAGCCTCGCCTACCAGCTGAACTACAACGACGGCTTCAACCTGGTCCGGCTGACCGTGACGTTTGCCGACGACCCGCGCGACTCGCTGGCCGCCATGGAGGCGGCCCTGCCCCGCCCGTTCATGGAGCGTGTCGCGAAGGCGTTCCTCGACGCGTACACCCAGGCCTGGCAGTAGGCCGAAAACGAAACGAGCCGGCACGTGGCCGGCTCGTTCGTTCGTCGTCGTGACGACGCGAGCGCTAGTGACGGGTCGCCACCGAGCTCTTGCCGACGCCCAGACGGAACATCTGCTTCATCGGCGCCGTGTTGTTCGACTGGAACGCCGCGCCGCACTGGGCCTTGGTGCCCGTGGTGTTGCGCGTGACGATGAAGTCACACACGTCGTCGGCGTTGGCCGGGAACGTGCCCGGGGTCGCGCCGCTCGGCAGCGGCAGGTCCTTGAAGTTGGGGAACACGGTGTCGTCGGTGCCATCGCCGTCCGAGTCGTAGTGGAACACGGTGTGCGGGAAGCAGAAGCCGTACTTCTCGCCCTCGGTGTCCATCGGATCGACGGTGCCGTCGTCGTTGAGGAACAGGCCCCACGCGTAGACGCAGTTCTCGGGCTCGGCATTGACGCTGCCCTTCAGGTTGATCTTGCAGAGGCCATCGCCGGCCGCCGGAGCCGCCGAGCGCGGGAGCTTGACGGCGATGGTCGGGTCACCGAACTCCTTGTCGGCGTTCTGGCCGTTGAGGGCCACGGCGCTGTTGAGACCATCCGTCAGCGGCGCGCAGATGCCGGTGCACAGCGCCTTCATGCTGGTGTCGCTCTCGAAGTAGAGGGCGAGGTAGCCCGGGGCGCAGCCGTTCTTGAACGCGTCGCCGGCGCTGTTGACCAGCGGCTTGACGCGGTCGACGCGGTCGAGGTGCTTGATGCCATCGATGTTCTGCTGGTCGTCCGGGTTGGTCGGCATCGAGTCGTCCGAGCGAACGGGCGCGCACGAGCCGGTCTGGAAGAACGAGTTCGGGTAGCAGCCGAGGTTCGGCGCCGCCGGATCGGTCGAGCCGCACGCCGGGGTGCCGTCGAACAGCTCCTGGCTGAAGATGTCGCACAGCGGATCGCACGCACCGGCGACCAGCGTGCCGCCCATGTCGAACAGACCGCTGTAGCGGCCGCATGCGTGGTTGGTATCGCAACCCGAGGCCGTGCCGGTCATCTGCGGATCGCAGATCGACTCGCAGACGTGCGCGATGCAGATCGCGCCGCCGACGCAGTTGTCGAAGCCGGTCGCGCCCGGGGCCGGGCCGGCGCCGACGCAGGTCTCGCCGGACGGGCACTCGGTGTCCGCGGTGCACTCGGTATCGGTCGTGACGCTGCAGTTCCCCTTGTCGCCGACGTCGACGCACGCATCGCCGATCGCGGCGGTCGCGGTGTCGGTCGGGGCACAACCGATGTGACCGACCTCGTTCGGAGTGGTCTGGTCGGTGATCCAGGTGCACTTCTCGTTGGCCGCACACCCGGTCTGCGCGACCGGGTTACAGGTGGATTGGTTGCTGTCCATCCCCGAGTCGATCAACATCGGGTTGTCCTTGCTGCCACCACATCCGACCAGCCCGATTAGTAGGGCTCCCAAAACAAGCTTCATCATGCTGCGTCCTCTTTCCGTTCCTTTAGATCACGGCCGGTTGCAAAAAGGTTGCGGGACCCTACTGGGCTTGCTCCCGGTGGTCAAGTGGGTTTCGGTGGATGCCGAGACCGCACGTCACCACGACCACTCAACCCCGACAGACCCCGTCCCGACGATGATTTGAGTCACGCTCGGTTCGCGGCCCGGCTAACAGCAGCTGTTGGTGTTGAGGCGCTAGCGCCCCAACGTGACCGATCCCGGTGGAAGTGTTCCGGGATCCGGTCCACGCGAGACCGCGATCGCCAACCCGGTGATCCCGGCTGCGACAGCTGCGGCACCTCCGGCAATCACGTACCAGCGCCCATACCAGGGGCGTTTCTCGACGACGGAACCGGCGGTCAGGGCGATCTCGAGCGGCGTGTCCGGCGCCGCGATCCGTGCGATCGCCGCACCGCCGGCATCGCGCGCCTCCACGTAGTACTCGAGCACGTACGCGCGCCCGGATGGATCGGGCGTGACCCGCGCGCGCCAACGCGCGTTTCCGCGCGGCGCCGCCACCACGGTCTTGTACGAGAGCTCGCCACGCCGGCGCGTGGCGATCGCGATCTCGAACACGCGAGCGGCGCCGCGGGTCGCGCGCACCTCGAACTCGATCGGCTTCCCCGCGGTACCGGCAGTCGGTGCCGCATGCTCGAGGTCGGCGCCCGCACTCGGATCGAACCCGGGAATCAGCTGCTTCTTGAGATCCTCGAAGAACGCGCGGATCTTCGGCGACCCGCTGGTGTCGCGTAGCTGGTACCCCGGATCGATGTCGAGGATGCGCTCGAACGTGCCACGCGCCGCGGCGAGGTCGTTGCGGATGAACTCCGCGAGCGCGATCAGCTCGAGCGCGCGCAGCCGCTGGGCACGCGTGGCCCGCGCATCGCGCGTGACCGGCGTGAGCGTCTGGATCGCGGCCGCGTAATCGAGCCCGTCGAACAGCTTCTGCCCGCGCTCGAGGTAGTGCTCGATGGTCTGCGGATCGACGGTGTCCGCGTGCGCAAAATGCGTCGCACCCGCGACCGAGACGATCGCGATGCGAACCCGAGTGCGATCAGCGCGCGAACCATCGCACTCCCTCCGGGGTCGCCAGCACGGCGTCGAGCTTGCCGTCGTCATCGAGATCCACCATCACCACGTCGGTCGCGCCCACCATCGAGGCGTCGACTTCGAACGAGCCCCCGGTCCCGCGGCGAGACTCGGTGCCCGCGGCGGTGGCAAACAGCGCGTCGGCCTCGCAGTTGGGATCCCAGCCACCGGTCGCGATCGCGGACGCCTCGGGGATGGTATCGACGAAGCGGACGAACGTCTGATCCTCGAGCAGTCCCTCGCGATCGATATAGAGGTGGACCGGGCCACCGTTCACCGCGACCAGGAGGTCCGGATCGAAGTCGTCGTCGAGGTCGGCGAGCTGCATCCGTGCGACGTCGAGCGGGATCGGCGAGATCACGGCATCGGCCGCGAGGAAGCTCCCGGTTCCGCCGGGCTCGCCGAGCCACGCGCGCAGTGGATCGCCACCCTGCCCGACCACGAGATCGGGGTTGCCGTCGTCGTCGAGATCGCCGAACGCGAGCGCGCGCACCGAGGCCAGCCGTCCGTTCGCCGATAGCGCCGCGGGATCTTGCGCGAACCCGCCACCACCATCGTTGCGCCACAGCGCCAGTGCACCGCCGGCACCGGTCACCAGATCGATGTCACCATCGCGATCGACATCGGCGGCCGCGACGGCATCCGCCGCGGTGTCGCCGAGCGAGGTCGCGAACACGAACGTCTGTCCATCGCGCAGCCAGATCGCGGGCGGTGCGCCGTCGGTCGCGATCACGATGTCGTCGTCGCAGTCGCCATCGATGTCGACCGCGATCGCGTCGCGGATCGCGCCGGCCGGCAGATCGGGCACCGGCCCGAGACCGGCAGGTCACCATCGGCATCGATCGCGACGGCCCCGGCACCGAGCGCGACCACGAGCTCTCCCCCGACGCCGTTCGACACCACGAGGCGCGCATCCGCGGGACCGAGTGGATCGCCGCGCTGTGCGGGCGCACCGCTGCCGCCCTTCTCGCAGCGATCGAGCGAGAGCGCGACGTCGTGTGCGAAGTCGACCGTGGTACCGGCGCGCGCCACCGGCACGCCACCGCGATCGCCGCGGACCCAGGCCCACGCCGTGGTCGCGGCGCCCGGATCGATCCGCAGCGTCTGCGGCAACCCGGCGAGGTCGCCCTCGAGCAAGTAGCGCTGGCCGAACTGCACGCCCCCCAAAGTGGTATCGGCCACACCGACGCAGATCGCGTCGACCGCCGTCGGCACGGGACGATCGCCGGAGATCGTCAGCGTCACCGAGTTGGTACAGCCGACGAGCACGACGATCGATCCGAGTGCGACCACGCGGAGCACGCGAGCAGCATGCCACGTCTCAGCGTCGGCGTCGGGGTCGGCGGCGGCGTCGGAGGTTCGCGGAAGTCGCCAGACCGACGAGCAGCACCAGGAGACCACCACCGCGACCGCCCCCCGCCGAGCAGCCGCCACCATCGGGAGACACCTCGACGACGAGGTGGAGGTCGGGACCGAACCACCCCATGTCCTCCTCGACGAGCTGGAAGCCCTCGTCGAACGAGGTCACCTGGTCGACGTCGGGCGCGACGATGTCGAACGTGAACGTGCCGGCCTCTCCGGGCTCGACCCGGCGATCGATCGAGGTCGCGCGGTTGGGCGCGATCCAGTCACCATCGACATAGAGCTCGCTGTCGCGATCCTGCGGCAGTGCCGTGCCGATCCGGGTGACGTCTGGCTCCCACGCCGCGTTGCCGCGGTTGGTGAGGTGGACGATGACCGTGGCGTGCTCGCCCGACACCATCTTCGCGGGGGCGTCGATCACCACGTCGGAGGCCTCGAACGTCGCGCCGTCGAACTTCACGAGCTCGATGTAGTGCGCCCAGTCCCAGCCCTCGCCGGGATCGGTGTGCGTGGAGCAATCGGGCGCGGAGTCGTGGCCGATGATCGGGCCGTACGCCTTCTCGATGCCGTACTTGTCGCACAGATACGAGGTCAGCCTCGCCGACGCCACGTACATCGGCTCGGTGTACCAGACCGTCGGATCCTCGACGAAGCCCTCGTGCTCGATGCCGACGGTGTGGTCGTTGAAACACTTGTCGTGCCAGGCGATGTCCTTCTCGTCGACCATCTGCACGATGTAGCCGTCTTCGCTGCGCACCACGTAGTGCGCCGAGACCTTCGCCGACGGATTCTGGAACCACGAGATCGTGCCGGCGAAGCCACCCTGCGTGGTGTGGATGACGACGTTGGTGATGTCGTCCTTGGAGCGGTTGGCGACGTCGTAGTTCGACGACAGCGCCGGATTCCAGTCCGCGCCGTCGTAGCCCTCCGTGGGAGCGTCGACCGCCTGCGAGATGGTGCCGTAGCCGTCGTCGCCCAGCCGGCGCGCGGCGATCACGATCGTCTTGCCGTCGACATCGCGTGCGTCGATCCCGCGCGCGAACGACCGCAGCACGGAGCGCTGCAGGTCGGGCTCGAGCGTGGCGATGAAGTCGTCGAGCGTGACCGCAGCGGGGGCCGCCTCGCGAAGCAGTGCCGCGCCGGCGCGAAGGCCGGCTTCGATCTCCGTGCTCGCGGCGTCCGGCGACACGCCGGCGAGCTCGGCACCGTGCGCGAGCGTGTCGGGGGCGAGCCCGAAGATGCCGACCGCATCGCGCCCGTGGTGATCGCGAGCGTGCGCGATCCGGAACCGGGTCTCGATATACGCGATCGTCGACAGCAGCTCGGCCGGCACGCCGGTGGTGCTCGCCACGCGCTCTGTGGCGCCCACGATCGGAGAATCCCCGCCGACCGCGACGCGTGGCGCGGGGACACCCTCGGGTGCCGTGGTGCAGGCGGAGATCGCGACACCCACCGCGAAGCACGACGCGGCCAGTTTCCTCATCGCGCGCATCCTATCGACCGCCGCGCGCGGGCGCGACGAGAAACCCCGAAACAAGTTCTGACCACACGGCGATCACTGCTCACAACCGTGGGCAGGTGCCGTGGCGTTTCGCGATAAGATCGGACAGTGCCAGCCGACAGCGGCATTCGCTTCGGCCCCTATGTCCTGCTCCGCCGGATCGCGCGTGGCGGTATGGCCGAGGTGTTCCTCGCGCAGCAGCGCGGACTCGAGGGCTTCGATCGCCGGGTTGCCGTCAAGCGCATCCTCCCGCACCTGGCGGACACCCCCGACTTCATCCAGATGTTCCTCGGGGAGGCCCGGCTCGCGGCGCAGCTGACCCACCCCAACATCGTCCACATCTACGACTTCGGCCGGGTCGAGGGCGACTACTTCATCGCGATGGAGTACGTCGAGGGCATCCACACCGGTCAGGTGTTCCGGCCCGGAGAACCGGCGGCGATGTCCCCGACGCTGGTCGCCCGGATCGGCGCCAACGCGGCGGCCGCCCTCAATTACGCGCACGAGCTGCTCGGCCCCACCGGTCAGCCACTCGGTCTCGTCCACCGCGACGTGTCGCCGGCCAACATCATGGTGTCCTACGACGGCATCGTGAAGCTGTGCGACTTCGGGATCGCGAAGGCGATGTCGGCGTCCGATCAGCTGACCAACCCGGGACAGGTCAAGGGCAAGTACGCGTACATGTCCCCCGAGCAGACGATCGCGTCCCAGCTCGACGGCCGCAGCGACGTGTTCTCGCTGTCGATCGTGCTGTCCGAGCTGCTCGCCGGAAAGCACCTCGTGCCACGCGGCGATGCGGTCGACGCGATGCGGATGATTCGCGATGGCCGGCTGCCGCGAGTCGAAGTCGTCGCACCGCACACACCGCCGGCGCTCGCCGAGGCGATCAACCGCGGCCTCGAGACCAAGCGAGAGCTGCGGCCGACCGCGTCGGAGCTCGCGCAGGCCCTCGAGACCTTCATCAAGGCCTCGCCCGAGCTGGCGACGCCGATGCAGCTGGCGCAGTGGGTGCGAAAGCGATTCCCGCGCGACGTCAGCGGACAGCATCCGAGCCTCGCGAGCTCGGCGCCCGACGGCACGGCGATCGCGCCCGGCACGGCGGTGGCCCCCGACACGCCGCTGACGCCGAAGACCGCCGTCGCACCGCACACGGTGGCCGGCCAACCAACCGCGATCGGAGCCGCGACCGAGATCGCCCGGCGCAGCGCCGGCATGTCCGAGACCTCCGACACGCTCGACGACGAGACCCAGGCGTTGCCGCAACTCGCGGGCGACCTCGGGCTCTCGGGCGTCACGGAAGACGAGCGCGCCAACGCGTCGGTGCTCGACGGGCTGGCCCGCGACCTCGCTCACCAGCAAAACAAGGCGCCGCTCGAGGATCGCCCGACGATCGTCGCCGAGGCCGCCGGCATCACGGTCGAGGACGATCCGTCGGTGCGCGCCGCCGACGAATCGACGTTGCGAGAGCGCCGCGACGCGCCGTCGTTTCCCGACATCGGGCTCGACACCGAGACCAACGTGCTCGGCGGGTTTCGACCGTCGGCGGGGAGTGGGCCGCAGGCGGTCTCCGCCGAGCGGATCGCGCGTCCGACGACGCCGCGCCCGGACGCGCACCGGTTGCCGCCGGCGGCACGCAAGTACGTAGTGCCCGGGGTGGTGTTGTTGGGGATCGCGATCTCGAGCTTCCTGATCGCGCTCGCCGCGCGCTCGTGTTCGCATCAGGCCGCGGTGCCGATCGATGCCGAGACGACCGGCTCGGGCGTCGTGATCGCTCCGGTCGTCGACGCGCCCGTCCCGATGCTCGATGCGGCGACCGCGATCGATGCGGGCGTCGACGCTGACGACCACCGGCCCACCGCCTTGCTCACGTTACGGACGCATCCCGAGGGCGGCACGATCAAGATCGGGGACCAGGTCCGGACCGCGCCGACCGAGTTCGCCCTGCACGACGGCACGTACGTCGTGACTGCCGAGCACGATGGCTACCGTCCCGAGCGTCGCGAGGTCGTGCTCGAGCGCGACGAACGCGTGGTGATCGAGATCCCGTTCACCCACCGGCTCCCCAAGAAGCAACCACCGCACCCTCCGCGGCGTCCGAAACCGGGCCGGTTGATCGTCTACACCACGCCGTACAGCGACGTGTACAAGGGCACGCGCAAGCTCGGCCAGACGCCGTTCGACATCCAGATCGCGCCCGGCACCTACACGCTCCTGTTCAAGAACCCGCAACACCGCACGGTGTCGCGAACCGTCAAGGTGATGTCGGGCAGGCCGACCCGGCTCAAGTTCGACTTGCCGAAGTGATCTTCGTCTTCTCGCGAAGTCAGTCGAGGCCGGTCGCCCACGAGTAGCGCGGCTTGGTGTTGAAGTGGTGGGTCGCCTTGATCACGCGCACCGTGCCCGACTTCGAACGCATCACGACCGACTCGGTCGTGGCGTGGTCGCCGAGGAAGTTGACGCCGTCGAGCAGGTAGCCCTTGGTCACGCCGGTCGCGGCGAACATGACGTCGCCGGCCGCGAGGTCCTCGATGCTGTAGATCGTGTCCTCGGGCTTGACGCCCATCTTGACCGCGCGGGCCCGCTCCTCGTCGTTGCGGAACCGGAGCCGGCCTTGAAGATCGCCACCCACGCACTTGAGCGCTGCCGCCGCGATCACGCCCTCGGGCGCGCCACCGGTGCCGAACAACACGTCGATGCCGGAGTCCGGGTTGGCCGTCATCACCGCACCCGATACGTCGCCGTCGCCGATCAGACGGATGCGGGCGCCGGCCTGGCGGACCTCGGCGATCAGCTCGGCGTGGCGATCGCGATCGAGGATCACCGCGGTGACGTCCTCGACGCGCTTGCCCTTGGCGGCGGCGATCCGCTGCAGGTTCCAGGTCGCCGTCTCGCGGAGATCGATCACGCCGCGGCACTCCGGGCCGACCGCGATCTTCTGCATGTACGTGTCGGGCGCGTTGAGGAACCGACCGTCATCGGCGATCGCGATCACGCTGATCGCATCCGGTTCGCCGGTGGCGCACAGGTTGGTCCCCTCGAGCGGGTCGACCGCGATGTCGACCTTGGGCGATGCCTCGCCGATCTTCCAGCCGGCGCCGACCGTCTCGCCGATGTACAGCATCGGCGCCTCGTCGCGCTCGCCCTCGCCGATGACCACCGTGCCGCGGATGTCGATGTGGTCGAACGCGGTGCGCATCGCCTCGACGGCGACATGATCGGCGAGCTTGCGGTCGCCGCGTCCCATCAAGCGGGCGGACGCCAGTGCGGCCGCCTCCGTGATGCGGACGGCTTCGAGCGCGAGGTTGCGGTCTTGCATGGCGCGGATGCTACCATTCGCGCCATGCAAGCGCGGGCAGTAACCGGCATCGTCGTCGGCATCCTCGTCTCGCTGGCGGCGTGCAAGAACGACCACGAACCGCCACCGCCGGCCGGTCCGGTCTACCTACCGACCAAGGCGTACGCGCTTCACGGCGTCGCGCCCGATTGCACGCTGGTACGAACGGGGACGTCGCAACGCCGCGATTGCACCGGGCATCCGGGCAAGGTGACGATCGAGCTCGGTGCGGGAGACCACTTCTCGCACCTCACGATCGCGCTGAAGCCGATGTACTTGATGGAGGCCAAAGCCCGGCTCGACCAGCCGCTGTTCGAGATCCTGGGGGCCAGCGAGCGCGACCAGATCCTCGCCGCGCTCGACAAGCTGCAGGTCGGCGACCAGGCAACGCTCGTGCTCGGCAAGGCGAAGGTCACCGTGATGGCCATGGGGCCGTCGCGGATCGCGCCGAAGTACACCGTCGATATCGGCTGGTAGCTACGCGATCGGAGGAATCGCGGCGCGCAGCGGATCGGGCAGTCGGCGCGGCTTGCCGTCGGTACCGATCACGGCATGCCGGGTGAACCCCTCCGCGAGCACGTCGTCGTCGCGTTTCACGCGATACGCGAACCTCAGCGACGCCGCCCGCACCTCGCTGATCGTCGTCTCGACCACCAGGAGATCCTCGTAGCACGCCGACCGGATGTACCTGCAGTGGGCCTCGACGACCGGCAGCGCCACGCCCCACTCGACCAGATCGCGATAGCTCTTGCCGAGACCGCGCCAGTACGCCGCGCGCGCGCTCTCGAAATAGCGCAGGTAGTTGGCGTAGTAGACGACCCCCATCTGATCGGTGTCGCCGAAGATCACGCGGATCTCGTGGTTCACGACGCGATCCGGATCAAGCGCGAGGGTTGACCGACGGCGGCGAGCGCGTCGATCTCGGTCAGCGCGGCGCGCACGTCGCCTTCGCGCGCCTCGTGGGTGAGCACGACGACCTGCACCGGATCGTCGGTCGAGGTGTCCTGCACCACCTGCTTGATCGACACCGAGTGCGCGCCGAGGATCGTCATCAGCTGACCGAGCACGCCGGGCTCGTCGTGGACGCCGAACCGCAGGTAGTAGCGCGTGCGGATGTCGGCGAGCGGCAACAGCCGGCGCGGCGCCACCGCGGTCGGCCGCAACCAACCGGCACCGGAGCGACGCGCGGCCATGTTGCGCCCGATCTCGATCATGTCGGACACCACGCTCATCGCGGTCGGCAGCATGCCGGCACCGGCGCCGTAGTACATCGACGGACCGAGCGCGTAGCTCTGGACGTAGACCGCGTTCTTGGCGCCGGCGACGTCGGCGAGCAGCCAGCTCCGGGGGATCAGCGTGGGGTGCACGCGCGCCTCGATCACGGCGTCCGGTGACTCGTCGACCGGACGCGCGATCACGAGCGGCTTGATCACGTAGCCGAAGCGATCCGCGTACGCGAGATCGATCGGCTCGACGATGTCGATGCCCTCGGTGGGGATGTCACCCGCCTCGACGCGACCGAAACACAGATGGATCAGGATCGCGAGCTTGTGGGCGGCGTCGCCACCATTGATGTCGAGGGTCGGATCGGCCTCGGCATAGCCGAGCCTCTGGGCGTCGCTCAGGATGTCGGCGAACGGCCGGCGGGTGGCCGCCATCGTCGTCAGCATGTAGTTCGACGTACCGTTGACGATACCGGTCAACGACTCGACGCGATCGGAGGCCAGGCCCGACCGCAGCACGCGGATGATCGGGATGCCGCCGCACACCGCGGCCTCGTAGTAGACATCGACCTGCGCCTTCTCGGCGGCCGCGAAGATCTCGCGTCCGTGCTCCGCGAGCAGCGCCTTGTTGGCGGTCACCACGTGCTTGCCGGCGGCGATCGCGGCGAGCACGACCTCGCGGGCCTGGGTGGTGCCGCCGATCAGCTCGCACACGATGTCGATGTCGTCGCGAATCGCATTCGCGAGCTCGGTCGTGAGCCGCGCGCGATCGACCTCGACGGCGCGTCCCGTCTTGTCGGGATCGCGCACCACGATGCTCCGGATCTCGAGCGCGGCACCGAGTCGCGACCGGATCGCCGCTTCGTTGTCTGCGAGGAGCTTGACCACCCCACTCCCGACGTTCCCGAGTCCGAGGAGGGCGACTCCGATTGCGCGAGACATCGACATCGGGGGTCGTCTGTACCACGGCGGGTTTGTAGTAGTGTCCGCGCATGACCGAGATCGTCTGGTTGCACGCGCGTGAAGTTCTTGATTCCCGTGGTAATCCCACCGTCGAGGCGGAGGTCGGGCTCGACAGCGGTGCCCTCGGCCGCGCGATCGTGCCGTCCGGTGCATCGACCGGCGAGCACGAGGCTCTCGAGCTTCGCGATGGCGATGCCAGCCGGTTCCTCGGCAAGGGCGTGTTGCGCGCCGTCGATCACGTGCGCGACGTCATCGCGCCGACCCTGATCGGCATGGACGCCACCGACCAGGCAGCGGTCGACGCCAGCCTGATCGCGCTCGACGGTACGCCGTCGAAGTCGCACCTCGGCGCCAACGCGATCCTCGCGGTGTCGATGGCGACCGCGCGCGCCGCGGCGCTCGGCCACGACCTGCCGCTGTATCGCTACCTCGGTGGCGCCGGCGCGATCACGCTGCCGGTCCCGCAGATGAACGTGATCAACGGCGGCGCGCACGCCGATAACAACCTCGACGTCCAGGAGTTCATGCTGGTCCCGGCCGGATTCGAACGGTTCGAGGACGCGCTGCGCGCCGGTGTCGAGACGTTCCACCACCTGAAGAAGCTGCTGAGCTCGCGCGGCAAGGTGACGAGCGTCGGCGACGAGGGCGGATTCGCGCCGTCGCTCGACAACGCCGAGGAAGCGCTCGGCCTGCTGGTCGAGGCGATCGGCAAGGCCGGGTACAAGGCCGGCGAGCAGATCTTCCTCGCGCTCGACGTCGCGGCGTCCGAGTTCTACGACACCGAGAAGAAGGCGTACATGTACGAGGGCAAGGCACGGTCGGGCGCCGACCTCGTCGAGCTCTACGCCGGCTGGTGCGACAAGTTCCCGCTCGTGTCGATCGAGGACGGCCACGACCAGGACGACTGGGACGGCTGGAAGGCGATGACCGACAAGCTCGGGAACAAGATCCAGATCGTCGGTGACGATCTGTTCGTCACCCAGACCGCGCGGCTCCAGAAGGGCATCGCGAACGGCGTCGCGAACTCGATCCTGATCAAGCTCAACCAGATCGGCAGCGTGTCCGAGACGCTCGACTGCGTGCGCACCGCGCAGCACGCGCGCTACACCTCGGTGATCTCGCACCGCTCGGGCGAGAGCGAGGACGCGTTCATCGCCGACCTCGTGGTCGCGACCAACGCCGGTCAGATCAAGACCGGCTCGGCGTCGCGCTCGGATCGCGTCGCCAAGTACAACCAGCTGCTCCGCATCGCGGATCAGCTCGGCGACGAGGCCCGATTCGCGGGCATCTCGACCTACCGCCGCTAGCGCTGGCTACAGCTGCGACGGATCGAAGCGCGTGACCTGACGCAGGAACGACGCGTCGAGGTACTCGCGCTTGATCACCTCCGCCATCTCCTCGGCGGTGGCGAACCGCTCGTAGTCGACCCGGATCACCGGGATGACCTTCGAGATGTCGGAGACGAACTCCTCGTAGCCCTGATACAGGGCCTCGAGGTACTCGAGCGGGATGCTCGACTCGACGTCGCGCGACCGCATCTTGATCCGCTCCGCGGACGACTCGGGAGACACGTCGAGGAACACGATCACGCTCGGCTTGCACATGAAGTTGCTCATGTTGCGGAACAGCTCGACGTAGGTGCGGTAGTCGCGCTCGTCCATGAGGCCGGTCTTGGCGAGCATCTTGGCGAAGATCGAGTCCTCGTAGATCGTGCGGTCCTGCACCGCGGAGCGCTTGCGCCAGATGATCTCCTGGTGCTGCTGGAACCGGCGATTGAGCAGGTAGACCTGCATCGCGAACGAGTATCGTGGAGTGTCGCGATAGAAATCGGACAGGTACTCGTTGTCGGCGACCGGCTCGTAATAGGTGTCGATCCCGAGGTGGTTGCCGAGCGCCGTGGCGAGCGTCGACTTGCCCGCGCCGATCATCCCGGCGATGCCGATGAAGATGTTACCGAACGGTGAAGTCGTCGCGTCGGCGCCGGAGCCGAGCTTGGACGCGCCCGTGGGGCCGGAGCCGTCCGCGATGCGGGATTTCGCGGGTTCAGGGCCGCCAGACGACGGATCCAACTTCGAGGGCTCGGTCAGCACGTGACGGAGCCTGCCAGAAGGCTCTGACAACCCCGTGCTCGCTCCGGACCGGGTATCGGTTTATCCTCGGGAAACGTGCGGTGGTTCGTCCTGTTTCTCGGTCTCGTGTGCCTGGGCACGCCCCTCACCGCGCAGGCCAAACCGAAGATCGCGATCGCGTCGTTCAAGGGTGACCGCGGCAACCGGGTCGCGTCCGCGATCGCCGACGCCCTCTCGGGCGAGGCCCGCGTGGTCGAGCCCAGGGCCACCGATCGCGCGATCGACAAGCTCGGCTACCGGGGCACGCTGAGCGACAAGGAGGCCCGCAAGGTCCAGCGCCGGCTGCGTGCCGATGCGCTGGTCCAGGGCAAGCTGTCCAGGCGCGGGAAGCGGAAGTCGCTGCACATCGAGGTGTTCTCCGGCAAGAAGTCGTCGGGGTTCACGGTCGAGTTCAAGACCACGTCGTCCAAGTTCAAGCGATCGCTGCGCGAGCAGATCGTGAAGCGCGTCGAGCGCGATCGCGACGATCGAGTCGCCGACCGCGATCGCGATCGCGATCGCAAGAAGAAGCGCAAGCGCGACGACGACGACGACCGCAAGAAGCGCAAGAAGCACAAGAAGCGTGTCGCCGACGATGACGGTGACGGTGACGGCGACGGCGACGGCGACGACGATGGCGGCAAGGTCCGCAAGAAGCGGCGCCGCCACCATCGCGGCGACGAGACCCACCTCGCCGGTGCCATGGTCGCCGTCGGGCCCGCCGGTGGTGTTCGCCGGCTGACGTACAAGGCGATGACGTTGCCCCCGCGGGTCGGCACGTTCGGGGCGGCCGTCCGGATCGAGGGCGAGGTCTATCCGTTCGCACTCGGCGACGGCAAGAAGGGCCCCGGCGCCAACCTCGGGTTCGCCGGCGAATTCGAGAAGGTGTTCGGCCTGTCGATCACGCCGCCCGGCACGACGACAGCGATCCCGATCGATCAGGGTCACTATTCGATCGGCGCCCGCTACCGGATCCGCGCCAACGAGTCGGTGATGCTCGCCCTCGGCGTCGACTACGCCGCCCGCCACTACACCGCGGATCGATCGGCGGGCGCGATCGACTTTCCCGACATCGACTACCGCGCCGTCGTGCCGTCGCTGTGCGTGATGAAGAGCGTGACGCCGAAGGTCGGCGTGTTCGTGCGTGCCGGCGGCGCCCTGGTCCTCGATACCGGCCCGATCCAGGAGCGCGATAGCTACGGGGCCGCCACGGTGTATGGCCTCGGGGCCCGCGTCGGCGCCGACTTCACGTTGACGCCGCGCTTCCTGCTACGGATCGCCGGCGACTACGACCAGTTCAACTTCAAGTTCAAGGGCAACGGCGACGCGGCGATGGCACGCGGGGTCACCGCCGCCACCGACCGTCAGTTCGGGGTCGCGGCCGCGCTCGCGGTGACGTACTAGCGACGAAACGGCTCGCTGCTGTGTTAGCGCCGGCCCTTGTAGCCCATCATTCCCTGGATCACGCCCTCGCTCGCCTCGGCGATCTCGCCCTCCTCGCGCATCCGATCGGCGCAGTCCTCGCAGACCTTTCGCGCCTTGCCGCCGATCTTGACGGTCACGAGCTTGGTCACGTCGTCGTTGCACTCTCGACAGGTCGGCATGTGATGTCTCCTTAGCCGGCGAGCACGCGCCGCGCGATCACGACGCGCTGGATCTGCGAGGTGCCCTCGTAGATCTGGAGCAGCTTGGCGTCGCGCATCAGCTTCTCGACCGGGTACTCCTTGGTGTAGCCGTAGCCGCCGAAGATCTGCACGGCGTCGGTCGCGCACCGCATCGCGGCGTCCGCGCCGTAGGCCTTGGCGTAGGCCGACGTGATCGCCGACAGATCGCCGCTGTCGACCTGCCACGCGGCCTTGTGGGTGAGCAGCCGGGTCGCCTCGTAGGCGATCGCCATCTCGGCGATCATGAACTGGATCGCCTGGTGCTGCGCGATCGGCACCCCGAACGTCTTGCGCTCGAGCGCGTAGGTCCGGCTCTCCTCCATCGAGCGCCGGATCAGGCCGGCGGCCGAGGCCGCGATCCACGGCCGCGAGCGATCGAACGTCTTCATCGCGATCTTGAAGCCGCCGTTCTCGGGGCCGACCAGCGCGCTCTTGGGGATCTTGCAGTCCTCGAAGATCACGTCGGTCGTGTTCGAGGCCCGCTGGCCCATCTTGTTCTCCTTGCGACCCGCCTTGACGCCGGGGGTGTTGGCGTCGACGACGAAGCACGCGATGCCCTTGTGCTTCATCGCGGGATCGAACGTGGCGAACACCGTGTAGAAGCCGGCGACGCCGCCGTTGGTGATCCACCGCTTCTGGCCGTTGAGGACGTAGTCGTCGCCGTGCTTGGTGACGCGCGTGCGCATCCCCGCGACATCGGAGCCGGCATCGGGCTCGCTGCAGCAGTACGCGCAGAACGACAGCTCCTTGGTGAGCCGCGTCAGGTACTCCTTCTTCTGAGCGTCGGAGCCGGCGATCAGGAGTGGCGTGGCGCCGAGCGAGTTCGCGGCCATCGACGTGTTGATGCCCGCGCAGCCGAACGCGACCTCTTCCTGCACCAGGCAGTTGTCGAGGCAGCTCCCACCGAGCCCGTCGTACTCGGCCGGGATCTCGACGTTCATGAGGCCGGTGCTCCAGGCGCGCTGGAACAGGTCGCGTGGGAACTCGCCGGTCTCGTCGTAGTGACCCGCCTTGGGGATGATCTCCTTGCGCGTGAACTCGCGCGCGGTCTGAACGAGGGCCTGCTGCTCTTCGGTGAGGCTGATGTCCATGGCGCCGCGACTGTAGCACCGGCGGGCTGCCCCGGATCCCGGTGGATCCGGCACCTGATACCCTGACGGTCGTGGGGGAGCCGTTCGGATCCTGGCAACTGGAGGCGCTGATCGCCGTCGGCGGACTCGGCGAGGTCTGGCGCGCGCTCCACCCACAGCACGGCGTCGGCGCGCTCAAGCGTCTGCACACCCATCTCGCTCGCAACGAAGAGGGCCGCGCGCAGTTCGCGATCGAGCAACAGCTCGCCATGGCCCTGCCCCGCCACCCGGGAGTCATCCACGGCATCGAGCCCGGCATGGTCGAGGGACGGCCGTACATCGCGCTCGAGCTCGCCCCCGGTCGGGACCTCCGACGGATCGTGTATCCGGGCGCGGGCAAGGGCACGCCCACGGAGCGCACCGCGTTGCCGCGCAGCCGCGCGCTCGCGATCGTTCGTGCGGCCAGCGACGCCGTGGCTCACCTCCACACCCACGGCTGGATCCACGGCGACGTCAATCCCGGCAACCTGATCGTCGACGAGGAGCGCGTCACCCTGATCGATCTCGGTGTCGCCCGTCGTGCTGGCGAGGCCGGCGTCGTGCGCGGCACGCACGCGTACATGGCTCCCGAGCAGGTCCGCGGCGAGTGCTGGACCGCCGCGACCGACGTGTTCGCGCTCGGTGTCGTGCTCTGGGAGCTGGTCGCCGGCAAGCGGCTGTTCCACCGCGGGCCGCCGTGGCTATCGATGGCGGCGGTGGTCGAGGACACCGTGCCCTTGCTCGGGGATCCGGTGATCGATCCGGTGGTGCAGGCCGCGCTCGTGAAGGATCCGACCGAGCGGATCCAGACCGCGGCCGAGCTCGCGACCCGGCTGTGCAACTAATCGCGCCGCCGGCGCGGGCTACTTCTTCTTGTTCTTGGTGCTCTTGTTGCCCTGGCCGGACTTCTTGCCGTCGGACTTCTCGGACTTCTCGGACTTCTCGGACTTCTCGGACTTCTCGGACTTCTCGGACTTCTCGGACTTCTCGGACTTCTCGGACTTCTCGGACTTCTCGGACTTGTCGTTGGATTTCTCGTCGGACGTGGCCTTGTCGTCGGACTCGTCGTCGGTGTTCTTGGCGGCCGCGCGCTTGGCCGCGCGCGCGGCGCGGGCCGCTTCGCGCTCGGCGTCGCGACGCTTCTGGAGCTCGATCTGATTGCGCGCGGCACGCGCGCCGAAGATGAAGCCCATGATCATGCCGACCAGGATCATGCCGGGGATGAAGAAGATGTGCGCGGAGGTCACTTGCCGTCCTTGGTGGCGTCGTGGAGATCGCGGCGGAGGTTCTCGAGCTCGCGCCGGAGCGCCTGCTGCCTGCGCCACATGTAGATCACGAAGCCGACGGCGACGAGCCACATCGCGATGTACGCGAGGATCACGTGGCGCTCGTTGGTCGCGATCGTGTCCTGTGCCTTCTGGTGATCCTCGAGCGTGTAGGCGTCCTTGCAGACCTGCGCGGTATCGACCTTGTCGTGGAGCTGCTGCTCGGCCTTGTGGATGATGTAGTCGGCGAACCCGGGATCCTTGGCCATCTCGTCGAGGCAGACCTTGGTCGGCTTGACGCCGGCGGGCATCGGGTAGTCGTCGGCGGGTGCGGCGGCGGACCCCGTCGCCACCGGGGTGGCTCCCGTGTGGGCGTCGGGGGTCCAGGCGGAGCCCGAGCCCGAGCCCGCGGCCGAGGCCGAGCCTGCGGCGGAGCCCGAGCCCGAGCCCGAGCCCGAAGCCGAGCCTGCGGTGGAGCCAGAACCAGAACCGGAACCGGGCTGCGCGACGGCGACCGCCGACAGCAAGACGAGGAGCGAGGGGATCAGCGCACGCATCTTCATTCGATCACTCCAGCGTCGAGCGCGCGTTCACGCAGCTCGCGTAGCTCGCGCTCCATCCGCGTGCTGCGAACGCGCATGATGGTGAGTGCGAGGAACCAGAACAGGAACGACAGCATGGACAGCCAGAACGCGATCTTGATCTGTCCCTGGAGGTTGAGCGCGACGCCGGAGGGTCCGGCTTGCGGGTGGTTGTCGCCCTTGCCAACCATCGTGTAGATGAACGGCACGCCGATCATCGCGAAGATCGCCATGCCGGCAGCGATCCGCTCGCCGCTCGTGCCGGCGTAGCGACGCACCAGCAGGTACCCGACGAGGGTGAGCCAGAGCAGCAGCGACATCGTCAGGCGGTTCTCCCAGATCCACCAGTGACCCCACGCCGCCTTGGCCCAGATCGAGCCGGTGATCAGCACGACGGCGCCGAACGCGGCGGCGACCTGGACGGCCGCGAGCGCGACGTCATCCCAGCGAGGATCGTGCTTGACCAAGAACCCGATCGACGCCACCCCGGCGACGCCGACCGCCATGAACAGCATGATCGCGTGAGGGACGTGCCAGAAGAAGATCTTGTAGTTGTAGAACAGGCTGCCGCTGCCGGTCGCCATCACGAGGTGGCGCGAGCTCGGCTGCCAGCTGTACTGGAGCGGCGTGGCGGTGAACACCACCCACGCCGAGTACGCGAGCAGGACCGCCGCGATCAGGGCGAATAGTGGTGCGATGTATCGGGTCATTCGATCACCATCGACTCGAAGATCCACAGGGACACTACCAAAAACGCGGCGTCGTAGATTCCGAGGAAGCCCATCCAATACCAGACCTTGTCCGCATTCCCGGCGAGCAGGCCTGCCGTGACCGAGGTGCCGGCCACGAACAGTGGAATCAGCAGTGGATAGAGGATCACGGGGAGCAGGACGTCGCGCGAGCGCACCTTGATGAGGGCGGCCGAGAACACCGATCCGACCACCGAGAACCCGATCGCGCCGAGCACCAGCGACAGCGCGAGCGGCCCGGGGTCGGAGAACAGCTTGGCATCGAGGAGCAGCGCCAACAGCGGCGTGACGACGACGGCGACGCCGAGCACGAGCATCGCGATCGCGACCGCCTTGCCGAGGAACACGGAGAGCCGCGGGACGGGCGCCAGGAGCAGCGCGCGCATGGTGTCGTTCTCGCGCTCGCGGTCGAACGCGCGCGACAGGCCGATCGTGCCGGCGAACGCGATCGACACCCACAGCATGCCCGGCACGGCGAGCGGGATCAGGTCGGAGTTCGACGGAAACACGAACGAGTACACGACGGCGAGCAGGCCGCCGAAGAACGCCATCGTGTAGATGATCTCGCGGCTGCGGAGCTCGATCTTGAGGTCCTTCCACGCGATGCGAGCGGCGTGACGGAGGATCGACATCAGTTCGCGTGACGGTGGTAGAGGTCCTTCAGAGCCTCGTAGTCGTACGCGCCGCGCTCCTCGAATACCAGCTGCCCGCGTCGCAAGATCGCCACGTGATCGGCCCGCCCGGCGATCGCCTCGAGGTCGTGGGTGACGACGACGACGATCGCCCCGGCGTCGCGGAGCTCGCCGAGCTGGCCACCGAGCGCCAGCGCCCCGTCGCGGTCGAGCCCGGTGAATGGCTCGTCGAGGAGCACCAGCGACGGGCGGGTGAGCAGCGCGCGCGCCAGCGACAGCCGCTGCAGCATGCCGCGCGAGTAGGTGCGCGCCACGCGGTCGCGAGCGCGGCGATCGAGCCCGACACGGTCGAGCACGGCATCGATCGCCTGGTCCCCACCGGGGATGTCGTAGAGCCCCGCGACCAGCGCGAGGTTCTCGCGGGCGGTGAGCTCGGCGTAGCAGAGCGACGCGTGGGCGAGCAGCCCGATCTGCCGCCGCAGCGCCTCGCCTTTGACCTCGTTGCCGCCGGCCTTGTACTTGATGTTGCCGCCGTTCTGGCGCACCAGCGTCGACAGGATCCCGAGCAGCGTGGTCTTGCCGGCGCCGTTGTGGCCGAGCAGCGCGCACATCGTACCGGCGCGCAACTCGAGGCTGACGTTGACCAGGGCGCGTTCGCTGCCGTACCGCTTCGCGACCCTCGCGATCTCGACGGTCTCGAGGGCGGTCCCGGCGCTCACGAATCCCAGATCTTCTCGAGGTCCTTCATCAGCTGCTCGCGCCGCGCCTTCTGGGTCGGCGTGTCGGCACCGGAGCGCTCGAGCTGGACCAGCTCCTCGAGCATCGCGTTCTTCTTCGCGAGCAGTGCCGACGACGCCTCGACGCGATGGCGACCGAACAACGCGAAGCCGAGCCCGCCCAGCAGCAACAGCACGACGACCACGCCGACGATCCGCGGCGCCCAGATCTTCCAGCCCTCCGGCGTCGGCAGGCCCGAGATGTTCATCACCATCGAGCGATTGCGCCCGATCGTGATCTTGTCGAGCACGTAGTACGGCAGGCCATCCTTGCCCTCGAGGATCTGACCGTCGAGCGGCGCGTCGACGTGGAGACCGGGCGTCTGGTGGATCTGGATCATGCTGCCGACGGTGCCGAGCGGGAGATCGAGCTTCCACTCGGACGCGCCGCTATCGTCGACGGGGAGCGAGAACCCACCGACGAACGACTTGGTCCCCATCGGCGCGAGCGGCCGCATGATGCGGAAGCCCTGGTCGGGGACGACGGCGACCGAGGCCTGATCGGAGTCCGCGAGGATGCCGCCCTTGAAGCCCTCGGGCAGCGGGATCAGCATGCCCTCGGTGGTGTCGCGGTACGGGATCCAGGAGTTGTTCTGGACCTGAAACAGGCCCTGCACGGCGAGCAGACGATCGTCGACGTCGGCGCGCATCCGGAACTTCAGCATCAGCCGCGGGTAGATGACGATGCCGAGGTGCGTGCCGGCGGTCTCGGCGGGCATCACCGGGATCGAGCGATACGTGCCCGCCAGCTTCCCGCCGATCGTGGTCTCCGCGTAGAGCACCTGTCCCGGCTTGTACGGGACGTCGAACATCGCCTGCGGGCGCCCTTGCGATGACCACTTCGCGGTGATGTCGAGCGTGCCGCCCGCCTTCGAGACGTCGAACGGCTCGGACACGAAGTCGCGCCCGAGAATGCGGAACACCGCGCGCTGTTGCTTGGCCTTGAGCGCCTCGGGGGATGCGGTCACGGTGACCTTGCCGTCGGCGCCGGTCTTGACGGACGCGTCCTCGAGCTGCGACGCGTCGGACGCGATCACCCGGATCTCGACGTCGCCGAGCGGCCCGTCGGTTCCGATGCCGCCGTGAACGGTGACCTCGATCGTCCCCGCCGGCAGGTCCTTCTTGGCCTCGAACTTCGATCCGCCCTGTACGGTCGTCGGATCGGCCTCCATCTTCGCCGCCGGCAGCTCGGCGACCACCGCGTGGGTCGCGGCGTCGATCAGCTGGATCTTCGCGTCGTCGGGAGGGATGCCCTCGAGCGTGACCCGCACCTTGCCGGGCGGCGTCGGGATCGACTGCGGCGTCGCGTACTGATCGACGAAGGGCTTCTTGGAATCCTTCTTCTCGCCCGAGAGCAGTGCGCGGTAGCCGCTCTGGCTGTCGAGCTGGAGCGGCAACGCGTACACGCGATCGACGCCGGCATCGCGCGGTAGCGCCGCGAGCGCGAAGTAGGCGATCGACCCGCTCGGATCGAGGTTGTCGAACGACACGCGACCGTTGAGATCCGACTTCTCGACCCGCACGGTCACGCTGTCGTCGGCGGCGTAGCCGACGAGAGTCACGGGCAAGCCCTGCGGCGGGCCGTCGGGATCGCCGGCCTTCGCGGTGAGGTCGTTGTAGGTGAGCCGCACGACGTAGGTGCCGGGCGGCGTGGCGTTGTCGCGGCGCGGCTGCCCGCTGATCTTTCGGGGCTCCGGCATCCCGGCGCCACCGGCGAACGGGGCGCCACCACCCATGCCCCCGGTGAACGGCTTGGTCGACAGCATCACCTTGACGCCACCGGACTCCGGCACCGGGAACTCGTCGGACAGGATGTCCTTGCCGTTCTCGTCGGTGACCTTCGCCTGCACCGTGGTGCCGGCCGTCAGGTTGGAGAACTTCACGTGGCCGCTGGCATCGGTACGCGCGACCTCGGGCTTGCCGGCGATCAGGAGCGTGACGTCGGTGCCGATCACCGCCGCGGACGTCGATCCGGCGATCACGCGCACGGTCACGGTACCGTCGGGAAGATCGCTCGCGGGGAGAGGATGTCCGAGCGCGGCGGCCGGCTGGGCGATCGAGACCGCCGGTGCGAGGGCCACGCAGGCGGCGACCGCCACCAGTAACCGGAGCGCGGACGTACCGAGACGTGCGGGCCAACAATGAGTAGTCACGAGCTCGCCTCCTTGGCCTTGGTCTCGCTCTCGGGTTCGCTGCTACCGGCCGCAGGCTCGGCGGTCTCCGCCTCGGCGGTGTGCACGCCGTTGCCCTTGGCCTTCTTGTCGGCCTGCTTGTCGTCGGCCTTGTTGTCCTCGACCTTGGCCTGCTTCGCCTTGTCCTCGGACTTCTTGTCGTCGGCGACCTCGGCCTTGTCGTCGGCAGCATCGTCGTCGGAGTCGTCTTCCGACGTCGCCTTCTCGGTGACCTTGTCCGCCTCGTCATCGGCCTCGGCCTCGGCATCGGCGTCGGCCTCGTCATCGGCCTCGTCGGCGTCGGCCTTGGCCTTCTCGGCCTTGTCCTCGGACTTCTCGGCCTTCTTCTCGGCGACCTTGTCGGCCTCGGCGACCTTGGCGGCCTTGTCCTGCGCCTTCGCCTCGGACGTGTCGGCCTTGTCGGCGTCGTCCTTCGCGCTGGCCTCGTCATCGTCATCGTCATCGACCGCGTCGGCAGCCGCGGCAGCCGCGGCCGCAGCCGCACTGGCGGTGGCACCGGCAGCGGCGGCCGCGCGCGCCGCGGCCTGAGCCGCGGCAGCCTTCTTCGCGCTGTTCTTCGCGCTCTTCTTCGCGCTCTTGCTCCGCGCCTGCGTGTGAGCGCGCTCGATCTTGTCGCGGATCGCGGCGACCTCGAGGCGCGCCTTGAGCTCGCGCTGGATCTGCTCGCGCGGCGTGCCACCTCCACCCTCGAGCAGCTTGATCACCTCGATCGCCCGCAACCGGTAGGTGCGCACCATCTCGTCGAGGTCCCGCTTGTTGAGCTTGCCCATCTGGTGATCGAACTCGGCCTCCTTGATCGCCTTGAGCAAGGTGCGCTTCTCGCGCTCGAGCTCGTCGCGCGCTCCCTGCGGGAGTCCCCAGCTCTCGGGATCGTCGGCCTGCCCGGCATCGGCACTCGCCGCGGCGGCGCCGGTGCGGAACAGCGCATAGATCGCGCCGATGCCGGCGAGGAACGCGAGGCAGATGTAGACCACCGAGGCGGTGAGGTGGAAGCTGTTCTGGAACAGGATGAAGACCCAGCCGACGAGCACGACCGCGATCGCGCTCCCCCGCCAGATCCATGTCAGCGACTTGTCGCTATCGGCCATGGTCAGTCCGTGTGCGCGAGCTCGTCGTCGAGTTTATCGGCGTACTCGTCGTCCTCGACGGCAGTCGCCATCGGCACGCTGGCCGCCGCGACCGCGCGCCCGCGGGCGATGAACCGCCAGCCGACCACGAGCATGAGACCGAGCCCGCCGACCACGGCGAGCGAGGGTAGAAGCCAGGCCGCCTTGCTCTGCGGGTTCAGCAGATGCACGGTGCCGTACTCCTCGGCGTACCAGTCGACCACGGCGGCGTAGGCGGCATCGCGCCCCTTGTCGGTGGTCAGATCGAACAGCGGCCGGCCCGAGGAATCGCGCTGGTCGAGAAACGCGAGGACCTGACCGCGCAGCTGCGCGGCCGTGCCGCACTTGCAGTCGAAGATGCTCTCGCGCGGACAGCCGCAGATGCAGCCGAGATCCTTCATCGCGCGCTTGGAGGTCTCGTTCGGTGGTCGGTTCTTGACCGCCCATCCGACGCCCGCGTCCCCCATGCCCATCCCGGACTGGACGTGCTCGGAGGCCTGCGCGTGGGCCGTCGCGGGCATCGCGACCAGCCCGCCCGCGATCAGCGCGAGGAGGCCGAGCTTGCCGGCCTGGCCGATGTGCTTCTTCGAGGTGCCACCGCCATCGCGCGGACCGTTGATGACCCGGTACACGAAGCCCATCACGATGCAGATCAGCGTGCCGAGCGCGATCATGATCGCGCCGATCCACACCCACGTGATCAACGGGTTGATGTAGACGCGGAAGTTGGCGAGCTGGCTCTCGAGCTCGTAGCCGGTGAGCACGACGTAGACGTCCTCGGCGGGACGCACGCGGATCGCCACCTCGGTGGTGGCCTCGGATCCCTTCCGGTAGTCCCACTTCGCCGGGTACACTTCTCCGAGGTTGTCGCCGTCGAGCGCGTGATCGTCGACGTGATCGCGGTCGACGTCGTGCCAGATCGAGACCTGCGCGGTCACCGCGTCCTTGTGATCGTCGGACGTGTGGATGATGCGTTCGTAGAGGAACGTGTAGCCACCGAACTCCCATGTCGAGCCCGACTTCGCGGGCAGCGCGCGCATCGTGCAGCCGGTCTCCTCGGGACACAGCGCCTCGGCCGGGACGCGCTGGACGTGCGCCACGTGCCCGCAGTCGAGCTGCTTGGCCTTGTCCTGGAGGTCGACGGGCACGGCCTTGGGGTAGCTACACATCAGGATGTTCTGCGTGTCGTCGGCGAGGTCGAGGAACCGCAGGGCCCACGCCGCGCGCTGCTCGTCGGTCTTGCGCTGGTCGAGGCCAACCGCGACCGCGGGCTTCGAGATCGTCTTGTCGACCTGGCGGTCGTACGCCTTGCCGGCGAACCCGACGAACATGATCACGACACCGAGGTGCACGATGTAGCCGCCGTACTTGCGGTGCTTGGAGACGATCAGCCCGAACAGCGCGGTGAACGGATCGGAGCCGCTCTGCCGGCGGCGCACCGCGACCCCGCGCCAGAACTCCTGGACGATCGACGTCAGCGCGAACGTGCACACACCGAACGCGACCAGCGACATCGGCAGCTGGAGCTCCTCGACGAACAGCGCGCTCAGATGGCGGGTCGCCGGGACGAAGATCGCGAGCCCGGTGACGACCACGATCATCGCGACCATCGGGATCAGGAACTGCTGGAGCAGCTTCTCGCCCGACGTCTTTCGCCAGGCCAGCAGAGGTGCTGCCCCTCCCAGGAACAGCAGCACCAGCCCGAGGAAGGTCATCCACCGGTTGAAGAAGTCGATGCCGACCGACACGCGCGAGCCGTCGAGCGCCTCGCTGATGGTCGGGAACATCGTCGCGAACAGCACGAAGAACGCGCAGGCGAGGAGGATCCAGTTGTTGACGAGGAACGCGAACTCGCGCGACAGGAACGACTCGAAGTTGGTCTTCGAGGACAGCTTCGGTGCACGGTAGATGACGAGGCCGATCGAGACCACGAGGATCACGGCCATGAACACGATGAACTGCAGCGCGAGCACGTTGTCCTCGCCGAACGCGTGCACCGACTGCACGGCGCCCGAGCGGGTCATGAACGTGCCGAAGATCGTGAGGAAGAACGTGAGGATGACGAGCATCACGTTCCACACCTTCATGCCGCCGCGCTGCTCTTGAATGATCGCGGAGTGGAGGAAGGCGGTGGCCAAGAACCACGGCATGAACCCGGCGTTCTCGACCGGATCCCACGCCCAGTAGCCGCCCCAGCCGAGCTCCTCGTACGCCCAGCGACCGCCGAGCACGAGGCCGACGGACAGACACCCGAAGCTGATCAGCATCCAGGTGCGGACCGAGCCCAACCACAGATCGTCGAGCCGCCCCGAGGCCAGCGCTCCGATGCAGAACGCGAACGGGATCGTCGCCGCGACGAACCCGGTGTACAGGGTCGGCGGGTGGATGATCATCCAGTAGTTCTGGAGCAGGGGATTGAGGCCCTGACCGTCGGCGGGTGGCGTGGTCAGGTACGTCGCGAACGGGTTCTTCGTGAAGATCAGGAGTGACAGGAAGAACACCTGCACGACCATGATCGTCGCGACGACGTACCCGATCATGTCGCGGTGACGGCGATGGTTCACCGCGATCGCGATCATCGAGAAGATCGAGAGGACGAGCACCCAGTACAGGAGCGAGCCGTCGAGACCGCCCCAGAACGAGGTGATCTTGTAGGCGATCGGCATCGACACGTCGCTGGTCGCCGCGACGTACTTGATGCTGAAGTCGTGGGTGAGGAACGCGTAGATCATCAACGCCGAGGCGAGACAGATCAGCGCGCCGAATGCGTAGAGGCCGTAGACCGAGGAGTTGACCAGGCCGCGGCGCTTGCGTGCGTTACCGGCGATGCCGGCGCCGACACACCACGCGGCCACCACATAGGCCGCCAGCAACGCGACCGTGCCGACGACCGCGATCGGCGAGAACGGGGTTTCGCTCATGTCGCCCTATTTCTCGTACTTGTCGACGAGGTTTCGGTTAGCGTTCGCGCCGTCGTACTTCGACGGACACTTCGCGGACAGGTCGGTGGCTTCCACGACATAGGCATCCTCGAGCGGGGCACCGAGCTCCGCGGCGACGTCCTTGACCTTGTCGGCGGCAACGATGCGCCCGGTCGCGACGACCTCGGCCTGATCGCTGAACGTGTCGGGCTTGGGACCCTTGTTGAACACGCGGATCTTCTTGCCCTCTTTCTGGAGCACGAAGGTGCGGATGGTCTGCTGGTTGATGACCTTCTCCTTGAGCGAGCCGGCCACCACCCAACCGTGGACCTGGAGCTGCTGGTCCCCGAACTTGTCGAGGGTCTGTCCCTCGACCAGCGTGTCGACCATGTAGTACGGCACGCTGTTACCCAGCGTCGATTTCACGAAGAACACGACGCCCCCGACCGCCACCGCAGCGGTCAGTACGATCTTGAGGACGGTACCGTTTTGCATGGCCATGATGAGAAAGCCCTTTCCGCGAGCACGCGGCGCCCTCGCTTCGACCCGGCGAGTTGGGCAACCGTAGCACGTGCCAGGTCAATTCCGATTGCTTCGAGAATCCGATCGACCCTCAGTTTTCCGCGGCACGTCGTCGCGGGACCCACCAGAATCGTGCAGGTTTTGGCCTACACCCGCCAGACAAACCGATCAGCCGCCGATGCCGATCATGTGCTTGGTGGGGGCTCCATCGACGTCACCAAACGTGTGTCCCGCTCGCTTGCCCGTCACCGACATCGCGATCGCCGCGACGACCGCGTCATCGTCGGCGATGCTGGCCGGACTCCGGATCACGTCGCGTAGGCTCACCGCGTCATCGTGACCGAGGCAGGCGTGGAGATCACCGGTCGCCGTGAGCCGCAGCCGGTTGCAGTCGTCGCAGAAGTGCTCGGTCATCGCGGAGATGATGCCGACCTCACGGACGGAATCGACGTCGCCGGCGATGTGCCAGTACCGCGCCGGACCGGCATCGCGGGCGGTGGGTTGACTCGGCACCAACGCGCCCCACTCGGCTTCGATCACCTGACGGATGTCCGCGGCCGACACCTGGCCCGCGTGGTCGTGGAGCACCCCCGACGACAGCGGCATGTGCTCGATGAACCGCGGTGTCGCCCCCATGCTCCACGCGTAGCGACACAGGGAAACGATGTCGCCGCGGTAGTCGTCGAGCGCCACCGCGTTGGTCTTGATCGCGAGACCCGCGGCACGCGCCGCCTCGATCCCGCGAAGCACGCGCGAGAGATCGCCGCGGCCGGTGAGCGTCGCGAAGCGATCCGGATCGAGCGTGTCGAGCGAGACGTTGATGCCGCGAAGCCCGGCGTCGGCGAGCGGTCGGGCGAGATCCTCGAGGAGGTGCCCGTTGGTGGTCATCACGACCTGCTCGATGCCCCGCACACGCGCGAGCCGCCCGACGAGATCGACGATGCCGCGCCGGATGGTGGGCTCGCCGCCGGTCAGCCGCAGCTTGCGAACCCCGTGCTCGGCGAACACGCGGACCAGCCGCTCGATCTCCTCGAACGTCAGCACGGCGCTGCGCGGGGCAAACGCGAGCGGATGGGCGAGCTCGGCGTCCTCGGGCATGCAGTACGAGCACCGGTAGTTGCAGCGGTCCGTGACCGAGATCCGCAGGTATCGGATCCGGCGGGCGAAGCCATCGACCAGGGGATCGCCCACGGGCGATCGGCCGTCCGCAGGGACGGTCGTCGAGGGTGTTCGCCCTCCGATCACGGGCAGATGGATCCGCTGCATCGCCGAGGACACTAGAGCTTGTAGTCCAGACTACGTCAAGCACGCCTCGGCGGTTACAAGTTCCTTGACATGCTCGGGAAAACACAACATAAAGCCCCGTCTCATTTCCGTCCGTAGCATCCCAACAAGGAGCAAATCGAACCCGTGGAGCGAATGACCGTGTCGACCCAGCCCGGACTGTCCGGCCTCTGGGTCTTGCTCGTGGATAACGAAGGCGAGCTGTCGATTCAGGATAACGATGGGCGCGTGCCCGTGATGGCGCGCGCCGGCGACGACCAGACGTACCTCCTGGTGTTCAAGGACGTCGTCAAGGCGCGCCAGTTCGTGGCGACGCAGGATCTCGGTGGTGCCGAGCCCCGCATGGTGGTGCGCGGCAACCGCGACGACATCCTGCGGATCGCGAAGTCGGCCGGCGTGGTCGGCACGCTGCTCGACTACGACCCGACGACGCACCAGTACTCGTCGACGGGCGCCCTCGCCTGATCTTCCTCGTCTGATCCGCCTCGCCGATCAGTAGCCGCCGACGACGATCACCTCGTCGACGTCGCCGCGTCGCGCCGCGTTCGAATTGATCGCGCGCGGACACTTCACGCGGTCGATCCGGAAGCCCTTGTAGAGCGACCGGATGAACGGGGTGTCGCTGTTCGACAGCATGACCTTGCACCCGCGCGCCACCAGCTCGCGCGCGGTGTCGGCGAGCTCGCGCTGTTGCACGCCGGCGAACTGGTTCGCGGTGTAGCTGGTGAAGTTCGCCGTCGGCGCGACCGGATCGTACGGCGGATCGAAGTACACGAAGTCGCCTCTCCGCGCGTCGGCGACCGCGGTGCGGTAGTCGCAGCACTTGATGTCGGCGCGGGAGAGCACCGTCTGCGCCGCGCGAAGCGCCTCGGGCACGCAGATCGGCGGATCGGTGTAGCGCCCGATCGGGACGTTGAAGTCGCCCGACCGGTTGACCCGCCACAGACCATTGAAGCAGGTCTTGTTGAGGTAGATGAAGGTCGCCGCACGATCGGCGGTCGCCCACGCGGCATCGTGATCGTTCCATCGCGCCCGCACGTCGTAGTAGTAGCGCTCGGAGTGCTGATCGCGGTGTCGCTCGAGTCGCTTGATCACCGCGCCGACGTCGTTCGCGATCGTCGTGTAGAGCCCGATCAGGTCGGCGTTGAAGTCGGCGAGCACGGCACGTTGGGGCGCGACGCGAAAGAACAGGGCGGCGCCGCCGGCGAACGGTTCGTAGTAGCGACCGAACCGTGCGGGCATGCGGGACAACAGCTCGGGGAGCAGCTTGGTCTTGCCACCGACCCACTTGATGACGGGAGATGCTGAGGGCTCGGGTGCGGGCGCGAGAGGGACCGCGTGCGCGACGCGCACGTCCCCCACGTCGCGGCGCGCACGCCCCGACAAACGTGAAGCCATGAAAATAATGGTCGAGCGCGGCTACCGGGTGCGCCCCTTTTTGACCTCGCGCGGCGTCACTTCGATAACCCGATAGATTAGCTTCGAGACGATGAGAAAACTCTTCGTGCTCGGAGTGGTGTTTCTGGTTGCGGCGGTAGGGAGTGCGTCGGCTCAGCCGTACGGTCGGCGACGTCCACCACCGCCTCCACAACCACGGGTGTGGGACTCGTCGGGATGGACGATGCTCGGCGAACGCACGGTCAACGGGCGCGTCGATCACGATCGCATTCGCGTCGGTCGTTACGAGGGTCGGTTCGACAAGCTGACGATCGTCGTGCTCGATAGCGACCTCGAGCTCGAGGACTTCACGATCCGGTTCGCGGATCGCTCGACCTACGCGCCGCGACTCGGCCACTACTTCCGCGAGGGTCAGCGCACGCACGCGTTCGACCTGCCACCCAACGGCGGGGTGATCCGCGACATCTCGATCCGCTACCGCAACCTCCGCGGCGGCGGGCGCGCCCGCGTCCAGGTGTGGGGGCGCCGGGTCGGCGCGTCGGCACCGCCACCGCCGCCACCTCAAGTCCACCACCCGGTGTGGAACTCCACGGGGTGGACGATGCTCGGCGAGCGCACCGTCAACGGCCGTACCGATCGCGATCGCATCCCGGTCGGTCGCAACTCGGGCCGGTACAGCAAGCTCACGATCGTGGTCCTCGACAGTGACCTCGAGCTGGTCGACTTCGGCGTCAACTTCGGTCGCGGCCGCGCCTGGCATCCGCCGCTCAAGCACTACTTCCGCGAGGGTCAGCGTACGCACGCGATCGACCTCCCGGGCGACGACCGGAGGATCAAGAACATCTCGATCCGCTATCGCAACCTCCGCGGCGGTGGTCGCGCGCGGGTCCAGGTGTGGGGCTTCAAGACCACCGACAACCCACGGCCTGGCTATCGGCCCGACCCGGCGCCGCGGCCGTTCAGCTGGGACCATCGCGGCTGGCGGATGATCGGCGAGAAGACCGTCAACGGCCGCATCGATCGCGACCGGGTCCACGTCACGTTCGACGAGGGCAAGTTCAAGCGCCTCATGCTCGTGGTGCTCGATAGCGACCTCGAGCTGCTCGGCCTCGAGGTCCAGTTCCGTCGCGGCCGATCGTGGTCGGCGCCCGGCGTCCGACAGGTGTTCCGCGAGAACACACGCACCCGCGCGATCGACCTGCCCGGGTTCCGCGGCCGGCGGATCCGTGACATCGATCTCGTCTACCGGAACCTCCCCGGCGGCGGGCGAGCCCGCGTCCAGATCTGGGGTCGCTAGCCGTCGCGAGTACTCGGCTCACTCGAGCGCTCGACCGAGGTGGGGCCGCGGAAGCGAAGTCGCGCAACAAAGCCCCTCCGCCTGATATCGTGGTCGGGTGGGGAATCGCTGGCTCGCGGTCGTACCGATCCTGATCGCCACTGCCGCGTGCGACGACGGCGTCGTGATCGATGTCGTCGTTCCCGACGGGATGACCGCGGACCGCGTCGAGCTGTTCATCGGGCTCGACCCGTGCGACCTCGATGTCGATCAGAACGGCGACGGCACCCCCGACGGGTGTGACCGGATGAAGACGTTCTCGCTCGGGCCACTCGACGGCGACATCTTCTTCCTCGACCAGATCGTGTCGCAGCCGGCGACCGGACCGGGCACCTACTCGTTCCGGCTCCAGCGCGGCGACCGCGATGTCGTACCCGCGATGATCGCCGTCGCGATCGACGACGCCGAGGAATTGCCCGATCGAGCCGGCTTCGTGCCCCACGGCAGCGCGGTCATCGCGTCGATCGATCTCTCCGGCGGCGCGCTGCGCGTGCGTGCCGAGCTGTCGTCGTCCGACCAGGCCGACCTGTGGCACGCCACCGATCCGGCGACGCGGTGCGCTGCCGCCCAGCGCCTCGACGGCCGCGAGGTGTTCGTCGTCGATCGCGTCGACCCCGATTGCGATGGCTTCGTCGGGATGACCTCGGCGATGCCGGAGTGCAATCCGCTGTTCTATCGAGGAGGCGTTCCCAGCTCGAACGAGCTGGTCTGCGCCACCGTCCGCACCAACTCTCCCACCCCCGCGTGCCTGCTCGGCACGAGCGCCTGCGTCGATGGCGTCGGGCCGGACCAGTGCGGGGCGACCAACATCTGCGTCGAGGATTCGGTGTGCACCAAGTGCCCTGGCGCCACCGGCATCGAGACATGCTTCAACACCAACTTCCGCGACCCTCAGACGGCGACGTATCTGTCTTGCGCACTCCGCGTCGCGGATTCCGATCTCAACCCCTGCCCCGGCATGAACGCCGAGGCCACCGTCGATCTCGGCACGCTGATCCCGAGCTCCCTGGGCTGCAGCGAGATCCTGTTCGCCCCCGTCGACGATCCTCGGTCGCTCGACGTCACGCACTACACCGACAAGCTCGAGGTCCAGACCGATATCCAGAACACGCAGCTCGCGACCTCCCTGCAGCTCGCCCTCACCCAGGAGGACAACAACTGCCAGTTCCAGCTCGCGTGGCAGGCGCCGCTGGCAGTCAACGGAACGTCCGGGGAGTCGTTCGCGTCCACGATGCTGATCAAGATCGACAACAGCATCGCGAACCGCAAGCTGCTGTTGCCGGTGCTGGTCACGTTGGAGGGATGTAACGACACCACGCCCTCGAACTGCACGCTTCGGCCGGTCAACACCACCGCGGTAACGAACTGCATCCGCTAGTCGCGGATCGCCGCGCTACGACCCGAGCGTGTCGTAGGCGTGGAACAGCATCGAGAACGTGGCGCGGCCCTCGGTCAGGCTGCGGAGCCGCGTCGAGTACCCGAACATGTTGCGGAGCGGGATGTGCGCCGAGACCAGGCGCTTGGCACCGCGCGAGCCGACATCCTGGACGTGGCCGCGACGCTGGTTGAGATCGCCGATCACCGCGCCGAGGAACTCGTCGTCGACCGTGACCTCGACGGCCATGATCGGTTCGAGCCGGGTCGGGTTCGCGTTGTGGACCGCGTGGCGGAACGCTTCGGCCGCGGCCGCGCGCGCACCGATCTCGCCGTTGGCGCCCTCCTTGAGGGACAGGCCCGTGAGCGTGACCTCGACGTCCTCGAGCGGATACCCGTCGGGACCGCTCGACGCGGCGTCTCGGAGACCCTGCATCGCCGCCTCGATGATGACGTCGGTGAGTGGCGGCACCTGGGTCGACGCTGACGCGGGGAGTCCCTTCTTGAACTCCATGCCGCTACCGCGCGGGCGCGACCGCAGGGTGCACGACGCCTCGCCATAGATCGCCTGCTCCTTGCCAGAGACACCGATCGACCGCTCGAACACCGCAGAGCCATCGCCCTCGCCGAGCACGGTCTCGCGATACACGACCTGCGGCTTGCCGGCGCGCGCCTGCACGCCGTACTCGCGACGCATCCGGTCGACGATGATCTCGAGGTGGAGCTCGCCCATGCCGCTGATCAGCGTCTGGCCGGTGTCGGGATCCTCGCGGACCCGGAACGTCGGATCCTCCTCGGACATCTTGCCGAGGGCGAAGTCGAGGCGCTCCTTCGCCGACGCGTTGTCGGCCTCGATCGCCTGGGAGATCACGGGTTCGTAGGTGTCGATCCGCTCGAGCAGGATCGGCGCCTTCGGATCGCACACGGTGTCACCGGTGGTCGCGTCCTTGAGCCCGGCAGCGGCCACGATCTCGCCGGCCACCGCGCGGTCGAGACGCTCGCGCTTGTTGGCATGGAGCCGGAACAGGCGCGCCAGCTTCTCCTTGCGACCGGTGCGCACGTTGAGCAGCTCGTCGCCGGTCGAGATCATGCCGCTGAACACGCGGAAGAACACCACCTTGCGACCCTCGTCCATCGCGATCTTGAACGCGAGTGCCGCGAACGGCTCGTTGTTCTTCGGTGCGCGGGTCAGCTGCACCGTGGTGTCTCGCGGATCGACGCCGTGCACGGGCGGGACGTCGGCGGGCGACGGCAGGTACGCGATCACGGCGTCGAGCAGCGGGTGGATGCCCTTGTTGCGGAGCGCCGTACCGGCGAGCACCGGCACCATCTTCACCGCGAGGGTGGCCTTGCGGATCGCCGCGTCGAGCTCCTCGACCGTGAGATCGCCGCCCTCGAGGTACTTGACCGCGATCGCGTCGTCGAGGTCGGCGATCGACTGGATCATCTGATCGCGTGCATCGGCGGCGATCGCCTTGTGCTCCTCGGGGATGTCGATCACCTCGGGCTCGTCGGTGACGTCGCCGGTGAACATGATCGCCTTCTCGCGCACGAGATCGATGACCGCGTGGAACTCGTCCTCGACACCGATCGGGAGCTGGATCGGGACCGCGTTGGCGCCCAGTCGCTCGCGGATGTCGGCGACCACGGCGGGGAACGATGCCCCGATGCGGTCGAGCTTGTTGACGAACGCCAGCCGCGGCACCTTGAACTTGTCGGCTTGGTGCCAGACGGTCTCCGACTGCGGCTGCACGCCGGCGACGCCGCAGAACACGACGACCGCCCCGTCGAGCACGCGCAGACTGCGCTCGACCTCGATCGTGAAGTCGACGTGTCCAGGGGTGTCGATCAGGTGGATCTCGTGCTTCTTCCAGGTGAACGTGGTCGCCGCCGCGGTGATCGTGATCCCGCGCTCGCGTTCCTGAGCCATCCAGTCCATCTCGGTCTCGCCGTCGTGGACTTCCCCGACCTTGTGGATCTTTCCGGAATGGAACAGGAACCGCTCGGAGACGGTGGTCTTCCCGGCATCGATGTGGGCGACGACGCCGAGGTTGCGAACCATGTCGATCTTCGCCATGAGACTCCGGCGGCGGGTATAGCGCGAAACGGGGTCGCCGTGCGCTACGCTGGCAGCATGCGCGTGTGGCTGTGTGCCCTGCTGGTCCTGGCGATCGGCAGCCCGATCCGGGTCGCGCTCGCGCAGCCAGCACCCGCGGCGCCCCCCGACCAGCCGGTGCCGCCACCCGCGCCGCCCGCACCGTCGAAGCCCGATCTCGAGCTCGCCCGGGTGTTCTACGAGCAGGCCGAGACGGCACTGAGCGAGGGTCGGTTCGGCGATGCGGTACGCGACTACGCGAAGGCCTACGATCTGACCAAAGACCCGGCGCTCTTGTTCAAGCTCGGTAGCGCGGAGGCGCAGGGCGGACATTGCGAGGCGGCCCGCGGCTACTTCGACCGCTACGTGAAGGACGGCAAGCCCGCCGCACACTACATCGCGTTGACCGAGAAGCGACTCGAGTCCTGCGAGCACCCCGACAAGCCGAGCCCGAGCCCGAATACCAACGCCAATACAACGACGCCGCCCCCGACGGACACCACGACCGCAGACACGACGAACACCACGGATCCGACGAACGCGGGCTCGGGCACGGACACGAGCACGACGCCTCCTCCGCAGCTGGGTCGCCACCGCGCGGCGTGGCTACTCGTCGGCGGTGGGATCGCGGCCGCCACCGCCGGCGCCGTGCTGGCGTACTCCGCCAGCGCCTCCGAGCGCGACATCGAGGATCTCTACGTCGGCCTCGGCGGGATCCCGCCGACGTTCGACGCGAGCACGCAGAAGAAGTACGACGACCTCGTCGCCGAGGGACGCCGGTTCGAGCACCTCTCGTGGGCGAGCTTCGGGGTCGCCGCCGTGCTCGGCGGGCTCGCGACCTGGCGGTTTCTCGCCGACGGTGAGGGCGAGCATGCGCGGCTCGAGGTCACGCCATCGGTCTCGCCGACCGGCCCGAAGGTGAGCGCGACGCTGCGGTTCTGACGCACGTCCTCGAAGACGAGTACGTTCCCGACGCGTCTAGCCGGCGCGGTTGAGCGTCGAGGTCGCGCCCTGGAATGGCGGCGACAGCTGGTCGAGCTCGCTCGCGACCCAGCGCGCGATGTCCTTGTCGGTCACCGCGAAGCCCTGCTGCTTCATCAGCGTCTCGAAGGTCGCGCCGAACGTGTGGCAATCCGCGGGACGCTGCTCGCGCTCGTACGACATCGCCCCGAGCAGGATCTGGTCGAGCTCGGGAGGCAGGTCCGCACGCAGACTCGACGGGGCCGGCAGGTGCGGCCAGTTCTCGATCCCGAGGTGCGCGAGCGCCGCGAGGTCGAGGTTGACGGCGTGACCGGTCACGATCTCGTACCCGACCGCGGCCACCGAGTAGACGTCGGCGCGGACGTCGACCTGTTCGCCGACGCGCTGCTCGGGCGCCATCATCGACGGCGTTCCCTTGGTCTCGCCGGCGAGCGTGAGGTTCGACTGCGTGGCCGCCTTCGCGATCCCGAAATCGACGACGCGCACCCCGCCCTGCCGCGACACCAAGACGTTCGCGCTCTTGACGTCGCGATGGATGATGCCGAGCGGCGCGCCGTCGGGGCCGACCGCGGTGTGCGCCGCGTGAAGTCCGTCGCAGATCCGGATCAGGACGCCGAGCGCGACGTCGACCGGCACCTGGCGCTCGCCGGCGCGCGCCGATGCCAGGAGCTGCTCGAGATCGACGCCCTCGACGTACTCCATCACGATCACGTACTCGTTCCCGATCTTCCCGAGGTCGAGGATCTGGACCACGTTGGGGTGGCTGATCCGCGCGGCGAGCTTGGCCTCGTCGAGAAAGTGCGCGACGGCGCGCTCGTTGCGCATCAGGTGCGCGTGCATGACCTTGATCGCGACCAGCTTCTCGAACCCGGCCTCGCCCTTGCTGTGCGCGAGGTAGACATCGGCCATCCCGCCGGAGCCGAGCCTCCGGATGATCTCCCAGCGTCCGATCATCGCGCCGGCTTCGAACGCGTGGGAGCTCAGCGACTCGCCGGGACTCGCGCCGCTCGGCGTGTTCGAACCGGTGCCGGCCGAGATTCGCGCGTCGCGGCCCGCGCCGGCTACCGCGAGCTCGGTCGGGGCGGAGCCCGACGGCTGGGTCGGCATCGCCATGATGTTGGTCGGGGCGCGGCGCTTCTTGCCGGTCACCAACCCGACGATCAAAAGCACGAGGCCGAGCACGCCAGCGCCGGCCCCCGCGGCGATCACGCCGAGGGGTCGGCTCCCCGCGACCTGCGGGACCGCGACGACGATGCGCGCGTCGGGCTCGCGCAACTCGCGGGTCACCGTCTTGGCACCGCTCGGGATCGGGCCACCGATCTCGCGGGTCTCCTTGCCGAGCTCGAACCGCCCGGTGATCCCGGCCGCGGCGAGCGCGTCGAACGCGGACGAAAGCTCGCGCGGCATCCCGAACGTGGCGTAGCCGGTGACCTTCCCGTCGTGGTTCTTGACCTCGACCACCTCGTAGACCATCACGTGGTCGTCGACGAGCTTGGCGTGACTCGACGGCTTGCCGCCGAAGCCCGACGACGGCGCGTCTTTGGGCTGGCTCACCAGCTTCTTCCACTTGTCGCCGTCGACGTACCCGATCTCGAGCACCTCACCGGGAGCGAGCGAGAGCCGCCCTTCTCCACCCTTGGCGCCGTAGACCTGGTCGGTCACCGTCGCCATGTCCTGAGTCTCGAGACCGTTGCCGAGCTGCTGGCGCACGCTCAGAAACGTCGTCACCCGCACGTTCGCCTTGGCGTGGGTCTCCTTGATGTCGCCGTCGAGCCGCTCGATCGCACTGGTCATCGCGCGCTCCTGCTCGGGCGTCATCTTCTCGGTCATCGGCGGTTTCTGGACGAGCCCGTACCCGACGCCCGCTCCGCCCGCGACGATCAACACTGCGCCGAGGATCGCGAGGGTTCGTCCACCCCCGACGCTTCCCTCCACGCTACCGCCCACGCTTCCCCCCGAACTTGTCGGGCTGCGGTCCGGTCGGGCCATCGCCGTCGACGCTGACCTGGATCGTGTTGGTGCCGGGACGGATCGTGATCGACTGCGTGACCGGCGCCTTGCTACGAATGCTCCACGCCTTGAGCTTGTACTTGCCCGCGCGCAGGCGATGGAACTTGAACGTTCCCTTGGGTCCGGTGACCACGTAGGCCGGCGCCGCGACCACCGCGATGTACGCGCTCATGTTCGCGTGCAGGTTGCAGCCGAGCCGCACGATGCCTTCCTTGGTGAACGTGTACTCGCGAGCCTCGCCGGACTTGTAGAGCCCGAGATCGAACGGCGCGATCGGCGAGCGCGAGAACACGTTGTGAA
Organism: uncultured delta proteobacterium; assembly: GCA_963772655.1. Classification (GTDB taxonomy): domain Bacteria; phylum Myxococcota_A; class Polyangia; order Haliangiales; family Haliangiaceae; genus JABFXX01. Next base: position 322,384 of record CAVYYE010000003.1, read on the forward strand.
ACACGGTGTCGAAGTTCGGGAACGAGATCGTCGAGCCCACGCTGACCGCGGCCAGGTGTGGCAAGAACTCGCGGCCGCGCTGCTCGATCACGTGGTGGCGCGGCTTGCGCGGCTTGAACCGCCCGTTGGCCGGTTCGAGCGTGATCAGGCCGTAGGTGTTGGCCGGTTTGCCGGCGATCAGGAGCGTGCCGGAGAGGCTGCCGATCCGTGGCTTGGGCGGTGGCGGGACCTTGTCGGCCTCGTCCTCGGCCTCGGAGCTGCCCTCGACCTCGGGTTGCGGTGCGGTCTTCGGATCGACCTTGACCAGCGGCGTGGTGATCCGGGGCGGCGCGCCCTCGCGAAACTTGGGAGCCAGCGAGGCCAGCGCGTCGGCGCCGACCAAGAGCTCGGCGGTCGAGAACAGCTGCTCGGCGAGGTTCTTGTTGCCGCCATCGAGCGCCTTTCCGGCCTTCTCGAGTTGCGAAGCGGCTTCGCGCAACAGCTGGGCCTTCTCCGCAACCGGACCTAGCTGTTTGGAGGGCGACGCCTCCTCCAGCTTCGGTAGGGGACGCAACTTCGGCGCGGGCGAGGACGGTTCGGTGGGGCGTTTCGGCCCGGAGCACCCGAACCACATCGACACGGCGGCGATGGCCACGGCGCCAGATAGCTTCCGGATAGCGAGACGAGTCACGGCGGGGCCTAGTGTACGCCCCACCGCGTGCTTTCGCCTGTTGCGTGGAGACGCGTCCGGCTCTACAGGTGAGCACGTGGCGTCGAGCCACGACGCAGCCGCATGTCGGTCGTGCTAGCTTCCCCGCAACCCAGCCCGGAGTACCTCGTGTTTGGCCTGTTCTCCAAAGAAAAAGCCCTGCAGCGCACGATCGACAAGGCCACCAACAAGCTCGCGCAGCAGGTGGATCGCTGGGGCGCGCTCGAGAAGCTCAAGGAAGACGGTACGCCCGAGGCGCTGTACGGCATCTGCAAGCGTTTCGCGATCACGAGCCTCAAAGGCGTCGACGACGAGCAAGAGAAGAACTGGTGCGTCGAGGCGCTGGTCGGCTTCGGGCCGGTCGCGATCCAGCCGTGCCTTCGCTACATGAAGAACGCCGAGCAACTCGCGTTCCCCCTCAAGGTGGTCGAGCGCGTCGCCCCCAAGGAGAAGGTCCTCGAGGTCGCCGACGAGTTGTTCAAGAGCGAGCCGCCTGGCTACGTCCGGATGCCCGAGCGCCGGATCGATCTGATCCGCTGGCTCGCCGAGTACAAGCAAGCCACCGATGACGAGGTGATCTCCCGGCTCGTGCCGTACCTGACCGACTTCGACGAAAACAGCCGGTTCGCGGCGATCGACGGCATGGCCGGGCGAGATCCCGAGAAGATCACGCCGCCGCTCGTCGAGGCCCTGGTACGCCCCGAGGAGGAATCCGGGCGGATCCGGCGCACGATCGTCGAGGTGCTGGAGAAGGCGGGCGGCAAGCTGGGTGACCAGGCGAAGGCCGTCGAGGCGGTGCTCACGGGCCCGCTCGCAAACGACTTCAAGATCGATGGCGGCGTGATCAAGAAGCGCTAACCAGAGCGAGCCTGCGAGCGCTGGGCGAGCGCCTCGCGAGCCGATCCTCGGATGGCGACCAATACGGTCTCGAGACCGCATTGATCGCCATCCAAGTGTGTTAGATCCGCGGCCGGTGCCGCGGCGCAATGATCTCAAGTCGGTCTTGATCATCGGGTCCGGCCCGATCGTGATCGGTCAGGCCTGCGAGTTCGATTACTCGGGCACGCAGGCATGCAAGGCGCTTCGCGAGGAAGGGCTGCGCGTCGTCCTGATCAATTCGAATCCGGCGACGATCATGACCGATCCGGATCTCGCCGACGCGACCTACATCGAGCCGCTCACCACCGACGTGCTCGACAAGGTGCTGGCGCGCGAGAAGGCGCATGGTGCGGCGATCGACGCGATCCTGCCCACGCTGGGAGGGCAGACCGGCCTCAACCTCGCGATGGCGGCGGTCAAGGAAGGGATCCTCGAGAAGCACGGGGTCGAGCTGCTCGGTGCTTCGGCGACGAGCATCGAGATGGCCGAGGACCGCGAGCTGTTCAAGCAGGCGATGGCGCGGATCGGCCTGGCGTGTCCGCGCTCGACGCTGGTGACCTCGGTCGAGGCCGCGCGCACGGTGGTCGCCGAGATCGGGTTCCCCGCGATCCTGCGGCCGTCGTTCACGCTCGGCGGCTCGGGCGGCGGCATCGCCTTCAACAAGACCGAGCTCGACCGCATGGTCCAGTTCGGGCTCGACCAGTCCCCGGTGCACTCGATCCTGATCGAGGAGAGCGTGCTCGGCTGGAAGGAGTACGAGCTCGAGGTCGTCCGCGACAACAACGACAACACGATCATCGTGTGCTCGATCGAGAACATCGATCCGATGGGCGTGCACACCGGCGACTCGATCACGGTAGCGCCGGCGATGACGCTCACCGACAAGGAGTACCAGCGCATGCGCGACGCCTCGATCGCGATCATGCGCGAGATCGGCGTCACCACCGGCGGGTCCAACGTGCAGTTCGCGGTCGATCCGAAGACCGGGCGGATGCTCGTGATCGAGATGAACCCGCGGGTGTCGCGCAGCTCGGCGCTGGCGTCGAAGGCGACCGGGTTCCCGATCGCGAAGATCGCCGCCAAGCTCGCGATCGGCTACACGCTCGACGAGCTCGACAACGACATCACGCGGGTCACGCCGGCGAGCTTCGAACCGACGATCGACTACGTCGTGGTCAAGTGGCCGCGGTTCGCGTTCGAGAAGTTTCCGTCGGCACGGGCGGTGCTCGGACCGCAGATGAAGTCGGTCGGCGAGGCGATGGCGATCGGACGCACGTTCCGCGAGGCGCTCGGCAAGGCGATCCGCTCGCTCGAGACCGGACGATCCGGGTTCGACCTCACGATCACGAGCCAGGGCGCCGACCTGGCGGCGGTCGAGCGCGTGATCTCGACGCCGTCGCCGGAGCGCTTGCTCAAGGTCGGGCGCGGGTTCCAGCTCGGCATGACGGTCGAGCGCGCCCACGAGCTGACCCGGATCGATCCGTGGTTCCTCCATCAGGTCAAGGCGATCACGGATGCCGAGAAGGAGCTCGCGCCGGAGATCACGACGAGCCCGAACGACTCGACGCGCGTGACCTCCGGAAATGCCACCTCGAATCTCCGCCGGTACAAGCGCCTCGGGCTCAGCGATCGGCGGATCGCGGCGCTCACCGGGGTGACCGAAGCGACGGTGCGCGCGGCGCGACACGCGGCGGGCGTCCGTCCGGTCTACAAGCGGGTCGACACCTGCGCGGCCGAGTTCGAATCGTTCACGCCGTATCTGTACTCGTCGTACGAGGAGGAGTGCGAGTCGCGCCCCGACGACAAGCGCAAGGTGATCATCCTCGGTGGTGGTCCCAACCGGATCGGTCAGGGGATCGAGTTCGACTACTGTTGCTGCCACGCCTCGATGGCGCTGCGCGAAGAGGGCATCGAGTCGATCATGGTCAACTGCAACCCGGAGACGGTGTCGACCGACTACGACACCTCGGACCGGCTGTACTTCGAGCCGTTGACGCTCGAGGACGTCCTCGAGATCTGTCACGTCGAGAAGCCGTGGGGCGTGATCGTGCAGTTCGGCGGTCAGACCCCGCTCAAGCTCGCGGTCGCGCTGTCGGAGGCCGGCGTGCCGATCCTCGGCACCACCGCCGACGCGATCGATCGTGCGGAGGATCGCGAGCGGTTCGGCGAGGTGCTGCGCAAGCTCGGGCTGCACGCACCGAACTGGGGCATCGCGCACGACCTCGACGAGGCGCGCCGGGTCGCGGGCGAGATCGGGTTCCCGGTGATGGTGCGTCCGAGCTACGTGCTCGGCGGACGCGCGATGGAGCGCGTGTACGACGCGGCTGGACTCGAGGAGTACTTCAAGCGCGTGCTCGGTACAGGCACCGGGCTCTCGACCGGGGGCCGCGACGAGGGAACCACGATCGGGTTCCCGTTGCTCGTCGACGAGTTCCTGTCCGACGCGGTCGAGCTCGACGTCGACGTGATCGCCGACAAGACCGGTGCCGTGGTCGTCGGCGGGGTGATGGAGCACATCGAGGAGGCCGGCATCCACTCCGGCGACTCGGCGTGCGCGCTGCCGCCGTACTCGCTGCCCGCCGACATCATCGACGAGGTCAAGCGTCAGGCCCGGGTGCTCGCCACCGAGCTCGGGGTGGTCGGCCTGATGAACGCGCAGTTCGCGATCCACGGTGGTGACGTGTTCATCCTCGAGGTCAACCCGCGTGCCTCGCGCACGATCCCCTTCGTCAGCAAGGCGATCGGTCGGCCGCTGGCCAAGATCGCGGCGAAGGTCATGGCCGGGCGGACGCTCGCAGAGCTCGGGATGGAAGAGGTCGAGCCGCGTCACATGTCGGTCAAGGAGGTCGTGTTCCCGTTCGTCAAGTTCGAGGGCGTCGACACGATCCTCGGGCCGGAGATGCGATCGACGGGCGAGGTGATGGGCATCGACAACGACTTCTCGCGCGCGTTCATGAAGTCGATGCTGGCGTCGGGAACGCGGTTGCCGACGTCGGGCGCGGCGTTCCTCAGCGTGCGCGATGCCGACAAGCCCGCGATCGTCGAGATCGCGCGCCGCCTCCACAATCTCGGGTTCTCGCTGATCGCCACCCACGGCACCGCCGCGCATCTGCGTTCCAAGGGACTCGAGGTGATGGGTGTCAACAAGGTGCTCGAGGGGCGACCGCACATCGTCGACGCGATCGACAACCACGAGATCCAGTTGATGATCAACACGACCGAGGGTGCGCAGGCGATCCTCGACTCGCAGTCGCTGCGTCGCGCGGCGCTGATGAACAACATCGCGTACCAGACGACGATGCGCGGTGCCCGGGCCGCGCTCGAGGCGATCGCGGTGGCCCGCCGGGGCGACCTCCGGGTGGCCCCCCTGCAGCACTACGCACGTGCGCAGGGTACCGAGGGGTAGTTACAATAGGCGGGTGGTCGAGCCCGAGGAACAAACCAGCGCGCCGCGAGGCGACCACACGCTGTCGTCCCTGACGCGCAAGCTCGGGCGTTACGAGCTGCTCACCCAGATCGGCCGCGGCGGGATGGCCGAGGTCCACCTCGCCGTGCAGCGCGGCCCCGCCGGGTTCGAAAAGCTGATCGTCGTCAAGCTGATGCACGAGCACCTCGCGCGGGAGCCGGCGTTCGTCGACATGTTGCTCGACGAGGGTCGCATCGCGGGGATGATCAAGCATCCCAACGTCGTCGACGTCTACGACCTCGGCGAGGTCGAGGGGCGGTTCTTCGTCGCCATGGAATACCTCGACGGGGAACCGCTGCTCGCGATCCTGCGGCGGGGTGCCGATGGCGACCGGCTCGATCCGTTGTCGACCGCACGCGTGATCTCCGATACCGCCGAGGGGCTCGAGGCCGCGCATCGGCTGAAGTCGCTCGACGGCAAGCCGCTCGGGATCGTCCACCACGATGTCTCGCTCGGAAACATCATCGTCCTCTACAACGGGCAGGTGAAGCTCCTCGACTTCGGGGTCGCGAAGGCGCGCACGCGCGAGAAACCCGAGCTCGTCCAGGGCAAGCTCGCGTACCTCGCACCCGAGAAGCTGATCGAGGGCGCCGAGGTCGATCGCCGGAGCGACATCTGGTCGCTCGGCGTGGTCGCGTGGGAGGCGTTGACCCTCAAGCGGCTGTTCCAGGGCGACGACTCCGAGACGCTGCGCGCCGTGCGCGAGCAGCGAGTCCCCCCTCCGTCGGAGGTGTGCCCCGACGTGCCAACCGAGCTCGATCCGGTGATCCTGCGCGCGCTCGAGCGCGATCCGGAGAAGCGCTACCCCACGGCCAAGGGCTTCGCGCTCGACATCGAGGACGTGCTGCGCAAGCAAGGCTACGCCAAGAACGACAAGATCGCGGCCTACATGCGATCCGCGTTCGCGAAGCAGATCGCCGTGCGCGAGCGGTTGGTCGCCGAGCTATCGACGGGGCGCACCAGCAAGAAGACCATCGAGGCGTTCCGCGACGCCGCGACACAGACCGTCCGCGCCGGCCGGCCGATCAGCGAGCCGTCCGCCGGCGAGTCCGATGCATCCAGTGCCGGCACGGAGGTCCGGGCCGCCACCCCGGCTTCCGCCGACCCGAGCGAGATCCGGGAGATCCAGGAGTGGCTCGCCGGGGAGCGCGAGCGCCAGGTATCGGCGTGGAAGAAGTACATCCCGTATGCGGTGGCCGGTCTGCTGCTGATCGTCGGCGTGGTCGCGATCGCCGCGCGCGGCGGCGGCAAGGACGGGACCGCCGAGGTCAACGGCAGTAGCGACGACACGCTCGCCCGCGCGGGGTCGAACGACTCGAGCGACGACTCGACCTCGACGAACGCGAGCGGATCGAGCGGATCGAGCGGATCGAGCGGATCGAGCGGATCGAACGGATCGAGCGGATCGAACGGATCGAACGGCGACGACTCGAACGGCAGCGACGCCAGCGTCCCGATCCAGATGCCCGCCGTGGACGTGTCCGATGACGACACGACCGACACGACCGACACGACCGACACGACCGACACGACCGACACGACCGACACGACCGACACGCGCACGAGCCCTGCGAGCACGAAGACGTCCACCACGAACACCACGAAGCCCGACGGACGCCACACCGGCACCGGCCCGCGCACGACACCGCGTCCCCCCACACATCGTCCGCGCACCACCACCACCAAACCGGCGCCTACACCCCAGCCCCCTGCCCCCGCACCGACCTCCGCCGCCGGCCTCTCGCGTCAGGGCTTCGCGCAACTCCGGCGTGGCGACGCCGGGAACGCCTTGCGCAGCTTCCAGCGCGCCACCAAGGTCGACTCGGGCTACGCACTCGCGTGGTACGGCATCGGTCGCGCATACGAGGCCCTCGGAACGCGCCGCGGTCCGGTGAAGAATGCCTACCTGCGCTACCTGTCGCTCGCTCCCCGCGGCTCCCACGCCGTCGAGGTACGGCAGCGCATCGAGAAGCTATGAGCTCGCGGATCGATCCGATCGATCCGATCGATCGGATCGATCCGATCGATCGGCGGTTTGCGCGAGCCACTCGTCGAGCGTCGCCGTCGCGTCGCGGTAGCACAACACGTCGTTGTTCGTGTCCCCGGCGTCGTCGACGTACTGGATCTGCAGCACGAAGCTACTCGTCCCGCTGCGCATCCCGTACGTGAACCCGCGCACGCTCGCGGGCGGAAACGTCCGACAACCGATGGAACCGACGTGGAGGAGCACGTCGTCGAACAGGTACATGCCGGTCAGTCGCGGCGCAGCGCGGGCCGCGATGTTGCGCTGCCGACCGGTCCACGCGAAGTAGCCGCCGAGAACGATCATCAAGGGTGCGGCGTACGACATCCAGGGCTCGGCTTGCTCGCCCTCGAACACGATCCCCGCGAGCGCGAGTCCGAACACGGCGATGATGCCGCCGATCACCATGCCCGCACTTCCCGTCTTGGCATCCTGCCCGTCGGGAACGAACGTCACGCCGTCGCCGAGGTCGAGCACATCGTGGTTGGCCCGATGGTCCCAGGCCGGCGGGGAGCTGCCGGTCTGCGCGACCGCCGCACGCCGGATCGCATCTGTGAACCGTTCGTCGAGACCACTGCGGGGCAGCCTCGAGACATCGGTGTGGAGCACGGCGATCGGGGATGGGCTGCTCACGAACCCTCAGCGTAGCCTCTCGAGCGACCCGCCCCCCGACTGAATCCACCCGATCTCGTTGCCCCGACCCGGGTGAGGGCTCGTGGTGTTGTCACGGTCGGGCGAGCGCGACGTCCTCGGTGGTCGCGCCCGCGATCTCGGCACACAGCGCGCGGTACCACGCGGTGGTCGCGGCGGTGTGGCCGGGCAGCGCGTTGGTTCCCCAGACGATGATGATGGCGTCGCGCGTACCGTCGTGCGTCTTGGTGCGCTGCGCGTCCTTGACCGGCGTGCCGGTCGGTCCGGCGGCGTCGTAGAGACAGAGCAGGCCACTGGCATCGATCACTTGGCCGCTGGGGTTGAAGACGTACGTGGTGGCGGCGGGTGCGATCTGGATCGACAGGTCGCCGTCGACGCGCGCGAGGTCGACGAGCGAGATCGGCAGGCCGGAGTGCAGCGACACGACGTTGCAGGCGTCGACCAGCGCGTTGATCGCCGGGAACTGGTTTTCGGCGGCGGCGCGCACGAGGTATTCCGATGCGGGCTTGCTGCGTCCGGCGGGTTTGAACCCACCGTGGCGGAGCAGATCGCGCACGGCCGTACGCACGATGTCGGAGCTGGCGACGGGTGCAGGCGCGTCGGAAGCCGCGAACCGCGTGATCGTAGGGGGAGTTGAGGCCTCCGAGAGCGGTCGGTCGAGCCGGCAGACGAACGCGGCAACGTCGAGGAGGGGGTGTTCGGGGACCCGGAGAGTCTGCATCCGAGCGCGAGGTTACAGCCCGTTTCCCAACAACGCCGCCGGGTTGCGATACAATCCGAGCGTGTCCGCCGGCGAGGCTTCGAACCGACGCTCGTCGCGGCTCGGCCGGTACGAGCTCATCACGCGGATCGGCCAGGGCGGCATGGCCGAGGTCCAACTCGCGTTGCAGCGAGGACCGGCCGGGTTCGAGAAGCTGGTCGTGGTCAAGTTGGTCCACGACAACCTCGCGAGCGAGAAGACGTTCGTCGACATGTTGCTCGACGAGGCCCGGATGGCGGCGCTGGTCAAGCACCCCAACGTGGTCGACATCTACGACCTCGGTCAGGCCGAGGGTCGGTTCTTCATCGCGATGGAGTACCTCGAAGGCGAACCGTTGCTCGCCGTGCTGCGCGCCGGCCGCGAAGGCAAGCGCCTCGATCCGCTGTCGACGGCACGCCTGATCGCCGATACCGCCGAAGGCCTCGACGCCGCCCACGAGCTGCGGTCGATGGCGGGCGACGCGATCGAGCTGGTCCACCACGACATCTCGCTCGGCAACATCGTCATCCTCTACAACGGCCAGGTGAAGCTCGTCGACTTCGGCGTCGCCAAGGCCTCGCAGTCGGCCGCGGGCCCGGCCAAGAAGATCCAGGGCAAGTTCTCGTACATGGCGCCGGAGAAGCTGCGCGGCGGAGCCGGCGATCGCCGCAGCGATCTGTGGTCGCTCGGCGTCGTGTTGTGGGAGGCGCTGACGCTGCGCCGACTGTTCAAGGGCGGCAACGACACCGACACGATGAAACAGGTGCTCGAGCAAGCGATCCCACCACCGTCGGCCGTCAACGGCGACGTGATCGCCGCGTTCGATCCGATCCTGATGAAGGCGCTCGCACGCGATCCCGAGAAGCGCTACCCGACCGCCAAGGCGATCGCGCAGGACCTCGAGGACGTGCTGCTCAAGCAAGGCTACGGCGGGCGCAACGACCAGATCGCGCACTACATGCAGACGACGTTCGAGTCGCACATCGAAGCTCGCAAGAAGCTCCTCCAGGAGGTCTCGAGCAAGGGACGCGCGAGCGCCGACGTGCTCGAGGCGGCGTTCGCCGAACCGGTCGAGCCGGTGCGCGCGAGCGGCGACTTCTCGTTCGCGCACAAGATGCCGCACGGCACCCCGAGCTCTCCCCACGCGACACCCGTCCGCGCCCTCAAGCTCCCACCTCCGAAGGTCGCCGTGATCCCGCCGAAGGTGGCGACCCCGGCGACGCCCGCGAGCACGCCCGCCGGGGTGCCGGGAGAATCCGACGCCACGCTGCTCGACGCCCCGCTGATCTCCGAGGAGATGGCGGCCGAGATCGCGAGACGAACCGAGGACCAGGACGAGGACTCCTCCGCTGACAGCGCCGCGAAGCCCGCCGTCGACGAGCCCGCCGTCGACGAGCCCGCCGCCGAGGACACCGCCGCTCGCCGCGCGGAGTACCGGCGGATGTACCTCGGGCTCGGCGCGATCGCGACGGTGCTGGTGTTCGTGATCGTGGTGTCGATCGTGGTCGGCATGCGCGGCGGTTCGGGTGGTGCCGACGCGGCGCTGGTCGCCGAGCACGCGCCCGACGCGGCCGCGATGGTTCCCGAGAGCGACGCCGAGCTGACCGCGGATGCTGTCGAGATCGACATCGAGGACGCCGCCCCCGCCGCCCCCGCCGACGCAGCGACCACGAATGCGAACGCGATCGATGCGCGTGTCGTCGTGGCACCGGCCGATGCCGCCGCGCCCGTCGCCGTCGACGCCGCGACGCACCATGTGGTGGTGCGCCGACCGAGCGCCGGCGAGCTGACCACCGCCGGGCTCCGTCACCTCGCGACCGGCAGCTACGCGGCGGCCGTGATCTCGTTCCGGCGCGCGGTGGTCAGCACGCCCCGCTACGCCCCGGCGTGGCGCGGACTCGGCGTGACCTACGAGAAGCTCGGCCAGAAGTCCGCCGCGCTGCGCGCCTACCAGCGCTACCTGACCTACGCGCCCAGGGCCGCCGATGCACCGGCGATTCGCGAGCGCGTGAACCGCCTGAGGGGATCGCCATGAAGTTCTTCCGATTTCGACTTCGCTTCCGCGAGCCCCTCCGTGCGAGGTTGCCGAGAACATCCCGCGCGGGCATCGGGGGCCCGCTCGCGAAGTTTGTCGTCACGCTGATCGCACTCGTCGCGATGACCGCACAGGCGGTCGCGGGACCTGTCTCGGTGATCGTGTTGCCGATCGGAGGAAACGCGGATCCCGCTCTGCGCGCGAGCCTGTCGCACTCGGTCGAGAACGCCGCCAAGGCCGGAGGTGGCAACGTCAACTCCGGCGCGACCACGTTCACCGAGACGGCGGCCGCGGTCGGTTGTGATCCGGCGGCCCCGGCATGCGCCGAACGCGTGCGCACCACGCTCGCCGTCGACGAGCTGGTCTACGGCACCGCGACGCTGCGCGACGACGGCCAGATCGACGTCGTGATCCACAGGAAGGTCGCCGGCAAGGATCCCGAGGACGTCACGACCACCCTGGCGCCGACCGATCCGCCCGATCGTGTCGAGTCGGCGGTGACGCCGCTGTTCGGCGGGACCGCGCCACCTCCGCCGACCTGCCCCGACAACGCCGTGCCCAACCCCGACGGGAGCTGCCCCGCGGCTCCCCCTCCCCCACCGACCGTCTCGAACACGAATCGCGCGATCGCGATCGGGGCGACCATCGGCGCCGGCGTGTTCGTGATCGGCGGAATCGGAGCGTGGCAGTCCGAACGCAACCTGCAGGGCCAGATCGATAACCACCCCACCGACACGCTCGCCGATTTTCAGGACCTCGCGTCCCTCGAGGATCGCGCGAGCTCCCGCGCGTGGATCGGCAACGCGCTGATCGTCGTCGGTGCGGGGCTCGGATACGTGGCCTACCGGTTCTGGAAAAAAGACCGCGCCGAACGCCAAGCGGCCCGCGAGCAGCTGATGGTGACGCCGGTCGCGACCCCGGGAGGCGCCGCAGTCGTGTTGACCTATGGAGCGGTTGCGAGACCCGTGTCGGGAGGGTACGAATAGCGACCGATCTCTCACCGACGAGAACGAAACTCCCATGTCCGAAAAGTTTCCGATGACCCCGTCGGGGTTCGCGACGATGAAGGCCCACCTCAAGCGGCTCAAGGACGTCGATCGTCCGGCGAATAGCCGTGCCATCGAGATCGCTCGCGGTCACGGTGACCTGTCCGAGAACGCCGACTACAGCGCGGCCAAAGAAGAACAGGGGCTTATCGAGGCCAAGATCCGCGAGCTCGAAGCAAAACTCGCGATGGCCGAGGTAATCGATCCAACCAAATTGTCGGGTCCGAGAGTCAAATTCGGTGCCACCGTGACCATCGAGGACACCGACAGCGGCGACGAACACACCTACACGATCGTCGGCGAGCACGAAGCCGACATCAAGAAGGGCCGGATCTCCATCGGTGCGCCGGTTGCTCGCGCGATGATCGGCAAGGAGATCGGCGACACCATCACGCTGCCCAGTTCGAAGGGCAAGCGCGAGGTCGAGGTCACCAAGGTGGAATGGAACGAAGTGCCTCCCCTCGAACAAGAGACTAGTCGTGAAGCATAAACTTGTCTTGCCGTTGGTTCTGCTCGGGTTCCTCACCGGTAGCGTCGCGTTGTTGATCGGCTGCAAGCAGGGCGAAGGCCAGCGCTGCCAGGTCAACGACGACTGCGATACCGGCCTGGTCTGCAATCAGGCCACCGATCCGCCGACCTGCCAGAGCTCCGGATCGTTCGACCCGATCGATGCCTCGGTCCCCGAGGCCAGCGTCGACGCACCCACCGATACGACCGATGCGCCCACCGACGGCGCGACCGACGCCACCGACGCGATGCCCGACGCCTAGTCGGCGGCGCGGCGACGTTCGATCGTTCGCGCGCACCGAAACCCGATGTGCGAGAACCGCTGGCGCGGCTCGTACAGCTTGTTGAACGGGTCGCGCAGGTTCGAGCGCGCGACGAAGATCGGCTGCCGCCACGAGCCACCACGGACCACGCGAGGCTCGAACAGAGCCGGCTCGCGATACGGATCGATCCGGTCGAGCCCGTCGTAGCCCTTGTGTTTGTTGTCGTAGACCCATGCGTCCGCGGTCCACTCGGCGACGTTGCCCGCCTGATCGCGCGTGCCATACGGCCCCTCACCCCACACGTAGCGTCCGGGTGGCGCGATGATCTGGTGACCGTCGCTGACGTCGGGATCGCCGAGGAACTGCACCGGCGTCGGTGCCTTGGCGTGATCGATATCGCGCAGGATCTGATCGCGCGGCTTGCCGTGGTTGAAGTCGCGAGGCTCCTCGAGCACACCCCACGGCCACACCGCGGACGGGTTGTCACCGCGCGCCGCGCGCTCCCACTCGGCCTCGGTCGGAAGCCGGCCACCACGCCAGTGACAGAAGTCCTGCGCCTCGTACCAGGTGACGTTGACGATCGGCCACGGGTCCTTGATGTAGCGCTCGTCGCCGGCGACCAGCGGATCGAGGTCGCAGTGTCCCGCCGCCACGCATGCGCGATACTCGGAAACCGTGACCTCGTCGCGATCGATCATGAACGCGCTGACGAACACCTCGCGCGGTGCCATCGCCGTCAGCGTGGCCCGGTAGTCCGCGCAGAAGTCGAGCATCTGGCGCGTCACCAGCGTGGCGATCAGCGCGGGAAATGCCTGCGTGCACTGGTCGTAGGCCGCGGCGGTGTCGTCGTCGTCGACCCCCATCCAGAACCTCCCGGCCGGGACGCGCACCTCGACCCGCGGCGGCGCCTCGACACGCACCACGCGCCCGCGGTTGGCGCGGGCGACCCCGTGCGACGCGCTCGCCAGCGCACCCGCCCCGGCGAGGACGGCGATCACGGCGGCGGTTCGCATGCCGCTAATGGTGTCGCACGCTCAGCGTGCCAGCAACCACGCGAGTGCGATCCGCACGCGGGCCGTGGCGGAGCCCCCGCGAGCCAGCTCGGCCAGCGCCGCCGCCGTGATCGCCTTGCGCCCGCGCAGCGCGGCCAGCCGGATCGCGGCCGCGGTCGCGACCTCGGGGGCCGTGTCGTGCGCGAGCTGCTCGAGGCGACTCGGGTCGGTGACGATCGAGATCGCGGCCTGTCGGACGATTGCCGACGGGTCGCCCACCGCGTGTGACGCGAGGTCAGGCGCCCGATCGCCGAGCGCGCGGATCGCCGCCGCCCGCACGTCCGGTTCGGCGTCGGCCGCCAGCGTCCGTAGGTCGGTCTCGCTCGCCCCGATCACCGCGGCGCGACGAACCGTGGACGACGGGTCTCCAACCGCCGGCGCACGTGCAGGCGAGGTCGGATCGATCGTCCCGAGTGCGGCGAGCGCTGCCGCTCGCGTGTCGCTGTCGCGATCGCGCGCGAGGCCCGCGATCTGGCGCTGGATCGCCGCGCTCGCCGCGATGCCGAAGGCTCTGTCCTTCGCGCGCGTCGCGTCGCGACGCGCCGCCTCGAGGCATGCCGCGCGCACGCTGGCGTCGCGATCGCGCAGCCCTCTCGCGACCAGCGCGATCGCGAGCGAGCGCGCCGGCTCGACCGCGCCCTTCGTCGCGACCGGCGACGCCTTCACCGCGGCCTCGGGCAACGCCGCACATGCGGCGGCGCGGATCGCGACGTCGCGACTCGCCAGAAAGCCGCGGAGCTTTGGCGCGAGCGTCGGGTCGGGGAACACCCCCAGCGCGGCGATCGCGGTCGCCGACGGCCTCTCCGCCAACGCACCGCGCAGCGCCGCGATCGCGCGCGTACGAACCGAGGCCGGGCCTTCGAGCGTCGCCAGCACGCGGAGCTCCGCGAGTCCGGCCGTGGGATGGTCGAGAAGATCCCGGGGTAGCGCGGTCACGAGCTGATCGGCCAGCGCACCGAACGCGGGTACCGCGGTGCCCGAGCCGTCGCGACGTAGCGAGGGCGCATCGGCGAGCGCGGCGAGCGCGGCAAGTCGCAGATCGCGATCGACGAACGGACGCGCGAGCGGCCAGACGTCGCGCCCGAGCTCCGCGGTCCCGACGCGCGCCGCGGCGGAGATGGCGGCACGCATGGCGACGCCGTCGGCACCGATCGGCGAGCGCGTCGAACCGGGTGCGATCGCGATGCCCGTCCCGTCTCCTCCATGCAGCACGTCGCGCAACGTCGCGACCATCACGCGGCGGGTGGCCTCGAGGCGATCGGCGTCGGTCGGTCGCGCGCTCGCGATCCGTCCGATCGCGCGCGGGAGGTCTCCGGCCGCGATCCGGCGATCGATCACCTTCAGCAGCGGGAGGCGAACGTCGACGATCGCCGCGGTCGCGGAGCCAGCCTGCCGGCGGTCGCGCGCGAACAACCAGCGGACGTGGACGGCGTCGTCGTCGGCGAGGAGGTCGGCCGGCGGTGGCGGCGCCGGCGATGCGTCACCGAGCAGATCGAACACCGCGGTGTCGAAATCGCCGTTACCGCTCCCCCTCGCGATCCGCGCGACCAGCCGGCCGTCGAGCCCGATCGCGAGATCGGCGGTGGCCTCGAGCGACGGATCGTTGAGCGGATGGTTCTTCGGAAGTCGCAGGCGACAGTCCTCGAGGAACTGCGCCCACCCGGGCTGGATCGTCCGCGCCAGCGCCATCAGGTAGGCGGCACCTCGCACGCCCGGATCGATCGGCGTCGGTGTGGCGAGCCGTGGTCCCGACGCCGTCAGGACCGGGACCTGCGTCGCGCGCCCGCCGGGACACGCGGCGAGGACCACCGCGATCCCGACCGCGATGGCGAGACGCACCATCCGCTCGTTATAGCCCGCTGTCAGCCATCCCGCCGTCGACACCACCATCCCCACCCCCATCCACACCGCCATCCACAGGCGGCGTGGTCACGTCGTACGTGATCGTCGGATTGTTCTTCGCCGCGCCGATGAAGGTATCGAACGCGTGCTCGAACGCGAGGTCGCCGTTGACATCGTTACCCGTGACCGTGAACGTCGCCGGCCCCATCGGCAGGCCCTCGACGAACTGCGCGAACTGCTCGCTCAGTTTGCGACACGGCTTGGGATCGGTGCCGTCGAGCTTCTGCCCCATGTCGGTGACCATCGACGTCGGCTGTCCACCGGCGACCAGGGTCAGCGTCTGGGTCATCACCGGCGGGACCGCCATCTCGCACGACATCCCGGCCCACGACAGCCGGAACAGCAGCGTGCCGGTGTACGAGCGCACCCACGACTCGAACGGAACGTCGATCAAGACGTCGACCGGGGTGTCGGGCGCGCCCGCGATGGTCTCGGTCGAGACCGGCGCCGCGATCAGCGAGGTGTCGGCGGCATCGCGCACGTCGATCGAGATCCGGTAGTTGCCGGCCGGCAGCCCGAGGAACGAGGCCTGCTTCTGCTCGCAGGGGACGTCCTGGGTGTCGAACTGCATCGGATCGTCGATCCCGACGACCTCGACGTGCACGGTCTTGGCATCGAGATCGCGGCAGGTGTCTCCGCTGAACAGCAGATCCGGATACGCGTTGAACGACCAGTGCAGGATCGTCCGGCCGGGCAGCGTGCAGTCCCCCGTCGGGCACACCGGCGGATCGCTGGCGCACGAAAGCGACAAGGCGAGGCCACCGAGCGCGACCCGGGTGAACAGACGCTGACGCGGCGTCGAGGCCATTACGCCGAGACCTCCTCCCGGACGTGCAGCCCGAGGTGACGTCGGACGCCGAAGTAGGCCTCGCTGACGGCGAACGAGAGCAGGTCGCGGAGCCGGTCCTTGACCGTCAGGTTCGACAGCGCGGCGCCCTCGGTCGCGATCGCCTTGGCGGCGGTCTCGAGGTCGTTACACACGACGAAGCCAACCCGGTTGGCCGTGAGGTCGGTCGCCGTACGCCAGCCCGAGACCAGACCGTTGCCGATCCGGCCCGACAGCTTGTTCGACAGCTCGCCAACCTGCTCGAGCAACGGCCGCGGCACCTGCTGTACCAGCGTGCGTGCCAGGTTCTGCGCCTCCTCCGAGCTCGCCTGCGCGTGTTCCGAGAACGCGACACCGTCGTGACCCATCACCGGCTTGCCGCCGGCGAGCACCGATGCCGCGAACGCGGCCTCGAGCTTGGGCAGCGTGCCGAGCGCGAGCGTGACGAAACGCTCGGGCCGCAGGTACGCCATCCGCTTGCCGACCTCGAACGCGAGCTCGCGCTCGTCGTTCTTGCCGATCAACGGCGCACCGACGAGCAACGACGGCACCAGCCGCTGGCGCTCGGCTCCGAGCCCGACCGTGTTGGCCACGCGCAGACCGTCACCGGTGTCCTGCAGCCACACCATCGGAGCCGGGTCGATCGCGAGCACGCCGGCGACGTACTTGACGACGCGGCTGACCGCGCGGGGGTCGCGATCGAGATCGGCGCGGGTCTCCGGCGATAGACCGAACGCCGTGATCGGCTGAGCGGTGCTCGCGGCCAGCGCCCCGAGCGTCGACGAGAAGATCGCACCGACGTGCCGGTCCTCGCGCGGGTGGATGATCGCCTTCTGCCACAGCTCCTCGGTGAGCCGACGCGGTGCCGGCTGGAACTTCCGCGGGCGGAACCGCTGGAACAGCAGCTTCTCCTCGTCGGAGGCCGCGCCGAGGAACACCAGCGCCTGGGCCACGCACCACGCCTTGTCGAGCTCGTGCTCGGCCCGGTAGAGCAGCGCCAGCGCCTTGTAGAGCTCGACGCGATCGGGCGCGTGGTTGAGGAGCAGCTGGAGCTCGGCGATCGCCTCGTGACGGCGCGCCTCGCCGGCCTCGAGGTAGAGGTCGGCGAGCTGCTCGTGACGAGCCATGTCGTCGGGCGCGAGCTCGCTCGCGACCTGGTAGGCCTCGGTGGCGGCCTCGGTGTCGCCGAGGTGATCGACGCACACGTCGCCGAGCTTGGTCCACAGATCGACCAATGACTCGATCGACGCGTCCTCGCCGATCCGCTTGAGCTGGCGGCGGTACGCGCGCGCCAGGTTCTTCCAGTCCTTGCGCTCGGTGAGCAGCTTCTCGACCGCGTCGAACGCCTTCGGCGTGGTGGGCGCGTCGTCGAGCGCGGCGCGGAACCGATCGACGGCGAGCTCGGAATCCTTGAGCTCGTCGCGCGCGATCACGGCCGCGGTGTAGTGGAACCGCGCTCGGCGATCCGGTGCGGTTTCCTGCGCGCTGAGCTGTTCGAGCGTCTCGATCGCGCGCCGCCACTGCTTCTGCTCGGTGAACGCCTCGAGCAGCTTGTGGAGGAGCGCGCGTCCGAGCGACGAGCTGTGCGAGGACACGAGCTCGAGCCCCGAGCAGTACGCGGTGGTCGCGCC
Source organism: uncultured delta proteobacterium (assembly GCA_963772655.1). GTDB lineage: Bacteria > Myxococcota_A > Polyangia > Haliangiales > Haliangiaceae > JABFXX01. The sequence continues at coordinate 340,092 of CAVYYE010000003.1, forward strand.
CGCCAGGTCCTTCAACCGCTCGCGCTGGATGTCGCCGATCTCGTCGAACAGCTTGGCGCGGCGCTCCTCGGAGCCCTGCTCCTTGGCGAGCGCCTCGGCCTGGCTGTGCTTGGCCTCGGCCACCATCTTCCACTCGCCGCGCGCACCGCCGAGATCGACCATCGCGCCGAGCGTGGGCTCGTGCAGTGGCTCCTTCTCCAGAGCGCGGCGGAAGCTGAGCTCCGCCTTGCGCTCGTCGCCGAGGGCGCGCGACGCGAGACCGAGGTTGAACCAGATGTCCGCGATCCGGTGATCCGAGATCGCGCCCCGGTGCTTGGCGAGGATCTCGCGGTAGCGCCGCTCGACCTCGCGCCACTGATCGTTGGCGCTCTCGTTGCCTTCGTTGGCCTTGGCCTCGATCATCAGCACGGCGGCAAGGCCCATCGCGGCGTCGAGGTTGTCCGGATCCGCCTCGGTGGCGAGCCGGTAGTGCCGCGACGCCTTCTCGGTGCGATGCAGCGACTCGTACGCGTGACCGAGCTGCGCCTCGCGACGCGACCGCTCGAGGCGATCGAGCCCCTCGGCCTGGCGCGCGAGCATCTCGAGCACCGGCAGCGCGTCGTCCCACCGCTTGTCGGCGACCAGCTTGTCGGCGACCAGCTGACCGGCATCGACGTGATCCGGATCGAGCTTGAGCACGCGCTCGTAGAGCTCGAGCGCACGGCTGGTATCGCCGATCTTGTGATCGGCGATCTGCGCGGCGCGCCACAGCAGCTCGACACGCTCGTTGCGGCTTCCTGCCACGCCCTCGGCACGCAGCGCGTGCTCGACGGCCTGCGTGAAGTTGCCGCGGCTCTCGTGGACCTTCGCGAGGCCGTGGAGCGCGCCGAACAATTCGGCGTCGAGCGTCAGCGCCTTCTCGAAGTGGCGCTGAGCGAGCTCGTCGTCGTGGAGCTGCTCGTGCGCGATCCGCCCCGCCTCGGCGAGGAAGAACGCGCCGCGGTCACCCTCGATCGCCGCGTGGCGGGTGAGGATGTCGACCGCACGGTCGTATTGCTCGGTGCGCTGGTACAGCGGTGGCAGGTGCGCGAGCGCGTCGCGGTTCGAATCCTCGATCGCGAGCACGTTGAGTAGCGCCTCGATCGCCTTGTGCGGATCGTCGAGCTGCCCCTCGTAGACCTTCGCGGACGTCAGGTAGAGCTCGACCCGCTGGGCCGGCGTCTTGACCGCCGCGATGTGCCTGCGCTGCGCCGCGACCAGCTCGTCCCAGTTCTCCTCCGCGGCGAGCACGCGCTCGAGCCCGCGGTACGCGTCGTCGGCGTTGGGATCGGTGGCGAGCAACTTCTCGTACGCCTCGATCGCGCGCGCGGGCTCGCGGTCCTCGAGCTCCATCGCCAGCTTGCGCAGCGTGGAGACCTTCTCGCCCTCGGGCGCGACCTGACCGAGTCGCTCCATCGTGCGGAGGTAGTCGTCGGTGCGGCCGGTCTTGTCGTACAGATCGACGAGCGCCTTGAGTGCCGTCACGTCGCTACCGTTGGCCGAGATCGCGGCCTCGTAACGCGCGATCGCGCCCTCGAGGTCGCCCAGCTTCTCGGCGCGCATCGTCGCGAGCTCGCGACGGATCGCCGCGGCGCGACCGGTGTCGCCCGACTCCTGACAGATCTCGGCGCGACGGTCGAGGATCTTGGCGAGGTTGGCCCACCGCTCGTCGCGGCGGTACAGCCGCTCGAGCGCGGCGAGCGCGTCCTCGGACGAATCGTCGAGATCCACCGCTTGCTGGTAGGCCTCGATCGCCTTCGACGTCGACGCCAGATGGCTCTCGCACAGATCGCCGAGGCCGAGCAGGAGGTCGACCTTGACCTTCGGATCGATCTCGACCTCGGAGTGCGCGCGCAGGGTGTCGGCGAGCTCCGCCCACTTGCTCTGCTTGCGCTGGGTCTCCGCGAGCGCGGCGTACGCGACGCGGTTGTTCGGATCGAGCTCGAGGGCGCGCCGCAGCGACGGCACGCCGTAGTCCGGGCGATCGAGTCGGGTCGAGTACCACGAGCCGAGTCGTGCCCACCACGCCGACGCGATGATCGGATCCTGGGCCTCGCTCGCGATCTCCGACGCCTCGGACACCAGGTCGGCCCAGCCACCGGTCGCGGCGGCGAGCCGCTCGGCCATCGCCGCAGACGCCTCGTCTTCGGGCGCGACCTGACACGCGGTGGTCACGGCCTCGAAGGCGCGGCGCAGATCGCCGAGCCCGGTCTCGTAGACCTCGGCCAGCTGGCGCAGCAACGCGGCGCGATCGGGACCGTCGCCGGCGTGCTCGATGCGACCGAGCAACACCTCGATCACGGTGTCCCAATCCTTACCCTCGCGGGCGCGACGGTCGATCAGATCGAGGGCGTCGGATGCCTCGGCGGCCTCCTCGACGCTCTCGCCGAGCAGCATGATCCAACCCTCGACATCGTCGGCATCCGGCCGCGCCTGCGACAGCGTGATGCCGGCGGTGGTGCACTGCTGGCGCAGCTGGTCGAGCCACTCGAGCACGCTGCGCTCGGCGACTTCGTCGGCCCCGCGTCCCGCGAGGTTGACCACCTCGATGTGATGGTCGGCCATCAGCTCGTCGACCGTCACCGGTCCGACGCCCGCGCCGAGGAAGTAGTGCGTGCCGCGCGGCGGCTCGAACATGCCGAACACGCGATCGAGCAACGCGGCGAGATCGGGATCGCCGTAGCGGAACCCGACGAACACCAGCGCACCCTCGACATACAGTTTCCGCGCGTAGTCACGCAGATCGACCGCGCGCGACAGCGCCCGGCGCACCGAGCGTGGCGTCACCACGTAGGTGTCGAAGTTACCGAGCATCTTGACCAGCGTGCGGCGCCGCGGCGAAAGCTCGCCGAGCTCCTGATACGTGACCAGACGCGCCGGCGGCCACTCCTCCGGAGATGCGGTCTCGAACGCGTGCTCGAGGATGTCACCGGGGAACGTCGTCCACACGTGGCGGAACGGCAACGAAGCCAGCGCCCGCGGTAGGGCCGGCGTCTCGACCGGCGCGGCCCAGGTCTCCTCGACGAGCTTGTCGCACGTATCCTCGCCGAGTGCGCGGGCGAGGAACCCGACGGCACGAACCAGGCTCCCCTTGTGCAGGAGCTTCTCGACATCACGGGTCGCGGCGTCGTCGCCTTCGCGTCCTCGTGTCTCGAGCACCTTGGTCATGCGCTCGAGAAGTTGCTTCCAAGAAGGTACTCCGACTCCCGCACCGACGACGAGCGCAGCTTTGCCCGTCCGGATCTGCTCGATGAGGGACTCGGGGATCGTGTGCTCAGGCATCCTGAACCCCCAGTTCGTGTTCGTTCGTTATGTGGAAAAGAGAACGGGTTTCCCCCGTGTGACGCGGCGGACCCTATGCCGGGTACGAGCCGTCGTCAACGGCAATCCACGTGGCCGCGGAGCCCGGTTCAGGGAACCTGGGTCGGGGGCGGAGAGCTCTGGACGTTGCCGTTGCCGCCGCCACTTAGCTGACCGCGGACCCAGACGTAGCCGACCGCGCCACCGCCGCCACCGCCACCGCCACCTTGTATGGGAGTCATCCCCGGTTGGGGAGGCTTGATGCCGGCCCCACCAGACCCACCGGGGCCGCCCTTTCCAGGTGCCTCGGAATTGCCTCCCGTCGCGGGGCTGTCGAAGGGTTGCGTCGTACCGTCGGCACCATCCATCCCCTGCCCCGAGTCAGCACCACCACCACCACCGCCGCCGTTCGCCTGGAGGATGCCGTCGACCGTGATCGTCATGGCCTCGAGCGCGATCATCCCACCCGAGCCACCTCCACCACCACCTCCGCGGTTGCCGCCGAGCTGATTCGCGCCGGCACCGCCGGCGCCGGACGCGAGCACGGCTCCCGACGGAGAAATCTCGATCCGGCCGGCGACCAGATACACGACACCGCCCGAGACGCCGCCGATGCCGCCGCTTCCGACCGTGCTGCCACTGCCGCCGGCACCCGCCGCGCAGCCCGGACGCAAGAACGTCGGCGTCTGCAAGACCGGACCGCCCAAACCCGGCGGCGCGCCTTGCGCCCCGGCACCGCCATCGGCCCCGACATCACCAAAGCCACCCCCACCGCCTCCGCCACCGCCACCGTTCTGACTCTGTCCGGCGGGTGCCGTGCACGTCTGATCGACGGCTCCCGCGCCGATTTGTCCGCGGAGCCTGCTCGACGCGTCGATCGTGCTGGATATTGTGATCGAGTCGATGGCGACGAGCATGAGCGGACGCGGACCCGTCACGGTGATCGTGGTGTCGACGATGAGGTTGCCACCCGTCACCACGCAGACCTCACCACCGCCCGTCGACGGCTGGAACACCTTCGGGCAGTTCGAGCCGGTGTCCATCGACGAGACCGATACATTCGACGTCGAGTCGATCGGGTCGCAGTAGGGAGCGAGCACGCCGAAGCAGCCCGGCGCCAGATCGGGGGGAACGAACGTGTCCGAGGGTGGAGGAACGTCGTCGGCCGGACCGACGTCGAAGTCCCCGATGCCGAGGATCGAGTTACACGCCGATGCGAGGCCGAGCACCCCGATGCACAGCAGACGACGCACGGTTCGAATCTATCACCGTCGGAAACCAAACGCGCCACGACCCATCGCGAGCGTGATCGCGTCGACGTTCGCGCTCGATCACGGGATCCGGGTCGGCGGTGGCGAGATCTGGTTCCCGGACAGCTGGCCGCGAGCCCAGACATACCCCACCGAACCTCCGCCGCCGCCTCCGCCACCTGACTGAGGAGACGCTCCGCCCGGGATGGCCAGGATCCCGAGTGCTGCTCCGTCCCCTCCGGGACCACCCTTTCCGCCGCCCTCGGCCGCGCCACCGATCGCGGGCTGATCGAACAGCAGGGTCGACCCGTCGGCGCCGTCCTTGCCCGCGGCGGCATCGCCCCCACCACCACCGCCACCACCGTTCGCGGCGATCACGCCGTCGACGCGGATCAGCGGTGCCTCGAGCGCGACCAGACCACCCGACCCACCACCACCACCACCACCGCGCGATCCGACCGCGTTCGCCGCTCCGCCACCCGCACCGGACGCGAACACCCCGCCGTTCGTCGCGATCAGGATCTGGGTTCCCGCCACCAGGTAGATGGCGCCACCCGCCGCTCCGGCCTCTCCACCGCTGAGTTGCCCGCTGCCATCGCCACCGCGACCGGCAGCGCACCCACCGCGTAGCACCATCGGGGTCGGCAGGCCGGGCATCGACACGCCCCCGATGCCCGCCGACCCCGGGCCGCCGGATCCGCCGGTCGAACCGAAACTTCCGCCGGCACCGCCGCCCGCACCGTTGGTCTTGCTCTCGCCGGGCGCACTCGCGCAGCTCTGGTCGGATCCGGCCCCCAGCCGGATGTGGAGCTTGCTCGAGACGTCGAGCAAGCCGTCGACCGTGATCGTGTCGACCGCGACCAGCATCAAGGGACGCGGACCGATGGCGGTGAACGTATCCCCGACGTGAATGCTGGTGCCGAACACCACGCAGACCTCGCCGCCCCCGTTGGGAGAAGCCATCGTCTGGATCACGGTGTCGCAGGTCGCGGTGTCGAACACCGGGTCGATGTCCGTCGTCGAGAGGTCGACCGGCCCCGGCGGTGGCGCGTCCGAGCAGAACCTGGCGAGCGTGCCGAAGCACAGCGTCGCGTCGCCGACGTTGCCGTCGAACGGAGGCACGTCGTCGGCCGGGCCGACGTCGAAGTCGCCGATTCCCAGGATCGAATTGCACGCCGATGTGAGTGCGAGCACCCCGATCCAGCACAAGTGACGCACGTTTCGACTCTATCACCGGGGCAAAACGGATTACGATCGATCCGTGTACTCGCCCGGAATGACGATCAACGGCAAGTACCGCATCGAGCGCGTGATCGGCGAGGGCGGGATGGGCGTCGTGACGTCCGCGACCCACCTCACGCTGGGTACCCAGGTCGCGCTCAAGTTCCTGCAGTCGGAGATGGCGGCGTTCCCGAAGATCGTCGAGCGGTTCTTGCGGGAGGCCCAGGCTTCGGCGCACCTGCGCAGCGATCACGCGTGCCGCGTGATGGACGTGTCGACGCTCGAGGATGGCGTCCCGTTCATCGTCATGGAGCTGTTGCACGGTCGCGACCTCGCGCAGCTGCTCAAGGCATCCGGTCCGCTGGCCGCCGATCTCGTGGCCACCTACATCCTGCAAGCCTGCGAGGCGGTCGGAGAGGCCCACGTGCTCGGGATCGTGCATCGCGACCTCAAGCCCGGAAACCTGTTCCTCACCCAGCGGCCCGACGGCACGCCGCTCGTCAAGGTGCTCGACTTCGGGATCGCGAAGGCGCCCGGTGGGCGCGAGTTCAGCCTGACGCAGACCGCGCACGTGATCGGATCGCCGGGCTACATGTCGCCCGAACATCTCAAGAGTGCCAAGCACGCCGAGCCGCGCTCGGACATCTGGTCGCTCGGCATCGTGATGTACGAGCTGCTGACGGGACGACAACCGTTCGTCGCCGAGACCATCACCGAGCTCGCGCTTCACATCGCGATGGATCCGATGCCGCCACTTCCGCACTCGGTGCCGCGCGGGATCGCGGCGGTGGTCGAGCGTTGCCTCGAGAAGGATGCGAACCGGCGGTTCCCGGATGTCGCCGCGCTCGGCGCCGCACTCGCGCCGTTCGCCGCCAACGGAGCCGTGCTCGCGAACCGGATCCAGCGCCTGCAGCACCACGCCGCGATGCCGGTGACGCCAGCGATGGCCGAGGCCAGTGCGGCCGCGCCCACCACGCTGCGCGGAGCGACCGGCGAGATGCTCGCGCCCCGGCGGCGGTCGCGCGGGATGCTGATCGGCGCGATCGCGGGAGGCACCGCGATCGGCATCGTCAGCATGGTGCTCGTGATGCGCGGCGGATCCCCAGACACGACGACGAACAACGTCGAACCGGCGGCGTTGCCCTCGCCATCGACGCCGACCGACGATCCACCGACGACGCCGTCGGCCGAGGCCACGGATCCGCCGACCGACGAGACCGCCGACACCACGCCGGGTACCTCGACGACCGACAAGACCGCGACCGACGAGCCCCCGGCCGACAAACCGGCCGACGAGCCCGCGGCCGACAAGCCCGCGGCCGACAAGCCCGCGGCCGACAAACCGGCGACCGACGAGTCGACCGCGAGCGACAAGCCGGTCGTCGCGAAGCACCCTCGGCCGCGTCCGCACGTGCGCCCACGAGCGCGACCACGCCCGCATCCGACGCCGTCGATCGAGGACATCGGTGCGAGTCGCAAGTAGCGCGCTGGCGATCGCGTGCGCGATCGCGGTGGGTGGGGTCGGGCTCGCGCACGCCGAGACCGCCGACGAGGCGTTTCATCGCGGACGCACGCTGCTCAAGGCGCGCAAGTACGCCAAGGCATGCGCCGCGTTCGAGGCCAGCCAGAAGCTCGACCCCTCGCTCGGCACCCAGTTCAACATCGCGCAGTGCGACGAGCACATCGGCAAGCTCGCGAGCGCGCTCGAGATCTATCGCGGTCTCGCCGATCACGACACCAACGCCCAGCGCAAGGCGATCTCGGCGAAGCTCGCCGCCAGGCTCGAGCCGCGCGTGCCGCGCCTCCAGCTCCAGGTCGAGCCGCGACCCCCGGGGCTGGTCGTGACGATCGACAACGTGCCGTGCGGGAAGGCCTGCGATCCGAGCTCGAGCAAGCCGATCGACCTCGGGACCTACACCATCGAGGTGACCGCACCGGGCTACCGCCCGCGCGCGACGCGCGTCACCGTGTCGCTCGAGGGCAAGGTCGTGCTGGTGCCGATCCAGCTCGAACGCGCACCGAAGTCGGAACAGGCCACCACCGCGTCGGATTACCCCGCGCCGCCGAAACGCGAGGTCGCGCCGACGCCAGCACCCGCCGTGCACGATCGCGCCGAGGGTCCGTCGCAGTCGCGACGCAAGATTTACGCGAAGGTGCTGCTCGGTGCGAGCGTGGCCCAGCTCGCCGGCGGCATCGCGCTCGGGCTGCTCGCGCGCGACAAGTGGGACCAGGCCAAGCAGCTGTGCGGCGGCACCCAGACCTGCCCCGATCCGTTCGTCGCCGCCGATGCCAACGATCTCGCCGATGCCGCCCGTCTGCGCGGCAACGTGTCGACGACCCTGTTCGTCGGCAGTGGCGTCGCGGCCGCGGTGGGCATCGTGCTGTGGGTGAAGGCACCCGAACAGCCCGTCCAGGTCACCGCGACGGTCGGCGGACACGACGTCGGGATCGTGGCGCGCGGCCGGTTCTAGTCACGGCGGCGTCGCGGTGCTCGTAGAGACACGGGGCGCTCACATCGAAGACCGCGGCGATGGGCGACAAACGCGAGCCGCGATCACGGCGTGCAGCGTCGCTTGACCAGCTCGACGATCGCGAATGCCTCGCGCATCGCGCCCGGTGGATCGACCATCAGATCGAGCTGGTCGTAGGTCCCTTCGTCGAACAGCGCGAGGCCGCCGAGCGTGCAGCGCGGGAGCGGCTGCAGCGTGCGGCGCGTGTTCGACTCGGCGGCCTGGTAGGCAGCGAGGCGCTTACGCTCGTCGTCCGTGGCCGGTAACGGCAGTCCCTTCGACGTGTGGATGTCGTCGATCCGGTAGTGGTCGCGCAGCTGGACCAGCTCGGCGTGGACGCGCCGGTTGGCGGCCCGCGCCGCGGCATATCGGGTCGGGCTCCACCGCGGCTCGACGTGATAGCGCAGCGCCAGCGTGATCGTCGGGGCGTCGACCGGTGCGCGCACGGGAACGTTGCCGGTGTGCGCGTTCATCAGGTGATACCCGGCGAGCCGCACCGGCGCGCGATGCCGGATCGTGATCGTGTCGGCGGCGCGGACGAGCTGCCATCCCGCCGGCAGCGCGCGTGCGAGCGACGCGATCGGGTCGCGGCTCGCGCGGGGCCGATCGGCCCGCGCCGGTGCGATCGCACAGGCCAGCGCGGCGGTCGCCAGGGCGAGTGCTCGGGCGCGGGGGACGTGCATCGCGTGAGCATGCCAGCCCCATCGGGGGGCGCCAGAGGTTCGTACCCGCAGCGCGTGGCGGAGGTCCGCGGAAACGCGCGCGGGACGCCTCACCTGCGACAGGTGAACTCGCGACGCTGCGATCGGACCGCTACAATGCGCCGGCATTCATGTGGTCCGAGATCGCGGCCATCTACCGGTCGTCCAAGAAGAAGCGCGACATCAACCGCTTCACGCAATACATCGCGCGACCGATCGCGTCGGCGGTGGTGTACGCGCTCGAGGGAACCCCGATCACGCCGAACCAGGTCACGTTCCTGTCGGCGATCGTCGCGGCCGGCGCGGCGGCGATGCTGATCGCCCTGCCCGGCTACGCGTGGCTGTGCGCGGCGATCGGCGTCTACGAATTCTCGTTCGTGCTCGACTGCGCCGACGGCCAGCTGGCGCGCCTGCGCAAGGTCGCCTCGCCGGCGGGCCACCTGCTCGACTTCTTGATGGACGAGCTCAAGGCGATGCTGATCCTCGCCGCGGTCAGTGTGCGGCTGTGGCGAGAGACCGGTGACGAGCGCCTCCTGGTGGTCGGCATCGCGGCGCTGTTCTGCCTCGCCGCCGGCCTGTCGTTGACGTCGTTCCTCCGGCGTCCCGAGCTCGGAGCCAAGCAAGCGACCGAGGACGGCCAGCCCGCCGAGGTCGGCGGTCGCAAGGGCCCGATCGGCCTCGTGCTCACCGGACTCGAGATGGCGAGCCGGGTCGTCGTGCACTACCCGCAGTACATCTGGATCTGCGCGATCGCGAATCGCATCGACATCTATTTCTGGGCCTACGGTGCGGTCAACGCGCTGTACCTGCTCAAGTGCCTCGCCACCGTGCTGTGGAAGCTCGGTCGGTTCGCACCGGCCGCACCCGCGCCGCCGGAGATCGGGGAGGCCACGTGAGCGACACCGACATCCGGCGCGCGATCCTGATCGCCGCCGGTCGTGGCAAGCGGCTCGGCACGCACACCGACGACATCCCCAAGTGCATGGTGCAGGTCGGTGCGAAGCCGATCCTGGGCTGGGTATGGGACGCGATGTCGGCGGCCGGGGTCGAGGAGCTGGTCGTGATCCGGGGCTACCGCGGCGACGTGCTCGAGCAGTTCGTCCGCACGCTCTCCCCCGCGCCGTCGCGGATCGAATTCGTCGACAACGTCGAGTGGCAGACCAACAACATCCTGCTGTCGCTGGCGTGCGCGCGACCGTTCCTCGACCGGCCGTGCCTGATGACCTACAGCGACATCATCTTCACGCCCGGCGTCGCCCGCGCGGCGGTCGAGTCATCCGCCGAGATCGGGCTCGTGATCGATCGCGAGTTCCGCTCGATCTACGAGGGCCGCACCGAGCACCCGCTCGACGAGGGCGAGGTCAGCGACCTGATGCCCGACGGCTCGGTGGCGCGCGTCGGCAAACGCGCCCTGCCGCCGGTCGAGGCGATCGGCGAGTACATCGGGCTCACGCGGCTCGGATCGCGGGGGGTGACGATGGTGGCGCGCACGATCGATGCGCTGCTGCATCGCTTCGAGGGCCGCGACGACGCCCCGTTCCAGCGCGCGGCCCGGTTTCGCAATGCCTATCTCACCGACCTGTGGCAGGAGCTGATCGATACCGGCATGCGGATCGACCCGATCTTGATCGCCGGGCAGTGGCGAGAGATCGATACCGGCCAGGATCTCGATCGGGCGCGCTTCTTGGTAGAGTCCGCGAAGGAATGGTCATGAAGCGCCTCGCATCGATCGTCGTGGTCGGGCTCGTCACGTTGACCGCGGCCTGCAACAAGCCGTCCGAGGACGACTGCCGCAAGGCGCTGGTCAACATGCGGAAGCTGATGGGAACCGGCAACTCCAACGAGGATCTGATGCCGGCGATCCGGTCGTGCCGCGGCGGCTCCACCAGAGAATCCGTCCAGTGCGCGATCGACGCGAAGACCCGCGACGACCTGGCCGCATGCAAGTTCGCGCACTTCGACGAGCAGTCCGGATCCGGATCCGGATCGGGCTCCGGCTCGAGCGCGGGCTCCGGCTCCGGCTCCGCGAAGTGACCCGCCCGCGGGCGGGGCTCGTCGTCGTCGCGCTCGTCGCGCTCGTCGCGCTCGGCGCGCTCGGCGCGCTCGGCGCACTCGGTGCATTCACCGTGTCCGCGGTGGTGCCGCCCGCAACCGCGCGTCCCGCGCGAGGCCGCCCGTCGCCTGCCCCGCGTCGTCCGCCTCCTCCGCGGCGTCCTCGTCCTCCTCCGGCGAAGCCGGCGAAGCCCACGCTCGCGTTGCTCGCTCCCGCCGCCGACGCCCGCCAGTCCATCGCGCTCGGCCCGCACGGCGAGGTCTATCGGCCGCGCGTCGAGGCGGGGAAGCGCGCGTGGATCCGCACCGAGCCGTTCACGACCGCCGACACGCTCCGCCACGTCGGGCGCGCCGGTGCCAAGGTCGTCGCGGCCGGCGACGGCGTGGTCTACGAGCTCGCACCCAACGGCTGGTCGGCGATCCGCCTGCACCAGCGCGCGCGGGCGCTGCTCGTCGACGGTCCCGACGCGGTCGCCGTGGTCCGCCGCCAGGTGTTCGCGCTCGATCGGTTCTCGCGCGGTAAGCCGATCGAGATCGCGAAGGTCCCGGCGGGCACGTCGGCGCTCGGCGCCGGCACCCCCCCGCGGCGTCGTCGCGGACGCCGAACCTTCGTGGCCGTCACGCCGCGCGGCGTGGTCCGGATCGAAGGGACCAAGAGCTCGCCGATCCGGCGCGTGCCGCGTCCGTCGCGACTCGTCGGCGATCGCTGGGCGATCGTCGCCGGCGGCGCCTACGACCTGCGCGCGGGCAAGCGGGTCCGCTGGCCGACGCGCGCCGCCGCGATCGATGCGGTCGCGATCGGACCGAAGGACACCCTGGTCGTCGTCGCGCGGATCCGACGGCGCGCGCTCGAGCTGTGGACCGTGAACGGGCAGAAGGTCGAACGCGAGAAGTTGTCTGGCGTCCCGATCGCACCCGCCGTCGGCGTCGTCGTCGATCGCACCGGCCGCGCGACGGTCGCGCTTCGCGACGGACGGCTGCTGGTCCGCGATCGCGCCGGTGCGTGGACCGAGGCCACGATCCGCGTCGACCTCCCCGACGCGCGCCCCGGCCCCGGACCCGCGCACGCGGGTTAACCCGCGCGCGCGTCTCCGTTCCCGAGCCGGTCCCAGAAACCCCGATCGCCGTTTGCCTCGATCCTAAAGGTCACGCTACCTTCAACCCAGCGTGCCGCACGTACTCGTGGCAGACGACGATGCCTGGATCTTGCGTATGGTCGCGACCGTGCTCGAGAAACGGGGATACACCGTCGAGACCGCCGTCGACGGCGAGGACGCGCTCGCACGTGCCACGGCACGCATTCCGGACCTGCTGATCACCGACGTGATGATGCCCAAGCTCGATGGCTGGGCACTCGTGCGTCACCTGCGCTCGATGCCCGACTTCGCGATGTTGCCGGTGATCTTCCTCACCGCGCTGTCCTCGGAGGACGATCGCATCCGCGGGTTCCGGCTCGGCGCCGACGACTACGTCACCAAGCCGTTCCGCTTCGAGGAGCTCGATCTCCGGGTCGCCAAGACGCTCCGCCGCACGCAGCAGACCATGCAGGAGACCCGCGAGGAGCTCGGCAGCAACTCGGGTCTGCGCGGCGACCTCTCGCAGATCGGACTATCGTCGCTGCTGATCCTGATCGAGCTCGAGCGCAAGACCGGTCTGCTCCAGCTCCGCTCGCCCGAGGGCCAGTCGGCGCAGATCCTCGTGCGCGATGGCAAGGTCGTGCACGCGCGACTCGACGACGCCGAGGAACCGGTCGACGCCCCGTGCGTCTACTACCTCCTGACCTGGTCGGCCGGAGCGTTCGAGTTCGTGGCGTGTCTGGTCGAGGGTGCCGATCGCGTCAACGTCACCACCACGCACCTGCTGATGGAAGGCGCGCGGCGGATCGACGAAGAGGAGCCAGTCGCCGGTGCGCCGGTCACCATCCCGCCGGCCGCCCCGTCGAGCGACGACGTGTTCTAGGAGCCCCAAGGCACACCCGAACGGCGGGTGGGTTCGAGTTGTGGTAGACGAGCGGGATGTCACTGGAAGCCACCCTTCGCGAACGGCTGACCGCGGCGCTCAAGGCCAAGGATCTGCGGACGGCCAACCTGATCCGGATGATCAACACCAAGATCATGGAGCGGCGAACCGCGAAGGACTTCAAGGGCACGGTCGACGACGCCCTCATCCTCGAGGTGATCGGCGCGTACAAGAAGTCGATGGAGAAGGCGCGCGGGGACTACGCGAACGCCGGTGACCGCGGCAAGGACCAGCTCGCCGACATCGACTTCGAGGTCCAGTGGTGCAGCGAGCTGCTGCCGGCGGGCGTGCCCGAGGCCGAGCTGCGCGACGCGGTCGCCAAGGCCGTCGCCGCGCTACCGAACAAGGATCCGAAGATGGCCGGCCGGGTGGTCGGCGCGATCAAGAAGCAGTACGGCGATCGCGCGGATGGCGCGCTGGTCAAGAAGCTCGCCGACGAGCTGCTCGCATAGCCCGACGTCTAGCTCTTGAACAGCTTGGGCTGCACCGCGGTCGACGGCAGCGCACGCCGCCGGTGCTTGCCACGCCGCGTCCGCCGGTGAGCTTCCCGGCGCTCGCGCAACACGCCCGCCGTGGGACCGGGCGTGCTCGACAGCACGAGCGGCATGCCACCGACCGTCTCGACGTCGAGCGTGCCACCGGTGTTCGACAGCACGACGCTCAGCGTGTCGAGGATCGGTGGCGTGTCGTCGACCGACTCGACCTCGGCCACCTCGCCGGCGACCGCCTCGCCGGTGACCTGGACGCGGAGCGACCACACCGGATCGTCGCCGCGCAGCGCCTCGGCGAGCGTGTCCGCCAGCGCCTCGGCGTCGGAGATCACCGACGGCGTGGAACCGGGACGGACGAGCATCGCCTCGAGCGACGTGCGAGCGCGCGTGCTCTCGACGGGAACGATCGGAATCGTGCGCTCGCCGTCGGGCCCGGTGGCCACGATCTCGAGCCGTGCGGCCCCGCGACCGCGACCGGCGAGCCGGACCGCGATGCGCTCGGCGACGATCCGCACCGCCGCGGCGAGCGACGGCGCGCCCGAGGACGACGACGATCCCGTCGAGCCCGCCGAGGTCTCCGCCGCATGTGAAGCCACCGCGATCGATCGGGCCGGACGCAGCATCAGCTCCTCGCGGATCGGCGCCTCCGGTGCGTACGGACGGAGCGGCGACATGTGGCGCTCGCCCTCCCCGCGCGCCAGCGCCTGGTAGTCGGCCTCGAACGGCCGCACCACCGACGGCTCCGGCAACGCCGCGAACGCACCGAGCGTGCGGACGCCGAGTGCGCCGAGCATGTGCTGGACCTCGCTCGAGATCGCGAGCAGCGACAGTGGCTGCGGGGCGAGGAACGCGGCCGAGCCACCGCGCGGCACGCTCACGATCGACTCGTCGGTGACCGGCTCGTCGTGCGGCGGAGGCCCGGCGTCGGCCCACGGGCCCGACGCCGCGATGCCGTGACCCACGCCGTGACCCACGCCGTGACCCACGCCGTGATGATGATGCGCTTGCGCCGCCGCCACCCACGCCGTGAACCGATCGTCGGCGATGCCGATGCGGCCGGTCAGCCCGAGCGCCTCGAGCTTGCCGAGGAGCCGTTCGCCGAAGCTCGTGCCGCGCAGCTTGGCGGGAACCTCGCAGTACATCGCGTGGTGTGCGCCTCCGACTCCGACCCGCCCGCCGACATCGATCACCGGCGTGAGCGCGAGCAAGGCATCCGCGATCGCGCGGACCGTCTCGCGCTCGAGCGCGGGATCCGCGGTGACCACCGCGAGCTCGTGATCGCCCACGATCGACCGCGCGGCCGTGGCGAGCATGCCGACGCGTACCCCGAGCGCCCACGCGGCGCGCGAACAGGCGAGCACGACCGGTCCCGCCGCCCGGCGTCCATCCGGACGCGCACCCGCGACGACCACCGGCGCTCCGCGCAGCGACGGATCGACACGCGTCACGCACTGGAGCGAGAGCTGGGGGATGTGGAGGCAAGCGATTCGCATGCTCTTAGTACTAGCTTACTGGTCTGATGTTCAGTGCGAAAGGGGTCCGTGCAGCGGGGGATCTCTTGCCACCCAACCTCATGAAATCTGTATGGTCTCCAGGATGTCGCGCCCCCACCCCGAGAGCATCTCTCCAACGGCGCACTACACGAGCTACGTGTGGTTCGCGAACGGCCACTCGCACGCCGCGTTCGCGACCACGACCGGCCGTGCGATGTACCACGCGCTTCGCGGTCCCAACCTGATCGCCCGGCGCGCGAACCTGCCGACGCTCGACGGCATGTTGCTCGCGCGACACCGCCTGATCGATCTGCGACTCGCGCTCGCGATCGAGAGTGGCCAGATCGGTCAGATCGTCGAGGTCGCGGCGGGGCTCTCGCCACGCGGCTGGCGGTTCGCGCATCGCTACGGCGATCGCATCACCTATGTCGAGGCCGACCTGCCCCAGATGATCGGCCGCAAGCGCGACATCCTCGCGGGACTCGGCGGCGAGCATCCGCATCACCGGACCGCCGAGATCGACGCCCTCGCCGACAGCGGACCGACGTCGATCGCCGGTGTGTGCGCGATGCTCGATCCGTCGATCGGGACCGCGATCATCACCGAGGGCCTCATCAACTACTTCGATCGCGAGACCATGCTCGGGATGTGGCGCCGGTTCGGCGCCGCGCTCCGCGGGTTCCCGAGCTCGCTGTATCTGTCGGACCTCGTGCTGCGTGAAGGGAACGACGGTCCGTTGGTCACCGGGTTCTCGTGGCTGCTGTCGGCGTTCGTGCGCGGCAAGGTGCACGTGCACTTCGACTCGGTCGACGACGCCGAGCGCGCGCTCGTCGAGTCGGATCTGCCAGGCGTGTTGCTGTCGCCAGGCGAGTTCCCGCTCGAGCTACCCGACCTCGAGCCGATCGGCGCGTCGCGCGTCCGGATCGTCGAGGCTCACGCCAGGGTCTAGTCCCAGTTCGACGAGATCCACATCGACCATCCGACGAGCGTGCCCTGCTCGCCGGAGACGGTGTCGGTGATCTCGAGCTTCCAGTCGCCGTTGACCATGTTGTCGCCCTCGATGCCGCGCGGCGCGACGATGTGCGACGGCGGATCGGCCTCGTGATTCCACAGCACCGCGTCGGCGCCCCCCGGCTGGTGCAACACGACGACGAGGTCCTGCTTGCGCGGATGCGAGATGTCGAGGTCGACGATGACGTCGAGCGGCACGGTCAGAAGCCCCTGGACGGGAATCGTCGAGATCACCGACTGACCGTCGTCGGTGATCGCCATCGAGCTCGAGGTCGAGAACGTGCCGGCGGTGTCCTGCGGCATGCAGAATCCGTTCGGAGCGAGCCCCGGCATCAGCATCCCGGCGCACAGCCCCGTGACGCAGTCGGAGTGCGCGCTGCACTCTTGCCCGACGGGCGCGGTGCCGGTCGGCACCTGGCTCTTGGGGTACTCCCGGAGGTCGAGCATCGCCGAGGGTCCGACGTACGACACCGCGGCGAGCGCCGGCATGCTCGCGATCGGTCGTGCCGCGACGATGTTGGTGGCGGCGCGGCGATCGAGCGGAACGTCGACATCCAGCTCGTCGAACGACGCCGTGTTCACCAGGTCGAGCGTGGCCACCGCCTCGTCGAACGTGAACGCGACGTCGTCGAACACGCCGAGCACGTCGGTACCCGCCGGCACGAACCCGTGATCGACGGCGTAGGCGCGTAGCCGCTCGAGCGCCACCGGACCGACGTAGGGAATCGTGTCGACCTCTGCGATGGTGTCGAACGCGTCGTCGTCGGCGGTGCCGAACACGCCGTCGGCACCATCGCGATGCGCGATCAGGTTCTCGGCCGCACGCCGATCGAGCGGCACGCTGTCGTCGAGCACGGCGAGCGTCGTGGTGCGATCGGCGAGCAGCCGGAGCACGCCGAACGCCTCCGGCGTGTTCTCGACGATCGCACTCTCGGAGCTGCCGACGTCACCGGGCTCGGTCACGCAGGCCGCGGAGGTCACCACCAGGACGAGCGCGAGCTGCTTCATGGACCGGTGACTTCGCAAGCTCGGTGCCGTACGAAGCTGCCGTGATCTCGACGAGTTGCGTGCCTGTTTTCGATATCGATGCAATCAGAGTTGCATCCGTGCAACTCTGGTTTCCAGGCTACAACTCGACCCCGATCTGGGTCGGCGTGCGGACCTCGTGATCGTACGGCATCCCGATCCCCATCGCGCCCTCGTCGTTCGTACCCCAGCAGTACACCTGCCCGTCGTAGACGCCGCAACTCGAGGCGAACCCCGCGGACACCGCGGTCCAACCCAGGATGGTCCCGATCTGCTCCGGCGGCTCGAAGTCCTCGGACGGCACGCCGGTGCCGAGCTGTCCCATGTCGTTGCGGCCCCAGCACCACAGCGAGCCGTCGAGCTTGAGTCCGCACCCGTGATCGCGCGCGGCGATCGTGTCGCTCCAGTCGTCGTCGGCACCGAGCTGCACCTCGTCGGCGGTGTCGAACTCGACGAACGCGAGCGTGCCGTCGTCGCGCACGCCGTACACGCCCGACAGTCCAGACGCGATCGATCGCCACTTCGTGGTCCCGACCTGGTGCGGCGCCTCGTGTGGCGTCAACGGATCCTCGTCGATGCGGTAGTCGTTCCAGCGCCACAGCGTGCCGTCGCGCCGCAGCGCGTGGGTCGAGTAGAACCCGCTCGACACCTGCTTCCACACGCCCGGGATGCGCGTCAGCGGCTCGCTCGGTGTCGACGAGCAATCGGTCTGGCCGAGATCGATGCCGCCCCAGCACGCGAGCGAACCGTCGACATCGATCGCGCACGAGTGCCCGCCACCGGTGGCGACGCGGACCCAGTCGGTCTGCGTGCCGACCTGCCGCGGCTCGCTCGACGACTCGAAGGTGCCGTCGCCGAGCTGCCCGGCGCAGTTGCGCCCCCAGCACCACAGCGTTCCGTCGTCGCGAATGCCGCACGCGTGTGCCGCGGTCACCGCGACCTCGCGCCACGCGAACGCGGGGAACCGAGGAGCCGCGATGCCCGTGACCGGATCGCCCTGCTCGCCGCCGGCGTCACCGCTGTCGTGAAATCGCCCCCAGCAGAACAGCGCGCCGAGATCGTCGATCGCGCAGGTCGCGCTCTCGTTGCCCGACAGCCCCACGCCGCCGGGATCTCCCGGCAGGTTGTCGCCGCAGCCGACGAGCACGATCGCGAGAAGCCATGCCCGCACGATCGAGATCGTAGGCAAAACCACGTGCTGCGAAAAGCCGTTTCCGACGTCGCTTCGTCAGCTCGCGCGGGCCAGCGGGCCGCCGGAGAGCGCGTCGTCGAGCGCGGCGAGCGCGGCGGCGAGCTCGGCCATGTCGGGCCGATGCGCCGGATCCTTCGCGAGCGCCCGCAGGATCAAGCGCTCGAGCTCGATCGGCACGGGCGCCAGCCACGACGGACGCGCCGGGCGTTGCTGGAGGTGCGCGATCATCAGCTCGGGCAACGAGCCCTCGAACGGCGGCGCACCGGTGACCAGATCGTAGAGCAAGCAGCCGAGCGCGTAGACATCCGAGGCCGTCGTCGGTCGGCCTTCCCACTGCTCGGGGGCCATGCACCACGGCGTTCCGGCGATCGTGTCCTCGGCGATCGCCGACTGGTCGACGAGCCGCGACACGCCGAGGTCGAGCAGCTTGACCTCGAGTTGACCGCCGCGACGGATCAGCACGTTGTCGTGCTTGACGTCACAGTGGATCACGCCGCCGGCATGGAGCGCCGCCAGCGCACCGGCGATCTGGGTACCGATCGCGACGATCGCCTGCACCCCGAGCCGCTCGCGGTCGGCGATCGCGGCGAGCGTCTCGCCGTCGATGTACTCCATCACGAGGTACGGGATGCCGTCGCTCGACCGATCGGACGAGTGGATCTCGACCAGGTTGGGGTGGCTCGCGCGTCCCGCCAGGTCGTGCTCGGCGTAGAGCCGCTCGACCACCTCGTCGTGGTCGGCAAACTGCGGATCGAGGACTTTCAAGGCCACCCGGAATCCGGTCTGCGAATGCTCGGCGAGGTAAATGTTGCCCATCCCACCACGCGCGAGCGGGGTGATGACGTCGTAGTCACCGAACCGCGCACGCCGGCGCGACGCTGCCAGGGACAGCGGGATCACGGTCCCGGTCGGCATCGTCTCGTCGGGGCGCATCGGCCACCGTGTTTTGCACGCGCGGTGCCACGGCCGATTTTCGGACCGGCCCGCGAGGTTCCGCCGAGTTCGCGCGTTTTGGTGGTGAAACCGACCGGATCGCGTGGTGGAAAACTGAGACAGGTCGTGTGTCGATGTCACGACAAGACACCGCGGCGAGGCGAAACAACGACAACCTGTCAGGGAAGGTCGTCCGACATCGAGCGCCGATCGTACACATGACGTAGACCGCAGCCTCCCGTCGAACGTCTACGAGCTCAGGGAAGGTCGATGCCGCTCGCCGTACACACGAGCGAGGCATGCGTGCGTGCGGTCCCGACAAGCCCGGCGGCGAGCTCGACGGCGCGCGGTCGATCGCGACGCCGGCACGCGGCGGCAACCGCGCGGCTACGATCGTCGGGACGCAACGCGATCCGCGCGGCGGACGGGTCGGGGATGCGCGACGGATCGGAACGCTCGACACCGACGGCCTCGCTCATCATCAGCGCGTAGATATCGCCGCGGGCGACGCCACCCTTGACGGCAGCGCGCGCCTGCACGAGGCGCGCATCGATGATCTGGTCGAGGTCGGACTCGCGGCGCGATCCGACCACCGGCCTGCCGTTGACGAACATCGTCGGCGTGCCGTCGACACCGAGCGCCTCGGCATCGGCGGTCTCGGCGGCGACGACGTCGCGGTAACGGCGATCGTCGAGCGCGGCCCGGAGCTCGTCGAGGTCCATGCCGACCTCCTTCGCGTAACGCTCGAGGTCGGTGCGCGCGAGCGCCCCCTTGGCCGCGAACAGCCGGTCGTGGAACGGCCAGAACTTGCCCTGGTTGGCGGCGACGACGCCGGCTTCCGCGGCGAGCTCCGCGTAGCGGTGGAAGCGCATCGCGAGGTGGCGATAGACGATGCGCACGTCGTCGCCGTACTTCTCGTGGACGTGCTGGAGCACCGGCGCCATGCGCGCGCAGAACGGACACTGGAAATCGCCCCACACCACGATCGTGACCAGCGCGTCGTCGGGGCCGAGCTGGTGCCCGGGCAACCCGAGCCCGACGCGGTAGGTCGTATCCTCGTCGAGCTCGAACGCCTGGTACGGCGTGCGCGGAGTGTCGGCCGTGGTCGCGCCGCTCGCGACCAGCGCGTCGTAGCCACCTGGCGTCTTCGGCGGCGCGCGCCAGCTCCTGGTCCACGACATCGGCGAACGTCTTGAGCGGTCGACTACCGTGGATCGCGCGACCGTTGATGAAGAACGTCGGCGTGCCGACGACGCCGAGCGCGACGGCGTCCTTGACGTCGGCGTCGATCTCCGCGCGGTACTTGCCGCTATCGAGGTCGGCATCGAATCGGACCATGTCGAGCCCGAGCTCGCGCGCGATCAGATCGACCGACGCGCGATCGACCCGACCGGCGATCGCGTACAGGCGATCCGACATCGGCTGGAATCGCCCCTGCGCGTTGGCAGCGAGCACGGCCTCGGCCGCAACCGTGTTGTCGTCGTCGAGCGGCAACGCGCGGTGCACCCAGCGCAGCTGCCCGGGGTACAGGCGCGATAGCGCGTCGAGCGTGAACTGCACGCGGTAGCAGTAGCGGCAGGCGTAGTCGCTCCACACCACGACCGTGAGCGGCGCGTCGGCCGGCCCGATCACCGGTCCGGACCCGAGCGGCACCTTGTAGACGGTGTCGGGATCGAAGGTCAGGCGGTCGGCGTGCGCCGGCGTCGCCGTCGCGAACGCGATCACGAACGCGATCCAGGCTGTCACGAGCCCGCGCCCGGTCATGAACAGACCTCCGCGCTCCTCGGCCGACGGCCTCGCTCGCCTCGGGTCATGTTTCGGACCCTAGCAGCTCGGCGGTCCACGCGCTCGCCAGGGCCGTGCCCCGCGGGCCGGTCCCGGTCGCGGTCAGGGTACGGTGGTCGCCAGCATGTTCGAGAGTGACCTGCAGGTGATCGGCAGGCATCACGACGAACCGGTCCGCCCACTCGACGATGCAGATGCCACGCCGATCGCCGATCGCCTCGTCGAGGCCGAGCTCGACAAGCTCGGCCTCGCGCTCGAGGCGATACAGATCCACGTGCCAGACGATCAGCCCGCGGTGCCCGGCGGGGTACTCGTTGACCAGCGAGAACGTCGGGCTCGAGGCGACACCACTGCCGAGCGCCTCGACCAGGCCACCCACGAGCGTGGTCTTGCCCGCGCCGAGGTCGCCGACCAGCGCGATCGCATCGCCGCCGGTCACCAGTCGGGCCAGGATCGTCCCCGCGTGCCGGGTGGCCGCGGCATCGGCGAGCGTGATCGTCATGAAGAGGGAGGCGCGAGCTCGGCGGCGAGTCGGTCGTCCCAGTGATCGGCGGTCTCGGCGATCGAGTGCACGAGGTCTTCGAACTCCTCGTAGTCGAGGCCGTCGAGCCCACGCAGGATCCGCAGGTAGAGATCGCCGGTCTGGGGATGGAGCGCGAACGCCGCGTCGCGGGTCTCGAGGAACGACAGCTCGAGCAGGCGGCGCGAGGTCCGCTCGTCGAGCTGCGGTGCCGCCGCGACCTTCGACAACAGCAAGAGCACGTGACGATCCTCGAGCACGTGGATCGTCACCACCGCCGAGCCGCGCTGGATCGAGCCGGTGCCGTCGGCCGCCAGCGGCGGAAGCGTGACGTTGCGCTCCTTCGCGAACCGCGCGAGCAGCGCCGCGACGCGCGCCTTCGGATCGTCCAGCGTGGTGCCATCGTCGTCCATGCGCCGCGACCGTAGCTCTTTTTTGCCGGGACTTGCTATAGAGGGGCGTGCGTGCCGTCGCCGTCGCCGCCGCGATCGTGACCGCCCTTGTTGCGGCGTGCGGTCCCTCGTCCGGACCGCCGCGGGTACGCCCGCTCCCGAAGCCCGACGGCCCTGCCCTGCGCGGCGGCGGCAAGCCGCGCAGCGACCGCGTCGTCGGCTACCAGATCGCGGCACGGCTCGACGTCGCGAAGCACCGGATCGCCGGCACCGAGACCGTGACCTGGCGCAACGCCGGCACGACCCCGGTCGATCGCCTGCCGTTCCACCTCTACCTCAACGCGTTCAAGAACGAGTCGTCGCTGTTCATGCGGATCTCGCACGGCGAGATGCGCGGTGCGGAGGCGACCGACACCGGGTGGGGATGGATCCAGATCGACTCGATCCGGATCGGCGGCACCGAGCTGGTCGACCAGCTGCGCCCACCGACGACCGACCCCGACGAGACCGTCACCGAGCTCCCGCTCCCCACCCCCGTCGGGCCGGGGGCATCGGTCGAGGTCGAGATCGCGTTCACCGCGCAATTGCCGGAGGTGTTCGCGCGCACCGGCTACAAGGGCGAGTTCCACCTCGTCGGGCAGTGGTTCCCCAAGCTCGGCGTGCGCGTCGGACCACCCGGTCACGAGCGCTGGGAGTGTCCGCGGTTCCATCCCTACGCCGAGTTCTTCTCCGACTTCGGGACGTACGACGTCACGCTGACGGTTCCGAACACGTACGTCGTGGCGGCCACCGGCGTGCTCGCCTCCGCCCAGGACGCACCGCCGGGCGCCGGCAAGAACGCGGGCATGCGGACGTACCGCTACCACGCCGAGGACGTTCACGACTTCGTGTGGATGGCCGACCCGCACATGGAGGTGATGAAAGGCGTCGCGAAGCTCGAGGACGGCACCGTCGAGGTTCGCGTGCTGTATCGCCCCGAGCAGGAGGACTTCGCGCGCCGCCACCTCGAGGCCGCGATCGGCGCGGTCACCAAGTTCTCGAGCTACTTCGTGCCCTACCCGTGGCCGATCATGACCGTCGTCGATCCGCCGCCCGATGCCGTCAAGGGCGCCGGCGGCATGGAGTACCCGACGCTGGTCACCACCGCCGGTGACTCGGTGTTCTCGCGGCCGGGCATCCGGCTGCCCGAGTACGTCACGATCCACGAGGTCGGGCACAACTGGTTCCAGGGCATGCTGGCGTCCAACGAGGCCGCCGAGCCGTGGCTCGACGAGGGCGTCAACGAGTGGGCCGATGCGCGGGCGATGTCCGACCTCTACGGACCGCGCAGCAACTTCGTCGACTGGTTCGGGTGGCAGGCCGACGCGCTGGCGTTGCGGCGCGCGATCGCCGACAGCCCGGCCTCGATGCCGACCCCGATCGCGTCCGCCGCGGCCTCGTTCGCCGACTACGGCAGCTACGGCGAGGTGGTCTACGGGTCGACGCTGCGCGCGCTGTCGACCCTCGAGCGCGTGGTCGGTTCGGCGCGGTTCCACGCCGCGTTCAAGGCGTACGCGAACGAGTTCGCGTTCCGCCACCCCACGGGCCACGACCTGTTCGACACGCTCCAGCGCGAGCTCGGTCAGGATCTGTCGTGGTTCGAGCAGCCGGTGTTCCACCAGGTCGGAGGACTACGGTTCGAGCTTCGCGACCACGAGTGTCACCACGCGCATCCACCGCGCGGCGTGTTCGGCGATGGCAAGCGCCGCAAGACCGTGACCCGAAACGACGCGCCCGCTGGCGGCTATCAGTGCGACATCGTGATCGCCAACACCGGCACGATCCACGTCCCCGTCGACATCGAGCTGCGGTTCGAGGACGGGACGGTCCAGCGCGTGAATTGGGACGACCGCGGCACGACGACGTGGAAGCGATTCCTCGTCGAGCGCAGCTCGCCGCTCGCGGAGGTGTGGATCGATCCCGACAACAAGATCCAGCTCGACGCGAAGATCCGTCACCACTATCGGATCGCCGGCAACGGTGACGCGTCACTGCGCGCGGCGGCGTGGTTCTCCTCGGGGACGCAGACCCTCATGCAGGTGATCGGCCCGTGAGCGCAGCGAACTCTCCGTACAGCCGAGCGCTTCGCGAGGCGATCGAGACGAGGCGCCCCGCGTTCCCGCGCGAAGCGGGGGAAGCGGGGGGCCCGTGAGCGCAGCGAACTCTCCGTACAGCCGAGCGCTTCGCGAGGCGATCGAGACGAGGCGCCCCGCGTTCCCGCGCGAAGCGGGGGAAGCGGGGGACCCGTGAGCGCAGCGAACTCTCCGTACAGCCGAGCGCTTCGCGAGGCGATCGAGACGAGGCGCCCCGCGTTCCCGCGCGAAGCGGGGGAAGCGGGGGACCCGTGAGCGCAGCGAACTCTCCGTACAGCCGAGCGCTTCGCGAGGCGATCGAGACGAGGCGCCCCGCGTTCCCGCGCGAAGCGGGGGAAGCGGGGGGCCCGTGAGCGCAGCGAACTCTCCGTACAGCCGAGCGCTTCGCGAGGCGATCGAGACGAGGCGCCCCGCGTTCCCGCGCGAAGCGGGGGAAGCGGGGGACCCGTGAGTGCACCCGTGACCACGTCGGGCATGAAGACCCGGTTCGGTGACCTGATCGGCCACGGCGGCCGCGCGGTGTCTCGTTACACCGGCACCGTGTTCGCGGTGTTCGTGGTGCAGTCGCTCGTCGCGCTCGCGTGCATGCTCGCGATCGCGGTGGTGCTCGCGCAAGCGTTCTCGCACCTGCCGTTGTTCGACGAGGCGGTCGACGGCGATCTGGTGGCGACCATCTCCTGCATCCGCTACGGCCGCGCCAGCTTCCTCGCGATCGGCGGCATCGTGTTCGGCGCGCTCCTGGTGTGGCAGCTGGTGAGCTGGTTTCTCGCCGGTGGGTTGTACGGCGTGTTCGCCCGCCGTCCGGAAGGTCGCGTCGAGACCGCGCGCTGCTTCGGTGCGAGCGGTGCCACGACCTACCTCGCGTACGCGCGCCTCGCGCTGTGCGCGCTACCCGGATGGATGCTGGTGTTCGTGGTGTTCGCGATCGGACTCGGCATCGCGGCGCCGAACTTCGATACGGCGCTCACGGTGCCGCAGCTGCTCGGCCCGATCGTGCTCGCGACGCTGCCGGCGATGCTGCTCCTGCTCTACTTGTGGACGGTGGTCGACTACGCGCGGGTCGAGCTCGCTGTTCGCGTGCCGCGTACCTCGGACGAGGTCCGCGAGCCCGGCGTGATCGTGACCTACCTCCGCACGCTCGTGTACGTGGCCCGGCGTCCACTCGCGCTCTTGCACAACGCGTTCGGCTACCTCGCGATGGGGGTGGTCACGCTCGCGTACCTGTACCTCGCGGCGGGCCATCCGATGTACGGCGCCGGCGGCGCGATCACGTTGTTCTTCGTGCGCCAGGGCGTCTCGCTCCTGCGGTTCGCGATCCGGATCGGCACGCTCGCGGGACAGGTCGAGCTCGGTCGAACGCGACCGCGACCGGTGCGCGCGGTCGGCGGCGCGACGCCGAAGCGCGCTGACGTGTAGGTCCGATCGACTACTCGCTGATCTTCCAGCGGAACTCGCGATCCCGGGAGGTGGGGGGTGAGGGCCTGGATCCCCATCCCCAGACCCCCCAGGTGAGCCCCCGATCGGGCTCTCAACTATTGGAGATCACTAGTCCGGATCGTGGCCTGTCCTCTGCATCCAAGTAGGACAATGCGCGTCATCCCTCTCCTGGTCATCCTCGTCACGGGTTGCATGGGTCAGATCGGGTCGCCACCTCCGGGTGGCGACGACGACCAGCCCCCGCCCGACGCGACGGCCCGGGAGCTGTTCGACAGCCAGGTCCACCCGATCCTGGCGAGGTGCGGTGGCGGCGCCTGCCACTCCACGGATGCCATGACGTCCACCGCGCAAGAGCACTTCTACTCGCCCGACACGTCCACGACGTACACGGCCATCACGGCCGCGCCCCTCACGGTCGGCGAGTTCAACTCGATCGCGCCGATCCTGACCAAGATCGACGCCGGTCACCAGACCGTGTCGTACACCCCCGCGGAGCGCACCAAGATCCTCGACTGGCTCACGGCCGAGGCCGACGAGCGCTCGGGAGGGCAGCCGCCGGCCGCCGATCCCACGGCGCTGCTCGAGGCGTGGTCGGGCTGCATGACGCAGGACAACTTCGACACCGCGCAGATGGCCGAGAAGCTCGGCAACTCGAACGCGTCGAACGGCCAGGCGTGCAAGAACTGCCACGGCGACAGCGCGTTCGGCTTCACCGCGAGCCCGGACTCGACGCAGTACTTCACGGCGATCAGCACCTCGCAGTCGCAGCTCCTCAAGTACTTCTCGGTGTCGCAGGGCGCGGTGATCATCAACATGGCGGCGCTGACCAACGCCGGCCAGTCGATCGCGGATCACCCGCGGTTCGACCCGACGACGCTGCCCGGCATCGACGCGTTGCAGTCGTTCTACGACCTCACGGCGGCCGCGCAGACCGCAGGCGGCTGCGGGCCGTCGAAGCTCGTCAACCCCTGACACGTTCCATGACGCGTCGGCCTTCGGGCCGCGCGTATACACGACGCGCACTCGACGGTCCCTTCGGGGGCCGTCGTCGGTTTCGGTTAGCCGACGAGGACGCCGGGATTGAGGATGCCCGCGGGATCGAGCACGCGCTTGACCGCGGACAGCGCGTCGCCGAACAGCGGTGGACGCTCGCGGTCGTACCACGGGCGATGGATGCGACCGACGGCGTGGTGGTGCGTGATCGTGCCGCCCGCCGACGCGAGCGCCTCCGACGCGGCACTCTTGATCGCGCGCCACTGCGCGAGCTCGGCGCCCGGCCGGAGCGCACCCACGAACGTGTAGTACGGCGCCGGCCCGTCGGGATAGACGTGCGTGAACCGACACGCGACCAGACCGCCGCCACACTCGTCGGCGAGCGCCCGCGAGACGGCGGTGGTGACGCGCTCGTGGAGCGTCGGGAACTGGGTCCAGCTACACGCGGTCTCGAACGTGTCCGACAGGATCCCGAGCGAGAGCAACGCCGACTGCAAGTATGGAGCGTCGAAGAACGCCTGCCGCCAGTTTCCCGCCTCGCCACTGCGTGCACCCGCATCGGACTCCGTCTCGGTCGGTCCCGTCACCACGGTGCCACCGTGATCGCGCGCGAGCTCGAGCGCGCGGGACAGCCACGCCGTCAGCGGATGGTCGGCCGACTCGAACCCGACGAGCAGCACGCTCGTGCCGTCGAACCGCACGCGATGCAGCTTGGCCTCGGTGGGATCGAGCAGCCGTGCGTTGCTGGGAGCGAGCCCCGATTGCGCGAGAGCGCGCGCCGCGGCAACGCCCGCGGTGAAGTCGGTGAACGTCACGCTCGCCGACGCGCGCCACCGCGGACGCGGCACCACCCGCATCCACGCCTCGGTGATCACGCCGAACGCACCCTCGGAACCGAGTAGCCAGCGCGCCGGCTCGGGACCGGCTCCCGAGCCGGGATGCGCGTGGGTCGCGATCGTGCCCTGCGGCGAGATCATCGTCAGGGCGTGGCACAGCTCGTCGATCCGCGTCGGACCGGTCGCGTAGTGACCGCCCGCGCGCGTCGCCAGCCAGCCGCCGAGCGTCGAGAACTCGAACGACTGCGGGAAGTGGCGCAGGGTCAGGCCGTGCGGCGCGAGCTCGGTCTCGAGCGCGGGACCGAGCGTGCCGGCACCGATCCGTGCGAGGCGACTCGTGGCATCGACCTCGCGAACACCGGCGAGGCCGCCGAGATCGAGGACCACGGTCGCCGGCCGCTCGCCGCGCGCGAGCCGCGTGTCGACCCCGCCGACGACGCTGGTTCCGCCACCGAACGGCACGCACGCCCAGTCGTGCTCGGCGCACACCGCGAGCACGCGCGCGACCTCGGCCGCATCGCGCGGCGTCGCGACCAGATCGGGCGCACCCTCGTGATCGCCGGCGAGCCCGGCGATCAGATCGGGAAACGCGCGGCCGCGGGCGTGAAACGCACGATCGCGTGGCGCCTGCGACGACCACCCCGCCAGTGCGTCGGGCACGGCGATCGCCGGTGACGGAACGCCGACGGGCTCGTCGGGCGGTAACGCGCGCAGCGCCGGCTCGGCCTTCGGGAGCAGGACCTGGACCATCTGCGCGAGACCGCGCCGAGCGGCGTCATCCGGAAATCGATCTCGCCATCCCCAGGCCCAGATGCTGCGCTCGCGGCTGCCGTGCGACACGCGCACATGGTACGACGTTTGGGAATCTAGAACGTTTGCCGCAGGAGCTACCGATGGAAGACTTCATCGCCAAGATGACCGAGAAGGTCGGAATCGACAAAGCCACCGCCGAGAAGGTGATCGCGTTCTTGAAGGATCACTCCGACGACGCGATCAAGCTGCTCCAGAAGACGGAGATCGCCGACAAGCTCCCGGGCGGCATCGGCGACAAGCTGGGTGGGTTGTTCTGATGACAGCGGACTTCCACAAGCTGCTCGAGGAAGCGGGCCTCGCCGACAAGGCGGCGAAGGTCGACGATCGGCTGGTCCGGCTGCAGTGGGGCTCGGCGTTCGTGATCGCGGGCGTGTCCGGATCCGCGGTGGTCGCGATCGCCCCGCTGTTCCGGGCGTTGCCGGCCGGCAAGGAGCCGGCGTTCTTCAAGAAGCTCCTCGAGCTCAACGCGCAGATGGGCGGCATGGCCTCGTTCGCGATCCAGCCCGACGGCTGGGTCGTGCTGCATGCCGGTCGCGCGATCAAGGGTCTCGACGGCCAGGAGCTCGCGACCATGATCTCCGCCGTCGGCAAGTTCGCCGACCAGTACGACGACCAGCTGATCGCCGAGTTCTACGCGGGCAAGCGCGAGAACGCCAACGGCGACAGCGACAGCGACAGCGACGACAGTGGCAGCGATGGGGCCGGCGACGGCGCGGCCCCACCCGCCGAGTAGCGCGCCTGCCTACAGGTGCACGCGCTCGAAGTGCGCGAGCTCGGCGAGCTCGTCGAACCGCTGCTGGATCCGGTCGCGGGTCAGCTCGCGGATGCCGTCGACCGAGAACTGCTCGACGGCGAAGCTCCCCATCACGCTGCCCATGATCATCGCCGTGCGAATCGTCGACGGTGACAGGTCCCCGGCGTACGCGAGGTAGCCCATCAGGCCGCCGGCGAAGCTATCGCCCGCGCCGGTCGGATCCTTGACGTCGGCGAGCGGCATCGCCGGCGCCGCGAACACGCCACCGCCGTGGAACAGCAGCGCGCCGGCATCGCCGCGCTTGATGATCACCGACGACGGACCGAGCTTGAGGATCATCGCCGCCGCGCGACGCAGGTTGTGCTCGCCGGCGAGCTGGCGCGCCTCCTCGTCGTTGAGCATCACGGTGTGCGACCGCCCGAGCACCTTGATCAGCTCGTCGCGCTTGATGTCGATCCACAGGTTCATGGTGTCGATCGCGACCAGCGCCGGCTTGCGGACCTGCTCGAGCACGTCGAGCTGGAGCACCGGGTCGATGTTGCCCAGGATCACGAGCTCGCTGTCGCGGTGAGCCTCGGCGATCTTGGGCTGGAACTCGCCGAACACGCCGAGCTTGGTGTCGATGGTCTCGCGGGTCGCGAGGTCGGGCGCGTACTTGCCGACCCAGTGGAACGTCTCGCCCTTCTTGCGCTCGAGCCCCGACACGTCGACGCCGAGCTTCTCGAGCTCGGTCACGTGATGCGGCGGGAAGTCGTCGCCGACCACGGCGACGATCGCGACCTTCTTGGTGAAGTACGAGGCCACGCGGGCGATAAACGACGCCGAGCCGCCGAGCAGATCGCGGTGCATGCCGAACGGGCCGTCGATATCGTCGAGCGCCACCGAGCCGATGACGAGGAGAGAACGGTGTGCGCTACGGTTGTGCATGGTTTGGTCTGGTACCATCCACCGGCGGTGGCAGGCAACGACGAGCCGACGGCGGATCGCGCCTTTCCCGCGGAATCGCGTGATCCACCCGAACCCGATGTCGACGCGCTGATCGGCGAGGGACGGCACGAGGAGGCCGCGAAGCTCGCCTCCGAGCGTGGGGATCACGCGCGCGCCGCGGAGCTGTACGAGAAGCTATGGGACTTCCGCGCCGCGCTCGCCGAGGCCAAGCAGGCCGGCGATCGGCCGCGCACGCTGCGCTACGCGCTCGAGGTCGACGATGCCGATGCGATCCGCGAAGCGCTCGCGGCGCTGACCGAGACCGACGACGGTGCACGCGAAGCCCTCGACGTGCTGACGCGGCTGCGACGCCACGCCGAGGCCGCGCCGCTCGCCGAACAGCTCGGTGACCTCGATCGCGCGATCGAGCTGTACACGCGCGCCCACGACGAGCTCGCCGCCGCGCGCCTGCTCGAATCGCAGGGCCGCGACCGCGAGGCCGGCCGGCTGCTCGAACGCGCGCTCGATCTGGCGGCCGACACCGAGCGCGGGCAGTTCCAGCTCGCGCTCGGTCGGATCCTGGCGCGTCGCGGCGCCTACGCCGATGCCGCGCGTCTGCTCCAGGAAGCCCGCAAGCGCGGCGAGTCTTCCACCGACGACGAAACCGGGACCGACCTCCGCAACGAGGCGACGCGCCATCTGATCGCCACGCTCGCGGCGATGGGGCTACGCGACGGCGCGCGCGACGCGCTGCTCGATCTGCGGCGCCGTGTGCCCGACGTACCGGCCGACCTCGATACCTATCTGCGCGGCTGGCGCGACGAGGTCGCCGATCGCAAGGTCGGCGGTCGCGATCGCGAGGTGATCGCGGGTCGCTACCGGCTCGAGAAGCTGCTCGGGACCGGCGCCTCCGGTCGCGTGTTCCTCGCCACCGACGAGGTCGCCGGACGCCAGGTCGCGATCAAGATGTTCTTCGCGGCGGGGGCGCGTGGAGGCACTGCATACGAGCGATTCGTGCGCGAGGCTCGGCTCGCGAGCACGCTGCGTCACCCCGCCCTCGTCGAGGTCTACGACGTCTCGGTCGAGCGCGGCTTCTTGGTGATGGAGTACCTGCCGGGCGGCTCGCTCGCGCAGCGACTGGCCAACGGGGAGAAGATGTCGCAGGCCGCGGTGCGCCGGATGGCGCTCGACATCATCGGTGGCCTCGAGGCCGCCCACCATCGCGGCGTCGTGCACCGCGACGTCAAGCCGGCGAACGTGTTCTTCGACGCGCGCGGCACGGCCAAGCTCGGCGACTTCGGTGTCGCCCACCTCGTCGATCTCGGCCAGACCCAGACCGGTGGTCTGATCGGAACGCTCGCGTACATGTCGCCGGAGCAGATCACGGGTGCCCCGATCTCGATCGCCGCCGATCTGTACTCGGTGGGCGTCACGTTGTTCGAGGCGCTGACCGGGCGGATGCCGTTCCTCGGACCGGACTTCGTGGCGCAGCACCTCGGCGAGCAACCGCCGCTGGCATCGAGCGTGGCCGAGAACATCAACCCGGACTGGGATCCGATCCTCGCGGGCCTGCTGGTCAAGAACCCGCAGGAGCGCACCCAGACCCTCGGCGAGCTGCGCCGCCAGATCGAGGACCTCGACCTCGGCGGCTCGGGACGTGCGTTCGCGGTCGGTCGGCGCGCTCAGCGTATCTCGATGCAGCAGCCGCTGGTCCAGCCGCCGCGGCCCGCAACGACCGATGACGATCAGCCGCGCTACCAGTTCGAGACCCCGCTCGGCACGACGCCGGTGAGCCAGCTGATCCGCGCCGTCGACACCGTGCTCGATCGCTCGGTGATCATCGAGCGGTTCGACGCCACCGACGACTCGATCGGCGCGTTCGATCATGCGCGCATGTTGGGCCGCGCGCAGAGCCCGTTCGTGCAGCGGGCACTCAGCCTCGATCGCCAGGCGCGGTCGCTGATCTTCGAGGCGCCGGCCGGCGCATCGCTCGCCGATGCCCCACCGGTCCTGCCGGCCGCCGAGCTCGTGCGCGTGCTCAAGCGCCTCGCGCGCGGTACCGCAGCGATCCACGAGATCGGTGGCGCCCACGGCGCGATCGGTCCGCGCACCGTGGTGATGGACGATGGCGGCGTGCCGACGATCATGGCTTCGGGGCTCGGTCCGACGCCCGAGGCCACGCCCGCCGACGATGTCGCCGCGGTGATCGCGCTGGTCGCCGGGCTCGCCGGTGCCGAGCCCACGTTCACCGCGCTCGCGCAGAAGCTGGTCGACGAGGTCGACACGCCGTTGCCGCAGGCGCTCGCGGAGCTTCCGACGCCGACCGATGGCGAGGCACTGTATGCCGGCGCCGACCTGATCGAGATCGCCGTGCTGTCCGCGCTCGGCGCTGCCTAGCTTGCTAGCGGCGATGGCCGAGCAGGATCACGACCCAGATCGCGTTGTCGCCGATGTCGGGATGCGGACCCTGCGCGATCCCGATACCGACGTCGGTCGGCCGCGAGCTGCCGAGCAGCGACCGGCCGTCGAGCGAATCGAGCTCCGAGGCCGCGGTGATCACGCTCCCGACCCGTTCGTAGACGTTGCCGAGCGCATCGACCTGACGCTTCACCAGCGGATACGCCTGCTCGCGGGTCTTGCCGGCGGCGAGCTCGCTCGCGAGTTGCTGCGCGATCGCGACCAGCCGCGCATCGACGCCGACCTTGACCACCTTCTCGAGCTTGGCGCGGAGCAGGTCGGCCGCGCGCCCCGGATCGATCTTGGGAGGCACGCGCGTGAACACCTGGGTGATGAAGATCTCGCGACGTCCCGACACGGTGTCACCGAACACGACGCCGATCCCGATGTGCGTCGCCGTCGGCGACATGATGTTGGCGCGGTGCCCCGGACTGTTCATCAGCCCGAGGTGCGCTTCGCCGATGCCGTAGGCCCGCGCGACGTTCTCGAGCACGACGGCCGTCTTGATGTGCGCGGCGCGCACGCGATCGGCGGCCGAACCGGTGGTCGGCGAGATGTGCGCCACCACCTTGGTCTCGCGCATCTCCTTCGAGTGACCGCGCGCGACGTCGGCGACCCGCTCGTCCCACACGAGCGCCGCGAGCCCCGCGGCCTGGCGATCGGCGTTGACCAGCGCGAGCAGCCGGTGCTCGGCCTCGCGTGGATCGTTGACCGGCGTGTCGTCGCGACTCGGCTCGACGGTGATCGTGGCAGGTGGCAACGCGCCACACCACACCGGGAAGTTGGCGAGCACCGTCGAGCCCTGCGCGTCGCTCGCGGTGATCTCGATCTGCTGGCGGCCCGGCTGTTCGGGGCACCGCAGCTGCGTGGTGAACTTGCCGGCGTTCGCCGAGGCGAGCTTGAGATCGAGTCGTTCGGTGCCCCCGCCGTCGTGGGTGACGAACACTTCGGGGTCCTTGTAGCGAGCCTCGACGACCGCATCGATCGTCAGGCTGCCACCCGCCGCGATCGAGCGCGGGATCGGCGAGGTCGAGACGCCCGAGCCCTGGAGCGCGAACACCACGGCACCGGTGCCATCCGCCAGCCGCTTCGCGCTCCCGATGCCGACCCGTGTGGTCGCGCCATCGGCCAAGATCTCGGCGAGCCGCGGCTTCAGTTGATCGACGATCAGCTCGGGCGAGCTGACGTCGCCCCACACCACGAGCAGGTGCGGCGATGGCTCGATGATGCCGTTCCGCTGCAACGCGAACTCGACCAGGCTGTACGAGATGATGCCTTCCTCGGGGACGATCTCGGCGAGCTCGGAGCACGCCTCGAACAGCCGCGCGTCGGGTACCGGGATCGGGGTGCGGGCGGCGATCGCGGCCTCGCGCACCGCCGCGATCGTGGCGTCGCCGAGGGCCGTACGCCGCGGCGGCCTCACCGGCTCGTTGTAGCGAGCCACGGCCTCGTTCGACGGCGCGAACGTCACCGGCCCGGCGGCCGGCACGACGTGCGGCGCGTTGGACTTGCGCCAGCTCGGCTGCGTACCGATCTGTTGCGGTCCTCGGCCGGAGCACGCGGCGATGGCCGCGACCAGCGTCAGGACGATCGCACCGCGCATCTACGAAATGCTAACACGGTCGTCGTCAGTGGCCCGAACCCGAACCCGACCCCGCCCCCCCACCCTCGGGATGCCTCGGAACCAGGGCCACTTTTGCGATCCCCGAGATCTTCGCGCGATCGATGACCTGGAGGATCCGGGCGGGAGGCACGTTGGGTGCCGGCGTCACGCCGATCGCGATCTTCGGGTTGCGCGCGACCGCGAGCCGCATCGCCTCGAACAGCTGGTCGTCGTCGAGTACCTCGGTGCCGATCCGCGCACCCTGCAGCCGCACCTCGATCGAGAGTCGCGGGGGGCTGGCCGCGATCGTCGCGAGCACCTTCGGTGACAGCTTCGGCTTCGCGCTGGTGTCGCGCACCGACATCCGGCGGACACCGAGTGACTTGAGACGCTGTACCACCTGCGCGACCCGCGGCCGGGGAAGCGTGCGTGCAGCACCGAGCTCGATCGCGACGTCGGCGCTGCGCGCGAGCGCGAGCCTGACGAGCTCGTCGAGCTGATCGTCGGTCAGCTGGGTCGCGGCGAATCGCGTGCCAGAAGGAAGCAGCTCGATGGGCACGGTGCCGCGCGTCGCGGCCAGCGCACGAGTGATGATCGGAGGAAGCGGTGCTGCGGCCGTCGCGCTGCCACTGCCGGCCGCGCTGCTATCACCGCCGCTGCCCGCGGCACTGCCACTACCACTTCCCGCGCCACTGCCGGCTCCGTCGTCGGGAGGTCCCGCGTGCGGGACGATCGATCCGGTGCGATCGGCGAACACCGCGACCACCATGCGATCGAGGGCGTGGAAGTCGGCCATCGTGATCCGATTCCACGACGATGCCGTCACCGCGTTCGGCTTGCCGCCGGTCTTGCGATCGACGCGCACGATGTTGAGGCGCCAGCGATCGCCGACGTGGGGAGGCAACCGCACCGCCATGTTCGCCTGCCGACCCTTGACCGCGTCCCACGGGATCGCGATCTCGGCGTCCCAGCCCTGATCGCCGGAGTCGCCGGCCTTGGCGCTGCCGCGCAGCTTGACCGCGGTCACCATGCCGCTGTCCCACGACTCGTCGCCGGGAGCCGCGCGCGTGGTCGCGTACCACTTGTCGAACGTCGCGTTGTTCGGGTTGACCTGGAGCTCGATGTAGCCGCGCCGGTTGCCATCGGCGTCGATGAACAGCTCGACGCAATCGCCCTTCCACAGCGGCTGGTCGTGCTTGTCGTACGGCGTCGTGATGTCGCTGTCGGTGACCTGGATGAACGCGTAGAGATAGGTCTCGTCCCACGTCAGCTTGGCGGTCGCCTTGCCGATCGGATCGGCGCTGCTCTCGGCGGTGACCAGCGTGGTCGGCTGGATCCCGGCCCACCCGAGGTCGTTGGCGATGCCGTCGATCGCGATCGGTCCCTGCGCGTGCGAGATGTACGTGGTGCCCTTCGGTGCCGGTGCGTGCGCGAGGTCGACCTCGAGCTGCCGCGCGACGATCGCGCGGTCCCGGGTCTTCGGCCCGGTGACCGCCATGCGATCGAGCGGCCCGTGCTTGCCGCGCTCGAGCAAGCCCACCAGCACCGTCGCCTCGGTCGAGCGCCAGTCGGGGCGCAGCGTGAAGGTCTGGACGTCCTCGATGATCTCGCCGGCCTGCCAGGTCTCGGGGGCGTGCCCGATCTCCATGTCGGTCGGATCGAGGTTCTGGAAGTCGGCGGTGCCGGGGGCCCCGCGCACCTGCCCGAACACGAACCAGCGATCGCCGATCGGTGCGAGCACCTTCCAGTAGTGCGTGATCGTGACCGGCTGTCCCGGTGCGACGCGGGTCTTGTCGACCTTGTTACCGACGTAGACGAGCTTGTCGCCGACCGGGAGATCGAAGTGCTCGATGTCGCCGGGTACCGCGGCCAACAGGTGGCTCTGCACGTAGGTGACGTCGACCTTCTTGCCCTTGGGACCCGGGCCCTTGTCGACGCAGCCGGCGACGATGATGAGCGAGCGCGAGAGCGAGAGCGAGAGCGTTCGGTTCATACGATCAGATCCGAGGCATCGGGGAACAGGGCGCGGTTCGCGGTCTCGCGCGCGACCACCAGTTTCTTGACCTCGGCGAGCAGCGTCGGGTGCTTCTCGGCGACGACCTCGAAGTCGGAGCGAGCAAGCCGCAGCAGCACCGCGGGCTCGACGGCGATCACGTCGGCCACCGCCGGCTCGCCGCTGACCAGCGAGATCTCTCCGACGGCGGCACCGGCACCGAGCTGCGCGAGCTCCTCGCCGGCCGTCCGCACCACGCAGTTGCCCGACACCACCACCCACAGGTGCTGGTTGGGCGTGCCCTCGTGGATGATCGTGGTGCCGGCCGCGACCAGCTCGGTCGTGAACTTGCCGAGCAGGGTCTCGCGATCGCTGTCGGCGAGCGCGCGGAACAGCTCGCTAGTGCGCATCAGGTTCGCCAGCAAGCGATGGCGCGCGTGGCTGGCCAGCACCTCGGCGAGCCGCGGGTACTTCTGCGCCGCGGTCTCGACGGCTCTCGCGGGAATCTCGAGCAGCCAGCAGTCATCGCGCGCCGTCACCCGCGCCGTCCGCGTGGTGCCGCCGACCAGCGCGATCTCGCCGAACAGTCCACCGGAGTGGAGCTCGCCGAGCTCGGTGCCGTCGGCGCGCGACACCGTGACGGTCCCGTGCGCGATCCAGTACAGCGCCGTCGCCGGCTCGCCGACGTCGATCACGACGGTCCCGGCGGGAACCGGCCGCGCCTTCATCACGCCGATCAGCGCGCGCGCCCCCGGCCGCGACAACGACGACAGCAAGGGTGCGCGGGTCGGCTCCGCGATCTTGCGCGCGGTCAGCCACGCCCCGAGCTTGGCAACCACGGCGCGCGCGTCGTCGATCGGATCGTCCTGCTCCGCGACGTCGGGGGCGGCGCCGGGGAGCGAGGCCGCGGCGCGCTCGGACTGCGGCGTCGGAGGGATCGTGGGTGCGCGCTGCGGGCGGTCGCCATCGGCAGCGGCATAGCGATCGACGATCTGGTCGATCAGCTCGGGACCGCGCACGTCGCCGAGCTCCGCGAGGTGCCGGCCGCACGCCACCGCGAGGCCGACCTGGCCGCCGATCCGCGCGCCCTCCCCGATCGTCGCGAACGCGACCTCGGCGTCCTCGGATGCGCCCCGCGCCGCCAGTAGCGCCGCGACGTCGAGCCACGCGCCGTGGTCCAGCGGGTGCTGCCGCAACCACCGGGTCGCACGCAGCAGATCGTCGGAGGAGGTCACGCGCGCAGTCTTTCCGGAGCGTCGTGACACCGCTCCTCAGCGCGACTTCGCATTCGCGAAGTCTAGCGCGTCATCCGTGATCGATCGGTGGATCAGAACCGGAACAGCGCGACGCCGCCGCCGGGGGCCGCGGGCGCCTGCGGCATCAGCCCGGGGAGCTCGCGACCGGTTTGCGACTTCGAGCCGTCGGTGGCGATCGAGTACACGACGTACGCGCTGACCGCGACGACCGCCCAGAACCACCACTTCTTGTAGACCGGCGTCGCCTTCTTGTCGGCGGGCTCGCCGGGGTTGGTGTTCGGCGTCGCCGCGTTGCCGCCCGCCGCGTTGGGCGGGTTGGTCGGGCTCGTGTTCGCCATCGGAGCGGTCCCGTTCCGGTCGTCGGGCTGCCCCGCCGCCCCGACCTCGCCGTTCGCACCGGCGCCGGTCGACAGGTTGGCCCCCGACGGAGCCCGAGGCGAGGTCGCGCCCGGCGTGGTGTTCTCGCGATTCGGGAGGCCGCTCGCGGCCCCACCGATCCGCTGGTCGCGAATCTGGTTGATGTCGATCTGCTGGACGCGATCGAGCTGCGCGTCGCCGGTCGGGCTCACCTGGCCGGTGCTCGGCGTGCCCGTCGATCCGACGCCGACCGGCTGCGGGCCGGTCGGCTGCGTCCCCACCGGCTGCGGGCCGAAGGTCGGTCCTGTTGGCTCCTCGGCCTTCTTCTTCGCGGCCGCTTCCTCCGCCTTCTTCTTCGCCGCCGCTTCTTCCGCGGCCTTCTTCGCGGCGGCCTCGTCGGCCTTGCGCTTGGCCTCGGCCGCACGGCGCTCCTCCTCGGCACGCTTCGCCGCCGCCGACTTCGCGGCCGCGTCGAGCCGCGAGATGCTGGCCTCGATCTCCGCACGCCGCGGCGTGTTCGGCACCTTGTCGAGGTAATCGCGGTAGTAGCGAATCGCCGACTCGGCATCGCCCATCTTGTCGTAGCAGAGCGCGATGTTGTAGTTGTTCAGGTCCGCCGGAGCCAGCGACTGCGCGGCGCTGAACTCGCGGATCGCGGCCTGATAGTTGTTCGCGTTGTAGAACCGGACGCCGGCCTGATAGTGCGTTCGCGCCTCGCTTCGAGCATCGGCATGCGCGACCGAGGTCGACCCCACCATCGGGGCGACGATCGCGAGCACGAGTCCAAGCCCCAGGGTGAAAGTCGTGATGAGTCGGCGCATGTCGGATTTTCCTTCAGTCGCAGTATGTAGCTGGATCCATGCCACAGTCGGTGATGGGTGCCACCCACTGTTTTCGGGACGTACGCCGGGGTGTGAACGACCGGGTGCGTTACTGGAGGTCACACCTCACGTCGGTCTTGTGAAGCGAGCAGTACTGGCGCTTGCAGGCCGGGAACCGCGGATCCGACGGCTTGAAGATGACGAACTTTGCCGAGCAGTCCACCGTGGGAGGCGGCGGAGGCGTGTTCGATCCCGGCCCGATCACGATGTGGTGCTCGCGCTGGAGCCGCGTGGTGACCGTCTTCTTCTTGGTGTCGACGGTGATCGTCTTGGGCTTGAAGCCCCGCGCCTTGAGCGTGACCGTGCGCGGGTGATCCGGCGTGACCTCGAGGAGATCGGGGCCGTCGAACAGCTTCTTGCCGTCCTCGTACACCTGGAAGCCGACGCGCGGCTTGACGTAGAGCTTGACGTGCACCGGCGGCAACACCAGGACACCGGCGTCCGGAGTCTCGACCTTGGTGTCGCTCCCGGATCCGGCGATATCCGAGCCAGCGTTGGACCCGACGTCGTTCGAGCCCGCATCGTTCGAGCCGTTGGTGCCCGACCCACTGTCGTTGGAGCCGGCCGCGTTCGACCCGCTGTCGTTCGAGCCGGCGACGTTCGAGCCGCTGTCGTTCGAGCCACTGTCGTTCGAGCCGACGGTGTCGGACCCCGAACCGTCGGAACCGTCCTCGGATCCGCTGGCGACCTGTGATCCGGATCCCGATCCGCTGCCACCGCCCACGATCGCGAACGTGGTGATCGCGCCGCCGATCAGGAGCACGACGATGATCGCGATGATCAGCCCCGCCTTGCTCTTCTTCGGCGGCACCGCGTTGTAGCTGTCGGAGGCCACCACGAAGTTCGGCGGCACGACCATGTCGTTGGGGACACCCGGCGGGTAACCACCCGACTGGGTCTGCGGCACCTGCGCCGTCGGATCGGTCCCGCGGACCGTGGGCGCCTGTCCCGACATCGGACCGGTCATCGGCGGCGGCGTCGGCACCGGAACCCGGTTGCTCGTCGGCACACCGCCCGTGAAGGCCTCCATGTACGAGCTCATGCCGGCACCCGCGATCCCGCGATAGATCTGGATCATCGAGTTGACGAGGTCGTCCATCGTCGCGAACCGCTGCGCCGGGTTCTTCTGCATGCAGCGCGTGATCACCTCGGCGAGGCCGTTCGGCAGTTGCTTGCCGGCCTTCGCCGCACGCTGCGCCACCGGCTCGGGCTCGGTGGTGATGTGCTGCGTGAGGATGCCCATGAACGACTCGCCCTGGAACGGCAACGAGCCCGCGAACACCTCGTACATGATCACGCCCATCGAGTAGATGTCGGTGCGCGCGTCGACGGGATTTCCCAGCGCCTGCTCGGGCGCCATGTAGAACGGCGTGCCGAAGATCGTGCCGGTCTTCGTCAGATTGTTGCTGCCGTCGTTGCCGGCGACCTTGGCGATACCGAAGTCGAGGATCTTGGGGACGTCCTCGTTGTGCGCCCCGATCGTGACGAAGATGTTCTCGGGCTTCATGTCGCGGTGCACGATGTTCTTGGCGTGCGCCGCGGCGAGTCCGTGGCCGGTCTGGATCAGGATGTTGAGCAGTCGCTCGACCGTCTGCGGTTGCGTGATCAGATCGTTGAGAGCCGCGCCGTTGAGCAGCTCCATGCACATGTAGATGCGTCCGTCGGCGAGGGTGCCGAAGTCGTCGATCTGGATGATGTTGGGGTGCTTGATCGACGAGCTCGAGCGCGCTTCCTGCTGGAACCGACTGACCGCCTCGGGGTTGGACACGATCTCCTGGCGCAGCAGTTTGATCGCGAACTTCTTGTCGATGTGAATGTGCTCGGCCGCGTACACCTCACCCATGCCGCCTTCGCCGAGCTTCCGGATGATGCGGTAGCGGTTATCGAGCACCTCGCCGACGAGCGACGGTGCTGGCTGCATCTCGGGGAGCGAGCCCGTGCTGTCGTTGCCGTTCATGAGGGGCCCATCTGCAAGACGCGCATCGTCACGAAGTATAACGTGTCGAGCCGGCCGATCGGCCTATGCGTCGGAAACAACGGGCCTATGGACGGCACACGCCGAGGCCGTACAAGCTCGCCGAATCGTTCACGTTGATCGTGCACGTGGTACCCGTAGGACACGCTGGAAGATCCGGGCGGCCGCACGCATCGGGCGGAACTGGCTCCGACAGTACACACGCCCCCTGGATACAGCGTGCCTCGGCGGCCGGATCGCAGGTCTGGTTCACGATGCCCGGGCACTGCGGGTTTGTGGGACACGCGAGCCCGGCATCGAACCCGGCCGCGTCGGTGACGGGCACCGCGGTGTCCTCGCCGCCGTTATCGCACCCGCAGCAATCGGCGCGGACGCGCACGCAATCCGCATCGGCGATGCACTGCGGAGGTGTCTGCGGGGGCGGTGCGCACGTGCAGCTGAGGCACCCGTTGGGATCCACGAGGTAGCCATCGGGGCAGTCGAGGCAAGCCAGCGGCTGACAGGCGAGCACGCACTCGTGGATCTGCGGATCGCAGATCGCCGCGACGTTGGTCGGGCACACGCCGTCGGGATCGCCGGGCGGACCGTTGCTGGGGCCGCAGTCGATCGCGTCGCACGCATCGACCTTGGGGTCGAAGATCGACGTCGCGAACGTCGGACACTCGCAGCACGTGGCCGCCGCCGGAACGCACTCGTCGTCGGTGTTGCAGGCCGCGAGCGGCGGCGCCGCCCCGCCGAACCCGTCATCCCCCGCGGAGGTCAGCTCCGACCCGTGCTCGAAACATCCCGCGAGCGCGAGCAGGGAGAGCAGGGAGAGCAGGACGGCACGCATCGGAGAGCACCCACGTAGCAGCACGCGGCGTGCCGAGCATAACCATTTGGAATCCCGTCCGGAAGCCTCGGAAAACTGATGCGAACGCAAGCCCAGGCTTCGCCTGGCCGCGCGGCACTCCCGGAGGGAAGTGCGGAGTTGATCAGACCCCTTCCGTACGTTCCTCACCGATGGGCGAAAAGATCATCACCAAGACCGACCGGATGATGGAAGACCGGATGCTCGCCGTGGCGAACGATCCGGAACGCGCCGACACCCTGGCCAAGGCCCGGGCGTTCAAGCGGACCTGGCTCGAGCTGGCGCAGGCACTCGCGCGCTGCAGCGACAAACGGCTGTGGGAGAAGTGGGGCTTCTCCGACTTCGACGCGTATTGCCGCAAGGAGCTCCACCTCCGCAATTCCACCGTGGCCAAGCTGCTCGGCAGCTACCGGTTCCTCGAGTCGAGCGCGCCGCGCGTGATCGAGCGCGCCCACAAGGACAACTACGAGTCGCCGATCCCGAGCCTGGCCACCGTCGAGTTCGTGCAGAAGGCCACCGACCACGGCTCCGCCGACGAGGAGACCCTGCAGACGATCCATCGCGTGGCGTTCGAGGAAGGCGCCGAGGCGCCGGTGCTCAAGAGCAAGTTCGGCGAGCTGGTGTTCCCGCAGACCGATCGCGAGCGCCGCGACAAGATCCGCGCGCAGATCGCCGGTGCGGCGCGGCGGCTGTCGGCGCTGATCGCCGAGGAGAGCTCGCCGGTGCCGAAGAAGCTCGCGATCAAGGTCGAGGAGACGATCGGCGAGCTGCTCGAAGCGATCGAGAACTGATCGCTTCTTCGACTTCGCTTCCGCGAACCCTAGGCCCGACCGCGACTCTGTCCGGTGGTGACGCCACCGGCGATCAGGTGCGCGAGGCGCAGCGGCTCGGGCAGGTTGCCGTGCAGCGTGGTCGCGCGCAGCAGCCCGCGGGCCTCGTCGGCGGTGAGGCCGATGCGCTGGACCCACATCGCACCGAGCTTCTCGAGTGGGCCCGCCCGCTCGACGAGCTTCCACTTGCGCGCGCCACCCGGCGTGCGATCGAACAGCGCGTCCTTGACCATGCCGAGCCGCGGGTGCTTGCGCACCGTGACGACGACGGGGACATCGAGCTCCGCCGACAGCCGGTGGATGTCGACCACGTTGAAGCCGGCGAGCGCGATGCCCTGGAGCAGCACCGCGCGGATGTGCTCGGCGAACTTGCCGCCGCTGACCAGCTCGATCAGCGCGTCGGTCGCGTTGACGCCGTCGCGACGGACCTTGCCCGAGAGCACGCCGTCGAGCCGCGTCCGACAGCACACCGCGCCGACGACGCGGACGTCGCCGCGGTGTTCGTGCGTGAACGGCGCATCGTCGAACCCCACGACGTTCGTGATCGGCTTCACCGTCCGCGGACTATAGCCCGCGTCATGGTTGTCCGACTTCGCTGCCGCGGTCTACCTCGCTGCTGGGTGCCCGCTCGCGAAGAAGTCACATGTGGGGATGCTTGTGCTCGGGCGGGTGTGGCCCGCTCGCGAGGTCGCTCGGTGTGACGTGCGGCTCCTCGGCGGCCGACATCGGCGCCGCGATGTCCTCGAGGGACTTGCCCTCGGCATCGACGCCGAGGAACCACGCGACGGCCGCTCCGATGATCATGATGCCGGCGGCGATCCCGAACCCGATCGCGAGCGGGGTGAGGTCGTCGACGACCTGGGTCTTCTTGCCGCCGAGCAGCTCCTCGTGGGTGGCGGCACCGACGATCGTGCCGAACAGCACCGACCCCATCGCGCCGAAGCCCTGCGCGATCGAGAAGATCAGCGAGATCGCCTGCGCGCGCATCTCGACGGGGAAGATCTCGCTGACGGTCAGGTATGCCGACGACGCGGCGGCCGACGCGATGAAGAAGATGATGCACCACAGGATGGTCTGGGTCGTCGCGGTCAAGACGCCGATGTTCAGCAGGTACCCGCTGAACGCGAGCAGGATGCCCGAGGTGCCGTAGGTCAGCGCGATCATCTTGCGGCGACCGACGGTGTCGAACAGCCGGCCGAGCAGCAGCGGGCCGATCAGGTTGCCGGCAGCGAACGGGAAGAAGTAGTACGCCGTGCTCCCCGACGGCACGTGATAGATCTGCTCGAGAATCAGCACGTACGTGAAGAAGATCGCGTTGTAGAGGAACGACTGCGTGATCATCAGCGTGAGGCCGAGGACGAACCGCTTGAGGTACTTCCTCGACAGCGTCTTCGCGACCTCCAGCACGCTGGGTTGTTCCTGCTGTTTGATCACCACCGCGTGTGCGGGGTCGACCTCCTCGAGCTCGTAGCCCCTGTCGCGCAGCTGGGCCTCGATCGCGTCGACCGTGGCCTCGGCTTCTTCGACCTGACCGTGGGTGAGCTGCCAGCGCGGACTCTCGGGGATGTACTTGCGGAGCGGCCAGATCGAGAAG
Source organism: uncultured delta proteobacterium (assembly GCA_963772655.1). GTDB lineage: Bacteria > Myxococcota_A > Polyangia > Haliangiales > Haliangiaceae > JABFXX01. Next base: position 383,694 of record CAVYYE010000003.1, read on the forward strand.
CCGATCAGCGGGCCGAGCAGCATCGCGCCGCGCCAGCCCCAGTTGACCGGCACGAGCGCCGGATCGAGCAGCACGTACTGCGCCCCGGCGGCGAGCATCGCACCACCCCAGTAGGTGCCGGCGATCGCGATGTCGACGCGACCGCGATACTTGGCGGGCGTGAGCTCGTCGATCGCCGAGTGGATCGCGGCGTACTCGCCGCCGATACCCATGCCGGCGAAGAACCGGGTCATCAGGAAGTACCAGGGCGCGAACGACAGCGCGGTGAGCCCGTTCGCGATCAGGTAGAGCGCGAGCGTGACGATGAACAGCCGCCGGCGACCGAGCTTGTCGGCCTGGCGCCCGAAGTACAGGGCTCCGACGATCTCGCCGACCAAGTAGACGCCGCCGGCGATCCCGACCATCGACGCATCGAGATGGAGCGTCGCGTCGGCGTGATCGGGGTTGGAGAGGATGCCGCCGATCGCGCTCGCGAGCCCGACCTCGACGCCCTCGAGCACCCACGTGATGCCGAGCGCGATCACGACCCGCCAGTGGAACGCGCTCCACGGTAAGCGGTCCATCCGCGCGGGCACGAGACTGCGAACGACGCCCTGGGCCTCCGTGCTCATCGAGATCCAGTGTCGAACCGTGTCTGGCCCGGGTCAACGCATCAAGGCGACGAAGGACATGTCGCGATCACGCGTGCGCGATCGTTGGAGGAGCAACGATCGCGCGGACCGCGCGTGTTCAGGGAACGAGCATCGGCTCGGCGCATGCACCGGCGCCGTCCTGGCACGTGCCGTTGACACAGAACCGACCGTCGCACTCCGCGTCGGTCGAGCACGTCACCGCGAAGCAACCGTGGTGGCGATCGAAGACCGGCGCGTTGGCGGCGATCCGGGTCGGGTCGCAGACCTCGCGATCCTCGCAGGTGAAGCCGGCATCGCACAACACGGCGACGCACGAGCCGTTATCGCAGCGGAAGCCGTTGCCGCACTCGGGATCGCTCTGACAGATCGGGCCGCACTGCGCGCCGACACCGTCGGCGCTACAGCCGTCGAACACCGCGTGGCAGCGCGCGCCGTTGCAGTCGGCATCGCTGGTGCAGGTCTCGAGCGGCGCGACACCGCACACCGGTCCGTCGTTCGGTCCCGAGCACTCGAGGCCCATCGCGCAGTCCTGCCGCACGGAGCACGTGCTGCCGGCACCACCGGAACCACCACCACACGCCGACATCGCGACCACGATGCCGATCAAGAGGGCGCGATGCATCGCCGACTACTGTAACACCGACGGTGCGCAGGTCGACACGCCGGCTCCCGGGATGAAGTACGGCAGGTTCTGGAGCTCGATCGTGTACGTGCCGGTCGCCTTGTCGATCGAGCGCACCGTCGAGTTGCGCACGCCGTTGCCATCCTGCGTGGTGATGAAGATGTAGAACTTGTTGCCCCACTGCGCGAACGCCCAGTCGCGGATCTGCCCACCGAGCCCGGTGGTCCCGAGCGGGTACTGCATGCCGACCGGTGCGCCGGTGGTCTTGTCGATCTCCTGGACGTACGCCGGCCCGCTCGTGATGATCGGGTAGAAGCCGTAGACCTTGCCCTCGTTGGTGCCGGTGAGCTCGGGGCTGAAGTCCGAGCTCGCGGTGATGTCGCCGAGGATCTGCGGCGTGAACATCATGTTGTGGGTGTCGACGTCGGCGAACTTGCCGTTGGGCTCGGCCGACTGCCCGCCCCCGGCGATGTACAGCTTCTCGGTGTCGGTGTTCGGGCCATCGGTCGCGAATCCCATCCCGAACAGGTTCATCCCCGACGCCTGCTTGACGTAACTGCTCGCCGTGCACGACGCGTCGGTCAGCGACACGTTGAACACCTCGCCGCTCGAGTACTCGACCCACGCGACGCCGTCGCGATCGACCGACATCGAGAACGGCGTCACCGGCCCGCTCGGGATCTGGATCGAGCCGCCGGTCACCGGGCAGTTCAGCGTGCCGATCAGCGTGAACGGATCGTTTGGCAACTTGCGCGGGTCGAAGCTGAGGAACTCGTTGCTCTCGTCGACCACGTACACCAGATCGACGCCGTCGGCGGTGCACGCGTTCTCGCACGTCGGGCCGGTGGCTCCAGCCATGCACGCCGTGCCCTGACCGCACGTCGTGACCGCGGCGCCGAAGCTACCGTCGGGGTTGCACGTGACGATGTCGTTGCCGTTGCAGGCGTCGCCCGCCGCCGGATCGCAGTCGGTACAACCCGTGGCGTCGTTACACGCGAACGAGCACGTGTCCTGATCGACGAACGCGCCGCCGACGCAGCTCTGGAACGTCTGCCCCTGGCAGCGACTCTCGGTGCCACTGCAGGTATCGCCGCCGTCGACGGTGCTCGCGTCGGTACTGGCACCGCACGCGGCGAGCGCGAGCCCACAGATCACGAGTGCGAATCGCATGATCCCTCCACCCGACGAGTATCTCGCAACGGGCGGTAACGCGCGCGATCGAATTTCCCGGCGATACCCGGCGGGTGGCGATGTCGGGCGATGTACTCGTCAGGCGAGCACGTAACGGAGGGCGCGGCTGAGCAGGTACAGCGCGTAGATCATGAGGGCGAACCCGACGACGCGCGGGATCCACGCGGCCTTCTCGCCGAGCACCTGGCGCCCCTTCTGGGTCAGGTAGGCGACCAGCGAGAACCACGCGAAGCTCCCGATCGATACTCCGATCGCGCACGCGAGGCCTTCGGTGGTGGTGGCGTCGGGGATGATCGATCCCATGATCACGACCCAGGTCACCATCGCCGCGGGGTTGAGGATGATGAGGAGCAGGCCGACGCGGAACCCGGTCCACATCTCGCGCCGCATCACGGTCGACTCCGACGCCGACGGATCGTGGCTGGCGGGCGCGACCGGCCGACTGCGCGCCGTGTAGAACCCGTAGACCAGAAGCAGCAGGCCGCTGACCGCGTAGAGGATCGGCGGCACGCTCGGGTACGTCCGCAGGATCGGGGTCACCCCGAGCACGCCGAGCCCGGCGTACAGCCCGTCGGCCATCGCGCCACCGAACCCGACCGAGATCGCGCGTCGCATCGTGTGGCGGTACGCGGAGTCGATCACCGCGACATTGACCGGCCCGATCGGCACGCCCGTGAGCGCTCCGGCAGCGACGCCGATCGCGAAGAACATCAGCACGGAGACCTCCGTGCTATAGCAGCCCCGTGGAGTCCCCTGGGCCCGAGCCGGCCAACAAAGAGCCCGCCGCCGACGAGGCGCCGTCGGGGGGCCCACCGGCTGGCCCCTCGGTGACGTGGCTCGGACACGCGACGGCCGTGGCGGAGCTCGGCCCGACGCGGGTGCTGTTCGATCCGCTGCTCCGGCGGCGCGCACGGCTGGCCGGCAAGGTCGACGCGGTGCTGGTCACGCACAGCCACGTCGATCACCTGAACCGGTGGAGCCTCAAGGCCGTGGACCGCGACACGCACCTGATCGTGCCCAAGGGAGCCCGTGACGTGGTCGCCGATCTCGGATTTCGCGAGCTCACCGAGGTCGAGCCGGGCGACGAGCTCGAGATCGCGGGGTCCCGCGTCACCGCGGTGCCGACCCGCCACGATCACGGCCGCTGGCGCAAGAGCAGCTCGCCGATGGCGCTCGGCTACGTGGTCGCCGGCGGTGGCGCGACGCTGCATCACGCCGGCGATGTCGACTTCTCCGATCACGCCGTGTTCGACGACATCGGCAAGTACCACGACATCGACGCGGCGCTGCTCCCGATCGGCGGCATGCTCCCGGTCTGGTACTACCGGATGCGGCGCGCGGCCCGGGATCGCGGCATCCACATCGATCCCGACTGCGCGCTCGACATCTACGAACGGCTCGGTGCCAACCAGCTGGTGCCGGTGCACTGGGGCACGGTCCACCTCCGCCTCGGGCTGCCCAGCATGCCGCGTCGCCGACTCGCCAAGATCGCCGCGGCGCGCGACGTCGGTGGCGTCCGCATCCTCGCCCACCGAGAGCGGCTGCCATTGGGCCGACCGCGTGCGTTGGCTGCTGTGCCTGCCGGCGAACGGAGCGGTCACACCACGCCGTGAAACCGGAGACACCCCCACAGCCCGATCGCGCCGATGATCATGCCGATCACGTAGCCGAATGCCTTGTCGCCGGCGATCGGGTCGTCCTCGGGAGACTCGCCGCGCCTGCGTAACCGGATCAGGCTGATCGCGTCGTAGATCATCCACGTGCCCGCGAGCCCACCGGTGAGGATCGTGAGGAACCAGCGAAACGCGTTCGCCGACATGATCTCGTTCATGCAGGGCCTCCGGTCATCGCATCGCTCCCGGCACCGCATCGACCAGCATGCGCTTGGAGTCGTGGAGCAGGATCACGATCATCAGCGGCACGAACATCCAGAAGAAGAACTCGACCTCCATGCCGCCGGTGGCGAACCCGATCAAGTATCCGGTGTACGCGACGATCCGCTCCATCGCGTACGACTTGTAGTTGACCGTGCGGCCCGCCCGCTTGGCGTAGATCCCGCGCAGCACCGTGTTGGTGAGGCCGAGCACGATGATCGCTGCCACCGGGATCGCCGGTGCCCATCCGTACGCGGCGACGATCACGAGGCAGAACCCGTAGCAGATCGCATCGGTGATCGCGTCGAACATTTCCCCGAAGGCGCTCCGGCAATCGAACACCTTGGCGACCAGTCCGTCGAGCTTGTCGAGCAGGCCGCAGATCAAAATGAAGATCGTCGCCCACTGGTGGTGACCGGTGTGGACCGCCCACACGAACGGGGGCAGCGTCAAAAACCGCGAGGCGGTGACCGCGTTCGCCGGGTTGAGCGGCGACACGATTCGCTGGGGGGGCGCGGAGGCCGAAGGTACTGCCGGCACGGCGGTGGTCATCGACTGCTATCCGGCTTCGGCGCTATCCCCGACCGGAGCGAGCGCCCGCTCGGCATCCAGCTGGACCAACCCCGGATCGACGTGGCGGTAGCGCTTCCACGCGAACCGCACGCGCTGGAGCAGCGACACGTGGCTCATGATCGCCACGGCCCAGCACCCGGCCAGCAGCGGCCGCGGGTCGGCGAGCAGCGCGGTGAAGAACACGCCGAACCCGTAGTAGATCAAGAACTCGGCGGAGCCGAACAGGCCGACGACATCGACCGGGTGGCCGATCTTGCCGCTGTCGCGCCACACGTCCTGCTGGCTCTCGGCGTAGATCGAGAGCTTGATGATCACGTTGGTGAGCGCACCGGTGATGCCGAAGCCGAGCACCACGAGGATGTGCGGGTAGTCGTACGCCAGGTTGAGGCAGCCGCCGGCGTACATGATGCCGAGCACCCAGCGGTCGCAGACGTCGTCCATCACGGCACCGAACGTCGAGCGCTGGTTGTGGTTGCGCGCCTTGAAGCCATCGACGTGGTCGACCAGGCCGCGGACCAGGAGCAGGCCGAGCCCCAACCACCAGTGTCCGTAGAAGAACACCACACCACCGACCAGCCCGATCAGCGCCCCCAGCATCGTCCACGCGTTGGCGTGCAGCGGCAGCTTCGCCATCGTCGACACCAGCGGGTGTACGAGCTTGTCGAAGTGCTTGCGGAGCGCGAACAGATTCATGCGGAGGGGAATGTATCCAAAATCGCCAACATCGAAAGCGATTTCGGGCCCGTGTCAGCCCTGTCGCAGCGTCGTCAGGGCCTTGCGCAGCGCCGTGATGAACTGGTCGATCTGCGCCGAGGTCACGGACAGCGGCGGCTGGAGCCGCAGACAGTTGCCGTGCCATCCGGACACCGTGATCAGCATCCCCGCCTCGTGCAGCAGGTCCTTGACCTTGCCGACCTCGGACTTGGGGAGCGGCTCCTTGGTCTCGCGATCTCGGACCAGCTCGATGCCACCGAGCAGGCCGGTGAACCGGACGTCGCCGATCCACGGATCCTGGAGCGCCCACGCGGCCTCGGTGAAGTAGCGGCCCATCTTGGCGCAGTTCTCGACCAGGCCCTCGTCGATCAACGTCTCGATCATCGCGTGGCCGGCGGCCGCGGACACCGCGTTGCCACCGGACGTCGGCGTGGTGCCGCCGAAGAACTCCTTGCACACGGCCTCGCTGGCCGCGGTCATCGCCAGCGAACCGACGCCACCGGACAGCCCCTTTCCGCCGGTCAGGATGTCGGGCGTGAGGCCGTAGTGCTCGCACGCGAACATCTTGCCGGTGCGCCCGAGACCGGTCTGGACCTCGTCGGCGATCAGCAGGATGCCGTGCTGCTTGCGGATGCGATCGAGCCGGTCCCACCACTTCACCGGTGGTGCGAGCCCGCCGACCGCCTGGATCACCTCGGCGATGATCGCCGCGGTCTTGTGAGAGGTCAGTGTCGCCTCGACGCCGTCGAGACACTCGGTCTTGCAGGTCGCGACGTCCTTCTTGGCGGGGCAGCGGTAGCAGTACGCCGTCGGGATCGCGAAGTTCTCGGGGCCGAGCGGTTTGCCCGCCGAGTCGCGATACTTCTGGCTCGCGGTGACCTCGAGCGAGCCGAGCGTGAGGCCGTGGTAGCCGTTCTCGAGGAACGCGACGTCGGGCTTCTTGGTGTACTGGCGCGCCATCTTGAGCGCGAACTCGTTGGACTCGGAGCCACCGGTCGAGAAGAACGTCTTGGACAGCGACTTGGGCGCCAGCTCGATCAACTTCTTCGCGAGGCGGATCGCGGCGAGCGTGCCGTGCTTGCCGGAGACCTGCAGCACCTCACCCATCTGACGCGTGGCGGCTTCGACGATACGCGGGTGGCAATGCCCGGCGTTGTTGACGAAGTAGCCGGACGTCAGATCGAGGTACGTCTTGCCGTGGATGTCCGTGACCTCGCAGCCCTTGGCGCGCGCGACGATCACCGGCTCGCCCTTGGGATGCGACCACGGCCGCATGATGTAGCGCTCGTCGGCTGCCTCGATGGCCTCCGGCGTGTCGAGCTCCCCGGGTGGAATCACGGCGTTGATGGCGGTCATGGCGTTGTCTCTAGGTGATAGGTCCGACGAGGCACGGACGGGGAATGTGGTTGGGAAACTGGGCGAGGTCAAGTGTGTGGTTCGACCTCTGCCACGAAACGCCGGTTATCTCGATCCCAGATCCGATAGTGGTCGGCGATCACCTGTCCCTGTTCGATCTCGAAGACCCGGTAGCGAGCGGTGCGGTCGTGATGGTCGGGGCCGGTGAAGTAGGTTCCCGACACCACCCCACGCACCGGAACCGCGACACCGTTCGGGCCCTCGAGCTGTTCCGTCATATCGCGGTGCTCGTGTCCGTGCACGATCAGATCGGCGCCGTGCTCGGCGATCACGTCCGCAAACGCTGCGTGATCGCGCAGGCCACGGATCTTGCTGCGAGCGCGCTTGCCCGCCGGTGGGTGATGGATCGCGATCAGCCGGACCTTGCCGGCGACCCGAGGATCTCGCAGCACGCGCGCCACGCGGTCGAGCTGTCCCGCCCCGACCCGACCGTACGCGGTGAACCACGGGGTCTGCCGGCTCGTCGACGTCCCGATCAACGCGAGCTCGCCACGGAGGCGAACGATCGGCCATCGCGGACGGGCACCGTCGTCATCGTCGATCAGATCCGCCGGGTGATCGCTCGGATCGCGATCGTCGGCGCTCCACTCCCAGCCCGGATCGGTCGTCGAGAACGGCGCGAACAGCTCGGCGAACAGGCCGACGCCTTCGGCCACGTAGGCGTCGTGGTTGCCGGGGATCACCGTGACGCGTTCCCCGCCACCGACGAGACCATCGAACCGCTCGCGCGCGAACTCGAATTCGCGGCGCAGCGCCAGGTTGGTGACGTCGCCGGTGCACAGCACGTGGTCGATCGCCTGCTCGTTGAGATCGGCGACCATGTCTTCGAACGCGTCGACGTGATAGTGGCGGCTGCGATTGCTGAGCAGGTTCATCGCGCCGATCCAGCGCTTGTTCGCGAGCTCGAGCCAGCGCGCACCCTCGTGCGACAGCAGGTGGAGGTCGGAGCAGTGCGCGATCCGCATGAACGTACGTTCCTAGCACGCGCACGCCCCGCCGACGCGGGCCCGACGCGCGCGAACCGCGCTGCTAGCCCTGCGCCGCGACCTTGTTCCAGGACGCGCGCGAGCGCAGCCCCTCGAGCCAGGCCGTGGTCCTGGGGCCGAGCGTGCCGGCACCTGCCCGATCGACGAAGTTGACCACCGAGCCCGCGATCACGTCGGCGACCGAGAACGTGTTCGCGACCAGGTAGTCGCCGAGCTCGCGCTCGAGGTGATCGAGCAAGCGCTGCACGTGCTGCTGCTTGGCCGGCAGCCCGGGGTGCTCCTCGTCGGGCCGCATCTTCGCGTGCATCACTGCGAGCGCGTCGGGCTGCAGGTTGGTCATCGCCCAGAACGACCACATGTACACGCGCGCGCGATCCGCGAGGTCGGCCGGCATCATCTCCGGCTTGTACTTCTCGGCGAGATAGAAGTTGATCGCCGCCGATTCGCAGAGCTTGACGTCACCGTCGACCAGATACGGGATCTTGCCGAGCGGGTTGAGCTTGCGGAGCTCGATCCGCGCCTCCTCGCTGCGCAGATCGACCTTGTGATACTCGTACGGAACGCCGACCTCCTCGAGCATGAGGTGCGTGCGGCCCGCGCTCGACATCGGCGCGCCGTAGAACTGGATCATGGACTCGTGTTACCGCGACCGCGGTACCCGGGTCACGGCGGAGCGCCGTTGAAGATCCAGTCGCGGACGAGCTGGATCTGCGCGGTCGAGATCGAGCTCGGCGGCTTCGGCATCCTGGTTCCCGTGAAGCAACTCCCGCCACCGCCCTGCAGCTTGATCATCAGGTAGCTGTTCGTCGGATCGCCGGGTGCCACGCGCTGGGTGCCCGAACACTGTCGGCTCGCCACGCCGACGAGCTGCGCGTACGCCTTGGCGGCGGTGAGCTCGAGCGACTCCTGCGGCTGTACGCTGTCGTGACACTGCGCCGAGGTGCAGGTGCCCGTGAGGATCGGCAGCACCTGGGTCTGGAAGTCGACCGGCTGCGGCGGCGCCGACAGCGTGAACACGCCCGAGGTGCCGAACCCGGTCAGGTTCGAGTCGTCGGTGCACGCGACCTCGACCTGGTAATCGGTGCCGGGCGTCTCGTTCGTCGGATCCCAGGTCGCCATCCCGCTCGATCCCGACATCACCGTCACGCCGGTCGCGATCGAGATCGGCGTGCCGCCGCCTTCATCCGCGGTGACGTCGCAGGTCACCGACGGCCCGTCGTCGTCGACGGTCCACGTGACGCCGACCATCTGCGTGACGTAGAACGCCGACGACTTCGCGGGCGCGGTCACCGTCACGACCGGCGTTCCCGGTGGGGCCGCATCGGGAGAATTCGGATCTGCGGGAACGCTGTCCTGCCCACACGCCGCCCAGACGAGCACGACGAAACACCACTTCATGTCGTTACCTCAGTGGGACGCCAGCCCCGATTCGTCGCACGAATGTCTGTGGTGACGAGGTGGGAGACCGGCGACGATGTCAGACGTCCGGCTGCCAGCGACGCAGGTAGTCGGCGATCGCGAGCTTTCGTCGCGTCGCGTCCGACGACATGTAGCGAACCGTCCCGAAGATCGGGCGCTCGGGTCCCCACGGATGATCGAACCGGCCGAGCGTCCAGAAGATGCCGCCGTAGGAGTTGGGGTCGCGACCGTCGACGGCGTACTTGTTGTTGAGCTCGATCAGCGTGGCGAGCGCCGAGCGCGGGCTCGGCGACCACTCGAGGATCTTCTTGCCCCACAGCATGCGCAGGTAGTTGTGGATGCGACCCTCGACGAGGAGCTGACGCTGCGCCGCGTTCCAGATCGGATCGCCGGTGCGCGCGGCCGCGAGACGCGGGCGGCGATACACGACGGGGCGAGGATCGGAGGCGTGCTTGTCGAGCGTCGCGCGCGCCCAGTCGGGCAACGACGCGTAGCGATCGTAGTCGGCGCGATGAAAGCAGAACCCGGAGCAGAGCTCGCGCCACGTGATCAGCTCGTCGAGGAACCCCTCGACGTGCTCGGGCAGGCCCCACCATCCGGTGCGCGAGCCGGTGACCTCGCCGAGTCGCGACGGATCCCAGCGCGTCGCGGCGGCCACGCGCGCGAACACGGCGTGCGCCCCGACGTGCCCGAAGTGGAGATACGGCGATAGCCCGCTCGCCACGTCGGTGTCCGGATCGTTGCGTTCGCCGTAGCGCGCGAGCCGCTCGGAGATGAACGTGTCGAGCACGGCACCGCCCGCGACCGCACCACCGCGATAGGTGACCGGCGGCACGGCGTGATCGATCGGCAGCGCGGCCAGCGCCTCGGCGGTGCCGGCGAGCATCGCGTCGGTCGCCGGCTTCCACGTCCTCAGGATCCGTCCGGTGACGCTCGCCCCGCGGGCTAGTTCTTTCACGCGCGCGAGCGGCGCGGCGGACGGGCGTCCGACCAGGTGGGGCGGCAGCACCTTCTGGAGGTGACGGCGAAACGACGCGGCGGTCGTGAACGCGCGCTCGGACGCGCGCAACGGCAGCACGCCGCCGCCATCGACCATCTCGACACGGACCGCGAGCTTGGCGGCGGCGGCGGCGATCATCTTGGGAAGGAAGAACCCCGGCTGCTCGTCGGTGACCACCACGCACGCTCGGCGCGCGAGCGCCTCGAGGAGCCCCCGCCCTGCCCCCGGTTCGGGCTCGACATACGGCAGATAGGTGATGCCGGCGGCCGCGAACGCATGCGCGTTGTCGGCCATGCCCTGCACCACGAACGCGTGCAGCCGGTCGCTCGCCCACCGGTAGCCGGCGCGCAGCGGCTCGAGCACGACCAGCGGACGATCGAGCTCGACGCACCGCGCGAGCGCGTGATCGAGCGCGTGACTGTCGCGCGTCCGCCGCGCGGCGATCATCCAGTACAGGACGTAGTCGCCGCGCGTGACCGGCGCGGCGTTGGCGGCGGTCAGCCGCAGCGTCGACACCTTGCGATCAGCGGGTCTGGACGAACAGCCCGTTGGGCGGCGTCACCGACGGGTCGAGCCGATCCCACGCGAGATACGGCTGGCCGTGACCGGTGGTCGCGCCGATCGAGAACCCGTCGAGGAGAGGCCCCGACGAGATCGCCTCGACGGTCCACGCGCCGTTGACGTTGCTCGCGAGGTAGACGTCGCTGGTCAGGCCGTCCTGGTAGGCGATCTGCGGCGAGCCCCCGACCAGATAGATCGAGGCCGCGGCGCCGACGTTGTGGGTGCGGGTCTCGCCCATCCGGGTGCCGTCGTCGACGACCTCGGGCGTACCGGGCGAGACCCCAGAGCTGAGATCGACCGTCGTGTAGAACAGCTGGTCGCCGAGCGCGTCCTGGTAGGCGATGTGCACCGTACCGGCGCCGTCGGCCACCGCGCTCGCCCACATCCCGCGATCGGTCGCGCCGCCACCGTCGAGCACGGTCTCGGTGAACGTGTTCGTGTTGGGCCCGTCCTCGACCGCGATCTTGAGCTCGCGCGTGTTGCGGTCGTAGTACACCGCCGCCAGACGAGCGTCGGGCAGCACCACCAGATCGGTGAACAGGCCGGTGCCGGTCGCGATGTCGGCGACCTCGGGGTCGGCGATCGCCGCGGTGCAGGTGCCGGCGATACACGCCTCGGTGTCGCTACACGTCCCGTTGCAGTCCGCGGTGGTCGCGGTGCAGGTCGGGCCGTCCATGGTGTCGATGCACGCCTCGCCGCTGCCGCACAGACCGGCGCACGTGCCGGGAGCCTGCGCGATCAGGCCGGTGGTCCACTCGGATGACTTCGGATCCTGTGCGCCCGCGCGGGCGATCCGCAGCTCGGTGATGCGATGGCCGGCGCCGTCGTCGGTCCCGATCGCGGTGTACGCGATCGCCGGGTGCCCGTCGGCGTCGAGCGCGAGCGAGGTGTAGCGCCCGACCTCTTCGCCATTTCCTCCGTCGACGACGTAGCTCGTCCACTCGGTCTCCTTGGTCTCGCGCGCGAACTTGAGCGCGCCCGCCTCGCGGTCCTGGTACGAGATCATGCCGAGGCCACCGGCGACCTGGACCGAGGTCCACGCGCCGACGTCGGGGCCCGGCTCCTCGATGCCCTTGCGGTAGCTGTCCTTGTTGTGGGTCGGGGTGACGTCGTCGGGGATGCCGTCGACGGCGACCAGGAACATCGCATCGGGCGTGGTCACGTCGGCGGCCACCAGATCGCCGAGGCCCTGATCGTAGGTCGCGACCAGCACGCGCGAGTCGTCCGCGCCGATGCTGGTCCACCGGCCGAGGCCGCCGTGGTCGATATCACCGGCGATGCACTCGGCGTCGCCGCAGTAGTTGCCGCAGCTGCAACCGGGCGCCAGCGCACCGATCGCGAGCACGACGAGCGAGCCCAGCACCTGCATCGCACTGCGGCGGGACACCCGACGGGTCATCGAGCCGGCGAAGCGGACGATCCGGCGACGCATCGCGCCCATCGGCAGGAGCAAGAGGCCGACCAGCAGCGCCAGCGGAGCGGTCGACAGTGGATCGCCCCCGCTCGCGTCGCAGTTGCAGCCCTGCGCCGAACCCGGCGCGCCGTGGAACGGCGCCACGTGGGGCGCGATACCGGCGTTGATGCCGAGCTCGACCGCGAGCGACACCGGCGTCAGGTCGACGGTCTCCGGCTGGCCGATGCGGCGCGCGCGGACGTCGATCGTGTGAGTGCCGGGCAGCCAGAACACGCGCGCGTGCAGCGTCGGGTCCGGGTTCTTCGACCACGGCGACCACGCGCCGTGATCGATCTGCCACGAGTACTCGAGGTGGTCGGCGGTCCCACCGAGGTGGAGTTGCACCGTGGGCTGGCGCGCGTCGCGCCACCGCCGCGGGTGAGCCGCGTCGGACATCGGCGGCTGGTAGACCTCGCCGATCGAGGCAGTGGTGTCGACCGGTCGCTGCATCTGCGCGGCGGCGAGGTTCGCGAAGATCGCGAGGAAGTTGACGTTGTCGACAGCGGTGACGTCGGTGATGTCGAGCTGGAGGCCGCCGAGATCCGGCAGCGAGATCGGCGCGAGCCCGTTCGAGAGCTGCGGCAGCACCAGGCTGAGCAGCGTCGGGAACAGGTCGGCGATGTCCTGCGGATCCTCGGTCAGCGCCTCGGAGTTCTTGACGCTGAGGTTGGTGAACGCGTCGTCGGGGTTACCGATCACGGGCGCGAGCTCGCCCATCCCCGTGACCTGGAGGCCGACCGGGAAGTGGACGTCGGTGACCACCGTGAACACGCGGACGTACTGGTCGTCGACCGCGGCGAAGAAGTCGATCTCGAGCTGGCTGAACGTGATGTCGAGCAGCGGCTCGGTCAGCGTGACGTTACCGTTGCCGTCGTCGGTGAAGATGTTGCGGCCGAGCGTGATCGTCGGCGGGCTCTGCGGCCGGAGCCCGATCGCCACCGGCGCGTTGCCGTCGACCAGGTTGGCCAGCGAGCGGGATAGCAGCGAGATCGTGTCGGTGTTGAGCTGCGACACGGTGCTGCCGCTGATCGTCAGGCATAGCAGGCCGCCGTCGTAACCCGCGTACGCGAACTGCTCGAGCTGCGATTTGTGGATGCCGAACCCGACGTCGAACGGCTGGTTGTTGTCGGGGCGGGTGTTGCCCTGGAAGAAGCTCGACACCGGGATCGCGCTCAGCTGCGGCGCCGTGGCAGGCGGACCGCAGCGATCGCGATCGGCGCCGGCGGGCAACATGCCGCCGAGTAGCCCGAGGGCGAGGCCGTTGGTGTTGGTCGTGGCGTAGCCGCCGGCGACCTCGTAGAGATCGATCGCCCCGGTGGTGCCGGGCGAGAACGAGCCGAACAGCGACGTACCGCGCGCGCGGCCGTCGAGGCCGAGCTCCTGGAGGCACTCGCCTCCCTTCATGCACGTGTTGTTGTCGCACGCGTCGGCGAACGGACCGCACTCGCCGACGTCACCCGACGGGCACGACTTGCAGGTCGCGCCCTGGATCGTGTCCTTGATCGGACCGGTCAGCTGGTCGGTGAGCAGGCCGAGGAAGAACGACGTGCCGAGGTTCGCGATCTGGCAGCCGATGCCGCCGGTCAGCGCCACGTCCTCGGCCTTGAGGTTGCTGATCGCGACGTCGCCGACGATCACGTTCGTGGTGCCCGCGGTGGCGTCCTGCTCGAAGCTGATCGGCACGTCGACCTGGACGTCGTCGGGGGTGCCGGCGGTGGTGTCGATCTTGACGCCGCAGTCACCGGCGATCGGCACGTTGACCGGGATGTCCATCGCGGTCTTGATCCGCGCGCGCACCGTGACGTCGAGCCGCGACTGGTTCTGCTGCGGCCTCAGCTCGAGACGCGGCAGGTCGCCCGGCTGCTCGTTGAGATCGATGTCGATCGGCCCGCACGGATTCATCGGCTGACCGTTGGGGCAACACACCGGCGTCTGGCCGCCGCAGTTCGCGGGGACGTTGAACTCGAGCACGCCCGGCGTGCTGCTACCGCCCAGGCTGCCGAGCAGCGCCGCGGGGTTGGAGCTCACCGAGGTGAGGCCGCTCTGCGTGACGCGAACCTGCACCGCGTTGGGATTGCGTTGGTTCGACGGGAACCCACCGGGAATCGGCTCGAAGCCGCATCCCCCGCAGCCGCCACCGCTACACGACGATCCGATCGCGATCGTCAGGGCCGCAGCCACGATCACCCAGCTTGTCCTTCTCGACATGGGACCCCCCGAGGTCATGCGGGGCATGTCACTCGACGTGGCACCCGGGGTCAAGTGTCGAATCCACAACCTCTCGGGCCGTGGACTGCGTCACGGAGAACGGGCTGCAAGAACGGGCTACTGCACCTCGCCCGCGACCACGAGGTAACCCACTTGTTCGGACACCGACACGCCCGCGACCGCCACGCCACCCGCCGACGGCAGGGGGATCGCCCCGAGCGCCCCCGACCCGACCGCGACCACGCGGGCCAGTGCGAACGAGGTGATCGCCTCGAACTCGGCGTTGGACAGGCTGTTGGCGCCGACCACGCCGTCGTCGAGAATGTCGACATACGCGGTGGGGTCGCCGACGTCGAGGCGCAGCGCGCCGGTGGCCTGGTCGGCCTTCACGTCGAGCGCGACCTCGGCGTTGATCGCGACCTTGGTGACGACCTCCTCGCCGGACACGAACGAGGCGATCAGGTCGCCGACCACCAGCTTCAGGTGATCGCCCGAAGCGTCGAGATAGGGCGGCGCCGCGGTCGTCAGCTCCACGCGGTCGTAGAGCTTGCCGATCTCCCCGTAGGGACCGGTCTGGAGATCGATCGGCACGTCGAGCGCCTTGGCCGACCACAGGCTCGTGAGCAGCTGGTTGGCCGCGTCGTCGGACACCGCGAGCTGGAACCCGTGGCTGGTATCCATCGCCGGCAGCGTGTTGGGGACGAACACGAAGTCGCCGGTGTCGTTCTGCGCGCGCAACTCGCTGTCGAGGATCACGACCGCGCCGGTGGCATCGAAGTCGACGCGGCTCGGGGTCACGGTGACGTCGACCTGGCGGCCGAACACGTCGAGCGTCTTGGTCTCGTCGAGCGAGGCCAGCGTGTTGTTGAGCATCGGCACCACGAGCTTCTCGACCGCGAACGCGAGCACCGGGCCGAGCTTGGTGTCGAGGTCGAGCATGTCGATGATCGCCTGCGGCACGCCGCCCATGTCGACGGCGAACCCGTCGATCGTGACGTCGGGGTTCTGGAGCTCGAAGTCGAGGTGGCTGTGGATATCGATCTTGGTCGAAAGCAGCCCGGCGATGTGGATCCGGTTGGCGGTCACCGTGACGTCCTTCGAGCCGTCGAGGCACGACACCGACCACTGGAGGTGCAGCGCGACCGTCGGATCGTCGAGCGTGGCGTCGAGCATCAGACCTCCGGGCGTGGGGACCAGCTGGATGTCGGCATTGCCGATATCCAGCAGCGTGATCGCGGCTTGCGCGTACAGGCAGTCGGGTTGGCCGTTGGTGCTGCCGATATCGAGCACCGGGTTCGAGCCGGCGACCGCGGTCGTCAAGTCGGCGGTGGTCAGGTACGTGCTCGCGCCGCGCGCGATCGCGTCGAACGTCTGCGCCGAGATCGTGGCCGTGATCGCCTGCGCGACCGTGCGATCGAGCGACACCGTGGGCCCGGCGACCACCGCGCGGGTCTCCTTGCCGAGATTGCCCTGCGCGTCGCTGGCGACCGCGTGCAGGAGGTTGGTACCGGCCGCGACCGGAACGGTCGCCGTGAACGTGCCGTCGGGAAGAACTCGTGCGGTGACGCCGTTGACCTCGACCGAGGTCACCAGCTCGTCGTCGGTCGCGGTGCCCGTGACCTCGACCTCGTGGACGTCGCCGGCGAACGTGCCGCGCTCGGGCGTCGCGATGTGGACGCGCGGCGCGTTCGGATCGATCGCGGGTTGATCGGCGTACGGTTGATCGCACCCGAGAAGTGCGCCGGATCCGATCGCGCTGATCGACGTGACGAGGACGAACGTGGTGAGCCGCATGCCTGGCCTCCTGCTGCCGGCGTCATCGGCAGCAAGAACGAAGCCACGCCGTCGTGCCACTGACCCTGGGCCGGCGAGCGATCGATCATCACCCGGTTGCTTGCGCGATCCGCCCACGATATCCGCGTGGTACGCGGGTCCGACGACCGGAGCTCGAGCGTCTTGCCACCGCGTAACGCGTACGTGACGAGCACGACGATCATCGGCCTCGCACCACCCGGTTCGCTGCCGATCTTGGTGCGGACACTCGTGGGCAGGAGCGGGATGCCATCGACGAACAGCGCGAGCGGAGCCATCGCGCGCTGCCCGAGGAGCGAGCGCAACACGGCGAGACCTCGCGATTTTGGCTGACCGGCGACGTGCGCGAGCAGCGCCTCGGTCACCGCGCCGCTCTGGGGCCGATACCCCACCAGCAAGGCGACCTCGCACGGCTCGACCTGCACGACGACCGTTCGCGACGGCGGGAACGTGTGGGCGGCGGAAGCCCCACTCGCCAGCGCGATGGCCAGTGCGGTTGCCACCCCGAGCCCCCGAGAGGCGCTCACGGGGACACCTCGGGTAGCGCGTCGAACTGGGCCCGCACGTCCGGCAGCGGTCCCGGCGCCGGGCGAACGCGAGGCAGCGGCGCCTGCGGCGAGTCGAAACCGTCGCCGGCGATGTCGATCCAGATCGGGTTCGTGATCGCGTACGGCGTCGACGTGTGGGTCTGGATCGGCTTGAGCGACGACGTCAGCGGCAAGCTCGACAGATCGAGCCCGACCGACAGCGCCTTGATGAGCACCGTGGCATCGAGCGGCGGAAACTCGGTGGGCGACAGCACCGGGAACATGTTGCTCGTGCCGGTGACCTCCGCGACGACCCACGCGTCCTGCGCGGGCGCGACCGTGATCGTGGTCGAGAACGCGGTCTGCTGGTCGGGCGGGATCGCGATGGTCTGCAGCACGCTGCTGTTCGAGTAGATGACCAGCGTGTCGACCTTGGCCCAGCTCGGCGCGTGGACGTCGATCGTGATCGCGTGGTTCGCACCGGTCACGGTGTCGCCGATGATCGCCTGGCCAGCGCCGCCCCCGGCGCCTCGATCGGTGGACATCTCGATCATCGGCGCGTTCGTGACCACCGCGTGGTGCGCGCGGATCGCGTCGATCACGTCCTCGCGCGTGAACCCGCCCGGCGTGTCCTTGCCGCGGCCGACGAACAACAGCGTGCGCGCGTAGCCGGGCTCCTTGCCGATCAACCCGTGCGAGTCCGAGGTGCCCATGCCGGTCGCGGTGTGCCCGCGATCGAGCATCGTGAACCAGGTCTCGACGGTGCCCGGGTACTTCGCATGTCCCGCATCGTCGACCACGACCTCGCCGGGCACCGGCTGCGGATCGGGGAACGGTCCCGGCGGTAGCGGGTTCGGTGCGCGGAACGTGTGGACGTCCTCGAGCCGCCGGCCGGTCAGAAGCTCCACCGCATCGAAGTCCGAGCTGTAGTTGGAAGCGGCGAACTCGTCGCCGTACGGGGCGAACACGCCGAGCAGTCCGGTCGGCGTGTATGGCTCGGCGGTCTTGTCGTCGACGAAGAACTGCGCCCAGTAGCCGAGCACCTGCTGGCGCGGGTGGTTGACCTGAACGATCGTGTCCGGGCTGCTGCCGAGCCGGCGCAGCGTGTCGAACAGCGCCTGCGGCGGCTGGTTGGCCCACCGGAACTCTCCCCCGCGCGTCGACCCGGCATCCACCGTCAACGGGTAGCCGTTGAAGTGACCCATCTCGAACGTGGTCAGCTCCATGCCGGGGATTCCGAGCAACCACGGATCGAGCCCGCTCGCCGCGATCACCGGCGCGTAGTCGGTGATGTAGTTGTGATCGGTCGCGACCGCGACCTCGAGTCCCTCGGCGGCGCACGAGATCACGCGCTGGTCGATCGGCAACCCGGAGTCGGTCGACGGCTGCGAGTGGATGTGGAAGTCGCCGGCGATCCACCCCGGCGTCTTGTAGGCGGGCGTCAGCCGCAGTTGCTCGGCATCGAACGCACCGGCCTTCAGCGTCACCGGGATCGTCGTGACCTCGTACTCGGGGCCGCGCGACACCACGAGGTCGTAGCTTCCGGGGCGCACCGGCGCTTCGATCCGACCGTCCTTGGTCCACCACGCGGCCTCGATGAACCGGTCGCCACCGTCGAACGCGGTCGGTCGAACGCGCTCGCCGTAGCGGAGGTCGTAGAGATAGTCGCGTGGATCGGAGCTCGTCGTCGGCGCCTGCCGACCGATCAGCTGGATCTTGGCCGGCGCGTGCCGACCGAGCTCGTCGATCGCCGACACCGCGATCGTCGCCGGGGGCGCCATCTCGATCTGACCGCCGGGCGGCGTCGCCTGCTTGCCGGCCGCGATCGTGATCGAGCGTGGAGCGGTGGTCAGGCGATCGTCGGTGAGTGCGATGTACTGGTAGGTGCCGGGGGCGAGGTGCGCGAGGAACGCGCCACCGCCGTCGGTCTCGACCTGATCGAGCGGTTGACCGGTGGCGTCGAGGATCAGCACGTTCGCCTTCGCGACGGGCGCACTGGTGAGCTGGTCGACGACGCGCCCGCCGAACGTTCCGGTCGGTTGATTCCGCAGCTCGTAGATCGTGTCGAGCACCGACGCGACGTCGCCCTTGCCGACCACGAAGTACGTCGTGTACGTGAACCGTTCCCCGGGCCCGAGCTGCGTCGGCGGGTCGTACATGTACACGCCGGCGACACCCGCGTAGGTGAACGGCAGCAGCATCGAGAAGTCGGTGATGTCCTGCTCGGGATAGCCGTCGCGGTATTTGTTGACGTAGTTGTTCGGCGACGCCGGGATCGCGAGGCCGTACGACACGCCGTTGCCGCGGGTCGCCACGAAGTCGGCGACCATCCCGGGGAACGCCGGGAACCCGCCCGCGATCTGATAGGTGTCCTCGATCGCGTACTTGACGTTGAAGCCGGAGCGACCGGGCGTGAACAGATCCTGCTCGCCACCGAACAGCGGCAGCATCCCCATCGGCGTCGACAGCTGGAGGTTCTCGACGCCCGGCACGTCGAACCCGAGATCCTTGAGCTCCTGCGGCTGCAGGTACGGGAACGGGTGGGTCGCGCCCGACGTGTTCTCGACCGAGGTCTCGATCTCGACGTAGCTCTTTCCGGGTTCGAGCCGGTACACGACCGAGAACCCGAGGTTCGACGGGAACAGCAGGCCGGTGTTGAGCAGCGCGACCATCTGGAGCAGGTCACCGCCCTTCCCCACCACCCGCACCTCGGCCGCCCGGCCGTCGGAGCCGTCGGCGAGCGCGACCCCGCTCGCGAGCTCCTGGGCGGTCGGACACGCGTGGGTATCGCGCGTCGGGATGCAAACGTCGGTCGGATCGATCACCGAGAACACGAACGCCGGCAACAGCTCGGCGAGCTGGTCGTTGCCGTGACCGTGATCGCCGCCGACGCGCCGGAGGTCGGCGTCGATCAACGACCCGCCGTACACCGTGTTGACGCGCCCGAGCGTGGTCGTCTTCGGATCGCTGGTGACACCGGTGTCGGAGATCACCAGCCGGATCTTGTCGTTCTCGAGGAGGTAGTCGCCGATCTGGCCGACCGCGTGTGGACCACCGATCACGTCGTCGAGCGAGCCGATGCGCTCGGCGCGAGCATGCGGTTTCGCGCTCCCCGTGCATGCCGCCGCGCAGACCGCGACGGCACCCACCGCGAGCGCGAGCCACTTCACAAGCTCACCTCGGCGGCGACCTGCACGCGATCGTTGGACAGCGCGCGCGATTCCTGCTCGATCACGTGAGTGACCTGGGCCTGCACGCGCATGCGGTAGCGTGGCATGGCGAGCACGGCACCGACGGTGTGCTCCATCACACGATCGGTGACGAACAGGCTCGACGGATCGAGGATGCCGAACCGGTACCCGATCGCCATCGGCAAAACTCCGAGCGTGGTGCGAAACAGCAGCTGGCCGTGCGCACCGAACGCGTTTCGTGCCGGTCCGCCGGTGGTCGGAAACGTGGTGTGGATCCCGACCACGGCGGCGCCGATCGCGATCGGCCCCGTGGCGATACCGACCCCCGCCGAGCCCTCGACATCGGTCTCGTCCTGGCGAAACGGGAGGTCGCCGACGGTGCGCGGGTTGTAGCGCCCGCCCACGACCACGTGCGACTCGCCGAACCGGTAGAGGCCGGCGATCGAAATCGCCGGCTTGTCGTTATCGTTGTTCGACGCGAACTCGTCGGCGCCGTTCTGCACCGCGAGCTCGGCTCCCGGGCCGTCGGTGCCCGGCACCGGCTCGTAGCGCGCGGCCGCCCCGAGCGATCGGCCGGGCGTCAGGCCCTGGGTCTGGAACCCCTCGGTCGCGCGGATCCCGAGGCTCTCGATCGGGCGATCGACGAACGGCCGCTCGGTGTCGGGGATCTGGCTCTGCGGATCGACCCAGCTCCGGAACAACCCGGCGCGCACGAACAGCGCCGGGGTGTTCGGCATCATCACGTCGGCATACGCGTCGCGCAGCCCGACGCCGAGCTTGCCCTCGGGCACGTTGATCTGCGCGCGCTCGTCGACCGCACCGTCGAACGAGATCACGAACCGCACGCGATCGCCGAGCCGGCCACGCGCACCGACGCGCGCGTTCTGGAGCTCGAAGCCATCGTCGCGCCCGACGAACTCGATGTTCGGATCGTTCTGGACGAGCTTGTACTGCAGGCGCAAGAACCCGAACGGCTCCCACGCGAACCTGGCGCCGGCATCGCTCGCGGGTGGTGGCGTCGGCGTGGGAGCGAGCGTGGGAGTCGTGGAGACCGGTGCGGGCGGGAGCGGCGGCGAGGCCGGCTCCGCACGAGCGATGCCGGCGCCGGCGAGCACGAGCCCGCCGGCGATCGCGGCCACGCGCCTACCGCGTGGGAGGGGTTCGAGATCCGAGGCGAAACACGCCCGGTCGTCGTCCATGCTCGATTGGTATCACGAGTGCGTGTACGCCGTCCGCGTCGCGCACCGGCGACGTCGTGTCGCGTGTTCGCGCGTGGCACCGACCACGACTCGCCGGCGCACGCGCATCACAGCCGGTAGTGCAGCTGCAGCATCGAGTAGATGCCCGAGTCGCCGCCGGAGCCGAACGCGATGGTCTCGAACCGGTTGTTGAGGATCAGCTCGATGTGCGAGGTCGTGAACCAGTGCAGGTTGAGGTCGACACAATCGCGGTCGAGGTTCTTGATCCGCAGGTTCGAATCGTAGTGGCCGAGTCCGAGGTCGACGAGGAACGAGCCGACCCACCGCGACGCGACCACCCCACCGACGATCCCCTTGGGCGCGCCTCCGACCTGGGAGTCCGGCGACCGTGGGTCCTTGCCGACCAGACCGTTGACGAACTGGATCTCCGTCGACAACACGACATCCGGTGCCTCGAGATACACCTTGTTGGTGACGCCGATGCGGAACTCCTGATACTCGCTGTTGAAGTCCTTCGACAGCAGGAAGTTCCCGTTGCTGAAGTTCTTGTACATACCCTCGAGGCCGAGGGCGACCTTCTCGTTCAAGCGGTACTCGCCGTAGACCGCGGCGCCGTTGGCGCGCTCGACCGGATCGATCAACGGGTCCTCGATGAACGCGCTGACGTGCACTTCGTACTTCTCGGCGACCTTCTCGACCGCCGCGCCGTAGGTATCGGCGTACAGCTGCGTGCCTCCGAACCGACGCGTGTACATCGTGTGCTCGGCGAACCGTAGCCCGAACACCGGCATGAACCGGCCGACGCGCACGTAGAGCCCGTAGTTGTCGTCGGGGTGCTGCTTCCACATCACGTAGTGCTCGCGCGACCACACGCGCGTCGCGTTCTCGTGATTGAACTGGGCCTTGCGAAACCCGCCCATCAAGAACACCGAGATGTGGTCGGTGATCTTGGCCTTCGCGTAGAGGTCGGCCTGCATCGGGAACCCGTAGACCGCGGTCTCGTTCGAACCGCCGTACTTGAGGTAGCCACCGGCGCCCCGGAGATCACCGCCGAGGCGGAGCCACTCCGGCAGCTCGAACGCGGCGTTCAGGAACTCGGGTGCCGTGCCGAACTTCGAGAGGCTCTCGGCCTGCGCGATCCCGTTCTCGTTGAGCAGCGTGCCGCCTGCCGGTGACACGTGGCAGCCGGTGCAGGTCTGGTCGTAGGACATCTGGAGCTGGGGATACGCGGCGGCCGTGCCTCCGAGCACCGCGACCAGCGCGAAGCTCGCGAGCGACAGGAGCGCGGCCTTCATGGCAGCACCCCGTCCGCGCCCTCGTTGATCCACTCGTGGATCAGCGCGATCTGGTTGGTGGGAAGCGGCTCGTCGTACGGCATGCGCGGGAACGTGCCGTCGGGCTGGGTATCGCGGGTCAGCACGATGAACAGCAGCGAGGCCTCGGGATCGCCGGGGGTCACCAGAAAGTTGTCGGCGATCGACTGTTGCGCGCCCGCGATGCTATCGAAGTGGATCGTCGTGGACCTGCCGGGGGTGTTGGCCTGGGTCAATGCCGAGTGGCACTGAGCGTTGGCGCAGTTCGGGCGCAGGATCGTCTCGGTGATGTACTCGAGCGTCCGCGGCCGATCTTCGTTGGCACACGTGAACGTCTGGTCGTCGCAATCGACGGTGCCGCAACCGGCGACCGTCGCGGTGACGACGACGAGGCCTAACAAGCGAAGCATGGTGCGGACGATAGCCCAGCGTCACGACGCGTGCGTCGTACGCGCCCGACAAATCGGGTGCGCAAGAATGGGACGCGTGATCGTCTTTACTTGCTTGACCGACGTCCGCGCGCGCGCCGCACCGACGATCCGTCGGCACTCGCGGGACGCGACAACGTGCGGCCCAGCGGACGCGGCAGCCGCATCGTGGGCGCGCGGCGACGGGTGAGCACCACGCGGTACATCACGGCATCGCGGATCGACTCGCGGAGCACGAACCGGATCGCCGTCCAGCCGCCGCGGATCGTGCACGTCTTGTTGTCGACCATGCCGGCCGCGAGCGCGATCCGGCGGGCCACCTCGTTGGTGACGTCGCCGCGGTTGGTGCGGAATGCGATCCAGCAGCCACCCGTCGGGTGCATGCGCTCTCGGATGTCCAGGATCCGCCGCTCGAGCTCGGTGACCTTGTCCACGAACAGCACGATCACGTCGAGGAGCGACAGTCGGAGGTCGTGGGTGACGCGGACCTCGTCGATGGCGATCCGGCGCTGGACCGGAGCCGGAGCGTTGAGCAGACACACCTTGTGCCCGGCCTTGATGCCCAGCTTTTTGGGGAGCGGTGTTCCGGGGTGCCCGGCCATCGCCGGCATCATGCAATCGCCGGCCGAAAGGGCAAACAGGATGGCAGAACCATCTTGCAAGTCATCGAAACGAGACGAGATCGAAGAGATCCGGAGTACGCGTTCGTTTTGTCAGTCGCCCCACGAATCACCCGCTCATCCCTGTTCGTTTCGCCCAGTTCTAAAATACCGGCCGTAACCTCCCAGGTCCGTCTTGACATCCCACTCGCGACCCGCCAGCTAGGGTCACCCCATGCCGCACGGTCTCCTCCTTCTCAACCTCGGAACACCCGAGGCGCCGACCGCGCCGGCGGTTCGCCGTTACCTCCGCGAGTTCCTCGGCGACCCGCGTGTCCTCGACATGAACGGACTGGGTCGCGCCCTGCTCCTGAACTTCGTCATCCTCCCGCGGCGCCCGGCGCAGAGCGCGAAGGCGTACCGGGCGATCTGGGATGACGAGCGCGGCTCGCCACTCATGTACCACTCGCGCGATCTCGCCGAGCGTGTGGCGGCGGCGCTGGGCGATGGGTGGCACGTCGAGCTCGCGATGCGGTATCAGGAGCCCTCGATCGAAGGTGCGCTCGCCGAGCTCGAGCGCGCCGGCGTCGATCGCATCGTCGTGTTGCCGCTGTTCCCGCAGTACGCGTCGTCGTCGACCGGCACCGCGATCGCGCGCGTGATGGAGCTCGCCGGCAAGCGCTGGAACGTGCCCGCGCTCGACTTCGTGCCGGCGTTCTTCGACGACCACGGCTTCCTCGCCGCC
This sequence comes from uncultured delta proteobacterium, assembly GCA_963772655.1. Classification (GTDB taxonomy): domain Bacteria; phylum Myxococcota_A; class Polyangia; order Haliangiales; family Haliangiaceae; genus JABFXX01. The sequence goes on from CAVYYE010000003.1 coordinate 408,157, forward strand.
TTCGAAGCCGTGGCGCGGCCGGTCCTCTCCGACGCCAAGCCCGATCACGTGCTGTTCTCGTTTCACGGGCTGCCGGTCCGGCAGATCACCAAGGGGGATCCGACCGGGCGTCACTGCCTGACCTCGGACACCTGCTGCGACACGCTCGCCAACCCGAGCTGCTATCGCGCGCAGTCGTACGCCACCGCGCGCGCCCTCGCGGCTCGTCTCGACCTCGCCGACGACGGCTTCACCGTGTGCTTCCAGTCGCGACTGGGTCGGATCCCGTGGATCCGGCCGTACACCGACGTCGTGATCGACGAGCTCGCCCACAAGGGCGTGAAGCGCCTCGCGGTGCTCTGCCCGGCGTTCGTCGCCGATTGTCTCGAGACGCTCGAGGAGATCGGGATCCGCGCCCGCGAGCAGTGGCAGGCCGCCGGCGGCGAGGACCTCGTGCTCGTCCCGTCGCTCAACGCGTCGCCCGCCTGGGTCGACGCGGTGGCCGCGATCGCGCGGCGCCACGCGGCGCCCAAAAAGACGCTTCCGATCGTGTCGTCAACCGCCAGCCTCGGCTGACCTCGTCACCCGGGCCGCGGAGTGCCCGCTCGCGACGTCTCCGGATCGCCTCACGCTCAGAAGTTGCCGCAACCGGTGGAATTCGTACGGCGTGCCCGATAACAATCGGGGCAACGAAGGGAAAAGGAACGCCCATGTCGAATCGCCTATTTCGCCCCAGCTTGCTCGCCGTATTGACCGGCGGCGTCGGGCTCGCCCTGTCGAGTCCCGCGCACGCCAATGTCGAGGTCGGTGGCACCGCTGGCGTGCACGTGTTCAGCGAGACCAACGAGCTCGGTGTCAACGACGTCGCCTCGGCCCCGTCGGAGCGCAACTCCGCGCTGTTCGGAGCCCGGATCGGCGTGTTCTTCGGTGACCTCCTCGGCGTCGAAGGCGAGTTCGGCGTGGTTCCGAGCGAGGCGCGCGAGCAGGTGTTCGATGTCTGGAACATCACCTATCGCGCGCAGATCGTCGCGCAGTTCCGCGCCAAGGATCCCACCAACAAGGTGATCCCGTTCGTGTTCCTCGGCGGTGGCGGCACGTCGATCGTGAAGTCCGACGGCGAGAACGCCGGGGTCAACGCGATCGTCAAGGATACCGATGCGGCGCTGTACGTCGGCGTCGGCGCCAAGTATCGCGTCGACAACGGCTGGGGCCTTCGCGTCGACGGCCGCGTGCTGTTCCCGCCGGCGTCGAATGAAGACGCCAACGATCCGATGGCCAAGCCGTCGGACGGCTTCACCGAGGACTTCGAGCTCCTGCTCTCGATCTACAAGGAGTTCGGCCGCAAGACCCCGAAGAAGGAGCTGCCGCCGCCGGTCGACGAGGATCCGGACAAGGACGGCATCCTCGGCGACAACGACAAGTGCCCGACCGATCCCGAGGACAAGGACGGTTTCGAGGACACCGACGGCTGCCCCGATCTCGACAACGATCAGGACGGCATCGCCGACGGCGACGACAAGTGTCCGATGCAGCCCGAGGACAAGGACGGCTTCGAGGACGAGGACGGCTGCCCCGATCTCGATAACGACAACGACGGCGTCGCGGACACCGACGACAAGTGTCCGATGGAGCCCGAGGACAAAGACGGATTCCAGGACGACGACGGCTGCCCCGATCCCGACAACGACGGCGACGGCGTCCTCGACCCGAACGACAAGTGCCCGACCGAGCTCGAGACCAAGAATGGCTACCAGGACGACGACGGTTGTCCCGACGAGGTCCCCGCCCAGGTCAAGAAGTTCACCGGTGTGATCAAGGGCATCTACTTCCGCAGCGGCGACGTGAAGCTGCTCGCGGCGAGCAACGGCACGCTCAACAAGGCGGTCAAGGTGCTGCAGGACTTCCCCGATCTCAAGATGGAGATCCAGGGTCACACCGACGACCAGCCGCTCAAGAAGGGATCGAAGTACGCCGACAACCAGGCGCTGTCGCAGGGCCGCGCCCAGGCCGTGCTCGACTACTTCGTGTCGAAGGGCATCGATGCCTCGCGCCTGACGGCGAAGGGCTACGCGGACACCCAGCCGGTGGAAGATCCGAACGGGCTCAAGGGCTACAAGCTCAGGCAGGCGCGCGCGAAGAACCGCCGCGTCGAGTTCAAGCTGATCAGCCCGCTCGACACCACGGCTCCGGCCGCGCCTCCGCCGGACGCCCCGAACCCGGACGCCCCGGATGGCTCGGGGACGCCGGCCCCCGCCCCGGCCCCGGCCCCGGCGCCCGCACCCACCGCGCCGACCCCCGCCCCGAAGACGCCGTAACAGGGCCGTGCTCGCCGAATCGCTCGTCGAGATCTTGGTCTGCCCGCGGTCGAAGCAGCCTCTGGTCTACTTCCCGCGCGGCGAGACCGACGATGGACGAGCGATGCTGGTGTGCCCCGCGGCGCGCCTGCGCTACCGGGTCGAGGACGACGTCCCGATCCTCCTTGCCGAGGAAGCCGAGGAGCTTTCCGGCGAGGTCGTGGAGCGGCTCATCGCCCGTGCGCGAGAGCTCGGGTTACGGATCCCGCCGGACTTGTGATCTCGGCCTGTTAGCTCTGCGACGAGTCGAAGTCAGACTTGACGCGCGAGGCCGCTGGCTGGTAGATCGCCGGTTCCGCCGGTGCTGAAGTCGCTCTCCATCTTCACGGGTAACGCGAATCGCGTCCTCGCGGACGAGATCTGCAAGTTCGTCGAGATTCCTCTCGGCCGCGCGAACGTCACCCATTTCTCCGACGGCGAGATCTACGTCGAGGTCGGGGAGAACGTGCGTGGCGTGAACTGCTTCGTCGTGCAGCCCACGTGCTCGCCCCCGAACCAGGCGCTCATGGAGCTGCTGATCATGATCGATGCGCTCAAGCGCGCGTCGGCCGGCAGCATCGTCGCGATCATCCCGTACTTCGGATACGCGCGGCAGGATCGCAAGGCGAAGCCGCGGACCCCGATCACCGCGAAGCTGGTCGCCAACCTGATCACCGCGGCCGGTGCCGATCGCGCCCTCGCGATGGATCTCCACGCAGGCCAGATCCAGGGCTTCTTCGACATCCCGTTCGATCACCTGTACGCGATGCCGGTCCTGATCGAGGAGCTCCGCGTGCTCGGGTTCACCGGCGAGAACACCGTCGTGATCTCGCCGGACGCCGGCGGCGTCGAGCGCGCGCGCGCGTTCTCGAAACGCCTGGGTGCCGGCCTCGCGATCATCGACAAGCGGCGCCCGGCGCCCAACGTCTCCGAGATCATGAACATCGTCGGTGATGTTCGCGGCAAGAAGACGGTGATCATCGACGACATCATCGATACCGCCGGGACGCTGACCAACGCGGCGCACGCGATCATCAACGCCGGCGCCGCGAGCGTGTCGGCGTGCGCGACGCACGCGGTGCTCAGCGGCAAGGCGATGCAACGGATCGGGGAGTCGCCGCTCCAGAACGTCGTGGTCACCAACACCATCCCGCTCAACGAGGAAGGCGCCGCCTCCGAGAAGGTGCGCGTCAAGAGCGTGGGCCGCTTGCTCGGCGAGGCCATCAAGCGCATCCACCACGGTGATTCGATCAGCTCGCTGTTCGTGTAGAAGGCAACGCAACAAGAGAGAACGTCATGGAAGTCGGAAAGCTCACCGTCTCGCTCCGTAATCAGCCGGGTCACAAGGGATACGCACGCAAGCTGCGCACGCAGGGCAAGGTCCCGGGGGTCTGCTACGGGGCGGGTGTCGACGGCACGATCGCGCCGCTGCCGATCACGATCGACGTCAAGGAGCTGCGCGGTGCGCTCGACCCGGTCCGCAAGCAGAACACCGTGATCGATCTGACGATCGAGAGCGACGACGGCAACAAGCGCTCGCTCCATGCGCTGGTCAAGGAGTACCAGGTCCACCCGATCCGCCGCGAGATCCTCCACGTCGACCTGATGGCGATCGACCCCGACAAGAAGGTCGTTGCCGAGGTCCCGCTCGAGTTCGTCGGCAAGCCCGCGGGTGCCACGTTCGGCGGTCAGCTCCGCATCCTGCTCCGTCGCCTCGAGCTGCGCGCGAAGCCGGCCGACATCCCGGTCAAGATCGACGTCGACGTGGCGCCGCTCGAGATCGGTGACGTCGTCCACGTGTCGGCGCTCGCCCTGCCGGAAGGCGTGACCAGCGTGACCGGTCGTGACCTCGCGGTCGTGACCTGTGCGGCCCCCGACGAGGAAGCCGTCACGACGTCCGCGCCGGTGGCTGCCGAGGCAGCGGCACCGGCCGCCGACGCCAAGGCCGCGCCCGCGAAGGACGCGAAGAAGTAAGAGTCCCCCGTGGTGTGGCTCGTGGTCGGGCTCGGCAATCCGGGTCCCAAGTACGCACGCAACCGCCACAACATCGGGTTCATGGTGGTCGACGAGCTCGCGCGTGCGCACGGGCTGTCTTCGTGGGCCGACAAGCTCGGCGGGTCGACCACCGCCGGCATGATCGAGCTGCCGGGCGGGTCGCGCGAGCGCGCGATCCTGCTCAAGCCGATGGAGTTCATGAACCTCTCGGGGTTCGCGGTCCAGCGCGCCGCGCAGTTCCACAAGATCACGCCCGACCACATCCTGGTCGTCCACGACGAGATCGACCTGCCGCTCGGCACGGTGCGCCTCAAGAGCGCCGGTGGCCACGGCGGCCACAACGGGTTGCGGTCGATCACCCAGCAGATTCGGGGCCGGCTTCCAGCGCCTCAGGATGGGCGTCGGACGCGACCCCAACGTCCCCGCGGGCGTCAAGACCGACACCGCCGGCTGGGTGCTCTCGGACTTTCCCCACGCCCAGGACGACGGCGTGAACGCCATGATCTCGGCGGGCTGCGAGGACATCGTCGCCGTGCTCGCCAAGGGCATCACCGCCGCGATGAACCAGCACAACGCGAGACCAAGCCTGTTCCCTTCCGGCTAGGTCGTGATATACGGCGTCCGCGCCGAGACGATCCCGGCGCTCGATCTCCACTCCATCCTCCACTCCATCCTCAACTCCATCCTCCTGCTCGCCAGCCAAGGCGGGCTTCACACCCGAAGGAAACCCACATGGCAAGACTGCAGTCGCAGCGCGACACGCCGAACACGTCGCGCGAATACGAGACGATCTACATCCTGCGACCCAACACGTCGAACGACGGCGTGGCCGATGTCAATTCCCGCATCAAGGGGATCATCGAGAACATGGGCGGCAAGATCCTCAAGGTCGACAACTGGGGCAAGCGCCGCCTCGCCTACGAGGTCGCCAAGGAGCGCAAGGGCATCTACCTGTACTGGCTCTACCTGGCACAGCCGGGCGTGGTCGAGGAGACCGAGCGCAACCTGCGCATGCTCGACTCGGTGATCCGGTACCTCACCGTCAAGGTCGACGAGAACATCGACGTGTCGGCTCGCCCGAGCGAGATCGACGACGCCTCGTACGAGAAGGCCGCGCAGACCGCCGCCGACGAGGAGGACATGTTCCTGCATCGTGCCCCCGAGGTCGACGCGAACAGCGACGACGAATACACGGCGCCCGGATTCGAGGACGTCGACATCTCCTCCAACTCGGAGCAGGAGTAACCCATGGCCACCACGACGCCCCCCACCTCTTCTTCCACGCCCGCTCCGGCGGCTCCCGCTTCGTCGTCGTCGTCTTCGTCGTCGTCGGACGATAGCTCCTCCTCCAAGGACGACGGCGACGAGCGTCGCGGCAAGTCCCGCGGCGGCATGGGCGGCAAGCGCAAGCTGCTGTCCGACGAGGTCGTCGCCAAGATCGATTACAAGAACCCCCAGATCCTGCGGTCGTTCGTCACCGACCGCGGCAAGATGATCCCGCGCCGCATCAGCGGTGCGAGCGCGCGCCAGCAGCGCGTCATCTCGACGGCGATCCGGCGCGCGCGCATGCTCGCGCTGCTGCCGTTCTCGGTGACCGGAGACTAAGGAGTACGTCATGGCGATGCAGGTCATCCTCACGCAGGACGTGGACAACCTCGGCAAGGCCGGGGAGCTCGTCTCCGTCAAGCCCGGCTACGGCCGCAACTACTTGGTGCCGCGCGGCCTCGCCGTCAGCGCCACGGTCCGCAACAAGAACCGCCTCGAGCACGAGCGGGCGTTGATCGAGCGTCGCGTCGAGAAGGAGCGTGCGAACGCTACCGAGATCGCGAACAAGCTCAACGTCATGACGCTCCAGTTCGAGCGCATGGTCGGCGAGGACGAGAAGCTGTTCGGCTCCGTCACCAGCCGCGACATCACGGACCAGCTGAAGAAGGCCGGGGTCGAGCTCGACCACCGCTGGATCCAGCTCGAAGCGCCGATCAAGGCGCTCGGCAAGTACGAGGTCGACGTCAAGCTGTCCGCCGGCGTGATCGCGTCCCTGAAGTTCTGGGTCGTCGGTAAGGACAAGTAGGAGAGCGCGCTCCGCGCGCGGGAGTGGCGACACTCCCCCCGTCCGACGCTTCTGCGGGGAAGGCTCCCCGCACGTCCTCTTTACATGTCAGACGGGATCGATAGCATGTCGCGATGGCGCGAGACCGTCGTGTGCTGCCGCACAACATCGACGCCGAGGCTTCGATCCTCGGCGGCGTGTTGCTGCGCAACGACGTCCTGAGCCAGCTCGACACGATCGAGGTCGACGACTTCTACGACCACCGCCACAAGGTGGTGTTCCAGGCGATCCGGAACCTCGAGGCCACGGCACGTCCGATCGACGTCGTGACGCTCGAGAACGAGATCGAGAAGGCCGGCAAGCTCGACGCGATCGGCGGGGTCGCGTTCCTCGGCGAGCTCGCGCTCCGCGTGCCGACCGCCGACAACGTGCTCGCGTACGCCGAGATCGTCGTCGACAAGCACCAGGCGCGAAAGCTGATGCTCGCGTCGGGCGACATCCTCGAGAGGGGCTACGAGGATGGCCTCGAGGTGCGCGACTACCTCGACGACGCCGAGGCCAAGATCTTCGAGGTCACGCAGCGACGCGACAAGTCCGGTCCCGAGCCGATCAAGGGGCTGGTCAAGAAGGTGTTCAGCTCGCTCGACGAGCGGTTCAAGTCGCCCGACGGCATCACCGGCGTGCCGACCGGGTTCGTCGATCTCGACACCCGCACCGCCGGCCTCCAGCCCACCGAGCTGGTCATCCTCGCGGCGCGTCCCGCGATGGGAAAGACCAGCTTCGCGCTCTCGCTCGCACAGAACGCCGCGACCGGCGGCGAGTGGCCGGTGCTGGTGTTCTCGCTCGAGATGTCGTCGACCCAGCTCGCCGAGCGCATGCTGTGCTCCGAGGCCCGGGTCGATTCGTCCGCGCTGCGCCGCGGCCAGCTGCAGCGCCAGGACATGACCAACCTGACCTACGCCGCCGCCGCGCTGTCGAAGGCTCCGATCCTGATCGACGACACGCCGGCGCTGTCGCTGCGCGAGCTGCGCGCCCGCGCGCGCCGGTTCCGCTCCAACCCGGATCTGTTCCCCCGCGACGGTTCCGGTCGGAAGACCGGCCTGATCGTGATCGACTACCTCCAGCTGATGCGTGGCTCGCCGCAGGCGGCGAAGGCCAGCCGCGAGCAGGAGATCAGCGAGATCTCGCGTGGCCTGAAGGGGCTCGCCAAGGAGCTCGACTGTCCCGTGCTCGCGCTGTCCCAGCTCAACCGCTCGCTCGAGTCGCGCACCGACAAGCGACCGCAGCTGTCGGATCTTCGTGAGTGCGTCACCGGTGAAACGTTGGTGGCACTGGCGGATGGCCGCCACGTCCCGATCCGCGAGCTCGTCGGCACGACGCCCGAGGTGATCGCCATGACGCCCGATGGCAGGCTCACCACGGCGGCGAGCGACAAGGTGTGGAGCGTCGGGAAGCGAGCCGTGTTCGACGTCCGGCTCGCGAGTGGGCGCCGGATCCGCTGCACGGCGAAGCACCGGCTGTATGCCGCAAACGGCTGGAAGCGCGTCGAGCAGCTTCGACTCGGCGACCGGCTCGCGATCGCCCGCCGGTTGCCGGAGCCCCGCAACGCCGCGCGCTGGCCCTCGGAGCAGGTCGCCTTGCTCGGGCAGATGATCGGCGATGGCAGTTTTCTCAAGCAGCAACCGATGCGGTACACGACCGAATCGGAGGACAACGCCGCTGCGGTCGCCGAGGGCGCGCGCTCGCTCGGCTCGACGATCCGGCGGTACGCCGGAAGACACGGATGGTTCCAGCTCCTGATCAGCGGCAACGGAAACCGCTGGCACCCCGCCGGCGTCAACCGCTGGCTGCGCGAGCTCGGAATCTTCGGGCTGAGATCTCACGAGAAGCGGATCCCGACGGCAGCGTTCCAGCTCGCCGACGATCAGATCGCGACACTGCTTCGCCATCTGTGGGCGACCGACGGCTGCATCTGGACGGCACGACAGGGTCCCCCGCGCTCGAGGGTGTACTTCGCCACCAACAGCTCGGGACTGGCGCGCGACGTCGCCGCGTTGCTCCTGAGGCTCGGTCTCGTCGGGAGGATCCGATGTATCGACCAGCGCGGCGGTCTGCCGATGTTCCCGGTCGATATCGGCGGTCTCGATCAGCAGCGCCAGTTCCTGACCACGGTGGGTGCCTATGGCCCGCGTGCAGTGCAGGCCGATCACCTTCGCGCCTACCTCGAGACGCGGATCGCGAACACCAACGTCGACACGTTGCCCGTCGAGGTGTTCGCCCGGGTCAAGCAGCAGATGGCAGCTCGCGGGATCAGCCAGCGCGCGATGGCCGAGTGCCGTGGCACGTCGTACGGCGGCACCTCGCACTTCCGGTTCGCCCCGTCGCGTCGCACGATCGCGACCTACGCGGAGATCCTCGACGACGACGTGCTGCGCACCGCTGCGACGAACGACCTGTTCTGGGACGAGATCGTTTCGATCGAACCCGATGGCGAAGAGGAGGTCTTCGACCTCACCGTTCCCGGTCCGGCGAGCTGGATCGCGAACGCCGCGATCGTGTCCCACAACTCGGGGGCGATCGAGCAGGACGCCGACGTGATCCTCTTCATCTATCGCGACGTCGTCTACAACAAGGAAGCCGAGAATCCGAACATCGCCGAGGTGATCATCGGGAAGAATCGCCACGGCGCGACGGGCACCGTCGAGACGCACTTCGAGGGTCGCTACACGCGGTTCGAGAACCTGTCGCAGCGCTCCGACGGTGGAGCTCCACCCGAGTACTGATTCTCGCGGCGGCGACGTGACGAGGTGTACAGTCGAGCCATGAGGCTCGGGGTGCTCGCGCTCGGCGTGCTCGCGATGATCGCCCTCGGCGCGGCCGGATCGGGCTGCGTCGAGCATGGCAAGGGCGGCGGTGCCGTGTGCGTGTTCATGGGCGAGCCGCACGCGGTCGGCGAGCAGTTCCCGGCCGGCGACGGCTGCAACACGTGCTCGTGTCAGGCAGACGACGTGGTGACGTGCAGCGAGCTGGCGTGTCCGGTCGGTGACGGCGGCGTCGGCGACGGGACTATGGCGGCGTGCGCGCCGTCGGGAGGCTGCAACGACGGACCGTTCTGCAACGGCATCTGCTGCGGGATCGGCGAGCGTTGCGACAACGGCGTCTGCACGTGCGGCGGCAATCCCGCGTGCACCGGAGACGATGTCTGCGCGAGCGGTGGCCCGGTCGGTGGTCCGACGTGCGGCACGATCTGCTGCGGTAGCGCCGGCTCGCCCTGCCCGCTCTAGCCGCGCCTCGCTCCAGAGAGATCTAGAGACCGAGGATCGCGCGCGCGACGCCGACGCCGGCGATGCCGAGCATGATCGCCACGACGAACCAGGCGAGGATCAGGTGGATCCGGCCGGGTCGTGCGGACGCGTGAACCGCCGGCACCTCGACACGACGCGAGGTCCGGACCGCCACGGGCGGGGCGACGCCCAGATGGGTCCGCTTCGCGTCGTGGATCACCGGAACCACGGCGGGCGCCCGCACGAGCGTCTTGGCCATCGTCGCGGAGGTCGGACGGGACACGACGGTCGGCCGTTCCGCCTTCGAGGATGGCCGCGACAGCACGGTCGGCAGTTCCGCGTTCGAGACCATCGGTGGAGGAGACGATCCGCGGGCCACACGCGCACTCGGCTCCGCCTCGATCGCGTGGACGACGCGGCTGACGTCGCTGTTCGGACGCGGGTTGCGGGCGAACGCCCACTCGATCCAGTCCCGGATCTGACGATGCGACACGCCGGCGCCGAACTGTCGGCTCGCGTTGCGCAGGGCGACCTGCATGGCGCGCGCGGACTGCCACCGCCGATCCGGATCCCGCTGCAGCGCCGTGAGCACGATGTCGTCGAGATCCGCGGTGACGTTGGCGTTGTTCTGCGACGGGCGCGGGATCGGGCGCTCGCGGACCGCCTTGAGCGTCTCGTAGTCGTTGCCCGGGAACAGCCGTCGACCCGACAGCATCTCGTGTGCGACCACGCCGAGCCCGAACAGATCGACGCGCAGGTCGAGGTGGCCGTCGAGATACTCGGGGGCGAGGTATCCGAACTTGCCCTTGATGACGCCGGCCCGCGTGCGCGCGCTCGATGTCGCCGCCTTCGCGATCCCGAAGTCGATCAGCTTGACCACGCCGGCGGCCGACACGATCACGTTCGACGGCGACACGTCGCGATGGATGATGGAGATCGGCTCGCCGCGATCGTCGGTCAGCGTGTGCGCGTAATCGAGTGCCTCGCAGAGCTGGATCAGGATCTCGATCACGATCGGCACCGGGATCGGCCCGGCCGCGTGCCGGCAGTGGATCAGCAGCTGCTTGACCGTCGGCCCGGGCACCAGCTCCATCGCGATGAAGTAGGTGTCGTCGATGACTCCGCAGTCGAACGCCTGCGCGATGTTCGCGTGGTGGAGGCGGCTGGCGAGCTTCGCCTCCTCGAGGAACGCCCGGGTGGCCGCGGGATCACCGGCGTACTGGGGCAACAGGCGCTTGAGCGCGACCTGCTTGCGGAAGCCGGCGATGCCGTGAAGCTCCGCGCGATGCACCGTCGCCATGCCGCCGAAACCGAGCTCGTCGAGCACGTGGTACGGACCGAGCTGCTCGTCGGCGGCGTCCGCGACGATCACCAAACCGGAGCCCGTTTGCTCCGTGCCTCCACGTGCGATGAGCGACCCCATCTTCTTCCAGCCTCACACATTTCCCCCCGGACAATCCAGATGGAAGAAATGCACGGCCGATCCGCACGGCGTAAGATGACGCCGTGCCAAATCCGCAACCCGGGACGATCCTTGACGCTTACCGCGTCGAGGGCACCCTCGGCGCCGGATCCATGGGTGAGGTTTTTCGGGCGATCGATACCGGCCTCAACCGCCGGGTCGCCATCAAGATCCTCAGCGAGAAGCACCGTGATAGCTCGGAGTTACGGGCCCGGTTCGTCCGCGAGGGCCGCGCGGTGGCCGCGATCAGTCATCCCAACGTGGTGCAGGTGTTCGCCAACGGCTCGTGGGACGGGAGACCGTACATCGCGATGGAGCTGCTCGACGGCACCGACCTCGGTTCGGCGGTCGAGAAGCAGGGGCCGCTCGACTCGATCACCGCCGCGCACGCGATGCTCGATGCCGCGCAGGGCCTCGCCGCGGCGTCGAAGGCCGGCCTGATCCATCGCGACGTCAAGCCGTCGAACCTGGTGCGGCTGTCCGACGGCAAGGTCAAGGTCACCGACTTCGGGCTCGCCAAGCCGATGGATCCGGGCAGCGAGCCCGCGCTCACCGCGATGGGCGTCGTGGTCGGCACGCCCGATTACATCGCGCCCGAGCAGGCGCGCGGCGAGGCGATCGACGAACGCGTCGACATCTACGCGCTCGGCGGCACGATGTACTACTGCCTGACCGGCAAGCCTCCGTTTCGCACCGGCCGCCCCGCCGAGGACAAGTACCTCAAGGTCGTCGCGCGCCACCTGCGCAACCCGCCGCCCGACGCGGCGCAGACCAACCCCGGCGTCGATCTCGAGCTGTCCGCGCTGACGCGGCGGATGATGTCGAAGAAGCCGGCGGAGCGCCCCGGCTACGACGAGCTGATCCAGAAGGTCACCGAGATGCTCGCGCGGATGGATCCCGACGCCGTGCCGTCGCTGATCGCGTCGTCGCGCGAACGCTCGCGACCGAACATCCTGCCCGGCTCGGCCTTCGCGCGCGGCGTCACCGACAACCAGGAGACCCGCAGCGACGGCGAGCTCGACGTGCTGCCGCCGCGAACGTTCCCGATCTGGCTCGTCGTCCTGACGTTCTTGTCGATCGCGACGTTCGTCGCCGGGTTGGTGGTCTACCTGCGACGCGTCGAGCCCGCGAACGCGACCACCCCACCTCCGCCCGCCGATGCCGCTCCGGCGGACACCGGCTCCGCCGCCACGTTGGTGGCACCGAAAGGGATGCTGGTGGTCAAGCGCAAGGACGGCACCACGTTCTTCGCCGACGCCAAGCCGGTCAGCCTCGCCGAGTTTCGCGAGGTGTTCAAGAACCACGACCAGAAGGGCAACCCCACCGATCCGGTCGTGATGGTGTCGTACAACGAGGCGCGGTCGTACGCGAAGACGCGCGGGAACCGGCTCCTCACCGTCGAGGAATGGGACGCGGCCTCGGCGGCTGCGGGCTTCGTGTCGGGCGATACCTTCGAGTGGATGGAGTCACTCGACGACAAGAACAAGACGGTCCACAAGCGCGACAAGACCGAGACCCGGCCCGATCAGAAGCACCGCGACGTCACGTTCCGCATGGGCCGCGATCGTTTGTGACCTCCGCGCGAGCCCCGATGGGCAGCGCTGCTCGCACCACCTCGCGAGAACGGGTCTCGCCTACGGTCAATAGCCCTTGGCGCTGCCGTCGGACTTGCCGCTGACGATCGCGACCGACGCCGACGCGCCGAGCCGGTTGGCGCCGGCCTGCGCCATCTTGATCGCGTCCTCGGCGGTGCGCACGCCGCCGCTCGCCTTGACGCCGAGATCGCGACCGACCACGCGGCGCATCAGCGCGACGTCCTCGACGGTCGCCCCACCCTTGCCGAACCCGGTGCTGGTCTTGACGAACGCCGCACCGGCGAGCTTGGACAGCGAGCACGCGATGATCTTCTGCTCGTCGTCGAGCGCCGACGTCTCGAGGATGACCTTGACCCCGGCCGGCGCCGCGGCCTTGACCACGCGACAGATGTCCTCGAACACGGTCTCGTAGTCGCGCGACTTGAGCGCGCCGATGTTGATCACCATGTCGATCTCGCGGGCACCCTGACGCACGGCATCGCGCGCCTCGTAGGCCTTCGAGGTCGGAGCCATCGCTCCGAGCGGGAACCCGACCACGGCGCACACCATGACATCGGTCCCCGCGAGCAGCGCCTTGCACAGCGGCACCCACGTCGTGTTGACGCACACCGATGCGAACCGGTAGCGCTTGGCCTCCTCGCACAGCTTGACCACGTCGTCGCGCGTGGCCTCGGGCTTGAGCAGCGTGTGATCGATCAGCTTCGCCAGGTCGGCAGGCACGGCACCGATGCCGAGTGCCGCCCCCACACGGATCGCGCCGGCATCCTCGGTCGCACGCACCGACCACGGCCGGCGCACCACGCAGGCACCGCAGGACGCGCAGTCCTCGCCGGGCGCGGCGTCGTTATCGCAGTCGCCGCGATCGCGCGGCAGCAAGGCGAGCTTGGCGGTCGGGCGCCCATTCAGGCGCTCCTGGACCCGAGAGGCGATGATCTCGACGAGGCGGTCGACGTCCGACACGCCGCCACTATAACCGCGCTCGCTACATCTTGCTCTTGTCGCCCGCGGTGATCTTCACCAGGTCGCCGGGCTTGATGTACTTCTTGATCGCCGCGTTGACCTGGCGCACCGACAACTTCGAGATCGCCGCGTTGCGCTTGGCCCAGTAGTCCATCGTGCGGCCGAGGTAGAGGCCGTCGTCGAGCATGCCGAGGATCGCACCGTCGTTGGACAGGTTGCGCTCGAACCCCTCGGCGATGCCCTTCTTGGCACCCGCGAGCTCCTTCGCGGTGATCCCACCCGAGACCATGCCCTGGATCTCCTCGATCATCGCGGCCATGCCCTTCTTCGCGTTCTTGGGGTTGAGCGCGCCACCGGCGACGAACACGCCGGCGCGGTCGAGCGGCTGGAGCTGGACCGCCGAGAACGCGAAGTACGACAGTCCGTCCTTCTGGCGCAGCCGCGTGAGCAGACGCGACACGAAGCCGCCGCCGCCGAGGGCGTAGTTCGCGACCGTGAGCGCCGGAGCGTCGGCATCGTCGTCCTTGAGTGGAACGGCATGGACCGCCGCGATCAGCGCGTTGGCCTTGTCGGGGAAGTCGAGCACCTGCTCGCCCGACCGCGTCGGGGTGTACTTGCGCGCGATCCGCTGGTACCGCCGCGGCGACTTCCACTTGCCCCAGGTCCCACCGAGCCAGCCCTTGATCTGGTTGGCATCGACGTCACCGACGATCGCCATCGTGGCGTTCGACATCCCGAAGTAGCGCGCGAACTGGCGGACGTCCTCGACCCGCAGTCGCTTGAGCTCCGCGATCTGCTCGTCGGTGGTGGGCACGTAGAGCGGGTGGTTCTTCGGGTAGGCCCGCACGATGCGGCCGACGGTCGTGAACGCCTGCGCCTGCGGATCGCTCTTCTGCTTGTCGAGCGCCGCGAGCGATTCCTTGCGGGTGATCTCGAACTGGTCGGCGGGGAACGTCGCCGTGTGGAGAATCTCGTCGACCAGCGCGAGCACGGCCGGCAAGTGGTCGCGCGTGGTCTGGATGTCGACCGACAACTCGCCCGGCTCGGTCGAGAACCGGACCTGTGCCTCGAGCTTGTCCCATTCGTCCTTGAGCTGCTGGAACGTGTGCTTGCGGGTCCCGCGACCGATGACCTCGTCGATCGCCGACGCCGCCAGCCGCTTGCCGCGGAAGTCGGCCTCGGTGCCGTAACGCATCGTCAGCTTCGCGCGGACCACGTGCCCGCGGGTCTGCTTCGCGAGGACCGCCAGCTTCATGCCGTTGGGGAACGACGAGCGCTGGGTGCGCTTCTCGATGTTGGGGAGCGTGGCCACGAAGGTCTCGCCGGCGGCCGCCTCCGCGCGTCCCTTGTACGAACCGACCACCTTCGCGATCGACGGGGTCTCGACGAGCGGCGCGCGCTTCGGAGCCTTGCTCGGATAGAACATGCCGAGCGTGCGGTTGCTCGACACCAGGTACTTCGCGGCCGCCGCCTTGACGGTCGCCGGGGTCAGGGCCTCGACGCGATCGCGCGTCCAGAACAGCAGGCGCCAGTCGCCGGCACCGATGAACTCGCTGACGGCGACACCCAGTCGCGAGCTGTTGGAGAAGAACAGTTTGAACTGCTTCTTCTCCTTGGCCTGGAACCGCGCGACCTCGGCCTCGGTGATCTTCGACCGCCCGAGCCCCTCGATGATCCGGATCATCCGATCGCACACCACCTTGGCCGACTTGCCGACCGGCACGGTCGCCGAGATCTCGAGGACACCGGGGTCGTGGAGGATCAGCTGCGAGGCCGACACCTCGGTGGCGAGGCCGGTCTTGACGAGCGCGGTGTACAGCCGGCCGCTGGGCTCGGCGGTGAGCAGGTCGGCGATCGCGTCGACCGCGGCGTAGTCGGGATCCGCGGTCGCGGTCACGTGATAGAGGAGCCCGACCACCTGCACGTCGCCGCTGCGGCGCAGCGTCACGGAACGCTCGCCATCCTGCACCGGCTCGAGCGTGTAGGTCGGTTCGATCTTCGCGCGCGGATTCCGGATCCGGCCGAAGTAGCGATCGATCAGACGCAGGGCGCTCTTGGGCTCGAACTTGCCCGCCAGCATCAGCACCGCGTTATCGGGGCGGTAGTACTTCTTGTAGAACTTCTTGAGCGAGGTCGCCGGCACGCGCTCGATGTCGGCGCGCGAGCCGATCGTCGACTTGCCGTAGTTGTGCCAGAGATACGCCGTCGACCACATCCGCTCGGACAGGATCTCGGCCGGCCGGTTCTCGCCGATCTCGAACTCGTTGCGCACCACGCTGAACTCGTGGTCGAGGTCCTTCTGCGCGATGTTCGCGTTGACCATGCGGTCGGCCTCGAGCTCGAGCGCCCACGCCAGGTTGTTGCCCTTGGCCGGCAGCGTCTCGAAGTAGTTCGTGCGGTCGTACCAGGTCGACGCGTTGTTGCTCGCGCCCTTGGCCTTGAACTCCTCCCAGATCTTGGGGTGCCGCGGCGAGCCCTTGAACATCATGTGCTCGAGCAGGTGGGCCATGCCGGTCTCGCCGTAGCCCTCCATTCGAGATCCGACGAGGTAGGTCACGTTGACCGTGACGTTCTCGGTCGAGCTATCGGGGAACAGCAGCACGTGCATGCCGTTGCCGAGCGCGTACTCGGTGATGCCCTCGACGCGGGTCACCTGCTTGGGCGCGGCGGTCGCGGGAGAGTCAGAGACAAGGACACTGGCCGCGAGGGCCGCGGCGAGGACGAGCGATCCGGTGGCTTTCACGGGGCCGGTTATAGGACGAGCACCGCGGAGACGCCAGTCGTCGTGCACCTTTCCGTCGCTGACGGGGTGGTGGCTGCGACACCGCAGTGTCGCGGGGCTGGCCGACGATCGCGCGGGTTGATACGCTGCCAACAATGGGGTTTCGATGGCTCGTGTGGGCCGCTCTCGTGGGGTGTTACTCGCCCCGTGCCCCTGCCGGCGCACCGTGTGGCCCCGGTGGCGACTGCCCGACGGGGCTGTCGTGCGAGACGGTCGCGGGCGAGGACGTCTGCGTCGAGCGCGCCATCGACGGCGGGATCGATCCCGACGGGCCATCGCCCACCGACAGCCCGATCACCACCGACGTGCCGAGCGACGCGCCGCAGACCGATCCGTGGACCCTGGTCCGCACGCGGGACAAGGCGCAGAGCTCGACCCTGAGTGTCCCGTCGATCGGCGCCGGCCATCTGGTGATCGTCGGCATCGAGTCGGCGATGGCCGCGACCGCGGTCGTGGACGACGGCGGCAACGTCTATCAGCGGGTCGCGAGCTCGCGGGCCGAGGTGCCGTCCGAACAGCTCGGCGTCGAGTTGTGGTACGTGCCGAACGCGCTGCCCGGCGGCACGACGATCGCCGTCACCGCGCCATCGACGGTGTTCGCGATCGACATGTGGGAGGTCGATGGCCTCGCCTCCGTCGAGATCGACGACGTCGCGACGCTCGACGACCAACCCGCCACGACGACACCAGAGGGCGCCTCGATCACGACAACGACCGATGGCGAGTTCGTGGTGTCGATCGCGATCGTGAACAACTTCGTCGGCGGTCTGACGGCGAATAGCCAGTTCACGAACGACCACACCACGTTCGGTAACGGCTGGGCGCACCTGACCAGCAACACCGCACCGGCGGGGACCTACCAGGCGCGCTGGAACCAGTCGGTGTCGGGCACGTACTGCGCGAGCTCGGTCGCGTTTCGCAGTAACTAGCCGCGCTTGAGGCGGTTCGCGATCTTGAGTAGCAGGTCGACGTCGGAGTCATCGAGCTCGAGGATGACCGAGGTGAGCTGGCGCGCACTGCGCCCGAACGCTTCGTGGCCCTCGGCGGCGCGGACAGAGCGCTCGTCGGCGAGCAGTCGGTGGAGCGGAATCCCGAGCGAATCCGCCACCTCGGCGAGCACGTCGAGGGTGGGACGCCGCTGTCCGACCTCGATCCGCGCGACGTAGCTCGCACCGATCCCCGCGCGTTCCGCGAGCTGCTCCTGCGTCAAACCAGCTCGTGTACGCATCCGCGCGATCCTCGCGCCGAGCGTCCTGTACCACGAGACATCCATTTTTCGTGTGCACGATGCGCGAAGCACCGGGAGTAGTGCCATGGCCTCCGGGTCAAAGGGACTGACTCCCACATGACGGCGGTTCTGACAAAACGGGAAAACTCGCGCACGGCAACAATGCCCTCCGGAGCTTCCAACGATCTCCGAGCCTTGCGAGAATAGCGTCGTGCTCTGGGTGCAGACGATTCGCAAGAAACGCGACGGCCACGCGCTCGACGATGACGAGATCCGGAGTTTCCTTGCGGGTGTCACCGACGGCTCGATCCCCGACTACCAACAGGCCGCGATGCTGATGGCGGTGTTCTTTCGGGGACTCGACGATCGCGAGCTCGCGACCTGGGCCGACGCGATGACCCGCTCGGGTGACGTGCTCGATCTCGGGACGATCCCGCGCGCCAAGATCGACAAACACTCGACCGGCGGGGTCGGCGACAAGATCTCGATCCCGCTCGCGCCGGCGGTGGCGGCGTGTGGCGTGGCGGTGCCGATGGTGTCGGGGCGCGGCCTCGGCCATACCGGCGGCACGCTCGACAAGCTCGAGTCGATCCCTGGCTTCCGCGTCGATCTCGGCGTCGATCGGTTCACCGAGCTGGTCGGCTCGCTCGGCGTGTGTCTGATCGGACAGACGGCGCGGATCGCACCGGCCGACAAGAAGCTCTACGCCCTGCGCGACGTCACCGCGACCGTCGAGTCGCTGCCGCTGATCGCGAGCTCGATCATGTCGAAGAAGCTCGCCGAGGGCATCGACGGACTGGTCATCGACTGCAAGGTCGGGCGCGGCGCGTTCATGAAGTCGATCGAGGACGCGCGGGCGCTGTGCGCGCTGATGCGTGCGATCGCGCTGCGCAACGGCAAGCGGATCACCTGCGTGCTGACCGACATGGACGCGCCGATCGGACGCACGATCGGGAACGCGCTCGAGATCCGCGAATCGATCGAGGTGATGAAGGGCGGCGGACCGGCCGACACGCGCGAGCTGGTCCACGTGCTCGGCGCCGAGATGCTGGTGCTCGGCGGGGTCGCCAAGGATGCCGCCGAGGGCCGCGCGCAGATCGAGAAGGCGCTGGCGTCGGGTGCCGCGCTCGAGGTGTTCCGCAAGCTGGTGGAGGCCCAGGGCGGCGATCCGGCGGTGTGCGACTCGCCGGGGCGCGTGCTGCCGCAGCCGACGCAACGCGACGAGCTCACCCTGCGCCCGGGTCGCGTGGTCTCGATCGACTCCGAGGCGCTCGGCATCGCCGGGCTGCTCCTCGGCGCGGGGCGGCGCGTCAAAGAAGACGCCATCGACCCCGCGGCCGGCCTGGTCGTCGACGCGTACCTCGGGGAGGTCATCGCGGAGGGCAGCGGACCCCACGTGGTCCTTCACCACGGACGACCGCCAGGAGATGGCCGCATCGCCGAGGCGCGTGCGATGATCGAGAACGCGTTCGTGATCGAAGACCCCAGCCGCCCTGCCCCGCCCGTGCGCAGCTCGAGGATCCTCGAGGTGATGCGGTGACGCGCGCCCCGACCCTCGGCGACGGTCTGTACGACCGCGTGCAGGAGGCCGCGGCCGCGATCCGCAAGAGCGCCGCCGGACCACCGCCGAGCGTCGGGTTGATCCTCGGCTCGGGGCTCGGCAGCTACGCCGATCGGCTTACCGGCGCGAAGGCGATCGAATACGGCGACATCCCGCACTTCCCGCGCTCGCACGTGCCCGGCCACCGCGGCCGACTCGTCGTCGGCGTGCACCACGGCGTCCACTGCGCGGCGCTCCAGGGTCGCGTGCATCTCTACGAGGGCCACACCGCCGCGGTCGCCGCGTTCCCGGCGCGCGTCCTGGTCGCACTGGGCGCCAAGGTGATCGTCGTGACCAACGCGGCGGGCGGGCTCAACCCGAGCTGGCCGCCGGGCACGCTGATGCTGATCCGCGATCACATCGACATGCTCCGCGATCACCCGCTGCGCGGACCCAACGACGATCGTCTCGGCCCGCGGTTCCCCGACATGACCCACGCGTACGCGGCCGAGCTGCGCACGCTCGTCAAGCAGACCGCCGAGTCCGCCGGCATCGGACTCCAGGAAGGCGTCTACGTCGCGATGCCCGGCCCGACGTACGAGACGCCCGCCGAGGTCCAGATGCTCCAGCGTCTGGGTGCGGACGCCACCGGGATGTCGACGGTGCCGGAGGTCGTGGTCGCGCGTCACATGGGTGCACGCGTGATCGGCATCTCGTGCATCACCAACCTCGCCGCCGGGCTGTCCGGCGAGGAGCTCTCGCACGACGAGGTCACCCAGACCGCGACGCGCGTGCGTTCGACGTTCGAGACCTTGCTCGATCGCATCCTCGAGGCGCTCTCGACCAGCGGCGAGCTCGCTCCAAGCCCGCCCGAGCCAGGAGGCGAGGCGTGACCAAGCCCGATCTCGAGGCGCTCGCGCGCGCCGCCCAGAACTCGGCGTACGCGCCGTATTCGAAGTTTCGGGTGGGTGCGGTGGTCGAGATGAAGGATGGCCGCACGTTCTCGGGCGCCAACATCGAGAACGCGTCGTACGGCCTGTCGATCTGCGCCGAGCGCACCGCGATCTTCGCGGCGGTGGTCGCCGGTGCGAAGGAGCTCGCACGGGTCACCGTGTGCACCGACTCGTCGCCGCCGTCATCGCCGTGCGGAGCGTGCCGGCAGGTGCTGCTCGAGTTCGCGCCCGATCCGACGTCGGTCCGGGTCACTGCCATCAACCCCGAGGGCGATCGCCGGACGTGGACGCTCGCCGAGCTGTTGCCCGCGGGCTTTACCGGTACAGAACTCCCGTGAGCGAGCTCGTCCTCCGCGGCGGGACGATCCTCACCCTCGACCCCGCGCACCGCATCGTCACCGGGGACCTCGCCTGCAGGGACGGCGCGATCGTCCACGTCGGCGGCGACTACACGCCGGACACCTCCGACTACCAGATCGTCGATTGCGACGGTTGCCTCGTGATGCCCGGCCTCGTGCAGGCCCACGTGCACACCTGCCAGACCCTCGCGCGGGGCCGCGCCGATGATCTCGAGCTCCTCGACTGGTTGCGCGGCGTGATCTGGCCGTACGAGGCGGCACTCGACGAAGAAGCAGCGGGAATCTCGGCCGAGCTCGCGTGCGCGGAGCTGCTCCTCGGCGGGACGACGGCCGTCCTCGACATGGGCACGGTGCATCACACCGACGCGATCTTCGCGGCCGCCGAGCGCTCGGGGATCCGGGCGACGATCGGCAAGGCGATGATGGACGCGCCCGATCCGCAGATTCCCGCCGGTCTGCGCGAGACCACGCGGGACTCGCTCGATGAATCGGCGAGGCTGATCGAGCGCTGGCACGACACCGCCGGCGGCCGGCTGCGCTACGCGTACGCGCCCCGGTTCGTGCCGTCGTGCACCGACGAGCTACTCCGCGAGGTCGCCGCGCAAGCGAAGGCCAGGGGCGTGCGGGTCCACACCCACGCCAGCGAGAACACCGGCGAGCTCGAGCTCGTCCGCAAGCGGTTCGGCAAGGACAACATCGAGGTGCTCGCCGACTTCGACCTGCTCGGCGATCACTGCTGCCTCGCCCACTGCATCCACCTGTCCGAGCGCGAGCGCACGCTCCTCGCGGAGACCGGGACCCACGTCTGTCACTGTCCGTCGTCCAACCTCAAGCTCGCATCGGGCATCTGCCGGGTGCCCGAGCTGATCGCGGCCGGCGTGGCCCTCGCGATCGGTGCCGATGGCGCGCCGTGCAACAACAACCTCGACGCCTTCGTCGAGCTCCGGCTCACCGGGCTGCTCCACAAGCACCGGGTCGGGCCTCGCGCGCTCCCCGCACCCGAGGTCGTGCGGCTCGCGACCGCCGGCGGTGCCGCGGCGCTCGGACTCGCCGACAAGATTGGCACGCTCGAGGTCGGCAAGCGCGGTGACGTGATCGCGGTCGCCACCGACGCGTTCCACACCACGCCGGCGGCCAGCCCGTGGTCGACCATCGCGTACGCCGCGCAGTCGAGCGACGTCCGCCACGTCGCCGTCGACGGCAACCTCGTGGTCCGCGACCGCAGGCTGCTCACGCTCGAGGCGCCGCGCGTCCGCGAGCGTGCGCGCCGCGCGGCCGCTCGGTTGTTCTCGTGACCGGGCACGCCGCGCGTTCGTTCGTGTTCGCACTCGGCACGGCAGTGCTGGCGTTGCCGCTGAGCGCGTGCGCGAAGCGACCGGCACCGGTGAACCCGACCGAGCGCGCGCTGTTTCGCGACCTCGAGCGCGATGTCACGGTGGCGTCGACGGTGGGCTGGGGCGTCGACCGGATCGAGATCGAGAAGCTCCTCGAGACCGCGCTCGACTCGGTGTGCCGGGTCGACCCGCTCGCGCGCCGTCAGCTCGCGACCTGGATCGATGGCGAGATCGCTCGGCTCGGCGGACCGGTCGACGTCGCGTGGAACAAGCGCGGCAAGAAGCTCTCGCGCGTCCACGACCTCGTCGTGATGACCCGGATCCAGAAGCTGCTCGCACGCGCGGAGGCATCGAGCACGGATTGCCCGTTCTGGGTCGAGCCCGACTCCGAGTTCACCGGGCGCCAGATCTCGCAGCACCGGTTCCAGATCTCGTTCGGTGGTGGAGGCATCGGTATCGCCGAGCAGCAGGGCGATCGCCAGGACTTCTCCGCGGGCGGTGCCGGCCGGCTGATGTTCGGGCGCATGTTCGACGACGGTCACGGTCTCTATCTCGGTGCGGAGCTCGGCGCCTCCGCCGGGTTCCCGAAGGACGACACGGGGATGCGCACGAGCCTCGAGCTCGCGCTCGATGCGGTCGGTCTCGTCGCCTATCGGCACACGTTCACGAACTCGTACCTCGAGGTCGAGGGCGGCTGGCTCGCGCGTTCGACCGAACGCGACTGGACGTCGTTCGATCACGGGATCCACGTCGGCATCGCGCTGGGCGCCCGCGCACTGCGCACGCGGTTCTTGTTTCCCGGTGCCGCGCTCGGCATCTCGTGGGAGCGGCTGTTCGTCGCCGG
Organism: uncultured delta proteobacterium; assembly: GCA_963772655.1. GTDB lineage: Bacteria > Myxococcota_A > Polyangia > Haliangiales > Haliangiaceae > JABFXX01. Next base: position 430,855 of record CAVYYE010000003.1, read on the forward strand.
TGACGACCTGACGATGATCAAGGTCGGCGCGCGCGTCGCGCTCGACCTCGATCTATGACGGCGAGCCGCGCCCAGCCCTCGGTCAGCGTCACCGTGCCGGGCGGCAGCTTGGCGAGCCGCTCGGTCAACTTCGGACGCACCTGCTGGTTCGAGAACGGTCCCGACAGCGTGAGGTGCTCGAACGGACCGACCCAGTCGAGCGTCCACGCCGCAACCTCGTCGCTGTCGGTCACGATCTCGAGTTGCGGCGCTCGCTTGCCGCGCGTGGCGATCACCCGCGCGCCGCGCGCGACGCCGAGTCGATCGACGCCGAGTTGCGCGTGCGCATCCAACCACTGTCGACCGTCGATATCCCAGCCGAGCCGGAACAGCGCGATCTGCGACGGTGCCGCGACCAGCTGCGCGAACCGGTGGCGCGCCCCGATCGCCGCGACGCGCGCGATCGTGCGCTCGACCGATTCGCCGGTCGAGAACGTCAGCCGCGTCGCCCCCGTGACGTCGGCGATCGTATCGAGCTTCGCGATCACCGCCCGGGTGAGTCCGATCTCGAGCACCAGGTGATCGAGGCGCCGACCGCTCGAGATCACCTCGTCGAGCAGCGTCAGATTCGGAATCGTGACCTCGCGCAGCGAGCGCAGCGCGGGCGCTTGCACGAACATCCGATACAGCGCAGCCGTGCCCCGCCCTTTCCACAGCGCGCGCACGGTCGCCAGTTGCGGATCGGCGGACACACGCTTCCAGGTCGCCTCGTCGGCGACCGCGTGCCCCTTCAGCTCCGCCTCGTCGAGAAACCCGCGCCGCCACCGGCGATGCTGGGTGACGCGCGCGAGGTCTCCGAGCCATGTCTTCTCGTGCGTGCGAAGCAGGGCAAGCGTGCGGCGCACGACCTCGGGATCGGAGCCGTCGGGATCGCGCAGCTGGAGTGCGATCAGCTCGCCGCGCGGGTCGTCGCGCTCGATCAGCGCGTCGGCGAGCACCGCCCGCGGACCGTCGTCGTCGGGATGCGCCAGGCACTCGGCGTGGAGCTCGCCGATATCGCGGCGCGGCGGTGCCGGACGAGCGCCGGCGAGCTCGGCAAGCAGGCGGGTCACGATGGTCTTGTCGGTGGCGGCGAGTGCGGCCGGGCTCGCGAAGTCTGCGACAATCGCCGGTAGCGCCTCCGCGAAGTACAGCCGGATCGTGCTTGCCTTCGCGGTCGGTCGCTCGGCCAGCGCGCGGAGCCGGGTCGCCGCCCGTGGATCGGCGGTCCGCGCGATCACCGCGAGCATCGGCGTGTACAGCCGCCGGTCGTTGTACGGAGCACGCTCGACAACGGCGACCAGCGCCGACGAGATCCGCGGATCGTCGGGCAGCGCGGCCAGTGCGGCCACCCGCGCCAGCAGTGGTTCCGCGCGCGCGAGGTCGCGGTCGGGGGTGGACCAGGCGACCTCGAGGAACGGAACCCGCTTGTTCACGCCCGCGGCCAGCGCACCGATCGCGACGGCCCGCGGCCCGGACTCGGCCAGCGAGAGCCACGCGGCGTGAAACCGCGCGCTCTCGCGGCCCGCGATCGCCGGTGGTCGACACCGCGCAGCGATCGCATCGATCAGATCGGCGAGCGCCGGATCGCGCACGGACCGCCACACCACGAGGGCGGCCTCGAGGGCGGTCTCGAAGTCGCCGGCGGCGACGGCGGCCACGATCGTCGAGACGCCAGGTTTGCGCGGTTTCGCGGGCATCGAGGCCTGTCTAGCCTACGGGATTTTCCCGGCGACCCGTTGGTTTCGGGCTATGGTCGATCCGTGCTGCTGACCCGCGAGGAAATGACCTTCGACTTCGAGGGGGCCAAGCTCGATCCCGAGCGCGACCGCGACCTTCTCGAGTGGATGCTCAACCAGTTCCTCTACGGCGAGGTCACCGGCATCCAGGTCGGTCACTGGCTATACGACGCGCCCGATCTCGACGCGGCCAAGTTCCTCGCGCGGCAATCGCTCGAGGAGATGCAGCACGTCGACAACTTCCTCCGCATCATGACGATGCTCGGCTGCAAGCCGAAGCCGGCCCACCCCGCGGTGCGGTTCCTCGCCACCGGCATGATGGGCAGCTCGTGGGCCGAGCACGTCGCACTCGAGATGGCGCAGGGCGAGGGCTTCGTGTTGCAGGCGTTCTACGCCGTGATCGACACGCTCGATCACAAGCCGTCGGTCGACATCCTGCGCCGCGCGGTCAAGCAGGAGGAGCGCCACGTCGAGTTCGGCGAGCAGCAGACGGCGAAGGCGATCGAGGGCAAGGGATGGCTGCGCCGCCGCTTGCTCGGCCTGTCGCTGGTGTCGATGTGGGGCGTGCGCCGGATCGCGCGCTACATGGAGAAGCGGCTTCCCGCGGACCATGTCGTCCTCAAGCACCTGCCCGCGTTTCTCGATCACGCCAACAAGATGGCCGAGCTCCGGCTGCGCCGGATCGGCGTCCTCGATCGCCCGCTCGCCGAGGTCGGCGGCGCCAAGCGCGCGTTGCTCGTGACCGAGGCGTACGGCGGCAAGGCCCTCGGCGGCCTGGTCTCGTTGATCACCTTCCCGCTGCGACTGCTCCCGCTGTGGCCGAAGAAGAAGCGGCTGACCGATACCTACCTGCGCGACGTGCACGTCACCGGGTATCAGCTCCCGGCACCGCCCGATCCGAGCACGACGAGCCTGGCTTCGGAGTAGGACTTCGCGAATGCGAAGTCCTCGCGAGGAGCGGTGTCACGACGCTCCGGACCGCTAGCGCGTACCGCGGGCGCCATCGCCGCACGAGATGCGCAATGGCTTGGGCGAGATCAACGCGGTACCGAAGATCGCCGACGCCAGGTTCTCGTCGTCGATCGCGTGCGATACGTGGCCCTGCACGATCACCCAGTGATCGCGTCCCTTCTTGTCGCGCTGCCGCTCGAACACGAACGACGCTCGGAAGTGACCCGTGCCGGCCGGCACGCCCGGCCTCGCCGCGAGCTTCGCCGTCAGGTTGCCCACCCAGTACGCGATCGTCGGCTTGGTACCGCGACGACCGACGGTGCCGACCAGACGCCCCTCGAGGCGCATCGGATCGCGGCCGGGAAGGATCTTGGCGAACACCGTGTCGTGCCCGTGCCACTCGGCGTCGATCGCCGGACCGATCAGCGACACCTCGGGACCGGGCGCGAGCACGTCGGGCCGCTTGTCCTGCTCGCGGCGCAACACCGGTGCGAGCACGCGCGAGAGCTCGTCGGTGAGATCGCGCGACACCACCTCGGTCTGGATCGGGCGCGGGGTGCGCTGGCCCGGAAGCGTGGGCGTGGGCGTGCGGCCGAACGACAGGTGCTCGAACACCGGCACCCAGCGATCACCATCGCGCGCGTACAACGCCGACATCCTGAGCGGGATCACGGCGGTGCGGCCACAGGTCGTGATCCACCACGAGATCTCGTCGGTCGCCCACGCGGCGGTCTGATCCCGCGCGAGGTGGATCTCGAGTCGCTTCGAGTGCGCGACCGCCGAGCTGTTGCGATCGAGATCGAGCGGCCACCGGCTCGGTGCGCGCTCGAGCTCCTGGCGTACCAGCACGTCCCCCGGACCGACGCCGATCCGGACGGTCCCGACGCGAGGATCGACCATCGAGTTACGCCACTCCGGCGGCTCGTCACGTTCGTACGACTTGAGGATGTCGTCCTGGAGCTCGGCGACCAGGTCGGTCTGGAGATCTCGCTCGCCGATCGAGATCGGGTCGGCGAGCGGCGCCGGACCCTGCTGCTTCGATCGCGGGCAGCCGGCTTGTGTCGCCGCCAGCGTCGCGACGCAGATCGCGAACACGCGCGCGCAGACGATCGTCATCCGCGCGCCTCCACGTCGGCCGGCGTGTCGATATCGAGCACGACCCCGCGATCGTGAACCGCCACGTCGACGCCGTCCAGCTTCGCGAGCACCGCGCGCGCCCCGCCGTCGACGCGGTCGCAGGCCGCGAGTCGGGGCCACGCGCGATGCGCGATCAGCGGCGGATGCCCTCGCCGGCCATCGCACGACGGACGCGCGACGTCGTGGTCGCCAAGCGCCGCGATCAGCGCGCGTAGCGTCGCCGTAGAGACGTCGGGATGATCGACCGGCCACAGCCACGCGGCTTCGATCTCGGGAGGGATGTCCGCGAGCGCGGCGAACCCCAGCGCGATCGACGACGCCATGCCACGCGCCGGATCCGGGTTGACGATCGTGCGCGCGCCCAATGCCCTCGCTTCAGCCACGACCGTCTCGAGGAACGGTTGTCCGACGACGACGATCGCGTCGCTGCATCCGACCGTGCGAAGGGTCTCGACGATCGCACGCAGATACGTCCGATCGCCCGCTCGCAACAGCGCCTTGGCAACGCCACCGAGCCGCGTCCCGGATCCCGCGGCGAGCACGACCCCCGCCGTGTTCACGAGGCCATCCCGCATCGGATCGCGGTCACGCCTTGCCGTCTCCCGCGCGACGCGGTCGCCAGTCGCCGACGGTGGCCGCTCCGCGACGGCGCACCGCGACCAGCTCGGCCGCGATCGCGACCGCGATCTCCTCCGGCGTCTCGGCGCCGACGTCGATCCCGATCGGCGCGCGCAGCGCGGCCCAACGCGCGGCGCCGTGACCCTCCAGCAGGCCCTTGGCCTCGAGCCGCTTCTTGAACCGTCCGACCTTGCCGCGGCTCCCGATCATCCCGAGGTAGCCGGGCAACGCGGATGCTTTTCCGATCACGTCCTCGAGGATCTTCTGATCGACCGCATGATCGCGCGTGATGATGATCAGCCGATCGCGCTCGGAAAATCCGCCGACCAGGCGCTCGACCTCGATCGCGTCGAACGATTCGATCGTCTGGATCGGCCGCCCGGCGCCCGGCACCCGATCCCACGCACTCGCGCACGCCTCGTCCTCGTCGCACACGATCAACTCGAAGCCGAGGCCGGCGAGCAGGGGCACCACCGCGCGAGCCACGTGGCCGCAGCCGAACACGATCGCGCGCTCGCCGCGGCCGAACACCTGGATCAGCGAATTCGCGATCACCGCCGGCCGCTCGGCGGTCGGATCGCCGTCGCGGACCGGTCGCAGCGTCATCGGATCGCCGTCGATCGGGGTCTCGAGCGCGAGCTCGGAACCGGGTTCGTCGCGCAACCGCTCGAGCACCGCGCGCGATGGCGCCACGGGGGTCAGCGCGATCTCCATCGAGCCACCGCAGCACATCGCGAGATCGCGAACCAGGTGCTGGCGGATCGTGCGAGGCGGCGCCCCACCGGCGACCTCGCGCGCGGCTGCGACCGTGACGTGCTCGATCTTGCCGCCGCCGATCGTGCCGTGTTGTTCGCCGTCCTCGGCGACGATCATGCGCGCACCGAGGTGACGTGGTGTCGATCCCGCGACACCGATCACGGTGGCGATCGCGACGCCCTTACCCGCACTCGCGAGCTCGAGCGCGGTCGTCCACCACGCGGCGCGAGCGGGGACGCTCACCCGTTGCCCACCGCCCCGGCGTGTTCCCGGATCGACGTGATGTGCGCGATCAGCTCGCGCAGGCCCTCGCCTTCCGCGTGCTCGGTGACGTACGGCGGCTTGAACTCGAGGTCGTCCCACCACGCACGGATGTTGGCGACGCCGACCGAGGTCGGAAACCCACCGAACATCGGCGCGTCGTTGAGCGCGTCCCCGACGTAGACGTACGGCGACAGATCGCCGGAATCGTCACCCAGCACCTCGCGCACCACGGCCTTGCAGGCGGTCAGCTTGTCGAACTTCGGTGGCCCGAAGTTGACGTGCACGCTCGAGCGCGTCGCGGTCAGTCCGGCCTTGCGGATCAGCTGTACCATCTCGTCGGCCGCCTCGACCGGCAACGAGACCTCCTCGTTCCAGTCGAGCGCCAGGTCGACCTCGCGATACCTCGAGTCGCTCGACAGACGCGCACCGGGTACCTTCGCGGTGACCTCGCTGACGACATCCATCATCTGCCGCCGCCACTCCGGCAGGCTCGCGGGCGGAACGCCGTAGAGCTTGCGCAGCACCTTGCCTTCGCGCACGAACGTCACGCCACCGTTCTCGCTCACCACCACCGGAACCGCCGTCATCTTCATCGCCGCATGGGCGAAGCCTGCCGATCTGCCGGTGACCATGATCACCGGAATCCCGGACTCACCGAGTTGCTCGAGCGCCTCGTAGGTGGAGGCCTCGATCCGGTCTCCGGTCGTCATCGTTCCGTCGATATCCGAGAACAATGCGCGGACCGGTCCGCGGAAGTCGGTGATGGGAGAGGCAGATACAGATGCCGGTGCGACGTCACGCCGCCACTATGCCACTAGACACGGCGGGCCACGTCCCCCGGGCTCAAGCGATCAAGCGCAGTGCGACGTCGTCCTGCTGCTGCTGGGGCGACGGCATGCGGATCGAGCGATCGCGCTGGCGGGCCAACCAGTCGTTGAGGTCATCGTGGTTGAGCCGGACGATGCCGCCGACTTTGAACACCGGAAGTGGATCTCCCGCCTTGCGTGCCATGTACCGGCACCACCGCTCCGAACGGCCCAATGCGGTGGCGATGCCTTTCCAGGTCTCGACGAAATTCGACATGCTCATATCCTCCGTGGCCCGACCATCGTGCAGTGGCCATACCAAGGTCCGACCAGATCCATAACCTGCCGGATCTACTCGGTGTTGGGGATCCGCCCCACCGTGAACCGCGACGGGGTTTAAACACCCGTCATCACCGACCGACGCAAAAACTGACACACTTGTCGTGACCTTGCCGCGTCCCCGGGTTGCGTCTTCACCACGGACGCTCCGGGCTGGCAGATCGCCGGTTTGCCCTTTATCCTCGAACGACATGCGTGGATTCATGCGGCTTTGTGCCGCTGCCGGGGTGATGGCCGGCACGCTCTTCGTCTCGGGACCGGCAGCGGCCGGACCGGACGTCTATCCCCTGTCAAAGGTTCGTCGCGGGATGACCGGGTACGGCCTCACGACGTTCGCGGGCACGAAACCGGAGCGATTCTCGTTCGAGGTCATCTCCGTCGTTCACAACATGCTGCCCAAGCAGGACATCGTCCTCATCAAGTCCAACGATCCGAAGATGAAGTTGACGGGCGTGTGGCGCGGGATGTCAGGCAGCCCGCTGTTCATCGACGACAAGATGATGTGCGCGGTCTCGTACGCGTGGAGCTTCAACAAGATCGCGATGGGCGGCTGCACGCCGATCGCGTACATGAAGAAGGCGAGCGAGACCTACCGTCGCGGTGCGCCCGACGCACCGATCTCCACCAAGGCGATCAAGGGACGCAAGCTCAAGTCACCGGTGGGACCGGGCAATCGCCCCAAGATGAAGCCGACGCGCGGCGCGGCGATTCGCTACATCCAGCCGAGCGTGGCGTCGCGCGCCGACTGGCGACGTGTCGCGCCCACCGGTGATCTCGGCGATGCGCTCGCTCGCCTCGGGCCGCGTCACCAGAACTGGCTGGCGTCGGCACCGCTGCCGGTCCCGGTAAAGCGGTCTGCAAACTACGACGGCCAGGCCATGACCGCCTCGGTACCGCTCGCGGTCGCCGGGTTCTCGGCGCCGGCATTCGCCGAGCTCGGCAAGATGTTCGCCGGCTCGACGCTGGTCCCGGTGCGTGCGGGTGGCACCGGCGCCATGCCGAACGAACGGGGTCCGAAGAAGTTCACGCCCGGCGGGCCGATCGCGATCCCGGTGATCCGGGGCGACATGTCGGCCGCGGCGAGCGGCACGGTGACGTTCCTCGATCGCCAGAAGGTGCTCGCGTTCGGTCACCCGATGTTCGGCAACGGCGAGTGGTACGCGCCGGTGTCGACCGCATATGTCCACACCGTGATCGCGTCGATGCAGAGCGCGTTTCACATGACCTCGCCGCTCAACGAGATCGGCTCGCTGGTCGAGGATCGCCAGGCCGCGATCATGGCGGACACCTCGCTGAGGTCGCGGATGATCCCGGTCAACATCTCGGTACGCACCACCCACGGCAAGCAGGTCACCTCGGGCGAGTTCCACGTCGACATCCTCGACAACAAGTTCCTGACCGCCCCGATCGCCGGTGCCGCGGTGATGAACGCGATCAACTACTACCTGCCCGACCGCGAGGACGTGACGGCGCGGATCGACTCGACGGTGCGGATCGCGGGCACCGCCCCGATCAACTTCGTCGACTACATCTACGCCCACGACGGTGCGGCGAGCGCGATGGGCTCGGTACGCGGGCTGCGCGTGCTGGTCCCGCTGATCAACAACCCGTTCGAGCCGATCAAGATCGACCGCATCGATCTCAAGGTCGACCTCCGGTACGAGATCAACTTCGGATCGATCAAGGAGATCCGGGTCCCGACCACCGACTTCCACGTCGGCCGCAACACGGTCGACGTGTCCCTCAAGACCTACGACGGCAACGACTTCGTCGAGCACGTTCCGGTCGACGTCCCCGAGAACCTCGCCGGTTCGATCGTCCAGCTCGAGGTCGCCGCCGGCGACGCCGCCAAGCTCGACGCCGCACCGCCGGTCGACCTGAAGTCGCTGCTCGAAGCCGTGCACCGCATGTTGCCCGGCAACGTGTGGGCGATCAGCCTGTACCCCGCCGAGGACGGTGTCGCCCTCGACGGCAAGCTCGTGCGCGACCTCCCGGCCACCGCCCAGGACAAGCTGCACCCGCAATCTCACACTGCTCGCGCGCAGGCCTACAAGCCGGTCGCGCGGACCATCTCGCCCGCACGGCGGGTGATCGACGGAAAAGCGACCCTGTTGGTTCGCGTCCGCGATCGCTAGTCAGGACCGCACATCAGCCATGAAAACCACTCGCTCTCTCGCCGTGGTCGCCGGCGTCGTCGCCGGCGGTCTGTTCGTTTCCCCTGCCCGTGCCGTGGTCACCACCACCTGGACGGTCGAGACCTACAAGCAGTTCGACGCCGGTGACGCCACCAGCGCGTTCATCACCTCCGCCGGCGAGCTCCGCCCGGGCTGGGATACCAAGCGCACCGCGCTCGAAGGCGACGCCGTGTGGGCCGCGATCCGGCTCGCCGACGGCAGCGTGCTGTTCGGCTCGGACGAGAACGGCGCGATCTACCGGATGCAAGGTGACAAGGTCTCCAAGCTGCTCGAGGTTCCCGGCGCGATCGCCGTCGTCAGCTTCACGCAGACCAGCGACGGCACCGTGTGGGCCGGCGCGATGCCGGGAGATCACGTGTTCAAGATCGACGTCGGTCGCAAGAAGGCGACGCCGGGTCCCAAGCTCAAGGACGTCGAGACCGTGTGGTCGCTCGCGTCCGAGGGCAACACGGTGTACGCGGGTACCGGACCGTCGGGCAAGCTCTACGCGATCACCGGCAACACGGCGAAGATGGTGTTCGGGAGCGACGACAAGCGCATCACGTCGATGTGCGTGACCAGCGACGGTGGCGTGTGGCTCGGGACCTCCGACCGCGCGCTGGTGTTCCGCTACGATCCGAAGACCAAGAAGGGCCGCGCGATGGCCGACTTCGCGGGCAACGAGGTGACGGCGATCGCGCCGTATCGCGACGGCGTGGTCGCCGCGGCCAACGAGCTCGCCGAGCCGACCTCGAGCACCGGCAAGACCAAGGCGCAGGTCGACAAGGCGGAGAAGCCGAAGGCCAACCACGGCCAGAGCCCGAAGCTGCCCAAGGAGGGCACCAAGCCGGGCGCCGACAAGGCGACGCCGTCGGTGCTCGATGTCGGCCGCAAGGGCGCGCGCAAGGGCAAGGGCGCCCTGTTCCGGATCGGTGCCGACGCGCGGCTCGAGCAGCTGCACGCGCTGACCGCGACCTACTTCACCTCGCTCGCGGTGACCTCCGACGCGATCTACGCCGGCGCCGCCGACAAGGGCCGGATCTACGTGGTCGATAACGACGGCTCGGTCGCGACCGCGTTCGATGTCGACGAGCGCTCGGTGTCGCAGCTGTGGCTCGACGGCAAGATGCTGGGGTTCGCGACCGACGACGCCGCGGCGGCGTACCGCACCCTGCGGCGCGCGTCGAAGGCGCGCTACGTGTCCGACGTGCTCGACGCCAAGGCGGTGTCGCGGTTCGGGCGGATCGCGTGGAGCTCGTCGGGCAAGGTCAAGCTCGAGACCCGCAGTGGCAACACGGTGAAGCCCGGGGTCGGATGGAGCTCGTGGCAGAGCCCCCGCAACGTCTCCAAGCTCGGCGGCGGTGCGGATGGCGGCAAGATCGCGAGCCCGCCCGGTCGCTACCTGCAGTGGAGGGTGGCGCTCGAGAACGATGCCGCCCGCGTCCGCAAGGTCGAGGCGTTCTACGTCCCGCAGAACCGGGCGACCACCATCGAGACCATCGACGTCACGTCGGCCAACACCGAGAAGATCCCGACGATGAAGGACTCGCCGAAGCCGCACAGCCCGGTGCTCAAGCTGAGCTGGAAGGTCGACAATCCCGATAGCGACGCCACCGTGTACACGCTCGAGACCCGCCGCGAAGGCGAGGCCAACTGGCGCCCGATCCCGACCGGCAAGTCGCCGCTGACCGCGACCAAGTTCGAGTGGAACACCGAGACCTATCCCGACGGCTGGTACCGGCTGCGCGTCACCGCCTCCGACTCGCCCGCCAACACCACGGACCGCGTGCTGACCTCGAGCCGGATCACGCCGACGTTCGCGATCGACAACACGCGGCCGACGATCTCCGGTCTGTCCGTGACCTATCCGCGGGCGAAGGCACGGGTCAGCGACGCGCTGTCGCGGATCAGCGAGATGGCATTCTCGGTCGACGATGGCCCGTGGCAGCTCGGGCCCTCCGCCGACGGCCTGTACGACGACACCACCGAGGATCTGCGGATCGCTTTGCCCGCGAACCTCGCCCGCGGCACCCACACGCTCGCCGTGCGCGCCGCGGACGAGGCCGGCAACATCGGCTCGACGTCGACGACGTTCGTGATCAAGTAGACTTCGCGAGCGAGCCGTTCGCGGAAGCGAAGTCGAGCAACACTGATAGACTGCCGCCTCGTGCTCGCGGCGTCCGACCCAGTGTTCTCGATCACCGCGGACCGACTGCGCTCGATCGCCGGTCCGGCGTACTACCGCGGGGAGTCGTACTGGCGCGACGGCCGGGTCTCGTCGTGCACGCTCGAGGGGCGCGTGCTCGACGGCGAGGTCGTCGGATCGCAGCGCTACCAGGTGCGGGTCACGGCGACCCCGAGTGGCGGGCTGATCTCGTCGTGCTCGTGCCCGGTCGGCGGGCTGTGCAAGCACGCGATCGCGCTCGTGCTCGCGCACCTCGGTGACCGCGCCGAGCTGCCGCGGCCCGAGCCGATCGCCGGGGCGTGGACGACGCGCGCCGAGATGATGGCGTGGGCCCAGGAACACCACGTCGCGCACGCACTCGAGGTCAGCGCGGAGACGCTGTGCGCCGACCTCACGTTTCCGCCCCAGGAGTACTGGATCAAGACCGTGCTCGGCCGCTTGCCGGTACGCGAGGTCGGGGCGCTCGAGCTCGCGGCGCGACACGCGCGGGCACGCGGCGTCGACGCGGCACTCGCCAAGGCGGCGTATCGCCAGCTCCACCGCGAGGCGGCGATCGTGCGCGAGGCGATGGCCGAAGAAGCGGTGCGGCGGCCGGCGCTCGGGGACGGTGAGGGCCACGTCGCACGGCTGTGGTCGCGACTCCTCGAGATCCGGGCTGCCGCGCGCGCGCACGCGGCGCCGCGATCCCGCGGAGTGCGGAGCGGCGCGACCTGGAAGTTCGATCCCAAGACCGCGCACATCACGTGGAAAGAGAAGCTGCGGGTCTTGCGGCCGGCCACGTTCTCGATGATCGGCGTGTCCACGCGACTGACGATCGATGGCGAGGGCCGCGACGACATCGAGTGCACGTGCAACGCGCCACGTGGGTACTGCACGCACGCGATCGCCATGATCGACGCGACGCTCGACATGCTCGAGGATCCCGCGCGCGCCGCCGAGGCCCAGGCGATCGCGGATCAACTGCTGCGTCCTGGCTGGGCGCGGGCGCTCGCCGAATTCGAGCGTCTCGACGACGGCGAGGCCACGACCGCGTCGCTCGACGTGTGGTGGCGCGTCGGCGGCGAGCCCGGCGCCCTCGATGTCGATCCGGTGATCGAGAAGCGTACGAAGCGCGGCACCGGCAAGGTCGACATCAACCCCGAGACCTTGCTCGACCGCCATCGCGAGCAGCTTCGCGAGGTCGACCTCCGGGTTGCCGAGCTCCTCGAGGCGTGGATGCCGTCGGATCGCAGCACGTACCCGTCGCGTGCGCTGCTCGCGCTGGTCGGACACCCTCGGGTGATCGACGACGACGGCGATCCGATCACGATCGCGCGCGCGCGGCTCGGGTTCACCGCGCTGCCGGCGGGCGAGCACATCCGTCTCGAGCCCGCGGTCGAGGGGGCGCGGCTGTCGCCGAAGCTCTTGACGGCACTGCTCGCGACGTTCGCCGAGGGCGAGCCGCTCGTGCTCGTCGATCCCGATCGCGCGCGGTGGTTGCTCGTCGAGGTCACCGCGGAGGCCCGCCGCGTGTGGACCACGCTCGCGACCCACGGCGACACGTTTCCGCCCGAGAGCCACACCCAGCTCGTCGATCGTCTGAGCCGGATCGAGAGCCGGGTCGCGGTCGCGCTCCCCGACGAGCTCAAGGGCCGCCGGATCGACGGCGATGCCACCATCGTCGCGCGACTCCGGCTGGTCCCCGACGCCACCGGTGGTCCGCTCGAGATCGAGCTGTTCGTGCGACCCGCACCGGGCGCGACACTGTTCCCCCCCGGCTCGGGCCCGCGCGACGTCATGGTCGTGGTCGAGGCGCGATCGAAGGCGGGCATCGTACGAACCCGGGGCCACGTGCGGCGCGAGCTCGACGACGAGCAGCTCCTCGCACGCGCGATGTTCGCGAAGCTGCCCGTCGAGGGCGCCGAGGAAGGCCCACCGTTCTGCTTCTCGATCGGCGATCTCGATCAAGCGATCGCGATCGTGGCCGCGATCCAGGATCCGCCGCCCGGCCTCGAGGCCGAGTGGATCGACGACACCCGCCCGGTCGTGCGCGGCTCGCTCGCCCCCGACAAGCTGAAGCTGCGGGTCGACAAGGATCGCGACTGGTTCGGGCTATCCGGTGACGTGCGCGTCGACGGCGGGCGCCTCGAGCTCGCGATCTTGCTCGATGCCGTGCGCCGGCAGCAGCGCTACGTGCGGGTCGACGCCAACCGCTGGGTCGAGCTCACCGACGCGCTCCGCGAACGTCTGGTCCCGATCGCCGACCAGACGTTCGAAGCGCCGGGACGACTCGAGCTCTCGCCCGGTGCGGTGCCGGCGATCCGCGCGCTCGCCGCCGACGGCGCGACGATCACCGCGGCGCCCGCGTGGACCCAGCTCGCCGATCGGCTCGCGAAGTCGCGCATGATCCGCCCTCGCCCACCCGCCGCACTGCGCGCGAAGCTACGCGACTACCAGGTCGAGGGTCACGCGTGGCTGATGCGGGTCGCCGCATGGGGCGCGGGAGCCTGCCTCGCCGACGACATGGGCCTCGGCAAGACCGTGCAGGCGATCGCCGTGCTCCTCGATCGCAGCCGCCGTCGCTCGTCGCCACCGCCCGGAGCCGCGCTGGTGATCGCGCCGACCTCGGTGATCCATAACTGGGTCGACGAGCTCGAACGGTTCGCCCCGACGCTGCACCCGGTGCTGTACAGCGAGACCGAGCGCTCGGTGACGGGCACGCTCGCCAAGTTGCGCAAGTCCGACGTCGTGATCACGAGCTACGGCGTGCTCGTGCGCGACATCGAACAGCTCGCGCAGGTCCGGTTCTCGACCGTGGTGTTCGACGAGGCTCAGGCGCTCAAGAACCACACCACCCAGCGCGCCAAGGCCGCGCGCGCGATCGATGCCGAGTTCCGGATCGCGCTGTCGGGAACTCCGTTCGAGAACAACCTCGGCGAGCTGTGGAGCCTGTTCCGGGTGGTGTTCCCCGGGCTGCTCGGGAGCTGGGATCGGTTCCGCGAGCGCTATGCGATCCCGATCGAGCGTCACGGCGATCCCGACGCGCGTGCCGCCCTCGCCCGCGTGCTATCGCCGTTCCTGCTCCGCCGCACCAAGCTCGAGGTCGCGCGCGAGCTCCCGCCGCGCACCGAGATCGAGATCCCGGTCGCGCTGTCCGACGACGAACGCGCCCTGTACGAGGACGCGCGCCTCGCCGCCGTGGCCGAGCTGTCGCGCAAGGGGGCCGGCATGCGTGACGAACGGAAGCGGTTCCAGGTGCTCGCCGCGATCACGCGGCTGCGCCTGTTGTCGTCGCATCCCAAGCTCTACGATCCGACGTCGGAGATCCCGTCGTCGAAGCTGGCGCGCGCCGTCGAGCTCCTCGACGAGCTGCGCGCCTCCGGACACCGCGCGCTGGTGTTCAGCCAGTTCACGTCGCACCTCGCGCTGGTGCGGCCCGCGCTCGAGCGTGCCGGCTTCGACCTGCTCTACCTCGACGGCGCGACTCCCGCGCGCGAACGCAAGAAGCGAGTCGCCGAGTTCCAGGCCGGCCGCGGCGACGCGTTCTTGATCTCGCTCAAGGCCGGCGGCCAGGGCATCAACCTGACGGGCGCGGACTACGTGGTCCATCTCGATCCGTGGTGGAACCCGGCGGTCGAGGATCAGGCGACCGATCGCGCACACCGCATCGGCCAGGACCAGCCGGTCACCGTGTACCGACTGATCTCGCGCGGCACGATCGAGGAGCGCATCCTTCATCTCCACCGCGACAAGCGCGCGCTCGTCGAGAGCGTGCTCGCCGGCACCGGCGCGGCGGCGCGGCTGACCAACAGCGATCTGATGCGCCTGCTCGCCTCGGGCTAGGCCTTCGCGAAAAACCGCACCATCTCTCGATCCCTATCTCCTTCGCGATCTCGGCGTCCTCGTCGCCTTTGCGTTTACCGCGAGCAAACCAATCCCTCTTGGCTAGAACCGGCCGCTGAAGCCGACCGCCGGCACCACACCGTTCGCGGTCCCGATCATCGTCGGCATCACCATCATCCGGTCGTGTTCGTTGCGACGGCGCGCGGCGCGCGGCGCGTCGACCAGGTCATAGACGGTCAAGGCGACCAGCGCGATGCCTCCGCCCCACATCAGGCGATCACCGGTGCGATGGTCATCCGCGATCGGCTGCCCGCTGCAATCGAGGCAGTCGACCGCGGCGGTGGTGTGATCGATGAAGCCGGCCACGATGGCGATGACCGCGGCGCTGCGCAAGAGGCTCATCCCGAGTGCGTGACCGGCCTCGCCGGCATAGATGTGGCCGGCCGACGGCCCGACCAGGATCGCGATCGCGCCGAGCATCGCCGTGCCGCTGTTCTGACTCTCGATCCCCGCAGCGACGAGTCCGACGCCGGCAGCGGTCGTACCGAGCGACAGCATCGTGGCGGTGCTCTCGCTCTTGGCGTCCGGCAGCTCCGGAGCCGGCAGCGGCGCGGGCATGATCGGCTGCATCGGCGGCGTCAGCGACGGCTGAGCGGCCGCGGTCCGAGTGATGGCGAGGCTGGACACCAGCAGGATGGCAATCGCGACGATTCGCATGACGTGTCGAACAGCACGGCACACGCCACCGCGATCCACGCGATCTCGAAGGCTTACGCCAGGCGAGACCGGGCCGATCCGGCAAACCCTGACAGCGATGTCAGGCCGGACGTCAGGGCCGGTGGAGCGGCATCCGGGTGCACTTCTCGAGGAGCGATCCGTCGGTGCGCCGCGGGCACAGCTCGAGCTCGCGACCGATCGTGAGCACGGCGTAGTGGTGCTCGCGCGCGATCGACTGCATCCCGTCGTCGACCTTGCATCGCTTCTTTCCCGCCACCCCGCACCGGATCGCGTAGAGCCCCGCCCCACCCCCACCGGTCACCACGTAGCGCAGACCATCGACCTCGCCGCGTTGATACAGGTGATCGTGACCGGAGACCACGAGGTCGACGTGGTGGCGAACCATGATCGGGACGTACCTCGCACGCGCGATCGCGTTGCCACCATGGAGGCCGCGCGAGTACGGCCCGTCGTGAACGAACGCGATGATCGCGCGCACGCCACGCCCGCGCGCCGCCGTCAGGTCGGTATCGAGCCATGCCTCCTGCTCGGACCGGTCGTAGCGGTTGGAGTCGAGGAACACCAGGTGAACGTCGGCGACGTCGCGGCTGTACCAGAACGCGTTGGCAGGACGATCCGGTGAGCTCGCCGGCAGCGAGAACTGACGCTCGGCGCGACCGGTAGTGCCGTTCCATCCGAGGTCGTGGTTGCCGACCGCCGGGTAGTACGGCACCTGGGCGCGGAGATCCTGCGTGATCGCGAAGAACCGTTGCCAGTCGGCCTCGTCGGAGCCGTGGCGCACGAGATCGCCGCTGACCGCGACCAGATCGAGCCCCTCGTCGAGCATGTGCTCGACCAGCTGGCGATGCACCACGTGGCCACCACGCACGTCGCCGTAGATCCCGATCCGGATCACCTCGCCGCTCTTGGGCATGGTGTGGAACGCGTACTTCGACGAGGTCGAGGCGCCGGCGCGAATCCGGTAGGAGAATCGCGAGCTCTCCGGGAGCCCGGACAGCACGAACTCGTGACGTCGCGCCGGCGGCGACGTCTGCGTGCGATCGAGCGCGTCACCGGCGCCCCACTCGAGCGTCGCGTCGACACCGGGATCGGTGTCGACGATGATCGTCGCGGAGCGCTCGGTCGCTTCGGCGAGGAACGGCCCGCGCACGATGCCGCGATCGTTGCGCCCGACGAGATCCGCGGCCAACCACGGTGCGATGCGGCGGCCCGACGGGTGGAGCTCGATCGCGAGGACGTTGTCACCCTTGCGCAACAGGCCCGGTGCCGCGGGGATGTAGAACGTCTCCCACTCGGGACCGTGCGAGGTCGCCGCCAGGGTGGTCGACGTCCCGCGCGGGAGGGCACGACGCGCGCACTCGACACCATTGATCCAGATCGCGATGCCATCGCGATAGCGCAGCCGGAGCTCGAGCATCGCGATCGCCGGATCGGTGACGGCGAACGTGGTGATGCCGTACGCGGCCGCGATCCGTTCGCCGCCACCCGGCTCCGGAATCGTCGCACGAGCCCCGCGAGCCACCTCGAACGGCCAGCCCGCGGGTCGCGGTACCGGAGCACCGAGCACCGGTGCCGGCGTCTGCGCACGACCGGCCGCGACGTCGACGCCGGTGACCGCGAGGGCGCCGATCGCGCGCGGGATCCGCGGTGCGGTGACGATCTGCCACTGCCAGGTCTGCCCTCGCCCCAAGAGCGTCACGGCACCTGCCGGCGCGGGCGGCGGATGATCGTGCCGGCGCGTCCGATCGGCCGATGCCGGTTCGAGAGACATCACCCCGAACGCGATCGCCACCCACGGTATCGCGCGCGAAAACACTCGCTACGCTAGCATGCAGACTTCGCGAGCGGACACTGCGGGAGGTAGGCCGCGGAAGCGACGTTACTTCGACGCGCGCGCGCGCTTGTTCGCGCCCGTCGCGAGGTCGAGCAGCTGCGGCAGCGAGTAGGTGCCGAGCTTGGCGAGGAAGTCCTTGTCCTTCGCCTTGTTCGAGGCCGAGCCGATCGCCTCGATCAGCTTCTCGCGGTTGCCGTACTTCTGCTTCACGGTCGCCGTCACGCGCGACAGCCGGAGCAGCTGCGCGTTCGACGCCGTCTTGAGCTTGGTCTCGAGCTGATCGGCGTCCTCACCGGTGCGCGCGACCAGCGGAGCCAGCGACTTGGCGAGCGCTTCCTTCGAACCGTGGTGCTCGAGCACGCGCGCCCGTGGATGCCGGGTCTTGGGCGGCGTCTTCGGGGCCGCCTTGGCCTTCTTCGCGGGGTTCGCCGCCGCCTTCGCGGGGGCCTTCTTCGTGCTCGCCTTGGTCGCCTTGGTCGCCATGATGCTGTCTCTCTTACTTCGTCGCTGCGGATCCAGAACCGTTCGCCGACCCGGGTGCGGGCTGTGGGGGAACGGAGGGCGCAGAATCCTGCGCGGGAGGCTTCCGATCGTCAAGCACGGATAGCATCTGGTTGACATCTTTCATGTCGAGCGGCGCCCGGATCTGTACGCGTGGCCCGACCGCCTGGATCGTCACCTTGCTGACCAAGGGACCGAGCGACCACCGCTGAGCAGCCATCGACAGGAAGGCCCGCTCGGTGTTTCCCCACGATTCCAGTGCCTTGGCATCGGCGGCGGAGGCCATCACGGCATCGACGGCGATGTCGAACCCCTCGGACGGGTCGATCGTGGCGGAGAACGCGACGGGGCCGACGCCGAGGCCCTTCACCACCCGGGTGAGGGCTTGCCGGACCCGCGGATCGATCCGGCCGACCGCCCACACGGGCGCGTTCTGATCGACGTGGTGAAGCCAGTCGGCCAGATCGGGCTGATCGAGTGCCTTCTTCCCCGACCCGACCGCCTGGGTCACGTAGGCCTCGTTGTTACCGAGCACGGCGGTGTCGGCGCGACCGAACGCGAGGTACATCGCGCGGTTTCCCTCCTGCACCGTGTACAGCGTGTGGCCGTTGACCGGCTGGCCGGTGACCGTCCCACCCCCCTTGCCGACCAGCTTGCTCACGCAGCTCGCGAGATCGAGCTCCGGCAGCTTGCCGATCGCGATCAGGAGCGCCGGACCGGTTCCCACGCGGCCACCCTCGGGCGTCGGCCCCAGCACGATCATCATGCGACGGACCTGCTGGACGATGTCGATCTTGCAGCCCTCGCGCACGGCCTTCCACCGCCGCGATAGATCGTTCTCGCGCGACAGCAGCTGATCGATCGCGCGCGACACGATCGGCGACGACGCCATCTTCGAGACGTCGATGCCGATGATGCCCGCGGCATCGGAGGGCACCGCGCCGAGGCCCGTGACCTCGGGGGGTGGTCCGGGCGGGGGGTGCTTCTTCTTACTGCAAGCGGTGACGACGGCGAGCGCCGCACCGATCAGCAGGACGTTTGTGGAGACCCTCACATCTAGTCAGCGCTCGTTACGGACCGCCCATTCCACCCTGCGCACCGCCACCCATGCCGCCGGCGGCCATCGCGGCCACCTGCTTGAGCGACGCCACCATCGCGGTGAGGTTCTTGGCCGTCACGCCGACCGACACCTTGACGTCGGAGCCGTCGGCCTCGACCTCGTGCTTGTCGAGGTGAAGCATACCGGCCGCGCCGTTGACCTGCTGCTTGAACGTCATCGCCCACTGGGTGGCCTGGTCGGGCGAGGCGACGCGCATGCGGAGCTCGAACTCGAGCCCGTCGGTCACCGACAGCGCGCCGTACACCGCCTTGGGCTTGAGCCCGAGCGAGCCGAGCGCCGAGAACGCCTTGGCCCGGCCGTTCGCCACGAACCACATCGACCACGAGGTATCGAGCTTGTTGTAGAGGTCGACGAATCGCGCCGACGTCTTGAGGCCGCTGTTGCCGGCCATCGCGGACTTCACCTTGCCGCCATCGGCCGCGGGACCGATCACCGCGACCGCGGTGCTGTCGTCGCTAAAGCCGATCACGACCGGGACCCCGTCGCCGCTCTTCGGCTTGATCGTGATGATCTCGCCGTCCTTGGTGACGTCGACCTTGGGCGAGCCCTTGAACTTGTCGGCGCACGCGAGCATCTCGGACTTGCCGAGGCCATGCGCCACCACCACGCCTTCCTTCTTCTCCGGCTTGAACCCGACCGTGGCCAACTTGATGACCTTCATCGGGTCGTACTTGCACGTGGTCTTGATCTCGCCAAACACGGTGCCGACGTTGTCGGCCATCATGCGCGCCTCGACGTAGTCCTTCCACAGCTTGCTCTTCTGGAGCTGCTCGAAGTTGAACCCGAGGACGAAGTCCGAATCGACCGGGACCATCGACAGGTCGTCGGCGTGCGGCCCGGCCTTGATCGGCTGGGCGGGCGCCGCCGGCTTGTCGTCGGCCTTGTCGGCCGGCTTGTCCGCGGGCTTCTCGGCAGCCGGCTTGTCGTTGGGTTGAGCGCTGCCCGATCCCTTGTCACCGGCGGTATCGCCGGTCTTGTCGCCCTTGGCCTTGTCGTCGCCTTTCTTACAGGCGACGCCGAGCGTGATGATCAGCAGTCCAACAACGAGAGTACGCGTGCGCAGCAAAAGCTTCTCCTCGGTTTCTCGGCGGCGAGCCGCCGATACGCCGGGACGTTAACACCCTTGCTGGGGGTGTGCACGCCGTCGAAGCGAGCCCCGCGCGAACGTGCGAGGGCGTGCCATACAGGCAAGCGCTTCGCGAGCCGATCATGCGACGGAGGCTGCCGGCGTACCGCCTCTGCCGGTACGCCCCCAGGCTCCTGCTAGGGCCGGCCGAGCATCGGACCGAACTGACGCGCGAGCATCCGCAGCTTCTTGTCGGTCAGCAGGATCGCGATGTGGACGTCGGACCCGGCCGCCGTGATCGACAGCTTGTCGAGCATCGTGGCGGCCGCGGCGGCCTGCGTGTTCATCGTCTTCGCGAAGTTCGCGGCGGTGGCGCCGTTCTTCATGCGCATCCGCATGTCGAGGGTGAGGTCCTTGGTGACGTTGAGCGACCCGAACACCGCCTTGGGCTTGAAGCCGAGCGACGCCATCGAGTTGAACACCTTCGACGAGCCGTTCATGATCATCCACAGCGTGTCGCGGGTGTTGGTCTTCTTGTAGAGGTCGACGAACGCGCGCGACTTGCGCAGCGCCGAGCCACCCTTGGCGATGCGCTTGACGTCGCCACGCGACACGCTCGGCCCCGTCACCGCGATCGCGGTGTTGTTGTCGACGAACGTGAACGCGACGGTGTTGCCCTTATCCTTGACGAACAGGATGTCCCCGTCGCGCGTGATCTTCTGGCCCGGGTTCTTCTTCTTCGACATCTTGTCGTAGCAGGCGACCAGCTTGGCCTTCGGGACACCGTGCGCGACGAACACGCCATCGGGATGCTTGGCGGTGAGGTTCTTGACGCCGAACGCGATCTTGGTGACGACCTTCATCGGGTCGACACCGCAGGTCGCGCGGAACTCGTTGAACGACTTCTGGACGTCGTTCTTCGCCATCGCCGGGCCGACGAGCTGCTGCCACAACGTCGACGACTGCAGCTGCTGGAAGTCCAGACCACCGACCACCTCGGAGTCGACCGGCAGGAGCGACAAGTCGTCCTTGTCGGCGAACGCCGGAGATGCCGTCATCACGAAGCCGGCAATCAGAACGGCGCCAAGGCCGCAACGCGCAGAACGGTGAGTGAACTTGACCATCAGCTGTCTTCCTCTCGTTTAGCTAGCTACGAGCCGGCAACCCACGCCAGTCTGAAGCGGCGGCAACATACCCCATGCTAGGGTGCCGGGGAACATGCCCTGGAGCCGGCATAGGCTGCGAGATGCGGACGTGTGGGCCCGCGTCGATATTCAAGGCCAGCTCGTCCCCGACAGCGACGGGCGCGTCGAGGTGGTCTACAAGCCCGTTGCGGGTGCGAAGGTGTACCGGGCGGGTGCCCGGAATCTGACACCCACCGGCGATGCCCCGCTCGAGTTCGAGGCCGGCGAGCGAGCGCCCGACTCGCGCAAGAAGGCGGCGCCGATCCCCGATAACGCGCTTCACGTGTGGACCGACGGCGGCTGCGTCCCCAACCCCGGCCCCGCGGGCATCGGCGTGGTCGTCCTCGACGGCAAGGAGCGCAAGGAGATCAGCGAGTACCTCGGGCACGGGACCAACAACATCGCCGAGCTGACCGCGATCGTGCGTGGTCTCGAGAAGGCGCGCGAGCTGGTTCCCGCCAAGGACCGGACGGTCGTCGTGTACTCGGACTCGGCCTACGCGATCGGCCTTCTGACCCAGAACTGGAAGCCGAAGGCCAACGTCGAGCTGGTCGCGCAGCTGCGCGCGCTGATCAAGGAATTCTCCGATGTGCGGTTCGTCAAGGTCGCCGCGCACACGGGCATCGCCCTCAACGAACGCGTCGACCAGCTCGCCGCGGCCGCGATCAGTCGCGGTAACTAGCACCCACCCTAGAGCCGCGAGCCGGAGCGCCGGTGGACAGCTAGCGTTCGCGCTGGACGTCGGAGGCGACGTCGGCCAGCGTGGCGAACCGCCAGATCCGCCCGAGATCATCGAGGATCGCCTCGAGGCGCGCGAGCTTGTCGGCGATCGATAGCCGCAGATCGGGCTGGCGCGCGACCAGCTCGCCGGGGATGCCGTCCTTGTCGGCGTCGGCGAAGTCGATGCCGTGGAGCTCGAAGTTGAACAGGTCGCGACCCACCATCGCATCCATCAACCGGCGCCGCAGCGCGAGCGGCGCGACCAACAGCGTCGTACCGATCGCCGGTAGCCGGATCCACGGCGTCACCGCGATCGGCAGCTCGACCAGCGGCGCCTGACCGCGGCGCCACGGTGCGGTCATCGCCGGGCGATACGGATCGGGCGGGGCCGCGAGCTGCCGAGGATCGACGAGGACGGCTCCCGACGGCCGGCGCACGAGCGCGAGCCCGGCCATCACCGCCGCCTTCGCCACGTAGTAGCCGGGCGCTGGAAACACCGACGAGTCGTAGTGGTACCCCCGGCGCGCGAGCGCGTCGAGCATCGCCGGCGACACGTCGTAGCCGGGCGCGCGAAACCCGCGGACCGGGCGACCCGCGATCGCGCGCACGACGCGATCGCCACCACCGATCTCGGCGTCGATCTCGGCGCTGCTCAGGCGCGCGAGCTCGTAGGGATGCGAGTACGAGTGGTTACCGAGCTCGTCGCCGCGCGTCGCCAGCGCGCGCAACCGATCCGCGTTGGCGGCGCGCTCGGTGCGATCGCCCACGTCGGCATCCGCGTCGGCGTCGCGTCCGACCACGAACCACGTCACGCGGATCCCGCGGCGCTCGAACAGGTCCGCCGCCCGCGGCAACGCGCGCTCGAGGATCGAGTGCTCGAGCTCGACCGGTGCCGGACCGAGGCCGTGGATCCGGTAGTAGTGCGGGATCGCGTCGAGGTCGATCGAGATCGCGCAGGGCTTCACGGCTTGCCGCCGAACCGGATCACGTAGGTGAGCTTGGCGAGGCCGCGCATCACGGCCGGCACCCGCTTGACCAGGTTGATCGCGGGAGGGCGCTTCTCGTGGAGGTGAATCGGGATCTCGAGCACGTGGAGCTCGTCGCGCGCCGCCCGGATCACGAGCTCCGAGGCGAACAGATCGCGATCGATGACGCACGCCTCGACCACCGGCAGCACGATGTCGCGACGGAACGCCTTGAGCCCGTGCGTGTCGGTGCCGTGGAAGTCGAGCGCGACCCGCAGCATGCCGTTGATCACGCGGGTCGCGATCCGGCGCAACAGCGGGCGCTCGTCGGAGGCCCCCTTCATCGCCTTGCTACCGACCACCATGTCGCAGTCGCCGTGCCGCAGATGCTCGAGCGCGCGGCGATGGAAGTCGTGATCGCAGAGATCGATCTCCTCGCAGATCACGTAGGTGCCGGTGGCCTCCAGGATGCCGCGGCGGAGCGCCTTGCCGTAGTTGGGCTCTCCGAGCGAGAACGTCCGGATCTCGGGGAGCTCCTCGGCGAGGTGGCGGGCGAGCTCGGCGGTGCGATCGCGCGAGCCGTTCTCGGCCAGGATGACCTCGAACGTCAGGTCGAGCGCGTGTAGCTCGGCGCGCAGCTGGTCGATCCCGGCGAGGAGCTCGGTCACGGCCTCGCGAAGGATCCCCTCCTCGTTGTAGACGGGGATGACGATCGAGACGTCCACCGGTTTGGTCTTATCACGCCTCGATGTCGACACTGGCCAGCGGCGACACGAAGCGCTCGCTCTGACCGGCGCGCATCACGGCCACGTGCTCGCGAACGCCGCGCTCGCGGGCGAGGTCGAGCAGCCAGCGGACCGGCTCGTCGAGCTCCTCGTAGGACAGCGCGAACGCCCCGTGGTGGATCGGGATCAACGTCCGCGACCGCAGGTCCTCGAACGCGAACAGCGCGTCGAGCGGCGACATGTGGCGGGCGCGGAACGAGGTCGGGAGAAAGCCTCCGATCGGGAGCATCGCGATGTCGGGGGCGAACTTCTCGCCGACCTCGGCAAACCCCGGAAAGTAGCCGCTGTCACCGCACACGAACACGCTCGGCCCGAGGCCGCGAACGAGGTACGCGTTACCGCGCGCGAGCTCGGACTCCCCGTGTGCCGTCGCGCACGCGGTGATGTGGACACCGCGGAGCTCGAAGTCGCTGCCGGGTGCCAGCTCGATCGCGCGTGCGAACCCGAGCGGCGAGACCACGGCCCCCGCCCCCGGAGGCATGACCACCGTCGCCGCGCGCGGGATGCGCCGCAGCGTCGGGACGTGGAGGTGGTCGGCATGGCGGTGCGAGATCAACACCAGCCCGACGCGCTCGAGGTCGGTGGGGACGATGCCCGGCTCGACGGCACGGCGCACGCCGCCGATCCACCGGCCGAGCATCGGATCGAACGCGATCGCGAGGTCGTGGTAACGGGCGATCACGGTGGCGTGGCCTCCGAACGTGATCGTGAGCTGACCGGGCTCGATGTTGGGGATCGGCTCGGCGGTGGCCGGACGCGGGGCGCGAAACCACCGCGCCATCCAGTGGCTGACCAGACTGCGATATCGCCGTACGGGGATCTCGCGGTGTAGCCGCCGGAGCTCCTCCGACCTCGAGGTCACGATCCGACTGTCGCTGTACTGGCCGCCCGGCGCAAGTCGAGGGTAACGTCCCTCGAGGTGACGATCTTGCGTCGACTCGGCGAGCTGCTCGGCAGATGGCCGATCGCGCTGGTCGCGTGCGTCCTGCTGTCCGCGACGATCCTGTTGCCGTGCCTGAACCACGGAGGGCTGTGGGAGCCGACCGAGCGACACCTCGCCGATCGGCTGGCCCCGCCCCTGTCGGTCCCCGAGAAGCCCGACGTCCACCCCACGGAGCCGGACCCCGCGTGCCCGCGCACCGCGCCCGAGGACGCCACCGCACGGTCGCTGCAGCAGCGCGCGATCGAATTCGGGCGCGACACGTTCGGGGACGACGATGGAGGCCGGCGGCTCCCGTTCGCGTTGCTCGGGCTCCTCACCGCCCTGGCGGCAGCGGGGATCGCGCTGCGGGCCGGTGGCGGCCGCGCTGCGATCGTGACCACCGCGACGTTGCTCGCGATGCCGCTGTTCACGCTGCAGTCGCGCATGCTGACCTCCGACATCGGCACCGCCTGCGGGGCCACGCTGCTGATCGGAGGCCTGCTCGGGCTCGCCCGACCTTCGCGACGTCACGTCCTGATCGACCTCGTGTTGTCGACCGCGATGGTCGCGATCGGCATCGTGCTCGGGTTCTTCGGTGGCGGTGCGTTGCTCGGGCTCCTGGTCCCGATCGGCGCGTTCGCCGCGGCCGGCGCGTTCGGCGTGCCGCTGGTGATCGACGCGGTCCACGGCAAGGTCACCCCGCGCCACATCGTCGCCCTGGTCGCCACGGTCGTCACGATCGTGCTGATCGCGATCCTCGCCTACCAGATCTGGTACCTGGTCACGCCCTACCCCGGCTTGACACCACCGCCCATGCGCGAGGTGTTCGGCAAGGCGGTCGTGCCCGAGGGTTGCTGGTCCGATGCGCTCGGCGCGCTGTGGCGGCCCGACGACGACATCCGCTTCATCTTCGACAGCTCGTTCGAGCAGATCGCGTTCGGCACGTTCCCGCTCGGCATCGTCGCGCCGATCGCGATGTTCGGTCTGTTGCGATCGAGCGACCCGATGCGGCGCCAGGTCGGCGCGATCACGCTGGCGTGGGCGGCCGCGGCGTGGATCGCGGTCGAGGTGTTCCATCGCAAGGTCGGGTACGCGATGTACCCCGGCTTCCCCGCGTTCGCGATCGCGACCGGCGTATGGCTCGACGACGTGCTGTCGCGGCGTCGCGCTTCGCGCGCGGTGATGCCGGCCGGCGCGATCTTGATCGGCCTGTTCGTCGCGTTGGGCGTGCTCGATCTCGGCAAGGACCTGCAGTCGTTCACCGACAAGCTGACCTCGCTACTGACGCTCCCCGACGTCATCACGTATCCCAAGGACGCGACGGCGATCCTGCCGGTGCGGTTGTGGGTGCTCGTGCTCGGTGGGCTCGCGGCGATCGGGTTCGCCACCACGATGATCGCGTGGCGCGATGGCGACACGCGCGGTGCGCGCATGGCGCGCAAGATCGCCGGACTCGGCGCGGCGGCGATGCTGGTGCTCCTGTTCGTGCTCGGCGCGTTCTGGAGCTTCGTGTGGCAGCCGGAGCTCTCGCTGCACCTGTCTTCGAAGGAGCTGTTCGAGACCTACGACCGGCTGCAGCACGGCGATCGCCTGTACGTGATGGGAGACCTCGGGTTCGCGCCCGATTCGTACACCTCGGCCACCCCCGAGCGCGTGAAGTCCCGCGCGCAGATCGTGGCCGCGCTCAAGCGGCCCGAGCGCGTGTTCGCGATCGCCCCGCAGAGCGAGCTGTGCTCGCTCCACCGCGAGATGACCGACCACCCGTACTTCGTGCTCGAGGATCGCAACCTGCGCGACCTGCTGCTCTCGAACAAGGTCGACGGCACCACCGACAAGAACCCGCTCGGCAAGATGATCCTCCACGAGCCGCCGACCACGATGTCGCATCGGCCGAAGGCGCGGATCGTGTTCGACAACCGGGTCGAGCTGATCGGATGGGATCTGCCGGCGCGAATCGATCGCGGCGACGACTTCGACGTCGTCACCTACTGGAAAGTGCTCGCACCCGTGGGCGGCTCGTGGAAGATGTTGATGCACTTCGACGGTCCGCTCCGGCTGCACGATGGCGATCACGAGCCGATCGAGAACCGCTGCTCGACCAGCACGTGGCGCCCCGGGGATTACATCGTCGATCGGCACCACATGTCGACCAGCGGGCGCAACTACCCCGCCGCCAAGTACGACCTCTGGGTCGGTTTCTTCACCGGGGCAGCCCCTAACTTCCGAAACATGCGGATCACCATGGCTCCTGGTGACATGCGCGACACGAACGATCGCGCAAAGATCGCGTCGATCGTGCTTGAGTAGCCGGCGATTGACCGCGCCCGGGGTTTCTGGCTATGACGCGCGAAGTGGGATCGAACAAGGACACGGTCGGGGTGGCGGAGGCGCCACAGCCAGAAGCGGATCGCCGTCGCGCGCCGCGCGTGCTGGTCGATCTCGAGGTCGACTACGCGAGCGAGGAGAACTACCTGTTCGCGTACATCACGGACATCTCCGCGACCGGCATCTTCGTTCGTACGACCAGTCCGGAAGAGCCCGGGACGCACCTCAACCTCCGGTTCTCGCCACCGCCGCCGACCGGAGGCGACGTCGACGACCGTCCGCCGCCGCCGATCGAGTGTGAGGGTGAGGTGATCTGGATCAATCCGTACCGTCCCGGCGCCCCCGACAACCTGCATCCCGGAATGGGGATCCGGTTCGTCGGGATCGATGACGAGCTGCGCGCGAGACTCCTCGATCTGATCCGGCGGTTCGCCTACCTGTCCTGACATGCCGATCGTCTGTGGAACCGATTTTTCGGACGCCAGCACCGGCGCACTCGACGTCGCGCTCGCGCTCGCACCGCTGCGCGGTGATACCGAGCTCGTGCTCGTCCACGTGGCCGACGAGCATGCCTCCGCTGCCGAGCAAGCCCGGCGTCGCGAGGAGCTCGCGGCGCAGGTAAAGGCGCGATCGGAGACCACCGGGCTCGACATCCGCGGCGAGGTGATCGTCGGTGCGGTCGAGGGTGCGCTGGTGAAGTTCGCCGAGACCGAGGGCAGCGACCTGATCGTGATCGCGGCCCAGTCCGGGAACCACAACAAGCGCCTCGGCACAGCGGCGTGGAAGATCATCACGCACTCCCACGTGCCGGTGATCGTGGTGCGCGATCCGGCACCATGGCTCGCCTTCGCACGCGGCGCCCGCCCGTTGCGCATGTTGATCGGCATCGACGATTCCGCGGTGTGTGCGCTCGGCATCCAGTGGACGCATCGGCTCCGCAAGCAAGGCACGGTCGATGTCGTGCTCGGTGCGGTGTACTACCCGGACGCTGCCGCCGATGACTACGGGCTCGACTACAAGAGCATGGTCGACCGGCTTCCCGAGGTCGAACAGATGATGTCGCGCCGTCTGCTCCAGCGGTTCGGCGAGAGCGAGCACGTCGTCGCGCGGCCCCGCCGCGGGCTCGGGCGGATCGGCGATCACATGATCGAGCTCGCGAACGAGGAGCACGTCGACGCGATCCTGGTCGGTACGGGACAGAAGACCGGGCTCGGTCGGCTCGGCTCCGTGTCGTCGGTGGTGGTCGAGGACGCGCCGCAGTCGGTGATCTGCATCCCGCCGCAGGCCGTGATCCCGACGATCACCGTGCCGATCCTGCGCGCCGCGCTGGTCGCCACCGACCTGTCCCAGTTCTCGAACCGCGCGATCCCGTACGCGTTCGCCGCGTGCGAGCCCGACGCCATCATCCACCTCGTGCATGTCGTCGACGAGGACGCCGAGGTCGACATCGAGGCGGTCGAGCGCGACATGATGGCGCTGGCGCCACTCGGTGCGAAGCAGAAGATGTCCGCGCACGTGGTTCGCGGTGACGATGCGGCCAAGGCGCTCGCGCAAGCGGCGGCGCGGCTGTGTGTCGATCTGATCTGCATCTGCTCCCACGGTCGCACCGGCATCACGCGTGCGCTCGTGGGATCGGTTGCCGATCGGCTGCTGCGGGCGACGCACCTCCCGGTGCTGGTCCTGCGCCCGACGGTCTAGACAACCAGTTCGCTTCCGCGAACGTCCGCGGTGAGGCCTGATTGCGAACGCGAAGCCCTCGCGAGAATACGCGGACGGCTCGCTCGCGAACTCGGGCTACTGCAGGCCGTTGCGCCGCGCCGATGACTTGAGCTTGGCGAGGCCGATCGACTCGACCTGACGGACGCGCTCGCGCGTCAGGTTCGTGATCTCGCCGACCTGCTCGAGCGTCCGCGCGCCGGCCTCGGCGACCTCGAGCGCGCAGGTATGCGCGAGCTCCCACGGCTCGAGATCGGGGAAGTTGAGCTTGATCGATCCCGTGCACGGGTTGATGTCGAGGTACAGGTGGTGCTTGCACGCCACCCACGGGCACGGGCCCTGCTGCTGGCGGCACTCGGCGCGCGTGGTCGGCCGCGGCACGTCCTGAACGTCCGCGATCGGGAACATCTCGGCGAGCGCGGCGCGCTGCGCCCGCGACACGCGCTTCATCGCGATGGTCCGGCTGCGCGGCCGGGTGCGCCGGCGCCGGCGTCGACTGGTCTCGGGCGGCGGCGCCGAGCTCGGAACCACCTCGGTGGTCGGCGCTTCGTCGTCGAAATCTTCGGGCTCGATGTCCATCGCGTGTGCTCCCCCCGTCGACAAGACCAACAAGACAGCTCCTCCAGTTGAGCCCACCCTAGAGGCACGGCGATCTACCTGGCAAGGGGAGGGATCGTTTTAATCGACAGGAGAGATCTCGGCGATTTCAAGTTTGGTACGATCTTTCACTACATGAGGGAACCCAGATCGATCGTTCGTCCGATCGCGAAACCGCGCACCGTCGCGCTCTCCCGCTGGGGCGGTGCGCGACGCGGCGCCGGTCGACCCGCGCGTTCGCGTCCACCCAGTCAGCCGCACAAACGTCGTCGCGCGTTCTTCGGCGGCGAGCTACTTCACGTCACCGCACGCGTCACGCGCGCCGTCGGCAACCTGCACCGAGCGGCCGCACGTCGCGCGATCGATCGCGCTCTCTCGCGATCGCGCGCGCGCGGCGACTTCCGGATCGCGAGTCTCGCGATCGCGCCACCCCTCGCGCGCCCCGGTACGCCGCGCCTCGAGCTGATCGTCGAGGCCGCCGATCACCGCGCGCTCGCCCGCGGCATGCAGGGCTTCCAGGTCTCGCTCGCACGCGGGCTCAACGCCACCGCGAAACGACGCGGCACGGTGTTCGTGGATCGCTACGTCGCGCGACCGCTGCACCGGAAGCCGTCGCGCACGTAGGCTAAGCGTAAGCGGCTCGATCCGTGCCTCGGCGTTGTCGAACTGCTGGCGACCCGATCGAGTGCGATCAGAAAAGCGAGCGACCTCGGCGCGAGCCAGAGCTCGCTGACGCTTACGCCCGCGCTCGCTAGTGCTCTTGGTCGGAACCGGGCAAGCCCTCGGCGCCGCCGCCGCGAGCATCGTCTTCTTCGGGGATCCGGTACTCCTCGTTCACCCAGCGTCCGAGGTCGGCCATCCGACAGCGCTCGCTGCAGAACGGAAACCGCGGGTTCCCTTGCTTGACCACCGGTTTTCGACAGGTCGGACAGGTCACGCGGTGGTCCCGAGGCCGAGCGCGGTGATCCGAGCATCGAGGTACGCGCGACTGGTCCCGAGCTCTTCCGCGACCGCCTCGCGATCGCCCGAGTGGCGTCCCATCGCCGCGACGATCGCATCGGCCTCGGCGTTGGCCAGGGTGTCGCGCAACGTCCGCGGCGCGGACTGAGCACCACCGACGACACCGGAGACGCGTCCCGAAACCATCCCGGAGCTCAGCTCCGTGGCGTCGCCCGCGAGCACGAGCATCCGCTCGATCTCGTTCTCGAGCTCGCGGATGTTGCCCGGCCACGGATACGCGACGAGGCGCGCGAGTGCTCCCTGCGACAGCCGCGGCGGCGGCGTCGTGCCGCGCCAGTGTTTCTTGATGAAGTGCGCGGCGAGGCGCGGGATGTCGCTCACGCGCTCGCGTAGCGGCGGCACGGTGATCTTGAGGACGTTGACCCGATAGAACAGATCCTCGCGGAACTGCTTCTGCTGCACCATCTTCGCGAGGTCCTTGTGCGACGCGGCGATGATGCGGACGTCGACCTTGACCGGCTTGGTGCCGCCGACCGGCATGAACGTGCCCTCCTGGAGCACGCGCAAAAGCTTGACCTGCAGTGCCGGCGACATGTCACCGATCTCGTCGAGGAAGAACGTCCCACCGTCGGCGACCTGGAACAGACCGGCCTGATCCTTCACCGCACCGGTGAACGCACCGCGCACGTGACCGAACAACGCGCTCTCGAGCAGGTTGTCGTTGAACGCGGAGCAGTTCTGCACGACGAACGGCTTCTTCGCGCGCGGGCCGTGATAGTGGATCGCGCGCGCGATCAGCTCCTTGCCGGTGCCGCTCTCGCCGTGCACCAGCACGGTGGCCTCGCTCCTCACGACCTTGGTGAGTAGCTTGACGACGTCGCGGACCGCCGGTGCATCGCCGACGATCTCGTCGAATGGATGCGAGTGCGTGGTCGGCGGGATCACGGCGGGCTGCGCGCGCTCGACGGCGCCTGCCGCACCCGCGACCAGCTCCGCGATGCGCGCGAGATCCGCGTCCGATACCACCGGGACGGCCTCGGCCAGCGTGCGCGCCTCGTCGGCCGACACCTTCGTGATCTGTGCGAGCTGGTCCGCGACCTCACCGGTGCGAACGCCACTCGCATACACCACGCCCGCGAGCCCCTTGTCGCCGAACACCGGCGCCGCGACGATCGTGAAACCGGCATGGCACTGGCGGGCGAGCGCGGTGCGACGATCCGGAGACGACTTCGCACGCCCGAGCTCGGTCGCGATCTCGCGAAGCGCGGCATCGCACGCGTCGGCGGCTGCGCCGCGCACGGTCTCGCAGGTGGCGTGCGACGTCCGCACGTAGCCACCGCCGTCGGGTTCGGACAGGCCGAGCTCGAGCCCCCACCAGCGACGCAGGAGATCGCGCGCGAGGGCGACCTCGGGTAAAGCATCGAACGAAAGTCCCACGGGAACCGGCACTATAGCGATGTCGGTCAGGTCTTGCACCAGCGGCCGTCGACTTCGCGGGCCTTGCCTTCGCGGACGAGCTTCACGAGGTGTGCAAGGAGCGAACGCTCCGCGAGCTGCCACAGCACGCGCGGCGTGTCGCTGTACGCGATCGCGACGAGCTCCGATGTCGTGCCACCGGTGGCGAGCGCGGCGATCACGCAATCCTCGCGCATCTGTCGGTGTGAGAGATACTCGCTCAGCTTGGCGTGGCCATCCGGAATCATCGGTCCGTGCGCCGGCAACAGCATCGCCTGGGGTCGCGCTCGCAGCGCGGCGAGCGATGCGAGGTAGAGCGCCATGTCGCCTTCATCGGGGTCGATCAGGATCGTGCCGAGACCCGCGACCATGTCGCCGGCGATGATCGCGCGACCAACCTCGAAGCACAGATGCCCCTCCGCGTGACCGGGCGTGAACACCGCGGTCGCACCACACACGACGTCACCATCCTCGATCAGCTGCGTCACTTCGACCACGCCCGCGAGACGTCGCGCGGTCGCGGGATGCGCGGCGATCGGAATCCCGAATCGCGCGGCGAGCGCCGCCGCACCACCGACGTGATCGCCGTGGTGATGCGTGAGCAGCACCTGCGACACTCCGAGATCGGCCACCGCTTCCTCGAGATGTTGTTGCTGATCCCCGTACGGACTGCCGGGATCGACCACCGCCACCGGGCCAGCTTCGGGTCCCACGAGGTAGACGTTGGTGTGAGCCGCTGGCGGGAGCGTGGGCGTGCGAAGCGCAAGCACGCGAATCCCCGGTGCTACGTGACGCACCTCGGCAGAGGTGTCGTCGGTGTCGCCCCCGACGCCGACCGCTGTGCGTACCTGTGCGTACAGCGCGTCTATCGGCGACTCACCCACCGCTTACCCAGGTCGAGTTGCATGGGGTCGCAAAGAGGATGACGATGGGGTTGTCATCTCTTACACTACGAGAAGCGACCCCATGGTCAGCGTCACGGCCCGCAAGATTCGTGAGCTCGGAAGCGAGCGGCCCTCGGGTGCGAGCGGTCGTCTCTACACCGGGTATCTCATCAGTTACCCGTACATCGGACGGGGAATGGTGATCTTTCGCGATCCGCACGGCCATCGCATGATCACGACGCCCGTCAAGCGTGTTCTCGGCGAGCCCGGCGGCAAGATGATCTACGTCGAGACCGAGAACAGCGTCTATCGCCTGGAGATCCACGGCGAGCCGCTGTTCCCGATGCGCGCCGCCGGCGAGTAGCGACTCGCCGTTCGCGGTCCGCATCACGGCGCCACGGCCAGCGCCGCCTCGAGCGTCGCGCCGAGCGTGTGGATGTGCGCGAGCCCGAGCTGGTGCGTGAAGATGAGCGGTAGCTGGACGAGCGGTGCGCGCACGCGATGCGCGAGCTCCGCGAGGTAGTGCGCGTTGAGCTCGCGCCGAGCCCGCGCCAGGGTCGCGTGGTGCGTGACCTCGTAGAGCGGTGTGGTGTTCGGATCGGCGGCGATCAGCTCGTCGAGGATCCGCGACACCGGTGAGCCCTCCGGGAAGTGTTCCGGATAGACCTGGTTGACGATCAGATGCTGCGGCACGATGCCGAGCTCGAGGAGTCGTTGCTCGAGCTCGCACGCCTCGTTGACCGGCATCTCCTCCGCCAGCGTGACGAGCACGGTCGAGGTGCGTGCCGGATCGGTGAGCAGCTCCTTCACCGAGCGAGCGTCGCGGGTGAGCGGTCCCTCGGGCACGGTGTCCGAGATCACCCACGGGACGCGCAGCATCGACGACGCATGGCCCGAGGCCGGCATGTCGAACACCACCGTGTCCCAGATCGGTTTGCCGCGCTTCTCCTCGATGGTGTGGAACCACGCCTTGCCGAGCAGCGCGTAGTCATCGAGTCCCGGGATCGCGCGCAAGAACGCCTTGGTCACCCGGTTCTCGAACACCATCTCGTAGACCGAGCGCCAACGCAGGATCATGAGGCCGTACTCCTCGAGCGCGCTGGCCGGCGTCGCGTTGATCGCGTAGAGGTGCGGCGCGAGCTGGCTGACCTGGGTGCCGACCGTCGGCTTATCGAAGTAGTTACCGTAGCGATCGTTCGCGTTGGTCTCGAACAGCAGCGTCTTGCGGCCCGCGCGCGCACAACGCTCCGCGATCGTGGCCGCGACGGTGCTGCGTCCGACACCGCCCTTGCCGACCACCAGGATCAGGCGTTTCTCGAACAGACTCACGGCGTGCTTGCGGGTGCGGGCTCGGTCTCGGGGGAGGGGGTCGCGGGTGGGCCGGTCGGCGGAACGGACTTGTCGGGCGGCTCCACGACGACCGCCACCCCGCTGGCCTCGGCGCTGCGGTACAGGAACAGCTTCCGCAGCGTCCAGATCCCGCCATCCGGTGTGATGTCGACCTTGATGTCGACGACCTTGTCGGCGCCGAGGGCCCGCGCGGTGGCGAGAAGCATGCGGTTGACCACCCGATCGAGGTCGACATGACCCGGGATCGGGATGAACAGCAGGTACCAGCTCGTCACCTGGGCATGGATCACGGCGATCGGGCGCAGCCCGGGTCCGACGTGGATGGTGTCGGGCTGCACACGCACGGTCGACACCGACGAACACGCGACCGCGCTCGCCACGACTGCCAGCAGGACGGTCCGACGCAACCAGGCCATGCCGAGCAAGCTAACACGGCACGTGACCGGTGCCGCCGAGTGAGGCCGCCTGGAGTGCTAAGATCTGAGGCCGTGCCCGGGAAGCTCGCGCTCGTCGTGCTGTTCGCGATCGCGTCCGTACGGGTCGGCCACGCCGATACCCCGGTTCCGGAGGTCGGCGGTCCGGTGAAGACGCTGTCCAAGAAGATCGCGGTGTGGCGGTTCGATGCTCTCGGCATCGAGACCGAGCTGGTGGTGCGCCTCGAGACCCTGTTCCGGCTCGAGCTCGAGCGGCTGGTCAAGACGCCGCTGCCCAGCCGCCGCGAGATCGATCGCGTGGTGACGGCGCGCGATCGCGAGTGCACCGGCGAAGCGCGTTGTCTGGCCGCGATCGGCAAGAAGCTCGGAGTCGACGTGATCGTCACCGGGACGGTCGGCTCGATGGGCGATAGCTACATCGTCAACATCAAGGCGGTCGACACGGCGACGGCCAAGGTGATCCAGCGGCTCACGACCGACCCCCTGCGCGGCAGTCCCGACGAGCTGATCGAAGGCGTGCGCGTGGCGGCGTATCGGCTGCTCGCGCCCGACCAGCTCTACGGATCGCTCCAGGTCCAGAGCGATCTCGTGGGGGCCGAGGTCAGGCTCGACGGCAAGACGATCGGCAAGACGCCCCTGCCCCGCCTCGGTGTGATCTCGAAGCTGCCGCTCGGCAAGCACCAGCTCGTGGTGTCGGCCAAGGACTACACGCCGTTCGAGGAGCGGGTCGACGTGCGGTTCCAGAAGGTCAGCCAGGTGGTGGTGCGCCTCCTGCCCTCGAAGGTGGTGATCGACAACTCCAAGCCGCGGCCGGTCCAGCGCCGGCCGTTCTACACGCGCACGTGGTTCATCGTCGGCGCCGGGGTCGCGGCGATCGTGGTCGGCGGCGTGGTCGGCGCGTCGATCGGCCGGGTCAAGTGTGTCGACGGCGTGACCGGAGGGGACTGCCCGTGACGTTGCCGAAGCTGGCGGCGCTCGCCACGCTCGCGCTCGCGCTCGCCGGGGCCACGCGCGCACACGCCGACAAGTCGGTCGCGTTCGCGCCGCTCGCGACGATCGACGCCGCGGACACGCCGGCGCCGCTTCGAAAGCTGACGGTCGAGCTCGAGAACCAGATCGGACGGATCGCGCACGTCTCGTTGATCTCGTCGGCCAAGGTGGCGGCCGCGATCCGCAAGGCTCGCAAGCCGGAGCTGCGGTCGTGCGAGGGCGATGCCACGTGTCTGGCCGAGCTCGGCAAGCTGGTCGGTGCGCAGATCATCGTATCCGGACAGATCGGCGGCCTCGGCAATTCGCGGATCGTGTACCTGAGCGCGGTCGACGTCGCGTCCAAGAGGCAGCTCCGATCGACCTCGCTCGCCGTCGGCAGTCCGACCGATAGCGCGGCCTCCGCGATCGTGCGGTTGCTCGATCCGAACCACCACCGCGGCATGCTGCACTTCCTGATCGATGCCAAGGGCGCCACGGTCTACGTCAACGGCAGCCGGGTCCGGCTCGATGCCCACGATTCGTTGTCGCTCCAGGTCGGGACCCAGGCGATCCGCGTGACACATCCCGAGTACCGAGACTTCGTGCGGTTCATCGATGTCGAGTACGGCAAGACCACCGACGTGCACGTCGACATGAAGCAGTACCCGATCGTGCAGCGGGATATCGAGGGCAACCCGATCGACCGCCGCGGCACCTACTACGTCGATCCGCCGGTGTGGCGGCGCTGGTACGTCGTCGGCCCCGCAGCCGTCGGACTCGCGATCCTGACCGGCGTCATCGTCGGCAGCATCGTCCACGACCTGCCGAACACGCCGTGCCGGGTGGTCGGCGGCGGTCCGTGCTGACCTCGTCGGCGGCGAACGTGGTGTAGTGTGCCGGCATGCACCCGGTCCACGACATCGAGGTCCCTGCCGACATCGAGACGTTCGTTCCCTGCGTGATCGAGATCCCGCGCGGCTCGCATCTCAAGTACGAGGTCGACAAACCCACGGGCCTGTTGCGCCTCGACCGCGTGCTGTACTCGGCGGTTCACTACCCCGCGAACTACGGCTTCATTCCACGCACGCATGCCGACGATGGCGATCCGCTCGACGTCCTCGTGCTGATGAACGAGCCGGTCGATCCGCTGACCATCGTGCGCGCTCGGCCGCTCGGCGGGTTGCGGATGGTCGATGACAAGGGCGGAGACGACAAGATCGTCGCGGTGTGCCTCGACGACCCGTCGTTCGACCACTACGACTCGGTCCGGTCACTACCGCCGCACCTGTTGCGCGAGCTCGATCGATTCTTCAAGGACTACAAGACGCTCGAGGGCAAGAAGGCCGAGTCGGTCGAGGTCGGCGAGATGTACGGCTTCCTCCAAGCGATCGACGTGATCCGCAAGTCTCGCGAAGCGTACGACCGGGGCGACTGGAAGACAGCGAAGCACTGAGGCTAGCCGCCCCGCGCGAGCAAGGTCTCGAGCACGCGCTGGTGGGTCTCGGTGTTGATCTCGGTGCGCTCGTCGTCGAGCACCGCGACAGCGTGCGCGACCAGCGCCTGCACCGCGAGGTCGGCCCACGGCGATCGCGCGTGGAGCGCGTTGGCGATCGCGTGCAGACGCGAGCTGTCGCCCGCGAGCTCGAGCCGGCCGCGATAGCCCACGATCGGCTCGTCGCCGCGGGCGATCGCCGGTTCGAAGCTGCGGATGCCGAGGTTTCGCAGCTCGGCCGTCACTGCATCGACGACGATCTGGATCGGGTGCGGTTTCCGCGCGGCGGGTCGTGGCTCGGGGCGCGTCGCCGGACGCGGAACGTAGCGGCGCGCGCGACTTCCGAGATGCCGCAGCAGGACACGCGACAGCTCGCTCCCGTCGTCGACCATCACGCGGCCGGCGTGACCGACGGGACCATCGTGCGACGACACGACATCGACCCGGTCGTCGCCACGCACGAGCTCGACGAGCGCGGCGGGACCGAGCGCGAGCGGTCGGAACACCTCGAACCGCACGCCCGACACCTCGGACGGCTCGATGTACTCGAGCGCGAGGGCATGCGCCGCGTGTGCGGCTGCGAGATCGCGATCGGCATCGGGCGAGCTCGCGAGCTGCTGGATCAACGCCGCGTACAGCTGCCGCACCAGGGTCGGCAGCGATCGCCCGTCGGCTCCGCCGTTGATGTAGAGCGTCCCGCCCATCGCCAGTGGATGAGCGGCCTCGTATCGCTGGTGACCGACGACGGCGTGCACGTCGATCATCGTGCGCGACAGCCTCGGCGCCCCGGTCAGCCACACGGCGCCGCGGACCTGAAACTGCGGGGTCTGGCGGATCGCGGGGACGTCGACCGCGTACACGAACGCGATCGCATCGCGGGGCCGCGGCACTGCCTCGCGGATCGCCTGTTCGCTTCGCATCGAGATCTGCGCCATCAGCGCGCGATAGGCATCGTCGTCGACCGGTCTCGACCACGTCCGATCCGGGACCAGCCGAGGATCGTCGACGTAGGCGACGGTCGGCCACGCGCACGAACCCGGGAGGCGCGCAAACGGCCGGCGCTCGCGATGGAGATACAGCGCGCGACGATGACTCGCGTGCGGCAACAGCGCTCCGACCCAGCCCTCGGGGAACCCGGCCGGCGCGCCGGGCTCCGAGATCGGCAGCACGTGCGCCAGCTGTTCGCGCTGCGGGATCTCGAGCGATTCGACGAGCGGTCGCGCCAGGTTGCTCGCGGTCTGCGCGTCGAGGGCGAGCTCGGGCGCGCCGTCCACCAGCTTGCCGTCGAAGCCCTCGGCCGCGAGCTCGCGCGCGGTGACCTGGAACACGCGGCGTTCGGGATCGAGCGGACGCAGCTGGGTACGGTCGGTCACCGCCCACGCGTCCCCGAACTTCGCGATCTGCGTGACCACCGCGTCGGCACCGACCCACGTGCCGTCGACCTGGAGGAACACCGGGGCCCGCGCGATCGCCGGGTCGTACACGTCGAGTCTGCCCGCGACGATCGCGTACCGGATCGAGTGGCGGATCGGAGCCGGCAGCACGTCGGCCCCGCTGGTCTTCAGGATGTCGTGCACCAACGCGGGCACCAGCTTCTGGACCTGCGCCGACAGCGATAGCGGTGTCGCGTCGATCCTCGCGGTGCGTGCTGGCGAGCTGCGCGAGCTGTGTGGCCACGCTGCCCGCGAGCTCGGGCAACGCATCCGGTGCGCGATCGCCGACCAGGTCGGGCGCCTCGATCGCGACGTTCACCACCGGGAGCACGTCGAGCCGGACGCGATCGCGCGGCTGGCCGTCGACATGAACCAGCGCGAGCGACGCCGGGCCCGGTACCAACCCGATCGCACCGCGGCCGAGCGGCTCGGCATCGGGACCGAGTGCGGACAGCGCGCGTTGCAACGCAGGCGGAACGTGAGGAAGGGTCGGCACCGGGATCAACCCGCGCGCCATCCGGCGCTGGGCCTGCAGGCGATCGACCTCGCTCGAGACGTCCTCGATCGGCCGGTCGTGCAGCAGCTCGATCACGTCGAGGATGTCGTCGTCGACGACCAGGATCGGGAGATCGAGGTCGGTCTCCGATTTGTCGTCGGCCGGCCCCAACCACTCTCCCTGCCAGCGCGCGACGCGCACGACACCGCGCGGCGCGGCGTGCTCGAGCGAGACCCGTTCGCCCTGCAGGGTCTGGAAGGCCTCGATCCCGCGTAGCGTTGCGACGACCGCGGGATC
This sequence comes from uncultured delta proteobacterium, assembly GCA_963772655.1. Lineage (GTDB taxonomy): Bacteria > Myxococcota_A > Polyangia > Haliangiales > Haliangiaceae > JABFXX01. The sequence continues at coordinate 469,907 of CAVYYE010000003.1, forward strand.
GAGACCGCGCTGCCGCCCCATCCCGAGCACCAGCGTGCGTACCGGACCGGGATCGATCAGCGCCGGCGGCGTCCGCCGCACGACCTCGGTGACCACGGCTCCCGCCGATCGCCGCACACCGTCGAACAGCTTGCGCTTGACCAGCGGCGACAGCTCCTCGAATTCGCTGCCGACGTGACGGGTCGCGAGATCGACCACCGCGTACAGCGGCCACTCGTCGACGTGATCGAGCATGCAAAACGGTCGCTGCTCGACCCGGACCACGATCTCGAGGCTGGCGCGCGGGTTGAGTCCGACGACGCCCGACGCGTCGAGATCGAACAGCTCGCGATCGAGCTCGACGCGCGCGGTGCGATGAGGAAACGCCTCGGCGGCCGGAGGCTCCTCCGGCTGCGCGCGATGTGCGGCGAGCCGCTGCTTGCGAGCATCGGCGCGGCGATGTCGCGCGAGGTCGTCCTTGCCCGCGACCACCGGGATACCGGCGAGGACGGACAGCCCGGCCGCGAGCGTCGGATCGGCGACGATCGGAGAGAACGACGGGGTCGAGGTCGCGTCGCGACCGACCCACGGGATCTTGGCCGGGAAACGCTTCTCGAGCTCGTCGATCGAGATCAGGTCGGGCTCGCCGAGCACGCGAACGATCCGTGCCGCGCATAGCTCGCGCGCGAGCTCGGGATCGAGCGCCGGCTCGGCCCTGGGCCATGTGCTCGCCGCGAGCGCCTCGCACAGCGCGCGGCCCATCAGACTGTCGAGACCGACCACCCGCGACCCGATCAGCTCGGGCGGCGGACGGCCGCACAGCGCGAGTGCGGCGGCACGCACCAGCGCGCGCTCCCACTCGATGTAGTCGTGCGAGAGCGCGTCGGGATCGGCCGTATGTCGCCAGTTCACGTCGGGCACGACGCGGTCGTCGTCGAGCGCGATCGCGCAGCATTCGACCAGCCGCGGCGCGTAGGCTTCGCGCGCGAGGGACAGGCCCGCGTGATGGACCCGGACCCAGGTCGAGCCCGAGGGCACCGGCGCGATCGCGCCGCGCACGCCATCCCCGACCACGATCACCGCGCACCCGTGGTCGCGCGCCAGCGACTGGGCGAGCGCGACCGCGCGATCTTCGATCGGGGTATCTTGCGCGTCGTGGGGGAGGTCGGCGATCGCGTAATCGACGAACCGGGTCGCCGGCAACATCGCCGCCAGCTCGGCCGAGCCGGCGGTCACGATCGGCCGCCGGCCGCCGATCGGCCGGGCGTGCCCGCGTGGAAGAATGCCGATCACGGGCTCGTTCGCGAGCTCGCGATACGAGATCCAGCCATCGGTGGTCGGCCATGCCGGCACGGTCGAGAGCACCGGGGATGTAGGGATCGAGAGGTCGTGCGCGACCGCGAGTGCGGCACGAACCGCGCGGGCATCGTCGTCGTGGGTCCCCTCGGATTCGAACGCGAACCCCGAGGGAAGCTCGGCGAGGTCGCGCCATCGCACCATCGCGATGGCCTCGACGGCACGCACCAGCATCGCGCGCACGGAGTCCTCGATCCGGCGGTACTTCGCATCGCGCTCGACGCGCCGGTAACCATCGCCCGGGGTCAGCGCCTCGGTGTCGATCGCGGCGTCGAACCCGACCGACGACGCGAACTCGATACGCTCGATCGGCCGCCCGCGGTAGTGCAGATCGATCACGCCGCCGCTTCGCCGCAACGTGACGGCGAGCGTTCCCGTGAGGTTCTCGAACCGACGATCCCCGATGCTGCTTCCTGGCAACTGCGCGCCGATCTCGACCCGGATCCGCGTCGCGTGGTCGTCGTCGAGTCGCAGCACGACCCGTTGCGGTGCGTGCTCGAAGAACCGTCGGTGCGCGTTGCGCATGCGCTTGGCCCACCGGAGTTGCGCGCGCATCGCGCCGACATCGATCAGCGGGCGCGCCACCAGCACCTCCGCCGGATCGCCACGCGGTACCCACATCACGCCCGGCAGCCACGGCGCGAGGTCCGCGGGCAGCGGCGACGAACCGGTGTGGACGAGGCCACCCCACGCGTGCGAGATCGCGCGGGGCTCGCCGAACGCGTCGCGAAACACCGGGATCCGCGCCAGCGGACCGAGCCGCAGATCGGCGACCCGCTGGAACCAGCCGGCCCCTCCGATCACCGCGGCGATCAGCTCGATCGCGGCGGTGCGCGTGCGCTCGTCGACGCCGGATTCAGCAGTCGCGGCGAGCTCGGCGATCAGCTCGCGCGCCAGCGCGGGCGCGCGCTGTTCGGCGGTCGCGATCGGCGGCACGTCGCGCCGCACCTGGGAACGCGAGGCGTTGGTCGGCATCCGCGGCGCGTCGACGAACAGTCGCAATGGCGCTGTGGCACCCACGCGACCGTCGTCGTCATCGTCAGCTTGGTCGTCGCGAGGGCGATCGACCGGCGGCAACGCGATCGGATAGCGCGCGAGCACCACGCCGCGCTCGGCGACCTCGAGCATCGGGCCCTCGAACGTGCGCGCACCGGCGATCCGATCGACGATCGCGACGAACCCTTCGAGCTCGTCGCCGAGCTCGCGCCGTGCGAGATCGGCATCGTGCTCGTCGCGGTGGTGACGCGTGCCCGCGATCTCGAGTGGCACCGCGATGTCGCGGCACGCGAGCCGCGAGACCCCGAGCTCCGGCGGCTCGCGATACCAGAACACGTCGGTCAGCATCGACAGCGCGAGCCGGCGTCGCAGGTGCACGAGCATCCCGGTCGCGGGTGCGGCCCGCGCCGGCGGCCGGGCCTCGGTGGCCTCGAGGGCACGCAGCGGCGACTCCTCGGGAGGCTGCCCCGGCTCGGGCTCGGCGAGGACACCCGGCGTGTACCGCGTGCGAAACGTGCGCTCGCCGATCGTGTAGACGTCGACGAACGCCGGGCGCATGCCGAGCGCGCTGTTGACGGCGGCCGCGAGCAGCCGCAGGTGATAGCGCGCGTCGGTGGGCTCGGGACTGACCAGCTCGTCGAACAGTCGCGGCAGCTCGTCGGCCGGCCACGGCTCGCCCTCCCACGAAAGCCACACGTCGTTGGCGTCGCCCGATAGCGAGATTCGCGTCGCACCGCTGACCACGGCCGCCCGGATCCCTTCGAGCACCCACGCCGTACGATCGACCAGCTGGTACTCGCGCAGCTTGGCGATCGCGCGTGCCGCATCGACGCGGATGCGCCCGACCGCGACCTGCGGCCCCGGTGTCGCGCGCGGGATCGTCATGGCTTTGTTGTCCGACTTCGCTTCCGCGGAAGACCTTCGCGCTGGGTGCCCGCTCGCGAAGTCAGGATCCGGTCGAGCACGTCCTCGAGCAGCAGGGTCGAGCGCGGCGTGTCGAGCACGCCGTACTGGAGCAGCAGGATACGCGCCAGCATCGCGGCGCCCGCGCGCGGATCGCTCGCACGCGCGGCGCGATACAGCGGATGGCGCTCCGACACCGCGAGCACGCGGCGGCGGCGACCGAACGGGTTGACCTCGGCCGCACGGCGATCGACGACGTGCGCGGTCTCCGCGGTACACGGCAATGCGAGCACGTCGCGGTGGAGCCCTTGGAGCTCGGCGAGGACGATCGCGATCGGCGCGCGATAGGTCTGCTCCAGCATGCCGTGCACCATGTCGAGCAGCGCGACGTCGGAGTCGGCCTTCGCGATCGGTGTGATCGACGTCAGCTCGCGATCGACGTCGACGAGCTCGCAGTCGGCGACCACGACCAGCATCGCGGATAGCACCGGACGCATCTCGCGATCGGCGCGCAGCACGGGCTCGCCCATCTCGATCACGCGGGCCGCGAGCGGCGACCACTCCGTCGCGACCCACGCTCGTCGCCGGAGCTTCGACGCGGCGAGCGCGGCGGGCTGATGGCGACCGGGGAGCAGCGGGATCCACCAGTCGTCGGCGGACAGCGGCAGGTGGCTCGCCGCGATCGCCGACGCGAGCGCGACCCAGCGATCGAGATCGCCGGCCGTGGCCGCCGCATGCAGCGCCGTGGCCGCCGCGCGTGGTAGCTCGCGCTTCACGATCTGGCGAACGAACGACAGCGCGCGATCGAAGTGGCGATCGCGCCGCACGTCGTCGCGCGACAGCGTGTGACCGAGCCGCGCGTCCTGGACCTTGAACGCGACCCCGCGCAGAAACTCGGGCCGGGTGGTTGCGTGAGAAGCCTCGGTGGTCTCGTGGAGCATGAGGCCGTGGTTGAAGAAGCCGGCGTAGGTCGCGGCGTCTTGCAGCAGCCCGACGGCGACCGCCAACTTGCCGCCGTTGGTCTCGCGCGTGATCTCGACGAGGGCGTTCGAGAGGGCGAGCGGCCGATCGATCCGCACGGGCTCGTCCGGGGTCTCCCCGTCGACGACCTCGAACGTCACGGGAACCGAGGCATGACGACACCACCGCGCGAGCGCCGTCCGGCTCGCCTTCGCGAACCCCGCCAGCTCGTCGCGCGGCATCTTCAGGTCGAGCTCGACCGTGGTGCCGCTCTGGCTCGCGCGGCCGGCGTCGAAGATCTGATAGGTGAGGTCGCGGTGCAGGTGGAGTGTCAGGCGGCGACCCTCGCGCGAGGTCGTCACCGCGACGACCTCGGGTTCCGGGGCGAGCACCGACGTGAACCCGATCCCGAACTTGCCGATCTTCGAGTCGTCGGTCTCCTTGGTCGACCGGAACAACACGAGCAACTGGTTCTCGAGGGTCTCGCGCGTCATGCCCTCGCCACGATCGCGCACCTGCACGCGCGCGATCCCGAGCGCGTCGTCGTACTCGAGGCGGACCTCGACCGTGGGAGAGCCCGCGTCGATCGCGTTCTGCACCAGCTCGCGATAGAACGCGAGCGGATCGGCGAACTGCGAGATGATCTCGCCGACGATCCCGCGATCGCCCTGGGCCGGGGCGCGGGTGGCCGCGAACGGATCGCTGCGATACGGATCCACGCGGCTCGTCGCTTCGGAGCTCAGGCCTTCGCGCTGGGCCGCGCGCCCACGCGCGCTCGCCACGCGGCGAGGTGGGGATGCTTGTCGGGGTCGATGCGGATGTTCGAGACCTTGCCGAAGTCGACGGCGCACAACGCGGTGATGTCGGCGACCGTGAACCGCGGGCCAGCGAAGTACTCGCGCCGCGCGAGCTCGGTGTCGAGCCAGTCGAACCGAGTGGCGACGTGCTCTCGCATGATCTCGGCGAACTCGGGAGCTTGCTTGATCCGACCCTTCCAGAACGCGTGCGAGTTGCGGAACACCTGCGAGACCGGGAACAGCAGCTCGAGCTCCGCGTGGCGGTTCCACTGTTCGATCTGCGCGCGCTCCCACGGATCGGTACCGAACAGGTTGGGTTCGGGGTGTAGCTCTTCCATGTACCGGCAGATCGCCATCGACTCGCGGAGCACCTTGCCGTCCTCCAGCTCGAGGACCGGCAACAGCGAGATCGGGTTCTTGCGACGAAACTCGACGGTCTCGTTCGCGGCCGCGGCGATCGAGACTTCGATCGTGTCGTAGGCCACACCCTTCTCGGCCAGAAACACGCGGACCCGGCGCGGGTTGGGTGCGCGCAGATCGTGATAGAGCAACATCGCTCGGACTGTACGACCAAAACTCGGCAGTCACGTCGAGGATCTCGTACAATCACGATGATGCGGATCGCGGGGATCCTGCTGACGTTGTCGTGCCTGGTGGGCGGGCTGGCGTGTGCGGGATGCAAGAACAAGGGTGACGTCGATGCGACGCCCGATCCGGCCGCACTCAAGGCGCAGCAGGAGCTGGTCGCGCGGCGCGACGCGCTGATGACCGAGCGCAAGAAGCTCGAGGGCGAGCGCGACAAGCTCGACGCCCAGATCGAGGACGTCCAGTCCAAGGGTGGCGACGCCACCGACCTGAAGAAGCAGCGCGAGCAGATCGTGACGCGGATCGAGAGCAAGACCACCGACCTGTCCTCGATGAGCAACAAGATCGACGCGTTCGAGAAGTCGGGCGACGTCACCAGTCGCGAGGCCGCGGTCGCACTGCGCGAGAAGTCGGTGGCCGCGCGCGAGGCTGCCCTCGCCGAGCGCGAGCACGAGTTCGTCAAGCTCACTGCCCAGTCGGCGAAGCAGTGGAAGGAGCAGTGCACCACCACCGCCGCGCCGTCCACGATCATCCAGGTCGCGCCGCCCAAGGGTGGGACCTACGCGCGGTCCGATGTCGATCGCATCTACAAACGCGCGCGCACGCTGATGCAGCGCAAGGGCCTGCTCCCCAGCGACCTCGGTGCGGGCGCCAGTCTCGAGCGCGATGCCCAGGCCGCGATCGCGAAGAAGGACTGGGTCGCGGCCTACGTCGCGGCCACGCAGCTCTACAAGTACGCGGAGTCGATCAAGATCGATCGAGCGTTCATCCTCGCCAAGCACGCGCGGCTCAACGCCGTGGTCAAGCGCAGCAAGCGCAGCGAGGCGGTCCAGAAGCAGCTCGACGCCGGCCTCGTCCAGGTGATGAAGGCCTACAGCAACGGTAACCACGCGGCAGCCAACGCCAAGCTCAACGAGCTGTGGGGCCTGGTCCGCTAAGTCCGCGCTAACACGCGAGGACTTTGCGGGAAATCCGGGGTCGCGGTAGGCTGGATCTCGTGGCCTATCCGCAGGTGATCCGAGTCTTCGCGACATCTCAGGACCCTGACTACGACGGCCCGTGGCAAGCGCGCACGCCATCGAACAGCACCGGGTCGGCCGTCGTGATCGGCCCCGGGCTGATGCTCACGGGTGCCCACGTGGTGGCCAACGCGACGTTCCTCCAGGTCCAGAAACCCTCGACGCCCGACAAGGCGATCGCGCGCGTGCGCGCCGTCAGCCACGACTCCGACCTCGCCCTACTCGAGGTCGTCGAGCCCTCCGATTTTCTCTCCGACATCGAGCCGGCCGAGGTCGGTCCGATGCCGAAGCTACGCGACGAGGTCGCCGTGGTCGGGTACCCGGTCGGTGGCGAGGAGATCTCGATCACCGAAGGTGTGGTGTCGCGGATCGAGGTCCAGCGCTACAGCCACTCGCAGCGCCACCTGCTGGCGGCCACGGTCGACGCCGCGATCAACGCGGGCAATAGCGGTGGTCCGGTGTTCGGCGACGGCAAGGTCGTCGGCATCGCGTTCCAGAAGCTGACCGGCGCCGACAACATCGGCGAGATGGTGCCGCCGCCGATCATCCGGGCGTTCCTCGACGGCGTCGAATCCGGCAAGCCGGTCGGCATCCCGGCACTCGGCATCGCGACGCAGAACCTCGAGAACGCGTTGTTGCGGCGCCAGCTCGGGCTCGGTCCGCTCGAGCGTGGCGTCGTCGTGCTCCACGTCGAATACGACGGCTCGGGCGACGGTGCGCTCGAGCCACGCGACGTCATCACCTCGATCGACGGCCTGCCGATCGCGAACAACGGCACCGTCCAGTACATGGGTCACTACCGCACGCGCTTCGACGTCGTGCTCGGGCATCGCTACATCGGCGACACCATCCAGCTCGAGGTCAAACGCGACGGCGTCTCGCGCGAGGTCGAGCTCGTGCTCAAGCCGTGGACTCCGCTGGTCGCGCGCTCGCGCTACGACCTGCCGCCCGCCTACTTCGTGTACGCGGGGCTCGTGTTCCAGACGCTGACGCGCGACTACCTGACGACCTGGGACAAGTGGTGGAACAAGGCGCCCAAGGAGTTCCTCAACTACTACTACATGGGCCACCGCTCGCCCGAGCAGCACGAGATCGTGGTGCTCACGCAGATCCTCGCCGACGAGATCAACATCGGCTATGGCCACCTCTACAACGAGGCGATCGCCAAGCTCGACGGCACGCCGCCACGCGACATGCACGACTTCGTCAGCCGGCTATCCGCGGCGCGCGGCGTGGTCGAGATCGAGACCACCTCCGGCGGCCTGATCATGCTCGACGCCGAGGACGTCCGGCAGGCGACGCCGCGGATCCTGGCGCGCTATCACATCCCGCGCGATCGCACGATCGGCCTGCCCGGATCGCTGACCGTGCTGCGCGCCGCGCCGTAGGCGAGCGCGGGTCGGGGTCTGGCGATCGTTCAGGTCAGCTCGACGAGCACTTCGCCGGTGTCGACCGCCTGCCCGGCTTCCTTGTGGATCGCCGACACCGTTCCACCGCGCTCCGCCACCAGCTCGTTCTCCATCTTCATCGCCTCGAGGACCAGCACCGCCGTGCCGGCCGCCACCTGATCGCCGACCGCGCACAGCACCTTGACCACCTTGCCGGCGATCGGTGCGCGCAGCGTCTCGCCGCGGGCCGCGCCGCGTGGTCCGGCCGCTGCCGCGAGCCGGCGGTGCAGCGCGTCCTCGACCTGGAGCGACACCTCGGTGGCGCCCACCGAGGCGGCGAGCTGCCCCCTCCGGGGGTCGAGGTCGACCACGTGGTTACGGCCGTCGAGCACGATCGACCACGTCCCGGGCCGGATCGGGCGCGCGTCGACCAGGTGCTGGACCCCGTCGATGGTGACCCGGAACGTGTCGTTCTCGAGGGGGCCTTCGACGATGACGGTCCGATCGGTGCCGTCCGCGGTGATGACGAGCTCGCGCTTCACGAGGCGTCCGGTCATAGCATTGTTTTCCCGGTGTTGTTCGTGTCGGCGTTCGCCCGTCGGGAGAATTGTCACCGCCACGCGCGCGTGATATCCGCGATCAGGTGCCGGATGCGGTTGATCGACGTCTTGCTCGAGCGGCGCATCCTGATCTGCGTCGGCTCGGGGGGCGTGGGCAAGACCACCACCGCGGCCACGCTGGCCCTCGCCGCGGCCCGCCGCGGCAAGCGCACGCTGGTGCTCACGATCGATCCCGCGCGCCGGCTCGCCAACTCGCTCGGGCTCGCCGAGCTCGGCCACGAGGTGCAGCAGGTCGATCCCCAGCTGATCCGGGAAGGCGCGCCGATCCAGACCGGCGAGCTGCACGCGATGATGCTCGATCAGAAGAAGGCGTTCGACGCGATGGTGACCCGCCACGCCAAGGACCCGGAGGCGGTGAAGCGCATCCTCGAGAACCCGGTGTACGCGCAGATCTCGGGTTCGCTGGCCGGCGCGCAGGAATACGCGGCGATGACGCAGCTCAACGAGTTCGACCGCACCGGCCGGTGGGATCTGATCGTCGTCGACACGCCGCCCACCGCCCACGCGCTCGACTTCCTCGATGCCCCGCGCAAGCTCGGCGAGGCGATCGACTCGCCGGCGATCGAGTGGTTTCGCCGGCTCCAGGGCCACGGCGGCTCGCGCTGGTCGCTGGTCGGCAAGACCGGCGCGTTCGTCCTCAAGCGCCTGGCCAAGTTCGTCGGCAGCAAGTTCATCGACGACCTCGGCGTGTTCTTCACCGAGTTCAACGACATCCTCGGTGGCTTCCGACAGCGCGCCGAGGAGACGTTCGCGTTGCTCCGCGAGCCACGCGTCGGCTTCGTGCTGGTCGCCAGCCCCGAGCCGATGGCGGTGCGCGAGGCGCTGGCGTTCCACGAGCGCCTGATCCAGGCCGGGATGCCCTTCGTCGGATTCGTGGTCAACAAGGTCCACGCCGCCCTGCCCGTCCCGGATCTCACGGTGACGCGACTCGAGGCGGCGCTGGCGGGAGAGCCGCGGGTCGCCGCGCTCGAGCTATCGGGGACGACGTACACGATGGCAGCGCGGAGTCTTCTGACGGCACATGTCGAGCTCGAGACCCTCGCCGAGGCGGATCGCGCGGCGATCGGCCAGCTGTCCACGGCCGGCGGCACCGAAGCACTCCTGGTCGAGGTCCCACTGCTCCCAGACGACGTCCACGACGTCTCGCGCCTCGTCGGACTCGAGCGCTATCTCCTCGCCTGAGCCCGCGGGCCCCTCGAACCCGTGAGATACTGCCTCGCGGTGAGGTCTTCGCGCGCACTCGCATGTGCCGTGATCGCGACGCTGCTCGCTGCAAGCGGTCCGCTGGCAGCGCAGCCCGATAGCGACGACGATGACACCGCCGACACCGACGATGGTGGCAGCGGATCCGCGGGCGGAGATACCAACGACACCACGGGGGACGGCGCCGACGACACGCCGGCGGGCACCGGCGACCCCAAGCCCGAGGAGCCCCCCAAGACCACCGGCACGATCAGCGGCACGGTCGAGGCGCCGGATCTCGACGCACCGCTCGCTGGCGCCACGGTCACGATCGTCGGCAGCGACCTGTCGGCGACCACCGACGACCAGGGCCACTACACGCTCGAAGTGTCGCCCGGTACGTTCAAGCTACGCGCCGACTTCGAGGGGTTCTCGTCCGTCGAGCGCACGATCACCGTGCTGCTCGGCCAGACCGCGACACAGGACTTCGATCTCGCCACGGCGCCGACCACGACCGAGGAGACCATCGTGGTGGTCGGCTCGCGCACGCCCCGCACCAAGGCCGACACCACGGTGCCGGTCGACGTCGTGACGTCCGAGGAGATCCGCCACAGCGGCCAGACCGAGACCGGCCGCGTGCTGCACACCCTCGCTGCCTCGTACATCTCGACACCGCAGACCATCGCAGACGGCACCGATCACGTCGATCCCGCGAGCCTGCGCGGCCTCGGTCCGGATCAGGTGCTGATCCTGATCAACGGCAAGCGTCGCCATCGCAGCGCACTCCTGCACGTCAACGGGACGTTCGGCCGCGGCACCGTCGGCACCGATCTCAACGCGATCCCGATCGGCGAGATCAAGCGGATCGAGATCCTGCGCGACGGCGCCGCCGAGCAGTACGGCTCCGACGCGATCGCCGGCGTCATCAACATCGTCACCAAGGACGCGACCGACCTGCTCGACTTCACGACCGAGTCCGGCATCACGGCCTCGCGCGACGGAGCCGAGCTGTCGACGTCGGCGAACTACGGGTTCCGGCTCGGCAAGAAGGGCTTCCTCAACATGACCGGCGGGTTCCTGCAACGTCAGGCGACCAACCGCACCGGGCTGTACACCGGCACGATCTACACCGCCGACGGCGCGCTCGACGATCAGATGCTCGCGGCCAACGGCCTGACCCGCGGCGACTTCAAGATGAAGATCGGCGAGGCCGCGGTGACCGCGGGCATGGGCGCCTACAACCTCGAGATCCCGGTATCCGACGTCGCGAAGTTCTACAGCTTCGGCGACCTGTCGCACCGACGTGGTGCCGCCGCCGGGTTCTTCCGGTTTCCCAAGCAGGAATCGCAGAACGTCAGCGAGTTCTATCCCAACGGTTTCCTCCCCGAGATCCACCCGACGATCGACGACACCGCGATCACGGTCGGGGTCAAGCGCAAGGGCACGTGGGATGTCGACGCCTCGCTCACGCACGGCCGCAACTCGTTCAAGTTCAACATCGAGAACTCGGTCAACGCGTCGCTCGGCACGGCCAGTCCGACGACGTTCGACGCCGGCACGCTCGAGTTCGCCGAGACCGTCGCCAACCTCGATCTCGTGCGCAAGCTCGACACCGACATCGTCAAGTCGATCGCGTTCGTGCTCGGAACCGAGCTGCGTGTCGAGAACTACAAGATCGTCGCCGGCGACGAAGCGTCGTACATCGACGGTGGTGCGACCACGGTGGCGGGCGATCCCAAGGTCCCCGGCGCGCAGGTGTTCCCCGGGTTCCAGCCCAGCAACCAGGTCGATCGCACGCGCGACAACATCGGGGTGTACGCGGGCGTCGAGAGTGCGCTCACCAAGCGGCTCGCGGTCGACGCCGGCGGCCGGTTCGAGCTGTACAGCGACTTCGGCAGCTCGGTGATCGGCAAGGTCGCGAGCAACCTCAAGGTCGCGGGACCGCTGTCGCTACGCGGCGCGGTGAGCACCGGGTTCCGCGCACCGTCGCTCCAGCAGCTGTGGTTCTCGAACATCTCGACGCTGTTTCTCCCCGACGCGATGGGCGTGCTGCAGCCGACCCAGGTGCTGACCAGCAACAACGAGAGCCCGGTGACCCGGGCGTTCGGCATCCCGCGCCTCAGCGAAGAGCGCTCGATCAACGCGAGCGCCGGCGCCGTGCTCCACGGAGGCGCGTTCTCGCTGACCGCCGACGGCTACTTCATCCGGCTCCGCGATCGCATCGTGCTGACCAGCCAGTTCACCAACACCAACCCGATCGTCGCCAACATCCTGGCGCCGTTCCCGGGGGTCAGCCAGGCGCAGTTCTTCGCCAACGCGGTCGACACCGACACCAGCGGGCTCGATCTCGTCCTCGACTATCAGGCCGATGCCGGCCCGGGCACGGTGACCCTCACCGGCTCCGCGAACTTCACCCGCACGATCGTGACCGCGGTGCACATCCCGAAGTCGCTGTCCGATCAGTTCGGGTCCGATCCCGGCCAGCTCCAGACGTTCTTCTTCGGACGCCAGGCCCAGAACCGGATCGAGGACTCGGTGCCGCACCAGAAGGGCACGCTCGCGGCGCGCTACACGGTCAAGCAACTGACGGCGATGCTCCGCGCCAACTATTACGGGCGCGTGAGGTTCAAGCCCGACAACCCGGCCAACGACGAGGTGTTCGGCGCCAAGGTGCTGTTCGACATCGATCTCGGCTACCAGGTGACGAAGAACCTCCTGCTCTCGGTCGGCGCCGACAACCTGTTCAACACGTTTCCGGATCGTCAGACCAAGGACGCCAACATCTCGAATGGACGGCTGATCTACAGCCGCAATGTCAGCCAGTTCGGCCAGAATGGCGGCTTTTATTACGGCAAGTTGAACCTGACGTTCTTCTAGTGTGTCGGGTCGCCGGGTCTGGCACCCTGAAGCGACCGGCATGGATCCAGGCCTCGATAGCGCGCCCGCCGGCTCCCCATCAACCGAGCAGTTCGGCCCGTACGAAGTCTTCGAGCGGCTCGGGGTGGGTGGCATGGCCACCGTGCATCGCGCGAAGAAGCGCGGTCCGGAAGGATTCGAGCAGAACGTCGCGCTCAAGCGCATGCTCGCGCACCTCGCCGAGGACGCGACGTTCGTCGAGTCGTTCGTGCGCGAGGCCAAGGTCGCGTCGCTCCTGGTCCACCCCAACATCGCGCAGGTCTACGACTTCGGCCGGTTCCGCGGCATCTACTACATCGCGATGGAGCTGGTGAGCGGGTTCGACATCCGCAAGCTGCTCCGCTACGCCAGCCGCGCCAACGAGGCGATCCCGCTCGCCGTGATCCTGTCGATCCTCGGCGAGATGTTCGACGCGCTCGACTTCGCGCACAACTTCGTCGACGAGCACGGCCGCCGCCTCGACATCGTGCACCGCGACGTGTCGCCGTCGAACCTGATCGTCGCGCACACCGGTCACCTCAAGGTGATCGACTTCGGGATCGCGAAGGCCTCGACGCGCCAGTTCCACACCGAGAGCGGCAAGGTGAAGGGCAAGCTCGGCTACATGTCGCCCGAGGCGGCGCTCGGCATGAGCTCGGGCCCGATCTCCGACATCTTCTCGGCTGGCGTGGTGGCGTGGGAGCTGATCACGGCATCGCCGCTGTTCACCACGCGCACCGACATGGAGACGATGCAGCGGATCCGCGAGGGCACGATCGCGCCCCCGTCGTTCCACAACCCGGCGTGCCCGCCCGAGCTCGACGAGCTGATCCTTCACGCACTCGAGCGCGAGCCGACACGCCGGATCGACTCCGCGGGCGCGCTGCGATCGGGCCTCGACGAGGTGATCGCGCGCCACGGCATCGCGGTCAACGCGCGTGGCGTGGCCGAGTGGATCGCCCGCTACGTCCAACCCCACGACGCGTGGGCGCGCGGCCTCCCGCCCGATTCGCGCGAGATCAAGACCTCGGTCTTGGGGCGCCCGACGCGAACATCCGATGCGCCGCGCAACAGGACGCCGAGCCGCGCCCCATTGCTGCGCCGCTCCGCCGAGCACATCGCGCTCGCGACCGAGATCTGGGGCGAGGAGTCGGTGGTCGCCGCGCCCGAGCCGGGCCCCGACTTCAGCATCGCCAACCCACGAGTCGCTTCCACTCACGCACCGTTCACGCAAGAGCTCGGGCCCGGCGATCCCGATCCGATGCCGTCGTCGGGAGCGCGCCGCGCGCCGCTCGATACCCGGATCCCGGTGCTTCCCCAGCACGACGTGCGGATGTCCGAGCTCCACTCGGAGCGCGGCTCCGGAACCCCCGAGGTTCGCGTCGGATCGACGCTGCCCGGCTCGAGCCCGATCCTCCCGCTGCGCGCCGAGCGCCCCAGCGATCCGCCCGCACCGCCGCCGACGCTATCGACCCCTGCGCCGCTCGTTCCGATGATGCCGTCGCCGCAACCCGCGACCGAGCGGCGCAGCGTGTGGCCCTACGCGATCATCGGCGTGCTCGCGATCACCGCCGGCGTGATGATCGCGCTACTCGTGACCCGATCCGGCGGAGAGGTGAGTAGCGACACGCCGACCAAGGTCGCCGACAACCCGCCCGTACCGAACACCGGAGAGGTGCCGCCGCTGTCGGGTTCGGACACCGCCGGGCTCGCCGGCTCGGACACCGCAAGCTCGTCGGAGGGTTCGAACGACGGATCGAAGGTCGAAGGCTCGGGCTCGAACGACGGATCGAACGACGGATCGAACGACGGCGATGGATCGACCGACGGTTCGAACGACGGCGATGGATCGACCGACGGTTCGAATGCTGCGGGCTCCGACGCCCACGACACCGAGCCGGTCCCTCCACCCAACACCCGTCCCAAGCACCGGCCGACGCACCCGCGGGTGCGCCCGCACCACGCGATCGTCGATCGTCCGACCCACAAGCCCGACAAGCCGACCGACAAGCCCGATAAACCGATCGTCAAGCCCGATAAACCGATCGTCAAGCCCGACAAACCGATCGTCAAACCGGACGAGCCGATCGTCAAACCGGACAAGCCGGATACGCCCGTCGTCAAGCCGGACAAGCCGGACCCGCCCGTCAAGCCGCCGGTGACCAAGGCCACGCGGATCGCGATGGTGCCCGCAGCGTCGGTGACCAAGCTATCCGGAGAGGTCCCGACCCTGCGCGCCAACAACATCGCGAACCGCACGGTGATCGTGAAGGTGTGCATGGACGAGCGAGGGCACGTCCGTTCGGTGGGCAGCACCCGGCTCGCGAAGGATCTGCTGGGCGAGCTACGGCGCGGCCTCGCGAGCTGGCGATACAAGCCGTACCTGCGCGACGGCAAGGCGGTGCCGGTGTGCTTCCCGCTGTCGCTGCGCCTCGTGAAGCGCTGATCACGGTTCCGCTCGTCGCCAAGCGAAACCGGGAAGCGGAAGGCTCAGGGCTTCACGACGCGCGTCGCGCCGGTCCACAGCTCGCGCTCGAGCCGCGCGGCTGCCCATGCGGGCGCGGCATGGACGATCACGAGGGACGGTCCCTTGCGCTCGACCCACGAGACCTTGCCGTCGAGGGCGACCCACCGGGTCCGGTTGGCGGTGTGCTCGATCGGCGCGCCCATCACCATCGCGTCGACCGCCGCGACCGCGGCCTCGAGCGCCTCGATCGCATCGGCTTCGGTGTCCCACTCGAACCGGGCCACGCCGATGCCCTGCTCCGGTCGGCGATCGCCCTTGCGTGCGAGCACGACGGCTCGGTCACCGCCCCACCCTTCGGCGGCGAGCGTCGCGGCCGCCGGATCGATGCCGTGGCTGCGAAGGAACAACGTGAAGCCGAGCTCGCCCCACACCGTCGATTGCCGGATCGCGAACGCCGGCAACGCGGCCGGTACCGCGACCGCGACAGGCACCGGCTGGTCGCCGGCGAGATAGCGCTCGGGGTGAAGGATCTGCTCGGTCGAGACCGGCGGCTTCCGGAACGCCGCGTCGACGGCGCTCCACGGTTGTCGCCGTCGCAGCGCCGCGACGAACGTCAGCCCGGCGCGATACGGAAAGATCATCGCCTCGCGGATCGCGACCGGCGCCTTGTCGAGCGAGTCGCCAGCGCCCGGCACCGACATCGCCTTCTCGATCGCGGCCGCGAACTCGGGGATGCCCCACGGCGCCGGCTTGCCGTCGCGGGCGAGCATGACCTCGATCATCAGCGCGATGCCATCGCCCTCGACCAGCGCACGTCTCGCGGCACCCGCATCACCTTCGGAGTCGGGCACGTGTTCGAACTTCTGGAGGTCGAAGCTCTGGTCCTGCAGCCCGTGCTCGATCTCGTGAGCGAGCACGAGCTCCGCCCACGCGCCGTCGGCACCGGCGCCCTGGGAGATCGTGAGCTTCTTGGTCTCGGGATCGTAGTAGCCGGCGATCTGGTCGGTCAGCAGATCGATCACCATGGTCTCGTAGTTGGTGGCGAGCGGGATCATGCCCCAGCGTGCGAGCGCGAACGCTTCGTTCGCCGTCTCGCGCTTGGTCTTGTCCTCCTCCGACAGCTCGATCAACCGTCGGCGGAGCTCGGCCTTGTCGACGACCTCGTTCGGGATCGGCTTCTTGAGCGGTAACCCGCGCAGCTTCGAGACCTCGCGCGCCACCGCGTCGGTACGCGCGAGCAACTTGGTGAGCGAGATCGCGGCCGGCTTGGCGGCGCGTTTCGGGAGCTCCGGTCGCGGACGCTCGACGGGGGTGCGCGGATCGGCTCCCGCGGAGACCGTCACCGCCAACCCCGCAGCGACGAGGACCGGAAGCCGCATGCCCCACAGCGTACTCGATGGTCGGCGCACGTGCCGGTATCATGATCGCGATGCGCCTCTTCCTCGCGTGCGCTCTGCTCGCGGCATGCACGTCGGAACCCGAACCCGCGTTCGGGCTGGTCGGCGTGGTGCAAAACCAGCTCCAGTCCGGCAGCACGATCGGTCTGTGGCAGGTGCAGCAGCCGCGGATCTACACGTACAAGTTCGGCGACGGCGAGGCGTCGCGGATCGAGTTCGGGATCTCGTATCCGACCGATCCACCCCCGGCGGCGCTCGACGCGCGCGGCTTCGGTGTCGGGCTGGTCGGGCAGCTTCCCGGCATCGCGACCACGCCGACCGGCGAGATCGACGTCGACAACATCCGGCTGATCGGGTTGTCGACCGATTCGGCGGTGATCTTCAAGACGCCGGGCGCGAGCGATCCGGCATGGCTCGATCAATTCCCCGACGGGTATTCGTGTGGCGTGTGCGATCGCGACGCCAGCCCCAACGGGTTCGTACCCGCCGACTGCACGTTCGTCACGGTCGTCGGGTTCTTCGGCCCGCCGTGCGCGTGGTGATCAGGTCGCCGGCGGTGCCGGCGGTGTCGGTGCCGGTGCCGTCGGTGCCGGTGCGGGTGCCGGCGCGGGATACGGCGCCGGCGCGGGATACGGCGCTGGCGGTGCGGGATACGGCGCCGGCGCGGGATACGGCGCCGGCGGCGGGTACTGTCCCGGCAGCGGCTGCGCGGGAACCATCAGCACCGGTCCGGTCGGTTGCGACGGTCCGCGCTCGCCGAGTGGCACCGACACCATGAGCCCGATGCCCCCCTTGTACTTCGCCGGGTTCTGGGTCGTGTCCCAGTAGAGGACGGCGGATCCCAACAGCGCACCGTCGAGCAGCGACACCTCGGCGCCCGCCGACACGATGTAGTTGATCGGTCCCGGATCGACCTCGGGGGTCGTGAACAGCGGATCGGTCTCGACGCCCTTCTGCTCGAGCGTCGGGTGCTGGCGCACGGTGAGGCCGCCGAACAGCGACACCTCCTCGTTGACCTTGTAGTTGGGGGTCAACGAGAACGCGAACGTCCCGACATCGTCACGGCCGGAATCCTGGATCGTGCCGGGAAAGCACGTCTCGCCTTGCGCGCACGACAGGTACTCGATGTACGGCACGCTCCACACCATCGCGTCGAGGCCGGCCCCGACGTGAAACTCGGGACTGCCGGTCGGGATCGCGACGTCGAGGGAGAAGCCGTAGCCGTACACGCTGCCGGCATCGACGTCGGGCTGCGTGAACTTGAGCTTCTCGGCGCCCTGATCGAGCCCGTCCTCCCACAGCGCACCGAGCGAGACGACGTCGCCGATGCGCAGGCGGAGGTCGCCGTGGAGCTGCGTGCTGGGCACCTCGATGCCGGCGTTGGGATCGCCGGCGGTCGGCTTGCCGAGCGTGGTCACGCTCGAAGCCCCGACGTCGAGCTGGCCCTTCGCCGCCATCGGCGCGCCGGTGGTCATGCGCGGCGTCGCGCGTGGCACGAGCGCCGCTCGGTTGAAGTTGTACCTCCCGCACGCGCCGAGGACGATCGCGAGTGCGATCGGAAAGCAAAGCCGCATCGGGGCATCGTACTTCGGCAACGGTGGGCGGTTCGTGGCGAACGCCGCAGGACCAGATTTTGCCGTTCTGCGCCTGCGGGCGGCCCCCCGATAGTTCGGGCCACCCGGACCGGCGGGGCTGCGACCGGCCTGCTAGGGTGCCGCCGCGTGCGACCCGAGCTGGCCCAGATCCTCGAAGGCGAGGCGATCGTCGCCGGCTCGACGCCCGGCTGGGCGGCGTGGCTCGCGGTCCAGCTCGCGAAGGACGAGCCCGTCATCATCACCACACCGGACGACGACTACGCCCGCCGCCTCGAGACCGACCTCGGGTTCTTGCTGCCGCATGCCGCCGCGACCGACCTGCCGCCGCTCGCCGTGCTGCCGGGCATCGACGTCGGCCCGTACGTCGAGCTGTCGCCCGACCGCGACGCGATCGTCGAGCGAATGGCGACGCTGTACCGCCTGTGCGTTCCCGCGCTCCAGCCGCGGATCACGATCACGTCGGCGCCGGCCCTGGTGCGCCGCACGTTACCGCCGGCCGAGCTCGCCGCCCGCGGGCGCACGATCCGCCGCGGCGACACGATCGATCGCGACGAGCTCGCCGCGCAGCTGATCGCGGCCGGCTGGTCGAAGCTACCGGTCACCGAGGAGCCGGGAACGTTCGCCGTGCGCGGTGGCGTGGTCGACGTCTACGCGCCGCTCGCGCCCCACCCGGTCCGGATCGAGCTGTTCGGCGACGAGGTCGAATCGCTGCGCTGGTTCGATGCCGAGTCGCAGCGCACGCTGCGCGCGATCGAGGAGGTGCATCTCCACCCCGTGCGCGAGACCGTTCCCACCGGCACGCGCGACGTCCGTACGCGCGTCCGCGAGTACGCCGACGAGATCGCGTTCCCGACCAAGGGCGCGCGCCGGATGATCGAGCAGCTCGAGGCCGGCGAGGTGTTCGTCGGGATCGAGGGGCTGACGCCGGCGTTCCACGACGAGCTGGTACCGCCCGCGGCCTACGTCCCCGCCAACGCACGGTGGATCGTCGTCGATCCGGCGGCGTGCAAGCGCGAGGTCGTCGAGGCATGGGCCGACGCCGAATCGCGGTTCGTCGATCGTGCCAACGCGACCGGGCCCAAGACGCTCGCGTATCCGCCGAACATGCACCTCGTCTCAGAACACGCCGAGCTCGGCCTCACCGCGGCGCACCGGATCGAGCTCCCGGTGCTCGAGATCTCCGAGCCGGGCTCGCAGGCGCACCGGCTGCGCGTCGAGGTCGACGATCTCCGCGTGCTCGCCCAGGAGCTCGATCACGCGCGCACGTTCGCCGGCGAGGCCGAGCACGCCGCGCCGCTCGCCACCGCGCTCACCAGGTGGACGCGCCGCGGGATGAGGGTCGCGATCGCCGCGGATTCGCAGAGCCGCGTCGATCGTCTGGTCGGCGTGCTGACCGGGCGCGGGTTCGCGGTCCGGATCGCCGATCCGGCCGAGGCTCCGCTGGCGTCGACGACCGCGGCTGGAGACATCGCGATCTTCCGGGGCGCGCCCGCGCACGGCTTCGCGTCGCCCGCCGACGGTGTCGCGCTGGTCACGGCGACCGACATCTTCGGGCAACGCGTGCACCACGTATCGCCGCGTCGCAAGAAGGCGCGCGACGCGCTGCTCGGTGGCGTCGCCGACTTTTCGCAGCTCGCGGCCGGCGACCACCTCGTGCACCAGCGCCACGGCGTCGGTCGGTACGTCGGGCTCGAGCGGCTCGACGTCGCGGGCGAGGCCGGCACCACCGAGCGAATCTCGATCGAGGCACTCAAGCTCGAGTACGACGGCGGCACGCTGTACCTGCCGGTGTATCGGCTCGGCGAGGTCCAGCGCTACGTCGGCGCGGAGGGTCGCGCGCCGAGGCTCGACAAGCTCGGCGGCATCACCTGGGAGGCCACCCGCACCAAGGCCGATCGCCAGATCCAGGCGCTCGCCGAGGAGCTGCTCCAGCTCTACGCGCAGCGCGCGACGCTGCCCGGACACCAGTTCCCGCCCGCCGACGACAGCTATCACGAGCTCGAGGCCACGTTCCCGTTCGACGAGACGCCCGACCAGCAGGCCGCGATCGACGCGGTGCTCGCCGACATGGAGTCACCGCGCGCGATGGATCGCCTGGTGTGCGGCGACGTCGGCTACGGCAAGACCGAGGTCGCACTGCGCGCGATCTTCCGCGCGATCCAGGACGGCAAGCAGGCCTGCGTGCTGGCGCCGACCACCGTGCTCGTCGAGCAGCACTTCCGGACGATGACCGAGCGGTTCGAAGGGTTTCCGATCACGGTCGGTCGCCTGTCCCGGTTCCAGTCCAAGGCCGACCAGGCCGACACCGTGCGCAGGCTCGCCGAGGGCAAGCTCGACGTCGTCGTCGGCACCCACCGGCTGCTGTCGAACGACGTCCGGTTCAAGGCGCTGGGCCTGCTGGTCATCGACGAGGAACAGCGGTTCGGTGTCGCCCACAAGGAGCGCATCAAGAAGGCGCGCGCGCAGGTCGACGTGCTGACGCTGACCGCGACGCCGATCCCGCGCACGCTCCACCTCGCGATGGCGAACCTGCGCGACCTCTCGATCATCGCCACCCCACCGGCCGATCGCCGGGCGGTGCGCACGTTCGTGTCGCGCGTCGACGACGGCGTGATCCGCGAGTCGATCGAACGCGAGCTCGCCCGCGGCGGTCAGGTGTTCTTCATCACCCCGACGATCGGCGGCGCACCACGACGCGAGATCGATCCGCGGATCCCCAACGACATCCGCGAGCAGATGCTCAAGAAGCGTGGCCGCCCGCGCGACGACGACCGCACGATCGAGGAGTGGGCCGACTACGTGCGCGAGCTGGTGCCCGAGGCCCGCGTCGGCGTCGGGCACGGCAGCTTGACCGGCGAGCAACTCGAGAAGGTGATGACCAAGTTCGTGCGCGGCGACCTCGACGTCCTGGTCGCCACGACGATCGTCGAGAGCGGCCTCGACATCCCACGCGCCAACACGATGTTCATCGCACGCGCCGACGCGTTCGGCCTCGCCCAGCTCTACCAGCTGCGCGGACGGATCGGCCGCAGCAAGGAGCGCGCGTACTGTTACCTCCTGGTACCGCCGCCCGAGCACATCACCGGCGATGCCCGGCGCCGGCTCGAGACCCTTCAGCGATTCACCGAGCTCGGTGCCGGCTTCCAGATCGCGTCGCAGGATCTCGAGATCCGCGGTGGCGGCGAGTTGCTCGGCGCCAAGCAGTCGGGGGCGATCGCGGCGGTCGGCTTCGATCAATACGTGCGCATGCTCGAGCGCGCGGTCAGCGAGCTGCGAGGTACGCCGGTGCACAGCGAGATCGATCCCGAGCTCGCCGTCGAGCGGCCGGGGTTCATCCCCGACGAGTACGTCCCGGATCCGGGCCAGCGCCTCGAGCTGTACAAGCGCCTGAGCGCGATCGAGAACGACGAGGAGCTCGCCACCGTGATGTCCGAGATCGAGGATCGCTACGGCCCGTTGCCCGGCGAGGTCGTGCTGCTCGGGGAGCTGATGGGGGTCAAGGCGATCGCCCGGTCGATCGGTGCGACCGCCCTCGAGATCTCGAGCGCCCGGATCGCGATCGCGGTGACCGACCCCGAGCCGGCGCGCTATCTGTTGGCGGCCGGGTTCCGCCAGCTTCCCGACGGCCGGCTGGCAATCCAACCTCCGTCACCCTCCGGGCCCGCAGCCGCCAGACGGTGCTTGTTGGAGGCTCTCGGCCGTGCTACCTGAACCTATCGTGATGATTCGGGTTCCCGTCCTCGTGGCGTTCTGCGTGGTGGCCGTCGTCGCCTGCCAGCATCGCGACGACGAAGGCGATCAGGGGGCGCCCGTCGCGCCCGGTGGTCCGGGCCAGATCGGGACGGGCGAGTCGAACACCGTGCTCGCCAAGATCGACGACGTCACGATCACGCTCGGCCAGTTCCAGGAGCGCATCAACCGGCAGTCGCCGTACATCCGCGCTCGCTACACGTCGCTCGAGCAGAAGAAGGAGTTCCTCGATTCGCTGGTGCGGTTCGAGGTGCTCGCCAAGGAAGCCTACCGTCGCGGCCTCGACTCGGATCCCGAGGTCGTTCGCACGATGAAGCAGGTGATGATCCAGAAGCTGATGCGGCAGGAGTTCGACAGCAAGGTCAACGCCGACACCGTGTCCGACGCCGAGGTCAAGGCGTACTACGACGCCAACATCGCCGACTACGCGCGCCCCAAGGAGATGCGGGTGTCCGCGATCATCGTCAAGAACAAGGCGCAGGCCGATCGCGTGGAGATCGAGGCGCGCGCCAGCAAGACCAACAAGGACTTCCGCGACCTGGTGATGAAGTACACCACCGACCAGGACACCAAGCTGCGCGGCGGCGACCTCCGCTACTTCGCCGCCGACAACAAGGACCTGCCGGCTTCGGTGGTCAAGGCGGCGTTCGAGCTGTCCACGATCGGTGACGTGTCTCCCGTGGTCGCAGCCGGCGACGGCACGTTCTACGTCCTCAAGTTGACCGGCCGCCATCGCGCGCTGACCAAGAGCCTCGACGACGCCAAGCCACAGATCCGCAACAAGCTGTTCCGCGACAAGCGACTCAAAGCGCAGAAGGCGTTCATCGAGGCGATGCGCGCCAAGACCAAGATCGAAGTGTTCGAGAACAACCTCGCGAAGGTCCGGGTCGACACCTCGCAATCGGTCGACGACGGCCGCGGTCGATCGATCGCTCCGGCCCCAGCTACTGCACCGAAGAAAGCCACCCCATGATCCGCACCCCAAGGGCACTTGCTCGACATGCGTCTCGCTGGCGCGCGCTCCTTGTAGGCCTCGCCGTCACTCTCGTCGTTCCTTTTGGTTCGGGCTCTGCTCAGGCCGAGACCAAGCACCGGCGGTCGCCGAACGCAGGACGCAAGGTCGTCGTCGAGCGCGTGGTCGCCGTGGTCAACGACTCGATCATCCTGGCCAGCGAGCTCGACGCCCGCATGGTGCCGGTGCGCCAGGAAGCGCAGTCGATCGCGGATCCCAAGGAGCGCCAGCGCCGGCTCGCGAAGCAGACCAGCCAGGTGCTCGACGAGATGGTCAACGAGGAGTTGATCGTCCAGGCGGCGCAGGCCGCGAAGGTCGAGGTCGATCCGTCGGAGGTCCAGGCCGCGCTCGACGAGATCAAGAGCCAGAACAAGCTCGACGATGCCGGCCTCCAGCAGGTGCTCGCCGCGCAGGGCTACACGCTTTCGAACTACAAGCACGAGCTGCGCCGGCAGCTGCTCCGGTTGCGCGCGCAGAACCAGCTGGTCGCGCCCAAGGTGCAGGTGTCCGAGGAGGACGTGCGCGCGCGCTACGACGAGCTCCAGCGCCGGAGCGAGTCGGTGACCGCGGTCAACCTGAGTCACATGCTGTTCAAGCTCCCCGAGCACCCGACCGAGCAACAGCTCGATGCCGCCCGGGAGAAGGCCGCCAAGGCGGTGACCCGCGTGCGAGGTGGAGAACCGTTCGCCAAGGTCGCTCAGGAGATGTCGGAGGACGACTCGACCAAGGCCACCGGCGGTGCACTCGGGTGGTTCCAGCGGGGCAGCATGGCCAACCCGGCGTGGGAGCCGATCGTGTTCTCGATGGCGAAGGGCGACGTCCGCGGCCCGATCTCCGGACCGCAGGGCCTCCACGTGTTCATGGTCAGCGACGTCAAGAAGTCCGACCTCAAGCCCTACGGCGAGATGAAGGAACAGATCACGCGCGACCTCCGCCGCCGCGAGATGCAGAAGCAGACCCAGACCTGGCTCGAAGAGCTTCGCAAAAAGGCGTACATCGACATCAAGCTCCACTAGGAGCCGCCGCTGTCGCCCATCGTTGTCGCCATCGTTGTTTTTTGGGCGGGCAACGTTCGACCCCGTCTGGAGGTCGGATCGGCATGCGCTGGCTCGTGGTCCTGATCGCCGCCGTTCCCCACGTCGCCGGGGCGGCGCCGAGTGGGCACGAGCGGGTCGCCGACCGGATCGCGGCGGTGGTCGACGACGCGGTGATCCTCACCAGCGAGCTCGACCTCCGGATGGCGCCGATGCGCGCGCAGGCGATGCAGATCGCCAACCCGGTCGAGCGCACGCGCCGGCTCGCGCGGCTCCGGCGCGAGACCCTCGACGAGATGGTGTCGGACCAGCTCGTGCTGCAGGCCGCGCACGACGCGAAACTGACGGTCACCGACGACAAGGTCGACAGCGCCGTCGAGTACATCAAGCAGCAGAACCACCTCGACGACAAACAGCTCGCCGCGGCGATGGCCGCGCAGGGTGTGACTCGCAAGACCTTGCGCGACGACCTGCTCCGCCAGCGCGCGATCGCCAACTTCGTGTTGCCGAAGGTCCACGTCTCGGACGAGGACGTCCGGGCGCGCTACGACGAGCTCGCGCGACGCAGCGCACTGGTCAGCGCGGTCGACGTATCGCAGATCCTGATCGCACTCCCGGCCCATCCGACCGAGCAGCAGCAAAAGGCTGCACGCACGCGTGCCACACGCGCGATCGATCGCGTGCGCGCAGGTGAGGCGTTCGGCGCCGTGGCGGCGCAGATGTCGGACGATGTCACGACCAGGACCTCGGGCGGGGACCTCGGCTGGGTCGAGCCATCGACGCTGGATCCCCAGTGGGAGAGCGTCGTGATGGGGATGAACAAGGGAGATCTCCGCGGACCGATCAGCGGGGATAAGGGCCTCTACGTCCTGTTCGCCAACAACGTCAAGCGCACCCGACTCGACCCGTTCGCGAAGATGAAACCCGAGCTCGCGGGCCAGCTCGAACGCGCCCAGCTCGCGAAGCGGACTCGCACCTGGATCGCCGAGCTGCGCAAGAAGGCGTACATCGAGATCAAGCTGCGGTGATGTCCGTCAGCCACCCTCACGGGGAGGGTGCAAAACACCGATTCGGATCTATCCTTCCCGGATGGTGCGCGGCGGCTTATGTACAATGTTCGCCGAGGTAGCACTTGACCGACAATCGCAGATCCTCGACCCGTCACGCCGTCACGATCAACGCTCAGGTCACCGTCGAGGGGACGCCGCGGGACGCCAATCTGGTCAACCTCTCGCTCGGTGGAGCGTTGGTCGAGGTTGGCACCCGGTGCTCGATGGGCCAAAAGCTTCAGATCCGGTTTCGGGTTCCCACGCAAGAAGACCCGATCGACGTCGGCGCGACCGTGAGATGGTCGGATGCCAAGGGCGTCGGGCTCCAGTTCGACGGCCTGCGTGCGCGTGACGTATGGGCCCTCAACGAATTCTTCAAGCAGCTGGGCTCGCAGCCCTGATCGCCGCCGGGACGACCGGCACGGCGCAGGCATCGCCGCACGTCTCTCGCCCCGCACACGCCTCACTCCGTCACGAGCGCGTCGCGATCATCGACCTCGGGCCGGCCTCGGTCCCCGGTGCCACCTCGTTGCGCCGAACGCTGGCCACCAAGGTGATCGCCGCCGGACTCGCGCCGGTGGTCGGCGATGGTGTCGAGGACGCGCTCGCCGGGGAAGCCGTCGATACCGATGCGGTGCAGCTCGCCGCGGCGCTGGCCGAGGCGCAACACGCGTTCGGTGCCCTCGACTGCAAGGCCGCGATCGAGGCCGCCAACCGCGCCGTCGGGATCGCAGCCGCGCGCCAGGCCGCGGGGCTCGCGGTGCCGGAGCTCCCGCGTGCGGCGGCGTACGTGCTGCTGTGTGCCGATCGCACCGGTGATGGCGATGCGGCGATGGCCGCGGCAGCTCGCCTCCGCGCGGCCGGCGGGAGCCCCGACGTGCCGGCCGACGTGTTGAACAAATATCCCGAGATCGACGCGATCGCCGATCGCGAGCTCGTGAAGCTCGAGATCAAGAGCGATGCGCCCGGCGCCGAGATCTGGATCGACTTTCACGACGCGGGCCCCGCGCCGCTCGAGGTGTGGCTGCCCGCCGGCGATCACGTGATCGCCGCTGCCGTGGGTAGCCGCCGCGGCTGGGCGACGGGGACCGCGGTCGCGACCCAGCACGAGGTCGTCGTGCCGACACCCGATCGTGCCGGTCGATGGTCCGAGCTCGCGCATCGCGTGGCGAGCTGGCACGGAGACATCCCCGAACCGGCCGAGCTCGGCTGGGTGATGGCCCACGTGCACGCGCGGATCGCCTTGATCCGCCGCGGCGATTCGCTGGTGGTGTACGGCCGTGCCGGCCTGGCCGAGGCGCCGCACCCGCTCGGAGGCGACGACGCGGTGGCCAGCGTGGCGGAGGCCGATCGCGTGATCGCGCTCGCCGAGGATCGTCTCCACGCGTGGAACGATCGCGCACCCGATCCGGATCGTCCGCTCCTGCTCGACGATCGTCGCGGCCCCGACGGCCGGCTCAAGGATCCGCCGACGCGGTGGTGGGTGTACGCCTCGATCCTCGGCGCGGTCGCCGCGGGTGCAGCGATCATCTACGCGACCGACGCCACCGCCAACCGCCAGCGCGTGGAGCTGCACCAGCCATGAGACTTCGCGAGCGAGCACCGGGTGCCCACGTCGCGTGGTCTCTCGACCACCCGCGGGGGGGCTCGCGGAAGCGAAGTCGGACGACGATGCAGCGGATCGCGCTCGTGGTGCTCGCACTGCTCGGGCTGTTCGCCGCCGACGCCCGTGCTGCACCGCGACTCGAGCAGGTCGGTCACGCGAGCCGCCGCATCGTGACGTACGCCGAGCCCGGGCTCGAGGACATCGCGAGCGATCTGTCGTCTCAGGCCGAGACCGCGCTCGCCGAGATCGCCAGCGACCTTCCCGATCTCCCGATCCCGGTCCACATCGAATTGCGGATCGTGGGCGACGCCTCCGACCTCGCCGCCGTCGCGCCAGCCGGTCGCGGTGCGCCACCGTGGGCGGTCGGCGTGGCGTATCCCGATCTCGGGATCGTCGCGGTCGCGGTTCGGTCGTCGCGTGCCGGAGCCGAGGTCGATCCGGTGTTCACGCTGCGTCACGAGCTCGCGCACCTCGCGCTCGGCGCCGCGCTCGGCAATCGCGCACCGCGCTGGCTCCACGAGGGCTTCGCCTACCAGCACTCGCCCGAGTTCTCGCGCGAGCGCGTCGAGACGCTCGCCGGCATGGCGTGGTTCGACAGCGAGATCCCACTCCACGAGCTCGACCGCTCGTTCCCCGCCGACGAGCTACCCGCGCATCGCGCGTACGCGGAGAGCTACGACTTCGTCGGCTACCTCGCCAACCGCGGTCGCTGGGTCGATCGCGACGACGACGGTGACCGGTTTCCGTTCCGGCGGTTCCTGCGCGAGCTCGCCCACGGCGCGTCGCTCGACACGGCCGCGATGCGGGCCTACGGCCGGCCGATCGCGGTGCTGTTCGACGAGTGGAAGGACGACCTGTCGCGACGCTACCGGATGTTGCCGATCGGCATCATCGGCTTCGCGCTGTGGATCCTCGCGGCACTCCTCCTCGTGTTCGCGTGGTGGCGGCGCCGCCGCCAGAACCGCCGGCGGCTCGCGGAGTGGGAGGCCGACGAGCAACGCCGTCGCGAGGCCGCGCGCGAAGCCCACCTCGTCGTCGTTCCGCCCTACGTGCCGTGGCCCGGCGACGACAATCCGTTCGCCGACGTCGAGCCCGACGGTAGTGACGACGACCCGCCCGGCCCTCGCCTGCTCAACTAGCCCGTAGTCGTTGTCGGCGACGTGGACGCCTCCCAGCGCGTCGGACACTTGATTGCCCGAGGCACGCCACGTCAGGGGATGGCTCGACTCGGGACCGTCCCTCGTCGAGCTTAGAGCCAGCGACCGAGCTGGGCGCGCGCATCGTCGAGCGAGAGCTTCGCGGCCGCCGCGGCGACGTCGTCGGGGACCCACTCGGGGTACGGCATCACGAGGTTGCGGTGCTCGCCGGTGGGCATGTGCTCCTGCTGGAACGACGCGGCGCGCTCGATGTCGATCGCCCCATCGGAGGCGAGCCGGGCGAGCGCCGGCCACATCCGCCGGTGCACGAACGTGATCTTGTGATCGACGAGCTTGAAGCAACGCACGTCGTCGGAGTCGTCGATCGCGGACAGCGCGTCGAAGATCGCGTGCGCCTTGCGATGCGACCACCAGCTGCCGACGATCGGCTCGCCGGCCACGGCCTCGGCGATCGACGGCACGGGGCCACGGGCCGAGGCGAGCACGACACCGTGCTCCTCGACGAAGCGCACCCAGCTCTCCGGCGCCGGGCGGCGACCCTTGGCCTTCTTGGCCGCCTTCTTGACCTTCTTGGGCGCCTTGGCCGGCTTCGCCTTGTTCGCCTTCTTGGCCTTCTTGGACGACTTGGACGACTTGTCCTTCTTGGACAACTCGGGCGCCTTGACCTTGGCAGCCTTGGGCGCCTTGACCTTGGCAGGCTTGGCGGCCTTCTGGGCCGTGTCCGCCTTCTTGGCCTTCTTGGCCCTCTTGACCTTCTCGGCCTTCTTGGCCTTCTTGGACTTCTTGGCCTTCTTGGACTTCGAGCTGTCGCTTGCCTTGAACTTCTTGGTCGGCTTGTTCGGCTTCTTCGGCTTCTTCATCGGGGGATGACGAACAGAAAGTCGCGCGGAGGAACGAAACGATAGCCGTCCTCCGTCACCCGGATGATCTCCAATCCGTCCTCTCCGAGCAAACGCCGGATCCGCATGATGTTCGTGAACAGCGCGGCATCGTGGCGCAGCGGGTGGTACTCGACGTTCCACACGGCCTGCACGATCGCCTCCTTCGAGAACACCTTGTTGGGAGACCCGGCGAACAAGAACAGCAGGCGCTTGAGCAGCGAGCGTCGCCGCAGATCGGCGAGCTCCTGACCGTGACGCCAGATCACCTCGCGAACACCGTCGACGGCGAGCGCGCGCCCGTTGAGTCGCAGGATCTCGGGGTTGGCGTCGGCGACGTCGCTCGGCACGCCCTCCGCGTCGATCACCCGGAACGGGCGCTGCGCGGTGAGCCCGAGGTCGGTGAGCAGGCGTGCGGCGCCTTCAATCGCGGTCGAGGCCATCGTGGCGGCCGACGGCGCCGACGGATCCGCGACTGCCTCGTGACCGGAGATCGCGTCGAGCGCGGCGTGGGCGACGAGGCGTTCGACCGGCAGGCCGGCGGTCATCGCGAGCTCGGAGGCATCGCGGGCGTACGACACCGCGGACGCCGGATCGTCGTCGTCGCGCGCGAGCGCGGACAGCGCGAGCAGCGCGTGGACGCGCGCGCGGACCAGGCCGGCGGCATGAGCCTCGCGGGCGGCGCGCGTGGCGGCGGCGCGGGCGTTGACGCGATCCCCACGGGCGAGCTCGAGGCGCGCCACGATCACGAGGGCCGACGCGAGCTCGATCGTGCGGTGGGCGCGCTCCGCGAGCACGGCGGTATCGCGTGCCAGCTCGAGCGCGACCGCGACATCGCCGGTGGCGAGGCCGACCTCGGCCGCCGCGAGCCGGCGATCGAGCTCGTCGCGCGATTCGGCGCCGGCATTCTGGGCGAGCTCGACGGCACCCGCGCGCTGGCCGGACATCGCCCGCGCCATCGCCAGGAGCACGGCGACGTGCGCCGCCGAGTTGGCATCGAGCGCGGGGTTACCGTGGAGCTCCTCGAGCGCCGGCAGCGCTGCATCGAGCCGCAGCTCGAGCAGATCGATCGCGGCGGTCACGGCGGTGCCGCGGGCGGCGAGGTGACCGAGCTCGCGACGTACGCTCGAGGCCTGTGCCGCACTGGCGAGCTCCGCGGCGAGTGCGGGCTGGCCGCGCACGATCTCGAGCTCGGCGAGATCGAGCTCCGCGCGCAACGCACCGAGCTCGTCGCCGCGCTCGCGTCGCGCGTGGACGACCTTCTGGAGTAACGACGAGGCCGTCGCGCTATCGCCGCTGCGACGCGCGACCAGCGCGCGGGCGGCGAGAACCTCGTCGGCGACCGCGACGGCATCGAGATCGCGAGCCGCGGCGTCGGCGGCATCGAGCGCCGCGGTGGCCTCGACCAGCCGGCCCTCGCGGGCGAGACCAATCGCGCGCCGCGCGTCGACGATCGCCGACAGCTCGCTGGCCTCGAGGCACGCCGGCACCGCCTTGCACGCGCCGTGGGCGCGAGCGAGCGCCGACCGCATCGCGGCGACGCGTCCCCGGTACTCGTCGAGCCGCGCGGCGGCGAGGTGCACGCGCGCACGCGACAGCGGATCGGCAGCGGACAGATCGGAGATCGCCTCCAGGTGCTCCTCGGCGATGTCGGGCGAGCCGGCGAGGAGCTCGAGCTCGGCGAGCTCGGCGAGGGCGCGCACGCGTTCGTTGGGATCCGCCGAGCCGATCAACCCGGTCAGCGCGCGCCGTGCCGAGGCGACATCGCCCGACGCGAGCACGAGCTCGGCGTGGAGCAGTGGCGACACCGCGCCCGGCGACGATGTCGCCCGTTCGAACGCCTCGGTGTAGCGTCCGCCGCGCACCGCGATCTCGATCCGGAGCGCGGCGAGCGAGCGCGACAGATCCGGCGCGAGCGGCACCTGCACGGTCTCGGCCGCGCCGGTCTCCGCGACGTTGGGATGGCGGCTCGGCGTGCGCCGACGCGGTCGATCGCCGAGCGCGTCGAGCAGCGACTCGAACTCGCCGGCTCCCCCGCTGCGCGCGGCGAGATCGCGATCGGCGAGCAGTGCCTGGGCGGCGAGATCGCGCTCGCCGGCGGCGAGCCAGTGCCACACGACCTCGCGAACACGCGTGATCTGATCCATCGCACCGAACGCACCGTCGTCACCGGCTTGCCACGCGAGCCGCGGGCCACTCGAGATCGCGGCGGTGCTCGCCACGAGCTCGGCGGCCGCACTCGACAGCCGGGCTTTCTCCTCGAAGTCGATCTGGGCGAGCACGTCGACGCGAACCACCTCGTGGATCTGGATGCGACCGTCGCCGACACCATCGGCGAGCTGGCGCGCGAGCAGGCTGGTCAACGCCGCCTCGATATCGACGCCGGGTGCGAGCGCCGCGACCGCGGCCGGCGCGACGGCCTGCCGGAGGATCGCGAGAGCTTGCAGGGCCGCGCGTGCCGGTGGATCGAGCGTCGCGATCTCCCATGCCTGCGCACCGAACCGCGTCCGCGCGAACTCGCGGCGCAGGCCGAGGGGGATCCCGCGGGTGCGGGCGAACGCCGCGTCCAAGCCTTCGGCCTCGCCGTACATCTCTTCGAGACTCGCCCACAGCTGGCCCGCAGCCTCGGCGTCGAGCCCGTGGAGCTCGATCTCCGTGATGTCGGAGCCGACCGCCGCGGCGAGCGGATCGCGTCCGACCACGACGATGCGCCCGAGCGCGGTCGGACCGAGGAGGAGCGGCGCGAGCAGACTGGTCGCCTCGTCGGTGCGGAGGTTGTGGATGTCGTCGATCACGAGCACGCGCGAGCTCTGCGCGAGCGTGTTGGCGAGCGTGCCGGGCACGCACCGCAGTGCGCGCTCCGCGCGCGAACGCACCGCCGAGGCGCGATCCCCGGGATGACACTCGACCAGCGTGGTCGATCCACTACCGAGCGTGTTCGCCAGCTCGCCGACGAGTCGCGACTTTCCGGATCCCAGTGCGCCGTGGAGAGACACCAGTGGCACGATCGCGAGCGCCTGCTTGAGCTCTTCGAGCTCCGCAGCGCGGCCGACGAACGGAACCGGACCGATGGGGGTCATGGGATTCGTGATTTTTGAAGGACGACGTCGCATGACAACAGCGGGTCTCGCAGCAAGGTGCGAGCCATCCGGTATCGGGCGATCGGCGGCGAGGTAGTCACGTGTAAGCGGTTGAAATGGACCCCTGGATTGTAGGCCAGCTTGCATCCGACCCGGAAACCGAGACGTCAACTACGCGACCTCGACGTATCGACTGAGGGTTTAGCCGGTGACAGGAACCCCCGATCGGTGCCGATCCGGAGAGCAACGGTCAGACGGCCAGTGTCAGAAGACTCGCGAGTGCATCCTCCCACGGGACGTGCTCCGCCGCGGCCTGGCGCAGGTGCCGCTCGATCGCCGGGTACGCGGTCACGGCATCGTCGACCACGGGATCTCGTCCCGCCTGGTACGCCCCCAGCACGATCAGATCGCGATGTTCCTCGTAGACCGCGAGCCGCGCGCGGACCCGTGCCGTCGCCTGCGCCTGGTCGCTGCCGGTCACCGCGATCGCGGCGCGCGACACGCTCGCGACGATATCGATCGGTGGGAAGTGACCGCGCTGCGCGAGCCGGCGATCGAGCACGACGTGGCCATCGACCAGCCCGCGAACCTCGTCCGCGATCGGCTCGTCGAGATCGTTGCCGGCGACCAGCACCGTGTAGATCGCGGTGATCGCCCCGCGCGGCGTCGCACCGGTGCGCTCGATCACCCGTGGCAACAGCGCGAACACGCTCGGCGGATAGCCGTGCCGCGCCGGCGGCTCGCCGACCGACAGGCCGACCTCGCGCTGGGCGCGCGCGACGCGGGTCAGCGAATCGCACAGCAGGAGGACGCGGGCGCCGCGCTGCTCGCGAAACCACTCCGCGATCGCGGTCGCCGTGTGGATCGCGCGGACCCGGGTCAGCGGCGGGGCATCCGAGGTCGCGCACACGCACACGGTTCGATCGCGCGCCTCCGCCAGGGCCCCCCCGAGCAGCTCGCCGAGCTCGCGGCCGCGCTCGCCGACCAGACACACCACGATCGCGTCGGCCTCGGCGCCGCGCGCGATCTGCCCGAGGAGCGTCGACTTGCCGACACCGGCGGCTGCGAACAGGCCGATGCGTTGCCCGCGTCCGAGCGTGAGCAACGAATCGATCGCGCGCACGCCGGTCGGCTGCGGTTCGGCGAGCGGCGGGCGAGACAACGCGTCGGGTGCCGGTCGATCGACCTCCCACGGCTCGCCGGCGAGTGCGGGACCGCCGTCGATCGGCGCGCCGATGCCGTCGAGCACGCGCCCGAACAGGTCCTCGCCGCATCGGATCGAGAGCGGCGCACCGGTGCGCCAGACCGCGGCGGCGGGTGCCACGCCCGCGAGCTCGCCGAGCGGTAACAGCACCGCTTGCTCGCCGCGAAACCCGACGACCTCGGCGGCCAGCGGGGTGCGTTCGCGTCGATCGATGTGGACGAGCTCGCCGAGCGCGACGCCCGGCACGGTGGCGCGCATCGCCAGCCCGATCACCTCGTCGACGCGGCCCGCGAGCTCGTCATCACCCACGTCCGACTCCGCGGTCTGCCTACCCGCTGGGCGCCCGCTCGCGAAGTCTTCACGCGCGGCCCGAAGGTCCGTCGCGTCGATGCTGTCGTCGGTCTCGTGGTCGCGCGCCGTCTCGGCCCGTGGCTCTCGTGAGATCGAGGCGTGGAGGTCGCGGGCGGCGATCCGCGCCGCTTCCCGACGCGCTTCCTCCACGATCTCGCTGGCGGCGGCGTGGGCATCGGCGAGGACGCGCTCGGCTGTGGCCGTCGCATCGTCGAGGATCGCGCGGGCTTTTCCCTGCGCGTCGACCTCGTCACCCGCGATCACGCGGCCCGCCTTCATGAACAGCGACGGTACCACCGGCTCAGGCGTTATGATCGGTACGTGATCGGCGAGCTGCTGGCGACCCTGACTCCCGACCGCGCGATCCTCGAGCGCATCGGCGGCGGTGTCGGGGAGGCCGCGCGCGACGCCGCGACCGAGCTCGCCGCGTTGCCGCCGGCCAGGGCGCGCACGTGGCGAGCCGGGATCATGGCGGCGCTCCGCGCCCCCACCCCGCCCGGGATCCGCGGCGCGCACGCGTCGTGGATCGAGGCCGGGATCACGGGCCTGCCCGCGCGCGCGCGCGCTTCCGTATCCGAGACCCGGGACGCGACCGACGTGTGGCTCGCGCGCTGGGCGTGCTCGAACATTCCTCCGTTGCCGGCGATCGCTTCCGAGCGATCGGTCGAGATCGGACCGCTCGAGGGTTCGCCGAGATCGATCGACGAGGCGGTCCGCCTGTCGGGGGACGCTCTGGTCGCGTGGCTCGCCGACGTCGGCGCCGACCAGCTGGCGTACGCGCTATCGAGTCAGGGCGCCGCGCTGCCGTCGATCGCGAAGATCGCCGGCGATCGTCTGCTGGTCGCGGCGCGCCGGATCACCGAGTCGCCGCGCGTCGGCGCGCTCGGCCCCCACCGCGACGCGATCAAACGTTGTCGTTGTAGCGCCACCGGTACCGAGCTCCTGCTCCGGATCGGCGCGCGCGCGATCGCGCCGCACACCGATCCGCTGTCGCGCGCCCAGCTCGCGGCTCGCCTGCCCCACGCGCTCGGCTCGGTGCTGCGCGACGAGATGGCCGCGCATGGACGCGTGCCGCTCGATCGCGTTCCGACCTGGTCCGCGCTCGGGGCTTAGGATCTTGTTCAGTCCGTGACACCAAGTCTCGGTGTCCGAGCAGGCACATGGGTGACCCCGCACGATGCTTGTTGTGAGCCGAGCGAGCAGAAACAAGGGTGCCTGCACGGACGAGTGCCGCTTACGCTTACGCTCGAGCGGATCAGTTCGGCGGATTGTGGCCGGTCTCCGCCTTGCGGCGGCGGCGCGCCGGGCGAAGCTTGTAGCGCAACAGCTTCCCGCCGGGTCCGCGCGGTAGCGTGTCGACGAACTCGATCCAGCGCGGGTACTTGTACGGCGCGAGCGAGTTCTTCACGTACTCGCGAAGCTCGGCCTCGAGCTTGGGACCGGACTCCTGACCGACGTTGGTGACCACGAACGCGAGCGGCTTGATCAACCCTTCGTCGTCATCGGCGCCGATCACGGCCGCTTCCCACACCGCCTCGTGCGCGACCAGCGCGCGCTCGACCTCGGCCGGCGACACCCACTTGCCCCCGACCTTGAACAGATCGTCGACGCGCCCGCAGTGATGATAGAAGCCGTCGTGATCGACCATGAAGCGATCACGCGTGGTGAACCATCCGTCGGCGCGCAGCTCGTGCACGCCGCTGTCGGTGCTGTTGCCCCAGTAGCCGGTGAACAGCGAGCCGCAGAGCAGCTCGAGCGTTCCGATCTCGTCGACTCCGACCGGATCGCCGTCGTCGTCGACCAGTCGGACCTGCACGCCGGTCAGCGGCTTGCCGCACACGCCCGGGCGCGCGCCCGGGTCGTCGGAGCGACCGGCGAGCGCGAACTGGAAGATCTCGGTGAGCCCGTAGCCGACGATCACCTCGGTGCCGAGCACGGTGCGGATCCGCGGGATCAAGCGCTCCGGCATGCCCTCGGCACCCGCGACCGCGCTGCGCAGGTTGGCGAGCGGCTTGTCGACGCCGAGCTCCTCGGCATCGTGCGCGAGCTGCGCGTACACCGACGGCGTCGCGAACAGCACCGTGGGCTGGTGGGTCTTTAGCGCCTCGAACACCAGCTTGGAGTGCGGTTGCGCCGGGAACAGCAGCGACTCGGCGCCGAGCAACAGCGGCAACAGCAGTCCGGCGCCGAGGCCGTATGCCGTCGAGAGCCGCGCGACCGACAGGATCTTGTCCTCGGACGTGAGCTCGAGCAGGTCCTTCGCGAACGACTGGTTGGCCGCCGCGATCGTCCGCTTGCTGTGCGGTACCGCGCGCAGCTCGCCGGGTCGCGAGCCCGCCGAGTACAGCAACAACGAGACATCGGTCTCGCCGAGCGCGACCGGTGGCTCGGGCTCGGCCGCCTCGACGAGCTTGGCGTAGTCGTGCACGCCGGGCAGGCTCGCCGACACGCTGATCAACTCGCGGAGGTCGGGCGTCTTGCTGCGAATGGTCTCGACCGTGGCCTCGTGCTGGGCATCGAGGATCGCCATCACCGCGGCGGCATGCAGGATGTAGCTCTGGACATCCTCGGGAGTAGCGAGCTCGGACACCGGCACGGCGATCGCACCGGCGTGGATCACGGCGAGGATCGCCGCCGCGGCCTCCATGGTGTCGTGCATCATGATGAGCACGCGCTCGCCGCGGCCGAGCTTGAGGGCGCGGAGGGCCGCCGACAGCTTGGCGACATGGGTCGCGAGCTCGTCGAACGTCCAGGCCCGGTCTCCTTCCCGGAGGGCATGACGCGGTCCGGCACCGCTCGCGCGAGCCGTCTCGAGCAACCACCCCGCCAGGTTCCCGACCTCGGACATGCTTGCAGATTGTAAGGGACTCCCGGCGGCATCACAAATGACCGGAGGCGAGACCCGTTCGCCCCCGGGGCCTGCCGGAGCGCGAATGCGCATCGGGGCTCGCGCGAAGGTCACAGATCGCTGAACTGGGCTACGGTCCCCGACGTGCGGATCGTCGGCGGCAGTCTCGGCGGACGGGTCCTACGCGCCCCCCACGGCGCCGCCACCCGGCCGACCTCGGAGAAGGTCCGCGAGGCCGTGTTCCAGATCCTGGGGCACGATGCCGTGGAGGGCCCGGTGCTCGATCTGTTCGCGGGATCCGGTGGGTTGGGGATCGAGGCCCTGTCGCGCGGCGCCCCCCACGCGACGTTCGTCGACTCGGGCAAGCCCGCGATATCGATCATCCGCACCAACATCGGCGAGCTCGGGCTCGCCGACCGCGCCACCGTGGTGCCGAGCGACGCGATCGCATTCGCGCGGCGCCCGCTCGGCCCGGGCGCGCTGCCCTGGCACCTGGTCCTGATCGACCCGCCGTATGCATCGGATCTCGCGGTGCGCGCGGCGACGGCATTGCCACGAACCAGCCTCGCGGATCGCGCGACGATCGTGATCGAGCACGATCGCCGCAACGCACCGCCCGAGTCGCTCGGATCTCTGCTACGAACGGACGCACGTCGCTACGGCGACACCTGGGTCTCCTTCTACGTGGTGGCGACATGACGCAATCGAAATCCATCGCGGTCTATCCGGGTACGTTCGATCCGATCACCAACGGCCACCTCGACATCCTCGTGCGGGCGTTGCGGGTGTTCCAGACCGTGGTCGTCACGATCGCACCCAACATCCGCAAGAACCCGCTGTTCACGACCGACGAACGCATCGCGTTCAT
This sequence comes from uncultured delta proteobacterium, assembly GCA_963772655.1. Taxonomy (GTDB): domain Bacteria; phylum Myxococcota_A; class Polyangia; order Haliangiales; family Haliangiaceae; genus JABFXX01. Next base: position 506,883 of record CAVYYE010000003.1, read on the forward strand.
CCGCGACGCGCTGACCGACTACAGCTCGCGACTCGAGTTCGCGGTGTTCGAGGGCCTGCTCGTCGACTTCTGCAAGGAACGCGGCGCCTCGGTGATCGTGCGCGGCCTGCGCGCCCTCGCCGACTTCGAGTACGAGTTCCAGTTCGCCCACATGAACCGCCGGCTCGCGCCCGGCGTCGACACGATCTTCTTCATGACCGACGAGCGCAACCACTACGTCAGCTCGTCGCTGGTCAAGGAAGTCGCCAGCCTCGGCGGTGATGTCTCCGGCCTGGTTCCGTCATCGGTTGTGGCGGCACTCAAGGCCAAGTATTCCCAACCCACGAGTTCCCCATGACGACCCCGATCAAGCTCGCAGCCCGTCTCGATCCGATCAAACCCTCGATCACCCTGGCGGTCACCGCCAAGGCCGCCCGCCTCAAGGCCGACGGGATCGACGTGGTGTCGTTCGGCGCCGGCGAGCCCGACTTCGACACGCCGGCTCACATCAAGGATGCCGCGCGGAGCGCGCTCGACGATCCGAAGCGGTTCGTCGGCAAGTACACCGAGGTCTCCGGCATCCTGCCGCTGCGCAAGGCGATCGCCGCCGAGATGTCGCGCGTCCACGCGACCACGATCGCGCCCGAGCAGGTGCTGGTGTCGACCGGCGCCAAGCACTCGCTGTTCAACCTGTTCCAGGCGCTGATCGATCCGGGCGACGAGGTCCTGATCCCGGCGCCCTACTGGGTCAGCTACCCGGACATGGTGCGGCTCGCCGGTGGCCACCCGACGATCCTCGAGACCAAGGCCGAGAACGACTTCGCCGTCACCGCCGAACAGGTCGCCGCGGCGTGCTCGGGCAAGACCCGCGCGATCATCCTCAACAACCCGTCGAACCCGACCGGCGCGGTCTACAGCAAGGCGCAGATCGAGGCGCTCGCGAAGGTCGTCGTCGAGAAGGACCTGCTGGTGGTGTCCGACGACATCTACCGCCACCTGGTGTACGGCGATGCCGCGTATCACTCGCTCGCCGCCGTGTCGCCGGAGGTCGCGAAACACTGCGTGCTGATCGACGGCGTGTCGAAGGCCTACGCGATGACCGGCTGGCGCATCGGCTACGCGGCGGGACCACAACCGCTGATCAAGGCGATGTCGAAGATCCAGGGACAGTCGACGTCGAACCCGACCCACCTGTCGCAGATCGCCGCGCTCGCGGCGCTGACCGGACCGCAGGACTGCATCGCGACGATGCGCTCCGCGTTCGACGAGCGCCGTCGCGAGATGGTCAAGCTGTTGCGCGCGATCCCGGGCGTGACCTGCCGCGAGCCGCGCGGCGCGTTCTACGCGTTCCCCGACGTGTCGGCGTTCGTCGGCAAGACGACGCCCGAGGGCAACATCCTCGACGACGACGTCCAGCTGTGCGAGTGGCTGGTCGAGGTCGGCAAGGTCGCGGTGGTGCCGGGCTCCGGGTTCGGCGCGCCGGGCTACGTCCGGCTGTCGTATGCGTGCGGGATGCCGCAGATCAAGGACGGTGTCGGGCGTCTGGCGAAGGCCCTCGGGATGTTGAAGTAATGCCGACCGAGGTCGCGTGATGGCGAACCGCGAGTTCGCGTTCCCCGGCACCCGCCCGCGTTACGCGCCGGACCGGGTCGTCGACATCCAGCACATCGCCCTCGACCTCGCGGTCGATCCCGCCAAGCGCGAGGTCGGCGGAACCGCGACCCTGCGCGGCGCCGCGATCGCGCCGGGCACGCGATCGATCACGCTCGACGCGGTCGAGCTCGCGATCGAGAACGTCACCGTCGGCGGTCGCGTCGCGACGTTCCGCCACGACGGCAAGAAGCTGCGCGTCGACTTCCCGGAGCCGCTCGCTGCCGGTGCCGAGGTCGTCGTCGCGGTGACCTATCGCGGTGCGCCACGCCGCGGCCTGTACTTCATCGCGCCCGAGGAGGGCTACCCCGACAAGCCGCTCCAGGCATGGACGCAGGGGCAGGACGAGGACTCCCGCTACTGGTTCCCGTGCATCGACGCACCGCTCGAGAAGGCGACCAGCGAGCTCCGAGTCCGCGTGCCCGCGCCGATGTTCGCGCTGTCCAACGGCACGTTGATCGAGGACCGCACCGAGGGCGACACCCGCCACCTCCACTGGCGGCTCGACGTGCCGCACTCGTGCTACCTGATCACGCTCGCGATCGGCGACTTCGCCGCGATCGAGACCAAGTCGACCACCGGCGATCTGCCGATCGTCTACTACGTGCAACGCGGCAAGGAGGCCGCGGCCGAGCGCACGCTCGCGCGCACGCCCCAGATGATCGAGCTGTTCAACCGGTTGTTCGGCGTGCCCTACCCGTACCCGCGCTACTCGCAGGTGTTCGTCGCCGACTTCATCTTCGGCGGCATGGAGAACACCAGCGCGACCACGCTCACCGACACCGTGCTGATCGACGAGCGTGCCGCGCTCGACTACGACATCGACGCGCTGGTCGCGCACGAGCTCGCGCACCAGTGGTTCGGCGATCTCGTGACCTGCCGCGATTGGGGCGAGGGCTGGCTCAACGAGGGGTTCGCGACCTACTCCGAGTATCTGTGGCGCGAGCATCACGAGGGCCGCGATGCCGCGGACCTCGAGCTCGAGGACTGGGCCGACATGTACTTCGGCGAGGACGCGGGTCGCTACCGCCGCACGATCGCGACCAAGCTGTTCGAGGAGCCGATCGATATCTTCGATCACCACCTCTACGAGAAGGGCGGTCGCGTCCTCCACATGCTGCGCGACGTGCTCCGCGACGACGAGGGAGATGATTCCGCGTTCTGGCGCGCGCTCGCGCACTACCTCGGCAAGCACCGGCACGGCGTCGTCGAGTCGCGCGACCTCGCGCGCGCGGTCGAGGAATCGTCCGGCAAGAACGTCGACTGGTTCTTCTCGCAGTGGGTGATCGATGGTGCCGGCCACCCCGAGCTCGAGGTCGCGTTCGCGTGGAACGCCGACACCCACCAGGCACAGGTCACGGTCGAGCAGAAGCAGAAGGTCGAGGGCAAGACCCCGGTGTTCCGGATCCCGACGCGGGTCCGCTTCCGGGTCGACGACGCCGACGTCGACGTGCCGATCGAGATCGTCGATCCGCACCACGTGTTCCACGTGCGGCTCGAACGCGAACCGACGCAGGCGATCTTCGATCCGGGCAAGCTCGTCCTCGCGAAGCTCACCGTCACCAAGCCCGAGCCGATGTGGATCGCCCAGCTCGAGCACGCCGAGCTCGCGATCGATCGCAGCGCCGCCGCGCACGCGCTCGCCCAGCGCGGCGGACCGGCCGCGGAGGCCGCCCTCGGCCGCGCCCTCCAGCACGACCCGTACTGGGCGGTTCGCGGCAACGCGGCCGCCGGTCTGGCGACGATCCGCTCGGAGTCGGCCCGCGATCGCCTGGTCGCCGCACTCGGCAGCGAGCGTCACGCGCGCGCCCGTCGCGCGATCGCGCGCGCGCTCGGCGAGTTCGTGCACGACCCCGCGGCCGGCGCGGCGCTCGCCGCGGTGGTCGAGAAGGGCGATGCCAGCTACTTCGTCGAGGCCGAGGCGTGCCTCGCGCTCGGCAAGACCCGCCATCCTCGCGCCGGCGAGCTGCTCCGCGTCGCCGCGACGCGCGACTCGTTCACCGACGTGATCCGCCAGCACGCGTATCGCGGGCTCGCCGAAGCGCGCGACGACAGCGCGGTCGGCCTGCTCGTCGACGCCACCCGCTGGGGACGCGTGACGCAGGGCCGGCGTGCCGCCACGTCGGCCCTGGCCTCGCTGGCACGTGGTCGTCGCGATCGCGAGCAACGCGACGTGCGCGAGCGCATCGAGCTGCTGCTGTCCGATCGCGACTTCCGCGTCCAGGCGGCAGCGGTCGAGGCGCTCGGCAAGATCGGCGACCCGGCGGCGATCGGACCGTTGCGGCGCATGATGGAGCGGGAGCTCGACGGCCGGCTGCGCCGGCGCGGCCGCGAGATCATCCGCGACCTCGGCGAGGGGGCTCCGCTGGCCGAGGACGTGCGCCGGTTACGCGACGAGCTCGGCGAGCTCCGCACGCTCGCGACCACGCTGCGCCAGCGCATCGAGGTGCTCGAGACCGCCGGCGACAAGCCACACGCGGCCGCCAAGAAGTCGACCAAGGCCAAGAACAAGCCCAAGGCCAAGAAGCCCAAGAAGCCCAAGAAGCCCAAGAAGCGCTAACGCTTCTTGCGGGGCGCGCCGTTCGGATCGAGGAACGGCAGGTCGAGCGCGTCGCGTTTCGGCGGCGTCCCCGCGTCGAGCCGTCGCGGTGGATGTGGTCGAGGTCGGGTGGACACGCCGGCGTCGACGATCACGCGTGGGCGGATCGGCCGCCGTGCATCGCGAGCGGGCCGCCGGATGCGCGCGTCCGGAACCGCCACGACAACGTGCGCGTCGGGCACGGACGGCACTCGCGCGTCGGGCGGGGCCGCGAGCTCCTGCTGGTCGATCGTCGCGACGCTGGCATCGGGCACGACGCCCGGTGCGATCGCGGATCCGGTCGGCTCGTCGCTACCGCCGCCGGTTTGTTCTGGCTGCGGCTCGCTCCCCGTCGTCGTCGCGCGCACGACCACGAACACCACCCCCGCGAGCAGCACCGTGGCGAACAACGGCAGCATCCAGCGCCGGCGCGGCGGGATGTCGAGCGAGGGATGCGTGACCGGCGGAGCTTTGGTGGAGGGCGCCATCGGCGGCGGCGTCGGACCCGCCGACCCGGGGCGCGGCACCATCATCGGACGGCGAAGATCGCCAACGGTCGAGGAGTCGTCGGCGATCGCGTCGAGCCGATCGTGCACGATGCGCGCGCTGTGCGTGCGCGTCGCCGGGTCCTTGTCCATGAGATCGTGGATCACGTCCGCCAGCGCGGCGGGCACGTGATCCGGAAACGGCGGAACCGGCTCGGCGACGTGGGCCGCGAGCACGACGTTGATGTTCTCGCCGACGAACGGCGGCCGGCCGGTCGCGAGCTGGTAGAGGATGCAGCCGAGCGAGTACAGGTCGGCGGTCTGGTCGCTCGCCTTGCCGAGGATCTGCTCCGGGGGCATGTACAGCGGCGTCCCGAGGATCGCGTCGGTCTTGGTGACCAGCGACGTGTTCTCCTGGATCAGCGACTTGGCGAGCCCGAAGTCGAGGATCTTGACGAGGTCGCGACCGGGCGGATCGTCGAGGATCACGATGTTTCCCGGCTTGAGGTCGCGGTGCACGATGCCCTGCCCGTGCGCGGCCTCGAGCGCGTCGCAGATCTGCGCGGCGATCGTCTTGATGCGGGAGATCGGCAACGGCCGCCCGGTCTCGAGCTCCTTCGACAGCGGGTGGCCGCGGAGCAGCTCCATCACGAGGTACAGGATCCCGTCCTCGGTCTGACCGAAGTCGTAGACGTTGACGATGTTGGGCTGGCTGAGGCGGCTCGCCAGCCGCGCCTCGCGCAGGAATCGCTTGGCGATCGCGCGCTCCTCGGCGAGCTTGGGCCGGATCACCTTGATCGCGACCTCGCGATCGACCGAGCGCTGCCAGCCCCGGTACACCGACCCCATCCCGCCGTGGCCGAGCTGCGTGCGGATCTCGTAGCGGTCGTCGAACACGCGGCCGAGCAGGTGATCGACGGGCGCCTTGAGCTTGACGAGCTTGGCGCCGTCGTTGGGACAGAACTGGGCGTCGATCGAGAACGACTGGTTGCACGCGGCGCAGTACGCCTCGTCGCCCTCACCGTCGGTCGGCGGCGCTTGCGACATCACGGTCGAGGGTTGGTTCGGATCGCTCACTGCGGGTCGATGGTGATCGTCGAGTTGGGCGCGAGGCCCTCGGCGAAGTAGAACAACGTGCGGTTGCCGTCGGGTTGGGCGTGTACCTGGGACGGCGAAAGCTCGTTGTCGTCGATGCTGATCGTGGCATGGCCACCGACGTCGGTCACGAACGCGAACGGCGGCATCGGCGTGTTCAGGTCTCGGGCGCGAAGCGTGAACGCGGCATCGTGCGTCGCTTCGTCGACGTAGACCCCGTCGAGGTCGATCTGGATATCGCTGGTGCCGACGAGGAGATGGGGGTCGACCGTCGAGGCTAGCGCCTGGCCGCAGTCGGGAGCGATTCGCAGTACGGATCCGACCTCCTCGTCGAGCGTCGCGGACACGGTCGGGCTCCCCGTGGGATCGATGAAGTCGAACACGTTGGCGATCAGGTTCGGCCCGGTCGACGGCGTGATCACACCGCGCGCCGCGGGTTTCGACCACGACATCCCGATGCCCTGATTGGCGTACTGGAGGCACGTATCGAGATCGTTCATCGCGTCCCCGACAGCGGTCACGCCCTGGGCATCGAACGTCCAGAAACTCGTGAAGAAGAAGCCGCTCGTCGTCGCGTCCCCACAACCGCAGGCCGCGATCTCTGTCAGATCGTGTTGCGCCGGGGTCACGTTGCTGTCGTGACGAAAGATGCGGCCATCGGGGAACAAGGTGTAGTCGGTGACCCCCGCCAGCTCCTCCGTCATCGGGCAGTCGTAGGTGATCGAGTACGTGGTGTGGATGCGGACCACGTACGGCCCATCGGACTCGATGGTGAAGTCGGTGCTGCGATCGAAGTTCTCGGTGCCCATCTGAGGGTCGGCCGTCGCCGCGACCGCTGGAAACATCGAGATGCCGACCAGCGACTCGCGCGCGCAGGTCTGGTTGAGACCGAAGAGGTTCCGATTCCCCGTACCCTGGGTCGTGAACTCGAGCGGCATGGCGAGCTGGCCACCCGCCGCGAACGTGAACGAGTAGCCTCCCTGCGCCGGCGACACGGTCACCAGACCGCCGTTCTCCTCGACCTGCATCAACGGGTCGGGGAACGTCACGTCATCGACGCTGGAGCACGCACCGAGTGCGATCGTCACGACAAACGCCCACTTCATCGCCCCGAGAGTATCCATCGACGGCAGGTGAAGCGGCAACGTGTTAGCTTGGAACGCGTGATCCGGACACGCTGGTCGCTGATCACCCTCGTCGTCGTGACGCTCGGGGCGCTGAACGAGGCGGCCGCCGATCCGGCCACCGCCGATCAGTTGGCGAAGGAAGCGGCCGCGGCCGCCGACGCGGGACAGTTCGCGACCTCGGCCGAGAAGTACTCGGCGGCGTACAAGGCGGACCCGTCGCGCCCCGCGCTGTTCTGCAACGTCGGCATCTCGTACTTCAAGGCGCAGGACCTGCCCCGCGCCCACCTGCTCCTCGGGCTGTGTCTGGAGCGCGCGTCGCTCGACCCGACGTTCGTCGGCTCGGTCCGCAAGGTGTTGGCGTCGATCGAGACCACGATGCGCGCCGGTGGTCACGAGCCGGTCACGTTCGTGCCCGATCCCGCCACCGCGACACTCTCGATCGACGAGCTCGGCCCCGACGCCACGTTCTCGAAGCAGCGCACGGTGTGGCTGAAGCTCGGGACCTACCATCTCCGCGCCCACGCCGAGGGCTACGTCGATCGCGCGATCACCGTGACGACGAGCAGCGTCGACCCGAGAACGATCGACGTCCGCCTCGAGCGCCACAGCGTCGAGACCACGCCACCCCCGACCCCGAACCCGAACCCGACACCGACCCCGACGCCAACGCCGCCCCCGCCTCCGATCGAACGGCGATCGAAGCTCCCGGCGATCGCCACCTCCGCCGGCACGGTGATCGCCGGCGGCGTCGCGATCGTCGCGTGGGCGACCGGATTCGCGCGCGCCAACCGCGCCAAGTTCGCGCTCGACGACGATGTCCTCGATGCCGATCGGAGTGCCGTGTCGGCCGCGAACACGGTGTTCGTGATCTCGGGCGCGGTCGCGGTGGTCGGCGCCGGCGTCAGCGCCTACCTCTGGTACCGCGTGCTCCACACGCCGTCGACCCGCGTCGAGGTCGCGCCGGCCGGCGGCGGTGCCACGGTGTCGCTGTCCGGACGGTTCTAGCTACCCGGCGGTCGCCGCCACGACGGGCTCGCCGCCCGCGAGCTCGCGCACGATCGCGGCGAGCGTGTCCCGCGCGCGCGTCAGCTCGTCGGCCTGCAGCGTCACGCCGCCGACCACGGCGTGTCCGCCACCGCCGTAGCGCGCGCACAACGCTCCGATGTCGTGCCGTCGTTCCTCGGTGGTCCACGGATTGACGCCAACCGAGATCTTGATGCTGGTGGCCGTGCGGTTCGCCGCCACCATGTAGAGACACCGCGGGAACAGCTGGTAGCCGAGGAATCCGGGCGCGCGCGCGCCGACGGTGCCCATCCGATCGAGCACGATCACGTCACCGTTCCACACGCCGATCTTGCCGATCGCATCGCGCTCGCGTTCGCGCTCTCGGGTCAGCGCGTCGAGCTCCGCGGCCACGCCCGGACGGGCGGCGACCTCGGCCAGCGACGCCTCGGACAGCCACCCGACGTAACGCGCGGTGTCCTCGCCCGTACGGCCGTGCGCGAGCCACGCGGCGAGGCGCTGCGCGGGCTCGACCAGCGCGTTGGCGGCCTCGGCCGACGGGAACTGCGCGGCATCGATCTTGTCGGCCCACACCACCGCCTCCTGGAGATGCGCCGGCGGTTTCCATCCCCAGTTGGAATCGAGCGCGCGCACCATCAGCCCGGCACACGACGCCGCGGCCGGATCGAAGAACCAGGTCGCGAGGTGATCGCGTTCGAACGTCTGCCGCAGGCTGTCCGGCTGGAACGCGGTCGGGTGGTGATCGAACCACCACTTCATGCGGTGGTCGGCGCAGAACCGGAAGTCGACGCACGCGTGATCGTCGGCATCGAGCGGCACGCCCTCGAACGGGTTGCCGTCCTTGTGGACCATCCCGATCGGATCGATCGTGACATCGCGAGCGATGACATCCCGATAGAACGCCGCGAACAACGCGGCAGAGCTGGTGCCGTCGAAGCACGCGTCGTGGAAGAACACCTTGAGTCTGGCCACGGCGGCGAGGGTGATCATACCCCGGGTTTTCCGGTTTCCGGGTGCCGGGTGCCTGTCGGGTCAGGTGGTACGTTCGAGCCATGGATCCCAAGGTCTACGACTGGCTCAGGTCGGGTCACCTGATCGGCGATTTCTTGTGGGTAGGGTCGATGTTCGCCGTCTACTGGCTGATGCGGTTCCACACCCACGCGCCCAAGGGGGCACACGACAAGCTGGTGCTGATGGAGCGCTCGATGGCCCTGATGATGGATATCGCGGCCGCGCTCGCGATCGGCACCGGGATCGCGCTGATCCTGTATCGCCCCACCGGTGCCTCCTCGATCTTCGCAGAGAAGCCGGCCGGCTGGTTCCACATCAAGCTGACGATCGTCGTGCTCGGACTCCTCGCGATGCACGGCATGATCCGCGCCAAGGTCAAGAAGTTCAGCCGCGGCGAGACCCCGACGGTGCCGCAATGGCAGTGGACGATCATCCTGTCGTCCGTGGTCGCGATCCTGATCGTGGTGTTCGTGGTGCGCGGTGCGATGACGCGCGGGCTCGCCGAACAGGGCCAACCCGCCGCGACAGGATCGGCATCGGCCGCGTCTCCTTGACGCGGTGACGCGCACGATCCTCCACGTCGACCTCGACGCGTTCTACGCGGCGGTCGAGCAGCGCGACAACCCGGCGCTTCACGGCAAGCCGGTGCTGGTCGGTGGATCCGCGCGACGCGGGGTCGTGGCCTCGTGCTCGTACGAGGCGCGCGAGTTCGGCATCCACTCGGCGATGCCGATGGCCGTGGCGCTTCGCCGCTGCCCGCACGCGATCGTGGTGCGCCACGCGATGGATCGCTACGCCGAGGCGTCGCGCCGATTCTTCGCGATCCTCGGGGACTACTCGCCGGAGGTCGAAGGGCTGTCGCTCGACGAGGCGTTCCTCGACGTCACCGCCAGCGAGCGCCTGCTCGGCGACGGACCGACGATCGCGCGCACGATCAAGCAACGCGTCCGCGCCGAGCTCGCCCTGGTGGCGTCGGTCGGCGTCGCGCCGATCAAGCTCGCCGCCAAGATCGCCTCCGACATCGACAAGCCGGATGGCCTGCGCGTGGTGCCGCCGGACCATCTCCTCGCGTTCCTCCATCCGCTGCCGGTGAGCCGGCTGTGGGGGGTCGGCGAGACCACGCGTGGCGTGCTCGCGAGCATGGGCATCTCCACGATCGGCGAGCTCGCGCGCTATCCCGAGACCGCGCTGGTCGCGCGCCTCGGCCAGGTCACCGGATCACACCTCGCGACGCTCGCGAAGGGACACGACGCCCGCGAGGTCCACCCCGAATCCGACCCGGTCAGCATCGGCCACCAGGAGACGTTCGACGACGACCACGACGACAAGGGCGAGCTCGCGGTGATCCTTCTCGATCAGGCCGATCGCGTCGCGCGTCGGTTGCGAGCCGCCGAGCTGCGCGCCCGCGCGGTCGTGTTGATCGTGAAGTACGACGACTTTCGCCAGATCACGCGCCGGACCACGCTGGACGTGCCGACCTCCGATGGTGGCGTCCTCGCTCGCACGGCGATCGACCTCTTGTCCAAGGTCGCGATCGAGCCGCGGCGTGGAGGTCGGGTCCGGCTGTGCGGGATCTCGGCGACCCAGCTCGAATCGCGGCACGCCCCCCGCCAGCTCGGATTCGACGAGGCCGCGCGGGCCCGCGGCGAGCGGCTCAACGACACCATCGACAAGGTCGCGGAAAAGTTCGGCACGGCGGCGATCAAGCGAGCCGTACACCTCGACGACGACTAGCCTTCTGTCCGCCGGAATTTTCCGGTTCCCACACCGGTGAGCTGGCGTGTCATAGAGCCAGAGGTCACTCATGACACGTTGGATCAAAGGCTCCGTGATCGCCGCCGCCGTCGGGCTCGGCGCGACCACGGCGATGGCGGCGCCCGCGCACGCAGACACGGCCGTCGCTACCCACGCCCTCGTCGTCGGCTCCAACGCCGCCGGCCCCGGGCAGACGACGTTGCGGTACGCGGAGGACGACGCGCGCCGCGTCGGCAAGCTGCTCACCGAGCTCGGTGGCTACGCGCCCGGCTCGGTCGACGTCGTCACCCATCCCACTCCGGCGGTCCTCCGCACGCGGCTCGCCGCGCTCGGACAACGGGTCGCCGCCGACGCCGCGGCCGGCAAGCAATCGCGCGTGTTCTTCTATTACTCGGGACACGCGCGCGCGACCGGCATCGATCTCGGTGCCGAGGAGATGCCGCTCGCAGAGCTCCGCGAGAAGCTGTTCGCCACCCGCGCCCAGCTCACCGTGGTCGTGCTCGACGCGTGTCAGAGTGGCGCGTTCTCGCGGATCAAGGGTGCCCAGCCGGCGGCCGACTTCTCGTTCAACTCGCGACAGCAACTCGGTGCCGAGGGCGTCGCCGTACTGGCGTCCTCGACCGGGAGCGAGCTGTCGCAGGAGAGCGAGCAGCTGCGATCGAGCTACTTCACGCACCACCTGCTGGTCGGGATGCGCGGCGCCGGCGATGCCAACGGCGACGGCGAGGTCACCGTCGACGAGGCGTATCGCTACGCGTATCACCAGACGCTGCTATCGACCGCCGAGACCGCGGTCGGAGGTCAACACGTCACGCTCGAGGTCGACCTCAAGGGACACGGCGAGGTCGCGCTGTCGTATCCGCGCGCCGCGAGTGCGGCGATCGTCTTGCCGGCGGCGCTCGAGGGCAAGGCGCTGGTGTCGAGCAAGCGCTCGAAGACCGTGGTCGCCGAGACCCAGAAGGCCAAGGGCGCCGCCGTGCGGATCGCGGTCGCCCCCGGTCCGTACGAGGTCCTGGTGCGGCAGGGCGATCATCTGCTGCGCTGTCCGGTCGCGGCGCCCGGTGCGGTCGACCCGGCGCGCTGCTCCCGCGAGCGCTATGTCGACAGCACGCGCAAGGGGGCCGGTGTCGTGCCGCCGTGGCAGTTCGCGCTCACCGGTCAGATCGGCGCCGAGCGCAACGATGACTTCGTCCAGACGCTACGCGACTTCGGCTACCGCGACGAGATCGGCCCCGGTGTCGAGCTCCGCGCCGCGCTCGATCGCGAGTGGTACCGGTCGGGCAACCTCGCGCTCGCATTCGGCGGCCAGCTTCTGTGGCGATCCGCGCCGCGCTGGACGCGCGACACCGAGCTCGCTCCACTCCGGTTCTCGTGGTCGACCACGGCGGCGTGCGCGTCGGTTCGCGCCAAGCTGTACCTGACCGATCGCAACTATCTCCACCTCGCGAACTGCCTCGGGGTCGCGGTCGGGCGATCGCGGCTGCTCGACCAGAACGACCTGGCGACCCGGAACACCGATGTCGGCGTGTTCGAGGGCGCGCGGCTCGGCATCTCGCACGAGCGCCTGTTCGGAACGCCGATCGAGATCGGCATCGGCGGCGGCTACAGCTTCGCGCCGGTGGTGAAGAACGACATCGGTGACACCCACGACAGCGGCGGCGTGTTCGTCGGCATTGGACTCGGCTACTCGATCGGAGGTTCGCGATGAAGGCTCCCGTCTCCCTGTTGATCGCGGTAGTCGCTGCGACCCAGCTCGGTGCCACCGACTGCGGCGAGGTGATCCGCGACCCCGGCTTCGATCTGTGGTGCGGCGACTCGCTGTGTACGTGGAAGCTGCTCCGTGGCGACATCGAGCGAGTCGGCACCTGGAACGCAGGCGACTCCGGGGTGTCGTTCGTCGGCGCCGATACCGCGATCCAGCAGATCGCGCCGGTCACCTCCCTCGACGGTGATTGCATCGAGTTCACGCTGATCGCGAACGTCGCGACCACCGCCGAGGTGTTCCTCGACATCGACGTCGAGGCCGACGGCACGGTCGAGCGCAGCGAGCGGATCCCGACCGCGCACTACAAGCCGATCTCGATCCTGATCGCACTCGCCACACCGTACGACGGCATCCGGTTCGAGCTCCGCAAGCAAGGCACCGGTGAGACCGTGCTCGCCAACATCGGCGCGCACGTGGTCGATCAGTGCACGGGGCTCACGCCGATCGATCCCGGCCCACGCCCGGTCGGGGCATCGTGCGCGCACAACAGCGATTGCGCGTCGAACCTGTGCGTCGCGAGCCCGACCCAGCCCGGACTCGGGACGCTGCTGGGCACGGCGTGCGCCGGCTGCGATCCGACCGGCACGTCGTCGGGCTGCGATGCCGGCGAGGCCTGCGGGATCACGGGCGCGCTCCAGCCGACGCTTGCCGAGGGCGTGGCGTGCGTCGCCGAGGCGTCGCACGAGCTCGGCGAGGCTTGCCTGTCCGGCGCCGAGTGCGCGTCGGGCATCTGCAACGCCGACCTGCGCTGCTCGGCGTGCGCGACCGGCGCCGACTGTGGCGGCGATGCCTGCGGGCCGTCGTTTCAGGGCGGCCCCGACGTGTGCCGGCCGGGCGCCGGTACCGGAGCCACCGGTGACGCGTGCGCCACCGACGCCGACTGTACCGGCACCTGCGACGGCGCGGTCCGCAAGGAGTGCCGCGACCATCGTGCGTGCGGTTCGCCGGCGGATTGTCCCGTCGAGAACGACCTCGCCCCGGGCGCCTGCACTACGGTCGGCATCCAGGGTGGAACCTGCAGCTGATCGTACCGACCCGCAGCGTGCGTACCGTGCGTGGGGACCGGCGTTGGTCCGCAAGGCGGAACGCATCCTGCGGAGTCGCGAGGACGCCGTCGATGTCGTGCACGCGCTGTTCGTCGATCTGATCCCGCGCTGGAACTCCGAGATGGACCTCCCCTACCTCTACCGAGCCGTCACCAACCGGTGTCTCAACGCGATCCGCGATCGCGGCACCCGCGAACGGCTGCTGGCGCGCGAGCACGCGGTCGCCGCTCCGGTCGGCCGCGTGCGGCTCGACGAGGAGATCGTCGGAGTCGGGTTGATCGCGGCACTCGCCGATCGCCTCGACGAGCACCACCTCGAGGTCCTGGTCGGGCGCTTCGTCGACGACATGACGCAGGAAGAGCTCGCGACCCACCTCGGCGTGTCGCGCAAGACCATCGGCAAGCGACTCGACCGGATCCGCGATGCGGTGATCGAGCTGCGCGAGGAGGCGGCGTCGTGACCGCGTGTATCGGCACCCCGATCTCGTGGCTGCGGCTCGAGACCTACGCGCTCGCCGATCGCGGCGATCCGGCGATCACCGATCACCTGGCGAGCTGCCCCGCGTGTCGCTCGTGCCTCGACGAGATCCGCGGTGATGTCGTCGCGCTGCCGCCGCTCGCGATCGCCGCGCCCCCCACCCCGTGGTGGCGACGACTCCGGTGGATCGCCCCGGCGATGGCCGCCGCGGCCGCGATCGTGCTGTTCGTGGTGATCCGCCGCCCCGGGCCCGAGCAACGCCGCGACGACGTCGCGACGATCAAGGGCGCCGGCGACGTCGTGCTCGGTGTCGTGCGCGAGCGCGCGGGCACGATCCGGACCGATGTCCGTACGTTCTCCCCCGGCGATCGCTGGAAGGCGGTGATCACCTGCGCGGCGAACACCTCGGTGTGGGTCGACGTCGCCGTGATCGATTCGCACGGCGCCGACTACCCGCTGGGCGTCGTACAGGTCCCGTGCGGCAACCAGATCGCCGTACCCGGTGCGTTCTCGATCACGGGCTCCGAGGTCAATCGGGTGTGTGCGCGGATCGCCACCGGCGTGGCGCCACCCCGAGCGATCGATGTCCGCGATCCCGCTGCCGCCCGCGACGTCGCGTGCGTGACGCTGCGACCCGAGTAGTCCCGCCGGTCGCTAGCGCTTGATCCGCTTGCGCACGGCCGACTCCCACGTCTTGGCCGTGGCCTCGGGGCCGACCGCGACGCAGGTGTATGGCCCCTGCCGCCATGCCATCGCGTGCAGATCGCCGTCGGTGCGCTCGGCGTGGCCGGGCGCGATCACGCGCGTCCACTGCACGAGGTACGTGATCGGTTCGCCGTCGAGCGTGAACTGCATCAGCGCGGCACGGTGGCTCAGCACCTCGACCTCGCGCGCGCCCAGGAGCTCTCCATCCGGGAGCGGTGGGTTCTTGCCGAGCACACCGATCGCCCACGCGCGCAGCTCGCGCGGCGTCGGCGTCGTGATGTCCCACGCCGGCGTGGTGTCGCGGTGGCGCTGCAGCGCCTCCTGCATCATCACGGTGTCGCGGGTCGGAAACAGCAGGTAGACGGCCACCACCGTCCCCGTCAGCACGGTGAGCGTGAACAACAGCGACACCGAGACCCGGCGATGCGGCGGGCGCGGTGGCGTGACGATCTCGTCGTCCCCTTCGATGGGACCCGTGGACTCGGCTTCGACGAGGCTCATGATGGCGGCTTGGGCGCGGCGCCGAATCGGCGCACGAAATCCGCCCGTAACTTCGCACAGAACGCGGCGAGATCCACGGTCGGTTCGATCTCGATCAAATGCCGGCACACCAGACCTTTTCCGGCGAACCGGTGGGCGAGTGTGACCGCCGCGGCGCGGACGTCGGGCGCGTGCTCGTACCACACCATCGCACTCTTGCCGGTCGGATAGTCGAGGAGCCCGGTGGCGAGCCGTAGCTGCAGGACGCCTTCGCTGGCCGGCGCGTGATCGCCGGCGTCGGCGAGTGGATACCAGTGCCCGAACTGCACCGCGAAGAGTGTACTGTCGGAAGCGTGGAGCAGGTGGAGCCGGAACTGCGCGACGATCACGAGCACGCGCTCGGGACCCGGCTCGTCGAGTTCGGGAACGGTCGCGACCCGCGTACCCCCGATCGCCTGGTGTGCGGCGACGCCCTGGACGAGCTCCCGTCGTGGCCCGACGCCACGATCGACGCGATCTACATCGATCCGCCGTTCGGCACCGGGATCGTCCGCACCGGACGCGGCCATCGCTACCGCGATCGCGCCGACGATCCCGACGCGTTCGCCGCGTGGCTCTTGCCGTATCTCGAGCACGCGCGCCGGGTGCTCGCGGCGCACGGCTCGTTGTTCGTTCATCTCGATTACCGCGCGGTGCACTACATCAAGGTGGCGCTCGACCGCGTGTTCGGCCGCGCCCGGTTCGTCAACGAGCTCGTGTGGTGTTACGCGGTCGGCGGCAAGAGCCGGCGCGGGTTCGGTCGCAAGCACGACACCATCCTGTGGTACGCGCGCACGAACGAGTGGGCGTTCTATCCCGACGGCGTGAGGATCCCCCGCCGCGGCGGATCGCACATGCGCGTGGTGCGCGATGGCGATCGCGCGATCCAGGAGAAGACCGATCGCCGGACCGGGCGCGTCTACCGGTACCCGGTCGCCGCCGGCAAGATTCCCGAGGACTGGTGGACCGACATCGAGACCCTCAACCACAGCGACCGCGAGCGCACGGGCTGGCCGTCACAGAAGCCCGAGCGGCTGCTCGAGCGCATCGCCCGGGCGGTCACGGTCCCGGGCAACCGGATCGTCGACCTGTTTTCGGGCTCGGGGACCACCGCGGCGGTCGCCCAGCGCCTGGATCGGCGATTCGTGGCCTTCGATCGCGAGCCTGCAGCGATCGCCATCGCGGCCCGCCGGCTGGTCGAACAGGGCGAAAAGCTCGCCGCGGATGGCCAGTGTCCGCCGCCACTTTCGATCGACGAGCGCAATGCCTGACGGATTTCTCTGGCACGGCTTGCGGCGCGAGGTGTTATCGGGTGAAGTATCCAGAGGTTAGGCACTTGATGGCGGTTTCTTCATGACCGATCAGGCACGGGTCACGCTCGACGCCTGGCTCGTCACCGACGTCGGTGTGGTGCGAGACCACAACGAAGACTCCGCTTTCATGGAGTCCGGCAAGGGTTTCTTCATCGTTGCCGACGGCATGGGCGGTCACGCGGCGGGAGAAGTCGCGTCGGCGATGGCCGTCGAGACGGTGCGCGACACGCTCGATGCATCGCGTGCCGAGATCGAGAGCTTCGAGAAGACGCCGACCGATGCGGGTCGCCGCGCCCTCGTCCAGCTGCTGCAGAGCGCCGTGCTGTCGGCACACCAGGCGGTGTTCCAGCGCGGGCAAGCCGAACCCGACAAGGCCGGCATGGGGACCACGCTCGACGTCGTATTGATCGCCGGTCCCGAGGCGTTCGTCGCCCACGTCGGCGATAGCCGCACGTACCTCGTCCGCGAGGGAAAGTCGTCGCAGATCACCACCGACCACACGGTCGCGGAGGTGCTCGTCATCGAGGGCAAGCTGACGATCGAGGAGGCCCAGGTCTCGCCGCTGCGGACGATCCTCGTCAACGCGATCGGCGTGTCCGCGGACGTCGGCGTCGAGATGGCGCACGTCACGCTCAAGCGCGGCGACCGCTTGCTGCTGTGCTCCGACGGCCTCCACGACTACTTCCCACTCGAGGAAGAGATCGCGCAGAAGCTGTCGAGCGAGAAGCCCGGCGAGGCGCTCCAGGAGATGGTGGAGCTCGCGAAGAACCGCGGCGGCCACGACAACATCACCGGCGTCGCGGTCGACGTGCTCGACGTCGTCGAGGCCGTGCCGACCTCGGTCGAGAGCGAATCGACCCAACCGGTCGACTCCGACACCAACCCGTTCGCCACCGACGAGCCCACCGAGACCGCGCTGTACAGCCCGGCCTCGCAGAAGCTCGGCGCGACGCCCTCGATCACTCCCACGAACCTGCGCGTCACCCAGCCGATGCGCGCGGTCGGGGAAGACGCGATGGGCGACACCATTCCGCCGCCCGACAACCGTCACGAGATCGAGCGTCTTCCCACCGACCCGCCTCCCGAGGCGACCGAGGCGAAGCGCGCCGACGCCGAGAAGCTCGCAGCCGACAAGGCCGAAGCCGACAAGCCCGAGGCCGACAAGCCCGAAGGTGACGAGGACAAGGCCGAAGCCGACAAGGACAAGGCCGAAGCCGACAAGGCCGCGACCGACAAGGGCGACAAAGCCGAGGCCGAGAAGAAGCCCGCCAAGAAGAAGAAGCGGTCGCGGAAGAAGTCCAAGAAGAAGTCCGCGGAGACCGAGGTCAAGGCGGACGGTGCGAGCGACACGTCCGCGAGCGATGGAAACGACGACGGCGGTGACGACGACGGTGGTGACGATGGCGATACCGACGGCACGCCCACCGAGATCGCCACCGCGGACACCGGTCGTGTCGTGGTCCCCGCCAAGGAAGACTGAGCGCACGCGTCGTGTGGCGCGTTGCCCGCGAGCTCGAGACGGCGGTACGCGAGGCGACCGCGGCCACGCTCGGGGCCGACCGCCTGGCGACCGCGACGTTGACGCGCGCGATCGTCGACCGTTCGTTGCGTTACACGAGCGAGCGCGATCGACTGGCCGCGCCGCGCGATCCCGACGGTGACCTCGCGGCACGCGCCGCGTTCTTCACGATCGCCGACGCCGCCAAGATCGCGCTCCCGATCGCCGAGCTCGAGTCGCGCGATGCCCTGCCCGCTCGCCGGCCGCTCCGGGTCACCGACGTCGGTGCCGGTTGCGGGGCGATGTCGCTCGGCCTGACCGCCGCGCTTCCCGGCGTCGCGCTCGAAGTCACCGCGATCGATCGCGACACGCGCGCCCTCACGATCGCCCGGCGCGCACTCGCAGCGCTCGGGGTCGCCAGCGTCGACACGCGAGGCTCCGATGTCGCCAGCTGCGAGCTTCCGCCGGCCGACCTGGTGGTGCTCGGCACGGTGCTCAACGAGCTGGCGCGTGAACCGGCACTCGCCCTGATCGAACGCGCGCTCGCGACGATCGCCGACGACGGCGCGGTGATCGCGATCGAGCCCGCGCTGCGCGAGACCTCTCGCGCGCTCCACGCGGTCCGCGATGCGGTGATCGAACGTGGCACGGGACACGTGTTCGCGCCGTGCACGCGGCGCTGCGCGCCGTGCCCCGCGCTCGCCGATCCGCGCGACTGGTGTCACGAGGATCGTCCACTCGAGCTGCCACCGACCACGGCGGAGCTGGCCCGGCTCACCCACCTGCGCGACGGCGGCATGAAGATGTCGTATCTCGTGCTGCGGCGAGCGCCCAAAGGCCAGGTCGTCGCCGGCAGTGGTGCGTGGCGGGTGGTCAGCGCGCCGCGGATCGCGAAGGGCAAACACGAGGTGATCGGGTGCAGCGAACGCGGCCGGGTGACGCTCCGCCTGCTCAAGCGCAACCGCGCGCCCGCCAACCGCGTGCTCGAGGATGCTCGCCGCGGCGACGTGCTCGAGCTGACGGGCGATGCGACCGACACCGGAGACCGCATCGAGATCACGCGCGACACGCACGTGGTGCGTACGGACGTTCACCGTCCGTGACCCTCACGGCGTTGGCTTGGATGACTTCGACGGCGCGAGCTCGAGCGTGTGCTCGACGCCGCGATCGGCTTCGATCGTCACGGTGCCCGCGACCTGGCGTGCACTCTGCCCCGCCCGTGCCGGCAACCATGCGACCACGGCGTGCTTCCCCGCGGGTGCCGCCAGCTCCGCCATTCCGCTGTCATCGGTGACCGCCGCCGGTGCGGCGACGATCCACGCCGGCTCGATCGCGGCCTGGTTCTCCACCGCGAGCCGGTAGACACCGCCGGCATCGAGCGCGACCTCGACCGCATGCCCCGCGATCGGGATCTGGATCGCGCGCGGCTTCTCCGCGTGCAGCTTGTCGAGGCTCGCGACATCGCCGTGCTTCTCGAGCGCCAACCGCACCGGTCGATCGAGCGTGGATTCGACGACCAACGTGCGACCGACCACGAGGCGCGGCGACAGGACGCAGTCGGCGAGGGTCACGCGAGCCTCGGCGGGAACCTCGCGGGCACCGTCGAGCGTGACCAGCGCGTCCGGAATCCCCCACAGCGTCGTCGGCTCGACCGCCGGTGCGCGCGGGGTGTGGCACGGCGTCGGTCCGGGAGAGCGACGCCAGCTCGTCGGCAGATCGGTCCACCGCACGTGGATCGCGGCGGTGTCGGGCGCCACGTCCGGGTCGGCATCCGGGGCGGCGGCCGCATCGGCGGCGGCGGCGGATCCCTTCGCGCCGTCCTCGGCGTGCGGTCCGCGCACCGCATCGTCGGCGGCCGGTCGTGCCTTGTTACCGCACGCTCCCGACAACCAACCGACGAGGATCATCGCGCAGGTGCCGCGCGCGATCACCACGCACGGACCTCGTCGAGAATCCGCGCCGTGTCGACGCACAGATCGTTGACGCCCGGTCCGTAGTAGTCGGCGCCCGCGAGCGCGATCTTGTGCGTCCGCGCGGCGGTCACGGCGGCGCGCACCCGGTCGCGGTGTCCGATGGTGTACTGCGCGACCCCGCGCGGCCAGCGCACCACGCTGGCGTGCGTCGGCGTACCGTGTGCCCCGACGACGACGCCGGCATCGCGCGTGGCCTGGGCGATCAGCGCGCCATCGTCGAGCTCGGCCGCATCGGGATCGCGGCCGCCCGCGTAGATGCAGCGGAGCAACACCTGGCCCGGTGGCGCGCGGTGGTCCCACACCACCGACTCGAACACGATCCCGAGGACGCGCACGTCCTCGCCGAGTGCGACCAGCGCGCCGAACCCGTCGCTCGCGTTCGGTACCGCCTCGGCGTCGTAGCCGAGATAGACCAGCACCGCCGGCGCGCGATGAAACCCGGCGAGTCGATTCGCGAGCTCCGGGATGTTGACGATCGGGCGGGCGTCCTCGGCGGGGATCGCGAGCACGGCACCATCCCACCGCTCGCCGTCGATCAGGACGCCTTGCGGATCGGCGTCGACGCTCCCGATCACGTTGCCGAGGTGAAGCCGCGGGCCGAGGTCTGCCGCGAGCTTGTCGATCAACGCACCCAGTCCGCCGCTGGGGGCGTACATCCCGCGTGGCGTCCCGTGCGACACCGGCCGACCGACCATCGCGCCCCACGCACGAGCGAGCATCGTCCGTCCGGCCTGGCGGGCCAGACCTCGCACCAACCCACCGTGCGCCTCGAGCGCGGCGAGCCTGGGAAACGCGGCACCGAGCGAGATCGCGCGCGCGTCGGCGGCGTAGATGCCGGTCACGAACGGTGCGACCAGCGCGCGTGCCGCCTCCGCACCGAGCCGTCGCGCGGCGAACGCGTACACCGACTCGTCCTCGCCGTCGCCGTGGGTACCACGCAGCGGCTCGCGGAGCAGGTCGAGCTTGCCGCGCCAGGTCAAGAGGTCGCTGCGGACGAGCTCGATCGGACTACTCGGAACCGCGCGGAGCTTGCCGTCGAGGTAGATGAAGCGCCGCTTGGCCTTCGGCGACGCCTTCTCGACCTCGATCCCGAGCTCGTTGCACAGCGCGAGCCCGCCGCGCGAGGGCCCGCCGAGAAACGAGCTCGCCGCGTGCTCGCGCACGAACCCATCGACGGTGCTCGTGCCGATCACGCCCCCGGCGCGAGGTGACTCCTCGAACACGTGGGCATCGACGCCGGCGATCACCAGCGTGCGAGCGGCGACCAGACCGGCCAACCCACCTCCGACGACCGCGACTCTCACGACGCCGATAGCTCGCGTACCGCCGCGATCATCGCGCGGACATGCTCGGGATCGGTGGAGGGCAGGACGCCGTGACCGAGGTTGAAGATGTGTCCGATCCGACCCGCGCGCTGGAGGATGTCGCCGACCCGGCGCCGGATCTCCTCGGGGCTCGCGAACAGCGCGCCCGGATCGAGGTTGCCCTGGAGCGCGACACCGTCACCGACCCGGCGGCGAACCTCGTCGATCCCGATCCGCCAGTCGACGCCGAGCACGTCGGCACCGCTGGTGACGTAGTCCTCGAGGTACGGCGCGCAGCCGTTGACGAAGTAGATGATCGGGACGTGCCGGCTCGCGAACGTGTTCGAAGCCCGCAGCAGCTCGATCACCCGGCGGGCGTAGCGCAGCGGGAACTCGCGGAAGTCGCCGGGCGACACGATCGCTCCCCAGCTGTCGAACAGCTGCACGGCGTCGGCCCCGGCGGCGACCTGCGCCTCGAGGAAGCTCGCGCACGTCCGCGCCAGCTTGTCGAGTAGCGCATGGGCGGTCGACGGATCGCCGTAGAGCAGCCGCTTGGTGTTCGCGTAGTCCTTGGAGCCACCACCCTCGACCGCGTAGGTCATCATCGTGAACGGAGCGCCGGCGAACCCGATCAGCGGCACGCGATCGGCGAGCGCCTTCTTGATCTCGCGCACCGCCGCCATCACGTACGGGAGCTCGGCTTCGGGGTCGGGCACCACGAGCGCGTCGATCGCGGCGCGGTCCCGCACGGGCGAGGCGATCTTCGGACCGGTGTCCGGAAACGCGACCTCGAGACCCATCGGGGGCAGCGTGATCAGGATGTCCGAGAACAGGATCGCGGCATCGAACCCGAGCTGGTCGATCGGCTGCAGCGTGACCTCGCACGCGAGCGATGGGGTCCGGCAGAGCTCGAGGAACGAGGCCCGGCGCCGGACCTCCATGTACGACGGCAGATAGCGTCCCGCCTGCCGCATCATCCAGATCGGCGTGCGCTCGACGGGCTCGCGCCGGCATGCACGAAGGAACAGGTGATCGGTCATCCGCCGCCGAATCTAGCCGACAACGGGGTATCGTTGGGAACGATGACGAGAGGGATGCGATGGCGAGCGTCGCGATCCTGATCGCGGCGGAAGAGCCGAGCGGACCGCTGCGCGGTCTGATCGACCGGCTCGGCGGTGCCGGCGTCCAGGTCTCGGTGGTCGATGATCTCCCGACCGCGGCGGCGCTCGCCCGCCGCTCCCAAACGCCGGTCGTGCTGCTCGATCTCCCCGAGGTCGGGGGCGGCGAGATCGAGGACGTGCGAGGCGCCGCCGACATGATCCGGCGCGTCGTCTCGGCGATCCCGGGCTCGCTCCCGATCGCGATCACGACCGGTGCCGACGCCCGCGCGATCCTCGGCTGCATCCGGGCGGGCGCCGCCGACGTGCTCGATCTCGCGCTCGAAGGCACCGCCACCGCACGCCAGGCCGTCGAGCGCGTGGACACCCGCCAGCAGGAGCGCGCCCGCGAGATCGAGGCCTACGCGCAACAGCGCGCGGTGGTCGAGGATCTGCTGAAGGAGTTGATCCGGACCGAGCGGCGATCGATCGATGCCGAGGACGCCCTGGCGTACGCGCGCTCGGGAGAGGTCGCGAGCTCGGAGCTGCGCCCGCCCACGATCCTGGTCGTCGAGCACGAGCGTGCCATCGCCGACGAGCTCGTCGATCAACTCGAGGCCGCCGGCGTGTCGACGTTCGCGTACGTCACCGGAGAAGAAGCGCTGCGCGAGGCCGACACGCTGGTCCGCGACAGTGGGCTCGATCTCGCGCTGGTCGCCGCACAGCTTCCCGGGATCGACGGGCTCGAGTCGGTGCGGCGGTTGCGCGCGCTCATGCCGGGCCTGCCCGCGTTCCTCATGACCTCGGTTCACGATGCCGACCTCGCGGCGGATGCCGCCGACCTCGGCGTCGTCGGCTTCGTCCACAAGCCGCTCGGGGATATCGCCGGGGTGGTCGAGCGACTCTCGCAGCTCGCGGTCGAATCGCTCCAGCGCACCCGCGAGCACCAGTACCTCGCTCGGATCAAGGAACGTCACGAGCGTGTACTCGCACGGTACCGATCGTTGCCACGGGAACCGTGAACGCCTATGATCTCGCGGGTATCGAATGGCTACGAGCGCTCTGTCGATCAAGCTGCGATGCGCGTCGTGGCAACAGCTCGCGACGATCTACGAGCGTGATCTGAGCCGGGGCACGATGTTCCTCAAGGCGACGACCCCGCCGCCGATCGGGACGACCGTGCGGATCGACCTCACGCTGCCGAGCGCCTCCGTGATCGTGCTGACCGGTGTCGTCGATCGTCACCTCGACGATCCACAGCGCGGACGTGGTGTGGAGCTCAAGCTCGCCCCGATCCCCGCCGGCTCGGTGTGGTTGATCGAGAGCGCGCTGGCCGCCGAGAAGCGCCAGGCCACATCGGGACCGATGTACACGCGCCCGGCTACACCCGCCGGTGTGCGCGGCGAACCGGTCGCCTCCGCCGACGGAGACGCGGTCGTCGAGGCCGAGTCCGAGCTGCTGACGGCGCTGACCGCGGAGGCCGAATCGTTCAAGAAGCTGAACCCGTTCCTGGTGCTCGGGGTCAGCTACAACGCAAACGATCAGGAGGTACGCGTCGCGTTCGGCGAGCTCACCAAGCGCTATCACCCGGATCGCTTCGCGCGCTACGAGTCCGCCGACCTGCGGCAGATCGCGGCGGAGATCTTCATCCTGATCCGCGATGCGTATCGCCGGCTGGGCGATGCCGCGGGCCGTGCCTCGGCACTCGCCGCGATCGGCAAGCCGATCACCGTACCGGCACCGCGACCGACACCACCCCCGGAAGGTGTCCGCAAGAACACGCCACCCAGCGGCATCCGCAAGAACACGCCAGCGGGCGGCGTCCGCAAGGACACACCCGCCGGCGGCGTGTCCCGCCGCACCGTCGGTGTCGTCCACGACGCCGGCACGGTGCGCCGCCCGCCCGAGCCGGCGCTGCTCGAGGAGCGGCCTACCCCGAAGCCCAACACCGTCGAGATCCCGGAAGCCCGCCCGCCCGCGAACGAGGGAGAGACGACCGCTCGTCTTCCGGGCGGACCCGACGCCGCACAGCTCGAGGAGATGCTCGAGGCCGGGCGCTTCGACGAGGCCCTGGCCGCGTTCCGGGCGGGAGTCCGGAGGTCTCCGAGCGACCGCACGATGCGCGCCGGTGTCGAGCTGTGCGAAGGCCTGCTCGCGCTCGCCGGCCGCGATCGCCTCGAGGCCGCGCAGCGCTTCGAGGCCGCCCTCGAGATCGACCCCTCCAACGAACGTGCGGCGCGCGAGCTCGCCGACATGCGCCGTCAGGCGACCAACGAACGCAAGGGACTCCTGTCCCGTCTCATGGGGAAGAAGGAGTAGGTCGTGTCGCGCATCATCGGAATCGACCTCGGAACCACGAACTCGTGCGTGGCCGTCCTCGACGATCGGGGTCAGCCACGGATCCTCGCGGCGGCCGACGGCGAGCGCACGGTACCGTCGTGGGTGGCGTGGTCCGCGCAGGGCCAGATCTCGGTCGGCCATCGCGCGCGCCGGCAGGCCGTCACCAATCCCAGTGCGACGATCTTCGGTGCCAAGCGCCTGATCGGCCGCAAGGTCAACGCCGACGACGTGTCGTGGTTCGCGCGACTCGCGCCGTTCCGGATCGTGGCCGCCCCCAACGGCGATGCCTGGGTGCGCGTGCACGGCCAACCGATCTCTCCGCAGGAGGTCGCCGCCCACATCCTCCGCGCGATCCGCAAGACCGCCGAGGACGCGCTCGGCGAACCGGTGACGCGCGCGGTGGTCACCGTGCCGGCGTACTTCGACGATGCCCAGCGCCAGGCGACGCGCGATGCCGGCCAGATCGCCGGACTCGACGTCGTGCGCATCCTCAACGAGCCCACCGCCGCGGCGCTCGCGTACGGCGCTCACCGGGTTCGCGACGGTCGCCGCATCATCGCCGTATTCGACCTCGGTGGCGGCACGTTCGACATCTCGGTCATGAGCGTGGAGCACGGGATCTTCGAGGTGCTCGCGACCGGCGGCGATACCGCGCTCGGGGGCGAGGACTGGGATCGCCGCATGGTCGAGCGCCTGGTCGACGACGTGTTCGACCAGTACCGCGTCGACCTCACGGGCGTACCGATGGCGATGTCGCGGCTGCACGAGGGATGCGAGCTGGCGAAGATGGCGCTGTCGACGGCGCGCGAGGCCACGATCTCGCTGCCGTTCCTCGCCAACGACCAGCACGGCACCCCGATCAACTTCGAACGCACGATCTCGCGGGACTACGTCGAGCAGCTCACCAAGGATCTGATCGAACGGCTCGAGGCACCATGCAGGCGCGCGCTCGCCGATGCGGGCCTCGCCGGCGATGGCTCGCAGATCGAAGAGGTCCTGCTGGTCGGCGGCATGTCGCGGTGGCCGGCGGTGCAGGACATGGTCGAGCGGATCTTCCACAAGAAGCCGTCCAAGGGTGCCAACCCCGACGAGGTCGTCGCGCTCGGCGCCGCGGCCTATGCCGGGATCCTCGCCGGCGAGTCCGACGACGCACAGCTCCTCGACGTCACGCCGCACGACATCGGCATCCGGGTCGGCGACACCGGGTTCGCGCTCGTCGTGCCGCGCAACTCGATGTTGCCGGTGCGAGCGCGCCGACTGTTCGCGACCACGTCCGACAACCAGCGATACGTCACGATCGAGCTCTACCAGGGCGAGGACAAGGAAGACGTCACTCGCAACCGCAAGCTCGGCCAGGTCACGCTCGACGATCTCCCGAGGGGAGCCGCCGGCAGCGTGCGCGTCGAGTTGGTGATGACGGTCGACGTCGAGGGCATCCTCGCGGTGACCGCTCGCGAGATCCGCACCGGCCGCGAAGCGAGCGTGAAGATCCGTCCGTCGGGTGGCCTGTCACAGCGCGAGATCGTCGAGATCATCACGCGCCGGCGTCACGAGTCGTCGCAGGTCAGCCCCCTGCCAACGCTGTCGGGCGGCGTTCGCGTGACGACCAAGGAACACATGATCGCGACGCCGTACGAGGACGACGACGACAAGAAGTGACATGGCATCCGAACCGACCGTGTCCCCCGTCGTGCTCCGAGTCGCCGACTCCGTGGGCGCGCTGATCGAGGCCTGGGGCTTCAAGCGCAACATGGGCCGGATGTGGGCCGTCCTCTACCTCGAGGACCATCCGCTCTCGGCAGCCGACCTCGTCGAGCGACTCGGGCTGTCGACCGGTGCCGTCTCGATGCTGCTGACCGAGATGCAGACCTGGGGGGCGATCAAGAAGTCGTGGGTGGTGGGCGAACGACGCGAGCACTACGAGGCGGAGACCTCGATCTGGAAGATGGTGTCGCGGGTGTTCCGCGATCGCGAGCTGCACTGGATCCGCACGGCGTCGGACGAGTTCGACGAGGCATCGAACGAGATCGCGAAGACGTCGTCGCCGGCGGACTCCGAGCGCGATCGACTGATCGCCGAGCGGATCGCGGGGCTCGCACAGCTCGCGCAGGTCGGCGCCGCGTTGCTCGAGGCGATCCTGCAAGGCGAGGCCGTCGACACGCTGCCGATCAAGACGGTGGGGGAGCTCGCGGCGGTGGCCAAGTCGCGCGGCCCGAAGCGATGATCCGTGCGCGCGAGCTGACCAAGCACTTCCGCGTCCACCGGCGACCGCCCGGGTTCGCGGCGGCGGTCAAATCGCTGTTCCACCGCACCTACGACTCCGTGAAGGCGGTCGACGGCGTCACGTTCTCGATCGAGAGCGGCGAGCGCGTCGGCTTCCTCGGCCCCAACGGCGCCGGCAAGACCACGACGCTCAAGATGCTCGCGGGCCTGCTCCACCCGACCAGCGGCGAGGTCACGGTGCGCGGCCACGTCCCGTTCCGGCGCGAGGCTCGGTTCCTCCGCGAGATCACGCTGGTGATGGGACAGAAGTCGCAGCTGATCTGGGACCTGCCGCCGTCGGAGACCTACGCGCTCAACCGCGCGGTGTTCGACGTCCCCGACGCCGAGTTCCGCGCCACGCTCGGCGAGCTCACCGAGCTGCTCGAGCTCGGCGACCTGCTCGACAAGCCGGCGCGGCAGCTCTCGCTCGGCGAGCGCATGAAGTGCGAGCTCGCGGCCGCCCTGCTCCACCGTCCCAAGACGCTGTTCCTCGACGAGCCGACCATCGGGCTCGACGTCGCGATGCAGCTCGCGATCCGCGACTTCATCCGCCACTACAACGCCAAGCACGAAGCGACGGTGATCCTGACATCGCACTACATGGACGACGTGGTCGCGTTGTGTCCGCGCGTGATCGTGATCGATCACGGCCGGCTGATCCACGACGGCGACCTCCGCGGCCTGATCAAGACGATGGATCCCGACAAGCGCGTGTCGTTCACGCTGACCGGCCCGATCGACGACGACGCGCTCGCGCGGCTCGGTGCCGTACTACGCCGCGACGGTCAACGCGTCGAGCTGCGCGTCTCCGAGCGCGCGCTTCCAGAGGTGGTCGGTCACTTGCTCGGCCCGCTCCACGTCGCCGACCTCGCGATCGAGGATCCGCCGCTCGAGGACATCCTGCGCGTGATGTTCGGCCAGCACAAACCGGAGCGCGACACGGCCGGGACCGAGAAGGCAAACCGGTGAGCGCGATCCGCGCGCTCCCCACGCTGCTACGGGTCGGCGTCGCCGAGACCGTCGCGTACCGCGCGGAGTTCTTGGTCTGGATCCTGACCTCCACGATCCCGCTCGTGATGCTCGCGCTGTGGAGCACGGTCGCCGACGAAGCACCATTTCGCGGCTACGGGTCGCCCGACTTCGTCGCGTACTTCCTCGCGATCCTGATCGTCCGTCAGGTCACGGGCTCGTGGGTGGCCTGGCAGGTCAGCGAGGAGATCCGCATGGGCTCGATGTCGATGCGGCTGCTTCGACCGATCCATCCGTTCATCGCGTTCGCCGCCAGTCACGCCGCCGCGATCCCGTTCCGCAGCGTGGTCGCGATCCCGATCGCGTTCGCGTTGCTCGTCAGCTCGGGCTCGAGTGCCCTGGTCACCGAGCCCATCCAGCTCGCGTTGCTGCTGCCATCGCTCGTGCTCGCGTGGCTGATCACGTTCGCCGTGCTGTTCACCGTCGGCTCGCTCGCGTTCTTCTTGACGCGCGCGATGGGGCTGGTCGGGCTGTACTTCCTGATCTTCACGCTGCTGTCCGGCTACCTGTTGCCGATCCCGCTGTTGCCCGACTGGATCGCGGAGGTCGCGCGCTACTCGCCGTTTCGCTTCATGCTCAGCGTCCCGGTCGAGATGATGACCAAGCGGCTGTCGACCGGCGGAACCCTCGAGCTCCTCGGCGGCCAGGTGATCTGGGCGGTCGGGGCGGTGATGCTCGCGTTGTGGGTGTGGAAGCTCGGCGTGCGGCGCTTCGAGGCGGTGGGGACCTAGCATGCGCAACTACCTCCGCCTGTTCCGGATCCAGCTCAGGATCAGCGCGGCCGCCGGCATGGCGTATCGCGCCGACTTCCTGATCGAGGCCGGCGCCGCGGCGGCGACGATGGCACTCACGCTGTTGCCGCTGATGGTGCTCTACCAGGGGCGCGACAGCGTTGCCGGGTGGGATCGCGCGAGCGCGCTGGTGCTGATGGCGTACTTCATGGCACTGCGCGGCGTGCTCGAGGGTGTGATCTCGCCGTCGCTCGTCGACATGGTCGAGCGGATCCGCAGCGGCGCCTTCGACTACGTACTGCTCAAGCCGATCGACGCGCAGGCGATGATCTCGGCATCGCGGTTCGAACCGTGGAAGATCTTCGACGTGCTCGGTGCGATCGGGCTGGGCACGTACGCGTTGTGGCTACGCGGACAGCCACCCACGGCATCCGATCTCGCGCTCGGGCTCGTGCTGTTCGTCGCCGGCGTGCTCGCGATGTACTCGATCTGGATCGCGTGTGCCGCGGCATCGTTCTGGGTGGTGCGGCTCGACAACCTGACCTACTTGCTCGGCGCGATCTTCGACACCGCGCGGTGGCCCGTGCAGGTGTTCCGCGGGCTGTGGCGGATCGTGTTCACGTTCGTCATCCCGGTGGCCGTGATGACCACGTTCCCGGCGATGGCGCTGCTCGGGCGGCTCGATCGCAACACCGCGCTGGCGACGATCGGTGGCTCGCTGGTGCTCGCGATCGCGAGCCGGATGGTGTGGCGCGCGGCGATCCGCAGCTACACCAGCGCCTCGAGCTGACCACCGGGGCTGCCGGGGTTTGTCGACCCGAGCCAGATCTCGCGAGGTTGTCGCGGCACGACCGCTGCAACCCTTCCACCGCATGGCCAGCCTCCTCGCCACCCATCTCACCGCCATGGCCGCCGCCGCCGCGGCCGCGGCCGCGCTGGTCGCCTGCGTGCCCGACCAGGCGGATCCCTACGATTCGATCGAATTCGGTCCCGGCGGCGCGGCCGACGGCACCGGGTTCCCCGTGGTCGATGTCGACGTCGGCCAACGGCTGCCCTCGATGACCGTCGAGGCGCTGCCGGTCGACGTCTCGATCGAAGATGCCGACCTGTCGCGCTACGTGATCGCGGTCCGCGTGCACGGCGGGGCCGCCGCGATCGTCGTACGTGCCACCGGCGGCAACCTCGACCCGTACATCATCGTCAAGGATCGCGACAAGAACACACTCTCGCAGAGCCGCACCCAGGCGGTCGCACCATCGACCGCGACCCACGACGCGATCGCGATCGTGCAGAGCAGTGAGGAGAGCGGTGAGGTGATCGCGATGATCTCGGGTGAGGAGCTCCGCAGTGGTGGCACGTTCACGCTCGACGTCGTGGGCCTCCCCGCGCCGGATCTCGCGTCCGAGCTCGCGACCACGCTGGAGTCTCGCCCCGCGCAGATCATCGGCCGCACGCTGCGGCAGCTCGAGCCGTCGCGCGCCGAGATGGTGGTGAGCGGATGGATCGAGGAGCACCGGGACGGAACCGTTACCGAGAACCTGCCCCGGATTCCGCTCGATCAGCGGACGCGCGTGGCGTCGATGATCGCGAACCTGACCGACGCCCGTTCGCAGCTGTCGCGCCAGCTCGCCGCCGCCGATCCGGCGGGTGCGCTCACCGACCTCGCCGCGATCTGGGCCGCCCTCGCCCGCTGATCAGTCGTCGACGTCGAGGTCGAGGTCCGGAATGTCGAGGTCGATGTCGATGTTCGGAATGTCGATGTCGATGTCGATGTTCGGGATGTCGATATCGATGTCGAGGTCCGGGATGTCGATGTCGATCGTGCCGTGTGGGTGCTCCGGCGCACGGGGCGCGACCGGCCGCAACGGCGGCAGCGGCGGCAGCGGCGGCAGCGGTGGCAGTGGTGGCAGTGGCGGCATCGGGGGCATCGGCGCACCCGCGTGATGCCCGCGCAACCTGGCGAGGCGCCGCTGCAGGCGCTCGAGCTTCGCGCGCACGCGTGCCTCGATCCGGTCGTGTAGCCGCTTGCCGAGATCGCGACGGTGGGCCGCGTGCGCGCCGTCGCCCCAGATATCGATGTCGATGAACGGGCGATCGCCGGCGTCGTCGCTGTCGTCGCTGTCGTCGCTGTCGTCGTTGTCGTCGGCGTCATCGTCATCGGTGCCGACGATCCACGGATGAGCGTCGGCGACGGGGCCCCACGCGTCCGCGGTGTCGTCGTCGTCGTCATCGTCGTCGCATGCGACGGCGCGTGTGGGGCTCGCACCGATCATCGAGCCCAGCACCGTGGCGATCACTAGGTGTCTCATGTTGCCCTCCAGATCCTCGAGGCGTCGCGCGGGTTGACGCGGCTCACTCGATCTCGATCTCGATGTCTCCGGACGGGATCGCCGGTCCGGGCGTCAGCCGATCGAGCTGCTTGCGCAGCCGATCGAGCTTGCTCTCGAGCCGCTCCAGCTTGTGCCGGAGATCGGGGTGGCCCGCTGCGCAATCCGGCGTCGCACACGGTAGCCACGGCATCTGCTGGACGATCATCGGTGGCGGCGCTGGCTGCGGCCGCCGATCCGGTCCCCACGATCGCTGGCGCGCCTGATAGTCCCGCATCGCGCGCTGGACGTCCCGGCGCATCCGCTCCTTGGCCTCGCGCATCGAGCGCCGGGCGTCTCGCATCGCGCGCTGCATGTCGCCGCGTTCGTGTTCGGCTTGGCGTCGCGCGCGCTCGGCCTCGCGACGGGCCTCGCGCATCGCGCGCTTGGCCTCGCGGCGCGCCTCTCGCATCGCACGCCGGGTCCGCTCCCGTTCGCGGACGCGATGGCGCTCGTGGTCGGCTCGATCGTGATCGCGTTCGGCCTTGGCGACGACGTCGTCATCGTCGTGATCGCACGCGTCGGCATTTCGGGCCGGGATCGCGAACGCCAGCAACAGGGCAGCGGCGGTGACTAGACGCATGAGTCCTCCGCGGCCTAGATGCGCGAGCGCACGCGGCGGTGGACAGCAGCCCCTCGATTTGTCGATCGAGAGCTCGCGCGCCTGCTAAGGCATGGAGATCAGAGGGTCTCGAGGAACGCGGTCAGGTCCGAGATCTGCGCGTCGCTGAGCTTGGACGTCTCGCCCATGCCATGCACCGAGCCGCGATCGCGCAGCAGCGCCTCGAGCGTGGGCGCGCTGCCGTCGTGGAAGTACGGCGCGCTCGCCGACAGCCCGATCAGGCTCGGCGTGTCGGCCTCGGGCAACGAGCCGGTGAACGCGTGCTTCTCGTTGTCGGCGTACGCGGGACCGTCGTGGCACTGGCGGCAGCCGTGCGAATCGAACAGCTGCTTGCCGCGCTTCACCATCGCGACGTCGCGCGTCGGGGTGCGCACCTTCGGGAGCATCTCGACGTACGCCTGCAGCGCATCCGCGCGCTTGGCGTCGAGGCCGAACCCACCGAGCCGCTTCATCGTCATCTTGAGGCTGGTCGCGAGATCCTTGTCGCCGCCGTCCCACTTGTACGGATGCGTTCCCGAGAGCCGACCCGCGAGCAGCGGCGTCTGCAGCTCGTGCTTCTCGATCCGCCAGCTCAGCCCATCGTCTCGTCCGTCGGGGTGGCAGGTCGCGCACGCCATCGCACCGCGCTGACTGATCGCGGCGTCCGAGACGTGGAACGCGATGTAGCCGTCGTGCTGCTTGGCGGTCATCCGCGTCGGCGCGAGCTCCTCGCCGACAGCCAGGGTCGGCTTGTCCTCGATGCTCGATCCGAACGAGATCCGATTCACGGTCCGCGTGAACGAGCACCACACGAGGACATCCCCGCTCGGCGTCACCGCGAGGCCATCGGCACCGCACGTGGACTTCCCGTCGCGCGCCATCATCGAGCGATCGAACTGGACCTTGGTGGTCGACGCGTCCTTGAGCCGAGCCACCATGTCGTTGCCGAGTCCGGCGACGTACAGTGCGTCGTGCGCACCATCCCACGCCACCGCGCGCGGCTGGTGCTGCGCGATCTGGGCGACCACCTGCTTCGGCGTCTGCCGGTCGAGATCGATGAACGCGACCTGGTGCGTGACCGGCGGTTCGAATCCACCGCCGTAGCTACCGGTACGCTCGCGACCGTTCGCGATCTGCACCGGGGTCTCGCGCTGGAACGGAACCACGACCTCGCTCGCTCCCATGAACGTGACGGCGAACGCCGCGCGCGCGAACGCGGGCTGCGCCCGGCGGAACGCCGCACCGCGGGTGGTCGACAGCGCGATCCGGTGCGCGGCGTGCGAACCGAGATCGATGTCGTCGACCGTCCCGGTCGCGAGGTACGCGACCACCGCGCGCTTGCCGTCGGGCGACACCGCGAGACCGCGCGGTTCGCGTCCGAGCGGCGCGCGCCACTTCTCGGCGCCGGTCGCGGTGTCGAGAGCAACCAGCGTGCGATCGGCGATCGTGGTCACCAGAAGCAGCTTGCGATCGGGCGTGAGGGCCACGCCGTAGGGCTCGACCGGGGTGTGGAACGTGGTCGCGATCGACAGCTTGCCCTTGGTCGAGATCACCGCGATCCGGTCGTGCGCCCGATCGGCCACGTACGCGCGAGCGCCGGCCGCGTCGTATACGAGCAGCCCCGCATCGCGAGCGACCTCGATCGACTCGAGTGGCTTGCCCTCGCGGCTGACCCGCACGAGCTTGCCGCTATCCGGATCGACGACCAGTGCGCCTTCGCCGACCGCCGCGATCCGCGTGCCCGCGAGAAACGCCGGTGTCGCCGCTGCCTTGTCGGTGCCACCCACCGCGCTGCCCTGGAGGGCGAAGTTCGGGGGCGTCACGATCGAGTCTCGGATGAACACGCGGCGCGCGAGGGCGAGCCCCGAAACCCCTCCGATCACGGCAGCGACGATGACGGCTTTGCGCATGGATTCTCCAACGGCTGGCGATGGTTGCCGGTCTATCCAGTGACACCACCACCCCCTATCGGTTACGGACGCGGTTCGATTTCGATCGTCGCGTGCTCGATCCGGTCACCGATCACCAGTGCATCCGCGGACTTGAGACCGGCCGTGACGTGTCCTACCCACGTGTACCGGCCGTCGAGATGCGGCGCTGCCGCGTGCATCACGAACCATTGCGAGCCGCCGCTGTCCCGACCCGCATCCGCGATCCCCACACCCCCCTCCACGAACCCTGCTCCGGATGACGGCTCGGCCGGGATCGTGAACCCCGGACCGCCCCAACCCGACTCGGTGGGATCACCGCCCTGGACCACGAAGTCGGGCACCACGCGGTGGACCTCGAGCCCGTCGTAGAACCCCTTGCGGGTCAGCGTCGCGATCGTCGCGACCGCCCACGGTGCCTCCTCGGATGCTAGCTCGATGTCGATGTCACCGCGCGTGGTCGCGAGGTGCCAGCGCACCGATCGACCGATCACGAGTGCGACGTCGATCCCCGGCGGTGGCGTCGCCGAGGTCGGTGCCGGCGGATCGACGGCCTGGCCGAGCGCCGCGAGACATTCCACCGCGGCCTTCGCGCGCACCGGCGTTCCGGACAGGCCCGCGCGACACGCTCCTGCACCCGCGGCGAGCGTGCGCTTGCCGATGAGCTCGAGCAGCGAGCTCGACAGCTCCGGATCGTGCTCGGTCTGTGCGCGCGCGACGATCGCGGCGTCGAGCGCGGCCCGCCACTCGGCGCCGGGGACGGTGGACGTGGCGGCGTCGTAGATCGAGGTCGCGGCCTCGACCGCGGTGCCCGCGATCAACGGGTCGGTCGAACCCAGCGCGCCGACCACGGCCGCGGCGGTGGCGCGATGATCCGCGGCGGATCCTTCGCTCCACAACGCCGCGAGGGCGGTGAGACCGGCTGCCCGCACGCGTGCGTCGGCGTGCGCGAGCAACGGGCGCAGCGCCTCGCGCCGCTGCGCGATCGAGCCGACCTTGGCGGACACCAGCTCGCCGATCAGCGGCAACTTCAGGTGATCCGGCAACGCGCATGTCATCGTCGTGTAGTCGGGGTTCGGTGAACCGCGGACCAGCGCGACGGCGCCCAGACAATCGATCCACGCCCGGGTCAGCACCGGCAGCTGCGAGGCGGTCGCGCTCCGGCGGAGGGTCTCGATCGCGTGGCGAACGATCGGCTTGGTCGCGTGCGGGGCCAGCGCTCGAAGTCCCTCGAGCACGACGTGGATGTCGGCCGGCGACGCGGGGACGCGCGCGAGGTTCCACCCGGAGGGTCGTTGCACGATCGCCGCATCGAGTGCCGGATCGGGTGCCGGCGCGACCGCACGCAGCAGCTTGCTCGCCGGATCGACGAGGCGCGCCGCCGGTCCCGGTTCGTAGTCGATCCGCTCGCCGGCCTCGACGCCGAGCTCCCATCGCAACAGCGCGATCGCCACGCGATCGCGATCGGCATCGTCACCACCATCGCCGGCGAGTGCGCGCACGGCTTCGACCGCGACCCGCCAATCCCGATCGTGGAGGCGATCGGCGAGCGCGCTCGCGTGTGTGCGCGCGGCACCCTCGCGACGGCCGAGCGCCTGGGTTGCCTGCGCGCGGATGGTCTCGCCGGGATCGTCGAGCAGCGCCGCGAGCGCGGCGTTGGCCGCGATCGCGTGCGTGTCGGTCGCGGCATCGCCGGACTTCGCGAACGTCTCGCGCGCCAGCGCGTAGGCCGCGGCGAAGCGCACGCGCGGATCCGCGTGGTGGGTCGCGCCGACCAGCGCGTCACGCGCCGCCACGCCGAGCGCCATCTTGCGGCGTCCGAACCGACCGAGCGCGATCGCCGCCGCTGCCGCGTTGGCCGGATCGCCTGACAACGTGGTGACCAGCACCGGCTCGGCGCTGCGATCCCCGGCGCGTCCGAGCGCCTCGATCACCGCGAGCGCGGCGGGACCGTGCACGCGCCCGAGCGCGTCGACGAGTACGGCCGTGCGTGGCGGATCGCCGGGCTCGTCGTCGAGCGACGCGGCGATCCCGATCGCCGCCGCCGCCGCACCGGCGATCGTCGGATCGCGATCGGCCAGCGCCTCGGTCAGCACCGCGAGCGCCTCGGCGCCGCCGATCCGCCCGAGCCCCCGGAGCGCGAGCGTCCGTCCGGGCGCCGCACCGGCGCGTGCGAGACCGGCGAGCTCGGCGACGCCGCCACCCCGCCTCGCCTCGGCACGCGCGATCCGGATCCGCAGGTCGGCCCCGACCGGGTCGACGTTGGGTGTGGGCGGAGACGGGGTCGGGGCTGGGGCCGGATGCGGACATGCCGCGAGCAGCATCGCCAGCGCGACTGCGACGACCTCGGATCTCATCCGTGTCGTTGTTGCGCGACTTCGCTTCCGCGAGCAACCCCTCGGTCGGGCGTTCCAGCGCCTCGCGAAGTCAGGTGCACGGCCAACCCGGTGAGACACCAGGTGAAGCGGTTCGGTTCCCGCGATCTTCGTCGCGGACGAATCCGGTCGTCTTCCTCCCGGACCCTCGCAACCCACGCGTGTTGGTGACATCGTTAGGACATGCGCCGCCTGTCGATCGCGCTCTTTGCTCTCGGTTCGCTCGTCGCGTGCGATAGCCACAAGGAGACTCCGTCCAAGCAAGGCTCGGCCGGGATGACCTCGTCCGCGACCGGGCTCGCGCAGGGTCTCGACGAGGCCATGCACCACACCGGATCGGCCGCCCCCGCCGCGGCCACCAAGCCGGTCGACCACCGCCCGCTTCCCCCGCTCGCCAAGGATCCGGGAGACGCGACGGGCAAGGTCCTGAGCGGTCTGTCGTTCGGCGGGCTCGGCATCGACACGCCGAAGGACATGGCGATCGCTGCGGACGGCAGCATCTACGTCGTCGGTTACTTCGAGGGCAAGATGACCAAGGGCACGAACCTCGAGTCGTTGCCGCCCGATCCGCCGCGCAATCCGAAGACCAAGGTGAAGCCGACGTCGGACGCGTTCCTGATCAAGATCGGGCCCGACGGCAAGATCGCGTGGTCGCGGCAGTGGGGTGCGAAGCGAGACGACGTGGCGCTCGGCGTCGCGATCCAGGGGAACATGATCGCCGTGGTCGGAAACTTCCTCGACAACATCCGGATCGGGACGCTGACCGCGCGCGCGGCCAACTCCGACGACGCGTACGTACTCGCGTTCGACACCAAGGGAACCGCGCAGTGGCTGTACACCGCGGGTGGTGTCGATTCCGACGGCGCCAACGCGATCGCCGCGGCGCCCGATGGTGGCTGGTACGTCGGCGGCAGCTTCATGAAGGTCGCCTCGTTCGAACCGACGCGTCGCGAGTACAAGGCGAAGGGCGGGACCGATGCGTTCCTGCTCAAACTCTCGAAGGGCGGTGAGTTCGAGTGGGTCAAGACGTTCGGCGGCAACTACAACGACACCATCCTCCACCTCGCCGTCGACCCGCGCGGCAGCGTCTACGTGCAGGGTCACTTCAAGGACAAGTCGAACTGGGGTGGCGAGGATCTGGTGGCCGGCGGCGGCTCGGACAACGACGTCGTGCTCGCGAAGTACGACTCCAACGGCGGCCACCTGTGGTCGAAGCGGTTCGGCAATGCGTTCAACGACGTCGCCGGTGGCGTGTGCGTCGATCGCGCGGGCTTCGTGACCATGGTCGGCTCGTTCGACAAGTCGGTGTCGTTCGGCGAAGGCGACGATCACGTATCGAAGGGCGAGGCCGACGTGTACATCGCGCGGTTCGACACCGACGGCAAGTTGCAGTGGGCGAAGACCTACGGTGCCGATCGCGAGGACGTCGGCTGGGGCGTCGCCGCCGACGATGCGGGCAACACGGTGATGACCGGCTGGTTCCAGAACAAGCTCGACTTCGGCAAGACCACGATCCCCGAGGCGACGAGCGCCGGCAACAAGGACGTGTTCGTGATCAAGCACGACCCCAACGGCAACATCGTCTGGGAGAAGACGTTCGGCGACAAGGACCACGACCAGGGCCGCGCGGTCGCGATCGACGCCAAGGGCAACGCGGTCGTCGCCGGGATCTTCCGGTTCTCGCTGTCGGCGGTGTCGCCGGCGCTCGAGTCGGTACGCGATCCCGACGATCGGATCCCGAAGCCGGACGTGTTCCTCCTGCGTTTCGCGCGCTGACACGCGGTCCGACGAGTTGTCGCAGATCCCGCAAAACGCGCGCTAGGGGCCGTTTTTTCGCCTCCAGCGCTTCTCACCGCTGGCCGTCGGTGTAAAAGAGCCTCCTTCCAGGAGAGTAAACAGATGGCAAAAGCGAAGAAGGGTAAGGGCCGTCCCGTCGAGATGCTGCTCGTCTCGTCGAAGGTTCGGCAGATGATCAAGGATGCCGGCTGCAACACGGCTGGTGACGCCCTCGACGGGCTCAACGGCTACGTGGCGTGGTTGGTCGAGCAAGCGGCGAAGCGTGCGTCGGAGAATGGTCGCAAGACCGTTCGCGCCCACGACTTCA
The DNA here is from genome assembly GCA_963772655.1 of uncultured delta proteobacterium. Lineage (GTDB taxonomy): Bacteria > Myxococcota_A > Polyangia > Haliangiales > Haliangiaceae > JABFXX01. The sequence continues at coordinate 545,019 of CAVYYE010000003.1, forward strand.
TCATCATGTGATCGTGACCGAGCGAATCACCCGATTCGCTCGGCCCGATCGGACTCGATTCCAGGGGGCGCTACCGGCCGGTAGCGCCCTACTGGTTTTCGGCGCGGATATCCAGCTACAACCACCCACGTCGGTGGTCTACACTGATGAGAGGTGACGACTGGGGCTCCTATTTACCTGGTCTCCGCCTGTTCGACGGGCGAGGAGTTCGTGGCGGCGTTTCGTCGCTATGCTGACCGGAGCAGTCTATTCGTACCGATCGCGGACCCGATCCCGCTCGGACGCCACGGTCGGTTCGCCGTCACCCTGACCGGCGGCGGCGTGATGCTCGAGGGTGACGCCGAGGTGATCAGCTCCTCGAAGTCGCCTTCGATCCTGCACGGCCGGGTCGGCATCACGCTCCGGTTCTCGAACCTCGACGACGACAGCAAGACCGTCCTGGTCGAGCTCGAGAAGGCACGCCTGGCCGCCCACCCAGCGGCTCCCAGCGTGGCGCCACGCGCCGCGAAAATCCCAGCCGAGCCGCGCCCGTCCCCACCGGCCGCCTCGGCGCGGATCGATGCGGCCAGCACGCTCGCCGAGTGCGTCGCGATCGGTGACATCGCGTCGCTCGCGACCGCCGCGAAGGCGGCGAGCAAGGGACCGAAGTTCGTGATGCCGGCGGTGTTGCCGGTCGGCTCACCCCGGCCCAAGACGCCGAGCACGCCCCCCGAGCTACGGCCGATCGGCCCGTTGCCAGGATCGGCGCCGATCCCTGCTCCCTCGACCGCCGCCAAGCGGTCGCGAACGCCGAGTGTCCAGCCCGTGATGCCCTCGCTGGCCCCACTCCCGGGCTCGGCGGGGATCCCGAAACCGTCGGCTGTCGCGAGCGACAACGAGCACACCGAGTCGGGTCCGGTACCGATCGTTCCCAGCGACAACGAGCACACCGAGTCGGGTCCCGTGCCGACCTCGGCTCCGAGCGACAACGAGCACACGAAGTCGGGTCCCGTGCCGATCGCGACCTCGGCTCCGAGCGACAACGAGCACACGGAGTCGGGTCCCGTGCCGACCACCGCGAGGTCGCCGGCATCGGGTCCCATCGTCGCGACCACCAAACCGCGGCTCGACATCACGCCGCCGCGCGTGATCCCTCCGGTCGCGCGGCCACCCACGCCCGCGCCGGTCGCGCGCCCGCCGACGCCCGCGCCAATCGCGCGCCCGCCGACGCCCGCGCCGGTCGCGCGCCCACCCACGCCCGCGCCGGTCGCGCGCCCGCCCACGCCCGCGCCGGTCGCGACGACGAGGCTGCCGACGAAGACGCCGATCACGCCGGCGCCCGTCGTCTCCGCCGCGCCGCAGGCATCGCCGGCGCAACCGTCGGTCAAGATCACGATGGACGCGCTCGACGAGCCCACCGACCTGACGGCCCACCCGCCGGTCGCGGCGAAGGAGGCCCAGCGGCGCAAGCAGACCCCGCTCGGCATCGCCGTCGTATCCGCGCCTCCATCCGAGGACACCGGCCGATCCACACCGGCTCCGGAGGCCGACCCGCTTCCCCCCGGCGCCCCGACCCCGACGACGATGCCCGCGGTCGAAGAACCGACCCCCAGCGGCGATTGGACGATGACGCCGGGTGCCGACGGTCCCACGATCTTGCCTCGCAAGCCCGAGCCACCGAAACGCCCGACCGGCGACTGGACGATCCGGCTCGACGCCGAATCGCCGGATGGGTGGAGCGAGCCGGCCAAACCGGCCAAGCCGACCGAGGCCAAGACCGACCCCCCGGAGCTCGCCGCCGTGGCACGCGAGGTCGAGGCGATCCTCCCGCGTCCCGATCCGTCGGAGTTCGACAGCGAACAACCGAGCATCCAGATCGATCCGACGCTCCTGGGGCCGATCCTCAACCCGGACCTCGCCGATCTCGAGGACCCGCCGATACACGTGCCACCGCCGCCCGCCGCCTCGACGCCGATGGCGGTCGCGCCACCAGAACCCGTGGTGCCGAATCCCGCAACACCCGCGACGCCGGCGCCCGGCTCGATCCCGCCGATGGCCACGCCGCCACCCGGATCGATCCCGTCCGCCGGTGTCGTGGTGGCACCTCCGGACGCCGCGCACGCTCATCGTCCATCCAACCGCGTGCCGACCCCGGTGCCCAACGCCGTCCCGATCATGCCAACACCACCGCCCGACGCGCTCCATGTCGCGGCGTTGATGTCACCGCGCGGCCTCGTCGACAGTGGTTCGATGTTCCGCGACAGCTCCGAGGTGGCGCGCGTGACGGGAACCGGATCGTTTCCGACCGGCGACTCGACCTCGCTCGTTCGCGCCGCTCGCAAGCGCCGCGCGATGGTGATCGCGCTCAGCGCCGGACTCGTGGTGGTGATCGGGTTCGTGCTGGTGTTCGCCTTCGGCCGCGGGGGCGGCAAGAGCGAGGCCCAGGGCGTCGCGGACAACGTTCCCGCGGATGCCGCGCGTGCGGTGAACCCACCTGTCGTACCGATCGACGCGGCGGTCGCGAAGCAGCCCCCCGACGCGAAGGCCGAATCCGCCGCGGTCGAGCCGCCACCCCCGCCGGTGGAGCCGCCACCGCCACCGGAGTGCACGGTGCACGTCACCAGCGCTCCGAACGGTACGCGCGTCCTGCGTGACAACAAGGCGATCGGCAAGACGCCGGCGACCCTGACGTTGCCGTGCAACGAAGCGGTCAAGCTCGCATTCCGGCACGCGCGCTACACCTCGACGACGCGCACGGTGACCGCGACCGCCGAGGGCGCCAAGCTCAAGGTCACGCTCCGGCGCGCGATGTACTCGATCAAGGTCAGCTCGCGGCCCGCGGGCGCACGGGTGTCGTACCGGGGGCGGACCGTCGCGGTCACGCCATCGACGATGCGGCTACCCGCGTTCGAGCGCGCGACATTGACGTTCGTCAAGCCGGGCTACGCGACGCAGACCAAGCGGGTCACGGTGCGGCAAAACCACCAGACGGTGCACGCCAAGCTCAAGCGCCGCCGTCGCCGCTGACTCGCGGTCCCGCGAGCCCGAGGTCGGGACCGGCGCTGACACGCGAAATGATCGCGACGATCGCGACGATCGCGACGATCGCGAACGGCGATCGTCACGATCGGACGCACTACTTCCAGAACCCCTGGCGTGCCGGACGACTGGGTGCCGGCGGCGGCGAGCCATCCGCGAGCTTCGCCAACTCGAAGGCGATCGCCACCACGTCGGCCGCGATCTCGGTACCGCGAGCGATCGCCGCACCGAGCCGTTGCACCAGCTGCTCGACGGCCTCGGCGAGCTTCGGCGAGCCGTCGGTCGAGCGCACGTTCTCGGCCCACTCGGCCAGCCGCTGGCGGAGCAGCCGCAAGACGGCGAGGTCGAGCCTGCCACGCCCTTGCTCGTCGAGGTCGCGCGCGAGGATTCCGAGCTGCGCGAGATGGGCGGCCGTCACGAGATCGGCGTCACCGGACTCGCGCTGCTCGCGATCGGGCATGCGGCGCGGCGCCGAGCGACCGAGCATCGGTGAGGGACGCGCCGCACGAGACGCGCGGGCCGGCGGGGGTCCCGCCGGTGCACGCGGCGCGGGCGGTGCCGGAGCCATCAACGGAGGCGCGAAGCCGCTCGCGGGGGGCATCTCCTCCGGAGCCAGATCCATGTCGGCCATCTCGTCGAAGCCGAGCATCTCCTCGTCTTCGTACCTCGCCCCTTGGACTTGGTACATCACCGCCGGAGCCTCGGCGGAGGCGCGGGTGATCGCGGTGATCGATCGACTGCGCGGACCACCTTCCCCACCTGCGATCATCCCGCCCCTGCCCATGTCCGTGTCCCACCCCGACGGCTTCTCGACCGGTTGCACGACCTGACGGAGGTGCCCCCCGCGGTTGACCACCTCGGCGCGATCGACCGCGAGGAACGCGGTGAACCGCGACAGCACGTTATGGGTCTTCGATAGCATCACGATCTCGCCGGCGAGCTCGTGCTTGCCGGCGGCGTACTGATCCTCGCGATCGCGGATCGCCGCGCGCGCCCAGCTCGCTGCCAGCCACCGCGCCGGATCCGTGGTCGATGGTCCCGCCGCCACCGCGACCCGCATCGGCTCTCCGAGCGTCGTGCCCTCGAGATCGATCGTCGCGTTCGCCGGTGCCCGCCCGCGATAGCGCCCGAAGATCGTGACCGGCGCCCCGGCATAGACATCGGGAAGCTTCGTCGGCGCGATCCACGTGCGATCGAGATCGAGATCGCGCGAGGCAACGTGGAGCTCGGTGGCGATCGGCGTACCGATCCGGCGGTGCACCTTGTCCATCACGAGATCGAGTCGATCCTCGGATTCGACGAGCTCGCACAGGCCACCGCCGGCGCCGGCGAGCCTACGCAGGAACGCCGCGTTGACCGACCGGTCGATGCCGAGCGTGAACATCTTGATCGTGCGGAGCTCGGGTGCGAGCTCGCGCAGGATCAGATCCTCACTGCCGACCTGGCCGTCGGTGACGAGCACGACCACGCGTTCGCGCTCGCGCAGCGAGTCGTGCGTGGATCCCGCGGATAGCAGATCGACGGCGTAACGCAGCGGCTCGGACATCTCGGTGCCGCCGCGCGCATCGATCCGCGCCAGCGACTCGACCGCGCGAAACCGGTTGCGATCGGTGGCCGCGACCAGCCCGGTCGTCGGGATCAGATCGGTCCTATCGTCGAACGCGATCGCGCAGAACCGATCGCGCGAGGTCAACGAGTCGATCATGCGGGCCACCGCGCGCCGCGCCGCGACCATCTTCCAGCCTTCCATGCTGCCGGAGCGATCGAGCACGATCACGACGTCGCGCGGCTTGGCCGTCATCGCGACGGTGCTCGGCGGCACCAGCGTCAGCATGAACGTACCGGCCAGGCCGTTGGCATCGTCGGCACACACGAGCGTGCTTGTCAGCGCCGTCCCGTCGATCCGCCAGCGCAGGATCAAGTCGCGATCGAGTCGCTCGCCGGGTTGGACCTCGATCGCGAGCCCGTCGCGCTTGCTCGTCGACACCGCATGCAAGCTCGACGCGACGTCGCGGATCGCGTGGTCCTCGATCACCACGCGCAGGCCGAGACGCACCGGATTCGGGCAGCCGGGAAGGAGCACCGGCGGAGAGATCCGGGAGGCGTCGGGCACGAGGTCGGTGTCGCCGGCGGTACCGAGCCCGGCCTGGTCCCCGCCGAGCAGCGAGCCCGGGATGTAGCGCGGCGCGACCACCAACGGGAACTGCAAGGTGATCTCGCCGTCGTCGACCGGCAGCGGACCGACCAGCGACAGGTGCACGATCGCGCGCTCGCCAGGCATCAGGTTGCCGACCCGCAGCGTGAACACGCCCGCGCGATCCTCCTCGGCGATCGCCGCGCGATGACCTCGCGCGATCGCCTCGTCGTACTGCTGGCGCGCGCGACCGCGCTCCTCGACGATGCCGTCGATCACCCGACCACCGACCTCCATGCGGAACGCATGGACCGCGGCGCGATCCGGCAACGGGAAGATGTAGGTCGCCTCGATCGCGATGCCCGTGTTGTTGACGAACGTCTGCGCGACCTCGATCGAGGCGATCACGCCCGCGACACGCGCGTCGACCTCCATCGCGAGGAGCGGGAGCCGCCCGCGGTCGGTGGCGAGCACGCCGAACCCGGCGCGTTCGGGGTCATCGACAGAGCGGCCGAATCGGGCCACCTCCTCGTCGGTCATCAGCATCATGGGCAGTCGGGTCATCGAGGTTCTCCTTCAGAGTGCGATCCGAGCGGGCGACGTGCCAGCTCGACGAGAGGTGCCGCCGCGGCGCGCATGGCGTCGACGTCGGCCGGGGACAGGGAAATGCCGTCGGGAACGGCGAGGACGAGCGAGACGCCCTCGGCGAGCTCGATCCGGAGCTCGACGGGTGCGTGCGTGGTGGCTGGAGTGGGACGGTTGGCGCGACGAGCCACCGGTGCGCGGGCCGATACCGGCGCGGGTGCTGCCGGTGCCGGTGCCGGTGCGTGCTTCCAGAACTCCCGACGCGACGACGGCGCCTTGCCCCCGACCTGCACGCCCGACATCTGGGACAGCGTGGCGTCGTCGAGCGTCGACCACAGCTCCTGGATCTCGGCCAGGCTCCGGCCGGTGGTCTGAAGGCGCTTGATCGCGACGACCTGGGCGAGGTGGCGCGGCCCGTAGAGCGCGGTGCGACCGCGCATTCCGAGCGGACGGTCGAGCAGCCCGATCGTGCCGTAGTAACGGATCGTGCGTTCGTCGGGCACCGCGCGCACCTGGCCGTTCTGGGGAACCGGCAACGCCGCGATCCGGCGTGCGGCCTCGACGGTCAGCTCGGAGATGGTCCACGACTCGTTCACGAATCACATGTAACACTGTTAGATTCACTGTCAAATATAATCTTGATAAGCATCAGAGATCGCTAGGCTCTTGGCCATGGGCAGATTTCGTTACCATCGCCGTTCACCGGACCCTGCGGGTTCGCGCACTTGCGCTGGCACGCGACGTGGACCATCGGTGCCGACTGGCTCGATCATGGTGACCCCGTGGCCCGCATCCTGATCGTCGACGACGACCGCTCGATCCGCCGAACCCTCGAGAAGTTCCTCGCCGGTGAGGGGCACGACGTGGTGACCGCGATCGATGCACCGAGCGCGACCACCGCGCTCGCGAGCGATCGCGAGCGGCCCCCCTTCGACATCGTGCTGCTCGACCTCGGGCTTCCCGGCGGCAGCGGCTTCGACGTGTTGTCCGCGGTCGAGTCCCGCGACTCCGCACCGGCGATCGTCGTCGTCACCGCACGCGACGACATGGGATCGACGGTCAAGGCGATCCAGCTCGGTGCCTACGAGTACCTGGTCAAGCCGGTCGACATCGAACGGCTGAAGCTGGTGATCCAGCGCGCGCTCGAGAGCCGACAGGCGCGCGCGCAGCTCGAGCAGTTCGTGTCGCGCGCCGCGGAGGATCGCGAGACCGGCGCGATCCTCGGCAAGAGCCAGCCGATCCGCGACGTGTGGAAACAGATCGGCGCGGTCTCGACCACCCGCGCTCCGGTGCTGATCAGCGGCGAGTCCGGCACCGGCAAGGAGCTGGTGGCCAAGGCCATCCACGAGTTCTCGAACGTCGGCGCGGCGACCCCGCTGCCGTTCGTCGCAGTCAACTGCACGGCGCTCGCACCGGGCGTGCTCGAGAGCGAGCTGTTCGGTCACGTCAAGGGAGCGTTCACCGGCGCGATCGCCGATCGCCCCGGACGGTTCGAGCTCGCCGGGAAAGGCACGCTGTTCCTCGACGAGATCGCGGAGATCCCGCTCGACACGCAGGCCAAGCTGTTGCGCGTGCTGCAGGAGCGCACCTACGAGCGCGTCGGCGACGCTCGCCCCCAGCGACTCGAGGCGCGCGTGATCGCGGCGACCCATCGCGACCTCGCGCACATGGTCGCCGAGGGCACGTTCCGCGAGGATCTATTCTACCGGTTGCGCGTGGTGGAGATCGCGTTGCCGCCGCTGCGCGAGCGTCCCGGCGACATCCCGGTGCTCGTCGAGGGGCTGCTCGCCAAGATCAACCGCGACCTCGGCAAGGACGTTCGCTACGTCACGCCGGCCGCGCTCGCGCGCCTGCAGAGTCACGCGTGGCCGGGCAACGTGCGCGAGCTCGAGAACCTGCTCACGCGTGCGGTCGTGCTCGCCAAGGGCGACGTGCTCGACGAGACCCTGCTGCCGCTCGACCCGTCGGCAAGCTCCGACCTCGCGGGCGAAGCCGATGCCGGGGGCACGCTACCGACGTTGCGCGAGATCGAGCGCCTCCACATCATCCGCGTGCTCGCACACACCGAGTGGAACAAGCGGCGCGCGTGCGCGATCCTCGACATCTCGCGGCCGACGCTCGATCGCAAGATCGACGAGTACAACCTGGTGCGGCCGTCGCCGCCGGAGCGCGGCAAGTCATGACCGGAGGCGAGCGAGGCCGTCTGGCCGAGTCGAGCGCGGAGGTCTGTTCATGACCGGAGGCGAGCGAGGCCGTCTGGCCGAGTCGAGCGCGGAGGTCTGTTCATGACGGGAGGCGAGCGAGGCCGTCTGGCCGAGTCGAGCGCGGAGGTCTGTTCATGACCGGAGGCGAGCGAGGCCGTCTGGCCGAGTCGAGCGCGGAGGTCTGTTCATGACCGGAGGTATCGTCGCGCTCGCGATCGCCGCGATCGGCGTGGCGTTCGGCTGGATCATCCTCCACGCCGCGCCCGGCCGCCGCGACAACACGGTGTTCGGCGCGCTCGCGATCACCGATGCCGCGATGACCGCATGGCGTGCGCTGAGCGTGCTCGCCGGACAGGACATCATCGACAGCGCGGTCACCATCCCGTGCTCGCTCGGCACGATCGCGCTCGCGGTGCTCACGATCGAGTTCATCGTCCCGTTCCCGCGCCGCCCTGCCCTGTCGTGGCGATGGCGCGCCCCGTTGCTCGCGTGGGCGGCGGTATCCGCGGTGCTGGTGATCGTCGAGGCCTACGACGGCTGGGATCTTCACTTCACGCAGTTCGAGTTCTTCGCGCCGGCGACCCTGCTGATCTTCGTGACCGGCTGGTTCTCGTATCGCAAGACGGCTCCCGACGAGCGCAGTGCCCGCACCGTGATCGCGATGCTGTGGTTTCGCTGGGCGTTCGGGTTCTCGGCCTACTTCTTCGCGCCGCTGGTCGGTTGGTTCGAGGGTGCGGTGTGGCTCGAGACCACGCTCGCGACGCTGGTGAGCTTCATCGTGATCGGCACGGCCGTGCTGCGCAGCGAGCTGTTCTCGATCCGGTCGGCCGCGGCCGAGGTGATCACGCTGGCGACGATCGCGTTGCTCGTCGTGCTCGGTGGCGGTGCGTCGGTGTGGCTGGTGCTGCGCTGGACCGAACCGGGCAACCTGCAGCAGGCACTGCTCGTCGGATCGACGCTGGTCCCGCTCGGCCTCGCCGCGATCGGGTACCGGCTCTACCCGCGGGTCGAGCGCGGGGTGCTGGCGAGCCTCGACGAGCGCCGTGCACATCGCCTCGGCGTGCAAGGTGATCCGCTGCCCACCGAGGCCTCGGCGGCGATCGCGGAGGCGACCCGCCGGATCGAATCGATCGCCAACGGTGGTGCGGTGCGATGGATCACCACGCCGGCGCTCGCGCCGACGCTCGCCGAGGAGCTCCGCGACGGGCTACCGCGCCGGTCGTCGCGCGATGTCGGCCCGCTCCCCGCCGACGGCGAGCTGCTACCGGCGAGCTCCGAGGTGCCGGGCTGCTTCATCGTGCCCGCACTCGGCGCCGACGAAGCGCTGGTCGGCGCGTTCTCGATCGCAGGTGGGCTGATCGATCGCGATACCTACCTGGTGACGCGCGAGCTCGCGGCAAGGATCGCGGTGATCGTCGAGCGCGAACAAGCGCTGAGCGAGCTCGGGGACGCGCGCCGACTCGCGGCGCTCGGTCAGTTCGCCGCCGCGATCGCACACGACATCCGCACGCCGCTGACGTCGATCTCGCTCAACGTCCAGATCCTGCGCACGAAGCCCGAGCTCGCCGACCCCGACCTCCGCGAACACCTCGACATCGCGCTCGAGGAGCTTCGCCGTCTCGATCGCTCGGTCGCCGAGATCCTCGACTTCGCCAAGCCGATCCGGCTCGCCGCGGAGTCGGTCGACGTCGGGGACCTGATCGAGACGTGCGCGAGCACGCTGTCGCCCGTGCTGCACGAAAAGCAGATCGATCTCGACGTCTCGGCACCAGAGGTCGACCACGACAAGCTCGTGGTTCACGGCGACGCCCAGCGCCTGCGCCAGGTGCTCGTCAACCTGGTCGGCAACGCGGCCGAGGCGTCGTCGCCCGGGGCGCGCGTCTCGCTCCGCGCGAGCGCCGACGGCGCCAATGGCTCGTCGCGCGTGCTGATCGAGGTCGAGGATCGCGGCCGCGGGATCGACACCGACGATCTGTCGCGGATCTTCGAGCCGTTCTTCACCACGCGTCCCGACGGGACCGGGCTCGGCCTCGCGATCTGCCACAAGGTCGTGCGCGCGCACGGCGGCGACATCCTCGTACGGTCGGCGCTCGGTGAGGGTTCGACGTTCACGATCGTACTCCCCGGCGTACTCCCCGCGTAGCTCCCCGGCGTACTCCCCGGCGTACTCCCCGCGTAGCTCCCCGGCGTACTCCCCGCGTAGCTCCCCGGCGTACTCCCCGCGTAGCTCCCCGGCGTACTCCCCGCGTAGCTCCCCGCGTAGCTCCCCGCGTAGCTCCCCGCGTAGCTCCCCGCGTAGCTCCCCGCGTAGCTCCCCGCGTAGCTCCCCGCGTAGCTCCCCGCGTCAGCTCCCGCCGCGTAGCTCCCGCCGCGTAGCTCCCGCCGCGTAGCTCCCGCCGCGTAGCTCCCGCCGCGTAGCTCCCGCCGCGTAGCTCCCGCCGCGTAACTCCCGCGATCGGCACGTCAGAACGTTCCGGCCGCGCGGCGATGGTAACGGAGCATTACTGCGCCATCGCGTCCAACCTGCGGGAATCCTGGACCGAGCCGCTGGCATGTCCGGTGCTCGAACCAGGGGACATGTGGAACCTGGCCCGCAAGCTCCTGCTTCACGACCGGCTGCGATTCGCGGTGGCGATCGCGGGCGTGTCGGTGTCGGTGATGCTCGTCCTGGTCCAGGTCGGCCTGTACTTCGGCTTCATGAACACGGCGTCGTCGATCATCGATGCCAGCAGCGCCGACATCTGGGTCGGAAAGACGGGCAACGACGCGTTCGAGTTCGCGACGCCGTTCGACGAGCGGGCCTACTACAAGGTCGCATCGGTCACGGGCGTCGAGCGTGCAGAGCGCGTGCTGATCAACTTCGCGCAGTTCAAGCTGCCGGACGGCGGTGACCTCGGCGTCCAGATCGTCGGCGTCGATCGGCCGCCGATCGGCGAGCGCGGGTTGCTCGCACCCTGGAACGTGATCGACGGCGATGCTCGTCGCCTCCCGGAACCCGGCGCGATCGTGATCGACCGTACCGAGTACCCCAAGCTCCACATCGATCGCGTCGGCCACACGACGGAGATCAGCGGGGCGCGGGCCGAGGTGGTGGCGATGACCTCCGGGATTCGCTCGTTCACGACCTCGCCGATCGTGTTCGCGGACCTGCGTTCGGCGCGGACCTACCTGCCGGGCCTCGGTCCCGACGCGGTGACCTACGTGCTGTGCAAGGTGGCACCGGGCGAAGACGTCGAGGCCGTGCGCCAGCGCATCGATGCCCTTCCCCACCTCGCCGCCTACACCACCGCGCAGATGAGCGAACGCACGCGATCGTACTGGTCGAGCCGCACCGGCGTCGGTGCCGGGTTCTTCACCACCGCGGTGCTCGGCGTGATCGTCGGGTTCGTCGTCGTCGGACAGATCCTGTACAGCGGCACGCTGCAGTACATCCGCGAGTACGGAACGCTCAAGGCGATGGGCGCGCGCAACAGCGCGGTCGTCCGCGTGATCCTCGCGCAGGCAATGATCTCGGCCGCCCTCGGCTTCGTGGTCGGTGGAGGACTCGCGGTGGTCATGAAGCACGCGATGGCGGGCGCCAACCTGACCGTCGCGCTGACCCCCGAGCTGTACGCCGCGACCGCGGTGATCACCGCCGTGATGTGTTCGTTCGCCGCGCTGCTCTCGATCATCAAGGTGCTGCGCCTCGACCCCGCCTCCGTGTTCAAGAGCTAGGAGCCTCCCGTGCTATCGACCCCCGCCGCCTTCGCCGTCACCGACCTCTCGTTGCCGTCCCCCGCTGCTGCACCGACCGCGCTCGCGCGCCTGGTCGGCATCGGCAAGACCTACGGTGCAGGCGAGAACAAGGTCAACGCGCTCACCGCCGCGACCCTCGACATCGTCCCCGGCGAGGTGATGCTGATCGAGGGGCCGTCCGGCTCGGGCAAGACGACGTTGATCTCGATCCTCGGTCTGCTCCTCACGCCGACCACCGGCGAGGTGTGGATCGAGGGCAAGAACGTCGCCGGGCTCGGCGAACGCCAGCTCCCCGCGCTACGTGCACGCAACTTCGGTTTCGTGTTCCAGGGCTTCAACCTGTTCCCCGCGCTCACCGCCCTCGAGAACGTCGCGATGGCGATCGAGATGAAGGGGCGCGGCAAGACGCGCCCGAAAGCCGAGGCCAAGCGCTTGCTGTCGATGGTCGGCCTCGAGAACCGCATGCACCACCTACCCGGCGATCTGTCCGGCGGACAGAAGCAGCGGGTCGCGATCGCACGCGCGCTCGGCGGCAACCCGCCGATCCTCGTCGGCGACGAGCCGACCGCCGCACTCGACACCAAGACGGCGCTGTCCGTGATGGATCTGCTCCGCGAGCTCGCCACGCGCGACGGGCGGAGCGTCGTCGTCGTCACCCACGATCCTCGCCTCGAACGATTCGCGGACCGCGTGGTTCGCGTCGAGGACGGCCGCATCCAATCGATCTCGTCCGGAGCGTCGTGACGCCGCTCCTCAACTTCTTGGCACCAGGAGCTCGAGTGATGAACGCGAAGAGATATGCCCTGATCGCCCTCCCGATCGTTGCCGCCGGTGGATTCTGGCTGGCGCGCTCGCCCGAGACGGCATCCGCTGGAACGCCGGCGATGGCACACGCACGCACGCTGGTCGCGCCCGGCCGCGTCGAACCGGTACGCGACCCCGTGAAGTTGGCGTTCGAGACCTCGGGGCGAATCGTCGAGATCCTCGTCGACGAGGGCGACGTCGTGAAGTCCGGCCAGGTGGTCGCGCGACTCGACAATCGCCTGCCGCATGCACGCGTCGCCGCCGCGCGGGCCGGCCTCGCCCAGGCCAAGGCGCGCTTCCTCTTGGCGCGACGCGGTCCGCGCAAGGAAGACATCGCCGCGGCACGCGCCGAGATGGATGCCGCGATCGCCGCCGCGAAGCACCGCGGCGCCGAGCAGGTGCGCAGCGAGAAGCTCGGCAAGGTCGGCGCCCTCGCCGACTCCGTGGTCGACGCCGACGGAGCGGCCGCGCGCGTCGCGACCGCTCGGGCCGACGCCGCATCGGCGCGCTACCAGGCACTCGCGCACGGCACGCGTAGCGAACGCGTGCAGGAAGCCGCCGCGGCGATCTCGCTCGCGCAGGCCGAGCTCGACGCTGCCGAGATCGCCCTCGACCAGACCATCCTGCGCGCACCCGCCGACGGGATGATCCTGCGCCGCACCGCCGAGGTCGGCGCGCTGGTCACGCTGATGGCGCCGGCGCCGGTACTCGAGCTCGCGGACATCTCGAAGCTGGAGATCCGCACCGAGATCGACGAGGCCGACATCGCCCACGTCACCGTCGGTCAGACCGCGTATGCCACCGTCGATGCCTATGGCGATCGCCGGTTTTCGATCCGGATCACTCGGATCTCGCACGAGCTGGGTCGTAAGACGGTGCGCGACGACGATCCCCGCGCGCGGTTCGACACCCGTGTCCTCGAGGTGATCGCGCGGTTCGATGGTGCGCCGACCGTCACGTTGCCCCTCGGTCTTCGTACGAGCGTGCATCTATAAGCCGCGCAGGTTCGCGCGTTCGCACGCGTAGGCACCCACGCACACTGTCCTACCCGAAACATTCGGTTACACGAATCGCTTGCGACTTCGGGAGGTCTTTGGCCCACTGGAAGTAACGTGACTGCCCGTGTGCCGATCGGGACGAAGCTGGGGCGCTACGAGGTCGTGAGGTTTCTGGCCAGAGGTGGAATGGCCGACCTATCGATCGCGCGTGCCAGTGGAATCGAAGGGTTCGAACGCCATGTCGTCATCAAGCACCTGCGCCCGGAGCAGGCGGAGGACGACGCGTTCGTGAAGATGTTCGTGACCGAAGCGCGCCTGGCCGGGACGCTTCACCACCACAACATCGTCCAGGTCTACGACATCGGCCAGGCGCCGAAGACGCACTTCTTCGCGATGGAGTACGTCCACGGTGAAGACCTCCGACGCGTGCTGTCGAGGCTGTGCGAGCGCCAGGAGCACATGCCGTTCGCGCACATCGTCACGATCGCCACGTCGGTGGCGGCGGCGTTGCACCACGCCCACGAACAGAAGGGCAGCGATCGCAAGCCGCTCAACATCGTGCATCGCGACGTCACGCCCGCGAACGTCATCCTGGGCTACGACGGCAACGTGAAGGTCGTCGATTTCGGGATCGCGAAGGCGGCGATGCGCACGAGCGACACGGCGGTCGGCATGCTCAAGGGCAAGGTGCCGTACATGGCGCCCGAGCAGTGCACCGGTAAACCGGTCGATCGCCGGAGCGACGTGTTCGCGCTCGGCATCGTGCTCTACGAGCTGACCACGGTGCGGCGGCTGTTCAAGGGTGGCAACGAGTTCTTCACGATGTCGGCCGTCGTTCGCGGCGAGATCCCCAAGCCGTCGCTGTTTCGCAAGGATCTTCCCCCCGAGCTCGAAGCGATCATCCTCAAGGCGCTGGCCCGCAAGCCCGAGGATCGGTACCAATCCGCCGACGAGATGCGGCTCGCGCTCGACGCGTTCGCCGACAAGGCGGGCCTACGGACGTCGAACACCGCGCTCGCGGACTACATGAAGTACCTGTTCGGCGAGCGGCCCGAGCCGTGGATGGTCGACGAACCGCCGATCGTCGCCTCGCAGGTCTCGGTCGACTTCGACAAGACCGATGTCGGACTCGCCGCGATTCCCGAGGAGGAGATGGAAGACACGGGATCGAAGCCGACCGACTCGTTGCTCGCGCAGGCGAAGAAATCCGCGATGAACAAGTCGGCGACGCTGCCTCCACGGATCCGCCATGCGACACCGGCACCACCCGTGCTGCCGAGCATCACCGGTAAGGGAGAGAAGCCCGCGCCTGCGGCTGCCAAGTCGGCAGGCGCCAAACCGCCGACCGCGAAACCTGGTGGCGCGAAACCGGCCGCCGCAAAACCGGCCGCCGCAAAACCGGCCGGCGAGAAAGCGACACGCGAGAAAGCGACACGCGAGACCGACCGTGCCGCGACCAAGCCCGACCCCCAGCTCAGCAACGATCTCGCGGCGGTCGCGGGCGCGATCGGCGACGACACCGTGCCGGATATCTCCAACAACTTGAACGAGCCCGAACCCGAACGCGTTCCGGACCGATATCGCCACGCCACCCCCTCCCCCCAAGACCGAAACCATGGGGGCGACCGGGCCGAAGGGTCACGACGACACCGCGATCGTCAAGCCGCTCCCCGTCGGCGCGGAGAGTGCCGACGACACCTTGCTCGAGGCGCGCCCCGTCGTCGACAAGCGCTGGCTGTTCGCCGGCGGGATCGCGGTCGCGGCGACCGCAGTCGCGATCATCATCATGCTCACCGGACGATCGGTCGACCGCCCCGACGAGCCAAAGCCCGTCGACATGACCCAGACCGCCGACCAGCCCGCGCCCGACCAGGGGACCACGCCGTCGGTCGAGGATCACGCGGCGACCGACAACACGGCGTCCACCGACACGACCGACAACGCGGCGTCCGCCGATACCACCGACACGGCCGACAACACGGCGTCCGCCGATACCACCGACACGACCGACAACACGGCGTCCGCCGATACCACCGACACGACCGACAACACGGCGTCCGCCGATACCACCGACAACACGGCGTCCGCCGATACCACCGACGACACGGCGACCGCCGATACGACCGATACGACCGCCGACACGGCGACTGCCGACACGACCGATAACACGAGCGACACCACCAAATCCGGGACCGCCACGAAGACCGTCGCCGCCGCCCCGACGCACAAGCGCGCGACGCGACGCCCGATTCGTCACACCAAACGTATCCGCCGGGTGCGACCCAAGCGGCCGCGCGCCAAGCCCACGCCCAAGCCCACGAAACCGCCCGAGTGGGATCCCAACGCCCTGTTCCTCAAAAACAAGTGAAGACTCCCATGCACGCAAGAAGTCTCGCGATCGCGGCCCTCCTCGTCGGCTCGTCAGCGCTCGTGTCTCGCACCGTGGAGGCAACGCCGCGCAACACCGCCAAGATGCACGTCGACAAGGCGATGAAGGCACACAAGGCGGGCAAGTTCGACGTCGCCCTCCAGGAGCTCCAGGCGGCGTACGCGCTCGACCCCAAGCCGGACCTGTTGTTCGCGATCGGGCAGGTGCTCGTCAAGCTCGACCGCTGCACCGAAGCGATCACGTACTACGAGAAGTTCGAAGCGCAGAGCAAGGATCCGCGAGCCAAGCAGGTGGTCACGCAGGCGATCGACGCGTGCAAGGAGATCCTCGCCAAGTCCGCGCCGCCGCCACCACCGCCCGAGCCGACGCCACCACCCGATCCGCTCCCGACACTCGACCAACAACCGGCGACAACCACGGGGCCGACACCACCACCCGACGAGCCCGCACCGTTCGTCGCTGGTCGCGGCGAGGTGCAGACGGGCACGCCGTTCTACAAGGACAAGATCGGCGACGCGCTCGTGATCGGCGGCGTCGCCGCGGGCGTCGTCAGCATCGTGATGTGGCGCGGTGCTGTATCGGACAACGACGCGGCGGAGAGCGCCACGTCGCTCGATACCTACAACAGCAAGCTCGACGACGCCCACAGCAAACGAACGCTGTCGGTCGTGTTCGGCATCGGTGGTGCGGCCCTCGCGACCGCCGGCGTCGTCCATTTCGTGCTCCACGGTCGCTCGAGCCACGAGACCAATCGTGTCGTCGTCGTGCCGACCACCGAGGGCGGTCTCGTCACCTGGTCGGGGAGGTTCTGATGCGTCTCGTCGTTTGCTCGTCCCTGCTCCTCGGTGCCGCCGCACTCGCGGGGTGCCTCAAGTCGACCTCGTTCTCGTGCACCGAGGACACCGCGTGTGGCGCCGGTGGCGTCTGCGAGGCCGAGGGCGTATGTAGCATCGCCGATGCCGACTGCACGTCGGGTCGCCGGTTCGACAGCTCCGCTGGCACGCTCGCCGGTCAGTGCACCGCTGGGAGCAACCCGACGGACAGTGGCGTCGACATGACGATCGATGACGGGATGCCCGACGCGATGCCAGACGCGCCGCCCGACGCGCCGACCGGCTGTAACGGCGACTTCAACGCGATCACCGACGGCAACACCAACCACAAGTACAAGCTGATCAACACGCCGACCGACTGGGTGGCGCAGCAGAACACGGTGTGCGCCCAGCAGAGCAGTTACATGGCGATCCCCGACGACGCCGCGGAGCTCCAGGCGATCTACGATCTCGCCGGGCAGAACGACGTGTGGGTCGGCGTCAACGATCGCCTCGTCGAGGGCACGTTCCGGGATACCAAGAACAACCTGTACACGGCGCTGCCCGTGACCGGAAACAAGGTCCCGGACGACTGCGTGCACACCGCGAACGGAACCGTGCTCGACGTCGTCGGTTGCGGCGACAGCAAGATCACCGTCTGCGAGTGCGAGGAATAACCGTCCTCTAGTCCGCTGACCGTGTTCCGGCGCTGACGGTCCTCGCGATCCAGCCGATCGCGAGGACACCGCCGACGAACGTCACGAGGAACACCCACAGCCCGCCGCTCTGGGTGCCTCGCGACGGCTCGAGCATCGCGATCCGCGGCGCTTCACGTACCACCACGCCGGCGACGAGTGCGGCCGTGCCGGCTCCGGTGACCACCAAGAGACCGTTGCCGGCAGGCGCGCGCACCACCCAGATCCAGCCGGCGAGCTCGACCGCGACGGCGATCGCCAGCAGGTAGGCCCAGCCATGGGTGTCGGCGAGCCCCCCGCTCGAGGCGATCCACGCGAGCGCGCCACCGGCGACCACGCGACCGGCGATCCCGAGCATCGCGAGCCGCGGGCGCCGCGATGGTTGCGCCCACGCGGAGACGGTCGCGAACAAGGTCGTCATCACGCCGATCCACAGCAGGAGGCGCGGCACCACCGCGGTGTTCGCGTACAGCCGATCGCCGGCGGCGTACATCCGCTTCCAGGCCGGCTGGTCTTGCATGAGCAGGTGGAGCTCGGTCCACGACCACGCGACGAACAGAAAGCACGCGGTGGCGACGGCGAGCGCGATCCGCCGCCACTTCGGCGACGCCTTCGCCAGATAGAGCCCGTAGAACCCGACGATCAACGCGGGCACCACGGCGCCCCAGCGCGGGCCCATCAGGAGATTCGCGGTGTAGAACGCGCGCTGGTAGAGCAGCTGGAGGAACAAGAGGGGTGCGACGCCCGCGGTGATCCCGCAGCCGAGCATGAACGGCAGCCAGTCGCGCACCTGATCGGCGACGGGATCGTCGACGCGGCGCAATGACTGGACGCACGCGTAGCCGGTTCCGATCAGCACGTAGCCCACGAATACGGCATGGAGCGCCAGCGTGAGCAGGTAGAGCCCGAGCCACAGCCCCGGCAGATCGGCGGTCAGCGGCCACATCAGCGACCGCCTCCCTCGTCGGGAGCATCAACGGGTGGTGGTGAGGTCCCCGCCTCTTCCAGCCATGTCGCGATCCGCGCGAGCACTCGGGGATCGTGCGACTCCGGCCAGCTCGCCGGTGCACCCGCGCGATCCCAGCGTAGCAACTGGACCAGCGCCTCGACATCCTCGGCGTTGCCGGCAAACGGCGGCATGAACGCCTTGGTGCGTTGCAGCTTGGCGATGTTGAGCCGCAGCTGGTCGTCGGTCCACGTCCGCACCAGCTCGACCACGGCGTTCGTACCGTGCATCGTGTGGCAGGCGTCGCACAGCGCGCGATACACCTTCGCGCCGCGGACGAGCTGCGGCGTCGGATAGCGGTCCGCGTCGTCGAGCGGATACGGATCGTGCGTCACCGCGCCCTCCTCGCGCAGCTGCGCGACGTCGGCCGGGGTCAACGACGTCGAGTACAGGATCCCGCGAATCGTGTATGGCTTGCGCGCGCCCTCGCGAACGAACTCGCCGGCCGCGGTGGCACCGAACGCGAGCGCGAGCAATAGCGTCGCGGTGGCGCCGTTGAGTGTCAGCCGCTCGAGCAGGATCGCGACGATCATGTAGCCACCGATCAGCGTCGAGGCGCCGGCGGCGATGCCGACGAACATCGTCATCGGCATGCTGCCACCGAGCAGCCACGCGCGACTGTCCGCGGGAATCGCCTCGAAGAACCACAGGGCGAACAGCGGCATCGCGGCGATCGGCGTGGCGAACCGCGCGGCTCTGCGGATCAGCGCGAGCTTGGTGTCGCGCTCGAGATCCATCGTGTTGATCACGACGCATGCGGCCAGCGAGGCCAGCGTGGTCGCCACCGCCGTGCGAAAC
This sequence comes from uncultured delta proteobacterium, assembly GCA_963772655.1. Taxonomy (GTDB): domain Bacteria; phylum Myxococcota_A; class Polyangia; order Haliangiales; family Haliangiaceae; genus JABFXX01. The sequence continues at coordinate 564,197 of CAVYYE010000003.1, forward strand.
AGCAGCGACGGGAAGAACGTCGCGTTGAAGAACCCGGCCCACACACCGTCGCCCGACAGCACGCCACCGGGGGTGAGCTGCCACGACAGGATGCCGTTGATCCAGAACAAGCTCATCCATGCCGCCAGCGCGTACAGCCCGAGCAGGCGGCGGCGCGCACGGTTATCGAGCCGCGGCCCGAACCGGTAGAACGCGTATCCGGAGGTCACCTCGATCGCGAACCACACCCACTCGGTCGCCCACAGCCAGTGGAACTTGTCGATCATGAGGCCGATCGTTCGCGCTCCGACCTGGATCGTCGTGAACCAGATCGCGACTCCGGTCAGCGCGCCGACCACGAAGCTGACGAGCACGAGGATCCGGAAGTAGCCATCGACGAACGCGCGCGCCGACGCGTCGCCCTTCTGGGCCCGGCGCTCGAACATGTACATCAGGATCCCGCCGCCGATCGCGAACTGCGCCAGGAACACGTGGAGGATGCCCACGCCACCGATCACGAGCCCCTTCATCAGTGGCCCGAAGTCATTCACCGGGTAGTACGGGATCGGGTGCACGGGCCTTGGATGCTACAGCGGCTCGTCCGACACCGCGAATCGCGCGGCATCGACCGCGGCGAAATGCCACCACTCGGTCGAGATTCCCGCGAACCCCGCCGCGAGCATCGCCTTCGATAGCGCGCGTGCCTCGCGGCCGGCGCTCCCGGCGAGTGCGCGCCGGCGGTGTGCTGCGCTCGTGAAGTCGTCGAACTCGGTCGGCAATCGCACCGGCCGCCCGTCGGCGTCGACCACACCGACATCGATCGCGGCGCCACGGTTGTGAAGCGAGCCGCATCGAGTCTTTGTTACCCGACTTCGCTTCCGCGGTCGGCCTATCCGCTGGGCGCCCGCTCGCGAAATCTGCGCTCGCTTGCACGGTCGGGCGACGTAGCGCGCATCGTGGACGCGGTCCCACAGCGCCTGCTGGATCGACCGCGGACGGTAGCAGTCCCAGATCAACAGGCGGCGATCGTGGCGGCGCAGGGCGGTCGCGGCCCGCACCAGGCGAGCGAGCACGGCGCGCCGCAGCTTGCAGCGTGCGACCGGGTACAAGACCTCGCCCGTGAAGTTGTGCTTCGTCGCGTAGCGGAGGTCGAGCACCGCATCCGGGATCGCCGACGTGACGTCGACGAGATCGTCGGGACGCGGTTCGACGGTGCCGGGTCGCGGATCACCGATCGCGACGGTCGAGATCGAAGCGATCGTCGCGATCGCCGCGATCGCGATCGGACCCACGCCACGCAGCACCCGTCGAGCGTAGTACAACCCGACACCATGTCCACGCCGATCGCACCCGGGTTGATCCACGCGTTCGTTCTCGATGGCCACGGAGGCGGACGCGCGTTGTCGGGCTGGGATGCGGTGCAAACGTGGCGACCCGACGATGGCGTCCTGTGGCTCAACCTCGACTACACCGTGGCCGAGGCCTCGCGGTGGCTCGCGGAAGGATCCGGCCTCGATCCGCTGCTGCGCGACGCGTTGCTCGATGTCGACCCGCGGCCGCGCGCCACGCTGCATGCCACCGACGATCTGGTGTTCGTGATCCGCGGCATCAACGTCAACCGGGGCGCCGAACCCGAGGACATGATCTCGGTCCGCGTACACGCGGATCGGCATCGCGTGATCACGATGCGCCATCGGCTCTCCCGCTCGATCAAGGCGCTGGCCACCGACATCCGCGACGGCCGCGGCCCGAAGGATGCCGGCGATCTCGTGGTCCACATCGGCGACCACATCGTCGACGGCATCATCTCCCGCGTCGACGCGCTCGGTGACACGGTCGCGCTGCTCGAGGATCAAGTGCTCGCCGGACCGCGCAGGAGCGACCTGCGCTCCCGGATCGCCGACCACCGCCGCCGTGCGATCGCACTGCGCCGGTTCCTCGCGCCCCAGCGCGAAGCGCTCGGAAAGCTCGGGGGCCTCCCGTTGCCGTGGTTCGGCCAGCGCCACCGCGAGCAGATCGCCGAGGTCGCCGATCGCATGATGCGTTCGATCGAGGAGCTCGATGCCGCGCGCGACCGTGCCTCGGTGACCCAGGAGGAGCTGTCGTCACAGGTCGCCGAGCTCACCAACCAGCGACTCTACGTGCTGTCGATGATCACCGCGGTGTTCTTGCCGATCGGGTTCGTGTGCGCGCTGCTCGGCGTCAACGTCGGCGGGATCCCGTTCCAGCACGACGACTGGGCGTTCTGGGCGCTGTGCGCGACGTTCGTGGTCGGCGTCGCGTTCCAGCTGTGGCTGTTCCGCCGCCGTGGCTGGATGTGAAGCCTCCGTCTTCGGGTGCGTCCCCCCGTGGCCTCCATGCCTTTGCGCTTAGCGGTCGCGTGCATCGGCGAATGCTCGCCGAGCGAGCTAGAACAGCGAACAGCCCGCGGCATTCGACGCGGTGCCCTCGGTTCCCGCCACCCCCGACGAGCTGCCGCCCGCACCGCCGACACCGGCGATCAGCTGGGTCTGCGGCACCATCATCGTCGTCTCGCCGACGCACACCAGCGCCACCGACGGACCACCACCGCCCCCGCCCCCGTGACCGCCGCGTCCACCGTTGCCGCCGCGGCCACCGGCCGCCCCGTTGCCACCGTCGTCCTGCTCGGAGCTGCCACCGTACGGTCCGCCGGGTCCGCCGGCACCGCCACCACCGCCGCCACCACCAGCGCCACCGCGACCACCAGCACCGCCGTGATCGGCCATCACGGTCGACGACTTGATCACCACCGACGAATCGACCGCGATCACGCCGAACGATCCACCGCCACCCGTCCCCGCGGTGCCCGCACCACCACCGCATCCGCCGGCACCACCACCGCCGCCGGACGAACCGGTCGAGTCGCAGTTCGTGGTGCCACCGCCGCCACCACCGCCGCCGCCGCCACCGTTGCCGGGATTGCCGGCCCCGCCGTCTTGCCCGTCGGAGGTCACGTAGAGGTCGCCGGAGAACGTTCCGATCGCACCACCACCGGCGCCGTCGATCCCGGCGCCGCCGTTGGCGCCGGTCCCACCGACGCTGCCGTTCTGACTCTCGCCCGGCGCACCGTTGCCGCCGAGCGTGCCACCGACGCCGTTACCACCCTTCCCGCCACCGTTGCTGCCGACGCCGGCGGTGCCGCCCGTACCTCCGGTGCGACCGCACGCCGAGGTACCTCCCGCACCGCCGGTCGGGATCGGGTTGGAATCGCAGAACAGGCCGCTCGAGCGTTCGACGCCCGGCTTGCCGACGACGCCGGCGAGACCAATCGCGCCGGCACCACCATCGCTGCCGTCCATCCCCGCGGCACCGACGCCGGCCTGCACGTCGACATCGACCAGCTCGACCATCGCCGAGCTCGTGATCACCACGGCGACCGAGCTCTCTCCGGCCGCGGCGCCGTCGCTACCGACAGCGGTGACCGTGTCGAGCTTGGTGGCGACCGTGAGGTCCGCGAACCGGACCGCCGGCAACCCTTCGAATCGTGGTCGTCACCGACGGGTTGCGAGCCCAGGTCTCGTCGAAGCCGCCGTAGACGTCGACGCCGTCGGTCATCACCACGACCTCGTTGTAGGTCCCCGCGCGCACGAACACCGGCAACGGCGGCGCCATCCCGGCCGCACGGGCGATCGCGGCGTTGATCGAGCGCATCGGCGAGCTCTCGGAACCGTTGAACGAATCGTTGCCGGAGGTCGCGACGTGGATCGCGGTGCACGGCAGGAGCCCGGGCTCGCCGCAGGTCGGCGCCGCATCGGCCGGGTCGCCGGCGTCGACGGTGGCATCGGGGTGCCCGCCGCTCGCGCAACCACACAGCGCGGCCACAGCACACACCGACCTCGCGAGAGGGGCCCTCACCATGTCCCGACTATAGCCCGGGTATGCTGTGGGGAATCATTCAGGATCGTCCGGCGATGACGCCACGCGGCGCGGATCACGCTCGGTGGCATCGACCACGGGCGGTTCCCCCGACAGATTGTGTAGATACATCGCTTGCGAGCCGTAGGCGATCAGCCGGCCCTCGTCGTCCCACACCTCGCCATCCGCGATCCCCCACCCCATCCGGGCGCGCCGGACGGTGACCGCGACCAGCAGCCACTCGCGCGTGGTGTCGTCCACGACATAGGTGGTGAGATCGAGGCTCGGCGCGTAGAACCGATACCCGCCGGGGCCGATCGCGCGGTGCAACGCGGTCGGCATCGTGTCGATCAGCGGCGGCAAGGCGAGCCGATCGAAGCGTCCCTCGGCATCGCGTTGCGGCACCCGATAGCGCATCCATCGCGCGTAGCGCGCCGGTCCCGCCTCGAACCGGGTCCAGAACGGCTCGCCCTCGGCGATCCGACTCTCGAGCTGGTGATAGAACCGGAACCGCGCGTGCGGGTTGTTGGGCGCGCCATCCTCGACCCGAAGCGAATCGGCGAGCGAACGCACCGGTGGAAACGTCACGCCCTTGACGTCGCAACCACGGCGGTCGCGGATGAACGTCGCGAGGAGCTCGACCCCGCGATCGTCGGCGGTGCCGCCCGCCTCGCTACCATCGCGCTGCTCCGACTTCGCCGGCTCGGCGTCTTTCAACGCGATCCGGACCTGCGCGGTCGCGCCACCGCGGCGCAGGATCGTCACGTCCGCGATCAAGTTGCCGACGTGGATCGGCGTGCAGAAGATCGCCGTCGTCGATGCCAACCGCAAGCGTGGCTCGCCGAGCGCGGCCTGGGCGGCGCGCAGCGCGCACGTCATCACCACGCCGCCCGACGGCATCAGGTAGTCCCAGTGATCGGGAAGCACGAGGTGGTATCGACCGGGAACGTCTGGATCGGGGCGCACCGCGGTATCGACGGCGAGGTCGGCGTACATCACGTGAATTGTATCGAAGACCCGCGCCTGCGCCGATCAGGGGACCATCATCGGACGCCGGCGCCGCCACAGTGGCGCGCAGGCACCCCGGAGGCAGCTATCGCGGAACACCGAGTCCGAGAGCGGTCGCCAAGCGTTCGAGATCGACGACCAGCTCCCCCGCACGCGCATCGCCGTCGGCGGCCCGCACGCGGAGATCGCGCACGCGTTCGAGCAACTTGAACGTCGCGTTCTGCGCGAACCACAGGTCGACCTTCGTGCGCATCCGTCCGGCGACCTCGGCCGCCCGCGCCACGGTATCGAGCACCGCGCCGTCGAGCTCGCCATCGGCGCCGACCATGTGATCGATCAGGTGGCGCAGCCCTTCGCTCGCCGCCAGCGCGATCTCGGGCGTGTCGAGATTGACCCGCACGGTCGCTGCTTCGCTCATGTGATCGCGCAGCAGCTGGAAGCTGGGGTCGGGTGCCTTCAGGTTGGCCAGCACCCGCCGGTGCAGCGCCATCCGCACGATCCCGTACAGCACGTCGGGCACGGGTAGCTCGTGCGCGACCAGCCACCGGATCAGCGGAGCGTTGGCCTCGTACGCGGTATCGAGACTGTCCTCGGCGGACCCGATCGAATCCGCGAGCACGGCATCGACCACCCGTTCGCGACTTCCGGGAAGCAGCGACGACAGCGACAGCTGTGCCCCCGGGAAGTGGCGATCGATGACGCGACCCGCGGCGAACACGTCGGCGGTCTGGAACGCGGCCGAAATCTCCTCGACGATCGCGGTCCATTGCGACGGCGGTGGCGGGACGCGCAACCCACCGGTGATGTGTTGCTCGCCGAGGTGCAAGCCGGCGAAGCACAGCGGCGTGACCGCCTCGGTCAGCCGCGACCGCACGCGGATCGTGCTCGCGACGATGCGCGCCCGGCCGCTCCGGCGCTCCATGCGATCGACGACATCGACGTGATACCCGTACTCGCGTACCGGACTACTGGCATCGGCGTCGACCAGTGCGAGCACGGCGACGTGTGCACCGACCTTGGCCGGATCGACGCGCGCCGGACGCACGCGCTGCGCCCACACCTTGCGACCATCGCCCTCGTCGGGAATGTTCGAGTGTGCCGCCGCGATCCGATCGATCAGGATCGGCTCGACCGGATGCCCGCCGACCTCCTCGAGTAGCTCCGCGGCGCGCAACGCGTACTGCATGCACTGCACGGTCTCGATCCCGGACAGCTCGTCGAAGAACCACCCGCAGCTCGTGTACATGAGCATCGCGTTGCGAGCCATCTCCATCAGCGACAGCGCGCGAACGCGCTCCGTGGCGTCGAGCTCGTGCGCGGCGTGTTCGGCCAGAAACCGATCGCGCGTCGCCGGAGAGCGCTCGAGGATGATCTCGATGTAGGCGTCGCGCGCGGCCCACGGATCGCGGAACAGCATGCCGCCGACGCTCTCGAGTGCGCCCGCCGCCTGATCGCGCAGCCAGTCGAGCGCGTCGCGCAGCGGCCGCCGCCACCGTTGATTCCAACCCGGGCGACCGCCACTGTTACATCCGCAGTCCTCGCGCCAGCGCTCGATTCCGTGGACGCAGCTCCACGAGCTGTTCTCGGTGAGCTCGACCTCCCAGGTCGACGGCACCTCGGCGCGGTACTGCGCGTAGTTGGTGAGGCGCGTGCCCTGCCAGCCCGCTTCGACCTGCGCGAGGGCCCACGCGAGCGCCATGTCGCCGTAGCGATGGTGGTGGCCGTAGGTCTCGCCGTCGGTGGCGATGTGACACAGCGTGGGCTTGCCGCCCTCGGCCGGTTCGCGGCCGGTCATCCGCGCGACGATCTGGTGGCCGTCGACGAGCAGCCGCTCGAACGCGACCGCCTGTGCCACCGCACCGTCGTAGAAGAATAGGTCGATCGACGTTCCCGACGGCAATGCGCACCTGTACGCGCGCCCCGGATCGATGGGGGTGGTGCGCCACTGCCCGCCGGGCGGTCGCCAGCGCGTGGCCTGGCGGGGCGCCAGCACCGTGAACGTGATGCCCTCGGCGACCAGCGCCTCGAGCGACGCGGTGTCGGCCGCGCACTCGGGGAGCCACATGCCCTCGGGGCGGCGCCCGAACCGGTGCACGAAGTCGGCGACGCCCCACTTCACCTGGGTCGCGCGATCGCGCGGCGACGCCAGCGGCATGATCATGTGGTTGTACGCCTGCGCCATGGCAGAGCCGTGACCGCCGAATCGCTGCACGCTCGCGCGATCGGCGTCGACCAGCGCGGTGTGGACGTCCGGGGCGTGCTCCTCGAGCCACGACATCAACGTCGGACCGACGTTGAAGCTCATGCGCTGGTAGTTGTCGACGATCTTGATGATGTGGTTCGAGTTGTCGACCACGCGCGCCGCCGCGTTCGGCCGGTAGCACTCGGCCGTGATCCGCTCGTTCCAGTCGCGATACGGGTGCGCGCTAGGTTGCGGTTCGATCGCCTCGAGCCACGGGTTCTCGCGGGGGGGCTGATAGAAGTGCCCGTGGATACAGACCCACTTGTCGCTCACTCTGGCGCGAATACTACGACGCCCAGCGGCGGAACGGTGACCACCAACGAATGCTCGTGATCCCGGCAGGCGTGCTGCTCGGAGCCCATCCCGCCGCGGTTCCCCATCCCGCTGCCGCCGTAGACCTCGGCATCGGAGTTGAGAAGCTCGCGCCAGAACCCGCTGCGCGGCACCCCGATCCGGTAGCCCTCGCGCGGGATCGGCGTGAAGTTCGCGATCACGAGCGCCGGCACGTCGCCGTCGCGCCCCGAGAACCGCGCGAACGCGAGCACGTTGGCATCGCGATCGTCGGCGACCAACCACTTGAATCCCCACGACTCGCAATCGCCGCGATGCAGGGCCGGAACCTCGCGATACACCCGGTTGAGGTCACCGAGCCAGCGCGCGATGCCGGCGTGCCCCGGATGGTTCCCGACCGCCCAGTCGAGCTCGACGTCGTGGTTCCACTCGGCCCACACGCCGAGCTCGTCGCCCATGAACAGCAGCTTCTTGCCGGGGAGCATCCACTGGTAGCCGTAGAGCAGGCGGAGCGACGCGTACTTCTGCCACGGGTCACCGGGGATCTTGTTGATCAGCGAGCCCTTCCCGTGCACCACCTCGTCGTGGGATAGCGGCAACACGTAGTTCTCGGTGTTGGCATAGAGCGAGCGGAACGTCAGCTGCTCGTGGTGGAACTTGCGGTGGATCGGATCGCGCGACAAGAAGCTCAGCGTGTCGTGCATCCATCCGAGGTCCCACTTGAAGCCGAACCCGAGGCCCCCGTGCTCGGGCGGCCGTGACACGCCGCCCCATGCCGTCGACTCCTCGGCGATGGTCTGGATGTCGGGATACGCGCCGTAGACCGCGCGGTTGAAATCCTGGAGGAACGAGATCGCGTCGCGGTCGTGGTTGGAGCCGTCCTCGTTCGGCACCCACTCCCCGGCCTTGCGCGAATAGTCGCGGTACAGCATCGAGGCCACGCCGTCGACGCGGAGCCCGTCGACGTGGAACCGCTCGAGCCAGCTGATCGCCGACGAGATCAGGAACGACTTCACCTCGTGGCGGGCGTAGTTGAAGATGAAACTGGTCCAGTCCGGGTGAAACCCACGACGCGGATCCGCGTGCTCGTAGAGGTGCGTCCCGTCGAACAGCCCGAGGCCGTGCGCATCGGTCGGGAAGTGCGCGGGCACCCAGTCGAGGATCACGCCGATGCCGCGACGGTGAAGCCCGTCGATCATCGCCATCAGATCGTCGGGTGCGCCGTAGCGCGTGGTCGGAGCGAAGTAGCCCGTGACCTGGTAGCCCCACGATCCGTAGAACGGGTGCTCCATCACCGGCATCAGCTCGATGTGCGTGAAGCCGAGGTTGGCGACGTGCTCGCCCATCTGCTCGCCGAGCGCGTAGTAGCCGAGCACCTCGCCGTGGTCGCGGCGCCACGAGCCGAGATGCGCCTCGTAGATGCTGATCGGAGACGTCCGGGCTTGCCGCTCGCCGCGGTCCCTCATCCACGCAGCATCCCCCCACTCGTAGCGCGGCTTCCACACGACGGATGCCGTGGCCGGCGGGTGCTCCGCGCGTGCCGCGAACGGATCCGCCTTCTCGCGCTTGAGCCCGTCACCGCCGACGATCGCGTACTTGTAGCGAGAACCGTGGCCGATGCCCTTCACCACGCCCTCCCAGATCCCCGACGACGCACGCGGTTCGAGGGAGTGCTCCCCCGCCTGCCAGTAGTTCCAGTCGCCGATCACGCTGACGTGGCGCGCGTTGGGCGCCCACACCGCGAAGTAGGTACCCCCGTCGACGACGTGCGCGCCGAGCTTGTGATGGAGGCGATAGTGAGTGCCTTGGTTGAACAGGTAGAGATCGTCGTCCGTGAGCAACGAGGTCATGGCGCGCGGAGGATACCGCCCACCCGCGCGGCATTGGACCGACGGGGACCGGTTCTTCAGTCGACGCTATCGTCGCTGTCGGGCGCGCCGTCGCTGGCCATCTCGGCCGATGACGGCGGCGAATCGTCGTCGTCGTCGTCTCCCGCGGTCGGATCGTCATCGCCGAGATCCCAGCCGGTATCGATCTCCTCCATCGGAGGGGCCGACGACAGCGACTTGGTGCGCCGGGGAGGCGGTGGGAGCGGCTGGGCCGGCGGACGCAGCGTCGATTCCGGCGGCCGCGTGCCGTCGCCCGACGGCCGCAGCGAGGGCACCTGCGCCGGACGCGTGACGGCATCCGAGATCGGGCCCGGCGTCGCGACCGGCACCGAGGTCTCGACGTCGGACACCACACGCTCGACGGGAGGTGCCATCGGCAGCGTGGCTGCCGAGACTTCTGGCGCGGCGGGCTCGACGGGAGGCGTGGCCGGCGCGGGTGGCGTGGCGGGCGTCGCGGTACGCAACTCCGGAACCGCGGCCGGTCGCGTGACCGCGTCGTGAATCGCGTCGGGAGCCGCGGCACGCGCGGGCGGCCGCGACGCCGCGGGTGGCGGCGAGGTCGGCTGACGCGACGACTCGGTCGCGGCAACCGGTTCGGGCGCGGCCTCGGCCGCGGTTGCAGGTTCGGCAACGGGTGCGGGCGCGGGCGGGGCCGGCGGACGGAGCTCGCCGGGAAGCGGCTCGGTCGCGATCGCGGGCGTCGCGATCGGTGCGGCACGACGATCGCGACGCCGACGGCGACGACCGGATCCGTCTTCGCCATCATCGTCATTGTCGCGCCGGGCACGCGCCCGACCGCTGGCCTCGAGGACCGTCCCGATCGCGGCCTCGAACCGCTCGGCCAGGGCGTGATCGTCGTCGTCGACGATCGGCCCGATGGCGTTCCACTCGTGCTTGAGATCGTCGATGACCTCGACCGGATCGCGACCGGAGAACCGCAGATCGCCGAACGCGTTGGCGCGCATCGCCTGCTTCAGCCGGGCCGCGAGGTCGGCGCCCTCATCGGCGCTCGCCTCCGACTGTTTCGGTAGTAGCTCCAGGGCGCGCGCGATCAGCTTGTCGCGCTGCGCGCGCTGCTTGGTCGGATCGAGCTCGGTGCCGGCGAGTGCATCGGCGTGGTGTGCACGCAGGTGCCGCAGCATCTCGTCGACCTGCTCGCCGAGCGCCTCGAGCTCGGCCGCCTTGGCCCGCGCGGCGATCGCGCGCGGTACCAGCTGATCGTCCCCCGCACCCGCGGCGACCGCGCTCACGGCCTCGAGCTCGACGCGCACGGCATCGATCTCGGCGCGATGCGCGTTGGCCTCGCCGTCGCGTGCAGCGTCGCGCTTGGCGAACAACGAATCGCACGCGGCACGGAACGCCTTGTAGACCGCATCGGCATCGCGCCGCGGCACGTACCCGATGTCCTTCCACTCGCGCTGGAGACCTTTGATCTCCGCGATCGCCTTGCCCCAACCTCCCCCCGGCGCGGCGTCGGCGATCGCCTGCGCGCGCGAGATCAGCGCCTGCTTCTTCTGGAGGTTCTCGGCCTCCTCCTGGCGGCGCGCGTCGAGCATCGGCTTGCGCCGCTCGAAGAACTTGTCGCACGCCGCACGGAACCGCTTCCACAGCACGTCACCCTGCTTGCGCGGCAGGTGTCCCGACTGCTTCCACTCCGTCTGGAGCTCCTTGAGGCGCGCCGCGGTGGTGGCCCACTCCGTCGATTCGGCCAGCGACTCGGCCTGGGCGATCAACCCCTCCTTGACCTTGGTGACCTCGGCGTACTTCTCCTGCGCGCCGGCACGAGCGACCTTGACCAGCTCGTACACGCGATCGCACTCGGCCTTGAACTGTTGCCACAGCTCCTTCGATCGCCGCTGGGGCATCGGGCCGACTTCTTTCCACAAGGCTTGCAGCCCGCGGAGGCGGTTGCCGAGATCCGGCGTGTCCGGCGCTTCGGCCAGCTCCTTGGCGGTGGCGATCAAGGCCTCCGCCTTCGGCACGTTGGTCCAGCGCTGCCAGTCCTCGGCCTCGCGGAGCTCGCCAGCGCGGGTCACCAGCTTGCCTCGGATCTCTTGATAGCGATCGGCGAGCTCGTCGCGCTCGGCAGCCGCCACCTTGCCGACCTGGTCGAACACCTTGCCGGCCTGCGAGAGGAGCCGGTCGATCTCGCGCACCGTCGGCGGCTTGCCGTCGTCGCCACGGCCGGCGAGAGCCTCCATGTCGGCGACCATCGCGCGCAAGCTCTCGGCGAGCGCGACCGACCGCTCGGCATCCTGCTTGGCCTTCTCGGCCTTCTCGGCCTTCTCGGCCGCCTTGCGTTCCTCGTCCTCGACACGCTGCTTGTCGCGTTCCTCGCGCCGCATCCGCGCCTCGGCCTCGCGCGCCTCGCGCGCCGGATCGGGTTCGATCTCGCGAACGTAGTCGTCGGGCGCGTCGTCCCGCACCGGACGCTCCTCGGCGCTGGTGTTCCTCGACGTCTCCGCCTCGGCCTCGCGCGCCGTCGCGCGAAGCTCGTCGGCGCTGCGCGCTTGCTCGTCGTGGATCTCCTTGCGCTTCCAGAACCGCTGCACGGCGGTCCCGAACCGATCGTCGGGATCGGGCTCGTCGGCGTGGCCGTTGGCGGCCCACTCGGCCTCGGCCTTGCGCACCTGCTCGGCGACCTTGACGAAGTCGAAGCTATCGGCGACCTCCTCGACCTCGCGGATCAGCTGCGCGCGCTCGGCGCGCTTGCGCTTGACGTCGTCGGGAATCCCCGGCTTCTTGGCGCGCTCGGCTTCCTGGATCTCGGCCAGGATCTTGCGCGCCTTCTGGCGTACCGCCTTGTTCTTGGCCTTCTGGGCCACGTTGTCGAGGCGGTCGACATCCTCGAGCCGTTCGACGGCGGCGAGCCCGACCTCTTTCTGCCGGGTGTCGATCGCGAGCGCGCGCAGCACGTCGCCATCGTCGATCCGCGCCACGGCGGAGACCCGGAGATCCTGCGGAGCCGCGCTGCGCGCGAGGCTGGCGAGCGCGCGCGGATCGCGGAGCTCGCCGAACGCGCGCTTGCGGATCGTCGCGAGCTCGGCATCGACGATGACGTCGACCAGCGCGCTCTGATCGCCGAGCTTGATCATGCCGGCGAGCGCTTCGTCGGCGTCGTCGGGATCGTCCGAGCACGCGGCCGACCGCCACAGCCTCGCGGCGCGTTCGCCGGCGAAGTCGCGCAGGCTACGTTCCGACTCGGCGGCGGCGATGTCCGCGAGGATGGACGCCTTGTCGATCTTCTCCATCGCGATCTTGCGAACGCCGATGTCACGATCGTTGCGGGCGATGTCGATCAGGGTGGCAGCATCGTCCCGGGTCAAGGCCTTGACGGCCTCGGCACGCACGCGGACGTTGCTGTGGCGGTATTTGGGGCGAAAGAAATCAGTGATCCCCATGGGTAGGAGCGGGAATCTATGAAAAACGGAGCGTTTTGAGCAAGCGCAGGGGGATGCTCACGAACCCGACTGCCGATTTCGCGAGATCATAGTAGGTTGTGGGCGTGGGGACCCGCGTGATGCTGCTCGCGCTCGCGATGGCGTTCGTCTGCGCCTGCGGCGACGGCCTCGCACCGCTCACCGAGCCACCGACCGGCGAGCACCCCACCGAGGCCCCGCCGGCGTTCACCGTCGGAGGATTCTCGATCCAGTTGCCCGAGACCGTGCTGGCGCCGGGCGAGGAAGCCCTGCCCTGCTGGATCTTCCCGCTCGAGCTCACGGGACCCTCGCATCACGTCGGCGGGGCCGTGCTCCACACCCAGCCCGGGCTCCATCACGGCAACGTCACGACCCGGCCCGCGACGGGTACCGGCATCCGCGAGTGCCCGCCCGGCGACAACACCGGTGAGGGCACCGACGTCATCAACGGCGGATCGGTGCTTTTCGGATCGTCGACCCAGATCGTCGGTGACGAGTGGTACCGGTTCGCCGATGGCGAGGGCTACCGCGTCGACGACGGGTTCGAGGTCGTCGCGCGCATGCACTACCTGAACCCGAGCGACCAGCCGGTCACCGTGGCGCCGTCGTACGAGTGGTTCACGATCGACGAGTCCAAGCTCACCCACGAGCTCGGCGCGTTCATCTGGCTCTACCAGGAGTTCGAGTTGCCGCCGCACATGACCACCACGGTCACCGCCGACTGCTCGCTCCCCGGCGCCGATCACGACATGCACGTGGTGTCGCTGTTGCCGCACATGCACGCGCTCGGTCGCTCGCTCGACGCCAGCTACCAGGGCGGACCGTTCGACGGCATGAAGTTCCTCGACTCGCCCGGCTACGATCCGGATCGCGGCGTACTCGAGTACTACGACCCACCCGTCGAGCTCGGATCGTCGACGGGCATCACGTACTCGTGCACGTGGGACAACTCCTACGATCACACGATCGTCGAGGGCATCGGCGACAACGAGATGTGCATGATCTTCGGGTACGCGTGGCCGGCCGAGAAGGCGTACACGGCCTACGCGACGCCGGGCAACTGCATCATGCTGGCGACGCCGGCGCCCCAGTAGACTTCGCGAGCGGGCGCCCAGCGGATCGGCCGACCGCGGAAGCGAAGTCGGGTGACAAAGACTTCGCGAGCGGGCGCCCAGCGGATCGGCCGACCGCGGAAGCGAAGTCGGGTGACAAAGACTTCGCGAGCGGGCGCCCAGCGGATCGGCCGACCGCGGAAGCGAAGTCGGGTGACAAAGACTTCGCGAGCGGGCGCCCAGCTCTATGCCACGAGGTCGACGAGCTCGCCGACGATGTCGACCAGCTTGTAGTCGGCGGGCGTGAAGATCCGCTTCACGCCGAGCTCGGCGAGCGCCGCGTGATCGACCTGCGGAACGGTCCCACCGACGACGATCGGAATCTCGCCCGCACCCTGCTTCCTCAGCTCCGCGGTGACCGCACCGACCAGCTCGAGATGCGAGCCGGAGAGGATCGACAGGCCGATGACGTCGACGTCCTCCTGCACCGCGGTGCGCGCGATCGCCGCGGGTTCGAGCCGGATGCCGGCGTACACGACCTCGAAACCCGCGTCGCGGGCGGCCACGGCGATCACCTCGGCCCCGTTGGAGTGCCCGTCGAGCCCCGGCTTACCGACCAAGAGCTTGGGGCGGCGGGGCAAGCCGGCCACCCGCGCACGCAGCGCGGCCCATCCATCACCGTCGGCATCGCCACTCGCGATCCGTGCCCCCGCGATCCCGGTCGGTGCGCGGTACTCGCCCCACACGCCGCGCAACGCACCGGCCCACTCGCCGGTGGTGACCCGCGCCAGCGCGCACTCGATCGACGGCTCCATGATCGGCTCGCCCGCCTTGGCCGCCGCGACCAGCGCGTCGAGGGCGGCCTTCGCCCGCGCTCCATCGCGCTCGCGCCGCGTGTTCTCGACGGCGGCGATCGCGGCCTCGGTCGAGGTCGGCACCCGGAACACGCCGCCGTCGTCACCCGCGGTCAGCGGCGACGGCAGTCCATCGGTCCACTTGTTGACGCCGACGACCACCTGCTCGCCAGCTTCGATCCGTGCCATCCGGCGCGCCATCGAGCGCACCAGCTCCGCCTTGCAGTAGCCGTTCTCGATCGCTCCCTGGATCCCGCCGGCGTCGACGATCCGCGCGAGCTCGGCGCGCGCGCCCGTGCACAGCTCGTCGACCTTGGCGGCGATCACCGGCGAGCCGGCGAACACGTCGTCGTACTCGAGCAGATCGGTCTCGTACGCCAGGATCTGCTGCAGCCGCAGCGCCCACTGCTGATCCCACGGCCTGGGGAGCGACAGCGCCTCGTTCCACGTCGGCAGCTGCAACGCGCGGCACCGCGCATCGCGCGACAGCGTGACCCCCAGTGCCTCGATCAGGATCCGCCAGGCGTTGTTCTCCGGCTGCTGCTCGGTGAGGCCGAGCGAGTTGACCTGGACGCCGTACCGGAACTGCCGCAGCTGGGGATCGGTGACGCCGTAGCGATCGCGGCACAGCTCGTCCCACAGCGCGACGAACGCCCGCATCTTGCAGGTCTCCTCGATGAACCGGATCCCCGCGTTGACGAAGAACGACACGCGACCGACGCAGCGTTGAAACGCCTCGCCGGTGACCCGCCCGCGTTCGCGCACGCGATCGAGCACGCCGACCGCATCGGCGAGTGCGAACGCGAGCTCCTGCACCGGCGTCGCGCCGGCCTCCTGCAGGTGGTAACTGCAGATGTTCGACGGATTCCACCGCGGCACGTTCGCGACGCAGTACTCGTAGGTCTCGGCGATCAGATCGAGCGACGCGCTCGGCGGGAAGATGTAGGTCCCGCGCGCGAGGTACTCCTTGACGATGTCGTTCTGCGTGGTGCCGCGAAGCCGTGTCGGATCGATGCCGCGCGACCGCGCGACGCCGAGGTAGAG
This sequence comes from uncultured delta proteobacterium, assembly GCA_963772655.1. Lineage (GTDB taxonomy): Bacteria > Myxococcota_A > Polyangia > Haliangiales > Haliangiaceae > JABFXX01. Next base: position 579,851 of record CAVYYE010000003.1, read on the forward strand.
CGCGAGCAGCCACATCGCCGTGCCGTTGATCGTCATCGACGTGTTCATCTGCTCGAGCGGGATGCCGTCGAACAGGGCGTGCATGTCGTCGATCGACGCGATCGGTACGCCGACCTTGCCGACCTCGGGGCGTGCGATCGGATGATCGGGGTCGTAGCCACACTGGGTCGGCAGGTCGAACGCGATCGAGAGCCCGGTCTGTCCGGCGGCGAGGTTCTGGCGGTACAGCTCGTTCGACGCCGCGGCGCTCGTGTGGCCCGAGTAGGTCCGGAAGATCCACGGGCGGTCGCGCGGGCGTTCGGGGGCGGTCACGGGGCGCGACCATAGCGTGCGACGCGAGTTGTCGCACCCGCTCGCCTGGGCTCGCCTGGGCTCGCGACGATTCGGGCGGTTGTGAGGTCGGCGAGCGTCGGGTAGGGTCCGCTCATGCGCACCCTGCTGTTTGCCATCGTCGCGACGCTGTCCGTCGCGGGTTGCTCGAAGAAGACGGCCGACTCCGACCAGGCTCCCAAGGCCGAGAAGGCACAGATCGCCACGGTCACGGTCGACCAGCTCGACGGCATGCTGTCCGACAAGAAGGCCACGCCGGTCGACGCCAACGGTGAGGGCACGCGCAAGAAGCTGGGCGTGATCCCCGGCGCGCTGCTGCTCTCCGATTCGGAGACCTTCACCACGAGCGAGCTCCCGCCCCAGAAGTCGCGGCCGCTGGTGTTCTACTGCGCCAACACGCACTGCGGTGCCTCGCACGAGGCCGCCGAGAAGGCGATCGTCGCCGGCTACACCAACGTCAAGGTGCTCCCGGCCGGGATCGCGGGCTGGGTCAAGGCCGGCAAGAAGACCCAGACGATCTGAACGCACCTCCGAGCGAACCGTGCGATCCGGTCCGCGACATCGACAGGTGGGTGTCGTCTGAAAGGGAGTCGACCTTCAGGAGACCCTTTCATGTCCGATTCGCCTTACGCCCCGAACGCCCACCAGCAGCCCCCGCAGCCGCAGGGCTATCCACCCGGGTTTGCACCGCAATACTCTCCCGGCTACGCCCCGCAGGGCCAGCCGGGTTACCCGCCGCAACAGCACGCGCCCCAGCCGTTCGCGCCGATGGCGGCCGCATTCGCCCCGCGCCACTCGCTGCCCGGCACGGCGATCGCGGCGTCCGTGATCTGGTTGATCTACGGCCTTCTCGGGCTGCTCGGCAACCTGACCACGCTCGCCGCCGGCGGCCGCGTGCAGCCGAGCTCGATCATCGGCCTGTCGCTCGCGGTGATGTTTTTGGTGTGGGGCATCCAGACGATGACCGGCAAGCTGCGCAGTTTGCTCGGCCCGGCGATCACCGGCATCGTGCTCGGCGGTCTGACGGTGCTCGCGTTCGTGTTCCTCGGCATCCTCGCGCACGGCTTCCATCTGCCGATGTGGCTGTTCGCGATCGGTGCGATCGTCGGAGGCTTGCAGATCGTCGCCGGCATCCTCGGCTGCGTCGGCAACCGCGCGTACAAGGAGTACCGCGCGACCCGCGGTCTGTACTGAGCGAGCGAGCTGTCTTACGACAGCGTCTCGCGCAGACCGTCGATCAAGGCGGTGCGGGCGCTCGCGCCCAGCCCGGCCAGCCGCTCGACCCGCGCGAACGAGCGCACGATCTCGCCGGCCCGCGCCGGCGCGTGCTCGATCTTGCTGGTCCCGCCGCACAGCTTCACCACGGTGGCCGCCAGCTCGTCGATCGTGATCTCGCGGCCGGTCCCGACGTTCGCGATCGTTCGATCGTGCCCGTCGCCGAGCGCGACCTCCAGGGCTCGCACCACGTCGCCGACGTAGACGAAGTCGCGAGTCTGCTTGCCGTCGCCGAAGATCGTCAGCGGCCGGCCGGCCTTGGCGCGATCGGCGAAGATCGAGATCACGCCCGAATACGGACTCGACGGATCCTGGCGCGGCCCGTAGACGTTGAAGAACCGCAGCACCGTCACCGGGACCCCGTGAACGGTCGAGTAGTAGTCGAGCGCGTGCTCGCTCGCGAGCTTGTGGATCCCGTACGGAGACACCGGCCGGGTCGGAGCGTCTTCGGACACCGGGAACAGGTCGGTATCGCCGTAGACCGCCGCCGACGATGCCAGCGCCACCTTCGCGACGCCCATCGCCCGGGCGTACTCGAGCACGTGCAACGTGCCGCCGTAGTTGACGGACATGTCGACGAGCGGATTGGCGATCGAGGCCACCACCGAGACCTGCGCGGCGAGGTGTGCGATCCGCTCGATCTTGCCGTGGCTCGCCACGATCGGTGCGAGCGCGGCGAACACGCCGTGGCCGACATCGCAGTTCACGATCTCGAGCACGCCGTCGTCGCGGGACAAGCCCTCGCGGTCCTTCCACCGCGCGAGGTTCGAGCGCTTGCCCGTCGAGAAGTTGTCGAGCACCACCACGCGGTGTCCACCGTCGATCAAACGATCGACCAGGTGTGACCCGATGAAGCCCGCGCCGCCGGTGACGACCGCGATCGGTTTCGACATCGCGAGCACTGTACCAGCGTCGACGTCTAGGTGTCGAACGCCATCCGCCACAGCCGACCGAGCAACACGTCGAGCGCGACCTTGTTGTCGCCGCCCTCCGGCACGATCAGATCGGCCCAACGCTTGGACGGCTCGACGTGCTCGAGGTGCATCGGTCGCACCGTCGTGTAGTACTGGTCGCGGACCGACGAGAAGCTGCGGCCGCGCTGTTCGAGATCGCGACGGATCCGGCGGATCAACCGGATGTCGGCGTCGGTGTCGACGAAGATCTTGATGTCCATCTGGTCGCGCAGCGCGGGTTCCGTGAACACCAGGATGCCCTCGACGATGATCACCCTCGCCGGCGATACCCGGCGCGTCTTCGCCGTTCGCGTGTGCGTGCTGAAGTCGTAGATCGGGATCTCGACGGAGCGTCCCGCGCGCAGCTCCGAGAGGTGGTGCGCGAGCAGACTCGATTCGAGCGCCGCCGGGTGATCGAAGTTGATGTGCGCGCGCTCCTCGACGGACAGATGGCTCTGATCGCGATAGTAGGCGTCGTGCTCGAGCGTGATGCAGCGCCCCGGAGGCATCGCGGCCGCGAGCTTGTGCGCGACGGTCGTCTTCCCCGAACCGGTCCCGCCGGCGATACCCACGACGAGGCGCTGAGACATCGCCGGCGCAGATATCACGGCGTTGCGAAATTCGGAACGGTCGTTGCTAGGTATTAGAGGCGGAGGCACCAATGATCCGACTCGCAATTGCCGAACCCAACACCATCGTCCGTTGGGCGCTGCGCGAGGCGCTCTCGCGCGTAGACGACATCGACGTCGCTGCAGCGGTGGGTACCGCGGCGGAAACGCTCGACATGGTGCAGCGTGACAGCCCGGATGTCCTGTTGATCGGGCTGCTCCTGCCCGATCGTGCGGGACTCGATGTGGTGGCCGAGCTGCGTCTGCTCGACAACGCACCGCTGGTGATCGTCCTCGGGACGCACGCCGACGGCAACCTCGCGGCGCGCGCCATCGCCGCGGGCGCACACGGTTATCTCGGGGAGACCGAGGGACCCGAAGCGCTCGTCGAGGCGATCCGTGCGGTTGCACGCGGAGAGCCCGTCGCACCGCCCGCCGTCGAGCACCTCGTGGCGGCCAACCCCGCGGCTTCGCTCACCGCGCGCGAACAGCAAGTGATGGAAATGCTGGGGCGCGGGATGACGAACCGCGAGATCGCCGAACACCTCGCGATCAGCATCAAGACCGTCGATACCCATCGCGGTCACGTGCTGAAGAAACTCGGGCTCCGTAACAACTCGGAGCTGACGAGGTTCGCCGTGAGGCACGGCTACGTCGCCCTGTAGCGCTACCAGGATGTAACACGCTGAAACACAGCGCTACCGGCGCACCGGTTGCGTCCATGCTCGCGCACCATCTGCGCGTTCGACGACAGCGCGCAGGTATCCGGTCCGCGGGATCGGACGTCGGGCCTGCCTCCCGTGCTCGACGATCCGCCGGCCGTTCTCGACGAACACGATCGTGTCGGCGGCCTCGGACGGTGCGATCTCGACGACAAGTTGACCGTGCGAAACCTCCGCGCGAGACAGCAGGACACCCGTCGACGCGTAGAACCGACCGGTGCGAAGCGCGTCGACGATCGCCTGCGGATCGCGCCGTGCCTTGACCATCACGAAGCCACCGCCCGGTGGATATCGGCCGTTCCCCGGTGCGTAGTCGTGGGCGTCGTCGGACGCCACGGCCCACAGCGTGGCACCGCGCGCGAGCACCGCGTCCCACAGCGCCTCGGTGGAAAGATGACGGCGATCGCCCGCGTTCCACCGTGCGAATTGCACGTTCGCGAGCTCGTAGAGCACGAAGCCTCGATTCGCGAGCTGGAGCAACAGATCGGGGGTCATGCCCCAGAACCACTGCGGGTGGTCGAGCTGCGGGATGCCGCCGAGCTTCTTCGCGGCATCGAGCGCGCCCTGGTACTTCGACACGCGATCGACGCGGTCTCGCACGATCCAGTTGGTGAGCTTGCCGTGCACGCGCGACGTCGCGCCGATCAGGTTGACGTGGATGCGACACCTCTTGCTGACATCGCCCACCGGCCGACAACGCCCCGGGTTGTTGGTGAGCTCGACGCCCGCGAGCACGATCAATCCAGGCGCGTTCGGGCGGCGCAGCGACGGTGTGCCCGCGGTGTCGTCCCACGGATCGAGCTGGCTGATCCGGTTGTGATCGGTGAGCACGATGAAGTCGTAGCCATGCGACTCGTACCAGTGGACGACGTCGCGGATCGGTGTCCGGCTATCACCCGACGGGCGTGCGTGGACGTGGGTCGAACCGCGCAGCCACAGTTCCGGGCCGTTGGGGGCGATCGGGGGCACCGGCGCCACCGTCGTCACCTTGGCGTCGGCCCGGGCGACCGGCGCGGCGGCGAGCGTCGCGATGGCGATGGCGACGGCGGTCCGCGTCGCGGGTGTCACGGCGTCTGCGCCTCGTCGAGCGCGGCCGCGCCGGCCGGGGTCACGGCGGTGGTCACACCCCACGTTCGCTTGTGCCACTGCTCGCGAAGCGCGAGGAACAGGCCGAGGTTGTCGGTCAGCATCCGGCGCTCGACCGGGTGCTTGGCCTTGAGGTCGGCGGTCTCGCCCGGATCGGCGACCAGGTCACCGACGATCGGCACGCCACGCGTACCGACCCGGATCTTCCACCGACCGATCCGCATCGCGTGCGCGTACTCGTACATCGAGGCGTACGACGGCCGCGGCCAGCCCCGCCCGACGCCGTTGGCAAGCCCGATCAGCGACGCGCCCTGGATCGCGCCGTCGATCGGAGCGCCCATCGCGTCGAGGAACGTCGGCATCAGGTCGGTGGCCTCGGCGCCCTCCTCGACCACCGCACCGCCGGGAAACCGCGACGGATCGTGGATCAAGAGCGGCACGCGGATCAGCGAGTCGCGCAGCGAGCCACCGTGCCCGCACCTCTGATCCTCGAACATCTCCTCGCCATGATCGGCGGTGATCGCGAGCAGGGTCTGATCCCAGATTCCCCAGTCCTTGAGCTTGGCGACCACGCGACCGACCTGTTGATCCTGGTAGCTGATGTCCGAGTCGTAGATCGCGCGCAGTCGCTCGATCTCGGGCTTCGGAGGGATCACGTGACACCCCATCGAGCCCTTGCGGAAGCCGAGCTCCTTGGCGGTCGCGAACTCCTGGAACGGACCGTCGTAGTTCGGCGAGTACTCGTCGATCCATGGCTTGCGCGCGACCCACGGCCCGTGGGTGTCGATCGTGCCCAAGCACAGGTACAGGGGACGATCGCGATGCGCGTCGAATCTTGCGAGCGCCGTGTCGACGATGGTCTCGCCGTAGATCAGGCCGTTCTTCACGCCCTTCTCGCGCATCATGTTGCGGAACTCGTCGAACCCACGCGCGTAGCCACCATCCTCGTTGACGAACCCGTTGCCGGTGACCGCCGCGGTGTACATGCCGGCCGCCTTCAGCTTCTCCGCGAGCACCGCGAACTTGTCCTCGATCCGCCACGTGCCGCCGCGGCCGGCCATCCGCACGTCGTGAACTGCCGGATACAGCCCGGTCCACATCGTCGAGTGGCTGGTCTGCGACTCGTTTCCTTGCACGTAGTACTGCCGGAAGATCGTGCTGGTCTTGGCGAGCTCGTCGAGGTTCGGCGTCTTCGCGCGCGCCCCCGGCGTGAACGTGGGGACCTTGTCGGCGCGCAGCGCGTCCATGATCCACAGCACGATGTATTTCGGAGCCTTCGCCTTCGGCGGTGCCGCCGGCGGTTTGCCGTGGAGCCGGATCTCGGGTGCCTTGATCTGCGCCATCGGACAGTCGCGTGCGGTCAGCGTCAGGCCGACCACGCGATCGGTCAGCTTCGTGAGATCGATCCGCGACCGGTCCTCGCCGAGCACGCCACCGACGAAGCTGTCGTCGCTCGTGGTCGCGCGCACGTCGACCGTGCACGAGCCGTCGACGCCGGCCACCAGGTTCGCGCCGTCGGGGATGGTCACGTACCACACCAGCGTCGAGTCGAGGCCGAGCGAGATCGTCCGCGACGTGGCATCGAACGTCGCGGCCTTTCGCGGATCGCCATCGATCGTCTTGTTCTTGGTCGCGAACCGTAGCCACTCGTACGCGATCTTGCCGCGCGGCTTGCCACCGGTCTCGAGGTAGATCTCGTTCTCGCCGGTCGCCCACCGACCCGGCTCGACGGGGATCGCGATCGTCTGCCAGCCGTCGGTGGCGAGCGAGACCCGCGACGTCTTGGTCGACTTGCCGGCGGCGCGGCCGTTGACCCGCAGCGCGATCCACTGCTTGGCCTTGCCGTGCACGCGCGCCTCGAGCCGATCGACACTACCCGCCATGGTGCCGTCGAACGGAACCTCGAGGAGCGCTCTGCGATCGGCGATCGACGCGCGTACGCCGTCGACGCGATGCCCGATGTGCCAGTGCGGCTTCGGCACGCCGAACCGCGTGTAGCGCGCGAACCCGATGTCGGCCGCGTCGAGGACGAGATCGCCGGTGTTGTAGACGTGCGCCGCGTGGCGGTTGGCGACCAGATCGAACACCGCGTGCTCGGTACGTTCGGGCCTGGGAGGTTTGTTCGGAGGTGGTGTCCGCCGCGCGTCGGCGGGCGACGCCGCGGCGGCAGCCCCGGCGTCGTCGTCACCCGCGGGCGGCGACTTCGACTTGCACGCGAACGCGATCGGCGCCGCGATCGCTGCGATCCAGATCCCCCGCACCATTTCTGGAGTAGCACGCCCGCGACGGCGGCTCTAGATCTGCCTCGCGCACGCGTCGGGCCTCCGGGCCGCGCGCGATCCTGGTCCGGCGATCGCCTAGGACTTCTTGTCTTTCTCGGTCAGCTTCGCGAACGGGTTGTTCGTGAATCCCGAGACGCCCCAACCGGGCGGCGGGTTCTTGTCGCGATCGCCACGCGGTCCACCCCTGCCGCCGCCGCCCCGTCGATCGTCGTCGCGACGAGGTCCGCGACCACCACCACCACCGCCGCCACCGCCACCGCCACCGCCTCCACCGCCACCGTCGCGGTTATCGCGCGCGGCCCACTGGCGGCGTTCGCGGCCACCCTCGCCCCGGGGTTGCGCCCCCGCGCCCTCGGACGGGCCCGGAGGCTGTCCCTGCCCCTGCGGCTGGTTCGGGTTCTGGCCCTGCCCGCCGCCACGTCCGCGACCACCACGCTTGCGACCCTGACGAGGACCACCTTCGCCACGCGGACCTTCTCCACGCGGACCTTCTCCACGCGGACCCTCGCCACGCTCGGCGCGTGCGCCCTCGCTGCGCGGACCGTCGCCGCGCTTGCCCTGACGCTTGTCTCCGCGCTCGCCCTTGGGACGCGGCTGACCGCCCCGCTTGGCAGAGAGCGCGATCCGCTTGCGCGCGAGATCGACCTCGAGCACGCGCACGGTCAGCTTCTGGCCGACCTTGACCACCTCGCTCGGATCCTTGACGAACTGGTCCGAGAGCTGGCTGACGTGAACGAGGCCGTCGTTGTGCACGCCGATGTCGACGAACGCACCGAACGCGGTCACGTTGGTGACCACGCCCTCGAGCACCATGCCCTGCTTGAGATCCTCGATCCCGGTGACGTCGTCGCGAAACTTCGGCGGCTCGAACTCGGCGCGCGGATCGCGGCCGGGCTTGGTGAGCTCTCCCGCGATGTCGCGCAGCGTCGGCTCGCCGACCTCGTCGGTCACGTACTTCGAGAAGTCGATCTTGTCGACCAGGTCCTGGTTGCCGATCAGCTGCGGGACCTCGACGCCGGCATCCTTCGCGATCTGCTCGACCAGCTCGTAGCGCTCGGGGTGCACGCCCGAGCCGTCGAGGGGATGGGTCGATTTCGCGATCCGCAAGAACCCCGCGCACTGCTCGAACGTCTTCGGGCCGAGGCCAACAACGTCGGTCAGCTGCGCGCGCGACGCGAACGCGCCGTGGGTATCGCGGTGGACCACCAACTTGGCGGCGAGTGACGGACCGATCCCCGCCACGTAGCCGAGCAGCTGCGCGCTCGCGGTGTTGAGCTCGACGCCGACGCGGTTGACGCAGTCCTCGACCACGTCGCCGAGCTTCTTGGCGAGCACCGTCTGGTTGACGTCGTGCTGGTATTGGCCGACGCCGATCGACTTGGGCTCGATCTTGACCAGCTCGGCGAGCGGGTCCTGGAGTCGCCGCGCGATCGAGATCGCGCCGCGGATCGTGAGGTCGAGCTCGGGGAACTCCTCGCGGGCGAGGTCGGAAGCGGAGTACACGCTCGCGCCCGCCTCGTTGACCTGCACCACGTACGGCGCCTCCGGTCCCTGCCGCAGGCCGGCGTCGGTGAGCGTGCGCTTGACGAACTGCTCCGCCTCGCGGCCGCCGGTGCCGTTACCGATCGCGATCGCGCGCGGCTTGTGCTTCTGGACGAACGAGAGCAGCTCGTCCTTGGCCTTCGCGAGCTGACCCTCGCTGGTCACGTACACCGTGATCGTGCCGAGGAACTTGCCGGTGGCGTCGATCGCGGCGCACTTGCAGCCGGTGCGCAGCCCCGGATCGATGCCGATCACGCTCGCCGTGCCCAGGGGTGCGGCGAGCAGCAGGTTGCGCAGGTTGCCGGCGAAGATGTCGACCGCCGCGCCGTCCGAGCGGAGCTTGAGCTCGGCACGCACGTCGTTCTCGACGCTCGGCGACAGCAGGCGCTTGAACGCGTCGGCGATCGCGAGCCGGAGCGATTCGCTCCACGGCGATGCCGGATCGAGCTTCGCGAGCCGCTCGATCGCCGCCGTCACCTTCGGCGCGTCGACCGTGACGTGCGCGCGCAGCACGCCTTCCGCCTCGCCGCGCCGGATCGCGAGGAACCGGTGCGAGGGGATCGTCTTCACCGCCTCGGAGAACTTGTAGTACTGCTCGAACTTCGTCGGCTCGTCGCCCTTGCCGGGTACGACCTCGCTCGTGAGCTCGCCGTGCTCGGCGAACTCGCGACGCACCAGTGCGCGGACCTCCGCGGTGTCGGCGATCTGTTCGGCGACGATGTCGCGTGCGCCGGCCAGCGCTTCCTCGGCGCTCGCCACGCCCTCCCCGACGAACGCCGCGGCCTCGGTGATCGGATCGCCCTCGGCACCCTGCGCGACGATGTTCTGCGCCAGCGGCTCGAGGCCGCGATCGCGTGCCACCGAGGCGCGGGTCTTGCGGCGCGGGCGGTACGGGGCGTAGAGGTCCTCGAGCTCGCTCTTGACCTGCGCGCCACGCAGCGCCGCCTCGAGCTCGGGCGTCAGCTTGCCCTGCTCGCGCACGCTGTCGAGGATCGCCGCGCGCCGGGTCTCGAGCTCGACCAGGTAGGTGCGCTGCTCCTCGATGCCGCGGATCTGGACCTCGTCGAGGCCGCCCGTGCGTTCCTTGCGATACCGTGCGATGAACGGGACCGTGCTGCCCTCGTCGAGCAGCGCGATCACCGCGGCCACGCCGCCTCGCGGTAGTCCCATGCGTTCGCTGATCGCCGGGATCGGGTCGAAATCCACGCCAGGGGCGTCCGGAGTACCTGGTTTCTCGTCGGACATGGAGCGGCCGACGGTACCCACGGCGCCGCCGGGCGGCAACCCCTCTCGCATCTCGCGTAGCGCCCCGCGGTAGCGTGCCGCCATGGCATCGCGCCCCTCCGTCCCCACATCTGCCGATCGCGACCGTCTGATCCGGCGCCTTCCCAAGGTCGAGCTCCACCTCCACATCGAGGGCACGCTCGAGCCCGAGATGATGTTCAGCCTCGCCGCCAAGCACGGCGTGAAGCTGCCGTACGACTCCGTCGAAGCCGTACGCGCGGCGTACGCATTCCACGACCTGCAGTCGTTCCTCGACCTCTACTACGCCGGTTGCGACGTGCTGCGCGACCGCCGCGACTTCTATGCCCTCGCGATGGCCTACTTCACGCGTGCCCACGCCGATCGCGTGGTCCACGCCGAGCTGTTCTTCGATCCCCAGACCCACACCGCGCGGGGCATCCCGATGGAGGTCGTGTTCGGCGGCCTGCGCGACGCCATGGAGGACGCGCACAAGCGCTACGGCATCAGCTCCGAGCTGATCCTGTGCTTCTTGCGCCACCTGTCCGAGGCCGACGCCCAGGCGACCCTCGAGGCCGCGCTGCCGTTCCGCTCCGAGTTCATCGGTGTCGGGCTCGACTCCGGCGAGCGCGGCAACCCGCCCAGCAAGTTCCAGCGCGTGTTCGCCCAGGCCCGCGCGCTCGGCCTGCGCCCGGTCGCCCACGCCGGCGAGGAAGGCCCCGCCGCGTACATCGAGGAGGCCCTCGACCTGCTCGAGGTCGAGCGCATCGATCACGGCGTCCGCTGCGACGAGAAACCCGCGCTCGTCGAGCGACTCGCCCGCGACCAGATCCCGCTCACGGTGTGCCCGCTGTCGAACCTCAAGCTGTGCGTGGTCGACGATCTGAAGCAGCACAACTTCGCCAAGCTGCTGCGCGCCGGCGTCGCCGTCACGATCAACTCGGACGACCCGGCGTACTTCGGCGGCTACATCGCCGACAACTACCGCGCGACCGCCGCCGCGCTCGATCTGACTCCTGCCGAGCTCGTACAGTGCGCCGAGAACGCCGCGCGCGCGTCGTTCTTGCCGGCGACCGCCAAGACCGCGCTGCTCGCGCAGATCCGTAGCGAAGCCGCCCGGGCCTAGAAGGCCATCAGGTCGAGCCCGTACCCGCGATCGACCACTCCGCTGATCGTCTTGTCGGGGACCACCGATGTGGTGCCGGTCAGCGCCTCCGGGGTGTTCAGGATCCGCACCGCGACCGCCGAGTCCCTCCACAGATAGAGGTGCCCCGAAGAGTCGAGCTTGACCGACATGATCTGGTTATCGGGGACCGAGGCCTGCGCCGCGGCGAGCGCCGGGAGCGAGACCCCGTTCCCGGTCAACGTCGACGCCGAGTCGAACACGAATAGGTTCACGCCGGCCGTCACGTTGCGGATGCCCAGATACAGACGATCGCGGCACGAATCTATCGCGATGTCCCGAGCGAAGTCCGCGGGTGCGTTCCACTGCAGCGTGCGGCTCGGAGTAGACCCCGAAGTCAGCTGGCTCGCGTTGTCGAAGATGTGTAGCGACGTGGCTCGCGCCGACACGTATAGCCGATCCGCCTTGCGATCGAGACTCACCGCGCCCGACGACGCCAGCGTGATCGTTGCCGCCGGCGTCACCGTGCCGGTCAACACGCTCGCGTTGTCAAAGATGTACAGGCTATCCGTGCCCGACACGTAGAGCCGGTCGCGTTCCGGATCGACGTCCACGCCGTTGAAGCTGGTCTCGCCCGCAACGATGATTCGCCGTACCGGTGCCACGTTGCCCGAGATCGTCGATGCGTTCGCGAACACCTGTATCGCCAAATCCGGAGCTCCCACCCCACTCTGCGCCGGTGCGTAGAGCAGGTCTCGCGTCGCATCGAACGCGATGCTGTCGATCTCGCTATCCACCAGTCCGGTGTTCGCGCCGGCGACCTTGCGGGGAGTTGCCGTCGCACCGTCCGCGAGGGCCAGCACGTCGTCGGTCAGCAAGATCGACTGCCCTCCCCAGTTCTGCGACACCAGACGATAGTGCGGCGTCGCGCATGTTACGGCGACGTTGGTGACGTCGGAGTCACCGACGGTGCCAGTCTCCGCGGCCAACGTGCAGATCCGTTGCGGACACGATGGCGGCACCTTGATCGACACCGTGTAGCTCGCTCCCGGATCGAGGTCGACGGGGAACTGAAACATCCCGTCGGCGTCGACAGCGAGATCGTTGGCACCGTCGAGTTGCAGCGTCAGGCCCTGCCCACCGCTCAACCCCGTGACCATGCCGCCCACGCGAAACGTCGAGGGAGGAGCATCGTCATCGCCCGACGCATCGGGGATGTCGTTGTGAACCGTTCCGCACCCCACGACGAAAACACCAACGAGCCCAACAAGCTTCCAAGCGTCCATGGCTCGGATTCTACGCCCGTTGTTGCGTTTCGTACGCTGTCAATGATCCGGATGGACCCGCCGCGTCTAGCTGGGTTACTGGGCCGGGCAACTCGGGTCGGTCGTGACCGCGACGTCGTCGATCAACGCATCCTGCTGCGTGTAGTTGCTGTTGTCGCAGAGCCCCGAGCCGCCGGAGTGGCTGATCGTGACCACCTGCGGGCGCCCGACGAATTTCGGGTTGAGGCACACCGTCTGCTTCATGTAGCCGCCGCCTTCGGGCAGCGTGAGCGAAGAGCCGGTGGTGAACACCGACGTGCTCGCATCCGGGTTCGTCCCCACGTTCGCGAAGAACGTCAACGCCGGGCCGTTCGCACCGCTCGGGGGCGGCACGATCGGGACCAGCGTGTACCCGGACGAGGAGCACCGACCGTGCGACTCGAGTGCGAGGTAGTGGGTGCCCGAGTGCGCCTTGCCGGCGACCGAGCGAATCACGGCATCGGCCGTGCTGGAGCTGTGGAATCCGAAGGCACCGAGGGGAAGGTTGCCCGACTCGAATCCGGGATCGGGAACTCCGTCGGCGGTGTTGCACGCCGGGTCGTCCACGACCTGCACGTTGTCCGCGAAGATCTGGAAGTTCAGGACATCTGCGCACGAGCCGGAGCCGCTGTTCAGCGAGAAGCGCAGGTTCGAGATCTGCCCGCGCAGCGACGGAGGCAGGCACATGTGCATCTTGGTCGACGTCCCGCCCGCCGGTGCCTGGATGTTCCACAGGCCACCGCCGAAGCTGCCGGTACCGGCGGTCATGCTCCCGGCGGCGTTCGCGTTGAGCCCCACGAACATGTCGAGTGCAGGATTGTCGATATCCGGGACGTTGAAGTTCGTCTCCATCAACGCGCCCTCACAGCGCTGGTTCAGGTTCACGCGAGCTGCCTTCGTGCCGCCCTCTCCGAGCCCGTTGACGAAGCCACCGGACGAGTTGCCCGACGTGGTGAACGTCCAGCCTCCCGTGCTCTCGGCATCGAAGTTCGGGCCCTGTCCGAACTGGTCTCCACACTCGCCCGCGTTCGCCTTCACGAGGTTGAAGTGATCGAAGGAGAAGTTGCTGATCGTCGAGTTCGGGCAATTTCGCGGTGGCGTGTACGGCCCGACCATGAACGTGACAGGTGCGCCCGCCCCCGTCGTGCCGGCGGGCGCGTAGCCACCGGCCGAGAGACAGATGCGAACGCTGTGGAACAATGCATCGCCGAACGACGGCAGCGAGAACCAACCGACCCCTCCGAACGACACGCCGGTCGCAACGGAGTCGAAGTTGTTGAAGTCCTGCTGGTTCTTGTAGGTCAGCTCGAGCACCAGCGGCTCGGCCTTGGCGAACGTGGGCATGTCGACCGTCTGCTCGACGCGACCGAGGTCGCACAACGTGCTCGGGAGGAAGGCGGCCTCGCCGGGATCGACGTCCCCCGCCGCGGTGGTGTTGAGGAGCGCTCCGGCGACCGGCGTCCACACATCACTGGCGGCGAACCCCGGATCGTTGATCGTTCCGGTGAACACGCAACCTCCGACGCCGCCGGTGTAGCCCGCGACGCACTCGCAGGCGCGGCCGGGACCCGCGTCGTTGCAGAACTCGTGAGCGCCGCAGTCGGTGTCCTCGGTCGCGACGGTGCACTCGCAGACATTCGGCGCTGCACACGGATCCGCGTCTGGCGTCACGTCATCGTCACCCGTGACCACTTTGCCGCATGCGGACAGGCCAACGACAACTACGATTAGGACCAGCCTCTTCATGTCGCTCATTATGCCAAACGATTGCGCGAAATGGACATTCGGTCGACTGTGCTCGGTGTAGGACAAACGCCTCCCTCGAGCGTGCGCGAGCTCGGCGCTCGTTCTCACGGTGGGCAGATGGTCCAATCTGGAAAGTGATCGTCACCGGGATGCAGGGTCAGGTTCGCCGGCTGCGACCCATCTACGCTCATCCGATAGATCTCCGAGTTGCCATCACGCGTGCTCTCGAAAACAAGCGAGGTACCGTCTGGTGAAAGTCGTGGGTGATCGTCGTCTCCCACCTCGGTCGTGAGTCGAGTCGCATTCCCTCCGATGGGGTAGGACCACAGATCGCGATTTCCACTGGTCTTACGGGACATGACGATCGACTTGCTGTCGGGCATCCAGATGAAGTCCGAGATCCCCTCATCTGCACTCGTGGTCGCGACGAGCGAATTGTTGGGTGTGAAGACCTTCAGAGCCCCCGTCGTGTCTGCAATGACCGCGATCATCGTCCCATCCGGAGACCATCGCGGGAAGTGACTGCCGTCTCCCATCGACTGGGACAACGTGGCGGTGATCGTTCCGTCGCTATTCGCGATCGCGATGATGTCGTTGGGACTGGTACCCGACACGAAAACCAGCTGATTTCCATCAGGCGACCAGCTGGGCTCGGCGTTGTGGTCCGGCGTCGAAACGAGCTCCTGAACCGTACCGGTCCCATCCGACAACGCGAATCGAGCGTGCTGGGTGCCGCCGTTCGTCGAGTTGAAGGCCACCTTCGTTCCGTCTGGCGACCACTCGATGTTGTCATCGGTATCGACGTTGTTGGAGAGGTTCAGTGGTGACGTGGCCGAGAAATCCGTGACGTACACGTCGAGGTCCGAGTCATCGTCACTCGAGAACGCGAGCCGGGTCCCGTCGGGGGACCACCGTGGTGTGCCTTCGTTTGCCGCGTTCGAGATCATTGGAACAGGCGCGAACCCATCCGCGAACATCACGAACACATCATCGTCGCCATCGCGGTTGGACTGAAACGCGATGCGTCCACCGCGCGCCTCGCAGTCGACGCTGCACACGTTGGCGATGCACAGCGGGAAGTCGGGATCCGTGCAGTCCTCGGGGCCGTTGCATCCCGCGCTGCACGCCCCCGAGACGCAGTGCGGTGTTGCGGCGTCGTGACAGTCCTCGTCCCCGTCGCAGCCTTCGGCCACGCAGGTGTTGGCAACGCACACGCTGTCGCCGGTACAGACGTTGGGCTCCTCGAAGCCGACGCGAGCACACTCCATGTCGTTCTCGCAACACACGGCTGGGTTGTGCTTCGTGCACCCGACCAGCACCGACACCACGAGCAGCCACTTCATGAACGCCTCCGATGGCGAGCGTAACGCATGTCGTCGATCCATCGGCCACGGGTCAGCGCGGTTGCGGAGCTTTTGTGGCGTGCGACACGCCCGGATCGGGCCCCGGGCGTTCGAACGGATCGACGAGGCCGAACCACTGCCAGTCGGCGGCGAGTAACGCCGTTCTCGGTCGAGATACGGGCAGTGGCGTATCCGGGACCCGCCACCGCCGCTTCTTGGACCATCCATCGAACGAGGTCCCACTCGAGTAGAGGTCGATCGCCGCCCGCGTGCCACGGTCCTCACCGTGGCGCCGCCAGTTGTTGACGACGTAGGCGATGGCGTTTCGCGCGTACCGGCGAGTCTTGATCTGGATCGCCTTGTAGCGAAACGCGAACACCTTGCCGGTCCGTCTCGCGGCACGATTGATCGAACGTGCGGCGTTGATCGCGAAGCTCTGCATCGAACGCGACAACATCTGCTCGTCGGCGGCCTCGACGATCAGGTGCAGGTGGCGGCGCTGGATCGAGATATGGACGACGCGAAAGCCGTCGAGCTCGAGGTAACGCACGAGCACGCGACGGATCGCATGGTACATGCGGCGTTGGCGAAGCTTCGGCACGTCGTCACGGACTCGCAACATGACGTGAACGGGGTGACGGCTCGAGAGCACCGGCCGCTGCGCGTGGCTCGGGTCGTGACGGCGCTCGGGAGAACGCTTTCGCCCGGCGCCGGGACGAGCGCCGCCGTGCGGAGGTTTGCGAGGAGTGGGCATGAGGGGTCGAGGGTCGGGGGTCGGGGGTCGAGGAGGATGATTCTTGATTTAGCACTAACATGCGGGGCTGACACTCGCGCGCGAAACGACAGGGCGACGTGCACGGGCGGGCTCGAACCGCGCGATCGACATCACGGCTCGAACCGGGCGATCGACACGACGGCTCGAACCGCGCGATCGACATGACGGCGATCGACACGACGGCTCGAACCGCGCGATCGACTGACGGCTCGAACCGGGCGATCGACACGGGCGGGCTCGAAACCGCGCGATCGTCGCGTACCCGACGCCGGTCTTGTGCCCGACCTCTCCCGACAGGTGACGCGCGGCGGTCGCGCGCTCGTCGGCGGGCACCTCGCGGAGGAGTCGCGCGAGCAGCGCGACCTCGGTTTGCGACTGACTAGACGACTCGGCACGTGCGCTGGTGTCGACGAGCTCGGCGTATCGGACGGTGCGAGGAGAGGGAGCGCGGCCGAAAAAAGTGACGGCGCCGCGGAGGGACGCGGCGCCGCCGAGCGAGGGGCCTGTAATCAGGGGCCTCGCAGAAATCAGTTCGTCGTCGCCTCCAGGCTCCAGCTGTTGAGCGTGCCGGTGTCGAGCGACGCGTTATCGACGACCTGCAAGGTCCACGTACCGTCGAGCGGCTCGCCGGCGATCCCGGTGACGTCGAACGTGTCCTTGACGTCGTCGGCCAATCCACCCGTGCGGTCGAACAGCACCACCGAGTGCATGCCCTTGACGAGGAGGATCTTGAGGTCGCCGCGATAGGTGTGGCTGATGTCGACGGTGACCTTGGCCGCCGCGACGGTGCCGGTGTCGGCGACGTCGATCGCGCTCGACACGCCGACCGGATCGTTGTCGGGGATCGCCGAGCCCGGCGTCGCGTCGTACGTGTGGTCGGTGCCACCGCCGCCGGTGCACTCGGGTGCCATCGAGCAATCGGCGTCGGCGCAGTTGGCCTGCCCGTCACCATCCTCGTCGACCATGCCGGGGTCGTCGCAGACCTCTCGCGGGGTGTCGAGCGTCGGGATCTCCGCGACCACGGCCGAGCCGTATTCCTCGACGTAGCGATACGACAGATAGCCGTACCCCGGGCCCGTGGGATGATCGATGCCGAAGCCGGCCGTGCCCCACGAGTTCTTGAAGATCCAGAAGCCGCGCTCCTTCTTGCACTCGCCGTTGTCGCCCGGGATGTCGTTGCCCTGGGCGTCGCGCATGCACACCTCGAGATCGTCGTCCCAGCCGACGATGTGGATCGCGTGGCCAGCACGATGCTTCATCGACTCGGTCTTGTCCTCGGCGTTGGGGTACGTGACGTAGCCCTGGCGCCAGTACTCGGCGTTGACCGGTAGCGTCGAGCGGCGGTGGTTCCACGCCTGGTAGAAGAACGTCAGGCCGACGTTGACCCCGACCCGCTTGGTCGTGAGGTGCGCCTTGATCGAGTTGGTGTTGATCCACCGCGTCGACGGCAACGTGTACTTGCGCGCGGTCTCCACGCTCGGTGGCGGCTCGCCGTTGGTGTAGCACTTGGTCGGCAGGTTCTCGCCGCCATCGCACTCGGGGTCGTTGGAGGCCGACCACGGGAACGACTCGTACGGCCAGTCCTCCTCCTTGATCGTGCCGAAGTTGACGACCGTGCGAAGGTTGGCGTCCGAGCTCGAGCCTTCGGTGTGGGGGAACGAGTGGGACAGGTTCTTGGCCGCCCACTGCAGGTACTGCTCGGAGAAGTCGGCCTCGTCGGCCGGCATCCCGGCCTTGATGTAGAGGTTCTCGATCATCGCGGTCGACGCGAAGATCGAGCACACGCCGCGACTGCCCTGGCTGCGAACCGGCGACTGGTCGCCGAGCTCGAACTGCGCCGGATACACGGCGTCGGCCTTGTTGTCATCGGGCAGCGAGTCGTTGGCCGGTGCGCCATCGTTGACGATGTCACCCGAGGGTTCGCTGTCGTCGTCGAACGGGGTCGGCCCGTCGCCCTGACTGTCGCCGGCACAGGAGACCAGTGGAAAGGCGGCAAGGGCGAGTGCGAGCAGACGAGTCCGCATGGTCCGGTCGCTGGTGCTCGCGTCGTGCCAAGCGAGGACGGTTCCAAGTGCGCGATCGGGCAGAGGGATCGTGTGTCCGGAACCGGCCACGACAACTCCGTCTGCCACCGCACCGGCTGGGGGAATGGCCGCGGACAGAACTCCGCACCCTGTCAGCCAGGGTGCGTGAGGGACGTGTCAGCCCCCGGATCGGGCGGTCAGCCGCTCAGAAGATGAACGGATAACCGAACGAGCCGCCGGACTGCGTGCGCTTGAAGTGAGCGCGCTGCATCGCGCCCGCGACACACCGGCCGAGCGCCGCATCCGGCGTCTTGCGAACCGTGACGCTGGCAATCCCACCGTCCGGCTTGACCTTGACCGACACCTTCACCACGCCCTTGGCCGACGACCGATCCCCGCACGACATCACGCGCGCCTTCACGGGCGCCACGCCGGCCGCGATCATCGAACGATCGAGCGAATCGGGCACGTTGCTCCGCTTGTGCTCGCCGATCTGGACGATCGGCCCCTTCTTCTTGCCGGAGCTACCCTTGCGATAGCGCGCGCAGCACGCGCCCTCGTAGTTGTTGAGGACGCACGAGACCTCGTCGCAACCACCCTTGGACGGCGGCGGGTCCTTCTTGGTGTTCGTCGTGGTCGTGTGGTGCGTCGTCGTCGTGTGGTGGGTCGTCGTGTGGTGCACCGTGGCCGGCTTCTTCTCCGGCTTCTTCACGGCGACCGCTGCCGGCTTGCTCGACGAATCGTCCGGCTTGCTCGACGAATCGTCCGGCTTGCTCGACGAATCGTCCGGCTTGCTCGACGAATCGTCCGGCTTGCTCGACGACGAATCGTCGGCGGGCTTGGTCGACGACGAATCGTCTGGCTTGGTCGATGACGAATCGTCGGCGGGCTTCGTGGGCTCGGTGAGATTCGAGGCGACCTCGGTGGGCTTGTTCTCGCTCTTGCCGCCCTTGAGCAGCACGACGACGAGGACGATCGCGGCAACGGCGAGCAGCCCCACCGACCCGATCAGGATCATCATCATCTTGTTGTTGTTCGAGGCGCGGACCGTCGGAACGATCACCGCGGGCTCGGAGAACCCGCCGCCGCCGAACACGGGCAGATCGTCGATCGACCCGACCGCTGCCGAGGTCGACGGCGCTGCCGCTCCGCCCCCGGGACCACCGAGATACGCGCTGGCCATCGACCGGATATCGATCAGACCCGAACCCTCGCCACCCGCAGCACCGGTGGCCTGCCCTTGCATCGACGAGGCCTGGGGCGCGGGCTTGTTGCTCGCGAGCTGGGCGAGGTTGTTGAGCGAGAACAGCACCGAGTTCTCGTTGCGCTCGCCGCGGAGCTTGCTGGCCGCTTGCTGGGCCTGCTCCTGCGTGGTCACCGGCTTGGCGCCGAACAGATCACCACCCGCGCCTTCGTCCTCGACACCGGCCACATGACCGGCCGAGGCCGCCGCGAACAGATCGCCCGGATCGCTGCGCGCCGTGCCGCCGTCGTCGCCTCCGACACCCCCGAACATCGCGGCTACCGCCGCGGCGCCACCGCCACCAGCGACAGCAGCGGCAGCAGCGGCGTCGTCACCGGCCGCCGCGGTCGTCGTGGCACCGGACGCCGCGAGTGCGGCGAACGTGTCGACCTGCGACAGCGGCAACCAGTCGGCGAAGCCTTCGCGCCACACGTAGGTCTCGGCGTCGATCTCACCACCGGCGAATCGCTGCTGGACCTCGGCGGCGGTCATCGGGCCAACCTGATCCTGGTTGATCACGACGTGCCACACCTCCTCGTCACCGGCGGGCGGCTGATCGCCACCACCTTCATAGCCGTAGTCGTAGACGCGGGTGTCTTTTTCCTGCGCGGGTTGAGGTGCCGGTTCGGCAGCCGCCGCACCGCGGACGACGATGATGTTGCTGCACTTCTTGCAGCGAATCTTGAAGACCTTGCCCTGGACCTTATCGTCAGAGATCGAGTACTTGGCCTGGCAAGCGTCGCAGACGATCTTCATAGTGAATCCTGTCGTTCCCAGTAAGTGGTTCGAACGGTGGGACCCCCAAGTCCCACGTTCCTTGGAGTTTTCTGGGGAAAACGATCGTACCACAGGGGTACGGGCAGAACGCCAGTCGGCAGCCGGTCTTAGCCGGTCTCTCTAGGCGAACGGATCGTGGACCGAGCGGAGGTGGATCGTCTCGTCGCGATCCGGCCCCACCGAGATCAGGCAGAACGGCACCCCTGCCATGCGCTCGATGGTGTCGACATACGCGCGTGCGGGTTTGGGGAGGTCGGTGAGGTCGCGCGCGTCGGATGGGAGTTTTTCCCATCCCTGGAACGTCGTGTAGACCGGCTCCGCGCGGAGGATGTCGTCGGGATCCGTCGGCGGCTCGTCGAGCTCCTTGCCGTCGAGCTTGTAGGCCACGCACGCGCGGATCTCGGGGAGCTCGGACAGGACGTCGAGCTTGGTCAGCGCGAGTGCGCTCATCCCCGACAGACGAACCCCCATCCGCAGTGCGGGGAGATCGAGCCACCCGCAGCGGCGCGGCCTCCCGGTGGTGGCACCGAACTCGCCACCCGCCGTTCTCAGCTGATCGCCGAGCTCGCCGTGCTGCTCGGTCGGGAACGGCCCCGCACCGACGCGCGTCGCGTATGCCTTGGTGATGCCGACGACGCTGTCGATCTGGGTCGGCCCGATCCCGGCGCTCTGACACGCTCCGGCGGCGATCGTCGACGACGAGGTCACGTACGGATAGGTCCCGTGATCGAGATCGAGAAGGCAGCCCTGCGCGCCTTCGAACAGCACGTGCTTGCCGGCCGCGATCTTGCGCGCGACGTGACGCCCGGCATCCCCGGTATGCGGCGCGAGGCGCTCTCCGGCCGCGAGCGCGTCGTCGATCCACTTCGCGACGTCGGGCTCCGGAATCGACCCACCGAGATGCTGGAACACGGGTCCGAGCTCGTCGAGGTTCGCGCGCACGAGCTCTGCGAGTCGCGCCGGCTTCGAGAGGTCGCGCACGCGCACACCGCGCCGCGCCGCCTTGGCCTCGTAGGCTGGACCGATCCCGCGCCGGGTCGTGCCGATCGCCTTGCCCGACTTCGTCTTGTGATCCTCGCGCAGCCCGTCGAGCAGCTTGTGGTACGGCAGGATCACGTGGGCGCCGAGCCCGATCAGGAGCTCGCCGCGGACCAGCAGGTCGCGCGACTGGCACTCGGAGATCTCCTCGAGCAACGTATGCGGATCGATCACCATGCCGTCGCCGAGCACGCAGCTCTTGCCCGGGTGGCATACGCCGGAGGGCACGAGGTGGGTGACGAGCTTCTGCCCGCCGATCACGAGCGTGTGGCCGGCGTTCGCTCCGCCGCCGTAGCGCACCACCGTATCGGCACGCTCGGTGAACAGGTCGACGACCTTGCCTTTACCTTCATCGCCCCACTGGGCGCCGACGACGATCACGACGGACATTCTGGTGCCTCCAACAACGTAGCGATCGCGGCGGCGTCGGCCGCGACCGGGGCGCGCGATCCGTCCGGACGCACGATCTCTCCTCGCGCGCCGTCGATCAGCACGGCGGCGTCGAGTCCTGCTGCGGCGAGCCAGCTCGCCGTCGGCGGTTCGGGACAGGTCACCACGCGTAGCGACCGCTCGCGCAACCCGCGCGCGATCGCGGCGGCTCCCGGACCGTGGAGCGCGACACCGGCCGCGGTGGCGGTCGCGTGCGCGGGATGCTGCGCCTGCGCTTGCGCGAGTCCCTCGACGTCGATCGCGAACCCGGTGGCGCGCGCCGCGCGGCCGTAGCGCCCGATCAACGTGTCGTAGCGTCCGCCACGCAGCACCGCGTCGGGCGCGCCGTCGGCGTAGCCGGCGAATCGCACGCCGGTGTAGTAGTCGAAGCCGCGCACGTCGCCGAGATCGATCGTCACCGTGGGCGTGCTCTCGGGATCGACGAGCTCGCCGAACGCCTGCAGCACCGCGCGCAGCTGCTCGAGACCGGCGCGCACGTCGTCGGGCCACGCCAGCGCGAACGCGCGTTCGAGCGTGGGCTCGGCCGGTCCCCACAAACCACCGAGTGCCTCGGCGAGCGGCGCGACGTCCGCGGGCAACGCGCGGGCCACCTGCCCGAGTCGGAGGCGATCCTTCTTCGCGAGCGCGGTGGCCAGCTCGGCGCGCGTGGCATCGGACGCTGCCGCGCCGAGCACGAGCCGGACGGGAGCGACGTGCCCGAGGTCGAGCCGCGTGGTCGGAAGCCCCGCGGCGGCGAGCGCGGCCGAGGCCACCGCGAGCGCTTCCGCGTCGCCGGCGGGCGGAGCGAGATCGATCAACTCGACGCCGGCCTGCAGGATCTCGCGCTGGCCGAGATCGTCGGCGAGTCGTCCCGACACCCGATAGACCGCGCCCTCGTAGCACAGCCGCACCGGGCTCTCGTGATCGGCGAGCCGCGTCGCCACCAGACGCGCGACCTGCGGGGTGATATCGGCGCGCAGCGCGACCACCTCGCCCGTGAGCGGCTCGACGAACCGGATCGCGGTGGCGGGTGCATCGCCACGCAGCCCACCGCCGAGGGCCCGATCGAGCACGTCCGCGCACTCGAACACCGGCGTGATGATCCGCGCGTACCCCCAGGCTTCGAACACGCGGCCGAGCCGGGACGCCAGCGACAGACGGCGCGCGGCGGCACGCGGCAGGAAGTCGCGCACCCCAGAGGGTAGACGAATCGGTGAGCCGGACAAGCGCCTTACTCTACCCGAGCCCGGCGGCGCGCTCGACCGCTCGGGCGCGGCAGATCGCGATATCGTCCCGCGATGCAGCGGATCCGCGCCCCGATCGTCCGGATCTTCGATCACGAGGAGTCGACCACGATCCTCGGGCCGCGCGGTACGCTGCGGTTCGACGACGATTCGGCGCAACTCGTGCGCGTGGTCCTCGAGCTCCACGCGCGTCCGATCGCCCGCGACGAGCTGTTCGCCGAGCTCGCGGAGCGAACCGACGGCGAGGTCCCCGAGAAACCGATCGACGATCTCCTCGCGCTCCTCGAACGCCACCAGGTGCTGGTCGCGGCTCCCGACCGCCCTCCCCGTCCGCGTCGGCTCACGCGCCGCGTGGTGCTCGGGATCTCGGGCGCCGTGGCCGCCGTCGATGCGGCGCTCCTGGTGCGCGGCCTCCACTCCCTCGGCTGCGATGTCCGGAT
The DNA here is from genome assembly GCA_963772655.1 of uncultured delta proteobacterium. Classification (GTDB taxonomy): domain Bacteria; phylum Myxococcota_A; class Polyangia; order Haliangiales; family Haliangiaceae; genus JABFXX01. Next base: position 603,377 of record CAVYYE010000003.1, read on the forward strand.
CGCGCTCACGAGCACCGCACACCGGTTCGTCCCGGTCGCCGCGCTCGAGGCGCTCGTCCACCACCAGGTGTGGCGCGACCTGTGGCAACGCGACGAACGCGTGCCGGTGCCGCACATCGCGCTCGCCGAGTGGGCCGAGCTGATGGTGGTGTGGCCGGCGTCCGCGACCACGATCGCGCGCATCGCGATCGGCGACTGCTCGGATCTGGTGAGCGCGATCGCCACCGCGACGCTCGCACCGGTGGTGATCGCACCGTCGATGAACGATGCCATGCTCGGCGCTCCGGCCGTGCAGGACAACCTCGAGACCCTGCGCGTGCACGGCCGATACGTCGTCCACGGCGCGCTCGGCGTCGAGGTCGCGCACCGTCCCGCGGACCGCGTCCCGATGTTCGGGCCCGCGGCCCCGCCACCGGCGATGCTCGATATCGTGCGCCACCTGCTCGCCACCGAGGTCGGTGTCGCGCGAGCCACGCTACCGACGCACGCCGCGGGATGGGAACGGCTATGGGCGACCACGCCCGTCGATCGCTTGCCGTGGACGCTCGATCCGATCGACGCGCCGCTCACCGACGCTCTTGACCGCCTGGCTCCGAAGGACGACACGCAACGCCGCCTGCTCGATCTCGGCACCGGCACCGGCACCGTGGCGATCGAGGCCGCACGCCGCGGCTATCGCGTCACCGCGACCGACATCGCGCCGACCGCGCTCGCACGCGCTCGCGAACGTGCCGGCGAGCTACCGATCCTGTTCGCGCTCGACGATATCGGCGCGCCGCACCTCGAGGGCACGTTCGACGTCGTGGTCGATCGCGGGCTCTTGCACTGCCTGCCGCCCTCCGAACGCGCGACCTACGCCACCGCGGTCACCGCGCGCACCGCGCCCGGCGGCACGCTGCTCCTGGTCGCCCACCACGGGCCCGGACTCGCCACGCACCCGATCGACGAACCCGAGCTCCGCGCGTTGCTCCCGGGCTTCGAGCTGGTGACCGTGACGCCGACCTCGCTCTCGGGTGGCGACGCGCGGTTGTTCGAGCTGCGCGCGCCGGGAGAGCTATGATGCGGCCATGAACGCCCGCCGGCTCCGCATCCCCTCCGCGATCGCGTTCACGATCGTGGCGTCGACCGCCGCGATCGGTGGACTGATGTCGGCCTGCGAGGGCTCGCCCGAGCCACCGCCCGACGCGCTGGCGGACGGCAACACCGATAGCAACCTGTGCGAGATCTTCTGCATCCCCGACAGCACGTCGGATGCCGGCGTGTGTCCGGATCCACCGCCGTGCGCCGATAGTGACGGCAACTGTCCGGCGGGCTGCACCCCCGTCGGTTGATGACGAACGGGTCGCTCGGTCGAGCGGCGAGTCTCCTAGAGCAGGTCGAGGAACGCGCGCAGCGCGGCCTTGTCGGAAGCCGACAGCTTGGTCACACCCTCGGCAGGCGCTCCGTCGTGGAACACGTGCTTGTCGTTCGAGGCGTACTGGTCGAGTAGCTGGTCGAGCGACTTCGCGGTGCCGTTGGTGAAGTACGGCCACTTCTTGTACAGCCGGCGCAGCGTCGGGATGCGCGTTCCGCGGGGATTGACGTACGGGGTCACGCTCGTCTTGGCGTACGCCGCGTCGCTCCACACGATCGGTCCGTTCTCGGACAGCACGACCTTCTCCCAGTTCTCGAACGGGACGGTGCTGCGCTTGTCCTCCGCGATCAGCCGGGCCGCGTGACACACCGAGCAGCGCTCGCGGAACACGCGAGCCCCCGTGCGCTCGAGCGCCGTGAAGTGCTCGCGGCCGAGCACCGCCGGGTTGGGCCGGTGGGTGTTGTCGATCAGGAACTGCATGAACGACTTGCGCAGCAACTCGGGCGACAACTTGTCGGGGATGTGGCCGCGGTGCGCGAGATGATCGATCCGCGATAGCCACGGGATGTCGGCATAGGTCAGCGAGAACCACGGATCGCGGCCGTTGTGGCGATTGGCGACCCGGAACTCGGCGTGCACCATCTCCGCCATCGTCTTGTCGAGCGCGCGCGAGAAGTGCGGCCGGTTGTTGAACAGGCCGTACAGCATGCGCGTGGTCGCGTGCACCTTGCCGCGTCCCGTGAAATGCGTGCGGCCGTCGACGTATCCCTCGTGGTGGCAGGTCTCGCAGGTGAACCGACTCAGCTTGCCCTTGGTCGAGTTCCACGGCGCCATCATCGACGTGTAGAACAACAGCTCGCCGATCTGCGATTCGAGCGATCGCGGATAGCGGTGCGCGGAGCTGGCCGCGACCAACCGCGGCTGCTTGTCGCCGCGATGCTGCACGACCCACGCGTCGAGCAACGGATCGGCGGCGATCACGGTGCCGTCCTCGCCGATCGCGGCCGCCGAGGTTCCCGGCACCCACGCGGTGGTCGTGACCTGTGGATCCGTGAAGTCGATGGTCGCCGCGGGGCCCTTCCAGTGGAGCGAGATCCGACTGCCCGTCGCGTAACCGGCGAGGGTCGCGGTGATCGAGCCATCGCCGGCCTCGAGCGCCACCCACTTCGGCGTCACCGCGTCGAGTGCCGAGGTGTTGACCATCGCCAGCCGCATCGCCGAGGAGGTGCCCGGGGCGATGCGATAGAGATAGAGGTACGAGTCGATGTAGCCGAACCCGCCGTCCTCGCGCACGAGCGGGTGATCCTCGACGCCGCCGGCCGCGATCAGCGCGCCTCCGTCGGGCTGTCGCGCGATCGCCATGCTCCACATCGGACCGTCGTGGTGGATTCGCACCGGCTCGCCGCGATCGCGCCGGATCTCGATCGCGTGATCGAGCAGGCAGTTGGTCGCGACGTAGTTTTCGATCGCGCGGATCTGGAGAGGGCCGTGGCACCGGCCGAGCTCGCGCACGTGCGTGGCGCGCCACGCGGCCTTGCTGCGGTCGAGTGCGACCGCGAGGATCCGTCCGCTGCGTTCCTCGGTGACGTAGGCGGTGTTGCCGTCGGGCGACAGCGCGACGTCGCGCATGCCGAGCGCGTCGACCTCGATCGTCCCGAGGTGAGAGATCTTGCCGTCTCCGACGGCGAACTGCGCGATGCCCCGCGCGCCCTCGCCCACCACCAGCACGTTGCCGGTCGGCGAGACGAACAGGCCGCTGGGGAACCGCGGCGCCTGGGCGCGCGACACCTCGGTGCCGTCGCGATCGAGCACCACGATCGCCGAGTCGTCGTGCAGCACGCCGACGTAGAACGCGCGGTTCGGTAGCTCGGCGATCCGGTACGGATCGGGGCCGAGTGTCACGCTCGAGGGCGGTTGCGTGGCGAAGTCGGTCGCCGCACGGGTCTGTTCCTCGAACGCGAGCAGCGCCGCGAGCTCGCGCTCGTGGTTGGACTTGCTCGTCGCCGCTACGCGAGCGGCGTTCGCGGCCGCGGTCTTTCCGCCGGGATCATCCGGCGCGATCGACTCGCGACCGCGGCAGGCTCCCGCGACCACCAGCACCACCGCGCAGAGCCGGCAGCAGGAAACAGGTAGTCGCACGGAGCCGCCTTCCGGGGGCTACCAGCCGCCCTTGTCGTCGGCCTTCTTGTCGTCGGCCGCCTTGTCGTCGCCACCCTTGTCATCGGCAGCCTTGTCGTCGCCACCCTTGTCATCGGCGGCCTTGTCGTCGGCGGCGCCGTCGTCGGCCGGCTTGTCACCGTCGGCGGCCGGCGCGGTGTCGTCCTTCTTCACCGGCTCGGCGGCGGTGTCGGTCGCCGCGGCGGTCATGAGCTTGGTCATGCACTCGGTGTACTTGCCCATGATCTCGGTGGTCTTCTTCACGACCTCCGGATCCGGCTTCTCGGCCTTGTCGCCGGCCGTCTTGGCCATCTCGGTGCCCCACTTGGTCATGTCCGCCTGGACCTTGTCGGCACACGCCTTGTCCTTGCAGTCGCACATCGACTTCTGGAACTCTTCCATCTTGGCGACCGTGTCACCGGCGCCACCGCCCTTCTTCTTGCATCCCGCAACGGTGAACAGGGACGCGGCGGTCAAAAACGTGATCATCAGCTTCGACATGGAGCATCTCTCCGGGTTTCGGGTTCGACCGTGTATATCCGATCCGCGGGCTAGAGCGGGCTCGGAACGGGCACGAACTGCGTACGGAGCGCCGGAAACTCGACCCGAAGCTCGTCGGCGATCCGCTGGACGCCGAACACCTCGGTGGCGTAGTGACCCGCGGCGACGAGCGTAACTTGTAGTTCTTTCGCGAGATCCCCTGCCCGCTCTGCGAGCTCGCCGGTGAGGAACAAGTCGCACCTCTGGGAGACCGCGCTCTCGAGGAGATCGGACGCGGCCCCCGAGCACACACCGACGGTTCGTACGACGCCGGGGCCGTAGGGAAACACGAACCGGGGTGGCTGGCCGCCGCACACGCCGGTCGCGATCCGAACGATCGCATCGTCGCGCGTGAGCGGTTGCGCCCATCGACCGGCGACGCCGAGCGCGTGCCCGCGCACGTCACCGAAAGCCTCGCGATCGGCACCGAGCCCCAGCGCGTCGCACAGGCCGGCGTTGTTGCCGAGCCGCGCGTGCTTGTCGAGTGGGAGGTGATACGCGGCGAGCGAGACGTCGTTGCCGAGCAAGAGCTGGAGCCGGCGCGCCATCGGTCCGGCGATCCGGGACAGCCCGCCGCCCCACACCAGACCGTGATGGACGACGATCAGATCGGCCTCGAGCTCGATCGCACGCGCGATCAGCTCGGCCGACGCCGACACGCCGGTGACCACGGTCGAGACGTCGCGATCGTGGCCCTCTCCCACCGCCTCGACCTGCAGGCCGTTGGGCGCGTAGTCGCGGAACCGATCGATCTCGAGGGTGGTGTCGAGGTAGCGGACGACCTCGCGCAGTGAAACAGGCATCGACGCGAGTCTACCGCCCGCGGCGCCCGCGTTCGTTCAGGGCGTGAAGTCGATCGAGACGTTGTTGAAGCCGCCGTTCGACAGCCCGGTCTGGTTGTCCGCGGCCGTGCCCTTGGTGAACGTGAACGTGCCCTGGTGGTTCTGGCCGGGCTGGGACGCGTTCGAGTCGGCGAGCTCCATGCGGATCGTGTAGGTGCCGTCCGGAACGACGGTGCCGTTGCGATCCTTCATGTCCCAGGTGATCGAGAGCGGCGTGTTGTGGTTCTGGCGTGTCGCGCCGGACACCGCATCGACATCGCCGCTGCCGGCCTTCTGGATCCACGCCACCAGGTGCGAGGTCCGTGCGGCCGACCACCGATCGATCGTCTTGACGAAGCTCCCGGCGCCATCCTCGACCCACACCGCGACGACGTTGCGAGGCGCATACTGCCCGCCGTTCGGTGTCGTCGTGACACCGACCTTGAGGCTCGATCCCGACGGCGTCGGCGGCGCGTCCTGACCCGGCGGTGGCGTCACCGCGGCGTCGACATCGGGCGGGGTCGACGGACCACCGTCGATCGAGCCAGCGCATCCGGCGAGCATCACGACCCAGGCGAACTTCATCATCATGGGGCCCGACGATGCAATGCGTACACCGACGCGCGGCCGAACAGATCCAACGACATGGAACTATCCCACCTGGGGGGTGGGGTCTCCTCTCGGCCAACTTGCTTGGCGAGTGTACGAATCCTGCACGATGCCCGTGGCCCTGACCGACCGTGGTACACCGACGTCATGGCACCGGTGAAGAAGCCCGAACCGGACGACACGTACCGCACGATCTCCGGAATCCCGCTGCAGCAGAGTTACGGCCCGGCCGATCTCGAAGCGCGCGGTTGGTCCTACGCCGACAAGCTCGGCGATCCCGGCGCGTATCCGTTCACGCGCGGACCGCACGCGACGATGTATCGCGGGAAGCCGTGGACGATGCGGATGTTCGCCGGTTTCGGAACGCCCGAGGACACCAACCAACGGTTCAAGTTCCTGCTCGCCAACGGCCAGACCGGACTGTCGACCGCGTTCGATATGCCGACGCTGATGGGCTACGACCCGGATCACGCGCGGTCGCTCGGCGAGGTCGGTCGCGAAGGCGTGTCGGTGGCGTCGATCGACGACATGACGCGCCTGTTCGGTGACATCCCGCTCGATCAGGTGTCGACGTCGATGACGATCAACGCGCCGGCCGCGGTGCTGCTCGCGCTCTACGTCGCCGTCGCCGAGAACCAGGGCGTGTCGCCCGACAAGCTGCGCGGGACGCTGCAGAACGACATGCTCAAGGAGTTCATCGCGCAGAAGGAGTGGATCTCCCCGATCCGCGGTCACATGCGCGTGATCCGCGACATGCTCGTGTGGTGCACGCGCACGATGCCGCGGTGGAACACGATCTCGATCAGCGGCTATCACATCCGCGAGGCCGGAGCGACGGGCGTCCAGGAGCTCGCGTTCACGATCGCCGACGGCATCGGCTACGTGCAGCTCGGCATCGAGGGTGGCCTCGACGTCGACGAGTTCGCACCGCGCCTGTCGTACTTCTGGGACGTCCACAACGACTTCTTCGAGGAGATCGCGAAGTTCCGCGCCGGCCGTCGCATGTGGGCCAAGATCATGCGCGAGCGGTTCGGTGCGAAGAACCCGAAGTCGTGGCTCCTCCGCACGCACGCACAGACCGCGGGCGTGTCGCTGATGGCGCAGCAGCCGCTCAACAACGTCGTGCGCACGACGATGCAGGCACTCGCCGCGGTGCTCGGCGGCACGCAATCGCTGCACACCAACAGCTACGACGAGACCTACGCGCTTCCCACCGAGGATGCTGCGCAGCTCGCGCTGCGCACGCAGCAGCTGATCTTCGAGGAGACCGGCGTGGCAGCGGTCGCCGATCCGCTCGCGGGTAGCTACTTCATCGAGACCCTCACCGATCAGGTCGAGGCCGCGGCGTGGGAGTACATCGAGAAGATCGACAACATGGGCGGGATCGTGAAGGCCGTCGAGGACGGCTTCCCGCAGCGCGAGATCGCGCGCTCCGCGTTCGAGTACCAGCGCGACATCGATACCAAGCGCAGAACGATCGTGGGCGTCAACAAGTACCAGACGCCCGGCGAGGAGGATCACATCCCCACCCTCGTGATCGATCACGAGGTCGAGAGCGCGCAGATCGATCGCATCGCAGCGCTCCGCAAGAATCGCGACAAGGCGGTGGTCGAACGCGCCCTCGCCGCGGTCAAGTCCGCGCTCCGCGACGACAAGCAAAACGTGATGCCGCCGATCTTCGACGCCGTCAAGCAACAGGTCACGCTCGGCGAGATCTGCGATCTGTTCCGCAGCGAGCTCGGCGAGTACCGCGACCCCGCATATCTGTGACCGTCGACCTCGCGGCGGTCGACAGCTACGAAGCAGCGGCGGAGCTCGATCACGATCAGCTGCGCGTGTTGTTCGAGACCGGTCGACCCGAGCAACGCGTCTGGGCGATCTGGGCGCTCGCGCTCGAACACGGCCCCGCCGAGCTCATCGCGCGCGTCGGGCGACAACCCGATGCCGGCGTCCGTCGCACGCTCGCGGTGATCCTCGCCTCGCACGGCGAGTACGATCTGCTCCTCGGGCTCGCGCGCGACGACCCGTCGATCGCGGTGCGCGCCTCGGCCGTGCAACTCGCGACCCGGCTCGCCGCCGGCGACGCGATCGATCGCGCGGTCGTCGACGATGCGACGCGTGCGGAACCCGAGATCCGGATCGCGCTGCTCGGCGCGATCGACACCGGTGCGCCAGCGTGGCTGATCGCGATCGCGCGCGATGCGCTCGCCTCGCCCGCTCCCGAGGTCCAGGAGGAGGCGTTCGAGACCCTGGTCCGCACCGGCGACGACGACGACGTCAAGACCGCGAGCTGGTGGATGGTGGAGCAGCGCGAGCCGTGGCTGTTGATCGATCGCTGGTTACGCGCGGCCGCGGCGATCGCGCGCGTCGATCCCGATCTCGGCGCGCGGCGAAGACTCGAGATCGGCGAGGCGTTCGCGAGGACTTCGAGGCGCACCCGCGGGCACGTCCTCGCGCAGCTTCGCGCTCCCCCGTGGCCGATGGTCCAGCGCTTGATCGGAGGCGACGTCCAGCTCCTGCGCGTGGCGTTCCGGCGTCCCGACATCGCGATCCCGACTCGCACGCTCGTGCGCGCGATCCAGCGCGGCGAGCATCGCGGCTTCCTGGTGCGGCTGCTCCGACAGCTCGCGATCGCGATGCGCGGGCGCGTGCTGGTCGACGATCTGCGACGCTCGATCGAGGCGCTGCAGGTCGAGCACTCGGACGATGTCGACGCCGTCGCCGAGCTGGTCGATCGCGGACGCCGCCTGGTCCGCGATCTCGAGGTCGTCGATGGCGAATCCGTGCTCGACGACGTCGAGTCGCAACACCCGGTCGAGCAGCTGCTCGGACTCGAGCATGCCCTCGTGCGGTGGCTGGATCGCGACGAGCACGGCGCTCTCCTCGCCGAGCTCCCCGCACTGCGCGACTACGCGCGAGCGCGTCTCGACGATCCTCGCGGGCTCGATGGCTCCGAGGTCACGGCGTTCGAGCAGCTGATCGAGGCGATCGATTTGTTGACGATGTAGGCACGAGGGCGCTGCGGTCGATCGTGCCGACGCTGTGGGCCCGAGGCGGTATAGTGATGTCACATGCGCCTCGCCCTTATGTTCGTGGTCGCGGCGTGCGGTCGAGTCGACTTCGATCCCGCGGATGCGTTCTTCGTGACCACCACGATGGACCGCCTCGCCGGCCCCGCATCGATGACCTCGGTCGACGAGGTGACCGAGCCCGGCCTGTCGCTTCGCGAGGCGCTGACGATCGCCGGCAATCGCGACGGCGCGCAGACGATCTTGTTCGATTCGAAGGTCTTCCCCGCGAGCGCGCCCGCGACGATCATGCTCGACTCGACCCTCGAGGTCGCCGGCGAGGGCACGAGGATCGACGCTCGCAACCGCGGGGTCGCGCTCGAGACGGCCGACGGTCCGCTGCTGCGGTTCACCGGTGATGGCCAGGCGCTGCTCGGCGCGACGGTGATCGGCGGTACAGGCCCGCGGATCCTGCTCCAGGGTACGAGCGATGCGCGGATCGAGAGCACCGCGTTTCCCGCGCCGGGCGCGACGGCGGTCGCGGTGATCAACGCGCGTGACGGCGCGTTGATCGGGCTGGTGATCGGTCAGCCGACCGCGGACGCGATCAAACTCGACCACACGACGGGACTCGAGCTCGCCGCGCTCTCGATCGATCGTCCGGACGGCTTCCAGATCTTCGCGGAGTCGTGCGCCAACCTCGACATCCACGATTCCACGCTGACGCTCGACAAGACGGCGACCAACCCGGGGATCCGGCTGGAGGAAACCAACGATTCGAACATCCACGACAACCTGATCGATCCCGGTCCGGTCCAGCTGATCAGCCTGGAGTCGTCGGCGAACAACGTCATCGAGGCCAATATCCTCGACGGTGGCTCCGCCTCGATCACCCTGTTCGGAACGTCGACAGACAACCTGGTCATGCGCAACGTGATGATCGGGGCCTCCGACGAGCCGATGTTCATCGACGCCCCCGCGACCGGCAACCGCGTCATCAACAACACGCTGTACATGACCGGCGGGATCTCCGATGACGCGCCGGACACGCAGATCGAGAACACCTTGAGCTCCGATTTGCCGTCCGACTTCGTCGATCCCGACGCCTACGACTTCAGGTTATCTGCCGACAACCCCGCGATCGATGCCGGCGTCGACACCGGACTCGATCTCCTGCCCGACTCCGCCGAGCGGTTCCTCGGCGCTGCGCCCGACCTCGGTGCCGTCGAGACACGCTGATCGGTTTCGTCGTTGTAGCTCCGCGGGTTACGCCGGCCTCGAGTTTTCGTCGTTGACTTCGACCGCGTTCTGCGCAAACTGACCGCCTCGGCGAGGGGAGCGTTCGGTTCGGATGCTTCCCGGCACGCCCGGTCCTCGACGACGGACCGCGTGCCCGCACGTCGCGTCTCGCCACCGCTCGCGGGAAGCCCCTGGCCACGTGGTGCTCGGAGGCGCGTCTCGAGAAGGAGGGATATGTACATGCCTACCGCAAACGACACCGACCTCGTCGGTGGAGGAGAACAGCCATGGAGCCTCTCCTCACCGACACTTGCGATCTATCTCGCCGCGATTTCGACGTGGCGATCGTCGGTGCGGGCCCCGTCGGTCTCGCGCTCGCGATCGGTCTCGCGCGCCTCGAGCTCTCGGTGCTCGTGCTCGACCGGCGCCCGCCGCTCGATCGGGATGCGCGCGCTCGCCCCCAGCTCCTGGTAGCTCGGCTGGGCGACCTCGCGAACCTCGCCGAGCTCGGCGTCGACGTGCGCGACGAGAGCCTGGTCTCGATGCTCGCGATCCGCACCGAGCGCGACCTCGCGTCGGGCACGGTGATCTCGGGCGAGGTGCGCGAGCTGCCGCGTTGGCTGTCGCGTACACCGGACCTGCGCGCCCTCGCCGGTCAGCCGCCGATCGCGCTGGTGCCGATCGCGCGGTTGCAGCAGGCGCTGCTCGCTCGCGCGCTCGAGCACGGCGTCGACGTCTGCTACGGCCACGACGTCACGCGGTTGCGGCGTCACGCGCGCTACGTGTCGCTGGCCACGGCCCGTGGTGCGTCGGCTCGCGCGGCGCTCGCGGTGGTGGCGACCGGTGCGGCGCGCCCGTTGATCGCGTCGCTCTTGCGTTCGCAGCTACCGGCCGCGATCGACGGTCGCCGGCTGGTCGCCGGCGTGTTCGACGTCGGCGGCGACCGCGGTCGCTGGCTGCGCGTCGAGGTCCCGGTGCGCGATCAGGCGCCGATGCGCTGCACGTTGTTGCAGACGCCGGCGCTCTCGCGCGCGGGCACGGCGCTCCTGGTCGACCCGCAGCTCGACGGCGTGGCGTCACCGGAGCAGCTCCAGGGCTGCTTCGTGACCACAGCGCGCACGCTCGGTCTCACCGGCGCGGCGTACCTCGTGGAGCCACAGGTGTTCGACTCGACGGTCACCGAGCTACCGCGCCGGATCGTCCACGGCGGTAACCGCGCGGCCGTGGTGATCGCGGGCGACGCCGCACAGACCGGTCACGTGTTCTCGGGCCAGACGTGTTTCATCAACATCGCGCTGGCCCTCGAGCTGTGCACCGCGCTGTCCGGCGCGACCTCGGCGATCGTCGGTCGCGACGTCAACGCGCCGGCCCTGCAGCGGGCGCTCCTGCGCTACGCGCAGGCGTCCGAGACCGGCGCCGCGATCCTGGCGCGCGCGTCGCAGCGTCACCTGACGCGGCACGCGCCCGGTGCGTGGGCGCTCGCGGGTATCGCGACGGCCACGTGATGTAGACCCCACGGGATCCGAAGTCCCGTGGGGTGTTGTTTTTCATCGGTCGTGCGTCGCGCGATCGAACACGTGCGATAGGGCCATCACCACCAGGCCGATCGAGGCCAGCACGACCGTGCGCACCCGGTTGATCATCGCGAACTCGAGCCCCGCCCCCGGTGACGCTCCGAGCGCGCCGTACAACGCGTAGGTACTCCCGTCGGCAAGCCCGAGGCCGAGCGGGATCACGCTCGAGATCCACGAGATCAGGATCCCGACCGACATCGTGCCGAGCACCAGCGCGCCGGTGAGCTCGTGACCGGCCGCCGCCAGGATCACCACGCCGCCGGCCATGTTGAGCAGGCGAGACAACGCGACGAATATCAGCGCGCGACGAGTCGCGCGATCACCGAACTGCTGCAGGTGGGCGTCGATGTCGGACAGCTTGTCCCGCCAGCGTTCGGCGCGCGCCGTCGACAGCAGTCGCAGCCGGCGGCCCACCCGGACCAGCGTGGCGAGCGCACCTCGGTGGGTCAGCCGGATCAATCCGACCATCAGCGCGGCCAGGATCACGGTGACCGCCAGCACGACCACCTCCGCGCGCATCGGCAGATCGAGCATCAACAACGTGAGCGACACGCCGATCGCGATCGCCCCGACCGCGACCACGTAGTTGGCGACGTTGAACAGCACGATCGCCGACACCGCGGCCGATCGCGGGACGTGGGCCATCAGCATCGTCACCTTGATCGGCTCGCCCAGCGAGTTACCGGGAGTCAGGCGGTTGATCGCGAGCCCGCTGGCCTGCGCGACGAACACCCGCGCGAAGCTGATCTCCGCGTTGGGGCGCACGAAGCTGTAGACGCCCGCCGCATCGCAGAGCAGCGATGCGAAATCGATCGCCGCGAGCGCCGCGAACCCGACCAGGCCCGTCCGCAGCATCGCGCTCTCGAAGCCCTCGCGCCCGAGGTGCTCGATCGAGAACCCGAGCACCACGGCGCCGACCACGAGCGCCACGGCGTGCAGCACGTGACGGGGACGGATTCGGCGCACCGATCTACCGTACCTCTGCCGGCTAAGTGCGGCGAATTGCGAGGTGTCGAGATCTTTTGCGACAAGGACCGACTCGTCGCCTCGTATTAGGTAGCATCGTTAACTGGAGGGTTCATGAAGCTAAAAACGGCGATCTTGTGTGCAGTTTCGACGACCTCGCTGGCCGGCTGTGGAAAAGGCGGAGGCGGCGGCTGGCTGGTCGGCTCCGACGGCCTGATGGTCAACATCTCCCCGACGGGAGAGCTCGGTGACGGGTACAACACCGGCGCCACCGAAAAACTCAACGGGATCGCGTGCCGGTACCTGGACGAAGCGTGGGTGGTCGGCGACCGCGGCACGCTTCTCTACACGGCCGATGCCGGTGCCTCGTGGAAGGCGCAGAACCTCGGCACCACGGCGGACCTGCGCTCGCTCGCGACCCAGGACGACGGCCCGGTGTTCGTGGTCGGTAATGGCGTGTTCTTCACGGCACAACCGCACTACGGAGATGGCTCCGCGGACTGGACCCAGGTCTCCGACGGCAGCGCGAACTTCCGTTCGATCGCGGCGGCCCAGGAGGGCACCACGGTGCTGGCGGTCTCCGACGACGGCGGAATGTGGTCGTACGCGAACAACACGCTGACGCGCACCACCACGCTCACCGGCATGCGCGCTGTCGCGGTCACGCCCGACGGCCGCTCCGCATTCGCCGTCGGTGACGGGATCTATCAGAGCCAGGATCGCGGCGCGACGTGGCAGCCGGTCGCGGTCGATCCGTCGTTCGCCTACCAGGCGGTCACGATCGACGACACCGGCACGGCGGTCGCTGTCGGCGACAACGGGCTGGTCTCGCGGATCGACAACGAGGGTCGCGTGCTATCGCAGCACGTCGGCGACGCCACGCTGCTGGCGATCCACATCACCGAGTCGGATGACTACTCCGGCGTCGGTTACGCCTCGGGTGTCGGCGGCCAGGTGTGGCTCACCGACGATGCGGGCTGGACGTGGACCAAGGGTCCGAACGTCGGCCGCACCGTGCTCGGCGCCGACCAGATCGGCTTCGGTCACAACTAGTCGCGTAGCGACGCATCGATCATCGGGCGCAGCGCCGCGAACGGAAGCGCGCCCGTCACCCGCCGGCCGTGGATCAAGAAGCTCGGCGTGCCGGTGAATTCGAGCTCGTCCGCAGCGCATCCGCGTCGGCGTGGCTGCCGAAGGCGTCACCGCGCCGACTCGCTTCGAGAAGCTCGGCGTCGTCGCTCGGGGTTGCAGCGATCCGCCTCGGATCGCGGGCATTCCACATCCGGTGAGCGACCTCACACCCGAATCGCGTTTGGGGCGGCAACGAGGAACGCGTCATGCCCGCCCGCCGTACAAGACGGGATATCATGGGAAAAATGAGCCGATCGGACAAGTTGCCCGTTCTCCCCCCGACCGAGGATTCCGAGACCTGCGGAGGTTGCGATCGACGCGACGTCCTCGCCGGACTCGCCGCCGCGTCGCTGCTCCCGCTGGGTTGCGGTGGCGGCGGTGGTGACGACACGCCGCTCGTGGATGCCGCGCCGCCCGCAGATCCCGGGTTCGAGATGTGCGGCACCAACGTGTGCGTCGACCTCACCAAGGAGGCCAACTCGGGACTCCTCAACGCCGGTGGCTCGCGCGTGATCACGAGCGGTACCAAGAAGATCATCATCGTCCGCAGCAGCGACACCGAGTTCGTGACGCTCAGCCCGATCTGCACGCATCAGGGATGCACCGTCGCGTATCAGCTGTCGGGCAACAACTTCCGGTGCCCGTGCCACGGCTCGCAGTACGACATCGCCGGCGCGGTGACGATGGGTCCGGCGCAGGCAGACCTCACGCCGTTCTCGAACACGTTCGACATGGCGGGGAACCTGCTCACGATCATGCTCACCTGAGCGTTCGCCGTGACGCGATAGCACGCAAAACGGCGCCTTCGCTGTCTGCCTGACACGATCGCGTGCACGCGTGGTCGCGTCCACGCGTGGTTACGCTGGCCCACAACTTGATGTGGGTCGCGGGCATGCATCGCATCGCCAGCGCCATCGCGATCGCCACTATGGCGATCGCGGTCTCGTCCCGTGCCGCACGCGCCGACACGCCTGCGGACCCGCTCGAGAGTGCGGACGACGCGGACCTGTATCGCTGTCACCAGGGCCCGAACACCCGGGTGTCGGTGCAGTTCAAACCGGAGATGGACGTCCAGCAGCTGGTGTCGTGGGTGATGGGCTTCACCTGCAAGAACTTCGTCGTCGATCCGCGGGTGGTGAGTGGACGCAAGGTCACGATCGTCGTGCCCACCCGGATGACCGCGATCGAGGCCTACCAGACGTTCTTGGTCGCGCTCTCGACGATCCACTACACGGTGGTTCCGAAGGGCCGGATCTACCGGGTCGTCGACTCCGTCAACGCGAAGCACGAGTCGGTACCGCTCCTCGAGAAAGGCACGCCCGGCGCGACCGACCGGTTCGTGCGCTACGTCTACCGGCCGACGTACGCGCAACCGGAGTCGTTGCTCCAGGCGTTCGACGCGCTCGAGTCGGAAGCCGGCGAGGTCAAACAGATCGGCTCGCTGATGCTCCTCACGGACTACAGCAGCCACGTGCGCGACATGCTGTCGCTCGCCCATCTGATCGACGTCCCGCAGGGCAGCGACGGCATCTACCTGTTGCCGGTGCAGCACGCCGACGCCACCAAGCTGGTCGACAAGCTCGAGACCTTGCTCGGTCGCGGAGACGCTCCAGCACCCCGCAACCCGCAGGTGCACGGCGCGCACGCTCCGGCGACCACGACCACCGCGCCCGCGACCTCACCCTCGAAGATCCTCGTCGACGAGCGCACCAACACGCTGATCGTCGCGGGCAGCGCCGCCGCCTACGAGCGGGTCAAGGCGCTGGTCGAGCGCATCGACATCCCGCTCGAGATCGAGGGCGGCGCATCGATCCACGTCTATCCGCTCGGGAGCTCGGTCGCCGAGGAGCTCGCCAAGACGTTGCAGTCGGTGATCCAGGGCCCGGCGCCGGGATCGTCGCCAACCCGACCGACCAAACCCGGTGCCGCATCGTCGAAGACCGAACCCTCCCCCGCCGCGACCGACACGCTGGGTGCGACGCTCGAGGGCGATGTCCGCATCATCGCCGACAAGCCCACCAACTCGCTGATCGTGATGTCGAGCGGCCGCGACTACCTGGCGCTCAAGGAGGTGATCCGCCAGCTCGACATCCCCAAGCGCCAGGTCTACATCGAGGTCGTCATCCTCGAGGTCGGCACCGGATCGTCGCTGGACATCGGCACCAGCTCGCACGGTGGCATCCCGGGAACCAACATGCTCCTCGGCGGCGTGCAGCTGCCGTCGTTGAGCTCGCTGTCGCTCGGCAACCTGGCGTCGAGCGGCGTGCCGAACGGATTGGTCGGAGCGTTGATCGGCAAGGAACTGAAGGGGTCGAACTCGCTGCTCGGCCAGAGCATCCCGTCGTACGGCGTGCTGTTCCAGGCGCTCGGCAGCAGCGACCGCGCGCGCCTGGTGTCCGCGCCGAGCATCATCGGCGTCGACAACGAGGAGTCCAAGCACAAGACCGGGATCAACGTCGCCTACCAGACCGGCACGTCGTCGTTCCAGAACGGCGGCGTGACGACCCAGCAGAACATCGAGCGCAAGCCGCTCGACCTCGAGCTCGCGATCAAGCCGCACGTGTTCCAGGACGATCAGGTGCTGCTCGAGCTCAAGGTCGACTCGGAGAACCTCGGCGGCGAGGACAAGCTCGGCCAGCCGATCTGGACCACCCGCAACCTCGACACGCGCGTGGTCGTGCGCGACCAGCAGACCGTGGCGATCGGTAGCCTGACCCAGGATCGCGAGACCTCGAGTGAGACCAAGGTGCCGCTCCTCGGCGACCTTCCTCTGCTCGGCTACCTGTTCAAGTACAGCAAGCACGAGCGGCGCAAGACCACGCTGATCGTGATGCTGACCCCGTACATCATCAAGGACCACATGGACCTCCAGCACATCCTCGATCGCAAGCTGCGCGAGGCCGACGAGTTCACGCAGTCGCTGGCGCACCTCGAGCACGCGACGTACACGCCGAAGCTCGACTACCGCCGCAAGCGCGGGCTCGTCGAGGAGATCAACCGCTCGGTGATGACCGTCGAGGCCGAACGCACCGCACGCTCGGCGCTACACGAGCCCAGCCGCGTCGAACCCGGCGCGATCGACATCGGGCGTCACCACTGACAGCGCCTCGCGTGACAACGCGTACGATGCCCGCATGACCGAGCGCCAATGCCTGGTGACGGGCGCAACCGGAATGGTGGGCCACTGGATCGCGCGAACGCTGCTCGACCGCGGACATCGCGTACGGGCGCTGGTGCGCTCGCTCGACAAGGGCAAGCGCGTGTTGCCCGCGGCGTGCGAGCTCGTCGAGGGTGACGTCACCGTTCCCGAGACACTCGGCCCGGCGGTGTCGGGCGCTAGCTGGGTGTTCCACGCGGCGGGGTTCCCCGAGCAATGGATGCGCGACCACGCCACGTTCGATCGGATCAACGCCGGTGGCACCGAGAACATGGTGGCGGCCGCGCGCACCGCCGGCGTCGACCGGTTCGTGTACACGAGCACGATCGACGTGTTCACCTGGAAGCCCGGCGAGACCTACGACGAGTCCGAGATCGATCCCCAGCCCAAGGGCACGTTCTACGAACGTTCCAAGCAGCGCGCCGACCAGATCGTGAGCGACGCGGTAGCGGACGGTCTCGACGCCGTGTTCCTGCATCCTTCCGCACTCTACGGACCCGCACCGTCGGACTCGCCGGGTGTCAACGACATGGTGGTCAAGCTCGCGAACGGCAAGCTCCCCGGTCTGTTGCCGGGCGGGTTCCCGGTGGTGTTCGCACCCGACGCCGGCGAAGGCCACGTGCGCGCGGCCGAACGCGGCGCGAAGGGCGCACGCTACATCCTCAGCGAGCGCTACTACACGCTGCGCGAGGTCGCGATCGCCGCCCTCGCCGCCCTCGAGATCGATCGCGAGCCACCGCGCGTGTTGCCGCGCTGGCTGTGCGCCACGGTCGCACAGCTCGGAGCCGCGAAAGCGCGGATCACCGGTAAGCCGCCGCTGATTCCCAAGGGGCAGCTCGCGTTTCTCCAGGTCGATTCGTATCCAACCGCGAACCGCGCCGGCGACGAGCTCGAGCTGTCGTTCACGCCGCTGGCCGACGGGCTCGCGAAGACGATCGCGTGGCTACGCGAAACCGACTTGCTCCCCACGGCCTAGGCGATCGCGCCGGGGCGATCGCCGTGGCATGATCGACCCGTGAGGCGGATCTGGATCGCGATCGCCATCGTGCTCGGAGCTCTCGGGAGTGCCGGCACGGCATCCGCCAAGCTCGTGATCATGGATCCGCCGATGGCGCGCCAGTGCCCGAAGGCCAAGAGCTGGCCGCTGGTGATGGCGTGCCTCAAGAAGCACGGCAAGGTCGAGCTGCTTCGCGACCTCAAGACCGGCCGCGTGGTCAAGCTGACGCAGACCCCCGACGACGTCACGATCCTGATCTACGTCCCGAGGAAGCGCGAGTGGCGACTCGGTGGGCTCCACCGGATGTACGGCCGGTCGACCATCCTCGACATGAAGACGATCAAGGTCGGAAAGCGCGGCGGGTTCCGGCTCGATATCGGCCACGAGCAACCGACTACCGTGATGGTCGGCAACATCTCTCCGGCGATGGCCCTGATCCGCAACCGGATCGCCGTGTTCTGCAGCGGTGACTCCTACAGCTGCACCGAGACCAAGACGTCGTGCGAGGTCACCGTCGAGGGTCGCACGTGGTTCTTGTTCCACGGCGACGTCGAGATCGGCGACAACGTCGTGCACGTGAAGGGCGACCGCAGTCGCGCCGGTCCGAACTGCGCCACCGGCGAGAAGTTCTACCTCGGCTGGACCCAGCCTCACCCGTGACGCAGCGGGGGGTGCGTGGTCGTTGCCGCCGTGGCCGGCAACAGCTGGTGAAGGTGCCACGCCACCGTCACCAGTCGATGCTGTGCTTCGCGGTTGGCGCGCCCGAGCACCGCGCTCTGGATCCCCGCCATCACCACGGTCGCGACGCTCGCCGCGATCACGGTGATCAGCGCTGACATCCCGCCGAGCTCCATCGCGTTGCCGCGCACGAGGATGCCGTGCTTTTGGATCTCCCACGTTCGCTCGATCACGTGGCCGAGCTCGAGTCCGAACGGCAGCAAGAATCCACCCGCCATGATCGCGATCAAGACCCACGAACGTTCGAGGAACGCCGGGTAGGTGATCACCGATGCCGTGATGTAGCTGACCAGCGCGGGTACGAAGGTGAACGCACCGCCGAGCCGGCCGAGTAACACCAGCACGAGCGAGTTGCCGAGAGCGTACGCGACCATCCACGCGAACGAGCGTGCCGGCTTGGTCGCCAGCTGCCATGCCGCCACCGCGAGGCCGAGCGCCGAGGCCACGACGCCCAGCACGATCGTCCAGTCGAGCACGCCGTTGAACACGATCAGCGGCAAGAACAGCGCGATCAGGACGTAGCCGGGGATCGCCGCGCGCGCGTGACGCGCGATGTAGACGGAGTCGGAATCGCGTAGCGCCTGGCGCAGCTCCTCGGGAGGCTTGCGTGGCGGATCGAGCATCAGCATCGTGACCAGCTCGGCGGCACCCGCGACGTTGGGATCGAGCGCGAGGGCGCGGCTGGCGGATCGCATCGCCTCGGGTCGGCGACCCGCGTCGAGCGCGGACCGCGCCGACCACACCAGCTCGTTGGCCATCGCGCGACGGCTGGCGAGGTCGCGATCGCCGTCGAGGTACTCGGCGATCTTCTCGGCGCACCACCGCGCGGTCGGGCGCAGCGACGGCTTCTTCGAAAGCATCACGCTACACATCGCGTCGAGCTCGGGCGGGATGCCGCGCTCCGGGCGCCGCGCCGCCGGCGAGGTCGACAGCGTCGAGGCTCGCGTGCTCTCCACCGCCGTGTCGCGCGGGTGAAACGCCTCGCCGGCGAGGATCTCGAACAGGATCGCACCGAGGGCATAGATGTCGGCCGGTCGATCGACGTCGGGGTCGTCGAGCTGCTCGGGGGCCATGTAGCCGGGCGTGCCGAGCGTCTGCCCGACCGGGGCCGAGCCCTCCAGCGTGTCGATGTCGGCGGTCACGACGTCGGCGACATCGCCGAGCACGCGCGCGACGCCCCAGTCGAGCACGTAGACCTCGCCGAACTCGCCGAGCACGATGTTCGACGGCTTGAGATCGCGGTGCACGATCCCGCGCGAGTGCGCGAAGTCGATCGCGCGACACACGTCACCGAACGCGCGCAGCATGCGCTGCCGAGTCGCGACGGCGAGCAGCTCCGACAGCGGCTTGCCGGCGACCCGCTTCATCGTGAAGTACGGTCGACCGAGCTGGTCGCGCGCGAGCTCGTAGACCGGCACGATCGCGGGGTGATCGAGCCGGGCCTGGATCCGCGCCTCGCGCAGGAACCGGCCGACCTCGTCCTCGCTGGGTGACGTCGCGCGCAGGCGCTTGACCGCGACGTCGCGACCGATCCGGCGATCGTGTGCGAGCAGCACCTCGCCCATCCCGCCGCGACCGATCACCTCGCCGAACGCGTACGTGCTCGACATCGTCGTCGGATCCTCGACGACGATCGCCCCGGCACGTGCCTCCGGGATCGGAGGAGGTGTGGTGCGGCGCAAAGCGGTACGCCCCGGTGCCGGCGGCGCGGAGCTGGCGCGCGGCGAGGCCGCGCTGGGCGGCGGCGCCTTGGGAGTGCCCCCGACCGGCGTCACCAGCGTGTCGGGTTCCCTCGCGAGTAGCTTGGTCGCTGCGTCGGTCGGCTCGGTTGGCTCGTTCGACTCGTCGTCCTTCGACCCCATACCGCCATCTTATGACGATCGGGCGATCGCGTACGGGTGCAGGAATTGCGGGTTCTATAAGCCCAGCACGGTCACGTTGGTGATCGTGTTGGCCTGGAGCGGGATGTCACCGGCGCCGACGGCGGCTCCCCCGGTGATCGACAGGGCCGTGGTGCCACCGCCGACATCGACGTTCGGGAAGAACACCTCGTGGCCGGTATCGCCCGCGGCCCACGCGGTATCGACGACCGCCTGGGCGGGATCGTGCGCGGCCGCCAGCGCGATCGTGCGGGGGCCGTGGTCGACGTGGACGAACACGTGCGCCTTGGTCGGATCGAGCGTGACGCCGAGCGTGGCCTCGCGATCGACCGTGAAGTTGCGGCCGCTCCAGAACGCCCCGGCGCGGATCACGGAGGCGTTCGCGAACGCGATCGCACCGAGCCGGTAGGTCGATTGCGGTTGCGTGCACTGCGAGGCATTCGTCGACGGAGTGACCGTGACGTCGACCGTCGGCGCGGTGCCCGAGATGCACATGTCGAACCGGCCGTTGGGTGCGGTGATGTCCATCGCGCCGCCGGGCTCCTCGAACGTCGCCTCGAAGATCCCGCAGAACGTCACGTCGTCGTCCCAGTCGACGTACTCGCCGGTGAATCGCAGCTGGTCACCGCACGAGCCGTTGTCGATGTCGATGGTGATCGGCGCATCGCTGGGCGTTCCCCCGTCGTCCCCACATCCCGCACATGCAGCAGTCACAAGAGCGATCGCGATCACGACGAGGTGCCGGTGCGGCATGGCCAAAAGCTAGCAGACTTCGCGAATGCGCAGTCGCACAACGCGGCGATCGCGCGGAGCGTGACTCACTGCACGCGCTTGATGATGAACATGCCGAACGGCGTCTTCGCCACGCCGACCTCGTCGACCTTGAGCCGCTGACCGAGCATCTTCATCGCCGGCGGCAAGCGCGGCATCGTGACGTCGATCGCGATGCCCTTGGGCCCGGTCTGGGTGTCCTCGGACTCGGTCTTCATCAGGTCCTCGAACGTGGCCTTCTTGGTCGCCAGCTTGGCGAGCGTCGACTTGACCAGCTTCTCGAGCGCGGCACGGGTGCGGGTCTTGCCCGGTCCCGATCCGGTGTTGGCCTCGTCCCAGCCGAGCAGGATGTACTTGATGCGCGCCTTCTCGCTCGCCACCGGCCGCGCGAGGATGTCGTTCGACTGCAGCTTGTCGTCGGGCGCGCGCTGCATGACGTGATAGCCGAACGAGGTCTTCACGATGCCGGCCTCGCCGACGCCGAGCCGCAGCCCGAGATCCTTGAAGCCCTGCACCAGCGGTGCATCGGCGCTGACCTCGTAGGTGCGGCCCGTGTCCTTGCTGCCCGGATCCTCGGAGTACTCCTTCATCAGCTTCTTGATGTCGGCCCCCGCCTGGAGCTTCGCGAGGATGTCCTTCGCCAGCTTGGACGCCTCCTCGCGCGTGCGCTTCTTGGCGCGCGGATCGCTGGTGGTGGCGATGTCCTTCCACCCGATCAGCACGTGGCGGACCTCGACGGAGCCGGGACGCTCGTCGCGCTTGAGGATGTCGGCCGACTCGATCGGATCGAGCGCCGGCGGGGGCACGCGCTCGATCACGTGATAGCCGTACTGCGTCTTGACGATGCCGGCCTCGTTCTCGTGGAGGCGGAGGGCGAGCTTCTTGAACTCGGGAACGAAGCTCGAGCTCGCCGTGACCTTGTACGGCTCGCCGCTCTTGGAGCCCGGATCCTCCGAGGTCTCGTTGGCGAGGTCATCGATCGAATCGGGCTTCGCGACCAGCTTGGCGTAGACCTCCTTGGCGAGCTTGGCGGCCTCGGCGTTGGTGCGCTTGGCCGCGCGCTTGTCCATGTGGCCGCGGTAGACGGGGAACAGGTCCGCCCACCCAATCAGGACGTGCTTGACGTAGGCCGCCGGCACGGTCTCGGTGCGGGCCAGGATGTCCTTGCTGTCGAGATCGACATCCGGACCCATCTCGTGCGGCTTGTGCCCGGAGCCCATGGCCGGGCGCTCCGCCGCCCCGGCAGATCCGGAAGTTCCCGAAGATCCCGCAGATCCCCCGGATCCTGACGTTCCGAGGTCCCCGGACAGCCGGGACTCGGGGTTGCCGCACGCGACGAGCACGCACATCGCGAGCCCGAACATCTTGATGGGTTGCACGCGCGGACTATGGCACGAGTAACCTGAAGACAACCTGGCTCGTACATCCTGCATGCGCCTCCTCACCACCTTTCTGGTCCTCGCCTCCGTCGCCCTGGCCTGTGCTCCTTCGGAGGCCCGGCCCGCCCGCAAGCCACCGACCGCGCACGGCCCCCGCGCCGTCGCGATGCTGGGTGCGGGCTGCTTCTGGGGGGTCGAGGCGTGGATGATGAAGGCCGACGGCGTGGTCAGCGTCGATGTCGGCTACGCCGGCGGCAAGGCCGACAAGATCTCGTACGACCAGGTCTCGACCGGCAAGACCGGATTCGCGGAGACCGCCCGCATCGTCTACGACCCGTCGGTCACGTCGTACGAGAAGCTCCTGCTCTGGTTCTTCAAGATCCACGATCCGACCACGCTGAACCGTCAGGGCAACGACGTCGGTCCGCAGTACCGCTCCGTGATCTTCCCCTTGAACGAGGACCAGATGAAGACCGCGGTGAAGGTGCGCTGGCGCGTGGCGTCGAGCGGCGCGTGGAAGAAGCCGATCACGACCACGATCGAGCCCAACCCGAAGTTCGTGCGCGCCGAGGCGTACCACCAGGACTACCTGGTCAAGCACCCGGGTGGTTACGACAACCACTGGGAGCGCCCGATCCACTTCTAATCTAGGGCTTGGACGGCGACGTCGCCAGGAAGCCGACGTTGGATGCGGCCTCCGGCTGCGCGGCCGGCAGGTCGGCCTCGGAGAGACGTAGCGGGATGTCGCCGAGGAACGCCGTCAGATCGGCGAGCAACTCGTCGGCGGTCTGGTAGCGGTTCGCGGGATCGAGCGCGAGCGCCTTCTTGGTGATCGCCGCGGTGGCGTCGGAGACCCGCGGCGCCAGCTCGCGCAACGGCTTGGCGGGCTTCGAGCAGATCGCGACGAGCAGTGCCCCGAGCGTCTCGTGATCGGTGTACGGCGTGGTGCCGGCGAGCAACTCGTAGAGCACGACGCCGAGCGCCCACAGATCGGTGCGGTGATCGAGATCCTTCGCGCCGACCACCTGCTCGGGCGACATGTACAGCGGCGTCCCGAGCATCAGGCCGGTCGACGTCAGCGTGAAGCTCTCGGTCGCGATCTCCTGCTTGACCCGCGCGACGCCGAAGTCGAGCAGCGTGACCACGAGCTCGTCCTCGCGATGCGCGAGGAACAGGTTGGCCGGCTTGATGTCGCGGTGGATCACGCCACCGGCGTGCGCGCGAGCGAGACCACTGCACGCCTGCGCGACGATCTTGAGCGCGAGTTGCTCGGGGAGCGGGCCGACGCGATCGAGCAGCTGCTGCACGTCCTCGCCGGCGAGCAACTCCATCACCAGGTAGGGATGCTCGGTGCCCGGATCGGTGCCGGTGTCGAGCACCATCGCGATGTGGCGGCTCTCGATCGCACCGGTCGCCCTCGCCTCGCGGTGGAAGCGCTCGATCAGCTTGCGGTCCTTGGTGACCTCGTCGCCGATGATCTCCTTGAGCGCGACCCGGCGGTTGGTGCCGGTGTGGAGCGCCTCGTGGACGACGCCCATGCCGCCGCGACCGAGCTGGCGGATCACCTCGTACTTGCCGTCGATCGTCCGCGTCGCCGGCGGCGCGGCCGGCTTGGCGGCGCGCTTGCGGCGCTTGACCGCCGGCTTGTCGTCGCTGTTCTTCTTGTGGACCTGCGGGCGCGCCTTGCGCTGGTTCGGCGGGCGCGCCTCGACCAACTCGAGGATCTGCTCGGCGTCATCCTCGGTCAGCGCGCGCGGAGTCTGCAGGCTCATGCCGAGCGTGCCGCGATCCTGCGACATCCCCTTGCCGGACTCGAACGTGATCGTCTTGCGCAGCGGCGTGATGTCCGTGACCGGGAGCTCGTTGTCGTCGTCCGAGATCCACGAGCTCCCGTCGAACTTCGGCGAATCGACCACCCCGACGAACCACAGCTGCTCGTTCGGCGGCCGCACCGTGACGAGGAAAATCCGGCCGCCATCCTCGAGGGCCTGGAACGTCTTGTGGGTCGAGTTGTAGCGATCGATGGGCCACACGTCACCCACGCCCACCAGCTCGCCGTCGACGTACGCGTCGCGTTCGAAGATGGCCTTGCTGACGATGGCGAGGATGTCGGGCATCCGGCCCCCTAGCCTACGACGACTTACGCTCGACCGGTGATCGCGCGGACCACGAACGGCAGGCCGTGATCGTAGCGATCCGGGATGTTCATGTGCCCGTCGTCGAGCTCCTCGTGGTGCACGTCGATCCCGGCGACGCGGATCTTCGCCGCCAGCGCGCGCGCGCCCCGGTGCAACGCGAGCTCGTCGGCCGTGCCGCAGTCGACCTAGATCCCGCGCCGCACTCGACGCGACCTCCGAGCGGGTTGCCCGCGAGCACGCGGCTCGTGTGGCGATGGCGGATCATCGGTTTGCGTGGACTACATCACGACGCCGCCATGGCTTGGGAGGACGCTGCGGACAGCCGCGAAACTCCTCGGAACCTTCTGCGCCCAACGGTGTCTACGACCCCGATGCGGTCGATCACGGCAGGAGCTCGTTCCCTCGTCTGTGTGGCGCTGGCCACCTCGCTGTCGTGCCGGACCCCGACGGTGACGACCACACCGGCCCCCGTCGCGACGACGCCCCCGGCCGCTCCCGCCACGGCCGCGCCGTCCGGACGCACCCAGATCGCGTTCGATGCCGACGACACCACCGGGCACCTGCAGGTCGGTACCGCCGATGTCCGCACGAGCACCGCGCCGGCCAAGGTCACGGACCTGTCGTCCGCCGAGACCGCCGCGCTGGTCGCGCGCATGGAGCCGCTACCGGATCTGCACAACGCCCCCGCCCCGGTGCTGCGCGCGCCGAGCGCCAACCCGCCGGCGCCCGGCGCGGTGCAACCGGTCGCGTTCGT
The DNA here is from genome assembly GCA_963772655.1 of uncultured delta proteobacterium. Lineage (GTDB taxonomy): Bacteria > Myxococcota_A > Polyangia > Haliangiales > Haliangiaceae > JABFXX01. The sequence continues at coordinate 628,590 of CAVYYE010000003.1, forward strand.
CGTGCCGACCGGTCGCGCGGTGACCGACTCGCCGATCGCCACCGGCACGTACGTCGCGCCGTTGCCGCCGCCGCAGATCACGCCACAGGGCGAGGTCCGTGCCGAGTCCACGATCACGGTGCGGTTCTCCGAGCCGATGGTCGAGGTCGCGAAGCTCGGCTCCTCCGCCCCGCCGCCGGTCGCGATCGCGCCGGCCGTCGCGGGCAGCTGGCGCTGGACCGACACGCGCGTCGCCGAGCTCACGAGCCGGGAGCCCAGGCTGCCACAGGCGACCGAATTCACCGTCACCGTGAAGCCCGGCATCCGCGCGATCAGCGGTGCGCGCCTCGACACCGCGACCTCGGCGAAGTTCTCGACGCCACCGCTCGCGATCAAGACCGGCTGGCCGAGCCGCACGATCCGACCCGATTCGCCGATCGTCGTCGTGTTCGATCAGGACATCGACGCCACCAAGGTCCTGCCGTTCCTGAAGCTGACCCGCACGATCGGCAAGCGCCACGTCCCGGTCCCGTTCACCACCACGACGCTCGACGCCGCGCGCCCGCTGTGGCTGCGCAACCCGAGCCTCGATCTCGCTCAGCTGTCGACGCGGGTCGGACACCTCGACCGCTCGATCGTGCTCGCGCCGAAGACGGCGTGGCCCGCCGGCACCGAGCTCCAGGTCGTACTGAAGCCGGGCGCGCCGTCCGCCGAGGGACCGCGGCTGTCGACCCGCGAGTCGTACACGACCTGGGACGTCGCCCCGGCGTTCCGCCTGCGCGGCATCGACTGCGACAACCGCGACAAGCCGATCCTGAACGGCAGCAAGTGCTCGGCCCATGGCTACGCGACGATCGAGTTCTCCAACGCGATCCAGGAGAGCACCTACCGCGCGAGCAAGGTCCAGATCGCCGGCGAGCCGTTCCACGATCACGACCTGCGCGGCAACAGCGTCGACCTGTGGACACCCGATCCGGTCGGCCGCACCTACCGGGTGGCGATCGGCGACGGGCTGGTCGACGTCTACGGCCAGCCGCTGGTCGGTGCGCGCTCGACGTCGTTCGTCACCTCGCCGCGACGCTACTGGAGCTACCTCGAGGCCCCGACCGGGATGCACGTCCTCGATCCGCGGTTCGAGATCCCGCAGTGGGTGGTGCACACGCAAGCGGTGCGGTCGATCCACGTCCAGCTCTACAAGGTCCAGCCGCGCGACTACTTCGCGTACGCCGCCGTCGAGCGACAAGGCACGGGGCGGCTCCCCGGCAAGAAGATCCTCGACAAGACCTACGCGATCGGTGCGCGGTGGGGCGCCAACCTGCGCGTCGACCTGCGCCCCGCGCTCGACGCCGCCGGTTTCGGTCACGTGATCGCGGTCGCCACCGCGGTTCCGCCGCGGGGCAACAGGAAGATCGAACGCCAGCTCGCGTGGATCCAGGTCACCCACCTCGGGCTCCAGGCGCGCCTCGACGGGCAGCACGTCAACGCCTGGGCCCTGGACGTCACGCCGCACGATCGCTTCCTGGCTCCTCGCAAGGACGTCAACGCGTCGCTGATCGTCGACGGAACCGAGGTCTCGACCGCGACCACCGATGCGAGTGGACACGCGGAGCTCGAGCTCGCACCGCCACCGCCGCCACCCGCCAAGGGCGCTCGGCCGCGCGACAACCGCGCGCTGCTCCAGCTGTGGTCGAACGGTGACGTCGCGTTCGCCGAGATCGATCGCGCGTATCGCACCGTGCGCGTCGAGAACGCGCGCTGGTACGTGACCGACGATCGCTTCACCTACAAGCCGGGCGAGAAGGCCTACATCAAGGGCTGGGTGCGGTGGACCAACAACCTCCCCAACCCGGGCCTCGCCATGCCGCACCCCGGCGATCGGGTCACCTACTCGCTGATCGATTCGCGCGGCGTCAAGCTCGCGTCGGGCACCCTCGCGTTGACCGCACACGGCGGGTTCTCCGCCGAGCTCGCGCTGCCGGCGACCGCGAACCTCGGTAGGGCATCGCTCCACCTCGAGACCCGCGGCCAGATCTACTTCCACCCGCTCTCGATCCAGGAGTTCCGCAAGCCGGCGTACGCGGTGTCGCTCGACGACGATGTCGGGTTCTCGGGATCGCGGCCGCTGATCCTCGGCGAGAACATCGAGATGACCGCGAGCGCGCACTACTACGCCGGCGGTGGCTTGCCGGGCGCCAAGATCGACTGGGAAGCGACGCTGACCAGCGCGACCTACGAGCCGCCGGGATGGTCGACCTACGAGTTCGATCCGCCGCGCCCGCGCCACGACCGCGCGTACTACTACTACTACCGGGGCGACGAGACATCGGTGTCCAGCTCGCAAGCGGGGTCGCTGTCGGGGACGTCGAGCGCATCGGTCGTGTACGGGATCGCCGGACTCCCCCAGCATCACCCCAGCGTGTTGACCGTCGACGCGACCGTCACCGACGTCGACCGCATGACGATCCGCGCGAGCTCGCGAAAGATCCTGGTCCACCCGTCCGCGTACTACGTGGGCCTGCGCCTCCAGCCCGAGCAGCCGAACACGTTGCAGGCGATCGTGACGGACATCGATGGCAAGGCGGTCGCGGGCGTCCCGGTCGAGATCGCGATCGAAGGCGTGCTGGGCTCCGAGCGGTTTCGGAACGACGCCAAGGTGATCGATCGCCAGAGCTGCAAGCTGACCAGCGGCGACGCACCGGTGAGCTGCCCGTTCAAGCGCATGAACCTCGAGACCGCGTACACCGCGCGCGCCACCGTCGCCGACGCGCGCGGACGGTCCAACACCAGCGAATTCCAGATCCCGTGGTGGGTCTGGGACACCAGCCGCGACCTCTCGATCATCCCCGACAAGCCGAGCTACCGGCCGGGCGAGATCGCGACGCTCACGATCCATTCGAAGGTGCTCCCCGCGACCGCGATCGTCACGTTCGCGCGCCAGGGCGTGATCACGCAAAACCGGGTCGACCTGACCTCCGAGACCACGAAGGTGAAGCTCCCGATCGAGCTCGCGTACATCAAGAACGTGCACGTCCAGGTCGATCGATTCGCCAAGCGACGGCACGTGACGCCGAACAGCAAGCTACCGCTCCCCGAGTCGGTCTCGGAACAGATCTCGATCCCCGTCGATGTCGAGAGTGCGCGCCTCGACGTGCGCGCCACGCCGAGCGCGAAGCTGGTCGAGCCCGGCGCCGAGGCCACGTTCGACGTCGACGTCTCGCGCCTCGGCAAGCCCGCGGCCGGCGCCGAGGTCGCGTTGATCGTGGTCGACGAGGCGATCCTCGCGCTGTCGGGCAGGTCGCACGAGGATCCGCTGGCGCCGTTCTATCGCGACGTCGGGGCCGGCACGAGCAAGACCTCGACGCTCGACCTGGTTCACGATTCCGGTCCCGACCTCGCCGGGATCCCCGGGTTCGAGCGCTACGACCTCGACGCGCTCGGACTCGGTCGGTACGGCACGATCGGGCACGGCTTCGGAAGCGGCTCCGGCTACGGTGCCGGAGGCGCCGGGATGGCGGGCCTCTCGAGCAGCATCGTGAAGTCGCGCAAGGACTTCCGCCCGACGGCGGTGTTCTCCCCGACGCTGATCACCGACGCCAACGGCCACGCCTCGGTCACCGTGAAGATGCCCGAAAGCCTGACCCGGTTCCGCATCGTGGCGCTGGCCGCCCACGACAAGACGTTCTTCGGCAAGGGCGAGAGCTCGATCGTCACCCAGCGCAAGATCAACGCGCGCACGGTCGCACCGCGGTTCCTCTCGCAAGGCGACGAGTTCGATCTCCCGGTCGTGGTGCAGAACCTCGCGCACCGCCCGCGCACGGTCGAGATCGCGGTGCGCGCCGCCAACCTCAAGGCGATCGGGGCGACGGGCAAGCGCGTCACCGTACCCGCCGGTCAGCGCGCGGAGGTCCGGTTCTCGTTCGCGACCGAGGCGCGCGGGCGAGCCGCGGTCCAGACGCTGATCGCCTCGGGCGCGTTCGCCGACGGGTCGACCGTCGAGCTGCCGGTGTACGAGCCGGCCACGACCGAGGCGTTCGCGACCTACGGGATCGTCGACGACAAGCCGCAGGCCGAGCGGCTCGCGATCCCGACCGACGTGTTCCGCGACGTCGGCGGCCTCGAGATCGAGGTGTCCTCGACGCAGCTCGCGTCGTTGACCGACGCCTACTGGTACCTCTACGCGTACCCGTACGAGTGCGCCGAGCAGCGCTCCGGCCGGATGCTCGCGACCACCGCGCTGTCCGACATCCTCGACGCGTTCGCGACGCCGGGTCGGCCGACCCGCGACGACATCCAGAAGCAGCACGGGCTCGACCTCGAGATCCTCGCCAAGACCCAGAACGCCGATGGCGGTTGGGGCTACTTCCGCCGCATGCAGTCGAACGATCTGGTGTCGATGCAGGTGCTGCAGGCGATCGCCGATCACGCCGGAACGATGCGCGGACGCGCCGAGGCATTCGTCACCCGCCGCTCCAACCAGCTGATCGCCAAGCTCGCCAAGGACGCCGCGCTCCCGATCATCGATCGCAAACTTCGCGACCAGACCCCCAGCGTGGTGACGCTCGCCGCGATGTCGCTGACGTCGCTCGCGTCGGTCGGGCGCGACGTCAAGCCGCGCGCGATGCGGCTGCACACGCTCGCCACCAAGCTCGGCGTGTATCCGGTCGAGGCCGAGGCGCGCGTGCTGTCGCTGCTCGCGAAGTATCCGCGGGCCAAGGCGATCCGCGCCACGCTGCTCCGCACGCTGCTGTCGTCGATCCACGAGACCGCGAAGAAGGCGACCGTCACGACGTCGTACATCGAGTCCGAACGGCTGCTGCTCGCGTCGAGCGTGCGGACCGACGCGCTCGCCCTCGCGGCGCTGATCGAGGAGGCGCCGGAGCAGCCGGTGATCGCCAAGCTCGCGCGCGGCGTCCTCGCGGGTCGCCGTCACGGACGGTGGATGTCGACGCAGGACAACCTGTTCGCCTTGCAGGCGATGCGGCACTACTTCGATCGCTACGAGAAGGCCACGCCGAACTACACGGGGAAGATGTGGCTCGGCACCTCGGGATACGCCGAGCAGCCGTTCGTCGGACGTTCGACCAAGCGCGGCGTGGTGCGCGCCAGCTGGAACCAGCTCGCACCGGGGACGTCGCACGACCTCGCGTTCGTCAAGGACGGTGCCGGCCGGATGTACTACCGCGTCGGGATCACCTACGCCCCGAGCAAGGTCGACCTGCCGGCCCTCGATGCCGGGTTCATCGTGCGGCGCTCGTACACGGCGGCCGGCGATCCCGGCGATGTCGTGAAGCGCCCCGACGGCAGCTACCGGATCAAGCTCGGCGCGAAGGTGCTGGTCACGGTCGAGGCAGTCAACACGACCGCACGCCATGCGGTGGCGCTCGTCGATCCGATGCCGGCGGGCTTCGAGTCGGTCAACACCGCACTCGCGACGTCCGAGCGGGCGGTCAAGACCGTCGGCGACACCTACTGGGACTTCATCAACATGCGCGACAATCGCAGCGAGGCGTTCGAGATGTCGCTCCCGGTCGGACACCACCAGTTCTCGTACACGGTGCGGGCAACGACGCCGGGACGGTTCCGCGCGGCCCCCGCCAAGGCGGAGGAGATGTACGCGCCCGAGACGTTCGGCCGGTCGACCGGCACGGTCGTCGTGATCGAGTAGCGATCTGCGCGTGAAGGTCCAGATGTGCTTGAAGTACGTTTGGAATCTCAGAAATCTGTCGAGCCATCATGTGGATCCATTGGAGGTTCGGTGGGGGGGGCTCGGGTAAGTCGCTGGAATCGCTGGCCTGACCGAACGGTCCGGTCGTTGCTATTCCCGGCAAGGCAAATCCCTTCTTGGAGGCGGCTCTTGTCTCGCACGCTCTCGCTCTCTCTCTCGCTATTCAGCCTCGCAGGCCTCGCTGCCTGCTCCGAGCACGGTCAGACCCCCGACCCGTTCGGCGTTCCGATCTCGGGCGGCACGATGATCATCTCGAACGACGGTCAACGCGCGATCGTCGCCGACCCCGACCGCGATCGCATCCTGACGATGGACCTCGCGTCGGGCAGCACGATCAACGAGCTCGCGCTCGATCCCGGTGACGAACCCGGCCGCCTGGTCGAAGACGGCGCCGGCCGCGTCCACGTGGCGCTACGTCGCGGCGGCGCGCTCGTCACCCTCGATCAGAACGGCCAGCTGGTGTCGCGCCGGTACGCGTGCAGCGAGCCGCGCGGCGTCGCGTACGATGGCGCGACCGACGACGTCCACGTCGCGTGCGCGGGTGGCGAGCTGGTCACGTTCGCCGCCGCTGGAGGCGACGCACCGATCCGCACGCTGCGGCTCGAGCGCGACCTCCGCGACGTCATCGTCCAGGGCGCGAACCTGGTCGTCACCAAGTTCCGCACCGCCGAGATCCTCACGGTCGATCCGTCGGGAACGATCGTGAGCCGCGTGTTGCCCCCGACGGTGCAGCGTAGCGACTTCGGTCTGCTCGGCGACGGCACGGCTCCTCCGGATAGTGGCAGCGGCACCGACCCGTTGCCGCCGTCCGACGGCACCGGCGTGATCGACGCCGCGGCGTCGACGGCGTGGCGCACGATCGCGATGCCCGACGGCCGGATCGTGATGACCCACCAGCGCAAGACTCGCCAGACGCTCGACAGCGAGACCCCGGGCGGGTACGGCGGTGGCTGTGGCGAGGGCCCGGTCGAGGCCGGCGTCACGATGATGGCTCCCGGTGCCGCGCCCGTCGCGGTGCACCAGATCGGCAACGGCGCGCTGCCCGTCGACATCGCGGCCTCGCCCGCGGGCGACAAGATCGCGATGGTCGTCGCCGGCAACCGGCAGGTCGTGGTCGTCGGGGCGGCGGCCCTCGATCAGCCGGACACCGACGACTGTCAGCCCCCGCCCCCGCCGCCGTGCGAGGACGAGGACGGCGAGAACTGCGATTGCGGCCAGCCGACGCCCGGTGGCCCGGTCGATCCCAACACCGACACCCCCGTGCCCGACGGCATGGGAGGCGGCGGCCTCGGCGTCGCGGGCTGCGGCTGCCAGGACCAGGACTTCGACGGCAACTGCGACGACGATCCGGGTGACGGCAACAACGAGCGTCTCGGCACGCCGACCTCGGTGGCGTGGATGCCCAACGGCGACCTCGCCGTGTTCTATCCCGAGGCTCCCGCCATCCTGATCCACGCCGGCGGCGGCGTGCAGGCGACCCGCCGCATCGACCTGCCGGGCAAGGCCGCGTTCGACGCCGGTCGCTCGCTGTTCCACACCCAGACCGCGATCGGTCTCGCGTGCGCGTCGTGCCACCCCGAGGGTCGCGACGATGGCCAGACCTGGGACTTCGCCGCATTCGGCCCGCGCCGCACGCAGAGCCTCGCGGGTCACATCCTCGAGCGCGCCCCGTACCACTGGACCGGCGAGGAGAACTCGCTTCCCGCTCTGATGGACGACGTGTTCTCGTCGCGTATGGCCGGCGGCTTCCTCACCGATCGCCAGAAGGCGTCGCTCGGTCCGTGGCTCGACCGCATCCCGGCTCCCGCGCCGGCGATCGTCGACGCGGCGGCGGCCGAGCGTGGCAAGGCCGTGTTCGAGTCGGCGGGCTGCGCCACGTGCCACAACGGTGACGTGATGACCAACAACGCGCTGGTCAACGTCAACACCGGCGGCAACTTCAAGGTGCCGAGCCTCCTCGGTGTCGGCGCCCGGCCGCCGTACATGCACGACGGTTGCGCCGCGACCCTGATGGATCGGTTCGTGACCTGCGGTGGTGGCGATGCCCACGGCATCACCTCGTCGCTGTCGCAGACCGAGCTGACCGACCTGGTCACGTACCTCGACTCGCTGTAGTCGGTTTCCGCGAGTCGTCGAAGGCCGCCCGCCCCCGGGCGGCCGTTTGTTTTTCGGACCGCCCTTGGCGTTTCGAGCTCCGGTTAGCTGTCGCCCAGACCGCGCAGCTCGTTCTCGAGCTGGAACAGCACGGCGGCCTGCAGCGCCTCGGGGATGTTGTCGGCGCGCACGTCGTCGATCGAGCGCTGCAGTCGCTGCCGCTTGGCGGTCTGGGTGAGGCCCTCGAGATCCGCGAGCACCGGTGCCACCTCGAGCTCGGTCGCGGTCTGGATCGCGACCTGGCGCTGCGCGAGATCGGTGAGCCCGTCGAGCGCGCGCTGGAGCGTCTGGCGGCGCTCGACCACGCCCTTGGTGGCGCGCAACCGCGCGACCCACTCGTCGATGGTCGCCGGCGGTGGCACCGTCTCCTGGGCGGCCGAGGGCACGGCGAGGCGCGCGACGCGGTGTCCCTCGAGCAGCACGCGTAGCTGCGAGGTGTGGTTGGCGAGCTGGTTCGGGTTGGCCTCGGCGAACCGCGCGGCGTAGGCGTGCGACGCGAGCTCGAAGGCGGTCGTCGTTCCCGACCATCCGAGGTAGCTGATCGCGCGCCCCGGGCCGGCACACGACTCGCCGATCGAGCGCGCCGCGCGCTTGCGCCGGAGCTCGCGCACGTACCAGGCGACGGGCACGGAAACCACGAACACGCCTGTGCCCACCGCGACGTGGACGGCGAGCGCGAACACGATCCCGGCGATCAGTCCGACGAGCAGGATCCCCGCCGACGCGACGCCGACCGACTCCCACCGCGCGACGTGCGCCGCGCAGCGCCGACAGTACGGCACGATCATCGAGTGGGCGGTGTCGCGGGCGAGCTCGCGGTTCGTACGGACGAGCGGGATCGCGATCTCCGTATCCGGGGCCGCACCACAACACGGACATTCGAACGGGATCTCGAACCTCCGCGAGCTCACCTCGACCAGCACACCTGTTGTTATACCGCCGCCCTACCTGTCGAAGCTTCACCGCGAAACCCGCGATTGCCAGATCGTGCCTTCCCCGCGTCTTCGTGGTCGGCTTCGCTTCCGCGAGCAACCACCGCGACGCACTCGTGAGAGCGCGCACTTGGACACTCGGTGCTCGCTCGCGAAACCTCGTCGCGCCGCGGCACGGCGTTTGCCTCGACACGCCGCATGGTTCTCCGTGCTTCGCGTTCGACACGCTACGTTCGCTGGCTGCGCCGGCGCTCGCGCTGGCTCGCGACCGCCACCGTGCTCGCCGTCGGGCTCGCGGTGTACCTGACGGCGTTCCACCTCCCGCTACGCGCCGACTTCTCGTACCTGCTCCCCGACGACGCGCCCAGCGTGCGCGATGCCGCCCGTCTCGCGAAGCGCATGCCGTCGCAGGACACCATGTTGATGATGCTGGTCGCGCCCGACCCGGCGAGCCGCGAGGCCGCGGGTGTCCGCGCGGTCACTGGCGTGCAAGCGCTCGTCCCCGATCTGATCCAGCGCGTCGAGGCCGACGACACCGACCTCGAGACGTTCGTCGGCGACCACCGCCAGCTGTTCGTCCCGCTCGATGACCTCCATCGTGCGCGCGTCGCCCTCGAGCGCGAGGTCCACGACGCCAAGCTGCGCGCCAACCCGATGTTCGTCGATCTCGACGACCAGGCCACGCCCGGCGATCACGCCGGCGCCCTCGACGAGCTGCGCGCCCGCGAGCGCGAGGGCCAGGCCAAGCTCGACGCGATCTCGCACGTCGGCATCGGCGGACACACCCAGGTGATCGTCCTGCGCACCGCGTTCCGCGGCACCGATGTCGATCGCGACGGCCGCCTCATGCGCTCGCTCCAGCAGCTTGCTGGCGAGATCCACCGCGACTATCCCTCGGTGACCGTCGGGTTCGCGGGAGGTCCCGCGGTGACCATGGCGGAGCACGACGCACTGACGCGCGGCATGATGCTGTCGAGCCTGATCACGATGGTGCTGGTCGCGCTGGTGCTGCTCGTCCACCTGCGCAGCATCCGCATGTTGCTCCTCCTGTCCGGCAACATCGTGATCGCGACCGCACTGTCGTTCGGCGTCGCGGCGCTCACCGTCGGTCACCTCAACGCGGCGACCGCGTTCCTCGGCGCGATCATCGCCGGCAACGGCGTCAACTACGGCATCCTCCTGGTCGCGCGCTACCTCGAGGAGCGGGCGGCCAGACGCGATCCCGAGACCGCGCTCGCTTCCGCGATCGCCGGCACGCTCCGCCCCACGCTGGTCGCCTCGCTCGGCGCCGCGATCGCGTACGGCGCACTCGCGGCCACCAGCTTCCGGGGGTTCGCCGACTTCGCGCTGATCGGCGGCCTCGGCATGCTGGTGTGCTGGGCCTGCTCGTTCGTCGTGCTGCCGCTCGCGCTCCTGCGGTTCGCACGCAACGCGCCAGCCGTGCGCCGCGACGTGTTCGGCGGCGCGGTGGTCCGCGTGTTCGGGTTTCGCCGCCCCGGAGTCGCGCTCGCGATCGCGGGCGCCATCACGCTTGCCTCGGTGATCGTCACGGCGCGGTTCGTCGCCGACGATCCGTACGAGTACGACCTCACCCAGCTGCGCTCGGAGGCTCCCGCCGCGTTGCAGTCGCGCGCGTGGCTCCACCTGTCGGACGTCACGTTCGGCCAGGGACTCGCCGGGCTCGCCGGGCAGACGTTCATCGCGGTCGACCGCCCCGAGCAGGTGCCCGAGGTGGTCGACGAGCTGAAATCCCTCGCGGCGCGCGAGCCGATCGTCGGCCCCAGCCGGTCGATCCTCGACGTGATCCCGCGCGACCAGCCGGCCAAGCTCGCCGAGCTCGCGCGGATCCGGACGCTGCTCGACACGATCGACGACCCGGAGCTCTCGCGCTGGCGACCTCCCGACCACCTCGCCCCGATCACGGCGAAGGACCTACCCGCCGGCCTGGCGGCGCGACTGACCGAGCGCGACGGCCGGGTCGGCTACATCATCGCGGTCAAGCCCGGCGCCACGTTCGACGAGCGCGACGGCCACGATCTGATCGCCTTCGCCGATGCCGTCCGCCAGCTCCGGCTGCCGAGCGGCGACACCGTGTCGACGGCCGGAGCGTCGGTGATGTTCGCGGACGTGTTGACCCAGATCCAACGCGACGGTCCGCTGATCACCGCGCTCGCCGCCGCGGGACTCGTGATCATGGTGCTGCTCGTGGTCGGGCGCTCGCGCCGCGCCTACGCCGTGTTGATCGCCAGCGCGGCCGGGACCGTCGCGATGGTCGCGATCTGTGCGGTGATCGGCCTCAAGGTCACGTTTCTCGACTTCGTGGCACTCCCGATCGCCCTCGGCCTCGGCATCGACTACGCGATCAACGTCGCCGACCGCGCCGCCGAGACCCGCGACCCGACCACCGCATTGCGGTCGACCGGCGGGAGTGTCCTCGTGTGCTCGCTCACCACCGTGATCGGCTACGCCTCGCTCCTGGTCAGCGACAACCTCGCGATCCGCGGGTTCGGCGTGGCATCGCTCATCGGCGAGCTCACCTGCGTGGCCGCCGCGTTCGTGATCGTGCCCGCCATCCTGGCGCTGCGGCCGGTCTCCGTGACGTCCCGGATCGCCGCCGTATCGAGCACCTGATCCCCGATCGGCGTTGCCGATTTCGCTATATTGCGCCCATGCGTCACGTCCTGGCCGTGGGTGGTTTGCTGGTGTGCCTCGCTGGCTGTAGCGAGCACGTCAACGTCAGCGTCAACTGCAAGACAATGAATGATCCGATCCGGGTCGAGTGCGAGGTCGCTCAGACCCAGGGCAAGACCGAGGTCGAGGCGTGCTGGGACTTCTCGGTCCAGTGTGGCAACGGTGCCGTCGTCAAGGCGAAGCGCACGTGCGCGAAGGTCAGCGACGGCGGCAAGACCACCGTCACGGTCACGCGCACCAATCTCGATGGGCTCGACGAGTGCGGTGGCAACTCCCCCCCGACGGGCAAGCTCTCCAACATGACGATCAACGGGAAACCGTCCGAGTAGCCATGTCGGTCGAGGGCAAGGTGGAGATCGAGCGCAAGTTCCTGGTGTCGCCGAGCTGGCGGCCGCGCGACATCGGGATCTCGCTACGGCAGGGGTATCTGAATTCCGCGAAGGAACGCGTCGTCCGCATACGGCTCACCGACGACGCGGCCAAGCTCACGATCAAGGGACAGACCACCGGCGTCACGCGCGCCGAGTTCGAGTACGACATCCCGCGCCGCGACGCCGCGTACATGCTCGAGAACCTGTGCGAGCGGCCGCTGATCGAGAAGCGCCGCCACGTCGAGGCGCACGGCACGCACACCTGGGAGATCGACGTGTTCGAGGGAGCCAACGCCGGGCTCGTGATCGCCGAGATCGAGCTCGCCTCCGAGGACGAGCCGTTCGAGCGTCCACCCTGGCTCGGCGCCGAGGTGTCCGGCGACTCCCGGTACTACAACAACAGCTTGCTCGCACATCCGTTCTCGACCTGGATCCGGCACTAGCTCGGCCGCTGCCAGGAGTAGTCGGCGGAGTCGACCGGGGATCAGATACCCGTGGTACGAGTCGGCGCATGAACCCCGTCTCGATCGGTACTCCCAAGACCCCGCATGCCACCCGCATCCTCCTGCTCGGCTCCGGCGAGCTCGGTAAGGAGGTCGTCCTCGAGTTGCAGAGGTTCGGCGTCGAGGTCATCGCTTGCGATCGGTACGCCGACGCCCCGGCGATGCAGGTCGCCCATCGCAGTCACGTGTTCGACATGCTCGATCGCGCGGAGCTCCGCCGCGTCGTCGAGCTCGAGAAGCCGGCGCTGATCGTCCCCGAGATCGAGGCGATCGCCACGCCGGAGCTGCAGGCGCTCGAGGCGGAGGGCTGGACGGTGATCCCCACCGCCGAGGCGACCCGGCTGACGATGGATCGCGAGGCGATCCGCCGCGTCGCGGCCGAGGAGCTCGACCTGCCGACGGCGCGTTACGCGTTCGCCGATTCGCTGTCCGAGCTGAAGACGGCCGCCGATTCTTTGGGCTTCCCCGTGGTGATCAAGCCGGTGATGAGCTCGTCGGGCAAGGGCCAGAGTGTCGCGCGCAACGCCGAGGAGCTCGAGTCGTCGTGGAGCTACGCGCAGACCGGTGGTCGCAGCGGCGCGGGTCGCGTGATCGTCGAGGAGCTCGTCGAGTTCGAGAGCGAGATCACGCTGCTCACCGTGCGAGCCGTCAACGGCACGCTGTTCTGCGATCCGGTCGGTCATCGCCAGGTCGGCGGCGACTACGTCGAGAGCTGGCAGCCGCACGCGATGAGCGAGAAGCAGCTGAAGCGTGCGCAGGCGGTCGCCGAGAAGATCACGGATCGCCTCGGCGGACGTGGCCTGTTCGGGGTCGAGCTGTTCCTGCTGTCCGACGACCGCGTGATGTTCAGCGAGGTGTCGCCCCGCCCGCACGACACCGGGATGGTGACGATGGCCACCCAGATCTGGAGCGAGTTCGCGCTGCACGCGCGTGCGATCCTCGGGCTCCCGATCCACGGCATCCGCCGGCACGCCGCGGGTGCGAGTGTCGCGCTCCGCGCCGGTGGCAACCTCGCGACCCCGGTGATCCACGGTCTCGCCCAGGCGTACGCCACGCCCGATGTCGACGTCCGGTTCTTCGGCAAGCCGAACGCGAACCCCAAGCGCCGCCTCGGTGTCGTGCTCGCCACCGACGAGACCGCGGAGGCCGCGCTCGCCACGGCCAAGCGCGTCGCCGACACGATCGAGTTCCGCGACGCGTTGTGAGCCGCGTTTCGTTCTTGGCCCGAACTATCGACCCGTGGCACGGTCTCGGCCCGCGCCACGACCAGAGGTGATCGCGTTCTCGGCGCCGAGAGCGTGCGCCACGGGTCGCTGGTGATGCCGTGTCGCGGCTGCGACGTAGAGGCCGCAGTGTTTTTTCGTTGTCAGGGCACCCTCGCTCGAAGTCGTGCGTTGCTAGGGGCCATGCGAGCCATGGCCACCCGATTTCGCTCCCCTCTCGCACGCGCGATCGTGTGCACGTCGCTCCTCACCGGCTGCGGTGCCGGCATCAAGACCGAGGTGTCCGCGAAACAGGCGTCCGCCGCCAAGCGCCCGCTGTCGTCGAGCGAGAACCAGACGCTCGAGACCAACGGGTTCGCGATCGTCGCCTCGAATGACGCGCCGAGCTTTCACGTCGGCTACACGGCGCTGTTCCACGCGCACCAGCCGGTCTACATCACGGCCGACTCCCTGCTGTACGCGTGGCACTCGTCGTACGACGCGATCCTGATCGAGCTCGAGCGCGGGCACTTGATCCGCGAGGTCACGGAGATGGTGTCCGACCTCCGCGAGCGCCTGTCGGCGGCGTCGTCGGCGAACGCCAAGGCGCGCGCCGACGTCGACGTCTACCTCGCCGTCGCGCAGTCGCTGCTCACCGGCAAGGACGCGGCGCCGATCGCCGGCGGGGATGCGGCGGCGATCGCGGCGATCGTCGCGCACGGCCGTACCGCGGAAGGTGGGTCGCTCGAGCTGTTCGGTCGGTCTGCCGACTTCGACTTCACGATGCTCAAACCACGCGGTCACTACACCACGTATCCCGAGATGCGGAACTACTTCCGCGGGATGTCGTGGCTCGGTCGCGTCGAGATCCGGATCGCGGAGCACCAGCCCGGCGACACCTGGAAGGTCGATCGTCGTGCGCTCGCCGCGGCGCGGCTACTCGGATCGCTGTTCGACGCCAAGACGCGCGCGAAGTGGGACTCGATCGACGCCGCGATCGGTGCGTTCGTCGGCCCGCGCGATTCGATGTCGCTGCCCGGGCTCGCCGCCGGACTCGCGAAGCTTCCCGATCCCGACGCCGCGACCGACGACGCGATCGTGCAGGCGTTCGAGGGTTTGTCGACGCAGAAGATCCGCACCCAGCTCCTCCATCGCGGTGCCGGCGACATCGCGTTCGTCACGATGGGACAGCGCTACGTGTTCGACTCGCAGGTGTTCACCGAGGTCACCTACGGAAACCTCGGGGCGTCGCGGATGATGCCGTCGCCGCTCGATGTCGGCTACGCCGTGTTCGACAACAAGGTCGCCAAGGAGCTGCTCGGCGACGACCTGAAGACGTACGGCAGCGAGTACGGCAAGGCGCTCGAAGGCGAGCACCGGCGTGCGCGACAGAACCCGGCGCTGTGGCAGGGCAGCCTCTACCACGGGTGGCTCGCCGCGCTACGCGAGCTGTCGCCCGAGACCGGCCGGGACGCCACGCTCCCTGCCCCCCTGAAGTCGGAGGCGTGGGCGCGTCGCATGCTCAACACCCAGCTGGCGTCGTGGGCGGAGCTGCGCCACGACAACCTCCTCTATGCCAAGCAGTCGTTCACCGCGATCGCGGGCTGCGAGTACCCCGACGCGTACGTCGATCCGTACCCGAAGTTCTACGCCGCGATGGAGGCGCTCGCCGCGCGCGGACGATCGACGATCGAGAAGCTCCCGTTCCACGGTCCGAACGATGCCAAGCTACTCGCCTACTTCGACACCATGAAGGACACCATGCACCGGCTCCGCGGGATCGCCGACAACGAGCGCGCGAACCGCGAGATCACCGACACCGATCTCGACTGGATCAACCACATGGTCTCGATCGAAGGTCGCGACGCGGTGTGCACGCGAGTCGACGAGCCCGGCGGCTGGTACGCCGACCTCTACTACGATCGCGGCAAGATCCTCTACCACGAGCCGATCATCGCGGACGTCCACACCCAGCCGACCGATGCCGCGGGCAACGAGGTCGGCAGGGTGCTGCACGTCGGCACCGGGTTCCCGCACATGCTGGTGGCGCGCCTCGAGCACGACGGCGGCGAGCACCGTCAGACCTATCGCGGCTACGTGTCGACGTTCAGCCAGCTCGTCACCGAGCACTTCGAGCGGCTCGACGATCAGGCGTGGCGTGCTCGGCTCCAGAAGGAACCTCCACCCGAGGTGCCGTGGCTCGCGCCGGTGATCGCGCACTACACGCCAGACACTGGACGCGGCGAGGCGGCCGTCGGCTACGCGCGTATCGACGCACTCGTGCGCTCGGGCCCGTGATCACTGCCCTCGCAGCTACGAGGGATCGCAGCCGCTGTTGGCGGTCGATTCGCCACAAACACGAGCGAATCATGGACGACCACGGTTTCGGTCCCGCGGCAGTACTGGTCCGCTGCCGGGTCGGTTGGCTGGGGCTGGGGCTCGGGCTCGGGTTCGGACTCACGCGCAACCCGGCTAGCCGGGCGAGCGCCACCCCACCGAATACCAGCGAGCAAGTCCGCAAATCCCCACGACCCCCGAGCGGCACCCGGCGTGCACTCCCCCACGGGATGCACCTGCGCCCGGCTATTCGCGTCGCCACCGCGTGCCTCGCACTGCACGCGTGCTCGGGTCCGCAGGGTCTGAGCTCGGGAGACGATCCCGAGGACGGGTTCGTGGTCGACGACGGCAAGGAAGACAACTTCCTGTCGCTCCAGGCCACCGAGTACGTGGTGTCGGGAACCGCGCGCGTGGTGGTCGAAGAGGGTCAGGGCGAGGATCGGGCACGCCAGCTGGTCACGCTCGAACACACCGCGATCACCTGGTTCTTGAACCAGTACCTGGTCGACAAGGAGAAGGATCCTGCGCACCCCGAGCACTCCGATCCCAACGCCGACTACGGCGGGTTCTCCGCGATGGTCAAGGATGGCGCATTCGAGGATCTCCAGCTCACCCAGCGCAACGCCACGACCTGGGAGTTCAAGTTCGAGCAGACGATCGCCGGGAAGAAGTCGCTGATGCGCGCGCTCCCGCTCGGTCCCGGCAACACGTTCGATGTCGAGATCGGCAAGCCGACCAACGCCGAGATGGAGAGCGATCCCGAGTGGTATCGCGAGGCGCCGTGGGACGCGTGGAACCCGGCGACGATCCCGGCCTCGCAGAAGGAGACACTGACACTATCGATCCGGGAGGACACCACGTCGTCCGACGGGTGGTGGGACTACAACCGGTTGTTCGAGGACGGCAAGCTGACGATCGACGTTCACTTCGGGTGGGACTACAACACGCCATCGGCCCACCTCACCGATCCACCGATCCTGTTCAACTGGTTGGTCGACCGCGGGTTCTCCGCACCGGTAGCGAGCTGGGATGACTACCGCCGCAACAGCGGCCCACTCACCAAGACGATCGACGCCGACGGGCGCGACGTTCGCGTCGAGGTCCGGATCTACGCGCCGCGTCCCGGCGGTAGCACCGATCCAGATACCGATGCCGGCGGTCGCGCACTCGAGTCCGACATGCGCAACTCGCTGAAGAGCCGCGACGTGATCGTGTACTCCGGTCACTCCGGCCCGCTGTACGGCTTCGCTCTCGCCAACTGGAAGAAGACCGACGAGGGCGACTTCGACGACACCGAGCTGGCGACCGCCGAGCTCGCGCCGGGCAAGTACCAGATCGTGATGGCCGAGGGCTGCAACACGTACATGCTCGGCCACACGCTGCTGTCCAACCCGTCCAAGCAGGGCAAGGACATCGACGTCATCACCACGACCTCGTTCTCGGTGTCGTACTCGCCGGTCGAGGACTTCCTCGGCCGCCTGCTCGAGCTCGACACCCACTCGCGGCTGCGCCCCCGCACCGTGACCGCCACGATCGCCGACCTCGACCTGTACAGCGTCGACGAGGACTCGCACACGATGTACGGCATCCACGGGATCGACGACAACCCGAAGCTCCACCCGTTCGCGCACCTCGAGAACCAGTGCCACAGCTGCAGCGCGAACGCCCAGTGCGGCGGCGTCGGCAACGCGTGCGTCTCGATCGGCGCTGTGGCCGGTCGCCGCTGCGTGGTGGCGTGCACCGATGACTCGGGCTGCAGCGACGGCTACCGCTGCAAGAAGGTGGCGTCGGAGTCGACCTCGACGATCTACGGTTCGTACTGCGTGCCCGATAACCGCCGGTGCGAATAGCCTTTCCTCTAGTTGACGACGTTCGGCCGGAACACCAGCAACTCGCTCGGCCCGGTGATCGACGTGTACTGGTTGTCGATCACCACGATCACGCGCCCGCTGGCATCCCACACGATGCCCTCCAGGTTGAGCTTGCCGTTGAGCACGGTCGAGAGGTCGAGCGCGACGTGGGGAACGATGTCGGCGTCGCGCGCGGCCGGTAGCACGAACGTGAGCAACCGCGTGACCTCGAAGTGACGCTCGATCGCGAGCGCGCGGATCGAACCGTCGGCGCCGAGGTGGCAGTCGAGCCCCGACAGCTTGCCGGTCTCGGTGGTGAGCCATAGCTTGTGGACCTGCGTGATCTCGCCGCGCTCGATCTGGACGATCGGAGCCCACCGCTTGCCATCCTGCGTGCCGACCTCCTCGATCGCCGCGAGCATCGTGGTCGTGCCCGCGCCGCACAGCCCCTCGGTGCCGTGATTGGCCGAGAGACGGAGGCCGAGCCTTGCCTCGGGGAGCGCGATCGAGCCGGTGATCTGGATATCGGGGCCGCGCTCCTCGCCGAGCAAGATCGTCGCGACGCCGTCGTCCTGACCTTCGGTGCCGAACGCCAGCTTGCCCGTGGAGAGGCGGGCGATCGCCTCGAGATCCGTGTCGGGCGGGATGCCCGTGATGTCGAACGTCTGGAGCTTCGGCGCGCCCGGCCCGAGGGTGATCAGGTACGCCTTGGCGTCGCGCTCGGACACGGTCCATAGCTCGCCGCTCTCGTCGGTCGACAGGCCCGAGAGCCCCGGTGCGGTGTCGACGGTGACCTCCGTGAACAGCGCCTTGGCCTTCTCGCGATCGATGTCCCGGTGCTTCTTGCAGCCCCCGGCGAGCCCGAGCGCGCCGATCACGCCGAACAACACCGCGAGGGATCGATCTTCGCGCACGCGCCGAAACGGTAGCCGATCGCACCCATGCAGTGTCGCGATCGCGCCACGTTGCACGATCGCCACGTCGCGAACCTGACGACGTTGGTCGCGTCATCGTCGACGATTCGCCACCGACGCCCGTTCAACGCGGCGAGGCCCGGCATCGGGTGGCAACCACCGGCGGTACGGCGATTGCCTGGTGGGTTCGTCGATGACCAGCGGGATACAGATCAGTCTTCGGGAGCTCCAGAGACGTGCCGTGGATGCGATCAAGCACCACGCGCTCGTGATGTCGGTGCGCGATCGACGCGCCGAGGCCCACATCCTCACGGAGTACGTGTGGGCCGAGGAAGGTGCCGAGGCCGCGGCCCTGGAGGACCTCGGCGCCGGTGCGCCACCGTGGCTGGGCAAGCTGGTGGCCCGACAGCTCGCCGACGAGCAGCGCCACGCCGGTCTGTTTCGCGATCGGCTCGCCGCGCTCGGCGTGAACCGCGTCCGACCGGCCCCCGCGATCCTGCGCGCCAAGCTGGTGTGGCTCGATCGCGTGTGCGCACCGTACACCGGCGCGTTCACCGCAGGCCGCGTCGTCGTGTTGCTCGCGGTCGCCGCCCAGCTCGAAGCCACCGGCGTTCGGATGTTCGCGCGCCACCTCGACGTGCTCGAGGAGCGAGCGCCCGACGATCCGACGACCGCGATCCTTCGCACCGTGGTCGCCGACGAGCGGCGCCATGCGAAGTCGTGCGCCGCCGCGGCGCACAAGCTGATGCGTCCCGAGGAAGAGCCGGCGTTCGATCGGCTGCGGGAGACCATCGCCGCGATCGACCGCGCGTTCGGCATCACGCTGTCGGTCGGCTTCTGGATCGCGATCGCCGCCGCACGCCTGCGCCGGCCGCTGCCGTCTCGAACCGAGAGCCCGGTGACCACGCCGATCGAGGTGGCGGCATGACTTCGCGAGCGAATACCCCGCGTGCCGGTAGGCCGCAGAAGCGACGTCGGACCACCGTATCCCCACGCGTCGCCATCGTGTCCGATACGGTCGACGACACCAACGGCGTGGCGATCGGCCTGCGTCGCCTGGTCGAGGCATCGACTCGCGCGGGACGAGCGATGTCGCTGGTCGGCGCCGCGCGCCCCGGCGTCGACGGTTCGCTCGATCCGGTGGTCCGGATGCCGGCGGCGATGACCGCCTCGCTCCCGATCTTCCCCGAGTACTCGTGGAGCGTTCCCGAGCTCCCGGCGCTGGTCTCGTATCTGTCGACCTCGGCGGACATCGTCCAGATCGCGACCCCGGGCCCGATGGGCCTCGCCGGACTGATCGCCGGTCGCATGCTCGGCATGACCGTGATCGCGCAGTACCACACCGAGGTCGCGCGCTACGCGGGTACCGCGATCGGCATCCCGATGCTCGGAGGCATGGTCGAGGGCATCGTCGAGCCGATCGTCGGCTGGTGTTACCAGCAGGCCGACCTCTGCCTCGCTCCGTCGGAGGCGGTCGCGCGCCGACTCGCCGATCTCGGCGTGCCGGCCGAACGCACGCGCCGGATCCCGCGCGGCGTCGACCTCTCGCTGTTCTCGCCCGACAAGCGCGATCGCGAAGCGCTCGCGCCCTACGAGCTCGGCGACGGACCGGTCGCGCTGTACGTCGGCCGCCTCTCGAAGGAGAAGAACCTCGACGATCTGCTCGGCGCGTGGGCGACGGTGCACGCCACGCGGCCCGACGCGCGGCTCCTCGTCGTCGGCGATGGCCAGCACGCCTCTGCGTGTCGGGCACCCGGGGTCGTGCTCGCCGGGACCCTGTTCGGCGACCAGCTCGCCCGCGTGTTCGCGTCGTGCGACGCGTTCGCGTTCGCCTCCGAGAGCGAGACGTTCGGCAACGTGATCGTCGAGGCGGCCGCCAGCGGTGTCCCCGCCGTGGTGATGCCGGGCGGCGCGGCGCACGAGCACGTGGTCGACGGTGCGACCGGGTTCGTCGCGCCCGATCGGGCGGCGTTCGCGAGCTGCCTCGGGCGGCTGCTCGACGACGCCCCGCTGGCGCGCCGGATGGGCACCGCGGCCCGCGTCCACGCGAACGCCTACGACCTCGATCGAGCGATGCGCGCGACGTGGGAGGTCTACGACGCGATCGAGCCCCGCGTGCGGAGGGCGTCGTGATCTCGCTCGTGATCGAGACCTGGAACCTCGACGGCCAGGTCGCACCGCTCGGCGCGGTGCTCGAGCGCGTGGCTCCGGACATCGCGCGGCTGGACGCCGAGCTCGTGATCACCCACACCGGGATCCCCGAGAACGAACGCGACCGACTCGCGGCCAGCGCCGGCTGTCGGATCGCGTGGGTGGCTCTCGAGGTCGGGGCCACGTACTACGAGCACAAGAACCGCGGCTTCGTGGCCTCGTCCGGTGACATCGTCGCGTTCCTCGACGGCGACTGCACGCCGACCGCGGGGTGGCTGAGCGCCTTGACCGCGCCGTTCGCGGAGGGAGCGCGGGTCGTGGCCGGCGCGACCTCGTACCCCGGTCCGGTGGCACCGATCGCGAACGCGATCGACTTCCCGTACTTCGACGGCGAGACCGCGCGGCGCACGTCGATCGACGGCGGCCGCCCACCACCGACCGTCCGCAACTTCTTCGCCAACAACGTCGCGTTCGCCCGCGACGTGTTCGCCGAGCGCAACTACCCCGCGATCGCGGCGATGTTTCACGGCCAGTGCCAGATCCTCGCCCTGCGACTCCACGAAGCAGGCATCCCGGTGCACCTCGCCGCCGGCGCGCGCGTCACCCACGCGTGGCCCGACGGCTTGCGCGCGTGGCTCGCGGTCCGACTGTTGCGCGGTGCCGACACCGTGTCGCTGTTGCCGTACCTGCTCGACGTCTATGCACCGCGGATCGCTCCCACCGCGCGCCGGCTGGGCCCGCTCCCCGCGCTCGCCGTGTTCGCGGCGCGCGCCGCCGGCCGGTCGTGGACGGCCGTTCGCCACGGGCCGACCGCGCGCGGGCTCGGGTTCGTCGCGCTCGCGACCGTGCTCGACGCGATCGGTGCGGCTGCGACCTCGCAGGTGTATCGCCGCTACGGCGTCACCTCGTCGTCGCCCGGACAGCCCGCCTGATGGACCCCGGCTCGCTGGTCGGGTCGATCGGGATCTACGCGGCGACGTTCGCGATCGCCACGATCTCGAGCGTGCTGCCGATCATCTCGATCGAGCTGTTCTTGATCGGCGTCGCGATGACCGCGGAGCCGGCGCACCCGAGCGTGCTGGTCGCGCTCGCCGCGACCGGCCAGGTCCTCGGAAAGTTGCCGATCTACTACGCGTCTCGGGGAGCCGCGCGCCTGTGTACGCGAGGTACCGCGGAACGGTCGGAGCGGCGGCGCGAGCGCCTGCGGCGGATCCGCGAGCGCGCCTCCCGCTGGCATCCGGGCGTGCTGCTCGCGACCAGCTCGATCCTCGGGCTCCCGCCGTTCTCGCTGCTCGCCACCGCCGCCGGCGTGCTCGCGATTCCGGCGCGAACGTTCAGCATCGTCGTCGCGCTCGGTCGCGCCGCGCGGTTCGCCGCCATCCTCGCGGTGGTGTCCGGAGTATGATCGCGGTGCGTGCGTGTCGATCACGTCCTCACGATCGGGTTGACCGGAGCGCTCGTCTTCATGGTGGTGCGGATGTTGTTCGCGGAGCTCCGTGGCCGCGAGCACACCCACCGACCGTGGATCGCGATCGGTGTCACCGGGATCGTGTTCTGCGTCGCGCGGCTCATCCAGTACTCCGATGCCAGCCCGGAGCTCTCGCTCGCCATGATCCGGATCGAGTACGCCACCGGCCTGCTCCTCCCGGTGCTTTCGATGGTCACCGTCGAGACCCTCGGCGAGTTGCCGCACGGCCGCTCGACCACGTTGGCCTGGGTGCTGACGGCGGTGGTGGCCGCGGGGTTCCTCCTCACGCCGTGGCTGATCGGGGGCCCGGCGATCCGGCGGGTCGATCTACTCGGGCATCCTTACTTCGCGGCGAGCCCCGGCGTGTTGTTGCCGATGCTCGCACCGCTCGCCGTCGCGTTCGTGATCGCGTTGAACACGCGGATGCGCGCGTTGCCTCCGGAGCTAGCGCCGCTACGACGAACGCTGTGGATCGCGGTCGTGGTGGCGTTCGTGCTGGGAGCCAACGACACGCTGCAGGGCGCCGGCGCGTTCCGCTCGATCCCGATGTTCCAGTGGGCGTTTCTCGTGATCGCGTTCGTCGCCGTCCAGGTCGAGCTGCAACGTGCGGGGATCATCCGCGACGAGCTCCAGGCGCTGGTCGGCATGCGCGAGCGCGAGGTCGAATCGAAACGCGTCGCGATCGACGCCGCGCTTCGCAAGCTCACGCGTAGCGAGGAGCGATACCGCCACCTCGCCCGAGCGACGCGCGAGGGGGTGATGGTCCTGCAGGGGCACCGCGTGATCGACATCAACGAAGCGCTCAAGCGCATGTTCGATACCACCGAGTCCGACATGCTCGGCGCCGACGTCGCCGAGCTGTTCGATCCGACCGACCTCTCGGTGATCGACCAGCTCGCCTCGGGGATGTCTGCCGGCCCTCACGACGTGCGCGCGCACAAGGGTGATGACACCGTGCTGGCGGTGTCGGTCAAGGCCGCCGGCGTTCCGGAAGGCGCACCTGGTACCCGCGTGCTGTTGTTCCGCGACATCTCGAGCGAGCGCGAGCTGCGCCTGCAGCTGCTGCGCGCCGACCGGCTCGCCGCCGTCGGGACGCTCGCGGCCGGCACCGCACACGAGATCAACAACCCGCTGGTCTACGTGCTCGGCAATGCCGAGCTACTCGCCGAGGAGCTCAAGCGGCTGGCGCCGTTGGTGCCCGAACACGAGCTCGACCTCGCGAACGAGGTGGTCGCGGAGATCCTCGTCGGTGGCGATCGCGTTCGCCGGATCGTCAAGGATCTGATGGCGCTCGCACGCGACCGTTCGAGCGACGAGTCGACGGTCGACGTCCGCAAGATCCTCGAGAGCACGCTGGCGATCGTGGCGAGCCAGCTCCGCCACCGCGCCAAGCTGGTGCGCCAGCTCGAGGCCGTACCGCCGGTGTTCGCGAGCGAGGTCCGGCTCGGGCAGGTGTTCCTCAACCTGCTGGTCAACGCGGCGCAGGCGATTCCGGAAGGTCGGGTCGCGGACAACACGGTCCGGGTGCGGACACTCGTGGACGGTGACAGCGTGGTCGTCGAGATCTCGGATACCGGCGTCGGCATGGATCCGAACACGCGCGACCGGATCTTCGACCCGTTCTTCACCACCAAGGAGGTCGGTCAGGGAACCGGCCTCGGGCTCTCGATCAGCCACGGCATCATCACCACGTTCGGCGGCAAGATCGACGTCGAGAGCGAGCTCGGCAAGGGCACCACGTTTCGGGTCTCGCTCCCGGCGACCGAGGTCGCTCAGCCACCGCATCTGGCGACCGAGCCCGCCGCACTCGACAAGGAGCGGGCCAGTCACCGGATCCTCGTGGTCGACGACGAGGAGCTGGTCGCGCGCAACCTCGCCCGCATGCTGGCGCCACACCGGGTCGACGTCGCGAGCAGCGGCCGAGAGGCCCTCGATCGTTGCGCCAACACCCGCTACGACGTCGTGTTGTGCGATCTGATGATGCCCGACCTCACGGGCATGGATCTCTACACGCAACTCCTCGCCACCGATCCGGCGTCGGCGGCGCGGTTCGTGTTCATGACCGGCGGCGCGTTCACCGACAAGGCGCGCGCGTTCATCGAGGGTGTGTCGTCGCGCTGCCTCGAGAAGCCGATCGCCAAGGCGGATCTCCATCGCGCGATCGACGACGCGCTGGAGGCACCGCCCTCGGAGCCCTGACCCCGATCACATCGCGCCGCAGCCCAGACAGGCAGCGACCGCGAGCGCCGCGGCGGCGACCGCGATCGAGAGCGTCCGGATCCGCGACCCCGTGGCGGGCGGGGGGGCGACCGCCACCATCCCGCGGGTCGCCATCCCGTCGGTACCCGCGGGCAACGCGAGCGCGTGGACGACGTCGTCCATCGACTGCGGGCGATAAGCCACATCCTTGGCCAGCATCGAGGCGATCAGCGCGACCAGTCCCGGATCGGCATCGCCGAGCTCCGCCAACGGCGGCTCGGTACCGTGGTGCTGCTGGACCAGCTCGCGCATCGTGCCGCGGAACGGCGGGCGCCCCGACAGCAGGAAGAACAGCACGCACCCGAGTGCGTAGACATCGCTGCGGCGATCGATATCGCGCGTCGACTCGCACTGCTCGGGCGACATGTACGCGGGCGTTCCGAACACGGTGGCGGCGTGGGTCTTCACGCTCGCGGTCTGCGGGCACGGCTTGGCGAGTCCGAAGTCGAGCACCTTGACGCGCTCGCCATCGGCGGCCGCCGGATCGGGCACGAGGAAGATGTTCTCGGGCTTGAGGTCGCGGTGGATCACGCCGACGCGGTGTGCCGCGGCCAGCGTGGACGCGATCTGGCGGGCGAGCTCGCGGACCTTCGCGGGTGCGAGAGGTCCCTCGCGGGCGACCCGCTCGTACAGCGACTCGCCATCGAGCAATTCCATCGCGATGAACGCGCTGCCACTCTCGTCGAGCTCGCCGGTGTCGAACACGGTGGTGATGCCCGGGTGCGCGATCGAAGCTGCCGCCTGGGCTTCCTGTACGAAGCGCTGCCGGATCTCGTAGCTGTACGCGTGCTGGCGATGGAGCACCTTGAGTGCGACCTGGCGACCGAGCTTGGTGTCGCGCGCCGCGAACACCCGACCGAACGTGCCCTCTCCCAGCGTTCGCTCGATCGCGTAGCGTCCGACCTCGTTCCCCTGCGTGGTCGAGATCTGGCTCGAACCGCGCGGGAACGTGCGAGCGGGCTCGGGCGGAAGGGTCGGTGCGGGATCGGCGATCACGACCGCCGTGCGCTGAGCGCTGTCACGCAGGTTCGTGGGGTCCTCCAAAAAGTCGCCCTGATCGCCGCGCCGGCGGACCGGCTCGACGTCATCGAACGTCGCCAGCTCGTCGTAGTACGAGTTGCGATGCCTCCCCATACACGGATGAATTGCAGTCGGCGTGCCCATCCGAACCCGTGTCGATCAGGGTAGTTACAGCTGAGGTTTGTCGACGCCAACCAGACTGTCCACGGACAACTGACCTCACGACCGTCTATGCTCCCGCCGATGGGGATCGAGATCCGCGAGGTCGCCGACGACGAGGTCGACGCGTACCGCGACGCCGTGTTCGACACCTTCGGCACCGAGGCCGAGCTCGACCCCGGCGGCGCCGACCGCCTGCGCGCGTTGATCCCTCCCGCGCGCCGGTGGGCGGCGTTCGAGGGAGCCCGCGTGGTCGCGACCGCCGGGACGTTCGACCACGAGATCGCCATGCCGGGTGGGAGTCTGCCGATGGCGGGCCTGACGATGGTGACCGTGCGGCCGACCCACCGGCGGCGAGGGCTGATGCGGCAGCTGATGACGCGCCACCTCGACGACGCGCGAGAGCGCGGTTTCGCGATCGAGGGCCTGTGGGCGTCGGAGGCGGGGATCTACGGGCGGTTCGGGTTCGCGATCGCGACCCACTCCGACGTGATGACGATCGAGGACGCCCCGTCGGTGATGCTTCGCGCACCCGACAGCGAGATCGACGCGATCGAGTGGATCGAAGAGGACCATGCGCGCGTGGAGCTCCCGGACATCTACGACCGAGCGACGCGAGCGCGCCCCGGAGCATTGCGGCGATCCGCGACGTGGTGGCACCACCGCAGGTTCCTCGAGACGCCGTGGGCCCGCGGCGGAGCGACCCGACAACGTCGCGTCCTCGCTCGGCGCGACGGCCGGCCGACCGGGTACCTCGTGTACCGCCAGCGCGGCAAGTTCGAGGCATCGCGGCCCAACGGCCGGCTCGAGATCGTCGAGTTGATCGGTTGCGATCCACGCGCCACGCTATCGCTGTGGCAGTTCGCGCTGCGCGTCGATCTGTTTCCGCAGGTGTCGTGGTGGAACGCGCCGGTCGACGACCCGCTCGCCTGGGCGGTCACCGACATGCGGCGGATCGTTCGCCGCCGGACCGACGCGCTGTGGCTGCGGATCGAGGACGTGCCACGCGCACTCGCCGCTCGCACGTACCCTGTCGACGGCCAGTTGATGATGACGCTCGCGATCGACGGCGCCGCGTTCGACCTCGAGATCGAGGGCGGCCGCGCGACGTGCCGGCCATCGTCGCGCGCGCCCGAGGTCGAGCTCGACGCTCGGGCACTGGCCGCGACGCTCCTCGGCGGGGTGACGTTCTCCGAGCTCGCCGGGGCGGCGCTGGTCCGCGGGAACGCGCCGGTGCTCGCGCGCGCCGACCGGGCGTTCGCGTCGCCGGTCGCGCCGTGGTGCCCCGAAGTGTTCTGATGGATAATCGTCGCGATGGCAGGAGGTGATGCCGGCGGCGGCGGTGACGACGACGACGGCAACGCGACCATCGTCGATGCGGCGTCGACCCAACTCGGCGTCGGCGCGGCCACGCCCCGGGTTCGCGAGCTGGTCGGCGAGATCGTGCGCGGCTGTCTGGTCGGCGAACAGCTGGGCTCCGGTGCGATGGGGGCCGTGTATCGCGGCGTTCACCTCGCGACCGATCGCGAGGTCGCGATCAAGGCGCTGCATCCTCACCACCTCGACCAGCCGCAGGTCGTCGAGCGGTTCCGGCGCGAGGCCAAGCTCGCCGCCCGCCTCACCGAGCACCCGAACGTGGCCGGCGTGGTCGACTTCGGCGAGACCATCGAGGACGGACGCCACCTGATCGTGCTCGAGCTCGCACCCGGCGAACCGCTGTCCGAGATCCTGACGATGCCGCTGCCGCCCGAGCGCATCATCGGGCTGGTGCGTCAGCTGCTGCGCGGCCTCGAGCACGCGCACGGCGTCGGGCTCGTCCATCGCGACCTCAAGCCCGACAACGTGATCGTGGAATGGAAGGACGGCACCGAGATCCCGCGGATCGTCGACTTCGGGATCGCGGTGCTGCGGGATCCCGACGAGTCGTACGACGGCGGCCGGCTCACCGCATCCGGACAGATGATCGGCACGCCGCTCTACATGGCGCCGGAACAGGCGAAGTGCGAACCGTTCGATCATCGCGCGGACCTGTTCGCGCTCGGCGTGATCGTCTACCAGATGCTGTCGGGCAAGCTGCCGTTCGAAGGCACCGCGATCGAGGTCGCGATCGCGAACATCTCGCGCGATCCACCTCCGATCGAGAAGCGATCGCCCGGGTCGATCATCGATCCCCTGCTCGAGGCGTTCTGCCGCAAGTTGATGGCGCGCCCGCTCGACCAGCGGTTCCCCAACGCACGCACCGCGCTCGACGTGCTCGAATTGATCGCGACCGATCGCACCACCGCCGGGCTTCATCTCGGCTTCCACGACGTCGACCGCGCGCTCGCCGTGATCGGCCTTCCGACGGCGCCCGAGTAGACGATGCCGGATCGCACGCTCGTCGTCGCCGCCACCAACCTGCTCGCGCGCGGGTTCCTCGTGGTGCCGACCGACCGCCGCTCGAAGGACGGCTCGCCGGTCAACGGCGTGTTCGCGGTCGCCCGTGGCATCCACCGCGCGCTGGCGTTCAAGGTTCCCGCACACGCGATCGCCGTGATCGATGCGGCCGCGCCCCTCGCCGCGTGGCCGCCAGTCCTCGCCTCGCAGGTCGCGTCGTTGCCCGAGCTGCTCGAGGCGATCGGGATCACGGTGTGTCACGGCGCCCGACGAGCTTCACGTCGTCGCGTCGTATACCCGGGCCGCTCTCGATGCCGGTGACGATGTCGTGATCGTCGGCATCGACAAGCGGCTGTCCCAGCTCGTGAGCGATCGCGTGTGGTGGTACGACGCCAACAAGGACGCGCGCTACACGCCCGACATGGTCAAGAAGCGCTTCAACGTCGGACCGGACCGGGTCGCCGAGTGGCTCGCGCTGGTCGGCGACGATGATCAGCTGCCGGGTGTCGCCGGCATCGGCGCCAAGGGCGCGACCCAGCTGATCGAGGGCCACGGCTCCGTACCCGCCGCACTCGCCGTCGCCGACACCATCGGCGGTCGCGCCGGCAAGGCGCTGGTGGCCGCGCGCGATCAGGTACCTCGCGAGCTCGCGCGCGCCGCGCTCGACACCGCGCGCGCCCTGCCCGCTCCGATCGCCGCGTTCGCGCCGAAGCCGACCGCGGTGCGCAATGCCCTCTACGATCGGCTCGGGTTCGTCGAGCTGCTCGCGGCCGCCGACGACGACGCGCCCGAGGTCACGACCTGCGAGTCGGCAGACCAGGTCACGAGCTGGCTCCAGGCGCTGCAAGGCTCACAGAGCCCGGTCGCGATCCATCCAGCGCTCGAGGATCCCGGCGAGCTCGCGGGCCTCGCGCTGGTCGCCGCGTCCGAGGACACCGGCGCGATCTACGTTCCGCTGTCCGGACAGGGAACCGTGCTGGCGTTCGACACGCTCGCACCATGGCTCGCGAGTGACGCGCCGAAGCTCGGCCACGATCTCGGCGCGACGATCGTCGCGCTGCGCCGGCGCGGCGTCGAGCTCGCGGGGATCGCCGGCGACTCCGCGCACGCGTCGCACCTCACCAACCCGAGCAACTGGGCCCCGCACGATCTCCCGATCGTCGCCAAGCACGTGATCGGGCGCGCGCTTCCCGGCGAAGACGCGGTCCGCGGCGTCGGGCGCGGGCGCAAACCGTGGGCGAAATTGCCCGTCGAGCGCGCCGCTCGACTGACCGCGACGTACGCGACCGCCGCGGCCGAGATCTGGCGCAAGCTGTCGCCCTCGATCGCTCCGGCACTGCTCTCGGAGTACCGCGAGCTGTCCGCGACGCTCGTGCGGATGGAGCTCCACGGCATCGGGATCGATACCGGCGAGCTGGCGCGTGCGGAGGCCGACTTCGCGACCATCGAGGCGGAGCTCCAGACCGAGATCGAAGAGCTCGCGGGCCACACGTTCAACGTCAACTCGTCCAAGCAGCTCGGCGCCGTGCTGTTCGAGGAGCTGAAGCTCCCCGTGGTCAGCCACACCAAGACCGGATGGAGCACGTCGATCGACGCGCTCGAGCGCATCGAGCACGCCCACCCGATCGTCTCGCTCGTGCTGCGCTGGCGCCGGCTGCGCCGGCTGCGCGACAGCTGGATCATCTCGCTCCGCAACTGCATCGCCGACGACGGTCGCGTGCACTCGCGGTTCCACCCCGCCCGCTCGTTCTCCGGACGCCTGGTCAACACCAACCCCGATCTCGGACGCGTACCCGGCCGCACGCCCGAGATGGCGCGGATCCGCCGAGCGTTCGTCGCACGCGATGGCTACGCCCTGCTGTCGATCGACTACAACCAGCTCGGTCTTCACGTGCTCGCGCACCTCACGCAGGACCCGGCGCTCGTCGAGCCGCTGCTCGCACGCGACGACCTCCACGCGCTGACCGCCGCCGCCGTGCTCGACAAACCGCGTGCGCAGCTCACCGACGACGATCGCCAGCTCGGGAAGGTCGTCAACTTCGCCACGTTCGCCGGCCAGGGAAGCTCGGCGCTCGCACTCCAGCTGAACATCACCGCCGCCGAGGCGCGCGAGCTGATCGAGCGCTTCGATGGCACGTACGTGAAGGTTCGCAGCTTCCAGGACGAGCAACTTCGGCTCGCCAAGACCCGCGGCTACATCCAGACCATCGCCGGTCGCAAGTGGCCGATCGGCGGCCTCGAGTCGCTCGACTCGCACGATCGATCGTACGCGGAGCGCCTGGCCCGCCGCGCGACCCACGAGGGCTCGGTGTCCGACGTGTCGCGACGCGGGCTCCTCGATGCCGATCGCGCGCTGCGCGCTGCCGGGCTCGACGCGCACCCGGTCGCGCAGATCCTCGACGAGGTCCTGTTCGAGATCCGGCGCGATCAGCTCGACGATGCGGCGGCGATCGGCGCCAAGGCGATGCGCGAGGCATTCTCGACCCATCCACCGCTCCGGGTCGGCCTCGACGCCGGACCCAACTGGGCCGATCTCGAACCGCTCGAGCTCTAAATCTAGCTTCCTAGCGCCGGACCGCGATCAGCTCGATCACCGCCGGCGTCACCTGCCGCGCGGACACATCGGCGTTGAGCCGCGCCCACGCCGCGCGGATCTCGCTCGCGCGCTCCGATGTGACGCGACCGAGCTCGACCAACCGGGTCAGGCCGGTGTCGCCGAACCGTTCGAGCCATTGCCACTTCGGATGTGCGCGGTCGACCAGATCGACGATCGGTCGCGAATGGATCAGGTCGAATCCGGCCTCGGCGAGCCACGGCAGCATCGCCATCCCGATGTCGGGTTCGCCACCACCGGCGCGCCAGCTCTCCATCACCTCGATCACGAACTCCTCGAGCTCGGGCATCCGCGGCGTCGCGCGCCAGGTGCGGTAGTCGAAGTACTCGTGCACGACGAGCACGCCGCCCGGTGCGAGCGAACGCGCGATCCGCGCCAGTAGATCGCGCGGGCGCGCGAGGAAGCAGAACACCCAGCGCGCCCACGCCGCATCGGCTGTCCCCTCGCCGACGGGGAGCTCGTCGCGATCGAGATCGCACGCGGCGGGCGTGACCTGCGCGAGCGACCGTCGCGACACCAGCTCGAGGTAGCGCGCCGAGCGATCGAGCGCGTGCACCGCACCGGTCGCACCGACCAGCTCCGCGAGGTCGGCCGTGGCGAACCCGGGGCCACACCCGATGTCGATCACGCGGTGACCGTCGCGGATCCCCGCGCGGTGCCACGCCGCCACCGCGTCGTCGCGCCACAGCCCGTGCTGGAGCTCGAGTCGTGCGATCTCGTCGTCGTCGGTCCCGAGGACATACTCATCCGCTGACTCCCGCACGCGTCCCATCGTACAGCAGGCTCGACCGGCGTGACGGTGGTAGAAACTCGGCGATGGCGACGATCAAGTGCATGGTCCTCGAGCGCGTCGGCGACCCCCTCGTTCTGCGAGAACGACCGATGCCCGAACCCGGTCCCGGCGAGGTCCGGATCGCGATCGAGGCCTGCGCGGTGTGCCGCACCGACCTGCACGTGGTCGACGGCGAGCTCCCAGATCCCACGCTGCCGCTCGTGCCCGGTCACCAGATCGCCGGGACGATCGCAGCGATCGGCGACGGTGTGACCGGCCTCGCCCTCGGCGATCGCGTGGGCGTGCCGTGGCTCGGGGGCGCGTGCGGGACCTGCGGCTACTGCACGACCGACCGCGAGAACCTGTGCCGGACCGCGCGCCTCACCGGCTACCAGTACGACGGTGGATACGCCGAGGCGTGCCTCGCCGACGCGCGCTTCGTGTTGCCGCTGCCCGAGGGCTACAGCGCGGTCGACGTCGCGCCGCTGCTCTGCGGGGCGCTGATCGGCTACCGCGCGTTTCGCCTGACCGGGATCGCCGCCACCCACCAGCGGCTCGGCCTCTACGGGTTCGGCTCGGCGGGGCACATGATCGCGCAGGTCGCTCGCCACCTCGGACACGAGGTCTACGCGTTCACGCGACCGGGCGATACCCGCGGCCAGGCATTCGCGCGCGAGCTCGGGTGCACCTGGGCCGGTGACTCGACGGCCCGACCCGACGTGCTGCTCGACGCCGCGATCATCTTCGCGCCCGTCGGCGAGCTCGTACCACTCGCCCTGCAGGCGGTCGCCCCCGGTGGGAGCGTGGTGTGCGGCGGCATCCACATGAGCGACATCCCGAGCTTCCCGTACCGCTGGCTGTGGGAAGAGCGCACGATCCGCTCGGTCGCCAACCTGACCCGGCGCGACGGTCGCGAGCTCCTCGCCCTGGCCCCGAAGATCGACCTGCGGCCGACCGTTCACCGCTATTCGCTCGTCGACGCCAACCGCGCGCTCGACGATCTACGTGCCGGCCGCTTCGACGGGAGCGCGGTGCTGGTGATCGTCTGAGTGCGGATCTGAGTGCGGATCTGAGTGCGGATCGAGCCGAGGCTCGTGCATCTCGGGCTCGGCGAGATACGCCCGGAACGCACGCATCAGCCTCGCGACGTGCCAGCCATCGACGTAGCGATGATCGATCGTCGCGGTCATCGGGAGGATCGGACGGATCTCGACCTTACCGTGATCGGCAACCGGCTTCTCGACGATCTCGCCGACGAGCACCAGTGCCGGGACGTCGTACATCCACGCGAGCGGCGCGAATCCTTGCGGCAACCCGAACATGCCGACGCTGCTCACCATCGCACTGCCGAACGGTGAGGGATGAAGCCCGAGCCTCGGCAGCTCGAGCCGCAGCTCCTGCGTGAGAAACGCGGAGGCGCGCAACATCGGGCGCAACAGCCACGGCGGCACGCGATCGGTGAGGCTCTTGGTTCGCGCAAAGTCGGCGTCGTTTCCGCGCTTGAGCGCCGCTCCGCGCGTGCCGAGCTCGGCGGCGATCTCGTACGCGCTCTTCTTGTCCGCGTCGTGCACCTTGACGCCCGACAGATCGTTGCCGCCTTCCACCGCGGTGATGAAGAACACCTCGATCGAATCGCGGGCGCGAGCGCGTCCACGACGGATCCGGACGTTGAGATCGGGAACCGCAGCGAGCGCGTGGGCGACGGCACGTCCGACCACGTGCGTCGGTGTGACGTGATACCCGGCTGCGCGCGCGCGTTCGACGAACATCTGGACCGGTCGGGCATCGACCTCGATCGCACCGAAGATCTGCGGGTCGTCGGGCGCACTCCACATCGCGCCGGCGATCCGGCGCCATCCGCGCAGCTTTCGCGTCATGCCGGTGTGGTGTTGCAAACCGCGATCCGCCGATCGCGACGGGAACTTCGCGCAGCGCTTGCGTTCGGGGTTTTGCTGGCTCGCCCCCGACGCATGACCTGCGAAACCGCACGCGCGCGCACGGCACATCGGCAGGCATACCGGGTGCACGACGGAGGGTGATGTCGGAGACCGTGATCGCCGGACACTCCCTGACCAAGTCGTATCGGATGGGGGAGATCGACGTGCCGGCGTTGCGCGGGGTCGACGTCGAGCTCCAGGAGGGCGAGCTGATCGTGTTGCTCGGCGCTTCGGGCTCCGGCAAATCGACGCTCCTCAACATCCTCGGCGGTCTCGACGTGTGCACGTCGGGTGAGGTCAGCTACCGCGGGATCGATCTGACGACCGCCGATGACGACGAACTGACGCTGTATCGCCGTCGTCACGTCGGCTTCGTGTTCCAGTTCTACAACCTGCTGCCGAGCTTGACCGCTCGGGAAAACGTCGCGCTGGTCACCGAGATCTCGGACGACCCGATGGATCCGGCCGATGCGCTCGAGCTGGTCGGTCTCGGCGAGCGCCTCGATCACTTCCCGGCCCAGCTGTCGGGCGGCGAGCAGCAACGCGTCGCCGTCGCACGCGCGGTCGCCAAGCGTCCCGACGTGCTGCTGTGCGACGAGCCGACCGGCGCACTCGACTTCGAGACCGGCGTGCGCGTGCTGCAGGCGCTCGAGCGCGTCAACAGGGAGCTCGGCACCACGGTCGCGATCATCACGCACAACGTTCCGATCGCCGCGATGGCCGATCGCGTGATCACGCTCGCCGACGGCATGATCGCGCACACCCGCGTCCAGACCACGCGCTCGCCGGCCGAGGAGCTCCGCTGGTGAGTATGCTCGACCGCAAGCTGCGCCGCGATCTGTGGCGCCTCAAGGGTCAGGTCGCGACCATCGCGCTGGTCCTCGCGTGCGGGATCATGGCGATGATCATGCTGCGCAGCACGTTGACGTCGCTGCTCGGCGCGCGCGACGCCTACTACGAACGGTACCGGTTCGCCGACGTGTTCGCGCGCCTCGAACGCGCTCCCGACGACGTCGCCAAGCAGCTCGAACGGTTGCCCGGCGTCGCGGTTGCCAGCACCCGGATCGTCGAGGACGTCATGGTGCCGATGTCCGACGAGCCCGATCCGATCACGGGCCGCGTGATCTCGATCCCGGATCGCGGCCGGCCACCGCTCGACGATGTCTACCTGCGCGCCGGCCGGATGCCGATCGAGGGAGCACCCGACGAAGCCGTCGTGCTCGAGCAGTTCACCGAGGCCCATCACCTGGTACCCGGCGACGAGCTCCCGGTCGTGATCAACGGCCGGTTGCGCCAGATCCGGATCGTCGGCATCGCGCTGTCGCCGGAATACGTGCTCGCGATGTCGGGCCGCGAGCTCGCGCCCGACAACCGGCGGTTCGCGGTGCTGTGGATGCTGCACGCCGAGGTCGCGCCCGCGTTCCGCATGGAGGGCGCGTTCAACGATGTCGCGATCCGCCTCGAACCAGGAGCGTCGCTGCCGGCCGTGCTCGAGGCGGTCGATCACGTGCTCGAGCGCTACGGAGGCCTCCACGCGATCGGGCGCGACAAGCAGATGTCGAACTACGCGCTGACCAACGAGCTCAGCGTGCTGCAGTCGCTCGGCGTGATGATCCCCGCGGTGTTCCTGCTGGTCGCGGCGTTCCTCGTCAACGTCGTGGTGTCGCGGCTGGTGTTTCTCGAACGCACGCAGATCGCGGTGCTCAAGGCCCTCGGGTTCTCGAACCGACGGATCGGCCTGCACTACCTCGGGCTGGTCGCGTTGATCGTCGCGGTCGCGGCGGTGCTCGGAATCGCACTCGGTGCGTGGTCGGCCGGGTGGATGACCGATCTCTACGCCGAGTTCTACCGGTTCCCGACCCAGATCCATCAGATCCCGGCCGGCGTCGTCGTCCTCACGGTCGCGATCGGGCTCGTGGCCGCGGTCGGAGGCGCGCTGTTCGCGGTGCGGCGGATCGCCAAGTTGCCGCCCGCCGAGGCGATGCGACCGCCCGCGCCGCTCACCTATCACCGCGGCGTCGTCGAGAAGCTGCGCATCGATCGCGCGATCGGCCCGTCGGCGATGATGGTGGTCCGGGAGATCCGCCGCAAGCCGTTCCGGTTCGCGCTGTCGGCGTTCGGCATCGCCGCCGGCATCGCGATCTTCGTGATGGGGCGGTTCTCGTGGGACTCGTTCGACTACCTGATGGAGGAGCGGTTTCCGCGCACCAACCAGGAGGATCTCACCGTCGCGCTGATGACCGCGACCCCGAACCGGGCGCTGCACGAGCTCGAGGCGATTCCCGGCGTCGAGTACGCGGAGGGGCAACGCGTCGTCCCGGTGCGATTCGTCGCCGGCCCGCGCCACCGCGACTCGATGCTGATCGGGATCCCGAAGCAGGCCGAGCTGCGCCACCTGATCGGTAGCAACGACCGCGAGGTCCACCCGCCGCCGGAGGGTCTCGTGATGACGGACAAGCTCGCCGAGATCCTCGGGCTGAAACCCGGCGATCGCGTCGACGTCGAGCTCCTCGAGGGCGACTTCTCGAAGCGCAGCCTCCCGGTCGCGGGGACGATCGACGAGGCATTCGGACTCCAGGCGTACGCACGCGCCGACTGGCTGGCTCGCGTGTTGCGCGAGGACCCACGCGTGTCGGCGATCTCGCTGCGCGCGGATCCGTTGCGGCTCGACGAGATCCGGCTCGCACTCAAGGAGCTGCCGCGCGTGCTCGGGGTGACCAGCACGCGGTCGATGATCGATCGCATGCGCGAGCAGACCGGCGAGTCGATGCTGTTCATGACGCTGATCCTCACACTCAGCGCGGCCGCGATCTCGATCGGCATCGTCTACAACAACGCCCGGATCGCGCTGTCGATGCGAGCGCGCGACCTCGCCACGTTGCGCGTGCTCGGATTCACGCGCGGCGAGATCTCGAGCGTGCTCCTCGGCGAGCTCGCCGCGCAGGTGATCGTCGGGATCCCGCTCGGGCTGTGGCTCGGCACCGAGTGGGCACGCGTGCTCGCGGCCAACATCGATCCGGAGACCATCCGGTTCCCCGTCCACATCGCGATGCGTAGCTACGTCGAGGCCGCCGTGATCGCCCTGGTCTCGGGTCTCGCGAGCGCCCTTCTCGTTCGCCACAAGCTCGACCACCTCGATCTGGTGGGAGTCCTCAAGTCCTCGGAGTGAGCACCATGTCCACGACCACCAACGCCCTGCAACGCCACGCCAAGCAGTCCAAACCACGCCATCGCGTCCGCAAGTGGGTGAAGCGGATCGCCCTCGGCCTCGTCGCCATCGGAGCGATCGCCGGCATCGTCTACGCGTGGCTCCCATCACCGGTCGTCGTCGACGTCTCACTCGCGAGCCGCACCAAGTTGGCCGTCGAGGTCGACGAGGATGGTCAGACCCGCGTGCGCGATCGCTTCGTGGTCGCCGCGCCGACCAGCGGAAACCTCGAGCGGATCGAGATCGAGGCCGGGCGAGCGGTGGTGAAAGGCGATCGAATCGCGCAGATCGATCCACCCGATCCGGCCCTGCTCGACCGGCGATCTCGCGACGAGGCCAAGGCCCGGCTCGCGGGAGCGATCGCGCGCCTGCATCGTGCCGACACCACCATCGCCCGCGCCCGCGCGACGCGCGATCTGGCGGTGCGCGAAGCGGCGAGTGCGAAGGACCTCGCGGCCCGGGGCGCGATCGGCGGTGTCGAGCGCGATCGGCTCGAGCTCCAGGCCCAGATCTCGATCCGCGACGTCGCGGCCGCCGAGACCGAGCGCACCGCGGCGGCCGCGGAGATCGCCGGGATTCGCGCGATCCTCGGCGACAACGGCGCGGCTGCGACCCACACGCCGCTGACCGTCACCGCACCGACCGCGGGCAAGATCCTCCGGGTGATCCGCGACAGCGCCGGTCCGGTCGCGATCGGAGCCCCGTTGGTCGAGATCGGTGATCCGGAAGCGCTCGAGGTCGTCATCGACGTGCTGTCGAGCTCGGCGACCCAGATCCGGCCGGGCATGGAGGTCGCGATCGAGAACTGGGGCGGCGATCCGCTCACCGGACACGTGCGGATGGTCGAGCCCTCGGCGTTCACCCGGATCTCGTCGCTCGGCGTCGAGGAACAGCGCGTGAAGGTTCTGGTCGATATCGACAAGCCACCGGGGAGCCTGGGCGACGGGTTTCGGGTCGACGCGCGGATCTTCCTGTGGCGCGGCACCGACGTGCTCGCGGTGCCGGCAAGTGCCGTGTTCCGCGATCACGATCGCTGGGCGGTGTACGCGATCGAGGACGGGCGCGCGCGGCTGCGTCCGGTCGAGCTCGGCCATCGCGGCCGGACGGCGGTCGAGATCACCGGAGGGATCTCGGATGGCACGCCGATCATCCTGCACCCGAGCGATCGGGTGGTCGACGGCGTGCACGTGACGGAACGAGACGCCGACTAGGCGATCCAGAAGCTTCTGATCGAGAGCGTTCGCGATGGCACTCGTCCGGAAGCGCACCAAGGTGCCCTGTCCAAACGGGGCACGCTCGCCGCCCGAGGTGCCAAGCACGAGCTGCCAGCGCCGATCATTTTCCGCCGCGTCGACCGATTGGTGTCGTTTGGCTGGTCGTACTTCTGGAGCAGCGTCACCATCGCGAGCAACGCCGGTGGGCATGGCTCCTGGCCTCGCGGCTGGTAGCTCGCCACCAACTCCCTCTGAAATTCCGCGCTGAACAGCTCGTCGCTGCTCCACGACTTCGTGCAGAGCGCACGCCCGCGCTGAGGACTTGTGGATGGCGCCAGACGCCCGGCATCGGCTCGTCGCACAGATCGTGACGGCGCCACCCACAAGGACCTCAGCGCCTGACGCGAACGCTGGCGCTCCCCTGAAGAATCTATAAATAGATAGGAGAGGGAAGAAGCACGCTCGTGCGATCGCTCTGGCGATCACGAACGGCTTCCCCAGTCGGCGACATCGACGACGCGTCTGCACGACGCCAGGGACGATCGTTCGAGATCCAGACTGAGATCTATTGATCTCAGTGCATATCAATGTGATTTGTATGTGCCTATTCAACTTGACACCGTGGTAGAGGGATGCATGGGTCGGCAGCGCAAACGGCACGTGCAGGTGGAGATCGAGTTCCGGACCTGGGGCGGCAAGCGCGCAGGCGCCGGGCGCAAGCGCAAGCCAGGCCGCAGAGCCGAGTCGCATCGTCCTCGGGACGAGTTCTCGCCGCACCATCCGCTGCACGTCGTGCTGCGGGTGAATCAGGCGATCGGATCGCTGCGCAAACGTGACTGCTACAAGGCGCTGCGTGACGCGTCGTTCCAGGTGCTCGGCCGCGACGACTTCCGGATCATCCACATCAGCATCCAACAAACCCACGTGCACCTGATCGTCGAGGCGTCGTGTCAGAACGCGCTCGCCAAGGGCATCCAGGGCTTCGAGATCTCCGCGGCCCGGCGCCTCAACGCGATGTTCTCTCGTCGGAGAGGCCGGCCGCGTCGCGGCAAGGTATTCGTCGATCGCTACCACCGCGAGGTCATCACTAGCCCGCGCCAGGCCCGCAACACGCTCGCCTACGTCCTCAACAACTGGCGCAAGCACGGCGAGCACCTGCGCGGCGCCGCGCGAGGCTGGACGCTCGATCCGTACTCGACCGCGATGGCGTTCTATGGCTGGAAGGAGCAGCCTTCGTATTGGAGCGCACCCGAGACCTATCAACGGATGGGGGTGATGGCGCCCGAGACCTGGCTCTTGTACGCCGCGTGGCGATTACAGCCGCCGATCAGCGCCTACGAGGTTCCGTCCTCGCCACGGGCCTCGTAGAGATCCGAACCGCTAAGCAGCCCGTCGACGGGCGACCTCGTCGAGGTCCGCGATCGCCGCGGACCGGTTGAGGTCGAGTTCGTTCTTCCGTGCGCCACGGTCACGAGCGGTGTCGCCCTGAATGCCGCCGATGCGCGCGAGCTCGTGTTCGACAGCAACGCGCTTCCGCAGCTCAACGCGTCCGGCCTTGGTTGCCTTCTTGGTGCGCAGGGGAATGAGCGGGTCCTCCGCCGGGTGAAGCGCGACGCTGCGATGCGTCGAGGTTGTGCACTCCGACTTGAGCTGGCATCGGCTGCAATCATCGACGGAGAACATCGCCTTGCCGCTGTCGACGGCGATAGCGGTCTTGCCGTTTGGGCAGGTGACGCGCTCTTTGGAGACCCCTTGTCTGATGCGCCTGGCATGGATCACCTCTGCCGGCCGCGGTCGATCCCTGTCGAGAACCTAGTGGATCGGCTGTCTAGTCGTAGCCGAGCACGATCGGATCCTCGTCCTCGAGCACGTCCTCGATGATCTCGCGGACGGCCGCGACCCGCGGCGAGGTCGGCTCGTGGTGACGGCCCGACTCGCGTTCGTCTTCGACCTCGGCGAGGGCCTCCTCGACCTCGTGGAGCGTCGCGCGGGTCTCGAGGATCCGGTGGATGATCAAGGGATCGACTTCCCCGAGCAGGTGCTCGAGCTGTTTCGAGGTGAGATTGGTGCTCATCACGCCCTCTTGCATTGCACGCCGCGAACCAGCCCCAAGATGCCTGCAATGCGGTCGGAAACCTGCGCGGTGGCGCAGAAGCGACGGCTCTTCGGGGATCGAGTCCGCAGGAGCTGCGCGAATCGCGTTCGGATTGCGCGCTAGCTCGCCAGAATCACATCCGAAATATCCCGTGAACAACCGCCGCTCCGATCCGTCGTTTGCAGCGGAGGGGTCATGTTTCGAGCCTATCTGATTGCCAGTGTTCTCGTGCTCGCCGCCGCGGCGTGCAGCAAGCCGGTCGCGTTTCAAGGCGACACCGCTCTCACCATCACCGGAACGCCGCCGGCGCCTCCCCCACCCGAGGCACAGCCGCGTGTCGAGGTTCGCGACAACAAGATCGTGATCAACGAGAAGGTCCAGTTCGCCTTCGACAAGGCGACGATCCTTCCGGAGTCGTTCAGCCTGCTCGACGAGGTCGCGGGCGTGATCAAGAAGAACCCGCAGATCAAGAAGATCCGCGTCGAGGGCTACGCGAGCTCCGAGGGTAACGCCCAGCACAACCTCACGCTGTCGCAGAACCGCGCGCGCAGCGTGATGACCTACCTGGCCAAGCACGGCATCACGAAGAAGATGCTGACGTCCAAGGGCTTCGGCATCGAGAACCCGATCGCCGATAACTCGACCGATGCGGGCCGCGAGGCCAATCGCCGCGTCGAATTCACCATCCTCGAGCAAGACGTGACCAAGAAGAAGGTCGAGATCGGCGCCAACGGCGAGGAGAAGGTGCTCGAGGAGAACACGGAAACCGTCAAGGCCGGCGATACCGCCTCGGCCGCGAAGTAGGGAGACAGCATGCGCAACGGAAAGTTCGAGCTCGTCGCGATCCTCGGGACCCTCGGGATCGCCGCCTGCGGCGGTGCCCAGCGCAACGCGGAGATGTACCGAAACGACACCCAGAGCCTCCTCGAGACCCGGTCGTCGCAGATCCAGAGTTGCTACGACCAGGCCCTCGCGAACGACGCCTCGATGTCGGGCAAGCTGACTGTCAAGTTCGTCGTCGAGAAGAAGACCGGCGCGATCACCAAGGCTTCGGTCGATCCCACGCAGTCGTCGGCCAGCGAGCCGCTGGTCAACTGCGTGCTGACGGCGCTACAGGGCCTCCATCTCGATCCTCCGGACCGTAATGAAGGCCAGGCGTCGTTCGTTTACGAGTTCAAGCCGCCGGCGGCCTGAACCCGTTTGACGTCCAACGATTACGTGGGGATGGTATGGTCCGGCCTGCCGGGGAGAACCATGCCTCATCCACACTCGTCGACGTTCACCGACCGCCCCCTCGCCACCGAGGATGACCGGATCGCGCTCCACCTCGAGCGCATCATCCGCCGCGTCAAGCAGTCGATGAACTACCACGGGTCGTACACCACCCGAGACATCCTCGGTTCGTTGGTGGCGAGGTGGGTCCGGAGTGGCGAGTGGGAGCGGCTCAAGCAACTGCCCGCGGAGCAGCGCCACCTGGGTTCCAGCGTGCGGCGGTTCATTCTCGACCGCCTCGACCAGCTGCGCCGTCGCGGCGAGCGCGAGGATGTCGACCCGACCACCCTCGCGTTGCCCGACGAACCGGTGCTCGCCGAGATGGTCGAGCTCGCCCAACTGCGGGCGTGGATCGAAGCCCGGGTCGCCGAGCTCGAAGCCGGCGTGGTCGACGCGCGCGCACAGATCCGCCCGCGTCGCGCTGCCGAAGTCGGTCGCGTGCTGCAGCTCCACCTCGCCGGACACAAGCAACGCGAGATCGCGGAACGCGTCGGCATCTCCCTCGGCCTCGTCAACAAGCACCTCTCCGAAGGAACCCGCTACCTCATCCTGCTCCAGGGGATCGAATGCGGGCTCGCGTAGAACGCACGCGAAGCAGTCGCGCGATCGAGGACATCCTCTCCGATATCGAGTCCTCGCCCGAGGACACCTGGAGCACGCAGGTTCGCGAGCGGTTCGCCGATAGCCCGCGGCTCGCGAAGCAAGCGCTGATCTGGCTGCGGGCCGGACGCTCTCCATCGGGCTCGCCATCGCTCGGCGTCGCCGGCGAGCGGTTCGAGCTCGCGTTGCGGATCGACTCGGGCGCCACCGCCTCGGTGTGGCAGGCCTACGATCACAAGCTCGAGCGCAACGTCGCGATCAAGGTGTTCCACGGTGGCGATTCCTCGCGGATCCACCACGGGCTCGCGGAGGCACGCGCGGCGTCGGAGGTGATCAGCGAGCACGTCGTGCGCGTGCACGACGTCCACGATGCCGACCCGCCGTACATCGTGCTCGAGCTGGTCGCGGAACGCGAACCCGGGCGGCGCCTCGAGCTCGGCGGCTCGGCGGCCACGGTCGCGCCGCGCGATCTCGCGGAAGCGGTGCGCTGGGTGCGCGACGTCGCTCGCGGTGTCCACGCCGCTCACCTGCACGGCGTGTTTCACCGCGATCTCAAGCCGCACAATGTACTGATCACCCCGCTGTCGCGGCGCGCGAAGATCGCCGACTTCGGACTCGCGATCAACGCGCCGGCCGATGCCGCGAGCTCGCAACCGACGACGAGTATCGCCGGCACTCCGGCGTACATGGCGCCGGAACAGGCGCGCGGAGCCGTCGGTCCGGTCGACGCGGACGATCCGGACGAGCACCTGCGCGCGCTCGCGGCGATCGATGTGTGGGGGCTCGGCGCGATCGCCTACCAACTGATCTCCGGTGACCCGCCGTGGCACCGCCGGTACGGATCGGCGTGGGAGCTCGCGGCGAGCGGCGGGAGACCCGAACCTCTCGACCGCACACGCTGGGGACAGGCGGTGCCCGCCCGCCTGCGCCGGATCGTCGAACGCGCCCTCGCGCTCGATCCCGACGACCGGTATGCCACCGCCGCGGCGGTCGCCGACGAGCTCGATGCCTACCTCGACCATCACCCGACGAGCTTCGATACCGGTGTGCTGGTGCGCCTGCGGCTGTGGATCCGTCGCAATCCACACCTCACGGTGATGGCGGCGGTGGCGATCGCGCTCGCCTCGATGACACTCGCCGCGTACTCGACGGTGGTCGGTCTGCGGACGAAGAGCCGCGAGCTGGCCAGTGACATTCGCGCCGTCCAGAAGGAGAAGCGCCAGCTCGGCGAGCAGGTGACCAAGGTCCGGCAGGATCTCACGGATACGGAGACCGCGTTGCGCCGGCAGTCGACCTCGCTGGCCGCCGTCGTCCGCACCCTGGCGGAGACGCGGAGCGAATACGAACACGATATCGCGGCCAAGAATCGCGAGTTGCGGACTGCGGACTCGGCGACCCGCCAGCTCGCCAGCCAGGTCAGTGCGACACAGAGCGACCTCGACGCTGCGGAACGTGGCCGCGAGCTCTACGAGGGCTTCTGGATCCGGGCACGCGAGCAGGCCGAGCGCGTGACCGCCGAGCGCGACGAGGCCCTACACGAACGCGACGAAGCGCGCACCGAGCGCGATCGCGCGGTCCACCAGAGCGAGACCGCGACGCTCGCCCGACAGGTCGCCGAGCGCGAACGCGATGCCATGCGTGCCGAACGCGACCGCCTGCGTCGTGCGCGTGCACTCGAGCTCGAGATCGCGCAGCTCGCGGGCAAGCTCTCGCAGGTGACCTCCAACACGTCCAAACCCGACGGCGATCCGGCAACGCCCGCGACGCCCACGCGAGTCACGAAGCCCGCCGCGACCGCGGACGAAGCCAGACCCGTCCCCACGCCCACGGCCAAGACCCCCAAGGCCAAGACCGCCAAGGCCAAGGCCAAGACCGCCAGGGCCAAGACCGCCAGGGTCAAATCCGCCAACGCCAAGCCCGCGAGCGCCAAGGCCAAGGCCAGCAAGGCCAAGCCCGCCGACGCTGCACCCGCGGACGAGCTCGAACGCAAAGGCGCGGAGAACGCGGAGGACGCGGAGGGTTCCGTCGGGGAGCGCGCGCGATCGAAGTCCTCGCACTGACTGTCGCGCTTCTCGATTCTTGCGTCCGGTCGCGCGATCGGAGCGTACGAGCGCACGGTTTGCGGAAAACCGCGGGGACTGCGCGGTACATCGGTTGCACGACTTCCTCGTATGTCGACCCTGCAATCGATCATGGTCCCTGTCGACGGTTCGGCGCCGTCACTGGCCGCCCTCGATCACGCGCTCGCGCTCGCCGAGGACTACGGCGCGAGAGTCGAGGTGCTCAACATCGTTCCGGCCGCCGGGACGGGCCT
Organism: uncultured delta proteobacterium; assembly: GCA_963772655.1. Taxonomy (GTDB): domain Bacteria; phylum Myxococcota_A; class Polyangia; order Haliangiales; family Haliangiaceae; genus JABFXX01. The sequence continues at coordinate 672,707 of CAVYYE010000003.1, forward strand.
CGCGAAGGAGGTCGATCACGGCATCAGCCGAGCGATCGAGAAGGCGCGTGCGACCTCTGGCGATCGCGTGTCCCTGCGCGTGATCAGCGGCGATCCGGTCCGCGAGATCGTCCAGGCCGCGAAGGGCTTCGATCTCGTCGTGATGGGCACCCACGGCCGTGTCGGGCGTCTCCACGAGCTGCTCGGCAGCGTCGCGGAGGACGTCGTTCGCAACGCGCCATGCCCCGTGCTCACGGTGCGCGATCCGAACCCCGACTACCAGTCGTTCGCCGAGCGCCGCCACGGACGGCCGTCGCTCGCCGAGCAACCCCACTGACGCTGTTCGCGAACGGCTTGCGTAGGCCCCGACGGGGCATGCGTGTCACGCGCGTTCACGACGTGTCGTTTCGACACGCACCGGTGTTGGCACGAGGGTCGCTACACCGTCACGTATGCTGATTCGCTCCGTGATGACTCCCGAACCGGTGACCTGCCACGTCCACGACGATCTCGCGAAGGCCGTGGGCTACATGGTCGACCACAAGATCGGCTTCCTGCCCGTCGTCGATCCCGACCGACGCGTGGTCGGAGTCCTCACCGATCGCGATGCTTTGTTTGCGGCCCACCGCCTCGGGACGCCGCTCCGCGAGGTTCTGGTCGAGGAAGCGATGTCCCGCCAGCCGCGCACTTGCACGATCCACGACGACGTCATCGACGTCGAGCACCGGATGGCGGCACACGCGATCCGGAGGCTCCCGGTCATCGACGACGCGGGCGTGCCGATCGGCGTGGTCGCACTCGCCGACATCGCGCGCGCCTCGATGCGCAGCCACGAGGTGTCCTCCCGATCTCCGACCTGGGTGCTCGCCGCGGTGTCCCGCCCCTCCGACAAATCCTGACGGCACGTCGACTGCAAGTGGGAGAGTGCATGCCCCCCTCCTACGACCACCCAAACATCGCGGTCTCCCGGACCAGTAGTGTTCGGGTGATCGGAGAGCTGTGCTTCGCCGGCGATCGGGCGTGCGTGCAACAAGATCTCGGAGCGCTCGCCGGAATCGCACGCCAGCTCGCGAGGTTGACTCCCGAGCCGCTGCACTGCGAGCTGATGTCGCTCGCCGAGGCCTGCGATTGCGATCGCACGAGCGCGATCGCGACGTGGAGCCAGATCCGCGATCGCCTGTACGGCGAGCCATGGGCCAAAGCATCGGCTTCGTGATCCGCACGATCAGAAAGGTCCCGATCGTGCAGGAGGTGTCGTCATGACCTGGGCGACCCGCGAAGGCTTGCCCTACCCGCTCGGCGTATCGTGGTGCGAATCCGAACGAGCGTACAACTTCGCGATCTACTCCAAGCACGCCACGACCGTGCGGCTGCTCCTGTTCGACGACGGCGAGCTCTCGATGCCGCGCGTCGACCTCGATCTCGATCCGCTGCGCAACAAGTCTGGACGGATCTGGCATTGCCGCTTGCCCGCCGACACCGTCGACGCGTGCCACTACTACGGCTACGTGGTCGATGGCCCCGATCCCGGCGGTCCGTTCGAGGTCCACGCGTTCGACCGCGGCAAGCTCCTGCTCGATCCGTACGCGCGCTGCATCGAGTTCCCACCCGGCTTCGATCGCGAGGCCGCGTCCGTCGAAGGGTCGAACTTCGGCCGCGCACCGCTCGGGATGATCACGGCCTGCGAGCGCTCGCCCCGGGCGCTCGGTCCGTCGCGTCCACCGCACGAATCCGACGCGTTGATCTACGAGCTCCACGTCCGCGGGTTCACGCAACACGAGAGCTCGGGCGTGTCGCCGGAGGCACGCGGAACGTTCGCAGGTGTGGTGCAGAAGATCCCGTACCTGCGCGAGCTCGGCGTCACGATCGTCGAGCTGATGCCGGTGTTTCAGTTCGATCCGCAGGGCGACGACAAGTGGGGCTACATGCCGCTCGCCTTCTTCGCCCCTCACCGCAGCTACGCGGGTCCCGGCGAGTCGCCGATCGACTCGTTCCGCAGGATGGTCGATGCGCTCCACGATGCCGGAATCGAGGTCGTGATCGATGTTGTCTACAACCACACCACCGAGGGCGGCAACGGCGGGCCGATCTACAACTTCAAGGGACTCGACAACAGCACCTACTATTACATGCAGGGCTCGCGCTACGCCGACTTCTCGGGGTGTGGCAACAGCCTCAACGCGACCAACCGCTACGTCCGCAAGATGATCCTCGACAGCATGCGCTACTGGACCCGCGAGATGCGGGTCGACGGATTTCGTTTCGATCTCGCATCGGTGTTCGCGCGCAACGCCGACGGCTCGCTGAACTTCGAGGAGCCGCCGATCTTCGGCGACATCGCTTCGGATCCCGTGTTCGACGGCGCGCGCATGATCGCCGAGCCGTGGGATGCCGCGGGGGCGTACGAGCTCGGCCGCGCATTTCCCGGGATCAGCTGGCTGCAGTGGAACAGCCGGTTTCGCGACGACGTCCGACGCTTCGTGCGTGGAGATCCCCAGATGGCCGGCGCGCTGATCCAGCGGGTGTACGGAAGCGACGACCTGTTTCCCGACGACGTGATCGACGCCTACCACGCGTACCAGAGCGTCAACCACGTGACCTCGCACGACGGCTTCACGCTGTACGACCTCGTCAGCTACGAGCACAAACGCAACCTCGCCAACGGTCACGACAACACCGACGGACCGAATGCCAACTGGAGCACCAACTGCGGCTGGGAAGGTGACGACGGCGTGCCCGATCACGTGCTCGCCCTCCGCGAGCGCCAGGCCAAGAACCTGATCACGCTGCTGCTACTCTCCAACGGCACGCCGATGCTGCGCGCCGGCGACGAGCTCCTGAACACGCAGGGCGGAAACAACAACCCCTACAACCAGGACAACGAGATCGCGTGGATCGACTGGCGCCGCCGCGATCGGTTCTCGGGGTTCTGGCGGTTCGTGCGGGAGATGATCGCGTTTCGCAAGCGCCACCCCTCGATCGCACGGAGTCGCTTCTGGCGCGACGACGTACGCTGGTTCGGAACGCATGGCGTCGCGGACCTCGCGCGCTCCGAGATCGCCTGGCGGCTGCACGGCGCATCGCAGAACGATGGCGATCTCTACGTGATGGTCAACGGCGGGGCCGAGCCGGCGTCGTTCGTGTTGCAGGAAGACGGGCGCCCGTGGTCGGTCGTCGTCGACACGTCGCTCGCATCACCCGACGACATCGAGCTCGAGCACCCGAAGGAGCTGACCCGGCCGTCGTACGTCGTCGATGCACGCTCGATCGTCGTGCTCTCGCGGTCGTGATCCGGGTGGCTCAATCGAGCCACTCGAACGGCCCGAACTCGTCCTCGAAGTCGGGCTCGGGAACCAGCTCGGCGATCGGGGTACGCGGGATGAACGGAGGATCGGGATCCTCGAAGTCGTCGCGCTCGTACGGATCGGCGGGCATCGCGATGACGGCCGGCGTCGATCCGCGGGCGATCCGGGTCCGAGCACGCTGTGCCGCACGCTGGTCGAGCCGCCGGGCGCACTCGCGGGCGCACGTCTCACCCTCCCCGAGGCGCGAGCAACGGACGATCACGATGCCGTACGGCGTGTTCTCGTACTCGATCTCCTCGAGGTGGGCGGATTCGGGGCAGGTCACCAGCTTTTTCATGCTCGTCTCCCGAGATGTAGTCGTGCACGCCGTATTCCATTCGTAGGCCGCGGATACCCATGGCTAACCGCGCAGGTCGACGCACGCACGCACCCGCCGGCGCATCGCATGCGCAAATCGACGTGCGTGGAGGTGCCCCCGACGAGCACGTTCCTTGCTCCGATCAATTCTGAGATGAAACCCCCAGCCTGTCGTTGCTCGCAGATCCACACCCCACGGTTCGTCGTCCTGACCGGTGGGCCAGGTGCCGGCAAGACCGCGGTCCTCGAGCTCGTACGTCGCGCACTCTGCGACCACGTCGCGATCCTTCCGGAATCGGCGGGGCTGTTGTTCGGCGGCGGGTTTCCGCGGGGCACCACACCCGAGCTGCGACGCCCCGCGCAACGCGCGATCTACTACGTCCAGCGCGAGCTCGAGACGACGGCGATCGCCGAAAACGCCGCGATCGTGCTGTGCGACCGCGGCACCGTCGACGGAGCCGCCTATTGGCCCGGTCCCGGCGAGCTATGGGAAGCCGTCGGCACCACGCTCGACGCCGAGCTGGCGCGCTACGACGCGGTGATCCACCTGCGCACGCCAACGCGCGAGAACGGCTACAACCGCGACAACCCGCTTCGCATCGAGAGCGCGCACGAGGCCGCCGCGATCGACGCTCACATCGCCAGGACGTGGGCGTCGCACCCGCGGCACTTCGAGGTGCCCGCCACGGAAGACTTCATCACCAAGGTCCATCGTGCACTCGAGCTGTTGCGCAACGAGCTTCCGCCGTGTTGCCGCCCCGAGCTCACGGCCGAGCTTTCCGAGACCGCTGGCCGGGAGCTTGCACCGCATTAGGGCATGCATCGAACCTGCGTTGCCGTGGTGGACAGTACGCGTGCCCGCCTGTTCACGTTCGAGCGCACGGCCGAGCCTGCGGGCCTCGTCGACCGTTTCACCGAGACCGTCGATCTCGTCAATCCCGCGCGACGCCGTCGCCCCAGCGAGCTGTTCAGCGACTCGCGCCCGGGCGCGGCGGTCGGTTCCGGCGGGATCGGAGTACCCGGCGCCGTGTTCGACGATCACCGCGACGCGCACATCGACGAGCTCGACGCCGAGTTCTCGCGTGCCGTCCGTGATGCGCTCGGCGAGCTGTTGCGTGCATCACCCGCGCAACGTCTGATCGTGTGCGCGAGCCCGCACATGCTCGGCGCGCTACGCCAGGCGGGCACCGTCGCGCGCGACGATCTCGACATCGACGAGGTGCCGCGCGATCTCGCCAAGCTCACCCCCGATCAGCTGCGCGATCAGCTCATCAAGTACGACCTGCTGCCGGCTCGCCCGCCGAGACCGACGCGCGCGACTCGCTAGCGCCTAGGCCGTCGCGCGCCGCAGCACCTCGGCGAGGACTCGCATCCCGTCGACGGTGGTGAAGATACCGACGACGTCGTTCCCCGGGCCGACCACCACCGCCGAGCCGTATCTGCGCTCGGCCATCTGTTCGGCGATGCTATCGACCGGATCGTCGCCGTGCGCCACGAGCACGTCGACGGTCATCGCGTCCTCCACCGTGGACGCGATATCGCCATAGACGCGATCGAACACGTGGACGTCACGCTGACTCACGATGCCGACGAGCTTGCCGCCTTCGAGGACGGGAAGGTGTCGGATCGCGTGCTCGCGCATCATCTCGCGCGCTTGAGAGAGCCTCGCGTCGCTTCGAATCGACCACACCTGCGGAGTCATGTATCGCGAGATCGATGGCATCAACATGATGATTCCGAGCGATGCATCGGTCGTGCCCTCGCCACGGCCGCGATCCGGGCCGTGATCCGTGCACGATCGACGAACCGAGCGCCGTGCAGGTTTCGCGGCGTCGGGAGCGACCAGCGCACCCGGTGCGCGGACCGAGCCGTCACGGGCACACGTGCGCGGAACACCTCGTGCAACGTCGCAGATCAACCAAGGAGCTCCCCCATGTTCGCCCGAGACCTGATGACCAAACCCGTGATCACCTGCCACGTCAACGACTCGGTCAACGAGGTCGCTCAGCGCATGATGGACGGTGGTATCGGCTCGCTCGTCGTGGTCAACGACGAAGGCAAGCTGACCAGCGTGATCACGGACCGTGATATCTGCATGGCCGCCCTCACGCATCAGCGCACCCTCGACGACATCCTCGTCAACCAGGCGATGGCCAAGTCGGTGGTCTCGGCGCGTCCCGACTCCACGATCAACGAGGTCTCCGAGCTGATGGCCACACATCGCGTTCGCCGGATCCCGATCGCCGATGCGGACGGTAAGCCGATCGGGGTCGTCGCGCTCGACGACCTCGTGCTCGAGAGCGTCCAACCGGACACGGCACTCCTCAACGGCGCATCACGAGTTGCCCATACGTTGGCCGCGATCTGCCGGCCGGCATGACCTGGAACGCGCCGTGCATTTTCTTATCGATCGAGGTGCCACGATGACAAATACGCGGATCGCCACGACGTTCGAGCACGTCGCTGACCTCCTGGAGCAACAGGATGCCTCTCCTTACCGCGTCCGCGCGTGGCGCGTGGCGGCCGAGACCATCCGTGCGGCACCACGCGAGATGGCCGACGTGTTTCGAGATCACGGGCGCGTCGGACTCGAGGCGATCCCGAACATCGGGCCGCGCCTCGCCGCTGTCGTCATCGAGCTCGTCAAGAGCGGGACCTGCGGTGCCCTCGAGCGCCTCGAGGGTGACGTCGAGCATCGACTCGCGAACGTGCCGGGTCTCGGCCCTACCCTCGCCGAGCGGATCCACCGCGAGCTCGGCATCGACACCTTGGCCGAGCTCGAGCTCGCCGCCCACGACGGACGGCTCGCACGCGTTCCCGGCATCGGACCGCGACGGGTCGCGACGCTGCGGGGCGTGTTGGCGACGATGCTCTCGCACCGCGCGCCACCGACCGCGAAACCGCTCCGCCGCCCTCCGGTCTCGCTCCTGCTCGATGTCGATCGCCAGTATCGCCAGGCCGCGGCGACCGGAACGCTCCGCAAGATCTCCCCGCGGCGCTTCAACCCCGACAACGCCGCATGGCTACCGGTCATGCACGTCGAACGCGATGGCTGGGAGCTCACCGTGATGTTCTCGAACACGGCGCTCGCGCACCGCCTCGGCCGCACCAACGACTGGGTGATCCTGTACTACCACGACAACACCGGACCCGAGGGTCAGGCCACCGTCGTGACCGAGCGCCAGGGCTATCTGCGCGGCCGCCGCGTCGTGCGGGGCCGGGAGCGCGAGTGTGGCGAGCTCGAGGATCGCAGCCAGGAGCATTCGCGCCCGGTGATGGCCGCGTAGCTCGCGCCGGGTATACTCCGCGCGATGTCGTCCCCTCGTCTTGGTCGTGTTCTCGTCGTCACCACGCTCACCACACTCTTCGCGGTGTTCGCGACGGCGTGCTCGAAGTCCGAGCCCACCCACGGACAAGACCAAGCGCAGCCCACCACCGAACCGGCGAAGGTCCACACCGGCTCGACCAAGAGCAAGGACCCGGCCGCCGCACGCGCCGAGATCGCCAAGGGTGCGGTGGTGGTCGACGTGCGCACGCCGGGCGAGTACTCCGACGATCACCTCGCGCAGGCGGTCAACGTCCCGGTCGACCAACTTCCGAGCCAGCTCGCCGAGATCGACAAACTGGTCGACGGGCACAAGGATCGGCCGATCGTCGTGTACTGCGCGTCCGGTCATCGCGCGGGCAAGGCGAAGCAGGAGCTCGAGACCGCCGGCTACTCGCACGTGATCAACGGCGGCGGGCTCGACGATCTGCGGTGACGTCGCGAGCGGGCACCCAGCGGATAGGTAGTCCGCGAAAGCAAACGGTAACGAAGACATCTTGATCGCGCATCTGGTTGCGTTCTGCGGGCGACGCTCATAACGTTGCATTCGCTTGCGCATCGCCGTCGTGTTCGACACGCCCCACGTCGACTGGAAGCCGGAAGATCATGCGGCCCAGTTGATCGCCGACTTCAAGACGGCCGACGAGGTCGAGCCCGAGATGGAGTACCAGGTCGCGCGGGCGCTCGAGCGCAACGGCCACGAGGTGCTGCTGGTCGGCGTCCACGACGACCTTCGCCCGATGAGCGCCGAGCTCGCCGCGTACAAGCCGGACTGCGTGTTCAACGCCACCGAGGCGTTCAACGAGAACTCCGAGCTCGACTACCTGATCCCGGCCCTGCTCGAGGCCGAGGGCTATCGCTACACGGGCGCGCCGCCGCTCGCGCTCCTGGTCACGCGCAACAAGGCGATGAGCAAGAAGATCCTCGCGTTCCACGGGATCAACGTGCCGAGCTTTCGGTCGTTCCGGGTCGGCGAACAGCCGCCCGACGATGGTCGCCTGCGCTATCCGCTGATCGTCAAGCCGCTGCAATCGGATGCCTCGGAGGGCATCGCGCAGGCCTCGATCGTCCGCGACCACGCCGGCCTGTGCGAACGCGTGACGTTCGTCCACGAGCAGTTCAGCCAGCCCGCGATCGCCGAGGAGTACATCGAGGGTCGCGAGCTGTACGCGACGATGATCGGCAACGGCGACGGGGTCGAGGTGCTACCGATCGTCGAGATGGTGTTCGAGAAGGGCTCTCGTCCCGAGGATCGGATCGCCACCCAGAGTGCGAAGTGGGACTTCTCGTATCGCGATCGGCGCGGGATCAAGAACGTGTTCGCGCGCCGGATGTCGAAACGTTCCCAGGAGCGCCTCACCAAGACGGCCATGGCGTCGTATCGCGCGCTTTGGCTGCGCGACTACGCGCGGATCGACGTCCGGCTCGCCGCCGACGGCGAGGTCTGGTTCATCGAGGCCAACGCCAACCCGTTTCTGAGCTACGGCCACGACTCGGCGGAATCCGCGCACAAGGCGGGGATGCCCTACAACGCGTTCATCCAGCGAATCGTCGACGAGGCGATGGCACGCGACGCGTGAGCCGTGGTCGCGCGCGGTCCCGGTGACGTCGTCTGCGCGCACTGCACCCGGGTCGGAGCTACCGACGAATGTGCGGTGTGCGGTCATCTCGTGTGCCGGCCGTGCGCGGCCGACTGGACGACGTGTGGCGCGCCATCCGGTCGGCGCGTGCGCCTGGGAAGACGCGATCGCGTCGTCGACGTCGATCCGACCGCGACGCTCGCGTTGATCGCGACGGGGCGCTGGCTCCGGCTGTTCGATCTCCGCCGCCTGCGGTGGGCCGGGGGACTGTCGTATCCGTACTCGATGTCGGCGGTGAAGCACGACTGCCACCCCCGCCTCACCGGCGGCGGTCGCCAGATGCTGTATCCGGAGCTCACGCACATCGACGGCATCTACAGCGGGATCTGTCTGCGCACGCTGGTGACCGACGTGATCGACAGGATCAGCTCGTCGTCCCCGAGCACACACACCGCGATGTCCGCGACGGGCGACCTGTTCTACTTCATCACCGACCAGCAGCAGGTCGTGGTGCTCGGGCCCGCAACCGAGGACCACTACGATCCGCTGCCTCGCAAGGTGGTCCACACCGCCCACGTCGACGCCGATCGCCAGCTGCTCGCCGCCGGTTCGTGGTCCGAGGTCGCACTGCATCGCATGGTCGACGGCGGGCTCGAGCGCGTCGGTTACGCCAAGACCGCGCTCGACGGCAACGTCACGTGGCTCGCCGTCGCGGGCCCGTGGCTGGTCGCGGCGATCGGCGAGCGCCACTACCTCGAGGTCCGCCGGCTCGACCACGACCTGTCGATCGGCGACGTCGTGTATCGCCACCGCGGCGTCGAGGTCGCGGGGCTATCGCGGGATGGTCGCTACCTGGCGTTCGCGAATGCGGGCGCCAAGATCGTCATCCACGAGCTCGACACCGACGACCGCGTCGAGGTCGAGACGCCGAGCAAGCGGGTCGATCTGGTGAGGTTCGGCGGCGACGATCACGTGCTGGTGGTCGCCGACCAGCGCGGCCGCATCGTGTTGCGCCCGCGCACGCCGAATGGCTACGCGCACCCGCTGATCGCGATCGACGTTCCGCCGGAATCGATCCCGCTCCCGTCGCGCGACGTCACTTCCACTTGATGTTGCAGCCGACGCTCGGGCGCTGGTCGGGCGACGGCGCGCGCCCTTCGGCCACGGCCTCGATCGCCGCGCGCAGATCGCGACCGGTCACCGGCTTGCCGTTGGAGGGACGGCTGTCGTCGAGTTGACCGCGGTACGCGAGCTTACCTGCGGCATCGAACACGAACAGATCGGGCGTACATGCGGCGTGGAACGCACGCGCCACCTCCTGGGTGTCGTCGAACGCGAACGGAAACCGCCAGCCCTCGTCACGTGCGAGCTTCGCCATGTGCTCGGGGCCATCCTGGGGATGAGTCGCGAGGTTGTTCGAGTTGATCGCCACCACGGCGAACCCGCGATCGAGCGCGTCGTGCGCGGCGTCGACGAGTCCTTGGCGCACGTGAACGACGTACGGGCAGTGGTTGCAGATGAACATCACCACGACGCCACGTTTGCCGGTGGCGAGCGCGGGTGAGGTCACCTCGGTGCCGGAGACCGCGTCGGGCAGCGTGAACGCCGGCAACGGTGTGCCGAGCGGAAGCATCGTCGAAGGAGTCTGCGCCATCACCGGACCCTACCGCACCGAGTCGGCTGGCACCCGGCCTGCACCACTCGGGATCGAAGCAACCCACGAGGATCTCAATGAGCCAGGTAGATCTCAAGAACCTGCACGATCGCGAGGTCGCAGATCGACGCAAGTGGGCAGCGTATACCGTCGGTTTCATCGTGGTGGCGGCGTTCGTGCTCCTGGTGCTCGGTATGGCGGCGAGGTTGATCGGCTTCACCATCCACTGATCTGTCCGCACGGGGTGCGCGACGACTGCGTGCGCCTGCACGTGGTGCGTACGAGGGGTAACGGTGCTGCGACATCGCGCTCGCGGTGACGCGGTGGAACACCTCGTGCACCTACGGACCTCGAACTGCTTCTCTGGATGGTGTGTCATGATCGCGCTTCGCAAACTGCTCTTTCCTCTCGCCATCGGTGTTGCCGCGCTCGTCCCGTCCGCGTGCGCCCCCACGGGGACGGTCGCGGTCTCCGCGCACGTGACCACGCCCCGCCTCGTCCTCGTGGCGCCCGGCGTGTGGCTCGTCGAGGACTCGCCGTACGCCGTCTACTATTACGACAACTACTACTGGCGGTACTACGACGGCCTCTGGTACCGGTCGCCGTACTACGACACGGGCTTCGTCGGCGTGAGCTCCACATACGTCCCGCGTGTCGTGGTGCGCAACTACCGGCCCTCGCACGTCCACTACCGTGCACCGCACACCGCGAGGACCCGCGCGATCGTCCGAGATCACCGCACCAATCGTCCGGTCGTTCGGGACCATCGCAGCCATCGCGATACCCGGCGCCATCGCCGCTGACCGCGAGGTGGCACGCCCCCTGCTCCGCGTGGGGGCATGACGGAACCCCACATGATCATCATCGGGGGCGGCCTCGCCGGGCTGTCCGCCGGTGCCTACGCGCGGGCGAGCGGCTTCCGGACCACCCTCGTCGAGCACAACCTCGCGCTCGGCGGTGTGTGCACCGCGTGGACGCGTGGACCGTACACCATCGACGGGTGCATCCACTGGCTCACGGGCGGACCGTTCGACGCGCTCTACGAGGAGCTCGGCATTCTGCCGGCGGTACAGCGCCGCGTGCTCGATGAATGGATCACGTACCGGTCGGCGCGCGACGGCGAGACCATCCGGTTCACGCGCGACCTCGACAAGCTCGAGCGCGAGCTCCACACGATCGCCCCCGAGGATGCCTCCGAGATCGCGCACCTGATCGCCGGTGCCCGCAAGCTCGCCGACATGGCGCCCCCGATGAATCCCCGCGAGCTCACCGCGCCGTGGCAGCAGCTCGCGAAGCTGTGGGAGATGCGCCACCAGCTCGGTCCGATGATCCGGTTCCACAGCCCCCTCGGGACCTGGGTCGCCGATCACATCAAGAGCCCGCAACTGCGGCGCATGTTCCTGTCGCTGGCGCCGGCGCAGGTGCCCGCGATGTTCCTGGCGATGGTGCTCGGCTACCTCGAGCGCGGCTACCTGTCGCGTCCCGTCGGTGGCACCGCACGGTTTCGCGATGCGGCGATCGCGAGCTACGAGAACGCCGGCGGCGAGGTTCGATTGCACTCGACCGTGGAGGAGATCGTCGTCGACGGAAAGCGTGCGGTCGGGGTGCGACTGACCGACGGTTCGATCCTACGCGGTGACGTCGTGATTTCGACGTCGAGCTTGCCCGAGACCGCGCTGCGTCTCTTGGGTGGCCGGTTCGATGCCGACGCGGTCCGCGAGCGCATGAGGACGTGGAAGTACCTGGGCCCGATCGTGCTCGCGAGCTTCGGCGTCGAGCTCGAGCTCCGCGACCAACCGCCCCTCCAGATCGTCGACCTCGTCGAGCCGTTCGATCTAGGTGGTGCCACCAACGATCGCCTCTACCTGCGGATCTCGAACGACGAACCGTCCGCCGCACCTCACGGCCACGTCGTCGTGCAGGCGCTCTTCGATACCGACTACGACTGGTGGGCGACGCGTGGCTCGCGCTACATCGCCGACAAGGACGCGATCGCCGACATCGCACTGTCCCAGATCGATCGCCAGATCCCCGGGGTGCGCGAGGCCACGCGCGAGGTCGACGTGTCGACGCCGCTGACGTTCTGGAACATGGCGCGATCGTGGCGGGGCGCATTCGAAGGCTGGCTCCCGCAGCACGGATCGATGAACCAGCACGTCGAGAAGACACTCGGCGAGCTCGAGAACGTGTTCCTCGCGGGTCAGTGGGTCGAGCCCGGCGGTGGAGTCCCGACCGCGATCCTGTCGGGACGACAGGCCGCGCAGCTCGCGTGTGCGGCGAAGAGCCTCGTGTTCAAGGCACCGGTCAGCCCCCCGTCACCGCGCGTGCCTCCACCGGCGATGACACCCGCCGTGGTCCCCGTGTACTGATGACTTCGCGAGCGGGCACCCCATCCATGATCGGGTAGACCGCGAACGCGACGTCGAAGCACACAGACCCGTTCAGTTCTTCTTCGCGATCTCGTCGCGAAGCGTGCGAACGAGCGAGCCGACGGCCTTGAGCTCGTTCGCGATCGCCTCTCCCACTCGCTCGCCGGTTCGGGTGATCTTGTTCTCGAGCGCTGCCAGCCGCGGCTCGATCGCGCGCCAGCGATCGCGCGCGTTCATGCTGGCGAGGTGAACCTGGAGCTCGATCTCCTCGGCCATGCGGCGGACCTCATCCCAGGCCGACAGACCATTCTCGAGCGTTTCGTTACTGGGGGTGGGCGTGACGGTATCGGTGGGGGTGGGCATGTCCCGCAGTCGTGCATCGCGCGTTCCAGCGCGGTGGCCACGATGGCGTGTGGTCTGCATCTGTGGTCGACATGGCGCTGTCGATCGACGTTAGCTTCTCGGGAGTCGATCCAGATCCATCCGTCGAGGCAGCGATCCACCGCTGGGTCGCCCGTCTCGAATCGATGCGTCTCGAAGTGGATCGCGCCCGCGTACGGCTGGAGAACGGGCGCAGGGGACGCACCACGATCGATCTACGACTTTCGATGATGGATGGGACCGTACACACGGCTACCGCGGAACGTACGGACATCTATGTAGCCGTCGGTGACGCATTTCGCGCGGTGTGGAAGCAGAACACGCAGCGTTTGCCGGTGATGCGACCACGGATGCTCGCACTTGCGTGAGGACCGAGACGATCACGCGACGCTGCGATGGATCGCGAGGACATCTCCAACGTGCGCGGGATCGAGTAGGCCGACCGGGCGATCGTCTCGCACCACGACGAACGCTTCTTCGTTCTGCACGCGCGACAGCACCGCTTCCAGATCCTCACCCGAGCTCGCGATCCCGAACTGGTGGTGCATCACCGCGCGCACCGGCGTGTCGTCTCGATACTGCGCCAGCCCGCGCACGAGATCGTCGCGCGTCAGCAACCCGACCAGGCGCCCGTCGAGGACGACCGGGAAGTCGTGCTGGAACCCGTGTTCGAGCGCGTCCGCCGCCTCGGCGAGAGGCGCGTCGGGATCGAGGGTCTGGAACTTCCCGACCATCGCGTCGCCGACCGACAACCCGCGCAGCGCCGCACGGAGCTCCTCCGCGGCGGCCTCGTGTCCTGCGACCACCCAGACGAACACGCCGATCAGCGCGAGGATCGGGCTCCACATCAGACCGATCACCGCGAACACCACGGCGATCGCGCGACCGACCTTGGCGGCGAGCACCGTCGCGTGCACCCTCGGCATGCGAAACGACAGGAGCGCGCGCAACACGCGGCCCCCGTCCATCGGGAACGCCGGCACGAGGTTGAACACGCCGAGCGAGACGTTGATCCACATCAGCTGGACCGCGAACGAGGTCCCGATGTAGAGCGGGTTGCCGCTGATCGTCGCCCCCGAGATCAGGAGGCCGAGGTAGAGCGCGAGGGCGATCGCGCCGTTGACCAGCGGACCCGCGATCGCGACCAACAGCTCCTCGCGCGGCCGCTCCGGCATGCGCTCGAGCCTCGAGACCCCGCCGATCGGGTAGAGCGTGATGTCGCGCGTGGGGATCCCGAACCGCCGTGCCACCAGCGCGTGCCCGAGCTCGTGGAGCACGACCACGGCGAATACGCTGATCACGAGCACCAGCCCACGGACCGCGGTGATCGCGGTCTCTCCGGCCAGCATGTACCCGATCGCGATCCACGCGAGCAGTACGACGAAGGTCGCGTGGATATAGACCTTGATGCCGGCGAGCCGGCCGATATTCCAGGACCAACGTCGGTCGTCCATACCTGGAAGTGCAGCAACCTACGTGCCCCCCCGTACGGCCGAATTCGCGCACGTTCTGCGGGCCCACACACCCGGTTGCGGAATCCGTCCAGGACCGTTACGGTTATCGACGCGTGCGGCGTGTCGTGCTTTCGGTGCTGATGATGGCAGTCCTGCTGCCATCGGTAGCGTTTGCCCGCGCGGCGTATCTGTGCTCGATGACCGGTACCACGCGTGCGAGCGCGTGTTGCTGCTCGAACAAGCGCAGCACCCACGACTCGCCGACTTCGAACTTCAAGCGGGTGTGCTGTTCCGAGACAGCGACCTCGTCGACGGAACGCACGATCGCCGTCGATCCGGGACGTCCCGCGGTCGACGCCGCGCCGGTGATCCCGGCGATCGCGATCGTTCCTCCGCCGACCACGCGGATCGTCTCCGCCAGCCCCCCGCGGGCTCCGCTCGAACCTCCAAGTAGAGCCCTGTTCGCGACTCATTGCTCCTTCCTGTTGTGAGCTGATCCGGCCGGTTCGGTCGATCGATCAGCTTTCACGGAGGAGTCATGCAGGCCACGTTCGCGCTGTTCGCGCTCTCGGTGCTCGTCGCCGGGTGTGCGGCCACCCCATCCAGATACGACACGATGCTCGGCGAGTTGCGCCGCGACGACGACGCGCGCGCCGATCACGGCGAGGCCGCGGTAACCGCGCTCGTGCGTGCGCCCGTGCTCGATCGTCGCGCACTCGTCGAGGCCGCGATCGCAGCCAACCGCGATGTCGAGGCGATGCGACAGGGTTGGCGCGCATCGGTGTTGCAGGTTCCCGCGGCCGGCGCCCTCGACGACCCGATGCTCCAGTACGAGGTCGCACCGCTCAGCATCGGATCGTCGGTCGTACGCTACGGCAATGGCTTCTCGCTCCGCCAGAAGCTCCCGTTTCCCGGCAAGCGGGGCCTCGAGGCCGACACCGCGGCGTTCGAAGCCGAGGCCAGGGAGGGTGACTACCACGCGCTCCAGCAGGTGATCGCCGCGCGCGCCTCGCAGCTCTACGACGACGCGTATTTCAACGTGCGCGCGATCGAGGTCAACGAGCAGCACCGGCTCCTGGTCGAGAAGATGAAGCAGGTCGCGGAGGCGCGGATGGCCTCGGGCCGCGGCAGCACGCAGGATGCGTTGCAGGCCGAGGTCGAGCTCGGCCACCTGGTGCACGAGCGCGTCGTGCTCGACAGCATGGGGCGCTCGATTCGCGCCCAGCTCAACGGCCTGTTGCATCGCGACCCATCGGCCCCACTGCCTTCTCCGCCTGCCGACCTCCCGATCCCGCCCGATCCGCCTCCACTGGCCGAGCTCGAGCGTGCCGCCGTCGAGGCTCGGCCGCAGAAGGTCGCGGCGGAGGCCCGCGCCCGCGCGCGCCAGGCCGACGTCGATCTCGCGAAGCGCGCGTACTACCCGGACTTCGAGCTGATGGGCTCGTACTCCTCGATGTGGCCGCAGACCCAGCACCGCTGGATGCTCGGGATCGGGATCGAGCTCCCGCTCCAGCGAGGCAAGCGCGACGCCGATGTCGACGCCGCGACCGCCCGGGTCACGCAGGCCCGCGCCGAGGTCGAACGGGTCGTCGATGACATCCGCGTCGACGTCACCCGCTCGTACAACGACGTCGTCGAGGCGATCCACGTCGCCAAGCTGTACGACCAGCGGTTGTTGCCCGCCGCGCGCGCCGCAGTGGACGCCGCACTCGCCGGCTTCATGACCGGCGTCAACGACTTTCCCGCGGTGATCCTCGCCGAACGCGAGCTCCGCGAGACCGAGCTCGGCGCGTACCGCGCGCACGCCGATGCGTCGCGACAGCGCGCGACGCTCGATCGCGCGATCGGACGACTCGCCGGCGGTGCGGTCGATATCACGAGGAAGGAACGCCGACGATGAAGGCCGTGTGGACATGGCTCGCGAAACATCGGGTGCCGGTCACGATCGCGGGCACGCTCGCGATCCTCGCCCTCGTGTTTCACGCGCGACTGATCGCGTGGTTCGCCGGCGACCACGCCGACGCGACCTCCACCGCGCCAACCTCGACACATACCGGCCACGACATGGCGAACATGCCGGGGGTGTCGCATGCGGGCGAGTCGAGCGCGGACGCGTCGGCCGGGGACGACGAGGTCGCGTACTACACGTGCCCGATGCACACGTCGGTGCACGCCCACGAGCCGGGCAACTGTCCGATCTGCGGCATGGAGCTCGAGCCGGTCACCCAGGGTGACCTCGCGAGCGGCGTGGTGCGTGTCGACAAGGCCCGCCAAAAGGAGATCGGCCTGCGCACCGAGAAGGCGGAGATGGCGCCGATGACGCTCGACATCCGAGCGGTCGGAAAACTCGCATACGACGAGACCCGGCTGACCGATGTCGTGCTCAAGGTCGGCGGTTACATCTCGAACCTGCGCGTGACCGCGATCGGGCAGCGGGTGAATCGAGGCGCGCCGCTGTTCCGGATCTACAGCCCCGAGCTGTACGCGGCCGAGCAGGACTACTTGCTCGCGCGTTCGAGTCGCGACGCACTCGGTGGTGTCGGCCGGGGCGACGGCCTGGTGCGCGCGGGTGAAACCAAGCTCGAGCTGTTCGGGTTGACCCGTCGCCAGATCGAGCAGATCGCGAAATCCGGCAAACCGATCGAGAAGATCTCGTTCACGTCGCCAGCGAGTGGATACGTGATCGAGAAGAACATCGTCGAGGGCGGCGCGATCAAGGCCGGCGATCGCGTGTTCCGGATCGCCGCGCTCGACAAGGTGTGGGTCGAGGCCGACGTGTTCGAGGCGGACCTCGGACGGATCTCGAAGGGACAGGAGGCGACGATCTCGCTGAGCTACATCCCGGATCGCACGTTCGACGGCAAGGTCACGTTCGTCTACCCGTACCTCGATCCGGGAACGCGCACCGGGCGCGTACGGATCGAGCTGCCGAACCCCGGGCTCGAGCTCAAGCCGGACATGTACGCCAACGTCACGTTCCACGTCGCGCTCGGCGACCGTCTCCAGATCCCGACCGGCGCGATCCTCTACACGGGGCCCCGACGCATCGTGATCGTCGATCTCGGCGAGGGTCGCCTGGTACCGCGCGAGGTCACGATCGGCGCGGAGAGTGGCGATCGATCCGAAGTGGTGAAGGGCCTGAAGCCGGGCGAGGCCGTCGTCACCACCGGCAACTTCCTGATCGCGGCGGAGAGCCGGCTCCGCTCGGCCGCGTTCTGGCAGGACGAAGCGGGCGCACGTCCCCCGCTCGAACCGCACTCGACCGCACCACCGCCGGCGGGGCACCCGAACAAGCCATGACCCCACCGATCACCACGCGCCCGAGCACCGGCGTTGTCGGCTACGTGATCCGTGCGTGCGCCCGCAACCCGGGGATCGTGCTCGTGGTGATCGCGTCCCTCGCCGTCGGTGGCTGGTGGTCGGTCCGACACGCCCCGCTCGACGCGATCCCCGATCTGTCCGACGCGCAGGTGATCGTGTTCACCGAGTGGATGGGCCGCAGCCCCGATCTCGTCGAGGATCAGATCACGTACCCGATCTCGTCGTCCTTGGTGTCGGCGCCCCGCGTGAAGTACGTGCGCGGCCAATCGATGTTCGGGATGTCGTTCGTCTACGTGATCTTCGAGGACGGCACCGACATCTACTGGGCGCGCAGCCGCGTGCTCGAGTACCTGAGTACCGCCAAGAGCCAGTTACCCGCCGGGGTCGAGCCCACGCTCGGCCCCGACGCCACGGGCGTGGGATGGGTTTACGAGTACGCGCTCGTCGATCGCACGGGCAAGCACGACCTCCAGCAGTTGCGCGCTCTCCAGGACTGGAACCTGCGGTTCGCGCTGTCAAGCGTTCGGGGTGTCGCCGAGGTCGCGAGCGTCGGCGGGTTCGTGAAGGAGTACCAGATCGTCGTCGACCCGCAGAAGCTCCAGGGCTATGGGGTCCGGATCCGGGATGTCATCGAGGCGGTCAAACGCTCGAACCAGGATGTCGGCGGCAGCGTCATGGAGATCGCCGGTCACGAGCACGTGATCCGCGGGCGTGGCTACGTCAAGAGCAAGCACGACCTCGAGCAGGTCCCACTCAAGGTCACCGAGCGCGGCACTCCCGTCCGGATCGCCGACGTCGGCACCGTCGAGCTCGGGCCCGAGATCCGACGCGGCCTCGCCGATCTGAACGGCAAGGGCGAGGTGGTCGGTGGCGTCGTGGTCATGCGCTACGGAGAGAACGCGCTCGACGTCATCGATGGGGTCAAGGCGCGGATCGCCGAGCTAACAAAGACGCTCCCCGACGGCGTCGAGATCGTACCGACCTACGACCGCTCCGAGCTGATCGAAGCGTCGATCGACACGCTCCGTCACACGCTGATCGAGGAGATGATCGTCGTCGCGGCCATCATCTTCCTGTTCCTGCTCCACGTGCGCAGCGCGATCATCCCGATCCTGACGCTGCCCCTCGGCGTCCTGCTGGCATTCATCCCGATGAACGCGCAGCACCTGACCGCCAACATCATGTCGCTCGGCGGGATCGCGGTCGCGATCGGCGCGATGGTCGATGCCTCGATCATCATCATCGAGAACATCCACAAGAAGCTCGATGACTGGGAACGCGGCGGCCGGCGAACCTCGCGCGTCGAGGCGATCATTGCCGCGATGCAGGAGGTCGGCCCTTCGATCTTCTTCTCGCTGCTCGTGATCACGGTGTCGTTCATCCCGGTGTTCACGCTCGAGGGCGTGTCGGGCCGGCTATTCACGCCGCTCGCGTTCACCAAGACCTACTCGATGGGCTTTGCCGCGATCCTGTCGGTGACGCTGACGCCGGCACTCGCCGCGCTGTTGATCCGCGGCAAGATCGTCAACGAGGAACGCCACCCGGTCAGCCGGGTGCTGATCAAGCTGTACTCGCCGGTCGTGCGCGCGGTCGTGCGTCACCGCATCCTGGTGATCGTACTCGCGGTGCTCGCGATGGTGTTCACCATCCCGGCCGCGCGGATCCTGCTATCCGACGAGCGCAGCGAGTTCATGCCGCCCCTCAACGAGGGCGCCCTGCTCTACATGCCGACCGCACCGCCAGGCATGTCGGACGCGGAGGCGAGCCGGGTGCTCCAGTTGATGGACCGGGAGATCGCGGAGTTTCCCGAGGTCCAGAGTGTGTTCGGCAAGAACGGCCGCGCCGAGACCCCCACCGACCCGGCACCGTTCGGCATGGTCGAGACCACGATCGTCCTCAAGTCGCGCGACCAGTGGCGTCCCGGCATGACCTGGGATCGACTCAAGAAGGAGCTCGACGAGAAGCTCCGCATTCCCGGCATGCCGAACATCTGGTGGATGCCGATCCAGACCCGCACCGAGATGCTGTCGACGGGCATCCGCAGCAAGCTCGGCATCGAGGTGTTCGGCGACAACCTCCGCCAGATCGAAGACGCCGCCGTCGAGATCGAGCGCGTCGTGTCCCAGATCGATGGCACGAAGAGCGCCTTCGCGGATCGATCGACCGGCGGGTTCTACATCGACGTCATCCCGAAGCGCGACGAGGCGGCGCGGTTCGGGCTCACCGTCGCCGACATCGACGAGGTCGTCGAGAGCGCGATCGGAGGGATCCGGATCTCGGAGACGATCGAAGGACGCGAGCGGTTCCCGATCAACGTGCGTTACGCGCGCGAGTTCCGCGACGACCCGAGGATGCTCGGCCGCATTCTGGTCGGCACGCCGACCGGCGCCCAGATCCCGCTGTCGCAGGTCGCGGATATCAAGCCGGTCACCGGGCCTCCGATGGTGCGCTCCGAGGACGGCAAGCTCGTCGGCTACGTGTTCGTCGATACCGATCGACCGATCGCGGACTATGTCGCCGAAGCCAAGGCCGCGGTCGCCGCGCAGGCGAATCTCCCCGACGGCGTCCGGCTGGCGTGGGTCGGTCAGTTCACGTACCTGCAGAAGGCCAGGGCCAAGCTCCTGCTGGTCGTGCCCATCACGCTGATGCTCGTGATGTTCCTGCTCTACGTCAACACCAAGTCGCTGGCGGAGACCGGGATCGTGCTACTCGCCGTGCCGTTCTCGCTGATCGGCGCCGTGTGGTTGCTGTTCCTGCTCGGCTACAACGTCAGCATCGCGGTGTGGGTGGGGGTGATCGCCCTCGCCGGACTCGACGCGGAGACTGGCGTGGTGATGCTCCTGTATCTCACGCTCGCCCACCGGCGCTGGCGCGACGAAGGCAAGCTCCGAACGCAGGCGGATCTGCGCGAAGCAATCGTCGAGGGCGCCGCCAAGCGAATCCGCCCGAAGCTGATGACCGTGATGACGATGATGATCGGTCTCGTCCCCGTGTTGTGGAGCGATGGCACCGGTGCGGATGTCATGAAGCGAATCGCCGCCCCGATGGTCGGCGGTCTGGTCACCTCGTTCCTGCTCGAGCTCACCGTGTACCCCGCGATCTTCGCGTTATGGAAAGGTCGCGGCCTTCCCGACAAGACACCCGAGGAAACACCATGAAGAAGTCCACCCTGTCGTGCACCCTTTCCCTGTTCGTGCTCGCGGCTTGCGGCAACAAGGAGTCCTCGAGCTCCTCCCCGGCGACGAACGATCCGTCGAAGATCCAGATCTCGGTCACCGAGAAAGGCTTCGAGCCCGATCGTATCGACATCCCCGCCAACAAGCCCGTGACGCTGGTGTTCACGCGCAAGACCGACAAGACCTGCGCGAAGGAAGTCGTGCTGACGATGGACGAGGGCAAGAAGATCGAGAAGCCGTTGCCTCTCGACGAGCCGGTCGAGATCGCCGCCACATTTCCCGAGTCCGGAAAGCTCGGCTACGCGTGCAGCATGGACATGATCAAGGGAACGATCGTCGTCCAGTAGCTACGAACAACTTCGAGCGCAAGCTTTGCATTCGGCGCTGGTGTCGGGCGGTCGAGTGCAGGCAAAACGCTGGCGCATCGCTTGCTTCGCTGATCGGTGATGAACTCGACAGCTGCCCGCAAGCGCATGGTCGACCGTCACATTCGAGCGCGCGGAGTCCGCGATCCGCGCGTTCTCGATGCGCTCGGTACGATCCCGCGCGAGGCGTTTCTTCCTCCCGAGCTCGCGGACTACGCCTACGAGGACCGGCCCTTACCGATCGACGTCGGGCAGACGATCTCCCAGCCATACATCGTCGCGGTGATGACCGAGGCGTTGCAGCTGAAGCCCGGCGAACGCGCACTCGAGATCGGGACCGGCTCCGGATACGCCGCGGCGGTGCTCTCGAAGGTCGCGTCGCGGGTCTACACGGTCGAGCGCCACGCCGAGCTCGCCGAGGTCGCGACCGAGCGCCTCGACCGTCTCGGCTACACGAACGTCGAGGTCCGGCACGCCGACGGCACGCTCGGATGGAGCGAGCACGGTCCCTACGACGCGATCATCGTCGCGGCCGGCGGCCCCGACGTGCCGCGCGCGTTGCTCGACCAGCTCGCGATCGGCGGTCGCCTGGTGATGCCCGTCGGCACGGACCGCGCGCAGGACCTCGTGCGGATCACCCGCGAGAGCGGCACCGAGTACCGGCGCGAGGATCTGGGCGCGGTGCAGTTCGTCCCGTTGATCGGCGAACAGGGCTGGGCCGAGAAGCCGGGCGATGCGCGCACGCGACGCGGCATCTTACCGAGGCGCGCCGAGGGCCCGCTGATCTCGCCGTCGCCGGCATCGCGGACCTCGACGGTGGCGAAGCTGATCGCCGAGTGTGCGGAACCGATCGATCGAATCGACGATGTCTCGCTCGATTCGCTGCTCGAACGCATCGGCGATGCGCGCGTGGTGTTGCTCGGCGAGGCCACGCACGGCACGTCCGAGTTCTATCGGATGCGCCGGCGGATCACGCAGGAGCTGATCCTGCGCCGCGGCTTCCGTGCCGTGGCGATCGAGGGCGACTGGCCCGACGCTGCGGCCGTCGACCGCTACGTGCGTGGCAGGCCGACGGAGCCTCGCCGGTGGACGCCGTTCGCGCGGTTCCCGACCTGGATGTGGCGCAACACCGAGACCCACGAGCTCATCGAGTGGCTCCGCGCGTACAACGCGGAGACCGAGCGCGACGTCAGCTTCTCGGGGCTCGACCTCTACAGCATGTACACGTCGGCGTTCGAGGTCGTGCGTTACCTCGATCGCGTGGATCCGCAGGCCGCTGAGGCCGCCCGCGAACGCTACGGCAGGCTGACGCCGTGGCAACACGATCCCGCTGCGTACGGCCGCGCCGCCTTGGTCACCCGCATGCACTCGTGCGAGAAGGACGTGATCTCGATGTTGCGCGACTTGCTCGGCAAGCGACTCGAGTACTCGGCGCGCGACGGCGACGAGTTCTTCGACGCGGCACAGAACGCACGCGTCGTTGCCGGCGCCGAACAGTACTATCGCGCGATGTACTACGGCTCCGCCGAGTCGTGGAACCTTCGCGACTCGCACATGTTCGACACGCTGCGCTCGATCATCGCGCATCGCGACGACGCGAAGCTGGTCGTGTGGGAGCACAACTCGCACGTCGGCAACGCGATGGCGACCGAGATGGCGGTGCGTGGCGAGCACAACGTCGGTCAGCTATCTCGCGCGGCGTTCGGTGACGACGTGTTCGCCGTCGGGTTCGGCACCGACCACGGCACGGTCGCCGCGGCTCACGGATGGGACGAGCCGATGGAGCGGATGCAGGTGCGTCCGGCCCGCTCCGACAGCTACGAGCGACTGGCCCACGACGCGGGCGTGCCGGCGTTCCTGCTCCACCTGCGCGAACCGGTGCGAGACGCGCTCCGCGACGAGCTTGCCGAGCCGCGGCTCGAACGCGCGATTGGCGTCGTCTACCGTCCCGACACCGAGCTCCAGAGCCACTACTTCCAGGCTATCCTGCCGGTGCAGTTCGACGAGTACATCTGGTTCGACGACACCGAAGCTGTCCACCCGCTGACCGGGCGCGAACCGCTCCGCCTCGAGAACACGCACCCGTTGGCGCCGTGAGGTAGCGTTCGCTACGCGCGGCGCCGCGTGAGGAGCGTCTGCAGCGTGGCGAACAGTTGCGGCATCGCGATAGGCTTGGGCACGTAGCGGACCAGATCCATCTCGAGCATCGGATGCACGCGCGGATCGTGATCTTCGTAGCCGGTCACGATCACCGCGGGCAGTGTCGGGTGATGTTCGCGCACCGTCGCGAGCAAGGCCTGGCCCGAAAGTCCGGGCATCTTGGCGTCGAGAACGAGAGCGTCCGGTCGCTTCGAGAGCACGCGATCCAGTGCCACCTCGGGCTTGAACTCGTAGCTCGCGCGAATGCCGTAAGCGCGAAGTAGCATCGCGAGCGCTTCGGCCTGCAAGGCCTCGTCATCGATCACCACCACACGTCGCCCTCGTAGCCCATCCATACGATCAGCGTAGCGAATTCACTGCGACTCGCAATGCTCGACTGTCAGGTTCTGTTACGCAACCTTTGCGGTACGTGACTCCCGCAACCGTTCGCGTGTTGCGACTCCGGAACGTCAGTGATCGAGCTGCATGTCGATCGCGGTGCTCGGCACCAACACGATGCGACAAACGCGAGGCACCTGCACGCGCTGTCGTCGCGACCGCAAGCCGTGCGGCGGATCAACCCACCGCTCGCGCCTGCGGCTCGACGTGCGCCCCGGCGGATCGAACGCCGGTCAGCGGTGGCGCCGGCTCCGGCGCCGGCTCCGAGCTGGCGGCGTTCGCCTGTTCGCCATAAATCGCGAGTCCTTCCTTCGCGAGTCGCAACACGAGGGGAGCGATCAGGAGACCGGGGGCGCCCATGACCTCGAAGCCACCGAACATCGCGATCAGCACCACGAACGTGGGGAGCTGGAGCCGAGCACGGCGCGCGAGGTACGGGCGGGCCAGGTTGTCGACGGTTCCGATCACGAGGACGCCGAACAGCGCGAGCCCGAGCGCTGCGCCGGTGCGGCCGGTGATCGCGAGCCCTGCCGTGACGGGTACCCAGACCAGGGCGGTGCCGATCGCGGGGATCAGCGCCGCCAGGAGCGTGAGCAACCCGAGCGCGAGTGCGTGTGACAGCCCGAGCACGAGGAACGCAACGGTCGCGAGGATCGCCTGCGCGAGCCCCGCGCCCAAGAAACCGATCAGGAGGCCGCGGCCGGTCTCCACGAACGCGTTCGACATCCGGCGAAACGTCTCGCGCGACACCAGCGCGTGCTTCTCGATCCACGCGTACCACCGGCCGCCATCGACCAGCACCGCGTAGGCACCGGCGATCACGATGAACAGTCCGATCGCGAATCGAACGGCGACGCCCGCGATACTCATCACGATTACCCACACGTGCCCGACGTCGCCACGCAGGAGCTCGACCATGCCCTGCGGTTCGCTGGGAGCCGCCAACCGCGACAGCAAGTCCGCGAACTGTCCGGATCGACCGAGCTCGCGGACCAGCGCGACCGCGTCGATCGCGAGCGAAACCAGCACGATCGCGAATGGAACGAGCACGATTCCGAGGATCGAGATCGTGAGCACCGCCGCGACGTGGGTGTGACCGTGGAGACCTCGCGATAGCCGATCGTGGACCGGTCGCACCAACGTCCCGAGCCAAACCGCGAGGATGATCGAGCCCATGAACGGCGCGAGGAACACGGCCGACGCCACGAGTAACCCTGCGGTGACCCACAGCAAGACTGGCGACCGTGCTTCCACGCTCCCTGGCCGTGCAAACCGCGAGCCTCACTCACGACGCGAGAATCTCGCGTGGTGGAGCTACAGCGCCTGCGGAGCCGGAACCGATCGTGCAGCCTGCGTGGATCGCGCGGGCACCGGCTCGTTCATCGCACGTTCGAGCGTCGAGATCGTGATCGGCTTGACGAGATAGCGATCGAACCCGCTCGCGAATGCGCGATCGCGATGCGCGGCATCCGAGTATCCCGTCAATGCCATGATCCAGACCGCTCCACCGCCCGGAGCTTCGCGCAACCTTCGTGCGACCTCGAATCCGGACACGTCGGGAAGCGCGATGTCGAGCATCACGATATCCGGTCGGAGCTCGCGCGCCATCGCGATCGCCTCGCTTCCCGAGCGAGCGATTCGACACGTGTGACCGAGGGACTCGAGGATCGCGCCCATGATCTCGGTGGCGTCGAGATCATCTTCCACCACCAACACACATCGCTTGTCCTTCGCCATCAGATCACCTCCATCCACACTCGAACACTCTCCACACCAGAACAACACACTCCGACTATGGAAGTCACCCTGTTTTGAATCGCTTTCGACTCGGATCGGATTCGCCGTAATCGCGCGAACGATCGCATTACGCGTTGCTCGGAATCGCGACCAGCATATGTGTTTTTGTGAACGGTGACTGTGCGTGATCGGTGGGCGGATTGTGTGACCACGCGATTGCCTCATGCATCCGTCACCGTGTAAGCCTTCCGCCTGCGCGATCGTGCTGGGCTGGCGATCGCGTGGGAGGTGTTGGAACGCGAGTGGAGGGCGGATGAATCCCGAGCAGATGTCTCGTGAGGAGTTGATCGACCAGCTACGACGATTGCTTGCTTCTCGTGGGGGAGAACTGGCGCGAGAACAAGCCGTGCACGACCTGCACGAGCATCAGGTGGAGCTCGAGCTCCAGAACCACGAGCTCAGAGAGGCGCAGCGCGCCCTCGAGGCAGCCAAGGCCCGCTTCGAGGAGCTCTACGACTTCGCTCCGATCGCCTACCTGACGTTCGACCAACTGGGGCGCGTGCAGGAGGCCAACCTGACCGGCGCGTCGATGTTCGGGAGCGAACGTATCCAGCTGATCGGTCGACCGTTCCCGACGCTGGTCAACATGCGAGACTCGGGAAAGTTCTTCGCTCACCTCCAGCGCTGCAAGTACGATCGGCGACCGGTGGTCACGGAGCTCGCGTTCACGATCGGCGAACGAGAGCGGATGGTTCAGGTGGTGACCGTGCCGGTGCTCGATCGGGACGCGCAACCGATCGCGTTCCGGACCTCGTTCACCGACATCACCCAGCTCAAACGTACGGAGGCCGCGTTGTCACGCGCGCGACGCGACGAGAGGGAGCTGCGCATGCGGTTCGAGAAGCTCGATCGCGCGGCGCTCGAGTTCAGCCAGGTACTCGCTCGCGTCGACGGACACGCCCACGCACTCGTCGACGTGCTCCAGTGTATCGCCGAGCAAGCGCGGACCATCGCAGATGCCGAGTACGCGGCCATCGGGATCGGTGGCGACCCTGAACGGCCGTTCGACCCGTGGGTGCAGTGTGGCATCGACCCCGAACGCGTGGACGCGATCGGACCCAAGCCGCGAGCGCGCGGCGTGCTCGGCGAGGTCATGCGCACCCATCGCACGCTCCGGTTGCGCGACCTTCGCGAACATTCTGCGTTTGCCGGCTTTCCGCCGGGCCATCCCGACATGCGCAGTTTCGTCGGTGTACCGATCCGGTTCGGCGGTGCCATCACCGGGCACCTATATCTCGCGAACAAGCGAGCTCGCGACGAGTTCACGGAGGCTGACGAGCTCGCCATCGAGATGCTCGCGGTGCGTGCCGGGCTCGCGGTTCAGATCGCGACCCTCGCGCGCGAGCTGCAGGTCTCCGTCGAGTCGCGCGAGAACCTGCTCGCCGTGGTGTCCCACGATCTCCGCGGGCCGCTGTCGACGATCCAGCTCAGCGCCGAGCTTCTCCGCCGCGCCGGCGAGCGCGAGCCGCAGCTGTGGCGTCCGCTCGACATGATCCTCCGCTCGGCGACCCAGATGGCCCAGTTGATCGAGGACCTGCTCCAGGCAAAGACGATCGAGGCGGGCACGTTCACGGTGGTCACCGAGCTCCACGGCCTCGCTCCGGTCCTCGAACCCGCACTCGAGATGCTCGAGGCACGCGCGAGCGAGCGAGCGATCGCGCTCGAATGCGAGATTCCCGCCGACCTGCCCGTGGTCCGATGTGACGAACGACGTATCGTCCAGGTGCTCGCCAACTTGGTGGGCAACGCGATGAAATTCGCACGGAGTCGCGTGGAGGTCAGTGCGCGGGTCGAGGGAGATGACGTGCGCGTCGCGGTGACCGACGATGGTCTGGGGATCTCGGGCGATCACCTCCCGCACGTGTTCGAGCGATTCTGGACGGGAAGAGCCGGGGGGCAACGCGGTGCCGGTCTCGGCCTGTACATCGCGAAGGGCATCGTCGAGGCTCACGGCGGACGAATCTGGGCAGACAGCCGGGTTGGCGAGGGCAGCACGTTCACGTTCACGCTCCCGATCGCGTGTCAGGCCGGTGCGACACCCGCGACCCAGCTCGTGATGGTCATCGACGATGACAACAACCACCGCGAGGCCGCGATGGATCTCTTGCGAGGATCTGGCTACGACGTTGTCGGAGCCACCAATGGCCTCGAAGCGCTGCGGCAACTCGAGAGCGGCGTGCGCCCCATCGTGATCCTGCTCGACCTCGTGCAACCCGTCATGGGCGGACGCCAGTTCCTGCGCGAACAGAGGAGCCGCCCTCCCATCGCCGACATCCCGGTCGTGTTGATCTCCGGCGAACGCGATCTCGCCCAGCAGGCCGACGAGCTCTCGACACATTTCCTCTCCAAACCACTCGCGCCCGACGCCATCCTCGCGATGGTCGAGGATCTCGCGGGACCTCGCGATCGATGATCCTCGACGAACGAGATCTCCCGACCGCTGCGCACGTTCCTCGCGACTCCGGCACGCGATGCGCGCTCCCGCACGAAACGACGCCCGCTCACCTGGCGCGCGACGTGCTTGCGATCCGCCACATGGGTGGGGAACGAAGGGGCGCGCCGAGAGTGAGATGTTTTTCGGCCCCCGCCTACCTCGCGACCGATGGGTACGTCGCCACCGCACTCGTGGCCGACGTGTCGCGAACCGGCGTCCGGCTGCTCGGGAAGGAGTTACCCGACCGGGACAGCCAGCTGTCGCTGGCAGTAAAACTCCCATCGCACGAGCTCTCCACGACGGGCCATGTCGCATGGATCGATCCCGCGCATGGTCGATGCGGGGTCGAGATCGATCGCCAACCGACCGGACAACGAAGTCTCGGGCTCGCGCTTCTCGAGCTCGCCTTCGAGATCGAGACCGATCGGCCCGCGGCGCTGGTGCTGGCCGACGATCCGTGCCTGGCGGCGGAGCTGTGCGAACCGGTGCGGCGTCACGACTACATTCCGATCGCGATCCGCACGCCGCTGGAGGCCATGTGCGCGTTGTGCCGGGACCAGCCCCCCGTGAAGGTCGCGATCGTGGCGCCGCACGCGCTCGGCATGGATCGCGAGACCGTCACCACGTTCCTGTCCAGCGAATTCCCTCGGATCGCGTGCGTCCCCCTCGACCCGCAAGATGAACCCGGCGATCTCGCCAGTGCGGTTCGCGAGGTCGATGCGGTGCTCTCGCAGATGGCCTGACTGGCGCGAGCGATGCAGGCTCGTCGTTCATGCCGGCCGGAATCCACGTCCTCGACGCCCACCTCGCCACCGCCAACCGCTGGATCAAGGAGCTGATCGAGAACCTCGAGCTCACGCCGGCGGAGCAGCCGCGTGCGCTCCACGCCTTGCGTGCGGGCCTGCACGCGATCCGAGATCGCTTGCCGCCCCCCGAGGTGAACGATCTCGGCGCACAGCTCCCCACGCTGATCCGCGGCCTCTACTACGAGGGCTGGACGATGCATCGCGAGGCGCCACTCCGCGACCGCCCCGCCATGCTCGCACGCGTCGCGCGAGAGCTGGCACCCGACGAGCATCTCGAGCCGGTCGACGTGTTGCGCGCGGTCATCCATCTCCTCGTCGAGCACGTGACGGAGGGAGAGATCCGCGACATCCTGGCGACGTTGCCTCGTCCGATCGCGGAGCTGTGGCACGACCTCACCGGACACGCGCTACTCGAGCCTTCCGCCGCCGTATGATCGCGCGCGGGCGGTCGTTCACGTGAAGGTCTTCGAGAGCGGTCGCGGTGCGGTGACGGCGGCAAGCGTCGAAGCGATCTCGACCGAGGGCACTTTTCCGATGGCCGCGGCGCGCGCGAGATCGTTGAGCGACACCATCCCGATCGGGTGACCCTGGTCGTCGATCACGGGAATCCGGCGGATCTGGTGCTTGCTCATCGCGCGTTCGACCTGGTGAACGTCGTCGGCGGGCGAGCACGAGAACACGTGTTGCGACATCACCTCCGACACCGGAATCGCCTGCAGCGGGGCGCCCCGGGTGTACGCGGCCATGCAGAGATCACGATCGGTGATGATGCCTCTGATCTGGCCCTGATCGTCGACGACGGGCAGGCAGCCGATATCGCGATCCCACATCAGCTTGGCAGCATGATCGAGCTGGTCGTGGACCGAGCAGGTCGTCACGTCGCGGTGAATCAAGTTTGCGATCTTCATCGTCGGTTTCTCCGTTTCGAAGTTGGACTCGCTTCGAGCAAGTCGCGCGCCGTTCGACACGGGGCGCATCGACGTCGTTCGCGCAAGCGCTGCGATCGGTCGGCTTTGGGGATGCAAGCGACGATGGCGCGTCCCTTGCTGTGTCCTGTTGCATGAGCTCCGCCGTGAGTCCCGAAGCGCTGATGGAGGCATATGCCGAACGCACCGGGATCACGGGACCGCGGCCACAGCGACGCTACCTGTGGACCGACGCGTTCGCCGTGTGCAATTTCCTCGGACTGGGCCGCCTCGACCTCGCGAAGGTGCTCGTCGATCGCGTCCACCACGAGCTCGGGCGCCACCGTGCCGACGACTCGCGGACCGGCTGGATCAGCGGCCTGCCGGACCCCGACGGCGAGGCCCACCCGACGCTCGGCGGCCTGCGGATCGGCAAGCCGTTGCCGGAACGTCCGGCCGGAGAGCCCGCCGACGAGCGTCTCGAGTGGGATCGCGACGGTCAGTACTTCCACTACCTGACGAAGTGGATGCACGCGCTCGATCGCGTCGCGCGGACGACGGGCGACGGACTGGTGTCGCGATGGGCGTGCGAGCTCGCGGATACCGCGTATCGCCGGTTCGTACATGACGGCCGTGGTGCGAAGACCATGTACTGGAAGATGAGCATCGACCTGATGCGGCCGCAGGTGTCGTCGATGGGGCATCACGATCCGCTCGACGGCTACATCACGTACCTGCAGCTCGCGGCAACCGCGAGGCGCCTCGAGACACGAGGCCCCGATCTCGGCGACGCGATCGTCGGCTTCCGCGCGATGCTCGAGCCCAGCGGGTTGGCGACGGCGGATCCGCTCGGGCTCGGTGGGCTGCTCGTCGACGCATCACGCCTCCAACAGCTCGACCGCGATCACGAGCTCCGCATGGCGATCCTGGCCGGCGCGCAGGTCGGGCTCGCCCACTACCTCCAGAGCCCTGCCCTGCGCCGTCCCGCCGAGCACCGGCTCGCGTTTCGCGAGCTCGGCCTCGCGATCGGTCTGTCCACCGTGGCCGACATGCCGGAGCTCTCGCAACTCGCGTCCCTGCGCGAGGAGATCGCCGCGTTCTGGTCGGCCCCGGCGCATCGCGATGTCGAGACCTACCGCGAACACGAGGACATCAACGACGTGATGCTCTCGACGTGCCTCTCGCCGGCCGGGTTTTCCAACCTCGGTTGACCGAAAGGCCACCCGCGCATGCGGCGACGCGAACACTCAGCACGCGAGCTGCATCTGCTCCCGCATCTCGGCTTCCGGCGGCGGAGCGAGTGCCGGCCACTCGCCTCCCGACTTGGGATCGCACAACGTCGTCGCATCCTTGTACACGCGACCGGTCTCGTGGAGGCGACGCAACGCGAGCCACACAGGCATGGTCTGGTACCGCTCGGGCCACATCCGCGCGAGCTCGCCGCGCAGGTGTCGCGCGAACCGAGCACTCATCGACGGAAACAGATGGTGCTCCACGTGATAGCCGAAATCGAGCGTGAGCCATTCCAACAGACGCGGCGAGGTCACGCTGAGCGAGTTGGCGAGCGGGTCGTTGACCTCGGTCGCTGGACTGAGCCCGTGATTGGTGAGGATGAACCCCATCGCGACGATGTCCGCGACCAGCAACGGGAGCACGTACGCGAACAAGAACGGAACGAACCCGATCAGCATCGCGACCACCCCCCACAACAGGACAGCGAGCACCGTCTCGACGATCGCTCTCCGGAACTCCCGATCGGTCATCCCGAGACCACTCTTGCCGATGAACAGCATGTGTTTGCTCTGCACGGTGAAGCCGAGCAACAAGCTCAGGGCGCCTCGCCATCGCCGGCCGCCGAGCGCGAAGTTGTCGATCGAGAACCGGCTGAGCGCGTTCGTGCGGTAGTCGTCGAGCGTCGGATACATGTCGGGGTCGGCGCCGATGCGTTGCGTCTTCGCGTGGTGCACGCGGTTGTGCCAGACCACCCACAGTTGCTGCGACAACGCGAACGGCGCGAATGCGATCCAGCCGACGATTGGTTTCAACCAGCCGAGCCGGCCGCGAACGACACCTCCATGCAGGGTCTCGTGGCCGAGAAACATCAAGCCCGCGAAGCTGAGCCCGATGACGATCGATAGAACTGGAAGCAGCGGCCACGGCATCCAATCGACGGTGATCGCGATCGTCCCCATGACGATCACGGCGAGGTGAACCGGGAGCCACACGAGCCGCATTCGAGCAGGCTCGAACCAGGTAGCCGGGATCGCCGGCTTGAGCTCGTGCACGTAAAAGGCCTTCGGATGCAGGTCCATGTAGGCTGGGTTTTGCAGTGCGCGTGCCCACGAGAGCCATCGGCATCGTGCTGCGCGCGCGAAGCAACTGCAACGAGCGCGATGCGCGCGGCAAATCCCGCGTGTTCTCGTGCGCGTTCGACCGCAAAGTCACTGCGCCGCCCGATCGAATCATCGTTCGACTGCGCCGCAGAGCTCGTCGATCCGATGCGCCGATGCGCGCGGCGCACGGCTTGCGCGAATCGAGCCCGCTCGTCGTGTACGTGTCTTGCTTCGATCGATCACATGACGACGATCTCGTTTCAGGGTGCGATCGAAACGGTCACGGGATCCCGCTACCTCGTGGAGAGCGAGGGCAAGCGGGTCCTCGTCGACTGCGGGCTGTTCCAGGGGCCCAAGAAGCTACGCCAGCGTAACTGGCGTGCATTGCCGTTCGATGTCGGCTCGATCGATGCCGTGCTGCTGACCCACGCCCACATCGATCACTCGGGGTACCTGCCCCGGCTCGTCAAGTCCGGCTACACCGGCCCGATCTACACCACGCGCGGAACCCGCGACCTGCTCGGCCTGCTATTGCCCGACTCCGGTCACCTCCAGGAGGAAGAAGCAGCGCACGCCAACAAGTGGGGGTACGCGCACCACCGTCCCGCGCTGCCGCTGTACACGCGCGCGGACGGCGAGCGCTGTCTCGGCCAGGTCGAGACGATCGACTTCCACGCACCGTTCGAGCCGGTGCCGGGATTCCGCGCCACGTTCAGCCGCGCCGGTCACATCATCGGATCGGCGTGCATCGCGCTCGAGACCAAGACGGCCTCGGTCGCGTTCTCCGGCGACGTCGGCCGCCCGGTCGATCCGATCATGATGCCGCCGGAGCCGTTGCCCCGATGCGACTACGCGGTCGTCGAATCGACCTACGGCGATCGTTTGCACGCGCGTGGCGACATCGCCGACGAGCTCGCCCGCGTCGTCGTCGAGACCATGGAGAAGCGCGGCGTCCTCGTCGTCCCCGCATTCGCGGTCGGGCGCGCGCAGCACCTGCTCTACCTGCTCGCGCGTCTCCGCGGCGAGAACCGGATTCCTGCATGCCCGGTGTACCTCGACAGCCCGATGGCGATCGACGCGACCGAGCTGTTCTGCCAGCACATCGGCGACCACGCGCTCTCGCGCGACCAATGTCTGGCCATGCGCGATCTCGCGACCTACACGCATACGCCCGACGAGTCGAAGGCGATCGATCGCTCGCACGGCCCGATGATCGTCCTGTCGGCGAGCGGCATGTGCACCGGCGGCCGCGTGCTGCATCACCTGGTACGGTTCCTGCCCGACGAACGCTCGACGGTGCTGTTCGTCGGATATCAGGGCTCCGGCACGCGCGGGCGATCGCTGGTCGACGGTGCGACCGAGCTCAAGCTGCTCGGGCAGTACGTCCCCGTGCGCGCGCGCATCGTCCGTCTCGACGGGCTATCGGCGCACGCCGACTACGCCGAGATGGTCGACTGGTTGCGCGCGTCCGAGCTGTCCCCGAAGACCGTGTTCGTGACCCACGGCGAGACCAGCGCCGCCGACGCGTTTCGCCGGCGCCTGCACGAGACGTTCGGTTGGACGGCGCGCATCCCCGAGGAGAACGAGCAGGTCGAACTGTGACCATCGCAGGTGGTGCGCCGTGGCCTCGCCGCCCGCAGGGTGTGCGCGGATCCGGTCTCCCGGCACCGCTCCTGCGGCACACGAGTTGCTGAGGTGTCGAGTCATGAAAGCTCTACAACTGACGCGATGGGGAGAGCCGGCCCAGCTGCGTGAAACCTCGGTGCCCGAAGTCGGACCGGGACAGGTGCTGATCAAGATCGGTGGCGCGGGCGCATGTCACTCGGACCTGCACCTCATGGAATGGCCGGAGGGTCAGTTGCCATGGAAGTTGCCGTTCACGCTCGGCCACGAGAACGCTGGATGGATCGAGCAGGTCGGCTCCGGCGTCACGGGGTTCGCCAAGGGTGAGGCGGTGCTGGTGTACGGACCGTGGGGCTGCGGCCAGTGCCGGTCGTGTCGACTCGGACGCGAGAACTACTGCGCTCGCGCCGCGGAGATCGTCGTCGCGGGTGGCGGGCTCGGCCTCGACGGCGGCATGGCGGAGTACATGCTCGTGCCGAGCGCGCGGCTCTTGGTCCCGCTCGGGGATCTCGATCCCGCACGGGCCGCGCCGCTGTCCGATGCCGCGCTCACGCCGTATCACGCGATCGCGAAGTCGCGTGATCGACTCGTGCCCGGATCGGTCGCCGTGGTGATCGGCGTCGGCGGACTCGGACAGATGGCCGTCCAGCTCCTGTCCGCGACGACCGGCGCCCGCGTGATCGCCGTCGACACCGACGAGCGCAAGCTCGAGATCGCGCACTCGCTCGGTGCTGACGTCGTGCTGCGCTCGGATGCCTCGACGGCCGACGCGATCCGCAAGGCCACCAGCGGTGGAGTCGGTGCCGAGCTCGTGCTCGACGTGGTCGGTTCCGAGACCACGCTCGCGCTCGGTGCCAAGGCGCTGCGCGCCGAGGGTCGGCTCTCCCTCCTCGGACTGGCGGGAGGCACGTTGCCGGTAAGCTTCTTCGCGTTGCCGTACGGCGCCGAGGTCGCGACCAGCTACTGGGGCACGATCACGGAGCTGATGGAGGTGGTCGCGCTCGCGCATGCCGGCGCGATCCGGCTCGACGTCGAGACGTTTCCGCTCGACCGTGCCCCCGAGGTCTACGCGCGCCTGCGCGCCGGAGACATCCGGGGGCGCGCGGTGATCGTGCCGTAGCTACAGGCCTCGGGTCGCGCGCCAGGCCTTGAACTTGGTGTTGCCGACGCAGGCGAGGATGCCGGCGGTGATGAGCATGCCGCCGAACAACAGGCCGATCGCGGCGAACAGTCCGCCGGCGCCATGACGCACGAGGCTGCCGAGGAACAACAACGCGATCAACACGAGCGCGCCCCACACGATGCTGGCGATCCCGGTTCCGAGCATGCCGCGGGCCTTGCCCGCCAGTGCCTGGATGCCGGTGACCAGGAATGCCACTGCGACGAACAGTCCGAAGATTCCACCACCGCCGACGCGACCATGGCTCGCGGCGAGTCCCATCAGACCACCGACGGTGCCGAGGCCACCGTAGATGATCCACAGGATCGCGGCCGCGGTGATCGAGCCGGGACGCGTGTGCTGTGGCGCGAACGGTTGCTGCCCGTAGCCCAGCGGCTGCTGCCCGTAGCCCGGTTGCCCGTAGCCCTGCTGCCCGTACCCCGGCTGCCCGTACCCGGGCTGCGGCGGATAGCCACCCTGCTGTGGCGGCGGATAGCCGCCTTGCTGTGGCGGCGGATAGCCTCCCTGCTGTTGCGGCGGATAGCCTCCCTGCTGTTGCGGCGGGTAGCCTCCCTGCTGCGGCGCTCCCTGTTGCGGCTGCTGTCCCTGCGGCTGCTGTCCTCCTTGTGGAGGATAGCCACCTCCCGGTGGATAGCCTGGAGGTTGACCCGGTGGTTGCCCTGGTGGAGTTGCCATCGTCCTCGACGCTAACACCGAACCTCGCGGGGCTGCGGAGATCACGCAGGGAGCTCGACTCCGGACGGCTCGCCGGTCGTTTCTGCGCGGCAACGGCAGCACCACGGGCACGACCGATACAGCTCTGCTCGATCGTCAGGTTTCTTCACGATCGCGAAACCCTTCTCTACGGCCGGGAAGCGCGGGGGGTCTTACAACGAGACCATGCACACCCCAGCGAACCTGTCCGCGCGGCGCGACCACGTGATCGAGCAACTCTCGGCCGGGTACGCTGGCAACCTGTTCGAGGTCGAGGAGCTCGAGCGCCGGGTCGCGCTCGCCCACGCCGCCGACACACCCGCCGACCTCGATGCCCTGGTCACCGACCTCGCCACCCCCGCGACCACCGCACTGGTGGCGACCCAGCGCATGCGCGCCATGTTCGGACACATCGAGCGCGTCGGGCCATGGGTCGTGCCCGCCGAGCTGGCGGCCCGCGTGGTGTGCGGCAACATCGTGCTCGACCTGCGCGAGGCAACGCTGTCGCCATCGACGACGATCACCGTCCACGTCACGATGGGGCACTTCGAGGTCATCGTGCCGCCGGGAGTCACGGTCGATGTCGAGGCGTCGTCGTTCCTCGCGAACGTCGAGGAGCGCACCGACCCCGGGCCCACCGGAGGCCCCCAGCTACGCATCGTCGGCCGCGTCAAGCTCGGGAACCTCGAGGTGTCGACGCGCCGCCGCGGAGAGTCGCGACGCGAGGCCCAAAGACGCCGGCGCGCCGAACGTCGCGCGCGCCGGGCGTGGCGCCACGGTCGGTGGTGGTAGACGCGTAGATGACAGGGTGCCTGTCATCTATCCCGCCGCCCTCCTTCCACGACCCGCGTTGTCCGGGCACAACCCGGATATGGACACCACGACCCCGCACGGTTTCCCCAGCTCCGGTATCGAGCTCACCGACGAACAGAGCATGATCGCCAACGTCGCGAGGACGTTCGCGGCCT
Source organism: uncultured delta proteobacterium (assembly GCA_963772655.1). Lineage (GTDB taxonomy): Bacteria > Myxococcota_A > Polyangia > Haliangiales > Haliangiaceae > JABFXX01. Next base: position 709,250 of record CAVYYE010000003.1, read on the forward strand.
GGCGACTCGCACCAGGTGCCGCCGCGCGCGATCGCGAGGGCCGGTTTCCCACCGAGGAGCTGCGCGACCTCGCGGATCTCGGACTGCTCGCGATGAAGGTGCCGGCCGAGGACGGCGGTGGCGGAACCGACAACGTCGGATACGTGCTCGCCATGGAAGCGATCGCAGAGACGTGCGCATCGACGGCCGTGGTGCTGGCATCGAGCAACCTGGTCGCGAAGATCCTCGCGGATCACGGATCGCCGGCACAGAAAGCACGTTGGCTCGCGCCGTACTGCGCCGGCAAGCTCGGCCCCGCGAGCTTCGCGCTCACCGAACCGGGCTGTGGCTCGGATGCGTCGGCCCTCGCCACGCGCGCGCACCGCGACGGTGACGCGTGGGTGATCGACGGCTCGAAGATGTGGATCACGAGCGGTGCCCACGCCGGATTCCACCTCGTGTTCGCCCGGACCGACGGGCCCGGCGCGCGCGGGATCAGTTGCTTCGTGGTCGAGCGCGGAACGCCGGGCCTCTCGATCGGCAAGGAGGAGGACAAGATGGGTCAGCGCGCGTCGGGGACGGTCGCGCTCCACCTCGACGCCTGCCGCGTCACCGACGAGCATCTGCTCGGCACGCGTGGAGGTGGCTACGCGATCGCGCTGTCCGCGCTCGGATCCGGACGGGTCGGCATCGCGGCCCTGTCGATCGGGCTCGCCGAGGCCGCGCTCGCCTCCGGGATCACCTACGCCCGCGAACGGAACGCCTTCGGTCGCGCGCTCACCGAGTTCCAGAACACGCAGTTCGTGCTCGCCGATTGCCGCACCGAGCTCGACGCCGCGTGGCTGCTCGCTCTGCGGGCCGCACGCATCCTCGACGCCGGCGGCAAGGCAGCGGCCGAGTCCAGCATGGCCAAGCTGTTCGCGTCGGAGGCGTGCGGTCGCATCGTCGATCGCATGGTGCAGCTGCACGGTGGCTACGGGTACTCGCGCGACTACGCGATCGAGCGCATCTATCGCGACGCGCGGGTCACGCGGATCTACGAGGGCACCAGCGAGATCCAGCGCATCGTGATCGCGCGGTCATTGTTGCGCGACGACGCCTCGGTCAGTCCCCGAGCACCCGCCGCCACCGACTCTCCACCTCGAAGCTCTCGCGAAGCGCCCGCAAGGTCGATGCGGTCCGCGTGAGATCCGGCGTCGAGATGCCCTTCGACACGGCCCGCAACACGCGCGCGTCGATGTCGTCCATGTGAGCGACCAGTCGCGCCCCCGCGGGTGTCACGCGCACCTGCGGAGACTTCGCGTGCCGCGGGTTGGCGACGCGCACGACCAGGCCTTGCTCGACGAGCACGTCGACGACGGGCTGCACGCTCTGCCGCCGAGAGGCCTTGGCACGCGCCAGCGCGGGTACGGTCTGTGGCCCGTCGCGTTCGAGCCGCCGCAGCACCCAGCGCCGCGCGGCACCGCGGCCCTCCTCGCCGTACAGCTGCTCGGCTACCCAGGCCAGCCAGTGGAACAGCGCGATCGTCTCGTCGACCACCGCCTGGATCTCGGCGCGCGGACGCGGACGGCGTCGGCGCCGTGGCGCACGCTTCGATCGGATGCGACTCACGTGTCGGCATCCTAGCGCGCTAGCGCTGGTAGGTTCCGGAACATGGCGAACACCGAGCCCGCGCTGGCAGCGAAGACCATCCACATCCGCGTCGACGGCCACGAGATCGTGACCATCGATTTCGACCCGACGCGAACCACCACCGGCATGCTCAAGGTCTCCCACAAGGGCTCGTTCGATGCCTTGCGCGAGCTGGTCTCGATGTCGATGTTGATGCTCGCTCAAAACGTGCAGGGCCGGGATATCCACATCAACCACGACACCGTGAAGCCCGAGGGGTAATAGGCCCCGCCTATCACAGCAATCACCCTAATCGATTTCTATCGCGGGTAGCTCCGGACTAGGGTGTGCACATCACACCCACGGAGAAACCCCATGTCAGACAAACCGAAGTGCCCATTTCACGCTGGTAACGCCGGTACGTCGAACCGGGACTGGTGGCCGAATCAGTTACGACTCGAAGTGCTGCATCAGCATTCCCCGCAGTCCAATCCGATGGACGCGAATTTCGACTACGCGAAGGAGTTCCAGAGCCTCGACTTCGCGGCCCTCAAGAAGGATTTGCGTGCTCTGATGACCGACTCGCAGGACTGGTGGCCGGCCGACTTCGGCCACTACGGCCCACTGTTCATCCGCATGGCCTGGCACAGCGCCGGGACCTACCGCATCGGCGACGGACGCGGTGGTGGTGGTACCGGCAACCAACGATTCGCCCCGATCAACAGCTGGCCGGATAACGCCAACCTCGACAAGGCGCGCCGGCTATTGTGGCCGATCAAGCAGAAGTACGGACGCAAGATCTCGTGGGCCGACCTCATGATCTTGGCCGGCAACGTCGCGCTCGAATCGATGGGCTTTTCGACGTTCGGCTTCGGCGGTGGACGCGAAGACATCTACGAGCCCGAGATCGACATCTACTGGGGCGTCGAGGACAAGTGGCTCGAGGACAACCGCTACTCGGGCAAGCGCGATCTCGAGAACCCGCTGGCCGCCGTCCAGATGGGCCTGATCTACGTCAACCCGGAAGGCCCCAACGGCAACCCCGATCCGGTCGCGGCCGCGATCGACATCCGCGAGACGTTCGCGCGAATGGCGATGAACGACGAGGAGACCGTCGCGCTGATCGCCGGTGGTCACACGTTCGGCAAGACGCACGGCGCGGGAGATGTCCCGTCCCACGTCGGCCCCGAACCCGAGGCCGCGCCACTCGAGGAGCAGGGCCTCGGCTGGCACAACACGCTGGGCACCGGCAATGGTGCCTATACGATCACCGGCGGCCCCGAGGTCATCTGGACCACGACGCCGACCAAGTGGGACAACAGCTTCCTCGAGATCCTGTTCGGCTACGAATGGGAACTCACCCAGAGTCCGGCCGGTGCGAAGCAGTGGAAGCCGAAGGGCGGCGCCGGTGCCGGCACGGTTCCGGACGCACACGACACCAAGAAGCGTCACCCGCCGACCATGCTCACCACCGATCTGTCGCTGCGGTTCGACCCCGCGTACGAGAAGATCGCGCGGCGATTCCTCGAGCACCCCGATCAGTTCGCGGATGCGTTTGCCCGCGCGTGGTTCAAGCTGACCCACCGCGACATGGGGCCGGTCGCGCGCTACCTCGGTCCGGAGGTTCCGGCCGAACAGCTGATCTGGCAGGACCCGATCCCCGCCGTCGATCATCCATTGATCGACGACAAGGACGCCGCCGCGCTCAAGACCAAGATCCTCGCGTCGGGGCTCTCGATCTCGGAGCTGGTGTCGACCGCGTGGGGTTCGGCCTCGACGTTCCGCGGCTCGGATATGCGCGGCGGCGCCAACGGCGCGCGGATCCGACTCGCCCCGCAGAACAAGTGGGAGGTCAACCAGCCCGCGCAACTGTCGAAGGTCCTCGAGACGCTCGGCCGGATCCAGAAGGACTTCGCCTCCGCAGGCGGCAAGAAGCGCATCTCGCTCGCCGACCTGATCGTCCTCGGTGGATGTGCGGCGGTCGAGAAGGCGGCCAAGGCTGTTGGTCACGACATCACGGTGCCGTTCACCCCGGGGCGCATGGACGCCTCGCAGGACCAGACCGATCCCGAGTCGTTCGCACCCCTCGAACCGGTCGTCGACGGGTTCCGCAACTACCAGAAGACGGCCTACGCGGTGTCGTCCGAGGAGCTCCTGCTCGATCGCGCCCAGCTGCTCACGTTGACCGCGCCCGAGATGACGGTGCTCGTCGGCGGGTTGCGAGTCCTCGGTGCCAACACCGGCGGCTCCAAGCACGGCGTGTTCACCGAGCGCCCCGAGGCGCTGACCAACGACTTCTTCGTCAACCTGCTCGACATGGGCACGGCGTGGAAGCCGGTGTCCGGTGACGAGCTCGTGTTCGAGGGTCGTGACCGCAAGTCCGGCCAGGTCAAATGGACCGGCACCCGCGTCGATCTGGTGTTCGGGTCGAACTCGCAGCTGCGGGCGATCGCCGAGGTCTACGGCAGCGCGGACGCGCAGCCCAAGTTCGTCGCCGACTTCGTCGCCGCGTGGACCAAGGTCATGAACCTCGACCGGTTCGACCTGCGGTAGCGCGCGCGCGGTAAGCTGCGCGGCCATGACGATCGAGAAGGCGACGAACGTCGGCCCCGCGCACCTCGACATCGCGTACGAGCGGCTCGGCGACCCGAAGCATCCGCCCGTGGTCCTGATCATGGGGCTCGGTGCCCAGCTGATCGGCTGGCCGGATGGTTTCGTCGAGGCGCTGGTCGCGCACCGCCTGCACGTGATCCGGTTCGACAACCGCGACGCCGGCGAGTCGACCCACATCGCGAACGCGCCGCCTCCGGACATGGCGGCGGCGTTCGCCGGCGATCACTCGTCCGCGTCGTACACGCTGTCGGACATGGCCGCCGATACGGCCGGCCTGCTCGATGCCCTCGGCCTCGACAGCGCGCACGTCGTCGGAGCGTCGATGGGTGGCTTCATCGCGCAGACCCTCGCGAGCGAGCATCCGACGCGCGTGCGCTCGTTGACCTCGATCATGTCGAGCACGGGGTCGATGGCGGTCGGCCAGCTCCATCCCGAGGCGCTGGCCCTGCTCGCGAAGGGCACACCGGCGGATCGCGAGCAGGCCGTGCAGCGCGCCGTCGAGGCGTTTCGCGTGATCGGATCGACCGGATTCGAGCGCGACGAGGCCGCGATCGCCGATCGCGCCGGACGCGCGTTCGATCGCTCGTTCGATCCGCAGGGCCTCGCACGCCAAGCCGTCGCGGTGCTCGTGTCGGGTGATCGCACGCCACGCCTCAAAAACATCGCCATCCCGACGCTGGTGATCCACGGCTCCGTCGACAAGATGTGCGATGTCAGCGGCGGCCGCGCCACGGCCGCGGCGATCCCCGGTGCGGAGCTCGAGGTGATCGACGGGATGGGCCACGACCTCCCCCGCGTGTTGTGGGACCGGTTCGCGAGCCGGATCGCCGGCATCGTCGAACGTGGCGAAGCCGCCCGCCGCTAGCGGGACGCGAAATCGAGGCGCATCGCCTGCTTCGCGCGCGCGAGCGTGTCGTCCGCGAGCGCGTTGGCCCGCTTCGCGTGCTCGCGGAGCAGCTCGAGGATGCGGGCGTCGCCGCGCGGTCCGTCGTAGGCGGCACGCCGCTCTCGCATCGGCGCGAGGAGCTCGTCGATCGCGTCGGCGACCTCGCGCTTGATCTCGCCATCGCCGATGTGATCGCCACGACGATAGCGATCCTCGAGCTCCCGCACGCGCTCGGGATCCCGCACGAACGTGCGGACGTACTGGAACAGCGCGTTGTCCGTATCACCGGGTTCGTCGAGCGACTGTCGCCCGGTGAACAGCCGCCCCATCTTCCGGCGGATCGTCTTGGTGTCGTCGGACAGGAAGATCGCGTTGTCGAGGCTCTTCGACATCTTGCGCTTGCCGTCGATGCCGACCAGGCGCGCGACCCGCCCGATCAGCGGCTCGGGCACCGGGAACACGTCGCCGTAGACCTGATCGAACCGGCGGGCGACCTCGCGGCACATCTCGATGTGCGCCACCTGATCCTCGCCGACCGGCACCAGGTGCGCGCGGAACGCGAGGATGTCCGCACACTGCCCCACCGCGTAGAGCGGGAACCCGAAGCTATAGCGATCGGCGAGCCCCTTGACCGCGAGCTCGTCCTTGAGCGTCGGGTTGCGCATCACGCGCTGGTACGGCAGCAGCATCGCGAACAGCACCGTGAGCTCGGCGATCGCGGGGATCTCGGATTGCACCACGAACGTCGCGACGTCCGGATCGAGGCCGACCGCGAGCCAGTCGCGCACGATCTCGAGCGTGTCGCGGCGGATATCGTCGGGACGCTCTGCACGCGTGGTGTAGGCGTGGATGTTGGCGATCAGGAAGTAGCACTCGTGGGTCGTCTGCAGACGCACGCGCGCCTCGAGCGACCCGACGAGGTGGCCGAGATGCAGGCGGCCGGTCGGCGTATCTCCGGTCAGGATGCGAGGTCGTTCGGTCATCGAGGAGCTCCGGTGACCCGGATGCTCTCACGGACAGCTGCGTCGCGACTCGTACACGGTCGAGCTGTCGTTCGCCCACTGGATGTTGCCGTAGGGAATCGACTCGCTCGTCGTGGGTGACCCGAAGGCATCATCCCAGTGATAGTTCGCCCCGCCGCGGCTCTGCCACAACCGGACGACCGTCCCCGCGGGGCGCCGCACGTCGATGAAGAACGCGAAGTCGTCGATCGTGTCGTGGAAGCTGCGGCTCGGATAATTGACGTCGAAGGCGAACCCGGTTTCCCAGACCCCGGGACTCACCTGCCGACCGAGCGAGAACCGCTGACCGGGTTGTCCCGTCGTCGTGTCGTGGTAGCGGGTGAACACGCCGGCGGCCAGCACCTCGCCGTCCTGCGCCGGAACCGCGAGATAGGCCAGCAGCCATTCGAACGGGATCCCGTAGTGGCCGACATAGCCGCTTCCCACACCGTCGACGTGAAACTCGCAATGGTCCGCGTCGTACTGCGCGTCGAGCTGGTACGGCAGGCAGTACGGGTCGGCCAGGTACATCCGCGCATCCTCCGCGTGCGTCCCGTTGCGGAGCTCGACGTCCCGGCAGCGGGGATCGTCGGCGGGCGGCCAGATGTCGAAGTGGTAGTTGGCGCCGTAATCCGAGTCCCACGCCTGGCACGACGAGCCCGCGCCCGTGTAGTTCTCGAACCACAGCTCGACCGACTCGGCGTCGTCGGGAATCGACACGGCGAGCGGCAGATCGCTCGCCTCGTTGGTCGGCGTTCCCATGTTGGTGCCGAGCTGGCGGACCGACCCCGTCACCGGCTCCCCGCCGGGGAGGAACCGGCCGTGAGCGACGACATCCCACGCCGGGTACCCGTTGTGGGTTCCCCGACACTGCGGGAGGCGAGCGATCGCGTAGTCGAGCACGAGGTACCCGCCCTGGCGCCGCGCACCGGAGGTGTACTCGTTCCAGTTGCCGTCGAACCGGATCGTTCCGACGACCGGCTGGCAGGTCTCGAAGTCGGAGGTCGCGTACAGGCGATCGGGCGCGAGCGCCGCGTTGTCGAAGTCGCCCGGGTGGCGATTGTGATCGAACAACCGACTTCCGTCGGGCAGCCGCACGAACGGCACCAGCTCGATCGCGTCTCCGGGCGCATCGGGACCGAACAGGTGCTCGGTCATCGAGAACGCGTACCGGCGCACGCCGGGGGGAGCGCCCGACGCGAGGTTCGCGTCGACCTCCCACCACGTGGGGTCCGACTGGAGGTGATAAAGAACCCCGACCGCGGCATCCGGCGAGATGCTGTCGGCGACGTCGATCTGACCTCGCCACACGTACAGACACGTGCCGCTCGAACAATCCGTCTCGTAGTCGGTGTTGGCGTACATCCGCTGTGCCGTGCGCAGCACGACCCCGCACTCGTGGTCCGCGCGATCCGTGCCGACCTCGAGGGGAGCCGTCGATGCCGTGGCGGCATCTGGATGCACTTCACACGCGCCGAGCACGACGACCAGCACCACCAACGACGTACGCAGGATCGACATGCTTCGAGGCGAAGCAAGCGTCGTGCCCCGAGAGGTTCGTGCATCGACTGCGCTTCGGCGGAAAACCCTCGGTCGCGTGACGTCCGATCGCGCACGACGTGCCGAGCTCGCCGGTTTGCAGCTCGTGCGTGATGCCCTCGCGTTGCATTTCGCAACGACGTTTCCGTGTGCCTCGGTCGAATCGTTCGACGACCATGACCACCATTCGTTGCCAGCTCATCCCACCGCGCTTCGAGCGGTCGAGGGTAGGCTCTCGTCGTGAAACTCGAAGACGTTATCGCGTTCGCGACGAGCCTTCCCGACGTCGTGGTGGGGAGCAAGTGGAGACGCCGAACGTGGATGGTGGGCGAACGCGGCTTCGTGTGGGAGCGTCCGCTCACCAAAGCGGATCTCGAACGGTTCGGGAACGAGACGCCACCCTCGGGCGATATCGTGGCGGTCAATGTCGAGAGCCTCGATGCCAAGGACGCGCTACTCGCGATGGCGTTGCCCGGCTTCTTCACGATCCCGCACTTCAACGGCCATCCGGCCGTGTTGATCGCCCTCACCACCGCCCGCGCCAGCGACGTGCGCGCCGTGATTCTCGATGCGTGGCGTCTCGTCGCACCGCCGGCGACGCGCTCCAAGCGCGCCCCGCCACGGCGGCGGGGCAAGTGATCACGATTTGCCCGCGCCAAGCGCGTCGCCTCGGCGTAGGATCAGTGGCGATGAAGCGCCGCTCCCTACTCGTGCTGTTCGCCGGTCTCGCCGTCACCGCTCTCGCATGCTCGAAGGCGGCCGAACAGCCCACGACCAACCCGAAGGAGCTCGCGAAGCTGACGGTCGACGAGGTCGACGCACGCATCGCAGCCAACGACGGCCACACGTTCATCTACGACAACAACTCGAGGGAGCGGTGGGCCAAGGGCCACGTCCCCGGAGCCAAGTGGCTCGACGAGGAGAGCATCACCGCCGCCGATCTACCCGCCGACAAGGACGCGACGCTGATCTTTTACTGTCACAACGAACATTGACACGCCTGCCACACCGCCGCGGTCGCGGCGGCCAAGCTCGGTTACAAGAACGTGTTCATCATGCCCGCCGGCATCGCGGGATGGGAGAAGGCCGGTAAGCCCGTCGAGCGAGCGTGACAACCTCGTAGCGCTTGCATCGCGATCACCCCATCTCGATCGCCTGGCATGTCGTCTCGCGAGAGGTGGCTAATGGAGCTGTCACGGCGGCTCGATCCGGCAGTCGCAGCGAAGCGATCGCCCGGTATTCTCGGGAACTTACTCCCGGCGTCGACTGGCACCGAGCTTGCTGCCCGATGCCGCGATGCTGGTTTCGCTACGAACGCTCGCCAAAACGCTCTCGTTGGTCGTGTTCGTCGGCTGTGTTGGCTCGTCCGACAGCGGCGACGAAGGCACGGTCGGTGACGGCAAGGCCGACGGGATCTCCGAGTTCCAGCTCGTGTTCAACACGACCCAGGCGGGTCTGATCCGCGCGAAGGAATCACCCCGGCTGCCGGGCGCGCCCGCCGGATCGGCCGCGAAGTTCACCTGCGAGACCGGCGATCGCGATCGCACCGCCGATGGCTGGCGCATGCGCTGTACGCGCGGCACCGAAGACCTGACGCTGATCTACGGGACCGACGAGGAAGCCGGCGCCGCGATCTACACCACGACCGTCGATAGCCCCGACAAGCGCATGTACTTCCATTGCGCGGCGGACATCGTCGAACCCGGCGAGTGGCCGACCGAGCTCCACTGCGAGTACAAGACTCCGCGACGCCTGATCAGCGGCCAGATGGTCTCGCCGTTCACGCCGTCGCTCGACGGTGTCGGCATCTTCAACGCGCACCTGGTTGCCGAGAACGCGACCACGGGCGCCAAGCTCGTGCGCGGCATGAAGCCATTCCGCGACTCGGACTTCCAGGACCTGCAAGACCTCGGCGTCGGGGCCGTGCTGATCTTCAAGCATCCGACCAAGGCCAGCGAGGTTCCCGACGAGATCGCCGCGCTGACGCCGATCGGCGTGCCCGAATCGCAGATCGTCAACGTCGACTTCGGGTGGAAAAACTTCGCCGACTTCGCCGGGCCGTGCCGGATGACCGTGCAGTCGCTCCAGCTCCTTCGCGACTGGGAGGCGAGCGGCACCACCGCGTTCTTCCACTGCACCGTCGGCGAAGATCGCACCGGATATCTCGCCGGCCTGTATCGCCTGCTCACCGAGGGCGGCTCCGTCGATTCGATCTTCGAGAACGAGATGTGCGAGCGCGGCTACTCCGCCGGCAACCCGCAGAAGCCGTTCCGCGGTGTCGCCGACGAGATCGATGCCGACATGACGCCGGTGTTCCTCAAGATGGCCTACAAGATCGCGACCGGCGCGCTCACCGAAGCGAACCTCGACGAGTCGGTGTGCGACACCGACCCGGCCGACGACCCGGCGTTCACGGGCGCCGAGTGGACCGCCGAGAACTATCGGTGCGAGGTATCCACCCGCTATCGTCTCTAACGAGACGTGCGTCTCGGTCAGCCGATCACGTAGAGCAGTAGCGACACGATCGCGATCGCCGGCGCGAACACCGCCGCGACCCACATCGCGAAGACCGCGCGATCGCTCCGTCGTGGCGGTGCAGGTTCGTCGTCGAGGTCGAGCTCGGAGCGCAGCTCGGCCACCGACATGTCGAGGAGCTGCGGCCGCCAGCCGTCGTGATACAGCGTCCGGGTCTGTCGGCCGCGGACGAACGCGCGATACACGCGACGCGGTGTGAAGATCAGGCCCACGGCGAACGCACTGAGGTTGAGCGCCCACGCGGCCCAGTAGTTGCCGCAACCGCCTCCGATCTCCCACGCGCCGATCTCCGATTCGCCGAGAAACGTCGTCGGGTACCCGGTGGCGACGTGATGCAGGTCGTGAAGCGGGATCGCGCGCTTTCGCGCGGCGGTGTTCGGGAACGCGAATGGCAACGGTCCCAACCGCACCTTCACCCAGGTGTCGGAGTAGCTCGCTTCGGAGAAGCCGTTGTCGGCGAAGTAGCGGGAGCGTGCGTCGCGAACGGTCTCCATCGTCGAGATCGGCATGCTAGCGCGGAATGGCACGAATCGCTCGGGCATCTAGGTGAGGCCCACGCGCTGCTCATGGATCGCGATCGCTGGCGCGCTATCCTCGAGCGATGAACACGTGGGTGGCTAGTGTCATCGTGCTGGGAGTGGCGTCGACCGCGGCGGCCGCACCTCCGGCCCGGATCGATCGATTCACGGTCGCGGGTCACCGCGTGACGGCCTCGCTCGCGGTCGACTCGACCAAGGTGATCGTCGGAGAGCCCGTCACGCTCCGGGTCACGGTGGCCAACACCACCGGCGACGCGATGTGGCTGGTCGTCTCGCCCGAAGGGAACGGCTCGCCCGACGGGTTCACCGTCCGGGTCACCGGACCGCGGGGTCCGGTGCCGCGGATCCCGCCCGGCCCCGCTGCGGGGAACGGTGTGACCGGAGCCGGATCGCTCCCGGCACACGGCTCGTCGGTCGCGCGGCTGCTGCTTCCCGAGTGGGCGACCATCGACAAGCCCGGGCGCTACACGGTCACCGTCGAGAAGTCCCTCCGTCTCGGTGTCGGACGCGGGGGTAACTGGCAGACCCAGTCGATCCGACACCCGATCCGTCTCGCGGTCGTGCTCGATGTCCGGCCGGCAACGCGGGCCCAGCTCGGCCGGGTGATCGCCCGGCTCGGATCGAAGATGCTCGCCGCGAACGACGAGGAAGGCGGGGCGATCGCCAACGCGCTCGCCACGATTCACGACGCACGCGTCGTTCCGTACTTCGTGAAGGCGGTCGCGAAGAAGGACTGGTCGCGCCAGTTCCCGGCGATCGTCGCGCTCGGCGCCTATCCCACGGCGGCGTCACTCGCGGCCCTCACGCGTGCGCTGAAGCTTCCCGGCAACGGCCGCATCGCGGCGGCCCAGGCGATCGCGCAGCACCGCACTCCGACCGGCATGAGGGTGCTGTGGGCGCTGCGCACCGACAAGGACGCGTCGCTGCGTCTCGAGGTCGTCCACGCCCTGGCCGAGCTCGATCCCCCGGATGTCGTCGCCAAGCTCACCGAGATGTCGCGGGACCGCAGTGCGATGGTCCGTGGGGAAGCGAAGCGCTATCTCGCGGAGCGGGCCAAGAAGCGGCCGTGAGTTAGCTCGCGCCGTCGATCATCGAGCGCGCATGCTCGACTGCCCACGCGCGATCGATCAGCAGCTCGCGATCGGGAACGTGCTCGAACCGAGCGGCGAGCCGGTCGTACGCCGCTCGCGGACTCGCCACCGGTTGCGGATCGGTGCCGGTGGCGTCGAACAGGATCCAGCGCACCACGTCGGCCTCGAGTGCCGAGAACAACAGCACGCGGTCGAGCCCGCCGGCGCCGAGCGAGGCGAGGAGCAGCACCTTCGCCAACTCGATCGCGCGATCGTCGAGACCGGCATCGAGGATCTTCACCTTCTCGACCAGGGCGTCGAGCGACGGCACCACGCGCTGGCGGCCGCTGGGATTCGCGCGAAACGCGTCGATCGCCGTCGCGACCGCCTGCGCTCCTCCCGGTGCGACCTGGCAGTAGTAGTCGGCATCCGGATCGTGAAATAGCAGGTTGGCCGCGAGCACGGTCCGCTTGCCGCACTCGCAGGTGAGGACGTCGAGCTCGCCGCGCAGCAGCGCGTCCTTGTCTTCCGGATGGTCGCGCGTGTTGATGCTCTGGACCAGCGTGGCGTTCTGCTCGACGCCACACCGCGGACAGCGGACCGAAACCGTACCGACGATCCGGGTCAACCAGCGACTCGGTCCGCGCTCACGGCTTGTAGACGCCGACTTCCTTGAAGTGGATCGACATCATGTCGGTCGGGATGAACTCGGTGAACGTCGCGGTGCCGTCGCCGAGCACCGCCGGCGGATCCGCCGCCATCAAGTTGATCTGGGAGCCGGCGAACCGATCGAGGTTGTCGCCGCAGAACGTCTCGCCGGCGGCGTCCTGCCCGCAGCCGAGGCGATTCTCGTCGACCATCTCCGACGGGTAGGTCACGAACAGCGGGTGGTCGACGAACACGCCATCGGTGGCACTGGGGGTGATCTGCAGGTTGGTGACGTAGGTCGCGCCGGACAGCGCCTGGACGACGAAGTCGATCGTCGAGCCGGTGGCACCGAGCTCGTCGAGGGTGACGTGGTTGACCAGGCAGTTGGGATTGGGAGCCGCCGGCGTGTCGGGCAATCCGCTCGTACAGATCGACGCCTGGAACTTCGCGACGCCGATGATCACGGTCGCGACACCGCGCGCTTGTTTCTCGGCGCGGATCCACTCGAGCAGATCGGAGAGCTGACTCGCATCGAGTGCGGGGCCGTCGTGGGCGCCGCGCGTGAGCAGATGCGAGGCCGCCGGCGAGTCGAGATCGACCTCCGCCGGCTCGTGCGCGAGCAGGGTGTCGCGAACCTCGAGGTCGGAGGTACCGGCGATGAAGTCGATGTCCGGCATCGAACCGCCATGGCACTCGTCGCAGTTTGCCTTGAGCAGTGGCAGGGCCTTTGAAAGCCACAGCTTCCGTGCGGTGAGCTCGTCCGGGGTCAAGCCGCCGGTGCCGCCGTCGTCGACGAGACCGGAGCACCCCGCCGCCCACAGGATGGCGATCAGCACGCATACCCGCATGTCCCCAGGATACGCCGGAATTCCGAGATCTGACGACGAACAAACGCTGACTAAAAAGGCCGCGCATTCCGTGCGCGGTTTCGGCGCTCTCGTGGCGTGCGGCTCCAACCCACCGCATACACGCACGAATCTCCACCCGACCCGGTCGTATCGCCCGAGCTCAGGCGACCGCGGCTTCGATCTCGGCCCACCGCGTACCCACGACCTCGCGGCCGACGCCCATCACCATCTGGAACACCTCGGGTGGAGCGCCGGCGCGCATGCCCGCGAGCATGCCGACGCACTCCTGGTAGTTGAGCGCCGGAAGCAGCAGCGTCATCCACTCCGCGAAGCGTGGGGGCGCGATCGAGGCCTGCAGCGTGCCGTGGAGCTCGCGCAGTTGCTCGTCGGTGAATGCCTGCCAGAGCGCCGTGTTGGCGAGGGTCTCTTCGTCGTTCATGTGATGCAGCTGCTGGGACACGTAGACGTTGAAGGCGTGGCACAACTCGGGTCCCCGACCGACCGCGACCTCGGCGTCCGCCGCCTCGATCGCAGCAGCGAGCTTCTCGACGATTCTTCCACTCTGGTGCACGAGCCCGTGCGCGTCACCGAGCCGCTTGGCGAGATCGGGACTGGCGTCGGCGAGGCGCGGCTGGACGAACTCGTCCTCGTGGTGGGCGTGCTCGTCGAGGAAGGCCAGCGTGGCGCGGACGTAGGTCAGCGTCTCGGTTCGGCTGGCCGGGTCGGCGAAGTTGCAGCCTTCGAGCCGCGAAGCGGTGTCGAACAGCCGGGCGCGAATGCCCTTGTGGATCGCGGTGTAGAGGTCGTGACGTGGTTCGCTCATGGTGGTTCTCCTGTGAGTCACCCTACGAGCGCGCGACGGATCCTTCCTCCTAGTTGTTCGCTACGTAGTTCCTATTTGTTTCTTAAGGCCGCCTCGCCGTTCGAGGACCGGAGGGCGGGCGCGTATGCTCGAGAACGATGACGTCTCCTCTCGTCCTCGAGGAATCCGTCGTCACCCTGCTCGGAAAAGGAGCCGTGGTGGTCGTCGGAACCGCGAACGAAGCGCTCGAGCCGGAGATCTGTCGGGCCTGGGGGCCGCTATGGGACGCAGACACCGGTCGGCTCACGGTACTGGTTCCGTTGCCCGCCGGACGCGACTCGCTCGACAATCTCGAGCGCTCGCCACGCGCCGCCTTCACCGTCTCGATGCCTACCGACTATCAGGCGTATCAGCTCAAGGGCTCGCGCGTGGCAACCCGGGAACCACGCGCCGATGACTGGCGCCGAGCGCGCATGCACTTCGATGCGTTTCTCACCGAGGCATCGAGGGTCGGCCTCGAGCCGGAGACGTTCGCGCCGTGGTTCGCGGTGGAGGGGCTCCTGCTGGTGACCGAGATCGATTCCGTGTTCCGCCAGGCGCCGGGCGCGAAAGCGGGGACGGCCTTGTGAAGAAGACGACGCTCGACGTCCCGCTGAGCGCGCTGGATTCGTGCTTCGAGGGCGGCGTGCCTGCGACGCTCTGCACGTGTTCCAAGACCGGCGAGCCGAACATCAGCTTTCTCTCGCTCGTCCACCGCGTGGATGACGAGCACATCGCGCTGTCGTTCCAGTTCTTTCGCAAGACGAAGCAGAACCTGGCCGAGAACCCGCGCGCGCGCCTCCTCGTCGTCGACCCGGTCGTGGGTGCCGAGTATCGCCTCCGCATCGAGTACCTGCGTTCGGAGACCGAGGGTGACACGTTCGATCAGCTGGCCGCGGGTCTGGCGGCGATCGCTTCGCAGACGGGCATGACCGACACGTTCGTCTTGCACGGAGCCGACATCTATCGCGTGACCGAGTGCCGGCGGTTCGAAAACGGTGTCACCGCCTCGCCGCCACCCTTCGCGAACTGCCTGCCGGCGTTGGCGCGTTGTTGTAGCGTCATCGCGAGCTGCACCGACCTCGACACCCTGCTCCAGCGCACGCTCGGCGAGCTCGACGAGGGTCTCGGATATCAGCACGTCTTCGTCATGGCGCTGGACGACGCCGAGCAAGTGCTGTTCTCGGTCGCGAGTCGCGGCTACTCGCCGTCGGGCGTCGGTGCCGAGCTCCACGTCGGGGACGGACTGATCGGCATGGCGGCAGCGCGGCGACGCTCGATCTGCGTGGCGAACATGAGTCGCGAGCGGATCTTCGCCGCGGCGGTGATGAGCGACCGCGGACGCGATGCGAGTCACCCCCGAGCCATTCCGCTTTCGGGGCTGCCGCGAACGGAGAGCCAGCTGGTCCAGCCGCTCGTCGCGGAGGGGCGGCTGTTGGGGGTGCTGTGCCTGCAGAGCCCGGAGCCCGGTGCGTTCGGGCGGCAGGATCGAGAGGCCACCAGCGTCGTCGCCCATCATCTCGCGAGTTGCATGGCGCGCTTCGCCGAGGTCACGCTCGCCGAAGACGACCACGCACCACACGAATCCCCCTCCGACGCGGGGCCGCAGCTCTGCATCCGCTACTACCCCGAGGATGACAGCGTGTTCGTGGATAACGACTACCTGATCAAGGGTGTCGCGGGCCGCATCCTGTGGCTGCTGCTCCGCGCGTACCACGAGGAGGGACGCCGGAGCTTCTCGAACCGCGAGCTGCGTCTCGACGCGCGGCTCGGCCTGCCGGCCTTCCACGACAACCTCGAGACCCGGCTGATCATGTTGCGGCGCCGGCTGGAGGAGCGTTGCCCGCACATCGTCATGCACCGTGCGGGTCGCGGTCGCTTCGATCTCGAGGTCAAGCGGCGACTGTCGATCGAGTCTGCGTGAGCGACTGCTAGCGGCGACCGCCGTACGTGGCACCGCCGTACTGGCCGCCGAACGGAACGCGCTGGCGATGCTCGAGGCACGTCGTCATCACCGGTCGCCGTGATGCAGTGCGGCGATTCGTCGGACACGTCGTGACGGTGTAGAGCGCGCCGTCGATGTTCACCAGGAGCGCGTATCGATCGCGAACCAGGTCGATCGCGATGGCGCGCAGGTAGCGGTCGCGGCGTGGCGCCGGCCGCGAGCCCGGCGGGCGCGCGAAGTGTTGCGTGCTCGGCGGATCGACAAACCGGATCTGGTCGCGACTTCCGAGCCGCGTCCAGCTCGAGCCGCGGAGCAGACGCGAGAGACGCACGCGGTCGAGAGCCGCGCCCGGCATCGCCGGGATGACGCGCTGATAGACCGTCGTCACCGTGGTTGGCGGCGGCGGCGGTGGCGGTGGCGGCGGGTGCGGGCGGCGACAGTTCGGAAACCCGGGTCGGCACGGCCTCGCACCTGCGCTGACCTCGAACGCGGTCGATGCGACGAGGGCGGCGAGGACAACGATCAGCAGCTTGTTCATGCAGCTCCGCGGACGGCGGCCCTAGATCCGACGTCCCGCGGATCCAGGCGATCTAACGAGCACGCCCGCGACGGCCTCGGGGTAGCGATTCCGGTGGCTTGGATACGCGGATCCTTGCACGATCAGCGTGGAAGATGCCGTCGCTTCGGTTTCCACTCCTCTGGGTCGTGATCGTCGGCCTGCACGTCGCGGCGGCCGTACTTGCATGGCACCTGTTGCCGCACGGCTTCGGCTGGGGGCATCCGCGATTCTGGAGCAACGAGGTGATCCCGTTCGTCCTCGTGGCTCTCGGCATCGCGTGCCTGTTCGGCTTGTGGCGGCGTCGAGCTCGCCTCGCCTCGCTCGCGATCGCCGTATTCATCGGCCTCCACATCGCGATGGGGCCCGCCTGGATCTTGGTATTTCCGATCACGGGCAAGCGCCCTGCCCTTGCCTTCGCGGCGAGCACGCTGGTGCTGTGTGCATGCGGATTCGCGTCGCTGCGCCACACGCGTGGCGTGCGGTGGCCGATGTCGATCGGCGTCGTGATCGGGATGATCGTGGGTGTGGGGCTGCCATGGTCACAGCGCGGACCCGCGCCGGGAACGCACCCTGCCGAAGCGGTTCGCCCACTGGAGCCGCCCGTCGCGTCCCGTTCGCATCGCCCGCTTCCGGACTGGATCCACCTGGTTCCAGACACCGATGTCATCTCCGTCGACATCGGCTCGGTTCACATCGCGTTGCAGCCCCTGCTCACGTTCTGGAGTCGCTCGCCGGATCGGGGCTGGACCGCGCTCGCCGACGTGCAGCAACGCATGGGGCCTCTCCGACGCTACGGCGGAACCAGCGGCGACACCTATCGGTACACGGGCGAGGAGCCCGGCACGATCCGGGTCTCGGCATCCGGCGACGACGTCGTCCACGTCGAAGCGAAGACGCTCGTGCCGACCGCCGTGTACTCGCATCTCAACACGTTCTGCGCGATGGAGATCCGTGGACATCATCACCTGTTCTTGGCGTTCTCGCCGTTCCCCGACCAGCGCATCGAAGTGACGTACTCGGAGTATCCGGTCGGCCGTCCGCTCCGCTTCGCGTTCGTCGATGCGGCGTCCGTGCTGCACGTCGTCGAAGCGGAGAGTGGAGAGAAGGGCCCGTTCGAGGAGCTCGCGCACGGCCCACTTCCGTCGAGTGGCACGCTCGGCATCACGATCTTCGACGAGGTCACGCCGATCGCGCAGATCGAGCTCGCCGACTTCGCGTCCCAGGCGAGCACGCAGCCGTCTCCGACGGCGGGTTGGGGCGTGCCCGAAAACGCGATCGAGTTCTCGCTCAGGAGGGATGACCGCACCGCCACCGCGGCCATCTACATCACGCTCGCTGGCACCTCCGTGGGTCGCGGCTGGGACAGCGTCGGTCACGCGCCCGGGGTGTATCGCGATCGCATCGACCTGCGACGACTCCTCGTGCCTTGACCGGCCGCGCTCCTCGATCTCGGTCGGGAGTCGACGAACAATAGGTGCTCGCGCGCACATCGAGGGCCGCGATATGCTGGTCGACATGAGCGAGCCACACGAGCCATACGAGCACCTCCCCTACGAGGACATGCTGGCGGCGGTCGGCGACAAGGCCAGCCTGGTGCACCTGAACGTGTTGCCGCCTCGGGATGCGCCCATCAAGCGATGCGTCGCCTACCTGTTCGGGAGCCCCGACTCCGAGCACCCCGACGGCAGTCCAAAGGCCGCGTGTGCCATCACGCCCGAACAGGCGCGCGAGCTGCTCGCCGCCGGTGCCACGTGGAGCGCCCCCGCGCATCTGAGAGCCGAGATCGTTCCGGACGTGTGATCCGCGGCGCGCTCGACGTGTGAGAGGCTGCCGCCATGAAGCGCGTGTTTGCTCTCGCCGTGATCGCGGCGTGTTCGAAACCGGTCGAGCACCATCGAGTCGAGAAGTTCGAGTTTTCCAACTTCACGATCCCCGTGCCGGCTGGGTGGGACGAGGTCACCGACAAGCGCGTCATCCCGGCGATCAACACCGAGGGCGTGCGCGCGATCATGATGGATCCTCCGCCCGAGAGCGGATTCATCCCGTCGATCGTGCTGCAGCAGCTCACGATGTCGGCTGACGATCACGCGATGGTGAAGCACGCGACGGCCGAGCAGTGTCGCGAGCTGTTTCAGAAACCACTGCTGGACGCGACCAAGACGACCGCCGGTAAGGTGTCGACCGCGACCTACGGCGCGCTGACCGGCTGTGACGTCGAGCTGATCGATCCGAATTCGCCGCAGTCGGCGCGCCAGATCTCGTTGAGCGACGGGACGCACGCGATCTCGGTATTGTGCAATCGAGACAAGGGCGGCGCACCGAACGTCGACGCCACGTGCGAGAGCATCGCGAAGTCGCTCGTCGTCAAACCGTGACGCGAAGAACGGAAGCGCTTCCTGGACGAGCTCGAGCTTCGAATCGAGCTGCGTGCCGATCCCTGGTTCTCGCGGGAATGATCGTGGGGCCGAGTCTCGCACCGACGGCGGTTGCCGACGATCGTCCCCCGCTGCGCCAGGAGTGGATCGGCGTCGAGGTCCCGGTGGTCGGCGCGAACCTCGGCCGCGAGGACGGTCCACCCGATCGATCGCCAGCGCGCATCTCGGAGGTGATCGGCATCGGCGTGCGGTTCGGACGCCACCGGTGGCAGCGCATCTACGTCACGCCGGTCGAGGCCAGCTTTCGGGGCTCGCACGACGACATCCGGGGCGGATTTCTCGAAGCCGAGGTGGGATGGATCGTGCCGGTCGGTGACGGCGCGTTCGAGCTCGGCCTCGGTGCGGGCTGGGGCAGCTTCCAGGCCGCGATCGGCGATGGTTGCGATGTCACCTGCGAGGTCGGAGGCCAGGGCTGGATGGTGTCCCCGGTCGTCCGGTACGTCGTCAGCGACCGGACGCGCTACCCGTGGGGCATCGTCGCGCGCGGCTCGATCCCGGAGCACGACCCCCGGGGATATCGGGGGTACGGCGTCGGAATCGATCTCGGACTCGAGATCGCGGTCGGCCACTAGCTCCTCTCGGCGCATCATCACGGTGCGAGATTGTTCGTGACGGTCTTCGCGACCATCGGCGATCTGCGAGACACACGCCGGCGGGTCCTCTCGATGGCTCGCTTCAACTCGCCAGCGCGTAGAGACGCTCGACGTCGTCACGCCGGCAGAGCGCCGTGCCCGGTTGCATGACTGCGGCAGAACCCGCGGCAACACCGAACCGCATCGCTTCGGCGACAGGACGCCCTCGCGCGAGTGAATGGACGATGCCGGCCACCATGCTGTCGCCCGCACCGACCGCGCTCTTCGCGGTCACGAACGGCGCCGTCAGACGCTCGCGCTGATCGCGCGTCACCCACAGCGCTCCGCCGGCGCCCAGCGACACCACGAGCACCTCGCACGTGCCGCGCGCGACGACGGAGAACGCGAGCTCGGTCAGCTGCGCCTCGTCGACGTTCGTCGCGCCGACCAGCTGCTCGAACTCGCGCTGGCTGACCTTCAACAGGAACACCCCGGGTTCGACACCTCGCTGGAGTGCCTCCCCCGACGCATCGAGCACGACGCGCGCACCTCGCCCACCGATCGCGCGACCGGCGCGCGCGTAGAAGTCAGCTGGAACACCCGGCGCGAGGCTACCGCTCATCACGGCGAGCCCTCCGGCAGGGACATGCTGGATGAAGTCATCGAGCGCGGCCGTCCACTCGGCTTCGCCGAGGGCGGCGCCCGGCATGCAAAACCGAAACTGTCGGCCGGTCGTGGTCTCCAGGATGTTGAGGTTCTCGCGGGTCCAGCCGCGGACCGGCGTGACCCGGTGACGAACGCTCTCGGCATCGAGGAGCGAGACCAGAAGATCGCCGACCGGGCCCCCCGCTGGGAAACACGCGAGCACGTCACCGCCGAGCCGGTGAATGGCCCGTGCGACGTTGATGCCTCCGCCGCCGGGCTCGCGCACCGGCTCGCTGCACCGGAGCTTGTGATCCGGCTCGACGAGAGGGACCGAGCAGCTCTCGTCGAGCGCCGGGTTGATCGTGAGCGTCGTGATCTGCATGCACTACTCGCAGTGCAGGTGACGTGCCCGGGAATCGACCGCCAGACCGACGTGGGCCGCGCAACGGTTGCGTTCGATCGGACGTATGCTCGAGCCATGCGATTTGCGATCGTGATCGTCGTGCTCGCCGCATGCGGCAAGGGCTCCGAAAGCGACGGCAAGGGCTCGGCATCGCCGCCAGCGTCCACGGCCAAGACGCCTCCGAAGCAGGACCCGATCCACTCGATCGACGATGCCGAGGGCAAGGCGATGTGCGAGAGGCTGGTGCCGGCGGCCTTGCGCGACGGATTCGAAGTGCGCGGAGGAGGACAGACCGGCAAGGCATCGGTCGTCGGTCACCTGCTGTGCAGGTTCAAGCAGGTGGGCTCGACGAAACTGTTCGACGTTGCCGTGACGGTGAGGTGCGGCGACCAGTACGGAGTCGAGCAGTACGAGAAGACGTTCGCACCCTACAAGAACAAGGATGGAACGAGTGCGTGGAAGCCCGCCGCCGGGCCGGGCAAGGAAGCGCGGGTCCTCGGTCCCGACTTCGAGATCAAGTCCGTGGAGTTCTGGGACGACCAGGCGGGTTGCTCGGTCGCGATCGCCGTGAATCACTCCACCGATCTCGATCCGATGAAGTGGGCGACCGCCATCGAGGCCGCGTTCACCACGCGACCCGCGCTGTGACGGACGAGCAATCGATTCGCTAGGTGCGGGCGTTCGCTGCGATGGCCAAGATCGACTGGAAAACCGTTCGAGCGTGCGTCCTCGCCGGCGACGTCGAAGAGCTCGATACCCTGTTGGCGAACCTCGCGAAGATCGATGACGCGTGGCCGCTCGTCGCCGTCGCGAAGACCGACCCGCGAGCGCTCGCAGTCGCCGAGTGGATCCTGTCCCGGGGAGGAACGCCCACGTCGTCACCTCGGACGGAGTCGCCGCTCCACCTGGCGGCGCCGCGCCACCCGCGCCTCGTCGCGTACCTTCTCTCGGTGGGTGCGAAGCCGAACGTCGTGAATCGGCGGGGTCACGATCCGTTGATGATAGCGGCCGACTTCGGAAAGCTGCGTTCGGTCCGCGCACTGCTCGCGGCCGGCGCCGACCCGAACCGAGTCGACCCGAAGGGAGGCACCGCGCTGCTATTCGCATGCGACCACGGCCACGAGTCGTGCGCGGTCGCCCTGCTCGACGCGGGTGCGGACCCGAGCGTCCGCGACGTGTCCGGACGCTCCCCGCTCGGGCTGGCGAGAAAGCACGACCGCACGAAAGCCAGCACGAAGTTCCTCTCGCGTCTGAAAGCGATCAAGGTCGCGACGATCACAGGAACACGAACGAGATCGCGACCAGGCTGAGCTTGCCGACCTCGATCGGCACCACGATCGGGCCCTTCGGATCGCCGGCGATCGTCGCCGTCGAGCCCGACACCTGAACGTTGGGGAACAACACGTAGCGCCCGGTGTTCCCCGCGGTCCACGTGAACGTCCCGGGGCTGGCGTCGTCGTTCGCCGCCTGCGTCGTGTCGTGCGTGCGATCGAGCGTGAGGCCGGTCCGGTCTCCCGTCAGCAGCACCACGATCTGCGCGCTCCCCGCATCGAACGTCAGCGAGTGCTCGGTGAAGAACGTCGCGGCGCGCGTCGTCGTGATCGTGCGCAGGCTGAGAGGCACTCCGGGCTCGATCAGAACGTCGCGGTCGATCGTGAGCGTCCCATCGAGGTAGTCGATGGGACCATCGACGGTGAACGCGAGCGGTCGATCCGGCCGGGCGCACAGATCGATGCTGCCGTCGGTCGGGGTGGTCGTCGTGATCGTCGGATCGCCGACCAGCGTCACGGTCGCTCCGGACACGCCGAGAAAGCTCGCGGTCGACGAATCCCAGTCGATCAGCTCGCCCGAGATCAGCGACTCCGCGCCGCACCCGGCATCGCCGATCGCATCGCCGTCGGATGCATCGACCAGCGGCGTCGACCCGTGACCCACACACGCGGCCAGGACGAGACAACCGAGCGCCCAACACCTCATGGCCGCGACGGTAGCACCACCACCAGTCCCGGCGCAGGAACGCCGTTCGAGAGACCTTGGGGCGCTACTTACTTCGACCGAAACGCATCCGGTTCCGCCGCCTCGTCGCGCACGACGTCGTGGATCCGACGCGACACCATCGCGCATGCATGCCTTGCGGCAGGTGGGATCCCCACGCCTCGATCAGCGCGTCTTCAACGCCCCTTCGAGCAGCGCACGTGCCGGAGCCGACTGCATCCACGAGGTCGCGATCTGCTCCCACATCATGCCGTCGTCGAGGTGGTACGTCAGCTCCTTCGCTCGCGCGGAGTCGAGCCCGGTGACGCGAGCGACCGTCACGTTCGCCGGAAAGACTTGGGCGTCGACACGCGAGACGGATAATCCGCCCGGCCCCGCGGGATCCTGACGCAGCACGATCGACGGACCTCCGATCAGCATCGCATCGACCCGTGCCGTTGCCTCGACCTCTGGTTCGCCGCGCGGCGCACAGCCGGCGGGGCCGGCGGCGGGATCCTTGCAGCAGCGCTGACGTGCCACCAGCTCGGTTGTCAGCGCGACCTTCTCGAACTCGAGATCGACGATGACCGCCCCATCCCGACCGGGCGACGGACCCTGAGGAAACGGCCGGCCGTGTCCGACTTCCAGCGCAGTGATGCGTCCGTGGGTGATCCGCAGCTTCCCCGGCCCGGTCGGGCGGAGCGGGGGCTTGCACAGGGCCCGCCACTGGAACACCTTGCCGCCGAACGTCGTTAGAGCGGCGATCTCGACGTCGGGCAGGGCGATCGGGACCGGGTGATCGGTGGCGGAGCGAAGTCGTCGATAGAACGCCTTCACGGCATCGGCCCCGGCTCCAGGCTTCGGCGCCGCACGCCCCGGCTCGGTGAGCGCACCGGTCAGCCGGCTCTCCAGCTCCATGTTCCCGAGCTGATCGATGCAGCCCGGTCCGTCGTGTACGTGACAGCGCAGGAACTCGATCGGGAGCTCTGCGCACGCCGTGATGAAGCGAACGCGATCGTCGTGGACCTTGTCGGCACCGAGGGTCGACCGCAAGGTGTGGAGCATCTCCGGGTAGATCTGCTCGCACAACCGACGCGGAGAGTCACTCTTCGAGCGAGAGCAGGCCGTCACCAACAGTGTCGCGATCAGCATCCCCGACCTCATGGGTGGATCTAACCTCTCCCGGTCGCACGACGGAGGGCAAGCGTCACCAGATCGAAGGCGAGGTCGCTATCGGCAACCTCTTCGTGACCGAGCAAGAGCCCGGCCTCAACCTGTGCGCGACCCCGACGGATCGAACGGTCTGAGACGGGCGCTGGCGTCAAACTGTGAGCGACCCCAACGGGACAACTCCTGTTCGGGACGGTATCCATCGAGATCGAGCTATTGGTCCGACCGAAGCGCTGGTCTGCTACGCTCTACTCATGGCAGTCGGGGAGTTGAATGAGCTGCTGGGCCTCCCGCCCGAAGAGCGCGCGCGCCTCGCGCTCGAGCTCCTTCGCAGCCTCGACGGTGAGGTGGATGAAGACGCGGCCGAGGCGTGGGATCTCGAGATCGAGCGACGAGCGGCGGAAGTCGAGGCGGGAGAAGGTGCGACGGTTACGCTAGATGACTATCGAACGCACGTACGAGCACGGCGCGCCGCTCGTCGTAGTCGATGAGACTTCGGCTCCATCAGCTCCGACCTGATCTAGATCGCGCGTACGAGCGGCGTTCGGCCCGCCGCGCCAATGGTGATGCGTGCGAGCAGTCGTGACTCGGCCTGATCCCGAGCCGTCACCGCTCACCATGGTGCGCGAGCGACTCGAGGCTCGAGCCAATAGCTTTCGCGCCGACCGTGCCGAGCGCGCCATCGAGATCGAGGTGAGCGCTGAGGGTGCAGGAGACCCGCTGATCGACGCCGACACCACCGCGCATGTCGTCGCGATCGTCAGCGAGGCGGGTGGCCTCGCTGGACAACCAGATCGCCCGATGGGCAGTCACTGCGTGAGCAGTTACTGCTTCAGCTTGAACCGCGCGTCCTTGAGAAAGTCGCGCGAGGCACCGGTGAAGTCGACGTGTACGTAGATCGCTTTGCCGTCGTGGGCGATCACACGTGTCGTATACGTACCGTCGCCAGCGCCGGATGACACTACACAGCCGCGACCGCCGATGACGCCAAAGTCGTCTGCGCCGAACAGTCGTGCGTCCTCGTACGAGGCGTCGTCGCGGATCGCCGAATCGACCACCGACATCCGGCCGCTGTCCACCCACAGCTTCGCAACGGATGCCGCCTTGCGGCGAGCCCCGTCGAACTGTTTCTTGGCCGAGTCGTGGATCGCGATGAACGACATCGTCACGTCGCTTGGGTCCTTGGGATCGAGTTCGAGGTAGCAGAGCCAGCGACCAGGGGTCGCGATGATGCGGATGTTCTTCGTGACATCTTGCTTCGACTCGTCGTGCTTGGACGTGATGTAGATCGGGTCGCCAGCGATCAGGCTGTCGCCTTCCAACGTGAATGTGCCCACGTACTTGTGGCCTTTGATGCCCCACGGATCCTTTGGGGGAACCGGCTCTGGCTCGGGTGGGCGAGGCTTCGCTGTCTTCGCGTACGTTCCGCGTTCCGCGTGAACGGAATGCAGCTTCTCGGCGAGCATCTCCTGACTTGTACCTAGCACGTGGGCCAGCTCAGGAAGCACCGCGTCCTCAAGGTAGTAGATGACCATGTTGCGCGCCCCTGCGGAAAACGTGGACGCGTACTGCGCGCGAAGCAGAGCGAGCTTCTGCAAGTCCGTGCCGCGCGCCATCGTGCGTGTGTACTCGACGTAGCGCTCCTTCGCCGAACGGGTATCCGTCACGGGCGTCGTGTCCTCGAGCAGAGCGAGCCTTCGCTCGGCTTCGATCTTCGAGATCACCGCGCGTACCCTCGTCGGATCCTTCGCACCCTCTGCATCGATCAAGAAGCCCGTGCCGGTACGTGAGTTGGAGAACTTCACGCCTGGCTTGCCGTTGTACTCCTGCGGGCCTGTCACCTGCATCATGCCTACACCGGTGACCACGACGTATGCGCCAGGAGTGAGATCAGCGGGCTTCGCGGCCTCGGTCTCGACATGCTGAAGAAGTCGATCAGTCGTTACCGTCGTTGGTCATCGCATCGAGGCGATTGATGCAGGTGACCTTCGCTCCGATACCGTAGATCGCGGAGGCCGCCAGCACGACGGCGGCCCCACCGAACACGTACTTCGACGAGTGGTCTTCGGGCGCGCTCGGGTCTCCCCCTTCGAAGCGCGCCGTCGATAGCTTCGCGATGCCTGCGCTCGCCAACGCTCCGAGCAGATCCAATGCGAACCAACCACTGCTGCGGCACGACGGACGCTCCGCCGCATGCGCCGCCGGACTCGGTCGCACGACGGCGAACGAACAGGCGCACACCAAAGCGAGCAGGACAGGCACGATGCGCGTCATCTCGATCACTGTCGCACGCCGGCCCGAAACCGACCGAAACGATGAACGACGAGGCAACCAGGGATATCGGGGCTACGCCGCCGGGGTCGATCTCGGGCTCGAGTTCGCGGTCGGCCACTACAGCCCCGTACGTCCGATCACCCCGTTCGCCGCAGCCATCGACCCGGGTAGGTTCGCGGACGGAGCTGCGGTGCCGAGTGGTTATCGCGCTCGCTCGTGCGACGATGCGTCATGCATCGCGCGTGGGGCTCGGTCCTCATCATCGTCGTCGCCTGTGGCTCGAAAGGGACGGAGCCGGCGAAGGCGCACGCGCTATCCGCCGCAGACCTCGATTGTCTCGGGCGCGTCGTCCAGGCGCTCGAGCTTGGCGACCCCGCCGACTTCGGCGGGTTACTTGCGGAGGCCGTGGGCGAGGTCGTGATCGAGGACGCCTCGTGCGCGGCGAAGTTCCGCAGGTTCCCGCATACCAACCCGGCAGAGCGCGCGCGGCAGGCCCAAGAGCTGTGGACGGCGTGCCATCTCGCGTGTCCGAGCGAGGACGTGTTCGCCCAGCTCGGGTCGAAGTCGCGCGCCGAAGCAATCGCGGCGATCGCGGCCGACTGCGATCGCCACCACCCGGATCCGCTCGCCGGGTACGCCGGCGACGACGTGGCGGATTACCTGGTGATCCGCAACGGCCTCGAGATCACACTCGCCCGACTCGAGGCGACCCGCACCGCCGAGGCTGCAACCCTCGCGAGCAAGCTGCGCGCGATGGCTACCCGGTTCGCGCAGGTCCGCGTGCCGGATGTGCGCGTCCCTCCGGCCGACGCGAGAGTCAGCGCGCCCGTGACCAAGCCCATCGCGAACCGATCGAACCATCCGCGTGGACCGCGCGGCAGGATCTCGCTCTCGGCGAAGCACGCTCTCGGTGACTCGAGCCTGTCGGTCGACGCTGTCGTCGCCAAAGTTCGAAGCGTGTACATGGCCGGGCTCAAGCGTTGCTATCGCGAGCGGCTCGAGGTCGACGCGGGGCTGCGCGGCGCCCTCGAGCTCTCGCTCGACGTCAACGCCGTCGGGCGGACGACCGGGCGCGCGACCGGCGTGGACGCCGAGCTCGACGCGTGCCTCGGCCAGCAGATGACGAACTGGCGGTTCCCCGCGCCGCGCACTGCCTCGGGTGAGCCGACCACGGCGCGCTTCACACTCACACTCGCACTCGCGCCCGACTAAACATCGCCGAGCGCGTAGAGGAAGCCGTTGACGGACCGGAACGTGGGTGCGCGGCGTCGAGCACAAGAGAAGCGACCGAAACGATCGAGCGCTCGGGATTCGACGACAGGCGACGGAGCACCGTAGGTGCGAGGGAGCGGGCGCGAATCCGTTGGGCGGGCGCGCAAAGCGCGAACGCGCGGACCGCGAAGCGGGACGCAGGGCGCGAACGCGAGTGAGCCCGCGAGCGCCAGCGAGCGGGCGAGCGAGCTTGAGCGACCCCAACGGGGCAGTATCTGCTCGGGACGACAACCATTCCTTTTCAGCTGTTAGCGTTCGTTGCCGAGTAGGTCGGCGGGAGCGAACAGACGAAACACCTCCACCTAGCGCCTTTCTTTGCCGCCGGATTTCCGCCTCTCACAGCCCCAACTTTCTTTCTCGTTAGGGTGTGGGCCGACGATCGCTAGGTACAGTACAGGTCGGTCTCCAAGGCCGGGTCCCGGTGGCCCTGGAAGCCGTGGCCGACGACGCGGAATCGCCGAAGTCAACACCACGTTCTTCGAAGATCCGTTTTCGCAAGGTCCCGTTGATCGGGATTGAGCACCTCCATCGTGCTCGTCATCGCGGCGCGCAGGTTCTCGAGGCGTGCGTCCCCGACGCGGGCACCGCCGGATCGATCTTGAGCATTGCCGAGGCCGCGGCGTCATGATCGCGGCGATGGTCCAAGGTGGCGCCACCCACGACCGGGTGCGTTCTACAAAGGCGACGACGCTTGCCCGGGACAATGCCAGCCGAATGGCGACGGCAATCACACAACGTGCTTCGGGGACAACTCGGACAACAAGATTACCTGCTGGACGATCACTCCGGTTAGTTCGGATGCACCATTGCGCATAGGAACAAACGACAAGAGCACATCGTTCAGGGGTTCGTTCGACGAACTCACAGTCGTCGATCGAAAACTCACTTGCAACGAGGTCGCTGCGATATACAACACGTCTTGCCAGCCCACCAGTACTCCGTTATCGGGACTCTTCGCTACCGCTTCGTTTGCCAGCCCAGGAAGTCCTCCCACTACAGCGATCGACGGTTCCCTTTCAACGAGTTGGGAATCTGACAGTAACGACTCGCAGTCGATTACGATAGACCTTGGCAATGTGCGCGACATTGCGAGAGCGAGGCTAAGCTGGGGATGGCGATTCCCGCTGGAATACCAGATTCAGGTGTCCACAGACAACGCGAGCTTTACAACAGCCGCCGACATCACTACCACTACCGGGGCTGGTAGTGTCGACGATGTCGAAGTGAATAGCACTACACGGTACATCCGTATTGTTGGAATCACGAGCGCCGATCATATCGGATACACGTTGTCCGAGTTCGAAGCGTTCGCCTGCGGTGTTGGGCCTGTGGAGTGCACGAGTAGTGCGCCTATAGGGGTTGTTGGCCGCCCGCAAATCGCGTTTCCCGGAGAGCAGGTGGCGCTGGATGGCACAACGAGTTTTGATCCGGACAACGACCCAGTTGAGAATCCATTTTTGGACGTCACACATCCACTACCTGACACAATGACATTTGCCTGGACCTTGACAGGGCCGGTCGCTAGTACTGCCTCGTTGACAAGCGGAAATCGACAAGGGTTTCTGAATCTTGTCAACCAGGCACAATCCAACTTCCAAGCCGGGCGGATCAAACAGGCGATCCACAAGGTCGAAAGTGCGCTGGTCCGAACCGATGGATGGAGTCTCCGCGCTGCGCCAGATGGTGCAGGAGTGGGCCGTGACTGGATCGTTGGCCGAAGTCCGGCTACCGCTCTCTATACCGCTCTACATGGCAGTCTCATTGCATTGCAGGCGCTCTAAGCAGAGCGTGTCACTGGACGGATACGTAAACCTCGGCAGCGGGCATCTCCGATGCGAGGGTGATTGACGCCATCCCCCTTGCATTGCTGGTCACCGTTAGTGTTTGAGGAACGTCGTAGTTCGCAGCAGCGAACATCATGGTCGTCGGCTCCACACTCACAACATCGCGATTGTTGGATTGCAGCGTGATGATTGAGGAAACACTTGGTGGTTGCGTGAGTCGCACCGAGATGAGAGCTGTGTCAGATGGCGGCATGGTGAGATTCCACTCGCTGACGACTACATTCGGCAGGTTCACGTCGATAACAGAGACCGGCATTGTAGGCGAGTCACCTCCTATTGCTCCGTAGATATACAAGGTGAGCGTGTCCCTCTCGTTTATCGCATTTGCGTCCATGGCTGCGGAGATTGTGATGGGCGCAGACGAACTCGATGGTGAGAGGTCGAACGTGGCTGGCATCACCGCGAGTGCGTCATTCATCAAGTAGAACATTCCGCGAGCGTCGCCCTGGGAGAAGTCTGTTGTACTCAGCACAAAGGTCGTTGATTCACCCTCGGTAACCGTGAGCTTGCTTGGGTAGTCAAGCATGGGGATATACGTGGGGGGGGACTCTTCGCCACCGCAAGCCGCGAGAACCAAGTTAACGACCATCAGGCTTATCGCTTGGACGACCTTGGAACTGCTACAAGCTGTTCTTTGTCGAGTCGTCCGCACCTCCCACCAAGAATACACGCCGCGCTGAGAATGGCGTAGCGTGTCTTTCCTCAACAACCGTACGCATCCGTTAGTAGCCACCTTCGTACTCCCAAGTGTGCAGCAGCTTTCCGAGCGGCGAGTGTTCCAATAGCCAGATCACGTCTTCGCCGTTCACGATCCGAATCACCGCCTCGACGAAGATCGCGAAGAAGAATTGAGGTGTCTCGGATCGAGCGGCGAGCCACCGATGACTCCGAGTGGCTGCCCCGCTCGGACGGCTACACCGTGCTTCCCGGGTGCGGCTCCGGGATGAACAGACGCTCGAGGTGCGTGTAGAACGTGGCCACCTTGCGCGGCGAATGGTCGATCACGACCGCATAGCCGTGCGGCGTCTTCATCGCGGACCAGATCACCCCGTCGCTCGCCGCAACCGTTGGGAGGTTGTTGGGCATGACGAACACCTTCGTGCCGTTCGGGGTGCCGGGCTTGAATGGATCCGAGGGCCGACGCCGGAACATCACGTCGACGCCGCCGTGGCGCGGCAACCCCCGTCGAGGAGAGTCGAAGCCGTCGGAGATCACCGGTGAGCGACCCTGCCAGCGCGGCACGGGCCATACCCAATGCCCGGGCAAGGGACCACTCAACGACACGTTGAGCGACTTCTTCGAGCTCGAACGCGTCAGGAGGTAGGCCAGCGCACCACCACCAACGATCCAAGGCCGAGCGTGCATGTCACGACTCCCCGTGCGTCTCGTGGCTGCGCGTGATCAGGAACAGTCCGAGGAGGCCTGCGCCGATCAATAGCGGCGTCCCGAGCCCCTCGAACAATCCCTTGCCGGCCTCCTGGGCGACCCTGCCGACCGCGTGCGCGGCGCTGCCCACGACCTCGGCCGTCTCGTGCGCTGCATGGCTGAGCGTATCGGGCAGATGCTTGACGCTGTCCTTCACGGACTCGACCGCAAGGTCCCACTTGCTCGGCGCCTCGTCGGCCACCGACACGTACACGGCGGTGTCGCTGAGTGTCCGCCAGAACTGGTTGTTCTTCGAGTAGACCTTCGTCGGGTCGGCGTACATCGCGAGCTTCATCACGTCCCGCATCGCGAGGTTCCATCGGCGCTCGATGCCGTCGTGGCCGAACACCTTCTTGACGTCGTCGAGCTGCTTGCCCCAGTACGCGGCCAGCGCCAGCACGTCGAGGTTGGTGCTGCGAGGGATCTTCCGCTCGATACCACCCGTGCCGTAGGAGCTATCGTCGATGGGTACGGGCTATCGTCTCGTAGCCCTCATGCTGCTCCTCGAGGTTCTCGTCGTGGAGCCAGCTTTCCGGACTGTGTTCCCATTCAGGCCTCTTCGACCAGGCATCGACAGCTCGACAAAAGCCTGACCAGTACACGTGTTTCCAGCAACACGTGCTCAGCGAGGGCGTGCTCGACATGGTACTCGGCGAGATCCGGACCGAGCTGGCAGCGCAGATGCCCAAGCGCGCGGCAGACGTGAAGGCACTCGAACGCGAGCTGGCGAACGTCCGCACCGAACAGAAGCGGCTCGCGAAGGCGGTGGCACTCGCCGACGATGTCGCCGAACTCGCCTCGGAGCTGCGGAAGCGCAACCAACGGATCGTGAACCTCGAGTCACAGGTGATGGCGGCCAAGCGAACGCCTGACGAGGTCGCGTCGCTCGTGAAGCAGATCGAAGCGTCCGCTCGCCACCGGCTGCACGATCTCCGTTCCGCGCTCGCCGATCGTCGCGACCTTCGCGAGGTGTTCCTGGCGCTGTTCCCGGAGGGCCTGACGTTCACCCCCGCGCGAACACCCGACGGTTCTCGGCAGGTCTGGCGGATCGCGGGTGCCCCGAGCCTTCAGACGGTCATCGCCGGCACGTCTCCCGAGCACGTGACGACCCGTCCCCCCGGCGAACGCGAAGAAAAAGAAACGAGCGCGTCCCCAAGCGCTCGGAAGTCGAGGGGAGGCTGGAAGCCTCCCGAGCAAGTTGCGACCCCAACGGGATTCGAACCCGTGTTACCTGCGTGAAAGGCGGGTGTCCTAGGCCTCTGGACGATGGGGTCTTTTGAGGGAGTGAGCCCAGAAGGATTCGAACCTTCGACCCTCGGCTTAAAAGGCCGGTGCTCTACCAGCTGAGCTATGGGCCCTCATTTGAGGCGCGACACTCTGCGGTAAGGGCGTTGGGAAAGCAAGCGGTTACTCCGGAAGGTCGAACCAGGACGCACCGCATCATCGTGAGATCACCAAGGGAATTGCGAACCGGGTCAGGTGTGGGTTATGTAGGTGTCGCATGGACAAGCGGGAAGCAGTTCGAGTCCCGGTGAGTGTGCGGGCTCGTTGTCGATGCTCGGACATCGAGATCGACGGGCTCGTCGAAGATGTCTCGCGAAGTGGCCTGTTCTTGCGGGCGCCGCGCTGGGTTCGTCCCGGCTCGTCGGCAGAGCTCGACCTCCAGCTACCGGGCGAGCCCCCGTTGCGCCTCGAGGTGCGGGTGGTCCGGGTCGAGCACAATACGGAGCGCGCCGGCATGGGACTCCAGGTGACGGAGCTCGAGGCGAGCCGCCCTCTGGCGAACTTCATCATGCGCCAGCACGCCTCCTCGGCGTCGTAGTTGGCGATTTGCGGGCGGTTTTCGGGCGATGCGATCGAAATGCCCAGATGGGGTGGCTATGATGGCGCGGCTCATCATTGATCACGGCATTGTTCACGGCAGTGGCACGATCGAATCGTGAAGGCTCGCGAGGTAAGCCCGTCACGCGGCGGACACTTCTGTCGCGCCGCGACGGGCTCACGGAGGCCGAGCGCGCCGCGGGCAACGTCCGGATCACCCAGCGGGCGACGGAGCTCCTGGATCGCATCGCCCCCGGTGGGGTGGTCGCGCTGTATGCGGGAAAAGGCAGCGAGGTGGAGACGATCGGGATCGATGCGGCGGCGCGCCAGCGCGGGCTTCGGGTGGTGTACCCGCGCGTGGTGCCCGGCGAGCGGGTCTTGGAGTTCGGGGAATCGACCCCCGACGGGTTGGTGACCGCCGGGTTCGGGCTGCGCGAGCCGGCCGAAGCATCGCCCCCGGTGAGCGTGGAAGACATCGACATGTTCTTCGTTCCCGGGGTCGCGTTCGACCGCCAGGGCGGTCGCATCGGCTGGGGGCACGGCCATTACGACGCGACCTTGGCCGGCGCCAAGCCCGGTGCGATCCGGGTGGGGCTGGCGTTCGAATGCCAGGTGACGTCGGCGCTTCCTCGCGAGGGGCACGACGTGTTGATGAACGTGATCGTGACGGAGACGGCGACGCACGTCGTGTGAAGGTATGGAGCCTCTATACGTTTTGATCGCGGTGGTCGTCGGGCTCGTGGGCGGGCTCGTCGTCGGATCGCGACTCGGGAAGAGCGGCGGTGATGCGGGCGCGGCCCAGCGCGCTGCCGAAGAAGAAGCCGCGAAGATCCGCTCGGCGGCGAACGCCGAGATCGCGGAGATCAAGAAGAAGGCCGAGGTCGAGGGCAAGGAGCTCGCCCGCAAGCACAAGGCCGATCTCGACGAGGAGCTGCGCGGCCGCAAGTCGGAGCTCGCCAAGCGCGAGGAAGGCTTGCAGCACAAAGAGCGCGAGCTCGACAAGGCCAAGCGCGATGCCGACAAGCGCCTCGGCGAGCTCGACAAGAAGGAGCGCTCGGTCGACGGCAAGATCAAGCAGGCCGACGCCGCGGTCGAGAAAGCCGAGACCGCGCAGGCCGAGGCCCGCCAGAAGCTCGAGGCGATCGCGCGCATGACCGAGGAGGAAGCGCGCACCCGACTCGAGGAGGACGTGCGCGCGCAGGCCCTCAAGTCGGCAGCCACCGAGATCAAGCAGATCGAGGACCGGGCACGCGACGAGGCCACCGCCCGCGCCAAGACGATCGTCGCGACGGCGATCCAGCGGTTCGCGAACGAGTTCGTCCACGAGCGTACGGTTGCCACCATCCCCCTCCC
Organism: uncultured delta proteobacterium; assembly: GCA_963772655.1. Lineage (GTDB taxonomy): Bacteria > Myxococcota_A > Polyangia > Haliangiales > Haliangiaceae > JABFXX01. The sequence continues at coordinate 743,052 of CAVYYE010000003.1, forward strand.
CTCCGATGACCTCAAGGGCCGTCTGATCGGCCGCGAAGGTCGCAACATCCGCGCGCTCGAAGCGGCGACCGGCATCGACATGATCATCGACGACACCGCCGAGTCGATCACGATCTCGTGCTTCGAGCCGCGCCGTCGCGAGATCGCACGCCTCGCGATCTCCGCGCTGGTCGCGGACGGCCGCATCCATCCGACCCGGATCGAAGAGGTGGTGCGCAAGGCGGAGAAGGAAGTCGATGCCCAGTGCAAGGCGGCCGGCGAGCAGGCGGTGTTCGACCTCGGCCTCCACCGCGTCCACCCCGAGCTCGTGAAGTTGCTCGGCCGCCTCAAGTTCCGGCAGTCGTACGCGCAGAACGTGCTGCTCCACTCCGTCGAGGTCGGGTACCTCGCCGGCCTGATCGCCGCCGAGCTCGGCGCGAACGTCAAGCTCGCGCGCCGCGCCGGCCTGCTCCACGACATCGGCAAGGCCGCCGATCACGAGCAGGAGGGCCCGCACGCCGAGGTCGGCGCCCAGATCGCGCGCCGCCACGGCGAGTCCCCGAAGGTGTGCCAGGCGATCGCGTCGCACCACGGCGACGAGGGCACCGGCCCCAAGCCGCAGACGATCCTCGATCACGTGGTGGCGGCGGCCAACGCGCTGTCGGCCGCGCGCCCCGGCGCCCGCCGCGAGCAGCTCGCGAGCTACATCAAGCGCCTCGACGATCTCGAGACGATCTGCAAGCGGTTCACCGGTGTCGAGCGCGCGTATGCCCTCCAGGCGGGTCGCGAGATCCGGGTCATGGTGATGAACGACCAGATCGACGACGCCCAGGCGATCGTGATGTCGAAGGAGATCGCCCGCGCGATCGAGAACGAAGCGACGTATCCGGGACAGGTCCGCGTCGTCGTCGTGCGCGAGACCCGCGCGTCCGACTACGCCCGCTGACTCAGGCGAGCGGCAGCGTGAACCGGAACGTCGTCGTCGCGCCGGGTGGACTCTCTGCCCAGATCCGCCCGCCGTGGGCATCGATCAGTCCCTTGGCGATGTAGAGCCCGAGCCCCGACCCCTTGGTCGCGCTCGCCCTCGCGGCCCGCGTCCGCATGAAGCGATCGAACAGATGCGGCAGCTCGTCCGCAGAGATCCCTTCGCCCTGGTTGGTGACCGAGACCTGTGCCATGCCATCGGTCGCCTGGACGGTGACATCGATCGGCGCGTCGGACGCGCCGTACTTGACCGCGTTGCTCAGGAGGTTCGCGAGCACCTGCTCGAGCCGACCGGCATCGCCCTGCACGATCACCTGCTCGGGCGATGCGTGGACGCGTGCCGACTCCGTACCGGGGACCCGCTCGACGACCTCGTGAACCAACGCACCGAGGTCGAGCCGCTCGCTGCGAAGGTGGATCCGGCGTGTCTCCAGCTGCGCCGCATCGGACAGGTCCGAGATCATCCGACTGAGCTGCATCGTCGAGGACCGGACGCGCAGGACGCGATCGCGCGACGCGTCGGAGAGTTGCTCGCGCAACAGTAGATCGGCGGTGAGTACGATCGAGTTGACCGGTTGCTGGAGATCGTGGGCCACGATCGATGCCCACTCCTCGCGCAGCCGCTCGAGCTCCTTGAGTGTCGTCACGTCCTGCAACATCATCGTCGCCCCCGCGAGCTCGCCATCGGCCCCACAGATCGGTGCGGCACTCGCGACCACGGGAACCTCCCGATCCGGCCCCTTCACGACCAGCTCGAGCCCGTACGTGCTCTCGCGATCGCGGATCGCGCGAACGTTCGGATAGTGATCGGACCCGACGGCGTCACCGCTCGGATACCGGAGATCGAGCGTGATCGGGTTCCCGAACGGATCGCGACCACGACCGTCGCATGCGAGCGCCTTCGCCGACTGGTTCTGGAGCGTCAAGTGCCCGTCCACGTCCATCAGCACGACCACCTCGGGCATCTGATCGATCACGGCCTGGAGCCAGGTGCGCTCGCGGCCGACCTCGCCATAGAGGCGCGCGGTCTCGATCGCGACACCCACACGCCCAGCGAGGATCTCGACGATCCGTTGATCCTGCTCGGTGAACTCGTAACCATCGCGCTTGTTGGCGAGATACAGCGTGCCGACCAGACGATCGCGATACGGAATCGCCACCCCGAGGAAGCTGTTCATCTCCGGATGCCCGGGCGGAAACCCGCGATGGCTTCCGTGCGCTCGCAGATCCCGCAGGCGGATCGCTTCCGTCCCGTCGATCCGCAGCGTTCCGATCGGGCGTGGGGAGTGGCCGATCGCATTTGCTCGATCTGCATCGACACCGACAAACACCCACGGATCGAACGCCACCTCGGGATCGCGACCGAGGCCTACCGCAGCGTACTCGGCGCCCGTCAGCTCGCGCGCCTTGAGCGCGATCGTCTGCAGCACCGCCCGCACGCTCGAGTCCGGCAAGCTCGCGACCGCCTCGGCGACCTCCCGGCTCGCTTCCGTGACCTCCTCGATCTGGCGCTGCAGCTCGCGATTGCGCTCCTCGGCGCGCTTCCTCGCGAGCAGGTTACCGACGCGCGCGTCGAGCTCGGCGGGCGCGAACGGTTTGGCGAGCCAGTCCTGCGCACCCGAACGCAACAGCGAGATCCGGAGATCTTCGTCGGCCTTCGCCGTCAGCACGACGATCGGCATCGAATCGAGCTCGGGACGCTCGCGTAGCGTGCGCACCAGCTCGTCGCCGCTCTTTTCCGGCATCATGATGTCGGTGAGCACCAGATCCGGGGTCAGCTCGATCGCCTTGGCGATCCCCTCGACGCCGTCGTACGCGCACGCGCACCGGTATCCACCGCGCGACAGCTGCGCGCAGATGAACGCGTTCATCTCCGGGTTGTCCTCGACGACGAGGACCAGCTGCCCTTCCCCCTCCTCGATCGGTTGCGCCGACACCATCCCGCGAAGCTCGTCGGCGAGCTGACGCGCGACGTCGTCGAGATCGCGCACCGGCTCGACGTGAGCGGACGCGGCGCTGGCGACGCCCGCGCGCGGCAAATCGACGACGAACAGCGCACCACCCTCGGGCGCCTCCGCCACCGAGATCCGACCCTCGTGCAGCTCGACCAGCTCCTTCGCGATCGCGAGCCCGAGGCCCGTCCCTCCGAACCGACGCGTCGATCCGCTCTCGATCTGGTGAAACCGATCGAAGATCGCCGAGCGCTGGTCGTCCGGGATTCCGGGACCACTGTCGGCGACCTCGATCGAGAATCGGCTGGCGGCGGAGCGCAGCGACACGCGCACGCGGCCACCGGTCGGAGTGAACTTGAAGGCGTTCGACAACAGGTTCAACACCATCCGCTGCAGGAGATCCGGGTCGGCCATCACGACCAGCGACTCGGGCGCCTCGACCGCGAACGCGATCTGCTGCTCGCTCGCCAGCACCTCGAAGTGCCCGGCGACGAACCGCACCAGGAACGCGACGTCGACGTCTCCGCGCCGTACCTCGATCTGTCCGGCCTCGATCCGTGCGACGACGAGCAGATCCTCGACGTGACGCCCCAAGGTCCGCGCGTTGCGGCGCACGACCTCGAGCTGGTGTCGAGCGTCGGGCGGCAGATCGGAGGCAACGAGCAACCGGTCGAGCGGTCCCCGGATCAGCGCCAGTGGGGTGCGCAGCTCGTGGCTGACGTTCGCGAACAGCTCGGTCTTGAGGCGATCGAGCTCCTTCGCTCGCTCGTACATGCTGGCCTTGGTCTGTGCCCGCTTGAGCTCGGTGATGTCGCGGATCGTCGTCAGCACGTGCCGGACACCGCCGATCGTCACCCAGTCGAGGTTGAGCGAGATGTCCCGCGCGGTCCGCCCGGGAGGGGTGTGCGAGCACTCGAAGTCACGCACGGTTCCGGACTCCGTGAGCGCGTCGCTGATCTTCGCCTGCGCCACCGCATCGCCGATCCAGTCATTCGACGTGGAGCCGACGACCTCCTCGCGCGGGCGTCCGACCAGTTCGAGGTAGGCCGGGTTGGCGCCGACGATCACCCGATCGGAGGCCCGCGTCAGGACGATCGCGAACGGAGCGTTATCGAAGATCGCGGCGTACCGCTGTTCGCTCTCGCGAAGCTCCTCCTGTGCGCGCTTGCGTTCGGTGATGTCCTCGGCGGACATGATGATGCCACCGACCTCCCCCGCGTCGTCGCGCCACGGCAACACGGCCCACCGGAGCCACTGCTGGCTCCCGTCGGAGCGGATCGACAACTCCTCGTCGTTGCGCAGCGTCTCGCCGGCCATGCCCCGGCGATGGATGTCCCTCCAGCGTTGGGGCATGTCCGGATGGAGGTCGTAGTGGTTGAGCCCGATCAGCCTGTGGTGGCCCTGGCCGTAGGCCGCGATCCAGCGGTCGCTCGCCGCCAGATAGTTCATCTCGCGATCCAGCATCGCGACGCTGAGCGGAGCATGACGAATGAACGACCTGAGCTCCGCGCGTGCAGGTCGGAGATCTCCAGAATGGCGTCTGCTGCTCGTCGTCACCACATCAGCTCGCGCGTTGCTCCAGCTCGGGCATCACGTGATCGATCGCGCGCTCGAGCGCCTGCAGGTCGAAGGGCTTGCGTAGCAGCACGGCGTTGCCGCCGAGCGCTCGCACGCGATCGGGGATTTGCTCATCGCGGAGCGCGGTGATCACGACGGTCGGCGTCGTCAGACCGGCATACCGCGTCGACTGCATCGCCTGTAGTCCGGTCATCCACGGCATCGAGATATCGGTGACCACGAGGTCGAAGGGATCGCGCTCGCCGAGCATCTCGAGCAGCTCGCCGCCGTTGTTCGCCGACGTCACGGTGGCACCACAATTTTCCAGCGCCTCTACGATCGATGCGAGCAGCTCTGGATCGTCGTCCGCCACGAGAACGCGAAGTCCCTGCCTCATGCGCGCGAGAGCTGCACGTGTCGGGCCACCGTACTTCGGGTACTTGTGGGGTTGCGATGCGCAAGCGGATTCACTTCACGGTGAATCGCTCGCAAGGCCTGCGCGGAATCACGTGGTCAAGCGCGCGAGATCGTGCTGGAGCTCGCTGATCACGGCGAGTGGTGGTTTTCCGTTCGCATCGAACGACACGCCACGCAGGATCTGGGTCGGCTGCTCGGTCGGAGCGCCGAGATAGATGCCGGGTTCGAAGGCGATCTCGCTCGACCAGCCCGGTCCGCTGCGCTCGATCGTGTAGTACTGGCCGCGGTGGGGCGCATCGCCCCGTCGCCAACCGCGTCGCTGCAGCTCGAGCAGCCGCGCGGTGGGGATCGTGCGCCCGAGGAAGTCGCGCAGCGAGGCCCGGACGGTGTCGACGGTATCGGCCGTGAAGCTCGCGCGTTCGAGCTGGGCGAACGGCTGCTCGGGCATTCGCTGCTTCCACGCCGCGCAGACCTCCGCTCCGAGCTCCGCGGGATGGACCACGCCGTAGGCCGCGTCGATCGGGAGCTCGAGCGGCTCGCCGTCCGTTCCGACCGGTCCGTCGCGATCGAGCGCGAACACGAAGGCGAGCTCGCGCCCGCGGTAGGCGCCCCACACCAGCCCGCGCGCGAGATGCCGGATCAGCGAGTGCATCGAATAGATCTCGGCGAAGTGCGCGAACGGCATCCGGATCGCCTCGGCCATCATCTGCTCGAGCCGCGCGATCTGACCGCGTGCGACCGCGGCGCAGGTCTTCTTGAGCGCTCGAAACCGCGACGCGTCGGCGGCGGACGGCTTGTCCACCACCGCGCCGTCGGGCGCGACCAGGCGAGGCACCAGCTTGCCGTCGAATTCGACGTGCGCATCGCCGAACGCGAGGTCGGCCTCGGAGAGCTCCGGCACCAACCGGTCTGCGAGCTCGGCTGGACCCAGGCCGAGCGACTCCGCCACGCTGTGGAACACCGTCTCGGCCCGCGCTCGCAACGCCTTCGACTGCACGTGCCGCGCGATGTCGTGGATCTCGATCAACCCGGCCTGCGTCCGCATCGCCGCGAGCGCCTCGATCGCCTGCTGTGCGCGCGCCGAGTTTCCGGCGGGCGCCCACACGCGCGCGAGCCGGCCGAGTGTGCGCGCGTGGTCGTCGTCGGGGAACTGGCCGGCGACGTGGAGCGCCCACTTGTCCTTGGGCGGCGCGTTCGCGAACAGCCATTGGCGAAACAGGCTCCACGCCATCCGCGCGAGCGACGCGGGCGTGTAGCGCTCGACGATCGGATCGAGAATCGCGTGCTCGCCCGGGACGATCGCCTTGATCACCTGGACCAGCTCGCGTAGCCCGTCTGGGGCCAACGCGGCGGCTTCGTCGTGCCGGATCGGGCGCGGCAGCCGATCGAGGTCGACGAACGCCGGCAGCCTCGGCGCTCGCGCCGGCAACCGCGGGTTCCGTGCGAGCGCCTTGGTGTCGGCATCGCGCTGCTTCTTGTTCGACTTCGACTTCGTGTTCGCCCCCCATGGCGACCGCCACCCCTCGTCGGCGGGAAGCATCACGCCGACCTCGCCCAGGACCTGCGCGACCAACGTCGCCTCCGGCCCCGTCCCTCCGGCGACCTTCGCCGCTTCGGCGGGCGCGGCGACGCAGAGCTCGCGAAACAACGCCATCGCGAGCGACAACCCGAGCACCCGCCGCGGCCGCCGGGTCGTGAACATCGGTGCCAGCGCGGCGATCGTGGCGCTCGTCGGCGGCAGCGACGCGAGCGGTGCCCATGCCTCCGGGCGATCGGCGAGCTCGGCGAGCGCGCGCAGCCCGTCGGGCTCGCCGAGCGAGGCGAGCTCGGCGGTGGCCAGCACGAGACGTAGCGCCGGCACCGCCTGCGCGCCGAGCGCGGCGACCAGCTTCGGTCCGGTGAACGTCCGCGCGATGCCGTAGACGTGCTCGGGGTGCGCGCCCGCGAGATCCGTGCGCCGGGTCGCCGCCAGCACGCCGAACGCGACCGCAACCGGATCGTCGATGTCCGCCTGCCGGAGCTCGGCCTCGTCGGCGGCGGTCCACAGGGCGTCGTCACCGGGCACGACGAACGCGAGCGCGGCGCGCACGTGCCACGAGCGATGGCCTCCCCGCGCGACGTCGCGCACCGCAGTGCGCTCGGCGGCGCTCGCCTTCGCGACCTCGGCGCGCAGCCAGTACCACGGCGTGGCCCCGAGGTTGCGAAGCCCGATCGCCGGACGTGCACGCGCGAGCGCCCAGATCGACGAGTCCCACTCGTACGTTCGCCGATCGTAGGCGAGTGCGGCGAGCAGCACCTCGAGCGAACGCACCAGCCCACCCTGCTCCCGATACCAGATCAAGAACGGCTCGGCGTCGAACGTCCCCCACAGTGCGAACGCCGCCGCCTCGTCGGCGATCGGCATCGCGTCCTCGCGCTGCTCGCCGAATCGCTGCAGCAACGCCTCGACCCGCGCGCGGAGCTCGGACGCGGTGCGGTCGAGACCGGCGAGGACGGGTGGTCGGCGGATCTGCCGGGCGACGTCGGCGAACGGCATCCGCCGACTATGCCACTACGTCCGGATCACGGTCGGTGCGGGTGGATGGTGATGGTGCGGATCGGTGGGCGCGAGCGCGCGGCGCCGGCGTGCGAGGTCGCGACAGTCGAACGCCTTCGCCTCGAGGTGAAACATCGCCGCGACCTGCCCGCCGCGTTCGAGCCGCGCGGTGGTCTCGAACGTCTTGGCGCTGACGTGCCCCTCCGAGGCCATCGTCATCGGACCGTTCTTCGTGGTGGCGTGATAGCCGGTCCACTGCCACGGCTTGCCCTCGAGCGTGCCCTTGCCGCGCACGGCGACCACGTCGCTGCGGAGCTCGAACATGACGGTCTTCGCGATCGTCTTCGGATCGATCGCGAACACGGTGGTGTGATCGCGAGGGAAGTCGTCGTCCGACCAGGTGTGCTGGCGGATCTCGTTCGCCGCGCGATCGACCTCGCGCACGACGATCACGGTGCTGGTCGTGTGCTGGCTCCCGATCGCCGAGGTCCGGTGACCGGAGTAGCACACGCGCTCGTCGGCGGCCGCGGTACGCGCGACGCCGAGGATCGCGAGCGACAACACGAGGCAGGAGACGAACCGGGCCATCCCGGTCACCCTACTGCGAAGTGGTCGTCATCGGCTACACCGCGGTCGCGAGCGAGAACACGATGAACCCGCTCGCGGCCAGGAGCAGGATCGCCCAGAACACCTGGTTGCGACGCTCGTGGGCCTCGTGAGCAAGGATGTGGTCGAAGTCGGTCATGGTCGGCCTCACACGCCGGGTTCCAGCATCCGTCGTGCCAGCGAAATCACCCCCGCGGACATGCCAGAGCCGTGTCGAAACGACACGCTGACCCAACCAGACTCGCCACACGTCGCGTGATCCCAGAACATCGGGGACTCCCGAGACGGCTCGGAGGTTGCACGGCGGTGTGCAGTGATCGTACTCGCGGAGGACAACGAAGACCTCCGAGCCCTGTTAGCGACGGCGCTCGAGCGTTCGGGACATCGTGTCGCGCAGGCCAGCACCGGGCAACGGCTCGTCGAGTTGGTCGAGGGATTATTAGCCACCGGAGAACGGGTTGAGCTCATCATCACGGACGTCAGGATGCCGATCGCCGGAGGCTTCGATGCCGCGCGGGCGCTCCACGACGCCGGATATCAAATCCCCATGATCTTCATGACTGCATACGGCGATGCGTGGACCCGGGCCCGTGCGGGGAACCTCGGCGCGATGCTGCTCGACAAGCCGCTGAGCGTCGTCGTCCTCCGCGATGCGGTGCGCCGCGCCCTCGCCGCCTGAGCGAGGTGGCGCGCCGACGTGCGACTCGTCCCCCGGTACACGCTCGTGCTCGCGCTCACCGCGACCGTGGTGCTCGCGGTGGTGGCGTACATCCGCGTGCGTGCGATCCGGGATTCGTTCGAGAGCGACGTCTGGCACGACCACCGCATGGTCGGACGCGTGCTGGAGGTCGGGATCGCCGAGTTGTGGCGCGACGCGGGTGATCGTCCGGCGCTCCGGCGGCGGGCCAGGCGCGAGACCGACGCCCTGATCCATCGCTCCACGCTCGAGGTCGTCGCGACCCGGTTCGCGTTCGACCCCGACGACACGCGCGGCATCGAGAGCCAGTCGATCATCGATCACCAGTTCGTCTCGCGGTTCCCGGTACACCTTCACGGCAAGACGATCGGCGCGGTGGTCGCGACCGAGCCGGTCGACGAGGTCGACGATGCGGTTCGCACCCAGCTGTGGATCAGCGTCGGCGCGGTCGCGATCATCCTCGCCGGGTTCGGCAGCGTGTCGCTACTGATGGGCGTGTGGCTGGTCGGGCGCCCGGTCGCGGCGTTGGTCGAACAGGCCCGGAAGATCGGGCGTGGTGAGGTCACCGACGGACCGGTGCTGGAGCGTCGCGACGAGCTCGGCGCCCTCGCCGTCGAGCTCCAGCAAGCGAGCGAGACCCTCGCGGAGTCACGCGCGAAGACCGAGGCCGAGACGGCGGCTCGGATCCGCGCGGTCCAGCAGGTGCGCCACTCCGATCGACTCGCGACCGTCGGCAAGCTCGCCGCCGGGATCGCGCACGAGCTCGGCACGCCCTTGTCCGTGGTCGGCGGCCACGCCCAGATGATCGCCGCGCACGAGGTCTCCGGCGATGCCGCGATCGCGAGCGCACACACGATCGACCGCGAGGCCACCCGGATGGGCAAGATCGTGCGACAGCTCCTCGACTTCGCGCGCCGCAAGGGCCCCGAGGGCACGACCGCGAACCCATTCGAGATCATCCAGCGCTGCCTCGGCCTCCTCGCCGTGATGGCCGAGCGTCACCACGTGACATGCATGTTCGACGGTCCCGAGACCTCGCTGCGGGTCGCGATCGACGACGATAGCCTGCAGCAGGTGATCACCAACCTGGTCGTCAACGGTATCCAGGCGATGCCTCGCGGCGGCAAGCTGGCGATCGCGATCGACCACACCAGCGCGAGCCCCGATCCCGCAACGACACCGATCCCCTGCGTCCGGATCGACATCCGCGATACCGGCACCGGCATCCCATCCGAGGTTCAAGCCCACATGTTCGAGCCGTTCTTCACCACCAAGGAGCCTGGCGAAGGCACCGGACTCGGGTTATCGGTCGTCCACGGCATCGTGACCGATCACGGCGGCTGGATCGCGGTCGACTCGAACGAGAACGGCACCGTGTTCTCGGTGTTCCTGCAGGAGGGACGACCGAGTGAACGAACCAAACGGCGACACGGAGCAGGAGACCCACCGGCCTCGAACCTCGGTGCTCGTGGTCGACGACGATCAGGCGATGCGCGACATGCTGGTGGCCCGCTTGCTCAGCCGTGGGTTCGACGCGCGGAGCTGTAGCTCGGGCGCCGAGGCCGTCGAGCTCGTGCGCCACGGCGTCGAGGGCCACGAGATCGAGGTACTGATCACCGACATCAACATGAAGGGCATGGACGGCGTCGAGCTGTGCCACCGCGTGCTCGAGTACCGCCCGCAGCTCCCGGTCATCCTGATCACGGCGTTCGGCTCGATGGAGCTCGCGATCCGCGCGATCCGCGCCGGTGCCTACGACTTCTTGCCCAAGCCGTTCGAGATCGATCACCTGGCGCTCGCCATCGAACGCGGCGTCACCCTCGCCCGACTCAAGGACGAGGTCCAGCAGCTGCGACGGGCCGTCGCGCCGGCCGGGTTCGGCACGCTGATCGGCGAGAGCCCGAAGATGACCGAGCTCTACACCGTGCTCGCCAAGATCGCCGAGTCGACCGCACCGGTCCTGATCACCGGAGAGAGCGGCACCGGCAAGGAGCTGGTCGCACGCGCCATCCACGAAGCGAGCAGCCGCGAGGGTCCGTTCGTCGCGGTCAACTGCGCCGCGATGCCGGCACAGCTCCTCGAGAGCGAGCTATTCGGACACGAACGCGGTGCGTTCACCGATGCTCGTTCGTCGAAGCGCGGCCTGTTCGTGACCGCGAACGGCGGCACGATCTTCCTCGACGAGATCGGGGAGCTCCCGCTCGAGATCCAGCCCAAGCTCCTGCGGGCGCTCCAGGAGCGCGTGGTGCGGCCGGTCGGCGCCACCACCGAGATCGAGTTCGACGCGCGCGTGATCACCGCGACCAACCGCGACCTCGAGGCGATGGTCGAACAGCGCACGTTCCGAGAGGACCTCTACTTCCGGATCAACGTGCTGCAGGTCGATCTGCCGCCGCTGCGCGATCGCGGTGGCGACGTGCTGGTGCTCGCGCGCCACTTCCTCGACCGCATCGCCGCCCGCGCCCACAAGCGGATCGTCGGGTTCTCGCCGGAGGCGGCGCACAAGATGATCGCCTACGCATGGCCGGGCAACGTCCGCGAGCTCGAGAACTGCATCGAACGTGCGGTCGCGCTGGCGTCGTACGATCACATCCAGATCGGCGACCTCCCCGAGAAGGTCCGGGCATTTCGCTCCGAGCACATCGTGCTCGCGACCGACGACCCGACCACGCTGGTCACGCTCGAGGACCTCGAGCGCCGCTACGTCGCCCGCGTGCTCGAGAGCGTCAACGGAAACAAGGCTGCGGCCTCCCGGATCCTGGGCATCGAGCGCAAGACGCTCTACCGGATGCTCGAGCGGTGGGGCGAGCACCATCCCGACGGCCCACGACTAGCGAGAGCTTGCGAGCGAGGCTCGTGGATCAGGCGGCGTGGTCGCGTCGCAGGGAAGCCGTTGCCGCGGCCGCCCGGCGACGCCGATGTGTCCGGTCGTTCCGGATCTCGAGCGTCGGCGTGTCGGTCGCAAAGCCCGGCGCGCGCGCGACCACGTCGCCTGGAATCGAGTGTTCGGCGATCGCGAGCGCCTTGATGAAGGCGCGGGCGCTCGGGAACCGCTTCTTGGGATGCTTCTGCACCGCGTGCAGCATCACGCGCTCGAGCGCCGGCGTCACCCCGCAGTCGGGGTTGCGCAGCGACGGTGGAACGACGTCGTCGCGAAGCTGACTCCGCAGGATCTCGCGCGACGAGCCACCGAAGAACGGCGGCGTTCCGGTCACCAGCTCGTACAGCATGCATCCGACCGCGTAGAGATCGCTCTCGACGGTCGGCCACGCGCCCCACGCGAGCTCGGGGGCCATGTACTCGGGCGTACCCGAGATCGTGCACTCTCGCTGCCGGGGCCTCGGACGCTCACCGTCGATCGCGCTCGTCACCGAGCGCTCATCTCCGGCGTGCTCGATGCGCGCGAGGCCGAGGTCGATCAGCGTCACCCGATCCTTGTCGGTGACGTCGACCAGCACGTTGTCGCTCTTGACGTCCGCGTGGATCACGCCGACGCCGTGCAGTGCATCGAGGGCCTCCAGCACCTGCCGCGTGATCGCGATCGAACGATCCAGCGGGAGTGCACCACCATCGCGCACCAGCATGCCCAGCGACCCACCCGGTGCTGGACGCATGACGAGGTACGGCACACCGTCGCACTCGCCCTCGTCGAGGATCGCCACGAGGTTGGGGTGCGTGACGACTCGGCCGGCGATCGATTCGTCTCGAAACCGCCGGCGTGCGCCTTCGTCACGACGATCGACGCGGAGCACCTTGATCGCCACGCGCTCTCCCGTCGGAGCGCAACCGTCGTACACCACGCCCATTCCGCCGACTCCGAGCTGATCTCCGAGTTCGTAGCAATCGAGAGCGGGCACGATGAGCGTGCAGAGCAGGCTTCGTGCCACGCGCAACATCTGGTTCGTTCGCAGCATCGGGGAATCACCACTGAGTCCGAATTCCGCGCCGTGTCGTTTCGACCCACTCGGTGTGCGAGCTGTCGGCAACTTGCGGTGGCCCGGCATCTGCAGCGACCTTGGATATGACCACTCGCTCTCGACGTCTCGTGATCGCTGACGATTCGCCCGACATGCGCTGGCTCGTCCGCGCCGCCGTCGGCGACGCCTTCGGTGAGGTCGTGGAAGCCTCCGATGGGCGGGAGTTGATGTGGACCCTGCTCAGGAGCGAGTTCGCTCCCGGCGAGTCCGAGGATCAAGTCGTGATCACGGATCTCGCGATGCCGGGCTACGACGGCCTCGATGTCATCGAGGCGTGGCGCGAGCTCGCACCGCGCAGCCTCACGATCCTGATCACCGCGTATCCCAGCGATGCGGTACGTGCCCGTGCCCGCGCGGCCGGCGCCGTGATGCTCGCCAAGCCGTTCCGGACCAGCGCGCTGCGCGACATGATTCGCGAGCTCGTGCCGGGAGGAGTGGGTGCCCCGAGCTGAGATGCCGCATCTGGGGACGATGGAGCTCGTCCCCCAACCCCGCTTCCCGCCGGTCCTCCCGCGGCTAGCCGAGTGGTTGGGCCGGCCGGCGATGCTGGCCACGGTGTGCGGAGCGACTCTTCTGATCGTCGGCGCTGGCGACTTCTTCACCGGGATCGAGCTGCCGTTCACGATTCTCTACCTGCTGCCGATCGGGCTCGCAGCGTGGTTCGGTAGCCGGCGGCTCGCGCTCGCTCTCTCGATGGTGTCCGCGGCGACCATGACGGCAGCGATGATCCACGATCACATGACGCGGTTCGTGATCGCGTGGAACCTGGGCGGCGCACTCGCGCTGTTCGTCGCTGCGAGCTGGGCGCTCGACCGGATCCATCAGTTCGTCGAACGCGAGCGCGCGTTGCGTCGGGTTGCGGTCGAGCAGTTGCGTCACGCCGAACGGCTCAACGTGATCGGCACCCTCGCGGCCGGCGTCGCCCACGAGCTCGGCACGCCACTCAACGTGATCGCCGGATGCGCGGAGTTTCTCGACGAGGAGGCGCCGGACGAGACCGTGCACCGGCGCACCCGGATGATCCTCGACCAGGTCGGCAAGGTGAGCTCGATCATCCGGCGGCTACTCGACTTCGGCCATCGCGACACGCCGGCGCGCTCGCGGATCTCGCTCGCAGAGATCGCCGAGAGCGCGACCGAGATGTTGCGATCGACCGCGGGAAAGCACGGCGCGACCATCTCCCTCGAGATCGCGTCGCCCGCGAACGTCAGCGGCAACGCCGCCGAGCTCGAGCAGGTGGTGTCGAACCTGATCCTCAACGGCCTGCAGGCGATGGACGACGGCGGCACCGTGCGGGTTCGCGTCGGCACGTTCTCGCGCGACACCTTGCCGATGGCGTCGATCTCGGTCGAGGACTCCGGTCGCGGCATCCCGGCCGACGTGGTGCCGCGGATCTTCGATCCGTTCTTCACCACCAAGGGCATCGGCGAGGGCACCGGGCTCGGACTGTCGGTGAGTTACGGGATCGTGCGTGACCACGGTGGATCGATCGATGTCTCGAGCGTGCCCGGTCACGGGAGTCGGTTCGTGGTGCTGCTTCCGCTCGGCCCTTGACATGGTGTCTTATGTACACTATTAATGACGGCATGCTCGAGTGTCTCGTCCGCCGTACGTACGACGCGGTCCAGCTGTTCGCGTCACACCCCCACAAGCTGCGCCATCCGTACAAGCGACTGGCACTCGACATCGCGATCCCGCCGGGGACGGAGCCGCGAGGAACCATCGAGGTCACGCGGTGGCGCGCGGCCGCGCTCCCGGTCCAGCTCACGTTGTCGCCGACGGTCGTCGAGCCGATGCCCGGCCACTTCGACTACGCCGGTGACGATGCCGGCGTGTGGCATCTCAACTTCGCCGACCCGCAGCTGTTCGTCGCGATACGGATCGTCGCTGCTCGCCCAGGACGAGCTCCAGGCCGCCGAACATCCGCTGCTCGGTTGCATCCGCGAGGCGTGGCTCGCCGAGGGGCTGCCCGCGCGCACCGAGGACCACCTGATCCCGACACCGGTGCTCGTCGTCGGGGTCGAGCGTCGTTGCGAGATCCTGACCGCTCCCGATGCGGCCGCCGGACGCCCGGGTGGTCTCTACGGCAACCGGTTCGCCGCGGCGTCCGACGATGTCGTGCGCTCCGCGATCCGCCGCATCGATCCGCCGACGCGCACCAACCTGATCGCGATCGCGGCACCGGGAGGTGGCACCGGTCGTTACGCGCGCGCGGATCTCGAGCACGTGATGGTGACCGCGTATACGGGGTTCGCCGCGGCCTGCGCCGAATCGCGAACGCGATGGCCCGACGCGCCGGTCGAGATCCGCACCGGGTTCTGGGGGTGCGGCGCGTTCGGAGGTAACCGCCACGTGATGACGTTGCTCCAGCTCCTCGCCGCGCAGCTCGCGGGCGTCGATCGCCTGCGGTTCTACGTGTTCGACGATGCCGGGCTCGCCGCGTTTCGCACCGGACAGCGCGACCTCGCGGAGGTCGTCGGTGGCGGTGGCTCGCTCTCGGAGGTCATCGAGCGCGTACAGGCTCGCGGCTATCTGTGGGGCGAGAGCGACGGCAACTAGGCTGCCGCCTGCTGCAGCGCCGTCCACAACGCCTCGACGTGATGCCGCTCGGTGCGCTCGGCGCCGATCGAGACCCGCAAGATCTGGGTTCCTTCGACGACGCTCGGTGTCAGGTACGCGTGCCCACCTTCATTGATCGCGCGCGCGATCGCGAGGTTGTGGGCGGCGAGTGCTGGCTCGGCGAGCCCGGCGACGACATGGCGGATACACACGGTCTGCAGTGCGACCGGCGCGATGACCTCCCATCCGTCCGTCGCGGCGACCTGGTCGGCGAACCACCGCGCGTTGGAGAGATCGCGACGCAATCTCGCACGCAAGCCCTCGGCGCCGTCGTCGAGCAGATATAGCCACAGCTTGAGCGCCCGGAACCGGCGGCCGAGCTGGACGTGCCAGTCGCGAAAGTTCGACACCTCGCCGTCCTGTTGCGTGCGCAGGTACGCCGGGTCGGTTCCCATCACGCGGATCAGGTGCTGCGGGTCGCGACAGTAGTACGCCGACAGATCGAACCCCGCTCCCATCCACTTGTGCGGATTGAACACCAGCGAATCGGCGCGCTCGATGCCATCCCACAGCGGCCGCATCTCGGGCAACACCATCGCGGTGCCCGCCATCGCCGCATCGACGTGCAGCCACGCACCGGTCGGTCCCGCGACGTCGGCGATCGCCGCGATCGGATCGAACGCCGTGGTGTTCGTGGTGCCGGCGGTCGCGACCACGGCGCACGGCCGGTTGCCGGCCGCGATGTCGCTGGCGATCGCGTCGGCCAGCGCGTCGGGTCGCATCGCGAACGCGTCGTCGGTGGGAATCGCGCGCACGTTCGCCTTGCCGAACCCGGCGAGCGCCGCGGCCTTGCCGACGGAGCTGTGCGCCTGCGCGGACGCGTACACGATCAGTGGATGGACGCTCGCCTGCAGACCCCGACCCACCTGACCGAGACCGGTCGAGCGTTCGCGCGCGCACACCAGCGCGCCGAGCGTCGCGGTGCTCGCGGTGTCCTGGATCACCCCGGTCCATGCCTCCGACAAGCCGACCAGCTGACGTAGCCAGTCGAGCACGACCTCCTCGAGCTCGGTCGCCGCCGGCGAGGTCTGCCAGCTCATGCCTTGCACGCCGAGTCCGGCACACACGAGATCGCCGAGGATCGACGCGTACGACGTGTTCGAGGGGAAGTACGCGAAGAACGCCGGATGATTCCAGTGCGTGATGCCCGGCAGCAGGTCGCACTCGAGCCGCTCGATCAGCTCGGCCGGCGTCCCGACCGCCCCGCCCCGCTCCGGCGCGCTGGCCGGAAACCGGGCACGGATGTCCCCGGGCTTGGCAGTGCTCATCACGGGGCGGTCCTCGATCGACTCGCGATACGTGGCGATCCATTCAACCACGGCGTGGCCCAGGCGGCGGAACTCGTCGGCGTCCATGGCGCGAGTATCACCGATCGCATGCGCCCACCCGATCCCGGCGGACGCCGCCCTTGGGGGTAGAATCGGAATCGGTGGACGACGCGCGGATCTATCCCCTGCTGCCGGTGAGCCGGGCCGATCTGGAGGCGCTCGTCGAGGGTCCGATCGTGCGGTTCGAGCCGCTCGAGGGTGGCTTCACCAACACGCTGCACAAGGTCACGCTCGCGAGCGGCGCGATCGTCGTGGTCAAGCACTACGCCGGTGGGCGCAAGGCGTTCTCCGACGAGCGAGCCACGCTGACCCGGCTCGCCGGGATCCTGCCGGTGCCCGAGATCGTGCGCGACGCTCCCGAACGCAAGGCGCTGGTCTACAAGTGGATCGACGGCAGCACGCTCGACGAGTGCCGGCGACGCGAACCACCGGCGGCGTTCGCGTCGCTGGCCGATCCGCTCGGGCGACTGTTCGCGTGGGTCGCGAGCACCGAGCCACTCGATGCCGCCGATCGCTGGGATGCCGCGCCGCTGCTCGCCGGAGCGCGCGCGTTGATCGCGAAGGGCCGTGCGCGCGAACGGATGGGCACGCCGCTCGCCAAGGCGCTGGCCGAGGCGTTCGATGCCCACGGCGATCGGTTGGGCTGGGGCCACCAGTGCCTGTGTCACCACGACATCGGCGGGCGCAACGTGCTCGTACAGCGCGCCGAGGGCGATCGCTGGCGGATCCAGGGCGTGATCGACTGGGAGAGCGCCGGGACCGGCTCGCCGCTGGTCGACATCGGCAGCTTCTTTCGTTACGCGCCGCGGTTCGACGACGCGTTCGTATCGGACTTCGGCGCCGGCTATCGCGAGGCCGGCGGCACCCTCCCCGACGATTGGTTCCGCACCGCACGCCTGCTCGACGCGTTCCGGTTGATCGACACGCTCGACGGCATCCGCGAGATGCCCGGCGTGTATGCCGACTGCCGGATGCTGCTCACCAAGATCGTCACCGACCTCAAGGCCTGAGCATGCGGCTCGTCGCCGTCGCCGATACCCACCTGTTCACCGAAGACCTCGGAGACATCCCCGAGGGCGACGTGTTCGTCCACGCCGGCGATCTGTGCCGGCGCGGCGACCTCGACGAGCTGGACCGCGCGGTCGCATGGATCGCCGCGCTGCCACATCGCCACAAGGTGATCGTCGCCGGCAATCACGACTGGGCGTTCGTCGAGAACCCCGAGGAGGCGCGCGCGCGACTGGCGGCGTTCCACTACCTCGAGGATGCCGGGCTCGAGCTCGAGGGGCTCCGGTTCTGGGGCAGCCCGTGGCAGCCGGCGTTCAACGACTGGGCGTTCAACCTGCCGCGTGGGGAGCCACTCGCGGCGAAGTGGCGCCAGATCCCGCACGACATCGACGTGTTGATCACGCACGGACCACCGGAAGGGATCGGTGACCGATCCGGCATGGCACAACGCGCCGGCTGTGCCGACCTGCGGGCGCGCGTTGCCGAGATCGTGCCGCGTCTACATCTGTTCGGGCACATCCACCAGGACGGTGGATTGTGGCGCGAGGGCGCGACGGTGTTCGCCAACGTCACCACCTGGGAATGCGAGCGGCGGCCGACCGTGATCGACATCGATGGTGCCGGCATCACACCGATCGAGGTGCCGCCACACGGGCGACGCGACGACGCTTTGTAGGCGTCGTTCTCGGGATCTACGGAACCAGGCTGGTGAACAGCGCGGTGTGAACCGAGGCGTACGCGATCGCGAGCGCGAAGCCGACGAGCGCGATCAGGATCAGTAGATCGCGAAGCCGGTACCGGCGGTTGTTGTGAGAGATGTCCTCGAGACGGCTCATTAGCGTTGCACCTGCGCGACATGCGCGTGATTGCTGGCCGCGGTCGACACCGAGGTGACCGTGACCGCAGCGGCGAGCGCCACGAAGCACACGAACACCACGTCACGAACGCGAGTCTTCTTCTGAGCGGTAGCGATGGTCTGGAGTCGAGTCATGGTCATTCTCCCAATCGGCGGCGTCGCCGGCACGAACAGACCTAGTTCACCTTCTGGACCAACTTCGTTCCGTTTGATTCTGGTTGGTTAGATCGCTATCGAGGGAGGGGGGCGACGTGTCGCACGCGTCGCACGTGCGACGATCGCGGTCGCGGACCGACTATTTCCCACGCACGAAATCGACGATCGCGCGCATCACCGCGGGTGCCGTGTGGGTGGCAGAGCCGGTACCACCACGCTGGAGCCGGAGCCCGAGCGTGATCGGGACGACGCCGTCGGGCGTGACCACGCCGAACGCGATCACGAGCAGGCTGTCATCCGGTGGCGTACGCCCGCAGGTCAGGCGCGCGGCCGCGACGTGACTTGCGTTCCAGCGCGCGCACGCGCGGCGATTGCGGGCGATGCCGGCGAGCGAATCGACCGTGCCCGTCTTGGCGCCGTAGATCGCGATCGCCGGATCCGCGAACACCGGGGCGAGTCCGCGGTGCGCCGTCCCGCCCGCCTGCACCACCGCGCACAGCCCGCCACCGGCACCGCGCACCTGCGTGGTGCGCGCGTCCGCGTGCGCGCAGTTCCAGGTCGGGATCGTGCCGACCGCCGGTGCGGGAAACCACGATGCCGCGAGCTTCGGGGTCGGTTCCGGATCGTAGACCACGCGTCCGAACGCGTCGGTGATCTGCGCGAGCGAGCCGACGGCGTGCACGCCCGAGCCGCGCAGGAGCTGGAGATACTCGCGCACCGGAACCGAGCGCTGTCGCGGGCGGTCGCCGGCGTACAGGTCGAGACGATCGGGCCCGAGGGCCACCAGGTTGCGGAGGTCGGCCCCAGGGGCGGCGATCGGAAGCGCGCGCGCCGCACACACGTCGGCCCGCGTCGCCGCGCGCTCGCAGCTGCGACGATCGCCGAGCGTGCACGTCGGTCGACCGAGCAAGGTCTCGACGTTCGACCACAGCGGCGTGCGGCGCAGCCCGTCGAGCACGAGCGAGCGGCGCGTCAGGATCGGCCCACGCGTGTCGGCGATCTCGAGCGCTGCGTCGGTCGGCCAGGTCGCGAGATCGGTCTGCACGACGTCGGCCAGGGTCACCGGCACGCCGCGCACCGACAGCTGGATCCCCTGGGCTGGCAACCCGAGTCCGACGATCCCGAGCGCGGCCTGGAACCAGTTCGGCGAGTGCGCGAGGAAATCGTGAAGGTCGGCGGTGGTCGGCGTGCCGGCGAGACTGGTCGGTGGGCAATGCCCGACGATCGGATCGACCGATCGCCCGCGGCGCGCGCGACATCCTGCGGCGTGTCCGGCCGCCGTCAGTGTCAACGAGGACGTGATCGCGGGCGCCGCGCGCTCGGCCGCCCGCGCGACGATCGGCTTGAACGTCGATCCGACCGCGATCGGCAGGTTCCAATCGACGCGCTCGGCCTCGGCCTCGCCCGGCTGGTCGCGCAACCGTACGAGGGCTGCCTCGGCGCGGGCATCGACCGGTGCGAACGCGAGCGGCGCACGTCCGGTCACCTCGTCGATCTGCGCGAGCACCTCGCCGGTATCGCCGCGCAGCGCGACGATGCCGACTCGGGTCGGCGTGACGTCGCGTCCCGTCAGCGGCTTCGGATCGCGCACCAGATCGTGCACGAGTTTCCGCAGTGCGAGCACGAGCGCGGGCTGGATGGTGACCCGACATTCGAGCACGCCGTCGAGCGGACTCTTCGAGCACACGCGACGCTCCTCGATCGGTGGCGGCGACAGCGTGCCGCATGCCGGTGCCGTCGCTGATCCGGTCGATGGCCCGGCAGTCGCGCGATACGCGTGGATCCATCCGTCGAGACCGAGCGAGCGCTCGACGCCGTACGGATTGACCCAGCCGAGCTCCGGCACGGCGTTACCGTGGGGGTAGAGCCGCCGTGCGCCGCCATCGCTGGTGGGGCCGGCATCGTCGGCGAGGAGCGTGTCGACGGTGGTGCCGTGGCCCGCCCACGCGCGCGGCGGTCGGAACAGGACGATCGTCCGGCGATCCACCGGACCGGTCACGACCAGCGAGACCTGGTCGAGCACGACCTCGTCGCCGTGCACGGAGCGCCGCCACGTCCGGCGCTCGGCATCGGCCACGAACAGCTCCGCGGCTCCACGTAACACCACGCCCCGCGGGCTCGGGCGCACCGCCAGCACCGCGTGATCGAGCACGAGCTCGTTCGCGGCGGTCACCCCCGGCGCGAGGCCGGAGAGCGCATGCGACCTGGCGTCGGGACGCAGCCGGATCACGCGCGCGCCGACCACGACCTCACCGACGTCGCCCGTCGCGATGCCGATCGGGGCCGCGACCACGCGGATGCGTTCGCGCGGTGGGGGCACCGTACGCGCGAGCTGCGATACCGCACCGTCGGGGAGCTCGATCCGACACGTCGCGTGCAGACCGTGCGGCGATCGCACCACCGCGATCTCGGCGGCGGGCCAGCCGAGCGATCGGGTCGCGATGCAGGTATGCCCGTCGTGGCGAAGCGTCCACTCGCCGGCGTGCTCGGGACACGCGAGCCCTCGAGGATCGTTTGCCGGCATCAGCGCGCGAAGCAGCGCCGCGCGTTGCCCCGGCCATTGGGTGGCCAGCTCGTGCTCGAACCGGGACGTCGCGCCGTCGGTCGGTCGCCCCGCGATCGCCGGCGAGATCACCTCCGCGAGCGTGTCGCCGTCGAGACTTGGTTTCGCACACGCGAGCGAGTGCGCGTAGCGCACGGCGACGTCGATCCGGTCGTCGGCGGAGCGTCGCGCCTGCGCGCTGGCACCGCCGCGTGCGACCAGCACCACCGCCGACGCGCCGCAGATCACGAGCGCGCCGATCACGATCCGTCGGGCCCTCGCCACGCGCGGCGTCGCGCGCACGCGGGCCTCGGCCGCCGGCAACGCGTTTCGCGACGGCTCGCGCGCAGACCTCGCGAGCGCTCCCCCTGCGGATCGGGAGACCGCGAAACCGAGGTCGGGCGACCATGTCTCGCCCCCGAGCACACACCAGATCGCGCCGATCACGAACAACCACAGATCGCCGGGGCTATCGATCCCGAGCCCCGGCCACGTGATCCCGGTCAGCGGGAGCACGCCGAGCGATGCGAGGGGCTGGTACACCGCGAGGGTGCCGACGACGCCGGTGACGAGCCAGCGCGCGCGCTGGGCGCGACTCGCGTGCGGCAATCGCACCGAGGCCAGTGCCCCGGCCCCGACGATCAGGACGAGCAACAGCGCCACGCTCTGGAGCAGTCCTCCGATCCCGCGCTCGCGCACCATCAGCACCGGGAAGTAATCGTTGTCGATCGAGTGGGCGACGCCGCGATCGCGGATCCGCGCGCCGAAGTAGCCCTGCCCGTTCCAGCGATCGGGCTCGTCGTCGGTCGCGGCGTCGCGATCGTCGTCGGAGGCGTCGATCGTCCCGTCGACGACGTGCGCGGGTCTCGGCGGCACCACCTCGCGCCACGCCGAGGCACTCGCCACGAACGCCCGGTCGTCGCGGAGTAGCGCGTACCCCGGATCGACCACGGCCGCCACGCGCCGTGCACCGACGCTGTGACCCGCGGTCGCCCGCGCGAGCAGACCATCGCGCGCGCCCCACGCCGCGAGGGCGGCGAGCGCGGCCACCAGCCACGGAGCCCACCGGCGGCGGTGCGAACGCGCGATCGCCGCGGCGAGGGCGAACAGCAGTACCGCGACGAGCGGGGCGTGCAACGCACCGAGGGTGCCGTCCTCGAGCAACGTGCGATCGCTCGCGGTCAGCGCGTAGATCGCCACTCCGATCGCCAGTGCCGCGGCCACCACGCCGTGGGCGAGCAAGAGCCGCGCGTGCTCGCGTTCGAGCACGCCGATCCGACCTGCCTGCGACGCGTCGTAGGTGGCGTCGTGTCCGGCGACCAGCATCGCGAGCCCGAGCCCGACGCCGGCGACCGCGAGTGCGACCCCGGCGTCGAGAAGCGCGACCGCGCCGAGCGCCGTGGCCAGCGCGAGCGCCAGCCGCGCACGCCGTCCGATCGGCGTACCCGTCTCCACCATCGCGCGGAGCGCAGCATGCCCGACCAGCACGGTCGCGTAGGCCAGCCCGAGCTTGGTCAATGCCCCACGCGCGTGCATCGCGTGCGCGAGCCACCCACACGCCGCGATCGCGGCGAGCCCGAGCTCGATCGGGATCCGCCTGCCCGCGCGGCTCGCGAGCGAGGCGAGCACCGGCGTCGTTGCCGCGATCGCCGAGAGTCCGACCACGCCGATCGTCCGTGCATCGATCGCCGGATGCACGAGGCCAGCGGTGTCGCCGAACGCGAGACCGAACGGCGAGAGCCCGTCGACGAACCCGACCGAGAAGCCGATCGCGAGCCACGCCGCCCACGCGCCGATCGCCCACGCCAGGCGTTGCCGCGCCGGCGTACCATCGAGCGCGCCGATCGCGAGCACCGCATTGCCCGCCAGCGCCGCACCGATCGCCAGCACCGCGAGCTCGTTGTCGAGCACGCGCGCGGCATCGCCGTGCATCGCATCGATGCGATGCGCCCACACCAGGCGCCAGCACGCGAGTGCCGCGAGCCCGCCACCGAGCACGCACAGCCGCAGCGCGCGTCCGAGCGCGGGCGCTCGTCGACCGCGCCGGCGCGAGGCCGCGAGCGCGATCAACAGGAGCAGCGCCGGCGCACCGATCGCGATCGCCGCGCGCACGCCGCGTGCGAACACGGCCGGATCGTCGGGCACCAGCGGCGTCGCCGCCAGCTCGAGCGCGCCCGCGCGAACCACGCACGTGCGGCCGACCTCGCGCGCCGTCGCGGCGTCCGCGTTTGCGGAAGAGCCGCCGAGCCCGTCGATCCAGGTCTCGCACCGCGTCGGGTCGAGCGGGATCGCGACCATCGCCGAGCTGCCGCGTGGCGCCGCGACGCTCCAGCTCGCGAGATCGGGGACCGCGGCGACGACATCGCCGATCCACAGCGCGTCGCCAGCCTCGAGTCGGCGGGCTGCGGGAACGAGGCGTCCGTGGATCGCGACGAGCGGAACGAGTGCGATCGCCGCGGGCTCGCGCCGGACGATCACCGCGGCACGGGCATGACCTCCGGCGCACTCGACGACTGCCGCCGCACCCGACAGATCGATCCGATCGACCCGATCGACCCGATCGACCCGATCGACCGATCGACCCGATCGACCCGATCGACCCGATCGACCCGATCGACGCGGTTTGGGGGATCGACGAGCGGGGGATCCGGATCGTCCGGATCGTCCGGATCGTCCGGATCGTCCTGATCGTCCGGATCGCGGCATGCACGCGCGAGCTTCTTTGGGTCTACGTCGGATCGCAGCACGACCCGTGGCTCCGCACCTCGCGCGCCGGGCTTCGCTCCCGCTTCCCGCGTGCCCGGTTCGATCGCGGCGGCGTGCCCGGCGTCGTCGATCGCGACCGTCGCGACGACATCGAGCCCCTCGCCCGGCAGACGCACCGACGCGGTGGAGCCGTGCCCGAGCGTGATCGACCGAGGCTTCGCGGTGTCGTTCGACGGTGCGAACGGCACGCGGATCGCCCGGATCACCACGTCGACGGTCGCGCCGTCGTGCACGCGATCGATGCGCGCGTCGCGCGCCATCGCCCCACCCCACAGCCACACCGCGGCTGCGATCAGCGCGGCGTAGCCGAGGGCCGCGATCGCGATCACGCGCCGGCCGGCGACGTCGTCGGGTTGCGTTCGCCCGCGGCCCGAGGCCACGGCAGCGGCGATCACGAAGCCGATCAGGCCCGTGAACCACAGCACGATCCCCATGGCTCAGGGTCTCCGGGGTGCGGGTGGACCTCGGCGGACGTGCGGTCGGAGCGGCCGGACGCGCCGCTTCGCGGCATTCGGCACCGCCGCCTTCGCCGCCTTCGCGGACGCCGCGGTGGCGGTGTTCGGCGTGTGTGCGCTCGCGGGGGCGGCGGGTTTCGCCGTTCCCGCCCTCGTGGCGGCCGTGGCCGCCTTCGTTGTTGTCGGCCTCGCGGCGGTGGCGGCTCGGGCTGACGTCTTCGTCGCGTCGCCAGCGCTACCGGCGCGCGCCGTGTTCGCCTCGGGCCCTGGGGTCGCGTCGTCGCCGTCCGTGCCGACCCCGGTCGCCGCCGGGCCGGTCGGACTACCAGCCGAGCCGACCGCGCGATCGATCGGCGGCACGTGGCTCGCCGGCTCGCCGCTCGAACCTGGCGCGGTGCCCGAGGCACCGCCCGGCATCCCGAAGGATCCCGAGGACGTCTCGACCGGGCCTGACGCGGCCGGTGCGACCACGGTGCGCGGCGACCGCACCAGCAGCGCGATCAACAGGCCATTCGCGATCACGACCGCGACGACCAGCGCGACGAGCACGCGACGCTCGCGCCGACGCTGCTCGACCACGCCGTGTGCGGCCGCGCGCACGCGACCCTCGAGCTTGGTGACCTCGGCCGACAGCGACGCGAGCGTTGCCCCGAGGCGCTCGTCGATCGAGCGTTCGATCGCCGAGCGCGCCGAGCGATCGACGGCTGCGGACACGGCACCGCCGACGCTGTCGCCGACGACGTCACCGATCCGGCCGGCCTCGCGATCGACCTGCGCGCGGACCACGTCCCCGAACGCCGACCACTCCGCGAGCAGGCGATCGGCACGTCGAAGAAGCTCGGCCACGTGATCGCTGGCGCGGTCGAGCTCCTCGACCGGTCGCACTCGTTGCAGCTCAGCCATGACTCACCTCCACGACATCGCGCAGAGATCCCGCGCGACGTACCAGGGTGTCGAGCAGCGCGTCGCGCCGCGCCGCCGGCAGGATCGAGTGCCAGCGTGCCTCGGCGATCGCCTCGCCGGCATCGTGTCCGTCGACCAGTGCGGCCAGCGCGCGCAGCGCGACCGCGTCGGCGAGCCGCTCGACGAGCGTGCCGGCCGTCGGGCATCGATCGAAGCGCCCGCGTCCCCACGCGTGCAGGATGTCGACGAGCGCCGCGTTCTCGATGTCGATCGAGGGGCCTGGGGACCCGATCGCCGCGGTCTCGGCATCCGTCAGCACTCCGCGCGCGGGGTTCGGGGTCGACCGCACGGCGAGGCTCGCGCGCACGTCGCCGGCAGAGAGCGCGACGTCGTGGAGCGTGGCTCCGCGCGCCCCGGCGAGATCGCCGAGCAAGCGCCACGCACGCGCCCGCGGGGTAGCGGGTTCGAGCCAGGCCGCGACGGCGAGGCTGGCGATCGGATCGGGCGTGGCGAGCTCGTCCCCGCGACTCGCGACCACGCAGCTTCCGCGCCGGGACAGTCGTGCCACCACCGGCGGCATCACGGCCTCGAGCCCCGCGACCGCGGCCAGCACGCCGACTGCCGCCGGGTCGGCGATCCGGGCGACGCCGCCCGCGATCAGAGAGCGAGCGATCGCGATCGCGTCCCGGCGATCGAGCTCGCGCGAGGTCACGGCCTCGATCTCGCGCAGCACGCCGACCCGTGCCCGATGACGGACCGGCAGTCGGGCGGTGTCGATCGTGCGCGGTTCGCCGACGGCATCGTGGGCTCCGGTCGGGTACCACGGCATCGGCTCGGGTGCGCGGATCGCCGCGAGCAGCGTGGCCGGCCGCGCGCGCTCGGATCCCGAGGTTGGCTCGCCGGCCTCGGCGATCGCGACGGCGAGCCCGATGTAGCGGCGGCCGTCGGTCGGGGCGTGCGCCGCGAACGCCCGGGCCCACACCGCGCGGTCGGGTGCGAGCGACCACAGCACACCCGGTGGCTCGACCCCGCGCACCCGCTCGACGAGCTCGCCGCGAAGCTCGCGGTCGCTGTGCCCCGGATACCAATGAAACTCGCCGGCAGCGGCGTCGGGCGTGGGGTGCTTCTGCAACCACGCACGTCGGACGACCACGCGCGCGGTCATCGCGGCCTCGTGTCGAGAGCGGGGGTGGGATCCATCGGACGCGCCCACACGTCGGCGGCCGCCTGATGCGACCCCGAAGCGATCGGTGGAGCGCCCGCGGCGGGGATCGATCCGCTGCCGAGCGCACCGTGCGCACCACCGTGCGCGGGCGACGGCACCGCCGCCGGCATCGGACGCGATCCGGGCACCACCGGCCAGCGCACCAGCCCGATCACCCAGTCGAGAAAGCCATGGCGCGCGCCCGCCGCACCGAACGCTCCCGGCCCGTCGTCGAATTCGTAGGTCAGGCGCGCCCCGTCTTCACGCGTGGCAAGGCTCGATGCGTGGTCGTCTTCACGCGCCTGCCCCGGATCCACGTCGGCGACCGTGGCGCGCAGCGCGGTGTCGTATCGCAAGTACGTGATGCGAACGTCGCCGTCGCGTCCGTCCTCGGCGTCGAGGCAATGCGTGCGCACCTGATCGCGCGCGACCTGCGTGGTGGTCGGCGCGTCGTCATCGCGTCCGCGCGACGCGATCGTGACCACCTGATCGCGCGGCGTTCCGCGCATGCAGATCGGATCGACCACCGACCATCGGTTGATCGCGACCAGCACGCGCGGCGTCTCGCGATCGAGCGCCGCGAACAGCGGCACCAGCTCGCGCAGACGCTCGTAGGCGCTGCCCTCGTCGGCGGTGCCGAGCGCGAGCGGGTTGCAGATCAGCACGGGCGCGTACGCGTACGCCCGCCCGAGGTGCTCGGCGCGCTGCCGGCGCGCGTCGACCAGCCGCGACATCAGCGCGTAGTAGTCGGCCGCTCCTTCCGAGTAGACCTGCTCGCCCGCGACATCCCAGAACACGATCTCGACGTCGCCGAATCGCGCGAGTCGGCGGCGGGACACCAGCGCCGCGATCGCTCCGACGATCGCGCCGATGCCGCCGAACACGATCCCCTGACGGACGTCGCCGGTCGCGGCGAGCGCGATGCCCCCGAGCACGAACGCCGCCGCGATCGCGACCGCGACCGCGATCCGCGTGGCCCGCATCGCGAGCCGCAGCGCACCGCGCGCGCCGAGCCGATCGAACAACCCCCCGGTCCGAACGCGGAACGTGAAGTGCGGAACCACGCCGGGCGGTGTGGCATCGGGGCGTTTCGCGCGAGGGTCGAGGACCATGCGCATGACGTCCTGGTTGAGCTCCTGCTCCGCGCCCTCGAGCCCGGGTGCGTGGGCGTGGAGCGCACGGATCGCGTGCACGATGAACTGGGTCTTGCCGTCGCCGCGCGCCCCGATCACGGGGATGTCGATGACGGCGGCGACCTCGTCGTCGGGATCGGTCAGCGCGGCGAGACCGCGCAACTCTCCCACCGGATCGACGGCAAACACCGGCGATCGGCGCGGTGCCGAGAATTCCATGGCAACCCAGATCCGCGAGCCGCCCGAGCGGTGGACAACGACTTCGCGAGCGGCGATCGGCGTACTCTCCACGCCCACCTCGCGGTCTCACGACCGCTCCACCGCCGAGCGGTTCGCGGAAGCGAAGTCGGCAGCAAGACAAGCGGGCGGTTTCGAGTACATTCGCGGCGATGGAGATTCTCGACGAGCTGGAACGACGTGGCCTGATCGCGGACGTGACCCATCGCGACGAGCTGGCGAAGCTGGTCGCGCAGGGGCAGATCTCGCTGTACGCCGGCTACGACCCGACCTCGTCCAGTCTCCACATCGGCAACCTGGTGCCGACGATCCTGCTCAAGCGGTTCCAGCTCGCCGGTCACCGACCGATCGTCGTGGTCGGCGGGGCCACCGGCATGGTCGGCGATCCGTCGGGCAAGAGTGAGGAGCGCAACCTGCTCGACGACGCGACGCTCGCCGCCAACGTCCATGCGATCCGCACACAGCTGTCGAAGCTGCTCGACTTCGAGGACCCCGAGACCGGCGCGATCCTCGTCGACAATGCCGACTGGACGCGCGGCGTGTCGTACCTCGAGTTCCTCCGCGACATCGGCAAGCACCTCACCATCAACTACATGATGGCCAAGGATTCGGTGAAGGCGCGGATCGGGAGGTCCGGCGGCAGCGACGAGGGGAGCGAGGGCATCAGCTACACCGAGTTCTCCTACATGCTGCTCCAGGCGTTCGACTTCGTGCACCTGTCGAAGGCGCGCGGCTGCCGGCTCCAGGTCGGCGGCTCCGACCAGTTCGGCAACATCACCGCCGGCTGCGAGCTGTCGCGCAAGATGGGCGGCGCGCAGCTGTTCGGTCTGGTCGCGCCGCTGCTGCTCGACTCGAGTGGCAACAAGATGGGCAAGACCGCGACCGGCGAGCGCGTCGATCTCGATCCCGCGCGGTTCTCTCCGTACAAGTTCTACCAGTACTGGCTCAACCTCCCCGACGACGATGCCGTTCGCTACCTCAAGATCTTCTCGCTGCGTCCGGTCGCCGAGATCGAGGAGCTGATCGCCACGCACGATGCCAACCGCGCGCAGCGCACAGCGCAGCGCGAGCTCGCCCGCGCGCTGACATCGTGGGTCCACGGCCCGGGCGCGGTGACCAACGCCGAGGCCGCGAGCAAGGTGATGTTCGGCGAGTCGCTCGCCGGTCTCACCGACGCCGATCTCGGAGCGCTCGCCGACATCGTGCCGACGATCGAGATCCCGCGCAGCGAGCTCGAGCCCGGGATCACGATCCTCGACCTGCTCGTCCGCGCGTTCGGCGAGTCCAAGGGCGCGGTGCGCCGGCTGATCGCGCAGGGCGGCGCCTACCTCAACAACGTCGCCGTCGAGCGCGGCGACATCGATCGCAAGGTCACGCTCGCCGATCTCGCCACCGAGACGATGCTGGTGGTGGCGAGCGGGCGCAAGAACCGTCGCCTGGTGCGGGTCGTCTAGGGCTTGGCCGGCGGCGGGTTGGGCTTGAACGTCGACTTCGGCACCGCGTGCTTGATCGCCGGGATCGACTTCACGAACGTGGC